>OZ241909.1:0-3673455 GCA_965203735.1 Candidatus Azotimanducaceae bacterium
CATCGGAGTTTCTTCAAGATTTGGAACGACGGGAACGAGAACGCACCGGCGTTTCCACTCTTCGTGTCGGCCACAACCGAGTTCATGGCTACTACATCGAGGTCACGCGAACACAGTCGGCTGAAATGCCCGAAAACTACGTTCGCCGTCAAACTCTAAAGAACACTGAGCGCTTTGTAACTGAAGAGCTTTGGGAATTCGAAGAGAAGTATGTACGCAGCGAGACAGATGCTCTTGCTCGAGAGAAAGAACTCTATTCGGAGCTCCTGACACAGCTAGCGACATCAGCTAGCGACCTGCGTTTAGTCTCCGAGGCGCTAGCGAGAGTGGACGTACTCAACAGCTTTGCAATCGCTGCACGAGAACGAGGCTACTCTCGACCGGAATTCACGAATGAACCCGTCCTGACCATCGAAGAAGGAAAGCACCCGGTATTGGCTGTAAACACGGAAGTGGACTTCGTGCCAAATTCACTTGAAATGAACGAGTTGCGGCGAATGTTGGTTGTCACCGGACCGAACATGGGAGGGAAGTCGACTTACATGCGCCAGACGGCACTCATCGTCATTCTTGCCTATGCTGGTAGTTTTGTGCCTGCCAACCGTGCACTCATTGGACCGATCGATGGAATCTTCACCCGTATTGGAGCATCTGACGATCTCTCCGCCGGTCAGTCCACCTTTATGGTCGAAATGACAGAGACCGCAAACATTCTCCACAATGCCAGCTCCTCAAGTCTAGTCTTGCTCGACGAAATTGGCCGTGGTACCAGCACTTACGACGGCCTTGCTTTGGCGATGGCAGTCGCACATGCAATGGCGCAGGGGGTGAAGTCGTTTACCTTGTTCTCAACTCACTACTTTGAGTTGACCGCTTTGGCCGACAACTTGAAGACCGTGCACAACGTCCACCTGAGCGCGATTGAGCACAACCGCAAGGTTGTGTTTCTGCATTCGGTACAAGAAGGACCTGCCTCGCAGAGCTATGGAATACATGTAGCACGTCTTGCCGGAATTCCGGGTAAAGTACTCCAACAAGCACGTAACCAGCTGCACAGACTTGAGCAACTCGCGATCAAAAATGGCGAAACCAACTACATGGACTTGTTCGAGACTCACCTGGAACGAGAAAACTACGATCATCCGGTAATCGAAAGATTGCGACAACTAAATCTTGACGAAGTATCACCAAAGTCCGCCCACGACTTGCTGTATGAACTCCTCGAAGTCATTGACCGTGAAGATCGGCACACCTGATTGCCACTCATTCACTGACTATCAAAGTGACCACCCGACCCGCTCCAATTCGTAAAATGTGCACGATTTCTCCGCAATTTCTTGGCACTTCATGACTTTCGTCATTGGTCAGGCATGCATTAAGTGCAAATTGACCGACTGCGTGGAAGTTTGCCCTGTGGACTGCTTCTACGAAGGTCCAAACATGCTGGTTATTCATCCCGACGAGTGCATCGACTGCGCTCTCTGCGAACCAGAATGTCCCGTCAACGCAATCTTCCCGGAAGACGAGCTTCCGGAAGATGAGATTGAGTTCTTGGAAATCAACGCAGAACAGGCCGAGATCTGGCCAAACATTACCGAAGCCAAGGATCCTCTTCCGGACGAAGAGGAGTGGCGAGAAGTACCCAACAAGAAAAAGTATTTAGAACTCTAGCCCTTGCGGTTAGAGTCTTATTTCCCATTGGTTGACAGTTTATAGTTCGAGTTCCGCTCGGTCTTCATGATCCAAGCTAGAGTCCTTTGTTTTGATCCATCGGATTGCATCGGCGTAAGCAGAACCGGGACCTTGTCTTGCCGTTCCAATGAGATCTACATGTACTTCGCCAGAATTGAGTTCGAACGTACCAATCTTGTTCCAACCTCGCACCCATTCATCTGCATCGAGTTCGGCAGAGTGCGACTTCACTCTGTCACTTATTTCGAATAGGTAGCGTTGATCTATGTACCAATTGCCCTTCCAGGGAATTGGTACGTGATACTCAAGATCCCATGTATCGGACTCTGGAATTTCAATCGAGAATCTTACTGGCGGAAACGAGCTTCGAAAAGAGACAGTCGCTTGGGTCTTGCGGAATTCACCGTATGCGTCTTCTAGGTTTTCTCGCTTCCATACTCCAGACATCACAATATCAAAGTCTGTCTGTCTCGGAAGTCCATTGTCCATGCTCGTGTCAAGCCTACTTGCGCTAAACCATGCCAATGGACCTATTGACACGGTGTTGTTTATATTGGGTTGATTCTGCAAGACTTGGAATCCTGGGTCGAGATCGTCAACTACGTAGCCGATCTCTTGAGGAGACCAATTGGTGTCTTCTACAACAGGAGAAGCCCCTTCGTGGAGAGTTTCAGACCCTGAATCATCAATCACAGGTACCGCGAACACTCGGCGATTGAGAGAAAGACCAGCGGGAACGACCTCCACTTCGGACAAAATGTGAGTAGACACCAAGCTGATTCTCTTTGACGAGTGAGCATCTACCCTAACGAAAGGTGTCTGGGTATGACCCGGAGTGGGATATCGATTGTCATAGCGGATTTGCACGAATCCCGCAACGGGCTGCGTGTTCTTCACATTAACCAACGTCTCGTATGTGCTTCCCGGCTCGCCACTTGCAATAGTTCGGATGAATCCTAGAGAGGTCTTGTAGCCCGGTAGGTCGGAGACATGCAACCAATCGGTTAAGAAGGGGTCAACCGTAACTTCGTGCTCATGTGCGGTTGAGATGAAGTCGTTGTATGTGTAGGTACGGCCCTCAAATTTTGTGCGTACAGATGCCAACCATGCGAAAACTCGTTCAGACTCGTTGGCTGCAAGAATGCCCTGGGCGATCAGGTTGCTCTTTAGTAATAACAGCTCGAGACGTTCTTGATTCGTTAGTTCGGAGGAAACTTTCGTCAAGGAAGAGTGCTCCAAGTGATCCCAAACGGAGTCTCTAGTTCCGTAGACTTCTTCAATACTCCAAATTCCATACGGTCTCCCGTCTCGGTTTCTGGGCCTCGTCGAAAGCCAGAGACCATAGCGAGCGCGCGACGGATTGACGGTTGTCTCATCAGCAATGTGCCTAGTGGAATAAATTGAAAAGAATTCGAACGGAACATTGGATGTCGAGGAAATTAAGGCCATTGCCACTTGATCCAACACTTCGGAGTTCTTTCCTGATGCAGATGTCACACCGGTCCACATGAGCCCAGGAATACTCATCCATGGATTGTCTGTACCCACACCTGCATCAAAGTAATGCATCACCAATGCCAAAAGCCCCGGATGGAGATCTTCCTCTACCGCAAGGCGCTTTTTGTATAGCTCAAAAGTGGGTTTCAGATTTACTCGGGGGTATCCATGTTCCTTGAGCAGAACCACGCCCGGTAGAAAACTCTTGGATTCCATGCGCCATCCACCGCCAACTGTACGAAGCTGACTGGGAACTTCAACAAGATCCAACGAATCACACGGAAACCCCAGTCCGCTTTTCTTGAAAATTCTCAGTAAGTCTCTCGCTTGATCTTCTAGAACAGCCGCATCAAAGTCGGGCAGTTGAAGGTTGGCAGCGTGCTTTTTGTGGAGAAACAGTTCGAAGCGAGTGTCGTTAATCTCGATGGAAGAGCTTCTGAAATCAGCTGCAAGGATCCCAATTTCATTAATCGAGCACGTTGGGCTCATACGGGCGAGTGTCGATGTTCCTGAGTGCTCGCTTTCCCCTCCCAAGCCCACCAGCTGCCATTGTTTGCCGACAACTTCAACGGTCAAGTCCAATTCGAAAAAGTCTTTAGGATCTCGCGAGCCGATTCTCTCGGAACTGGCTCGAACTGGCACAGGGTACCAATGGCTTCCGGGCATTAAAGCGACATAGTTCGCGCTGAATACGGACGCATCCGTGCCGACCAGTGCAGGAACCCTTGCAGATACGTCAGGTTTGTCTAGATAGTCGGCGGCAGCTTCTATGTATGCAAAACGCGGATTCGGTACTCCTGCTGCCACAACCCGAACTACGATGTTGCTGCTCTTCCCAAACGGCTCTTCACCTATAAGTTCAAGTATTCCATTGCGAAATGAGAAACCGGCCGCTTTGCCGTCTACCTCAAGATTTCGCACGACCATTCCTGGATTGAAAACGAACGTGAAGCTGTCGGATCTTGCACCAGCAGCACTAATCGTCAGACTCAAATCGATTTCCAGTTTCTTGCCCGGAATAACCGTTACGTTTCCGCTAATTCGCTCCAAGTCGATCGAACTACTCGACGTGGTCTGTGCAAGGGCTCGAGTCCATTTATCCAGTTCCCATTGCTGGCCAATCGTGTACAAGAACGCAATGAAAATAGAACTGATACTCAATATCGCTGAAATAGTCACAAATGTGGCATTCTTCAAAAGCGAAGTCCCGTCGAACCGAGCGAAGTACCAGGATCCCAATGCAAGGAACAATAAAGCACCAGCAAGACTCGCCAACCTCGTAATCAAGGTTGGCCAACTTGGATATTCCATGACAATCTCGGAAATGAACAAAGAACTGTTCGAAGAAGGCGAAACAATCGGCAGAAGCGAATATGTAGCATTTGTGGTAAAGATGAACCAGACCACGATCATGACTAGGGCACAACCACCAACCAACACTCGAACTCTCAGCAAAACACTCAAAAATACAACCAGGGAACACCAAAACACCAGTGTGACTGGTGCATCTAGCAAAAGGAGGTTCAAGAGAGAGGCAAGCTGAAAAGGCTCGGAAATGCCAAGGCCAAATACGCTCGAAATGAGTCCGATCGAGTGCATCGCCAAAACGTTAAGAGCCACAATCAGCCAAACAAGGAACGTGATTCCGATTACTCGGCCCAGCAGGTATTCAACATTCGATACGGGTTTCGAATCCAACACTTCTGCAATTCGATCCACTGAACGCTGATTGGCAATGTCAAATGCAAGAAAGACAGTGGCAGTTTGAAACGCAACGAAGAAGACCGGATCAATTGTTCCGAGGAGGTAAAAAGGAGTAGTCGATCCTAAAGACGGTGAACTTACGGATGTGTAGAGAGCAAAAGCACACGCGACTGCATAGCCGGCCAATGAAAACAAGGATAGGAGTAAAGACAGCACCCAAAATCTCACTCGGCGTCTTGCATACCGCATTTCGGCAAGTACTACAGTTAGGAGTCTCGTCATTGAGCTCCGGACTTTGCTTGTTGCTCTATTTGTTCCAGCCATTCCTACCACAGGTTTCGGATTGAACTAAATCCCGGTCCCGACTTCGATTATTCACACTAGGGAAGTCGGATGGCGTCAAGACGCACAAATCGATTCGCCACTCCAGTATGTTCCTTGTATCTTGATTCCTTCTAGGCACACCGAGTAGTCATAGGACAAGAAACACACTACAATGCACTACACTACATTACATAAGGCAGTTTCAGCATGCACGACAATGGCCGGTATCGCAAAGGTCCCCATGACCACATAAACCAGGTTCGTCTTTCTGAAGCTTTGCACTCTAGGCTAAAGGACATTGCCCGCAGGGAAGATCGATCACTGTCTTACATCATTCGAAAGGCATGCGAGGAATATGTACTAAGAGACGACCTCAAAGAGGTCACTCTTTCGGGTTCCCTTGACTCTCATGCGCTCAAGCCGAAACCAGAAAGGTCCAACCGTGAAACATCCAGCAGTTAGCCTCTTTTCCGGCGCTGGCGGATTGGACGTTGGAGTAGACAAAGCCGGCTTTAAGACTCTGTGCTCCATAGAGCGAGATCCACATTGTGTCTCCACTCTTCGTCGAAACTCGCGTCAAAAAACCGTGTGGCAGGTGGATATTCGAGTGCTGGATCCTTCTCGTGTTGCATCTACTCTAGGTACCCGTCGCAAGGACTTGGCACTCCTACACGGTGGACCTCCCTCACAACCGGTAAATCCGCTTGGACAGAAAAAGGACATATCTCACCCAAAGGACCACCTAGCTCTCGAAATGGTGCGGTTCGCAAGAGCGCTAAGGCCAACTGCTGCGCTAATCGAGCAAGTCCCGAACTTCCTTAAGACGGAATACTCGCCAAAGTCGCTACTGAAGGATGTGTTGGCCGAGGAATTCAAAACTATTGGCTACGACTTGCACCTGACAGTTCTCGATGCTGCTGACTATGGAATTCCGCAGCGCCGCAAGCAAGTCTTCATTGTTTGTTTGCCACGCGGTCAGACCTACGAATTCCCTTACCAAGTCTTGCTTCCCGCTCCCTCCACAGCTGGGGAGGCAATCGATGGATTGCCTCCGGCGGTTAAACCAGAGGAAGACCCCGGGGTGCCCAACCACATCGATGCTACACCACCCAGGGACAGAGTCCGCATAGCGTATGTTCGAGAAGGAGAATGGTTGTCCAAGTCCGATGCGCCTTCGGACATCATTCAGAAGCTCACTCCACGGGACTCCACAAAGTTCCGACGTATTGGCAGAAGCCTTCCCGCTCCCACTTTGCGTTCCGGAGAGAGACTATTTCATCCAGTCGAGGATCGCTACCTGACACCCCGTGAAACCGCTCGGATTCAAGGATTTGAAGATCGTTACGTATTCCACGGCCCAATTCGGCGACTATCTGGATCCGTCAGAGACTTAGACCAGCACAGTCAAGTCGCCAATGCAGTTCCGCCTCCTTTTGCTCAGGCAATTGCTAACAGCGTCAAGGCTTCTTTGCGCCTCTAGACTGGAATTTGACGAACCCTACACACGTATCCAGCGCAGCTGTTTGCCTAGGAAGGAGTCAATGTCCTTTTAGCGTCCGATGAGTTTGTTGGGATCCTGAGGAACTGCCTTATGCCAGATGGCGAAGTAGAGCTGTCGGTATAGCTCTTCGTCTTCATTCTTGGGAACCCCTTTATTTGAGATTCGAATGAGTGGTTGGCCCTTCGAAACTATGTCATTTTCCTTTACGGTCAATTCAGTATTGAAGTCGTACTGAATCACATAGTTGTCGGGGGTCTTCACAAGCACCATGTAGCGATAGTCGCTCAACGCAACACCGGCATAGCTCACCCTACCGGATGCAGCAGCGACGACGTTTGTACCTCGATTCAAAAAGTAGGTCAACCCATCATCATTGCCTTTTGGCTTGGTTGGCCTAGTGTTCACTGGCCACTCCCAACCCTTCGGCAAAGAGTCAAGACTGGATGAAACTTCTTGTGCAACCGTTTCGACTTCGCCGACTTCCACGGATTGCTCAACGGTTGGAGTTGAAGACCCGCCCCTTACGTCAGTAGAAACCGTTGTGATGGTTGGCTTCTCGTCTTGAAGCACCTCTTGTGTCCGGGGTGGCGTTTTTTCGGCCGTTCGAACATCGGATGACTTCATTGGATTGGTATTGGATTGCGCAATTGTCGTAGAAGATTGTGGCGCAACAACCGTTGGAGCCGGTTCAGATCGTGAGTTCTCTGGTAGTTGTCGCCGAGCTGGAACGATTTCCCAGTTGCTGTTCTCCTCAGCAGCAATATTCTCCTGCCAGAGTACGCGAGACGGGGTGACCACTAACAGTTGGTTCGGAATAATCGTGTACGGAGGTTCTAGTCCGTTCATCTCGGCAATTTGAGCCACTGTCAATCCATGCAATTTCGAGATTGCATACAAAGTGTCACCCGACTTCACGATATAGCGATAGGTTCGAACACTCCCAGACAACTGTTGGTCCATTCCTGGCGAACGGTCCACAACAGGTGCTGGTTTGAGGGTACTGCAACTTGGCAGTAGCGAACACAGCGCAACAACCAAGATGCAAACACTAAGTTTCTTTATGTTTTTTTGCATAGGTCAACACACAAATTACAAGAAATGACGAACACATCACCAGCACGACTGCAAGTACTGAAGATGACTCAACTTGGCTCGAGTTCCATGGCCATATACGCCACAGCGAACCTGCAAGCAAACCGCAAAAGACTGCCATCAGAGCATCGCGATACTTATCAAGCAAGACGCGGATGGGGTGCGAGAATACCAAGAATCCAGTCTTAAGCCCCGCCAAAAATACCAAAATGACAAGCAGGTCCACGGAAGCGAACGCATGCACCATCGTCGTCCAAACACCAAGAACAAGTAGCACGAAAGAACCAGAAATTCCCGGTAAGATCCACGCACCGAAGGCAAGTACAGCCCCCGCGAACACGACAATAAGAGATGCGTCAGCTTCTCTTCCTGGAAGCAGATTAAACAGGAGCGCGAAAGCGAATCCTGCCGGCGCAAACATCACGAGAATCCGTACTTTAGACGAGAGACCGGTAAAAATCACGGCACCTGCCACAAGCCCGAATACTGCGCCCCAAACCAGCATGGGTCTAGTATCGAGAACATGAGAAACTGATAGAACCGAAGCACCGAATCCAACGATCATTCCCAGCGCCAACGGAGCAATCACAACGAGAGATCGCGACAGCTCGGCCAGATCAAAGTCCCTCTTGTGCAATAGGTTCTTTGTCCAAATTGTCAAATCGGATAGCGCCGTGACGAGCCGATCGTAGATGCCCGTCAGCAATGCAATGGTTCCGCCAGATATGCCCGGCAACACTTCGACTAGTCCCATTGCGAATCCGCGAACCACCAGCCCAAGCAAGTCTCGAGGTGTAGGAAGGACACTTGTCATACAGACTACTGTGTAGTTCCAGGAAGCAAGGGCACAAACGTAACGGACTCCATATGTGTCTCTTTCCAGCCGCCGTCCGAGTGATCCAGACACACCAGTCTCTGAAATTCGCCTCGCCCGATAGGGACAACTATGCGACCGTTTTCTCTCACCTGTGATCTCAATGCTTCAGGTATCGTAGAGGTAGCGGCAGTCACAATAACAGCGTCGTACGGAGCGTGTTCTTCCCATCCTTCAAATCCGTCCCCGAATCGTATGCGCACATTCTCAAGACCGAGCTTCCTCATGCGACTTCTTGCCGCCAAAGACAAAGACTCAATGCGTTCCACCGAATACACGCTCTCTACCAAGTTGGCAAGTACAGCAGCCTGATAGCCGCATCCCGTTCCGATTTCCAGGACCTTGGACACATCAGGAGTTTGCATGACGGCTTTGGTCATTAGTGCCACAACGAAAGGTTGAGATATGGTTTGTCTCTTGCCAATAGGCAATGCACAATCTTCGTAAGCCATATGCGCTATTGATTCATCCACAAAGCAATGTCGCGGAACTTGCTCGATTGCACCGAGCACAGCTTCATCGTCTATACCCTCCTCTAGTAGACGATCAATTAGCCTTCCTCTTGTGCGATCGGATGTCATTCCAACCCCTTTCGTCAATAAGCCTCTCACTGGGCGTTCTCCCTCACTTCCACGCATTCGTTGACAACCGCTGTCGCAAAGCAACCTCGGGGGAGAAAGAACCGCAGGGTGAGTGTCTCGTTCGAAACCTCGACTTCCGCATTCGACGGTTGCACACTTAACGAACGTCGTTCCTGACGCAATCCCACCCACTCCAGGGCTTCACACACTTGCGGATGATCTACCTCTACAGATTTCTCGATTTCTGCAGCATCTTCGGCAGTTGGAAGCCGACCCCGTCCCCACAAAGGTCCGGTCGGCAGTCCATTGCTGAGCACGTCACCACTGAGTCTGTGGTTCCATGTTCCTGACATCACTCGTTTAGCTAGCACTTCGTTGAACAAGTAAGAACGCAGCGTCGTGACATGGCGATATCGCATAGTTCGATCAATCCGAGATCTAGGATGTTCAGTCCAATTTAGCGCTCGATCAATGTTCTTGAAATCTCGGCCAAATCGTTGTGGTCCAAAGTAATTTGGCACGGGGTTTCGCAGAATACCTTCGATCACTGAAGGGTCGTCGTCGCTGAGCTGGCGAACAACAATCGTGAACTGATTTCCACGATGAGAACCGATCCGAAGTTTGCGGGAGTGCCTACGCTCCCTGAGAATCTTGAAACAGGGATGACTCGGAGGTTCCGATGTCTTAGGTAGGCGTACTGAAAACCACTGCTGTGCAATTGCTCTCTTATCTTTGAGACCTGAATAGGAGACATCAATTCGAGACACCTGGTAGTGGTTACAGAGAACGTCTTGGACTTCCCGAGTGTTTAAGTTGGATTTCTCTATTTCAAGGAAGAGATGCTCTCCCTCGCCTGTGAAATCGCAATCCAGCAACTCTGAGACATGAAAATCCTCAATCCGCTCTCGGAGAACTCCGGTTGGTCGCTGGAATTGCATGGCTCTTGGCCACCTAATGTCGTGCGGAGTCGACCACAAGGTAGAAGGTCTCTCCCTCGGCGATCATGCCCAATTGTGTTCGAGCGATTTCTTCGATGCGATCGGGGCTCGTTCGAAGGCTCTTGATTTCTTCGCGCAGTTCTTGGTTGCGTCGCATGACTTCCAAGTTGAACTCTTGTTGATGCTTGAGTTCAGCGTCAAGCTGTCGCATGGCAAAGTAGCCGCTAGGTCCGAACCAATAGGTACATTGGAAAGCGACCAATACAAGAAGTGCGACCAAGCAAAGGATACGCACCTGTTAACACCTCCCTGTGTTCTAGATGATCTCTGCAAGCCCTCGGTATTCCAAGTGACTCGCGTCCGCTTCAATGCGTACGAGACGATTGTACTTGGAAGTTCGCTCAGATCTACACATTGAACCTGTCTTTATTTGACCGGCTCCAGTCCCAACCGCGAGATCTGCTATGAACGTATCTTCTGTATCTCCGGATCGATGCGATATGACAGTCTTGTAACCCGATTGCTGCGCGAGGTGGATGACTTCCAGAGTCTCAGTGAGCGTTCCAATCTGATTCACCTTGATCAGTACGGAGTTTCCAACACCCAAATCAATACCTTTTTGCAGATATCTTGGGTTCGTCACAAAAATGTCATCGCCGACGAGCTGAATTCGAGAACCCAAACGAGATGTTAGTTCGTACCAACCCTCCCAGTCTTCCTCCGCTAAGCCATCTTCAAGTGAAACGATTGGAAATTTGTCCACCAACTCGACTAGATAGTCACAATATTGGCTTGGCGTAAAGGACTCGTTGCGTCCCTCAAGAACATAGTGGTCATCGTCATGGAATTCTGTAGCCGCGCAGTCCAGTGCGAGACACACATCCGTGCCAATTTCATAGCCAGCCATGGCAACTGCGTTGGTCAAATAGGTCAGCGCAGATTCATCTGAGGATAGATCGGGAGCAAACCCTCCTTCGTCTCCGACCGCAGTGCTGTGGCCGTCTTGATCCAGTGCGTTCTTAAGGCAATGGAACACTTCGGCCCCGCAACGAATCGCCGAGGCAAAGTCATTCATGCCGGTTGGGACAATCATGAATTCCTGTAGGTCAATACGATTGTTGGCGTGAGCCCCGCCATTCAAGACATTCATCATCGGAACTGGAAGGCGAATATCCTCTTCCGTTCGACTCAATCTGGCTATATGTTTGTATAGTGGTGTGTCCGACGCTTGAGCTTCGGCGCGGGCAAATGCCAACGAAACACCCAATGTTGCATTCGCACCTAGTTTCGACTTGTTGCTCGTTCCATCGATTTCTTGCAATACAGAATCCAATTCGCATTGATTGAATGACTGATCTCGAACGAGAGCGGAATGGATCTCCTCGTGAATGTGACCAATCGCATCGAGTACACCTTTGCCAAAAAATCGGGACGGATTTCCGTCCCTCAATTCGAGTGCTTCATTGCTCCCTACCGATGCGCCCGACGGAACCATGGCACGGCCCATGGATCCGTCCGACAAAGAAACAACAACTTCGAGTGTGGGAGAGCCGCGCGAATCCAAAACCTCTAGGGCTTGAATGCCGGCAATGCGACTCACGAGACTTCGTGTTCCAGAAATGGATGCGACTTTACGACTTGATCGATTTCACAAAGTTCGTTCAAGAGAGGCTCGACCATGTGAAGTGGCCAGGAGTTCGGTCCATCGGATTTTGCTTCTTCCGGACGTGGATGGGTCTCCATGAATAAGCCATCCACTCCTGCGGCTATAGCAGACCGAGCTAGGACAGGCACCATGTTTCGTTGTCCTCCAGAGACCGACCCCAATCCACCCGGCATTTGCACTGAATGGGTGGCGTCAAATACAACGGGGCACTTGGTCTCGCGTAGAACTGCTAAGGAACGCATGTCCGATACAAGATTGTTGTATCCGAAACTTGCCCCACGCTCGCACACCATGATTTGCTCGTTTCCAGTCTGTCTAGCCTTATCGACAACGTGAATCATGTCGCTGGGTGCCAAGAATTGGCCTTTCTTGATGTTCACAGGCAGACCTTGTCTGCAGACATTCTGAATGAAGTCAGTTTGACGACACAAGAATGCCGGGGTCTGCAGCACAGAGACTACATCGCTGACCTCATCAAGCGGTGTGTACTCGTGCACATCGGTTATCACGGGGACTTCGACCTCGTCCTTGACTTTCTGAAGTATTTCAAGACCCTGATCGAGTCCGAGACCGCGATAGCTCTTGTAGGAAGAACGGTTTGCCTTGTCGAACGAACTCTTGAAAATAAGCGAGACTCCAAGAGACTGCGTAATTTCCCTTAGTGTTCCGGCGGTGCTCAACGCCAGTTCTTCGTTTTCGATGACGCAAGGACCAGCGATTAGGAAGATGGGGTGGCCGTCACCGACCTCAAAGTCACAAAGTTTCATAGTCAGTGACTGCTCGCGTAGCTATTCGCAGCTTCAATGAAACCCGTAAACAAGGGATGTCCGTCACGAGGTGAAGAGCGAAACTCTGGATGGAATTGGCAGGCAACGAACCAATCAGCAGAGGGTATTTCAATCATCTCGACGAGATCGTCCGAACTATTCACCCCGCTCACCACCATTCCGCAACTTTCCATTCGTTCGCGGTACTTACCATTTACTTCGTATCGGTGGCGATGTCGTTCAAACACCACGGGTTTTCCGTACATTTTGAATGCAAGCGACTCCTGGTTCAACAGACACTCCTGTGCCCCAAGCCGCATGGTGCCTCCGAGATCTCCATTTACAGGATCTCGCGCGTTCACTGATCCATCAGCATCACGCCACTCGGTGACCAATCCTATAACTGGATGCTCGGTATCGGGATCCACTTCTGTGGAATGAGCTCCCGAGAGACCAGCTTCGTTTCGTGCAAATTCGATGACTGCAGCGTGCAGTCCGTAGCAAATGCCCAAGTAAGGAACGTTGTTGGTTCGAGCATAGCCGGCGGCTCTGATTTTGCCCTCAAATCCTCTTTGGCCGAATCCACCCGGGACAAGGATTGCGTGCATCTGATCCAGCTGCTCCGTTCCATTGCTCTCAATCTCTTCGGCATCTACATAGTGGATTTCAACTCTAGTTCCCGTACGAATTCCTGCGTGTGTTATCGCCTCGATCAACGATTTGTAGGAGTCCAAAAGATCGAAGTACTTGCCGATCATTGCTAGTTTGATCGTCTTCTTGGGGTCGGCTAATGCTTTCTCAACGTACTGCCATTCGGTCAAATCCGCTCGATTGCACTTAAGCTCCAACTTGGAAACCACAATTTGATCCAAGCCTTGTTCATGCAGAATCAACGGTACTTGGTAAATGCTGTCAACATCCTTGAGCGAAATAACTCCGTATTCCTCCACATTCGTAAACAATGCAATCTTCTTGCGAGCCTCTGGTGGCAATTCGAAATTCTCGCAACGACAAACCAAAATGTCCGGTTGCAAACCAATTGATCGCAATTCCTTTACCGAGTGCTGAGTCGGTTTTGTCTTGGTCTCACCCGATGACTTTACGTACGGCACTAGTGTCAAGTGGATGTTGAGCGTGTTATGAACACCTTCCGACAGCCGCATCTGGCGGATCGCCTCTAGAAACGGTTGGGACTCGATGTCTCCGACAGTTCCACCTGTCTCGGCGATCACTACGTCGTACTTCCCGTCTTCGCTGACAGCCTTGATTCGTCGTTGAATCTCATCAGTAATGTGCGGAATGACTTGTACGGTGCTTCCTAGGTAGTCTCCCCTACGCTCTCGTCGGATTACCTCTTCATAGACGCTACCCGTCGTGAAATTATTCTTCTGCGACATTCGGTTGCGAACAAACCGTTCGTAGTGTCCGAGGTCGAGATCAGTTTCTGCTCCGTCGTCCGTGACAAAGACTTCCCCATGCTGAATGGGATTCATTGTTCCTGGGTCTACATTGATGTAAGGATCCATTTTGACAATGTTCACAGATAATCCGCGCGCTTCCAAAGTGGCAGCTAGCGACGCCGTTAGGATTCCTTTTCCAACCGAGGAGACGACTCCACCTGTGACGAATATATAGCGAGTCATATATCTATCACGATTGGTTGTTCGCAATTGCTTGAGAAGTAATTCTGGATACAGTGAACCATCAACGTCAGTTCAATGAAGTTGTGAGTTTGGGTTCGCAACAGCTGGTTCCATCCAGCTTGGTAGGTCTTGCAGTTCAAATTGTACTAACAGGATGGATTGAGAGACAACGTTCAAGCCAAAAAGTGGAGAAATTCTGTAGCTTCAACCGGTTCCTCTTAGTGCACTAGTCCGTCTTCGGTTTCCAAGCAGGAATGTAAGTTGGCACATTGGTAGAGCTGTCTAGGATTTCGTCAGCGACTGCTATCCCGGGAATACACACAACTCTTTCGTCTTTCACGAGAATCGGCCATCCATCTCGTAACCAAGGCGCGATTCCGTTCTCTTGAAACAACGATGAGAGCGATTTAGACATAGTGTTGATGCGAATTGCAATCTTGGTTGATGCGAAGTGAGCTCGATTTCGCAGTTGGAAAGTCTGATTCTGTGCAAGTCCTCGACTACATTCACTCCAGCTCAAACATCCGTTACTGAGATCCAAGTCTTGCCCCGATGTTGCATCTTGCGCAGCAAAAGTGGGAAGAAGCGTTACCACATACAAACGTTCTCGATAGCGACGCACCTGCCGTTCATTCGAGACCTGAACGATTGGAGACGAATCCGGTCGTGATTGCGACTGTCGAATGATCTCCTCGACCAATGAGCCAGGCGGATTCAGTCCATGTACAAGCAGCCACGCTCGCACATGTCGCGTATCAAGTTGTCCACTCGATAAGTCCAGGGGACCTTTCTGAGCTTGTGGGAGATTGGCTGGGGTTAATTCAGCCAATCGCTCTTTGACATCCGGAAACCGTTGCTCAATGGCTGGAAGCAATTGATGTCTAATCCAGTTTCTATCTAGAGCGATATCCTCATTGCTTGGATCTTCGATCCAGAAGAGAGTGTGTTCCTCAGCATACGCCCGGAGTTGTTGCTTGGTCAATTGGAGAAAAGGTCGGGCAACGTGCCCCTTGCCTAGTACCTTCTTGTTGGCAATTCCAACTACTGCCCGTCCTGTCAGAAATTGCCATAGCTGAGTTTCCGCTACATCGTCTGCATGATGCGCGGTCAATACAAGATCGTTGGTTCCCAATCGTCTCTCAAATTGCTGATAGCGCGCCAACCGAGCTTGGAGCTCGACATTGCCGCGAGAGAGTTTGACTCTCTCTATATCGAGAGGCACCTCCCACTCGTTACATACTTCCTGACAATGCACAGCCCACTCGTTCGAATTTGGGTTGATTCCGTGGTCTACGTGAATGGCTTTGCAGAAAGACGCGCCGAACTGCTCGATACAGGCATGAAGCAATACGGTTGAATCGAGTCCGCCGCTAAATGCAATCCAAATCGCAGAATCTGGGCAGTGCGGAATTGTCCGAATGGACTCGGTTACATCAACGCCAATTTGCACAGTTGACCGTCAGCGTGAAGGATAACTAACCCTAACCGATTCCGGACCAAATTGCGCTCCAAGTTGATCCAACATTTCTTCTGTAGGTGACAACCGCCACTTACTGTCCAATACGATGGGTGTTGAATATTGATCGTTCTTGTAATTGATGATGACGCCGCAACCATCGTCGTCTCGGTCTGTTGTCTCCTCATGCAATAGATTGAGCAAGTTGTTCTGTTGATCTTCGCACGCAACATCAATTTCGACTCGTGCATTGCGACGCATGCGAAAATCGGCAATTGAATCTAGATACTTCACGCGAATCGCCGAGTCTTTCCTTTCCTTGTCATGTACCACCGTGCATTCAACCACGACAAGGTCTCCCTCATTCAAACTCTCTTCGGCTTGTGCAACATCGAAATCAAACACTCCAAGTTCAACGGACCCCTTCTCATCTTCCAGTATTACCTCGAGTATGCGTTTTCTGCTCCTCGTATCTCTAACGCGGGAGCTTTTTATCAGACCAGCTATGACTTGACGATTTCTCGCTTTAAGCAGCGATCCCAAGTCCTTGTGAGTGCATATTCCCTTCAACTCTTGTCGATAGGTACTCATCGGGTGGCCACTTACGTAGAAGCCCAATCGTTCTCTTTCTTCCGACAGCGCTTTCCTCATGTTGATAGGTTCAAACCCTCTCGATTCGATTACATCTTCAGAATCTTCCGAGACACCAAGAAGATCATCAAAAGGCTGCGATGCTTGAGACACCCGATCTTCCGCTGCTTCCAATGCAGCGTCAAGTTGTGCCTCTAACTTGGGTCTTCCGCGAGTAATGTCTGTCTCGTCAACGATAGTGTCGAGACACCCGCACTTGATTAGCGATTCCAAGACCTTTCTTTGGCGTCTGCCAAATCCCGCACGAATGCACAAATCCAACAACGATTCATAGGGACCATCGCGTCGTGCTTGCTCGATTGACTTTGCGTGAGGACCCGGCAAACCCTTGATGGCTCCCATGCCAATTACAAACCTACCTTGGGTTCCAGCAAATTCATAGTTGCTCTCGTTGACGCATGGACCTTCCAACCCTAAACCCATGCGCTTGGCTTCGTCAACGATTTCCCTAACGGTATCTCGGTTTCCGATGTCGCACGTCGCAAGAGCGGCCAAATACTCGGCAGGATAATGTGCCTTCAGATAAGCCGTTTGGTATGCCACGACTGCATAGCCCACTGTGTGCGCGCGATTGAAGGCGTACTCGGCAAACTTCTCGATGTCGTCGAAGATTGATTTAGCGATCGACTCCTCGACATTGTTCTCGATACATCCCTGAGTGAACCTGTTTCGGTAGCTAACCATTTCACTTCGGATTTTCTTCGCCATCGCTCGACGGAGTTCATCTGCTTCACCGAGAGAAAAGCCAGCAAGCTCTCGCGCAACAGTCATAACGTCTTCTTGGTAGACCATCACGCCGTACGACTTTTTCAACACTGACTCAAGCAAAGGATGCAGGTAGTCCACCACTTCTTTTCCGTGTTTGCGTCGAATGAAGAGATCCACAACTCCAGATTGAATGGGACCGGGTCGAAACAGCGCAAGCAATGCGGTCAAATCCTCAAGTGAGTCCGGTCGCAGATCCTTCAGAACTCGCCGCATACCTCGAGATTCCAATTGGAAAATGCCAATAGTGTTCGCTTCTCGCAAGAGCTCGAATACCTTCTCGTCATCAAGCGGGAACTCGCTTGGATGCAGAGGTGGTTGATTGTTTTTCTCGCGTAGTGCATTTGCTGATTCACACGCGTTGGAGATGGCTGTCACGGTCTTGAGAGCAAGGAAGTCGAACTTTACGACTCCTATGTCTTCAATATCTTGCTTGTCGAACTGGGAGATCAAGTCAGACGAACCACCCTCCGTGTACACCGGCACCACGGCATCAAGGCGATTCGGTGTAATCACCGTTCCGCCCGGATGTCTACTGATGTTTCGAACTATTCCTTCCAGTTTGAGAGCTCGGTCAACAATTTCACGGATGTCCTCGTTCAATTGCATGTTTCGACTCAGTTCTGGTCTTTCCTGCAACACTTCGGTCAATGAGACATTCAATCTGTCGGGGATTTCTTTAACAATCGTCTCACCTAATCCAAATGGTTTTCCATGAACACGCGTTACATCTCGGATGACGGCTTTAGCGGCCATCGTTCCAAAAGTAACAATCTGTCCTACCGATTCCCTTCCGTACAGATTGGCGACATACTCGATAACTTCCCCTCTTCGGTCCTTGCAGAAATCAATATCGAAATCGGGCATAGAAACTCGTTCCGGATTCAGCAGTCTCTCAAACATCAGCTCGTGTTCAATAGGATCAATCTCTGTAATGTCGAGTACATATGCCACTAGAGAGGCCGATCCGGAGCCGCGACCCGGACCCACCGGAATTCCTTGCTCTTTCGCCCACTTGACAAAGTCCATCACGATCAAGAAGTAACCAGCGAATTCCATGCTCTTGATGATGTTCAGCTCTCGCTCGAGCCTTTTCTCGTAGACGTCACGACTTGCATAGTCCTTCTCCGCATCATCGTGTCGGTCGAGCACCTTCTTCAATCCTTCCATGGAGTAGCGATCCAGCAGCTCTTCAGGAGATTCCTTTCTGTCCGTCTTGTACATCGGCAAATAACGATCAGACTTCACCTCGACCGTGCATCGACGCGCAATTTCGTAGGCGTTCTCCACCGCATCGGGCAGGTCTGCGAACAGCTCGCCCATTTGTTCCGCAGAACGGAGAAATTGATCCTCGCTATACACAGCCGAATGACTTCCATCCCCTACCCTTTGCTTGTGCGCAATGCAAAATCGAGTCTCGTGAACTGCGAAGTCATCTCGATCCAAGAAGCGAACGTCGTTTGTGGCTACTAAGGGGATGTGGAACGCATCCGCAAAGGAAATGGCTTTCGCAACATATTCCTCTTCATGCTTCCGTCCGGTTCGTGAGATTTCAATGTAGAAACGGTCGCCAAATGCACCTATCAACTTTGCGGCAGTTTCCTCTGCACTAGACCTATCCTCTTCAATCAGCAGGCGTCCAATCGGTCCCTGAGCTCCGCCAGAAAGTGCAATCAACCCATCGTTGTGCTCAATCAGACTGTCCAACGTGATAGCAACATGATCAGCCGAGTTGGTGTAGGCGGACGTCATCAGCTTTCGAAGGCTGTTCCATCCAGACTCTTCCTTGGCGAGAAGCACCATGCGATCTAAATCGCTTCTACCATTTGCGAAGAGCATGTCCGCACCAAAAATGGGCTTGATTCCCTGTGCACGCATTCGCTTCTGGAACTTCCATAAAGCGAACATGTTGCTCCGATCGGTAATTGCAACGCAGTCCATTCCCCGTTTCAATGTTTCTTCGGCAAGTTCATCGATGCGGATGATGCTGTCCTCAATTGAGTACTCGGTGTGTAGAGACAAGTGTGCGAATGGAGTCATTACGTGGGATCTTTCAATGTAGTGTCTGTAGAGTCAAGAACTTGCAGTGAGTCCGCAACCGGTTGAAAGGTCCTTCGGTGAATGGCACAAGGCCCGAAGAGTTTGAGTGCTGCCAGGTGCTGGGGAGTCGGATAGCCTTTGTTGTTTTGAAACCCATAATTTGGGTAACGTGTCCCAGCACTCGTCATTTCTTCGTCTCGAGCAACCTTGGCGAGAATGGAAGCCGCGCCGATGGATGCGATCTTACGATCTCCTCCAATGATCGTCACAGTGGGGCAACTCAGCTTAGGCGCAACGTTTCCATCGACCAACGCAACATCAAGGCGAATTCCGATTTGCTTCACTGCTCGTTCCATTGCCAGCAGCGACGCTTGCAGGATGTTGAGTTCATCGATTTCCTGTGGTTCACAGCGGCCCAATGACCAAGCCAGCGCACTCTTGCGAATCGAGTCTGCAAGCTCGACTCGTCGATTGTGCGTGAGTTGCTTGGAATCTCTAATTCCTAGTATCGGCTTCTTTTCGTCCAATACCACCGCCGCCGCTATTACCGGCCCAGCGAGAGGTCCTCGACCGACTTCATCGATACCGCATTCGACTTCGGACATATCCAATTCGTGCGCATCAAAGAGATCAGCTGCTTCGTTCTTCAACTCTTTCAAGGGGAATTAGCTAAGTTTAGTACTGCTTTCGCGGCACGGGCGGAGGCATTCCGGCGAAGTGACTCATGCAACCGATCAAATTCTTCGAAGTACTTCTTGTCTTCCTCAGAAGATTCGATTTCTTGGCAAAGTGCCACCGCAAGAGACTCGGGCGTCGCAGCTTGTTGCAGAAATTCAGGTACAAGTTCACGACTCGTCAGAATGTTAGGCAATGCAACCCAGGGTGTCTGCAAAACTGACCGAACAATCGAATAGGTCAGCGGACCCGTTCTGTACGCAACAACCATGGGAATTCGCATGAGCAATGCTTCTAGGGTGCTTGTGCCCGACTTCACCAAAGCCGCATCACATGCGGCAAACACTTCAATCGAATCACTGTTGACGACTCGCAAGTCCAAGTGAGAGAAGCTTCTTGAGCCGTTTTTCACTAGATTCGCACGACGTTCATTGACACATGGGACGATGAATACGAACTTCCTTGCTGCTGAGAGCATGGACTGCACTCGTTCCGCTGCACGTAGAAACAAGTCTAGGTGAGATCTGATTTCCGATGTTCTACTACCTGGGAGCACGGCGATTGCCGTTTGTGTTGAATCAATGGCAAGTTTGGAGCGAGCACTTGCACGTTCCGACTCTCGATCTCGATTAGGACAGATGCGGTCCGCAAGCGGGTGGCCCACGTAGACGGCTTTCGTTCCAGTGTTCTCGTAGTATTTCGGTTCAAAGGGAAATAGCGTAAGCAAGACATCTACGGATCTTTCAATCTTTTGGATGCGATTCCGGCGCCAAGCATAGACAGAAGGACTGACATAGTGAACCGTAGGCGTTCCCAAACCCTTCAAGCGCTTTTCAAGCATTAGATTGAAGACATTGAAGTCTACACCCACCATCACGTCCGTGTCAGCAAGTCGGGTCGCCAGCGATTTGAGCAAGTTAAGAAGTTCAGGAAGTCGGGAGAGAGGTTCAACAAAACCGTTCATTGAAAAGCGATCAATGGATTCAAGCGCATGGAGTCCCTGCTCCCTCATGCGTTCACCACCAACACCCACGAACTGCATTTCGTGGTCAAGTTGCCGAAGTGCAGCCATGAGTTCTGAACCGAGCAAGTCTCCCGAAGCCTCGCCCGTGACAATTCCAACCTTCACAACCTGCCTACCTCGATCATCTACTTAAGATAGCCGACCGAATTTCCGACGCAACCTCTAAATCGGACACTGCCTCAGAATTGTCTGTCTCAGAACGCATGCAAACGCCGCGACACAAAGAACACTGGCAAAAGAACTCTAGGACTAACTTAATATGCCACTCGCTAGGAGTACAGTTGCGCCCGGCTGCGCGAGTGCTGTCTTCAGACCTTGCGGCCTGCCACAATCAGTTCCGAAGTACAGACCAGTTCTTCAGAGACATACGCATTGCAAATGAACTTCATTACTTCTCTGCGTTCATTAAGAACTTCGCAACGCATGTTCAAAGTATCTCCCGGCGTTACGGGTCGCTTGAAGCGTGTCTTATCGGTACCTGCCAAATAGTAGAGATAGCCATCTTTAGCGGGTCGGATGGCCTTTGTGACTGAAGCCAATACTCCCGCCAGTTGAGCCAGCGCTTCAACGATTAGGACTCCTGGCATGATGGGGTGAGAAGGAAAGTGACCTTGAAAGAACGGTTCGTTGATCGTCACGTTCTTGATTCCAACAATGTACTTGCCTGGCTCGCATTCGATGACGCGATCCACCATCATGAACGGATACCGATGTGGCAAGTAATCGTGTAGTTCAATGCTTTCCATTTCAGATAACAGTATCAATCGCTGTCTTGATTCTGCGATTTTGTTTCAATTTGTTTCTCTAGTCTATTCAATCTCTTGACTAAGTTGTCTAACTCTGTGAGACGCATCATATTACGTCTCCATTTTCCAATCGGGGTGTGCAACGAAGATCCTTGATATTGTCCAGGCTCTTTAATGGATCGACTCACATAGGTCATCGCTCCCACTTGTACGCCGTCCGCAATCTCGAGCGGACCGCCGGCACCTGCCACTCCTACTCCGCCTGCAAGTATGCAATGGCGCCCAATGGTCACACTTCCACCCAGTCCAGTGCAACCGCAAAGCATAGAGTGAGATCCAACCACGCAGTTATGACCTATATGGACTTGGTCGTCCAACTTTACGCCATCTTCAATGACGGTGTCGTCGGTTGTACCTCTGTCAATCGTGTTTGAAGCACCGATTTCCACGTCATTACCTATGCGCACGCCACCTATATGTGCGACGCGATTCAATTTTCCTTCGTGATCCGGAACGAGTCGAAATCCGTCTGCACCAATCACGGAACTTGCATGGACGCGACAGCGCTTACCTATACGTACATTGTGATACAGATACACGGAACCCATTAGCACTGTGTCCGAACCAATACTAGATCTTGCACCGATGTGGCAATTTGCGCCGATTTCAACACCGTCGCTGATAACAGCATCGGCTTCCACCACTACAAACGGTCCGATACGAACATCCTGTCCAATGCTAGCCGATTGATGAATCTCCGACTTTTCGCTAATGCCCAATGGAACACGAGGTCGGTCGTCAAAAATTTCCGATGCGTGGGCGTATGCGAGCATTGGATCGGTCACCACCAACGCATCGACTGGGCATTCTTGAAGGTCTTTTTCGGCCAGTATTACTGCCGCAGCTTTTGTGTCTTTTAGGTACTTTCGAAAGAGTGAACTGGATAAGTGAGTGAGGTCGCCAGGACCGGCATTCTCGATTGAACCCAATCGTTCTATTGAAGTCGATGGGTCTCCTACTAGCGACGCTCCTATTCTTTCGGCGATCTCTTTGAGCGAATACACAGATTCCTAGTGGATGCCTATTCCTCGGCCTCCGCCTCTAAAATATCCGCAGTAGGATCGGGTACGGGTTCGCCCTGTCGATCGTTCAGCATCTCCGTCACTTTTCTCGTAATGTCGTGTTTTGGATTGACATAGAGATGTATCTGGGGATTGAAGTTGAGCACTAGGTCGTAACCTTCTATTTCTATTAGGTCGTTTAGCACAGCGTTGAACTTGGGTCCAAGCTGCTGCAAGATCTTGTTGCGTTCATCATCAATTCGCCGTTGAAATCGTTCAACATTGAAGTTCAGGTCAAGTTTCTTGTCGTCAATCTCGTTCTGTAACTCTGACTTCTCCAAGTCGGACATGATCTCCGAGTCGGTTTGCAGCCGATCTGTCAGTTCGGTAATCTCTTCCTGCAGTCCCTGTAGACGTTCCTGCTCTGGCTTGAGTTCTGCCTCGGTCACCGTCATTTCTTCTTGGGCTTCTTCGGACTCAAATATCGCTTGAGTCGCGTTTACGACGGCGATTTTTAGCTGTCCATAGGAGTTCACACCGACAAACGCAAGCGTGAAAATGCAAAGAATTTTGAAAAGGCGTGAGTTCATTTAGGCTCCTCTTTGATCGTCTAGCACGCGATCATCTACGCATCGACTTGCGAAGTAGCGCAAATTATATGTGTGCTGAGACTCTAACCGGACGATGCAACCTCTAACCTAGTTAGAAAGACTGTCCGACCTCGAACGAGAATCCTTCGGGTTCATCGAAGGATTCGTGGTTAAACGGATGCGAGAGAGAAAATGACATTGGACCCATTCGAGTGAGCCACGATACACCTATCCCAACCGCACCACGCAGTTTGTTGAATGACGGTCTGTAACACCCTATGCTCTCTTCCGGGCAGAAAGTACTAAATACATTGCCCATATCGACAAAGAAAACAGATCTTACCTGTCCAACTTGATCGAGGAAAGGCAGCGGGAAAATGACCTCTGCGGTGGTTTCAACTTTTACGTTGCCACCGAATGGCCGACCGTTGGGATAGTAGACGGATACCGACCCCGTCGGTGTGCTTCTAGGTCCGAGCGTGTGGCGCTCGTATCCTCGCACTGAACCGAATCCACCTGCATGGAAGTGTTCGTAGAACGGAAATACATCGGTATTGCCATAAGCCTTGCCGGCACCGAAATTGCCACGGAAGTGCAAGGACCATCGTCTCTTGAGCGGAATAAACCAATCCGCCTTATAGGTAGCCCTATAAAACTGCAGGTCGCTTCCTGGCCAGGAAAATTCCAATGCGGCTATGTGCCGAGTGCCTCGCATCGAAAACATGGGTCTGTCTAAGGTCGTGTGCACCCACAACGCTTCAGTCTTGTAGTTCAAGAACTTCGCCCCCACAGAATTGACGAAGTCCGTTATCTCAAGGGCTTCGTCGTAGCCCTGTGTAATGTCGGTCCACTCGATCCTAGTTGAGAACTGCAATCTGCGATCTTCACTGACGGGAAAACCGAAGTTCATTCCCGCACCAAACGAACTCGTAGAGTATCTCGTGAATCGGAACGCCGAGCTGTAGTTGGTGTCGTTGAAATAGACGCTAATTCCGCGGCTAATTCCATCTTCTGTAAAGTACGGGTTGAAATAAGAGAGATTCCCCGATTTCGAGTAGTCGCTCCAATTGACTCCAACACTCAAGCTATTCCCGGTGCCAGCTATATTGCTTTGTTCAAAACTTGCACCCAATATCAATCCACTGTACTTCTGATAACCCAGCGTGCCCGATATCGAGCCCGTAGGTTGTTCCTCCACAGAGACTGTCACATCGATCTGATCGTCAGTGCCATCGACCGCTGGGGTCTCAACGTTCACCGTACTAAAGAATCCCAGTCTCTCGAGATTCGTCTTTGACCGATCAATCGAATTTGTCGACGCCCATGCGCTTTCAAGCTGACGCATTTCACGCCGTAGCACGCCATCTTGAGTGACGGTGTTGCCGAGGAAATTGATTCGTCGGACATATGTACGTTTCCCGGTATTCACGACAAACTTTATGTCCACTGTGCCGTCGTCCTTGATCTCGGGGACGCCCGACACCGTACCGAACGTATAACCATTACCACTTAGGATGGATGTCAACAGATCTTCAGTGCCTGTCACCCTTGCGCTGGAGAATGTCTCGCCTTTCTCAATCACGATGAAGCGCTCGAGCATTTCAGGGTCCAGATCGGCAATTTCGCCGATGATGTCCACTTCGTCTACTGTGAATTTTTCTCCCTCTGAAATGCCGATCGTCACATAGACCTGCTTACGATCCGGAGTCATGCTCACTTGTGTAGACAGAATTTGAAACTCTACGTAGCCACGATCACGGTAGAACGCTTGAAGGGTCTCGAGATCGCCTTGTAGTTTTTGGCGAGAATATTGATTGCTGCCACCAATGAAACCCAGAAAAGTGGGTTCCTGGAGCTCGATGGCATCGAGAAGCTCTTTCTTGCTGAACGTGTGGTTCCCCACGAATTCGATCTGTCGAATTCCAGACTTCTTCCCTTCGTCAATATTTATCTTGATTGCGACACGATTACGAGCCAGGTCTTGAATAGTTGATTGAATGTCCGCAGTGTATTGACCCTGTGCCACGTACTGCCTGCGTAGTTCTATGCGTACTCGATCAAGAGTTGCTTGCTTGAAGATCTCACCATCCCTCAATCCTTGTCCCGCGAGCCCGTCCAGCAAGTCTTCGGTCTTTATTGCTTTGTTTCCTTCTATAGTGATGGAATCAATTGCCGGTCGCTCCACGAGATTGACGACTACCACGTTCTCGTCCCGAGTGACCTCGATATCGTCGAAGTAGCCAGTCTCGAACAGTTCTCGAACTAGCTCGCGAATTGCCAATGCATCTGCAACGTCGCCGACCTCTAACGAAATCTCATTGAATACCGTACCCGCGGACACGCGCTGCAAGCCCGTGAGCCTTACGTCTTCCACCTCAAAGCTAAATTGAGCAGAAGCTGCCGTTGCGATGAACAAGCTACCAGCGCACAAGAGTGGAGCAACGTACTTACTATGAAATTTCATGTGCAATCTTTCCTGATTTCGTTAATAAATTCATCTGTCTTAGATTCCTGCCAACCTTGCGGCATCGTTGTATAGAACCAATATGATCAGGCAACCCAGAATCGCAAGCCCAGCCATCGTGGCAATTTGCTGCACACGCAACGAAACCTTGCGTCGAGTGACCATCTCAATAAGTCCGTAGACGATATGTCCTCCATCCAATACCGGAATTGGTAAGAGATTGATAAGGAACAAACTGATCGAGAGCATGGCGATCAGACGGACGTAGTATTCCCAACCACGTTGAACCACTTCACCAGCCACCCTCGCTATCGTGATGGGACCTGCAAGATTTGACGTGTCCATCTGGCCGGTGATCATCTTGGTGATGGAGGTAACCGTAAGAACTGTGAAGCTCCAAGTTTCGGACCCTGCATACACCATGCTTCCAATGATGCCCTGTCCGATTTCGCGAGACTCCACAAGAGGTTTAACACCCAGCATTCCATAGAGCGATCCGTCGTCAGCAATCACGCTGTCTGGAGTTACTTGCAAGGTGTATGTGAGTCCATCCCGCTCGATGAGCATGGTGATTTCAGTGTTGGGGGACGCACGCACGATATCGACCAAATCTTGGAAAACACGTACCTGAATGTGGTTTATCGATAGAACTCGATCTCCGCTTAGCAAGCCGGCTTCATTGGCCGCCGAATCCACTTGAACCCACCCAATAACCGGTAACACTCCTTGCTCAATCCCCAGTTCACCAAGAACATCGGGATCGGTGGAGGCACTCAAAAAGCTCTCTATTGGAATCTCGTGCGTACTCACACCATTGTCGGGGGTGGAAACATCGATTGACAAAGTCCCGGTGTCACCGACACGATTCAGCGCTCCTCGATACAAGTCCATCCATTGTGCGACGGGTGTCCCGTCTACAGCGACCACTTCTTCCCCGCCACGCAAACCTGCGTCGTACGCTGGTGAATCGCCATGAACCTGTCCCACAAAAGGTACGGCGACTTGAATGCCATTGAACATCACTAGCCAGAACAGCACAAAAGCTAAGAGAAGATTGGCTAGCGGTCCCGCGGCCGCAATGGCGATTTGCCGCCACGGCGCGACACAATTGAACGCTTTGTGCTCTAGATGCGCGGGAACTTCTTGCGTGCGGGTATCCAGCATCGAAATATAACCGCCAATAGGAATGGCGGATAGGGCAAACTCAACACCGTCCTTACTTGTACGGCTCCATACGACGGGTCCCAAACCAATGGAAAATCTTTGAACCTGGACACCGAGTTTTCGAGCAACCACGTAGTGCCCTAACTCATGGGCAGTCACAAGGATTAAGAACGCTCCTATCAAAGCACTTGCGTAAATTAGGACTTGCACCGCTGATCCTTGACGGGTGTTCTCTCGAATAGTAGACAATTTGGGCGCGCTCTAGTTCGCACGGACTTTCCCCAGACGTTCGAAGGCATGGAATTTACGCTAGAAGCAAGTAAACGCAGGGGGCGGCCAACAAGGCAGAATCCAATCGATCCAGCAATCCACCATGGCCAGGTAGCAGATCGCCCGAGTCCTTCATGTCCGCCACCCTTTTTAGTGCACTCTCAAACAGGTCACCCACAACGGCGAGAAACGCCACAATCAGCCATGCCCAATAATTTGGAATGGGAAACCAACCAATGAAGATGTCCAGGACTAAACAAGCAATAAGCCCCAAAGTCACTCCTCCAATGACGCCTTCCCATGTCTTGTTTGGGCTCAGCGTACGATTGAGTTTGTGGGAGCCAAAATAGGTTCCAGCGAAGTAAGCGCCGGTGTCCACCAACCATACAACGACAAAGAGAGACAAGAGCGCAAATCCTCCGCCGCGGAGAAACCCGCAGCAAACCATCGCTCCGACGCAAATGACCCAACCTAGAACTGCAACGACTACAGAATTAGTAAGAAGACGTTGAACCTTCGAGAACAAGACTACCGAAATGAAAGCAGGAACACTTGCGCAAACAGCAAGAATCGAAGTGGCCAGTATCGCGCCGTCCCCAAGCAGCGGAATCACGATTGCCATTGCAGTTCCGATTCCGGCATAGAAGAGCTTCACGATGTTGGATTGAATGTGGGCTACAGCCGCCCACTCGAACAGCAATCCGAAGCAAACAATGCACAACAGACCGTAGATGATGGGTTGGTCAACCCACCAAATAATTGCTCCGACAGCAGGAATGAGAACCGCGGCTGTTATTAGCCTCGGAACGAGAGCTTTGGGGATCTTAATTTGTGGCCTGGGCAAGTGTCTTTGATCGACGTGCGCCGAATCGACGTTTTCGCTGTGTGTAATCGTAGAGTGCCTCGATCAGTTCGTCCTTGCCAAAGTCTGGCCAGTACGTATCCGTGAAGTAAAACTCGGTGTAAGCCATATCCCAGAGCATGAAATTGCTCAAACGCTGGTCGCCTCCGGTGCGAATGCAAAAATCGGGACTGGGGATTCCGGCGGTCGAGAGGTACTGTTCAAAACTGTCTTCATCCAACTCTCCCAAATCCAACTCGCCCTTTGAAACATGTACCGCGACTTTCTTTGCGGCTTGTACCAAATCCCACCGACCTCCATAACTCAAAGCGATGACTAGCTTCAAAGTGGAGTTGTTCTCGGTAAGTTTCTCGCTGTCGAGCATCATTTCCTGCAAATCACTGGGAAACCGAAATCTGTCACCGATGAAGATCAATTGAGCATCGCGCTCGTTCAAGGCTTCCACATCGCGATTGAGAGTTTCTCGTACAAGAGTCATCAGAAGTTCGACTTCACGTGGTGGCCGAGACCAATTTTCGGTGCTAAATGCGAATAGAGTTACACATTGAACACCTGCGTCAGCACAAGCTTCAACGACCGGTCGAACGTTGCGCGCTCCAGCCCTATGGCCCAAAGCACCCGGTACACGATTCTGGTGTGCCCAACGATGGTTGCCGTCCATGATTATCGCAACATGTCGAGGAACGGCATCTGCTATTTCAATGCGGTCTTGGTTGGGGTGCAAATCTAGCACGATGTTAGCTTCACCCCACAAATCCACGACAAGCCGACATGGCAGTCAAAAATCAAGTAAGTCCTTTTCCTTGATCGCGAGTTCGTTATCGATCGAATTGACTTTGTTGTCTGTAATTTCCTGCAATTCTCGTTCCGCTTGATGTGCTTCATCTTCGGTTGCAAGTTTTTCGTTCATGAGTTCCCTTACATCGTGTATGGCATCTCGTCGAATGTTTCGGACAGCAATTCGAGCATGCTCCGCTTCGGATCGCGCATGTCGAATCAGATCTCTACGATTTTCCTCCGTCAATGGCGGTAAAGGTAGGCGGATCACTTCCCCATTGCTTGTTGGAGTGAGCCCCAAATCACTGCCCTGAATTGCGCGCTCGATATCGACGAGCGTCGATTTTTCCCACGGAGAAACTACAAGTGTGCGACCTTCCTCAACAGTGATGGATGCAACCTGCTTCACAGGAACCTTAGTACCGAAGTATTCGACCGAAACGGTATCGAGCAATGCAGGATTGGCTCGACCGGTTCGTATACGAGCAAACGCGGCGTTCAACGCATTGAGCGTTTTGTCCATTCGCGTGCCGGCATCGTCTTTGATTTCGTCGATCATGTCTACTAACTCCAATCGGAGTTGCAAATTAGAGTGCCTACATTCGCACCTTTCACAATCTTAGTCAATGCGTCGGGCGAATTGAGGTTATAAACAATTATCGGCATTTGGTTTTCCCGACACAATGCGAACGCAGCAAGATCCATTACTTTTAGGTCTCGCTGTATTACTTCTTCAAATGTCAGATTCTCGAATCTACGTGCTTCCGTGTTAGTTTTCGGATCGTCCTCGTAGACTCCATCGACGTGAGTGGCCTTCAATACGACATCTGAAGAGAGTTCTATTGCACGCAACGCCGCAGCTGTGTCTGTTGTAAATAACGGATTCCCCGTACCGCCGGCGCAAACAACAACGTTGCCTTGCTCTAGTTCCGCCATAGCACGATGGCGAGAAAAACCCAGAGTTACTCCGTTGATCGCGTGTGGAGTGAAGAGAATAGATTGAACATTCATGCTTGCCAGTGCATCGCGCAAAACAAGCGCGTTCATCACAGTCGCAAGCATTCCGATCTGGTCCGCCGAAAGCGGATTGATGCCTATGTCCTGGGCTTCAACGGTCAGGTCGCGACCGCGGAATACATTGCCCCCTCCGGGAACAATCGACATTCCAATGCCTAGTCTGGATAGTTCGCCGATTTGGGTCGCCAAGAGAGAAACAATACCCGCATCAATTAACCCGCTCTCGGGTGTGCTAAATGCTTCTCCCGAAAGTTTTAGTGTGATGCGTCGGTACTTCATTCTTCGGACTTACAACGGCATATGAGGAAGTCCCGAAGACACTAAGCAATTTCTATGCAATACCTTCGCCGACCTGGTATCGCACAAACTTGCGACACTCCGTTCCACTTGCTGCAAGCAGCGCTCCGACCCGTTGATCCCGATCCCAGATGTACTGTTGTTCGTTCAAACAAGACTCCGCTTTGAATTTCGCCAACTTGCCGCGGACGATGTTCTCCACAATGCGGTCGGGTTTGCCCGTTTCCTTAGCTTGAGTCGTGAAAATCTCCGTCTCGCGATCAATCACATCCTGAGGAAGCTCATCCGCGTTCACAACCAGTGGGTTCTCCGCAGTCACATGCATGGCGACATTCTTGTTCAATTCCCCAGCATCACCGCTCAATTCCACAATTGCACCTACCGTTCCCGTAGCGTGAAGGTAACCAGCCACCACGCCGCCGGAAGAAATTAAACGCTCAGCTCGTCGTATCGAGATGTTTTCGCCAATAGCCGAAATCAATTCGTTTCTGTCTTTCTCCAATGCATTGATTGCTTCTGGTCCATCTGCAATTACGGCATCTACAGCCCGTTCACAAAACTGAACGAATCGTTCATTGCGAGCGGCGAAATCGGTTTCGGAATTCACCTCGACAATCGCACCCGCTGAACCATCGTCCGAGATTTTCAATGCCAGTCGCCCCTCTGAAGCATCACGATCCGCACGCTTTGCGGCCTTAACAGCACTTTGCTTTCGCAGTACGTCCAGTGCTGATTCAATGTCCCAATTGGCTTCTTCCAGTGCCTTCTTGCAGTCGCCGAACCCAACGCCGGTTCGCTCTCGAACTTCCTTGATCTTTGCTACATCAACCATGGCAGGCAATTCTCTCCGTCAATCTAAAGTCAAACAGACTATTCGGTGTCGTCCGTGGAATTCTCTTCGTCAGTGCCTGCTTCCGGCTCTGCTGAGTCATCCGAGATTTCCGAATCGGATTCGATCTCCGGTGTCGGATCAGCATTGGCTTGAACATCTTCTGATTCAACTTGGTCTGCGACCCTCTCCTTCTGTTTGCGTTCTTCAAACTCTTCGATGGTGATTCCACCCTGAGCAATGTTCTTTCCTACAAGCACTTCATCGGCAACCGCAGTGACATAGAGTCGCACGGCGCGAATCGCATCGTCGTTACCAGGGATGATCCAGTCGACTCCGCGTGGGTCACTATTGGTATCCACAACTCCAATTACTGGAATCCCAAGCTTGTTGGCCTCCACAACTGCAATGCGTTCGTGCATGACATCCACCACGAACAGAGCGTCTGGAAGACTTCCCATGTCCTTGATACCACCAAGACCCTTCTCGAGCCGATCCATCATTCTTCGTTTTTGCAACGCCTCTTTTTTGGTGAGCAAATCGAAAGTGCCCTTTTCTTCCTGTTCCTCGAGCTCTTTCAGTTTTCTGATGGATTGTCGTATCGTCTTGTAGTTAGTGAGCATTCCACCCAACCAACGTTGGTCTACGAAAGGCATCCCAACTCGTTGGGCTTGCTCCCTGATAACACGCTGGGCAGCCCGTTTAGTACCCACGAAGAGTATTTTTTGGTTCTGCGCCGCGATGCGACGGACTGCAGTGAGCGCGTCGTCCAATGCTTCGGCGGTACGCTCGAGGTGAATGATGTGAACGTGGTTTCTGACACCGAAAATGAAGGGTGCCATTTTCGGATTCCAGTAGCGAGCCTGATGGCCGAAGTGAACTCCGGCTGCGAGCATGTCGCGCATGCCAATTTCGCTCATAGCAAGTGTCTCCGGGTTGTGATGCGCCAAAGCGCTTTGATGTGTGACCAGGCGTTGAATTCGTTCCGTTCGATGCTGAACTGGGAACCACCCGTGAAACGCCCTGAAGCTCACACGTCTACTCTTCCGGATTAGCTCGGTTCGAACTATTCCGGTGTTTCTGCGCGTCGATTATATCGGCGAGACCAAGATGTCAGTTAGAATCCACGTTTCGCGGCTCGTTGCAGCCGGTCTAAGCAGCTTGATAAGATTCACGCAGGTTCGATAGCTGTGCGATCTGAAGTCGGCTACTAGCAATCCCCAATTGACAAACTCCGTTCGAAAAGTTTTGGAAGAGCCTCCGATACTTAATGAGCAAGACATAGCGAATATGCGCCATGTCGGCAAGCTCGCAGCGATGGTCCTCGAGATGATCGGTGAACATATACATCCGGGAGTTTCTACGGACGAACTCGATCAGAAGTGTCACACATTCATGACGGAAGAACTCGATTGCACGCCCGCACCCCTCAATTACACCAACTCTGAGTCTCAGCCCCCGTTTCCAAAGTCCACCTGTACGTCTGTTAACAACGTCGTGTGTCACGGGATTCCTTCCAATTCGAAAGTCCTTAGAAAGGGAGACATCCTCAATATCGACGTCACGCTCATCAAGAACGGATTTCATGGAGACACCAGCAAGATGTTTTTCGTTGGCGAACCCTCGGTATTGGCTCGGCGATTGGTCGAAATAACTCAGGAATGCATGTACCGAGGGATTGATACCGTCAAGCCAGGAAGCACACTTGGAGACATCGGCTACGCAATACAGAAATTTGCTGAATCCAATCGCTTCTCTGTCGTTCGTGAATTCTGCGGCCACGGAATTGGCAAAGTATTTCACGATGCACCACAAGTTCTACACTATGGAGAACCAAATACCGGTTTGGTTCTCAAGGAAGGCATGGCGTTTACCATCGAACCGATGATCAACGCAGGAAAACGCTTCGTTCGTATCCTGCCGGATCGTTGGACTGTGGTTACAAGGGATCGCAAGTTATCAGCCCAATGGGAGCACACAATTCTTGTAACCGAATCAGGCCGTGAAATTTTGACACTACGCGATGAAGAGTCCCATCCAAGAGTCGCCTAGTGCGCAACTTGAAGAATTCAAGCGCAGAATTGCGCGTGCCGACGAAGCCTTAGCGCAACAGTTTTGGGACGGGGCCGACGTCGACCAGCTCGTCCACTCCCGATCCAATTTCATCGATGGTTTCCTAACAGAGATTTGGCAACTCTGGTTTGAGCAAAGCGAGAGTGCCGCACTCTTTGCCGTAGGCGGCTACGGACGTGGAGAATTGCACCCACACTCCGACATAGACTTGCTTTTGCTTGTCGAAGGTCGCATGAAAAATGACACCAGACTCGAAGAATTTATAAGACTACTTTGGGACCTCAATCTTGACATCGGACAAAGCGTGCGATCTGTTCGAGACTGCAAAGAGGAATCCGCAAAGGACGTCTCAGTCATGACCTCACTTATGGAACGTCGCCTGCTCGCAGGGTCAAACGACCTTTCCCTAAAGCTGGACAGGGCTCTGGCGAACCGATGGCTTTGGCCGAGTAAAGAGTTCTTTGCCGCGAAGACCTCCGAACAAGATGCACGCCACACGCAATGGAGCGACGTGGAGTATGGGCTAGAACCCGATGTGAAACAGTCTCCAGGAGGTCTGCGGGATGTTCAGACCATCGGTTGGATAACTAAGAGGCACTTCGGTACGAGTTCAGTTGACAAGCTCTGCGGATTGGGTCTGCTCACTCTTCAAGAGCGTGACACCTACCTCGAAGGAAGAACCTTCTTATGGAAGGTTCGATTCGCTCTGCATCTACTCGCTACTCGCAGCCACGACCACTTGGTGTTCGATTTTCAGCGACAGATTGCCGATCGCTTCGGCTACTTTGAATCTGACGGCCTTCTAGCCGTCGAGAAGTTCATGCGCGACTACTACAGACACGTACTTGAACTGCATGAAGTCAATGACATACTCCTCCAGCACTTCAAGGAAGAAATTCTCCACGGAAGAAGCAGAAAGGCCCGTCCTCTCAATGAACGTTTTCAGTTGCGTGACGGGTACATTGAAGTCATACACGACAAGATTTTTGAGAAGCATCCCGTCGCCTTAATGGAGATCTTCGTGGTTATGGCAAACCACAAGGAAATCACAGGCGTAAGAGCGTCCACAATACGGCTCATTCGCAAGAGCTTATATCTCATTGATGAGGATTTCCGGAGAAATCCCACTGTAGGTCAGCTTTTCTTAGACTTGCTGCGTTCGCCTTATACCGTCGCTAGCCACCTCACTCGAATGCGGCGGTATGGCATATTGGGTCGTTACATACCGGCGTTCGGTAGGGTCATTGGGCAAATGCAACACGACCTGTTTCATATCTATACCGTCGACGCACACACCATCATGATTATTCGCTACTTGCGGCGACTCTTCATGCCCAAGTATCGGGACGATTTTCCTTTTGTAGTTGAAGCCCTTTCCCACATTACAAAGGTCGAGTTGTTGTTCTTGGCCGGTCTGTTCCACGACATAGCAAAGGGTCGAGGCGGTGACCACTCCGAACTGGGTGAGACAGAAGCTAAAGAGTTTTGCAAAGACCTTGGGTTGAATACTGAGGATTCAGAGTTAGTTTGCTGGCTCGTAAAGCACCATCTGGCCCTATCCACCACTGCACAAAAGAAAGACATTGATGACCCGAGAGTCTTGGAGGGGTTCGCATCGTTGGTGGAGAATGAGCGCCGGCTCAGCTACCTAGTTGCATTGACCGTTGCAGACATTAACGCAACCAATCCTGACCTCTGGAACGGGTGGCGTGCCACTCTGATCAGCAAACTCTATCGATCCACTAGAACGACTATTCGAGCTCCACAAAAAGGTGAGGCAGATGCTACAAACCAGCTTTACGACATTTGTAGTCAATCGTTGCGGTTACTTGAGAATCATGGTGTAAGTGCCCAATCTGCCAAGAGCATATGGACCGATGCTCGCGATTCGCTAATTGCGCACCAAGACACACTTCTAACTGTGAAGCTAACCGAGGCAATCCACAAGAACCAGGATCAGCGAACTCCGTTTGTTCTAGTTCACGACATCGAAGGTCCCACAAAAAGCGAACAGGCTACACAGGTCTTCGTCTACGCGGAAAACCGACCCATGCTTTTTGCTCATTGCGTCTCCACGCTTGATCAGATGCAATTGCAAGTCGTCAATGCCCGGATTGAAACCGGAATTTCGCAAATGTGCTACAACTCATTTGTAGTGCTAGACACTCATGGAAACCCGATTGAGGGTGAATCGGAGAGGAAGAGAATTTCCGACAAGCTTCTTACGGTCATTCGTGAACCTCACCGCCTTCAAAAACGTAGAAGGCGGCGCATTTCGCGCCAACTCACACAATTCGTCAGACCCGCCAATGTCACCTTGTCCCGTCCCAATGACGAAGGAAAATCCACCTTGGAACTCATCGTCGCGGATCGTCCGGGTCTCTTAGCTTTAGTCGGTGAAATTCTTGTGGATCTTCATGTCGAGCTTCATGAAGCACGCATTGCGACGCTTGGTGAACGAGTTGAAGATATCTTTGTAGTGTCAGGCAGCGGAGGGCAGCCCTTAAACGATTCCCTACGAATGCAATCCATTGTGAATACGATAACCACTAGGATTGACGAAGCTCTTCAAAGTGTCGCATAGGTCTTGAATCGACACCTCGAAAGGCTTCAGCCTTACCCCTTCGAGCGATTGAACCAGCTCAAATCCGATTTAGTTTCGACCTCTGATCGGCCACATGTATCTCTCGCGTTGGGAGAACCCAAGCATGAAGCCCCTGAATTGGTTGTCCAAATCCTTCGTGACGAAAAACGATTGAGAAGTAGCTTGGGAACCTATCCATCAACCCGAGGCTCCCGTGAGCTTCGGGAAACAATCGCTACTTGGATTGCTCGGCGATTTGGCGTTGACGTCAATCCCGATACGCAGGTTCTTCCAGTGAACGGAACACGTGAAGGTCTGTTCTCGTTCGGACAAGCCATGTTGGGAGGGTCGATAGGTAGAGCCGTCCTTCCCAATCCGTTCTATCAAATCTATCAGGGCTCAATTCTCTTGGCAGGAATCGATCCGTACTACGTTAGTTGTACGGAGAAACTAGACATTGACCTCGTTCCAAAGAGCGTTTGGAGACAAACTAAGTTGCTCTTTCTCTGTACGCCCAACAATCCGTCTGGAGCGACAGTCGAACTCGACGAGTTCAAACGCTGTATCGAACTCGCCCACGAGCACGACTTCGTCATCGCATCAGATGAGTGCTACTCAGAGGTTTACTTCGATGAGGGACGTCCCCCATGTGGAATCCTTCAAGCGGCGTCGGATCTAGGCATCGATGACTTTCGAAATTGCGTGTCTTTCAACAGCTTGTCCAAACGATCAAACGTACCCGGTCTGCGATCAGGATTCGCAGCCGGAGACCCAGAGTACATTGAAGCCTATTTTCAATACAGGACATATCATGGATGCGCAATGCCAGACATAATCCAAGAAGCGAGTCAGTTGCTATGGGCGGACGAGGATCACGTCGAGGCGAACCGAACTTTGTATAGCAGAAAATTTGAAGAAACCGTTCCACTTGTCAAGTCTCAGTTTGGTTGCGAACTCCCCCGCAGGAGCGTTCTACTTTTGGCCTGACATTGAAATGGACGATGAGCAATTTGCCACTGAAGTTTTCGTACGTGAAAACATTACGGTTCTGCCAGGCAAGTACATCGCAAAAACTGTCAACGGACACAATCCGGGCGCGAATCGCATTCGAATTGCACTGGTAGCTCCACTCGATGAGTGTGTTGATGCTGTTCAGCGCTTGTGTGCCACACATTCAAAATTGGTGTAATTGCGGTGTTTAGTAATTGCGTAACGGCGTGATCACCGACTGGCAATCAGTCTCAGGAGCTGTGAGAAATTGCCGGATTGAATTGAGATCAATCGAATCAATGACTGTTGTTTGCGGTTTGAATCCACCCTGTACAGAGTCTTTAAAGTGTCGAACTTCTGGTTCTTGCAGTGTGAGCTTGCCCAATGTAAGTCGAGGACTATGAACGAGCTATGATTGCAACGGTCTATTATTTGTTGAAATTTGAGTATAAGAACTCGTGGCTCTAGTTCCAGTCAGCAGTCAGGCACTCTCTTGGGCAGTAACTGAGTCTGGCATTTCCAAAGCCGATCTTGACCAAAGTCTCGACGTACCCGCAGGAACTGTTGACCGTTGGATTGACGGAGACACTCAACCCAATCAGACCCAGTTCAAGAAGCTCAAACTTCTGCTGAAACGACCTGCATCTTTATTCTTCATGGAGACACCGCCGCATACTGCGGAGTCGGATGTTGCTATGAGATTCTCTCTTGGGGCCAAGAGCGGTTCAAGATCTCCTAGAGAGAGAATAGCTCTACGAGACGCTTTTCGTGTGCGCAACTTCGTTGAAGTGCTATGGGAAGATCTGAATCCTAGTCGTAGGGACTACCCAACCGCATCGACCAACGAAGATCCAGAAGTCGTCGCATTGAGGGTGCGAGAGGAACATTTCGGAGTCTCGCTAGACCAGCAAATGTCCTGGTCGTCGTCAGCAAGTGCTTTCAGGCAATGGCGTACCCTGATTGAACGCTTGGATATCTTAGTCTTCCTCTATTCTCTAGGTGAAGAATCTGCTCGCGGATTCTCATTCGCAACTCAACGACCACCAGTAATAGGTGTCAGCACTACTTGGGATAGCTCGGTTCGGATATACACGCTCTTTCACGAACTCGGACATGTACTTACGCGTACAAGTTCGTCGTGTCGAGAAGACATGGCGACCAAACCCACAACAGATCCTGTCGAGAGATGGTGCGAGAGTTTTGCTGCCTCCTTCCTCATGCCACGCGCTGAAGTTGAGCATCTCACTTCAGGCCAAGCTTCTACCGATCCAATTGCGACAGCCACTTGGGTCGCGAACAAACTGAGGGTGAGTAGGAAGTCGGCGTTACTTAGACTAGTCGAAATTGGCCGAGCGCATTGGGGTGATTTTCGACGACTTCAATCCCGCTTTGAAAAAAAGAGAGCAGGTGGAAGACCAATTCCCGGCCAAGTCCGTACACGAGACATCGTACGCAGGGACAAGTATGGAAGCTGCCTCTCTCTTGTTCATGACGCATACAGAGCCGGTCTAGTTTCCGAGTCTGACATCAGAACATACCTTCAGATGGTTCCAGAAGAACTGAATTAACGTGGAGATTCCGGAAGGTGATGTCTGGGTCTTCGATACTTCGTCAATAATCAACGTCAAGGAGTTGATTCATCTCAATCACCGAAAGACGGTTCTCCATGCGTTGTCCAACGAATTGGACAATGGTCGGCTTGTATTCCCGCGGGAAGTTGTACACGAGCTAAGTAATGGAGTGAAAGACGGAAAGCCCGATCTTCCTCTAGAGTGGGCAAAGCAAAGTTCCAAGTTGGGGTGCCGACTTGGATCGTGTTTCGACAAGCTGACCTCAGTAATGAACAGTCCGACCGCTCGCTTAACATCCGATCCCAATCAGACGGCTGACGCGGACGATGCTGACCCCCACGTACTCGCCACTGCACTTGAAGTGGTCAAATTTGGTGGCAACGCTATCGTAGTGACTCTGGAATCAAGAAAGCACCCACCACTAGTGCCTTTAAACGTAGCTGCAGGATCACTTGGACTCCCCCTCAATCAACCTCTACGCATTCTTGATTGGAATAGGTGTATGGAAGGACGAGTTTAGAAACCGTTGACGGCCACTTAAATCCGTCCAACACAGTTTGCACGTACCAGAATAGACCTTAAATCCAACGTGCTAAGGACGTTTACACGATAATCAAGAAATGTTCCTTCCGAAGACATCACCGGAAAGACAAGAAACCAGAATAGATTGTGTTGAACATGAGAAAAAGAAAACGGCGCACAGGGAATAGATCCCCATATGACTAGCGAAACCATCAATTTGGCAATGGACCTCATTTCTCGGGAGTCCGTAACGCCTGATGATGGTGGTTGCCAAGACCTAATTGCTGAGAGACTAAGCCTAGCGGGATTTAATGTCGAACACATGCCTGCACACTCCGTGTCCAACCTATGGTGTCGGCGTGGTTCTCATAAACCATTGCTCACCTTTGCTGGGCACACCGATGTCGTTCCAGTGGGAAATCTCGACCGTTGGAATACTCCACCATTTGAACCAACCATCGCGAATGGCTGGCTTTACGGTCGTGGTGCAGCCGATATGAAATCAAGCGTAGCAGCAATGGTTGTAGCAACCGAAAGATTCATTTCAAGACATCCAAACCACAAAGGATCCATCGCGTTTCTTATAACGAGTGATGAAGAAGGACCTGCGATCCACGGAACGCGCCACGTGATGTCTGAACTACTGCGCCGTAACGAACTTCTTGATTGGTGCATCATAGGAGAACCCTCGTCGCTATCAATCGTCGGGGACACCATCCGAATCGGAAGACGCGGTTCACTGAATGGAGAGTTGATCATCGAAGGATCGATCGGACATGTCGCCTATCCGGAGAAGACTCCGAATGTCGTACATAGAGCACTGCCATTGCTAAACGAATTGGCCAACCATGTCTGGGACGAGGGTAATGAAGCATTCCCACCTACCACTTTTCAGATTTCCAATGTAAATGCCGGAACCGGCGCACACAATGTAATACCTGGCGAGATTTCGGTAAGTTTCAATTTCCGATTCAATACCGAACAAACTCCTGACGACTTGAAAGAAGTGGTGGAACAAAAGCTTAATCCGTTAAGCAATGAGTTCAACTATCGAATAGAGTGGCAACAGTCCGGTTTGCCTTTTCTGTCAAAGCGAGGCGAATTCATGCACAAGGTGTTCGACGTCGTCCAAGCTGAATCCAGCACAAGTCCCGTTCCTTCCACATCTGGGGGAACATCTGACGGTCGATTTATCGCTCCACACGGTGTGGAAACTGTCGAATTGGGTCCTGTAAACGCCACAATACACAAGTACAACGAATGTGTAAATCTTGAGGAACTTGAGACGCTCACGCTCATCTACGAGCGCATATTGGAACGCTTGTTGACATGAAACGAGCTCTCATGGTCCTAGCAGCAGTAGTCTTTCTAGCTGCCGTGATCGTCGCCATACCCGCTAGGGTGTTTGCGATGCTCCTGGAGGACTACGACGTTCACTTGCTGGATGCTCGGGGCACCGTCTGGAAAGGCTCTGCACAACTGGTAGTTCCCGGCACTAATCTTGGGACACTTACGTGGGCCATCGTCCCACAGCGCTTGCTTCGAGCCAAACTTACATACAACATTTCGGTAAACAGTCCCTCCCTCCAAGTGCATGGAACCCTTGCCAAGGGCTTCGCAAAAACCTCCTTAGTTGCTAATGCAGAACTTCAATCGTCGATCGTGAACTCAATCCTTTTACACTACGAAATGAAGATTAGCGGTAGTATTCAAGTCGAAGACGTAAACGTGCTGGTAAACGGCAAGAACGAGATCAGTTCGCTGGCGGGAACTGTGCGGTGGGACGGCGGAAAGAGTCGTTATCGCACAGGAGACGAGACCAGAGAAATCGATCTGCCTCCTATGGTGGGAGAATTTAGCACGACGGAAGGCGATGTGATCTTAACCGCCGTTGGTGGGCACGACAACACCGAACTTCTGAACGCTAGGCTGGAGGCTAGCTCGGGTTGGATACACATAGGGTTAACTAGGCAAATGTTTGATCTTGTACAAATGCCGTGGGAGTCCCAGGGTCCCGCTGGCGCTGAGGTCTTCAAGGTCTCTCGCCAGGTATTTAGGTGATTGGCATTGTGATGACTATGACAGGAAACAACTGACATCATGAATTTGAATGCAATTCTCAATAGAGTCGCGATGCCTGTACGCATCTTGGTTGTTGTTGCGGTGCTTGTTGGAATTGTCTACAGCATCTACGACCTCATGTCTCCAATCGAGACGTCTCCGACTACCACCGTCACTACGACTTATCAACCAACTGTGAGGGTTGACGACATCGCAAGAGTGGATTTGTTTGGATCGGAGGACCAAGGTGAAGAGATTGATGTCGAAACATTGGCGGCCACGACCCTTAACCTGACCTTGATCTCGGTGGTATTTGACGAAACAAATCCAGACTTGTCCTGGGCTCGAATTGCTCAGGGAACACAGAGACCGAAGAAGTTCACTCACGGTGATCGAATCGCAGGTGTAGCGAATCTCTCGGAGGTACTGAGAGATCGTGTCATCCTAGAACGTCTTGGCCAACGTGAACTGCTCGCATTCGACTCAGATTTCGACTACTTTGAGTCTAGAGAGATCGTCCTTCCCGTAGATCCGGCAGAGTCTGCTTCCGATTTCTCAGGAACTTCAGGTTTCATCCACCAGCAAATGCTCAACAACGACCAACCGGATGAAAAGAACCCGTCCGATCAGAGTAATAGCGGGTCCGAGACGACCGAACAGGAACAATCCAATGCTGCGCCTGTACAAGGCACTCGCGAACTCATCGAATCCTATAAACAAAGGCTCGAAGAAGATCCAAAGCAATTCTTGCAGGAAATAGGTTTGACTCCCGTCTCACAGGACAAGGCATCAGGCTATAGGGTGAATGAGAGTCTGGCGAAGCAACTTGGACTGCGGAAAGGGGACATTCTGACGTCGGTCAACGGTGAAGTCCTAGGCGACATCGAAAGCGACCTACCTCGAGTGCTCTCACAAATGAACAGCACTTCCGCGAAGCTTCAAGTGAAACGCGGCGACGAAATAATCAACATAGAGATCCCAATAGACCAATGAACACATCAAGTAACAGCAGCCTCAAGACCATCTTGGCTGCAGGCCTCATGGTCCTGGTCACCTCGGTTCTTGCCCAGAACTCGCAGGTCTACACCATCAACAATCAAGATATCGAGCTTGCAGACTTCATCGAAGAAGTCGCGACCATTACAGATCGATCGTTCGTGGTGGATGCTCGCGTCCGAGGAACAGTCTCGATAATCTCTGACCAAGAACTCGATGCGGACGGCGTATTCACGCTCTTGGAGTCGGTACTTCGTGTCCAGGGCTTTCAAGTGATCGACGATGGAAATATTTCCCGAGTAGTCCCACACGCCAGTGCCAAAGCCTGGAACTACGAAGAAACAGGGGGTGCCATCAGTGGCGACACATTCGTCGCCCAAGTGATTGGGCTCAAACACATAACCTCAGCGGAAGCGTCTAGAGTCTTGCGCCAGATCGTGTCTGCATACGGCCATCTAGCACCCGTAACCGACCCCAATGCATTGATTATTGCCGACCATGCCGGCAACGTTGTAAGAATTCTGGATCTGATTCGAGAACTGGACCGAGTCAACGCAGTTTCGAGCCTGATCATACCCATGAAACATGCATGGGTACGGGATGTTGCATCAATGTTGGAAGAGATCCATCCCGAAATGATGAGAGGAAGCGCAGGCCCAATCGGACTCATCGCATTCGCCAATGAAAACAACAACACGATGTTCCTTAGAGGTTCGCCCGAGGAGCTCGCCATCGCATCCGAAACGATCGGACAACTGGACCAGCCGTATCAAATCACATCAACAACCCGTGTTTTCTATCTGCAACATGCCGATGCAGAAAATATTTCCCAAGTGCTGGGCAATCTTCTAGACATCGAAGGTAATCAAACGGGTCAGCCCGGACAAGCCCAGCAATCGTCCACCATAAACATGAACTTCTCCGTTCAATTCGACGCGTCCAACAATGCAGTTCTAGCACGAGGAACACCGTCGTTTCTGTCTGACATCAGCGGAATCATTTCCCAATTGGACCGACCAAAGTTACAGGTTCTCATTGAGTCTGCCATCGTAGAGGTAACCATCTCCGATGACGATATCAAGGGCATCGAGCTTGGGGCGACCGACGAGAGTGGCGAAGAAACCCCTCTCATAACCACATCAGTTAGTGGCATCTTGAGAAGTCTGTTGAATAGTTTGGGGCAAGCTCGAGACTCGGATGGAAACGCTAGCCCAGGAGCTGTTGTGCTCGGCCAAATTACATCGCCTTCAATCGCCGTTGCCAAGCTGGATCCTATGGGTGTTTCCTTCGGAGCAATAATTAATGCACTGGTGACCAGCACCCGAGCCGACCTGCTATCGACTCCCTACGTCTACGCATTGGACAATGCGGAATCCTCGATCTTCGTAGGAACAGAGCTCCCATTCCGCACTGGAACTTTTGGAATTGAACGAGAACAAGGTCAACAACCTCTCAGCACTATATCAAGAGGTGATGTTGGCGTGGGCTTGACTGTGACGCCCAATATTCGTGAAGATCTGAGCGTCCGAATGGAGGTATCCAATGTCGTTGGTGCATTGATTAGTCCCCCTAATGTGGGAATCGGTGAAGGCGGACTTAGCGACATTGCAACAAGTAAGCGAGAGGTCAATACGACTGTAGTTGCAGAAAATGGACAGACCATAGTCTTGGGTGGGTTGATGAGAGATGACCTCAATCAGACTGGGCAGCGAGTGCCTGTCCTTAGCCAAATCCCACTCTTAGGCCGCTTATTCCGTAGCAGCAGAACCGTAAAGTCAAAGAGCCACCTGTTAATCTTTTTGCGTCCTACCGTGATTTCTTCGGCGGACGAAATCGCGGAAGTCTCAAGCTCAAGACTGAAGGGAATATGGCAGCTCCGATTGGAAAACCAACGCGGCCGCAGAGAAACAGAAACACCTACTCCAGAAGAAATAATTGAAGGTGGTTTCTAAGGTTGGCAGACCGGGTGCTTTTCACTACGTTAGAGTAGGAATACTCCAAACTCTAGTCCGGTGGGTCGTTCGGCCCACCGTTATTGGCGACGCGAACGTAAACTCCGATGCTTGCCTCTTTGCGTTATATCGCCGCTCTTCGTTCGATCTCGCGTTGCTTCGAAGTGTATTGCGAGGTGACAAAAACAATCAGGTAAAGTCCTTTTATCTGTTGCGTCCAATCGGCTGGCGTCGACGGTACACGTTGCGTCGATTTTCAACCGAGATGGTTGATTGGCAAAAGCAAGTTCTCGAGCGGCCAGACTCGGAAATTCAGGTAATTCCGGTATCAATCTTCTGGGGAAGAACCGCCCAACGACAGAAGTTCATTTGGCGAAGTCTGATCTCCGAACGCTATGGTCCAAGCTTCGCTCTACGTCGGGTCCTGACCTTTTTCTTCAGTCGCAAGGATGTACTGATCGAATTTGGCGCACCAGTGGATTGGAATTCAATTTCCAAGCGCGACGAGTCCGTCAACTGGAACTTGCGCCACATTGGCGTTCGACTCCGAAAGCAATTCAAGGAAACCCGCCACGCAACGATCGGACCAGATCTATACCGACTCGATCACACGGTCGATCGAATCGTCGAAGAGGTGGCCAGCGCAATTGCCGAGGAAGAGGAAACGGTTTCCGCAAAGACCCGTCGAATGCTCAAGCGTGAAGTTCGCAAGATGGCAACGAGGATGTCGTACCCAGCGATGATGATGGTGCGAAGAGTGCTGGGATGGTACTTTCGGCGTGTCTATGACGGACTCCAGCTGATTCGCCGAGACCGCCTTGAATCCATTTCGAAGACCCACACTCTCATTTACGCTCCCAACCATCGGTCTCAAACAGACTACCTCGTACTCTCCTATTTGCTGTTTCAACATGGTTTCGCAATTCCTCAAATCGCCTCTGGAGACAACCTAGACATCCCGGTTGTCGGTCCGTTGCTTCGAAGATGCGGTGCATTCTTCATGCGCCGGTCCTTTAGAGAGGACCCCGTATACGAGAACGTACTGGAGTCGTACCTTCACCTGTGTCTGGAACAGGGGACCAATGTCGAGTTCTTCGTGGAAGGTGGAAGAAGTAGAACGGGAGCGCTCTTACCTCCTCGATTTGGTCTCTTGAGCATGGTCCTATCCAGCCGGGAAAAGGGTCTGCCTAGACCAATGGCTGTGGTACCCATCTACATGGCGTACGAGTCCGTGCCCGATACATCGGCATATCTGGATGAACTTTCCGGGAAACCCAAGAACCCAGAGACTCTACAAGATGTCGTACTGGCTATGCGTCTTCTGAAGTCGCGTCTAGGACGTGTCGACGTGCACATTGCGGAACCCATAAAGCTCGATACGTTTATTGCTGACTCAAGCTTGAAGCAAGAAACTGAACGTCTGGGTTATGCCATTACACATGCGATCAACAATGCGGCCGTGCTAACACCCATAAACCTTGTCGCGCTTGTAGTTCTCACTTCACCCTCACACAGTATTGATGAAGAGACCTTGGTTGAGTACCTGGATTGGATGACTAATGTATTGAACTTCAATTCTCATCGTCATGACCTTGTATTGCCTTCTGAAACGCCACAGGAAATCATCGACCGCTGCGTTCTCTTGAATCTGGTTCGCCGTGAACTGGATGGTTCTATTGTGTTGATCACCTGCGACGAGGAAATGGCGCACCAACTCACCTGGTTCCGCAACAATGCTCTTCATGTTGTAGCTCTCCAAGGTCTGATCGCGGCATTACTGATGAACCGCGAGACCTCCTTGAAAATACGAGAGACCGTCGAGACAATTAATTTTCTCGCGCCGTTCGTAACAGTGCAATTAAGTTTCGGTTCCAGTCCACGGTTGATTCGAAGATGGATCGACTGCCTTGAACAGCTGAATCTAATCCAACGCACAAATAACGACATGCTCCAAGCTAGCCAGACTCCAGACAAGCGACAAATACTGAGCTTGTTTTCCAAGTTCGTGCTTCCAATGTTGAACCGTTTCTATACGGTCTTGCTCACGCTCTTGCAACATGAGAAGACCCAATTGAGTGCCCAATCGCTCATCGAAAGGGCTGAACATACCGGGCGATTGCTAGCACGGGTGTACGGCGACGAATCACCACACTTCGTCGACAGAAGATTCTTCGAGAACGTGACGACTTCGATGATCAAGCATGGAGTAATGCTAGAGAATCAAGACGGAAGTATTGAGTCAACGGAAACTGCACTTGTAATCCTGGAACAAGCTCGCGGTGTTCTTCCTGCAGACTTTCTACACCTCGCGGAAAAATACGTCAAGCGCTAGATCTGTAGACATCGAAACGAACAGTCTTGCTCGTAATCTTCCAGTGGGGTACGCCAAATAGAGCTGGTTGGTTCCGACGATGTTTGACAACGACTCGATTGAGCGCGTGTTTCTTGGCAATCTCGAACACAGCCTGCAGATCCAAATCGGTTTTGGCGATCGTTTGAAGGATTTGCATTCGGCGTGACGGACGAGCTCCCTTTGGATGTAGCGGAAAAATTGGATCGAGATAGACGACATCAAATAGTTCTCCGCTCGTATTCAGGTAATCCTCTACGAATCCACAATTGAAAACTACCGGAGTATTAGCTTCGCGTGCGAGATTTCTTGCGACGGCACAGACAATCGGACTTGCTTCTGTGACCGTAACTCTGCAACCGGCCTCCGAGAGTATGATCGCATCCAACCCCCAACCGCCGAGTGCATCAAGCACCTTGGGCCGACGTGCAGAGGCACATGCTTTGGCAATCGCCGACGAACTCGCGTTTTCAACTCGGTTCCTAATATCCTCGAACGAGAGCGTGAAGAGATTCGCTTCAGATTGGCGAAGTGCTAGCTTTCCGTCTTCAATCGTCAGATGCCATTCGTCAGGAGCGTCTTGGATCTCACTCGTCTTAAGGTCAAGCAACAGAGCAAGCTCTTGGCCTCGAGTGTCGTCTCGTTCCAGAAATACTGTTGCTAATTGATTTCTAATGGCAGAGAACTGTGTGGCCAAGAACGTTCAAGCATGAGATGCGTTGGCTTTGCGTGCGCTTGGAACGTAAGGAGAGTCTCCGTCGACAAGCTTCGGCAAAGCGAGGTGGGGTTGGACGGCCTGATCCGTTCGATTCAACGCGACCTCGATTACATCCTCGGCATTGAACAGAGCATCCACATCGGAGATGGCTTGCTTAGGAACCTGGCTTTCCTCCACCAATTGATCTGAATCTAAACACGTCAACGAACGAGACCCCAATCGATATCGTGCCACGTATACCCAACCACTATGGGACCGACGTTTCAGAAAGAATTCAGACTGATCGGGAAAGAACTTGGATACTCGACTTGCCATGACATCGGAAGTCGGAACTGGAATCACCTTGATGCCAAGTCCCATAGCTATTCCTTGAGCAATAGAGGCTCCCAACCTCACTCCTGTAAACGAACCCGGGCCACTCGAAAAAGCGATCAAATCAATCTCAGTTCGTTGTATCTCAGCTGTTGTCAGCAACTTATCGATCAGTCCCAAGACTAATTCGTTGTGACGTCTGGGAGCAATTTGGCTTTCCGCTAAGATATTGCGCCGCCGGTTCAGTGCCACGGAACATATTTCTGAGGTTGTCTCAAGTGCGAGAACTGTAGTCATGCAGCGTATGTTATCCGTAGAGGATGCACAGAAGCATCTAATTTCACTCATCCAAAAGGTCGACGAGTCCGAATTCATACCGGTTTCGGACGCTCTCGGTCGATCGCCCGCAAGTCCAGTGACAGCACCGATCGATCTGCCACCTTTCGATTGCTCAGCAATGGATGGCTACGCAATCAGTGGGTCCTATCCATTCAAAGCCGGTGAGAACTTTGAAGTGGTAGGCGAGTCATTGGCAGGTCACCCTTACACAGAGACACTAAGTGCCGAACAAGCTTGTCGGATTCTTACAGGAGCGGCTATTCCCCCGGGGACATCTGCGATAGCGATTCAGGAAGACACCCTTCGAAATGGCAACTCCATCATGCTGAGCGACACTGTTCAAGCTGGAGACAACATACGCCGACAAGGGATGGATGTCGTTGCAGGAAAGCGTCTAGTGAATATCGGAGAATACCTGTCTGCCTTTGCCGTCGGTTGGTTCGCTGCTTGTGGCATATCCGAGGTAGAGGTAGTTCGCAAGATTCGAGTGGCGATTTTCTCAACGGGTGATGAACTGCAAGACCCCGGTACGGATCTGAAACATGGACAAATCTATGAATCGAACCGGATGTCCCTTTCAATGCTGCTGAAATCGAAACCGGTAGAGGTTATGGACCTCGGACATCTCAAGGACGACAAGATAGAAATTCGTGCCGCAATCGACGGCATTGCAGGTAAAGTTGACCTAATCGTCGCTAGCGGTGGTGTGTCAGTTGGAGACACGGACCTAGTTCGACCCGTAATCGAGGAGGCGGGAAATCTCAGTTTTTGGAAGATTGCACTAAAACCTGGAAAACCCCTAGCTGTTGGCAATGTAAACGGCAGCCTGTTCTTTGGATTGCCCGGCAACCCAGTCTCCACGATCATTACCTACTTGCTCTTCGTGGCACCGACCATCGACGCCTTATCTGGACTGCCTTGGCGCAAGCCCACCAACTTTCAAGCGACCCTCTCCTCAGGTATCCGGCATCGACCCGGTCGACGAGAATATCAGCGTGGAATCCTCATTTCGAGAGAAGGCTCCCTTCAGGTCACCCCAACAGGAGATCAAAGCTCCAATCGACTGGCATCCTTCTATCAGTGCAACTGTCTGATTGAAGTCCCTTCACATCGTCCAGTGCTGCGTCAGGGACAGACAGTCGATGTCTTGCTCTTGCCTGGTCTTCACACGTTCGTCTGAAGCGAACCACCTTGGTCTCAGTGCAGGAGCATCCCTTGGGCTCTGTTAGGAAACCGAATCCAACGCAGCCGCTATCCTCGAGCTGATCTCCTCCACCGATCCCGTCCCATCGACGACGAAGTAGTCCATCTCGAGCCCGCGGTAGTGGTCAATCAAAGGTTCCGTCTGGGCACGATACACGCCTAAGCGATTTCGCACCGTTTCCTCCTTGTCGTCGTCTCGTTGGACTAACGGTTCGCCTGTCAAGTCGTCGAAGCCTTCAACCTTAGGTGAACGTGTGAGTATGTTGTAGGTCCGACCGCTTGCTTCATGCACTCTTCGTGCCGTAACACGATCAACTATGGCATCGTCGGGTACTTGGAGCTCAAGAACCGCATCTACCGTTATGCCAAGTTTGACAAGACCTTCGGCTTGATCAATAGTACGTGGAAATCCATCAAACAAACATCCGTTCTCGCAGTCAGGCTGCTGCAATCTCTCTTCTACCAATCCCAGGATGACCGAATCGGAAACGAGATCACCTCTATCCATTATCGCCTTAGCTCTTAATCCGAGTTCCGTACCTTCGGCGATGGCATTTCTCAACATATCTCCGGTTGAGATTTGAGGTATTCCTTGAGCTCGACAGACGTACTCTGCCTGAGTTCCTTTGCCCGAACCGGGTGGTCCAAGAAATATCAAACGCATCGACGAGTATTAGCGTTCGTTGTGCTCAATGCGCAGAACGTTGGATACATCGGGCACTGCGCGTAGTCTGTTGATCACACGTCGCGTCTTCTCAAAGTCGTCGACCTCAACCTTCAAGTTGAGTGTGGCAGCTTCTCCTGGCCGGGGAGAGTGCAAGGCGGCTCCAACCACATTGACCGACAGAGTTGCAAGTGCCATCGTTATGTCGAGCAACAGTCGCGGACGATCGGTAGCGCTTACTTCTAGTTCTTGCACAACAAACTCTTGCTTCTTGCTGGGTTCGGTGTCCGGCTTGTCTACAGCCTCTCCATTTATGAGCTCAACTGGGAGTAAGTCGTGGATCGGTTGATCCCCAACTGCGACGGCAATATACATTTCCTTGACGTTTTTGTACCCATTGGCTCCGGCCAATTTCTCAACGTCCACGTCAATTTTCATGCGTTGGCATTCTTCGATGAGCCGGGTGCGCCCTGCATTGACATTCTCGTGCTCCAATTCGGAGCGAAACCACTCTTGAATGCTTCGACGAGCACGTGATGTTCTTACATAACCCAACTCACTCTCTAGCCACTTCCGGTCCGGACTTGCATCGGGGTCTGTCAAGATTTCGACCATTTGACCCGTTCTCAGCGGGACATTGAGAGATTGCTCATTGCCGTTGATTTTCACGCCACAGCAATGGTTTCCGATCTCTGTGTGAACGTAGTAGGCAAAGTCGACACCAGTGGAACCGGACGGCAAGTCAATGACATGTCCCTTAGGAGTGGCAATGTAGATGCGTTGTGGCGCGTCGTTACGACGAGTGAAATCGATATATTCTTCGATCTGCATCTCTTCCTGCCAATTCAAGACTTCCCTCATCCAGTCGACTTTACCCATGTTCAAAGCGGCATCGTCGTCCTTATATGCCCAATGAGCACAAACACCCAGTTCGGCGGCTTTGTGCATTTTTTGCGAGCGAATCTGAACCTCCAAGTTCCGTCCTCTTGGTCCAACCACTGCTGTATGTATGGACCTATACCCGTTCGCCTTGGGATTGGCGATGTAGTCATCGAATGTATTGGGTATGGGAGGCCAGGATGTATGCACAACACCTAGCACAGCGTAGCACTCCGGAGGGGAGTCGACGATCACGCGAACGGCTTCCACGTCATACACCGCATCGAACGAGATGTCCTTCTCTTTCATCTTGCGCCAGATTCCGTAAATGTTCTTGGCGCGACCTGTCACAGCAGTCTTGATGCCAGCTCTATCCAATCTCCATCTCAGATCCTCGCACACTGCAGCCACTTGCTTTTCCCGACTTCCACGACGGTCTCGCAGCTGGCTGGCTATCTCCCTATAGCTGTCTTCATGCAGGTAAGCAAACGACAAGTCCTCGAGCATCCACTTGAGCTGCCAGATTCCAAGCCTGTTTGCTAGGGGACAATAAAACTCCAAGACTTCATTGGCAATCTTCATCCGTTGCTCTTGCGGAAAGTCTTGGGCAGTTCTCAACATGACCAGCCGTTCTGCGAGCTTAAGCACGGCGACTCTGGGATCATCAATCAACGCTATCAGCATACGACGCACATTCTTTGATTGATCGCGAGATTGTCGTTCTAGGAAGGGGGCGCCCGTGTTTGCCACCACATCTGCTTGCGCCATACGAAGCAACGATGTGACCAATTTAGAAATGCCGTTGTTTTCGACACTGTTTGCGTCCACTTCCTTGTTACGAACCGCATAGAACAATGCGCCAGCCAAGACAACGGGCGTATCGACTCCAAGTTCGATGAGAATGGCGGCGATACGAGCTGCCTCTTCCTTTGTTTCGGAGTGCTGAATCAATTGCTCGACATGAAGAATGACCTTTCTTTGGTCGTCGTCGTTCCGAACCAAGGTTGCAACCCAGTCGTGCGATGGGTCATCGAACAACCTGTCGAATTGGACAGATTCACTAGTGATCGGACTTTTCATGAAACCGCAGAAGTGCCGTTTGCGCGCGTGTGTTGTGTTCCAAAGAGTGATCTCGAAACTATGGGTTGATTACCAACACGATACTGCAATGCCGTTCTCAAGACATTCTTGGCGACCTGTCGAGTTCGAGGCGATGTGTAGTCATTGCGGTCTATAGCGAGCAACGACGCTCCTTCAAGACTTCCCTCAACGGAGGCTTCCAGGCGCCGAAAACCTCCTTCAGGATCGAATTGATAGTGCAGGTCCGGCTTAATTTCGCGCCCATCTGCCAACTCGTAACCAAACACGATCTCGTATCCCAATCCCCTTAGCAATGCCCGTTCGAATGATCGCAAAATAGGCTCAACATCCGAGTTCTTAGAGCCGATTCCCGAAATTGAATCGATATAGGCACCATACAGGCCCTCGACTTCCTCTTCGGGTCCTGTTGTACGAACAATCAACTCATTCAAGTAAAGGCCCAGATAGAGCTTGCGACCATTCATGGGAAAGGACCGCTCAGCCTCGCATTGGGTGATTGTCACCAATTGACTCTTGCCTCGCCACGAAATGTTGTACTCAGTGAAGAGCTCAAGACTGTGTCGATGGCTCATCGCCAATCTTTGGATGCCCGACACTCTTCCGTATTGCTCAGTCAGGAAGTCAACCAACCACCTTGAGTCTGTGTAGGGACGTCGGTGGAGAAGAAAACTACGACCGCTATTTCCTGTGGCCATCATCGATAACCCAAGGAGGCCAGTGCGAGGCGTTCGTTCGTCCAATCCCGATGCACCCGCACTACGATTTTGAGAAAAACCTGTCTGTTTAGAAAACTCTCAATGGACTGACGAGACGCTTGGCCGATTGACTTGAGCCGACTTCCCGCTTTACCAATGACAATCCCCTTTTGACTCTCTTTCTCAACGTATATTATCGCATCGATGGCCGTGACTTTCTCTCGTTCTGCGAACGATTCGACGACTACGGTCGTACGATAGGGCAACTCGTCTCCTAACTGGCGAACTACCTTTTCTCGAATCATTTCGGCAACCAGAAATCGTACTGGTCGGTCTGTAATTTCGTCCTCCGCATACAAGTGCGGGCCATTCGGAATGCGCTGTCCAAGTTGATCGACCAATACATCCAACCCATCGTTCTTGAGTGCAGATATTGGAATGATCTCTTCGTAGGCGTGTTTCTCGCTGACAAGTTTCATCATGGGTAGCAATTTTGGTTTGGGGTGGACTCGGTCCACCTTGTTCATTGCACATATTGAACGTACATTGGATGAAGCAAGATGCGGTACGACCGCTTCGTCTTCGTTGCGCCACCCTCGTGCGTCGACAACATGTAGACATATGTCCACATCCGACAGCACTCCCACGGCTTGATGATTCATGAATCGACTCATAGCATTAGTCTGGCTTTCGTTCAGGTCATTTAGACCCGGAGTGTCCACAAAGATCATTTGCAGCTGATCTCGCGTAAAGATACCTAGTATTCGATGACGTGTGGTTTGGGGTTTTCTCGATGTGATGCTCAGCTTGAATCCCAGGATGTGGTTGAGCAGCGTTGACTTTCCCACATTGGGACGTCCAACAATCGCGACAAAGCCCGATTTTGTCTCAAGCTGCTTCATTCTTGGATCAGAGTCAGCATTTTCTGAGCCGCAATCGTCTCAGCTGCCTGAATGTTCGCGCCCTCACCTTCGGTTGCCAGTTCGGTGTTCGGAATTGTGCATTGCGCTTTCCACATCAGCTCATTTTCGGATGACCTTCGCCTGACCTTGGAATACAACGGATAGACTCCCAGTTGCTTAATGGTGAATTCCTGTAGTTCTGTCTTGGGATGAACCAATGCAGGTCGGTCGAGGAGCAGGTCGCTGGTGGAAAGTTCTGTGGAGTTCCAATTCAATCCCAAGTGTCGGTGAACCATATCGACCACATCGTCCAAACTCCCATCCAAGTAAATGGCGGCAATGATTGCTTCGACGACTCCTGCAAGCAACCCTGGATTATTGACAATGCCATCTTTGCGCGCACCCTTGCCCAATCTAATCAAAGAAGCAACATCTAAATTTTTGGCTACTTGAGCCAATCGAACATTGGTCTCCAGAGACGCCCGCTCCTTGGTGAGATCGCCTTCCCCTGCTTGGTTCAAGGTCTTGAAGAGAAAGTGCGAGAGAATGAACTTCAATACCGCATCGCCCAGAAACTCTAGCCTCTCATTGTTAACTGGGCTGCTGCTTGAATGTGTAAGAGCTTGAATCAGAAGATCTTGATCTCTGAATTCGTACCCTAGTTCTTGTTGCAAGTTCGAAAGCAAAGCGCTGTCGGCAGATTGTTCGGTCATTGTTGCAAGTCAATCAAAGAACAATTGGACGGAGCTAGTTCGCGTCAATGTCAAGCGCTCGGTGTCTGATTCGTTTCTTGTGCTCACGTCGATTAGGTCAGTGAATCAATAAGAACAGGATCGAGTTTTCATTCAGGCTCACAACCGAATCGGTTGAAGAACCTACCTACCAGGATCGAAGATTTCCCAGCATGTCGCGCCAACCTTTTTGGAAGGCACCATTGCTAAATCGCCAGACAACCAGACCGGCAAACGCGATGACAGATATCCACTGAATGACTTGAACTGCGTGTGAGTGATCTTGCTCAAGATTCACAAGCAATTCGAACCCAGTGGCAAGCAACAAGAAATCGATTCCAATACCAATAATGACGGTAACCGCCATCACAATGATGACGTAGATAGACGCGAATCGGGCTCCAAACTGGCTTAGGATCACGGAAATTGTTGCCGTGTTGGTGGCGGGTCCGGTCATTAAGAAAATCAAGGCCGCCCCTGGACTAACGCCTTTTACCACCAGCGCTGCGGCGATCGGCGTGCTCGCACTTGCACATATATATAGCGGCATCGCAACGAGCAACATGACAGGGTACGAAATCCATCGAGCGTACTCGTAACTCATCCAATCGCTGGGGACAGCCAAGTAAATGATTCCACCCAAAAATACTCCAATCAACAAAGCAAACAGTATGTCGTCCGCAATACTGACAAAACCGTATCGAAAGACGTGGCGAGCAACCTTTTGCAATGTGAGCGGCTGAGTGTTCTTCGAATCTGAAACAAGTCCCCGTTCATCAACCGTGGACAGCGGTTGAGTTGCTGCTGGATCGGGTCTTGGACGAAGCACTTGCAAAATCTGCATTTTGCGCAGTGCGCCGACTACGGACTTATAGGATCGAGCGGTAGCTTCACGCAATCGAGAGATACTCACATAGCAATCCTCTTCGGCCGGTACCAAGTACTCATGGTTCGTCTTTGCAGATTGTCGGTCGCAACAGTCATCGGTTTCCACAGCACTCGCGTTGGCGCATGGGTCGTTCGCTGGAGTCACACTCGGTTCACAGCAATCGTCGACAACGGCCGGTCTGTCTAATATTTCTTCGTCCTTCGCGAGACGCGCACAAGATAGACCTGCAACTACAGCTGTGACAAACGAAATCAACGGTCTCGTAATCGCAGCAATCCAACCAAAGAACACGTTGGTTATGAGAATCGAATCCGCTCCCGTTTCTGGAGCTGTAATTAGGAAAGACATGCACGCCGACCTAGACGCTCCTTTATTGCGCATTTCCGCGACGACGGGCAGAACGGAGCAACTGCACAAGGGAATTGGTACACCGATCGCTGCACTGGTGCTAATTGCTTTCAGATCGTCCTTTTTGAGCCACTTCAGAATCGCTTGCCGCGAGATGAACACATGAAAGAGTCCCGACAAGAACAGACCAAGCAGCAATATTGGGGCAAGCAAGAGCATTGTCTCCCATAGGAAGTCAAGGAGGTTCGCTCCCAATTCAAGCATGCCGCTCACTAATTCCGATGTCTAGGCAAATACTGAAGTACATTTCCGGTGTTCTCACGCTATTGGATTCATTATATTGGCGTATCAATGCCCTTGATCAACTGCTACGAATCGCTCAACGCGGCTCAAAATAGCAAGGTTGCGCTGCTCTTTGCCATGCTGAGTATTGCATTTAGTTGACAGGTCATTCTGTAGTTATGACGACCTTTAATTGATACTTACCCGCATCTTCATCTTCTTCCTCATCCTCCTCGGTCTCCTCAAGTCGTCCTTCCACAAAAAGATAGTAAATTCCAGCGTCAAAGGTTTCACTGATGTGAAAGTTCTTGTCCTCAACCGTGCTGTCATCGTTTTCTTCAGCCAAATCTCCGTTCTCATACTTGAGACTTCCAACGGTGTCAGTTGAACCTTCGGTATAAACAGTGATCCGAGAGTGATGCTTCGTCTCAATCTCAAATACATCCACGTCGTCTTCTATGTTGATTTTCCCCGGGGTGTCATAGTTCCAACTCGCGGCCGAAGAATAGATTTCAGTAGCGGTTTCTTCATCATCGCCGTGGTCGTCGGTTGCAACAAACGAGGAATAGAGTTCGTATTGTCCCGTTGAGTCGCCCCATCCACTCACTTCAATATAGTAAGTTCCGGGTTCGATATTCACCTCAATTTGAAAGTTCCACCCTTCCCCTGAGTCGTCGTCAGACTCTTCAAAGGTATTGTCGCTGTTATAGATGCTGCCTTCCGTGTCGGTACTACCTTCCGTGTAAACAGTGAGAACTCCACGTCGGGAAATGGTAATTTCAAAGATGTCCACATCACCTGATGTTTCGATTTCCCCTTCGGTCATCTCGCCAATTACCAGAACTGTTGCTGATTCTGGGGTGTCTCCATGATCGTCTTCAGGTGGCGTATCTGGGTCATCGGGATCCGTATCGTCGATTATTGGATCAAACCAGGTTGTAATGTGTGGATAAAAATTTTCAAATCGTCCAAAGAAAGTGGTCTGGTTGGTACACCCCTCATTCGTTGCAGACAATATACCCACCAACACTTCTTCTCCCGAAACCTCTTCGAAGAGTCCAGACCCACTACTTCCTCCTTCCGCTGCTCCCTCACCCAGCCTAACGCGAATACCTTCCACAAGAGTGAAACAGTCCTCTTGTTCCTCGTCGTAGCACACCTGTACAGTTTGACTGCCTTGAGAAGTCCCAGTGAGGTACTTCTTGAGCACTCCATCGGGGTGATGCGCACCATTCACACCGGTGCCGAGCGTGACATCCGACGTCGTCCAACCGGCAAAATAAGCTCCTTCCGGAGCATTTCTCTCAAGTTCAAGTAGAGTCATGTCTTCCTCTGTTCGTGACTCAAGAACATCCGCGCCTCCAAATGTTTGCGTAAACTCGGAGCTTGTAGTGGTGGAGCCACAGGACGTACTCTCATAAAACCAATGAACGACGAGACTGTTGGCTTCCGATTCGTTGGATATGCAGTGACCCGCCGTGAGTACATAAGGTCGATAGACGTCGGGACCGTCATCGACGTTCATCAAGACACCAGAGCAAAGGTAGGAATAGTCGGCGTCTTCCCACGTCAACTTGACGGTCGAGTCAACTGTATTTGCATCGATCAAGCCGTCGTTTACTCCACATGATGCGTCCGAGTGGTTGTCGCAGACCAACTCTAATGCGGGTCCGTCAATTCCTAAAGTTGAACGAAATCGATGACCGACTTTGAGTAGAGATATCTGTAACTTCGAAATCTCACTGCTTCTCGGTAATCGAATCTCGATTCCAATACTCTCACCGTGTGCGGGTGGAGTCCAATATCGTTTCTCTTCCAGTCTCTTATGACTCGAGGACAGCGAGTCGAGAGCATTCCTTTCGTCCTGTACATCCAGTCCGTAAAACACAAGCTCTGAGTTGGCGGGCAGGATGATGTCCAATTGCGCGCGGACGGACTTGGCTTCGGGAGACGAAATCGTTGCATAGGCAACGATGCCTCCTTTATAACTGTGCCACGTGAGCTTGGGAGCGATGTTGCCCATCATCGAAAATGGAATATCTCGATGAATTCCGATTTTTTGCGGTCCGTTTACAGAATCATTCTGAAAGTCCGCCCGCTCGGAGGCAAACAAACGCGGTAGCTCCAGTTTTAGCTCGGACTTCTGCCATGGCTGATAGACGATTTCTGGAATGGGTTCAACTTTGGCAGGATTGGGATTGAAAGAACCAGGGGTGAAGCCGCTGTGGTCCGATGCATATGAGGGGAAAGACACTCCAGAAACAACCAGGGTCAAAAGCAAGCCGCTCCAATACTTGGACTTAAGCACTAGCTTTCCTCGCTCTTATCCGATGAACAAAATCGATTCAATATCGAGAGACCACTCTATAGAATTATAATATAATATGTTTACTCATTCAGCATATCCCTAACTGGTTCGAACCGAGATATTCTCACAGTGAAGGGCTCTATCTCAGTGGTGGCACGACTGGAGTCAAGACCTCTCTGGACCCCAGTCTCCGTGCCTGGCGCTAGTGAACTTAGACGCTTGTGCCGAATCGCACCGCTACGTTCAGACTAACAATGAGATCTTCCCTCAAGAAACTTCCGGATCATACGGATCTGCGTCGTCTTCATCTAGGACACCATCGCCGTCGTCGTCGTCGTCAAAGCGATTGATTACCCCATCATTATCCGTATCTCTTGGGAATTCGTCCTCTTCGTCGGCTATGCCGTCGGCATCGTCGTCCTCGTCGTCGTTGTTGCCCACTCCGTCTTCGTCGGAATCGAACCATTCCGTAGGGTCATTGAAAAACGCATCAAAATTGTCGCCCCAACCATCTGAGTCAAAGTCTTCAAGTTCTGACTCCAGCAACGGGAACGTGTCGATCTCATCCCTTCGCCCGTCGCCATCGTCGTCGCGATCAACCGTATTGGGAACTCCGTCCTCATCCTGGTCACCGGTAACGTTGTTCAAGTAAACGTAACCATCGCTGTCGCCACCATTGTCCAAGTCAACCTTGTCCAGGGGATCGATCTCATCCGAATATACGATGTAGACATACCCAGGGCTTAGTTCGGAGTGACCTGTCAATGGAGCTCCAATGCCAATGTCGGATCCTCCGTCCCCGTTCAAATCCCCAAAAGATGCGATTGAGAGTCCCGATCCATCGACCATCTCGTTTCCTCGTATCACCGAGAATGTCGCCACCCCCATCAATATGGGATGCCAGCCGATCACATAGGCTTCAAAGTTGTTGTCCGGATCGTTCAGCAACTGCCGTTGTGCATTGGAGGTCTCCTCGAGTTGCTCCGGAGTAGCAAGAACTGCGCCACCAGCTCCCACGGTTTCCCAATTATTTCCACCCCATAGCAATTCGTTCTGTCCGTCTCCGTCGGTGTCAGCAGCCAGAGTCCACGGACTGCAACATGACCAAGTTGAATTCACCCCGTATATCAACCAAGAATCAGGCTGTCTACGGGTATTGTTCATTTCAATGCGCTGATCCGCAGAGTAGTCTTCTAAGTCAGCCGCTTCCAATTGTGCGCCGGAAATCAAATAGCCGCCCCAAATCAAGTCCTCGTGGCGAACCAACATGTCTGTGTGGCCATCGCCATTAAGGTCCCCATCTGCAATGAAAGTCAAACCAAAACTACTAAGTGGATGTCCATCAATAGTCCAAGTTCCTGGAGTGGTTTGCACGTTTGCAGGATCGATCTTGCCGTCTCGTGAACCATCGCCGGCATCGGCCACTTTGAGCTGACTAATCGGAAGAATGAATATCGCACCCGAGTTTTCGTTGCCGTAGTTTCTTCCGGCCACAGTGAATTCAGGTACTCCATCTGCGTCATAGTCGCCTTCTAAGGAAACCGCGCTACCAATGTCGTCGCCAACTTCACCATAGATGGCTACGATGTCTCCGTTCGCTACCGCTTCATCCACATTAACGACTTGATTAAACGATTCTTCAGAATCTTCATCTGCATTAAGTAAGGAATCCCATACCAAGTAGGCCGCCCCCGAATTGTCGAACAACCCAGCGGCACCAATTAGTAAGTCATCCTGACCGTTTCCGTCTGCATCTCCAGCAGAAATACCTGTGCCCACGGATGCATCCTGATACGACCCAACTATCTGAAGTGAGCGGGTCCCCGCATCGAAATTCTCAATTCCAATTCTGCGATCTACCACCCCGTCCGCTTCGTCCATCATGCTGAACTCGTCCGTGAAGAGCACGTATGCGGATCCGGACTCAATCTCGGCATCATCTACTGTGTGAGTGGCACCCAGCGCACCGATCAAAAATTCGGGCTGACCATCACCGTTGATGTCTCCAGTGGTTGGCGACCAACCGAGCAATGCGTCTTCGTTAGCACCCATGATCACCCAAGAATTCGAACCTTGGGATACGTTTGCCAATTCAATCACGCGATCCGAAGTGCCGTCCTCTTTGTCAAGTGCAGCCAAATCTGCATGGGACACGACGTAGACGATTCCCGCCGTACTGAGTTCTCCTCGATCCCAAAGCATCGCACTAATAAAAAACTCCAACTCGCCATCTCCATCGATGTCTCCGATTGGACCAATCGAGTTTCCAGTCCAATCACCAGTGTTTTCACCCACGAGTTGCCATGAAGCCATTTCTGTCTTGGTTGCGTCCAGTGGGTAGGCATCTAGAGTGTCTTCTGTCCCATCGTTGTCGTCGTCGGTGTCTGCGTTGTTTCCGACTCCATCGCCATCGGTATCGTATGCTTCATCCGGATCCTCTGGAAACAAATCGGTGTTGTCTCCGACTCCATCTCCGTCGGTATCTTCCCATTCGGAAGGATCGAAGGGGAATGGATCTCCATTGTCTCCAACTCCGTCGCCGTCGCTATCGTATTGCTCATCAGGATCCAACGGGAATACATCCTCGTTATTGCCCACCCCGTCTTCGTCGGTATCCAGGAATTCGTCCGCGTCCAGAGGAAATGCATCAAATGCGTCGGCGATTCCATCACCGTCGTCGTCAGTGTCGGTACTGTTGCCAATTCCGTCTCCGTCGGTATCGAGCCACTCTGTCGCGTCGTCCGGTACGGCATCGACAGGGTCGACGAAACCATCGCCGTCAGTATCAGGAAACGATGGACGAATATCCTCGAATTGCCATTGAACAGCGTTTATGGCTTTGACAGCATTTGCTCCAAGGGCATCGCCTTCTTCCACTCCACATGCGAAGGTGTAGCAGGCTTCGAGGTCGGGATTGGAAAATACCGTGCTCTTGCTACCCCCAAGACCCGCATAAGACATGATCGTGTAGAACTCGCCTGCCACTGCATGTCCACGCGCCCATCTCCAGGAACCAATTTCGTTCTGATACTCGGAATGTCCCAATCCAAGGATGTGCCCAATTTCGTGTGCCATTGTGTCAGTGGAACAACCCGTCAGGACATAGGCTGTATACAGCCGATCATCGGCAATCGGCATGAATCCTCTCATGCCCCATCCAGTAATGTAGGTGTAACCACAAATAAACTGAGGTGCATCGCTGGCTCCTTTGAACACTACTCCAATATCTGCGCCGTGACGGTCTCCCTCACCTTTCATGTCGTAGATGTTGATCGCACTGAAATTGTTGTAGTCGTCAACATCAACTTCTAGCAGTCCCACCAAACGAAAATCGAACTGCAGTCCACTGTTTTCAGCAATCGAATTCGTCGTTTCAAAAATGTGGGTGATCCGTGGGTAGGGATCGTCGCCGTGGAACTCGGCAAATCCTCGACTATACATCGCCAAGACATCGATCGTAGCGCCTTCAGGCACCGATCCAGAATCCTGCGGATCCGTTCCTTGTCTCTCTTCGTTTAGATCACTGACTCCGTCTTCGTCGGAATCGAGGAGGTAATTGAGTTCAATCGTCGAGAAGGGTTCCTTGATCAGTACTGCATCTTGTGTCAGGACGGTGTCCTGATAGCCACCCGAGCGATTCCAATTGCGATACAAGACTATTTGGAGGTACTGTTCGCCATCCAAATCACTTCTCGTATCGATTCCCGGAGCGAATTCGCCGTAGTACGTCTTGATTTCGGTGGTGCCATCTTCCGGTTCCAGTTCTTCCTCCGGGATGTCTCCGATGCCGGGTACCAATTCTTCGACCAAGACGTTACCGATATAGGTTCGTGAACCATCCTCTCTGTTTTCACGTGCAAAAACGTCAAACCTCAGACGCTCTGTGTCGAGCCCTCTAAAACTTCGGAATCCTGCCGTGATGGCCAATTGTCCGTCGTCGGTTCGCTCGAAGGTACACGGACATTCGATGTAAATCCGATTGCCGTTTGCGAACACTGTTGCGCAAGAAATCGCAATGATCAGAGTGATCGCACACTGAATCACAGAACCCCAAGAGTGCACGCTTCGTCGCACTCCAACGGACCTGCTCTTCGGCAAGCCGTCGACACGACGAGCAGTCGTTCTACTCGTATTCAACTCACTTCTCCTGCCGCCCCTGACATGGGCGGGAAAACCACCAAAATTTGCCAATAAGTATAGACCCAATCGCGTGGATTTTGTTCGAACAAGCGATGCAAACATTGCTCAAATAGGCACGCCCAAGTAACGCGTAAGTCACCTGCATGCGCTGTCCGTTCGTGCTAGGGTTCAAACACCGCGTCGATTACAACCTTGCAGTCGACAAATGGCTGGGTTGAGGCGTCTATTGCGCAACTTGCTCCGCGACGAATTCCTTCATGCCATCCCATTCGCTCCAGTGATCGCACAATTTCTCAATTGCAACTTCCCACGGGTTGTATCCATCAGGATAGTCGAGAAATTCACCGTTCCAACCGCGATCAGGATGATCGCTGTCACCTAGTACGGTTGCTCCTCCGGGACGATGCCGACGCAACCTAAAGTAAACGTTCATTCTTGGCTCATGGCCCAATCTATTTGAAGTACCGCAATGAGGAATGGCGTGAAGCGTTATAACCGCATCTCCCTCGTCCAAGAGTATCGGAGTCGGTTTCAACCACTTCGTACCATCCGGAGTCGTCTCCGAGCCTTCTGAGAATTGATCTCGAATCGTTTGCGGCAAGTGGTTCATTGTCACACCGCTCTCTCCGATGGGACGCAGCCTAGGCCATCCTTCACCTTCCGGTCCAACAACTCCGCCGCTATCCCGCTGCATCCGAAAGAAATCCTCCACCGCATGGTGTGCTCCTCGTAGTACTGCAAGGTTGCCTCTTCCAAATTCGGTTTGATCGTTCAGAGCGACTCCGACGAATGCCGTGAAACTCCCTATGGATAGTTTGCACGCAGGATCTTGAAACAATGGAGTGTTGTTGCCGCCGCGATTGGCGGCGTCACCAGTTCCAAAGTGTTCAGTTCGAGGTGATTGCCAATTATCGACCTCGTTTTGGTTTCTAGGGACTCTCCCTGCCCACTGTCCATCGAGATGCGGCACGAAGCCGAAATTCGGAATTTCCGTACCTGGAACACCATAGGATGTGATAGTTTCCGATGCGTCAAACGGGTGAAGCGCAGTGGGCATTGCTTTGACAGGAGGGTCAAATTCGCCCATTGTGTTTCTCAGCAGATCACCCAAACTAGTCTCATTGACGAGAGCTGGAAGCTCCGGAGCGACTGAAAGGTCCTTGTAATGCCGTCGGAGACTTCCTTCGCGTCCAATCATCACGTGGATACGTCTCTTAGCGGATCGGGTCAGTTCACGAGGGACGATATCCCGAAGTACGATAAAACCGTCGTTGTAGAAGTCTCGTTTCTGATCTAGAGTTAGTTCGGTGGGGGTGTTCACGAGGTGGACGCGCAATTGGTATTGAGTTGAATTGTATATTCTGACGGTGCCTTATATGTTAGAAGTATTCCGAAGGGCTGTTTTGGTCGTGACTTGTGTGCCCACAAGTAGCCTTTCTGTCGACTTGCTCCCAGAGAACATCACCATCAAAAAGAGCGCTGAACTCTCACAGAAGGTCTGGAAAGAGTCGCTCGCGCTGTTAATGGTTGGGCTTCAAGAAAAACCGCCGGTAACTCTACCTTGTTGGAGTACACCTTTCTTCTCGAATCCCAATTGCGATAGACTTCAGCGCTTACCCCAATAGCTCGTGCTGAAACCTCGGTGATATTTCTACACTCCTCAATCACTAAAGCCTTTAAGTGGTTCTGATCGTTGGAATCTAGGTGGCGAATACTCTTGATCCAAGACTCCAGCTCTTCCAAAGGGTCAATGGGATCCTCTGTGATCATTTGACGAATCGATGCTTCTATTTCACTACGAAAGCGAAGTGAAAGTTGAGAGGGCGATGTCATTCGCTCCCGGTCTCTATGAAACTGATAAGAGGACTGCAAATAGGTTGAGAGGAAGACGTCGCGAATCAACTCCGTTCGATTAAGCTCGTATACGCCTAGCATCCCATTAATGTAAGCTGGCTCAGGCGTGCCTAGAAACGATAGCGGACACAGTCCAGACCGAATTAGGGGCAAGTTGGCTAGTATCCGCGCTGTTCTTTTGTTTCCATCAACAAAAGGCTGCAAATAAGAGAGATGCACTAGAACAAACAGAGATTGCTCAAAAGGATCTCTAATCTCCCTGCACTTTTCAAGAATCTCAGATAACGTCTCATGAAGATCTTCAAAGTTACTCTCCGGTACGTAGGACGAACCTTCAATTTTCACTTCCAATCGACGCAATTGGCCGACGTTGTTTGGGTCTATCAGCAAGTTTTTGGTAAGTTGCGCATGCACGTCACAAACAGTCGTAAGGTTGAAGTCCGTCGGACTCAATCCTTCTCCTAATACGACGCCTCGCAACAACATTTCTATGGCGTCCTTATGATTCAGAATGATGACCACATGGGTTCGATCTTGGCTACTCATATCCTGATCGAGTTCTAGTACAAGCCTCTCGGTTTTGAGGTAATCTGCGTCTACACCTTCTAGACGACTGGATGCAAAGGAAAGGTCGACAAGAAATCTCTCAAACACTCGTCTTCCACTGTCCGTGCTCGGATCATACGGATACTCAGAATCCAGCCTGCCTGCTTGATGTAGCTTATCCAGTAGCGGTTCTTCAAGGTATCGAGTCACATTTGGTTTGTAGTTTGAAAGAAAATCCCTTTGGTACCTGACTCTTTCTCGCATTCGCACAGATCGCTCCACATACTGATCAATGTCCTTGGCGTCGAGCCCAACGGGTACCGAGACCCTAAACGGGATACGGTTTACAATGCGATATTTAGTTGATCGACCGCCTCCGACGGTCGTAATGAGTCCCATTTCACCAAGTTTGTTTAGTCGGCGAATGGAAGTAATTCGAGTGAGATTACCCAAAGCCTCGCTAATTTCCCGAGCTGACAGCGGAATGTTAGATTGGCTTAGCAAGTCGAGGATGCGTTTGTTATCGTACTCGGGGCTAGACACAGCTTCTACTGTTACAAAAACGCCAATATTTTAAGAATCTTGCTACAAATATGTTATGAATGGATAAAATATACGAATAAAAGATACAAAAATGTCATGAATAACGGATTAATCGCATTGAATTGATACGAATAATCGTCGATGCGACAGTGCTGATAGAGCGACCGAACAACATCACTGTCGGAAAGAAGATTCCAGTCGCCCAACTAGTTTGGAACACGAACGATGTTCCACAAACCTCGAGAGCTGCTCTAAGTCCGGGTAGCCTCAGCCGCGACAAACGTTGATTGTACCGATGGACTTAGCGCTCTCACTTCTGCCATTGCATCGAAGATCTTGCGTGTGTCAAACGCATCTTGCGCCTCTTCGTCGACGAAAAATGAGCAACCTGAGCATGAATGCCAATACTAAGAACGAAGCGAGTCGAATCTTTGGATCATGGATCTTTGCTTATCCCTGAGCTAGCAGCTCGCTTAGATTCCGATCCAGCTAGTGGTTCAAATCCCAGAAAATGCAACGAAATCAGAGCGCTATTGAAGCTAATCAGGATAAATGGCAATAAGGTGCTACCATCTTAACAGTTGGATCGGGAGCAGTGGATTCTCATCCTTTCTATACGGATGTTCAAGAGCAAGGGAAAGTTATGTCTAGGCTTCAAGAAATGACAAAAAGGGAAAAGAAACGACACATACTGTGGGCAGTATCGTCTCTTCTGCCCCTAGCTCTCTTTGGCTGTATGTGGCTTTATATGTTCACTCCCAATGAATTTGAATTTTGGGCGACTCTTGTACTTGCAATCGCAGGAACCGCTTGGATACTCAAGCGTTTGTTCTTTCCAACCGACACAGAGGAGCTCCCAAAGCGCGCGTTGGAACGGCCAGATGGGTCTAAGTTGATGCGTTAGTCAACGACTCTAGACCTATTCTTAATCTGATATAGATAATGGAATTCCCCTAGTGATTCAGAAGAAATCACAATCCTTTCTCTTGGTGGGACGGTAGTTGCCCCTGCACGAGAGAGTCGTTGTAAATAGCGTTGGTGCGACTATAGACTACGTTTGCCTTGGGTGTCGTCTACAAGGCTAAACCACTAGGTCCTCGTTGCCTCTGCCGCAACAAACGTTGATTCAGCGGTTTCCTTAGCGCTTTCTTCAGCCATTGCATCAAAGGTCTTGCGTGGATCGAATGCATCTCGAACCGCTTCTCCGATAAAGATCAACAAGCTGAGCATGAATGCCAAGACGAAGAATGAGGTTAGTCCTAGCCACGGTGCATGGAGATTGGCCTTGCCTTGAGCCAGCAGCTCGCCAAGTGATGCAGAGCCCGGTGGTAGCCCAAATCCCAGAAAATCCAACGAAGTCAACGCAGTAATGGAGCCAATCATCACGAAGGGCAAAAACGTGATGGTCGCGGTCATGGCATTAGGCAATACATGCTTGCGCATGATCTTAGTGTCCTTAACTCCTAGAGCGCGAGCTGCACGCACATACTCAAAATTCCTAGTACGAAGAAATTCCGCTCGAACTACTCCTACAAGGGACATCCACTCAAACAGAAGCAACAAAAACAACAGTAGCCAAAAACTGGGAATAAACACGCTTGCTAGGATGATCAGCATGTACAAACGCGGCATGCCCGACCAAATCTCAATAAATCGTTGAAACAGCAAGTCGGTCCAGCCTCCGAAGTAGCCTTGAACTGCTCCTGCTGCAATCCCTACTATCGAAGAGAGGACAGTGAGCACAATTCCAAACAGGACCGAAATCCGAAATCCGTAAATCACACGTGCCAGGACATCTCGAGCTTGATCGTCAGTCCCTAGAAGGTTTTGACCAGTTGGAGGAGCCGGAGCCGGCTGTTCCAGATTGAAATTCGTGGTGCTGTAGGAAAATCGAATCGGAGGCCAAATCATCCAGCCCCCCTCATCCAAAATCAAGTCCTGAACTTCCTTCTCTCTATACTCCGCTTCTGTCTGAAAGAATCCTCCGAATGTCGTTTCGGGATAGATGTTGAAAACGGGTGTGTAGAGTTTCCCTTGATACCCAATAAGCAGAGGTTTGTCGTTCGCGATAAACTCGGCGAACAAAGAAATCACGAAGAGGACTGTAAAGATCCAGAACGACCAGTAACCTCGTCGGTTCTTCTTGAAATTGCTGAGTCTTCGAGCGGTTAACGGAGAAATCAACGACCGTCGTGGCAATGCGCCAGATTCCGTTCCGCCACTCTGGGACGAATCACCTGCTGAGATTTGAGTTTCAACCACCGCGTGTCTCGAAGTCGATCCTCGGATCGATAAACGTATAAGTGAGATCACCAATGAGGTTCATCAGCAATCCGAGCAAAGTGAAAAAATAAAGCGTTGCAAAAATTACTGGATAGTCGCGTTTCAGCACCGCTTCGAAACCAAGCAGCCCTAATCCATCCAGCGAGAAAATGATCTCGATTAGCAGGGCACCAGTGAACAAGATGCCTACGAAAGCGCTGGGAAATCCGGCAATCACGATCAGCATGGCGTTTCTAAAGACATGGCCATAGAGAATGCGACGTTCCGCGATTCCTTTCGCGCGAGCAGTCATGACGTACTGTTGGTTGATCTGGTCTAGGAATGAATTCTTGGTGAGAAAGGTTAGAGTGGCAAATCCTCCGATCACCAAGGCTGCAACCGGAAGGACCATGTGCCAGAGATAATCCATGGACTTCTGAATCCAGTTGAGGTCCACCCAGTTTTCCGATGTAAGTCCTCGCAAGGGGAACCACTCGAAGAAGCTACCTCCCGCAAATAGCACGACAAGCAAGATGGCAAACAGGAAGCCGGGGATTGCGTTGCCGATGATTACTACAGCACTCGTCCAAACATCGAACTTCGTGCCATCCTTGACCGCTTTGCGAACTCCTAACGGAATCGAAATGAGATAGACGAGCAACGTGGTCCACAGTCCGAGAGAAATCGAAACCGGCATCTTGTCGAGTACAAGGTCAATGACAGATTGGTCGCGAAAGTAGCTGTTTCCGAAGTCAAACCGAATGTAATTCCCCATCATCATGAAGAATCGCTCCCACAACGGCTTGTCGAAGCCGAAGTACTCCTCGAGATCTTTGATGAACTCCGGGTCCAATCCCTCTGCTCCCCGATACTTACTCGAGATCCCGCTTCCTCCGCCAGATTGGATCGCGTCCTGCCCGGGACCGCCAACCTCTCCGCCTCCACCTCCAGTGATGCGTTGGGTTACCTGGACGTCAGGATTGGTGAGTTCAGCGATGATCTGCTCGATGGGACCGCCGGGAGCGAACTGAACGACCACAAAATTTATCACCATGATTCCGAACAAAGTCGGAATAATGAGGAGAATTCTGCGGACTACGTACGCTAGCATGTTTGGTCAGTAGCTGTCAGTTCAAGCTCGATGTAATGTTCCCGAGGCTCGCGGAGCTTCGCCCATTGTGTGTCATGAGAATACTAGTTTCTATAGGACTCCACACGCTCGTTCTTCTCTGGATCCAGCCACCAAGACCACAAACCAAGACTGAATCTCGGCTTGATGTCGGGTCGTCCAAACTTATCCCACCATATCACTCGATCCGAATTAATGTGCCATGTTGGAATGACGTAGTAGTGCCACTGTAGGACTCGGTCCAATGCACGAGTCGCGACGATGAGTTCAGCGCGGGACGTTGCCTCGACGACGTTTTCAATGAGTTCGTCGATGACAGGATTCTTGATACCCACGTAGTTTCGACTACCAGGGGCATCAGCGGCCGCAGAACCCCAAAGGTCTCGTTGTTCATTGCCAGGCGAACGTGACTGACCGAACACAAGCGTGATCATGTCGTAGTCGAACTCACGTAGTCGATTCTGATACTGCGCGGGCTCGACCGTTCGAATTGTTCCTTGGATTCCAAGCCTGTTCAAGTTTTGTATGAAAGGAGACACGATTCTTTCAAATTCCGGAGACACAAGCAGGAATTCAATCTCCATAGCTTCTCCCGTCTCCGTATGGACAAGTCGATTGTTCTCCACATTCCATCCAGCATCCGTCAGTAGATTGCTTGCTTCTCTCAAATTGCTACGAATGTTTCCCGATCCATCGGTCTTGGGGACTTCAAAAACAGTAGTGAAGACCTCATCAGGGATTCTGCCGCGATATGGCTCCAGAATCTTAAGTTCAGCTTCAGAAGGCAATCCTTCCGCCGCAAGTTCGGAGTTGTCGTAGAAACTGCGACTACGCGTGTACTGACCATAGAAAAGGTTCTTGTTCGACCATTCGAAATCGAAACAGTGTCCAAGTGCTTTCCGAACTCGGGCATCTTGGAACTTGGCCTTACGAGTGTTAAAGACGAACGACGGCATTCCCGTTGCACGGTAGTGTCGGAGCATTTCCTTCCGGACCATGCCTTCATTCAATGCAGGAAAGTCATACGAAGTCGCCCACTTCTTGCTGGAGCTCTCTCCTCGAAAGTCGTACTCACCCGACTTGAACGCTTCGATGGCGACGTCGTCGTCCCGTACGTAGTCGTAACGAATGAAATCAAAGTTGTACAGTCCACGATTGAGGGGGAGATCCGCACCCCAGTAGTTTGGGTCTCTTTCAAAAACTACATATCTTCCTGGCTCAAAGTCTGCGATTTTGTACGGACCACTTGTAACAGGTGGATCGAGTGTGGTCTTATCGAATTCTCTCTCCTCCCAGTATTCTTTTGAAAATACGCGAATTTGCCCGACGATCTGCGGTAGCTCACGATTGGGTTCGCCGGAGAAAACGAACTTTACAGAGTGGGTGTCGAGCGCGAGCGCTTGCGAGACGTTCGCATAGTAGGCGCGGTAGAAAGGCTCACCTTTTTCCTTGAGAGTGTTGAAACTGAATACAACGTCCTCGGACGTGATGGGGGTACCGTCGTTGAATCTCGCTTCGGGACGAAGGTGATAGATGACGAAAGAAAGATCCTCAGCCACTTCTATTGCACCAGCGATCAATCCGTAACCTGTCAGTGAATCGTCCTCTGTTGTGCGAGTCAACGATTCGTAGAATCGGTCGATTAGCCCTGCGGCTTCTTCACCCTTGATGATGAATGGATTGAAATTGTCAAATCCTCCCACTGCAAACAGCCTCATGGTTCCGCCTTTCGGTGCATCGGGATTGGCATATTCCAAATGTCCAAAATTTGCGGAATACTTGGGTCTATCTTCAAGTGTCAGTGCATGGGTGGTAAAAGTCCGGACTTCCTGGGCTGAATGGTAGGTACAAAGGGCAACAGTCAGAACGGAAGCAAATACGATTCGAGATGCGGAGCGCACGCAATTCTCCTAGTTGGTGCTCAAGTTCATGTTACACGACAACTGATTACGAGACTTGGGCAGAAAACTCAAACCATGATGCAACTTTCGCAACATTTGAACGCCGCTTGGGTCTAATCAAATCGGAGAAAATACAGAAGATTGAGAAGGTCGCAAACATGGAGCAGAACTGCATGATGAAACCCTTAGTCCCGATGGGATTGTCGCGACGTTCGAGGCATTCAATATTCAAGCTCGAAGGTCTCGACAAACCGCAATGATCAGACTCTTGAACGCATTGAATAAGAAAAAACGAGCCAAACTCCGTAATACGTCAATCCGGCTCAAACTTATGATCGTCCTTTGTGCACTCACAAGCGTGCACGTCGGTGCACAGGACGCGAACGCACCTCCTGCACCTTCTGTTCAACTTGCCGTTGTCGAATCCTCAACTTCAGTGTTCCTGCGATGGACTGTCGACACAAACACAAATGTCTCCGATCAGGTCGTTACGGAGACTCGCATCACGTGGCAAGCACAAGATTCCGACGAGTCGAGCTCCACCGACGTGGAAGTCAATTCAACGAATTGCGACAGCACAACTTCCTATCCGATCACCTGTGAGGCGACGGTCCAGGGTCTCGTAGCAAAAACCTCTTACGCTCTGACATTAGCAGCCCGTGGTGTTGTCTACGAGGCTGGCACAACAACGATCGAGACCGACTACGGTTTTGGCGATGCTTCTGCCGCCACAAATCGACAAACGCATTCCGACTTCGAGCTTGATGATGACTTGCTCGCCGGTAGCGAGAGACAACAACGTATGCCTTTTGTGAGGCTGGTGAGCAACAACTCCGCAACTGCGACATTGTCCTCAATTGCGTTGTTTACGTTCTTGACTGAACGCGGAATTGACTCGTCCGCCTCAAATCCGCATCTCTGGAGCTATTCCGCATCCGTAAGTCCAAGAAACTCCGTGCGTACAGTCATTGTCATCGACTTCGACTCATTGGTCGAAGACGACCTGTTCCGACTCATAGGAACCTACCGAGATTCCGAAGAGACGGATGCACGGGTGACTGTGACGGCGACATTCAAGGAAGACTCTTCGGTCCAGGTGAAACGCGACATCGTATTCACGGTGATCCGGAACAGAGCTCCCGTCTTCGGAGTGACCGCCGTTACATACGAAATGCCTGAGGACAGCCCGTCAGAAATTCATGTAGCCGGCAACTTTCAGCTCTCAGACGCCGAGAACCACAGCATTACTTACAGTCTGGAGACCGTCGAGCCCGATGATGCAGTCTTTGAGATCGACGAACAGACAGGTCTCATCAGCGTGATAGAAGGGGAAGAACTAGATTACGAGACTGCGTCTCAACACATACTTCACGTAACAGCAGTTGACTCGGTTGGAGACTCGTCCAACAACCTAGTCATAACGATAGATGTCCTCGACGTCGACGAAGGTCCTACCGTCGGCGAGCAAGAATTCGAGGAAATGGAAGTGACCGCTCATCAAAACATGGGATTCGACGAGGACTGGGTAAATTTTCATGTACGCAATTGGTTCGTTGATGAGGAAGACGATCCTCTCTGCTACAACGCTGAAATCATTGAAGGTTCCGAGTACGCAACCGTAAGGGTTTCGACCTCAGGTGGTTCGGACTGTGGTCGACCACACGTCCAGGTACGACGTAAAGACATTGTGGGGCTAAGAACTGTTCAGGAAGTTGAACTTGAGATAACGGCAACGGAAGACACCGACGATGATCCGGGTTCCGCATCTGCCAAAGCAACGGTTTCGATCGTCTACGGTACCAACATCGAACCGAACATTCTGGGAGGCAGGCTGGTGAACGCCTCTCCGAACTCCGCATATCTTGACAACTACGACGCTGGTTCAGACACATCGTTTGACATGGTCTTTACAGCACTGGACGTAGTTCCAAGCAACGACAGGCTCTGCTTTACCCTCGCTGGAAGGGATCGTCTGCACTTCAAGCTCGTCTATCCCGATAGACCTTCTCTAACTGCAAGTTGCAAATTGGAGGGATCGAATTCCTCCGATGGGACCATCAATAATTCCCATCAAATTCGAGTGAAGTCCACGCGACCTTTGGAACGTGGTCGATCCGACTCAACCTATCGGTTCGATCTGGTTGCGACAGATCTTTCGGGATTTGCCGACACTCTAGCCTTTGAGCTCACTACGGACAACATCTGCTCCGGACTCATCAGCCATCCCATGCCGGACGCCCACTTTCTCATTGGCGATCCCTCGGAAACCATACAACTTGAAGAGTACTTCGACCATACGGAAGATAGACAAGCGGACAACCTCACTTACGAAGTGCGATCGGGAAACTACTACGTTCTTGAGGTTTCAGAATACGATGGAGAGCTGACGTTAACTCCTGCAGATTCTCTTCAAACAGACCGGGAAACCACATTCGTCACGGTCATAGCTGAAGATGAAGATGGCTACACAGTCCGCGAAACGTTCGACGTACATGTGAAGCGACATAACAGTGCTCCAAGATTCGAGCGAGTTACGAAGACCTACACCCTGGACGAGGATTTCTCTGTAGGCAAGTACTTCACCAAGACACCGGATGCCTACGACTCAGACAACGAAGAAATCTACTTCCGTCTCGCCGAAGAGGATCGGCCGTTCGTGGCAGATTCCACAACCGGTCACATAACGATCTACGAAAGTCTGGACTTCGAGAGCCAATCCGAGTACGAAGTCACGCTGTATGTGGAAGACAAGTTTGGAGGGTACGACTCCGAGAAAATCAAGATCTCGGTCAACGACGTTAACGAAGCACCCGTACCGTCAAGCGAAGAACTTGCAGACGTTGAAATTCTCGTTGGTCTAGGGCTTCCAGAAGACCTTCTTGGAAGCGACCATTTCACTGACCCCGATATCGACGATGTTCTTTCCTTTGAAGCGACCAGCAGTCGTACGAGTACAGCGACGGCAGAAATCGACGAGGATGGATATGTAATTGTGGAGGGAATCAAGGAAGGCGAGACTACGATCTCCGTCGAAGCATCGGACACAGGTGATCCTCCACTTCGAGCAAGCAAGTCATTCATGGTGACTGTGAACGAAAACCTTGCACCCACCCTCATCGAGCAGCTTGCTGACATGGATGTCAACGTCGGAGCGGAAAAGAAACTGGACTTGGACTCGGTTTTTGAGGACGAAGCCGAGGACATTCACACCTACACAGCGAAATCCGCCGATACATCCATCGCTACCGTCGATATTACGGATAGCGAGTTGACGGTGAGTGGAGAATCGGAAGGATCGGTGCGGATCAGCATCACAGTCACCGATGCGGCTGAAAACGTCGCAACGGCTCGATTCTCAGTCAATGTAAGCAACAACGAGCCACCAATTCTCGCCCAGGAAATTGAGGACATCGACACAAGAATCGGTCGCGTTATCGACATCCTGCTGTCCTCTCACTTCGAAGATGAGGGAGACGAGCTTGAGTTCGAAGTAACCATCGATGACGAAGAAGTTGCCGAAGCGTCCATTCAAGACAACGAAACGCTTCAGATTTCGGCTCTCGCGGAGGGGGAGACAACTTGCACCGTTATCGCAACGGACACATTGGGTGAGTCGATTAGTGATGAATTTGAGATTTCGGTTCTCGAAGCCAATGATCCACCGTTAGTTACACGTCAATTGGACGACATTGAAATATCTCTGGTCTCCCACACTCGTTACGACGTTGATATCGAAGGATTGTTCGACGACGAGAAGCCGGACGAGTTGGAGATTGAAGTCGAACCCTCTACGGAGGAGTATGCCGATGTCGTACTGCGCGAAAACAACACCGTCATTCGTATCTATCCGCTAAAGCGCGGGGACTTCATCATCACAGTGACTGCGGAAGACGACATTGAGCAAACCGCATCTACCGACTTCCATGTTGCGATCCTGAGCGAGGAAATCAACACGGCACCTCAAGTTGACGAACCTATAGCAGACCAAACAATTTATGTAGACGAAGACTTTGAGGCCGATTTGGAAGACGTCTTTTCCGATGCAGAGAGAGACGACCTCACGTTCACAGCGGAATCCGACGATTCCGACATCGCAACAGTCGACATTTCCGACTCGAATGTTCTAACGGTTCATGGAGAATCGGCAGGAACCGCGACGATCACGGCCGAGGCAACCGACCCCGATGGGGAATCGGCAACGGATACCTTTAGGGTAACCGTCAAGACCGCACCAACAGCGAACCAATCTGTGGCAGCCGTTACCCTCCAGTATGGTGGGGAGAGCTTGTCCGTCAACATGCTCGATAGCTTTAGCGACGCGGATGGAGACTCTCTATCGTTTCACACGCTGGACGGTAGTGATTCGGAAATAGCCGAAGTAGCTCTCGTTCGGGAGACATTGCACTTGGCACCTATTCAAAGAGGTAAGACTTCCGTAGTAGTAATTGCCACCGATCCCGACGGCAACAGCGCTCGAAAGCAATTCAATGTCGTTGTGAGCGACGAAGAACTGATGACGGTTGCACGCAACGCCCTGTCCGCCTACGGCAGGAGTCTCTTGACGAGTGTCACAACCGCCATTGGCGACAGAGCAACACTCGTTCGAAACGAATCTGATCTAACTCTAAGTAGTGTCTGGAGTCACTTTGCGTTCAGGAGTGGAAAAAGAGGTTTAGATGACGCTCCCTTCAACAATAGTTCGTCGTTCGCTCACTCGCAATTTGGCTCGAATTCCTCGGCAGCTTTCTCGCCAGGTCATCTCGATAGCTCATTCAATCCTGAGATTGCAGACAACACGGACGAACTAGACACCCGAGGTTCGTTCACTAGCACGTTAAGTTTCTGGAGCAAAACGGATTCCTCTAGTTTTGCAGGAGATGGCTACGTTGGCCAAGCTGAGACAAGCTATTTGGGTGCAGACATCCACGCATTGCGGCACGGCATCGTTGGACTTGCACTAGTGAGTAGCGATAGCCAAAGTGCATATTCCTGGGGTACGGTCGAGGAGAACCTTAAAACTTCTCTTCGTTCGGTGATCCCCTACTTCAAGAAGGAACTGAATTCCGCTTACAGCGTTTGGGCAGGTCTGGGGTACGGTCGAGGCGAATCTACGGTTCTTTCGGACAGCAAACTAGTCAGTACAAGTCCGCTCACGATGAATTTAGGTGCCCTGGGTGTGCGTAGAGTCCTGTACAACAAGGATTCTTACAGCCTCGCAGTCCGAACGGATTTCAGCGGAATCAACCTTAATGCTGAGGAAACGGAATCCGCCAGCGGACTCAGTGCAACTGTGCGCCAGTTTCGCATGGCACTAGACGGATCCGTGACCAAACGAATCACGAGCGCACTCCAACTTACGCCGTTTGGTCAGATTGGATTGCGCTACGACCACGGTGACGACATTCGAGGTGAAGGACTGGAGGTAGTCGGAGGACTGCGATTGACCACACCGTCGATTCAGATTGAAGCTCGCGGCAGCCGATTCCAATTGAATGACCATTCAAACATACAGGAATCCGGCTGGAGCGTCAGCGCAATCTACGATCTTGCCAACGATCAATTGGGTTGGAACTTGGAGCTGCGTCCATCGTACGGTTGTATCTCTCACGACGACGAATTCGATTGGATGCGTTCAACGACCTTAGAGACTTCTGGCTTCAGCGATTCCTGCAACGGTCGAGAGTCTCTTCAAGCGAAGGTCGCCTATGGCTCATACGTATTCCACGACCGAATAAAATTTGTGCCGTATTTGAGATTCGAAAGTGATACGTTGGGCAACGCTCGTCGATCAGTCGGCGCACAGGTTGAACTGGGAGTGTTGACGAGGAGAAACGGCGTTCTGGGTTTTCTGGTCTCGGATGTAGAACAGCAACAAGGAGATTCGGTTCGGGAGTTCCTGTTAACCGGAGGGATTCGCTTCTAATCGAGCCGGTTCTAGCTCTCTTGCTCGAGTACTTCTATCTAGACGGGAAAAAGCGTTCGAACAAGCTGAAAAATGTGGTCAAGGCGCACATTTCTATCACGAAGAGATAGACAACGCCCACAGCGACTCCTAGCCAGAATGCTCCAGCAAATAGCTGACCAATCAACGGCACTGCTAGAAACAGTGGGATCCACATCCCAATATAGTAGAGACGGGTCAAAGCCCATGTTCGCGAGAAGCTAACTCGAGCGTCTAGGTTGGGAATTGAAGCATAAATAAGGTCTGAGTCGTTGTCTTCTGGCCGCGAAAGTGCGTCGATTTCATCCTTGGATTGCGATTGGCGGCCTCGCTGGAGTGCCTTGTTGATCGAAAATCCGTTCCTAGCCAGGACAAAAATACTAGAAACAACGAGTACGACGCTCAGAACCAGTGCAACTATGAAATAGACTTCGCTCTTGTACAGGAGACTGAAGAGCACTACTAATGCATAGAGTGCAAGAACCAGAGCCAAATTGCTCTTTGTGGCCCCCAATTCAATCGACCGCCCGTTCTCGTCCTTAACCATGTTCACCACACGAGTCTCGGTGTAATCACTGCTTTTGCGCGAGACATCGTCGATGAACTCATACCGTTTGCTTCGTTTCATGAATGCAAAGCTAGCCAATTGGCATAACTTCACCACCAAGAGGGCAAAGATTGGAAGGCCGATTGCGACCAAGATGTTACCGATAAGTACATAGCTCTCAAAGCCCAGTTGGTGGGCATGGATTGCCCAAACTATGCAAATTGCCATGCCCCACAAGACAACGCATTGTGTGCCCTGTTGTAAGTCGCTACGCAAGACTCGAGTCTTAACGGTCACGGTTTCAGCGTTCATTGCTTCCTATTTGAACACGGTCACGACAGATTTGGCAATACGCTGAACAAATAGTTCCGGTGGGGTCTGCGAGATCAATGTGAAAGGGCTGAACACGACGCCGAAGTTATCGAACGACCAGCGCAGAGGATTGTCGAACCGCTCTAACTCATCCCCGCTCCAACTCTAGGACAGTTTCCTGTTTCCTATTGCATTGCGTAGTTCGAATAAGCCGTTTATCTGAATTCTTAGGACGACGGCTATCTCATTCAGTGTTGTGAGACTAGCGCCCATGTAACTCGATGCCTCGTATCGTTGGATCTGCCGGTGTTTGAGATTCATCAGGTCGGCAAGCTGTGTCTGGCTATAGCCCTGTGCAATGCGAGACTCAACCAATAGTTGAGGCAGATCATTCAAAGACTTGGACTTTGAATGCGTGATTTTCCCCGCTTTCAAGTCTTGGTAGTGGTCGACTTCGTCCTGAGTAGCTGCTATTTGGGCTTCCAGTGCACTTAGTTCGGCTTGTCTTAACCACTCTTCCTTTTCTAGGTTCTTTTCTGTGAGAAGCTTTGCGTCCAATAGATCTTCGATAATACGTTTATATCTCTCATACTGTTCATCACTGTAAATCATCGTATCCTCTGGTGTGCGGCGGATCCGATTCGAGTCCGATTTGAAGAACTCCGTACTTCGCTCCAGCGTTCCTATTGTCTTGGAAGAAGTCTAACACAGTTTCTCCCGTGTCTGAACCAACAATCGTTCGTAAAAGAAGTCTTCAAGATATCTCGCCTTCTGTCCAGCTCGAAATTCCGGATTTCACAAAACCGGGTCTAGCAGCGTATATTTTATTGCGATGGGGTCCCACCACACGTCGTAATACGGAGCACCTGCCAATTCGATCAATTCTGGAATCACAATTACAACTATATGGTTGAGAGCATAAATGTACACCCTAATTGGGAATCAATGTGCTTCATTCTCGGTTTTGACAGTATTGAGAGGAACGCTCAGACCCACTAGCAGGTTGTGGTCGCTATCGTCGATGGGCAATGGAACATCGACAAGTTGGGCTAATCCATGAACGACCCTATCTCCCAGAATTTAGGACCCAAAATAGTCGGAACCTGAATGAAACGAGTGGATACAACCGAAATGGAAACAGATGCATTGTCCTCTAACTCATCGCAACTTCACTACACGTCTGTACAAGAGCTAATGCTTGACATGATGTCTCACAGTTTTCCAGTCAAGCGTATCGACAATCTCATCTAAACTTGCCGCGTTAGCTGCAACATTCCGATGGGTCTCGTTTGTTGGAACCCAATGGGGTGCCTCTTGACTAATAATTGGATACTCTAGATTGTTCAGCTAGGTGTTACCATCTGACAAACACCACTGAGGATTAACACGTTCGGAATCGAATGATGGCTACGATAATCGGATACTCGCTGATGATTGTCACCATTGTGATTTCTGGATGGATGCTTGTATTGCATGTGAGCAGAATGGGTGCGAGAAGGATCACCGGGCTGAACGACGGTGACATCGCCAAACGCTACTTTCTTCTCTTGCTCGGCCAAGCCAAACGCACAATGGTAGTTTACGACGACGGGAACGAAGTTCAGGATAGCTTCTATTCGGATCAAGAAGTCTTGAATGCGATAGACACAAAACTCCGTGAGAATCCTCGTTTCGTCATGAAATGCTTGTTCAACTGTCCCGTCCCTTATTCTTTGAATACTAAGTTTGCAAGTGAGACCCGAGTGAATCTCAGAACCACTGGCTTGGGGAAGGATCGACCCCGTGATACTCATATGAAAGTCATTGACAATGGGCGAATGGCGTATTTCACTCAGCATGACTTCGGTTCGACAGTGCGGCAGTACGAGCTGGTGGACTGCTTAACGGTAAAACCTTGGGCATTGAATGGTGTGGTCAAACGAGAACTCGGAGATTGTCTCAAACTATTTGAACAAAGATTCAGTCAGGCATCTCCTACGTAAACAGTCCCGTGGACCCAATCTTAGCGCCTTCTCAAGCTTATATCCTATTGGCGATAACCGCAACGGTGGGTTCCGTTATAGCTGCACTTGTGCACCAGCTCATCCCACGTCGGGTGAACGAAAGTCCAGTAGTGGCCGAGCAATCACTTTCAGCAGACCGTCAGGTCATTGGTAGTCGACGAGTGATTGTTGTTGGATTTGCGACGTTGTTCATCGTGAGTTGGGCAAGCGTTGCGGCTTTTATGTTGCGCTGTGTGGACAAGTGGTCAATCTATCACTGGTGTCATTTCATTGGGTTGCTGCTCTTGTGTCTTGTACTGCTGAGCATGATCATTATTCTGTCTGACAGGCTTAGAGCAGTTTCTACCAGCTTTCTGGATGCTTCAAGAGAATCCCCGTCTAGACACTCCGAAGCAAGTTCCGGCGAAGACAAGAACTCTGGAAAATGACAGACCTTTTCGTTGTGAGCTACGATCTCATATCACCGGGTAGGAACTATGAACCGCTATACAGCGAACTTCTCAGACTCGGCGCAAGGAGAGTTCTGGGGTCTCAGTGGATAATAAGATCTCCTTCGACTGCGTTACAGATCCGAGAGCACTTTTGGCAGTTCATTGATGATAACGACCGACTGCTAGTCAATGCTATTGATCAATCCTGGGCAGCCTACAATTTGATGGTCAATCCCAACGATGTCTAGCGCAGGAGCATCTTTCTCCATGACTGGAAGAATTGCCGGGTGTAGCAAGTATTTTGGTTAATCCGACACAATGCGAGCATTGGCGGGTCACCCCTAAATGAAGAATGTGCAAGAATTGATTGAAGTTGGAAGTCCGAACTGAGCACGTTGTGTCCAACTTAGACTAGCTGATCGTAAACTCAGATACAGGATTAAAGGAATCAGATGATGATTATGACCGTGTGGACGTTGGTCACAATACTAGTCTTGGGCTATTGGGTGTGGACGATGAGCAAGGAGCACCCGAAGAAAGCACTGGGCTACTTGTGCTTGACAAGTCTCTGCGGTTTGGCACTCGTCAAGACTATTGGCTTTTTCTATCCACTGCCATTCCTATAGTTCTTGGACCTAAACGCTGTGTGGAAAGGAATGAACGCAAAGTTCAAGCAGTTCAACGGCGAATCCTATCCATGATGGCACCCCAGACAGAGGCATCTCTAGTTAGTCCAAGTAAGTCCATTTGATGGCGTCTGCAAACACGTAGGGTTCGTTGTTCTGATTGCTTACAGAGACGCTAGCTCTACCATCCGACTCAATGTCAAGCTTCGCAATCTCATTCCATCCAGCAACCCAATCTTCTGCGCTAATCGCTAACTTCCACTCTTTGTCTTCGACCGTCACAACAATGTCGTATTCGCCCAACGTGGCCTGCTGAAAATCAAGAAAGTAGGAGGTGTCGGGAAGGTGATAGGACAACGACCATCTACCCACTTTGGGAATCACTGCATTAAAGGAGACTCGATGGATTCCAGCCTTAGTACTGTCAGATAGCGCATATGTGTGGCGATATCTGCCCCAACCACCTAGACCACTGCTGCGGACCCACGGACCGACAGGGTTGAGACCAACAGGAAGCCCGTTGTCCATTCCTTCTTCGCGAGCATAACGGGCACGAAACAAATCTCTTCCTAACGACCAAGTGAAAAATCTCTCTCGGTAGTTTGACGGAGGAATTTCAAACCCTGGGTCTAAGTCGTCAACAATAACCTCGTTCTCGTTCGTTTCGGAGTTCCATAGTGAAGGTTCAAAGGAATACCATCCGTTTGGAGAGTCTTCTGGAACGATTTGATCTTTCGTAACTGGGGATTGTGCGACAGATACTCGAACTATTCCTCGATTGAGAGACAGAAACGTATTTGCGTTCAGAGGCCATAGCAAATCTTCGGTATTTACGGCAAGCCTGTACGAACTCTTGGCTTCTAATTCAAACGGGCCCACACGACTGAAATTGGTTCCCATACGAATCGTCTGGTCTCCCCCAGACATTTCACGAACTTCCTGAATCAGAAAAGTTACATAGCCTACAGTGTCTTCACTGTTGCGAAGCTCCAAGACGGTCTTGAAACGGTGTCCGTGTTCATTGGGAACTTCCGACTCCACTTGTTGCGCAACTGCGAAGTTAATTCCCGCTAGCTTGGTGTTTAGCAGGGTATTCTGAATTAGTGACTCAATGTCCATGTCGACACTCTCAGCACCTTGGATTAGCTGATCCATGCTGACAGGTTCCTGACTGATTGAGCCCATGATGGCTGACAACATTGCAGCTATTGTCTCGTCGTCGAATGAGTCGCCAAGCAGCTCGCCTAGCTTGAGAACACGAAACCTCTGCGCTCGTTTACTCAGTCCCAACTCCCCATGGCTGTTGTTCGCGCTGGTTCCAAGAGACATAAACAATCGCTCAATCGACTCCCAGTAGGCATTGGATTCCAAATATGTCGATTCAAAGTCACGCAGGTCGTTCCCACTTTGGCCACGTCGCTGAGCCCATACATACGGAATATTTACCCGAGATTCTGAAGCTATCGCATTTGCTAAGTCGAAGTCAAATCGGTAATCCGAGCTATCCAAGAGGTTGAGAAGCATTGACTCTAGTACTAGTCCCGCAAGGGTTGACTTTTCGTTTGCCCAATCTATTCGACCTCCGAGAAGCGATCCAATGATTACATCCTCGTAGGTATGATTGAAAATGGGATTGGTCCAGAAAAATCCCATCGTGAGGCCGAGTTGCTGTTCATTGAAATCAGAGTCTGACTCATTGGAGACAACTCTTTCATAACGTCTGTCTAGCCATGTCGTAGATGCAAAGGGAAGTCCTGATTCCCGATACACCATGATCGACTCCAACCCAACTTCTTGCTCGTTCTTCCTGTTCAGCAGTGACAGTGTGTCTGGAATCTCAACAACGGAAAACTGTTGTCGGGTGTAATCAATTCCGTAGGAATGCAGTTTGGTTAGTGCCTCGCTCACCCTCTTTACGAGCCCATCCGTAAGCACTTTGTTACGATCAAGTCGCTTTGCATGTTTTTTGTGCACAAGCACGTTCACGTCCGTGGATTCGACAGACCGTGTGTCGATGCGAAAGTCAGCCGCTAACAACCCCATGGAATGAAACTTGCCATTGAGAACAACGGAGTCGTCTTGGGACTCTTCCGCATTGAACACTCTTCCTCCTGTCGTCACCATCGTCCACGATTCAGGACTCAGTTGTATCGTTAATGAGAATTCCTTTGGACTGACCGCAGGGTGTTCCTCAAAACCCGATGGTGAAACCAATGGTCGTGGGTACCAATGGCTCAGAGGGGTTAGAGCCACATACTCCGCTGTGAAAATGCTAGATCTTTGCCCCATGAGTCGGAGCATTTGAGGGTCCAATTCGTAGCGGCCACTTCGAGGAATGTGCCCAACCAGGTAGTGTGGAACTGGCTTTCCGGAGGCCATCAGCTCAAATGCGTACTCTCGGTTTGCGATGGGCTCGCAAGGCTCAATGTCAATCTCGAGAATTCCGTTCTTGTGAGTGTGATCTATTTCGAGACCGGAGCACCATATCTGTTCCACCTTCATGCCCGGATTGAAACCAAATGTGAGCGTGGACGGATCTCCTGATCCAGAACCATGGCTACTGTCTCTCAATTCCACCGTGTATTCCAGCTGTAGAGCAAGTCGGGACCCTGGCTTGATTTCCACACCGCCTTTGATCGCCTTGACAAGTACTGGGTGTAGGGTGGAACGGGTTTTCTCGTCATACGCTTGAATCCATGATCGATGTTGATTGACCCCATTCAAGCTCATTCCATGAACCACAGCTTGACTCATCACGCATAGCGCGGCAAGGACCACAGCCAAAGGGGTATAGACAGTTCGTTTCGAAGGGTCCGAACGGACATTCAGTGAGGCAACGGCGTAGATCAACGCAAACGCGAGGCAGGGAACTGAAAGGAAGTAGAAAAGATGTCGAATGTCCCAGTAGTTGGGAGCGAGATCCGAAACATACAGGCTTGCAGCACCATAGCCAAGGGTAAAGGAACCCAAATCGGCTGGTAGCAACGGCTCAATGTTTGCCTGAATCATCAAAAGTACAAATGTGCCGATGAAACCGATTGCAGCACTCTTGAATACCTGAGATATCACGGTCGCCAAGCTAATCCAGAACAAAAGCGCAACAAGAAGATTGAGCAGTACGAATGCGAGTGATTGAGGCTCGAAAGGTTCCACAATTCCGGGTCGAAGGAGAACATCGACGAATGCAAGCAATTGGTACAAAAAAGCCAAAGTGACCACGGTGCCAAACACGAAGAGAATCGGAGTTACCACTCGCGACAGCGCAAGCAGAAAATTGCTCGGCGAGCGGTAGACGATTACGACGCTGTCTTGCAATTCTTCCCGGTAGTCGGGAAGACGAAGAGCGAATACCAACGAAACTGCGATACACGCGTAAAACAACATTGGTTCGTAGCCGCCCATTGCGTACTTGGGATTGGTGACGCCGTGCAGTAAGGCGTACTCCGAAGCAAAATAGTGAAATGTGCTAAGGGTGAGCAAGAAACCAAGAAGCAGGAGAATCAACGAACCCAAAAGCAATGGATTTGTAATCCGGCGAGTCAGGTGCCTTAAATCGAGGCGGACAAGGCATGCAAAGACTCTCATTGAGTCACGTAATTCGTTAGAAATCAAATAATAGTGCCCAATTTGTGCCGGTTCACGATTAACAATGTCCAATCAATTTGGATGCTTGAGGCGGTCCCCAGCACTTGCAAGACGTACTGAGTGCCACCCATCTCGTCTTTCTTTTTCTTTAGTGCCATAGTTCTGGATGCATCCAATCGCGAAGTAGTTACCGCTAAGCTTCACACTCGGAAGTTTTATTCTTCGATAGTCCTGTGACTATCGGATCGAACCACATGTTGACCAGTAAAGATGTGCTACTTTAAATGTTTAAAGGGCGGGCCGATCAATCACCAGACCTGAACAGAAATCGGCGGCCCGGAGAATTTCTTTCCAGAATTTTTCGCGCTAGTGTTGCGCAGTGTCAGCGAACCTAACCTACTAGTTTTCCGCGAGACTCGTGGGTTCCAAAATCTGGCGTGCCAATTTCTTTGCCTCGTCCATCGTTTCAACGATGTGTTCATCAGGAATTTGCCGAAGGATGTCGAGTGCAGTCAACGACTGTTCAACAGCTCCGTGCATGCAAGCTACGATAAATGTTGTGTTGTTCTGCATTGCTACTTCCGTTAGTTGGTCTATGACCATGGCCGCACTGTCGTCCATATACAAGGTTTCTGAGAAGTCGAAAATGACTACTTCGTGATCTTGAATATCCTTGGCAATGGCCTCGACGAGATTCGATGACGAAGCAACGGAAAAGATACCCTTTAGGGAAACTAGACCGACTCGTGCACTGAAGGGATCTACTGCACTTGCATCTACTTTCTCACCCAAGAACACTTGATCCAAGATTGGCACCGAGATCACACTCTCGAGTTCAAACTTTTCTAGGGTTCGTGCGTGTGCCATTGATGCAACAATCAACCCGACGGCTACCGCCACAATCAAACTGACAAAGCAAGTCAAGCAAAGCGTTAGCAGGAATACAAGCAACTGTGCTCGATTGACACGATGAATTCGCGAGACAATTCGCCAATCGATAATTCCCCATCCAACCTTGATCAGTACAGCCGCAAGCGCCGCGAGAGGAATGGGTTCTACAAACGCTCCTAACCCGAGCAAGAGTCCCAGCATGAGCAGGGCGTATAGGATTCCCGAGACCTTAGTTCTACCTCCAGCACGTATGTTCGTAACTGTACCGGACGTGGACCCCGAGCAAGGCAATCCACCAATGAGACCTGATGCAATATTGCCAATGCCCTGACCTATCAATTCTCGGTTCGATTTGTGGCGCGTACCGGTCAATGTGTCCGCCACAAGAGATGTAATGAGACTGTCTACCGATCCCAACAGAGCCAGAATCAACGCTGGTTCCAGGGAACGAAGAATGAATGAAATACTGGGAAATTCAGCTTGAATCGTTGGCAGACCTGTGGGCAATTGACCAACAGTGGGAACGTCGGTCAACCAGAAAATGCTGATCACCGTCCCAACGATTATTGCGACGACGGGACCCGGTAAGAACTTTCCTACCTTTGATGGCCAAAGAATAGCGATTGCTAAGGCTACGCAACCCACGGCAAGAGCTTGAAAATTCGCGCTACTTATTGCCTCGGGAAGCTCGGCTAGAGTGCCCAACGCACCACCTTGAGACGGCTCCGCACCCATCAGAGGCAACAGGTGCATTGTCATGATGATTAGACCGATTCCTGACATGAACCCCGACACGACAACTCGTGGGGTGTATGCGACATAGCGTCCAATCCTCGAAATTCCCAATAGAATTTGGAAGATTCCAGCTATGACGACTATCGCAAAAGCTTGTCCAAACGTGTCTGCATAGTTGGTAACAATTACAGCCATTGCGACTGTCATCGGGGCGGTCGGTTTGGAAATTTGGGTGTTGGTTCCACCAAATACAGCCGCAAAGAAACCTACTGCAATGGCACCGTATAGTCCCGCAATGGCACCGAGTCCGGATGCCACTCCGAACGCTACCGCGATGGGCATGGAAATTACAGTTGCAGTTAGACCTCCGAGAATGTCGCCTCGAAGTGTGTTTAAACTGTATTCACCCAAAAGCGGTAGTTTCATACTCTCATTGGCACAGTTTTCAAAATCAGAAACGGCAAGATCAATCCCGGCACCTCAATAGACAGGGCGCAAAGGGCGGTCTTGAAGAACGATGAAGCCAATGATCTGATCCTCGACTAACCTAATTGGCTCTATTCCCAAAGCGATTATGTCATAGGTACAAATCTAGTCTTTGGAATGCAGCCAACCTCCCGCCATCTCCACGGAATCTTTTGATCGGTGAAGATTACTGAAGACTGGATCTGTAACTTTCTGCTAGAGTGAGTCGCACGCAAACAGCAACTTCAAACCTCGAGCTTGAGTGCGAGCGAATGAAGTCCTTTATCTCTTAATTAAGTAGTAGATTGTTAGATATACGATGGAGGTGAAAACTGCCGACAACAAGATTAGCAAAGGTAGCAAGATAGGCGGTCCAAAAGCAGTGGCGCGCGCGAACAAAGTCATGTCGCTCAGCAGAATCAAACCGATTGCTAGGATCTGAATGAACCCGATCAAAGCCATGCACGAAGCATGGAACCAGATTTTTCGCTTCTTTTCTTCAGTCAGCACGAATCTGTCGATTAGCTCCATATGTAATCCACGCATCCAAAGATACCGAACTTGGTCTCTTCATCAACTTGTGGAGCATTTCTCCTCATCTGCGTCATGGATCCATTTTATTTGACTCAGGACTCTAGTGACTTTCCCAGCCGGCTCGCCGTGCAGCGTCCCTCACCATCGTAATTCGCCGTCGCTCCGTTTCTCTAGCCACGGAGGAAGGAAGTTCTTTTCGAATTTCTTCGACGTATTGCACAAACTGTTCCGATTGCAACTCCCGAGCGCACCGAGCCGCTCCTTCACTAAAGGACCCTCTCTCTAAACGACCCAAGAACTGGTCGACTATTTCTCGTTCCCTTAACGGAGACCGAATTGTGCTAGGTAAGCAAGCCAAGAGCACGGCTTTCAATTTTTCAATTGCGGGATTGAGTCCAAGTTCCATGTAAAGCTCATACATAACATCGTCTGCTTCCTGAACAAGATCATGATTCAAACCAACTTCCTCTCTCATCCACCGATTGATTTCCGGCCTCATAATGGAGTGTCTGTTGTGTGAAGCCAAAACCGAAAAACCAAGAACAGCTGCTTGTGCCATTACGTTCCTATCCCCTAGTTGTCTACTCGGTTCGAGAATCCGAAAACAATTGTCAGGAATGTCCGTACTGAGACGTTGGGCCTGCACTATCTGCTCTGCCGACATTTTGATAACGCTTAGCCCGTATTCAAGAGATTGGGATGCATCTTCTATTTGGGCATCGAATTCTCTGTGAATCCATCTCCTGGTTGCCTCAGCTACGGCTTCGTATATTTCAGCCCGACTGCTTGGCGCATAGTTATGCTTCCCCCTATTCTCTTCTCCGTCTAGGACCCTTGCCCAATGTGAAGTCTCTGCGGTAGGTAGTTGCCCATACATTTCTCCGGCAACAGCTGGAACAACGAGCACCTTGAAGCCTAATCGTTCAAAGCAACACATCACAAACCTTCGATCGCATTGAGCTATCACCACGCTTGAATAGAACGTAATTTGCTGTATGTTCACGCTAAATTTTCTCTACGTCGCCCCAAGTCTTCGCTTTGGTGAGTCTCGCTCTACCTTTAGCAGTTAGAGACAGTCGCTCAACTTTGGTATAGGCGTTGGCAGGTGTTGGACCTCTCTCGAGTGGATACGGCGTCGTTCGTAGGCGGTCCATGAGATATTCCGCCTCCGAATCACCAACAATTTCCGCTACTGCAGCTTGAACCAATTTCTCTCGTCGTTCTTCGGTTTCTCTCGCTCTGCTCACTAGATTCTCCCGTCGACTCGTTCAAAGCATACACTTAGTTCAAGACTCACTGGATCCTTTGGATTAGGACCCTACGCTCGCCTCAGAATGACTGGATTCTCAGACTTGGTTGTTAGAGAAGAGTTCGATCACGAAACGTCGTTTCAGCGCTTCAATATTTCGTTCGCGGTGTGTTGGTTAGTCAGTTTGGCTGGTACCGTCAACGATTTGCCAGGACAATCTTTACTTGTCCATATTTCGTAACTTCCGCGTGGCTGCCTAAGATTGCTCCATCCATTGACAGAGTGAATCTCCTTTACGCCTTTATCCCATCATGCTACGGCCTTCAAGCCGCTAGCTATGGCTCCGAAAGGATTACAGGTTTGTTAGGGTTGGCAGAACCCTGGAAGGCACTGTCTTTGCAGAAGACATGAAATTGGACGGTCGATAACTCGTTCTCTTGAATATCTGTGTTTTGGACGATTAACTCGGGAGCGATTTCTTCTATACAGGCCCGTATTTCTGTCCAACTATCGGTTTCGAGAAAGAGACCAAGAACTGAAGACTCCCATACGCACCATCTGTCGAGGCACTTCTCGACAAGTATTCTGAAGGTCTTGGGTTCCACTGACTGACTCGCGCAAAGTAGGGAGTCAAATTATGCACCCTTTGAATCGAACTATCGCTCGTACTTTGTACATTGGAAGCGTACCTCTCATCGGTGAACTGACAAACGACTTGGTCTCACAAAAAGCGATTGGCGATCTCGCGTCTTGTAAGGTCTACGAACAATTAGAGTTGATCAATCTCCGCAGTTTAGAAACTGCATCTCACAATTCTTGCGCTCAAAGCGTCACAATGAGTATCGAATCGAGACACTTACTCCCAGTCGCTTCAGACGTGATCGAGTCAAGTCTAGATCCAGAGCAAGGGGATCTCGCGCACCACTTCGCCAGGTCACATAGCCCACATTTCGACCTGTAACTACTTCTCCTAAGTAGGTGTATCGAAACTCCGCATCTAGCGCGAACTTCTCGGTTCCAAAAGTAGACGAGACTCCTATTGCCAAGACACCGACAAAATCTGTTGTCGAGCCTTCCGGCAAAGTTGTTATGGTGAAGGGAAAATCCATACGGGTCTCGCCGCTCTTGTTTCGTACGAAACCGAAACCCCATCCGAGATACGCGCTTACTTCTCCGAAGAGAGCGATATCCCTTTCGGCGATATCCATGTAGGAAATTAATAGGCCTGTCGTCGTTTCGACGGGAGTAGCTACATCCTGTTGAAGATCGGTCGCAAGGAAATTAGCCCGACCAACAAACTCAAACTCGCTTCGATGTTCAACCATGAGCTCAACACGAAATCGTTCCGTAACTGAGTGGCCCAGTCCAAGTTCGAATTTCTTGGTAGATTCAAACTCGCCAGAGGATCGGTACGGTAGTCCATCCGGTCCTTGTCCACACCCATAGAGTGCAGAGGGATAGAGGTTCAAACAATTGCGGTCCGAGAAAATAGCATCCGACGCTTGATCCATCCCAACACCAAATCGAACGTAGGCGTCACTGGCTGAAGTGTCTTGCGAACAAATAGAAAGAGGAAAAAGTAGAAGAAACTTGACAATTACGCCAGCAGTCTTGTGTACACATACCCTCATAATTAGCCTCACCGTTGCGCCCACTTACCCGCTTTCGGGCTAGTAGCTACCTACAGCTCGAGATCATATGTAACGCATCAAATAAGCTGCCCATCGCCAAGAAGAGAGTCGTTGAGAAATCTATCACTTTGACTTATAGTGGAGCAGTGGGATTGACCTACACAGCAGACCGGCTCTGTCTCCGACAGTTTTTGCCCCAACGAACTGACGCGGAAAGTGCCATGAGCTCGTACTCATTGATGGTGTAATGGAATCGTCCCAAATCAGTTACTCAGGATAAAAGTGTGTCCGAACATACTTAGGTGACAATGTTCTAAGAAATCCATTCCCAACAACACATCAAATGAGGTATTTGAATCCGAGTGTATTAGGCTGGCGGTTACAAGACGAGACAGCCAACTCAATTCCTCATCCTGTTGATTTGAACCCGTACCCCGTCTAATTACAAGAGCGACACCTACTGGAAACGTAAGTGTATTTATGGGACCTCCAGGTGTTTGTGCAGGTCTGTATCCACTTGGAGTCAAGTCAAGCGCTTGGGCCACGCTGGATGTGATACATGAGACATTTGCACCGGTATCAACTTTCGCTGTAAATGGACGCCACCTTGAATCGTCCTCAGAATCTATGGGACGTGCCAGGAAAATTGTGATATGTATGACTCTGTTGGAAATTCTGCCACTGAAAGAAGCCACCTAGACGAGTCCATCCGCTTTCAGTTCATCCAGCGAATAGGGTCTGGCACTCCCGCAGCTTACAGGCTCTTCTCCAATACCATGCAGAGTGAATTTCCCGTATCCATACTCTTCGTAGCCCTTCCTATGCGCTTCGTCCTCGTCCTCCAAGACTTCTTTGAATTCTCCGTTGCTGAACAGTGCAAACTTGCCCATGTGTTCACGTTCGAGCATTTCCCGATGTTTCTCGAACGCTTCCTGATTTCTGGTCAATTCCGCAAGACCTGAAATCTTCACCATTGACTCAGCCAATGTGTTGTCCTCAGTTTGTGTAAATCGAGTGTCTTTTCTACGATAGCAAAAATCTGTCGTACTTTCTATAGTTCTCGCAGTACCGTGTCTGGGCTTCCGTGCCACACTCAAATTTTAATGTGGGCTGATTCCATCCATATGGTAAAGCAATCGATCCTTTGTGGAGTCATGGTTGCGCCCGCACAGCTTGGAGAAGTTCTGTGCTTCCATGATGTATCCCTAAACCCTGGATCTGTTGCACTGGACTTGCAAATCAAGACTGACAACTCGTTCTCTCAGTAACTTGGCTCCTTGACGAAAAGATCACCAATGAACCACTTGCAATCGTAGATGATCACTTGTCGTGGACAGGAGCTATTGTCTAATCTTCTGCTCGTACCTCACCCGCGAAGTAACGTCTGGCGAGATCGAACGCATCCTTGCCAATGTCGATCCCCATGAGTCGACCCGGAATGTCGTCCGCCGGCGGGTGGATGCCTCCCCAGATTCGAGACAGGCTGCATTGGTCTGCTGCATCGTAGTAAGTGGCCCATTGCAAGACCATGTCGACCGACGGACCATCTTCGAAGACAAGGAATTCGTTTGCCTCAATTTCGAACTGACTCATTCCTCCCGGGAAGTAAGCACTACCCGTCAATGCAGTGAGAACCTCTGCCGCACTTCTCGAGTAAGTAGAGTGACCGGAAACGAATCCTGCGAATGGGGGCGTAACAAACGTAGGACGCTGATAGGGCCACCAGTTCTCCGCAAGTATCCAGCCAACTCCCGCCACATCCTCAGCTGGATCTTCTATGTAGTCGGGACCACGCCATCCAAGAACCTTGATTTTTCCAACGTGCTCGCCTTGGTTCCCCGCCAAATCGTCCTCTTCGTCCACCAACTCAATCAGACCATCGACTAGTGGAATTCCGTCGACGTGGTACGAATCCAATTCACTATCGCTACTCTGTCCGCGGTCCGCCATGGCTCGGATTGCTGAAATAGGACGGAGGTAGTCATACCAACCTTTGATGCCCCACGCTGTTATTGCGGCATCGTGCATGGCTCCGCCGAGAGCGAAGTATGACTTGGCATCCCACTCAAGCATTTCAAGTTCAGAGCCCAAACCTTCCATGCGACGTTCAAGCAGAGGATGATCATTGACTTCGTTCATAATTACGAACCAATGTCCGGGCGGAGTCTCAGAGTCCGGTCCATCGGCCCAGAACTCAGCCAATACGCGTGTGTAGTCGCCTCTGGGAACTAGCTGTGCCTCGTAAGGTTCTCCCGTGACAGGATTGGATGTATAGCCCTGACTGGGATCGCCCCCTTCCAAGTAATCGTAGAACTGGTCGTACGTGTCGTACTCCGAGCTGATCGGGTATTCCTGAATGTTGCCAAGCGAAGCGGGAGAAATGTCAATCAATATTCCGTCGCTTGGATCCAAGTGGGCCGACCACGTGGAAACCAAAGAAAACCCCCACTTGTATTCTTCGGAGAAAAGACCATCGAATTTGGGCGGACCACCAGGATCGTGAAATACCCAGTATTCGAAGTCATCCCGTTCATAGATGGTCAAGTCTTCTTCTTGGAGCGCAAACGGAACAACGATTCCCCATTCAGGACTCAGGAAATCAGGCTGCTCTTCACTGGGGTTACCCGCTTGGTCAATGAACTCCTCAAGCCTCAATGGCTGCCAGCGGTTGAGATCGACAATATCTGGGTTGCCTGGAAGTTCAGGACGCAGCGGCGGATTAACGGGTTCGTAGGCAATATTCGCGTAGTCGTTCTCTTCGTTCGCTCCGTCCGATCCCCCGAATCGGATATAGCACTCGGCGATATGGTTGCCCAGTTCGGCGGCGGAACCGTTCTCCCAATCCGTTGAAAGATTGGTTGAGTCGTAATTCAGGAAATCCATGAGAGTTTCTGCATCTCTCAAGGTTGGATTTGCTCCGATGGATTCATGAAATCGGTGAATGATCAGCCGATATGCCGCAAAACTAACGGACTCATCGCGCATTTGGCTAATTTCTTCATCGCTCAGTTCGTCATCTTGTCTTTCCCAGTCGCAAGAAATACCTGACTGGCTCGTTCCCAACAGCCAAGTCTGTTCGCGATCTGCAAAAGACGCCCATGCGTCATACATTGCAGCAGACATGTGAAAGAGATTGCGAGCGTGGACGGTGGGACGAGCATAGTCGTTGCGAATGGCTTCCAACAGTACTTCGTTCCAGCGTCTTGCAACCGACACATCGTCATCGGGACCAACACCGGGCAAGTAATGTGCTGTGACAGAAACAGAACTCGCAGGCATGGTAAACACTGTGGTGGCGGAATAAATATCAGAAAAAGAACCGCCGCCACTCGACGTCCAATGTGAAAAGTGATAGCCCCGATCTGGGTCTCGCGCGACCACTTCAACTTCGTCCCCCTCTTCGTAGCCACCCGTTCCCGTTCCTCCATTTACAACGAGCCGTGTCGCTGCTTCAGTTTGCCGGACGGTCACTACGTCATTGATGGGCGCGTTCTCGAACATTGTGGTTGTTTGGTCCGGCCACAGAACTTCAATATCGACTGAGGTGGCCGTGCCCAATCCAAAGTGAGCTTGAAGCGGATTGTGGGACGCATAGTTGTTGCTACCTCCAAGATCTCGGATCTGGGATCCGTTCTCAGTGATGACCTTGATGCGCGCCCCAACGCCGTGTCTATTCTCAGTCAATCCCTCCAATTTCACATAGAGGTAATTGTGGTCGTTCGAAGTGTCGTTGCGGAAATAGACTACGTGGTTTTGGCTCATATTCATGATCACAACATCCAAGTCCCCATCGTGATCCGCATCGAAACAAGCGATGCCTCTTCCTTCACCGGTGTCGTGGATCCCAACCAATCCCGCAATCTCTTCGAAACTTGCATGATCCGTTCCTAGGTGACGCCAGAACCTGACCGGAATGTACGTGTAGTCTTTGCCCACGGCGTCGCGCTGAGGCCATCCGTTTACCTGTGCTATGTCAACAAAACCATCATGGTCGAAGTCCGCTGCGCATGTTCCCCAACCCCATGCGCCATCCGCTACTCCCGCATGATCGGTTGCATCGCCGAAGTTGCCACCTCCAAAGTTCTGATATAGACGGTTGCCAAACCACTGTCCTTCGCGAAACTCCAAGTTGTAGATTGACGTAACGAACCAATCCATTTTTCCGTCGTTGTTGTAGTCGGCCACGGCACCGCCCATACCGAATTGGTCTCTGACAACATCTTTATTAGTGATCCGATGAAATGTTCCGTCCCCGTTATTTCGAAAGATCTCACTCGTCCCAAAGTCGGCGGACATCAACAAGTCGGCATCACCGTCTCCATCGATGTCGGACAAGTTTGGAGTGAAAGACCAATCGTGAGTTTCTCGCGTCAAGACAGCTGCAAGTCCGGTTTCAACACTCACGCTGGTGAAAGTATTGTCTCCGTTGTTGCGAAAGAGGGTCTCCGTGTCCACACGGGGATCGTATACATTGCCCCAATGCGAGAGAAACAGGTCCATGTATCCGTCAACGTTGTAGTCGAAGAAGAGCGCTGAAACCGTGTTGGTTGATTGAATGATCAATCCGGACTCTTCGGTAATGTCTACAAATCTGCCTTCCTCTTCGTTCACACGGTTCTCGAAGAGACGATAGAAACCTCGCTCGATAGTGCCGACGAAGAGGTCAAGATCTCCGTCTCCGTCAATGTCGCCCCATGCGGGACCACTTCCCCAATGCCTCAGATCGACACCCATCTCCTGTCCGATTTCACGAAACGTGCCGTCGCCTTGATTCTGATAGAGGTGGTTCGGATTGACAGGCCGACCTACGACGTATAGATCCACATCGCCGTCTTGATCGTAGTCGCCGGCTGCAATCCCGCCGCTAAAGGTTTGTTCGTCTGAGAAGTACTCAATAACGGGGCTATTGGTGACGACCCGAGTAAATCCAGCATCAGTGACTTGTCGAAATCGAATGCCGTGCGGATTCCGGGAAGTCTGAGCACTAATGGAGTCTACTATGCAAACGCAAATGAGCGCGAAAATTAGACTCGGAATTGCATAACGCATTACAAGGGGAAACAATCGAGTCCCAGAGTGCGGCACCTGCAAGTCAGGGTTTGCACACCCCGCAGTCGACGGACGAAAGTTCACGATTTACTCGTCTAGTACTAAACTAATTGTGCTTCGGATTAAGCATCGAAGTGCGTGAAATTTTACTCACTTTTTTTCTGTTACGAAACGAGCACGGCATTCGCCAAATCGATGAATCACGCCTTTGTGAGTTACTCATTGAAACACAAGACACAACCAAATTCGCAGAAACCCGTATATTTCCGCGCACTTTAAGAGAAAACGTTTCGAAACAGCGACAGACTAACAAGCGAAATAGAGGCTGAATACCCCGCGCTCAATTGCAAACTCTCGGCTCTTTCAGCAGCAATAGTTGACGCAGAAAATACCGACCTTAATCGACATCTTTAAAACTAACAAAAAGAATTGACCATTTGCCCTAAATTCGTTTACAATCAGGTCGAAGTGTTTCGAGGGAACGTTGCGCTGTCATAGGTAAGACGCGACCGCGGAACTGGACAAGGATGTACTAGGTTGATCAGAGTCACTTCAATGAGTGAAGCAATGTCTCGCCAACCCACGAAAGGATAGCTTGTTTCCTTCGAGTTCCACACTCGAAGACCTGAAACGAGAGTCCAACGCATGGAGGCGGGAATGACTTCTCAAGGACCAAGGAACAACAGACATGTTGTAGCGGTCCACTATTACAGCCATAGTGTTGCAGGCGTTCGATCGTCGACTGCTTGCAGCCCGGATTGGCGCAAGGAGGAATTCCATGAAATCTTTGCTAATGGTTCGAAAGCACACTAACGTACCGAGGCGTTTCAGCTTTCTACATATCGTTAGGACCACAGCTCTTCTCACAATGGGTGCGTTTAGTCTGAATGCACTCTCACAGACAAACTGCGGATTTGATGACGTCACCGAAGGTACAAATTGGCAGGTGGTAGGTAACGTGAATCAGGTCGTCTTCTACCAAGGCACTGGAGCGACCGTAACCATACCCAATTTCAACGACGATGGATGCGTTGGGTCTGGAGCTACGAGCTTCAGGCTTTTCAAGAACGGCGTGCAAATCACTGATCTAACCGACGGCACCGAAGACGACGTAATTAGGTTGCTTCGAAGAGTGACGGGTGTGACCGTCACAGATGTAGGTGTAACCGCAACAGATGGCGATGCTGGTTGGGGCGACGAGCACACAATCACCTATGACGGCACAGATAGCTCTTGGGGAGCAGCTGCGGTCGAGTATACAGTGCAAGCAGCTAGGGCATTCACGGATGTCCTTGGCGAATTTACCTTCACCGTAACAGTCTTGCCAACTCAATTGACTGTACCGGGAACCGTCGTATGGAAAGCCGAATCAACAGAAAGCATTGTTGTCAGCTGGGTTGGTGATGATGTCAGTGGCACTGCAACGCACTATCAAGTTGGATGGCGAACCAACGGTATGACGAGCTATACCATGTCCGGCTTAATACCAGAAAACACTCCAGCAAGCGATACCGCTCACATTTACTCAATACACGGATTGAAAGCTGGAACGGGGTATGACGTAGCCGTTAGGGCAGTAAACCCTGGCTCGATGACCAACATGTACGACGATGCATACAGTCCGTTTAGTACACCTACTTTCGATGCGGCCGAGCATTCGACCAAGAGTCCAATGGACGATGCCACTCCGCCGAACGCGATCAATGATATGAACCCCATCCGGATCGCGACAAGTCAGACAGTTAGTATCGATGCGATGGACTGGATCTATCCACATATCGTCGGTACAGCCGATACAGTAACCGGCACTGCATTTCACGCCACGGGAACTACGTTTACCTATAACACGCGGTCGGGCAACAATTCAGCTCTCCGGGTTGAGTTCATCAATGATGGAGATGCCAACACTGATGACCATGTCATTCGTTTGACAGGTCTGGCGGAAGCAGATACCTACGCTGTTGTAACAGCGGAAGGTACCGATGGCTCCGAATTGAGAACCGAAATTCCCGTAAAAATTGGAACCAATGCTGAACAGATATTCTCGGTCGTCTCTGCTACATCGCGATGGGACCTTGAAACTACAGGTGCAGATTTCGAAGTTGATGCAAGCGACTTTGTTTCTGAGGCCGATGCCACAATCGAATACTCAATGACAGGTGGGATCCATCGAGGGGTCACCTATCTTGAAATTGCCGAAGACACAGGCGTGATAAGCGTTCCTACAGGAACTAATTTGTCGCCTCTCGAATCCGGCGACGAGTTCGAACTCACCGTTACCGCCACCAATGGCAACCAAGGTACCGATTCGATGGTCATCTATGTGGATGTCGTTGAAGGTGACGATGCACCGTTTCTCAAACCAGGAACCGGTGACGTTTGGCTCAAGCCGCTCGCAGAAGCCAATGGCGGAGGCTCCCGGGTAGTCAACCTAAGCAAGTACTTTGATGATCGAGATGGAGGTCGACTCTGTTTCGATATTACTGGCGACACGACCGACATAGGTACGACCAGCAATCCAATGGTCGTTGCTGACGCAAGACTCGCAGGTGCTTCCCAGTGTAAGAACGCACAGCTCACGGTCGAGATGAATCTGCCGTCGCAGAACCCTGCTAGCGACGACTTCTCCTTGCTCGGTTTGAGGAGAGTTGTTGAAGTAGAGGTCGATGTAGCTGCTTATCAGGAAGGGGATAAGACAAATACTTCCGATCCCGTCACTGTAAAGATTAAGCTTGCTTACGGCAGGAATTCCTCACCTGCGATTCGAGCAGTTGCTAAAGCTGGAAACGTTTACATTGCCAGTGGTGGTTGGACCGTCGACGAAAACGAGGCCTTCACGATCACGTTTACAGCTGATGACCCACTACCTACTGACGACGAACTCTGCTGGAGTGACAAGGGTATGTGCACACCCTGTGTAGGGGCCGATCGACGCATGAGCAGTCGAACGGATGACAATGGAGTTTCGCACGAGTTCGATTTGACCGTTCCCGCTGCCAAAGTGGATTACGAAAAGAATCGAGATGGATACGTCATTGAATTGTGTGCAACAGACTTGTCCGGTGCAACGCACACAACCGAATTCACAGTGATCATTGACGATGTGGAAGAACCGCCGACGTTCAAGCCCATCGATGACATGTACTTCGTAGTAGGTGATTACGCGCAATCCATTGATCTTGCAGACTTTGTCCAGGATGGAGACGGTGCACGAGATATCGTCAGCTACGACGCAAACACAGTAGGTTCGTCCACTGCAGTTGAGGTGTCAGAGTCGGACGGTGTAGTAACCGTTGAGCCAACGGACGAGACACTGGCCAGAAAGGCAGAGGTGGAGATTGAAGTTTCCGCTACAGATACTTCCGGCTATCGCGCATACGGTTACTTCACAGCACACGTAAAGAACTCAAACCGATCACCGTACTTCCCAGGTGGATTGGGATCAGTCACATATTCGATCCCTGAGAACACTGCCGCAAAAACCAACGTCGGCAGCCGGATAGAAGCTGACGATCCCGATGTAGGCGACACGATCACTTACGAACTGAGTGGATCCAGCATGTTCTCCTTGACGACCTCGGGGGATACGGCACAAATAACGCTGGCTAAATCCGGGCTTGACTACGAAAGTGGAAATAGGTCCTACGATCTGATAGTTACCGCATCCGACGGTTACGGCGGTGCAGCGACTCTAGATGTGACGATACAGGTTACAGATGTCAATGAACCTCCGATAGCTACCGATGAAGTCATTCCCGACCAACGAATACTGTTAGGCATGACTCAATGTGTAATTCTTGCAAGCGAGCATTTCTCCGATCCTGACGAATCCGACAAAGCTGCGGGACTGCTGATCGAAGCGACATCGACCCGTCCCGGTGATGTGGCCGTAACTATTCGAAACAACGAAGACGTCTGCATAGAGGGCAAGAATGTTGGAACCGGACCCGCCCGAATCACAGTAACTGCCGAAGACAGACAAGGAAACTCTGTCTACAAGCGATTCAAAGCCACTGTGGAACAGAACAATCCACCGATGACGGCAGCGTCTGGCGCACTTCCGGATATGGAAGTTCAGTTGGATGGGCGAAGCAACGACTTTGATCTGTATGAGTACTTTGACGACGGCGACGCCACGTACGACGAAACGATGACGTTCACCGTGACAGCGGACGACAACGATATTGCGACCGGTACTATCGTGCGTCAGAAATACTTGCGAGTGTACGGCAACCGTGCGGGTACCGTGATGCTCAAAGTTACGGCGACTGATCAAAACAACCAAACGCATTCACAGACCTTCAGCGTAACGGTTATCCGCAACGATCCTCCTGTTGCTAACCACAACGCCATCGATGACGTAGTTACCAGAGTCGGCGTACAACCCGATCAGATCGATGCTGGCGATGCATTCACGGATGAGGGAGATTCCTTCACGCTGTCAATCGGCACCGACGATCCCGATGTGGCGACTTTGAGCATTGACTATGACGCGAACATGAACCCTTGGATCACAGTCATGGTTCACTCCGTAGGGTCCACTCAAGCCACTATGACGGCGGTTGATACTGACCAAAACACTTCGACTATCACTTTCACGATTACCGTCGGTCCCCGCAATGATCCTCCGATGCTGCTCAAAGCAATTGAAGATGTCACGATTGCGATGGACGAACGGTACGACATCGAATTGGATGAGATCTTCGAAGACGAAGGTCGGCTCGATATCGAGATTGAGATCGAAGACGACAACGTTGCGGATGTGATTTACCGACGAAGCATGAACATCTTGCGCGTCTACGGATATGTAGCTGGCGACACGCTCGTGACCGTTACTGCTACGGACGATATCGATCAGTCCGTGACCGACGAGTTTATCGTCACTGTTGCCAGAGGTAGCGCGCCTGTCGTGAATGCCGTACCTGTCGATCAGACGGGTCGAGTCGATGACATGACTACCGTCTCGATGACGGGTGTATTCATGGATGCGGACGGAGACACACTTACATATGCTGCCGAGAGTTCCGACGAAGGCGTCGCGGTAGTAACCGTTACCGGAAATATCGTCGAAATAACTGGCGTTACCGAAGGCACAGCCGTGATAACCGTCACCGCAATGGATCCTGAAGGTCTGACAGCCGAGGTTTCGTTCAATGTGATAATCGGTCCAGCCGATATGCCTCCTGTTCTTGCTATTCCTCTGAGCGATCTAAAGATCGAGAAGGATAAAGAAGCAGACATAACCATGGACGGGGTCTTCGAAGACGACGGCGAGCTGAGCTACAACATTACGTTTGAAGACGACAACATTGCGCACGGTGTATATCGTGCCGGTACGAACACAATTCGTGTCTATGGCGATGAAATTGGCGAAACGACAGCAACCGTTACGGCGACCGACGATGTCGGTCAAACCGCAAGTGACTCGTTCGAGGTTGAAGTTCTCATACCCAATTATCCGCCAGTCGTTGTTGGATCCATTGACGATGGCTTGATAGAGGTTGGGGAACATACCGACGTTTCCATCGACGGAGTCTTCACTGACGAAGGGGAATTGACATATTCAGCTTCGAGTGCGGACGACGACATTGCTGATGCCTTCTATCGGGCAAGCACAAATTCCGTACGAGTGTATGGAATCGGAGTCGGTTTCACGACCATAACGGTCACCGCCACCGACGATGTGGGGCAAGTTGCACGGGTGATGTTCGGTATGGAGGTCGAGCCTGCTAACGATCCACCTGTTGTGGCGGTAACGATTCCTGATCAAACCTTGACCGTGGCAGAACCTGCTATGGTGTCGATTGCCAATACTTTCTCGGACCCCGATGGTGATCCTTTGGCGTACACGGTGACATCATCCAACACAGCAGCGGCCACCGTATCTCTGAATGGCACGGACATTACCATCACAGGGGTCAAAGTAGGTGTGACGATGATCTCGGTAACGGCCACCGATCCCGAGGGACTATCTGTAACGACGATGTTCGATGCGGAAGTCGAGAACGCGGCTCCGATGGTGATTATGGAGATCGAGGACCAAACTCTCACGGTGGTCACTCCCGCCATGGTCACGATCATGGGTGTATTCAACGATCCCGACGGGGATGATTTGACCTACAGCGTCATGTCGTCCAACGAAGAAGCGGCGACTGTCGCCATTAGTGGTATGGATGTCACAGTAACAGGCGTGAAAGTGGGTATGACCACGATCACGGTCACCGCGACGGACCCCTCAGGACTGTACGCGATGACGATGTTCGATGCGGAGGTCGAGAACTCAGCTCCGACAGTTGCGAACGAAATCGAGGACCAGACACTTACGGTTGTCACTCCTGCAATGGTTTCCATTGCCGACACCTTCATGGATCCTGATGGCGATGAATTGACTTACAAGGCCATGTCGTCCAACGAGGCAGCCGCTACGGTTGACTTGGACGGCACCGATCTGACGGTCACCGGCGTGAAAGTCGGTATGACCATGATCACAGTGACTGCAACAGATCCTGACGGCCTGTATGTAATGACCTCGTTCGAAGCGGAAGTCGAGAACGCGGCTCCAATGGTAGTCAACGAGATCGACGACCAGACCTTGACGGTGGTTGATCCTGCGATGGTTTCCATCGTCGACACCTTCATGGATCCCGATGGGGATGAACTGAAGTACACCGCTATGTCTTCCAACACAGCGGCCGCTACGGTTGACCTTGACGGAACCGATCTGACGGTCACTGGCGTGAAAGTCGGAATGACAACGATTACTGTGACCGCGACGGACCCCTCAGGCTTGTACGCAATGACGACGTTCGAGGCGGAAGTCGAGAACGCAGCTCCCATGATGGTCGGCACCTTGGATGACCAAGTGGTAACCCGTGGCGATCCGATGACATTTTCGATAACGGGAGTCTTCATGGATCCCGATGGAGACATGCTTACTTATATGGCGGCTTCCGATGATGTCACTATTGCGACGGCTTCAGTCTCTGGAGACGATGTGACTCTCAATGGTGTTGATCCAGGAACCGCCACTATCACGGTAACAGCGAGCGATCCCGATGGACTCAGCGCCGAAGGTTCATTCATGGTCACGGTTGAGACTGTTCCAGAAACTGTGGGAACCATTGCCGACGTGACACTGCAGGTTGGTGGTGAAGCGATGACCATGTCCATTGCGCAGTACTTCGAGGACGACGATGGCGACACACTGACCTATACGATCGCAACCGAAGGTGCTGCGGCGACAGCGGCCCTGACCGATGCGGACTTGACTCTCACGCCGTTCACGAAGGGTTCGACGCAAGTCACTTTGACCGCATCCGATCCGAAAGGAAGAAGCGCGATGCAAGTCTTCATGGCAAACGTGACCGATTCTGGAATTAAGGCCGTAGCTGGGGATGCACTTGCAGGTGCTGCTCGAGCGACGATGGCGAGTGCCACAACTGCCATTGGATCACGAATTGAAGGGAATCGAGGCGACACCTCTGGAATTTCTTTCTTGCCGATGGTTGGTGGAAGTTCCGAAGACGAACGCATTGCAGCGTACAACGCCAGTGAAGTGAGTGCACGGCACGGCGTAGTGGCGAATGCGAATCGAGCTGGACCCGTCGGACAGAATTCTGCCGGAGCGGGTGCGCGGAACGATCCGAATGGCGTTTCCTGGGGAACGATCGCCTCAAACACCAATACACGAACCACAGGAGAGACTGTGAAATCGTTGGTTGGTAACGGGTTCTCGCAGTTTCTCAACGGAGACGGAGGACTTGGTTCCATCTCTGGATGGGGCGCAGTCGACTTTCAGACCTTTGAAGGCATGGGCTATGAAGGCAACGCAACAGCCTTCTTCCTCGGCGCAGATGTCATGATTAGTCCGCACGTCCTTCTCGGGGCTGCAGTAGCACACAACCGATCAGAGAGCGATTACACCTATGGTACGGCGACACAGACTCTCGAGACTACTACGACATCTGTGATGCCCTATGGAGCCTACAAACCGAATCCGAAGGCGGTCATCTGGGGTGTCGTCGGACGAGGCGGGGGTGAAGCGACGACAACGGTCATGAATGCCGACGACGAGTCTAGCGATCTCACCTTGAGCTTGGGAATGTTCGGCGCAAGCGCTCGATTCGCAAGTCAAGGTCGTATGGAATTCGGTATCAGAGGCGATGCTGCTTTCGCGGGAATGGAAACCGACGATGGTACGGGTGCCGCGGATGCATTGGAAGCTGCAGTGAATCGAGCAAGACTAGGTCTTGAAGCCGCGATGCACTACAGCAGTCCAGGCGGTCCTACGGTCACACCCTACGGAGAGCTGAACCTTCGATATGACGGAGGAGATGGCGTCACCGGTAGTGGTCTCGAGGTCGCAGGAGGATTGAGAATCAATACCTCCAACTTCGAACTCGACGCACGCGGACACACCGTTGCGGCCCACTCGGGTGACGACTTCGCAGAGAGTGGATTCGCCCTCATGGCTACGTTCAATCCGAATCGCACCATGAACGGACTGTCCATATCCATCGCTCCTTCTTGGGGGCAGACATCGAGATCTCAGAGTGTCGTCTGGACGAACTCAAACTTCGATCAGTTGCCCTTCAACACGGGTGGTGGCTTTGGTGTGAACAACGGTTTGACCATGAACGCGAATATTGGGTACGGAATGTTTGTCAATCACGACAGATTCCTACTTACACCCTACTTCGAGTACAGCCAGAGTTCCAAGGAGAACACGTCAATGCTCTTGGGCGCAGAGCTCAAGCAATTGATCATGTCGTCCTCTCTGGTAGACATGAACTTCACGCTGGGACGCACGGATTCAGGATTTGGGTCCGAAGGCAACCAGCTGGAGATCAACGCGACTATTCAGTTCTAGTCGTAGTCTAATTACTACAACAACCCGCGTGTTGGTTCGCCAGCACGCGGGTTTTCTATTTAGTTCGGCATTCTCTTTTGGGTTGAAAGAGTTAGGTACGCGTGGACTTGCGCTAATAGGGTCACAATGCTGTTGGTATAGCCGTTGTAGATTCTGCATCCACCAAAATATCAGTCGGTCTTTGGTGAATTCTCCGGGTCTTGTTCCATTGCTTGCTGGAGAAGATCGGTGTTTACTACGAAGCTGCCATGTTCTGAGCCGTTGGCCGTGAATCCTTTTTCTTCTAACATCTTCCAAACTCTTTTGGTCTTCTCAATCCACTCCTTCTTTGATCTTGCGTCCTTCTCTGGATCCTCATAGCGAGCTATCATGCCGTCTAGGGCGGGCAGGAGCTGTTGTGTGCCATCCGATCGAATTCGAACATGTCGGTCATTTGTCATTCGATGCGCTGCATAGTAGTCCAAGAACTTCCCATTACGATCCTCTCCGAACAAAAATTTGATAGTCCAACCCTGTTGTACGATTTGACCTCGTTCCATTCGACTTTCAATATCGTTGGGAAGTGTTATTTTCCAGCGTGAGAAGAACTTGTTGAACTGGGATATTCGCTTGTCCATACGGAACGCTCCTTTCTCGATCCATGCTGATTACTTTGATATTCCGAATGTAGAGCCGAAGCCTCTCATACGCTAAACCAGTACCGGAGGGTTCTTCCGATGTGCTCTAGCCCCTAGAGTCAACGGTTTACAGTGTAATCGGAAATGGGTGACGCACTCCCCAGCGCTTATTTGCAGGTGAGCCATCATTTTCATCGATGCTCGTTCATCAATTGGTACGGAGCTGTTGGACGACTATCTAATCACCAGATCAACTTTCTCGATTCGTACGTTCAAAGCCCTAGCCACCTGACAGAGTCGACGATAACTAGCGGAAGCATACGCTTCTGATTCATAGCGTTGTATCTGCTGCTCTTTAATTCCCATACGCTGAGCTAACGCTCGCTGACTTAAGCCACTGGCGACCCTAGCCTTAATTAAGCCATGGGCCAACTCTTCAAGCGAATAAACTGAGATTGTTGATACTTCCTCCGACTTAAGCAGTTCGTATTCGTCCAGTTCGACATTCAGGTCGTCTAGTAGGCTTTCCAAGGCATCGCGTTCAGCTTTCAGCATCGTTGGGTGCGCATTGTCTTGAAGGTTGGCTCGGCAATCTAACTCTTGGATTGCGTCTTTGAGTCGATGAGCCTTTTTTAGTGTAATTCGATACTGTCTCTCATTGGTTAGCATCACATACGCCTCAGATATATTCGAACAAGACCCTTTTCTACCTCATTCCGATTCGTTTGAAAGAACTCAACAACAGCGTCTTCGGGCATTCCGTTCACTTGCGAAGGGAACAGGTCTCCGAGATACTTATTCTTCATTGCGAACCTTCCCCCTGAGAAGTCCAAGAACACTGGATCTATCAAACTCACGTCAACAGTGTCGAAATCCCAAATAGCGTCGTAATCACCTGGCAGAAACTTGGCAGTGACAAAGCTTCCGTTCAGCAAGATTCAGGAACAGCCAGCTACTTGAAGGTTCTCGCACGCGGCTCTTAGACCTTCAATTAGTCGCAATCCATGGCCATTGAAACCGAACGATTCAACCATATCGTGCCATAGCATGTGGTGAATCTCTAGAGGCAGATATCCTGTAACTGGATCAAGAGAAAGAGTCATCAACACAATTATATTGTTGTGTTGTTAGAAGTCTAGACATCCAGCAACATTTCGTATGGCTATCGAGAGGATAGCCATTCTTTGTAATCAATCTCCTGCATTCTGCTGCTAAAGGAGCATAGAAACGCTAAACGTTCCCCGACTGAGCGGTCCGAGTGACTTGGGCCGAACAGAACGAAGCTCTTTATCAATCAATAGTCCGATCCAAAATGATCTGAGTTCAGCACTTCGCAACACGGTGACTGCTGGTCTTCAATCGACAAAACGCTATGAGTCATTGAAGACTTCGACATACCGATGGAACAGATATCGCCTGTTTCGGTGGCGTCCTGTATATTCCCGAAGCAGATCAAATTCAACCATCCGAGCAACAAGCGCGTTTGCAGAAGCAAAAGTGGTTCCCGTCAATTCTCGGACTTCGTTCACACTAGTAAATGGGAACTCGTAAAGGAGATCCAGCAAACGATGTCCATTTGCGGCCGCACGACCGAGCCTGTCATTGATCACATGACGATCTCGTTCTCGCATGGAAAGTATGCGCCCAGCTGTCATCGCTGCGTGAATGCTGACTTCCTCCACGGCGCGCAAGAAGAAAACGAGCCAATCTTCCCAAGCTCCTTTGTCTCGAACCGCCTGCAATTTGTCGTAGTACTCCTGGCGATGTCGATTGAAGTACCACGAGAGGTAGAGAACTGGTATCACTAGCACTTTGTACCTAGATAAAAAAAGCGTGACGATTAGTCGGCCAACCCGTCCGTTGCCGTCACGAAAAGGATGGATAGTTCCAAACTGCGCGTGTATCAGACCAACCTTCACGAGCAAAGGGAGAGCAATATTGCTCTCCATAAACCCATCAAGAGATCGCATGTGTTGCACAACTTGAGAAGGTGGCGGCGGAACAAAATCGGCGTCGAGTAAATGACTCCCGGCCGGTCCAATCCAAACCTGATTGGACCTGAACTCACCGGGTGAGAGATTAGAACCTCCCGTGTTCTGAAACAGCTTTCCGTGAATTTCTTTGATAAGATCGGAAGATATCGACGATTCTTTTGCCCGTCTAAGTCCGTAGTTCATGGCAGCCACGTAATTGATGACTTCGTAGATATCACTCTTTCGATCACTTCCGATGAGTCTTGCTTCAGCTGCCAGTACGTCTACCAGTGCGCTCTCGTTGCCGTCAATCCTGTTAGAAAGTACAGCCTCCCGACGTATGTACATGGGAATGAAGAGATTGGGTAGTGGCAAAACCTGAATAGATCCCTCTAAACGTCCCAAGGCTCGTTCTGCCCGTGATACAGCTTGTTGAAGCTCCATTGAGAAATGAATGGACGGAATAGGTGGTAGTGGAGCTGGATTGAATGCCTGGTACCCCTCAAGCTGTCTTTCGTACCTTCCGGCACGAGTCGAACTACTTGTGCCCATTTCTATTCTGTCCCTCCGAAGTGCTCAATATCACAATATGCACTGCTGTTAGTAACGGACAAAGACTTAAACTATTCTTATTATAGTTTTTTGGATATATGGATTGTGTTCAAATCTATATTATGTTTGGTTAAAATAAAGGCACCGCTCGTGAAGGATAAGGATGGTGATAGATTACGACCGTACTTCGGATTTGTTCTTGCACGAAGACTTTGGTTCAACAGAAAACAGACGACCCGAAAACCGGGTCAATATTTCACTTTTTTCGATACTCCAACACGACTGGTTTCGATTATGGTTGCTTGGGAAGTTCGAGCTACCCCAAGATTCCATCGTCTACCCGTCCACTGGTCAAAACAGTGTGCGTCCAGATTTCAAAGTCGCCAACCCTTGTAATTCCGATGACACTCGAGCCTGGATTGAAGTTGAGCTTTCGAGAGATCTGGACCAGCTTAGCGAATACAAAGATAGACTAGGCGAGCCTGTTAAGTCTCTGTGGGGTAGGAGTTGTGATGGAGGGGACTTGAGCCTTGAGGAAGTTGCAGAGTTTTTGACGACACAGCCCTCATCGACACCACAAATCGCGGCAAATGTGGAACAGTTGATCAAACTCATTAACAGTGGACTGGATGGTTATGCAAAGAACACGCGTCGTGCAAACGTGAGCGACTTCATGCGTGATCACCACCCTTTGGTGAGAGAACTCGAAGGGAGACTCGGGGATAGAATTCGGTTTGATTTGGAGGGCAAGCAACCGCGTCCGGGTGAACTGAAGGCAGATTCAACGGATACCCGAAACAATCGAGGTTTTTCACTGAGAGTGTTCACTCCAGAGTCTAGCAACAATACTCTGAGCATACTATCGATCTCAGGAGGTAGAGACTATGTGAGCATTCCTTCACTTCAGAAGCTAGAGCGATACTTGCCTAGAAATGAGGAGCAAACCGCAGCGTTCAAAGAAGTACTGGATCAAGTTGGCATAGATATCGGACAGTTCAATTTGGACCAACGTCCATCTATTCATCTCTCATCCGTTGTTGCCGAAGAAGCCCTAGACTTGCTGGTGCCTTGCATTGTCGCACTGGCAAAGTGCTACGGAGACTCGGTAGCAGCTTGAGCGTGCTGTCGTCGCGCGCCCGCTACGATGCGATCTCAAGAGGCTGGTAGCTGACTGCGAGGACACTCAGCAATTCCCGTGGCACACTCGACTATAATCCTCATTGTTGCCAATAAGGCTCAATGTGAGCAAGAAGATTCTCGCGATTGGACTCGATTCCAACTACGTCAACGTCGAGAAGACTGTGATGGAACGCATCAAAGAGCAATTTCCAGACAATCGACACCGTAACTATATTTCGTTCTTTAGAGTGTTGGCGTACTGACTGGAGGGGATGCGTTCGAGGTCGGGCTTGACCCTTCAAGCACACAATCAAAGGCCATCGCAACACGAGCTGCACTAGAGCTCGACTTCGGATACGCGGGTCTGTCGGATTCTTAGCTTTGGAAATGGCTTCGAGTCTCGTGGGACTTGACGGAACGGAAAGCTACTTCGACCATACCTTGAACGATACTGTGATTTGCAAGGTATGGGATCAAATTGAGGACACAACATGAGCCTAAAAGTACAAATCAACGGAGACTGGAAGGAGATCGTAACAGACGCTGGCGACGAGGTCACATTTGACCAAGTGGTTCTAGCAGCCGAGTTGCCAGTCGGTGGCAATCAGGTCTACCGAATCGAATATACGGATGCGGTGGGACCTGGGGGTCACCCCACAAACGGCATACTGCGCGAAGGCGGATCGGTAAAAGTCAAAGATGAAACAACCACATTCACTGTCACGCCCTCTTCGCAGACGTAGCCGCGACCTACAAAGACTCATCAACGAAGGGTACTGCCTCACCTTCCGTGATGCGCCAGATTGGCTTGTCCCCGTCATGGACTGGCTAAAGTCCAATATCAATCCCATGCATTGGCACGAACCCTCCGAGTGGATTTCCGTCCTAGGAATACCGTACGTCACGGCCTGCTCCAGCCAAGCCCCGGGAGTCGCTCGCGGAGATCTCGCCATACCCTTGTGGATCGAAAACGGGGCCTCGGTTAGGCCCAAAGAGCATTGGGCACTTTGGCACGGTAGCATACCATGCTTCGCTGCCGGCCAGCAAAGGTGGGAGATACTTGCGCCGGGCGTGGCCCCGCACCAAGGCGTGATGGTCCTGTCGCAGAAGCTACAGGATGGTCTATACATTGACCATCATGACAAGATTGAGACATATCTTTCCTTCATCGTGCCTCAAGCTCAAAAACTCAATCCCAAAATCTCCGCTAGATGTTAGACATCGTGACCCCAATGGACCAGGACCCCAACGGAAGGGTTTCGCGTGAGAAGGTTGCAATCATCGGGGTTGGGGGCACAGGATCTCACATTTTGGATTTCATCAGTAGGATGCCTGTTAGAGAGATACATCTGTTTGATGGGGACACAATCTCCGAAGAGAACACTAGAAGAACGCCGGGATCCGTGGATTTGACAGCCATCGGTGGCGGAACTCTCAACAAAGCCGAGTTCCACGCCATGCGCCACGCTAACCTACACCCCAACATTCAAGGATTCGGACAAGACATCGATGACACAAACGTGGATCGTTTAGAACGCTACACCACCGTTTTTCTCTCCATAGACAAGGTAAAAATAAAGCGCCGCATTCTGGAAGTCTGCATGAAGAACGAAATAGTCCTAGTCAACGTTGGTATGGGCGTCCTCAAGGTTCTCGACGACCAGCTTACAGGATGCGTTGGTGTCACCATGTGTCTACCAGATGCTCATGACCATGTTCGGCAGTGCTTCGGACGCGATGAAGAGGTTCAACTGGAGGAAAACAATCAGACCATCGAACTGAACGCGCTGAACGCAGCTCTGGCTGTGATCCGGTGGAAGAAGCTTCTGGGAGTGTACTCAGACAGTTCGCGGATGCTAGACACCCACTATTCGATTTCCCATAACGCTCTGTACAACGAGTTTGAGCAACCTTAACCCAACAGTGGATCGCACCAGACGATCTCATTCTTGACTATGTAGTAGTGCGACCTGCACACTTGGTGAGGATTGCCGATCGATGGTCGCAGTGTCACGTGAACACCATCGAACAACAAGACCCACCCGTCTGGATGCACACTCGTAGTGACTGTCTCGCCGCAGCCGCAAGGGCATAGGTGCCGGAGGGTCCGGCCTGTCGCATGTATATATAACTTGCCGTTCTCTAACTCATCCGGGAAGGATTCCACCCAGACAGGAGTGATTTCTTCAATTAACGGATAGGAACGCACGACGTTTAGCTGGTTGGCGGCCACCACTTTGACCCCCAACCTGCTGAGTCTATCTCTTCTGCGTCGACGCATGTCCGACCATCCCACGCCGAGTCGGTTGACCATTGTACTCCACCTGACTTCTAGGTAAATTCCTTGGCGGCAACACGCCAAATTCGTTCGACCGCCGGAATGGTTGGCTCAAGCTGCTCTCAAGATCGCGCTCGTCCTACAATCCGCGAATCAATACCAACGTCCGCCTACTTTGCGACGGCCATTTAACTCGACCATCAACGAGCCAGATACTGCTACCAAGAATCAATTCATGCCTAGTGCTACTCAAGCAGATAGCTCTAGGCGCAGACCACCTCAGCCGTGTCCAAGCGACTGGGGGGAGAACGTCCGATATTACATTCGGACCACTGCATCCAATACACCAGCGACGACTAGCGATGCTGTCTCAAGCGGACGAATTGAAATTGAGCACCGGCGCATACGAATCTGCACCGACAATGTTTAGACGGAAAGCATGTTCGGACAGCTCAAGCGAGAGCAGGTGAACAGGTGCTGATTCAAGACCAGGAAAGAGGCCGTCAAGAAATTACGCCTGAAATAGAAAATTCAAAAAACAATAACTGTCCCCCTAAAACGTAGGCCGTCCCTAGCTCGACTCTCTACTGGTTTTTTCGATCTCAATCCAATCCCTAGAGTGCAGCTTGTCCACAAAATACGTTGGATTACTGTGTTTCGCTCACATCAATAACACAAACTGCGATCTTGTCGCTCTGATCGGAGGAAATCGTCTCTCTGAGAGCAATTTCTAAGTGTTTAGATCCGGATGGTCTCCCAGTGCGATTTGGAAGAGAAGTCGGTTGGGAGTGCTCGGTCTTACCAAACCAGAGAACGAGGTAAATTCCATGACCGTCACAAAGGTTGTCTCGCGCGTAGTTCTTGACCAATTGAGTGTCGATCGCAGTAAACAGGTCCCTACTATGGCTAAGCTTGATTTCCATGGGCAGTCGGAAATTGCTTACGCTAAACGTGATGTCGCACCGTTTTCGATCTGCATACTGCGATTCAGCCTGAATAGAAATGTTCAAATAGTTCAAGATTGCTCGGAGTTCATCCACCATTATGTTGCAGCAATCTGGTTCTGACTTGGGTTCTAGTACTCGATGAGGCGAGCCCGAATTCCAGAACTTGCGCCAGCCTGACGTATCACCATCTCGCAGGGTCTTATGAATTTGGTCAAGAGTTTCCAACGCTATGACTTTAAGATCGGTTACGTTTGCCGGCTCTCTGTTATTGAGAGTGGCAGTTACAGATCGAAGATCTCTGATTTGAAACTGACTTTGGTTTCGGACTGTACTCTGCGTATGTTCCGCATGCCTTAGACGACTGTGCCACTTAGACAGATCATTGTCCAGCATAAGCTCGTTCAAGAATCGTTTGGCATCTTCAGAAGGATCGAAAGCCAACTTGTCAATTAGTGTCGAAACACAACCGGACGCTTTGGACGACTCGGATGAGTACACGTCCACAGGGTTGTCGAAGAGTACAGGTCCATATCTCCTTCCGATAACACTTACCAACATCGTGCTTGTGGATGAGTCGATCGCATCAAACCACTTAGTGGTCGAATCCTGTTCACTGAGAAATTGAACCAAGTGTTCCACTCGTTGGTCGCTGAAAGAGACATAAGTTTGGAAGGACTCTCTTTGCTGTTCTTGGTCAAGTAACAGTTGTGCTCCTAGCCAAACAACCTTCTGCCCCATATTCATGCCTGATTTCGCTAGTCGAGATTCGACGATGCCTCGTATATTGTCTGTTGCACAGTGAATGGAAGCGGCTCGAAGTAACCAGGTCAATGCAATTAACAGTTGATTCGCACAGCGTACCGGGAACGCTCCGAGTAAAGGCAGTACTGCCCGCTGCGAAATGCTGGAGTGTTTAGGGGAGAATGCCAGTTCATAACAAATTTCGCGGCAAGGGTCTCCTGCTTTCAATCTCACACTGACCGACTTGGCAAGAATTTCTGCAAATGAGTCTGGCTGGGAATCGATCAAGTTAGTTAGCCAACGTGGCGGACGAGTCGCATTTTGAGGCAACCACACCGAATGATAGATTGCTAGAGCGGCGTGTCTTTGTCGTTCATCCAAGGATAGTTCCTTTGAGTCGCTCAATGTTGACGCTTCCTGCAGTCCAGCCAATATTGGAAGGGCTAACACATGGGCTAGCTGTTTGCTTCTCAGTTTGAAAATTATTTCTGGGTCAGGCAGATCGTCACGATAGATCGCCAATTGCAATTCTTCGAGAATCTTGTCAATTTCTCCTTGGGAATCTTCCCCTAACAGGTCTTGCAAGCGTTCTTTGGGAGAGTTGCCCTCTATTTCGATGACCTCTCCAAAGTACACTTGAGCTAGTCGATTCAACAGTTCCGATGGACAGTGACCGTCGCCCACCCGATTGGCTTTGATTGCCTCGCGCCAATTGCGTTGTCGTTCTCTAGTACGTTCTGAATGTTCCCTGGCAAGTCTTGCTCTCCGAGACTCGCCGGATTCCAATTCCCGAATTTTTTCTGTGAATTCTTTGAATAGAACTGGTTTCTCACGCAAGTACCTTTCAGCATAGTAAGAGCACTCTCGTTTAGAAGCACCCGATTGGTTGTACACCAGCACTGCCAATCTGCTTATGTACCAATCGGCCGCGTATCTGTCTGTCGAACGGAAGGACTTTTGAACAAACCAGTCAGTCCCCAACAAAATTTGGTATTTGACGTTGAACAGTAGGCCGTCAATTCCAAGCATACGACTCTTGAAGTCCGAAGACTGAATCGAGGTCTCAACATACCTAGGAACAATAACATCCAATAGGTCAACACGATTGTTGAGGGATTGCTGAAGGTGATCGGTCTCTCGAGACCCAGGATTTCTTAGACTCTGTGCAACTTCGAGCCATTGAATAAGTTTGTCTATGTGATCAACGGGAGTGACGTCCACAAACTTCCTCAGAATCCTGAGAAATACCTTCCCAATCAGTGGAGCAGTAAGTGCCAGTCGAGTAGCTGGGGACCGATAGTCATCAAATTTGAGCTGAATAGTGTCAAGAGCCTTGCCAAGCACATTAAAGGGCACTTCATCGTGATTTAGGTGAAGCCAAAAGTTCTGATAAGTTCCAAATAGGTTTGGTCTCTTCGGCAGGTCTAGATAATTTAGTAGCTCTGTAAGTCCAAGACCATGGCTACAGCAATGGTGCAGCAAGGTTCCTCTAAGTTCATCGTCCTCATCTTCCACTACACCGGCGTGGATTTCCTTGAGCAATGCTTGGAACTTAGCAAGCAATGTTGCATTCTCAGAGTTCTTTGAGAGAAGCAGATCAAGTGTTGCAACTCTGACTGCAGAATGCCAATGTGAATTGTTCACTACGTTCCACAACGAAGTATTCAGTTCCGGATGGACGGTTCCGTGGTTCAATGCTGAAATGAGAGTCCTTGCGTAGCGTTGAATGTGTTCACTGGGAGAACTGATCGAAAGAGTTTCTTCAAAGAGAGGCGCGGTGTCCTCTGTTGCAAGATCTCCTATCCGTGCATCGTTCACCAAGACGCGAAGTGCCTGGGGATCCTTACCCAAAAGAGCTCGAATATTTATCAGTATGCGGCACTTTTCCATAGCCGAAAAGCTTTCTACATCCCCGTAAAGGAGCGTGCCAACCGGGTCACGAGAAATGAACTCATCGCGAGCAGATATGCAATTGGCAGCTAGCCATGCGCCCATACCACGCATTTCCGTCACAATAGAGCCATCGTTGTATGTCATCAGCGATAGAATCCGACTCGGTGGCAGACCTTTGTTGATCTGGGTCGTTAGGTACATGCTCCCGAGAAACTCCGCAACTTGACGGTGTTGTGGAAGATGCGAGTCGCTTTCAGAGGTTTCGAATAACCTGCTAGCCAACACCTGCCTTATGCTTTCTAATGTTTCTTTCGTTGATACATCGGAAATTTGGATTAGGTCTTTGAGAGCATCAGGGTCACGGGTATAACCGGAACTACCGGTAAGTATGAGGATTGCGCAAAGACGTCCTGCAAGACTAAAGCATTCGGCGGTCGAACGGTGTGGATTCCCAATCAAATGCTCTTCGTTAAATTCCTTGACGAGAGCCATGCAGGCCATTTCGAATGTCTGTCTCCTGGTCTCTGGCCAAGACTCACCTTGGCCCACTGCCTTGACAAGCATCCGAAGGCTTTGGGGATTGTCTAGAAGCTCGTTGACCCCTAAAGCTTCAGCTCGGCCAAGGAAGCGTCTAGGATCGTTGACACCATACTCGCGGCGAAGGATCTCAGTCACGTCGTGGTCCGAAAGAGGATTCAATCGTAAGATTGCAACCTTTCCATCTGGAGTTACGTCTCGAAGGCTCTTTAGGTCACTTGCCCCGTACCAGTCGGCCTCACGGCAGGACAACCGAATCCGCGGCTTGCCCAACTTGTTCAATTTCATGCGAATTTGGTCGAACGGTATCCGAACGTCGCTATGACCGGCTCGAACTTCGTCGAGTCCGTCAATGAACAGAGTCTTTCCTTTCCATTTGGTGCCCTCTTCTTGACTCAGAAATTCCCTTGCAGAGACATACTGACATCTCTTCGAACTCTTCGCTTCTTGTTCAAATTCGGTGGTCTTGCCTGCTCCTGCAGATCCAAGTAGTACATACGTACTGCAATTTCTAAATTCTTCGAGGGTCTTGTCTTCTTGTTTCTGTACATGCGGAGATCCCGCCTCGTCGAATTCGGTGACCGTCCTCCTTGCGACGTAGTTCATTACCCTTCAAGCCACTCTTGTGCTGTTTTTGACAAGAATTGCTCAAGAGGCATACCGTTGCCGCCAACGACTATAGGATCGAGTCCTCCGTAGCGAGATTGAAACTCATCGAGTCCGCGTCGATCAATATCACCATGACCGGTCTTGACTTCGATGGCACGAATCCGACCAGCGCGCACAATAACAAAATCCACTTCCAAGTTCTTGTCCCGCCAGTAGAAGATTCGTTCGTTTTGTCCAGCTGTATTGAGCAAGTGTGCTCCGACTGCAGTTTCAACGAGTCGACCCCAATAGCGACTGTTTGCCTTTGCTTCTTCAAACGAATACCCCGATCTCGCAGTCATCAATGCAGTGTTTCGGACAATAAGCTTAGGACGGGATGTTCTACCCAAAGAGCTCGATTTGGAGAAGTTTGAGAGCCCCGTTACCAATCCAGCGTTTGAGAGCAAATACAAGTAGCGAACAATCGTTGCGGTGTTGCCTTTGTCCTGAATGTGCTCCAGTATCTTGGAGTACGAGACAATTTGTCCCGAATATACGCCAGCGTAGTCGAACAGTCTCCTCAAGAGAGCTGGCTTGATTACTCGCTGTAATGCCAAGATGTCCCGTTCAATATTGGGTTCAATAAGCGATTCAACAATATAAGATCTCCAGCGCTCCTGATCCTCAATGAACTTGGCGGCGCCAGGATATCCCCCGTAATATACATACTGGTCGATGTCAAGACCAAAGGCACTTGACATTTCACTAAACGACCAATGTGTCAAAGAGATGGTTTCAAATCTCCCTGCCATACTCTCGGAGAGACCTTGTTGCATTAAGAGTGGAGCGGAACCCAACAGCACTATGTGAAGTGGAAGATCTATCCGCCGATTGGCATCCCATAGCCCTTTGACTGTATTCGTCCAATCCGATATTTTTTGTACTTCATCTACGATAAGCACAGAACCAAATGGATTTGCAATGGCTCGTTTTTCCGAAGCTTTCCACTGACGAGTAAGCCAAGATGTGCTTATTTCTTCATCAATTGGAACCACAACTGAGTTTTCGTCGGTTTGTGCAGTAATAAGACTCGGGTCGAGTGATACACTTGCATTTCTCGGTTCGTCGACGGAGAAGTATAAGCAGTCCTTTTCTCCCGAAATCTCTTGTATCGCTTGACGAACAAGCGTTGTCTTCCCTGTCTGGCGGGGACCTGTGACTAGGACCAGGTGATGAGGATTCTCCCTCAACCGATTGACTAATACTACTTTTTGTGCGCGCTCGAAGTCGTTCATACCTATAGTTTACACTACCTCGTAAATTCACGCAATACTGTAAATAATCAGTTTGAGAAATTGTTCCTGTGCAATTCACCTCACAGTATTCCAACGGCTCGTATAGTCACTGCGGCTCGAAAAAGTGACAATTCTCTTCAACAAATTCATTCTGTTCGATCTCGTTTCATTGCCACATCAGGGCTTTACTCAACTTTTCCGTCTTGTGGACGCGATCACGTAGTCCTCCAGAATACTTGAACCGATGCGTAATCGATCCAAGAGATGTCCGCTACTATCGGCAGAGGATCTATTTGTCTCGATGGATCCCGCAAAGTGCTGAAACTCTTTGCTACAGCTCAAATTGAACCGAAGAGCTTCAATGCAATTCAAACCTACTCATAAGTATCATGTAAATTGTTAATGAGTACACGCGATTGAGCCGATGGATTCTGACGCATATTTCCCAGGAATATTCGCTCGACCTCACTCTCGATATCCCGAAGTGTGGGAGACTCTCAATGAGCCTGGAGTGGTAGAACGAATGAAACTGCTTTGTCGTCGTGGATATCCGGCCGTTTGCGCAATTGATATTGGTGCGGAAAGAATTTGGACCCTTCTGGAACATGCAAGGGTGAGTGGAGAGGAAGATCAAGTCAAGCAAATGATAGGCCACCAAGTCAAGCAGATCTTGGAATCCCAGGGCTATCGGAAGGTGGGAGGCAAACCGATTCGAACATCTTGGATATTCAGTTACGGCAGTGTGTACGAGGATCCCGATTGGCGAACCCTCTACGTCAGCAGAAATAGAGATGAACATGATCGAGAGGTCTTCTGCCTCTCTTCAAAACGCAGAGTTTCTGCTTTATCCCATCCTCCTCCAGATCCCGCTAGTTGGGTCTCGTATCGAGTGTGCCGCACGCCCAGAGAATTGAATTATGTGCTGAATGCCGATCTTGGCTACGACTTCGGGTGGTCTTGGGATCGACTGTGCGCAGCGGTAGATGAAAATGGGTATGTCATACTGCAACAGTCCACCAGCTAGCACTCAATAATCCTTTGAGTTGTTCTTAGCTAAGTAGCCGGTGTCGCGGCGAAGTCGCCTTTAGCAACATTTCTCCCGCGTCTCGCAATGCACGCGACACGCACTCCTACTCATTTCCAACTCCCGGCACACGGGGAAGCTCTCCCTTTCAAGTACTTCGAAACAGCGTAAATTCCGGTGCGGCACGAATCGTACTGAGAAATCTCCTGGAGCTAACTCTTGCATAATTGCTTGTGTTGAACCATTTGTCTTTTTACATGTCTTATATATACATGTAAAATATAATCTAGGAGACAGTGCAAGTTCGAAACGCGACACCCACCAAGTCACAGCTGAATACGCGACCTTTCCTACGGGATTTCGCCCGAGTCCGCGCTCGAACAAACGCCTCCTTAACCCCGACTAGCGCAATTGCATATTCGTCGATACGAAGACTCTCGTAGTTTTCCTATCGCGCGATGTTGCAAGCGATTACGACTGAACGTCTTGTACTTGCGCTGTCGTGAGACAGAAACCATTCAACTTATAGGAACAAACTATGAAGACTGATCTAACACAAAAATTTAGTCAGCCCTACATTTCTACAGAAGAAAGAAGCAAAACAGTTTCAGTACTGGAACAGAAAATCAAACAGTTCGAATCCGAACCCGGAAATCGCGATGGACGTGGAGTCCGGCGCGCAGTTCGAAGACAAGTGACTAGGACGACAGGTCAACTAAAGAACGCATTTCGTCACCACAAGAACCATCCTGACTCGGCGATTCGACATGAGGCTGGAAAACTAATCAAGAAAATCTTCCACCTTGAGTTTGAAGAATTGGCTGTCGAAGCTTCAGCTTTCAGGGGCAAACTGTCGAAAAGCACTCAAAGGCATAAAGAGAAGCGTCGGCAAGAAGGCGCGCGAATCATTCAGATTTCCAATTCCTTAGCCCTAAAGGAAGTGCGCAGTCTCGTAGAGCTAATGAGTGTCGGAAAGACGCTGCAAAATTGTGTCGGTCGGAGATTTCACGCCGACCGATATATGGACTCTGTTGAGCGAAGTGAGAGTGAACTATGGATACTGCTTCGGGATGAACAAGTCTGCGGACTTATGGAAATCGAAGTCGATCGCAGCAAAGAATTAAGAATCATTGAGGCGTGCAGTACATTCGAGAACGAGAGCGCAGAACTATCTCATGACGAGGCAATGGAAATCCTAAGGAAGCTGCAAATCACGAACGCCGAGGATGAGTCCTTCGCGCGCGTGGGGGCGTATCCCTTATTCCTACACATCAATATGGGAGACTCTATACCCAATCCGATCAAGGTAAGTCGATGGTGGCACTACCTTTGGAAGACTAAGACGAAAATCATAGTCGCCACAGCGGACAGGCCTCCTCACGCCAAGGGCAAATTCCTGCCCCAAGAGCTGAGTTGGTCCGAATTCAGCGAGTATGAGAACGAGTACCGCGGACCAATAAGTAATGCCCTCTCTGAAGGAGAGTTACTGAAAATTGTGCTTCATTCTCGCGAGTTCCGCGAAGCGCTTGATAAAACACCTCCAACCAATCGGATTGGGCAGGAAGCCTCACTCGATGAATCGGAGCCCTACAGAAAAACTGATTTGGTCCCAATTCTGCGAGGATGAGAACGAGTACCGCGGACCACACGGTAACGCCCTCTCGGAAGGAGAGTTTCTGAAAATCTTGAACCAATCTCGAGAATTCCGCGAAGCTCTAGGCGACAGTCGTCCATCCAACCCGGTTGGAATGTAACAATCACTGCATCCGTCGAGAATCAGTTCAAGCAAGTGAACAGCGACCCGTAGCGTATCGTTATTCTCAAATGAATATAGCGCTACTGGACGCTGGACGAAGATCCGATCTCCCGATGGGGCAGTTGTCACCCATTGTTGCTTGTTCGTAGACCGTTTGATCCAGTAAGAGTCGAGTAATCAAACACGGAAACCTGGATCGCACATACAAAAAAACGTGCCGGCTTTCGCCGGCACGTTGTTAGTTTAAGTGTTGCTGTCTAGCTTAGAACAGGATCCTCAAGTCCAGTCCAATCTGTCGATCGGACCCAAATCTATCTTCAACCTCGCCGAAGGCAAAATTGAGATATACGGACCGAGGAGCTTCAATCAGCTGTTTGAGTTCCACACCGATTAGGGTCGACTTGACATCCGCAGAGCCAGAATTTGCTCGAATGGAAGGAACAAGTGCGAATCTACCATTGCTCAGTCGGAAACCGTAGCCTAAGGTCGTGTCAATGGACTTTCCATTGGCCGAACGTAGTACGTTAGTTTCCGGGAGTGCAGTTGAAACTCCAATCATCGTGGTATCACTCCAAACGAGATCTTGTCTCGAGGAAGTGCTTCCCCAGCTTGGAGCAACAGACAGTGAGAAGCCGGTTCCATCCTGTGCGGGTTGGAAGGCAGCCACTACGCTTATGCCCTGCTCGCTGAATTCCTCGCCACCATGAGCGGCTGTCAGGCGTCCGCGAGCTTCAAAGCTGAACTGGTCCTGCGAGAATCGAATTCCGCCTGCAACTTCAAGGCCCGATCCGGTTACACCGTCTCCGCCATCGTTGCGTACGGCCAATTCACCGAAGGGAACAACCGATCCACCATTTCCTGGATCCACTTGCATTGAAGCCTCAACTCCTGCGCGAATTCTATTCACATCCGCAGAAAGTCCGTCGATCGCACCGTCTCCACTAGCAGTTTCAATACTCGCAAAGCCGATGTCGCCCCGGAACGCAAGGTCAAAGTTGCCGGCTTCAGCAAACTCATATCGCATTCCGCCAAGTCCAAGATTCAAGGAAAGATCACTGGTTTGGTTCGATGCATTGACAACAGTCGACTCGGCCTCTCCAGAACCACTTCCAAACACGCCGTAGAACGACGACTTGCCATCAGTGGGTTGATATCGCACATAGGGCAATATGGTGGTTAGAGAAGTTTCCATCGTCTGAGTCGCAGACCCCCACGTGTAGTCGCTCTCGCCAGTGTTGCTGGCGATTGACACGCCAAACAACCAGCAGACATTTGTCTGAACATCTACACCGAGGAACAGCGAAGTCGCATCGCCGCTATAGCCATCGCCTTCAAAGCTCTGAGCATCGAAACCACCCCATACCGAGAACGAACCGATTCCTCCATTCCCATTCAGGGTCTTCGAGAAATTCTTCGAAGTAAATGGATTGAAGAGAGCGTCAAGCCTTGGTGAGGTTGATTCAATTGGGGAACCAATCGGAGACTGCATAGCGCTACCGTTGTTCGAACCCCAGCTCATGCTTGGATTCGCACTGTTAACAGTGTTGTTGGTATGGCTGAACTGCTGCATGTACGAAAGAGGTGAATCACCAAGTCGCACAAGAACATCCTCTGAGGGAAGATAATCAGCATATCGTCCAAACGACATGCCAGTGTCCATTCGATCGGACTCAAGCCGTGCGCCAAGTACCGCAGATACGCTGGATAGAACCGCGCGTCCGTGGTGCGCCAAAGTCATCTGAGCAACATTTCTGAGTTCGGAATCGCTAACAGTCGCAGTGAACGATTGCGTAGCGCTTCTTCCCTTGGGATCGGAAGCGGTCAGTGTGATCGTCGAAGAGCCTCGCGTGAACGGTGCGACCGTGAGGTCAGAGCCGCTCAACGAAGCTGTTGCAGCATTGCTCGAGGATGTGACGGCATACGACAGTGTGTCGCCATCGTCGTCCTCGAAGTACTGAGCGATATTCATCTCAGCAGCGTCTCCACCGATCTGTAGCGTGATGTTGGCAATCGTGCCAACTGCTTCCGGAATCGTCTCGACTCTGACACTGAACGATCCAGAAGCGCTGAGGCCATCCGGGTCGCTCGCGGTGATCGTAATCGTCGTCGTTCCAGGTGCAAGACCATCTAAGGTCACGCTATCACCAGAAACAGTTGCCGTCGCAATGGAACTGTCCGCCGAACCCGCTGTATTAGTTAGCGGATCGCCATCCGGATCCATAAATACTCCTGCTATCGAGAATGTCAGCGGCTCACCTCGAGTGACCACTTGGTCGTCCAAAGTGCCCACCATCATGGGTGCTGCGTTCTCGACTTCGACCTCGAACGTGTCCGAAACAGACAATCCATCGGGGTCCGAAGCAGTCACCGTGACATTCGTGAACCCGACTTTCACAGCCGTGATCGTGACGTCCGCATCATTTACGCGTACGGTCGCGGCCGCTTCGTTGGAAGAAACCGCTACGAAGGTCAAGGGATCGCCATCCGGATCCATGAAGTTGTCGGCTACCGAAATCGTGATCGGATCGACAACCGTCAATTTCTGATCGTCGATTTCGCTGACCAGCATTGGAGCGGCGTTCTCGACTTCCGCCTCAAACGTCGTCATGGCGTACAGGCCACCTGGGTCCGTTGCCGTCACCGTGATCGTGGTCATTCCCACTTTCACGCCAGTGACCGTTAGTTGGGTACCGTCCAAACTGACCGTTGCGGCCGCTTCGTTGGACGAAGTCGCCATGTACGTCAATGCATCCCCATCGGGATCCATAAAGGTGTCCGCAATGGAGACCATGGCCGGATCGACCACCGTCAAGGTCTGGTCCTCAATCTCGTTGACCAACATGGGCGCAGCGTTCTCGACTTCCGCCTCGAATGACGTCATCGCATACAGACCTGCTGGATCCATCGCGGTAACCGTGATTGTGGTCGTTCCCACTTTCACGCCGGTGATCGTCAGATCCGTTCCGTATAGGCTGACCGTAGCCGCATCCTCATTGGACGACATGGCCATGTAGGTCAATTCATCCCCATCGGGATCCATAAAGGTGTCCGCAATGGAGACCATCGCCGGGTCAACCACCGTCAAGGTTTGGTCGTCAATCTCGTTGACCACCATGGGTGCCGCGTTCTCGACTTCGACTACAAATACGTCCATGGCGTAGAGACCGTCAGGATCCATCGCCGTCAGCGTGATCGTCGTCGTTCCGACCTTGACACCAGTTATCGTGAGATAGGTTCCTGGATGGTCTTGCGCAACAGATGTTTCGACGCTAACCGTAGCGGCGGCCTCGTTGGACGATGTCGCCATAAAGGACAATTCGTCACCATCGGGATCCATGAAATTGTCATCAATACTCATCTTGATCGGCTCGACCACTGTCATGGTCTGATCGTCGATTTCCATGACAAGCATCGGAGCCGCGTTCACGACCTCTGCCTCGAACATGGCCGATGCCATCAATCCATCGGGGTCCATAGCAGACACCGTGATTGTGGTCGTACCCACTTTCACGCCCGTGATCGTCAGGTCCGTTCCGTCCAGACTCACCGTAGCCGCTTCCGTGTTCGAAGATGCTGCGCTGTACGTCAATTCGTCGCCGTCGGGATCGGAGAAAGTCTCTGCGATCGAAATCGTTACAGGATCCACCACCGTCAAGGTCTGGTCCTCAATCTCGCCGACGCTCATTGGCATGGCATTGATTACAGTTACGTCGAAGGTGTCCATCGCAGTGTTGTCGTACGGATCGGTCGCGGTGACAGTAACTGAAGTCATCCCGACCATCATGCCCGTAACCGTGAGCGTGGATCCGTCCATCATGACTGTCGCGACATCCTCGTCGGCAGATTCAGCCGAATAGGTCAGGACCTCGTCTTCCGGATCCTCGAACGTAGCCGCCACGTCCACCATGACTGGCATAACGACAGTCAGAGTTTGATCAGGCAGCTCGTTGCCTTCGACAACATTCGGAGAGTCACTCAAGACCGCAATCTCGAATACGTGCTGTACCGAAAGTTCGCCTGGGTCTGTCGCAGTGAGCAGAATTGTCGTAGTGTTAATGGATATTCCATTAATAGTCAACGTCGTTCCATCGAGGCTCACCGTCGCGACATCCTCGTTTGCAGACTCGGCGGTCAGCTCAAGAGGATCGCCGTTTTCATCGCTGAAGACATCCCCGAGCTCCACCGTAATCGATCTATTTATGAAGACCGATTGCGCATCAACCTTGTTGGCAACCATCGGTGCATGATTGGGAACTATCACGACATCAAACGTATCCACAACGGATTGGCCGATATCGTCAGTAGCCGTCACAGCGACAGTTGTTGTGCCTGGTTCGTTTCCATAGACTCGGATCATGTTTGTGGTCATGCGGTGCACGACATCGGCGATCGTTTCGTCTTCGTTGACAACCACGATGTCAATCATGTCGTAGTCGTCAGCAAACACCGGTTCGAGAGGTATGTTGAGACTTCGAAGCTCGATGAGCTCCACATCGGCGATTGCCATCGCAATTGTCGGCGGATCATTGCGCGGATGCACGATCAAGGTAAACGTGATGCTTGCGCTCTGCTCAGCAGAATCAATCGCAGTCATTGTCACCTCGACCGTTCCCGGTGAATGCAAGTGAACAACGATCCATGGAAGATCCATGTCGTCATACTTAATTGCCGTCGTAGCAATATCCGGATCGGAAGTCGATACTGTGTAATCAAGCTCGTCGCCTTCGTCCGTAAACACCTGAGTAGCATCGATCGGATCATATTCCTTTCCGATGTACTGCTCTTGCATAGCAATTGCGTCAGCATCAACGACAGGCTCGTAGTTTCGAATTACCTGCACCTCGAACATACTCGAAGCTGTTTGGCCTTTCTCATCTGTAGCGGTGACCGTTACATCGACCAAGCCTTTGGTATCTCCATAGACGCGAAGCATAGATCCGTCGCCTACGAGTGCACCCGTGGCCACGTCACCTGGATCATTCATGGTGAAGGAATAGGTCAGCATCTCGTCGTACAGCATGTCGCCGTCGTCGAAGTACATGCTCAAGTCCATGTCACCTGTGTTTCCACCTTCTTGAGTATCTGTATCGGGAATGCCGTCGCCCACAACCATGGGAGGCATGTTCTCTTCAACGCTCACTCGGAAAGACTTGCTGACTTGCAAGCCTTCGCGGTCGGTAGCTGTAACTTTGATCCGTGAAGCTCCAGTCCCTACGTTTCTACCGGAAATGCAAACATCGTTGTTGTCCACAATGCTGACATGAACATCGGCTGGTCGAGTCGACGTCGCGTCAATCAGAAGTCCGGCTTGCTGATCTCGATTGTCAGGATCAGAGAAGTGCTCGCTCGCATCAACCACACAGCGCGTCAGTCCATCCAAGATCATCATGTCCGGAATGTCGTCGCCCTCCAACTCAGGAGATTCGTTGATGTCGGTTAGAGAGATATGCGCGTCGATGGAGTCTCGTCCACCATAGTTGTCCTCAATTTGGACAGTGATATCGAACGAATTCCGCTCGGCTTCGAAGTCCATGCCTGCTTTGGCGACTCGGATCTGAACGCCATAGGTGACATCTTCTGGATCAGCACCTGTCGGACTGGTTGTCACGATTCCCGCCGAGAAATTGTCAGAACCGAACACCTTAACGCTTAGTTTGTCCGCTTCGTCCACATCCGAAACTGCCAATGGCTCACCAACGGAAGTCCCTACACCACTATTCTCCTTCACCGTATAGGCAACGGCTGCCAGTCCGCCGTCAAATTGCGGCATGGTATTGCGGTCCTTGACTGTCACTACAAAAGTCTCATAGGCAGTCTGACCTGTCGAGTCCGTCGCCGAAGCCTCGATCTCTACCTCGACCACATCGTTCACATCGTCTTCGCCCAATTCTGTGCTGGAAGGAGTGATCCTCACAATTCCGTTCTGCATCTCAAAGGTCAAAGCCCCTTTACAACTGATGATGCAGTTGGCATCGTAGGACACGATGTCGGACTTACCATCACCATCCGAGGAGTAGTCACTCAAATCGACATCGCTGGAGAAGTCGCCGACCACCATGTACAGGGGATCGATTTCGTCAAACTCAGGCATCTCCTCCACGTCATTTAGCATGACATCGAAGGTCATGCGATGCGACTCACCCGCCAGGTCGGTGGCACAAAGACGAACGGTGTATACGCCGTTGTGGCGCTCGTAGTCCGTCACCTGCGTCACGTCGGCGGGGTTCCATCGGCTTCGCATCGTTCCTGGGATGATTACGTCGTACTCGTGTGAGACACCGTTTAGCACCCGATTGGAAGATCGTCGATGAATGGTGTTGCCCGCGGAATCCGTGGTCCTGTCCTCGGCTGGATTTCCTGTGCAAGGCGCACAGCGTCCCTCCGGACTCCAGCATAGCTCGTCGTCCCCAGGTTGCGCATCATCGGCCGTAAAGGTCAGCCTGATGTCAGCCCCTTCGTCTATCTTGTGTCCGCCTGACACGATATACAGATCTTGACCCGTTACCTGAGCCACCGATCGAATGTTCGGACCTTCGTTCTGGCCGTACACCAGGTGTACTGATACCGTGACCGTGCCCGCGGTCGAAACTCGCGGAGAGGAACCCCGCTCGTACGCGCCGACCGTGACGGAAACTGTTTCCTTACCGTATTTGCCCAGCAAGCCGAAGTTGTCGTCCTCCGGATCGGTCGAAGGCAGATTCATGGAAATCGTCAGGGTGTCGTTCTGGCAGCTCGATGCGCCGCCCAGCTCGGCCTCCGCCAGCGTGTTGCCATCGGAGTCATCCAGATTCATGCTACGAATCTCGAAGCACAGATCGTCCATTTCCTCGTCGGAGAACTGGCTTCTGAGTCCGCGTGCCATTCGATATCCGCCTCCGTTTGCTTCCGTCAGCGGCTGCAGGAAAATGTCATTCTGCCGTGCTCGCCTCTTCGGAGCGTCGTTTTCCTCACCCACGGCGTCCACAAAGATCGTCATCGTGTCGCTTGCATCAGACTGGTCCGTGGCTTTGACGGTGAGCTCGTACTGGTCGCCCTCCTTCACCGCTTCGAGGTACTCCTCGGTAGTCTGAGTCGATCCCGCTGACGGTCCCTTCACGCTGATTACTCCGGTGTCTTCGTCGATTTCGAACCAGCGAGTGTCTCCCGTCATGCTAAATGTCAGTGTGTGGTCGCAATTAGCGTCGTTGCTTGCGTTTTCGTCCGTGCAATCTCCGGTGTTAGCGTCTGAAATCTGGTCGTCCACAAAGTTGGCCATCACGTCGATCTCGAATGCCAACGGGTCGTTGTTTCCTTCGGTGTTCACATTCCAGTCAACGGTCGCCTCGGAAATAGCGAACATTGGAGCGAAGTTCTCGAGCACCTGCACTCTCATATCGCCTCTAAGCGTCGTCATTCCATCCGCCGACGTGGCTGTGATCGTGACGGTTCGTTGTCCGCCATCGGTATCCATCAAACCGCTGAGCCGCAACAGATCGTCGGCGTTGTTGCCGTCGCCGTCGTTCAAATACTCAACGCGAAGCGAGGTGCTGTTGCCACCCGCAACGGCGAAGTTGAAGGAAGGTATCGGATCGTCGGCCGCACCTGCATCCGCCGCCAAGGTACCACGCCCCTGATTGCTGGTAAGAGCAGGGTTGTCGGCGGGATCGATTGCCGGAACAGCCTCACCTTCTTCACCAATACCAGATGAAGCGCCCGCCACCCCGATGTAGATCAAGTCCTTCACCTGGAGGTCAACGGACTCGCCCACCGAAATCTTGTAGGGCATCGCCATCTCGTTGTCCGTCTCTAGGCGCGGATTGAAGTAGGGACTTCTTGTGGTCTCCGTCAGAAGATCAGTTCCACCGGAATCGGTCGTCGTCGCAGCACTTTCTTGCCGCGCATAGCCCATTCCTCTCACGCCCTTCACCGTAATGGTGTACTCGGCGCCAGCCGCCAAATGGGTCAGCGTTGCGGACTGTCGGGGGTTGACGCCCGTTCCAGCCGTTGTGGTTCCCGTTGCAGTGTCCGTCACGAGCATTGTGCGTGTAACCGGCATCGCCATGGTGCCCGAGGGCGTGTAGGTGTACTCGATCTCGTACGCTTCCGCCGTGGTGTCCGCAACTACCGGATCCGCCGTGGCATCGCTGGGATTTCCGTCGCCCGTCCACTCGACGTAGATGCTCGTCGCCGTCTCGGAGTAGAGCTCGACTGTCGCCGGCGCCGTGCCGAGCGCAGCAGGTCGAAGCGTCACGGTGAACGAGAATGTGGCTACGTCATTGCCGCCGAACGCCTTCGATGCCCGAAGCTCAAACGAAACAGGTGCCGCGTTGTGGAAGCCCGGATCCGTGCCTGCTGCCGTGTAGTTCACGGCGGCACCAGTTGCGGCTAACGTGTCTGTGTCCGCCGCCGTGGTGGAGACGTTGATCTCGCTGGGAGTGGTCGCATCGTCCGTTAACACAAGGAGCACTATGTCTGTCTCTCCGTCTGCGGTCTCCTGCTGCACGCCGTCCTTCCAGAGAGTGACCTGCACCGCGCCTTCGCCGGCGCAAGCAGCCTCGTCGGCTACCGCAGGCATGGTTATCCCGGTCGTGCCGGCGCCCACAATAAATATCAGGTCGCCGGAAGTCGCCGTCGCGCCGTCGTCCCAGCCGTCGGCCCCGGTGTTCGCCCGCTCCGTCGGAGCGCTGAACGCACACTGCGCCCACGCCGGAACCGCGAACAGCCCCATCGCCAGCAGCGCGGCGGAACCGACCGCTCTCGTTGCCAGTCGCAGAGGACTACTCATCCCCGCAACCTCTTTGTTTCTATCCATTTGGGATTTCCTCCTTTAGTTGCCAAACTCAACGACGAATCAGACGCAATTTCGTGCAATTCCGTTGCAATCTGACAGGTTCCTCGTATCGCCACAAAATGTTCTATGCCGATTCGAGCAAGGTGAGTGAAACACTCGGTGAAATGGCATAAAGCTGATATATCGGTAGGCTTTCTGACTCATTTCGCTCTCTCTCATTTTTGCCACCAAATTTGCTTCTCCCAAGGAAGGTGAAACAAACGATTTAACCGCACAGCCACGGTGACTACTAGGCTGTTTCATGACTAGTCTGACATTTCTAATTCTGTCAGCAAGTGTTTTATTTCGTCTCACTTAAATTTCAATCTATTTCGAATTTCTTCAATTCTCGTGTTAGTTTGGCGATACCCAAGCGTGATTTTTCGACCGTCTAGTCGGGGCTTCGCCCTCCAAATTCAAATGAACCGGTGGATTTCGCAACGGAAATCCACCAGTCCGTATTAAGGATCGCTGGTCGTGCGCTTGAACGACCAGCGATCAAATTCATTGAAGCCGACTAGAACAGAATCCTAGCGTTGACTCCAACTTGACTTTGGGATCCGTAACTGTCGTCGTTTCGACCAACAACGAATCTCATGTCCACGATACGCGAAGCCTTCATCAGTTGCTTGAATTCAAATCCAATCAATGAGGTAACGCTATCGGCGTAAGACTGCGCCTCAACAAACGGTGTTACAAGGTAACGATCATTGTTGATGCGGAAGCCATACTTCAATGCGGTATCGAAGGCCATCCCCGCTCGACTATTGAATGCGGGATTTCCGTCTGCGTGGCCATACTGCTGCATCGAACGCAATCCATTCTGGCCAAACGTCGAAGCATCGTTCCAAACGACACTGTCAGCGGTTCGTATGCCAGTGGACTGGGTCCAGCGCGGAGTGGCTGTCAACGCGAATCCGGAACCATCGGCAGACTGTGCAATTTCCGCGTGAATACTAAAGCCGCTTTCGCTAAAGTCTTCGGCGGAGTGCGATGCAGTCTTGTGGCCGCGAGCTTCGATCGTGAATGCATTCGTTTCCACACGAACTCCACCACCAACTTCGAAGCCGGAGCCGGTCAAGCCGTCGCCACCGTCGCTACGGTATGCAACTTCACCAAACGGTTTGATCGAACTTCCGTTACCAATTGCGAAGGTCAATGAACCTTCCAATCCAGCTCTTACGCGATGAACGTTAGCAGATAGATCGTCTACAGCACCGGAACCATCGGCTGATGCGAGATTCGCGAATGACGCATCGCCTCGTACCGCAAGCTGGAGGATACCAGCTTGAGCAAGTGCTTGACGACCGCCCAGCATGCCTAAATTCATGGACAGATCGCTGGATTGCGAAGACGCATTCACTACAGTCGACGTAATGTCGCCAGTACCGTATCCAACAACTCCCCAAAGCGAAGTCTTGGAACTTGGCTCGAAGTTGAAGTAAGGCATTACTGACAACAGTTCGGTGTTCATGGTTTGGGAAGCGGTGCCCCAGCTGTACTGGCTCGTGCCAGCGTTGCGGGATGCCGTTACTCCTACCAACCAGTTCTTATTCGCAAGAATGTCAAGTCCCATGAAAGTCGTGTCAGTGTTGCCTTCGTATCCTTCTCCCGAGAAGTTGCGAGAGTCCCTGGTGCTCCAGAGAGACCAAGTTCCCACTCCGCCTTTCCCGTTCAAATTCTTCGAGAAGCTGCTGCTTACGACAGACTTGAGGTTGAAATTCGAGAAATCTGGTGCAGCGCCCATCGACGTTTGCGAGGTTTGGTTACCTACGTGACCAAAGCCCATTACGCCTTGATTGGCACTGAATTCCGTTCCTGCTGTATAGGAAACATCACTGGTTGGAGCAAATCGTGCGAATTGTCCCATTCCAAGTCCTGATTCGGATCGGTTGGATTCCAATCGAGATCCGATTGCCTGAGATATACCAGCCAGAATCGCTCGACCGTAACCGGCCAATGCGTTTTCCGCAACCGCTCTGAGTTCGCTGTCGCTCACAATCGTGCTGAACGTCTGTACCGCAGTCTTTCCTCTCGGATCGGTAGCGGTAACAGTCACTTCAGTCGATCCGCGCGTAAATGGCGACATCGTTAGAAGCGAGCCGATATTGGTGATTGAGGCTGCTGCGGAACCATCGGTTGTGACCGTATAGGACAGCAGATCAACGCCGTCTGTGTACGAGAAGTACTCACTGACGTTCAGATCGAGATCTTCGCCACCAATCTGGAGGGTCTGATCAGCAATCGCGCCGACAGCTTCCGGTACGGCTTCAACTGTCACTTCAAACTCGTCCGTTGCGGTTTGACCGACGTTGTCAGTTGCTGTAACAGTAACTGTAGTAGTTCCGGCCATGTTGGCATAGACTCGAATCTCGTTGGCACTTCGTCGATGTACAACGTCCGCGACACTTTCGTCTTCGTTTTCGACTTCAATGTCTAACGCTGCTTCGTCTTCAAATACATCTTCGAGGTCGATATCGTGTCGGTCGCCTTCTTCGAGAGTTACGTCGTCGATGGCGTTCGCCACGGTCGGAGCATCGTTGCGCGCTCCAACTTCGATGGAGAATTCCACCTCGGCCTTGTTATCAGCCGAGTCTCTCGCCGTCAGCGTACAATCGGTATTACCTGGAGAGTGTGAATGGATAACGATCCACGGTCCACCCTCTTCATCGTACTTCATGGCGGCGGTTGCTACATCAGGATCGCCCGTCTCGACCGAATAGGTCAGTTGGTCGCCTTCGTCAGTGAACGCATCACGTGCATCAATAGGATCTTCTACAAGTCCAATACGAGTGACGACATCGTCAATCGCGTCAGGATTCGGGACAGGAGGATCATTTTTCGTGACCTCAATCTCGAAGGTATCGGATACGGATTGATTGTCCTCATCGGTCGCGGTTACCGTGACCATAGCGGTGCCTTTCGCATCGCCGTAGATGCGCAGCAAGTCCTCTCCAACAAGCGCGCCGGTTGCGACGCCAGGATTGTCGATGCTGAAATCGAACGACAGATCTTCTTCGTACAGCATGTCGCCGTCGTCGAAGTACATGTTCATATCGATGTCGGGTGTTCGTCCGCCTTCGTCGACCATCGTGTCAGGTATGCCCTCGTCAACGACCGTGGGCATCATGTTAGCCTCGACTGTGAGTCGGAAAGTCTTGCTCACTTGCAAGTCCTCGCGGTCCGTAGCCGTTACTTTCACACGACCCGCTCCCGATCCTACATTAAGACCGGTGACGCAGATCATGTTGTTGTCGACCACTTCCACCCGTGCGTCAGAAGGACGCGTGGTGCTTGCTTCGATATACAGACCCGCTTGCTGATCTCTATGGTCGGGGTCCTCAAAATGCATGCTCGCGTCGACCACACATCGAGTTACGCCCACCAAGATTTTCTGATCATCGATGTCGCCAGAATCTTCTACGATCACAGGCTTTTCGTTGACGTCCGTCAAGTCTACTCGTACTTCGATCGTATCCCGACCGCCGTATCTGTCCATGACAGTCACAGAGATGTCGTAGGAGTTAATACCGTCTTCGTCTTCAAAGTCGAATGGCCCTGAACCGGATCGAATCTGAACGCCATAGGTGACATCTTCTGGATCGGCACCCGTAGGGCTCGTCACGACTCTGCTTGCACTAAACATTCTCGAACTAGTGCTCACACTCAAAGTATTACCTTCGTCGTCGGAATCCGAGATCGCTAGCGGCTCACCAATTCTGTAACTTCTGCTGTTTTCTGGCATGGAGTACGAAACTGCGGCCAGTCCACCGTCGAACATCGGTGAAGAATTGCGGTCCTTGACCGTCACGTCTATCGTCGTATAGGCCGTCATGCCTGTCGAATCTGTTACCGAAGCCTCGATCTCGACCATAAGCGTATCGTTCTCGTCCGCTTCACCAATTTCCGTGGTTCTCGGAGTGATTGTCAAAGTGCCGTCGTCTTCTGAAATTGTCACGGCGCCTCTGCAACTGACGATGCAGTTGGCATCGTAAGAGGCGATGTCGGCATCACCGTCACCGTCCGAGGCGTAGTCCGAAAGATCAACTTCTGTCGGGTCGTCTCCGACCACCATGTAGAGTGCATCAATGTCGTCGAGCTCTGGTGCCTCCTCGACGTCCTTGAGCTTGACGTCAAACGTAATGCGGTGAGTTTCGCCCGCCAAGTCGGCTGCGCAAAGACGTACGGTGTATACGCCGTTGTAGCGCTCGTAGTCCGTAACTGTCGTTACATTGCCTCCCTGCCACGCAGGCTGTCTTACCTCGCCCGCAATTATCAGATCGTACTCGTGCGACACGCCGGATGACGATACGCGATTTGAACTTCGCCGATGGATTGTGGCACCGGTGGAAGTTCGGGTTCGATCCTCATCAGGACTTCCCGTACAGGGACCACAGCTACCAAATCCAACTCTCCAGCACAGCGCGTCTCCAGTAGGTTGCGCGTCGTCCGCCGTGAAGGTCAGCCTGATATCAGCGCCTTCATCGATCTCGTGTGTGCCGGACGTTACATATGTTGAACGGCCCGTTACCTGAGCCACCGATCGAATGGACGGACCCTCGTTCTGGCCGTACACCAGTTTCACCGAAACCGTTACCGCGCCGGCGGTCGAAACACGAGGACTAGATCCTCGCTCGTACGCGCCAACCGTAACGGAAACTGTCTCCGTTCCGTACTTGCCGAGCAAGCCGAAGTTGTCGTCTTCCGGATCGGTCGAAGGCAGGTTCATGGAAATCGTCAGGGTGTCGTTCTGGCAGCTCGATGCGCCGCCCAGTTCGGCTTCCGCAAGCGTGTTCATGTCGGAATCATCCAGATCGCTGCTTCGAATCTCGAAGCACAGATCATCCCCTTCCTCGTCGGAGAACTGGCTTCTCAGTCCTCGCGCCACTCGATATCCGCCTCCATTCGACTCAGTCAAAGGCTGCAAGTAAAGGTCTCTAGCGGTCGATCTTCTCTTCGGAGCGTCGTTATCCTCGCCCACAACGTCCACGAAAATCGTCATTTCGTCTTCCGCATCGTTCTGGTCCGTGGCCGTGACGGTGATCTCGTACTGATCGCCCTCCTTGACTCGTTCGAGGTATTGCTCCGCTGTCTGAGTACCTGTTGGTCCCCTGACGCTGATCACGCCGGTTTCATCGTCGATTTCAAAAAAGCCGCTGCCTCCCGACATGGAGAATTCCAGTGTATGGTCGCAGTTAATTTCGTTGCTGCTGTTGTCGTTGCCACCACAATCGCCCGAGTTCGCGTCCGCAATCTGATCAGTCACGAAATTGGCCATGACGTCGATTTCGAACGTCAACGCATCATCCGCGTCTTTCACGTTCCAATCAACGGTTGCCTCGGAAATCGCGAACATTGGAGCGAAGTTCTCGAGCACCTGCACCTGCATCGTGCCTGTCAGCGTCGTCATGCCGTCCATGGATGTTGCTGTGAGAGTAACTGTCCTCGCCGCGGCCTTCCCGAGGCCATTGATTCGTATGAGGTCATCGGCGTTGTTGGAGTCGCCGTCGTTCAGGTACTCCACACTAAAGGAACTGCTGCTCCCACCCGACACCATAAAGTTGAAGGAAGGTATCGGATCGTCGGCCGCACCTGCATCCGCCGCCAAGGTACCACGCCCCTGATTGCTGGTAAGAGCAGGGTTGTCGGCGGGATCGATTGCCGGAACAGCCTCACCTTCTTCACCAATACCAGATGAAGCGCCCGCCACCCCGATGTAGATCAAGTCCTTCACCTGGAGGTCAACGGACTCGCCCACCGAAATCTTGTAGGGCATCGCCATCTCGTTGTCCGTCTCTAGGCGCGGATTGAAGTAGGGACTTCTTGTGGTCTCCGTCAGAAGATCAGTTCCACCGGAATCGGTCGTCGTCGCAGCACTTTCTTGCCGCGCATAGCCCATTCCTCTCACGCCCTTCACCGTAATGGTGTACTCGGCGCCAGCCGCCAAATGGGTCAGCGTTGCGGACTGTCGGGGGTTGACGCCCGTTCCAGCCGTTGTGGTTCCCGTTGCAGTGTCCGTCACGAGCATTGTGCGTGTAACCGGCATCGCCATGGTGCCCGAGGGCGTGTAGGTGTACTCGATCTCGTACGCTTCCGCCGTGGTGTCCGCAACTACCGGATCCGCCGTGGCATCGCTGGGATTTCCGTCGCCCGTCCACTCGACGTAGATGCTCGTCGCCGTCTCGGAGTAGAGCTCGACTGTCGCCGGCGCCGTGCCGAGCGCAGCAGGTCGAAGCGTCACGGTGAACGAGAATGTGGCTACGTCATTGCCGCCGAACGCCTTCGATGCCCGAAGCTCAAACGAAACAGGTGCCGCGTTGTGGAAGCCCGGATCCGTGCCTGCTGCCGTGTAGTTCACGGCGGCACCAGTTGCGGCTAACGTGTCTGTGTCCGCCGCCGTGGTGGAGACGTTGATCTCGCTGGGAGTGGTCGCATCGTCCGTTAACACAAGGAGCACTATGTCTGTCTCTCCGTCTGCGGTCTCCTGCTGCACGCCGTCCTTCCAGAGAGTGACCTGCACCGCGCCTTCGCCGGCGCAAGCAGCCTCGTCGGCTACCGCAGGCATGGTTATCCCGGTCGTGCCGGCGCCCACAATAAATATCAGGTCGCCGGAAGTCGCCGTCGCGCCGTCGTCCCAGCCGTCGGCCCCGGTGTTCGCCCGCTCCGTCGGAGCGCTGAACGCACACTGCGCCCACGCCGGAACCGCGAACAGCCCCATCGCCAGCAGCGCGGCGGAACCGACCGCTCTCGTTGCCAGTCGCAGAGGACTACTCATCCCCGCAACCTCTTTGTTTCTATCCATTTGGGATTTCCTCCTGTAATTGCCAAATTGGCCGCCGCTTATAACCGCCCATCCAAGGCGCAATCCTGCGCAGCCCAGGCTAGGGCGTCTGTATTTTGTGGCTACATCTGACGATGCTCGAATCATTGATTCCTCCGCTCAACATTCTCCCTGCTACAAAGTCTTACAAACACCGTAAATCATGCGACGAACGCGTCTTTGATAAAGACAGCGAAGCGCACGACAAACACTCTTGTCCTGCAAAACTCGGTGAAGTGTAAACGATCATTGAAACAATTGTCAACCCTTTTGACGAATTTTTTTCAAATTGTTTCAAATTGTTTCAATCCGATAAAAAGGGGCAATCTCAACCACAAGTGTTTCACCGTAAAACCCTCGGTCGATTGCTCCGACCGCTCACCTGTTTATTGTACACATTTGAAACCCTTCAGAACCCGTTCAGTCCTAAGGAAAACACACACGGATTGACCACCTATTTATGCGGCCTATGAACGCACCTATATAAAGGTAGGAAAACAGTCAATGAGCAGACGATCGAAACCCACCCAAAATCAGAGTGAGAGATTTCAAGCACCCTTCCCTTCCTCGTTCAATTTTCGAGTCACGTGGAGCTGCGCGAAGGTAACGGCGTTGCGATGGGTTAAGCCGACAGAGTTCGATTTTCCTGGTGGCTCTTATGTATACATAAGAGCCACCAGTGCGATCCCTATTGTTCTGGGTCACAAAGTATGTGTTGCACTTCTTATATTGAGTCTCTGAAGTTTCAAGTCTCTCGAGATGGTTGAGAGCCCCTGACAACTCTAGAGTCCTCCACCCAAGTAAAACCCTTGCGAGTGCAAAGACCCCTACAAATCCCAATACCTTCGTATGATGAACGCCCCCGCGCCAGTCGAGACCCTCGCAACAGTCGAGACCCTCGCAACAGCCGAGGCCTTCACGCGAGCGATGCCATGTCGTGAACTTGACGACCTTCAGCATTGAAGGCCTTCGGTAGGTAGGCCCTTCTTGAGAAGGCTCCATAGGGGCTTCACAATAATGAAGCCCTTCAAACTAGGGAAGGACTTCACATTAGGGAAGGCCCTCACATGAGTGAAAGCCCTCATGAGTGAGAGCCCCCTTCTAAATGGGTGGTTTCTTCGTCGTAAATTGAAAACTTCCACAAGTCGACCTACCCCCCAATTTTGAACGAGTGTTGGGACGACCCGTCACAGGTATCGTACATTTCCGTACTCAACTCAAAGCTATGGGGAGATTCACTTCAAGGACCAGACGATCAAGTCCTCGCTATCCAAGTGACAGATGCTACATCGCCCGAGAATTTTCGGGTTTACGAGCATGAACGCATAGAACCGCTATCGAGTTTGACGGAAGTACCTACACATCCGTTCGAGTCTCAAGGCTTGAACAAACACTACAGTGGCCTTTCTTAGCGATCAACAACACCGAACTCAATCCTACACGTCCGAAAACATCCGATCCATATCAAACACAATCGACCCGCTTCCAACGAAGAGATCACCTCGCTCGAACAATTCCGGGGTCTCTTCAATTGCCATCAAAGACAAAGTCAACCGACTCGCACCTTTTCTTAATACAGTCTTGCTCCACTACACACAAACACTGCGGAAATTACGCACTCTCTGGAGTGAGTCGTACCACGAATGAGACTCAGTTCCGATTTCTCTCGCTTCCTGCGACGCTAAAAGAATTCATTCTCTCGTGGTGATGTCATGGCGCGTGTGATTTTGTGATGTTGTGGGAGTAAACGTTCTATAGATGTATCAACAATCGAAGGCAGCAGGCGTGTCAATCGTCTCAGAATGCCTGACACTATCCCATTCCTGAAGATTGCATACAACAGCAATACTCGCTTGTTGCTTTGGTTGCTCAGACTTACGGTCTGCTCCTCAAACGAAAACGAGGAATTCTCCCGTTGATAACTCTTCTCCCTACGTCCCAGAAGACCTTTGCCTCAATTTCTAACTCTATCGACCATTCAACGAACTGTTGCGAGAATTCCTTTCATCATCGTCCACTCTTTAGACATGCTTGTACAACAAATTGACAAGACTTGGACCCGACATCGAACTCAAGGGACAGGTCTACAGTTCGACAGATCTAACTTGCAGTCCTAACGAGGTTCTTCGGGCGAATGTGTGGGAAACAGTACGTGCGTAGAAATCAAAGAGTAATCCGTTGCTCTTGTTGCTTATATGTGCCGCCTGCCTTCCATTAGTGCAAGAGTGCCAAGTGAATGTCATGCGACTCTTCAATCCGGACCAACCGTTTAGTGCTGTCTTTCCGAAATACCCTGATATTGAGAGCATTGTTGCTAGCCCTGAATCGTGCGCGTTGATGCGTGACATGACGCAGATCGGATTTCCAGCTTCGGATACCCTTCACCACGCTCCGGACTTTATGGAGTTCAATTGCAGAGACTCAAGAATTGAGACCGAAAGACAGTACAACCTGTTCAAGACCATGGTCGGCAGCTTGGTCAAGCACGTAATGAGAGAGTTGAGATTTGACGAACTAGATCCGGGTAGTCCTATAAGTACAAGAATCAGTCCTGTTTTCACTACCGGTGCACAGTATCGCCCAAGAGAAAATTCTTGACTTCTGACTTGGTAAGCAAATCCCGAGCTCGTGCACGGTCGCCTGCCGACTCAGCGTCAGCTCAAACCATCCGGAATTCACCTACTAGACCGGAAGATAGATTAGCTTCAAGACCGAGCAGATTGGGACTGACTTGGTCATCTGCTCTCAGTCGGGAATGAGAAGCTATTGCGAGCTCGATTGTTTCACGCTACCTGAAAAGGAAGAAACAGGGATGAGTGGGAATGCCTCAGTGGGGTCTCATGTAAGTCGTCCCCGGTAGCTCCCAGAATTGATCATCGTGGTCAGTACCCCCACTATGGGAACCCCATTGTGGGACCTCCACTATGGGACCCACCACGTAGAACAATTGAGAGCACAAAAGTACAGGATCGCCTCGCCACAATGACAATTGCGGCCAGATTCATGAGCAGGTTGTAGGGACGGTACTCCAACAGGCAAGGGAGTGTTCGTGGACACTTCAGGATCCGAAGCGTAGTCCAGCCAGTCCAGCCAGTATTCTTAAGTCTTCATTATTCTTCCAACTCAGCTGTCAGTTTACAGCTTGCACTCGCATCAATGGCTTCCAGCCTTCTGCTCGCCTTCTCTGATGTCCGCCAATCGCTCCACGGCTTCTGCGATCCGAGTGTGGAGTTGGATCATGTGAAAGAGAATTGATACCCATACGATAGAGAACACCAATCCGAAGATCAGCATCATAACGCCTTCTGTAATAAGTATGTCCGTAGCGTCCATTGTGGTTCCGAAGAGACAGAGGGGAGTATCGTATTTTGGAATTGTCAGTGTCCTGGCTGAATCTTTCTCAAGTGACTTGCATGGCTTCTCAATTCTCTTTCTCTTCGTGACCCTTCTGGACTTTACTAATAAGAGGTTCGATTTCGATTAGCGGTAGAGGAATCTAATGGTCGCAAACGAAAATCGTACGGAGTTTGTCGGAATTTCCGAACTGATCGGGGGCTTGACGCCCTGCGGCAATTGTTCTGGTTTTCGTAGGCGTTGGTGAAAGGAACTTAGTCGAATTAATCGTCTAGTCTGTCTGCACGGAATTGATCTTAGGGCTCGCTCTGTGTTGGGTCGCACCATACGCACGCCACACGGAATCTCAATCCTTCTTTTCCACAATCAAGGAGCAATCCGTCAAGTAGCGTACCGTGCACAGTGATTCTCCATGTAGAACGGGATCTGCCATCGAGGATCAGGATTTGCAAGGGGACGGCTTGCTCCCGTCCGTGATGGAAACTTCGATCCCGACAGTCCTATTGCAAATGAGCAAACACTTCAATTCACGGTGTCAACTTATTTGGCCAGCGCTCGAACGAGATTGTTGACAAGGAAGAAAGCGCTTGCGGTCCTTTCAGTTATCGACGAAGAGATCGTGAGTGTTGTAGTACGTCGACTTCAAAAGCGCCGCAAGGTCCGAATCTGGGCCATGAAAGCGGCCTGGATCACAACACAAGGGACACCGCGGCACAGCAACGCCTAATGATCGCACCCAACCTCCGTGCAATGGCAGCAAATCCTACTTTCTGGTCGATCTCACAGGCCACCCGGCTCCCTCCAGTGAAAATATCGACACCCGTAGCTTGCTGTTGCCGCATCGTTGGAGTGGGTCAATACAATGATTGATTCGTCCTCGATCTAGCGCAAAGCAATCTGTTCTGGTGCGGTTGGGATTGAGACCTATGTGGATTTGGACAGCAAGATTCTTGGACGTTTTGCCATGGGGAGATCAAGTACCGCAGTATCTGGAGAGCGTGCAACCACGGATTGAAACCGACACGCTCGTAGATGGGGCTATCGCTCCTTAGACACAACACTCCAACGAACAACAGTTCTCATTCGATCATGGGAGGAACGAATGGATAGGACACAGACGTCTACAGACATCACCCACTATTGTTCCCATAGAGGGAACGGGCTTCTCAGACCTCTGCTCGGTTTGCTCCTGCCACTTCTATTGCTTTCCGGTTGCTTGGCAGTACCCGTCGGTTTACGTGGAGTTCCGTCTAAATGGGGAGAGCTCTTCGATGCCTTCAAAGCCATCGTGAATTACCCAATCCCTGAATCTCGGTATCTGGTGGAAGATGAGTGGCGTCCGACTCTGAATCGAGTGCTCGCCCTTATTGGTCCGTCTGCAAGAGAGACATGCTATTTGGTAGGCGCAAGTCACTGCGAACTAGTAGGGCAACAGGTCTACATCGTGGAAGATCCCACGGTGAACGCCTAAGTGGATCAAAGCAATGTAATCACCGTCCACTCAGGACTCCAGTACTACGCCGCAAGCAACGAGGAAATTGCAGCCGTACTGGCACACGAGTACGGGCACATATTCGCGGATTACACCGCAAATTTGCGGACCACATCGCAAAGTCAAACCAAAACGCTGAGTTGGGTGCGGCTGGAGCATTCCTTGTGACGGTGCTGGGAGAATTCAACGAAATGAATGACGACGAGGTAGAGGAACTGGCCCAAGATGTATATGTCATGGGAGCGACAGCCAACAGTCCGCAGTACGAGCTGGAAGCGGATTACTACATGGCATTGATACTTGAAAACGCTGGAATTGACCTCGAGCACGGTAAAGCCTTGCTCGTTCGACTCGCAAGAGCAGGCAGTGACTCAGTAACTCCTGAGCAAAGTGGCTGGGGAGTCAATGCGCTCCTGATGGCGACGACACATCCGGCGGATGGTCCTCGCATCGCTCGATGGATCGCCATTTCAAACGCGATGGAGCGGAGTCGCATGGCTCCTCCTGCCGACGACGAAGAACTTCGTTCGTGGGCAATAGAAGAACTCGTAACACCTCCCACATCAAGGGGAAAGTCGATTCTTTGGATCAATTCGAAGAATGGCCACTCTGGAATTGTGAGAATCGCAGCCGTAAGAGTCATGCGCAGGTGCGAGACGCCAAACTACTTTGCTCAATGCATCAAGTATCGCCACCGAGAATTCCAAATGGATGGAATCGGAAGCGAGATCCGTTATGTTTGTAGCATTCCGACGGACGTACGCGACGATAGTTCGTGGTCGTGGTGGTACATGGGCACCACTCCTCCGTGGAAGAAATTTAGCGATGGATGCCCAATGCCGCAATTTGAACATGTTTGGAGGCACGTTCCTTCCGAGTAAATCCAATCCGCCACAAACTCGCTCGACTTCACACAAACACTGCGGAATCTACGCACTCCATGATGAGGGTCATTCCGCAAGTGAGAATCCATTCCGAAATCCATTTCTTCTTGCGACTACAAGAATATCCATCTCCTCGTTGAAATGTCCGGCAAGTTGTGATGCTCTCCACCTTTATATCGATGTGTCTGAATTGAACTGTGTTAACAAACCAATCTCCTGTGGATCAAGTCCTCAATTGAAGCAGTCCTGTTTAAGACAGAAGCATTCCTAGACTCGAATATTCTCGGACTCTCGCCACTACAAACACTAGGTCAATGCCAGTTGACTCGAATCACTTCAATCTCTAACCGTTGAACTACGATGACCAAAAAAACGTCAATTAAATTGGAAATCTCGGTACAACTGCCTGAACCCTAGAGAATTCGGAGCGCATTGGTACAAATCGAAATTGGGGAGCCGTTGCCAGTTGCCTGCACCTGCTGCAGATTCCTGGTATAGCAAGCATTAGGTTGCACAATCCAATCACTCCACACAGACAATTCTCGAGATTCGTCATTTCAAGTGTGAATGTTGAGAGCTGTACCTAGAAGACTGAATGGATAATTGAGCGGTGGAAACAACATTAGAAATTGGAAACATCGTGAAATCCGTCTCCATTTACGAATTAAGAGAAGTGCTTGAACGCGCTCTGAAACAAGCGATCCAGCAAAGCAAGCAATTTCGTGCCATGTGTCGAAAAGACAGAAACCAACGCAGGAGCAGCAAGTTCGTCAAGTCACTAGCAATGCAATTCGAGGACTACTATGCAAGCAGCCGTAACGTACGTGTATGGCTAGCTGGACGCCCGAGTGAATTCTTGCACGACATCAGTATCGTTGAGACCGACGTTATTGGCGGACCGTTACACACGAACGTCGAAATTGACAGGATTGTCAACGTACTTTGGCAAGTAGAGAGTGAAATGGAGAACGATGGCAGGGAGTTCATGCGTGACTTGAACAAACTGTGCGCAGGTACATCGGATAGCGACAAACTGTATGTCGTTAGCGAGTCTTGGTCTAGCGAACAGAACTTGAGCTGGGTCACGGATCAGCTCCAGCATGTGGCTCAATCCCAGAATGGCAGAATATTCCTTGCCTTCATTCCTCATCCCGATTTTTGGGATTCAATCGAACCGTCTGTCGACCTGATCGATTTTTCATAGTCTTGGAGTACTTCCGGTAACTTCCCGTCGAATCTTGGGTTTCGAGTGACATACAGTGCTTTCAAACGAGATCAATCGACAGCTCGCCAACAACACCAGCACAGACAACATGATGTAGCACATTGATATAAATGTAACTAATGTGTACTTATGTGTATTAAGACCCATTTACATGTGCTACTATTAACGACTAAGTCATTCAAATGTGCAAACTGATGGACGAAAAGCATGACCAACTCAAGGAAGAATCAAACCTGTCATTTCGGGCAAATTCAGATGACATAGCTTCAATGTTTGCGATCGAAAGGCACCTCAAGACATTGACTCGAGATATCGATCCAGACTCCTCTGTGACATCTCAGACCTCTCGGGCTGGAGTCATCCGCTACGCCCTTCGACAAATTGGTCACCTCGTTCAGACACCGGCAGGACGACATGTGCTGACCTACAAGGGACGTCAAGAACTTAGGATGTATCGCCGTGCTCAGACTGCTTTCTTTGACGGTTTGTGGCATTGGGTTGAGTCGTGTTCAGGATGGCCCGAATCGAACTTTGTTGAGCAACTTGATCGGCCACCGGAAGAATCTCTTTGCCAGTCGTGCAGAAAACTAGAAAGCGACAAACAGAAACTTAGTCAGAAATAAGGAGAACCTCAATATGCCTAATGAACCTGGAAACGGTGACGGACCAATCGGACCGACAGGAATAGTCAGAGAGTTGACAATATTCATCAACGCTCGGTCGGTGCAGTGGATTAAGCGAACTATTAACTTTTCGCAAGTGGTGGAACTGTGGAACAAGCTCGATCCCGCTCGACATGTGACTGGTAATCTGCCGGGAATAAGCTGGACAGAAAAGGATGGAACAAAGGGAATTCTCTACCCCACCGATAAACCAATGGTCGTAGTTGATGAACTGGCGTTCACAATCGACGATTCCTATCTCGCATAGGGGATGTAAGTGTCGGAGCATAAATCACGAGCATACAGTGAAGCTGAACGCCGCGGATGGAAAATTGATCGTCAAGTCTTGGAAATAGGCGCTATAGGAATTCCTTGTTTTGTTGCGCCGAGTATTGTTGGTACATGCGACATTTGGGTAGGAACCGCCCCTAGCTCGGACAATCTCCAAGCAAGCCACGGTTGGCAACAAAACGCTGCGCACACAGCCAATATACGAGGGCTTATACAAGGACGGCTTTATGACCGGACCGGCGGCGAGTTGGCAAACGGAGTCATTGGTCGATCTGATTCTAATCTAGTTCTTTCTATCAAGCTGACAGGTCGAGAATATGCCGATGCTTGGGAAGCATTAAACAACTACGTCATGCAGATATATGCACTGTTTCTTGGATCAGCCTCTTTGGACAGAAAAACTGTACCTCGCCACTACACATTCGAATTGCTAGATGACCAAACGCCAGAAGCAATGGATTGGAAGGCACTGGTAGACCGTGAGCGTGTGGCGATTATAGGGCTTGGCGGAGTCGGTGCTTGGATAGCGGACTTAATAATTAAGGCCAATCCTTTTGAAGTTCGCGGGTGGGATTACGATTGCATCGAACCCAAGAACATTCTCCGCATGCCGGGTGGTCTCGATCCGGGCACATGGATCGGTAGACCAAAGGCAGTCTGGTTCCAGGAAGTCTACTCCCTAGTCCACTCGAGAGTACATGGTCTCAATTCTAAGGTGCTTCCCGAGAACGTTCATGAAGTCCTTGGAGGGACCACTTTCGCTTTCGTAGCTGTGGACGACGCTGATGCACGGCTGATGATTTGTGATGCGCTGGCCGATGCTCAAATTCCGTTCGTTGTTGCAGGTCTCTCGCTAGTGCGTATGGACAAGCGGGTAAGGATCTCTATGAGGGTAATAACCGCCCACGTGGGTGTGTCTTCTTGGAGGCACGCTATTCCTCAAGTTGGCCAAGCGGGACAGGACGACTATGGAAGTCTTGACTTACCGGATGTTTACTCAATGGCTGCGAGCTGGGCAATTCAGTCCTGGCGAAAAATGAAGGGTCAAGTCGTCATGGCACAAAGGGAAGAGTGTTTGGATTACAGCGCAAATGACCAGTCTCTAATAGTGCGAGAGGCTTAGGATGACCTTTTGGAAACCGAAGAGCCGGGGAACACACAATCCACTTCATGAAGCTGTTGCGACGAATAAAGAATCAATTGTCCTGAAGCTGTCGTTCGTTGAATCGATCCCACACCTAACCGAAATGAAGAAAAATACTCTTTATGTCAGCATGAGGTTTGGAACTCTCTCGCATCTTTGTCCATGCGGGTGTGGTCGATTGGTCGATGTGGCCTTGGACCCTTCGACTCGTAGCTTGACCTACGATGGTGAGTTCCTGACGCTAAGGCCCTCGATTGGAGTCAAGTTCCCATGCAAGAGCCATTATTCGATCGTTCGAAACACGATAGTTTGGTATCCGCCGATTTCGACATGGGAAGGCAGGTGGTACGATCGCCTTTGGCGGAGACGCACGAGGGCCTTCTCACAAGTAACCACTCCATGAGCGGAATGATGAACTGTCCGCATATACTCGGCGGATTGGGAATCCAATAGGTGGAAATGTTGAAAAAGCTAACAAACTATAAAAAGTCCGAACGCACAACACCTCGCCCCTGCCAGTGGGATGTCTCTGCTCAGTGAAATTGGGAAAGAACAATGAAATTCCTCGATGGGTTTCCCTACTCAAACGCCACAATGGCACATCATTCCTGATGGTGAAGTTCTGTCCGAGACAATCGTTTGACAATACAGTACATACATACGTATCTGGTCTATCCAAGTAAACACGTCCATCCTGCGAAACAAATCAGTGGAACTTCGATTCGACTGAAAGGACCACTTTTCGACCTTCTAGAGAGCATTTACTCGAGAACGGAGGCTGAATGCAACATCGATATCACGTTTTGCCCCACCACAGACGGTAACCAGCAGAATGACTGTAGAGACTTGATCCTAGCGTACGTGACTAATCCCACTCTAGACTCTGGACGAGAGCTAGCACACCGATTAGCTCGGAATACAGACGCTAGGTCGGGATTAGGTCTGCTATTCTTAATTGCAGGCCGAGAAAATAGCTTTCATAAGATCTTAGACGGCATGTTTTGACCTGCTCTCCGCATGGAACGGGAAATTATCCTGTTGCATGTTCAAATACTAAGGAGAACAGGTCGTATGAATGTTACAACGAGACGCGGGCGAACCGTCCACGTTGGTCTTGATGTGCACAAGGACACGATTTCGGTGGCTGTCGCGTGGCACGTGGCGGTCACGGGAGAGTTGCGTGTGGAGGACGTGGGAGTCGTCTCGAATCGGGCGAACCAGATTTCTCGCTGCGCGCGGGGACTGTCGAGGCACTACGGCGAGTCCCTTCACTTCGTCTACGAGGCGGGGCCGTGCGGCTTTGCGCTGCATCGACAGCTGAGCGACATGGGTCTGACCTGCGAGGTTGCGGCTCCGACGCTGATTCCGAGACGCAGGGGCGATCGCGTGAAGACGGACCGGCGCGACGCACGCGAGTTGGCACGCTTGAGCCTGACGGGGCTTCTGACGCCGATCTGGGTGCCGGATCCGGCCCAGGAGTCGATGCGCGAGTTGGTGCGGTGCCGCATGGTGCTGAAGGATCAGGTTGGCCGAGCGAAGAGGAGAATCCGCCATTTCACGCTGCGCAGGAACCTGCATGCGCCGAAGGGAGGATCGACCTGGAGCCAGACGTATCGAGCCTGGCTCAGGGACCTCAAGCTGGAGACTCCGGCCGCGCAGAAGGCCTTGCGCTGCCATCTTGACGTGATGGAGGGTCTGGAGCGACGGCTCGTCGACACCGAGCGCGATCTCGGATGCGAAGTGGACGAATCGCCCTTGAAGAAGCTCGTCGACGAGCTTCGGTCTCTGCGAGGAATCGACACGGTCACTGCGGTGTCCCTGCTGGCCGAAGCGGGCGACCTGCGTCGATTCCCCACCGCGGGCGCGTTCATGTCCTATCTGGGTCTTACGCCCAGCGAGCACAGCAGCGGCGGTCTGCGAAGGACGGGAGGCATCACCAAGACGGGCAACTCCATCCTGCGTCGCCTCTTGGTGGAAAGCGCCTGGACCTACCGGTTCCCGCCCCGCGAGACGAAACATCTGCAGCGCAAGGCGGCTCTGGCCTCGCCCTACGCCAAGGAGCGAGCCTGGGCGGCCCAGAAGGATCTGTGCCATCGCTACCGAAAGATGGTGGAACGCGGCAAGAACACCAAGACCACCACAGTCGCCGTAGCTCGAGCCCTCGCCGGCTACGTGTGGGACATCGCCAGCAACGCCATGAACCAGCTGCGTTCAGCGAGCGAAAGCGCTCCCTGAACGCGACGACGAATCCATCCGAAGGAACGACGAACACCGAATCGAGCGACATGGATGCAAGCTGGGAACCCTCGACTACACTATGTGGACTCCTCGCGAGAGGAGCGACCCACGACTTTAGACTGAGGCAAGCCCGTTGAAGCAGCACCATTCTGTGGTAGCCAACCCACGCATGACAGAGTCCCAATGGTCCATTTCCACATCCATGTCGCCCGTTCAGACCAAAACGGAAACTATCATGTGAATTCTCACGGATACTAAAATCATCAAGAGCGGTCAAAACATGACAGTGTCTAGATTCCCAACAGACAATGCGATCTACGTAGACGAGAACCCCTCACAGTTTTCCGTCGAATTCCTGGAACGAGTATTCTTGAAGAACAAAGCGTCTTACAAGGCAGTCGAATATCGAGACGAATCGCTAGTGGGTGGCTTCTGGAGTGGTCGTGCGATAGACAAACAGATTGGCAGCCACTCCACAGATATATCGAACTACTGGATTAAAGATTTCTTGGCATCTCGCCCGACTGTGACTCCTGCGGCCGGAACCCGTCGTCTCGCATTCGCATTGAGAGATGCGCTAGAAAAAGTATCTGGAGAAGAAAAGAAGGAAATTAGTGCAGCAGCCATTCTCGCTGACAATCTTGGCGACGAATACATAACGATCACAGACTTCCCTGACCGGTTCGGTTTATCTGAACGGTCTAAGTTCGAGATCATTGATGCAGTGAGTACGAACGAGATGGCCAACGAAAGGTTCCAATTCGACGCGGTCGAATTTCGAAAGATAATTCGCTTCAGGTCGGTGGAACTTAGTAACGGCGCACTTTTGACCGCGCCTGCAACCGAGTTTGACGTTGTCTTCCGTCAGGAAACCATCGATGAGATTAAGAACTTCGTCCGATTCGAAACCGAAGGCAATATCGTAAATGACAGGTTAAAGCGGAATGCATAGGAGTTTAGAGTTGGAATACAAGAGTCGGTACACGGAAGTCTTGGTCAAAATAGCTATATCTCTACGCGAACACTTACAGGAACTCTTGAGTGACCAGCCGAGAGTCGACCGCATAGCCACCCGTGCGAAGAATGTAGACCGATTTATTAGAAAGTCAGCCATATGTGTCGATGGTCAACCTAAGTATTCCGAACCGCTTGTACAGATTCAGGATCAGATTGGAGCGAGAATTGTTGTCTTCTACAATCAGGATGTCCGCCCTATCGAGAAAGTCACACAGAAATACTTTAGGGAAATTGAGTCGCGTGATGTCATTCCGGATTCCGAGTCGGAATTCGGGTATTTCGGACATCATTCCATACTCGTGCTGCCTTCAGATGTCATTGGAGATGACATGGATCGTTCGATGGTACCCGAATTTTTTGAACTTCAAATCAAGACTTTGTTCCAACATGCATGGGCGGAAGCTCACCACGATCTAGGTTACAAGACTGACGGATTACCGCTCAATGCAGATCAGAAGCGCCGGATTGCTTTCACTTCGGCACAAGCTTGGGGCGCAGATTGGATCTTTGACCAGTTGTTCAAAGAACGCAATGAGTTGGTTTTGACAAACTACACTTAAGTGGAATCGAGGAAGGATGCTCACCCGTGCTTATCACCACGACGATTTACGAAAATGTGGAAAAAGAGCAAGTGTTAAGCAAGTTTCGTCTAAGAAGCTCAAGACTGGGAATAGTTGTATATCCATCAGTTTGTGATTGGACCGTTGCGGCCCCTCCCTGTGAGATTGACCAATGGGAGTTCGCGACATGTTAATCGGACACTTCATCTACTAACAAGTCTCTCTGTCTGGATGTTTCGTTGGGTTCGTTCCAGTTTCCCCTTGGCGTCGCCTCTGTTCGGCCTAAGGCCTCACTCCGATTGCCAGCGAAAAGAGGTGGGGAATTCTCGTGTCGTTTAGGTGGGAATTTTCAATGTCGCCTGGCAGCACATCCTGGTCACGCCCGAACAGCCAGCGGTAGTAGCCGCTGCGGGACACCCCGAGCAGCTCGCATCGGCGACGCGTCGCGACGTCCTTCCCGTCGTCCCGCTCCAGCTCCCTGCGCCAGCGAGACAGCAGGTTCGGGTTGATCCCCAGCTGCTCGCACACCCGCTTCTGGGTCACGTTCGCGTTGCGGGCAAGCTCCACGGCCTCCCGCTTGAACTGCGCGTCAAATCTTCTTCGCGTTCTCATGTCACATGTCTCCGTTCATTCACCGATTATCTACTAACATGTGTCCACCAAGACGTCTCGAATCCGTCTTTACTCCTTATGTCTACTTGCGAGGCGTAGCAACCATGTCCTGAGGATTTGGTTCAAACAGATGTATTTGCAATGTTGGTGAACTCAACCTAGAGCACCTGATCTTAGCGACCGTCGTCGCATATTGAACTCAACATCAGGCTCCCTTTCTACAAAAAGTCGTGCCAGTCTCATATACTGCCGTTTGGCGAACGTACCGAATCCTCTTACCACTATTGGGCCGCGCGTCCACTCGCTACGACCCACTTGACAGGGTTTACTGTAATCCAATACGAATGGAACATTTGAGACTTGACATACTGTATTAATTGCCTAACATGGACTGCTGGCTTGAGACTCCTTTTGAACACTCAAATGGGCAATCTCAGCAAGCAACAGCGCCTGTGCTTTTGAAAATCTAAATTCGACATATAGAGGACGCGTAGAGGACGCGAAGACAAGTGTCTGATTCTTTGGATTCATTTCAGGTCGCGCCTAAAGATTCTCAGACTGAATTTGAAGAATGCCCACGTACGATTGGATTGATATCGAATCTCCAGACAGTTATGACCGACTAACAGAGATTCTGAGTGCAGAATTCAACCCAAACGACATCGCTGCTAAATTGAAGTCGCAGGTTACGCATGCAGCAAAGGGCATTCTCGTCGAGCATGGGTACGTAGACAAAGACTATCGGAGCACCTTCTATAACTTCTATTCGAAGAAGGGCAGGAAGTATCGGTCTGATTGTGTTCGGTTGCACTTTTTCGATGTTTCTGTCGAGTATGACGATTCGAGTCTGGATTTCACGAGCAGTGACAATTCTCTCAGAGATCACTACTTTGGATATGTTGTTCTCAGACCCACCATCGTTGCAACGTTGGGACGATCTTTACTTTCGCCAGATATTCGTCGCGGGGCACGCGGAAGTGCTATCCAGACGATTCATCATGTCAATATACTAGGTCACCAGTTGTCGGTTCGGGGGTTTCCGTCGATGTCTCAACACATCGATATTGCAGTTTGCGCACATGTGTCTTGTTGGGCGATTCTCCGCTACTACAGCGAGGTTTTTCCGGAGCATCGAGAGTATCTAATTCACGACATCACCAAGCTTGTAGCTCCGTTTGACCAGGGAGGGTTGGTGCCGTCTCTAGGTTTCAATGTCTATGGTGCAGAACGTGTATTCCTCGCAGCTGGTTGTTTTCCTCTAGTGGTAAATGCGTCTGCAATTTCACCGCCCAACTCGTTCCTCGCTCAGTTTATGGCATACTTGGAATCGGGATTTCCGTTATTTGTGGCGATGTCCCAGCCACGCCCACATGCTGTTGCCGTAATAGGCTACAACTGGAAGCGTTCAATGGAACAAGAAACGCCGGATTTCTCCCATGTTTGGGGTCAGGTAGATTCTCTCTTGGCTGTGGACGACAATTTGCTTCCCTACTCCAATGTTCCAATGCACTCCCAAGAAGAGACCAGGGGGAGTTCGCCAGGATACTCAGTTGACGATTTCGACTGGTTCATTGTGGCTCTCCCGGACAAAGTGTTCTATCCGGCAGATGCTGTCGAACTTCAAAGTCGAATCATTCGCGATTTGTTGATAACGGTGAGGGATCCTAATGCTGAACCTCTCGAGTTGTGTCGTTACTTCATCACAACAATTTCTAAGATCCGTGAGCATGCCAAGAACAACCGTACCAATTTGGGCGACAACTTGTACAAACAACTGATGCAATTGGACACGGCTAAGTACGTTTGGATTGTGGAGTACTGTAGTCGTGATCAGTGGTTAAACGGACACGTCGCAGCACGTGCAATTTTGGATGCATCTGCCAGTCAGTCAGATGAAGTACCGATTTGGATGTTGCACGATGAAGAGATTGTCTATCTATTTGATCGAAATTCTGCAGAAATTAATGTGGATGGCCAACGTCTCGAACGAACGGGATTTGCACCGTTTCAACGTATCGAGCTAAATCTACGCCCAGTCCTACGGACTTAGGCTTGCACACAAGGGGCAACTCCCTATTCAGCCCAGGACCAAGTTAATGCACTCAAAATCCAAAGATTCAAACGACAACCCCTCTCCTGATACTATCGACAAAACCATGCCTGAAGCCTTGTGCGAGAAAATGAAGGAAGCCGTACCCGAAATAATCGAGACCATTCGAAGACGAGAAGAAGGTGCAGCAGAAATCCGTTTTGCTACTTCAAAGTCATTACAAGAAAGGCGGGGAAGACAGGAAACGTGAATTAACCTTGACGCTTTAGTTTTTCGTAGGCGGTGACAAGAATAGTCTGGAGTGCTTCGGCCGCCCCCTCGTCGAGCTGTGGGTCTGCGTGAAGCAACTTCGACACCAATGCTGGTGTCGCTGGTTCGTGTCGTGTTTGTTCAGAGAATTCAACGGGGTTGAGACCTGACCAAGCGCACAATGCCGTAAGGCTTGCCGCATCCGGATGCTGGCCTTTGGACATTCTAGAGAGAGTTGACTGAGACACACCCGTTTCCTCACTCACGGACTTCCAATTTGTTTGACGAGCTTGAACAGTCGCTGTCAAAGCCTTGTGAAATGCTGGAAGATCAAATTCAATCCGTCGACTCATTGCAGTGTTGTGTTTTTGCAAAGTATAGGCATCGACTGTATGAAGTGTAGAGTTCCTTCCACAAAGTGGCTGCAGCTGCACCGATTTGATCGATTGGAGCTCAGATCGTTCATCCTATTGTTGGGAGGTCAAGCGATTCGCCTTTTGCCAATCTACCAACACACTCCGAGCATTCTTGACTGCGGCGAGGCATAACTCGATATGACTTTCCATTATGAAAATGATAGTGCTGGTAGGCCTCCGAGCGATCAGTTCTTCGCAAGTCAAGAACATCGAACAAGAAGTCATTCACCGCATGTGCGGCAGCCACAGCATTCATAGTAATGACACTTGGATTTGGCTCACCGACTCCATATTCCTGTTCTTTTCGTTCCCTATCGGACTTTGCCTCGATTGCTAGTTGGGTCGAATTGATCAACCCGTTGCACCAAAGACACCCTTGGCCAGGCCTGACATGTCGCACCACGCACATTGCATCGTCAAGGTGATGTTCAAGTCCTGAAAGTACTTTTGTACCAGCTTGAACTGACGGAACAAGGTATTGGTGTGTAATTGCGTTTACTAGAAGTCTGGCGCGCATGGAGTCAGCGGCTAGGAAAATGAAATCACAATCACATAGGTGCTCAGCGGCAGAACTGTGCACTACGTCTAATGATAGAGGAGTCACAGCGGTTTCAGATGCCATCTCTCTCACGTGACGTAAGGCAATGTCAACCTTAAATCGTCGTTTTGCAATATCACTGTTTCTTGCCCCGACCACTCGCGACAGATTGCTTTTTTCAATTCTCTCTGGATCGATGAGAATCAGGTTTCCTACTCCAAGACGTGCTAGATACTCAGCCATCAGTGAACCAACGCCTCCGAGTCCAACTACTGCCACTTTGGTTTTCTTCAATACGTTTTGGCCTGCTTGACCAAACATCCGTACCTGGCGCTCGTGTTTTTCGCTCACCCTCACTCGCGGTTTTGGACGAGAGAAAAGTCTGGTTATGCTTTGATCGACCACATAGTATTTTCCCAACGTTTTACGACTTCCATCCGGTAGCCAAATGTCAGCGGCAACGGAATGTCGTCCATATACCAAAGCACCAATAGGAATCCCTCGTCCAATGTCAAGAAGTGCTGGATAGCCTCTTTCGTGTGACTGCATGTCGACCCGGCTGAATGCAACATGTCGATCACTACCGTGGTTGTGAATCGCGAGATATGCGGAACCACTGTCTCTGCATTGGAGGATTTCGCGACGAATGAATGTTGGCGTTAGCGCATGGTAGCCGTTTTGTCCAACGACATATTCAACTCCACCTCGAGCAATCTCCAAGTGCTGTACCAATAGCCTCAATGACCTCCCTTTGCGATAGATGCCAGCATGGAGAATGGCACCATGTTCGTTCCCGTCCCCGGGATAGAGGTGATCCATGATTCTCCTGTGGTCGCGAGCTGTCACGAGAATGTCGCATTGTTGATCGTTCACCTGAGTTGTTCCAAGAAGTGAAGAACCTTTAGAAATTTTGCCACCGCCGTTTGCGGAAAATCCTGCGTTCGATTATTGCGCCGTGAGATCTGAAGTGCCGAACGACCTAAGAACTGTGCATCCGATGTCACCGGAGGCTCGAATGCAACGCCATCAGCTCGACGGACGTCGCCTCCGATGAACAGTGGATAAATGTCGGCATAGGGATGCAATGCTGAAATATGACCTCCAATCCATGTAGATGAAGGTATGTATTGACTTCCAATAACAACATCCTCGACTATTACATGTGATCCCCCATCTGCATCTTCAGTAGCTAGGACTTCCGACGGAGAGAACGCTCGTCTGAGATCTCTAACAGCAAGTGATACTTCGTGCTTCACGATACAGACTCAGCTGTTGTCGTCCGCAGCAATTGCAGTAAAGGCCAAGTGCTCAGTCAACTCGATTTTGTCTTCATCTCCAATCACTTTGCTTGTGCCATTCGGTAGGTCAACCTGTAGCACGAAATCGAGTTGAATTTTGACACCTTGCTTTATAGCGGACTCTTTGATTTCGAATCCAGTAGCTGGATTGAAGGATATTTCAACTTTTTGGTCGTTCACTTCAATGGTGATCGTGCTTGGTCCGTCGATGACATCGACAGTTTCGTGCTTATCTGAGGTAGTCATGTCTGTCTCCTTTAAGTCTTGAGCAACATAGATACAGTTAGTGTAGTAATTGCTACTTCAGATGTCAATTGCTTTATAGCAATTTCTTCAAGACTTTCTCAATTTGGCGATTTGGATTAGCAACATCACTGGGTAGATTCAGCCTTAACCGTGACCGAAGTTCCACGTATTGGGTAGTTCGATCAACCTCCCCTTCTCACCTGCAACACCTGTAACGAGGAGAAGGAGCAATCCACCACCTTAGTCTACCCTCTAACTAACAATGCACAGAAAGACAAGAATCTGAACTGTTCAGTCAACAACGCATTTCGCCCGAAGAATTCCGCAGTATCATCACTTACCCACTGTAATCAACCCAACTAAAAGCACGAATTCCTCTGGGCATTCTTGCTCCACACCACAATCACCAAGGAAATTACGCACTCTCGAGAGAATGTGACCACGAATGTAACTCGATTCCAAAGTCTAGGACCTTTATGCAACTACGAGAAAATCCATCTGAGAACTGAGTCTCGCCACCGCATCCCTTGCTGTGTCATGCCGCCATTTTTGGAGTCTTGCTATCGCCCAGATTACAGTAGACTTTCAGCATTCGACACATGGTGGCCATGCTCAACTTGATCCGGTGCACATCTACGAATTAGAAGATCGGCTTGCGGACCTCGTGGTCTCCATGGCGAACCTGACCGCGGCCACTGCCAGTATGTCCCGCCTCTCCTTAATCCGGGACGCTTTGCGAGGCAGGTTACGCACTCCTTTTCGTCGTCCTGCCTCTCGCGACATTCCTGTGGATAGCGCTTTCTGCCCATAAGTGTCCTCTTTGGGTCATTGTGCCTTGTCCACTAACTGATCGCAACACAAGCCTAAAACAACAACTCACTCCTAATGTTCGTCCGGGCAACAAAGTTTTCATGACAGTGGAACCGGTGACGACGGTTAATTTCTTCGAGAGCTCTTCGTGACGTTCTCACGTATAGTGGAGTTCCATCGTAAGAAATAAACAGACTCTGACTTGGCGAAATTGGCATTGTTACCTCGATTGTTCGCGAGCCTAGAGCCGGACTGTTGAAGGGAGGTGGCCTACTTTGAGCTCTGAGATCAACAAGCGTTACTGGGGAGTCTGTGGTAATGAATCCGGTAGCATCATTAGTGACAAAAATGGTCATGTTCATTTTGCTCATTATCTCGACTGCCACATCCAAGCGGGGAATGAACATTTTTTGAAGCGGCCATCGAGCCAATTCCCGAACGTCATCATGATCGATTGTGGACGGTGAAGAATCATCATGAGAGATTGGAGTTATGTCACACATTCGCTGCAGTTCGTCAGGCGATGCTTTCTCAATCAGCTTAGCCATTTCATCCACTCTTTTTTCCAGGCTTTGCCATTGTTTAATGTGAAAGTCCTGAGATTCTTTGGTGCGGAAATCCATTGCCGCTACAAATAGCAGTAATTCTGTCTTTTCAGTAGTTGATAGCTGGAGATGCTGGTTGAGTTTTGATTCTCGAATTTCCACAAATCGTCCCTCAAGAACCGACAAGAATTGCTCTAACCAGAGGTCCCGTGAATTGTCTTCCCCAATATAGGTATAGAAGTCAGCCTCTTTGAAGACGTTGCGAGGAGATCGTTTCTTAGGATTACTACCGTCCTTATCAAAAATCCACACAAATGGAGTATGTCCTTTTGGGCAATTTGGATCACACCACTCCTTCAAGTAACACTGTGGTATATAGTGCTGTTGTTTATGCGTTCTACGAGTCATTGCTGGTAGGGTCCATTTAAATCTGACGAATCAGTGGTCGAGAGATTTCATTGGCAGTACAGGCAGAACTCTGCTCATGTCTTGTGTCTTGACCTGAAGCTCTTTCCTTTTCCGCAGGGCGAAATCGGCCGTGTTCCCGCTCGTTGATCTGCTTTTTCTTTATTGAGGTGCAGTGCTCCTTCAGACCTTGCTTATCCGTTTCAAGTTCCTTTACAAGTATCCCGAGGAGCGGTGGAAGTCGACATTGAAGCAACCATCGTCCTTGATCCAGTGAGAAATACCGTCGATGCACTGCTGCCTCGCACTGACCCGAGTCTCTATTCATCCCTTCGCCAGCGCACCCTGCCCGACTGCCAGTTCCGGATAGTCGAATGCGCCTCAAGACATGCCCGTTGAAAAGCACAGCCCCATACCGTTGAGTGCCTACCCCATTTAGACAGCAGCGACGAAGATACCTTGTACACAAGCATCGTCAGAACAGACATCAGCAAGGTTCGGATGGACGCGCGTACCACACCCAAGCGCGGGACTCCTTCGTCCATTCCCGAGAACACCGGATCGACCTGATGGCAAACAACGACTGCATGGATAGCTCGTGCCGCGCATGACCAAACGCTCCTTGACTTTTCAAATCCTCCCGCTACGAGTGCATTCATATTCCGAATCAGAAAGCCATGATGGGGAACCATTGAAGCATGTTCAAAACCCAGGAAATGCTGGGCTGCAAAAACTCGCTGGAAATTGCCCTATTGGAATTCCTTTGTGCTTATGTTACGATAATGGTAACACTGTTGTTATAGTTTTGTGTTACCTATGAAGAAACAATGGAAGTACAAATTAAGGACAAGAGGATTGCGAAGGCGTTGAGCCAGGAAAAGGAAGGCAAGAAGCAATTGGGAGAGGCCATGGCGACAAAACTCAGACTCCGCGTTGCATCCCTTGAATCGGCGGAGTCTTTGGCGGTGTTCTGGCCACCATACTCACTATCTGAGCGCTGCCATGAATTGAAAGGAAAACGTCGAGGAACATTTTCTATCGACTTGAATCAACCAAATCGATTGTTGTTCGTACCTGTTGAGGAGGAACCGCTTCCCAATCGACAGGATGGACAAAAGACATGGTCTCTAATAACAAGAATCGAACTCATTGGCATCGAGGACACACATGGATAGAAATCAAAGGGGAAGCGTTGAACTATCTTCCTCGCCACATCCAGGCGAGTTGGTTAGCGAGTACACCGAGTTCCTTGGATGGTCGCAACGTGATCTCGCACGGCGCACAGGACTTACTCCCAAGACCATCAGCATGATCTGCAATGGAAAAGCCTCTATCAAGCCTGATGCTGCATTGAGACTGGAACGAGTGTTTCATCGGCCTGCGCACCTTTGGCTCAACCTTCAACGACAGTACGACGAATTTGAAGCAAGAAAGCAGACGTCGGAGCAGTATGCGCATTGGAAGGAGTGGGCAAGCAACTTTCCCCTAGAGGATATGGAGAGATTCCATTACTCGTTGGGAGCATCTCTCCGTGATGTCGGTACATTGCTTGAGTACTTTGAAGTTTCCTCTCCTGAAAGTTGGAAATCTGTGTGGGATGCATATCACGTCTCATATCGGCAAACGAGAGAGATGGCAACTGACACATGGGCGATTTCAGCCTGGGCGCGTGAAACGGAGATTTTGGCTAACGAGATAGTAACAGCACAATTCGATGAGCGGCTGATTGAATCACTCATCAAGTCTCTACGAACGTTGACAAGAGAGCGGATGGACGAGTCACTGAAGTCAGTCCAATACCTATTCGCTAAAGCTGGCGTAGCCGTGGTTAGGGTTCCGGATCTGCAGTCGCACACAGGTATTAGCGGATGTGCCAGGTGGCTGACCAGCAGAAAAGCCCTCATCGGCCTCACGCAACGCTACACGACTGACGATCAATTTTGGTTTGCCCTGCTTCACATGCTTGGACACTTGTTGCTGCACAAGAGCAAGAAGTCCTTTATCGTTGACAACGTAGTGCAAGATCTATTCGATCGGGTAGTTGATCCTGAAATGCAGCAGTATGAACTAGAAGCCAATCAATTTGCTTCCGATGCGCTTATCCCGCCGACAGCTCTGGGCAGGTTCCTGCGATTGAATACGATCACAAGAGAGTCTGTGCTTGAATTTGCGGAAGAATTGGATATTGCACCAGGCATTGTGGTAGGTCGATTGCAACACGACGGCTATTTAAACTCCGAAATTCTCAATGGACTAAAGCAAGACCTGAAGTGGCAAATCGAACTCACGTAGTCGAACACAACCAAACGAACAGTGAATTTGGTCATATCTCGTTCTCAAATATCGTGTATCAATTTCATGCTGCCGCAGTCGAGTGTACGGAAGCGACTCAACGTCGAACAGGCAGAATTCCATTGAAGTCCTATCCAATCGGTGGTCTCAGAACAATCGTCTCTCCCCGTCGTTGGTAATTCCAATCCAAAAATCCGATGAGTCATTGATTCCGCTGGAAGTCTAGAAACCAACGAGGAAATTCAGCCTTTTCTTAGCATCTTCTTGTTGCATTTGTTACGTGGCTAGCCATGCTTACACAGAACTTGCACTGAATCAGAGGTTTCCGCCGAGGGTGATTTGCATACCAGGCGTGGTTTCAGTTGAAAGGCGCGATAGACGACATAGAAGAGACGAAAGTTAGGCAGGTTTTTTCTCGATAGTGTGCCGAGACCTCCTGCAAAGACTGAGAATGAACAAATTTCCCGTACTTGGTCGCTTCCGACATGGCAGCAACGGCGAGCTCGGGCACCCGCCATTGCGTCCTCCGGCCCTGCGTCATGAACTGTCGCCAGTATGAACCATAAGTCCCTTAACATACTAGGATCAAGCACGTTAGCGAATACTAAGCTCCAATACGACGGGAATCCCGTTGAATGTGGGAACTAAAATACTCATCGGATATTTCGGGAATACAGGAGATTCGTTCTTCACTCCTACGAGGAAACCTTTCCAAGAGAGCAAGATGGACATCGAAAAACTGGCCGAACAGATCCAACTGGGTGAGGACTCGACACTAGAGTTTAAGCAGGTGGAAATTGTTGGTCAACGTGTGAGAAGTCCCCAGCGAGACGAATTCGCGGACGAAATGGCGGCGATGGCGAACACACGGGGTGGAACGGTAGTGTTGGGAGTCGACGACCGGAGCCACGAGGTTTTGGGTATTGCTTTGAAAAACTTGGACATCGTGGAGCGATGGGTCAGAGAAATCTGCAACGACTCAGTAAAGCCTGCATTGGATGTCGACATACTCAAACTCTCGATAAAGAACTCCAAGGGCGAATCATTTCCAATCATTCGAGTCGATCTTCCACGCAGTCTGTTTGTTCACAGGAGCCCAGGAGGATACTTCAGGAGGACCGGTAGTTCTAAACGTGAGATGGCTCCAGATGCGCTCGCTCGACTTTTCCAAGAACGAAGCCAGACTCGCCTCATACGATTCGACGAGACTATCGTGCCTAGAACGGAGCGTTCAGATCTGCAATATGCACTTACAAACAGGTTTACGTCCGATGGACCTACAGAAGATAGGTTGCGCAAACTTCGCATAGTTGCAAACGACGGAGGAACCGACAGATTGACACTCGCCGGAGTATTGCTCTGTACAGTTGAGCCGCAACACTGGCTGCAACACGCTTACATTCAGTGCGTAAGCTATGCTGGAGAACGCAGTGATGTCGACTATCAGACAGACACACGCGACATCGGCGGTCCGCTTGACCAACAGGTTGCCGATGCACTTCACTTTGTACGCAGAAACATGCTAGTACGAGCCAGCAAGAAGACTGCAAGATTGCAGTCACCTCAATTCAGTGAGCGCGCGGTGTTCGAGGCACTTGTAAACGCGGTCGCGCATCGCGACTACTCAATGCCTGGTTCACGCATTCGCCTTCACATGTTTGAGGATCGTCTGGAGTTGTATGTGCCGGGAGCACTTGCCAATACCCTGACTCCGGACAGTCTACACCTTAGACAATCCAGTCGAAACGAGCTCATCGTGTCTCTGCTTGCTCGTTGTCCGGCACCGAACGACCTCGGCCGTACCTTGATGATGGACCGACGTGGCGACGGAGTGCCCATAATCCGAAACGAGTGCCAACGCCTGTCCGGCCGTCTACCAGAATACCGCTTGATTGATGAGAATGAACTGCTTCTAGTAATCTGGGCATCATCTTGAGAACGAATCCAATTCGTGATGTCAAAGGTTGCGGTACGCCACGAGAGCACGTGGCGGCGACTCAATGAACACTGGCGAACACTTGGATCGAATTCCTAGCAGTCCAAAAAAATGGAAGAATCTAGAGTTAAGCGAATAGTCTGCTTGGCAAACTCCCGAAAGCTGGCTGGTAGATGCATTGCAGGAAGGGAATTTACACAAGAAAGAGGAGTTGGATCATGGATCCGACCCCTAAGTGAGCGAGAGCATGGAGAGGTGTCAGAATACGAACGTCAATACCAGGACGGAAGTGATCCCCAAGTTCTCGACATTATCGACATTCCAGTCAAAGAGCATCAGCCAGACCGATGCCAGTCTGAAAACTGGTTGATCGAATCAGAGTTCTACTGGGACAAGACTGGAGAGTTTCCAATCCACAAAGTTTACTCCCTTACGGACCGGGTCCAATCTCTGTGGATTGACGGGTTCAGCACATATCAAGGACAAAACGACAAAATTCCCATAGAGTCCTTGGGTGAAGTGCATAGTTCGTTACGGCTTATACACGTCGAAAAAATGAAGATCAAGGTATTTGCGCCCGGCGAAGCTTTCGGAAACTCCAAGCGACGCCTTCAGGGTCATTTCGAGCATGCAAACCAGAATTACGCACTCTGGATCACTGACCCTCGGTACGAGAAAAAGTACCTTGCCAAGCTTGATGGGGATTATCGAATCGGCTCTTGCTACGTTACCATAAGTCTTGGAGAGCAGTACAGGGGTGCTATGTACAAGCTCATTGCTGCAATCATCGAAATTGATGGTCGGTAGTCGGATGAACGAAAACTCAAAGGGTATTTTCACAATCGGTCATTCCGACCATTCAACGGAGTTCTTTCTCGAACTCCTCAACAAGCATGGAATCACCGCGTTAGCCGATGTACGATCCGCTCCTTACAGCCGTTTCAATCCCCAATTCAATCGAGAGATGATTGCGTCAACGCTCAAAGCATCACGTATCAGATACGTATATCTTGGAAAGGAGCTTGGCGGTAGATCCGGCGATCCGAACTGCTACGATCACGGTCGCATCCGCTATGACCGGCTTGCTCAATCTTCAGGGGTTCAAGAGGGTTTGAAGCGAGTCATTACAGGTGCAATGCAATATCGCATCGCCTTGATGTGCGCGGAGAAAGAGCCGCTTCATTGCCACCGGACACTTCTTATCGGGCACGAGCTAGACACTCGTGGAATCGATGTCACTCACATCTTGTCTGATGGTGGGCTTGAATCACACACGAGTGCTATGAATCGACTTGTCTCTGAGCTTGGACTTGGTACGGACGATGACTTGTTCCAACAGCACAAATCTCGTGGTGTACTCATTGAGGAAGCGATTATGTATCAGTCGCAACGAGTTGGACATGCAATCGAACAGACAGCCGACGCTACAGTACAGGAACAGCGATGAGAATACTGACTGTAGGCTTCACTCAAAAGTCGGCAAAGAGATTTTTCGAACTACTGCACGAGGCAGGCGTATCTAGAATCGTGGATGTTAGGCTCAACAATGCCTCACAGCTTGCAGGGTTCGCCAAGAAGAACGATCTCGCCTGGTTTGCAAGAGAACTTTGTGGTATCGACTACACACATGAGCCAAGCCTCGCTCCTACCAAGGAACTGCTCAGTGACTACCGCAAAAAACGAATCAGCTGGATCGACTACGAGAACCGCTTCCTCGACTTGATGAGGGATCGTCGGATTGAGTCTCGCCTGCCAAAAGACATCTTGGACAACAGCTGTCTGCTCTGCAGCGAGGATCAGCCGCACCATTGTCATCGTAGGCTTGTTGCCGAATACCTAAACGAACAGTGGGGAGATGTGGAAGTCAAGCACCTAGGTTTGAAAAGGAGCGAAGTCGAGACATCATCTGGTGCTTCCAAAGAGGGACCCAAGTCTGATCATCCGATTAGCGAGCTTGGCGGCAGTTCGACCGACGAAGGTAATTTGCCCAAAGTGGGAAGTTCCTCTCGACCTTGATATTGCGTCGCAAATCTACTCGTTGAGGCACTTCTTCAGACTGGTTAACTTCATCCGTTGGCGAAACCCCAGGTGCTCCGCACGCTATACAGACAGCGTCTCAGCCATATTGTCTTTGACTCCGGCCTCGCGCTGGCAGTGTTCCTCACGATGCCGACTCCGTCACTGTCAGATGTGATCGAAACAGTCCGTTCATGACGGACTCTAAAGCTAGTTTCGGCGCAGAGAAGTAGCTGCGCTTGGATGTTAATTCCAATAGTCCGGTATCAGCTTGGTCAATCACTTCCAGACGTGACTCTTGCGTACTGGGTAACCCAGTACGCATCCACACACCACGCATGAGACGAGATCTCAATCCAGAGCTCTTACCTTGGGACTGTATTTGTTACTGTTCGTGGTGTTACTGGATGATCTCGAATAACCAATAAAGAGGCTCATTCTTGGTTACCCTAAGTGGCAGATCGGAGTATTCGTTTCAGCCCGTCTAACGCGAAGAACGGAACTGGTTTCATGAGTGCTCTAGTGGATGTCCAGAGTCCATTTACCGTGGTAGTACTAGTCTTGTGCCAATACTGGATTCAAGGTTGCTGCGCCAATCTGCGACAAGTCAGCAGCGACTGAGCATTTTGAGAGAGAACTCCTTGCTCTGGCGTCTATGTCCGACCACAAGGTCTCTGCATTGGAATTAGCGACTCTCGAACGTGCAAATCTGCGAATAGTTTTTTGATGATTTGCGAACTATCTATATAGAAATTGGCGAGACAGTTATTGACAATTTGCCGTATAATTCACTAGTTGTCGAAGCTCGAGCGTTTTGCTGTGCCGTCAATGGTTCAACCTCAATCCTATTACTCTCGACTTGTGATGCCCAATCTTGTTCGCAAGCTGGATTGGTCGCCGGTTGTACTTCTATCGGGTCCAAGACAGAGCGGAAAGACAACCCTTTGCAAAGCCATTCAACAAGACCTCTCTTTCGGAGGGACGCGTTACGAGTACCTAACGTTCGATAACCAATCGACGTGGGAATATGCAACCGACGATCCCATCGGATTCGTCGACCAGCTTCCGACTTATGTGATATTGGATGAAGTACAACTCGCCCCTGGTATCTTCAGAGCATTGAAGACGAAAGTAGACGAAAACCGAAGTGCGGGTCGCTTTCTGCTCACGGGATCCGCCCAGCTGTCGCTCTCCACGGGTCTTGCCGATGCTCTTGTCGGTCGAATGAGCCTCGAGACTTTGTACCCCTTGGCACAAATTGAACTGAATGTGCCGTCGGCTTCAGACGAACATGCCTATGTTGGTCAGTTTGATTCCGATGATCTTGAGCGCAACGCCCAAGCACCGTCGTTCATTCAAGACCTGTTGGAAGGCCATGTCTCCACCGAGTTTCTTCCGCGCCCTCGATTGGAAAGAGACCTTGCTCGGCGAATAGTCGAAGGCGGTTATCCGGTGGCGCGAACGCTTGATCCGCGGGCCCGACGAAATTGGCACCTCGACTATATTCGAACCATTGCACAACGAGATATCCAACAGTTGTCCTCAGTACGACATATTGACATCATACCGGAACTTGCTCGTGTTGCAGCCTCTCAGACTTCTCAACTATTCAATCTCAGTGCAATGGGGCAGACTCTGGAACTCAGCCGAAACACGATCAACGACTATGTTTCCATCCTACAGTCACTTTATATCGTTCAATACGTTCCATCCTGGTCAAACAACCAACTAAGTCGTACCGTGAAGGCTCCGAAACTCCACTTTGTGGATACCGGACTTGCATGTTCGCTTCTCAACCTTGACGCAGAGTCGTTGTGGAAGGATCGTGTGCTTTTTGGTCGGTTCGTAGAAACATTCGTGCACCAGGAAGTCGTCAAGCAACTGTCCTGGTTCGAGGGTGCGACGTCCCTCTTTCACTATCGAGACCGTGACCGAGACGAAGTCGACATTGTCATTGAAAAGAGTGGACACGGAATCGTTGCTATCGAGGTGAAGACTAGAGCGACTGTACGAGAATCCGACTTTAAAGCCATCCGGAAACTCAAGCAGGCTTCAGAAAAGTTTATTGCGGGTGTCGTCTTGTACGACGGAGAAAGAACTCGTTCGATCAATGAAGATCTCTACGCAGTTCCAATATCCAAGCTCTGGGATGTGTGAGAAGGTGAGAATCTACACTATTGATCGGACAACCATTCAATAGCAGCAAAAGGAACGGAACGACCTGTTGTAAGTAATCTCTTGGCTTCTCCGCCAATATCATACGGTAGTTCCATTGCTGTATTGACCATACAGTCATATCTTTAACCGTGGCTTCCAGCCATGGAGGCTTGGTTTCACAGAGTTTGTCTTCTATGGAACAAACACACGGGCGAGTGCTACGTTTCTGATTCACATCGCTGCACCTGCCACGCAAAGGTCACGTTGCGTTCTGTCCGGCCGCCACGTCCGGATCGTCCAATGCGCCCACGAGATTGGGTCACCGACTCAGCCTGCCCTTCCCATCTTGGTTTCGAGCATGTCGAGATCAATTGGTCTGGAACAGAGGACCCATCAGAAGAGGATCTGGAGGACAACACCCAGTGCAACACGAGGGACTAGGTCCCTACTAACGGGTCGTGAAAACCGCAAAGCAATCCTGGCGGACAAACTAGAACACGAACATCGAATTTGGATCCGGACACCCATAACGCCTCACAGCTTGCGGGCTTCGAGAATAAAGACGAGCTCTCCTAGTTCGCACACGAACTTTGCGGTGTGGACTATACCGCCGAGTCAAGCCTTGTTCCGACGAAGGAAATGCTAAGCGATTACCGGAACAAGCGAGTCACCTAGAGCGACTATGAGAACCAATTCATTGACTTGATCAAGAAGCGTCGGATTGAGTCTCTGATTTCAAGAGAGCAATTGGACAACGGTTGTCTGCTGTGCAGCGAGGGCCAGCCGCACTATAGTCATCGTCGGCTCATTGCCGAGTACCTGAAGGAACAGTGGGGCGACGTGGAAATCAGTCAGCTAAGTCTGAAAAGGGACAATACCGAGAATTCAGCTGGTGTCTCCGAAGCCGAACCAGATCCTGAACGTTCGTCGAGTGGGGTTGCCAGCAGTTCGAGCAAGCATGCCTAAGTTACACCTACTCCGGATCTCACCAAGGTGGCTTGTTGGGTAAAGGCATGTCAACTGAAACTGTCTCGAACCCAAATGTGGGAGCGAAACACAAGGAATTTCTAAGAACAACCCCACAATGTCGGACATCTTCAAGAGACTTGATCGTTGGAGACACTTGCCTAAGTATCAGCTTGAACCTCGTCTGACACCCTATTTTGATCTATTTCTCTTGCGTATTCTGCAAAGTCAGATCAAGGACACTGATCTGCATGGAACAATCATTCCCGAACTCCCGATTCGAAACGGTACCATCTTCACGAAAGACTCAATTGCATGCAAGAACTATGAGTCTGCTCCCCGAGAAGGATCAAATAGCTCGAAAAACATTGACTACGTGGCGTATTCAAGAGACTTAACAACTGTGCTTTTTGTCGAACTGAAAACGGATATTGGATCTAGGAACACCGATCAAGACAAGTTCCTGAAATGTGTACGAGACCACAATTTCGGTGAGTTAGTGAAGGATGTTCAAACACTAGCAAGAGCGAGTGACAAGAAGCGGAAGTACGTCCATCTGCTACATCAGCTTGCCGAGCTAGAGTTACTGGCACCAAACGATGCTACATCAATGCTATACCGCAAATTCCTGAACCCTAACAGATCACCAAGCTGGGACGATGTGTTGAGTAAACTCACATTCGACGTCGATGGAAGACTCAAGAAGAAAATGGTCGTTTACATTCAACCCAATGAATAAGAGACCAACGACGAGATCAACACGCATTTCATTAGGTTCGAGCAAGTTGCAGAGACTGTACAGGACTGTGGCGAGCTAGGGCATTTGTTTGCAACAAGTCTGTGTAGATGGACCTGCCGTGCAGGCTCGCAGGACCCTAGAGAACTCGGAAATTGGGAACCATGAACCTGAACGGCACCCAAGGCGCATGTTGGTTCTTGCATATTGGAGAAATTTTCGTCTGAACAGGATGCTCATACACTAGCTTCTGCCTAGTTTCACTATTGGTTAGCGATTGTTGTATTCGATCTAGAACACTCAATCCGCTCTTCTCTCCCAGGCACTTGCAACACGAGCGATAGTCCAACTGTGCGCCGTGTCGTCTTGCAAGTCGACGACCAGTTCGGTCTACACTTTTTCTGGTTCTTCGGTTGTCTTCTCGATTCTTCGCCTTACGATGGCTGAAATAGCAATCTGTCCATTGCCGAGGTCTCGAGCAATTACTCGGACAGTCTCCTCTGAGAGATCTGTTCATTCACGATTTCACCTAATGCAAGATCTCTAAGGTATTTGTCAAACGTCCTTGCACGCGCAACGGCCTTAATCAGATTCGAATCACCCATTTGGGAGCTTGAATCTAGAAGGACCAGCCAACGCCCAAGACCATGGACCAAGTGTCCCCAATGTTGTCTACTGGTGATCCGAGGCTGCCTGCCAGCACAAAGTTGTTGTCCATTGTGTAGTAGCCACCGACGGTCAACGATTGATTGTCGTCGTCAATTCCATCCAGCGAGATCGATAGCCTGCGTCCAACGTCGCCTATGTGGGTTCCTATTGCCAGACTTGTTTCCTCCGTTGTGTTACTGATCTTCACGTCAGTTTCTGGAAATTCAAACTCCACATCCGACTCCGAGAACGAGATGGAGGCAAAGGGCGTGAAGGGATTGTCGTCGAAGTCATATCCTACAGCCAAACCGATTCCACTTGTTGTAGTTTCTATGTCAAAGCAGGAACCGGCGGCTACGGTGTAAATGCAGATATCGTCTATACCTTGTACTGTCGTGGCGATCGCTCCAATGAATAAGTTGTTGTCTTCGCCGAAGTACAGGTATTCTGCGTAAAGCCCGTCCATATCGAGCTCGGTGTCATCGTCGTCTATGCTGACAGACGCCAACCCTCCGAACAGTACCTGCTCTGCTGTTGCGGGCACGGCGAGAAGTGCCAAAGCCATGATTGCTGTTCCGATTCTCTTCATGGTTTTCTCTTGAAGTGTTTCTGTACTAATACTCTAACTGTATACGTTCAGTACCGGATTTTCCGTTGGATATCTAGCCGATTGTAAGAGCCGTTCAAGTGAATTGGCTGGGACTTCACTTACCAAGTAAATGAGATTGCAACGACCCAGCACCCTGCCTGTCGCACAGGTGTTTAGCGGTCGTTGTCAGGTAGGTACTGCTCCGTGACAGAATCCAACGACAAGAGAGAAAAACTCAGTCCAAACTGGCGTGATAGATTCGAGATACTGGACAAGATGGACTGCCAGCCTTGGATTCGATCAAAGAACTGACATCGAAGGAACGATTCGAGCTACTCCTTCTGATAAACCTTTCTGCCCATGACTTTCCTCCTTGGTTCATTGTGCACTGTCCACTAACTCATCGCAACTCTATATATTGAGTTAGACCGTTTTGTTTTTCAAAGTCTATGGTGATACACACAGTGAATCGCGAGCAAATGTTTCTTGCTACACATCTCGAGTAGACCATTGGGCATAGCGCTTTTGTTGATCACGTGGTAACTCCTCAAGTTCTTCCTCGCTGATTCGCCCAGGGCTTGGACCACCAACGTACACAGTCCTAAAGTTATCTCGGTAGATTGTCCAATGTTTGGGCTTGTGTTTGTTGCCTAATGAATCCCTGCAATATGGCCGCATGTGCACGGGAGACTCTCCCCCAAGCTCTGCAGCTAGATTGACGAGTTTGTCTCTATCAATCAAGACGCAAAAGGACTCGCCGTATTGGAGCCGATGAGGAAAGCACACACCAGTTGTAGCTAAGTCGGTCTTTATCGGCGTAAACCTGATTTCTGAGGTGGGAAAGCTATCTCTACCTGATGGCAACCGTCCGATCTCAAAAGCGAAATCAACGACCACAACGTCTCGAGTTCCCACGTTGGTCACAGTCACTCCTGCCGAACTATCTCCACTTATTGGCTTAATATCCAATCTCTCAATTGCAGCCTCCTGTTCGCGATTGTCTTGTCTTTTAAGGATTTGGTACTGAGCGCGAATGAACCATGCCTGCCAAAATGACGCGCCCACAACGCATGCGGTCAAGGTGACGATGATCCAGTCCTTCATTTCTTCACTCTCCAAATCGCCCGTGCAACGGGTTGGTCGCATGGACAATAGCACCAATTGCAACTCGAGCCAAAGCTCCAGTATTGAGCGAGCCAATGTCTTTCGAGCCAGTTGAGGACTTCTGAAGGAAGTATCGCCACTGAGTAAACGCGCTACTGTGTTCTCGCAAGACATCCTCGATGTCGTCTAAGTCAAAGTCCTTTCCCAGCTTCGCTACCTCTGTGGTTATTCCCCTCCGATCTTCAATCTTGAGACTGCTCCATAGCTCGATCAGTTCGTGCGTTTGGAGACACGAAGCATCTGGGTCGGATCGAATCGACAGTGCCTTCAAGGTCAGTTCCAAGGAAAATGCAAACAGTGTTCCCGGTACAGTGACTTCCGATAGTAGGGCGTAGGGGTTGGCTGAGAGTACTTCGCGCATTTTTTGGGGTGTGACCTCACCTCCGAGGGACGACAATGCGCCATTGGCCGCGTTCCAGCCGACGATCAAGTGACCAACGCTCATGACAAGCCACGATCGCCAATCCTGCTTAGGTTCAGTTCTTTGTGTTGACATCTCTTCTCGCCCGTTCTTCCCGTTCGTCGCCATCACTTGTTTCGTATAGCCCATACAGGCAGCATCAAATGATCCAGATCTATCTAGCAGTTGCCCACGCCTCAGAGAAGACTGTGACTTTCGTTGAACACCTTGGTTTCTCTACATGTTAGTCTTCTTGACGCTATCCGTGTCTGGTGGCTACCAGTTCGGAGTCCGTCGGACGAAGAAATCGACATTGACCGACCACCCTAGACTGTATTCGTCGGCAAAGTGGTACTGACGGTCAAGGTAGGTATAGTCGAAGAATCTGAGGAGAATCGATTCCTATAGCAATGCGGGATCCAAAACGAAACGTCGACCCGATGGGATGAACTGAGAGTTAGCTAGCAGCCAATCTCCGCACTGTCGCTGCTTTACAACCCAAGACCCATGTCACGTCCTTAACCCGGATCACCCAGCGCTCACACCGAAGAGACCGACAATCCTACTAATTGTCGGTTGACAGTGATTGCCAGCTGCTTGTGCAACCACGCTCGACTCTTGTAGAACTGCTGACGCAACCGACGATATTGACAAATTTCTCCGTCGGTAGCTTCCAGACGCGGTTTTTCTAGGTAGAACTCCCCATTCCATATGCTCTCATCCTGCCTAAACGTAACACCAGTGTCATAGAGATGAAACCTGCGAATCAATCGTTTGCGCAAAGCACTTGTGCTTGTGAGTGATAGTTAGGACGAGCCGCGTATGAGAAGTTTGCGTTTGAGAATCGAGCGACAGATACACCCGAATCCAAAGTTTTGGACTATCAAGTGCACGATAAACGCTATGAGAACCACCCAAAAACGTGGACGCAAGAGTGAGTTTCCTACTTCTCTTTTCGATCACCCTCGAGCAAGCTACAAATTGCTTCTTCTAGTGTGAACTCTTCTGCAGCTTTGTGTAGCTTCTTGAGAAAATCCACAAGTTCTTCCCGCTGCTCGTCGGTCTTCATTTGTCTGAGTATCTCCCAAAGGACCTGAGCTGCTTGTGTCTCAATTGGAATGTCATCTACCATAACGATTCATGTGCACGGGTCAAATTCGTGCTGTTGGTCCGAGTGTTCCATCTCGCCCCATACGCTATGAAAGAACGACCGTCTCATATTCCAACAGCATAAGCACCGTTTCTAAGAGTCAAGTATGCATTGTAGTGGACTCAGGGAAAGCTCTCTGTTGCTCACGCATGCCCTCATCTACGGTTCTGCCATGACGGCGGGAGATATGATCGTAGAACCCGTCGGTCCCATCGCAGGAACTAAAGCTAGCTGTTCTGAATCTTGAGACTCCAAGGTCCTTCAGTGTGTCCGCAAGGTACGACATGAGCTTGTAATTGAAATCCCACGTATTCATAAACGGAACAGATCCGTTGTTCCACATTGTGCAGAGGGTCGTGAATTCTCGAGCCAACCGAAAAATCGCCTCAAAAATGCCGCAAGAGCTCACGGCGGAAACCGACTATTTCGGATGGAGCAAGCAGATGCGAATCCGTTTCAGTGACAAATTGGAGCTCAGTTGTTCCACCTATCCCGTAGCATAAGTTGCCCATCTATACCCACGAGACATCTAGACTGCTATCTGGCTTCAGGAATGAGAGGGGAACCATCTTCCATTTTTTCTACTATCTCCTGATGTGCCCTCTCCATTCTTAGAAATCGTTCCGTATGTATGGGATGAGTCGCTAGCAGCGTCCTCTCGTCTTCCTCGGGGTACTCTACTGCCAGTCGCCTCCAAAATGCTGGAACACTCTCCGTATCCAGCCCGGCGCGAGCGAGCATATAAATTCCCACATAGTCCGCCTCACGTTCGAAAGCGGGACTAAACGCCAAGACAGCAAGATTGGAGACAAATCCATCACTGTCATCGTCCTCGTCGAAAACCAAAGCGTCCAACACGCTTCCCGCTAATCCAATCCTTCCTGACTTTGCAATATGGGACATTGCGTTGTGAGCCAACTCGTGAGCTAGTACAACCTGCAATTCATGGTCGTTTTCAGCTTCTTTCAGCAATCCGGTGAATACAAAGATGTCCTCTCCATCGGCAAACGCATTGGGAATCGGGTCTTGGATCAAGTAAACAAAGGACTGGCACATCGGTTCAGGAGTCAACACGGAAACTATCTGATCATGACTACCTCGGCGCATGACTCGAAGCGTTATGTCCTCGCCCTTCTTGAGAGCTTCTTTCAAGACGTTGTGTGCTGTGTTGCGAGACCACGGATTGTCTCCTATGTTGGTGTCGTTGATTCGATAGAGTCTGTCTCCGCTTCTTAGTTCGCTATTGGCAGCAGGTGTACCTGGAATGATGTAGATAACCGGTCGAGACCCGATGCCGAATTCGTTCTCTGCAGCCTGCTGCAGGTTAAAGGGAAGAGAGCGCTTGGTAAGAATTGTTACCCCTATTCGATGGCCAGTCATATTCTTGCAAATTTCGTTGTTGGCTCTTAAGATCGGAATAGCCAATTCGTTTACCTTAACCAGCCTTTCCAAGTAAAGATCAACTGCAAGTTTGCGTTGATCGTATAAAGCGCTCGTGACCTCCTCTCTATCTACCCGAGGCACACTGGTCGAGAGGCATCCTGTCACTAGAAAAATGCATGTCACTGTTACAGATGCAATCAAAAGTCTGCACATCGATGCTATCCCACTGAGCTTGCAAGAACAAAGATTATAGGGATCGACGGCACATTCACTAATAATTGCAACTACTCACCTCGAGCTCAGAATTTGGTTCTATTCGCCCGAAGTTGGCGGATAAAGAGGAAGGCGTCTCGGCTTAACCTAACAGATTCCAAACACGAAACCGATGTAACTCATGAACGCTGCCTGGGACGTCAAGTAGTTAGTGTCGACGGGAAATCAACGAACCACACGGCCTGGCGAAGCCGTGTTTCCCTTAAATTCAGGCTCAATTCTAGGTTCCAGTGGAATCAGTACAATTCCAATGGAAGTATAGTACGTTTACTCTAGATAATCAAGAGAGGTGGGAGATTGCGGGTTGTGTATGCTCTTCGAGATGGACTGTCGATGTCAAGTTAGAGTGTCCCACCGCAGACAGGTTTACACGTCTCACTTCTAGCAACTTCAGGGTCTGGGCTAGCCCATGAAGGAGAGATTTCTCGAATCTTGTGTCGGAGTAATTACTCGCACATGTGGAAGTAGGTTTCCTGAATGATCACCACGCAGCCGTGGTGCAGCAGTCAGTCCACCACAGCGGACACGGCAACCTGCTCGTACGACCTGCTGGGCTTGTCCGTCTTTCCGCTGCGTCGTGATTCTTCCAGCGATTGTTGCCGGCTCGAAGTACCTTTAGCAGAATGCACCGGTGTACTATGGAAAGCGACCGGTTGCTTCCGAGATCATTTGATACTTGGTTTGATGTACGCGAGTTGGCCAGTAGCTTATCTCGAAACACGCAATTCAGCTTCAGGCGAGCGTTCTCGCGTCGAAAGCGAGCCAACCCAAGAAGCAGAAGATAGAAATGCTTTCCTTCAACGGGAACAAACTAATCTTGGTAGTTAGCGATTTGAAACTATAGTCGCCTAAAACCCGTTGAGTTGAGCAGGCATTTCAGTTTCAGTAGTCCCAGAGAAAGACACAATGCCTCCGCTAATGTTATCACTCAGCCAGGCGTCAACGATAAGCTGATAGACGGATCGGTTATTGTCGTACAGGTCCCGCACATTGTGCGGGAACGTAGGATATGCGCCTAGAAAGTAGGTTTCCGTCATGGTTGCGAAGAACTCTCTGTCGTCCGTCATGCCGTAGTGCTTCCTGTACTGATCGTCCCACCACGGATACAACACTCGGTTATTGTCGTAGTCTCCAGAGTCTCTTGCTTTTTCGTATTCGTCGCTAATCCTCTGGTTGTCGTAGCCGTCTTCCAAGAACTGGTTGTGGTAGGCGTGTGCCATCTCGTGCAGGTAAGTTCCGTGAGAGCAGCACCAAGCAGACTCAATTAGGAAGTCCAAGTCTCGAATGATGATTTCTCCCTGTCGCTCGTTGAGAAACTCAGAAGTACCGTGATGCTGATTGTGGACGTAGCAAGCCCAACCGCACAGTTCGTCGCTTTCATCGTAGTTGTCGTTGATCCATATCTCGACCGTGCGAAGCAACTTGACCTTATTAAGTGGCACCACTTCAATAATGCGCTGCAACTTCGATCTCGTCATCCAAAGTGCGGCTTCCGCCATTTCCGGCCGATCGTTCATGTCTTCTGCCGAAATGTGTACAGTGAAACCGAGGATCTCGTGCCGATGGTATTCCTCGTCAGGATCGTCTTCTACAGTCAGACCAACCGAGCCTGTGTTTTCAACCACATGAGCGAACAGACCGAATCCAATAAGCGACGCTACGATTGTGGCAATGGTACGTTTCATTAGTCCCCTCTCTGTGCATATATTCCTGTTCTGTCATGAGTGTATCGTGTGAGCAGCTTGAGCTTAAATCGGAATAATGTCTTTCGCCTTCAGACCTTACTGCTTGCAAGCATGCAATGCTGGTCACCGACATCGGATCGTGCTTTCTGGCGTGCAAGTTCCGGAAGCTCATATGCCGTTCGAAAACGCAAGGCTGAGTATAGCCACGGTCGACCAAATTTCTCTACAACGAAAAATTCCCACTATTTTGATAGTAGAACAAGATAATCTGGCACAACCTCAGTCTCAACGTACTGATCTTCTTTGTCTTCCGGTGGCATTACCGATACCGTACATGGAGGACTTTGTTCGAATTCGAGTTTGCCAGCTGAATAACCAAAAAGCCAATTGAACGCAATACAATGCAAAACTACTGTGTGTGACAGTCACTTAGCCAATAGATTTAGCGTTTACTCGTTACAGTTATACCAATCAAGCTAGTGTTCGCGACATGTTGAGAGGGCACTTGACTAACTAACAAGCTTCCATGTCTGGATGTTTCATTTCTTCCGTCTGGCTTCTCCTTGGCATCGCGCCCGTGGAGACGTTGTCCGCAATGAAGTCCCGGCATAGGGGATCATCGGCCACGGGCGGCTTGATCGCCTGCTCCCGTAGGACCTGCGCCCCCCGACGCGAACGACTCAACGCTAATTCGTGATGGGAATTAGGCTTCGGGAGTGTCCTCTGCGGATTCGTCTTCTGCCTCTTCGTCAGCTCCTTCCTCTGATTCCTCCTCCTTGAGTTTGCCTGTGAAGGACATCTCTATACCCATCGCGGCAGAGGCTACCTTGCCTTTCAATTCACCATCTTTGACAGTTCCCGAGTAGGACAGGCTCATGTTCCCTTGAGGACCTTCAACTGTCGTAGAAAAAGAAAACTTGCCTTCATCAACTTTCACGCTGTCAGACTTCTCTTTTCCCATTGGGGTGTTTAGTTCTGCAGAATACTTGCCTTCGTCGTCAACGGCGAGTGTCAATGTAACCTCCTGCCCTTCGGGCTGAGGTCCCATACCTTCAACTTCCAAGGTATAAGTACCAGCAATCTTCGCGAATGCTGTGGCGGACGCAAATAGAACGATCAAAGTCGCCAGTATCTTTAGCTTTTGCATTTCGACTCTCCTTCAGTCTCCATGTGAATGGACCCTTTGAAGTCTCATGTAGCAATGCGACATGCGTTAGTTCAGAGATCCACAGGGTCTGCAAGTATTGGCGATTTTAATCCTTAGAGTCTCGTGAGTGACCGAGTCTGAGTATGACTCTTAATCCGCTAGAGCACAAAGAAATTCACTCTTGAACAGGATTCTTCGACCTAGAATCCTCCCATTCCTGTTGGTTCTTGCCCATCGGACCAGAAACAAGATCCAACACACATCGTTAGCGGTTTGGTTGAACAAATTCGCTTTAGCCGATGAACTACTGGATTGGTCAGTCCTTGGGACGAATTCCACAGCAGGATGTGCCAGCAGATAGTCGTAGTAACCGGGAACACTGCTCTCCGATAATTGTCAATTCAGTTCGAAGTGCTAGATCAAATAGACGTAATTCGGTCAATATTCGAGAGACTGTCGACTACATCGATTAGCTCTTCGTGGAGAACTATAGGGTACGATGAACGTCAAAGAGACATAGTAAGGCAGAGACCTTATTGAAAGAACTGCTCCATAAGGAGAACAACATGAAGCAACTAGCAGCCACACTTGCAGCATTGTTACTTCTCGCCATTCCTGTAACGGCAGAGAACGTAATAGTAGGTGAATTTACATCAGTGAGTCTGTCCGAGGACACTACGGATGCAGAATTTGAAATGAATGGGATCAGCGTCGACTGGTATCACTTCAACGAAAGCAACGATATGTACTTCGGAACTTCAGGGGGATCCGTAACGGGAAGCGACCAAGTTTGCGCTCCTGAGTTTTGCCTGGACTTTGACGTTGAACTCGTCTATACCGAATTCGCAATAGGATACAGTCTGGAAAATCGCTTTACTCCCTTTGCATCAATCGCATTCTCTGAGACAGTGCTTGACTTTGGTGTCTCCGGTCTTGGGATTGTAGATGTGACACAAGACGAAACTTCACTCAATGTCGGTACTTTTTACGGTGATATTGGAAGAAGGTTCATGTTCTCCTTAAATAATCTCGACGGAGACGAACAGTCCGTGCGTGTGGGCGGGTACTACACACTTGATATCAACAATATTGTGTTGGGTGGATCGTTCGAAACTCCTATTGAAAGTTTTGGGGATTCCTACATTATTTCTGCCGGCATCGGCTGGTCGTTCTAGCGGCTGGAGGTGTTTCAGGAATTTTCCAAACATAGTCGATGAGTCGTTAGGAGCACGGCCTGACACGGCTGACCGCTCCCATTCATTAGGGTGCACGTCTCACCCATAAGGAGGATCTTGATGTACTCCAAGACCCCACTTTTTGCAACGGTAATCTGTCTGTTTGTAGCGGGCGGAATTTTCCCCCATCAAGAGCAAGCGCCACCGCCGGGAGCGCAGCCTCCAGCAGGTATCTTGACGCCGACTCCTGAGCAGTTGGAAGAGAGGATGAAACTTGCAGTCAAACAGATGGTCGATCAGGCACTTCCGCTTGCAGATGCAGACGAAGACGGCGAACTCTCTTTCGAAGAGTTCAAAGAGCTGTTTCGGATTATGACCGCTGGAAGGCCGGAACCACCTGAAATTCAAGCCAAGTCCGATGAAGAGAAGGCGCAGTTCATACAAGAAGAATTCGACAAATTTGATGCCGATGCAGACGACTCCATTACCAAAGACGAAATGCGGACATTCATGCTTGCGGAAATGCAAAACGGGATGCGCGGGGGCCAACCACCGGAAGGCGCGAAAGTAGAAGGTGATCAAGCGCCCGAGTTCACTCTTCAAAATATTGACGGTGAAGAAGTTGCACTGTCTGAAGTCCTGGAAGAAAATGAAGTCGTGCTCATTGATTTTTGGGCGTCGTGGTGCGGTCCGTGCATTGCAAAGTTCCCCAAGTTAGAAGAGCTTCATGCTGCCTACAAAGACAAAGGCTTCGAGATTGTGTTTGTCTCACTTGACGACAATTACGAAGATTGGAAGCAGGGACTGGAAGACAATAAAGTGCCCGGAATACACGTAGCCGATCTGGAAGGGATTAGAGCACCCACCGCAAAGGACTACGGAGTATATAGACTGCCAGCAGAGTTCCTTGTTGACTCGGAAGGTGAAATTCTTGACCGAGATGTATTTGTGGGGGACCTCAAGGGGATGCTCACTGAGCATTTTGACGTCGAGGAACAGAAAGAAGTCGGGGATCTATAACCTAATATAGAAGTTTGACGACCCTGTTTTCTGGCTTAGCTTCCACTTGCTGGCTAGAACGTACGGCGAAAACAGCGTACATCCCTCCCGCTACTGGGACATACCCGATGCTCAATACAGACAGCATTACGTCGCTGTTTGGCACAACCGCAGGAACGCAGTAGCGTTGACTTGGTCGATACTGACTCCAATAGCCGCTTGAAGACCATACGCACAACACCAGCACACTATCAATAGTCTGTGCCACTGCAGCTACGACGATGGGTCAGTCAAGAGCAGTGACACTCCAGATGAGACTCGCTCCCATCAGACTCCCGCCATTGCTACTTGCATAGCCTAGCTTGAGATAAATTCAGCCCTCTTACTAGCTCCTTGGAGCAACCCGGGGAAGACAACTCCACGTCCGTCGGTTGCGGAGAGCCGAGATTGAGGATCATCGACTCGAAGTTCAACTCTGCGTCGGAACCCACAGAGATTGCCTCAATCACACCAGAGCAACCTGAGCGGAACGTTGATCGGGAGGGTACACAGTTGGTGTCACGTCCTGTTTGCGTGTTGATTCTCCCCGTGCAAACTCCCATATGCGCTGTTTTTGAAGACTATGTCTACGAAGCGTCACCATGTACTGTCTAGATCACTTTCTTTAGCCGCTCCGTTCTAGTATTTCGACTCTTCTGATCGAGCACTGGGATAACAAATTGACAGCGTTGTCATAAAAGTGTATAACGCTTGAATAGCACGATACTTCGACAGGAAAATGGTAAGAGGAACTCTACTCACACAATCATCGCTGCACAGTACGTTAGTGCTCGTCGGCGGAATATCTTTGCTTTACTCTCAGGCCGTTTTCGGCCAGCAAGAGCAAGATGCAGATGAGAGCGAAGCTGCGCAATCATCCGAAATGGAAGAAGTCATCGTGACTGCCACCAAGCGCGCCACGAATCTCATGGCGACACCCGTTGCTGTGTCAGCCGTTTCGCAAGAAAGACTAACCGACCAAAACGTGTCCGACATTACGGACTTGGGCGACTTGGTGCCCAACATGCAAGTCGGTGAATCGCCATCCGACTCCGGTGTTCAGGTCACGGTGCGAGGCATTACATCGAACAATTTCACGGAGTTAGGTGATCCGACCGTGTCAATGCACGTCGACGGTATGTATTCACCTCGGCCACAAGCGGGCTTGGCATTGCTTCATGACGTGGACCGCGTCGAAATCATGCGCGGTCCTCAAGGCACTCTTTTTGGACGAAACTCAACGTCGGGGAGCATCAATATCGTGACTTCGAATCCATCAACCAGTGCCACGGATGGATCATTCGAGTTCGATATTGGCAGCTTCAGCAAGATGGCCGGTAGAGGTTGGTTCAACCTGCCTCTAGGGGAGTCTGCAGCATTTCGAGTTTCTTCGATGTTCGAGCGAGCGGACAGCTACCTCGATCAAGTAAGCGATGAATTCGATCTCGAAATGGATATCAACGGCGATGGTGTACCCGAGATACCTGCTGACGGTATTCCGAACACCGATCAGCGCCGCAACAAACCTGTCGACGACAGCGATGCCTACTTCGCTGTGAATCGATGGGCAATACGCGCTGCGTTGCGATTCGATGTCATGGACTATGCAAATGTAAAGCTGACCTACGACATATATAACGATACAAGCCCTGGAGGAATTTCGCTGAAGGATTGCGAGAAAGCGGCTGGAACGTTTTTTGAGTGCGATCACGACCTTTGGCATGCTCGAATTAATCTTCCGGGCGAAAAGGATTTCACCATCAACACTTTTCGTTTGGAATTTGTCTCGGACGCTTTCGATGAATTCGCAATCGAATACCGAATGGCTGCATCAAACCAAGACCGATTCCAGCAATACGACGGCGATGGGGGTGCATTTGCAGATCCGGATCACCCGGGTTACGGAATCCTGCGCTTTTGCTGCGGTGCTCCACCTCTTGTTCGAGACGCTTCCGCCTTTGAACGGTTGGGTTTTCCAATCCAGGTCAAGTTTCCCTTCGAAGACTTGCAGCTGACTACACGCGACTCACAGTACCAATCGATGGTCCACGAGTTGCAGTTCAAGTCCACTGGGTCCTCGCCTCTCAACTGGATTGTAGGTGCATTCCTAATGTCCGAAGAGAACCAAATTCGCTTCGATGTTGAGCTTCCATGGTGTTGCGGAGGTGGAATTCCGCTTGCGCAGTCGTTCGTCCAGCCCGATCGAGGTGTGGAAACGCAAGCCATTTTCGCTCAAGTCGACTATGCAATTGACCCAAACACTAATGTGACGGTCGGCTACCGACAGACTTGGGACGAAAAGTTCGACAAGAATGGATCCAACCATTCCACAATTGGATATTGGGTGAATCCAGGTCTCTATGACCCATCGCCCGCGCCTTTCTGGTTTGAGTCTTGGGGTCTGATTGGCGTCGTTCCTGGTTGGCATGCGGATCCAGCTTGGTATCAGTCGGACAAATTGACACTGGAAATGGGTTCATTAGCAGAGGACTTCCCGGATCGTATTCCTGGTACCGACAACACCTACTCTGCCGACTGGAGCCAAGGCACTTGGCGACTTGGCGCTGACTATCTCGTAACCGAGGAGATTTTCGTTTACGGCAGCATCGCAACCGGATTCAAGGCAGGCGGCTTTGGAGACAAGGTAGATGTCTGCGAGTGTGGGGAGGTAACAGCTTTCCCGTACGGTCCGGAAGAGGTTACGACGTACGAAGTTGGATTCAAGGCCGAAGTGCTTGACCGAACAATGCGTTTGCTCGGGAATGTGTTCCTGAGCGACTACTCCGACATGCAACGGACTTCTTGGGTGATCGTTGGTCGGTCTCAGCAAAGCGATCGCGAAATCGGCACACTGCTGACAACCAACTTGGCAGAAGCCGATATTTTCGGCATGGAACTGGAATTCGATTGGCTCGAACCTTGGCGTGGCGGCCATGTGTTTGGATGGGCTTCCTACCTCAACGCGGAGATTGGCACGCTCGACGATGGCGCAGATGGGTTGTTCTGCTTTGAGCGCGCCTTCATGAATCTCGAAGCATGTCCGGCGGAAGACTTTTCCCAACCATTGGAAGGCGGTGGATTCCGACGACCCACCGATCTGTCCGGAAACAAATTGCCATGGTCGCCAGAATTGTCTTTCTCTGTCACCGCCGAGCATTCGTGGTGGACAGGCAACGGTTACCAATACGGGCCGTCCGTGACGCTGAATTGGCAATCCGAGATGTTCTTCAACGATACCAACTACGACGATGGTCCCTTTCACGCTGGACAGGAAGGATTTGTCACTGTCAACATGAACTTCAAAATCATTAATGAACGTCAAGCCTGGGCGATCGTTGCGTTTGGTTACAACATGACCGACGAAGTGATCAGATCGTGGGCGGACCCCGGTCCCGGCTATTGGAGAGCGAACTTCTTTCCTCCGCGGTCCATGGGACTGCGATTTAGCAAAGCGTTTGATTAGGAAGTCGCCTTCCTTTAGAGCTTCGAAAGAAGCAACGAACCACAAATTGAGGACGCGCTGAACACTCTACATCGTATGCAAACAGGCGGCAATTTAAAACGTTCCACGATTACGGACGTTGCGAAAACAGCAGGCGTTTCCATCAAGACGGTTTCACGCGTGTTCAACCGCGAGAAGTACGTTAGGGAATCTATGCGGACGAAAGTTCTCGACGCCGCCGCTTCGCTTGATTATGTCCCGCATCCCTCTGCGAGAAGCTTGGCCGCAAGCCGGTCGTACAACATCGGTCTGATTCTCGAGAATCCTCACGAATTCTCCTATCTGAAGCGGGTCGTGGAAGGCGTGTTTTCCGCTTGCGAGTCGTCGAACTACACGCTGCTGGTTCGACCGGCTGACGAAAGTGTTTCGAGGGAAGACATCAAAAAGTTTGTACGTCAAAGCCGCGTCGACGGTATTGTTCTGCCCGCCCCCATGGGCGATAGAACCGAGATCACAAACGCGCTACTGGAACTTGGAACGCCCTTCGCGCAACTGTCTCCCAAGCACGTACGGAATGATTGGATTTCCGTACGTCCCAATGATGAGGAGGCGACCTATGAGCTTGCAAGGTATGTCGGCTCTTTTGGTCACGTGCGTATCGGCTTTATTGAAGGCGATCCGGAACACGGAGCGACCGAACGAAGGAGAACTGGCTTCCTACGTTGCGTAAGCGACTTGGGTCTCGACACCGATCCCAGATTGATCGTCTCGGGTATGTTTGATTTTGAATCGGGCAATGCGTCGGCACGCAAGCTGCTCGAATTGGATGGGCCTCCGACTGCGATTATTGCTAGCAACGACGACATGGCCGCCGGGGCAATTGTTGCGTTGAATCAATTGGGACTGAAGCCTGTGGAGGACGTATCCGTTGTGGGGTTTGACGACTCGCCTACTGCCGTACGAACTTGGCCGTCTTTGACAACGGTCCGCCAACCCATCTTTGAGATGGCACGGGTGGCCGCATCGACTTTGATTGATTCGCTGGCTGGGACACTGCCAAAGGAAATGAACCTGGAGTTTGGGTGTGAGATCGTAGCTCGCGATTCCTTGGGCCGATACTGGGGAGCTGACAATTGACTCTAGCAAGTCAGCGAGAGGAAGTTTGTTGGCCTGCGTGCAGGAATCCTTTCGAACAGCATCCCGAATGGTCCCGTAGGGTCGAAGCAAGCGTCCTCGAGAACTTGTCGAGGTTAAGCATCGAAGACAAGATCGCTCAAATGATCCAAGCGGAATCTTCGTCGATCACTCCCCAAGAGGCTGGCATGGTCGGCGTTGGCTCGATTCTGAACGGCGGCGGGATCTTCCCGAACGCCAACAAGCACTCAAGCGCCGCGGAATGGGCCGAGCAAGCTCAAGCGTTTCGCGATGCTACGGATAAGTTCAGTAAACACGGCATTCCTATCCTTTGGGGAACGGATGCAGTGCACGGTCATTCCAACGTCTTCGGAGCGACGATATTTCCTCACAACATTGGGCTGGGGGCCGCTCGCGATTCGGGTCTCGTCGAACGCATAGCGGAAGCCACTGCACGGGAAGTCTTCGCCACAGGAATTGACTGGACATTCGCACCGACACTTGCAGTGGTGAGAGACGTACGTTGGGGTCGATCCTACGAAGGATATTCGGAGGATCCCGATATTGTGGAGTGCTACGCAGAGCGAGCCATTCGCGGACTTCAGGGAAGCCCGTATAGCACTAATTTCCTATCGGATGGAAGGATTCTTGCAACTTGCAAGCATTTCATCGGTGAGGGTGGAACGGAAGGCGGAAGGGACCAGGGAGATACCCTGTGCTCCGAGTATGACCTGTTGCACGTTCACGCTCCTGGACATCTACGCGGTATTGAAACAGGCGCGCTCGTCGTGATGGCAGCGTTCAACAGCTGGTGCGGCAGCAAGGTGCACGGCGATTCCTATCTCTTGAATCAAGTACTGAAGCACCACCTGGGATTTCGCGGATTCGTCGTGAGTGATTGGGATGCATTCCTTCAGTTGCACGATGACCCCGCAACCTCATGCGAATTGACGGTAAACTCCGGAGTCGACATGCTCATGATCAGCAGAGATTGGCGAAAGGTCCTGGATTACCTCGTAGACGCTGTACGAAATGAAAGAATTGCGAAGCTGAGGATCGACGACGCCGTTACTCGCATCCTAAGGGTAAAGGAATACGTAGGGCTCATAAATCGACCCAAACCCAAGCACCGACTCAAGTCCCTCGATGACTCAGTTTTAGGATGCCAACGACACAGGGACTTGGCGAGGGAGGCGGTGCGTAAGTCGCTCGTGCTACTCAAGAATTCGGACAATCTGCTGCCGCTTAATCGCAATGCCCGAATAGCGATTGCGGGCGATGGCTCAAACAACGTTCCGAAGCAATGCGGAGGCTGGTCTCTCACTTGGCAAGGACACGAGAACACCAACGAAGACTTTCCTCAGGGCGAGTCTGTTTTCTCAGCAATTGAGAGCATTGCCCCGGAAGCCGGAGGGTCAGTTTCTGCCATCGATTCGCTGGATGAATCCGACAACTTTGATGTGGGAATCGTCGTGTTTGGCGAAGATCCCTACGCTGAGGGAGATGGAGACCTGAATCACCTGAGTTACTCCCGAGAGTATCCTGAGCCTCTCCAGATGCTGCGAGCCTTTCAGTCTCGACGCATTCCTGTTGTCGCTGTTTTCTTGACGGGTCGACCAAGGTGGATCAATCCTGAACTGAATGCGAGCGACGCTTTTGTTGTCGCATGGTTGCCCGGAACAGAAGGCGGAGGCATCGCAGACGTTCTCTTTCGAGGACCAGACGGATTGATCCAACACGATTTTCGCGGACGCTTGTCATTTTCGTGGCCACGAACCCTCTCTCAAACAGGGGTCAATCAAGGCGGCTCGAATTACGATCCGCTATTTCCCTACGGCTTTGGCCTGACCTACAAAGACGACAATCCAAGACTAGAGAAACTTGACGAAACGGATACGACGACCCTCCCTGTGAGAGTCAAGCAAGAACGGTCCACAATCTACTCCCACTTATGAATATGCCGCTTCCCACGTTTCGAATTCTTCCCGCAATTGCTATTGCCTCGCTCTTCGCATACGAAGCGACTTCCTCCGCAAGTGAACAAGAAAGTGGGCCGGTCAAGGTTGAGGTAGTAGAGACGGAGGGTGGCTACCAGATGCTGAGGGACGGCGAACCCTATTTCGTCAAAGGTGCCGGTGCAACGGGTTCAGACTATGGAACGGTGGTAGCAAACGGCGGAAACTCGATTCGAACTTGGGGCGTCGACATGGCTCTTGACAAACTCGATGCCGCACACCGACACGGTCTGACGGTCGCACTCTGCCTCCCGGTGGTCTCCGAGAGATTTGGCTTCGACTACAACAATCCAGTGCGAGTTCAGGAACAGTTTGAACTCGTGGAATCCATGGTTATGCGCTACAAGGATCACCCTGCTCTGCTCGCTTGGATTATTGGCAACGAACTGAACTACAACATGCGCAATCACCGTGTCTATGACGCAGTGAACGATATTTCCAAACGCATTCACGAAATCGATCCCTACCACCCCACAACGACGACCGTTGCGGGAGCGGACTCAAACATCATGCGCATCCTGAAACGTCGTGCGCCGGATCTCGACTTCGTCAGCATCCAACTCTATGGAGCAATTGCGGAACTCCCAGAATACGCTACGTCTTCCCTTAAGGACGTGCCTTTCATGATTACCGAATGGGGTCCTCTTGGGCATTGGGAGACAGCGATGACACCCTGGAATGCCCCGATCGAGCATACAAGTAGAGAGAAATCCCAACGGTTGATGGATACATACATGGGCTTGATACAACCCAACGACAGCAACTTGCTGGGAACCTACATTTTCTTCTGGGGCCAGAAGCAGGAACGAACACCGACCTGGTACAGCTTGTTTCTTGAGAGCGGAGAACCGACTGAAGCTGTGGACATGATGCATTACCTTTGGAACGGCGAGTACCCGGAAAATCGCGCCCCTACGATCGGAAGAGTTACTGTGGGAGGCAAGGACGCCCATGACGGGATTCGCTTGATCGTAAGTGAAACCTATGAGGCGAAAGTGGATTTCCGAGATCCCGATGAGGATCCCGTTACCTTCCTGTGGACACTGAAAAAGGAAAGTGATTCGACCGGAGAGGGCGGGGATTTTGAGGAATCGATCGACGATATCCCGTTCCTGATTGCTGACCGCTTCAAATCGACGGCGAAGCTCACCGCGCCACCAACTGCGGGAAAGTACCGGATCTTTGTCTACGCCTATGACGATCACGGAAACGCCGCTCACGCAAATGCCCCGATGCTTGTCGAGAATGGATCGCAATGACGGATACCCATCACATCACTAGCCCAGCGGACCGTATTCCGTTCCAGAAGAAGATTGCGTACGGATGTGGCGCATTTGCGAACAACATGCTTGCCGCTGCCAGTGGAAGCATGATGGTGGTGCTCAACCTTGCATTTGGAATGAATCCCGCCCTTGTGGGTTGGCTGAGTGGAATTCCTCGTTTGATGGATGCTTGGACCGATCCCATCATGGGATACGTGTCGGACAACACGAGGTCGCGCTGGGGGCGGCGTCGACCCTACATGTTTGGCGGAGTCATTGCTGCCGGAATTCTCTTCATCGTGCTCTGGCAGTTGCCAGAGGGACGATCCGGAAGCTTCTACTTTAGCTACTTCCTTGTCGTTTCTCTTTTCTTCTACTTGGCATACACGGTGTTTGCAACACCGTGGGTTGCGCTTGGCTATGAACTGACGCCCGACTACCACGAACGAACTCGCCTGATGGGCGTGCAGAACATCATTGGTCAATTGGCCTATGTCATCTCGCCCGCTTTCTTGAAGTTTATGGAATTCGATCAATTCGGAGGATTAGCCAACGGAGCGGCGATTCTGGCGATATTGGTTGCAGTTGGCTGCATTGTGTTTGGAGTCGTCCCCGCATTGGCTCTTCGAGAACGATTTGGCGCAGGAGGCCCAGGTGAAACACCAAGCGCCGAGAGTTCCGTTTCGTTTGGCGCACAAGTTTCAGGATTCCTGAAGGGCTTCGGGACCACGCTTGCCAATCGTGACTTCCTGATGCTCGCCGGAGCTACATTCCTGGTTTTCAACGGGTTTCAGCTCATTGCGTCTTTTCAGTTCTACGTCACGGTGTTCTACCTCTACGCAGGCGACACGGATGCGGCAGCAAATCTGATATTGATTTTCGGCGTCATATCCTCATTCTCGACATTCCTTGTGATTGCGCTTACGACCTATTTGGGTTCTCGCATTGGCAAGCGAAAGACTTTTGGCATTTGCATAACTGTGTCGGCTATAGGTTACGGGCTCAAGTGGATTTGCTACAACCCAGAGTATCCGTATCTCCTTTTGATTTGCGCTCCTCTGATTGCTTTTGGTTTGGGCTCGCTCTTCACACTGATGGCATCGATGATTGCAGACGTCTGTGATGTGGACGAACTAGACACCGGGAAACGACGCGAGGGCATGTACGGATCAATTTTCTGGTTCATGGTCAAGTTGGGCATGGCTGCAGCGCTGTTTGGAAGTGGCTATCTGCTCAACGCAACAGGGTTTGATGTCGCACTGGAAGGAAATCAAACTCAACAGACGCTATTGCTGATGCGCATCTACGACGTAGTGGTACCCGTAGTGCTGTCGCTCTTGGCGATTGCTTTGATAGCTCGCTACAGTATCACGGAAGAAAGAGCATATGAAGTCCGGGCACAACTCGAGGAACGTAGAGGGACGGTGTAGATCTCTTGCGCACCTCCTATGTCAAGGGATGACTCTTGGATTTCGACGACCTACACCAAGCTCGGTACTCGTCGTTAATGCCGAGTGATTTCGTTTTGCCAAGCGAGATCTGCATCCTAATGCTGACCCAAGACGGCGACCCGTCTTTTCTCCAATCTTGTTGGCATCCCGGCATGGTCAGTGCCACTGCGCCTACGGCCAGCAAGGGGCTTCGACGGACCTCATTGCATTTCGTGTCACTTGGCGTTCAATGAGTAGCTTTTCGATGCAGAATGAGGTGGTAACGGGCTTTCAGATGCTCCTAGAGGTTGACATTCAAGGTTGAAGTAGAGAAACTATTGCCCATGCCTCGCTATCCATTCACCAATCATCCCGAGGGTTGGTATTTTGTCGCCCGATCCGACGAGATGCAAACTGGAAAACTCAAGAGCATACGCTGGCTTGGCAGCGAAATTGCTGTGTGGCGATGCGAACCCGATGATATTGTGTCGATGGCAGTTGCTGTCTGCCCACACATGGGGACACGGCTGACTCCCGAACGTGGTGCGAAACTGACGGACGGACTTCTTGTCTGTCCGTTTCATGGTTATAGCTACGACAATTCGGGTACTTGCGTGGCTACGGCACACCCAACTAGACTCCCGCCTACAAACTGCAGGTTGAACATGATTCCTGTATGTGAAGTCAACGGGATGGTCATGGGTTACCACGGTGGAAAGCCACGTTTTCACATTCCAGAATTGGATGAGGAAGAGGGATGGACGGGCAAATTGTGGGGCACCCTGCCGTTGCGTACGCATATTCAGGACGTTGTTGAAAACGTGGTTGATCTCAACCACTTCCTCCACGTGCACCGCTGCAAGCAAATAGGTCTCATTGAACGGCCAGTTATAGAAAAGTACCACTTTAAAACGAGTTTAGAGATAAATGGGCGCTACAACATCCCGTTTGTCAGAAATCTCTACTACAACGCAACCGTCGAGTTCCATCTGTGGGGACTAGGATATTTCTTCTGGGAAACGCTATCGACCGAATTTGGCATTCGTACAAGGAACTGGCTGTTCGGTGTACCTGACAATGACGAATTGATCCTCCACTATGCGGTAGCGATGAGAGAGGAAAGAGGCTCAGTTGCTGGCGCAATGAGGTTTCTACCTAGTGAGATGCGCAAACGGTTGATTCGCAGGGTTCAGCTCTATGAGACTGGTGTTACGTTTAAGCAGGATGAGGATATATGGAACGGAAAGTCCTACCTCGAAAAACCGCGTCTTTCCTCTACCGACGGGGAGATTTTTAAATTTCGACAGTTCTGTCAGCAGTTCTACTAGACTCCTGCGCGATTAGGTTGATAGCTGGTAGTCCGTGTCCATCGAAAGTTTGTAGGATTGTCTGTATTCTTAGGTGGTCTCCCGTTATCGCCGGTTATTGTGATCGGTCGTCTCCCGATTGAAGAAGTCTATTAAGGACGACAGTGTGAAAATTGGCTGCTATGTAACTCTTGGCCTATACCATCGAAGCTGAGAGAAAGGAGATTGCGGTTTATTTCTTCGAGTGCATTTGAAATATAGTTGCGTGATGTCCAAGACCGACGCAAGAGAAATTGAACCCCAGGACCCAAGGCCAAGAGACTTTCGTTTGAGACCGGGAGACATTTTGGGAATGTTGATCTTTGGGCTTGGTATTTTTGTAGCTGCATTTACGACTGTCGCGGTTGTATGTCTTGCAGTGCTACTGTTCTTAGTGTCGTTCTTATAGAGAAGCGCGTCTTTCGACAGCTTCTAGATTTCAATGCGGTCCAGAGATTCTGCTGTTGATCCGTTCCTTCAGCACCTCGCTAACGCCGTTCCGCTACCTCCTCCACCTCGATCGTAAACTTGGCCATGTGCAAACGATGACGCGGTGCGCATCCACCAAATCAGCAAGTTCAGTGTATATCCGCGCGTGCAGCTGCGGTCATGCAATCACTTGTAACGGACGGAAATTGACTAGACTCCAACAGAAATCAAGTCGAAAATCGAAGCAACGGGCGTTCGCTCGCCCAATGGACTAATCCGTTCCCTTTATACAATTTGAAACCGTCCTTATCGCAACAGGATCTGCAACGACCAATGACCTCGGCTAGCCAAGGCAACAGCAACTCTCGTATTCGGTTTATGGCTATTGGATCAGTTTTATTGGTACTCACAGGACTAGTTGCGGTTTGGTTGGTAACGCAACCAAACAAGCCTAAGCACATGGAGTCCTCGGATGAGATCAGCCAGATGCTGATCGAGGAGATCACCGATTACAGTCCCAAGGATAGTCAAATACGGGCCATCGGAGCACCCATTGCGAAGAAAGACAACGAAACTAGACCAGCAAGAGACGAGTCGCTAACGACACTGTCTCTCAACCCGAGCTACTCGACAGTCAGTGCATCTGTCGGCATGACCACAGAGGCACTAGGAGGTGCCCCAGCTCCAAAGCGACCACCGACGGGTGATTCGGACTTCATTGACTGGCTACATACCGATTCTGCGATCGACGCCATTGTGAATCAGGCTGAACAAACAGGCAGAGATTGGACTTTCGGATGGGTGCAAATTGGTCAACCGATGAAGGCCGATACCATTCGAGCCGCACTGGATGAATTCGATGTCTCCGTACTGGGATCAAGCGGAAACCTTATTCGCCTGACACTGCCTGGCGATCGTCAGAAATTGGAAGCGATTGGAGGATTGGATTGGGTAGTCGGTATTGGTGTGCAGCCACCCCATCTCAAAGTGGCAAAAGACTTGGCGAAGGAAGCCAGAGATTCCGTTGCATCCACGCAAACACCGGTGTTCGTGACAGTGATGACGTCCGATAGGGAAGACGCTTTCCGAAGTGAATTGGAGAGCCTAGGTGTCGTTGTCGGACACTTCGATCCGGCAATTCGAACCTTTGCCGCCGCAGTCCTGCATAGTCAACTGCACTCCGTGTCTCAGCTGGACTTTATACAAGCCATTGAGAGAATTGGCATCGCGACTGCCTCGCACGACACGGCTGTTCCCGCGATGGGAGTGGATGCTCTCAGGAATATTGGAAACGCGTCGGGAGTCTACACCGGAACCAGCGGACTGACGACTCCCATAGCGGTAATGGATACCGGACTCAACACCCAACACATCGACATCTCGTCGATGAGGAAGAGCATTTGCGGCGCGAACTTCATTGAAGGCGAGGACCAAGACCTCTGGATTGATCAACACGGTCACGGCACTCATGTCACCGGAACCGTCTCGGGCAATGGATATTTTGAACCCCGCTATGCGGGGATGGCGCCAAGTGTCGAGCACATTCGATTCGCCAAGGTCCTGTCTGCGTTCGGCAGCGGCAGTTTCGCGGGCATCATTCGAGGCATGGATTTTCTCGCGAAATCCACTTCATGTCCGAACGAAGGTTGGTCAAGCGACGAGATCAAGCCACTTATCGTAAACATGAGCCTGTCGGGCTCGAGTCTTCGATGGGATGGCAAGTCAGCAGGACCGCGCAAGCTCGACTCGATAGCGTGGTCGCACCGCCAACTCTACGTGGTGTCGAACTCCAACCGGGACATCCATGGCTATTCAAACTTCGCTGCCGCCAAGAACTCTCTGGCGGTGGGAGCGGCGCAGGACTCAGGTGAACTTGCCAGTTTCAGTAGTCTTGGTCCTACGGCCGACGGACGTCTAGTACCATCGATTGTGGGCACGGGCGTTTATGTCTACTCCGCTGAAGGCGATGGAAACTACGATACCTACGTCAGACTCAGCGGTACCAGTATGTCTTCTCCCGCCGTCGCGGGGGTAGCTGCACTGCTCATGGATGCCTCTCCCGAGCATCGGGAACAACCGGCATTGGTGCGCGCACGTCTCATGGCCAGCGCCATCAAGCCGGACGCTTGGTTCGAGTCGGACGAAGTTTTTCCGAGCAACAATACCAACGGTCCGGGGTCGATCCAGGCCCAATACGGAATGGGTTTGGTCTCGGCGCGAACCTCCGTACTCAACAACGATATTGCGGAAGGATGGTTGGGTTCTGGTGCCACAGTGTCGATGGAAGACGACACGTATGCCTATCAGGACATCGAAGTGCCAGAAGGCGCATCTCGGCTCGATGTCGTCATGACTTGGGACGAGCCTCCTGCGGACACCATTGCAAGCTCGGTACTCAACGACCTTGATCTTTGGGTCGACTATCAAGCCGACTGTGGTTCCGGTTCGTGCGGCGAATACTCGTCGCAATCGAAGATTGATAATGTGGAGTGGGTAATTGTTCAAGATCCTGAGCCCGGAACCTATCGAGTCAAGATTGCAGCTCAACGCGTCTATACCGATGCACCAAGAGCTGCGGTTGCATGGAACATCATTCGCGGCGACTCGACACCCCAGCTGAGCGTGACGACCGACCAGGAAATCTACGAAGCGGAGAGCGGACAAGCCCACGACCATGTGGTTGAACTGACTGTCTCCACCGATGGTTACGTTGCGGCGGGGACAAGGCTTCACATTGATTGCCGCAACATGGACAACGAGCCATGTGACTCGATCGGTTTCCTAGGGACCAACTCGCGTCACCTGCAAGGAACCTATGCTGGACTCAGTACAAGAGAGGATGGCGTAGGAATCAAGTTTGAAGGCCATGAAAGCATCGCTTTGGGCGAAATTGGCCAAGGGGAGGAGCAACACGTTCTATTGCAACTGGCTTCGTTGAGCGAAGAACCCATACGAATCTTCTTCACCGCTACCGCTTGGAATGCCAGCGCTGGAAATGCCTCGATCGTATTCAAGGAAACCGACTCGGACATTGACACTGACAATGTACCGCAGCCACCGCCCAACGACACCTTCGAGTCGGCGACATCACTGAATGAACAGATGGGAGCTCTTGAAATCGATACGTTGTTGGCAACATCGGAAAGCGGTGAGCCCATACAACAACTGCGTCAACTCTCTCACGACCAACGACCATCCCGATCTGTATGGTTCGAATGGACCGCCGAGTCATCTGGGTTAGCTACTTTTTTGGCCGCTCCAAGCGGACCGATACCCGATTGGTACATCGAAGAATCCTATCCTTCACTCGATGTCTTTCAAGTGACCGATAATTGCTGCGGCGTCGCTCGCGCAAAGCGCATCGCATCAGCGGATTGGTCCGTCCAGTTCTTCGCGGAGCAGGATCGAGAGTATCGCATCCGGGTCAGCAATGCACATAAGTCCATCCCCATGACATTGAACTGGCATACGGGAGATCGGCCACCCAACGACGACTTCGCGGACGCGATCACACTGGATGGAGATTCGGGAGAAGTGTCAGGACACAATCTCGGAGCGACCATAGAGCTGGGAGAGACTTATGGAGAGCTTGCGGCGAGCGTTTGGTACCGCTGGACAGCGCCCGAAGACGGTAGATGGGAGTTTCAGATACCGGATGCCCAAGTCATCCATGTCCTAGTTTTTTCTGGGAATAGTGTCGGTGACTTGAGAATGGTTTCGGGTATTGCATCGCCTGGCGACTCCGTCTCTGTGGCTGCAAGAGGCGGCGAGAACTATCACATCATGATTGCGTCTCCCGACGCTTTTTCTGGTGGTTGGCAGTTCGATGAACTGAACTGGGAGAAAACAGAGGATTCATCGAACGGACAGGACATGTTTAGCGACGGCAGCTCTATACAGAGTCGAGACCGCGGAAGTATTCGAGTTACAACTCGGAGCGGCTATGGCGTTGAACCTCGAGAACCTCTTTCCACGGGCATTCAGACCGGATGGTTCAAATGGAACGCTCCATCGGATGGAAGATTCACTTGGTATTGGCGGCGCAGTGACCTCCACATAGGGGCGTACTCGGGCGACTCCATGGAGGAGTTGCAAGAAGCGTCTCTTGACACTTACGCGTCGGGCAAACGCGAGTTCGTGTTCGATGCGACTCAGGATGAAGAGTATGCGTTTTCGGTGGGTCGAAATCCAGAAGAAAGCGCGGCTTATTCCTACAGCAGGTTTAATCAGAGCGACACTCTAATCTGGGGCAAGACGCCCGACAATGATCTGGCCAGCGAAGGAACGAGAATAAGTGACGCATCCGGCGTGGTCACCGGGTCGGGACAGTTCGCGACAACGGAGCCAGACGGTCTCCTGCACTTGGGACACTCCTCGCTTTGGTACACCTACGAGGTCCAAGAGACGGGATGGATGAAGTTCTGGATCGACGAGGTTGACTCAGGGTACATATTGTCCGCCTTTAGGAGTGGGAGTGAGGATGGAGACCTTGAGTTCATCATCGCATCGCGTTCTACAAGACTCCCGGGGGAGGGAGTCGAGATCGTTGTCTATGCGGAAGTAGGTTCGGAATTGCATCTTCGAATAGGCAACACGAGACCGCACTTTGATTCGAACTTCACGCTTAATTGGAGCCCCTCGGATACTCCAAAATGGCTAAGGTATCTTGGACGCGTTTCCGATGGACGACGCGACGCTTCGGGCAACATTGTCTCTCTAGGTGAGCCCTCCGGGCTTGCGATGTCCTCGGATGGCGCACTGTTGGTTGCTTCAACCGATGTCGGATTGAGTTCGTTTACTCGCGACGCAGACACAGGCGAACTCTCTTTCCTGCAAGAAATCGAGGACGTTGGTGGAAATAGCTACTTGTTGTGGGATCCCTATCGCGAGCGCTTGGTTGCAAACAATGAAGACACTTGGTGGACCCTCAGGCCCAAGTCGAGCGAATCGATGGAACTAGATCTGGAGCAGGTCGCGTACGGTGTCGGTCCGGTTCGAGATGCAAATTACGTAGGTAGCCCCGCAATGTTTCTGGGCAATAACGGCGACTATCTCTACAAATCCATGATTGAAATGCAAGCCGTGTATGAGTTCAACTCTTCCGGTGGTATCGAATACATAGAAATTCTTGAACCTCAGAGCGAAGCTGTCTATCCCTCTAAAGAGGGTAGCCTTTGGTACCAATGGGACCGTGGACGCGTTGCACTTATGCAGCGAGAGCTTGGCAGTGGCGCATATCAACCTGTCTCGGATGCACAGTATCCGACCACCTGGAATACCTCGCTACTTGCTTCTTCGGAAAGAGATGAATTCTTATATTCAACCTACGAGAACGCATGGTGGAATACTGACTTCAAAGTCTTTGACGTGGATACCGAGAACCTTGAAGTGTCCGAAATCGCAAGTACTCCATTGAATGATCTCAGACTATCGCAATGCGATGTCGTTCTTCCGCGAACCGGCTCCTATACTGCAGATGTTCTATGCACTTTTGGTGCGTACGTCGTCGAATACGTGCCCGATTCGAATACAACGTATCTGCGCGACCATCTCGTAAACGCCCGTTCTAACCTAGAGATTCGTGACCGGTTTGGACGCCTGGTCCCACGCTATACGCCGTCGAGCTTTAATCCCATAGTGGCAAGCCCCGACGGCAGGCACATCTATGCTTCAACCTTTAATCATGGAATTCTCATCTTCGAACGCATCGGCAATGAGATCACAGACGTGGACTCGGTATTGTTGTCGAGAGTCCGTCGGTTGGATCTCATCCAAGCGTCAGACAACACCATCCAGTTTGCGACCGAAACCGTGGAGGATGGTTGCATTGAAAGTTCCGAGTGGACCGTCGACGGTGTTAGCTACACACTCGTCGACTCAAGATGGCAGCAACGAGATGTGGGATCTCCGTGGACCGATATCGATGGCACGAGCGAAATCGGTCAGTTGTGTTCGTTTGCTTCGAGCGAAACAAAGGAATACCGGCTGATGGCCAACATAACCATTGACGGGGAGACTCTTGAATATGCGAGCAACTTCTTTGGGTCTGTGATCTACTCCCGTCTGGACGCTCTTTCGGTCGCTCCCGGGGAAGTCACACTGGATGCCCTCACTATCACAGAATGCACTTCGATATCAAACTTTACGTTGAACGGCGTTACGTACACCGTAGAGACCTCCAAGTGGCAGAAAAGAGCCGATGAAGAGGAGGATTGGTCTGAGATAGACTCCACAATAACAACAGGAGAATTGTGTCCGTATGATCCCGAGGATTCTGATCAATATCGATTGGTCGGCAAGTTCGTCATTGATGGCGAGACTGGCTATTACTCAAGCAATGTGATGCAAGAGGAAGAAGACGGTTGATTTGAACAACTATCCTGGCCTTTCATTTACCCAACGGTGATCATTCTTGCTGCTTATTAGTTTCCGTTTGCGGAAACTAGTGGAAGAGGAGGTGATTCGGCTGGGGTGGGAGCAATGGATATGAAGAGTCGTCCTCCTTCTCTCCTTCTAGCAATGATTCTCGACCGCAATCAACTTCAGATAACTGCTTCTCTTCACCCATTGCTCGCACGTCTCGCCAGAGACCTACGATGGAAAATATTTTCCCCGATAACAGTGACTCTAGCGTCCTATACCTCAATCGGTATTCGCGTATGGATTTGCTCCATCTCTGGACGTTCAATACCGGACAACGATCCATCATCGCCGTACACATCGCGTAGTCCGAGAAGCAGTTGATCTACACAACGAAAGTAAACGAAAAGGTTGGAGAAGGACTGACTTGTCGTCTTGATCGAGTGGGTAAGACCCAGTTGCACTAGTGCCATTAGGCTAGCCGAGGAATCCAATCCGAGAAATCCGCTCACCAGCGGACTAGTTTGAGCTTAAGATTCAATGACAAGACAACGCCAAAAATACCGAGCCATCCAAACTAATCAGAAAAAAGTTCTAGAGTTCCGGGAATTGTGCCGGACCCGACCAAAACACTTGGCGGAATTACTGAATACCCTAACTTCGAATGACAGCGTTGAACCTGAACTAACTAGTCAATCTCAACCAGCACTTTTTTGATAACGAGATTTTTCTACGTAATCAGGAAAGTGAATTCCCCACGCTCTCCCGTCGCCAGCCAATTTTGCGATTCCACGCCCAGGCACAGGTTTCTTGCACGGAATTGCGTTCCACATTTTTGCGATCGACTCCGCACCAGGACTGAAGTACACCGTATCTAAATTAGTCTTCAGATCGATACAGCTAAATATGGCAATATCTGAATATTCCTCACCTGAATTGGCCTTTTTCAAAACGAGATCTAGGTAGGATTGCAACATCCTTTCCGCAGAAATTAGAAACTCCGTACTCAAGGGGTTTGAAGTTCTGCAGAACCAGCTCAAAGTGTCTCCTTCCACTAACCGTTTCAATCGTCCGTTCCTCTGTGCCTCAAGTACTCGTCCTCTTGAAGCTCTCGAAGAAGAGCGTTCAAGTTTCTAGATCTTACATTTTCCTTAGTTGTGAAGCTCGAAAGCCATGTAGTTTTGCTGACCAATCGTTTCTGAATGCTCTCCTGAAATCTGAGTGACAATCCTGTCCTATCAATTAGCCAGAGCTCTCTGTGGCGCAACTTCTGTTTGCTATAGTGACAGGACTTTGAAGGCTCGAGCCAGGGGTGATTGAGTGAAGGCGGATAAGTCCAAGAAGCATCGAGCGCAAGGCATGTCCGTTGCCTCGCGCCACGAAGCACCGGAAACGAGAAACAGGCATCCAAACAAGGGTGAATCCCTCCTGTGGCGTGAAACGAGTTTGTGTGAGCGGTTTCGCTCCCTAATTATTGTCAAAATTCTCGCCGACAAGACCTCGCTTCAGCAGAGATGATTTTGAACGAGAGACTGCAAGATTCCGGCGAATTTCACGGACACAGCACAAACGAGATCGAATCCACAAGAATTGGTATACGATGGAACAAGCTCGCTCCGCTGAACGAAGACTCTAAGTGAGCCTCCAAGACGAGGTTTTTTGGGTGGCCTACGAAGAAATGGCTTGTCAACTGGAGACGGTCCCGTACCGGTTTCGATTGTCTTCTGAGTGCGGGATTTCATGCGCAGTGGAGGACGAAATTCGAGCTCGAGAGACATCAGGTTACGTCGAGTTGTCCGACTGGTAAGTGTAGAGATCACCGCTTCGAACTAGACGGTATGAGTAGTGTCAGACGAGGAAGTCAGAGACCTTTCAATTAGACCCACTCTTTAGGAGAAAGAACATGAAGCAACTATTGGCAGCACTTGCAGCATTTTTGCTACTCGCCGCTCCTGTATCGGCAGAGAGACTAGTAATAGGTGAATTTACAGCGGTGAGTCTGTCCGAGGACACTACCGGTGCGGAATTTGAAGTGAATGGGGTCAGCTTTGACTACTTTTACTTCAACGAAACCAACAATTTGTACATCGGATCTTCGGGGGGATCCGTAACGGGAAGCGACCGAGTTTGCGATCTTGAGTTTTGTCTGGACTATGACGTTCACTTCGCATTTGCTGAATTCGCATTGGGATACAGTCTGGAAAATGGCTTTACTCCATTTGCATCAATCGCAACATCTTATACAGTGCTTGACTTTGGTCTCTCAGGTCAGGGGATTGTAGATGTGACAGAACAAGAGGACTTACTCAATATCGGTACTTTTTATGGCGATAGCGGAAAACGGTTCATGTTCTCCTTGAATGGCCTCAACGAAGATGTTCAATCCTTGCGTGTGGGCGGCTTCTACACACTTGATTTCTGGAATTTTGTGTTGGGTGGTTCATTCGAAACCCCTACGGACAGTTTTTTGGATTCCTGGATTATTTCGGCCGGCATCGGCTATACGTTCTAGTGGTTGGAGGCGTTCAAGTAACCTTCCAAATATAGTCAATGGGTCGTTGTGAGCATGGCTTCACACAGCTCACCTCTCCCACTCACTGCGGTGCATGTCTCACCCACCATGAGGAACCTGATGAACACCAAGACCCCACTTCCTGCAATGCGGGATGTCAGGGGGCCAATTACCGGAGGGTGTAAAAAAAGAAGGTGATCTGGCACCCGAATTCACTCTGGAAAATTTAGACACTGACGAAGTTGCGCTGTCTGTAATTCAGGAAGAAAATGAAATCGAACTTGTGATTTTTGTGCATTGTGTTGCGGTCCTTGTATTGCAAAGGTCCCCAAGTTAGTAGAGCTTCATATTGCATACTAAGACAGAGTTTTCGAGAATGTGTTTGTCTCCTTTGACGATCGGAAGCAAGGTCTGGAAGACAATGAAGTGCCCGGGGTACACAATGCCGACCTGCGCCGTCAGTACGAACTTGCATACACGTAGAGTTTGACGCATTTAGCCCAAGGCAACTGCTCTTTGACTCCTGCAACACGAGAATCTGGCTCCGACTAAGACTATGCTTTAAACCGAGAAGCTCGAACAGGAACGAATCTGTGAGTCGGTCAAGAAGAACACCCCTCGACCCATTTGAGGTCGAGATTGACGAAAAATTTCGGCGAAAACCCGGACAGTTCTTGCGTCAAAAATTCTTGCAACGTGGTTTATATGTGATGCTTGTCATAGGTTGTTCAATCGGGCTACTTGTGGCTTACGCGACCTACGAGATCTTAGTGCCGTGGCTAGGATTGGAGGGAAGATTCACTTGGGTACTTCTGTATTGGATCCTGATGTGCCTGGCCTCTGTAGTGTTCATGACTTACTCCAAAGGTAGCTGGTCGTTTAGAAACCTGCTCAAGGGCATGGAAAGCGAGTAAATCGTCGCGGATGTCTTAGAAAGATCCATGCTGCAAGTATTCGGTTGTTGCGTTGTAAACGATGTCTTCATTCACGGGGGACTTGGCAATATTGATCACATTGTTGTTACTCCACGCAGAGTTCTGGTTATCGAGACGAAGTACAGACGACTCAAGTACCAGTACTTTCAGAAAGCAATGCGGCAGATTGTCGGGCATGTCCAAAGGGTAGAGCAATACTTGAGCGCCGATGTGGATGTAGTGGGCTGTCTTGTGTTGGTTCATCCATCCGCAGGAGTTAAGAGTAGTTACTCTTACGCCGGTCAGACTATACGTGCGTTCAAGCTCGAATCACTGAAGAGATTTCTTGATCGAGAATGCAGTAAGCCCCGCACGCTAAACGAGGATGTAATACAAAAGGTCGCCAAACTGGGGTTTGATGAATCTGAGTAACTGACTGAATTCGAGCCTTAGTTTCTAAGAATATTGGTGCTTGGATGGACGCTCATCGTTTGGAGACAACCATTTGCGAACGAGCAAGAATTGGAAGAGCATCCGGGAGGCCGTCAACCACGTGCTAATCTTCGCCTGCGTTTTCCCCTGGGAAGTACTTCGTAAGAAACTCCTCGATCTCATTAAGGCGTTGATCAAGCTTTTTCCCAGAGAATTTGGCGCTGACTTCCTTGTGGCTGACCACAAGAGCCTCCCGTTCGTCTATATCAGGGAAGAATTCCAAAAGACGCTACAACCGCCAATCACTACAGCTCCGCAGCATCCAAAACAGTTCGATCGGAGGACTTGGCTCACCGCGAGCTAGCGCTAGAGTATGCGGTACGAGGCTACGAATTGGATCAAGAAGATCCATTTGTTGTGGCTACCTACGTTTGTGCATTGATGGGAATCGAATTGAAAGACGATGCGCGGAGAGTCGTTGAGGAGGATCGGTCCGGATTGACTGATTCCGATATCGATTAAGACAACCTTAGGATTTTCAATATCCTGACACCCAAAGAACTGAAAGAATGCAGCAAGCTCCTTCAACTCCTCGAAGGACATCCCGTTCAGGAGGACGAGAGTCGTCGAGAATCTCTTCCAATCCATAGAAAATTACCTTGGCAAATCAATTACTTGCAACAGATGTGAGTTCGCAAAACCCATTTTCGACATTCAACGATAAAAGAGCCAACATATATGAGTGCATGTCCAAAATCGATGTAGTGTGCTAGAGCAGCTGTTGCGAACGTCACTTCGAGCTCAGGGAAGGTACGGGAATCGCACCAGAAACTGCGTCTTTGCACGAGCACGGGAAGAACTATCTCCTTTGCAACCTCACCAATTATTGGTACATAACTTATACAATCCGAACGCATCATTCACCATCCGCTCAAGGAGAGACAAATTGAAACGATTCGCAACAGCACTCACAGTACTAGTCTTCTTTGCCGTGCCAACTCACGCAGAACAGGTCGCACTTTTTGGATTGGGGCAGCTTCTAGGCGACGAGTACCCAGAGGAAAGCTTAGACTCGATGGGAGCGGGGATAGGAATAGACTACCTTTACTTCGGCGAAGACAACAACCTGTTCTTCGGTGCAAGTCTCGCAACATTTTCGGGCAATCATCAAATCGAGGGTTCGAGGTTTTACTCGATGGCTGTAGGCTACGATTTAGAAGATAGCTTGTTTACGCCGTACGTAGCCCTGTTGCAATCGAGAGTCGAATATTTCGAAGAAGAAACCAGTAGTGATACAACGCTGGGACTTGGCACGTACATAGGCCATTTCGGGCTCAGGGGTTTCACAGCCCTGTATGGAATAGGAGCTGGTGAGCTGTCCTTCGGAGTGGGTGGGTACTATCGCTTTGGCAACTTTTTTGCAAACAATGCGGTGATAGGAGTCTCTTACGAGACACCATTTGACGATCCATTGAATTCCGGAAGACTAATGCTAAGTCTCGGCTTTTCGTTCTAGATTTGTCGCACGTCTCAGACGACGATCTAGAGGAAAATCCTCCAGGTTTTGTTGACTGAGTTTCTGTACTCTTGAATTTTCCTCTGCAGGATCTTTCGACCTTCACGCATTAACTTATTGATTTTACGGTGAAATGCGTCGGCCATGGTTGGCACTCTATCACCTAGAATTGTATTTCTAACTAAGTCTATGGAGCCATGAAAGATGCGCGATGTGCTCCTCTACCCTCAAGAAATTCAGCTGAATACAAACACACCGAACCGTTCCTTAAGAGTGTCACACCAGTAGTCCAAACTAATACGCGATACAGAAGCACCAGCACTCCTACGCAACCGAAGAGGTGTTGTCTTCACAGGCAGATGTCAAGGCATTCCATCCCGCTATATGCAAGGATGCGGGTTGAGATTGACATTTCCAGATGAACACACCCTGTGATTGACAGCTTTGCCGACATTTGTATTTTCAGGAACCTAATTGGTGCATCGGGCTAGCAGCTTAGCCTCGATGAATTCCGAGTGCCGCAGATTTAGCAATTCGGCGGTTTTTCGAATCACGCTTTCTTCATAGTGAAACGGAGAACCGTCGAACGAATTCAAGCGCCAAAGGTGCACTAGAAGCTCTTTGCGTTCCTCAATTGCCAATCTCTCGTTGAGTTGTCGCGTAAATGGATACAAGCTGGTGTTGGACCTGTGCTCTGATTGTGCACGCTCCAAGATGACATTCGCCTTTTCTAGGCTGACACCGTAGAGTGCCAGCAGCGAATCGCGAATGAGATTCAATTCCTTTTCTTCAAGATTGTGGTCGGCCCAAGCTACCTCCAGCAGGATCGTTGCAGCTGCCAGTGGCACAACCTCTTCGAGCGCAGCATCTTCCGATCCTGCCAAAGCATCTTGGTTGCCAGCAGAGAATAGGTCTCGAAGTCTGTCTAACAATTGCCTTTACCACGAAATCTTGTAAAATGGACTCATAAAGTGGAAGTACTTCATAAAGGCTTCACTTTTTCTTCATTTTCTTGACGTTTTCGTTTGTATTACGCACGGAATCACACAGGTATCGTCGAATGCTGCTGCAACGTACAATTGTAAAGCCCGTAAATGCCATCGGAATTGGTGTTCATACCGGCAAACGGGCTACAGTTTCCTTGCGACCGGCAGCTGCAAACTTTGGAATTCAATTCGTACGAGACGAATTTCCCAATACATTTACTCGAGCATCGGGATGGCATGTCTCTGATACGACGCTATCCACTAGTATCGCATACAACGATGTAGAAATCTCCACGATAGAACATCTCATGTCCGCTCTTTGGGGAATGGACATTGACAATGTCATCGTGCATGTTGGGGGTGAGGAGGTGCCAATTCTGGATGGAACACCTCGAAGCTGACAATATCGATCGGGATTTGGAAGCGATCCAGAAATTCGGTCATTCGTGCCAGGCCAGGATGAATTCCGACCCCAACTAGCATCACGGCAATTTCGCGCTCTGCCTCTTCGTCTTCTAGGAGCGAATCAATTCGCCTTGAAGACGCCTGCGCAAGTGCGGACGAAGCAGGATTTTGTTTGAGTTTTTCCAACAGCCTCTCTGCGTCAAGAAGTGCGAGCGAGGAGGCGTAGTACAGTGCTTGATTCAGTGCTGATGATTCGAGCATATCAGGCTTGACTTCGATCACCACCCAGCGATCAAGCGAATCGATTGCGAGCAGGTCGAGCCGCCCATCGTCGATGGTCACCTGACGCCCAACAAGGGTCAATCCGTCACCGATCATCGTTACGTCCTCGACGATCCAGTCTTCCAGGTTCTTCTCCAGCCCGATGTGGGAACGACTGGCTCTTGTTGGATTGGTGGGCTCACCTCCGTCTCGTTCGCCTATGCTCCATACTTTCAGTTTCGTCATTGTTCGTGTCAATCGCAAAATGTGCCACTCTAGTCAGGAACTTACAGCTTTTTGAGAAATTTGATCGACTCACTCTCCGCAGTGAATGAGAGCTCACTTCTCGATACTGTGAATTCGATGCTCATTCTAGATGCTGGTGAGAGAACCACAACGCCGACAGGATCTGCTCTCGGCCCAGGTTTCAAGGAGTCTATTGGCACGGTGTCGGTGTCCGAGGCGAGCACTGCTATCTCTTCGTCGAGAGCAAAGGCGGATCAATGGTGACAATGACGAGTACGAGTGTCACACTAATGGCAACTACAGAAGTGTGCTAGTTCGACCCCTGGATATTCACAACATGGCAACAATGCAGCTCATGGTCCAGCGTTGCCGTTGCTACGACGTCGTCCCCAAAGCACTGATCCTCACTCATCAAAGCCCGCGTTGTTGTCAGGACCGTCGACGACAGCTCGTGCCGGGCGTACTCCAACCAGAAGAACGGAAGTCAGCCAGTAGATTGGCAGGCTAAATTCAATCGGGACGCCTCCGATCAGGGAACTTGCAAGAGAATATTGACAATGCCGTCTCCTGAAGGGCGTTATCTGAATCTACATTTCTTGGGCGTTGATTGGGATTGGTGTTGCTAATAGGCCTTGTAATGTCGATGATGGATATCCATGTTCTGCGAATAGAGATGGAGCGAAATTTGAGAATCTTTGTTTGTGGACCGATTGGTTGCGTTGGGACTTCGCTGGTCAGCTGTCCCCTGTTTCTAATGTTCTCCTTACTAGCCAAAACGAATCCACTGACAACAGTGGATCGCAGCATTTGCAAATGGACGGGGAGAGCTTGAGACTGTTTGGTGTTCTAGAATGACTGCATTACATTATTGAACGAGTTAGAGACACTAATGAAAACAGCCAATACTGCTGTTCTTGCGGGACTCCTTGCAATCTCCTTGGTAGTCAGTTACCCGTTGTCCGCTAGTTGCCTAAAGTCTCCTGTAGAGTATGAATTCAAGGTAAGCGACATCGTATTTACCGGAACCATGGAGAGTAAGACTGTCGCTCCTGAGAAATACAATCGAGAGCATCTCTACAGATTCGATGGAAAAAAGGACGTTCAAGCGCTTCAGCTCCGATTTACTGTAGAAAGGACATGGAAGGGGAAGCTGAGCACACTCGATTTCGAAGAGATGTACCTGTACGTGGTCGATCCCGAGCAGGACAGTTCCGCTGGATACGACTTTAAGAAAGGTGAAAGATATGTCGTGTTCGCACGTTACCATGAGCTTGAACCTGAAAATGAAGGCGAAGAAACCGAGACAAATCTCTGGACCGATCTCTGCTACGACAACATAGACTTGGGAAATGTCGAAGACGAAGCCGCATTGATCAGTAAGCTGGGCAGGCTCAGTTGTGAAGAGGATCCAGATTGCGAGTATGTAGAGGGTGATTCTGAATCAGAACCACAAAGCAAGGGGGAAGAGGTAAATCTGCTTGCGCCTGCTCCAGGTTTTGAGGACATCAAGATAATAGAGCCAGAGACGAACTAATAACTCATGCGCAGGTTGACCTTGACTTTTTCGTGGTGAAGCTATAGATAGGTGCACTGGTCCTGTAAACGGAATTACTTAGTTTGAGTCCATAGACCTCGCGACTTGCGTAGGTGCAACCCTGAGAGAATGGATTGTTTACCATCGTAATGCTTTCCGGTTTTGTTCAGAAAGCTGGCGGCTTGCGCTGTTTGGGTGACGCCAAAAATCTTAGACTCCTTTCCGTTGACAGATTTATTCATATGAATCAACGCCTTACGTTTCCACGATTTAGGTGGCGACCTCATTAATGGGACTTTTCAAGCAGGCAGGATCCCCTAAATTGGGTTCTAATCCTAGCCAATTTCAAAGTCATACACTGCCAAACCGGACTAATGGGCTCACAATCTTGCCGAACGACCTCCTGCAATAATTGTCAGACTTAGCATTCCCTTGTATAGGGAACATGAAACCTAGGGTTGGAGGAACAATGAAAAGACTCGGATGGAAAATGACCGGACTCGTAGCTGGAATACTGCTACTGGGCTCAGGAATCGTTGCTCATGAGGAAATTGGCGACGGCACCCAAGAGACGACAAGCGGAATTCCCTACGAACCGCAAATCTTGAAGTATGGATTGGACAATCTGAACACCTTGAAGCAAGTGTTGCCTGATCTGTACAAAGAAGTCATTTCTCCAGACTGGATGGAAATGGAGGGATCAGAAAAGCTGCAACTCGTCGTCAAATCTGTGCCGAATGTCTGGGGTGCGAACGATGAAGACGTCGACGACTACTTGTCTCGGATCGACCAGTACGAGTCAAAAGTTCCCGATGGGGCAAGAGAGAATATGGGGATTATCTTTGGCCTGATGGGAGAGCACCTACTCCGCCAAGTCTTCTACATTGAACAGCACAAGGAAAACATTCAACCACTCGTCGAAGTTTATGCCATATTGTGGGAAGACGAACCGGGCAAGTTAGTGGACTACGAGAAGTGTCTGGACCGCACTGTAGTGACGATGACCACTATGACAAAGAGCACCTTCAACAACTGGCTTGATGGCGTCGAGGAGATAGCGACGGATTCAGACATGTTCAGGCCACACGCTAGTTTGCAATCAGAGACTGCAACAGAGTTGGTCAATTGGTACTCAACTGAATCCATTAAGGCCGTACAGACCTGCAATCCAGATTGGGAAGCAGATTCTTAAAGAAGCAGTCGTCAACCAATCACAGTTGGGGAGATTCGATTCTCGGAACTGAGACCGTGCCACATTGCCTAGCAATGCACCATAGCGCTAATAACAACGAACCGGATTTCTTCTTCATCACTTTATGGTCAGCGTACAGTTGGACTCTTCCGTTGAAATTTCCTCAATAGCCTGACGTGTTGCGAGACTTTGCCCAAAACCTGAGGTAGAAAACCAGAAGGGTCCGAAAGGGACCAATGTGAATCATCCATAAAGGAAAAGCTGTGCAGAAAGACACTAATGGCCATTCTTGCGCTGGTGTGAGCGTAGGTCCTGAATGGATGCGCAACCATCTTCAGCGAGTCGGAATGTCCCTTGACAATTCGCAGTATGCCAACCCAACTGACTGTGGAAGTCTCTCGAAGCGAAGGTCATTTTGTACATAGAGCCAAAACTCCGGTCACAGTCACTTTGAGCAAGAGAAAGAAATACTTCGAAGGCGAGGACTCCACGATCAAACTCATGCGCGACGGAAAAGTCGTAGGACAAACGGAACTCAAGAGCCAGTTGGACAAGTGGTATCTGGCCAACCTGATACATCGAGGAACCTTGGGAATGCTCGTCGTTGATCCAATAACTGGTGCCATATGGACTATGGACGAAGAAGTCTTCGTGGCCGAGAATCTCAGCACCGGTTCAAAAGGGGCACAAACGTTGCAAATCACAACATTGGACGACGTCTCGGAAGAGATTCCCACGTCACTTGTCCAAATCGACTAATGAAGGGTGACTACTACTCGAGCTAGTGGGCCGACGCGCTAGGAACTTTTTGTGTCGAAGTGCTTCAGTCGTTTGAGTATTTCATCTTGGGGTAGAAATACCCTGTCATCGTACAGCCAAGTCTTGAGCGCTTGTATGAGTATTGACGACTCACAAGTTCGAGCAGCAGTTAGTTCGTCTATGACCCACAGAACTCCGTGTGCCTCAAGACCTTCATCTGTGGCCACTCGACGAAGCAAGTTATCACCGGTCAAAAGGACACCGGAATAGCTCAATGCTGAGACAAGACAGAAGCAAACATTGGCTGATAGACCAGGGTGAACCCTCTTGAGCGCGAAGGCTTTCCCCACTTCATTGGAGGTCAAGTCATGGACTTCTATGCCGGCGTCTTCGAGTTGCTCCCATTGACTAAAGGAAATGTCCAAGAACTCGGACTGACGAATGGGCAATGGGACGAGAGTACGGTAGGGTAGTCTGAAAACCTCATGGAGAAGACCACCTTTGTGAAGGTCTATCAAGCAAGAGGCGTCATGGACGACCACACAAGCCATCAACCTGGACCAGAAATATGCTTCTCAACCTCTCTAAGGGACAAATTCAGCAAGGACGCAGCGCGTATAGGAGAGATCAAGTCCTCACTTATGGCTCGCATCACAAGAGTCTGGAACCGAGTGGGTTTTTCTGCTGCTGAGAACTCACGGCTCGATTGAATGGGCTCAGGTTCTGACTTACGCCATTCCCGCGCAAACGTCGCAAAAGCGTTGTCTACTGCAGCCTTGCGTAGAACGCCAACTTCACCTAGGCGTCTTAGCATGCATGCGGCCGAAACACCAAAGAGATTCTTCAATCGCATGATTTCGAAGTAGGTTACACGACGACGTCGATCACCTACTTCTTCCAATAGACTCTTGCTAGGAATAAGAAATGCAGCGGCAAAGCGGTTCATTGCTGACTCTAGACTTATCTGGAGATCGTCCGAAGAACGAATAATCCTGTGCGCAAGCTCATGTGCAAGCGTGAATCTCTTGCGCTCGGTATTGATCGCACGAGATACGATCACGGCTTCGGCGATGGCTTGCCCATTCTGCAAGACATTGCAGCTCATTCCGTTCACGCTTTCGGGGAGATCGTCTTCGATAACCTTGATCCCTTTGTTCTCTAGGAGATTGCACAGACTTGGTAGTGGATCCGTACCCAGATTCCACACCTTTCGCAGCTGGTCCGCTTGAGCGTCTATGTCCTCTTCGTTGCAAACGTTACCATAGGGCCGATACTCCACCCAATCGATTCTGTGCGGCAAGTCGAGGATATGCTCGATTGCCAAGTACCGTTCTAAGTTGTCTATCAATATAGCTTCGGCTCTGGCCCGATCGCGGGAAGAAGCCTTTGGCTGTACACGAAATTCCAAGCCGTCAAGTTGCTCTATCTGAGAACTCATGAGAAAGTCCAACGAGACATCTAGAGCACGTCCCAGCTCGACCAGTACGGCAGATGAGGGCAACATCTTTCCTTTTTCGTACTTGCTGATTGCCTGGGCAGTGATTCTTGGGGAGACAGCATCGGCAAGCTCCTGCATGGTCATTCCTGCACGTTTTCGAGCTAGTCGTAATCGTTGTTCAAACACTGAAATTCTCCATATGTTTAACTTATAGTTGATAAGTGACTTAATTTCTATGTAATTTTATACTATTAGTTGTTTCAACCTGTAATTACTACCCAAGCACTCGTTGCCGCTTATTCAATAATTTGGGAATATCGGTTCCTGGATCCTCAGACGGAACCAAGATGCTATTCCGTCGTCTGTGTTGAGTTCTCTCTTCTAATCCGTTCTAGTACTACAACGCGCCTTCTTGAACACCCAGGTCTGCATTTACGATTTCATCTACTAATTCCCGATATTCCCCCGCCAAACGACTATTCGGACGGTCACTTGTAAAGATTGTTTGGTTCAACAACGATAGGCTGTCATAACGATGAACGATCATTGGTTTTGTTTTCAAACCGAGTTGCTGTTCGAACTTGGCAATCTTTTTTTTCAGAGTTTGATGCTCATCGTCTAAATCGGGGACATTCGACATAATGAAATGCAACAGGATGTCTTTCTTTCTTGGGCTCTCGGCTTCAGATCGAATTTCGCGCACGACCCTCCCGATTCCACGCAGATTCTGTTCATTTGGAAAGTAGAAAATAGCGACAGCATCGGGGAGTTGTCGTGTGCAGATACCGACCACATCAGTGAGTCCAGTTCGAGAGTCGATGAGCACGTAGTCCGGTCGAACGCTATCCTCCCATTGTTGTTTGAAATTCTCCATGAGCAAATAGCCGTTCTGATTCGCGTAGAGGTCTCCCCAGTCGATGCTCTGAATCCTGCTTGGGTAATCGGACTTTGATCCTCCAGCGGGCAATAGCCAGACATCTTTGCCCTCAGCACCCACCTGGCACTGGTGCACGTACTTATCCAGCACATCTGGATGTCCGATTTCGAGGAAGTGCTGGATGTAGTCTAGGATTCCCAGTCGTGGTTCCTTTGACTCGAGTGCCTCGAAAGTGTCTAAGCTTGGGGCTTCTAGATCGAAGTCCACCAAGAGCACACGACGGCCTCGTCGCGCCAATTCCACGCCAGCGTTGACGAGTGCCGTGGAACGTCCGACACCACCTTTGAACGAATAAAACGTAGTCGTATACATTAGAGAGCTTTACGCAATTCAAACGAACGTTTTTCTCGTTCGTGCCGTGGCCGGTCTCGTAGGCTAGGGAAAGGAAATACGTTGTCTGGTTCGCCTCGCTTTTTGGATTCGATGCCTGAAACAACTTGCTTCAGACGGGACAAGATCCTAGGATCATCCAACAAACGAAGAAAACGGTCATGGCTCACGCTTTGAATGTTTATTCCCTTCTCCCAACGGTTGAGAGAAGCTTCGCCCAGTCCAGTCAGCCGTGCGAAATCAGTGCGTGACATTTGGTGCTTTGCACGAAGCCCAGCAACTTCCGAGGGATTGAGGACGCCAAAGTGTGCGCACAGAGCATTGTGCATTATTTCCTCGGCTTCCCAGTCCGTAAACTCACACTCGCATGCACCGCAACGTCGTATTGGAATCTCCACCTGCAGTGTGATGGCAGATTCGCCTTCTCCGTAAACGTACTCGAAATCCTGTCTCGTAGTGAAGATCTTGTTGTGATCACAGTCAGGGCAAGTTAGATCTGACGTCGTCTCAGATTCGTGCGACTCTCTATTAGCCTTGCGACTCTTCACTTTCTTCTCCGGTGTCCTTGTTACGATTGGAGTAGTGGAAACTACGTCCCCAGATTCTTCCTCGGTCGAGTTCGACCTTGATGTAAACCTTTGGTACGTTTTCCTCGATTTCGATCTTCATTACGTACGCCTTCTTTCCTAGCGGATATCGAAGTTCGACGATTTCGACATCGCAGCCTGCTTCTAGTTGGTCTGCGATGAATTCCCATGCACTTCGGGGCGTAAAGTACTGATCAAGAATTCCTTCAGGATTGCGTACGGTTGACGGTTGCCAAACCGTTGGTGCAGTAGGAGTTCACCTTACCTTGCGGGCATGCGGTCTTCGCGCCAACAAAATTAGTTGGTGTCGTGTCTCGGTATCGATACTCATACAGTTCGTCCATACCTGTGATATGCGCCATTTGATTTTCTCTCATATGATCATTATGCATCTGAAATATTGTTTTCAAATACTAAATACAATCATATGACTGTCTTGGTAGCAACCGACGAATCTCATACGATAGCTCGGACGCGTTCGAGACTGTATTCTTGCTCCGGTGGAACTACAAATGGCGCTAAGGGTGTTTGCCAAGTCCGGCCTTCACACCCTGCTCACGAAACACGGAAACCGAAACCCACAACTAAACGGAGAAACGAAGGTCTCAATACATTCATGGAAGCAATTCCGATTCGAATGGTTCAACATCTCATAGACGGATCCGCTTGCGGAAGGTATTCATTCAACGCTCTTGCTGTGCTGTGCCTAGCAATTCTTGTAACTGCCTGTGGCAAGTCGCCCCTTCCGGAATCTCAATCAGTCGTTCTGCAGGAAGACACGTCGATCGACATCGAACTCTCCGCGCAGATCTCGAACAGAGCCGAGGATTCCTACGAAGTGACAGTGCCTCCGAGCCTTGGAGACATTGCTGGCACGCCACCAAATCTGACCTATATCCCACATGCCGACGTGTCCGGGGAGGACTCCTTTTCATTCGCAATCGTAGATGCAAGCGGCTCTAGATCGGAATCTGCAACCGTTGAAATAACGATTCAGCCAGTTAACGATCCACCTGTCATTCAGCCTCTTTCACTTGAAGTGCAAGAAGATGGCAGCGTCGACGCTAAACCCGTGGCAAACGATATCGACGGTTTTGTACTCCGTTACGAAATCCATTCCCAACCAAGAAACGGCAAAGTAACCGTTAATTCGATGGGATTCACCTACGAACCCAATCAAAATTTCAACGGAAAGGACCAATTCAACCTTGTCGCCATCGACAATGAGGGGGCGAATTCCGAGCCCGCGAGAGTCGAGGTAACGGTTTCAGCTACCAACGATCTCCCAACAGCTAGTGCGTTGAGTGTTTCACTGCACGAGGACACCCCATCTACGATTGAGCTGAGAGGTACGGATTCAGACGGCGGAGCACTGGACTATCGAGTGCTCGTATCTCCCAAGCACGGAAACATTGTCGGAAACGGTTCCACACGTACCTACACTCCCAATTCGGACTTCCATGGAAGCGACTCTTTCGAGTACGCCGTAGTCGACGAACATGGAGCTATTTCCGAGCCAGCTCTTGTGTCGATTGATGTCCAATCCGTCAATGACGCTCCTACAACCCGCAACAAGGAGGCCCGGGGCTACGAAGATAGCTCAATTGCAGTTGAGCTGGAAGGATCGGACTCCGATGGAACCGTATCTGCCTACGAAATAGTGGCTTATCCCCAAAACGGAGCCCTTTCAGGTAGTGGCTCTATTCGTACCTATACACCTCGGCCAGATTTCCACGGAACCGACACATTTCAGTTCACCGTGACCGACAATCTTGGTCAAGAATCTCAGCCAGCGACGATAACTGTCGAGATCGAACCGGAAAATGACCCTCCGACTGCGGAGGCGTCCCACTTATTTACCGCAGAAGACCGAGGACTGAGAATCACACTAGAAGGGAACGACCCCGATGGACAAATCGAACGGTTTGAAATTGTGCGTTCCCCACGATACGGGAGATTGCGCAGATTCGGGGATCGATGGGAATACATCCCATCACAGGATTTTTGGGGCGACGACTCATTCGACTTTGTAGCAATTGACAACGAAGGTATGCGTAGTGACACCGAGACGGTGACTATAGAGGTTGTTGAAAGCCCCGACCCACCATCAATAAGCTCAAGACGACGGAGTTACGAGACACATGTGGGTGAGACCATCGACCTCGATGTACGAGTCTCTGACCCCGATGGAGACGCGAGATGGTTCAGTATCCAGGATAGACGACGGGGTGCGAATGGAAGGTTCTTTCCCTCTTCGGGACGAACAGGCCGACTAAGGGATCTTCGATTTGAAGCCACTAGCGCGGGGTCGTATTCCTATCGCATTGAAGTAGAGGACGACAAGGGCCTCAAGGATTCGACAACCTTGACCATTCATGTACGCAATTCACCACCTGTGTTTGAAGAGCCCCTACCCAGGTATGACAGGGAGAACGGTGTCGTGGAGTTCACATTGAGAGTTCGTGATCCCGATGGAAGAATTCAGTATTTTGTCATTGAGACCATCGACGAGCGAGTCGCCGAGAGCATTGTGGTTAAGGAGAACGGAACACATGAAATTGAGGAATCAGTGCCTTTCTCGACGGGCGGAGACTGCGAAGAGAAAGACAATGCAAGCTGCAGCCTGAAGGTGATCTACACACCCGACGAAATCGATGGCCATTCTCGACGCATACGCTTTTTCGCGGTGGACGATGAAGGTGACGTTTCTAGGAAGGATTTCATCAGAATCGAAACCCGCGAGCTTCGCTGACGACGTTCTTGTGGTTGCAATTTGAGACACCGCTGCTGAGCACCATTAGAGGCGGGAAGCTATCTCAATACCAGCGGCTTATGACTCCCGTTAACTTGCAGAACTCCCTTTCGTTCTCTTTGTTAGCCTTTCTCCAGTCTTTAATGTCAAACCTGTCGTAACGTCGGATGAAGTGTTTGGTCTTGACACTTCGATTCACGTACTCTTCTCCTACATTAATATTGAATCCAGGCAAATCAGCCACCACAAATCCGCTATAGTGCCCTGGTTCGTTGTCGGTTGTCTTCAAAGGAAAGTGTGTGGGATCGCCCGCACACTCGGAATAATCTTCATCTTCTGGGGTTTGAGCCAATCGTTTCAAAACCATCCAAAACACGTCGCTTTCATTCTCGCACCAATCGAGAGGCCGGCTCAGCGTCGACTCCACCTTGGATTTGCGTGTATACCTGAACAGTACATACATGGCCCAGTCCTCGAGTGCCGTTGACTAGAGTTTCAGAGCAATATCGGTCTGCCCGTCAACCAAATCTGTAGATTCCGATTGTGTTGCCTGCTAACTCACACCTACTCATCGTCCGCCGCAGTACGCCACAACAGCGAGAGATCAACTTCATTGTCCACCGTGCCATCAAGGCGGTCGAGTGCCGGAAGGTCCCCTGTCATGAGGAGGAACACGGTCGATTTCGCCTCCCCTGCGAAAAAGCCGCCGCGTAACTGCATTATCGACACCGCCAGATCTTCGTCACCGTCGTTGTCCCAATCACCTATACAGGAAACCTGATAACTATCCAAGCTATCGCTAAGACTGCCAAAACCAATGGACCAAAACCCCGAAGTTCCGCTCAAGAACGCATCGGGAACGTCGACCCTATTGTTTGCGGCTTCTGAGTCCTCAGCCCAGTCGCGCATCTGGCCCAGTGTAAACCAGTAGAAACTACTGTCGCCGAAGGAGTCTGAATGTGCAACGACACGTGTAGTGGGATGATCAATGCCGCCGTTGCATACCTCAAGGGAAGCTACACGAAGAATCGACCAAGCGTTGGTGTCCGTTGTAATGATGCCCTCGATAATGCCTTCCGAGATGTCCTCCGAGTCAACGTGCAGGTCGAGTTCCGATACATCCAACAGAAAGAGATCACCACCCCTGCTCAATGGAACGAACTGACTTGCGGTGGAGCTGCTTCCCCACGCCGAAGTCCGGGAGGATGTCAGAGTAGGCACGAAACCGTCTAGCCTGTAGCTGTTCGGCCGATTGAGTATGTTCAACATATCAATCAGTCCATCTTCTTCCCCGTCGTCCGAATCCGCCGCCCGAATGTCGCTCGATGCCAAGAAATACATGGCGTCGTTGAAAGGCAACACAACAATCAGGTCTTCCGCTTCATCGCCGTCGTAGTCGAATACTTGGTGTACCTCAGCACTCAATGGAGAGGCTAAATCTTCATCAGACTCGGAGTAAATCTGTAGCGTACCCTCCCTTGCTTGGAGCTGATCCAGTTCCAAATCGCCGTCCTGCAATTCTTCTACTTCGGCTGAAATGGCCGTGTTGGATAACAGTTGAACTACGGGCATGCCTTCCGCACCCTCTTCAGGCCTTTCGGTTGAAAAGAAATTCGTGATGGCTACTACCGATGTGTCTTCACCAAAAAACCCATTCAATGACGTCACACTGTTCCCGAAGAGACTATCAGCGGAACTAAAGACCCCTACACAGGTGCCCATAAACGAACATTGCGTATGGTTGATTTTCCCGTCCGCGGTTCCATCAATGGAGTCTGCGGTCGCTAACTGGCTTCCATAGACGATAAAGATGGCTCCCTTGGTAGTTTCCTCATAGGGACTCCCAATGACTAGATCGCCAATCGCGTCTCCATCCAAATCTGTCACAACTCCAGAATTCTCGTATAGCGATTCGGTCGACAGAGCCCCACGGAGTTCCCAACTATGGATACCACTGGCAACCTCTCCCACATTGATCGATTGATTCGTTTGCTGGTCGACCAGGTCGAGTTGACTCAAGTCATCGCTTGAGAGCAGATGAAGCGCACCTCTAGGATCACTTGGGTTTCCGCCTTGGATGAGCAGTTTGTGCCCACCCGTCGAGTTAAAGTCCCAAAGATTGTGTGCGGAAATCTCTTGAAAATTCGAGAAGAAATTGAAGTCCTTCCATTCCGACTCGACTCGGTGAATGGCGATCCCCGAGGTTTCCAGATTGTCGCCAAGACCATCGTTGTCGGAGTCTTCCCACTCGAAAGGATTGTTCGGGAACTGATCGGCGTTGTCTCCAATCCCGTCTCCATCAGAATCCAACCATTCGTCGGGATTGAAGGGAAAGTAATCGACTTCGTCTTCATAGCCGTCGTTGTCGTCGTCTAGGTCCCCGTTGTCACCAATACCATCAAGGTCGAAATCTTCCCACTCATTCGCGTCGTCAACAAAGAGATCAACGCTGTCTCCATATCCATCCCCATCAGAGTCGTATTGCTCATCGGGATCCAACGGAAAAGCATCTAGAGAGTCGTCCACACCATCGTTGTCGTCATCCAAGTCTACGTCGTTATCCAATCCATCGTTGTCCGAATCTAGAGGAAACTCGTCCGCGAAGTTGTCGATACCGTCTCCATCTGTGTCGGGGTCGCTTCGATCTCCTATTCCATCGCCGTCCATATCGGAATCTTCGAATGGATTGTCGGGAAATGCGTCGATCACATTCGCAGTTCCATCTCCATCCGCATCGTAGATAGCATTGCCATGCAGGGGATAGACGTCGTACGAGTCGATCGCTCCGTCTCCGTCGTCGTCCATATCGTGCAAGTTCTGAACCCCATCGCCGTCTGTATCGTCCAAGTTGTTGTGAAGCTGCAATACGCCATCTTCCTCTCCGTCAGCTCGGTCGATCGTTGGAAACGAGGTGGAAAACATTACCTGAACAGCACTCGCAGTCTTCCTATCCGCCTCTATTGTCTGCGCGGTAAACATGAAGTCGAGCACACCGTCTTCGTCGAGATCACCTAAGGAAGTCATACCACTGTAGCTCGTTCCCGGTCTCAGACCTTGGGGCACTCGAAGCTGGAATGTACTAGGTCGGTCCAATAGGGATTGGAGATCGACTTGTCCGTCGCGGCGATCCTCATCGGGATCGTCAAGATAATTCAGATCGTCCAGCTCGGCGAGCAGTACCCCTCTACCGTATCGAACGAGAATGTAGCTGCTTTGATCTGTGTTTGTCGAATTCAAGACTGCTTGCGACGATGCGTTGATTGCCTGGATATCGTTGAAGTACCAAGCGCCGGAATATTCATACGACGAATCGTTCAGATGAATCACTCCGTCCGTCAAGCCGTCTCGCGCATCGGTGTTTTCTAGTCCTTCAGTAGTAAGCAGAGCATGAGGACCGAATCGGCTCCACAACAGGACTTCAGGACGGTCGTTCCCGTCGACGTCCGCCAGCGAGTCAATTGCGCGACCAAACAAATCGACGAAAGGCATTGTGATCCTGTAGGACCCGCTATCCCCACCAGGAAACTCGTCGATGTCGACTTGTCCGTCAGTGGTTCCATCATTTAAGTCCGCAAGAAATACTTGCTCTGTATTGAGGATATAGACGGTGTTGTCAAATTGCCCGGGTATGCCATCCATGCCCACCCCCAGTTCATGACCATTGTTTCCCGTCAGGTTGCCCAAGTTTGTCAAGTAAACGTTGTCACGGGAAATACCGGTGTGAACGCGAAAGGCATCGTTGAAGTCCGAGACGATTTCATCGAATGTGCTGTCGTCTTCTGGTGTTTCCGAAGCGTATGAAAGTACAGCGGCCGTGGTTAACAAATACAGACTGACGCCGTCAGATTGGTCCTTGGTACCGAGCACTGCGAAGTCGGAAGTTCCGTCGTCGTCGCGGTCGTGCATCGCGACCAACCCCTTCACGACGAAATCATCGTTCTCACCGGCAAACAAGCAACCAAGGCTGTCGCCGCAGAACGCGAGATTCAAATGTCTGTCTTCCTCGCCGTCAAGCGCATCGAACGAGCGCAAATTCGCGTCGTCCAGTTGAATCAGGTACACGCTACGCTCCGACGAAATGACAAGGTATCCACTAGTTTCGGAATCTTCTGGAACGGAAAGGAACTCGATGTGCTCGCCTATCTCACCAATGCTCTCTGTACCGTGGATAGCCCAGGCATGTTCTTCGGAAATCAGTTGACTAAAGTCGCGACGAGTTCCCTGCTGTTCGTCATTCGCCAGCATGGACATTGCCAGCAAGTAGACGGTGGCTTCAGCCTCACCGCTTTCGTCCTTTGTCTGCGGAGCAGCGATAGCTATGTCGTCTAGCCCGTCGTTATCCCAATCCCCGGTGCGCACAACCTCCGTGCCAAACCCGTCGTTGTGATACCCACTGAGAAGGTTCAGAATCTTCACGACGGAAACATCGGGATTGAACGGATCGGCATCGGCCTGATTGAGAACTCCATCGTCATCGATGTCGGGATCCGAGTTGTCGCCGATCCCGTCCCCGTCAAAGTCGGCCCATTCGGTTGCTAGGTTGGGAAACTGGTCGCCATTGTCGCCATGGCCGTCCCCATCTGTATCGATCCACTCCGTGGAGTCCAGCGGAAACTGGTCCGTGTCAGCGGCATATCCGTCGCCGTCGACATCAAGATCGGAAGGAGGACTTCCCATTGCCGCAATTTGATACTTTGTGATGTTTACCGAGAGCACCGAATCCGAGCTCCGCTCGTGGTTGGACAATTCGTGCGAAATACCACAGGGCTTGCCGTTGCAGTCTTCATCGGGATTGGAGAACTTGTCAATGTCAATCCCGTTGTAAGCAGAGTCCGCATACGACATTATCGTGCCGAATTCATTGTGTTCACCGTGTCCTCGAGACCAGTAGTAAGCCCCCACAGAGCCTTGGACGTAGGAATGACCCAAACCCATCAAGTGTCCGATTTCATGTGCCGTGACGTTGACTGGGCAGATCGAGAAATCCAACCACACATGCGTCAGGATCGCTCGATTCAAGGGATGAACGAATCCTCGTCCACGCCAACCGCCGATGTCTTCCGCAATTCCGCATAAGAACTGCGGATCTGGATGAAAGCCCACAATCAAGTCGGCTCCATATTCCTCTTGTAGCTCGTCTCTCAACTCTTCGGGCAAAAAGAGAAAAACCTCTTCGATTTCCGGTACTTCGGACTCGTCCAATGCACCTACCACCCGGAGGTTGAGAGGCGATCCACTCCTTTCGAACAGAAAGTTGGTCACCGCAAAAATATGACTGACCTGTAGCGTAGGATCGTCACCAGGCAGAAAGGACGATATTCCCGAATCGTACACCACGAGCACATCTATCTCTGGTTTGCTCGGAAAGTCTTCTGGATCATTAGGATCCGTGTTCATGAAGCCCTCGTTGACGTCGTCCACTCCATCGCCATCTGTGTCCGTAAGGAAGTCCATGTCGCGTTTGGACAGAGACGTGAATGGCATTTCTGTTTCTCCCTCGAACCAAATCGAATCCAGCAGTGAAGCGAAGGTAGGTCGGCGACCTTCATGAATCAACAACTCAAGATGGACTTGTCCAGTAGGCAGTTGACCGAATTCGATTTCATATGTATTACTTGCGACCTCTTCGAGTTCGGACAAGCCAAAGTTCAAGGGAGTCGTTCCTAGAAACAACGACTCTTCTTCGCTGTATTCCTCGTCGTCAAAATAACCGGTCACTGCGATGGTGGCCCACAGGTTCTCGGTAGGATGGTTTTCGTGATTTTCAATTCCGAATTGGACAGTCGCGGTAGCTCCATCCTCACTCTCCAGGGTGCATGGACAGACTATGCTCACCCGAGACCATTCAAGTTGAGCATTCAGTGCGACAGTAGCTAATCCCAATGCAGCGACGAGAGCGCAGCGAACCAGATTTTGCACGAGGGCAACTCCTTTTATAAGTTAATGAAAATCCACACCAAACGCGTTCCAATCCACCAAGAAAAGCTCAATCCTCTCTTGGAGGCACGTACTTGGTAGTGGCGTGACGATCGCGTTGCGTTTCCATCACATCTTTCTGTGAATAGTCTCGCCTCTCTTGCAGGCTATTCGTCGAAGTTATCCAACCGCCTTTCTCAGAGCCAGTCAGTTCATAGCTTCCCAACGTGGTCGAAACATATGCAAGTGTCTGAGCGCTGCTGTAGGTCAATATCAGATGATGGAATTCTTCTTCGTCCGCATCCGGTTTGGCGTAGATGGTCGTGTTTCCGAATCCGTCTGGTGCAATTCGATCAACGATCGAGCGGTACCTTTTCCCTGTGTGAGGAATAGAAATCTCGACCGTAGTGCCCAGCAGCCATTGATCGAACTCTCCCGGCAACGTGACATAACGAGAGTCGTCGGGCAGGTTTTCGGGTCTAGGTATCAGCTTTGCATCTTCTGTACTTGTCTCGTACCAAGCTTGACGCAACTTTCGAGGCGGGAACTGTTCATCAGGGAGTTCGTGGGCATCGGTGACGTCTAGTTTCGTGTCCAGATCTGCGGCCTCGCCGACTGGACCGTTCTCGTTCGGCCAAAAATAGTAGGCGACGAAAAATATCAAAAGAACTGTCGCAACGGCCAGCACAAACCAGCGTCTCCATCCAGAAATTCCCGCGCCACGGCGGTTGTGCTTCTCACTATTCACTATTGGTTCAGCGAATTCACGGCGTGTTCAAAGACTTTGAGGACTTACTGGCGTGGAAGTTCAGCGATTTAATGGAAATTGTAAGTCTAACCAACCAAATTGAGTGAAGCTCAAGTTCATTGATGTATTGACACTTGAATGTTGTGCCACAGCTTCTAGCGAGAAGATGTCGAACTCCGATGATGGGCGCGCTGAAATCGAGCTTCGTCTCACTGCCACCGGACAATCACGCGAGCTCCGGTTCACTCCACTTGGGAAAATCGGAAAATTGCATTTAGCTCCACTTCCCTCCAGTCGGGACCGTCGGCCAGTTTCTCTTTCGATTCTGAGTCAAACCGAGTAAGGCCGACTACTTCCTTGGTTCGTATGGAATAGACTACATAAAGATCGTAGGACAAAAGACCCGGTTCGTTCCACCGAGGATCGCCTCTTCCACTCGGGAGATCGTCCCGACTCCAGCAACGCATGCCATAGGTATAGTGTCGAGACCCATCTCCATGCAGATACATCTTCCATTCCCCGCCTAAGTCTTCGCATTTCTGCTTGGCTTTCTCATACTCAACTTCAGGGTCGGGTTGCGAATCAGAAGTCTCTGTGGGTACTGGTAGGTCATACTCCTGTTCTGACTCGGACAAGGTAGTACACGCTGCAATCAACGCCGTAATTCCAACTAAGATGAACCTGGTAGGTAGTCTGATTTGACGAAATTACTTCTTTATGAGCACGACTTGACCGCATGCGAACTCAGTGTGAGTATAGCCACATTTCAGCTTCAAATGCGTTCTCTGAGAAGAACCACGAAACCGATCCACAGTCTAAATGTCACCAAAACCCAATCTCAAGACGACGAATCTCACGACCAGGTTCCTCACATGTTGAGCTTCTTCCGGTTTTCAGTATGTATTGTCTGTTTTGCGTCCTTAACGGGTTGTCTGACAGGCAGTGGCGGGCCGCCCTCGGCGCTCATGACCCCTGAGCAAGTTCAGCAATCGGTTGACTCCTTTGAGGAATCGAGTTCAATGCGGAAACGAGTCGCGTCTATGGCTTCTCCCATTCTGATCGCGAACTCGGATCTCTGCGGCGAGAGAACTGCTTACAGCTTCGGACTCGAGTGGATCACCATCAATGAACTTCCTATCAACATTCGAGAAGGCATCGGTCCCTTTCTGAACATAGGGGAGAACCCTTCGGTTCTTTATGTCGAAACGGGGTCTCCGGCTGATCAGGCGGGACTGCGTCGTGGCGATGTGCTTCTGGCCATAAATGACGTGTCGATCAAGGAAGACCGCTTGCAGATGAGGCGAGAGTCGCGCAAAAAGCGAGTGAGGCCCTATCGCAAGTACTTAGCTCAGATTCTTGCACAAACCAACGAGGATGGCACTCCCGTACGCCTTAGTTACCGACGTGGAGGAGTGGAGTATGTTGTTGAACTTCAACCTCAAGAGCGCTGCGACGTCCACGTGACTGTTGTAGAGGATTCCAGCAAGACGTTGTCCTCGAAGGGAGGGACGATCTATCTTTCTCGAGGACTAATTGAGTGTGCTCAGTCGGATGCGGAGGTGCAAGCGCTTGTCGCGCATCAGTTGGCCCACTTCATCAGCGGTCACGACACGAAAAAACAACCAGGTTCTATACCGGGAGGAATCCTCGGTCGCTGGGCGCATCTTGGCGTAGTCGCGCATCCGGCGCTCGCTGGCATAGTAGTGCCCGTTCTAGATGGAAAACCGGAGGTCGGAACCAAAGTGATGGCGGCTTCGATCGTTATTCTGATAGCCGGTGCCATAGCCCGAGGAAAACCCGATTCCAGAGTCACGACTGCTGGAAACGATAGGGAGGCCGACTACCTATCTACGTATCTGCTCGCTCGGGCAGGTGTGGATGTAGAGGAAGCAATGTATGTTTGGAACCGGTTGTCCACAGAGCTGGGCATTGCACAAGAGCTCCGTGCCAGCAAAGCTCGTTTGAAGGCAATCGAAAAAGCCATTGAAGAGATGGATACCAAACGCGACACGAACGAACCCTTGATTCCCAATCCCAACAGAAGAGTGTCGGAGAGTCACGACTAAAACCGATCGCAAGAGGGTGCCATTAACGGACGGTTTTGTCTGCGGTCAGTCTCAGCGGCACGAAGTGATCCGACAACCTTCGAGAAACCTGAAATAGACACTCGAGATAGTAGAAACAAAGGGAATCTCTAGTACTGGCAACGATTGCATGAGTTCGACTGGATAAATGACCCGAATCTCTGAATTCAATTCATGCGCTGGGCGGGAACCAACTTCCGTGTCAAGAGACAAAACTCCAGCTTATCCTGCGAAGATCGAGGCGGCGAAATCTCGCAAGAGACAGCGTTTGAAAATGCTACTAGTTAGGAGAATATCTATGAAAGCACTGTGTATTGTCAGTTTGATCCTGATGTCCGTTGGAGCCATGGCAGGCGACTCGAAGGAAAACCAATCGAAGAAGGGTTTTTCGGATTATTGGTGGCTGTCATTCGAGGAGTCGATGTTCAGCGAGAGTGATGCATTGACCGTGCCCAGTCTTCCCCAAGGAACCCGATCCTATGAAAACAGATTTACGATTCTCGCGCCAAAGTTTGCGGCGGGCTATCGTTTTGCTCCTAAGTGGTCTGTTGAGTTGCAGATGCAATTTGGACCGCGGGAGAGCTTTAAGTCGTACGGTAAAGACAAGGAGACAAACCGGTCGGCAGCAGTGGAGAGTCGATTCTTGGCAACGGTTGTTTCTAGGGAATTTGCTCTGCCAGGCAAGTTAAAGTTGGAATCGAAAGTAGGCATTGCTCGGTCTTGGTTTGATCACAGCATTGGAGCAAATGAGACTCAAACAAGAGACTTTACGATTTCCGAGACTCGACCCGTTGCGTCGTTGGGCATTAGAAGTCAAATCACACCCCGCGTGTCGGGAGGTCTAAAGTTTTCCAATTACTTCCTTAAACGATCGAAACCTGTGAGTACTCTGACTGTTGGATTGCGACGTAGCTTCTGACAAGAAACTTGGACCGACAAGACACCGTGGTGGGTCGAACGGTAGTCTGTTAATGCGGAAATCGCAGAATACTAAGCACAGAATCCTAGTGCCTGTTCCTTTTGGGTAACTAGTCTGTAGATAGGACAGAAAAGAACAGGTTCAAAGAATTGGGGCTGGCTTTCTTACCGTCGGTCTGTGTCTGTAGGAACGTAAGGCTTTGGTTCGCGGACTGTCGTCCGTGTGGTGTGCTGTACGTCCATCTCAACAGCTTGCTCACGGAGTCAAGTCTCACTCGCAAACGGAAACTACTCCTTCTCATCAGATCTGTCACGATCGTCGACCAATTCTTCCTTGGATTCTGGGTCAATCCGAGCAAACCGGATGAGCTCTTCGGTTCCTGTTTCGTAGACGACAGTCACATCGTAAGGTAGCAGTCCGGGGTCTTTCCAACGCAGGTCGTTCGCTAGCGATCGGCTACTCCGGCAACGCATGGAATCGAGATAGTGAGCAGCTCCATCCCCGTGCAAGTAAACCACCCATTCCCCACCTTCATCTGCGCACTCCAGCTTGGCCTTCTCATATTCAGCTCGGGGGTCCAACTGGGTCTTGGGTCTTTCTGCTAGCTTTGGTATGTCCAACAGCAGGTCTGGAGTGGATATCGTAGTGCATGCCGTTGTCGAAGCCGCAAGAGCTAACAGGAGGAATCTTGCGGGTAGACTCAATCCTGTGTGGAGCATCACTTGTCCTCACGCGATGTCGATATGAGTATATCCCGGGTCAGTCAAACTCTTTCCACAGATCCCGGATACTTCAACAGGTCGTCTCTCCTCCGAGCAGATCAGAATTCGACCCTTCATTGCAATGAAGTTCAGCAAACGACAGTGTTGGTGGGACAAATTCACTGGACATCGTGGGCCAGCCTTCCCACGTGCAGTTCACCGTGAGATATGCCTCCAATCACATGATCTCACTGATTTCAATGCCGCAAAGAACCTTCAAACAGTCTTGCCGTCCAATATTCACTGAAAGTCCAATGCACTCACGATGAATTTCAAGACTTGGCCCAGAAGATGTTGAGCTTTCTGCGGTACGGAGTATGCATTTTCTCGTTCGCCACCTTGACGGGATGCATTATGAGCAGTGGCTCGCTGCCTCCCGCTCCCCTGACTCCTGAACAGGTGCAGGACTCTGTTGACTCCTTTGAAGACTCGATGTCGGTGCAGCAACGAGTAGCTTCTTCGGTCCGACCCATTTTGGTTGCGAACGCGGATCTCTGTGAGAAGCGAACCGTATTCAGTCTCGGATTCGAATGGATCACCATCAATGATCTTCCCTTTGAAACTCGAAGGGAGGTCGGACATGCTCTAGACGTCGGAGAGACTCCTTCGATTTCTTATGTCGAAGCAGGATCCCCCGCCGCTCGAGCGGGATTACGTCGTGGTGACTTGCTCTTGACTGTAAATTACATGACGATTAAGGCAGAACCCCTGCAAGCAACGGTGGCATCTCGGCGAGAAGGGGTTCGACCCTACCGCGAGTACTTAACTCAACTACTCGCGGATGCAGGTGATGAGGGCACTTCCGTACGCCTCAGTTACCAACGTGGAGGAGTGGACGATGTTGTAGAGCTTCAACCGCAAGAGCGCTGCGACGTACAAGTGACAGTTGCAGAGGATGCCAGCAAGGCGTTGTCCTCAAAGGGAAGGACAATTTATCTCTCCCGAGGACTCTATGAGTTTGTACAGTCTGATGCGGAACTGCAAGCGCTCATCGCACATCAGTTGGCCGATTTCATCCGTGGCCACGGTACAAGAACTACGACGGGAACAATCGCCGGAGGAATCGTAGGTGGCGGTGCAGCTCTTGGTGTGGTGGCACCCATTGCAATCCTAGGCACCGTTTTGTCCGTTCTAGATGGCGAGCTTGATGTCGGAGGAGGAGCGATGGAAGTCTTGGTGGGGGTTCTTATTGCCAGTGCGGTGACCGGAAGCAGAATTGGCTCTTGGATCGAGAGTGCAAGAAAGGCAAGGAAGGCAGACTACCTTTCCACATACCTGCTCGCTCGGACTGGAGTTAACTTGAAAGATGCAATGAATGTCTGGTCCCGTTTGTCCGAAGAAAGCGATGTTGCACCGAAGTTCCGTATAAGCGAAGCGCGTTTGACGGCCATCGACAAGGTCGTACAAGAAGTGACCGCCAAACGCGATTCGAACGAGCCGTTGATCCCCAATTCCAAGATGAAAGTGTCCGTAGCCCGAGACTAAGACGATCTCAGGGCTAGACCGGTAGACGTTTGTGCCTACGAGAACAGTTGGTCTAAGTTCAGATCTCATCCACCAGGAGAAAACTCAGCATTTTGCGAGAAGCCTGTGAAAGCCCATAGGGACCGTTGAACAATAAGCAACCTTAAACATTTGTTGGTCCCGATCTCTAGTGGCTAGCATGAATTCGACCAATTAGACGTAGCAAATTTCTGATCTGAATTCATGTGGTGAGCGGAAACCAACTTCCGCGTTGAACGACAAGTCCCTAGCTCGTCTCGCAACGACTAATACAGCGAATGCTCGTCGGAGACAGCAATTCAAAATGCTACTAGCTTAGTGTCAGACAGAAAACCAAAAGAGGATCAATGCCTCTTGATGCGGCAATTCTGAGACCGGCACATTGTTACTCAAACTCGGTGTGTTGAAACGAGGAAGTTAGTGCTCTCAACTCTGGCGTTACCTCGATGAAATGCTCGGGTCGCACCGGGTTTCCAATAGTAGTGACTGCGAATCGATACTCTCTCTGCATCTCAAATCCAACCTTCTTGGTGAACCAAGCTCGTGGACCGGCGTTTGGATTGAAAAACTGATCCTGCGTATCAATCTGACCCGAGACGTCTTCGTAACGAACAGGACCGTAATACACATGCACAATACTATCGATTGGCCCCGATCCCTCCCACAAACTGGTGCGGTAATTGGTTTGGGCGTAGATGTGCTTGTCTAGATGGTTGAGTTCAATATCAATTTTCTTGTCAAGTGTAAGGGCAAAGTCAATTCCAAGCCAAGCGGCAAAGAGATCTGGATCGTGGATTTGTGTAGCCTCTGAATAGCCATGCTCACATCGAAAGTGATTCCACAATTGCTTAAGTTCGCCTTTAGATTGAAGGTGGGAACCACAATAAATCCAAGGTTCCCCGGATGAAACGAACGAAATTGTTCCATTAACGGTACCACCGGCAATAGATGAAGCCCAGCCGCTGGCATCTAGAGTTAGTTTACCGTCGTATGGATCAAGTATTCCAGTTTTCAATTTTTCAGATTCCCGGTAGTGCTTGGGAGTTCCAAGCTTTAGCCTCTCCGTTCTGACAAGTGCGTAGTCATACTTCGAAAACACTACAACATTGCCGACCGGCGGTACCCCATCCCTGTAATCCATACGGTGCAAGAGAATATGGTGGTAGGTCTTATCGTCGAGGCTGAACACTTCAATTGCATCTGTCACGTCCGGTGCTAGAAATACATCAGACCGCGTAGTTCTCGCTATGTTGTTGATTTCAGCGATCCTCATATTGATCTTACGAATGGAGTCAGAGGATGTTTGAACCGTGATCAAACGGTCTTGGCGACAGACTTTAGGCAGTTGACTCTGCATTCTAAGAGGGGCTATTCGAAACCGAAAGTGTCAGAAGTGGTGTGCTGCAGACCCCTGCATGTTAGCCAATCCCAAACACCCCGCAACACGACAACCAACTGCTGGTGAGGGAACTATTGAAATTGCCAACGAGACTGTATGCGCTAACGGTAAGACTGTAGTTTTCTCAGTCGAAGTTTCACTACCTATTACCTTCTCAGTCCTTGGTTGAACTTGGAGTGGCTCAGTTCGTTGGTGTCAGAAACTGTCGGATATCACTTGAGAATCCTGCTTAGCGCGATCAAGTACAAAGTCCTTTGCCCTCGAAGCCAACTGGGATGCAGATCTTAGCGACGACAAAGGGTCTCGACCTTCGTCCTTTTCCTTCATCAGTTGTTCACACCAATGTTTCACGTAGGCCGGATGCTGAAGCTCTCCCTCAATTTCCAAGTACGCGCAGAGATATGCTGAGCCTAGTTCAGCTACTAGTTCTTCAAATGCGTAAACATCATCGCCCCATTTGATATGTCGCTCTCGGTTTAGTCTTGAACGATGTCCAGTCCAGTGTATGACTTCATGCCAAAGTGTTGCCCAATAGTGCGCAACACCCTCGCCCCGTACAGCCCCAGTTCTCTCATCAACTGTGGCGTCAAAATGCTCGGGGCGCGGCATCATTACCACATCACTGCTAGGCGAATAGGCCGCCATCTGATGATATTTAATTCGTAAACCCCTGTTCTCTTCAAGTCGATCCAGAAGCTTCTGCGACCTTGTGTAACGTTTCGTTGAAGCGATGCGTTTAACGACTTCGAAGGTTAGTCCCAGAGTCTTCTCAAACTCATGGACTTGCTCGATGTTGAAAACTCGTCGTTCTCCAATGTGATTGCCGTCGTCGTCATAGTTTCGAATGGCAACAGGTCGTTCAGACTCTGTTCGAAGCCTAGCATCGAGTTCTAATACCACCTTTTCGGGAATCCAAAGGTTCGTGTTATAGCTTCTTAAATTGGCATGTGATAGCAGAAGGAACCCATTGAGAATACCGAAACGCACCCTGGGAGCCCTAACGTTACTCGGCCACAACGTTGGAGGATACTTCATAGATCCTATGACCACTGAGACCACAGGACCTGACCATGTCTTACGCCATGGCACGGTACCTTGCGACATTTGCTTGAGAATATCGTCGAGTATATCCTCGTCCGTTATAGGTTGGCGATAGTTTTGGTCCAAAGCGACTAGTTGCCCCTATTTAGAAGGTTGGTTTCTAGGTCAGTCTTCCGCAGTATCTGCATTCAAGTTTGATTCCGATTGACTGCGTGGCTTAGAGCCGTACATCATTTTCCAAACATCGGGCGCAAACTCCTTGTGAGCCCATTCATGTATGAGTTCACTTGCGTCGCTTATAGTGAAATCGTCTGGTACTTTCCAACCTTTGCTCTCCAGAAAGCCAATCTGCTTGTCCGTTGCAGGTCCATGAGCACTTCTGTATTCGAGCTGAATGGAAAGTGAATCGGGACTCAACATCCGAATGTCATCCAGACCAGCCTTCTTGTCTGCCTTTACGTTCGCCATCACTTGGCCATATTTCTCCAAATAGGCGTACCCTAGTTCTAAGTCCAAATGTTTCTTCATTAGTTCGAGAGCTTGATGTGCTCTCAAGTCTCTTCTGCCCCGCCAGCCTTTACCAGCGAGGAATTCGTACTGCGCTTCTGTGGCTGGTTCAATTCTCGGGGACCAGGGAACAAAATGGGGGCAGTGTGACACCACATCGAGCGGGTCCCAGTCTTCAAGCGGCCAAACCGCTAACACCTGCCAGGCAGCTTCACCAATAAAGAAAATGCATGCTACTCCGAATACCGTCCAAGCACCAATTGCGGGGAGGTAGCGGAAAGCAAAAGTGCACGAAGTAGCAAGAACTGTCCACCATATCAAATTTCTTCCGACTAAGCGTAGAACGATTCTGAATCTCCGTTGTTTCAGGTCTTTTCTATAACGTTCTAACAAATCGATCATATCGGAAACAGGATTTGATGGCCTAAGACTGTAATTGAGATTATTTCAGTACACCAAGTATACACTTTTTACTTGAGAATTAGAAATGATTGTGTACACTTATACAAAATTTGATAGATGTTGAAGTGGATTTCAAGCCCAAGTGACGGCTCTCAACGGAGACACTCCACATTCGATTCGCGGAACCACAAAAAAACCCCTGTATACAACGAAAATCTAGAAGGAAACTGACATGCACCCCGATACGTTTGAACAATCGCTTTTGAACGCAGCCGTAAGTGCTAGTAAATTTCACATCAAAATGACACGTGGTGAATATCTGTGGAAGTCACACGAGTCATTCCTTCAAAACTACATTGCAATTTATCTACACTCTGAAATGGGATATAGTTTGAGCATTGACTATTCACCCAAAAACATAAGCCGCAGAGATTCAAGATTCAAATCGCAAACTGACGAGAAAAATCAAAGATTTGATCTGGTTTGCTGGGAAAAGGAAGTCCGTTACAAAGTGAAAGCAATCATTGAAATCAAAAAGTGGAGAGGTCCAAAGGATGTCTTTAGAGATGCAATTAAGATATCAGAGTACCTTATTGCAAGTGGACAAAAAAGAGACTTGGGATATGTCCTGTTCTATCAAGACTTCAAGAGAGAATCGAACCGGCCAGAATTGGCCAGAGTGAAAATCGAAAAGAGATTTAATAAAGTCCACAATTACTTAAGAGCAGAAGCGCCAAATTCATGCTATAACCGTCTTGTACACGGTGTTGGTGACTACATTTATGACAACAATGGACAGTCCGATCCATGGGGCGTAGCACTCTACAGTGTTTCGGATGAGTTGTGCAGTGAATAGACTTCTAGAGTGATTGTTTCTCATCGATCCCGAACGCAGGCTGCAGAACAGCTAGTCTCGTAAAAGTTGACGTTGACTGCATACCGGCATTCAAACATCTGAGGCTAGCTGCAACAAGGACAGCAAGACTCAGAGTTAAATCCGTTGAAATACCTGTAAACCGGTAGTTTGTCACCTACTCGCAAAAGCAATTCGGTGTCGAATTAACCAAGAGGTCCAGGATTTCAATCTCAACCCTTACTTTGAACGAACAGGTGGTTGGACTGAAACGAGTTAGTGTCGATAGGACAATTGGAGGTGTTTTGGTTTACCAACCTTCAGCGAGATAGCTTTTTGGTGATTTTATGCTCCCCAAACAGCTATGGAGACACCCCGAAACGAGCGTGAGAAGTTGTAGATCTTTTCATTCCAGTTCTTATTGACATCCCGATCGAAAATCACGAGGTGACCTGACTCAGTCCCGCTTCGATCCATATATTCCCAAGTCTGCTCCATTCCTTTTTGGATTGCTGAGTCGAGTGATCCTCGAAGGATTTTGCACTCCACGACTACTCTCTGCTCCTCTCAACCCGAAGTCGGCCAAATGACCAACAAGTCCGTTCGCATTCTTCCCACTGCGTATTCACGTTCAATTCGTCCACCACCGTTCACGATTCGTTGCAGAAAGGCTTGTAGCAACAACTGTGGACCCGCTTCGCGGTAGTCGTACAGCTGAGTCCAACTCTCAGAATGCTCACGAAAAAACTCTTGGAATTCAACCATCAACTTTGAAAAGTCAATGGATCCATCTTGACGCACGAACCACTGTGGTTCATGTGTGATAGTTGCTTGCACCGGGTATGTAATTTCGCGAGGCACGACCTCGCGATAGATAGGATTGGCTATTCTCGGAGGGTCGTCCTCCGCAACTAAGCCCAAGTCTCGAACATACTCCAAGTCCGATTGATTCCAGTTGGAAGTCTCGACACCCGAGAGAATCGGTTCAACAACTCGTCTGACTCGTGGCTCCTGCAGCTTGTCCCCAAGCTGGTCGAGATGAACGGTACGACTGAGGATCAATTCCTCTTGTGCCTGCTGAACATCCACCTCCTCTATCGAGCTTTCAGCATTGAATTCTGGTGTTTCGACACTCCACGCTGCTAACGCGTTGACCAACCAGGGTTGGCCCCCAGTTTGATTCCAAATCAGTTCCTTCGCTTGGGAGCTAAACAATTGTCCAGTCTCCTCTGTGTGTTGCTCAAGTAACGAGTCCACCTCGGGCTGGTTGAAGTCGCGTAGTCTTAATGAACGAACTGAAATATTGAAGGCACTTCCTCCCGCAACAGGATTCACATCGTCCTTGGACTGAATGCGATAGTCGCGTATGTCACGAACACCACACAGAACAATACTTTGCGGAAACTTCGTTGGTCGCATGGTGTAACCAGCTCTCAATTGACGAAGGACACTCAGAAGCGACGCTCCAATGAGCGCATCAATTTCATCAATAAGCAACACAAGTGGGTATGAGATACTGTCTGCCCATAGCACCAGCGTTTCCTTGATGGCACGAAGTGATCCAACTCTCTCAATATTGTTCAACATTGTTGATTCAACAAAGGTGTCGTCGAGCGTAATGCGAGCTTCCAGCGCGATATCTGACAGAACCGCGCGAATTGCGCCATCGACATCTTCTCCCGCAGCTTGGGCACTCTCCACGTTTACATATACACATCGAAAATTTCCTGCATCTCCAGCGTTCAGTAGGTCGCGCAATGCGAGAAGGGTCGATGTCTTTCCCGTCTGTCGAGGTGCGTGCATTACGAAATAGCGATTCTGTCGAATCATCGCTAGTACTTGTTGGAGATCGATCCGCTGCAACAGCGGAACGTGGTAGTGCTCGTCAGTACGAATTGGTCCCGCTATATTGAAGGTGCGCATGCCAAAATCGTAACATTCGCCACACTGCCTGAAAGGCTAGCTCAACCATTGATTCACGCCCTCTAACCACGCTACGACAGGTATAGTTGTGTCATTCAAGCTGTTGTTGCTTCTTCACGCCAGAAAATTCACAAGAAGATGCGTACTACATGCAGGCATCAGCTAAACGTTGCAATATACCGTTTGCACACTCAAGAGAGATAATCACTGCGTTTCGTACTTTCGTACGATCTCCATGAGGCGATCATGCTGCTCTAGAATCCAAACTGCAGCTTCACTCCATTGGGACTCGTCATCCCGGATCCAGTTTCTTAGGACAGTTACGGATATTCCGTCCTTGGCGTATTGCACAATGTCCTTGCCAAAGTCTGTACCAAGTTGTTGGTCCCCCATCTCCTCTTGAATCTGGAGCGAGTATCGAAGCATTCGCTCTATGGTGGCTTCGTCAGCCTCTTGACCACTTCTAATGTAAAGCCAAAGTGACTCCGGATTTCCCACATATACACACACTTGGTCTTTGCTTGAGTTAAGAGGCGTTGTTTGCTGAAACGGTCCTTTCCAGTGAGACTTTTGCCCGCGTATTCCGCCAGTAGTTTGTTTTAGTAGCTTCCAGAACCTCCCTATGTCGCTAATTCTCTCTTCCTCCATCTCTACGGATGCTCCGCACTTCCTACACATTTCGCGTACTCGCTTAATGCTGGTCCCGTAGTCGTTCGAGTAAGGATGAATAACCATGTCAGAACGACCAGGCAGATCCGTAAATTTGAGGTTGCTTGTTTCAACCCTTGGATCGTCTGCTGCAAAGATGTTCTGGGTCAATAGTTCCCCCTGTAGTTTTTCGATGTTCTCTGAGCTCATCGTAACCAGAGCACTTGCAACATTTACAACCATATCGCTTGCGGTCGCCTCTTGCCGCCAATCAGTTTCGTCAATTCGCCACTTTAGCCACTCTCTCTTGAGGTTCACTTGATGTGTCCATGGCCAGCACTCCACCACCATTGAAGCCAACAATCGAGCTCGTCGTTCTAGAGTTTCTTCATTCCATCTGTCTTCGGTCGCCAGGTCTCGTGTTATGAAAATAGGACTCTTCGCGTAGGTCTCTTTCTTACATCCGAACAATTGGGTTCCGAGTGACGGGTTGGTTTCATCTCCGCATAGCGTGAGATTTGCAAGACAATCACGGTATCTGCCATGAATTGTTTCAGCCTCCGTTCCTAGGTAGCCCGCCCACTCCTTGGTCAGTTTCTGAGGCATGACATGCTCGACCGTTAAGGTACTTCGGTCTATGGCTTCGCCGGGTGGATTTTGCTTTTGATTGAGATAGTAGAGCAATTCAAAACTCGTTGCCGTTGCGGACCCACCATATGCTTTGCGGTTGTGTATACCGTCCTCAACCTGACTGTCGCTTGGAATGCCTACGTGGGTGTTTTGCAGTTTAGTAATTCTTGCCAGAAACGCCTGGGTGTAGTCTCCTTCTGGTACCGGAGCGTAGGCAAGTTCTGTAATTGCTCTATTCATACCGGATGTAGAACGTCCCGTAGCCCAAAGCCGAGTGATCCACGTGCTGATCAACTCGAGGCACTCAATAAGCGCATCATTATCAAGTTTGCATTCTGAATCGCTTGCAGCGTCGTTCAGGAGGCGTAGAGTCAGAGGACGATGAGTGTGAATTCCCATGTGTCGAAGGTGATTGAGTTCTTCACGCACCCGAGTTTCCGGATGACTCGCAGGCGTCACAGAAATTAAGCCGTACAACTTGGATAGCCTAACAACTTCTGTACAGACTCCTGCCCTGTCTCCACTTCGACCCGAACGGACTGCCCAACGACGAAACTCCTCATACACTTTGTTTTGTCCGACAACTTTACCAGTTTTCCATCTAAGCAAGTCCCTGAGGAATTCATCGATAGGCCACGATGAGTGGGGAGCACCCAACGTTTTTTCCATGTCTGACCACTGGCGAAAAAGATCGTCTTGGATGCTCTCTGAGTATCCGATCAGCAACCAATTTTTCACCTTTTCGCTTTCCGTGAGCGGTCGGCCGGTCGCGTTTATGCTCTCAAATATCTGTTGCGGATCTTCGTTTTCATGCAATCCAATGCTGACCACCTGTAAGCGTGTCAAGCCTCTGATCAGGTGACAAACGTCGTGTCGCTTAACTAGCTGGATTAGTATCTTCCTCGCTTGACCCACAGCACTAATGCCGACAGAACTATCCCTCAAGATACTCTGATACTCCTCATTGTCTCCATCTTGTAGACGGAGTTTGAATCGTTTTTCATTGACCACTCTTTGATTGAACAGGAGAAGGTTCTTAATGTCCCCCGAAGACCACCCTTCGCACACCTCGGTAGACTCAATGCCCTCGGCTATGCACATAAGCAACAGACTTACTGTGGTGAGTCTCTGTTGGCCGTCAACAACTCGATAGCACTTCACCACACCTGGAGGACCTCCAGGTTCGGGAAAGGTAAGCAGAGTTCCACCGTAATGGCTTGCGTTCTCTCCGGCAACGGCTACTGTCAAGAGATCTTCAACAAGACGTTCAATTTCTTCTTTCCCCCACCGATATCGTCGTTGCCATCGGGGCACTACATACTGAACTTGACCATCCAATAGGTCGAGAAAATTTACTTGCCGAGCTTCCATAAGTACGTCCTGAATTCTGACTATACGGCACGAACCGACAGCCTTTGGGTTGAGTACGATGTGATGATAGTGACAGACTCTAAGGGTGCCAAGAAGAGTGAAGAAGAAACACAGGCAAGGTTCGTTAAGGTTACAAGCTAAAATCCATTTCCGGGTCCGGATATGTCTGAAGAGAGGAATTTGACCCAGTTGCCAATTGGACGAAGAGGGCTGAACACGCACTGATGGACAACGCAGCAATCAATAGGGCAGTTTTGAAAGGCGTCAAACTAGCCTTCGACAAGTTTGAAGAGTGGACGTATGGAAATTGGCCGACAGACTACGGCGTAGAGAGTGTGGTTCAAGTGCATGTTGCCAGCGAACTTGTAAAGGCACGAACGAATCGAAAATATCCAATATGCCTCGAACCAATGTTTGGAGAAATATTGGACTCAGCTAGTGCTTCAGGAAAGGGCAATCGACCAAAGGAGATTAGTTGGAGTAAACGGGTTGATATCGCCATCTTCAATTCGAGGAATCGACCTATAGCAGTAGTCGAAGTGAAGCGAAAGTGGGAGACGAAGTACTGCATAGACGACCTAAAGCGAATCGCAGCATTAGTTAAACACGGTGGACCCACTAGAGGCGGCAGTGTAAGAAATGGTTTTCTAGTTTTTTACATACATAGGAAGGGAAATCTAAAAACGGTACGGAATGCAATAGAAAAATTGGAGGAAACCATCAAAAACAAATGGAAAAACCGGTTTGGACTCAAGTACGAAGTCAGTAGCAAAGCCTGGAGAAAACCTTGGGACGATGACGAATACGCACATGCAGCTGTTTCAATTAGAGTTCATGCTTGACCGAAGCTCAACAGTATGATTCGGGAATTACTGCTTGAAAAAAGCAAATTTCTGGAGCGCAAGAGCTGACTTGGACTCGGATGCAAAAAACATTTGGCAATGAGCTGAACGCCCCGTTCAAGTTGGTCATCGAGATCATTGCAAGTTGACCAGACCCGGTGCCGAAATTCTCCGACAGCCTTCTCATAGTCTCGTTGTACCACTCTATGCGAGCATTGCCTCCCCTCGCCGAACAGAAGGTGGATCCAGCCAGTTCTTCATCACTTTGTTGCGCTGCCAGCACCCAGCTTTTTCGTGCACCGCGCATTCCATGCCATAGACGACACAGAACTTCCTTGTTGCCTTACCGTTTCCTGCTGAATATGGGTTGCATAAGGCCTGGTTACAACTCTGGATCATGGAGAAAATAACGACTGCAGAGCGGCGACTGCGACATTCTGAAAGTCCAGCTAGAGCAGACAATTGCCAATTATGTCATGTACTTCTTAGACTCTGCCGATAATCCGTTCACCGGCAATCGAAAGGCTCAATTGCTCGAGTTTCAGTTGGACTAGCCCGAGATCACCGACGTTAGGACGCTTTGCCCGAAGCACGGTGCCAATTCGGCACTTCGTTTTGGGCAAGTTTATTTGAAGCGGTAAGTCCCGGACAGAACTCTGAGAACCGAGAACAAATCCGTTCTTGACGAGCGTATGAAGAATTGGCAGATAAGTGACCGCTTTGTATTCCTATGTCCTAGCAACGGACTCCGGGCTCGCCCCCAAACCATTTCACGGCTACTGTACCCTTGCCGTCTGCAAACCAAAGATACGTGCAAAGGCACAAGTCGGTGAAATCGTAATCGGCACTGGAATTGCTGCACGCCATGTACAACGCGCCGACCAAATGATCTATGTGATGAGCGTCACCGAAGTCTTGACAACCGGTCAATATTGGAACGACCCTCGATTCGAAATCAAGAAGCCCAATAAATCAAGTAGCACTAACTATGTTGGTGACAATATCTATGAATCGCTCGACAACGGAGAGTGGAAGCAACTAACTTCTCTCCACAACCTACATGACATTGAAAGAGATCTAAGTGTGCAAACAGTACTGGTTAGCGACAAAATCGTCTACTTTGGAAGCAATTCACGTAGTCTCATTAAGAATTTCTTAGAGGGTTCTGAATGTCAGATCAAGAGGGGACCGGGCCATCGTACGGAGTCCCGCAAAGCAGTGATTGCCAAGTTTGAGAACTGGATTGAAGAATTGGGGGGATGGATGGGTGTTCGAGGCAAATCGAGCATGCCAGTGTGCGACAAAAAGTGCGTATCAGTCGATTGTTAATCGCAGACGTGAAATTGTCATCGCTAGCACTCGAAAATAACAAGAAATAGCTGAGTTCCCCAACTGCAATTTCGATTCACGCTCCCAAAAATGCCATGAAATGTGAGAATACCCCGTTACACTAGTATTGACCGAAAATAACCCAATTGGCCGCTGAAGCAGTCAACTGCCCAAGCGGACATCGAGAAATCAATTGTCTTCCGAAGAAAATGCCTCTTTAGTACGCCGCAGACTCCCCATTGGAATCCAGAACTTCCGAGAGATCAAGGAAGAGGGACACTACTACGTCGACAAGACTTCCTACATCGATCGTCTGCTGAATGACGGTAAGCACTTTTTTCTGTCGCGGCCCCGACGTTTTGGCAAGAGCTTGTTTCTGGACACGCTCAAAGAGTACTTCGAGGGCAACGAGAGTTTATTCGAAGACCTCTGGATCCACAGTCGCCGGGACTGGACTAAGAACTATCCTGTGGTACGTTTGAGTTTCGGAAGCGGCCACTTCGGAACACATGAGGGACTGCAGTCTAGCCTGCAAGCCCAGCTTCAAAGAGTCGAACGTGAATCGGGCATCAAGTCGGCATCTGAAACTCCAATGGAAAAGTTTGGGGAGCTTATCCATAGACTGCATGAAACCTCTGGAAAACGGACAGCCGTGTTAATCGACGAGTACGACAAACCAATACTGGACGCTATAGACACACCTGACGTGGCCCGAGTGAACCGAGACTATCTCCGTGGACTGTATTCGGTTGTCAAGGACTTTGACGCACACATTCAGTTTAGCTTCATCACGGGTGTAAGTAAGTTTTCCAAGGTGAGTCTATTCTCAGGACTCAACAACCTCACGGACATCACGATGGATCCACAGTATTCCGCAATTTGTGGATATACGGAGTCAGATCTCGACTCAGTATTCGCTCCTGAATTGTCAGGACTTGACCGTTCCAAAATTAGAGACTGGTACAACGGCTATTCGTGGCAGGGCGAGCAAAAGGTCTACAACCCCTACGACATTCTGTTCCTGTTCCGAAATCGCGAGTACCAAGCTTATTGGTTCGAGACTGGTACGCCTACGTTTTTGGTCGAGACACTATTCAAGCAACAGATAAATGCTGTGACACTAGATGGAATGATTGCGAGCGACGAACTGTTGTCAAGCTTTGATGTGGGCCGGATAGGTCCAGAGGCACTGCTGTTTCAGACAGGTTACCTAACCTTGATGCAAACGGTGCGTCGCGCGGGCGAAACGTTCTATCGTCTCGGCTATCCGAATCGTGAAGTACAACAAGGCCTTAATCGAAGCCTACTATCACACATGGTTGGAGATAAGTCGATCCGAGCCACGCAAAGTGCAAAGCTTTACGACTTGTTGCAAGCCGACGACATGAGTGGACTAAGTGAACTGTTTCATGCCTTCTACTCCAGCATCCCATACGAGTGGTTTACGAACAACGACATAGCAAATTTCGAGGGCTACTACGCGAGTGTGTTCTATTCGTACTTCGCGGGGCTTGGGCTCGATGTTACAGTGGAGGACAGCACGAATCGAGGACGTCTAGACATGGCTCTACGGTTTGACGATCGAGTCTACATATTTAAGTTCAAGGTTGTAGAGCAAGCCGGGGAAGGAGCGGCGATGGCTCAATTGAAAGACAGGGACTACGCGGGCAAGTATCGCGATGGCAAAACGAAAATATGTCTGGTTGCGGTTGAATTTAGCAGCGTCAGCAGGAATATTGAATCCTTCGAAGTGGAGCGTTTGTAGAAGTGTGTAAGCCAAATCGATTGCGCCACCAAGGGTAGGCATAGCTACTTTCCTGACAGGCTTTCTATTGTTACGAGAGCGAAGCGCTCTGAGCCCTTGATGCGAACTTTCAATATTCCCTGTCCGTGTTTGACAAGTACTCTATCCCAATAAACTCTCGCTAGTTTTCGAATCGATAGTCGAAAATACTCGTCGCTCCAATCATTTCACGAAAATGAACTACGACCCTCGTTCCAGACGAGTCGGTGAGATGTATTGGCTCGTTTAGCAAAAATTGAACAGGTTGAGTCTGACCATCGTCAATGGCGATGTTGTCTGCATACAGATAGCTGCGATCAAGGTTGTCCAATATTGGATTCAGTCGTCCTTGCAGTCCCTGCAATTGGCCAGTCCGATTGGCAATGATCTGGGAACCTCCTTCAGTTGTTGGGGATAGTTCGACCTCCCGGAAGTCAACTGGCAGGTATTCATCCTCGACATAGGCGCTGAACCCGTCCGCTGCACAAAGCACTGTCATTGGGAGTCGGGTATGCAGCACAAATCTTGCATGGCCAAAAGCATCCGTGTATGACTCACGCCATGTCTTGTTAGGATAGATCATCAAGACATGAACGTTCGACAACGGCTGGCCTGTGGAGGCATCGCACACCTTCACCGAAGTCGAAATTCCATCAGCGACAGGAAGGCTGGCAGCCGGGAGCGTAATCTTCAATTCTCGCTGACCAATTAACTCGATAACTGGGTAGCGACCGGCCAATGCTAGAGTTTCATCCTGAATCACGGCGATTCCTTCACCTCGACGTTCAATGAAGTATTGCCGATCACCGGCACCCGATACTTTGCCTACTGCACACTGTCCGAGTCGCGACGCCAAAAGTTCGTTTCGTGTGAATTGGCTCGTACGCAAGTCACTTGTGGACATCGAGTTGCACAATTTTCCTGGAGAATATAACTCCAACCGGTCTTCAAACATGAACAAGCGAATCCGTGATCCCGATATCGTATAGTCGCGGTGCACGGAAGCATTGACTACTGCCTCGAACACAGCCCGTTCGCTAAACTGTGGAACATCCGTACGAGCAGGATCCTTGTATGCGGCTACTCGTTGATTCTTGACCACGAAGCTCAAGGCATCGCGAATTTGTTGGTCTAGGGGACCTTTGATATCTCGTGCATCCAACTGGTCACTAGAGTCCAGTCGGTTCCTGCGATAACGCACTGCCTGAATCCATGCGTTCGGCAGCCATTCACTAGGATCTGCGGATGCCAGCAAGACCCCTCCGACTGTTGCCCGCAAAACTCCATTGGAATCATTCTTGGCGAATTTCAGCTTGGTCAATGCAACTTCAGGAGGATCGTTTGCACGGGAGCTCGAAAAACGGCGCCAGAGATCGTCCCGCAAGCTGTTGATCCCAGAGTCACGCACTACTTGCGTGTCAGTTGAACCGGCGTTAGATTGTCCCCGTGTGTGAGATAACCGATGTACCTCGGTCGGGTCCATTTGACGTCGAGCATGCCCTTGACGTCGAAGAAACCCACCTGGCGACCGATGTACCACAGCGCTCTCAGGAATTTCCACTAGAAGAACACCGTAATGTGAGGAGTCAGGAACAGGTACCCGGTGCACACTGAAGTCTAGAGAGGGCTTGATAGTATTGGTACAAATTTCTCGAACCAAACTCACCAACTTGTCGAGCTGAGGGGAATTCAGGGGTTGCGGACGTCGATCATCGGAAACACCAAGTACCAATTGTCCTCCTTGTGAGTTGCCAAACGCTGCTAATTCGTCAGCAAGCGGATCTTTCCGGGGCGCAACTACTCTTTCTCCTTTGAACTCCACCTCTTTCAACTCTAGATTGGAATCTTCGCCAAGTCGAATCTGTGTCCAAAGGCGAGAGAAATTAATGGGCATATGTATCTCAGCTGTCAACTCTCACCTAAACGAAATTTGCCTGTCAAGCCATTTGAAGGATGCACGAACAAACTAAAGATAACAAATCAGAGTGCTTCCCAAGGAATTCCTACCGTACGGGCCAAATGCCTCGTCATAGCCCAACGTGTCGACGCAGTCGAGTGAGAATTTCGTGAGTCGCCAAGGTGTCACGCTTACAGTACTCCCTGAGGTTGCGAAATATCCGTTCGCGTTCCTCCGAATCATCGAAATTCAAAGCATGCAAGTACTCAATCGAAGCAATACTGCCCTCGGCGATTTCGAGATCCGAGTAGTCGGATCTTCCCAGTACAGGGTAGACACTTTTTAACGAGAACGAGCCTCGGAATTCGGGGTGATAGTAGTGCTTGCGTACAAACGGAGCGATGTCTACCAACCGATTAAGAATCCGTAGAAGGTCTCCATTCAGGTCGGGAAATTCGTTTGCAAGATTCTGAATTTGAACTCGCTCGAATTGCGTGTACATCAAAATCGAGCCCTGCTTCCCCAACTTCTTGATTAGTTGCTCGGCAACACTACGACGAGGGTCTGTAGATTCTTCGTGCAAATAGTCGACGTGACCGAGGGATCCGCTTCTGGATTCGGTGTGCACGGAGAACATGAACGGAATTTGCTGGTACGGTCTTGTACCCTCAAACTGCGGGATTGCCGGGTTAATTGTCTCGAAATCCAAGTGGTAAACAGGACTGCTCAAGCTGCCGATACGATCCCTCAGTTCACTTCGCCCTCTTCCTTGTGCCTTACCCTTGAGAACACTTCGGCGAATGACTTTGTTAATTTCACTCAGTCTAAAGTCCTCCGGTACGTCTCGAATTTCTTCGATTCCAAGCTTGCCTAGATCTTCGAGCCGATTTTTTTGAAACTGATAGAACTCGGTTATTGGGTGATCGAGTTCTGTCAGGTCTCTCGAACAATGTTCGAAGAATGGACAGGTATAGGGAGTCCTGCAATGGTCTCCCATTTTGATGTCTGGGGGGTTTGTTCCAGCAAGTGTGCGTTTCATAGCGTCAACTTCTACGCCGATCGATGAAGCAAGCTCTTGGACTTCCTCCCAAACAGGATGCTCCTTGAAGAGTTTGTTTACGTTAAGCCGTTTGCCACGTATATAGTCCGAATTGAGGGTGAGAACACTGGCATCACGTACATCAATGCCAGCACCCTTCAGAACCCAGTACTGCAGGGCAATGTCATTGAGATACTCATCCTTTAGTTGTGTGGCAGACTTGACCTCAATTACTCGCCATCCTCCCTCAGGTAGCCGTTGCAAAATATCGATCCGGCACCTTACCCGCCTGTATTGGAACGCTGGCTCGAATAAAGAAGGGACCGAAGAGTCTTCTAGAAGCTCTTTGGTCTCTCTGAATGCTTCTCGGAAGTGAAAGTGGTCATGACCTATGAGTTTTCCTCCGCAGTAGCGTCTCTGGGCGAGTTCTCCAACTTCAGTTCCTGTGTTGAACCGGTATTGAGCAACCGGATCGGGATCTTCCATGAGGTCTCGGTCAAACACCTCGTACCAGAGCCGCAATTCACATTGCAGCCCCGACATGAAGCGAGACTTGGAGAGATATGGCCGTTGAGATGGAGTACTTGTGCTCATCAATGCTTCCTTAGACTGCTTTCTTAGTGCCGCCCTTGCGAGGCGAGAACTGGCATGGATCTGACTAGTGTCACGATATCAGCCGTAGCGACATCATGTGTCGCACTTGAGAAATATGCGCAAATTTTTGAGAAACTTCAGCCCCCTACTTTGTCTAAACAGTCAATCCTAACGCAGCCTAGGCGGACCAATGCTCAACCGACAAGTGCGTTCACTTGGAATATTGGTTCAAGCGTTAGGATTACTTTTTCAGAGAAGCAAACTACATTACCAGAGAGGAATACCACATGAGAAATAAGCCCTACACGATCGCTTGTGCCGTTGCTGCATTGCTCATGCTTGTATATAGCTCAAACACTGTCTTCGCCGACGTGCAGAATGACCTGAAAGAAGAAATGGCTCAAAAAGTCAAGATGCAAAAATCTAAGCTAGAGAGAGCTGGCGGAGACAACGGCGAGGAGTCAGGTACTCAATACATGCTCGACGAAACCTATGACGAAGTCAGAAGAGGTGCCCAATTAGTCTTGAAGTATGAACCAGAAAAAGAAGCATTTGTGGGCACTGTGGCCAATACAACCAAGAAAACATTGAGCAAAGTGCGTGTCGAAATACATCTCTCGAACGGTGTGGAATTGGGTCCAACAAGCCCCATGGATCTTGAGCCGAATGAGAAGATGGATGTCATGCTTGCAGCTACGGGGCAGAAATTCAAGACCTGGGGCGCGCATCCCGAAGTTGGTGGTTCCGGTAAAGGCGAACATGGCGGCGGACACGGCAAAGGCGAACACACAAGTGACGGCGAGCACGGTAGTGATGGCGAATCGAAAGGTGAGCACGGCAATCGTGGTAGCAAGTCTCGAGGCGAGCACAACTAAAGCGACTTAACACAGCCAATAGCGATTGAGGCTATGGTCGGAACGGCGGGCCATGGCCTCTTTGTGTTGTGGGATCAGGTAACTCCAGCAAAAGAATGCTTCGCTACCTAATGCGAGTTGATCCTAGCTACCTTGTCTCAAGAAGCTAGTCGTCCAGGCACGGAGCTTGCAATCGAGGCTCAAATAGAGGCACCGCTTTCTCGAAGCTTCGATTCTCCTCGATTACTTTCTCCATCGTGAGTTCAGCTTCTTCGTAGCTCGACCAATCTACGCATAGAAAATGATCGTCAATGAAGTTCTGGCACTGCTCGGGAAGCTGATCCGTATCAAAAAACTTACCGTTTCCGCTACGAATCGATCCATCAATAATCGTCGCAATCACATTCGCCACCTCTGAATCCATCAGGTCCGCAAAGAAATCTCCTGTTCGATTCTGCAGTATTACGAAATCGGCCGCCATTGCGAGATTTATCTGGCCTACTTCATCTTCTAATCCCAACGAGTAAGCGGCTACGGAGGTGGACATTTCCCAATAGTCTTCACCCGAGAGCTGGTCACCCCACCTGATGTTGTCCACTCGATCAGCACATCGAATCTCTTCCAGCATGTTGTAGGAACCCGAGTAGGACCAATCGGTGCCTAGCGCGACACGCGCGCCCGATTCCATGACGTCCAAAATCTTGGCGGTTGCATCATAGAGGGATACATTGGAACGTGGTGACCAAACCAAAGAGACGTCTAGACCCGCAAGCCTGTCAATGCTCTCCTGATCCAGCCCGACGCCATGCAATAGAGCATACCGGCGTCCCGGATTGGCTTCGACAAAGTCGAGAAACGCCTGCCCCTCCAATGTCGCGGCGCAGTTTGTGCCTTCCGCAACGTGAGCTACATACGGTTGATCGATCAAATCTTCCGACTCAGAAAACCTAGGGGTTGCGTCTTCAATTTCTCCGGGACAATCCATCTCGTGAAACTTGGATTCCCAGCCGTAGGGGAAGATCTCGAAGTCGATGAGATATCCGTCTGACGTCGTCGTTGTGGTCGCATTCTTGACCAATCCAGCAACACCACCTGAAGCACCTAAGGTTGTCGTTCCCGAAAGCAGATGCCTCAATTCGACCCAAATATCCCTGGCGACCCCTTCGACATGCTCGAATGCGAGCGCGTACTTGTCGCCAAACACTCCTCGCCACTCGTCACGATGTTCGTAGATCGGTTCAGTCTTGGGATCAGGAATTCCTCCACTATGCGCTAGATGTTCATGGGGATTGACAAGACCTGGTGAGATAAAGGCGTCACCACAATCGATGACGCTAGCATCAGGGGAAGTTTGTCGAATCCATCGCACGGCACCCATCCCTTCAATGCGGCCATCCTTGACCCGCAACCCAATATGCTGCACTGAGTAAGGGCTCCGAACAACATTGCCGATGAAAATGGTTTCCTCGCCAGAACCAGGAGCGATAACACAATCGTTATTGGGTTCAGCGGGATCGCCATTTCCGCTCGACTCTTCGTCTGCAAGCGCGTTCGTGTGCGACACCATGAGCACGACCACGAGTACCGACCAAATTATGCGTTTTCTCACTCCGGCAACCCGTCCCACTACAAACTCCAACAGAAACTCTCACCGATGCGACATTGTAGATATGCCGTTTCTATAATCGCCGTATGCCTACAGTTGCCTTTGTAGTCGATCCTCTCGAGACCCTCAACGTCAAGAAGGACTCAACGATTGCCATGATGTGCGCCGCACAGCGACGTGGATGGGAGGTACATTCCATTCGTCTGAAAGACCTGTGCTGGACGGACGGAAAAGCTTCCACTTTCGCTCAAAAAGTGACAATTCAACCTGCATTTGCTGAGACAAGAGATCCTAACTCTCTGGCGGAAGCAGAGTCTTGGTACCAAGTGGCTACCGAGGAATTCTCCAACCTCTCGTCTTTTAATGCCATTTTCATGCGAAAGGATCCACCTTTCGACATGAACTACATCTACGCCACCTACATGCTGAGCCATGCACAGCGCGATGGTGTTCTTGTTGTCAATGATCCTCAGAGTCTCAGAGATTGCAACGAGAAGTTCTACACCACCGAGTTTGCAGAGCTCGCGCCTCCCATGACGGTCTCGCAACGCGCTGAAGTCTTGCGAAAATTTCACACGAAACATAGAGATGTCGTCTACAAGAAGCTGGACGGTATGGGGGGCACGAGCATATTTCGAATGCGCGAAGACGACCCCAATCTCAATGTAGTTATCGAAACGCTTACCGACAACGAATCAAGCCCCATCATGGGCCAAAAATTTGTGCCAGAAATAGACCAGGGCGACAAACGAATCTTGATAGTCGATGGAGAGGCTATACCTTACCTGCTTGCCCGTATTCCCAAGCGTGGCGAGACCCGCGGCAACCTGGCCGCAGGAGCAACAGGAGAAGTGAGATCTCTGACCGAACGAGAGAAATTCATCGCAGAAGCACTAGCACCCGCTCTTGTGGAAAGAGGACTGTTATTTGTTGGAATCGACGTCATTGGAGATTACCTCACCGAAGTTAATGTCACTTGCCCCACTTGCATTCGCGAGATCGACCGAGAATGCGATTTGGACATTGCCGGGACGTTAATGGACGCGATTAGCAAACGAATTTAGGGCTGTATTCAGAATCTAACCAGTCCAGTCTTGTCTAAGGCTCACACCATTCAACTATCAGTCTGTCCATCAGCTTGATTCCGTCTTACAATAGCCAAATACGTTGGCTTCAAACTCGTATCGTAGACATCGATCACTTGCTCAGAGGCGGTACAAAGGAAGCTGGTCCGCTACTAGCCAGCAACTTGGATAGGTGAAAACGAACTCAATGCAACGGAGTGCCTGAGTTTAGATGGAAACACTAACCAACAATCGCATTCTGTGGATTGCCCTTGGCGTTTCACTAATACTACATGTGGCAATCCTTGTGCTTGTACAGGTCGATTTCGCACCCATTCCTAGAGATCCGATCGTTCTCAACATGCGACTGGTCAAACCGGTTACTCCACCCACCATCGATGAGGAGATCATCGACGAATCTCTTACGACAACTCCCGTCGAAGAACCAGTTGAGGACTTGACTTTGGAGGAGGAAGAATCACTTATCAACTGGGATTTCAATCAATTCTTCGTCCCCGTGCTCCCCATTCCCAATGACGATCTAGGCAATGAAAGTCTAGCAATAGCTGAACCAGTAGAGTCTGAGCCAGCAAGTCCAATCGAGCAACTATCGACAGAGGACATTGTGCGATCCATCGCTGACATGGCAGCTGCCGAAGCCGAAGAGGAAAACGAGAAACGCATTCGCCGACTGGCGGGCGAAGGAACCTCTTCCATCGAGGAAACGTTTTATCTTCGTTCGTGGCTTCGCAAAGTGCGTCGAGTCGGGCAACTCAACTATCCCAGCGAAGCGGTCGAGCAGAAGCTCTACGGTAAGTTAAGCCTCTATGTCTCTATCGCTCCTGATGGATCGCTTGTCGAGACTCGGGTATTGAAATCGTCCGGCCACGAAGTTCTGGACAAGGCAGCCGTCGAAATTGTGAAGCTTGCTGCTCCCTTTGCGCCGTTTCCTGCCTCGATAGCTACAGATACAGACTTGCTTGAGATAGTTCGCGAATGGGAGTTTCGAAAGGACGCATACACTACCGATCCGCCGGAGCAGGACTAGCCTTACTCCAAAGTTTTCGAATGAGTTCACTAACTTTAAGAAGGGCTGACGGTCAAGTATGGGCTGTCCAGGCCAAACGATGCTCGACTACGTGCACGCTTAGAGCGGTTAAGCGTCTGCCGGCACCAATCCCACGATCAACCGTGTTCCGGTTGCTTTCGCGTAACGACGAATTGTGGCGATGGTGGGAGATACACGACCCCCTTCCATCCGTGCGACGGCGGATTGGGTTGTGCCGAGACGTTCTGCGAGTTCTGTCTGCGTAAGATTCGCTGCGGTTCGGGCGTTAATTAACGCCTCGATGAGCGAATATTCTGTGTCAGCCCGTTTGTATTCTTTCCGGAATTCGGGATCCTTCATCAATTGCTCTTTCAGGTCTTTTAACTTCGTCATGTTTTCACCTGGTCCATTCTCATTTTAGCGGTCTCGATTGCGTGGCGTGGTGCTGGAAGACGTTCAAGCCCAACGCTCTGCAACGTCTCAAGAAGCCTAAGCAACCTTGCGCGGAGTGCTACTGGCAGTTTTGCAATTTCGGAATCGACTGCGGATAGTGTCTCGACTGTTCATTTCATGCGTGAAATATAGCTGATCCGCTATAAGTTTTCAAGCGCTTGGAGAGATTGACATTCTGTCCAGTCCGCTTCAAGAAATTGAGCTTTAGAGGATCTGTAGTTCTCGATTGGCTAATGAGCGTATTCGCCGACTCAAGTCACAAAGATCTTAAGATTTCAGAGTGCTTCGACCTGACGATTTACTAACCAAGAGCCAATCCAATATTGAACTGTCAACAGGGTAACATGAGCAGTGCGAGTGACTCACCGCATGCACGGGAGAAAAGTCGATAATCTCAGTTTATGAGCATCGTCCAGAATCGTAGTGACAATGTGTAGCTTCGAGACATTGTGAAGCAAAGGGAACAGACATCGAATTGTGGAATAGGCTTCCACAATGGTTGGCATAGTCTGCTTGTCATCGTCGCCAAACAGCCGTTCAACAGAAGCTGCCCAATTCGCCTAATTCGCTATCTATTCACGGTTGTTAGCTTGTTTCTCGTGCTAGCTAACTACGCCACAGCCGACGAAGACTTTATTTCAAAGTATCGGCAACCAATTGAGGAATGGCCTCCTTTTGAGGTCGATGAATCAGTTGATGCAAAGGAAATTGGACTGCTGTCGCCACTGCCAGAGGTTGAATGGCATACCTCTCTGACAGAGGAATTGGGCAAGTTTCTCTTCTTTGATCCACGTCTTTCGAGCTCGCAGCAAATCGCCTGCGGAAGCTGTCACGATCCCAATCTCGGCTGGGGGGACGGGCGACGCGTTTCTTTCGGTCATGATCGAGTCAGAGGCAGACGTAACGCAATGACTCTACTAAACGCAGCCCGATTCAACGAGTTGTTTTGGGATGGGCGAGCCAAGGGATTGCTCGATCTGATCTTGATCCCACTTCAAAGCGAGATAGAAATGGACGCTGATATCGATGAAATACTGCAGCGCATTCGTAACGTCCCCGAGTATCAAACCAAGTTCGAAGAAGCGTTTGACGACGAAACTATTAATGAAGAGAGAATTGCAATCGCAATTGCTTCTTTTGTCCGATCTATACGCTCAAGCCCTAGTGACTTCGATCATTTCGTCAATGGAGATCGTGAGCGATTGACCGATCAGGAAATTGACGGCTTGCACCTCTTTCGCACAAAGGCACGTTGCATGAATTGCCACCACGGTCCTCTTTTCTCGGATGGAGAGTTCCACCACACCGGTTTGAGCTATTACGGAAGAAGGTTTGAGGATCGAGGTCGCTATGAAGCGACAGGAGAGGAAGAAGACATGTCGAAATTCCGAACTCCAAGCCTCCGCGACTTGGAATTCACGGGTCCTTGGATGCATAACGGTCTTTTCACAAACTTCACTGGTGTACTGAACATGTACAACCATGGTGTGACCTTCAACAGCAGAGTTAGGGAGCGTTCTCCACCCTTGTCTCCGCTAATTAAACCGCTCGACTTGTCTGATGAGGAGATTGAATCGCTTGAAGCATTCCTCAAGACATTGGGGCGGATTCCCTACTTTGTCGAGGCTCCAAGACCGTTGGGACTCGAACAACCGGATTCGGATGCAACCTATCGATTGCCAGGAGAAACGCCGAGCGAAGATGAATCCAAATACTGACACGGAATCGCACGATAACAGAACTACTTAACTGTATCAATCGTAGTGCTCAATATACTCTTGCACTTTGATCACCGCCTATGTTTTTCTCTTTCTGTTTCGGGGTTAAACTGTGAACGATCAAAAGCTAAGCAAACGCACAAACGATAGATTCAGGGGATTGATCCATCCTCGGCTGTAATGTGCGTACGAGATAAGGGGACTAGGGTCGGACACACGGTAGATGCAAGACGACAATAGAGGTGGATTGGAAATGTCGCCGCAGGAAATGCGGCAACTGGCCAGGATAGCCACCGACGCTCTAATTGAGCGTATTTCCGGACTAGACGGCGAAAATGCATGGGATGGTGAGTTTCGCCAAGTGCTCGAAGAACGACTGGGCGGTCCACCACCTGAAAAGGGACAACCCGCTGAAACGGTACTAGAGCTAGTTTTGAGTGATGTGCTTCCCCATGCGGCACGTCTGGATCATCCAAGATTTTTCGGGTTTGTACCCTCCTCACCGACGTGGCCGGGAATACTGGCGGATTTCCTTGCCTCGGGTTTCAACATCAACTCGTGCACTTGGCTCGTGTCGAGCGGTACGAGCCAGTTGGAGCTAATTGTCGTAGACTGGTTACGTGATTGGATCGGCTACCCTCAGACCGCCAGCGGACTACTGACAAACGGCGGATCAACGGCTAGCGTCGAAGCGCTCGTGACCGCCAGAGAGGCGATGGGGCATCCTAACCGTCCCACTGTATACATGAGTGATCAGAGTCATAGTGCTTTGAAACGAGCTGCATTGATTGCCGGGGTGCGGCGCGAACACATCCGTCTGGTACCTACCGATGACCACTATCGGATGGATTTGTCCCAATTGCGAGCGATGGTTATCAGGGATCGATCAGACGGCTTGCAACCGGTGGCAATCTGCGCAAATGCGGGAAGCTCCAGTACGGGATCGATCGACCCACTAAACGAGTTGAGAGAAATCTGCGATTCTGAAAACGTATGGTTGCACGTAGATGCAGCATACGGTGGATTCGCTTTGGTGACTGAGGACGGAAAGAAAATCCTACAAGGGATTCAGGATGCGGACTCGGTGGGTCTTGATGCGCACAAATGGTTCTTCCAACCCTACGAGGCTGGAGCACTCATGGTGAAAAACGAAGCAAATCTAGAAAGGGTCTTTGCCATCGGAAACGACGTGCTGCAGGACACGGTGTGGGGAGCGAACCACCCCAACTTCGCGGACCGAGGTCAGCAACTCAGTCGAGCAGCACGTGCACTTAAAATTTGGATGTCTGTGCAAACGTTTGGGATGACCAAGTTTCGGGCAGCTGTACAGAATGGACTGGATCTAGCGCGCCGAGCAGAAAAATTTGTGCAAGACAGCACAATACTGGAGTTGATGACTCCCGTAGTGCTGGGAGTCTTGTGCTTTCGGGTCAACCCAGAGTCAGGCGGATTGGATGAGCGGACCTTGGAAGAGGTCAATCGAGAAATCTTAGTACGCGTATTTTGGAACGAGCTGACTTTCTTTTCGTCCACTTCATTGAAGGGAGTCTTCTCATTGCGTCTATGCATCTTGAACCACACGACAACCTGGGAAGACGTACAGAAGACACTTGATCTAGTCAGTCGGCTCGGCCGAGAAGCCCTGTCAGAGGCATGAGCGGGACCGAGAACGAAGCGACGAAAAGCATCTCCTGGACATTACCTAAACCGCTGACGATACGCGAAGCACGCATGGAGGATGGCACCGCAATCCTTCTCCGGCGTCACGGAAATCCCGACGGAATCCGTATCGTACTTAGCCATGCCAATGGATTTGCGGCGGATACCTACTATCCCTTCTGGTCGTTGCTCATGAAACGCTTCGATATTGTGGTCTTCGACTTTCGCAATCATGGCTGGAACAGCGTCGGGCCTATGGACTCACATTCGATTCCAGTATTTGTACAAGATCTCACGCAAGTGGCGTGCGAAATAGAACGTTTCTTTGGACCAAAGCCGGTCTTCGGCGTATTTCACTCAATGTCTGCCCAAACGGCGATGATTGAGGCGTCCTCAAGAGATGGTTCGTTCGAGGGTTTGGTCCTGTTTGACCCCTTTGTCTGCCCTCAAGGATGCGACCCGTTTCAGAAGGAACGTCTCATGAAGACCATGAAGACCATGGTGGAAGCTGCACGACGGCGTCGTGCATCCTTCGGCTCCCAGGAATCCTTTGCAGAACGGCTCGGCAAAGCGCCCGCCTTCCATAAGTTGCTTCCTGGCGTTGTGGATCTAATAGCTCGAACAACAACACGTCCTGCAGACGACAACTCTAGCTACATTCTGCGTTGCCCTCCCGAATACGAAGCACGGATTGCTGAGCAGGGATATCGTCTTGCCTCATCCGTGGATGTAGACGCGCTATCTTGTCCGGTAAAGGTGATCGGCAGTGACCCGGTCGTACCACACTCTTACATGCCCACCATTGCCATGGATGAAATCCTTGCGCTCGACTATGACTTCATACCAGACACGACTCATTTCCTCCAGCTTGAGGAACCCGAGGCGTGTGTTACCGCAATGCAAGAGTTGAGAGGAAGAGACGGAGCCAAGCCGTTGGCAATATAAACATTGACTCACAATCGCAGTCTTTCATAAGTAATTACCCATCGCAGAAGCATCTAAAGACTACTCCACCCATTCAGCAAGACTGCGTACGGACTTTTCGTTTAGAATGAACGAGCAATTGTCCTAAAAGACGGGATTTGCAGTTTCGTCACGCGTAAGCGTCTCGGAACGCCCAAGTCTCGCTTGATCAGCGCAAAGCTAGGAAACATCGATGAAATTGGATGCACGAACCATAGGATTGGTGATCGCCGGAACAATTCTCGCGATCGCAACAGTTTGGATTCACTATGAGGTCAAGGCAAAGCTAGCGCCCACAGCAGCGGCGTTTGGGTCCGGTTTTGGTGGTATGACCGGTAGCGACAACAAGTACCAGATAGGTGATCAGATCGAGGATTTCTCAAGCACTACTCTCATCGGCGAAAACATCAGTCTGTCTGATTTTCATGATCAGCAGGTTGTCGTGCTCGACTTCTGGGCCACCTGGTGTGGACCCTGCGTCAAAGGAATGCCGGGATTGCAGCAACTTCACGATGAACTTGGGGAGCGCGGTGTGGAAATCTTGGCAGTCAACGTGGGAGAAGACATCCAGAAAGTCCAGGAATTTATGGACCGCGAAGGCTATACCTTTCGCGTCGTAATGGATCCGAACAACATTATCAAGCAAGCGTTTGAAATAAACGGTATTCCTCAGTTGTTTGTCGTCGATAAGAGTGGAAATCTACGACATTCCTCAGTGGGCAATCCAATAGAGGATGAACAGCTAAAACAAAAAACCCAAGATTTGGCGCACCTCCTAGAGGAATTGCTCCTAGAACCTTCAGCAGCAGCGTCCTCGTAGATCTAGGGCGCATCAGTTGAGCGTTATCCTCACCGAGAAACTGTCGAAGACATACGGTAGCCAAACCGTTGCGCTCACCGACCTCAACCTTGAGGTCCGTGAATCCGAGGTGTTTGGCCTCATCGGTCCAAACGGATCGGGAAAATCCACAACGATTCATTTGCTGCTGAATTTCATTCGACCCAGCGGCGGAACCGCCCACCTTTTTGGTGAACCCGTTACAGGTTCGAAACACCGACAACGCCTGGGTTATGTTCCCGAAAGCATCAACCTGCACATGTACCACACCGGTCCGAGTCTACTGAAGTACTACGGTCAGCTTTCGGGACTAAGACCTCGCGCTCTATCGCAACGAATCGGCGATTTACTCGAGTACGTTGGCCTTGACGATGTTCCTAAACGCAGAGTGAGAAAGTACTCCAAAGGCATGAAGCAGCGCTTGGGTCTGGCGCAAGCACTGTTGCACGATCCAGATCTTCTCATACTCGATGAGCCAACTTCAAACATGGATCCGGTGGGTCGCCGCGAGTTTCGCGAGTTGGTTCTTGACTTGAAGAAAAAGGGAAAAACGGTATTTATATCCTCACACATTCTATCGGAACTCGGAGCGGTGTGCGATCGTGTGGCAATTCTGCAGCACGGCATATTGAAACGAGTTGAGGATCTTCGTACTTGGGACGAGGCGAACGACGATTCGCTAGAGGAGCTTTTCTTTAAAACAATCGATGGGGAAGAGTCGTGAACATGACCAATGTAGGGGTCGTAGCCATAGATTACCTGCGAGCACTATTGCATCGCCGGTTATTGATTGCACTCGCGATCGTCGTGGTCTTCATCGCTTTGATTTTCTTCATGGTCTTTGCAACGGCATCCCAAGTCCTTCAGGAATCTTCTGGCCTGTTGGGTTTTGTTCTTGTTGTTTTCTATGGGATTACTTCGTTTTGTGGGAGTCTAGTGGCCATCTACGTTGGGGCAAGCGCAGTACATACCGAAATTAGCCAAGGATCCATCGCGATGATCCTTGCACGACCGGTGTCACGCTGGCAGTTCCTGCTTGGCAAGTACATCGGTGCGGTCGCTGTGTTACTAGGCTATTCACTGGCTATGGCAGGCCTCATGGCAGTGTACATTCTCGTGTTTGATTTAGATGTGTTTCCTGCGATGCGCTTCGCTCCCTGGCTGACCTTTTGCCAATTTCTCATCATGGGTACTTTGGCTCTCGTGCTATCGACAATAATGCATCCGTCCATAGCAGCTGTCTTAGCATTTTTTAGTGACCTCGGGTGGGTGTTCGAGTTCTTTGTGACTGAGGGACCCTTTTTCTACATTTCCTACGCTCTTCCCAGCTATAGTCTTTACAACGTCTGGATCCAGCTAGTGAGTGCAACACCTCTGTATGGTTGGAAGGACTTGACTTTCTTGACTCTTTACGCCTTTGACTTGTCCCTAATATTTTTTCTTCTGGCGATGTGGCGTATGCGTTACAAGGAAGTCAACTAGCTCGCTGCCTACTGGCTTATCCGAGTCCTATATCCGAACCTAGCTGGAACTAGGCTGGTTCCAAACTTACAAATTTACGCTATTGAGTAAATTTACTCACGAATGTAAGTGTCGCGTGTCGTCGGTCTTAAATGACTCCGCCGAAGTAATCGAAGAAGCATTCAACCCATAGTAATTACTATCTGTTGGATAAGCGTCGGATACTTGCAACAGTCGCACTGGATCTACGAACCAACGCTAAAAGTTCTCCTTTGATCTCGTCTGAAATTCCTAACTCAGGTCTGCTCAAGACCAGCTGAGACAGTAGTTCTACGATTCGGTTGTGATCTTGTATACAGGATTCTATTTCTCGAAGGGAAATCTCAAGATTTTGATTTCTGTAAGAGGTTGCGGTACCTATTTGTAGGGTCATGTTTGGTTTCGAGCAAGTGGACTTTGAACACACCTGAGGCATTCTACTATCGAATTTACCACACTTGCATTTATGTTTGATCACTTGGTACGAGAGTCCGGGCTGTGTCTTGATATCTATTGAGAAGTGGTGCCCTAAATGGTAGGCAAAGTCGTGGCATCGCCCGAGTTGAAGCGAATCACCAAAAAGATTTCCGAACAACTCGAGAAAGAAGGCTGGCCGCCACAGGATATGAATTGGATTATTGCGATTCAGATACGCAATCCTTTGAATCCCGACGCAGGACAGCTACACGCTTTGAGTCTGTGTGACTTAAGGCACGGCATCGGGCTGATGAAACACCTAGCCAAAGATTACGAGAGAAGGAACAACTGTACTGTCAATACTGTGACGGAACTGCCGTTTGTCGCTGGTGGAGAAGCCTAGAGACCAGTCTAACAAAGTGCCTCTTATCTGATATTTGACCACTCTTGAATGGGTAGCATTAAGGCCTAATATCCAACTGTACACTTCATACATTCCAAAGATACGATATTGGGACGGCATAGAGCTCCTCCTCGATAGAGTAAGACTCTTCTCCGTCCTACATGGCGACACCTGCATAAACCTGTCTGATGCCTCCCTAAGTTTCCTAAGACCTGAAAAATCAGATTTCATTACGGCAGATTGTCAACAGTCTATTCGGCAATTTGTCAAAATTGAACTCGCAAATCGTCAATTAGTATGTGGCAGTCCTGCAAATTCGATGGTTGCGAATTCCGATGCAGAGCCCGTATGCCCGAAAATAGGAGCAATTTCAAGAGGTTCCGCTTCAGATTCAATAGTCGCTTTCTACGTGACCTAGATCGATTCGTTCTTTATGTATGACAGGATGAGACAAGGGTTAGGGCATTCCAATTGATTTCTACTGTCGATGACCGCCAAAGTCATGGTTGTTTGAAAACGTACCCTTTTTGGCCTTTACTGAGAAAGAAGTGCTTCATCTCTTGACCGTTTTGAGTAGACATCGCTTTTGGACTGAGTGAAATGCATGAAGTAATCCCCAAAAGGGAACACACCAATCCAAATTGAACCGAGAAATGAGTCGCAATACGATTGTCTTTTGTAACAAAAACAAACTTGCACAGAATTCTTGCATATAATACATTGCAAATATTCTAAGCAAGTTCATTCACGCTACATGACAACTGAATACTTAGGCAAGAGACTCCGCGCGCTTCGAAGAGAGCGTGGAATGTCACAGGAAGACGTAAGATCGATATTCGGCTTCAAAGATCGTCAGACAGTCTCAAACATTGAGACTGGCTCACGTCGCTTGTCCGCAGAAGAACTGCTAACTGCGATCGAAAAATTTGGAGTTCCTCTCGAATACTTCAACGACCCATTTCAACTAATCGGTGAGGGGGAGTTTTCGTGGCGACAACAGAATGTCTCGGACAAGAAACTTCTGGAATGTGAACAAAGGGCACGGAGATGGATTGCGGTATATCGAGTTCTGGCACCTCAATTTGGTTACAAGAGATCGCACATACGTCATGCGTTGGACATAACAAAACAATCTAGTTTCGAGGACGCTATGGCTGCTGGGGAACAGTTTGTCAAAGAGTTTGGGCTTGGGGAGAAGCCGGCGTCGCGTTTGATTGAAGTCATGGAAGAGGAATTGAACATTCTTGTGTTGATGATCGATGCTTCTACTGGAGTGTCCGGTGCGGCATGTCGACTACCAGATTTAACGACTGTGCTGATTGCGCGAGATGAAGTGGAAGGTCGGCGTTACTTCAATCTCGCTCACGAACTCTTTCACATTTTGACATGGGATGCAATTCCTCCATCTCACATTGAAGTATCTAAAGGCTTTGGAAATAGCAGGGCGGAACAGCTTGCAATTAATTTTGCCAGTGCGCTGTTAATGCCGGCTGCAACACTCGACGCCTACTGTAACTGGTCAAAACTAGAAAAAAGGGAATTGATTTTGCAGCTCAATTCGGTCGCAGATGAGCTATATGTCACTTCCACTGCCCTAAGCTGGCGATTAGTTTCACTGGGTCAACTAGAACAGTCTGAAGTGAAAAGTCTATCGAAGAGTGATTTGCGCAACAATGGGCACAAAACCTCACTGCAAGGCCAATCTTCTCTCTTTTCGAAGAGATTTCTTGAAGTGGTTGGATGTGCTATCGACGCGGGCAACATTTCGGTGCGGCGCATGGCTAGTGTGCTCGAAGTGAGCCCTGAAGATCTCAACGGTCTATTTGTGGACCACAACGTTGACTTTCGCATTGAACTGTAATTTGTCATGTCGCGACACACAGGCACTGTACTTGTAGACACGAATGTCATTTTGGAGTGCTATCGAACAAGCTCGTGGAACGCCCTCGCAAATGGCTATCAGGTTGAAACAGTGGAGGACTGTATTGCAGAAACTCAAAATGGTTTTCAGAAACGAGAAAAATCCATCCTGATCGATGAACAGAAATTGAGGGCATCGATGGGGGCAGTCCATGAAACGAACATTCTCGACCGGATTAAGTTGGATGCGGAAGTTCCTGACATTCATTTAGACAGAGGCGAAAAGTCACTGTGGACGCACGCAAAAAACCGATGTGATGATTGGCTGTTTTGTGGACCGGACAAAGCCAGTCTTCGGGTCGGCATTAGATTCGGACTCCGTGAGCACTTGGTTTCGCTCGAACGATTGTTGAAGGATGCGGGCCACCGCTTGAAGCGCTCATTAAGACCAGCATATACCATGAGGTGGCATGCTGACACCATCAACCAACTAGTCCAGATTGAAATGAAAAAGCCGTGAGCAGTTACCGTAGCTCGCACAAATTGTCTAACTGTTAGACGAATCATTCGTCAGGATTGAGCCGAAGTGGCCTCTTGCCGACTTTCTTCTCTCATAGGATTGCCTCATGTGGTTTCACACCGTGATAAACTCTAAACAGTTTTCGAAAGTAGTCTCCTCTCGTTCGGCAGCGACTCTTAAGAAGTCGCTGGAAAAGAGATGGAGCATTTCACTACCGTCTGGCACTCGTGCGGAGTATTGATCTGTGCATGGATGAGTCCTCTCTAATCAATCACTTTCTTCTGGCGCTGCCCAGTCAGATCAATTCCTACTTCGAGGACACACTGACCTACATGGCCCGCCACGGAGACGACGGCGCTATGGGATTCGTGATAAATCGGCCTCTTCCGCTAAAACTAGCCGAAATCATGAAAGAGGCGAAGTTAGATCCCACACAAGGAGAGGAAGTTGCCATCTTGGAAGGGGGTCCCGTAAACCCATCGCATCCATCGATTCTTCACTCTGACGAATTCGAAACTGAAAATTCACTCCACGTAACCGACGGAATCTCTCTCATTACAGACTCTTCTGGCGAAGGAATTTATAAGACTATTAAGGCCATCTCCGAAGGAAAAGGGCCGAAGAACTACCTCTTCGTACTTGGTTACGCGGGATGGGGACCAAAACAATTGGACAACGAACTGGGGGAGAACGCTTGGATGACATGTCCTGCCGATCATCAAACTCTATTCGTCGAACCTTACGAGTCGCGTGTATCAAAGGTCTCCTCCTCAATCGGCATCGACTTTAGCAGGTTTTCACCGCAAAGCGGCTCCGCGTAGGAAGGCAAAACTGCGTGGGTGCCATGTCATTCGATTTCGGAATGTCGCACATTGGTGTGGCAACCATCGAATTGACCACAAACTCCGTCCAGCCAACTGCAACGATCAATGCCAAGAGAGGCAGACCAAGTATCGAACAGTTGGATTCATTGCTAAATACGTGGAAACCAACACAGCTGATCGTTGGTCTTCCTCTCAACATGGACGACACGGAATCTACCATGTCGAAAGCATCTCGTAAGTTTGGCAAGTTCTTGGAACTACGATTCTCCTTGCCCGTACATTTCGTTGATGAACGCTTGACGACAATCGAGTCCAAGTCCCGAACAGTCGACGGTCGTCCCGACCACGCTATTGCGGCGTGCGCAATTGGGGAGAGCTGGCTTCATGAGCTTCGTGTAAAGGAAGATCGAGGCGGTCGCGAATCTTGACCGAGTTCACACTTGAGTCTTCTCGTCTAAACGACCGATATTTGTCGGTGGTGGACACGATCCAATGTACGGCCTCCCGGCTTGGCCGCAATCCTGGGGACATTGGACTCCTGGCGGTTTGCAAGACCCGAACGATCGAAGAAATACGAGCGTTGGCGCAAACCGGCCACTTGGACTTTGGCGAGAATTATTTGGCCGACGCATTACCCAAGATTCAAGCGCTTGAATCCCTCAGATTGACGTGGCACTTCGTTGGAACGATTCAATCAAACAAGGCAAGAGCAATCGCGCAACACTTTGACTGGGTTCATTCCATCGACCGTGCCAGCATTGCCCGTCGATTGAACGACGCAAGATCCAACGAACCTCTGAACGTCTGCATCCAAGTTAATGTGGACGACGAATCCCAAAAGTCCGGAGTGCGTGTTGAGGATGTGGCAGACTTGGTCAAGGGCATCCAGGAACTGCCCCGACTGCGACCTAGAGGACTCATGGCGATTCCCAGAGCGCATTCCAATCCAGAAGAATCGAGAACGGCATTTAGTACTCTTTACCAGCTATTTCAAGAAGTGAGGCCACCCGAGTCCGAACACTGGGACACGTTGTCGATGGGTATGACAAACGACTACGAGATCGCCATCGAAGAAGGCGCGACATTGGTGCGATTGGGCACTGCAATATTTGGTCCTCGAGCATGAGCCATCGAATCGCCGTTCTAGGTAGCGGACACATGGGACGTGCGCTTGCTGTAGGCATCGCGGGCAATCAACAACTCAATGCCTCACTCATTGTCTCCGACCCCATCGAAGAACAGCTTGCCGGCTACACAAGCCAGAATGTACACACGACGACTAGTAACGAAGAGGCAATCTCCGCATCCAATATCGTCATACTCGCCGTAAAGCCCCAAATAATTAAGACCGTTGTTACAGCTCACGCAAACATAATCAATAATCGATTAGTTATTTCTATTGCCGCGGGAGTCTCCTTGTCAAACCTCGAGACATGGTTGCCCGAATCCACACCCATCGTCCATTGCATGCCGAACTTGGCAGTCGCCTTGAACGAAGGAGTAACAGGCATGTTCGCGAATTGTCACGTGAACGAAACTCAAAAAACGATCGTCCAAAGTATGTTTGAATCGCTTGGAGAAGCTGTGTGGATGCCCGAGGATAGTCATATAGATATCGTCACAGCGGTATCAGGCACGGGACTTGCATACTTTTTTTACCTGATGGACGCCATCATTCACGCTGCAAAGGAGCTTGGTATGGATGAGACAAATGCCCAGCAGTTCGCAACTCGCACTGCTCTGGGAGCGGCACGCATTGCCGTGAACTCCAACGATGATCCTGCAACTCTTCGAGATCAAGTCGCCTCTCCCGGAGGGACTACAGAACGTGCACTTTCGGTCTTGGACGCAAACCGCGTGCGAGATTCCATCATGGATGCAGTCAGAGCCGCTTTTGCACGATCGGCTGAATTAACTGCTAGGTTGTAATCACCGTGGGCGGACCATTGCTTTTTATTGTCGATTTTGCAGTTAGTGTTTTTGCACTTTTCTGCCTCTTGCGCTTTCTCCTGCACCTAGCTGGAGCAAATTTCTACAGCCCAATCGTGAATTCGATCATGAGGATTACAGATCCCGTGCTGAATCCCATTCGAAAGGTGCTTCCAGTTTCACGGCGTTTGGACCTAGCGTCATTGCTGGCAACGTTGGTTCTCGAAACTGCCAGCGTATACATTCGAGTCATGCACGCTGGGATAGTGGACGTGTTTCCGCTATGGGCATATGTTTGGAACGGTGCTGTTTCTGCGGTTCAAATATCTATTTGGATCTATCTTGTAGCGATTCTTGCTTCGGTGATTATGAGTTGGGTTGCTCCAAACGTGTACTCGCCGCTGGCTGAAATAGCGAAGCAACTTGCCGATCCATTCCTGGCACCCGTAAGAAAGCTGCTTCCACCCATGGCCGGATTCGACTTTTCACCAATGCTTGGGATGCTTGTCCTTCTCATGGCAAATTCCTATATAGTCCCGTTGCTTAAATACGTACCGCAACTCGCATCATAATGTGCGGCGAATATGAACGCACCCGTGCCCGACACCCATGGTTCTGTCGGTATCGTAGAGCCAAAACTGCTAGAACTTGATCAAGGCGTAACTCTCCAGTGCGGGGAGGTTCTACCCCGCCTTGAACTGATCTACGAGACCTACGGTGATCTCAACCAAGACCGCACCAATGCAGTGCTGATTTGCCACGCTCTGTCCGGACACCATCACGCAGCAGGATTTCATAGCGAAACCGAATCCCGTCCAGGATGGTGGGACAACTGTATCGGACCGGGTAAGCCCATCGACACAAATAGATTTCACGTCGTCTCGCTCAACAATCTCGGCGGCTGTCACGGGTCGACCGGTCCTCGATCCGTAAATCCCAAGACAGGAGAACCGTACGGAGAGGATTTCCCGACGGTCACCGTCAAGGATTGGGTCAAGACTCAAGCAATGTTGGCAGATGCTTTGAGCATCGAACGATTTGCGGCCGTTATCGGAGGCAGCCTCGGAGGGATGCAAGCCCTGCAGTGGGCTATCGACTATCCTGATCGAATTGGGCACGCCGTACTCATCGCTTGCGCTCCCAAACTCTCGGCGCAAAATATCGCGTTCAACGAAATCGCGCGCCTGGCAATCAAAATGGACTCGGTCGATGGTTCATCAGACGAAGCACTACCCGGTCTTGGACTCGCCCGCATGATTGGACACGTCACGTATCTATCGGACGACTCAATGGGGACAAAATTTGGGCGTGAAGTAAAGTCCGGTGACATTGAACAGGGACGCGATGTTCAGTTCCAAGTTGAAAGCTATCTGCACTATCAAGGATCCCGGTTCGCACAGACGTTTGACCCTAACACCTATGTGCTAGTCACGCGAGCCTTGGACTACTTTGATCCCGCGATTGAACACAACGATAATCTAATAGACACTCTCCAACCCGCAACGGCGAAATTCTTGGTGATCTCCTTTTCAAGCGATTGGCGTTTTTCGCCTGAACGGTCCAATGAAATCGTTGATGCTCTCGTCGCGGCTGGCAAGTCCACAGTCAGCGCAAGCATCGTGAGCAACATGGGACACGACTCGTTCCTCATGGACATTCCTCGTTACTTCACTGTGCTCAAAACATATCTGGCAAGTGTTGCAGACGAATTAGACGCATGAGAATTGACCTAAAACACGTCGCCGACTTCGTTGAAGACAATGCTCGCGTTCTAGATCTAGGATGCGGCGACGGAGAACTCCTTGAATATCTTCATGAATCGAAGAGCATAAAAGGATATGGAGTCGAGCGCGATCAGGATGCGATCGAGAGTTGCATCCAACGCGGGGTCAATGTCATTGAACACGACCTGAATTCGGGACTGGATCGGTTTCCGGACGACAGTTTCGACATCGTCGTCATGACGGAGACGCTTCAAGCACTCGAATCCCCGAGAACCTTGCTAAGGGAACTGTTGCGAATTGCAAATCGATGCATTGTGTCCTTTCCAAACTTTGGGCATTGGCGATGTCGCTTTCAACTGTTGTTCCGAGGTCGAATGCCCGTAGCGGAACATCTACCCCACGCTTGGTACAACACGCCCAACATTCATCTGTGCACGTTTAGGGACTTCGACGAAATGTGCCAGTTGGAAAAACTGGAGGTTGTAGAACGGAGCGTCATCGATCCGAAGTATCGCAAGGTAACCCCAAAGAGCGCTCTGTCCAATCTCTTTGGAACTACGGGTTTCTACGTCTTGGGGAGAAGAAAGTGAAGCAAGTTTTATGCGCGATCGCGCTAATGCTAGGAATTGCTGTGATTGCCGAGCAGTCAGTTGAATTAGGTGACTACACCGTTCACTACAGCGTCATACCTTCGACACTTATTCCGAAGGAAACGGCGGAAAGACACAAAATCGTACGTGGCAAGAACCGTGCACTCTGCAATATCACGGTTATAGATTCTGAAGGCAAGCCCTACGAGGCCGAAGTCACGGGCGAGTTCAAGAATCTCATGGGACAGACCATCAAGCTCAAGTTCAAGACCATCAAGGAATCCGATGCCGTTTATTCTCTTTCCAGTTTCAAATTCACAGACGGCGAGAAGCTGAAATTCGAAGTAGAGGTAAAGCTTCCGGACGGAAAGGAAAGTCTCAAGTTTGAACAGAAGGTCTACTCGAACCTAGAGGACCCCGTGGAAAAGTAGACCTTTCCTATTGCTACGAGTCGAGACTCGAGTGGAAAATTGAACGCTCAAAAGAAAGTTGTACTCGCGAGCAACAATCCGCATAAGCTCCGCGAACTACGAGAACTACTCAAGCAACTTTCCCTCAATTTAGTTCCTCAATCTCATTGGAACATTCAGTCAGTCGATGAAACCGGAAGCTCATTTGTTGAAAACTCGCTGATCAAAGCGCGTCACGCATCTACGCACGCAGGACTGCCGTCGATTGCCGATGACTCCGGTTTGGTCGTTCCCAGCTTGAATGGAGATCCAGGAATTCGGTCTGCCCGATTCGCAGGAGATCAGGCCGACGCGAACCTAAACAACCAGCTTCTTCTGAAACGGTTGTATGAAGAAGCCAAATCCGGGAGAGATACTAGTGCGTATTTCTGTGCGGTGCTCGTCTACATTGATAGTGTCAACGATCCCATGCCTGAGATTTCAATCGGCACCTGGCACGGCCAAATCGTCCGAGAACCCAAAGGGACAAACGGATTTGGCTACGATCCGCTCTTCAAACCGGATGGGATGGCGCTTACTGCGGCTGAACTGGATCCCGAAGTCAAGAACAGACTGAGTCACCGCGCACAAGCGTCTCAAGGTTTTGTTGAACGTCTAAAGACGCGGCTAGGCAATTAAGTGGCTGGCCTCTATGTACACATTCCCTGGTGTGTGCGCAAGTGTCCCTACTGTGATTTCAATTCTCACGAGATCCGGAACGATTTTGCAGAGACCAAGTACGTAGATTGCGTCATAGCCGATCTAAAGAATGACCTAAAGAATCATCCTCTTGAGATCGACACCGTTTACTTCGGCGGCGGCACACCCAGCCTCTTTTCGCCCGATTCGTTTCATCGCATACTTGCAACGCTTGACAGAACTGAAACTAGAGAAGTCACCATGGAAGCGAATCCAGGAACCACAGAGTATTTGGACTTTCGACACTACAGGGGCGCAGGCATCACGCGGGTGTCACTTGGTGCACAGTCCTTTCATCAAGATCACCTCAAGACACTCGGACGGATACACGATCCTTCGGAAGCCATGCGAGCAATCGAGAAAGCCTTGGCAGCTGGTTTTGATTCTGTAAACGTCGACTTGATGTATGGCTTGCCCGACCAAACTATTGATCAAGCAATGGAGGACTTGGAGCTAGCTATAGCGCTAGGACCCACGCACATTTCCTGGTATGAACTCACCATAGAACCCAATACGGTGTTTGCCAAGTCTCCGCCAAAATTGGCTTCAACAGACTATCGGGCAGAGATGGAGGATGTTGGAATACGATTGCTGGCTGAAAACGGTTTCGAGCGCTATGAAGTCTCAGCCTACGCCCGCAACGAGTTGATATGTAAGCACAACTTCAACTACTGGACATTCGGAGACTATATTGGAGTTGGCGCTGGTGCTCACGGCAAGATCAAGACCCAGGATGGAATTTTTAGAACATCCAAGACAAGGATGCCTAAGTCGTACATGCAGAGAGCAAAAAGTTCGCGCACCATGGTCGCTAAGTCAGAAATTCCGGTGGAGTTCATGATGAATGTGCTTCGCTTGTGCGACGGGGTCGAGGAAGACCTGTTTCACGTACAGACAGGACTACCATTCTGTACAATCCAAGCGACCGTCGAACGGCTACGGTCATGGGATCTCATGCAACCTGATCGACTTCAGCTCACACCCAAGGGATTTCAGCAGCTAAATGGAGTTGTTACCGAATTCCTAAGTACCACGGAGCATGGTTCCCGATGAGCGAGTTCGATTCCATTTCAATCCAATCCGCGTCCCAGTTAACGAGCGACTATGAAGTCAAGAAATCCTTGCTTTCGGATCGAAATGCGATTCGACTCCGACGTGCACTGAGTTGGTTGGAAAAAGGACAGGCATTGCTCGAGCAAGAAGATTTCGACGGAGCCTTCATCTTCTTCTGGATATCGTTCAACTCGATGTATTCGATCAAACCAGCGTTGAACAATCCACCAACTGACACAAGCCAGTACATGGACTTCTTCAGGAATCTCCTGAAATACGACAATGAAAGTACGATCTACAACGCATTGTGGACTGTATTTCCGGGAGCCATTCGAACCCTAGTGCAGAATGAGTTCGTGTTTGGGCTTTTCTGGGAATTTCAGACAACCGGACGCGACACTGATTGGGAGATTCAGCTGAAAAGAAGCGGAGTAAAAGCTCTTGCTGCATTGAAAAGTAAACGCCAAAGCAAGACTCTCGAGTTGCTTGAAATTGTCTTTGACCGACTCTACACCCTGCGAAACCAACTCATACACGGGTCGGCAACTTACCAAGGGTCCATGAATCGCGACCAAGTCAAGGACGGTGCGAACATCTTGGGCTATCTTGTGCCGCGATTTGTCGCAATCATGCTAGAGCATTCAGACCACGACTGGGGCGAAGTCATCTATCCGGCGATATCTAGACAAGCACCGTCAGAGTAGGACTGAAATTCACTTCCGAATTGGGTGTTGAACCTACTGTTGTGATCTCTTGAGAGACTTGCTTTCGAGTTAGCAACGACCATATGCCACGAACCAGGCAGATTTCCAACGTCTTCAAAACCTCGGGGAGAAGAAGTCTGGCAGATTGCGTAGCAGCTCAGTGCGGATCTCAATGAAACTCCACACTGACAGTTTGATCTAGCAAATTGTTAGTTAGAGTGATCGTTGTCCTCAGTCTCACTTAAGTCAGAAGCAGGTTGTTCATTGGGTTTATCTGGAAAACGTTTGTCGTGCAACTCGTTCAGTTCCTCGGCCGCTTTGATAAAGAAGTCCGTTAGCTCGTCAAGCGTAAAACTACCATCCAGGTCTCGGTCGGCTACGCTATGGAGATCCTCTAGTTGCGCTCGAAGACCTTCAGGCGACAGGGACTTTTGCTTGTCAGTCAAGTCTTTCTCGACGGCGGACCCTAGCTCCTCCATCGATAGCCCACCGTCGCCGTCAGAATCGAATTCTTTGAAGAGAGACTCATACTTGGATGTTAACGTTGCGTAGTCCGCATGCTCGTTTGGCGGTTCCTCTCCGTATGCATTCAAGAGACTCTTCCTTGCCTCGGACCAACGTTTCAACGCCTCGTTCAGTGCATTGGAATCCTCATCTTGAGCATCTCGTTTCTCACTGGGCATATCGGTATGTTCTTGGGATGTAACAGACTCTTTTCCTACGCCGCTGTCCGTGACATCTGCTAGTGACACGCCGGCCGCAAAAACAAGCACCCCAACTATAACTGCAAGAAACTTAGATGTATACATTTCTGCCTATTACTGTAAAGTGAAAATCGATTGGATCATACGATGCTGGCAAACGCACCCTTTCACCAACAGATCGGGTGGTCTTCAATGGTCTACGCGAGAACGAGCAAACCAAACTGAAGGATGTACTCGAATGTAGAGCGAGTCAACCGTGGGATGCCACTCTTGCATGGCTTGCCTGCTCGATCCAGTCAATTTCTAGTCAGAACGACCTTCGGCTTCAGACTCATTAGAACTGGTGGTACCCTCTTCATTCAGTTTTTGCGAAGCATAGTTCTTCACGACCGTTTCTATTACGTAAATCGTTTCTGCCATATAAATTGACAATTCCTCAAGTGAAATCTTTCCGTCCTCGTCCAGATCACATTCTTTGAATTCTTCCTCGAGCATTTCTCGACGTTCATCGGGTGTCAAGGAGTTGTACTCGTCGGTCATGTCTTTCAACCCATTTTCTAGTTCTTCCTTCGCCAGTCCACCATCGCCGTCAGAGTCGTATTTCTCAATGATCGACTGATTCTCAGACACCGCGGCATCGGTTATGTAGTTCACTAATGGATCATCTTTAAGTCTCTCTTTCAAGGCACTTACAAGATCAACGACAGCTTCGTTCACGCTCGTGGACGCTTCGTTTAATTCCTCCTGAGCGTCCATACTCTCAATTGGAGTCTCGTCGATGCTCTTAGACAAGATAGCGTCTTTGGCTTCAACGGAGTGCGATTCAGCAACGCTACCGACAGTATCGGCTGATGGACTGATCGAGAAACCAAGAAGCACGGCGGCAACTACGAAAATCTGTGGTGTGCTCACTAAATTTCCTCGTGGTGCAGCAGAAAAGACTAATCAAAATGCTAGCACAACCCCCTTTGGCGCAAGGACACTTGACCTTCTGCGATGATTCCTAATGCTCCAACATTCCTGCCTGAGAAACGACAAAGGTAACAACAAGGGCAGTGTCCAAATCGGACAAAGCAACAATTAGAGAACGAAGCTCGATTCATGGCAATCCATACAATGTCTGCCCCACATCTCGCAGGAACCCCCAGTGACCACATACTCGACGATACTGGTTGACAAATCGGAAGGAGTCGCCACTATTACACTCAACCGTCCCGAGCGACTCAATGCCTGGACTCACGAAATGAGTTCGGAATTGCAAGACGCAATATTCGCTTGCAACGAGGATTCGGATGTTGGTGCCATGGTATTTACCGGTGCTGGACGGGGATTCTGTTCCGGTGCGGACATACGAGACAATTTCAAGGCTCGTATAGAAGGTAAACCACAGGACAGTACAAGACGGAGAGGTGGCGGCGACTGGATTGAATTGGTTCGATCATCAAAGCCCATGATTGCTGCTGTAAACGGAGCTTGCGTGGGCGTGGGCGCGACAATGATCCTCCCAATGGACGTCATTATTGCCTCTACCGAAGCAAAATTCGGCATGCTGTTTGTCAAGATGGGAGTTACGCCGGAGCTTGCAAGTTCCCACTTTCTAGTCCAGCGAGTCGGATTTGGAGCTGCAAATGAAATGTGTCTTACAGGTCGCTTGTACTCGGGTGAAGAGGCTTTCGCCAAACGACTTGCCGACCGCGTTGTAGCACCGGAAAAACTAATTCCCACAGCTCTAGAACTAGCAGGTGAGATGGCGGCCAACCCTTCGCGTCAATTGAGATGGGTCAAGCAACTGATCACACAGAACGGTTCAGAAACCGATATCAAGAAAGTGCATGAACGCGAAGGACAAGTGCTTGCACAGGCGTACGGCTCTGAAGAGCACCACGAGGCAGTTACTGCATTCATGGAAAAACGAAAACCCATCTTCAAGAACTGACACCGACAGCCGTCCAAGTGCCGACTTGGCTAGGATTGACGGCAATCTGAGATGCTCAGTACTAACAGTTACGATTCAATCGGAACTGGAACTTAGTGTAACGAAATCTCCGCTCGGACTTCCTAATCAGAAGGTGTCAAGCAGTATGTCAATTAGTGCGCTAAACAACGTGTCAAGTAAGTCGTCAAATAAGATGACAAATAGGGGTTCATGACCTCGGAAAAGTTAAACTAAAGTGATGTTTTTCAGTGATATTTACTTGTACAATTACTTGTCATATTAGGTGTCAAATAATATGTCAATTAACGTGTTGACTGGATGGGTAATTGATGGACTGGGATAAGTTCTCATTCGGGTTCTATCTTAGACAGGATTTCAGAAAGGTGTTAATAAGCATCGATGCATGCCGCCAAACAGTTGAATGGATTCTCATTCCTAACGCATGGAAGACTGAACTCAATAGACTCAATCGTATACGTTCGATCCACGGTACGACCGCTATCGAAGGAAATCTCATGTCTGAGGATCAAGTACGTGATTTCTTAGAGCGAGAGAGTTCAGAATCAGACGGTGAGACCACTCTCTCACCAGATCAACTACAGATTCAAAACGCCCGGCGAGCCCAAGAATGGATTCGAGAACGGATCAACTCTCGCAAGAATGCAGCTCTCAGACTGGAGAATCTGCTGCACCTTCACAAGTTGGCCACCGAAGGAGAGCACTATACCGAAAACGTTTCTGGAAAACTACGGATGCACTCGGTTCAAGTTGGGAGCGAAAAGTTGGGTGGTGTCCATAGAGGTGCCCCCCACGATCGTCTACATGATCTCTTGAGAGAGTTTTTTGCGTGGTTGTATTCTCGCGAGACACTAGAGAGATGGCATCCTGTCATACGAGCTCTCTTAGCACACTTTTATTTGGTTACCTTACACCCATTCGGCGATGGAAATGGGAGGATATCGAGACTAGTTGAGACATATCTCCTGCTCGAAAGCGGATACAACATTCATGGTTTCGACGGTCTAAGCAACTTTTTCTATCAAAATGCTGATGAGTACAAGCTGCTGCTTCAACGCAGTAGAAGATCACAACCCTTTGATCTCACTCAGTTTATCGAGTTTGGGCTGGGTGGCTTTGAGAAAGAGCTAAAGGAGATAACTCGTTTCATCCAAGAAAGGCAAAATCGCAGAATGCACATGGACACTTTGAATAGGACTCGTTCTATGAGGAAGAGTGTCAGACGCTATGTATTGAGCGGTCGGGAGTATGACTTTCTCTCTTGTCTCGCAGAAAAAACCAACCCTGTTGATTCGTTTGGGACTTTGGCTGAGAAACAGATGCCGTTAGCTAAAATCCGATCCGATCGAATATTTCAACTGATTTACAACAGGGTTTCGAAACGTACATTTGTGCGGGACATCGAACAACTTCGCGAGAAAGGATTCGTGAAACTGACCCCAAACGATGACAACGAGCTCTGCGTTTCAATCGATCTGAGTGCAATCGAGAAATACTAGCACCTTGAAGAACCGCTCTAGACTGTAAAAATAGCTTCCTACAAGCTACATGCACTTCAACTAGACAGGCTCGTATACTAGCTCCTTCTAATTGATACGTTACCGTGCCTCGTTCCCGATTCACCCCAGGCTAATACAAGATGGTCCAATCTGCTCAAGAAACGATCCGCAAGCCCGACTCAGCAATGGTGTTCGACCAAGAGATCCTAGTACCGGGACTCGACGATGGGCTGGCCCATATCGAGGAATTTGGGTACGCCGTTTTTCCGCAATGGCTCCGGGATGAACGGGTTGCAAGACTCGCATTTGATCTTCAGCGAGATGTGCATCCCCTTCGAGAATTGATGCCACCCGATCGGACGACAGTGCGAGCACACAATCTCCTAGGCAAGACCCGTTGCGTGGACGACTTGGTGTGTGATCCACGACTCCTTGCTGTGGTTCAAGGAATGCTGGGTACCAGCGTTCAGGTTTCCGTAGTGGCGTACTTTGATCTCTTGCCTGGAGCAAAGGCTCAAGGACTACATCAAGATGATGGACTCTGGCCCGTTCCGCGACCACACCCGCCCTTTGTCGCCAACGCCGTAATAGCCATAGATGACTTCACTTTGGAAAACGGGGCGACAGTATTAGTGCCCGAATCCCACAAGTGGCATGACACTCCGGTAAGGCAACCGCCCGATGTAGAGACCGTGCAAGTGGAAATGGAGGCTGGGTCCGTGTTGATCTGGACGGGTGCTCTTTGGCATGGTGGCGGCGAGAACAAGACGAATCAAAGCCGTCGAGCGATCGACATTAACTTCAACCTATCCTATCTTCGCCAGCAGGAAAACCAGTTCATTGGAATCCCTCGCGACCAATTGCCGAAAATGCCCGAACGACTGCGAAAACTAGTTGGATACCAACACGGGCTCAGCTTTGTTGGCCCCGGTATGGTGGATCTACGGGATCCGTTGCGAATGCTCAAAGAGGTCGAATTCGGCTACAACGTCAACGACGAACGGTTTCCGCCCATAGGATGAGGACTTAAGTCACTGCGAATTATCTAGAGATTCTTCAATGCTGGTAACTCGTTTGTACTGAAAGTCCCAGATCTCATGTCCAAGCTTCTCTCCGCGTTGCTCAAATCGAGTCTTCGGTCGCAGTTCGTATCTTTCTGACGGACCGCCGTCGAACAATGGATGGTTTTGGAATACAGCCCCAATCTGATCGGCATAGTGTTCCCAGTCCGTAGCTAGACAAATCGAACCATCAACTCTCAGTTTGCGATTTACTGTCTCCACAAATTCCTCATTGACCAGACGTCTTCTGTGATGCCTCTTCTTGGGCCAGGGATCGGGAAAGAAGACAAACATCAAGCTAACGGAATAATCCGGCAACGCTTCCAACAAAGTAAGTCCGTCGGTCTCGGCAATGCGCACATTCTCGAGTTCTTCTGTTTGACAACGCCGAATCAGAGCTCCGATCCCAGGACGAAACACTTCGACGCCAATACAGTTCCAAAGTGGATTGATTGTCGCGAATTGCGCTAGTACCTCGCCATTGCCAAAGCCTATTTCGACCAAGAGGTCACTAGCGTCTCCAACAAACTCGAACTGACGATCAATGCAATCGGGATCCAGACGATACTCTTCAAGACAAGCATAGGCTCTGGCTTGTGCATCGGTCATACGGGACCCACGACGGACATAGAGCTGTCGCATTTTGACGCTTCGAAGTTATGAGAGCCCGGATGAGCTCGAAATGTTAGACCAGGATGCTTTGGAGCGCTGCTTGGAAGTTAGGCAGGTGCCAGCTGCTCCTTAATCTTTTCCATCGCGGCACTTTCTATCTGTCTAATTCGTTCGGCGGATAGACCAAACTGTGCAGCGAGTTCGTGCAACGTCGCTTTGTCGGGAGAAAGCCATCGCGAGTTCAGAATGACTTTGCTTCGTTCGTCAAGGGTCTGCATTGCTTCGTAAAGCAGTCCTTGGCGATGGGCCTCCCATTCTTCTTCTTCCAACTGCTCGGATGGAGTGGGACTATCATCGGCAATCAATTGGGCTGGAGCCCAACTCGCGCTCTCGTCATCGTCGTCATCGGACATGTCAAATGCCACATCGTTTGAAGACAATCGACCTTCCATGTGTGTGACATCTTGCGGACGCACCCCTAGGTCTTTCGCGATTTCTCGAGTTTCGCTTTGGGTTAGCCAACCGAAGTCCTTCTTGCGCTCACGCAACTTAAAGAAGAGCTTTCGCTGAGCCTTTGTAGTAGCAATCTTGACGATTCGCCAGTTTCGAATGATGAATTCGTGAATTTCCGCTCGAATCCAGTGGACGGCAAACGAAACGAGTCGAACTCCAACGTTGGGGTCGAACCGCTTCACAGCTTTCATCAATCCAACGTTGCCCTCTTGAATTATGTCGGCCTCAGGCAAGCCGTAGCCCCGATAGGTACGGGCTAAATAAACTACGAATCTTAAGTTACTAATAATTAGTTCTCGGGCTGCATCCAGATCACCTTCATCGTAGAACCGATGGGCAAGATCTTTTTCTTCCTCGGCCGTAAGCACGGAATATGCATTGACCGTATTGATATAGGCCGTTAGGTCGCCTCCTGGCGACAGGTTTGAGATTGGAATGACACTCGTTGTCAAGCTAAGCCTCCTCAAGCTGAATAAGGCACTAATATTTTAGCACTCGATGGATTAGAGTGCTAGACTTGGGCTAAAGTTCCCGGAATCAGTCGAATTTCTGAGCCTGAAACTGTCTAGGCCTCCGAGCTTAACCGGGTATCTCTGACTAGTTGAGGTATTTCTTGGGCGGCTGGGGATTGTTGGCAGGGTTGGAATCGTACTTAGACAACTTCTCGATCACAGGCCCGCCGACCATCGGCTTGAGCTCGGATTCCAGCTCTTCGGCGACCGTTTGATCGTATACCTCTTCGCCCTGGACGTAAATCGTGAAGATCTTGATGTACTTTTCTTCCTTCTCGGGATTTTCTATCGTCGCCTTTGTCCACTTATAAAGCGGCAAGTCCTGCTCACCGTTTCGTTCTGCCTGTTCGCAGTAGCCCGCAAACGCATCGTATTGACAAACTAACTCAGCATCGTAGCGAGCGATCAGCTCATACAGTGGCTGCAATGCCTCGTATTCCTCTGAATTCCTTGCTTTTCTCGCCATTTCGCCTGTAAGCTGAATGCGAAGCTGAAATTTCCACTCTTCGTCGGTCAGTTCTTTACCTGTATGTGATGACTTAACCAATTCTCAATTTCCTATAGTCGCATGAACAAGTGTGCGGTCAACAGTCGTTCACCGCACTCTATTTGGGACTTCCGATCAATCCGTTATCGCTTGTAGCACCGCAATCTTCAAATCAGACGAAAGCAGTCCGCTCCCACCCATGAGCTGGATCAGGCCCACAACGACCAGGTCCTCTTCTGGGTCCACCCAAAAGACGGTGCCTGCCGCGCCACCCCAGTTGTACTCGCCGAAGGACGACAGATTTCCCGCCAACGGGTTCATGTTGATTCCAAATCCCAAACCAAACCCGAAAGCACTTTGTTGGGCGCGAGTCGCTGCCCCCGTTGGATTGTCCCCGGTTCCAGAACCAGGAACCGCAGCTGGCAAGTGATTCTGCGTCATGTAATCGATCGTCTTTCGACCAATAATCCGACCACCTTCGAGTTCGCCACCTCGACGAAGAGCTTCTGCAAACCTCAAGTAGTCCATTCCCGTGGAAATCAAACCACCTCCGCCCGAAAACATCGTCACATTACGATATTCGTTCTCACCCACTGGTCGCATCACAATTTTGTTTTCTTGCCGACTCCAATTGTGAACGGGAAGTAATCGGTCGTGCTTGTCTTCTGGAATCTGGAAGAATGTATCGTCCATCTTTAGGGGCGTGAAGATGTGCTCTTCGAGGTATTCGTCGAAAGACTGACCGCTCAATCTTTGAACGACTAGACCCGTTACGTCGACCGCGGCACTGTAGTCCCATCTGTCGCCTGGCTGAAACTTTAGAGGAATGTCTTTCATCTTGCCGATCATTTCCTCCAAGTCGGTTGATCCTAACACTCGATTCTGACGGAACAATCGATCTACTGGATGCCAATTTCCCAGGCCGTAACCAAGACCGGCCGTATGCGTCAGCAAGTGGCGCATGTTCATTGCACGGTTTACCGGAACGGGATCTCCTTCTTCTACATGGACTGTGAGCTCCCCAAATTCAGGAATGAATTCCGCCACAGAGCTGCCCATCTTGAACTTGCCTTGTTCATACAACTGCATGGCGGCAACGGCTGTGATCGGTTTGGTCATTGAGTAGATGCGGTAGAGAGCATCTTTTTCCAAGGGACGGTCGTCGTCCGAGCCTCTTGTTCCTATCGCATTGTCATAAACAATCACGCCCCGTCGGGCGACCAAGACATGTACACCCGGGACGATCCCTCGATCGATATAAGATTGCATCACATCTGTGACGCGATCCAGCCGCTCACTTGACATCCCCGCGCTCTCAGGAGTGCCATGCTTGAATTCATCTGCATTCGCACTTACACACCAGATGAGCGCGAAAAAAGTGACAAGAATTCGTTTCATGATTAGGTCCCTAAATTTGGATGCTTTTCGCTGAACCTTCCTGTCCGAACAATCTGGCACACCCTCCCAACCAGATCTCGGATTGATGATTGTAGGACACCGATGTAGAAGCGAATCGAGAATCCGGAAGAGAATGTGTTTCCAGACGGTCAATTGGATCGTCGTGAATCACTCTCTAGGCGTACCGTGCTTGTCCACAAATTCGGCGACTCTTCTAATGACCTCGCTTGTGTCGACTGCTCCGTCTCGGTTAGTCTGAATCGCAACGGTAGTATCGGTTGCAAAGAAATGCATCACATGTGTGCGATAACCAGGCCACAAACCGGCATGACCAATTGCTGCGCCGTTGTCGTGTACAAACAGACCTAACCCGTAATATTCCTCGGGAGAGTTGGGATCGCGCCATCCCATTTCTCGCATTTTCTTGAAGCTTTCCGGAGTAACCACTCGTGCTTCCGCTAGCGATCCAAGAAACTCCACCAGCATCGTGGGATTCAAAGCAACTCCACCACCGGTCCATTCCGATGAAGGATCGATTTTCATGCTTCCATCCGGCCTGAGATTGCGTGCTCCGCGCATATAGCCTGGAACCACTCCAGGCAATATCGATCGATCCTGCACAACTACTTGGTCAAGCTCAAGGGGATCGAGAATCTTCTCGTGCAGCAGATCGTAGTACTGTCGGTCCGTGGCCGCTTCGATCACCTTTCCCAGCACGAGGTAGCCGATATCGGTATACCGAAAACCCTCACCAACCGGAAACAACGGCCTCTTTCTCAACGTATAGCGAATTAGCTCGTCGGGCTCGAACCGTATAGATCCTCTACGAATCGCGCGCCAAATGGATTGAAACTGATAGCCTCGGCTTTCGGGATAGTCAGATAGTCCCGCCGTGTGCGATAAGAGATGCCATAACTGGATATCTCGAGAATTCGGCAACCTGTCAAACCAGGGTTCCTCTTCAAGCCATTCGGAGATCAAGTCGTCCAGGGAAAGAACACCCTCTTCGACAAGCAACATGGTCACAGCGGCAACGAAAGTCTTGCCTGTGCTTCCTCCCGGCATAGGATCGACGTTGTCCAGAGCCACGTGCGCTTCACGATCTGCTAAACCGGCAGCAGCGCGGACAACTCTTCCATCAGAAAATCGAGCCGCCGCGCGCAAGCCCGGCAGTTCCATTTCGGTCCGTGCCGTTTCGAGAATTTCGGAGAGTTCCTCGAGTTCGGTGATATTGGAACCGCTGGCGGTTGCTCCGATCACTGCTGTTGCACCAAAGAAAATGCCTCGAATAAACGAGGTGAGACTTGGACTCCTAGAACTGTGTTGACGTTGTGAACGATCAATCCCGATCATGAAGTAATCGTTGCAATTTCATCGTCTGATCGAATTCCCATTCAAACACTCTCCTAGACCAATTGTTGGACCACAGCACACTGTCAGCTCAATGGCCAAGCCATACTCACTATTAATTTGGAAATTAACTCGAACTGATGATTATGTTAAAAAATCGAGAGACTGCGTTTTTGTTCGAACGATGTAATCCTCCATCCGTGACTCAATACTGTCGAAAGGATACTTTCGCCATTGAAGTCTTCACAATTGGCTAAAATCCGAAGGACGCACTTGCAACGCAGAAGGCAATGACCGTGAACATCGCAAACCTTCTAACAAATACAAAAACTCCATGTCCCAAAACAAGAAACACCGAGGAACCGCATTCTCCGCATTGGCGTAGAAGAGGCATTTTCTTTGGCGCGGCCGTGCTTTGCGTCGCGGCTTTTCCTGTTCTGGCAGCAATCGATTCAGAAACGAAATTCGTACTGGATTCGTTGTCATTCCTAATTTGGGGAGCACTCGTGCTTTGGATGTGCGCTGGCTTCACGATGTTGGAGTCAGGGTCTGTTCGAACCAAGAACGCTTCTGTAATTTGCTTGAAGAACATAGGCCTCTTCTCCATTGCTTGCATCACCTATTACCTAATCGGTTATGACTTGATGTACAAGGACGTGAACTGGGTCATCGGCGTACCAGACTTTCTCGCATTTGGCGAAACTCCGAGTCCCGCTGAGTCAGCCCTGTTAAATCTCGCGGAAGGCGCGGATCCCGCTGCAGCTATGGGCGAAGTCGTCAACCAGGGTTTCTCTGGCATGTCGAACTGGTTCTTCCAAATGGTGTTTGTGGCGACGACCGCATCCATAGTCTCAGGTGCATTGGCCGAAAGGGTCCGACTCTGGTCGTTCTTCGTGTTTATCTTCTTTCTCACTTGCATCATCTATCCCATGGTTGGAGCAATGACCTGGGGTGGTGGCTTACTGACTGAGCAATTCGGATTCATCGACTTTGCAGGATCGACAATTGTTCACTCGACTGGCGGGTGGGCTGCACTTATGGGCGTGCTCATTGTTGGGCCAAGAATTGGCAAGTTCAAGAGTGATGGAAGTGTTCATCCCACTCCTCCATCCAACGTTCCTATCGTTACTTTGGGCGTACTAATTCTTTGGTTGGGTTGGCTCGGTTTTAACGGCGGGTCTGTACTTGCTCTTGGTAGCGTGGATAGTGCGATCATTATGAGCAACGTCATTGCCAATACTTGCTTGTCTGCTGCCGCTGGAGTTATCGCAGCTTTGGCACTGTCTGGACTGATTTTTCACCGAATGCACCTACTAGTTGTGCTGAATGGTGCAATTGCTGGACTAGTTTCCATTACGGCCGCGCCTGACTTCCACGAGCACACATGGATGGCTTTGGTAATCGGAGGGATCGGCGGAGGGCTCTGCACCTACTCGATACGTCTATTTGAAATGTGGAAAGTCGACGATGTAGTTGCCGCCATTCCTGCGCACTTGGTTGCCGGTATATGGGGAACAATGGCTGTTTGCTTTACCAACAGCGACGCAACTTTCATCGGGCAACTGAGTGGAGTCGTAATCATTGGATTGTTCGTGTGCGCAACTTCCTTTATTGTGTGGTTCGGCGTAGACAAGTTACTCGGACTGAGAATTTCAGCGCGTACTGAGGAACTAGGTCAGGATACGGCGGAACTGGGTATTGAAGCTTATCCGGAATTTGTGCTAATGCCCGATGCCGAAATGTACATTCAGGAACCAGAATCAGAAGAATCGGCTCAGTAGATATGAACCTTGGGCGATCGTTGAGGCAAATCCCTCACGATCGCCCATCAATCTCGAATAGTTACGGAGTCTACGTTACCGACTTCGAATCCAATTCCAAGTATCGTCAATTCCCTTTGCAAACTTGCTAAAGAGTTCGTCCACCTGATCGTTCGAAATGATCAGCGGCGGACAGATCGCGATAACGTTTCCAACGGCTCGAACGATGAGCCCATGCTCAGCGCATTGGTTCATGCAGTGCGCTCCGACTCCCTCCTCGCGAGCAAAGGCCTCCTTTGTGGTCTTGTCCTTCACTAACTCGACCGCTCCCACCAAGCCCACTCCTCGCACATCACCAACAAGCGGATGACTGGAGAGCACATTGAGTCGCTCTTGAAAGGCTACAGAAGTATTTGCAGCTCGCTCAAAAACATTCCACTCTTCCATCAATTCTAAGTTGCGCAATGCCACAGCGGCGCATACAGGATGCCCCGAATAGGTAAACCCGTGGCCGAATAGTTGACTCTTCTTTGTTGCTTCGTGGATCGGTTCGTAGAGCCAATCGGGGACAACCACTCCGCTGATCGGCAAGTAAGCGCTAGACAATGCTTTTGCGAAGGTCATCGTTGTCGGGTCCATTTCCATCGTTTGGCACCCGAAAGGATTCCCCGTTCGACCAAAACCGCATATCACTTCATCGTCGATCAAAAAGATTCCATACTTGCTCAGTACCTTCTGGATTTTCTCGTAGTAATCGACAGTCGGAACGATGACTCCGCCAGCTCCCATTACAGGTTCTGCGATAAAGGCCGCAATGGTCTCGGGTCCCTCCTCTTGAATGAGTTGCTCGAGCTCGTCAGCCAGTCGCGTGGCAAAATCCTCCTCGGTTTCTCCATCCAAAGCATTCCTATAGAAGTAGGGCGCTGTCGTGTGCACAACTCCAGGCAACGGCAAATCGAAGTTCTGATGAAATGGTGGCAGTCCAGTCAGACTTCCCGATCCAAGAGTTACACCGTGGTAGCCGTTGTGACGCGAAATGATCTTCTTTCGTTCCGTTCGACCAATCAGATTGTGGTAGTGCCACATCAGCTTGATCTGCGTGTCGTTCGCATCGGAGCCTGAGAGACCGAAGAACACTCGGCCCGACTCAATGGGGACCATGGACATGAGCTTTTCGGCGAGCAAGACGCTGGGCTCGTTGGTCACGCTCGCGAAGAGCTGCGAGTACGAGAGTCTCTTCATCTGCTCGTATGCGACGTCAGCAAGCTCCTGAACACCGTATCCGAGAGCGGTGCACCAAAGTCCCGCCATACCCTCCAAATACTGCTTGCCTTGGTTGTCCCAAATGTAAACGCCTTCAGCGCGGTTGCGCACGGCCGGTCCGCGTTCGTGCAAGTCAGCCAAATTGGTGCAAGGATGAAAAAGCGATTCGAGATCTCGGCTCTCGATGGAATCCGGTGCGAACTGGTTGTGCAGTGGATTAATCATGGATGGATTCACCCTAAGAAACTTCGTTTAAGGAACTCTTGTGCCAATTCGCACGCAATGTACAGATAGTAGCAATTAGAAGTGGACTCAGTTGGCTTAATCACGTTGTCGAAGAGTTCGCAGCATCCTAGTCTTGGCGAAGTTCACTTAACATCTGCAATACCTTCGACAACGCAAGAGTGAATCTCACTTGAATAGCGTTTTGGCGATCGCCGGTTCCGACAGTTCGGGCGGGGCTGGACTGCAGTGCGACATCAAGACAATTTCCACCTTGAATCTCCACGTTCTGTCTGTCGTCACATCAGTGACATCTCAGAACAGTCAAGGCGTTCACTCCTCGATTCACATGGATTCAAGCTCCGTGAATTCCCAACTGACTAGTGCGTTCTCTGCTTATACCGTGGATGCCGTAAAGAGTGGAATGATCCCAACGCAAGAAAGCGTGGAGACGATTTGCGATGCTCTCCAGCAATTTCATGGCTCAAAACCGTTCGTGCTAGACCCTGTTCTTAGGACGACTTCAGGCACGACCTTGATGCCTGGATCAGTAGCTCTAGCGACGATGGACAGACTATTCCCATTGGCCACCGTCATAACTCCAAATATTGACGAGGCGCAAGAATTGAGTGGAATCAAGATTTCAACACGTGAGGATGCAGTCGTGGCAGGTAGAGAACTATTGAAACGTGGTTCTCAATACGTACTCATAAAGGGAGGTCACTTGCAAGAGGCGCCGGGGCTGGACATTCTGGTTGGTCCTTCACAAGATTCCCCCGTCGAATTCGTAAACGGGCACAAATTCGTTGAAAATCGAGACGTTCGCGGCACAGGATGTGCGTATGCGTCCGCCATAGCTTGTGGATTAGCTACCGGTCTCGACATTCTTGAATCGGTGTATCGTGCAAAGAACTACATTAGTCGTGCAATTCTCAATGCTCGGCGTTTATCCGACAGATCCTGGATGCTCAACCATCGTTGGAGCGATCCGATTTGAGGCCGGTACTCCACGTCATAACAGACGAAACCACTCAATCATCGTATACACATGCCACACTTGCCAGACAAGTCTCGGCAAATGGAGCGGACTTCGTTCAATACCGCGAGAAACGCCACTTCGATACTAAGACGTTGTGCCGTGACGCAGCTACCATCATGGAAATCTGCGCTCAGTCCGCACACTCTCAGTTAGTGGTCAATGATCGAGTGGATGTGGCTTATGCCATCGGAGCACAAGCAATACATCTGGGAAGACAGGATCTGAGAATCTCTGTCGCTCGAAGGATTCTAGGACCTGACGCTTTCATTGGCGGAACCGCCAATTCCTTGGATGAAGCAACACAGCTCTTCAACGAACCCGTAGACTACTTGGGAGTCGGTCCCATCTTCGGAACGGCCTCCAAAGAAAACCCAGCCCCTCGACTGGGGCTGGCACGTCTTGCTCGAATCTGTTCCGGCAGTCCTCATCCTGTCATTGCGATCGGAAACATTCGGCTCGAAAACGTGCATGACGTAATTGAAGCCGGCGCGGCCGGAATCGCGGTTCTATCTGCCATAGCAAGTTCGGATGATCCTGGACGTACCACGTTCGAGTTCGTAAAGGCTCTTGAAGAATGCTAGACAAAGAGAACTATCCCTTTCTAATTGTCATTGCGGATTGGGAATTCGTCGGCGACACCAAGAAATGGCTTCGAATCCTATCCCACTTGTTCCGTTCTGTTGAAGGAAACAAACAGGTTGCGGTTCAGATTCGAATCAAGAGTGTGAACCAAGTTGACTACCAACGCTTGGCGCAAGAAGCATTGCGCGTTCTTGGACCCGACACTCGAACCATATTGAATGGAAGCATTGAAGACGCTCAGCAACTAGGCTATTGGGGAGCGCATACTCAAGTCGCCTCGGACGTTGGATTCAAGCGAGTCAAGCCGGGTCTAGACTTTGTATCCATACCTGTGCATGACGCAGACCAGCTTCACGCGGCGGAACAGTCCAAGGTCTCGGCTGTGCTATGTTCGCCCATCTTCTCACCTTCTTGGAAGAGTGTCGAGACTATTGGTCTTCAGAGTTTGCGGCAGATTTCTCAATCGAGCTCCGTACCTGTTTATGCGTTGGGAGGAATCACACCGCCTCGATGTGAAGCGTGTGTGGGTGCAGGAGCAATAGGTGTGGCAGTACTCTCCGGCATTATGGGTGCATCTAATCCCAACGAGGCAATAGCGGAGTACTTGCAGTTTTGCGCGTAAGGCTAAGTCGCGACCTTAGTTAACGTCTCAAGGGTCTTCTTCGAACGTCGCGAAAAAGTCTTCTAGGATCGACTGCTTATCGAAGTTCTCCCAAATGCCAATCACTCGTTGCGAATCAGGGTCATCCACCCATCGCGTGTCGTCAAGCCGCTTGCCGGATATCTCGCGATAGTTTCCCCAGGTAGGAGTTTTCACAACGGCTAGCGCGACCACGTCGAATAGCGGTCGACGCGAGAGCTTTACTTGTTCAAACAACGAAACGCTGTAGTCCCCAAATGTTGTGAATTTCCCGCCATGCCTCCCCTCAATAGGCGAAACTTTCATGCCCTTTCCGCTCATTCGCTCGACAATTTCAGATCCCTCCACGCTAACCGCTGTGGCACCTGTCGTTTCGCGATAACGCACCGTCACTATTTCGAAGTCCACGGCGGTGTCGATCACGAAGTTCACGGAGTCTGGATCAGACCAAAGGTTGTACTCACCTGGATACGGGTAATTGCTACCCAACCAAACCAATCGAATTTGCTTCTCAATCTCAGGTGACTTGGCTAACGCCAATGCGACGTTGGTGAGCTTGCCAATCGCTACAACCACGAGCTTTTCCGCCCGGTCTTCCTTGGCACTCTGTACGATAAAGTCCACGCCCTCGTAGCCATCGTGCTTCGGCTTCTTCAATTCTGGGAGCACATCGGCAATGTTCGATTCGACTCCACGGAATAGTGGAACCTCCTCAAATCGATCACACAACCTCATGACACGTTCGGCTTCACGATATTGACCTTCAATGCCTCCGCCGTTGGGAGTGTTGTTGACCGTAACTCCTACCACGTTGAAGTCCACTTGATTTAGTAGGGCATAGGCCAACGCATGCTGATCGTCAAGCTCGTTGTTTGCGTCGGTGTCGATCAGGACGTGTACCGGACTTTCCATATCTTTTCCTTCCAACGTGTCCGCACAGACTGTACCAAAACCACTTAATACAATGCACAGCAGCAGGGCGGAGGGAAATCTATGAACTGCAATGAATACATCGCGAAGATTCTCAAACGCGAAAACGTTCAATGGGTTTCCTGTTACCCGTCCAATCCGCTCATTGAAGCGGTTGCGAAGGAAGGAATTCGTCCCATTGCGTTTCGGCATGAGCGCGGTGCGGTCATGGCTGCGGACGGCTACTCTCGGGTATCCGATCGCAAACGTTTTGGCGTCGTATTGATGCAATCTCAAGCCGGGGCTGAGAACTCTGTAGGTGGTCTGGCCCAAGCGAACGCCGACAATGTTCCGATTCTCGCTCTCCCGGGCGGAAATCCACTCAATATGTTCTTCGTACGACCCAATTTCGTTGCGAGTCGAGCTTGGTCCGATGTTGTCAAGAGCGCTGAACTGATAACGAGGCCCGACCAGACCTCGATTGTAATGCGACGCGCCTTTCATGCGTTGCGCACCGGTCGCCCCGCTCCCGTTGTTGTCGAAATGCCAGCTGATGTATGTGGCCAGCCCATGCCTGAGAATGCACCCACGTACGAGTCACCACAAACAACTCAATACATGCCGTCTCCCAGTGAGATCAACGATGCCGCTAGAAAGCTCGTTGAAGCCGAAGACCCACTTCTATGGGCAGGTTCCGGCGTACTGAACTCTGGAGCTACTGAGGAACTCAAAATCCTCGCGGAGCTATTGGACGCACCTGTATTCACAACAATGCCGGGCAAGTCCGCGTTCGACGAACGACATCCGCTTGCTGTGGGTGCAGGAGGATCGACAACAACTGGGCCGGCGCGTGACTGGCTTCGCGGATGCGACGTATTGTTCGCTGTGGGTGCGTCGTTGACTAGCTCTCCGTACGCACAGCGGGTTGGCTCGAGCAAGTTCTTGATTCACTCTGTTATCGATCAGGACGAGATCAACAAGGACACAACCGCGGACATCGGACTTGTCGGCGATGCACGCATAACGTTGAACGCAGTCATCGATTCCGTCCGAGACTTGATCGGTAACGAAAATCGGGAGCGAGGCACTCGCAAGCGAGTGCAGGAATCCAAGACGTCATGGATGGCAAAGTGGCTTCCCTACCTGACCAATGACGACAGTCCTCTCTCGCCGTATCGAGTCATTCACGAAATGAACGAAAATCTTGATTCAGAAAACTCCATCGTGACACATGATGCTGGAGCTCCCCGAGACCAAATCGTTCCCTTCTACGAAGCTACAACCCCGCATAGCTACATCGGATGGGGAAAGTCAACACATCTGGGGTTTTCCATTCCACTTATGATCGGTGCGAAGATGGGCAAGCCTGATCGAATGTGTGTCAACCTAATGGGCGATGGCGCTTTTGGAATGTCCGGCCTCGACATTGAGACTTCGGCTCGGGCACAAGTCCCGATAACTACCATCGTCCTCAACAACGGAATCATGGCAACCTACCCTGGCGGTTTTCCTGTGGCTCGCGAGAAATTCGGCGTATCGCACATGCAGGGGGACTACGCAGGCCTTGCAATAGCCATGGGTGCGGAAGGGATTCGAGTAACAAATGCGAAGGACATGGCACCTGCACTTCAATCTGCGACACGACTCAACAAGGAAGGGAAAACGGTTCTAATTGATGTGCATACTCGGGCAGAAAACTCTCGTGCACCCGATCGATTCGCATAGAAGTGGTAGCGAGATTTCGTAGGAGCATCTTTAGTGTCTATCCCATGAGTTACGCATATCATGTATTCCCATTCGAGGTTACATGGCCACAATGCAAATGGCCATCTCAACAATCATTCTCTTATGCATTGTTAAATTGATCGCTCTTGATGTCGATGACTCGTAGCAATCGAACCAATTTGACGTCTCGTCGTACCGTATTGAAGTCACTTGTGGCGGGGTCCATAGTGGCTCCGTTTGCCGGTCGAAGTCTCGTTGCACAGGAAGTCTTCTCGGAAGGTGTCAGTGACAATCAAATCGTGCTCGGTACATCTGCTGCTTTTTCAGGACCCACGCGAGGATTGGGAATTGAGTTGTATCGAGGGTCCACGGCGTACTTCACGCACGTCAATGAAGGAGGTGGATTGTTCGGAAGAGAGATTCGGCAGCAACTCTACGACGATAGCTATCAACCTGACCCTGCTGTTACAAACACCACACAGCTGATGGTCGAGGACGATGTCTTCGCGTTGTTTGGCTACGTTGGAACTCCAACGGTCACCCGGGTTCTGCCCTTGCTCAAGAAGTTTCAGGATCGTAAGTTCATGCTTATGTTTCCGTTTACCGGCGCACAACCGCAACGGGAATTCCCCTACGGAGACTTCGCTTTCAATCTACGTGCATCGTATCGTCAGGAAACTGGTGGCCTCGTCGACAATTTCGTGGAAATTGGGCGTGAACGCATTGGTGTCTTCTACCAAGCAGACGCCTATGGACGAAGCGGATGGGCTGGTGTACGTGCCGCACTCTCAAAGTACAACCTCAATATGGTCGGCGAAGCAACCTACCGTAGAGGTACCAAATTCACCGCTAACCTGCGTGAGCAAGTTGAGATATTGAAGAAGTTCCAGCCACAAGCCGTGATTTGCATCGGTGCCTATGCCGCATGCGCTGCATTTCTGCGCGATGCGGTCGACGGCGGACTACAGGTTCCCATTGCCAACCTTTCTTTCGTTGGAAGCGAAAACCTTCTGAAGCTCATTGAAGACTCACAGGAAAACAGCGAGGACTACACCAAGTATCTTGTCAATTCCCAAGTTGTCCCCAGTTACACCGACGACACACTCCCAGGGGTCATTGAGTACAACGAGTTCATGTCCCAATACAACCCAGCTGTACCCGAGAAGTTCGACGATGATCAATACACCACATTTGACCGCAGTTTTGTGAGCTTGGAAGGATTCCTCAATGCCAAGCTAATGACAGAAATATTGAGACGGGTGGGAGCAAGCCCCAGGCGTCTCGATCTGGAAGAGGCAGTGTTCTCCATCAAAGACTTTGACTTGGGCATCGGCGAGCCCGTTTCGTTTGACACCAATCGCAGACAAGGACTCGATCGGGTCTACTACACAGTAGTGGAAGATGGTGTCTTTGTGCCACTGCGAAATTGGAAAGGTACGTTCTCCTAAATGAAAATCACCAAACTATTTCAACGCACTGTTTTCGGCATCATTGCACTATTTGGACTCATCGGCATTTCGACATCTGTCTTGAGCATCAATGCGGTGGACAGTCACTTGTCATACGAGTATCAAGCCAACAGCGAAGGACACGCCCGTACGATCGCAGACGCGAGCGTGGACATTATCTTGAACAGGGACTTGTCATCCCTCCAGTCACTAATCGACCAATTCCTCAAGATTCAAGGAATCGAATACATCTACATTACAAACGAGAATGGAGAGTTTCTAGCCCACACCTTTGTACCTGGAATCCCCCAATCGATTCTCGATAGCGACGTTTCGAACACTGAAACGGTGCAACGAACGATTCGAGGGATGGGTGACTTCGTGGAAGTGGCAAGCCCCATACTTGCTGGCGTGGCAGGAACCGTTCACATCGGGATGGACCTCGAAAGTGTGTCAATGAAAATTCAAGCCGCCATTGGAGCTCAGGTGTACTTGATCGCCAGTGTTTTCCTGATAGGAATATTCGCCGCCATTTGGTTTGTGAATTTCGCTTCAAAACCCATCGAGCAATTGCAGACTTATGCCGTAGGGCTTGCGAAGAAGGAATCCGATGACGGGAATTTTGCGAAACTGCTTGAACGCAAAGATGAAGCCGGTGACCTCGCTAGATTGTTTCAGTATTTTTCGACTGTATCCGATCCTGAGAAGCTTGGAAAGGAATCAGATCAACCGGAGTCTTCCAACTAGGACTTCGTACTAATGTCCGAAATCACGTACACCATTAGTCGAATATCCAGAGGTTTCCTCTGCATTCTGCTGCATCTCTGTTTTGGTACGGTCTACGCTTGGAGCTTCTTCCAAGTTCTACTGGTTGACCACTTAAATTGGTCGTTCACGGACACGTCCCTATCGTTTGGATTGACCATTTTCTCTCTAGGCTTGTCAGCCGCATGGGCTGGAATGATGCTTCCGAAGATCGGGCCGCGAAAGCTTGCGATTGCAGGAAGCATATTGTTCTGCTCAGGCTATTTCATTGCCAGCTGGGCACTGCAAAATGACAATCTTGCGTTGTTTCTCTTTGGCTACGGGTTCGTAGGCGGAACTGGCTTGGGTTTCGGGTATGTGGTTCCCGTCGCTACTGTGGCTAATTGGTTTCCCGAACACAAAGGACTCTCCACAGGGTTGGTGGTCATGGGGTTCGGGCTCGGAGCTCTCTTTCTCAGCAAGCTCTTAGCCCCCGCCCTATTGGTCCACACGGAAGAGAATCTTCCCGAGGTGTTCTTACTCTTGGGAGTACTGTTCGGGTGCATTTTGCTTCCCTCCAGCTTCTTCGTCACTAATCCACCACAAGTAGAGACGACCCGCAAGACTGAATTAGCTGTACCCACCGCTGAACAAACGGATGAGGACCGACCTGACTATGTGCGCAGGTGCTTGAAGTCCTACGAGTTCATCGTCATGTGGTTGATTTTCTTCTTCAATATTGCGGCCGGAATTTCCGTAATCAGTTTTCAGTCGCCATTACTTCAAGACGTCTGGGAACTGAACGATGCGTCGGTGGAGCCTGAAATGTTGGCTGTGTACGGAGCAAACCTCATCGCAGCCAGCTCAGTCTGCAACGGACTCGGACGTCTGCTTTGGGGACTCCTCTCCGATCACATTGGTCGCGTGATGGTCTTCCGAATTCTCCTTGCCAGTCAAACAGTAGTGTTCGGAATACTGATGACTGAACGCGATCCCTGGATTTTTTCTGCTCTAGTCTGCTACATCATGCTGTGCTTCGGTGGTGGGTTCGCGACCATGCCGTCGTTTGTTCTCGATGTATTTGGGCAAAGGAAAATGTCCACTCTCTACGGTCTGATCCTCACGGCGTGGTCTTTTGCTGGAATCATTGGCCCGCTCTACGTCGGCTATCTGAAAGACAACTACCCCAATCGAGTTGTAATCTATTGCTTCTTGATTGGAGTGCTGTTTCTCAGTCTCGGATTTATCTTCTCAATGTTGCTCAGCAATGAGAGAATTCGTTTGGGTAAACCCACAATGGAGTCAACGCTCAAGAGGTTTCGGATTCCGCTACCTAGAACGAGCAAGAGTTAAACCGAATCTCTCCCGCAAGCGGTCAATCTCATACAGAGGATTGGCTGCGTCAATGAAGAGGGAGCTCAGAAGAGCCCTCGCGCTCCAACTCCATCCCAAATTTCAGGTGACAATGGATTGCTAGGATGATGTTTGGGGATACTGAGATACTGCAAACCCCGGTAAGCAAGAGAAGCGCATCGATCACTCTCGTGCAAGCACTTCGCTTATGTGAGAGAACTGCTGTATCACGTAACCGACGTCGATACGAGAAGAATAGAGCTTTCCGTGAGCGATTCGGTTACGAAGCTCATAGTGTTTCATAGTCGTTTTCCATTCAGCACTACTCTTGCTCAGCACTAACGACAAACGATTCTCGAAGCTCAGTCTCGAGAGTCGACGACTATCTGGATCGTAGAGTGACCAAATACGGCGGAAACGCCAGTCTTGCTGCGACTGCCCGCTACGAATTACATCTCGGCAAGCCTCATCAACATCGGCTTCCAACTGTCCCCATGCAAGAACGAAGTACGCTTGATCGTTGATCCTCTGGTCGTTGACGGAGAATTCTTCTCGTGGTTCGCTGCCAACGATTTCTCGGTCATCGAGCAAACTTTGAAGATGAAAGTCGAGCGACTCATACATTGTCGCTATTAAGGAAAGGTTGCTCAATTAAGGATTCGTCGCATCCACTCGCGCGACAGAACTTCACGTTCGCAGCGATGTTCTAGACAGCCAGCTTCCCATTTGGACGGAGCAAAATTTTCCGCAGTATCAACAATAAAGTACTTAGACTCTTTACCTTTCATATCGATCCGACCGTTTGAGCCGATGATCCAGAGAGCATGTGGAACAAGCCTGACGACAGACTTCGACTGATTGTGAAGTTCCAGAGTCGGAATCTCTCTTGCATCCACATCGAATTTTCTCATCAGTTCTTCGTGCATATGTGCCGGTACGCCTTGGCGGGCCTCCCACCCTTCGGGCAACCATTCTGTAACAGTTCTATAGAGTGCGTTGAGACGACATTCCCAATCTTCCACTCGACGGTTGATATGATCAGAATTAATCTCATCACTGATGACTTCGTCAAGAACTGTTTTCATCAAATCCCTCCTGAATTCCGCAGGATCAACGAACAGCAATCTAGTCATTCTTGCTACGACGATAGCAAGCACAACACAATATCACATTAAGTTGACGCCTCAAGGTCTACTGACTTGGGCGGTGAGATATTCGACCGCTCAACAAAAGAGACGAAATCGGACAGCGCCAAGTATGAATCAGTTTGATTTCTAAAGATCGTTGCGACCCTGAAAAATAAGCTCCTGTAGCACACTTCGCTGCACTATTGGAGTACGATACTTCTCAAGTGTTCGACTGGGAACGGTGGCTAGAGCATTGGCTGATCGCAAATTGCACAAAGCAAGTCTCGTCACAATTGGAGCCGTTCTCGGCGCAGTCGTCGCCTTAGCGCTGATTTTCGTCATATCCATATTGACGAACGTACAAACTGATCCGTCAAGTGCAAGCGATCAATCAAAGGACACTCCCTTGGATGAATCGGATAGCTCCGGTGCATTCCTTTCAGGTCCAGACGGCACCCCGAAAGTTAGCATGGCTTCCCCTCGCGAAGATCTAGAAGCCGCCTGGGAAGCGCTTACGAGCAACCAATCCAATATTGCACAAATTGAGTCTCTACTAAAAGTCGCGCAAGTTTGGATTGAAAAAGACGGAATCGAAGTGATAGATCAAATCAGCGCGACGCTAACTGACACAACCGTTCGCGATGCGGTAATCGCATCCGTGATTCAAAGCGTGGTGCTAGCTGATCCTCAAGTTGCATTGCAACAAGCACTTGAGCTGAAGGGTGCGTCACGCCAATTCGCTTTGCAGGCAATCATCGAAGTGTGGGCGAAAGCCGACCCCCAGGCGGCGCTAGCTAGCGTCTCGATCCTTGAATCAAGGACAGACCGAAAAACCCTTCAGGAAAGAGTCTTGAGAGTTTGGGCAAACGTTGATCCTCAAGGGCTGTTCAATGCTGTTGAGTCGCTTCCCGAAAACGTCCGGATGCTTGGTCTAGAAGTAGCACTGATCGCAATCTCCAGAAAATTGCCGGAAGAAGCCGTTAAATTGATGGCAGACTTGACCGACAGGGATCTCATAGACAAACTGAGCAAGGAGATTGCAAGTCATTGGTCCCAGCAAGACGCTCATACTGCATTGGAATGGGTGCTAACAAACGAATTCCCCACCAACGTGATTCAAGCGGAAGCTCTCATGATCGTCTTGGCCAATCTCACTGAAGAAGACCCAGATCTTGCGTTCCAAACTGCTCGCGACCAGCCGATCGTATTGAGAGGTCAGTATTACCGCGGACTTGAGGTTACTGTCATTCAGCAATTGGTTGAAACTGACATTGACGCAGCACAAGAAATGCTAGCTCAAATACGAAACGAAGGTCTGACTGTGGCACATGCGTACAGTGAGGTCGGTCGGGCTTATATTCGGAACGGAGAGTTTGATCAAGCTCTCAAATTGGGCGAGAGACTATCTGAACGCGGTCAAAGAAACTATAACGGGTCGTTGATGTATCAATGGGCGCTATCTGATCCGGAATCACTGTTTTCTGCCATTGAAGGGCTACCGAACGAACTGGTGAAAGAACAAGCGGCAAGAGGTCTCATGCGGTACAACCCACAAACCTATGCGTTGAGCGACCAGCAATTGGAGGAAGTGGCAACGTACCTGCCGGAAGGCTATACCCCTCCAGGGCAAATTCCGGACGGGGACGGCGGATTCATTTCAACGCAAATGCTCGACGACACAATGAATGTAATCTTCCTGAACTCAAGTCAGCTCCTAGAAGAATGAAGTGCTCCAAATTAAATGCGAGTGACGTGCAAATCGCTTTCTTGTTCTTGATTGAGCTCTACCCATGACAAGCCCGCAAGTGAACCGAAACCAAACCATCGGTTGGATGTCGGTAGGTGCTGCGCTTGGATTGGTCGTCACGCTGGGGGCCTACTTTGTGTTGGCTAGCTTGAGCAGTCAAAGTGGAGACGAGGGATCGAGCTCGAATTCCGATGGTTTCTCGGATAGCTCCGACCAAAGTTCGAGTATTTCGTCTACTAACCAATCTCAAACCACAGAATCCGAAATCTTGACCGAAGACAGGCCTCCAGCGGATACGTGGAACGAACTGGTCGCCGATGAGCTTCCGAATGTGGCACAGCTTGATCTTCTGGTGCGAATTGCAAAGGAATGGATTGATGAAGCAGGATTCGAGGTAATTCAGCGAATCAATGACTCTCTAACCGATCCGATCGTTCAAAATGCTGTCATCGGATCGACCGTGCATCATGCATCGCAAACGGATGCAGAGTCCGCATTGCAGCACGCGCTCAAGCTTTCTGGGCCCGTACGAGATCTGGCCCTATCAGCTATAGCTGCCGCTTGGGTGAGCTTGAATCCCATTCAAGCGATGAATGAAATGTCAGCAATAGAAGAAGGAAGTGTTCGTCGACAAATGCTTGAGAAGCTTGTACGTGCCTGGGCCGAACACGATCCTAAGACAGTCTTGGAAGACCTTGAACTGGTCCCGGAGAACCTGAGAAAGCTTGGTGAGAGGGAAGCGCTTCTAGCACTTGCTCGAACTAATCCAGAAGGAACAGTTGCATTTCTTCAAGACATTTCGGATGAGGAGCTCAAATTCAGCATTACAAAGGAACTTGCCTCAAGGTGGTCCGATATAGACGTTCACGCTGCGCTCGAATGGGCACTATCGGACGACAATTACACCAACGATCTAGTGCTAACGATGATTCTAGGAAAGATGGCTCGGGAAGATCCCAATTTTGCATTGCAAACTGCGTTGAGTCAGCCCATTGACAATTCACTCCTTGGATTGGAGGTCGCGGTGCTTGGCGAGGTCGCGGCTATTGATCTTGAGTTGGCCGTCGGGATGCTGTCTCAAGTCCGCGACGGCTTGACAAAGTTCTTCTCGTATTCAACGATTGGCAAGTTTCTAGCGCGCGACAATGACATTGATCGAATACACAGCTTAGCGTTGGGTCTGCCTGAAGGCGAAAGAGAAGCGTATTACAACCGAGTAGTGCAACAGTGGGCAGTGTCCCAACCTGAATCCCTGGTTGCACAATTGGACAATCTACCTTCGATAGATAACAAGTACCAGGCATCCATGAACCTTGTGCGTCGCAATGTTGGAACAAACATCTTGTCGAAAAGCCAAATGGAGTACGTACGCAGTTTTCTGCCTGATGACTACAACTCAGAAACGGGGAGAAGAAACCAGAGGTATACCGACCCTGGACTCACAGAGGAACAAGCTGAGCAAATACAGGATCACTTTAGAAGAGTGCTTGAAGAGGGATACCAAGTGTTGTTTCGAGAGAGAGTACGTGTTGGCGCAAAAGAATCGGAGTCAAGACCGTTATAGGTTTGGAGCTACTCCGTCTGCATATCACAGCTCAGCTTCATTGAAGTCATAGACCCAAGGTAAACATGAAGACGCCAGCTGCTCTCAAAGTGTTGACGTCGAGTTCTCCTTTGGACAATTGGAGACTCGCCTCCTCGTCATTCGCAGTGTCATTTCTTGCATGTTCAATCCTCTTGATCGGGTCAGCTTTTGTGCTGCACTGGATATTTTTGACCATTGCGGCACTTGGAGGAATCTCGTTATTGGTCTTGTTTGCCGTTGTGCGGAGTGCATTTGTCTCGATGGGGGCAGACAGAAAGCAACTTGACGCAATCTGGAAGCAAACTGCCTTCTCGTTTGGGGCTATAGTCTTGGTTGCGCTCCCGGTTTACGTAGTACTGATAGCCATTGGTATAGGGATTGTCAAACTGATCGGATTTGGGTTCACTGAGACAAATGTCCTAAACCTAGTTGCTGCCGTGGTGGTTTCTTGTATATGTTTGTTAGCCTCCGCATCAGTCGGTTGGCGAATTCTTGGCAGGAAAGTATTCAACAAGAACGCTTATGTTCCGAGTCTGAACGACGGTTGACGGGACTTCCTCGTAGTCTTTAAGGGCGGGTTCTCCTGTGTCTAGAGTACGTCAGCCGTCGAACTGAGCACGACAAGCAGCGGATCAATGGCAGACACCGTGGTGATCGACCAGTCGAACAGTTTGATTTTCGCCGGCAATTTTCTCGTTTGTCACAAATGAAGTAGTAGTTGAACCGGAGGGTGGATAGAGTAGGGTAGCTTGCGCGTGCTTCACTTAAGTCAATAAAGACTGGGAATTCAAAGTGGTGGAGCGGGATCGGTTCAAGTTGCGTGTGGATTTCAGTTCATAAACACACGAAGCTTTCGTGCTCGTAAACCCATGGACTAGTGAATTTGCGGATTGAGGGTCTACTAGGTCGAGCGATATGGCAGCTATGCAATCTCAATCAAGAGCCCGGGCTCAAGTCTTTGGACGGCGAGAAATGTTGGCGATGGCCTATTGCTAAACCGTAAAGAGGTGTACTGTGTTCGATGTGATTTTCAGACGAGCATGCAAATTGTGTCAGGTCTAGGATTGAAACAATCTGAAGGTTGTTCCCTTGTCGCCCAGGACCTCTAGGAAGCATGCGCCGAAGTGTTGCTCAATCTTGTACTTTACTTCCGGTTCAAATCGGATAATTTCCATATCCCTGTGGCACCTCAGCTTGAGTTCAACAATGTGTCCTTCGACGTCCTCAATCCAAAATTCGTCCTTCCACAGTCCCATGTTCCAGCTTGCGTCATCGCCAATGGTAGCTACGAGATCATAGGCATTTTGGTTATCTTTCAGTTCTTTAAGTGCTTTTCCAACGGCTTCCAGGTTTGTATGCGCCGTTTCGTCCAGTTCCTCACGGGACAAAATCAGGTACGAATGGTAGGCCGTCAGGTAGTCTCTTTTCTTGAGTAGCAGTGGCAGTCGCTTGCCCATCGCGTACATGTAGACATCGGCTGGCAGGTAATTGTCAGAGGATTCGTGCGCAATCGCTCGATTCAGCGTATCGAGTTGTTGATCTTCATTGCCCCATTTGCTCATGTACTCATACTTTGCGAAATTGAAGAAAGCATCCTCATAAAGAGTGAGTCTTCGGTCATTCTCCAGCATTTTCAAGTAGCGATCGGCATTCTCCTTGTCGTCTTCAGCTACTGCTTTGCGTAGTGCATTTTGGATCTTTACAAACCTATCTGATGCTCCTCTGGGTTCGTTAGGAAGCTGAAACACGATCTTATGCCGAGCACCCGCGTCAATTTTCTCTCCGTTGTAGATTGCGGGCTGGTACTTCCACTTTTTCACCGCTCGAACTGCGGCACTCTTGAATGAACTGTGTCCAATTGAGTCTGTTACGACAATCTCGTAGGGCTTGCCCTCAGGATCAACCATGAAATTGACCTGCACCCAACTTTCTTCACCCTTAATCAATCGATTTCGAGGAAACTCTGGAACAACGTGCTCCAGCAACACTGGTCCCTGAAAGCTGTCGATTACAACTTTCGGTTCCGACGGTTGTTCAGCCTCTTGGGTAGTGGATTCGTCAGCTACCAATCCGGGCGACAAAAATAACAATGCAATGACCCATGCATTGAAACAGTAGGAATTAGTGATCTTCTGAACTCGATCATTGAGGTCCTTGTGGCGTGTTGATCGAGTTTCACGGACTGACTTTGCGGTTTTCATGGGTTGAGATCTGACTGACAAAAGGCGATGGTCATACACTTTAGACGGCATGTTTTGACCTGCTCTCCGCATGGAACGGGAAATTATCCTGTTGCATGTTCAAATACTAAGGAGAACAGGTCGTATGAATGTTACAACGAGACGCGGGCGAACCGTCCACGTTGGTCTTGATGTGCACAAGGACACGATTTCGGTGGCTGTCGCGTGGCACGTGGCGGTCACGGGAGAGTTGCGTGTGGAGGACGTGGGAGTCGTCTCGAATCGGGCGAACCAGATTTCTCGCTGCGCGCGGGGACTGTCGAGGCACTACGGCGAGTCCCTTCACTTCGTCTACGAGGCGGGGCCGTGCGGCTTTGCGCTGCATCGACAGCTGAGCGACATGGGTCTGACCTGCGAGGTTGCGGCTCCGACGCTGATTCCGAGACGCAGGGGCGATCGCGTGAAGACGGACCGGCGCGACGCACGCGAGTTGGCACGCTTGAGCCTGACGGGGCTTCTGACGCCGATCTGGGTGCCGGATCCGGCCCAGGAGTCGATGCGCGAGTTGGTGCGGTGCCGCATGGTGCTGAAGGATCAGGTTGGCCGAGCGAAGAGGAGAATCCGCCATTTCACGCTGCGCAGGAACCTGCATGCGCCGAAGGGAGGATCGACCTGGAGCCAGACGTATCGAGCCTGGCTCAGGGACCTCAAGCTGGAGACTCCGGCCGCGCAGAAGGCCTTGCGCTGCCATCTTGACGTGATGGAGGGTCTGGAGCGACGGCTCGTCGACACCGAGCGCGATCTCGGATGCGAAGTGGACGAATCGCCCTTGAAGAAGCTCGTCGACGAGCTTCGGTCTCTGCGAGGAATCGACACGGTCACTGCGGTGTCCCTGCTGGCCGAAGCGGGCGACCTGCGTCGATTCCCCACCGCGGGCGCGTTCATGTCCTATCTGGGTCTTACGCCCAGCGAGCACAGCAGCGGCGGTCTGCGAAGGACGGGAGGCATCACCAAGACGGGCAACTCCATCCTGCGTCGCCTCTTGGTGGAAAGCGCCTGGACCTACCGGTTCCCGCCCCGCGAGACGAAACATCTGCAGCGCAAGGCGGCTCTGGCCTCGCCCTACGCCAAGGAGCGAGCCTGGGCGGCCCAGAAGGATCTGTGCCATCGCTACCGAAAGATGGTGGAACGCGGCAAGAACACCAAGACCACCACAGTCGCCGTAGCTCGAGCCCTCGCCGGCTACGTGTGGGACATCGCCAGCAACGCCATGAACCAGCTGCGTTCAGCGAGCGAAAGCGCTCCCTGAACGCGACGACGAATCCATCCGAAGGAACGACGAACACCGAATCGAGCGACATGGATGCAAGCTGGGAACCCTCGACTACACTATGTGGACTCCTCGCGAGAGGAGCGACCCACGACTTTAGACTGAGGCAAGCCCGTTGAAGCAGCACCATTCTGTGGTAGCCAACCCACGCATGACAGAGTCCCAATGGTCCATTTCCACATCCATGTCGCCCGTTCAGACCAAAACGGAAACTATCATGTGAATTCTCACGGATACTAAAATCATCAAGAGCGGTCAAAACATGACAGTGTACACGTCAAGATAGTTATTGCGTTACCAAGATTCGCACGTCTGCACCCTAGCCTACTAGTGACGTGATTGCAACGAAAGTGCCCCAGCAAGCGGCAATGCAAAGTAATGTAATCAGCCAGTAAAACAGAACGCACTTTGCAAAATGCCGTGATGCGGAACGTATACCACTCGCCTTGAATCGAGCACTCACCTCTTCAGGAGTCCAACCCACGAGTCCTGCGATTACCAACCCTATTGCAAACACTAAGCCTGCGACTGCAAAACCAATCGTTAAACCCAGTAGTCCCTCCCATGTTGAAGCAAGGACAATTGGGTCGAATCCGATCCATGTTGATAAGTCCGTTTCCTCAGAACTTTGTAAGGAGATGTTTCCCATAATTGGTATCAGTACTGTGTGACAGTGCATGGATTCGCTTGATCCCGCCTGTTTTTCTGCATTGTATTCTTCGATGAAGGCTATGTATGCACGGCTCGGGAATTGTCTAGATGGGTGAATCTGTCACCTAAAATGAGTTGAAACGCACGAGACGGGGAAATTCGAAGAGTGTCTAACGGAAAGATCCAGGAATACTTGAGAAATATCGGCAGTATTGTTGCGATCATCGGAGGTGTGCTAGCTGCTATGCAATCCGTCGAATCAACTTACGACGCACTAGGTGCTCTTGCGTTTTCCTCGACTTCCGGGCTATCAGCAGTTGAAGTGCTACTTTCAGCTCTTTCAGCTGTAACTGGATTGCTGGCCGGTGGCCTATCAGTCGTGCTAACTTGGTTTGCTTTTCTTGCTTTCGAGTCGCCAGACAGAAAGTATGGAGGGAGGATCATTTTCTGCGCGTCGGTTCCAATTGCATTGGGAATAGTGACTCTGATGATTGCTGGCATCATGCTTCGATATGTCTCCGACACAGATGCTGACTACATAATCAACACCATGTATATACGTATAGCTACCGAAGGAGTGGCAGACATATTTGAGTACTCTGCCCTAGCTGTTGTGGGCGGTGTTCTGATTCTTTCAAGTAGTTCAAAGAAACTAAAGCGAGTCATCGAGCGTCAACGACTGGAGAGGCCCGAACAATAGTCATCCAAACTACATTCCCTTGTTTCCCAACTACTAAGCACCTCCACAAGAAATCGGCTTTCATCAAGAGAAGTCAGTGACACTACCGCCAATTGCATTTGTGTTGCCGACAATTGGTGCGAAATTGACCGACAGTTCGTAGTTTGGCAATTCTCAGGAGTCAAAACACCCTATGGTCTACATAGGTATACTCAATTCATGAGAAAAGGCGGCGCAATTCTGATAGTGATCTGCGGGGTGGCAGGTGTCGTTCGATCGGTGTTTTGCATTCTCTCGGCATCCATCGGACTTCGCCTGAACGAAGAACATGCAGTTTTGATTTTCGTCATTGGATGGGTCGGGATCTTCTTATCCATGTTGCTCGTAATCTATGGATCTCTCATCTTCAAGAACCCCAATCGAATGTACTGTCTGATATCAACGACTTGCTCGTTGGTGGGGGTAGTCTTGGCATCAATCGTATATTTCTACTTCGTGATTACAGCTCCCATTCAAGAGACGACGGTGCACTCCCATGAATCCCCTTTTCACCCCGAAGATATCGAAGTGTTTTGGACCGCAGGTTGGTTTATCTCCATATATTTGGTACTGGGTCTTGTGGGAGGAGTAATGACGCTGATCGGTCTAGCCAAGGATAAACAAGCTGTTACCGAAACTGCTTCCGAGTGAGACTCAATTGCCGGTGAAGGGTATTCCTCTACGTGCTAGTAGCCCAATCCTTGAGAAATTTGGGCGTAACTAGTAAGAGGGACGGCACATGTCTTGTTCCAGTCTTTCCTGTCAATGACTGGACTCTCCAATAGTCGCAACATATCCTCGAACCGTTCTAGCGCATCGCAATCCACGTTTCTTGGATCCGCTACTGTCGGATGTTGGGACCAAACTTTGTCTCGGGCGAATTTCCAGAATTCGCTGTCGTATTGGGAACCGCAAGCATAGTGCCAGCCGACAAACAAACCATAGCGAAGAACCGTGTTGATCAAGAATCGATTCACCGTCGGTGCATCGTTCTTGAGATGTTCGATTGGTCGATTGAGTCGCATATGCAAGACCATGCCAATCTGCAATTGGGCAGACACAATTGCCGTTGCTTCCAGAGGTTCCATAAAGGCCGCAGCATTTCCAACCCGAGCTACCACTCCATCGTAGAGATGCCGATGCACGAAGTTTGGAAACTGAAGGACAGCACGCTGTTCAAATTCTGGTACTGCCTCCGAATCTAGAAGTTCGTCAAAATCTGACTCGACAGCTTCCAAGCTGGATACATCGCGATTGAAAATGTAGCCGTACGATGTATGCGCGGTCAGCGGAATTACAAACACCCAACCGTGGGGGCGAGCAATGGCACGTGTATAGGTATGTTCTGTGATGAGCCTGCCCTGTTCGGCAAAGATTGCTGGGCAACGTCGTATCACAGCCGTGTTGGTCGGAATGAACGATATGTCAATGTGTTGATCAGCATCAAGACCTCTCGGGAATCCCCGTGCATCGAACACTAGGTCGTAGGTCTCAGCAGAGAGATCCTCGAATTCCACAGATGCTCCGTTCTCCCCGCTTGTAATCCCAACCACGTTTGCGTCGATGTGTTTTGTAGGAGTATTTTCGAGCAATAAGTCCGCTAGGAGATCAGCTGACAAATGGTAGGCATAGGACACTTGCTGCGGAGTGAAGAAATGGGTGAAGTCTCGTTTGCGGCGTCCCCATCCTTCAAAGGCAACACCGTACTTTCTCGTTCCCTTCAGACGTAGCTGGATCTCTTCATGAGGCAGATTGGTCAGCTGTTTCAATTCTTGAACCAAGCTGGGCCAACTTCCTTCGCCTACGCCAATTGTTGGAATCCGCGAGTCGTAGATATGGTGTATTTCATGCTCGTTCTCAGGCAAGAATCGTGCAATGTTGGCAGCTGCCAAAGACCCTGCGGTCCCTCGACCAACCACGGCAACTTTCTTGAGAAACTGCTTACCGGGCTGAATCATGACGCATCATCCATGGGGACTTGATGGCTCGCCAATGCAACGTCACACCTAAATGAATCCGCGCCAATTGGAGTTGGCCCCCAGTCCCCACCTTGCATTGCGTACAAGGCACTCTGTATCGTCCGGTCCCTCTCCACTTTCAATGTAACCTCTTGCCAACGAGTTTATGTAGTACACGGGAAAAGGTGCCATAGCACCAGCAACTCGCATAGCTCTAGCAATCTCGTACATCGTGCATCCAGAATTGAAGTGAAAGCTCCACAAATCGAAGAATGCCCACGAGTCGACGAACTCTCGGAGCGCGGATCTTTGGCCTCTTGTCATGGTCTCCGGATTCTTCACCCAATCCACAAGCTGTTCAACTGAGGGTCTGAGCGGATGCCCTGCCATATAAGCATTGAGCATCATGCCGATCACTCTGGTGTCTCCGGCTTTACACGACTTGTGGTTGTGAGGATAGTCAAAGGCCTTGAGAGGCCAGATCTTTCCAGGCGTGGGTAGGAACATTCTTTTTTCGCGATCCGAAGTCTAAGTTACCTCCGAACAATCTTAAACCTAAATCGTGGAATGAGTCATGCTAAGGAGGCGTTTCCCTACCCGGTAGTGACGGTAGGTCTATGTCCTTTCCATCCAGTAGCTGAGCAGCCAAATCCCATGTTGAATCCGCAACATCCTGGTTAAAAGGTTGTTGTACATCGCCCATTTCCAATGTTGAGCCTAAGAGTCGAGATCGAAGAATTTCCTCAACGGCATTCTTTTCATTGTCTGTGAGTACATCTATTGCAATCTTGTATGCCTCGGGATCACAGTTGCTGGACACTACAAGGTCAAAGAAATCCCTTTGTTTCCACCGGCCATCCAAAACTCTAAATGCAATTTTCTTAGCCAAGATCTCAGCTGTAGGTTCCAGCTTTATGCCGGTACTTACTTCGTACTCCTGAACTTGGCGGGAGCGCGTTAGCCTGTTGCCGGCAACGAGTGACAACTGTCCAAGACCCGTGAAATCCAAAACGAGGACTCTCGAGTGTAGTTGCTTATCTTGCAACGCACCACTGTCTTCAAGTTCCTCGAGTGAAGAAATCATCGCGGGAGAATCGTTCTCGTAGACCAGACGAAATGTCTCTTCATTCATGAAACAATCGATGTCCGTGCTGTGGCGGTGCTGCCATCTTGCGGCAAGAACGGTTCCTCCTCCAATCTCGTATTGCGACCTGTCCCAAAATTGATCCAGAAATTTCACGCCAGCTTCAAGGATCTTGTCAGGCCCTGAAGGTAGTCGTAGTTCCTTGCGTTTTGATGGCGTCACAAGATGGAGTGTCCTTACTTGATTTCCTATCCAGAGCAATACGCAACAGCACGGCTTGAATGGATAACAAGCCAACGCAATCTTGGTCTCAAACCGAGGTCTGTGGTTGGGTAAAACGGGGTGATGCTGGTGAAGTATTCTGATTGCTTGAGAATCGGAATTCCGGAGGTGCTAGAACCTCCAACCAAAGACTAGCGAAGTCTTGGAACCCCTATCCTCATCGGCGATGAAGAGAGAGAACTTCGCTCCAACAACCAGATTCTTTCGAAGTCGGTAAACGCCCATGCCCGTGAGCGATCGCTCTATACCTTTGTTCTTTTCAATGCCATCCGCAGAAAACCTGAGCCATAAATTTGGCATGGCGCCTCCTCCGTCCACCCAAGTTCCGATTCCATAATCTATTACTTTCTCTTCGCGATCGCGCCCAAAACTCCTCAGAATTTCGGTTGTATCCCAAATAGGTGTCGAAGAGTGCACACTCACAAACGGCGTGAATACATCGTATTGGAAGCCAAAATACGCCCCAACATCACGTTTCTCGAGAACAGCATCAATGCATGGAAAAAAGTTGCAATCGTTGCCTTCACCGTAGTCATAGGCATAGTTAGCGCCGAGGTATAAACCGTTCTCGAAGAATCCGTGGTAGCCAAGCCCTCCCGAGAAGACCTGGGCACTGCCCCCTATCTCATCGAAGCTCGGATGACTGTATCCGAAAGATCCCAAGAGAAAGTGATCTTGGGCTAGAGTTGCCGTTCCCAGAACTACGAACAAAGTCGCCAAGAACCTTCTCATGTGCATTCTCCCCCCACGCGAAAGAACTTGTAGTAGCGGCGCGAAGTTCGGGTCTGACTCACTAGCTCAAACGCCACCAATTGACTCTCCAGAATGAGAACATAGACCGAATTACCTGGATTGAGTTCCATAGTGTTTCTCCGTTCGAAGACAGAATCCAACTTCGGTTGAGTGACCAATGATTGCACGTTGAAGCCAATTCGTGCAAGCAATGTGTTCAACCACATTGACCGAAAATCTCTTGCTCTGCCCTACTCACTACACAAATAGATGTGCAAGGCAATTCATTTGTCACATGTTTCCCTCGCAATACTCGCCCAAGAAAATCGACAATAGTTCGCTCAGTCATGTTTATACTATAGGTCAGTCGGGGTACCGTTCGGTTGAGACGCAACTTGCGAACCCGTAGAACCTGATCCGGTTAGTACCGGCGTAGGGAACGTACCTCGACCGTGCTAGGAAGAGGTAAGATCCATGTCACAACAATCCGAATTGTCACAGATTGCAGGTCTGGACAACGAAGTTCTGCAGCCACTGGCTGGCTCGCGAAAAATCTACGTCGACGGCAGTCCAGACTTTCGCGTTGCCATGCGCGAGATTCTGGTCACTCCTACGCCATCACAGAGTGCTACAACCAACGGATCCCCCCGGCTTGAGCAAAACGCTCCAGTTCGGGTCTACGACACTTCGGGACCGTACACCGATCCCGACATGCCCATCGACGTCCGCGAGGGTCTGCATCGACTCCGGGAACAGTGGATACTGGATCGCGACGACACCGAGTCTCTTCCGGAATTCAGTTCCGTATACAGCAGAAATCGGCATCAAGACGCAAAGTACTCAACTCTTCAGTTCAACAATCTGCCGACTCCACGACGTGCAAAGAAGGGAAGAAACGTCACACAGATGCACTACGCCCGAAAAGGGATTATCACTCCGGAGATGGAGTACATTGCGATTCGCGAAAACCTTTGCCGTGCCAATTCACTAGACACCACCGAGCAGCATAGGGGCGAGGACTTTGGGGCTTCCATACCTAAGGAGATTACGCCAGAATTCGTTCGATCTGAAGTTGCGCGAGGTAGGGCGATCATTCCGAGCAATATCAATCATCCTGAATCGGAGCCCATGATCATTGGTCGCAATTTTCTCGTAAAGATCAACGGGAACATTGGAAACTCAGCTGTCACGTCCAGCATTGAAGAGGAAGTCGTCAAGATGGTTTGGGCTACCCGATGGGGAGCCGATACTGTCATGGACTTGTCGACTGGAAAGAACATTCACGAGACAAGGGAATGGATTATCCGTAACTCGCCGGTGCCCATCGGTACTGTGCCCATCTATCAAGCTTTGGAAAAAACGAAGGGCATTGCCGAGGACTTGACTTGGGAGCTATTCCGCGACACTTTGATTGAGCAAGCCGAACAGGGCGTCGACTACTTCACAATTCACGCGGGTGTTCGCCTCCCGTTCATTCCTTTAACCGCCCGACGAACAACCGGAATAGTCAGTAGAGGCGGTTCAATCATGGCCAAGTGGTGCTTGGCGCATCACAAAGAAAGCTTTCTCTATGAGCACTTTGAGGATATTTGCGAAATCATGAAGGCGTACGACATAGCCTTCTCTCTTGGAGATGGGTTACGTCCCGGGTCGATTGCAGATGCCAACGATGAGGCTCAGTTCGCGGAACTCGAAACGCTTGGAGAGCTGACGCAAATTGCATGGAAGCACGATGTTCAGACCATGATTGAGGGTCCAGGACATGTCCCGATGCAACTCATCAAAGCAAACATGGACAAGCAGCTCGAAGCCTGTGACGAAGCTCCCTTCTACACTCTTGGTCCGCTTACGACCGACATCGCTCCAGGGTACGACCACATTACGTCCGCAATTGGGGCTGCAATGATCGGCTGGTATGGATGCGCGATGTTGTGCTACGTCACTCCTAAGGAACATCTCGGTTTGCCCGATCGCGAAGACGTGAGAGAAGGGATTATTTCTTACAAAATCGCGGCTCATGCGGCAGACTTGGCGAAGGGGCACCCGGGTGCGCAGATTCGCGATAACGCCCTGTCCAAAGCACGATTCGAATTCCGCTGGCAAGATCAATTCAACCTTGGTCTGGACCCCAACAAGGCTCAGGAATTCCATGATGAAACCCTGCCGAAAGAGTCGGCCAAACTCGCGCATTTCTGTTCAATGTGCGGGCCCAAATTCTGTTCAATGAAAATCAGTCAGGAGATTCGGGAAGCCGCTGGTGTAACGGAAGAGTCAGTCAAACTCGTAGATGTAGAGGCGGAACTTGCGGAGAAAGCCAGGGAGTTCCGCGAGGGAGGTAGCGAGATCTACGCCAAGGTTTAACGCTTTGGAAATCAAAATTGCTGGAGCCGGCCTAATTGGCCGAATGTTGGGTTGGCACTTTATACGCCAAGGAGCGGACGTAATCGTCTACGAAAAGGACGACGAGTTCGAACCGACAAGCGCTGCGTATGTTTCCGCTTCGATGCTTGCGCCCCAAAGCGAACGTCCCGAATCGGACGCCACCGTTTGGCAAATGGCTATCGAGAGTCTACGAATGTGGCCCGGGTGGCTTGAAAGTCTCAATGTGCCGCACGGCATCGATGGATCGATTGTGGTTGCTCACCCAGGGGACGAGAGTTTGCTTCGGAAGTTCGAATCCAGCTTAAAGCGTCACAAGGTGGGAGCGTTTCGCAAACTGTCCCGTATGGAAATCCAAGAACTTGAACCTGCTCTCGCAGACCGATTCGACCATGGAATCCTTTTGGAGCTCGAGGGATGGCTTGACAATCGTGCATTGCTGAACGAGCTGGGAAGCAGGTGCGGCACCGTCAATTACAACTCTACAGTGAATCCTCACCAACTGAGTGCGGACTTGGTTCTAGATTGTCGAGGGGTAGGATCCGACGATCCAGAATTGCGAGGCGTTCGTGGCGAAGTCATTCGCCTTCATGCTCCCACTGTCCACTTGTCGCGACCAGTCCGATTGCTTCATCCTAGATACCGACTTTACGTATCGCCACGAAGCAGAGACCAATATGTAATCGGAGCTACTCAGTTGGAAAGTGAGTTTAGGGGGGCGGTTACTGTGCAGAGTGCGCTGGAGCTTCTAACAGCTGCGTACACAGTTCATGATGGTTTCGAAGAAGCGGAGATTGTCGAGCTGAGTTCCGGACTAAGACCCGCATATCCCGACAACACGCCCCGTGTCACTTGGAGGAATGGCGTGTTGAGCGTCAACGGGTTGTATCGTCATGGGTTTCTCGTTGCGCCGGCAGTGGTCGGTGCCGTGTCCAAGGAGGTGCGCAAATTATTCGCATACTCGTAAACGGAGACAAAGTCGACGTGGCAGCACATCAACTGACGAACATTCTCGAGAAACTAGGCTACCAATGCAACAAGGTTGTCGTTGCAGTCAATCAAGAGTTTGTGGAGAAGGAGGCTTGGTCGGATTACCGTATCCAAGACGGCGATAGCCTTGATGTGCTCTCTCCAATTGAAGGAGGCTAGAGTGTCTGATTCGTGGGACGTATACGGGGTACGACTGGACAGTCGACTATTTCTCGGAACTGCTCGCTACCCTTCTCCCGCAATCATGGAAGAGGCCATTCAAAGGTCTGGTGCGGAAGTCGTCACGACCAGTCTGCGCCGCCAATCTCCGGCAACAAAGGGAGGACAAAGCATATGGGATCGGATCTCGAAATTGGGATGCCATGTTCTCCCCAATACAGCAGGCTGCCATAGTGCACATGAGGCTGTAACTCTTGCACAGATGAGTCGCGAAATATTCGAGACCAATTGGATCAAGCTCGAGGTTACCGGCGACGAGTACAACCTTCAGCCCAATCCCTACGAACTGCTAACCGCGACCGAACAACTGCTTGCACTGAACTTTGAAGTGTTCGCTTATTGCACTGACGACTTGGTCGTATGCCAACGGCTGTACAACTCCGGGTGTGAGGTCATCATGCCTTGGGGATCACCGATTGGCACAGGCAAGGGACTAATCAACACCTATGCGCTTGAGACTCTTCGAGATCGCCTTCCTGGAGCGAAACTGCTCGTCGACGCGGGAATCGGTCTTCCTTCCCATGCTGCAACAGCACTTGAATTGGGATTTGATGGCGTACTCGTCAACACTGCGGTGGCAACCGCGGATGATCCGGTGGCAATGGCAACTGCAATGAGTCACGCAATAAAAGCTGGACGCTTAGCGTATCTCGCAGGCCCGATGGCACCAAGCGACACCGCCCACGCTTCAACTCCTATAGTGGGCACGCCTTTCTGGCAATCAAAAGTTCAGAATCAAGCGTCCTAGCCGACGCCGAGTCACAAATCTATCAGCCCTGTTGAAACTTGCTTAAGCGCGAAGTTGATCGACTAGCGATGTTTCGTCCGGAAATTCTCCGGTCTGATGCTTTGAATAAACGATTGAGCCGTTCACATCCACATCGAAAATTCCGCCGCCACCGGCAATTAGTTCGACGCTGGCTTCAAATTCACTCTCTAGTTTTGCAGCCAAACTGGCCGCTTTGGGTTTGTAGCCTCAAGAATTGCAATATGTGATCTTTACATCCATCCGATTTACCTCAATTCGGCGTGCGAGCCTATCTTAGCAAAGAGGGGAAACTTGCACATCTAAGCTGCAATTAATTGGCCGCTCTGGCTTGATGCGTCCATCGTTCAAGTTCGGAGATGAGAGTGTCTACCGATTGAAACCTCTCCTCACGGTTGAGCAAAGTGCAACGCAGACAAATATCCTCGAGCTCGATCGGAATATCCAAGTTTGGACTTCGCTCTCTTGGCGGCACAAAGTCTCGATTTCGAATATGTTCCAAAACGGATTCCACATCGTCTCCCCGAAACATTCGCCGCAACGTCAGAATCTCATACAGAACGGTACCAATACTGTAAATGTCCGTTCTGTGATCAATATCTAGAGGATCGAGCAGTTGCTCCGTTGACATGTGCGGCGGAGTACCGTCCAGCGGAGCGCGACGTGTCAGATCAATGTTCGAATCGCCAATGTCGAATTTTGCGAGCTTGAATTCAGGAGATAGCATGTCCTCATGGACATTCGACCTACTGCTGTCGTCCCATACTTTTGCTGTTCCCCAATCCAGCAACATGACCTCGCCAAAGTCCCCTACCAGCACATTCTCGGGCTTGATGTCCCTGTGTACGACCCCGTGAATGTGGGCGTAATGCGTCGCGTGACATACTTGCATTAAGATTTCGATGAGTCTAGGAAGTCCAAATCCCTCGATCTGGTGAGTTCGGCGTTCGATACATCGCTGGATCAACTCGCGGAGCGTTGAACCATGAACCAACTTCATGGTGAAGTAATAGTTTCCACGCACATCTCTGCCAAGTTCGTAAGTTGGAATCGTGTTGGGATGCTGCAGCATCGCAGTAATTCGCGCTTCGCGTAAGAACCTCTCTTGTTCCGCAGGATTCTTGGCAAGTTCAGGACGCAGTGCCTTGTAGCAAACCGTACGTCTCAGATGAAGATCCTTGCATGAGCTAATGACGCACTTGCCGCCACGAGCGATAGTCTTGAAGTACATGTAGCGAGTGCGATTGTCCGGTCTTGCCGGCAGCTGCACGTCAGTTTCGGTCTTGAAGATGCTGGCGTAAGTATCAGGCTGTTTGGGGTAGTCCACGTCCGTGTATGAGCTGGAGGGGACTGTAAATCCTAGCAAATTTGCTGGTGATTGCCAGACCTTGTTGACAGTTCAAGACTCAGGCGAGCCCAAAGGTCCATCCGTTTTGATGCATAGCCAAACACTGAGGGAATCTGCGCCCCCAGCAGTGGTAGAAAGATCGAAGCGATGCGCGTTAGTTGGCTGGAGATCGAAACCCTACAGAAATCGTTTGCTCAATATTCGACTGTCGATTCCCATCCGTCCAATTTCGCCTTGCGCCAACGATTGATCGTTTCTGGATTTGCGTTTATTTCCAGTGCATTGTCAAGGTCAGAGTCGTACACGGGCCAAGTTGGAAGGCCCTCTCCGTTTGGTGATCCAGTCTTGGCGAAATTCACCCAATACGCGTGCATTAGATCCGCAACCTTGTGATCGTCTTCATTCCAATTCGTTTCATTTCGGTTATTGAAGACGAACGCAATTTCTCCGGCATGGTAGGCGCCCATCGGCCTGTCTGGGCCCAAGCCTGGAAAGAAGGGTGCATGACTAAAGACATACATGTAAGCATCCGCTCCTCGCTGAGTTATCAACTGTGCCCACTTCCGCATTTCCCAAGCAAAGACAACGTCCGAGATCATTTGTTGGGAAGCGGTCTTTGTCGACTTCTTTGCATCTTCCATGTACAGTTCGATGAATTTCTCTGCATCCCCGTCCGTATTCTCACGAACCGACGTCTTCCAGTCCTCCATACTGCGCTCGGGGATTCCTGCATAGAGCCAAGTACCTTCGTCGGTGTTCGAGCCAACGAGCACCGGAACCGGATTTCCGCCGTCTCCGCCAAGAAGGTTTCCCATTTGATCCGGGAACAAGTAGCCGTCTACATAGACTGATCGCCATGACAACGAAACACCACTCTGCTGATGCGCCACAACAAGCGCACCCCAGTCCATTTCTCGCAGTTCGTCGATAGCTTCAGTCCCTTCTCCCGTAGCACCAAGTGCTTGGGCCATAACTACACCAGCAGCGTGGCCGCCTCCAGCGAGTTCACCTCGGGTCTGCTCGGGATTTTCTAGTGGATCTTCCAGTGTTGGGTGTTTGTTGAAACATCCTCCAGATTGTCCAATAGCCTTTTGGAACAGTCCTTTGGACAAGGGAGTTGCAACCAAGTAGCAGACACTCATGGATCCGGCGGACTCTCCAAAGATCGTAACGGTGTTGGGATCACCGCCGAATGCAGCGATGTTTTCCTGAACCCATCTGAGAGCGGCAAGTTGGTCGTAGATTCCTTGGTTACCCGAAATCCCCATTTCCGATTCTTCACTCAACCCAGGATGTGCAAAGAATCCTGCAAGGCCCAGTCGGTAGTTAATCGTCACCAAGACGACGCCGGACTTCGCGAATTCCGTTCCGTGGTAACCCTCATTGGATCCACTACCAAAGCTAAATCCCCCACCATGGATCCAGACCATGACCGGTTGAGGTTCGTCCCTTTCAACCGACCAAACATTTAGGTAGAGGCAATCCTCTGACTTCTCGGCTTGGCTAGATCCGATGCCGCCGGCGGGCTGCATGCAATCCGCTCCGAACTCCGTTGCATCCCGACTTCCTTCCCAACTCTCGGGAAGTTGTGGCGGGCTCCAACGCAAGTCGCCGACGGGCGGGGCTGCGAAAGGTATACCTTTGAATACTCGAACCGAATCTTCCTCCATTTGTCCTTGCACTGTCCCGTAACTCGTTTCAACCATGGGACCCGACTCTTCATCGGACGAGTCAGACTCCTGCGCCACCACACTTTGGTTTGCTACAAAGACGGTGGAAAACAGTGTGGCCGCAATCAACAAACGGGTTCTAGTTGCACCTTCCAACCTATACAAAGGACTCTTCATGTCTATAACTCCGTCCCAACTCTTAAGACTGCCAAGATGGCACTGACGAGTGCCATCTTAACCAAATCCCCTCACCTCCCGAACCGATTCCAAATCTCCCAATCTAAAGGAAAACACATCGCTACATTGCCTTTTGGTTAAATGCGATACCATTTCAATCCAAATTCTCCCTCTAGTTTCCGGAAAGCCCTAAGGATAGAGTGTGGTTATAGCCGCAATCCTATATCTGTTACTACTAAGTCTCGTATCAGTAAACGTCGTTCAAGCATTCAACCAACCCATAGTGCTCGCGGCAATACCCATTATTCTTGCGATCGTAGTGGTCGGTGGCCTGTATTCGTGGCGCACGACACGACGAACGTTACTTCTCTCGCTCGGCTACACAGGAATGGTCGGTTTGTCAGCAGTAGCAATCACATTTGCACTGCCCGCGTTAGAGATCATTTTCCAGGGCGAGAGTGGATCATGGACCTCGCGGCTCGCACCTTTGTTCGTCGTGGCCATTGCGTTATATATAACAGGCCTGTGGATTGAAGCCGCCTCGATGCGTCAGACTGACGCCTTGGAGTGGTTAGCGCGATTTCTTGGGGGACCCAGTCTATACCTGACGATGGTTACTGCACTCATCCTTTGTGCGGGAACCTTGCTCTTAATGGAATGGATTGAAGGAGTTGTGGAAATTGCACACAACGTAACCCAGCGTTTCCTTAGCAGAGGGATCATTCCGCCCGTGACCGTGTTCATCTTCTATTGGGGAGTGCTTCTATTACTCAGCAAATGGTGGAATGCATTCTTTCTTCGACTGTCGATGAACAAGTGGGAAAACGACGACGGACCCGTCGCAAACTCAAATATTGACAGGGTACGAAACGTAGCTCGCGACGCCGACAGTCTAGATGTTCAGCTTCAATTCCTTTGGCGACGACACGACGAGTCTTATCTCGTGCCTCGTTACATAAGCTTTGCTACACCTGTCCTGGGATTCATCGGTACGGTCCTGGGCATTTCTCTAGCCGCAGATGGCATTCGAGGAATCATCTCGTCTGAATCAGGGCTCAGCGGCTTGTCAAGCGAACTTGGAGCCGCAATTTCACCGTTGGGCATCGCGTTCGACACTACGCTCATTGCACTTTCACTGAGCATTGCATTGGCTCTTCTGCTCGCACTTGTTCAGCGTGGTGAAGAACGTACATTGACCTCACTAGAACGATATCTGCGCGATAACGTACGTGTTCACTGAAACTCACAGTAGTTCCTCTCGAAACAGCACAGCGGGAATCTCGCAGCAAGAGGAAAACAGCGCTCCAATGATGGCCGTATTCGGCGGCATGTTTGCACTGATGCTCGTGTTCCTTCTCGTTGTCAACGTGGTTTCGGAAGCGGCAGTTCGAGAACGAATTAGTGAGTCCACGACTGAGGGCCACTATCGCATTGAACGAATGGACGGCAGTTCGGGCTATTCGATCATTGTGTTTCCGGAAGCTGTGCGCATCGTGGAAACCGCCGAAGGTGTTGCCCGCGATGACATCTGTAAGCCTGGCAGCGCGTTTCGTCGCTATGCGGAACGTGTATACGGAGACGGAGACGATCAATTGTTGTTCTTCCTGCTCGAAGGAAGCGTCGCAACAATGACTGTGGCGCGCAATTGCTTGTATGACATGTGGCCGTATCGACCATTGCGAATTGGCTGGGTCATAGCCGACAACGAATTCCTCAAGTCCGTGATGCTTGACGACATTCCTGAGTACATTCAGGATCATGTTGAGGAATTGCCGTGACCTCTTCGGCTTCTCGAATTCCTAACTTTGCCGGAGTTGCGCTGGTTGACATTCTTGCCAACGGTGTGGCTGTACTCGTTATCGTGATCGTATTGAGCATCGCTGCTCGAGCCGAGAAGGAAGAGCGCTACACAGAAAAGGTTCAGGAAATCGGTGTCGTCATGACCCGTGAATTCAGCACATCGCTTGTGCTGAATAAGATGGCTGCGAGTCCGCCGGCACTGCTGCACGACTATGAAAATTCGCCGCAGGATCAAGTGTGGCATCCCGAAGTCATGCCCGTTCTGGAATTCCATCGCAATGTGGTACGAGATCCTTACTCCGGTACCGTATGGACACGGGAAGAGCTTCTTCAAACGCCCAATACTCTAGACGACTTTCTTTATCGAATACCCACGTCTGCGCGTGGGAGCATCCGAGGTGACATCTATGACGTAGGTACCTATTACCTACTAATGTCAATTCTGAGGGATCACGGAATACGCATTTGGCATTGGCACTTTATGGGGGGAAGCGGTGGCATCCTGGGATCGGGCGATATTGGCGATTGTCCCCCGGGGATTAGTTTTGAAGATTGCGTTGGTCAAGGCGGGACATCTGGCGGTGACTCCCAAATCAATTCGCTCTTCGAAGAGCTACTAGATGGTGGAGGAGGGGATTCCGACGGTGATTCAAGCGGAGCCTGGCCTCCAGAAACCATGGGCGATTGTCCACCCGGTATGGACTGCGGTTCCGGTCTGGACTCAACGGACATTCCAGAAGGCTCAAGCTTGGGCATCGGACAAGGTCCCATGGATCCAAGTGCAATGGGTAGTTTTCCCGATGCGACGACGCCGAACTCAAGTGGAAATTTCGGTTCAAGCGGCGTAGGAACACCTGGAGCGGATAGTTCCAATCAAAGTGCCTTTCAACTTCGATTGGCAGATCCCCAATCGCTGGTTCAACCGGAGACCAGCCTCCCACTTGAGGACACAGACTTACCATCTTTGCTTGGTGCGCTGATGATTTACATTAGCGAACTTCAAGATTACTTGGACAAGAATCTACCGCCCACTGAATTGCTAGAAGATTTCCTACTCAAGATTGCTGAAAACCTCGATAAGTTAGACGCATTGACAGCAGAAGAGACTTCAGTCATTCAAGACCTCCACGACTCATTGGAAATGGCCGGTCGTCTTGGAGGTCCCTCATCAAGATTTGACCCAATACCAATCACCCTCGTCCCAATTCAGGAACCGGGTCACGCTTCATTACGGCTTCTATCTAACCGCATACTCTTAGAGGTTGAAGCCAGAGTGGATCCTGACAATCCTCCCGAGGGCTTCGATATGGTCTTGCCGAGATTGAGCTTGAACAAGTTTCCAGATATTTGGCGGGGACTGCAGGTTGCGCTTGGCCAAGGTTCCGTAGTGCTAACACCGCTTGGCACTGAAACGGGGGATGAGCCGAGCTGGCGGGCGGTCGCTTACATCTCCGCCAGCCTCAACGACTTTGTCGTCGGCTTTGTGTACTCCACAATCGATGAGGACGGTTTTCTTACGGTACTGGCCGATAGCAATCGCGTGAGAATCGACAATCAACCCATTACGGTTCAAGCAGATGTCGCTTTCTTCGGAGTCAGAACTTGGCTCGTGATCCTCTATTGCATTCTTGGAGCAATGGTCTTGCTTCTATTGCTGTTCTGGAGACCAGGCATGCGTAGATCGGAATGAGTTGGCGCAAACCTATACTCATTCTGCTTGCACTGCTACTCGCTGGCATTGCCATTACATGGCTCAATGTTGGTCGAACCGACATTGATGCCATCGAGGTTGAATTGCGTGCCTGGGAAGCACCAAACAAACGAGCGCGAAACGTAGATGACGCCGTCCTCAAAATGCTGGATCGTCAATGGTTTAGTACGGAGCTCCGCATTCGTCTCGACAAACCAGAACGGCAGATCTTGCTCGCGCCCCTTCAGGTGGATGAATGCGAAGTTTCACAGATAGAGTACGAGCGATTTGTTGAATGGGCAACGTCTCGTAACCAGTCCGATGCCGAGCCACCAGATTGGTTAGCCTCTGCTTCAACAGGACACAGAAGCGCGGGAAGACTGAATTCTCCTGCCAGCGGCGTGAGCTTTCGCGGCGCTTCGACGTACTGTCGGGCTGTGGGAGGGCGCCTCCCAATGGTTGAAGAAATAGAAGCCATCGCCCGAGGTAAACAGGGACGCTTATATCCGTGGGGAAACGACTTCGACGATACGGCATGGCCGTTCACTGAGCCCGATCGAAACGCACAGCAACCATGTCGTACACATCCAACGACAGGTACTCCCTTGGGAGTGCAAGACTTGGCGAACAATGTCATGGAATGGACGGCGGGGACGACAGCTCCTACTTTGCTCACAGGACCTGGTCAAATTCCGGTGTTTGGCGCACCGCCCGTTCGCATCAATGCTCGCGATCTTTATGCCTTGAGTGCTGCATGGCTACCCGTTAGTTCGGAGATCCAGAGTCATCATCTTGGTTTTCGGTGCGTATACGAAGATCCTCCTCCCCCTGTTCTGCCGTGGGGAACACCTGCCGGCAACACCGTACTGCTGGAGGGCGGCGACTATGCCGTCGGATTGCCTGCTCAAGCACGAGTCACGCAGTTTGTCACAGCTTTACCTCCAGACAGCGACGTCTCACTTGCGAAGCTAGTGCTATCAACGGAAAAATCACTGGGGAGGCTACGGGCGGATCGATGTGAAGTAAGTCGAAACGACTACGCGAAGTTCCTTGCGGACCCCCTCGTTAATGCTGGACTCTATGCTAATGACAACGAACCTGCTGGACACTCCCATGAACCGATGAACTGGTCAAAGCAAAAGGAAGACCTTCATTACCCTGTAACAGGGATCAGTTGGTGGTCGGCAGACGCGTTTGCACGTTGGTCAGGCGGGCGATTGCCCACTTCCGAGGAATGGAGAGCGATTGCCTCTGGGACTGAAAAACGCTTGTTCCCCTGGGGCGACAACTACGATCCCGCCATTGCGACGACAGGCGACGATGCAGCTGGACGGCTCGCCAAGTGCGATTCCAAGACCAGTGACATCACTCCAGGAGGTATTCGGCATCTCGGTGGAAACGTTTCCGAATGGACTCGCTCCGTAACAATCGACGCAGGGACTGTGGCGATGTGGGTTCAGGGAGGCAATTGGATGCTTCCTGGCGAAGAGACGACACGAACAACGTTCAGTCGAAAAGTGCCAATCAATCACCAAACTGAAACGATCGGGTTTCGAGTCGTGTACGACTAGCGAATCAATCGGGCAAAGTTGCCAGTAGGCTCGCTAGCTCGTCTGCATGCTGTTCTTCCATCTTGAGGATGTCTTCGATCATTCTGCGGGTCGTAGGATCATCGTTTTCCAGCCATCGGATCACTTCCGAATACGTCTCGATGGCGACTCGCTCTGCAACAAGATCCTCTTCAATCATCTCTTGCAGTGTTTCTCCCTCGCTGTACTCGGCATGCGACCGAGAAAGCAGTCCTTCAGGGTTAAAGTTAGGTGATCCGCCCAACTGCGTGATGCGTTCCGCGACCCAGTCCGCATGCATCTGTTCTTCGTTTGCATGCTCTAGAAACTCTGCTGCTATGGGTCCAGCATTGATTCCCGACGCAGTGAAGTAATGATTTCGATAACGAAGGACACAGACGATCTCAGTTGCAAGGATGTCATTGAGCACATCAATAACCAGGCCTCTATCGGCAAGATACGCATCGGTGACAGCACCTTGCGCAATTTTTTCTCGCGCACGTTTTTGAATAGTTTCGATGTCTGTTTGAAACGGCTTCTTCATGGCAAAATTCTCGCTAGGGGATGTTCTGATGATTAACGAATCGGATTAGCCAACAAGTCGTAAAGAATCATAGTACGCGTGATGAAACCAATTGCTGGATACGACACGATCGGAGTCTGGACTAGAGATTACCCCAAAAAGTGAAGGAAGAGCTATGGAGATGGCAGGTCGAAACCGTCTAGTGTTGGCCGCAGTAGTTGTCGCTGTCTCATTCGCACTTATTGGTGTTGTGCTCTTCCTAATTGTGCAAGGTAATGGCGCAGAGAGCTTTACGGGCATCACGCTTGAACCGAGCAAGCAAGACTCCACTTCTCAATCGAGCCACTCTTGGAACTACATAGCCAATACCGATTCCAGTTCTGAATTAAGAGAACGGTCCCTGTCGGACTTGGAACTACTGAACACTGCTTGTCCAGATGTGCGTGCCGAATTGACAAGTGATTGCATCGACGCGCTCGATGAGTTCTTCACGGACTCAGAGCTGCCACACTGGGAGAACAGGATTGATACGTTGCTACTTCTTGGTACACCTCCAACTTTTGATAGAGTGTTTGAAGATCCTAGTACCAATCGTAGTTTGGCGTTGGAGGCATTGAGCAGAGAGGAATGCCGATTGGAAGAAGGCGCGATACATCCAGAACTGCATGCCTTCCACGACGAACTATCGAGATGATTGGTTTGGTCCGATGCCAGGTGGATTCGAAGGATTGACAGAAGATAGGATGAGCTACTACGAGTATCAACTGACTCAGATCGAGCACATTCGGGACTTGGATCTTGACACGTACAAGCAACGAAGACAAAGGCTAAAGAACAGGGTATTGCGATCGGCGTGGATAGAAGCACAGTGTTCCAAATTCGATTCAAGTCTATCTCAGCCATTGAATGGCTGGCCATCCGTCCAACAATCCGCTATGGCCGAGTATGTGGAACAATTTCGCGAAGATCTGTTTCAATGGGAGCCGAGCGCGGAAATTCGGTTTCAACGCGAGATCCTGAACGACGAGTACTCTCGCTTGTTGTCTAGTGCAGCAAGGCTCGGTGATGACTGGGCAGTTACCGAATACTATAGGCGAGGAAAGAAGGACGAGGAGTTTCTCAGCTCAATTGAAGAGACACGACCTTGGTTGCCCTACCTATATCGTGCCACGCTCCCAGGCACACCCAAAACCAAAGTTTTGGCGGACGCCATCCGTGCTGTGATATTGGCTGATCGAGATGGATTGGAAATCGACAGGAATTTGCTCGTACAAGTGGCCTGTCGAGAGATTCCGCTTTCAGACAACGACTGCGCAAATGCATTTGGACAGATTGAGTATCTTTATCTCAGTCCCCGAGAGTTCCGAGTTGCTGACGAACTTCACACACTCGTATACGAGCAAGATCTTGCTCGGTGAAGGAAATGTGTGCACCCGAAATGAAGTCCCGGAAAGACCGAGTCACTCGTCGGACCACGATCTGTCAGATCTGCACAGATTGCGATTCAATACTCTTCTTTAACCTCGTGGATCGACAGCAAAAAAATCTAGATGAATAGACATATCAAGTTATTGGGTCGAGTCGTTTGTGTTGGCCTACTCGGTACCGCACTTTGTTGCTACGGATCCGAGCCGTCAGAAAGTACTAGTAAGACGAACGATCTCGATGTTCTAAAGAACCGTATCGACTCTGGCGAAGCGGATGTTGTGATTCCCGTACTCGAGAACATGATCAAGGACATTAAGGATACTTCGGGACTATACGACAAGGCATTGGTTGAGCCTTGGGTTTTACTTGGTGACGCAAACTTCGCACTTGGTCAGCATTTCGACGCTTTGGGAGCTTATCGCAACGCCTCAGATGTCGCTCGCATTGTGGAAGGGCCGCTTGCGCCTGAACAAATGCGCATTGCGTATCGCGAAGCGAATTCTCTCATTCAGATAGGAGCTTGGCAAGACGCAAATGCACGCCATGAACATGCTTACAAAATCGTTCTAAATCAATACGATAGCGATTTGGACCCGAGGCGCATCCAAGGTCTTATCCAACTCTTGGACTGGTACGAATCTACACGGAAGTTCTCAGGAGCACTTGTTCTTTACGGACCGCTACGCGAGTATGTAGGCGAACACTACCCACCTGCGCATCCATTCGCTCTCGCTGTTAGACGGGGCTATGTACAAGCACTTCGCGAGACTAGGTTCCCCACTCCCGAAACGCGTCTTGCTCCCAGGTTTCGGGTCCAAGTTCCAGGATGGGATCCAAGAGAATTCAGAAGAAGGCCAAGCACATATGAACGCGGCACGACCGAATTGCAGGACATAGCTCACATTGTGCTCTCCAATCCCATTTCGACCGATGTAGAGCAAGCATCGGCACTCCTAGAGTTGGCGGATTGGCATGTCATGTTCAACAGACCACACAAGGGAATTCAGTACTACGAGGAAGCTTGGGAATTGCTTGAATCAACCCCAGAATTGCTAGCCCAAGCTTTTGACAAGCCCAATATCATTCATATGTCCGTCACTCGTACGTGGATCAGTCCTCAACGAAGCCTTGAGATTCAGGGTAGGATCGGAACCGTGAAGCTCGCACTTCATATCAACGACCGGGGAAAGGTTGTCGGCCGAAAGACAATTTCCACTTCGCCCGATCGACGCATGGAGTACCGAGTTCGCGTAATTGCGGAACGTGCAAAGTACAGACCATCATTCAAAAACGGTAAACCTGTGCGTACACGCAACGTACCTTTCGTCTATCACTACGCGTTGTCCCGTTAGTCGTTGTACTCGATGCAAGATCCACTATCGCCGAATACAACAGTCTCTCAAGCTCTCCCTGAATGTATTTCGCTCGTATACTTGGGTTAATTGTGTTTTCGACGCTGTCTTCGGAGTTAGCTTCTTTGTTGAGGTTTGACTACTTCCGTTTTCTGATTGCTGGATTGTTCGTCCTGAGCAGCGTTTCTCTGCTGTCAGACGAAGAAAAGAGCGAGATTGATTGCGATGCACTGCCAGAAAGCAAGCGCGCACTTTGCAAGCTACTCGAACAGTGCAGTTTCATCGACGATGAATCTACGCGGCAAAGATGCTATGAACTCGCTCTCAGCGACGATACGGTCGATGAGGAAGGAAATTTGCTTGAAGACCTCGACGACGTTCTCGATTGGCTACAAGATGACTCCGATGCGGTTTCATCTGACGAAACTGTAAATGAAACGCAATTAGAACTTGAAACCACCGATGAGAGTAACGCCTCCTCGAGCGACGAGGAAACAGAACCGCGCAAGAGACGAGGTCTCTTTGGTAGATTGGCTGGGGCATTGACTGCGCCAGTACGAGCGGTATTGCCTGGGGGCAGGTCAAATTCAGACCAAACCGATGATTCCGTCGAACAGGAAACAGAAGAGCCTGAGGGAGACGAGAAAAGAGACAAAACAACCAGATGGGAAGCGACAATTGAGCGCGTGGGACGTGTCGACCGTAACGTGCACCTCATTTTGCTGGATGATGGAAAACTCTTTGAGTACATCGCTAACGAAGAATTACGATTTCGAAAGAACGACAAAGTTGAGGTCATTCATGTCCAGACTTGGTTGACTGAGAAGTACCGAATCGATGGCAATCGAGGAGCCACACGCGATGCTCTACTGATCCCGTGCCACCGCGAAGATCTAAAGGGCATTATGAAGCGCAAGTGCGAACTCATGGGATTGGACTGAGCTCCGAGCAACCGTTTTGGCATTGGTTAGATCTTCAAGCTCTAATGAGCTTGTCAACATTGAATCGACTAGTTCGCAGGGAAATCAAGCCGGACGCAAGCGAACACACTGCGTTGAAAGCACACGGAGATAGTGATGATGAAAGGTATGAAATCGAAGTTTGAGTTCTACTTTAGCTTCGGGCTGCTCCTTGCTCTAGCGCTGCTAATTCTGGAGGACTTCGATTCTACTTGGGGAAAATTTTGGTTTGCTTTGTTCATTGTGGGTACGACGATTCTAATTGGCTATGGAATGAGTGCACTGAAGGCAATGCTGTCCCAGAAATCCAATCAAGAATCGAATCGAAATATATAAGCCAAGTTCTTGCATTGGATGGCCCCTGTACCAGCTTGTTTTCTTTAATAATCACACCTCTAAGCCCAAATGTCGGTGGTGGCTGGCTCGCTTCAATGAATTGCATTGGATGGTCCAAGTTACGCGCAGTTCGATCGACTTGTAGCAATCAATGAGGCTAGCATCAGCGCTCGGCGTCGCATCTCTTTACGTAGCCAGAAAGTTTTCTAATCCGTTCGGTAATCTGTTAGGGTAATCATATAGATTCTTCCGCGCAGGGTAATTGATTTAGGATTGCGTGTCGTCCACATTTCCGTGCACGATTTTCAAGCATCCATAGGTGAAAAGGCAATGCAATATGACTACTAAATTCGAGCAAAAATACACGGTTGTATGGTTGATCGTGATGGCAGTGTTCTCTTGGTCACTTGCATCGGCGTCGCAAGATGCACATGAAGGCATGGAAGAAGGTTCTGCTGCAAAATCCAAATCGATGAACGATCTCGATACAGACGCGGAACCCTTACCCATCCGGGGAGCACGGTTGAAGCATACGGCTTCTTACATCAGCTCACCACTAACAGTGGTGAGCGAAAAGGTGGATCGAGAAGCTGGACTTGCCGATGCGGCTAGAGTCTTTCAAGAGGCAACCCAATACCAAAAGCTCATTACAGTCACTGTGTATGGAGGGTCAGTAGCCGAAAATAAGACTGAACGTACGACTTCCAATAAAATAGCGCCAGCTCAAGTGATTGACGCAAAACGCGAGCGAGCCTTAGGCAGTTTGGATATGAAGGACGTGTTTCCGCAACTAAATTAAGCGAGGCCAATCCAAACCCACAATGAGTTCAAGGGACGCGTCCACCGCATCCGCGACCACTACTACTAACCAGAATTGAAACGCGCCCGGTTTTCAATTTTGGCTTGTTTGTCGAACGGAATCGGTCGAGCTCTGGCACTTGTCGGAAGTTCAGCGTCAATTCCTGGTTTGTAGTTTGAACTAGTGGTGTACAGGAAACACTGCTGTACCTAGACTTCTCAGGCTTGCTTGCACTCGCCATCTCTACCGTAAGCAAATTAGAAACTTCATAGAGTCTCCAAGCTTTCCGGTCGATTGGGGAGCGTTTTCCAGACGAGAATGTTCATCGTGTTCTAGTTGGTGCGCATCCCTGCAATGTTCATCCATTTTATTAGTCACTCCCTACGCTGCGACACCGTCCAATTCGGTGCTGAATATGGGAAACTGCTACCTCTCGAATTGTGAATTGCATGACTCTGACATTGTGCAATTGTTGCTGCTTATACCGCATCGAAACCGCTTCCTTTATCTCTATAAATCTGCTAAAGTACGCATAAGGAACTCACGTGTGCAGGGGAGTTGAGCCTGCGGTTGAGAGCGTTCCGCTTCGCCCTGCTTACTGCGTTCAAAGTTACATACAAGAAGAGGCAATGCAATATGTCTAGAAGATTCCAACACAAGACCACCTTAGTGTGGTTGCTCACGTTGCTCGTTCTTTCGTGGTCGCTAGCGTCGTGGGCTCAGGAAACCGATGAAGAAGACGAAGACGAAGCTTCTGAGGAAGAGTCCGAATCAGCGGCCGCCGATGAAGACAACATGGAAACCTTAACGGTTACGGGATCTAGGTTGAAGCGTTCGACGTACGACAACATCTCTCCATTACAGATCATTGACGCGGAAGTCGAGAGAGAAGCTGGTCTCGTGGACACGGCGGAGATCCTCCAAAAGTCCACGCAAGCCAGTGGGATTCAAATCGATCTTACTTTCACGGGTTATGTCTTGGACAACGGACCGGCTGCATCGACAATTAACCTTCGCGGCCTTGAACCAGATCGCTCCTTAGTACTTATTAACGGACGTCGCTTGGCTCCAGCTGGTGTCGAAGGCGCCCCCAGTAGTCCTGACCTTAACCTAGTTCCAGGCGTCCTTGTGCAACAGTATGAGCTATTGCTGGACGGAGCTTCTTCCGTCTACGGTTCCGACGCAATAGCAGGCGTTGCGAACGTCATCCTTAGGAAGGATTTTGACGGACTTGAAATTGATCTGTTCGCAGACCGCGATCAGTACGCCGGCACATCCGGCAGAAACATAGCGTTGACGTGGGGGAAGAACTACGACCGTGGATTTGTGGGAATGGGAGCAAGCTACAACTATAGCGACGAAGTGACAGCCGGGCAAGCACCCCATACATCCGGATGTTCAAGCGATGCTGAAATAACCACGGATGGTGAGGTCAGATCTAAGAGTCTGTGGTTTGAATATTGGTACGGAATGGAATGGGACAATTGTGGCTATTCGGGATTGCATGGTGGATGGGTGACTCGAGTTCCATATGCAGGACTCGTTTTCTCAACACCAGGAGAGTCTAACGGAGGATGGAATGACTTTTCCATGTCTCGGTATTTTCTCGGAGGAGAATGGTTTTGGACTGACGAGGACAACGACGGCTTCAACGATGTTTCGTGGCGTCCCTACATCCGAGACGTGAACGAGCAATACCGTACTCTGTACCCACAGTTTCGTCGCGTGAACTTCATGTCTTATGGAGAATATACGTTTGAAGGCGAATCCAACATTACTCCTTTCTATGAGTTCATTTACGGCAAGAGATCCACTGTTCACAATGGCGGTGGCTATCAACTGTTTCCAGTGGTCAATGCCAACAGTCCCTATAACATTTGCAATCCAAACAGTTCGATCGGTGTTGATTGTGGCTTGGCGTACAACGAGTTTATTTCTCAGCCATCCTTGCGAGCAGCTGTCTTCGAAACATTTGGTTGCGATCCAGGACCAGGAGGAACATGTGATCGTACAGTGCCTCCGCTCGGACCATGGCCTGTACAACCAGTGGTTGTCATTGAAGGCGACCGAAACATCTCGCATGTCGACGTTGCGCAGTGGAGATACGTGGGAGGGGTTCGCTTCGACGTCCCATTCCTTAATGCTCGCGCACGGGGCGATTGGACAGGCGAAGCCTACGTGTCTTACTCCGATTCCTCGGGGGTCTCCCATCGAGAAGGAATTTTGGACGACCGACTTCAACTGGGCCTTGGCAATTATTCCTTTGCCGGCATCCCATGTATAGATGATTTCGGCATTGTGAGCGATCCCAACGATTTTGCCGGATGCGTACCAGTGAATCTGTTTGCGCCCAGCGTTCTATCCCCTGACCAACAAGGTCATTTCGCGACTCAACAGGAGCGAGACTACTTGTTCGGAACCCGAGAGTTCGATACGCATATCGAGCAAACAATCTTCTCCGTTTTCTTTACCGGGACTGTTTTTGACCTGCAAGGTGGTGCGGTGTCCACTGGAATAGGCTACGAAAAGCGCTATGACAGTATCGATTCGATTCCCAACGACGTTGCTTCAGAAGGCAAGTTTTTTGGATTCTCCGCCGACCAAGGCGCTGAAGGAGAAAAGTCCATCAGTGAATGGTTCGGCGAGATTGAACTGCCGCTCATCGGCAACATGGACTTTGCAGACGAATTGACGGTAAACCTCTCGGCGCGGCATTCCGACGACGAATTTGCTGGTACTGCTTGGACCTGGTCAGGCAAATTGGCATATCGTCCTTTTTCGTCTCTGCTTCTTCGCGCAACTAAGGGCACATCGTTCCGTGGCCCCAACTTGAGAAATCTATTCCTCAAGGCACAAACTGGATTTCGCTCCGTCTTTGATCCATGCGTGATACCCAATCAGGCAATCGATCCCATTTCCGGTGAATACGTCCCAGATAACGACACTCGTGAAGACCACGTTCTCCAGAACTGTCTCAACAATGGCGCGGACCCTTACGTCATAACAGACTTTGCCGTTTATAGCGTAGAGGTTGCCTCTGGTGGTTCGTTAGACCTGATCCCCGAAACCTCGGTTTCGGAAACTTGGGGCTTTAGTTTCGAACAGCCATTTACGAATGCGTTTGCTCTTGCAATGGGCGCAAATGTTTACAAGGTCGAGGTGGACGACACGATGATCGAACCTGTAGCTAGCTTCATTGTCAATGATTGTTACTACACGGCAACCCTCAACAGTCCCTTCTGTCAGCGAATTACCCGGTCGACGGACGCTCAGAATCCGATAATGACTTATATCCATGAAGGATTCATCAATCGCGACAATGAAACGGTTCGAGGAATCGATTTCAATGTGAGATTCACAGACACCTACACGATGTTTGATCGTCCCATTCTGTTCTCGGCAGACTACATCGGGCACAAGCTACTAGAACGTTCATCTATCACGATAACGGAGATTGAGGAACGACGAGAGAGAGTGTCTGAATGGGGATATCACAGATACCGACATCGGCTTGTCTTTTCTGCTACTTTCAATCAAATGCGTGTAGCGTTAAGTACTCGTGTCTTGGGCCGGCAGGACCAACACGACGCTTTTGAAGATGCGTGGGGTTCCGTCCCGAACAGGACTGGTGATACTTGCTTAGGTCCCGAAGAAGGCGACGTTCTGTGCCGAGATATCGGTGCCTCGCGGAGTTTCTACTTCAACCATACCGTCTCATTCTCCATGGCGCGTGAGTCATACCAGTTCTCTGCTGGAGTAAGAAACCTTACTGACGTTGAACCGCCATTTGTGGATGAGTCTGAAGTCTTTGCATGGAGCAATACACCTCTAGGTGCTAGCTACGATCTCATGGGACGTGCGGTATATGCAAGTTTCTCGTATCGTCTAGGGGGTGGACTCTAGGTCGACTTCGATGAACTAGTACCAAAACTGCGGAACCGCTACGAAACAGTGGCGGTTCCGCTTCTTGTTGTAGCGAATAATCAGTGAACACATCATGAGAAACGTTGCGCTAAAGTATGTCTTGGGTTCCTCAATTGCTTGGTTGGCGTGTGCCGCTATTTGCGCAGATGACGCTACGCCAGAACCCTATCCTCCTGATGTGTGGGCAGCGAATCCCAGCATACGATCCGTACGGGTTTCTCCGGACGGCAAGTATCTCAGCATGATCCGCTTCGAGGACCCAAAGGTTCTCTCGGGTCCCGCTATCCATATCTACGACATCACGGAGCCCGATGGTATGACGCTGGTCCACCGCCAGACGTCAGCGCCTATGGATATACAGGCGTACTCTTGGGTTAGCAATACAACTTTCTTGATGAATCTTCGCCAACAAGTGCGTCGTCAAACTCAGGGCTTCAATCGCGGAGTGTTTGAGTTCAAACTCGTCTTGGTGAATGTAGAGGACAAAACACAAAAGGCTTTTGGATCCGAATCAGGAGGGGTGGTTCACGTTCTACCAGAGAAACCGACCAAAGTCATGACGGCAATCCAAGAAGGAGCAGCGGCGAGCGGTAGATTGGCTACCGCTTACCGACCCACAGCGTACTACGAGCTCGATCTCGAAACGGGAAGCAAGAGTCTAGTAATTCGCGCGAAGATGTCACAGTACTCGATCGCTTTTGACCGCCTTGGAAACCCAGTCCGAGCAACCGGACAAGACTCAAATTCGCAAGAAATTGTCTTCTATTATCGACCTGAAGGTACCTCCGACTGGAAGGAATACTACCGATTGGGTTTCGACTCCTTTGAACAGTTTAGTCCAGTAGGCACTGACCCTGCAGCTCCAAACCACGTGTTCGTAATAGCGACCAATGGTCAAGACAAAGCAGGTTTTTGGTCGTATGACATGGAGAATAAGAAGTTTGGAGAGCTTATCTATCGTCGTCCGGACGTTGATGCTCTGTCTCCCATCTACCACTCCAATACCTGGAAACACATGGGCGAGGTTACGGGAATTCAGTACTTCACCGACCGTCGCCACAGAGAATTCCTCGACGAGCGAGAAGGAGGAATAGACGCTCAATTAAACAACATCATCCCCAATGCTGGATCAGTCGATATCATCAGTCAGTCCGTAGATGGCAACGCAATGGTGATCTACAACACCAGTCCCCGCGATCCCGGGACTTATTTCTTGCTTGCCGGTGGAAAACTTACGGTCTTGGGTAGCATCGCGCCAGACATTGACAGCAAGAGACTTGCAGATGTCAAGTACATCAAGTACAAGTCTGAAGACGACTTGGAAATCGCTGGCTACGTAACCATTCCGAACGGAGAGCCTCCTTTTCCGCTTGTTGTTTTCCCACACGGCGGACCCCACGTAACCGAAACCATTACCTACGATCCATGGGCTCAAATGCTGGCAAACCATGGTTACCTCGTACTTCAACCTCAATATCGCGGATCGCATAACTATGGCACCAAGTTCTACAAAGCTAGTTTCACTCCGAAAAGCCAAGCGGGAAGAGGTATGCAAGCGGACAAGGACGCTGGTGCGCTGTACCTGGTTGAGGAAGGATTGGCCGATCCTGACCGCATGGCCATGGCCGGCTGGTCCTACGGAGGATACGCCTCCTTGGTGGCGGCAACTCGAGATCCACAGATCTATCAGTGCGTAGTCGCAGGTGCTGCAGTTGCTGACCCAGTGATGCAACTGAACAACTATCGATACCAACTTTCCGGGGCCCAGGAAGATGAGCAAATGGGCACTTGGCTGGAGGCAGTTTCTCCTACAGACGAAGCGGAAAAGGTCAACGTACCAATGTTGCTGATCCACGGCGACGCTGATGCGCGTGTTTCGTTGGATCACGTGACTCGCTACCGTCGTGAATTGGACAAATGGGAGAAGCCGTACGAATACATCGAACTACCAGGCGCAGCTCACTTCTTTTCAACCTTGAACTACAAGCATCGCGAAGACTTTTACACTGCGATGCTACGATTCTTGAAAGAAGATTGCGGTCCAGACGGACTATAAAGAATGTCCAGTAGACGTCAACAGCCTAGAGTCAGTTTGAACTCGAAGTGACAGAAGTCGGGACAACCTGCGACACACTTAGACACAAAAAAAGCGGGCGCGTCCGTGAGACGTCGCCCGCTTTTTCTTGCTTGCAGCTTGTAATTTAAGAGTCTACAGCAATTTTCTTGAGTTGAGTGGATGCTCGCTTGCCAATGACCACTTCAAGAACACCGTCCTTGCATGATGCGTTGATTTGATCTGGATCAGCTGTATCAGGCAAAGTGAAGGATCGCTCGAAACTGCCTTGAACTCGTTCGAAACGGCGGAAGCTTCCATTCTCATCGTTTCGTTCAATTTTTCTTTCACCTTTAATCGAAAGCAAGTCGTTTTCGACCGTGATGTCGATGTCTTCCGCTTTGAGGCCGGGTAGATCAGAACGCAAAACAAACTTATCGCCTTCGTCCTGGATATCGGTTGCCGGAATCCACTCCGAGGCACGTCTTGACAGTTGGCCGGCTACGCGAGGCAGCACATTCCACAAACTGTCCTCAAAGTCTCGCTGCATAATGTTTGCAGGAGACCAAACTGGATGTCGATCTATGATTCTCATTTTTGTTCTCCTTTCTTGAGTTTTCTCCAAGTTCTCACTTGGGCCTTGCTAGATAAATGGGAACGGAATGGGGAATTTCAAGAGCACTTGCCCATTTTTTCGAGGTTCTCTTTGACAGACAGTGTTTAGAGTTGTCTATTCAGTTCTATCGCACTTGTGCGTTCCCTTCCTTTTTGCACTTCTGTTAATTCGGGGAATTGGGGACTCGACCTATCGTCCGCGAAAGCGTGAACGTTTTGGTTTCGTCCCGCGAAACATTCCTGAAAATTGCATTTGGTTTCACGCGGTTTCGGCCGGCGAGGCAATCGCGACCGCACGAATTGTTGAGTCGTTGTTAGGGATAGATTCAACTCTACCGATCTTGATTACGACGACGACTCCCATGGGCTCAAGAGAAGTACTGACTCGATTGGGAAACCGAGTCGATCATTGCTATGCACCCTACGATACACCCGGTTCGGTCGCTCGATTCTTGCGTCGCATCAAACCAAGAATATTGCTGCTCATGGAAACCGAACTCTGGCCACACCTTGTAAGAAAGACGTCTGCAGTGGGTGCACCCGTTTACGTCATCAATGCGCGATTGTCAGCAAAATCTCTGAAGGGCTACGCACGATTGAGGGATCTTACGACTTCTATGCTCAATTCCGTGGGCGGCATCGCTTGTCAAGACAGCGACTCGGCTGATCGTTTCGCGAGACTCGGCTATTCCAAGTCCAAGACATCAGTGGCGGGAAGTGTGAAATGGGATGTAGAGCCGCCACCTGCTTTGCCTTCCCCTCTACAGGATGCAATGGAATCGCTCAGATCGACTAATGAGTGCATTTGGATTGCGGGAAGTACACACCCGGGAGAAGAACTGGTCGCACTAGAGGCACACAAGAAAATCAGACAGTCAATTCCAAATGCGATCTTGATCCTTGCGCCTCGACATATTCACAGATGTGCGGAACTGCTTGAACTAAGTCGGAGTTCCGGATTTGTAACTGAGACCCAAGACCGTGTAAGCGAAGACGTTGCGGTCATCTTGGTTGATCAGATGGGTGTCTTGTTTCGACTATACGGATTCGCCAAACTTGCCTTCGTCGGTGGATCACTCCAAGGAACCGGCGGACACAACCCGATTGAGCCCGCGATACAGGGAATTCCCATTGCAATGGGACCCGACCGACACAACTTTGCTGACATCTGCAATCGCTTCGAACTACAGAATTGCATCAGCGAGATAAACGACGCTGACGATCTTGCTTCCACTTTCATACAACTTTGTGAAGTGAGAGACGAATGGAACCGCCAGTCTCACCAGGTCCGCAGCGTTGTTTCAAACAACCAAGGCGCTCTTCCTCAATTGCAATCTTCCATACTTCAATGGATTGACGCTGCTACTCCCGGCCAGTCATAGTAGTTAGCCGCGTGACGGTTTTCTCGTTGTCCATGAAGCGATTAAGCTCCTCGATCTCTGCAGCAGTCAAGACGCCCGCACTTTGCTTCAATCGCAACATTCCGAGAATATAGTCGTACTTGGCGTTCTGGTATGCCAGCTGCGCACCGAACAAAGCTCTTTGTGCGTTGAGCACTTCCACGATGTTGCGTGTTCCGACCTCATAGCCCGTTTCAGTAGCGTCCAAGGAGGCTTGGCTGGAGTCGATTGCGCGCAATCGTGCTTCTACACGAAGTACGTCAGTCACAACCGTACGAAACTGTCTTCGGACTTGCTCCTCAACGGTTAGCTTTTGCTGAACCACTTGAAGTCGCGACTGTTCCCGATTAAGAGCACTGATCCGATCCTGCACAAAGCGGGATCCGCCTGTCACACTTGCCGTGAAAGTCAGTCCAATATTGAAGCCTTTGCTTTCGGAAACATAATCCCAAGGGGTATCCTGGCCACCGAGGTTGAAGGGTTGTTCGGAGCGGTTGTAGCTCATGCCCAGCGAGATTGACGGCAAATCCTTGGCAAGTTGTCCCCAATGCCGAAGCTTGGCCGATTCATAGCTAATTTCTTGGGCACGTACCTGAGGATTGTTCTTTAGCGCCATCTCTACCCACGCTTCTTCCGAGTTAGGAACGGGGTCTTGTATTGGAAAATCCTCAGCAAGTCCCGACAATTCGGAAATTGTTGCTCCCGTGAGAACGCGAAGCGCTTCGAACTCGATATCAAAACTGTTCCACGCTTGAATTCTGCTAACGATCGCATCGTCGTGGGACGCTCTGGCGTTCAATACGTCTGTACTTGCAGTCAACCCAACTTCGTATCGCTGTTCCGCTTGTTCCAGCTGCCTCTTGATCGCATCCTCAGACGCAAGAGAATTTTGCAGGGAAGCGCTGGCTCTCAGTACGCTGAAGTAGGCTTCGACGACACGAATAATGAGTGCCTGTTCCGAGCTGAACAAAGAGTAATCACTGGATGCGGTAGACTTGCGGGAGGTCATGACGTTGATCAGAGTGGGTACACTGAATACGGTCTGACTAAGGTTCGCACTCCAACCAACTTGCTCGGTTTCCCTCTCGTTCCACACCCCATTGTTCTCACGAGTCACACCCAAAAAGGCATACCGTGGATCATTGATCGCCTCATCTGGATATGTGGTCCGGTTCTCGTTGGTGCTCCTCCCTCGCGGCAGGCGAAACGAAATTTGAGGAAGCAACTGGGTATGCGCCGAGTAATTGTTCAATTTCTGAATTCTGTTCCCTATCTCCGAAAGGGCGAAGGTGGGATCATTTTGATGGGCTTGTTGATACACTTGAAGAATGTCTTCTCCACTGGCGGAGAAACCGAATCCAAGCAGAAAAATTGCGAGTAGACGACGCATAAGAGCACCTATGTGTTTTGTTTGAATTTTATCAGAGGCGTAAAAACTCCCATACTTTGTGCTTTTCAGCTTCATCTCATACTGTAGACCAACAAATCTACATCGAGAGAGTCAGTATGTACAGGACGCTTAGAGCTTTCCTCCTGACCTTATACGTCAATTACAGTAGACTTCCTTCGCTATTCGTTTACCATCATCTCGTGTCGATATCGAGCTAATCCGAAATGGCAACCACGGCCTCAAACTTCCGAGCAGAGACCCGAGAGTGGTTATTGCAGAGCTGTCCTACCAGCCTGCTCCAAAGTGAGATTGTCCCAGAAGCCGGTCGGAAAACACCCGTGTCCGGGAATCGAAAGACCTGGTTGGAACGGGCTGCAGAAAGAGGTTTTACAGTTCCGATGTGGCCTAAGGAATACGGTGGTGCAGGACTGTCTAAGGACCAGTATGTAATCCTCCTCGAAGAGATGCGATCGTTAGGAGTACCAGCACCTCTGGCTGGTATGGGTACCTCAATGCTTGGACCGACACTCTTGGAACATGGAACCGAGGAGCAAAAGGCTCGCCATTTGCCGCAAATCGCTCGTGGTGAGGTTCGGTGGTGTCAGGGCTATTCGGAACCAGGCTCAGGATCCGACTTGGCTTCGCTTCAGACCCGCGCCGTAGACGAAGGGGATCATTTTGTCATCAATGGACAGAAAATCTGGACCTCAGGCGCCCAGTATGCGGACTGGATCTTTTGCCTAGTGCGGACGAATCCGGACGCCCCAAAACACGAAGGAATCAGCTTTCTGCTGTTCACGATGCACCAACCGGGCGTGACGGTGAAACCCATACGACTGATTTCCGGAGCCTCCCCTTTCTGCGAAACATTCTTCGACGATGCGATTGCAGCGAAGGAGGACGTAGTCGGTGGACTCAACAAGGGTTGGACCGTGGCGAAGCGACTGCTTCAGCACGAGCGATCCGGCATGAACACCCTTGCCTCAGGTCGAAACCGAGAGTCCGGGCCATCCCTTGACCAATTGGCTCGAAAGACTGTGGGACTGACCAGCGGCAAGATCGCAAACCCCGATCTACGGAAGGATATCGTCCAACACTCCATGAATGCCGAAGCGTTTCGACTCACCCAAAGACGAACTGTAGAAGAGTCTCAAGGTTCGACACCAGGTCCCCAAACCTCCATTTTCAAATACTACGGAGCGAACCTCCGAAAGGAACGTTCGGAGTTGCAAATATCCATGCTAGGAACCGATGCATTTGAATGGGATGTCAGTGGGACTTCCACTAACCGGGCCATCTTGCAGGGCTGGCTAGCAGGAAAGGCGGGGTCCATCGCGGGCGGTAGCAATGAAATTCAATTGAACATCATCGCAAAGCGCGTCCTAGGTCTTCCCGACTAGGGAATTTCAGTTACAATGCGCAACTTGGATTTGTTTGCAAGAATCGGACATTCATGGCAAGAGTAACGGTCGAGGATTGCCTCGAACATGTAGAAAATCGATTTGAGCTGGTACGGCTCGCCACTGATCGCGCGCGACAGCTTCAGTTGCTCAATGGGGACCCGCTTGTACCCGAAGAAAATGACAAACATACAGTGATCGCATTGCGAGAAATAGCCGAGGGATTGATCAACGAAGATACCTTGCGAGAGGCAACCGACGACTTCAGTGATGAAGTCAATCCCGTCACCCGACTAGATAGAGGAGATGAGTCCTCCAGCGACTTCTGAGTCTTACTTTCAGAATGTACTCGAAAAGCGCGCTCGCAGTGATGAGCTCGCGGCGCCATTACTCGGCAATGAACTCAATCGTCGGCTCAACTATCTGTCTCCAGCACAAGTCCGTCTGGTTGCCGATGCCTACGAATACGCGGAAAAGGCACATAGTGGCCAGCAACGGCGAACTGGCCACTCCTACATAACTCATCCGCTTGCAGTAGCCAACATACTCGCAAGCTTCAAACTCGATCCCGAAACCATATGTGCAGCACTGCTGCACGACGTTCTTGAAGACACGAACGTAAACAAATCTTCGCTAGCGGGTGCATTTGGCGAGCGGATCGCAGACATTGTCGACGGAGTTTCGAAACTCTCTCACCTGGTCGATAGTCACGCAGAAGCTCAAGCTCTCAACTTTTACAAGATGACTCTGAGCATGTCTCGCGATATCCGAGTCATTCTCGTGAAGCTCGCAGACAGGCTGCACAACATGCGCACTATTGGCGTGATGTCAAGGGACAGCCGCAAGAGGATAGCCCGTGAAACGATGGACTTGTTTGTGCCGCTGGCAAACAGACTGGGCATCTATGTAATCAAGCAAGAACTCGAACGACTATCCTTCGAAGCTATTTACCCGCTACGCTCGGATCGTCTGGACCGCCTTGTAAAGCGGGTGCGCAAAAAGGACAAGGACAAGATAAAGTCCGTTCATCAAAGGCTCGAATCCGGATTTAGAGAAGCAGGGATCAATGCGCGAATAGACTACGTCGAAACGGAGCTTTACTCGATCTATCGCTCCCTGCGCGACCACGAGGAAACATTCGACGCGTTTATGGACACTCTGATGTATCGCGTCGTTGTCGACTCCACCGATGACTGCTACCGAGCCCTGGGGTTGGCGCATAGCCTCTACAAACCCAAAGTCAGAGCCTTTCGCGACTACATTTCAATTCCAAAGCTCAACGGATACCAATCGCTACATGTGATGTTGGTGGGACCTGGAGCGAAGTCGATCAAGCTCTTGATTCGAACTTCGAACATGGACGAGGTCGCAAACTATGGGCTTATTGCAGGATGGATAAAACAGTCCGAAGAAGAATCCGATGAGGACAGCCAAACACTCGCAACAAGCGATGTTCGTGAATGGATAAGCAATCTTCTAAACCTACAAGATCGAGGAGATGCCGTTCAGTTCATTGAGAATCTTAAAACCGATCTCTTTCCCGACGAGGTCTATGTGTTCACACCACAAGGTGACATCTTGGCACTGCCCGTTGGATCTTGTGCTGTGGATTTCGCCTACGCAGTTCACACTGACGTAGGAAATCAATGTGTCGCGTGTCGCATTGACGGGCAGGTCGCACCCCTTTCATCGATTCTGGAATCAGGGCAAACAGTTTCAATTGTTCGCGCAGCCGCTGCTCATCCAGATCCAATGTGGCTGAACTTTGTGCAAACGGCCAAGGCTCGTTCAGCAATACGTGACCGTCTGCGTTCGAGGGGAGAAGAAGAATCGATCGTGTTAGGCAAAAATCTGCTGAACAGATCGCTGGCCAACGCCAACACTTCACTCGAGCAGCTTGACTTTCGGCGTCTGAGGAAAGTTTTTAGAGAGTTCAACGTTAGAAAACGCAATGAAATGTTTGAAGAGGTCGGGCGTGGCAACCTCTTGGCGTACCAGGTGGCACAAAGACTGCTTGAAGAGGACATTGCCGACCACGATACGAGCAATATCGAACACGGTGCGCCGATCTATGTGCATGGCGGTCAAAACATGGGAGTTCGCTACGGTAAATGCTGTGGTCCTGTCCCTGGAGACGACATCATTGGGCATATATCGCAAGGCGAAGGACTTGTCGTTCACCGTGCGCAGTGCGGAAACATGAAATCGCTCGAAGCAAAACACACCATCATGCCCGTAAGCTGGACGGACAATCCCGAAGGTGAATTCGTTACACGTTTGCGCGTCGATATCGAACCACATCTGGGAATTCTTGCCTCGTTGGCACAAGACGTGAATGCCCTCGGAGCTGGCATCAGCATGCTCGACGTAACGGAACGAACTCCGCAACTGTCGTCCGTGCAAATGGATGTAGGCGTGCGAAGTCTCAAACACCTGCGACGCATCATACGAAGTTTGGATGCTCGAACCGACACTTCAAGCGTTCAAAGACTGACACACTAAGGTATTCATGAATCGAAAAGCAATCTCCGCGGAAGACGCGCCCGACGCGATCGGTCCTTACTCTCATGCCATACGCGTCGGCGACTCAATTTACATGTCCGGTCAAATCGCGTTGAATCCAAAGAACATGGAGCTTGTCACCGGTTCATTTCGCAAGGAAACCAAGCAAGTGTTCACCAATATTTCAGCCGTTGTAAGTGCGGCTGGAGGTTCGCTTCAAGACATTGTGAAACTCACCGTGTATCTCACGGATCTCAAGAACTTCGATATGGTCAATGCGGTAATGAGCGAGACGTTTCAGTATCCGTTTCCCGCTCGAGTGGCAATAGGTGTCAGCGCTCTGCCTCGAGGTGCGTCCATCGAAGTCGAAGCCCTAGCAATTCTTAGCGACTAGAAATATCGGTACGGATTGTGCCGTCCGAACCCGTCTCTCAACTCCGAGGTATTGGTCCTGCCATCGCGGCGAGACTGCAACGTCTCAGCATTCGCACCAAAATGGACCTCATACTGCATTTGCCATTCCGTTATGAAGATCGCACAAAGATAACCCCGATCGAACGAATTTCATCGGGTGCTGAACACTACGTGCAAGGAAGAGTGCTCTCCGTTGAAGTTGTAAGGGGACCGCGTCCTAGTGTCTATGTCTCCATTGGAGAGGGACATCGAACACGACTGAATATGCGATTGCTGCATTACAGCTCGCGTCAGGTAGACCAGTTGCAAGAGGGAGTGTGGTTGAGAGTGTATGGGCTAGTTCGACTCGGACGCAAGGGGATGGAAATGATCCACCCTGAATATCGGGTCTTCACAAGTGATCCTGGAGCACCGCAACCCGAGTACATTCCTGTGTACCCAGCGACTCAAGGACTGACTAGTGCACGGATTGGAAGCCTAATTCGCAAAGCGCTTAACGAGACCGCCTTTCTACCTAATTACACACACCAAGGGCTGACTCTGGGGGAAGCTCTTCGATTTCTTCATGAGCCCGATGTCAGTCGCGGTTTGCATGGATTGCATGAGGCGAGAAAACGTGTTGCTTTCGATGAATTGCTAGCCTTTCTGCTCTTACGGCACAGGAGACAAATTCAGCGCGGGTCGTTTTCGACAATTGCACTGGACAGAGAACGCGATTTGCACTCGATGTGTCTGCGGTCCCTCGGTTTCTCCCTGACAAATGCTCAACGGAGAGTTGTTCAGGAAGTTCTCTCCGATCTCTCGCGACCCAAGCCGATGTTGCGACTTCTTCAAGGGGATGTCGGTTCAGGCAAAACAGTCATCGCGGCCTTGGCCATTGTCAGAGCCGCAGAAAACTCCACTCAAACAGCATTTATGGCTCCGACTGAGCTACTAGCTGAACAACACTACGAGACTCTCTCCCAATGGCTTTCTCCCATGGGCATTCAAGTAGGTTTGCTCACAGGCAGACTGACCACATCTGCGAGGAAGGCGCGACAGGAAGCGATCGCACGAGGTGAAGACACAGTGATCGTAGGAACACATGCTCTCTTTCAAGAATCCACAAAGTTCAAGTCGCTTGGACTAGCAATCATCGACGAACAGCATCGTTTTGGAGTTCACCAACGAATGCAGTTACGCGACAAAGGACGTCTGCCGCACCAGCTCATCATGACGGCAACCCCAATTCCACGCACACTTGCGATGTACTTGTTTGCTGATATGGATGTTTCGGTCATCGATGAAATGCCTCCGGGACGTCAATCCATCGAGACCACTGTCCATGGTGCAAAGCAGAGAGAAAGGGTGATTTCCGCAGTGGGAAATCTGCTCGCATCGGGACAGCAGGCGTATTGGGTATGTGTCGCAATTGATCCGCGTGATCCTGACGATGGGAATTTTCGAGGCACGACCGATGTGCTCGAAGAACTTAAAGCCAAACTACCGCAAGTGAAGATCGGACACTTGCACGGCCGGATGAAGACTGAAGAGAAAGATCGAATCATGAAGGGCTTTCGATCCGCCGAAATCCAATTGCTAGTAGCGACGACCGTTATAGAAGTCGGGATTGATGTACCGAATGCAACTCTCATGGTTGTAGACGATGCGGATCGCCTGGGATTGGCGCAACTGCATCAATTGAGAGGGCGCGTCGGACGAGGAACCAAGAAAAGCTACTGCATGCTCATGTACGATCCCCCGATTTCCTCGGCATCTCGAAATCGTCTGAACGCGCTAAAAAAACACACCGATGGTTTTGAACTTGCTCATCTCGATCTGTCCCTTCGAGGTCCCGGCGAAGTATTTGGAAAGAAACAATCCGGAACCGAGAGTTTTCGTATCGCGGACTTGGTCATGGATGCAGAGCTTCTTCAAGAGACGCGATTGCAAGGAGAAAGACTGTTGAAGGAGAACCCCGATATGGCGTCCAAGATCATCGATACATGGACTCCGTCAGAAAGCGATTACGCCGCGGTCTAACGTCTGCCTTAGTGCAGGTCCTTAGATTTCGATCATCTCGAAGTCTTCTTTGCCAACACCACACTCCGGACAAAAGAAGTCCTCAGGAACGTCGCTCCATTGAGTGCCAGGAGGAATGTCCTCTTCCTCGCAGCCTACGGCTTCGTCGTATATCCAGCCACAGACGATGCACTGCCACTTTCGCATCCGTGATTACTTTCTCTGGGTAGGTGATTGGGAGCACGATAGTACCAATTTAGACCCTTTGTTCGTCCTCATGTTTTCAATCGTCGAGGGATTCAGCTTCCCGATCAGGTCCTCCTTTTTCGCTCCTAAAATAATCGAGTTTTAATAGACTCAAACTAAGATCTCAGCCTTGTGAGCGGTATGCAATTAGAAACATGAATGCATGCTGTATCAACCGTCAAGACTTAAGGTCTTCGAATGAGTCACGGTATGGAATCTTCATCGCAACGTAGCACAGTGGAAACCGCTAGAGCCTATTGGGAACTCATGCGGTTGGATCGCCCTGTGGGATCGTTGCTATTGCTATGGCCGACGCTAGCGGCACTTTGGATTGCAGGGGAAGGAACACCACCGATTCCCATTCTCGTAATCTTTGTTCTGGGAACGTTTGTAATGCGTGCAGCGGGATGCGTGATCAACGACCTTGCTGATCAAGACTTCGACCCACATGTTGAACGAACGAGGTCCAGACCTCTCGCCGATGGCCGATTGAAAACCAAGGGCGCACTAATTTGTTTCGCAACTCTTCTTCTCATCGGTTTTTGTCTAGTGCTCTCTCTAAATGTGCTGACTTGGTGGATGGCACTGGGCGGAGTCTTGATCTCGGCAATTTATCCGTTTATGAAACGGTTCACACATCTACCACAATTAATCCTCGGAGTAGCATTTAGCTGGGGCATTTTGATGGCGGGAACAGCGATTTCGAATGCTGTCTCGCTACCGATTTTCTGCTTCTTCGCAATGAGCTTTGTATGGATTGTGGCTTACGACACACAGTACGCCATGGTGGATCGGGAAGATGATCTCAAAATCGGGTTGAAGTCCACGGCAATTCTTCTTGGTCGGTTGGATCGGTACGTGATTGCAGCGCTTCAGTTGTCTGTGTTGGCACTACTTCTGGTGCTCGGAGCAATCGCAAATCTGAACGTTCTGTTCTCGTTCTCAACTGCGGTCGTAGCATGCTTGTTTGTATATCAGTCATGTCTGACATGGTCGCGCAAGCGTGAGAACTGTTTCCGGGCTTTCAAGAACAATGCAACGGTCGGACTGGTTCTGTTCACTGGCATCGTTCTGAACTATGCAGTTGCTGTGCCAGGGCACCAATTGTGACGTGAAAGTCCTATTGGAAAACGTAGTTGAATGGATTGGCAAATGCGTTGCGTGGCTAGTGCTCTTGATGGCATTCGTCACCGTAGTCGTTGTAGCGCGCCGTTACATCTTCCAAGCCGGAGGAGAGATCTACCTGCAGGAATCCGTAATTTACATGCACTCTCTGATGTTCATGTTCGGTCTTTCCTATGCGATGAAACATGACGGACACGTGAGAGTCGACCTGTTCTACAGCGGTTTCAGTCCCAGATCAAAAGCGCTCGTAGACATCGCCGGCCACGTCCTCTTTCTCATTCCAACGTGCCTGGTAATCGCAGTATTCAGCCTCGAATATGTCGCAGCTTCCTGGAGGGTTCTTGAAGGATCGCGGGAAGTGGGAGGAATTCCTGGAGTCTATCTCTTGAAAACCGTTATTCCCCTCACAGCGATTCTCCTAGTTCTTCAATCCACGCTTGAGATAACCCGGCGCGTCGGCGATTTGCGCAAGAAATGATTGAGCTCATTCCGCTCCTAATGTTCGCGGCGGTTTTCGTCGCGTTGTTATCAGGGTACACCGTTGCATTGACACTCGCCGGAGTGGCATTGCTCTTTGCGTTCGTCGGAATAGTGTTTGGCGTGTTCGATCCGAAGGATCTCGGATTTCTGCCGTCGCGGATTTTCTCGCTGATGACAAATCAAACCCTCTTGGCTGTTCCTCTTTTCATTTTGATGGGAGTAACTCTTGAGCGCACCAACATCGCTCAGTCGTTGTTGAAGTCCATGTCTCAGCTCGCAGGGAGAACCCGAGGTGGACTTGGACTCGCTGTCGTGCTCGTGGGAATGCTAATGGCTGCAAGCACGGGAATCGTTGGGGCAACAGTTGTCACGATGGGTTTGCTCTCATTGCCAGCCATGATTCGACAAGGGTACGACCACGGGCTTGCTACAGGAACAATTTCGGCGACGGGAACTTTGGGGCAGATCATTCCCCCTTCGATAGCTCTCGTCCTCGTCGGAGATGTACTTGGCAACGCGTACCAGCAAGCTCAGTTGGGACAAGGTGTTTTCTCTCCAAAGACAGTTTCCGTGGGAGACCTATTTGCTGGCGCACTATTTCCAGGATTGGTTCTCGTCGTCTTCTACTGTGCCTATGTTCTGCTTCGCGGAAACCTTCAACCCTCTAGTGCACCGCCCTCAACGGACGAAGAAAAACCCGAACTACGCGTGCTAATTTCAAGCTTAATTCCTCCCATCGTTCTCATTGTCGCAGTGCTGGGAGCAATCTTGATGGGGGTCGCGACGCCCACAGAAGCTTCTGGCGTCGGGGCAGTCGGTGCATTGGCAATGGCCGTCGTCTACCGAGCGATCAATCTCAAGGTGCTGCAGGAAATCGTTCTCTCAACCATGAAGACCACTTCTATGGTCTTCTTCATATTGATTGGAGCATCGGTTTTTTCGCTTGTGTTTCGTGGCTATGGCGGCGACGATCTTGTACATGGCTTGTTTCTCAGTCTGCCCGGTGGTGTTGTCGGTGCAATGGCTGTTGTTATGGTCGCGATCTTCTTATTGGGATTCGTGTTGGATTTCATTGAAATCACGTACGTGGTCTTGCCAATTGTGGGACCCATACTGCTTTCGATGGGTGTGGATCCTGTTTGGCTAGGAGTAATGGTGGCCGTGAATCTTCAGACCTCTTTTCTCACTCCGCCGTTTGGATTCGCTCTCTTCTACTTGCGTGGTGTAGCACCACCGGAGATTAGCACGGCAGACATGTACCGAGGTGTGATTCCGTTTATTGCACTGCAGTTGCTATTGCTGCTTCTGCTTGTGCTTTTCCCGCAACTGGCAACGTGGCTACCCCGCGCACTTTAGCGGAGACGGGTTACAGGCTTCAATCCCCCTCGGCGTCCCGAGCCTGAAAGTAGGCGTACTCCGAAATATCGCTCCACGACTGGATCTCGCGTTGGAAATTTCGATAGGACTCGACGATGCGCTGCGAGAGTTCATCGGTGCCTGCAACTTCGTCTATGACTTCATCCGACAGTTCTCTCAGTCGCTGCAGAACGTCTGCAGGCAGTTTTCTCAGTTCAACCCCATGCTCTTCGACCAGAGACCTTAGAGACGAGAAGTTCCGCGCATTGAACTCATCGACCATGTCCTGATTAATGGCACGAGCGGTTGTCTCAACCATGCGTTGTAAGTGGACCGGAAGACTTTCAAACGCATCCTTATTAACAATCAGTTCAATGGCAGCGCTCGGCTCATGCCAACCAGGGTAGTAGTAATACTTTGCGACTTCGTGAAGCCCCAACGTTTGATCGTTCAGAGGACCCACCCATTCCGTTGCGTCAATGACTCCAGTCTGCAATGACGTAAAAATCTCTCCTCCAGGCAAGTAAACAGGCGCTGCACCCGCCCTATTCATGACTTCCGCCCCCAGTCCAGGAATTCTCATTTTCAATCCCTTGAGATCCTCGAGCGAATTGATTTCCTTGTTGAACCATCCTGCCATTTGCACTCCAGAATTTCCGGCGGCCATCGGAATGAGATTGAAGGGCTCATAGAGTTCTCGCCACAGCTCCAACCCGCCGCCAAAGTGAAGCCACGCATTCATTTCTTGAGCATTCATTCCAAACGGCAGTGTGGTGAATACAGCAGCCACAGGGGCTTTCCCAACCCAGTAGTAAGCAGCTCCATGCCCCATTTCCGCTGTTCCAGCCGACACTGCATCGAAGACTTCCGTAGCTCCCGTTAGTTCACCGGCTCCATAAACTTTGATCTTCAATTGTCCCGCTGACATTTCGTCGATGAGTACAGCCAATCGTTCCGGGGCAGTTCCTAGTGCTGGCAAGTTCTTGGGCCATGTTGTTATGAGCTTCCATTCGAAAGTCTCTACCGTTGTTGCAACGGAAGTATCTTCGTCGGTCCCCGTATCGGTGGTACAACCTCCCATAGCCAAGGCCAGAAATGCAAAAGCAACTAAAGTGTGTTTCATGGTTTCACTCCCACCTGCAAATGTGGCGTCTCGGCGACCAGCCACTTACGGCCACTTTCCGAAAACTCGATCTCCAACACGAGGCTTTCCTTCCGTCCACGTGTATTCACTATCGTACCTGTACCAAATCGGCTATGACTCACTTCACTCCCAATTTGCCACTTGGTGTGGTTGGGTTCCACAGGGTCTTGCACCATTGAAGGTAAGTCTGAGCGACTGGTATTGCTGGTGCTCCGATCTGCAGAAAATCCTTGCGACGCAGTTCGCCAGTGAGGACTTGCCGACCTGCGGACGTACGAAACGTCTTGCTTCGGTAGCTCTTTCAGGAATCGTGAAGGAATGCAACGCATGAGTCGCTGACCAAATCGTGTGCGTGAGGAAGCATGCGTTAAGTACAGTAGTCGCATAGATCGAGTAATTCCGACATACGCTAGCCGTCGTTCTTCTTCCTCGACGGTGAAGTCGCCGTTTGCGTCGTTGTGAGGAAAGAGGTCCTCCTCGAGTCCAACAATAATGACAACCGGAAACTCCAGTCCTTTTGCGGAGTGCACGGTCATCATGTTGATCGCGTCATGGGTTGTCGCTTGGTATTCGCCCGCATCCAGCATCGCTTGATCAAGAAATTCCCGTAGTTTCTCGCTCACATTCTGCTCCAGATTGTCTTCCTCGCCCTCAGCCGGAAGATGGGTCGGACCGGCAAATTGCGCACAGGCTGAGACTAGCTCTTCGAGGTTTTCCCGCCGTGCACGACCTGTCTCCCCAGATTCCTTTCCGTGGTAGTCCCACAATCCGGAATCGACAACTGCGATTCGTGCAATCTCCTCCAATGTCTTTCCTCGAGCCGTATCTTTCAAAGACTCGATTAGCTCGACGAACCGTTGCAGTGCAAGTCTTGCTCTACCTTTCAAATCGCCATTCATTACAAGCCGCTGCGTCGCATCCCAGAGTGAGGTGTTGCTCTCTTCTGACGCTGCCCGCACAAGCTCAAGCGTTTTCGCTCCAATTCCACGAGGCGGTGTATTCACGACACGTTCATACGCTATATCTGATTGTGAGTCATGGATAAGCTTCATATAGCCGACCGCATCACGAATTTCCATTCGGTCGTAGAACCGAGTTCCACCGTAGATTCGGTAGGGAACATTTCGTTGACTAAACTCCTGCTCCAGAACGCGAGACTGTGAGTTATTTCGATACAAAATCCCTATGTCGTTGGGACCGAAATCTCCATCGTTCATCCATTGTTGGCACTTGTCCACCACATAACGAGCTTCTTCGAATTCCGAATGTGCGGAAAATATGCGAATGGGATCGCCTCTTCCAGCGTCAGTCCAAAGGGTCTTATCAAGTCGCTGTCCGTTGTGCTTAATGAGAGCGTTGGCGGCGTTGAGAATGGTTTGGGTAGAGCGATAGTTTTGTTCAAGGCGGATGACCCTGACATCTTGAAACTGCTTTTCAAACTCCAAGATATTCGCAAGGCGGGCTCCCCGCCAACCATAGATCGACTGATCGTCGTCGCCAACGGCCATAACGAAGTTGTCCTTGCCCGCCAACATTTGAATCCACGCGAACTGTATGCCATTGGTATCCTGAAACTCGTCAACCAAGATGTATCGGAAACGTTGGCGATATTGAGCTAGCAACTCTTTATTCTCAAGCCAGAGTTCGTGTGATCGTAAGAGCAACTCGGCAAAATCGACCAGTCCTGCGGCATTTGTGAGCTCTTGGTACCTAACATAGAGGTCCAGATGAATCTGCCTAACCCGCGAGTTTTCAACAAAGACATGCCGAGGCCGCTGGCCGTCCTCTTTCCATTTGTTGATCGAATTAACAACATCCTTTGCCGGATACTGATCTGGGTCTAGATCCGCCTCCTTGACAAGTCGCTTTACGAGCCGCAGTTGATCGGCTGCATCAATGACTTCGAACGAGCGAGGTAGTCCAGCCTCTTTCCAATGAATGCGCAGAAGGCGATTGGCCAATCCGTGAAAGGTTCCAATCCACATTGCGCCAACCCCAAAATTCAGCAGGTTCTCCGTCCGTGTGCGCATTTCGCTGGCGGCCTTGTTAGTAAACGTTACCGCCAAGACCTCGTAGGGCGACGCGCCACACCGTTCAATGAGCCATGCGATGCGATGTACCAAAACCCGTGTCTTTCCTGATCCGGCTCCTGCTAGCACGAGCACATTTCCTGGAGGCGAACTTACCGCATCTTGTTGGGCGGTGTTCAGGCTTTGGAGGATGGGGTCGGAGTTGGTTGAGGGACTATGAGACAAGACTAAACTGGGGATACGAACAGTGTTTTCTAATCAAGATTAGCTTTTAAACCTAGTGTAACAAATTGCTTCTACGGCAATTGACCGGTTTCGCGGTACTCTGAGCCAGTTTAAGCTTAGCTTCAAGAACGTAACTCGACTGCTACTTGCTTTGGTCACTTTGGACGCTTTCAATGGGAGTCGAAACACTTTGCACTTCCCAAATTTGATTAATTATATCATTTATTAGACGGAGTATCTATGGTCAGATTGAACAATGGCAAAAAGACTCTTCAACCACTCTTTGTCGCAAACCGAGCCTGGTTCGTCCATTATCAAGCTGCGAAACCAGCTGGAAATTCGTTCCACTCTCGTCCCTGTAGCATCCGCCCGCTAATCTTTCGTGGATATCTACCCAATGGTGTAGAAAAGCCTTGCATAAAGGTTCGTCTGGGAATCTGTTTTTCCGCGGAATCAATCGGTGCCCAATTCCCCCACTGTTTGAAGTGGAAAGGCGTATTGAACTTCAAGCACTGATCTCGAAGATGGTAAAACCAATCCGGCTCTGTCGGTCTTGCATGGTGACCACTCTCCCCACCTGCTATAACCCACCCAATCTCGGAAGAACTCAACCATTTTGCTATGTCAATTTGACCCAACAAGGGTTCGCATGAGAGAAACCGATTTTCCGTCGGAAGATCCACAAGGGAAGGGATTCGTTTGTCCGTCCATTTCTGATCCTCCACGGTTGTGCCAATCCATACATTGGAAGGCCACTCCTCCCACGGAACGAGTCGTTTGACCAAATGAGGACGTTTCGTCAACAGCAACCAAATGAGATATGGCGTGGACTCGATTAGCTTCCATAGCTTGTCTCTCTCGTGTGACAACCCTCTCTTCCACTCAAAGACATCCGCCATTGATGCACAGAAAACCCGTTCCTTTCTACCCGCTTTGGCCGCGTGTTCGTTCCATTTCAAGGGCAAACGCCAGTTGGTATCACTTAGGAATCGGCGGCTCGTGCGATAAGACCAAATATTCATGCCAAGTCTTCTGGAAAAGGCCTCGGCATAACAGTTTTCGCATGCCGGAGAAACTTTGGTACATCCCCACCATGGATTGAAAGTATGGTCGGTCCATTCAATTTCCGACCTGTATCCCATGCAATCAGTCTTTCACTATTTAGGGGCTATTCTCATTCACACTTCTGTCCTAACTGGAAGGCACCAACGTGTGCTGAGTCATGTATTGTTAGGCTGCGCCTTTGGGGTCGCTCATCGACCACTTCATCAGCAAAAAGAATACACGAATCCCCACTTCCGTGAGGATCATCCACGATACCATCCATGTCAAAAGTATCGATCCTGCAACGAGAAAGGTATCGGACTCGTTCTTAATACAGTCGAATCTTGGAATGGCATCCAGAAAACTAATCAATCCGAGGACCAATCCACCCATCACGAATGAAATACTCCGAGCATTGACAATCCCTATCTTCCTGTAAGACTCTGAATCAACTCTCACTAACTTGTCTCCTGTGTAGCGTCACTCTTGACTTTTCCGAAGCATCGGGGTGCACTCGTACGGTACGCTGATTTTCCAAAGAAACACTTGTATATCATTCTATTCGCTACTTTAACCAGTGGCATCGGCACCCACGTGATACAAGAACCCAAGACAAAAAATCGCACAGTCTCGAGGGGTGCCTCAGTTTGTAGAGCTATGACTGAGTAACGAGACTATTCGACCGTGACAGACTTAGCGATGTTGCGGGGCTGATCGATGTCGGTCCCTTTCAAGATCGCGACGTGGTAAGCGAGTAGCTGCAAAGGAACCGTAAACACGATGGGAGACAGTAGCGGATGTACTTTAGGGACTTCAATGACAACAACGTCACTATGCTGACTAAAGTCGGACACTTCGTCGGTGAAAACGTAGAGCCGCCCTCCGCGCGCTCGAACCTCTTGTAGGTTCGATTGCACCTTGCGCAAGAGCTCATTATTGGGAGCAACTGCAACAACTGGCATGTCCGCATCGACCAACGCCAATGGTCCGTGTTTGAGTTCTCCTGCGGGATAGCCCTCGGCATGCATGTAGGAAATTTCCTTCAGTTTCAGCGCGCCTTCTAGAGCGACGGGGTAGTGCATTCCACGTCCAAGGAACAACGCATGGTGTGCAGGCAGAAATTCCTCGGCCAGCAGTCTTGTTTGTTCATCGAGGAGTAACGTCTGTTGGACAACATCGTCAAGCTGGTGCAAGCCTCGCACGATCTCCTGTTCTTGATTTTGCGACAATCCATGTCGACGGGCTATTGCGATAGAAAGCAGCAAAATGTCAGTAAGCATGGTTGTGAAAGACTTAGTTGAAGCAACGCTAACTTCAACTCCAGCTCTCATAGCTATCGAGGTGTTTGATTCGCGCATGAGCGTGCTCGTGGGCACATTGCCGATATTTATCGTGTGCTCGTACTCTCGCTGCTCAGCGAGGCGAAGCGCTGCAATTGTGTCCGCAGACTCTCCGGACTGAGACAGCGATAAAAATACGCTACCTTCCGGAACCGCTGCATTTCGATAACGAAACTCCGATGCAATTTCCGCACTACACGGAATCTGAGCCATGTCCTCGATCCAGTAGCGAGCTACGCAGGCGGCGTAATAGCTTGTCCCGCAACCGACGATAGACAGATTCTGAACTCTATCAAGGACTTCTCCCAAACACCGTCCGAGACCTTCCTCGATAACATGCTCGCCTGAGACTCGCCCCTCCAAAGTGCTTCGTATCGCTTGTGGCTGGTCGTGAATTTCCTTTTCCAAGTAGTGCCGGTAGCTTCCCTTGTCGACATTTTCTCCCGCATCAGACACCGTGACCGGTTCACGTTCGACCAATTCCCCATTCTCGTCGAATACTTGCAGCGAATCAGCGTTAAGAACGGCAATGTCTCCCTCCTTCAAGAACACAAAACTATTGGTGACCGACCGAAGCGCAAGCACATCTGAAGCGATGAAGTTTCCGCCTTCTCCCACGCCTATCACCAAGGGACAACCGCTCCTGACGGCAATGATCGTTCCTGGTTCGGTTTTGCTCATGATTCCGAGAGCATAGGCACCCTCAAGCCGGTCCGTAGCAACCTGAACGGCTTCCAAGAGCGATCTGCCAGCTTCTATTTGCTGATCGACTAGGTGTGCAACCACTTCAGAATCTGTATCCGAAGAAAGACTACAACCAGATTCGATTAGTTCGGATCGCAATGTTGAGAAATTCTCAATAATTCCATTGTGAACGAGTGCGGTTCTTCCGTTGACAATGTGTGGATGTGCGTTTCGTTCGTTTGGGGCACCGTGGGTTGCCCACCGAGTGTGCGCGAGACCAGCAGTTCCACGAAGTGGTTGTTCGGAAAGTGCAACAACAAGATCTCGCACCTTCCCAGACACTCGAATGCGTTTGAACTTTCCGTGTTTGGGAGTTTGTGTGGCTATTCCGGCCGAATCGTATCCTCGATATTCAAGCCGGAGCAGACCTTCAATCAACACTCCACTAACTTGTCGATTCCGCGTTGCCCCTACGATTCCGCACATGAACTAAGTCTGTTTCCTGCGCTGAGGAGGTGTCCAGCGGGATATTTCTCGTTGTCGGGCTCGTCCAACTGCCAAGACCTCACCCGATACGTCAGTAGTGATCGTCGACCCTGCGGCTAGAAATGCCCCTGACCCAACTCTGAGCGGTGCAACCATCGTACAGTTTGTACCAATGAATACGTTGTCACCAATAACGGTCTTGTGCTTCGATGCGCCATCGAAGTTGCACGTTATGGCACCTGCTCCCACATTCACATCCGAACCCAACTCGGCATCTCCGATGTACGCAAGATGATTCGCTCGAACCCGTTTACCCAGTTTCGACGCCTTGACTTCAACAAAGTTTCCAACACTTGCCTCATCCTCGAGTACTGACCCCGGGCGAATTCGAGCTATTGGACCAACCGAGCAGTCGCTACCGATTTTCGCCGATTCGATCACACTGTATTCGCGCAAAACAGTACGGTCGCCTACTTCCACATCTCTGAGAACGCATCCGGGTCCAATTGATACCCCTTCGCCTAGCGTTACGTCTCCTTCCAGTACGACGTTTACATCAATGCAACAGTCGATTCCTGCCTTGATCCTTCCTCTCGGGTCAAATCGGGAAGGATCCTTCAACGTAACTCCTTGTTTCATAAGATTTTCCGTCCTTCTCCGAGCGATAATTCGCTCCGCTTGCGCAAGTTGGATTCTGTCGTTTACACCAAGGACCTCCTCTGGTCGCTTCGCCATCACGGTTTGAACCTTTACACCTGCTTGTTTTGCCAGCCCAACGATATCTGTGAGGTAGTACTCTCCTTGCGCATTGGAGCAATTCAGTTGATCCAGCAGAGGTCTGAGCACTCGTGCCGAGGCGGCGATCGCACCACTGTTTACTTCCCTTACCTTTCTTTGTGAGAGAGACGCATCCCTGTCCTCGACAATGCCGCACACTAGTCCCTCGTGGTCTCGCACAATACGTCCATAGCCGGATGGATCTTGCAATTCGGCAGTAACCACAACAAGAGAGTTCGAGTCCTTTGCCAAGATCGATGCCACCGTTTCAAGCATTATCAGTGGTGCATCACCATTTAGCACTAGTACGTGTGAATCCTGAGAAATACTAGGCATTGCTTGCAAGACTGCATGGCCCGTCCCTTTGGGTTCTTCTTGAAGCACCCAATTGACATCGTCAGCTGACAATTGTCTTGCTAGCTCAAGCATTTGAGGGCGTACTACCGTGTGAATCCGATCAGCTTGAGCTTGTCGAGCGACTTCAATCACATGGGCAAGCATGGGCTTGTCCAGAACATTGTGAAAGACCTTGGGAGTGCGTGAACGCATCCGTTTGCCGTGGCCTGCTGCGAGAACGACTACTTCCAGCGGCATGAGCAACCCCGCATTCGACGAAATGACATTATAACTCGAAAGGGCATGATGACAGGCGGATGTGTAGTGCTCGCCGACAAATTTTGAATGGCCATCGCAGCTTGTAGAAGTGGTCTAACGAGTCGAAAGCGGAACGCGAGACTTCCATAGATGGTTCTATGCTTTGAACCCCCATTTCGATGAATCTACTCTTGTGCCAAGCAATCTCTCAGGGTAGCCACCATGCTCCTCATGAGAGCGAAATACTGTCCGGTTCCCTTTTCCAAATTTATTCCCAAAGGGTCCAGCTCCGCAATCTTGGCGTTCGTCCCCTCCACCAGCACATCTAATATCTTTGCATCGTACTGAGGTTCCTTGAATACGCACCGCACCCCGGAAGATTTCAAACGGTTGCGCAATTCCTGCATGCGTCTGGCACCAGGACGACTCTCTCCCACGAGAATTGGGTAACTCTTCTTTGTCAGTCCGAATCGATGTTCAAACGTCTTGTATGCATCATGAAACACTATGAATTCACTGTCTTGGACCGTTTTCAGTTCCAAAGTCATTTCCTTAGTCAGTGCTTCTAATTCGAGTCGAAGACGGCTTGCATTGGACTCGTAAATTTCCGAATTATCGGGATCGACATTGGACATTACCCTGCTGATCTCGGCGACCATAACAATTGCATTCCCGGGATCCAACCATATGTGATGGTCGTATTGGCTCATTGGATGGGACGTATCGTGCGCATGTTCGTGGCCGTGCTCATGTGCGTGGCCATGTCCGCTGTCTTGCGATTCGGTTTCGACGTACTGGACCAGATGCAATCCAGAGGTATTCATCAGCTCAACGACATATGTGTCGTTGTCGAGCGACTTCAGAGCTTGCATCGCAAACGTCTCCAGCGTCTCGCTTACAAGAAAAAATATGTCTGCATCTTGAAGTTTTCGAACATCCGAGGGGCGGAGAGTGAAAGCGTGAGGCGAATTCTTGCCTCGCACAAGGAGTTCCGGCTCACGAACTTCGGTTCCAGCTACAACTTCGCTCACCAAAGAGTGTATAGGGGCGATCGAAGCAACTATCTTTAGTTCCGACGCCAGCAGGCACTGAGCACCTGTAAACCAAATGCTCACTACAACAATAACAACACAGCAGAATCGTTGCGAATTACTCATGAGCTAACCTTCCAATGGTCTGTACATCAGTCTAGTAAAGATTGAGAGGGCAGCAAGAGGACTGTGCCCGAGACAACAGAGTATTAAAGCAGAAACTAGGCTCTGGCGTACATTCGTGGCTATCCTGTAATATTTTGCGACCCAGCTGGGCGCAAGCAGCTGTCACAGTTTTCATGGATTCCAAAATCTTAGTTGATGCTCAAGACATCGGCGTAAATCTTTCCAATCGCTGGATTTTTCGGCATGTCAATGTAACCGTCGAGCGTGGGCAAGTGGTCTGTATTATCGGTGGAAACGGGGCTGGAAAGACTACCTGCGTTCGGACGCTCCTGGGATTGCAAACCCAAACTGAAGGTACCGTCAATCGAGCAAGTTCCCTCAAGGTGGGATTTGTACCGCAAAAACTAGAAATTACGCCTATTCTGCCGTTAACGATTCGGCGATTAGTGGCTCTTGCCGGAAAATTCGAGGATCACGAAATCGACGACGCCCTGTCTGCTGTGGGACTGGACGAGTTGGGAAATCCATCCGTCTCGACTCTATCAGGAGGGGAGTTCCAACGACTCATGCTCGCTCGAGCAATCTTGCGAAAGCCAGATCTCTTGGTGTTGGATGAACCTGCGCAAGGGGTGGATATTTCCGGCGTAGAAGTCCTCAATAGGCTAGTTTTGGACGTTCGCGATGAGACACGCTGCGGCGTCCTTATGATTTCGCATGACATTGAAATGGTTTTTGATATTTTCGATGACGTTTTAGTCATGATTCCACACGAATTCGATCAGCTTCGATATTCGAACGCGGCATGAGCCCGAAATGCTAGACGACTTCTTTGTTAGAGCTTTGGTTGCTGGAATCGGACTAGCGGTCGTAACTGGTCCCGTAGGATGCTTCATCGTTTGGAGGCGTCTGGCTTACTTTGGCGAGACGATCGCACACTCATCTCTGCTAGGTGTAGCAGTCGCAATATTGTCCGATGTGAATCTCACTTTGGGGATTTTCTTCACAGCAACTGTCGTTGTCTTCATTGTGTTCTTGCTAGAACGGCGCGAAGGGTTACCCACTGATACGATTCTTGGATTACTAGCACATGGAGGATTGGCATTGGGGCTCGTTCTCTTGTCTTTCTTCCCGGGCGTGAGAATAGACTTGCATGCCCTGCTCTTCGGCGACATTTTGGCCGTATCACGACTTGACTTGCTTGTCATATGGGTTGGAGGGGCGATTGTTCTAGGACTGTTGTGTTGTCTGTGGACTCCGCTCTTGCTGACAACGATAAGCAACGATCTGTCTACCGTGGAGTCAAGAAAACCCTTGATGTCTAAATTGCTATTCGGGGTTCTCGTAGCAGCCGTCATCGCGGTCGCCGTCAAGATTGTTGGAGTCTTGCTGATTGTTGCTTTACTCATAATTCCCGCAGCAACTGCTCGTAGGTTTGCCAACATTCCAGAAACTATGGCAATTGGTGCAGCTCTAGTTGGCGTTGTCGCTGTAGCAGGAGGTCTCTTTGCATCGCTCCAATTCGACACACCCTCAGGTCCATCCATTGTTGTAGCAGCGCTGGTTTGCTTTGTGCTTGCCCGGATTCCAATAGGCTTCTTGAAGGGAACCAAGCAAACTACTCAGACTTAAGCATTTGACAATGGTCCCTCCCATGATCGAGGGAATTTCACTGTCCTTAAAATACTCCTGTCTAATCCAATCCTAAACGGAGTCACGCAATGGCTTTTCCTCGCCCCGAAGGCTACCATTCGATTACCCCCGGAGCTGCAGTCCCAAGAGCTGGTGAAGTGCTCGAGTTTATAGAGAAGGTATTCGATGGCAAAGTGCTCGAGCGTTATGACGCACCGGACGGCACACTTGCACATGCGGAGCTAAGAATCGGGGATAGTGCTTTCCAAATTGGAACGACACAAGAAGGCGATCCACCGTTCACTGCCATGCTGTCTTACTACGTAAGCAGTGCCGAACAAGTCGACGCTTTGTATCAAAAAGCGCTAGATGCGGGTGCGACCTCCAGAATAGAACCTACCGATCAGTTCTACGGATGGCGTACAGCAACAGTCATCGACATGGGCGGTAATGGCTGGACCATCTATGCCGTCGTTGAAGAACTCACCCAAGACGAAATGAACGAGCGAGTGGCTGCATTGGAAGACGGAGCCTAGCCCAAATCGGCCCTCTGGCCATGTCCCATCCATTGCCACTATCCACCCAACAGACAGCCAGTAGTGCTCGATCAGATCTGCTGCGCAAGGGATACTGCGTAGTCGATGGTCGGCTACCAAGAGGGACAATTGAATTCCTGAGTCAGTGGTCGGACGACTGGTTGGACGGATTCGAACGCCCTGATCGGTGGAAATATCAAGGTTCCGACATTCACGTCATTGGACAGCGCAATCCTGCAAAACGCTACCCGGACTATCCCAAGGACAAGGTAGTCGACTTCCTAATCGAGCACCCAAGAGAAATCATGGACGAACTGGGACTGGGTGACTTCAAGGCAGGGGGAGCGTTCCAAATCATCTCCAAACCCAAGAACGGTCCTCCACTCTACTGGCATCAGGACTGGGCAAGATGGGACGATCCGCTCAGTATGTCGCCTTGGCCTCAGCAAGTATTTCTGAACTGGTATCTCTCCGACACGAATCGTGAAAACGGATGCTTGAGGGTCATTCCGGGTAGTCACCTAAAACGCTTTGACTTGCATGAACGTCTTGTTCCACCGCATGAGGGAGGTGGCTACGAAGTCAAAGAGACAAACGAGTGGATGTTCTTCGATCACCCCGATGCTGTCGATGTTCCCATCCGAACAGGCGAGCTAGTAATAGCTGATGCCCGTCTACTTCATGGAACGCATGCCAACAAGACCTCAGTACGACGAACTGTATTGCTGGGTTGGTATTTCAGGAGATCCAATGAGGTGCCTGTCGGCTGGAATGGACCTATTCCCGAAGAGATACGCAACAGGGACCCAAAGACTCCTTTCGTCTTTAACCGACAGCCTGGCGAATTCCTACGATAGGAGTCCGCTAGAGTTGGTCGGCGTGTTAGCCTATCGCTCAAGCAATCGAATTCTCTAGCAAAGTCCGCGAGCGGTATGCTGATTTACTGGTTCAAGGGATTCAGCCCGCCTGCTTCCCGGACTCTGGAGACTTATCAAGTTCCACAGTCTCTATCTCGCCACTTGAAGTCCCAATCACAGCAGACTTTCCATCGTCCGTCAGGTCGAAGTCGAAAATGGGCACTTGCACACTAAAGTTGTGCATGTGCTCTCCGGTTTGAGTTCGGTGCGAAACAAGTGAGCCATCACTTTTGCTTTCACAAGAGAAAATCAAGTCGTTGCTGGGAGAGAATTGCACGTCAATGGCCATGGCGTCGAATTTGTGCAAAACTCGATTTTCACCTGTGGGATAGTGAACCAATTTCACCGTGCCGTCTTGGAATCCCAGTGCTACGATTTCCTGATCTGAGGCAATGTCGATGGCGACAATTCCATTGCCTGTTTCTTCTTGCCACTCGCTCCGTTTGTCGCCGCTAGGAAATTCCACGAGCAATACAGTGCCTGTATCGTTGTCGTTCTTTGCGTGTTTGTCATCCGTCTTCGAGTTTAGATTTTTGAAACCAAACGCCAACAGGGTTCCATCATCAGAAAGTGACAACGAAGGATGCTCCGCGTCTAGGTAAGTCCACTTCTTGATCGTTTTTCCGGACTCTATTTCGATGATTGCTAAATTCACACCTGTTCGAAATAGCTGCCTTTTGGATGCAACTGCAATGAATTTGTCGTCGGGAGAAAACCGAAGGACATGGCCTTCGGAAAAATCTCCCAATGGAATTGCTTGCACTCTGTCGCACTCTACAGGGTCATACAAGAATATTTCGTGAATGCTGCCCCAAGCAATTGCAGGTCCCATTTGTTCTTTGCCAACTGCAACAAGCTCACCTGACGAAGAAAACGTGGCTATGCCTTGGTATTGAATGCCTCCAACCGACCAATGGCACTTTCTTGTATTGGAGGACAAGTCGATAGTCTCTACACCATCTCGAAAGTAGCGCACCGCAGCTAGGCCTCCGCTCGGCGATACATCTACTGAGAGCGCAATCCTCCTGAATTTGCTGTCGTCGTTGAAGCATCCCGCTAACACCGTAAGCATCGTGCAAACTATGGCTGTCTTCGCAATTCGTATAGTGGCTGTCAACATTGCCGACGCACGTGCCTTGGAGCTTGAGTTTTGCGCGACAGCGAGCAAGTGCACGAAACCGAGTCGACAATAGCGGATTCTGAAGTATGAAATCCACTGGGTTGTGTCTGCGCAGAGGTCTTGGGGCTGGTAATGGCTCCTTGGCGCTTAATCAGATTGCGTAGCAAGAGTCGATCTCTAACTTGGCGGTCGTGCCTAAAGTGTAAGTCTCAAAGTTCAAGGCAGGCTAAAGACCGGTGTAAATCCACCGTAGATCATTCGCGCTCCGTCGAACGGTACTGGATACTTGGTCGCGTCGAACCTCTCATCCGTCTTCATGAGTTCTTCCATTTGCTGGTAAGCATTCTCTCGGGACTCCTTGTCTGGCCACTCGACCCAAGAAAAAACTACGGCTTCATCTGTTTTGGCATCGACCGCACGTCGAAAGTCCGTGTTCACACCATTCTTCACGTCGTCCTCCCAGCATTCCATAACTCGCAATGCTCCATAGTCCATGAAGACTGTATCCATGAGCCTAGCGTAGTCAATGAACGCTTGCTTGTTGTTCTTGGGTACAGCAAATACAAAACCATCATTGTAGGACATGTTCACATCCATGAAGAGCGGGTTTCAAGCATAGCCGATTGCGTCCCGATACACCGCTAGCTCCCATGGGAACACTTCGGACCACGAGCGCTTCGACAAGCTCAGAGCAAGGCGACGCAGCTTAAATTCAGAGCTACGTGACGGTCTGGGTTGGGGATGGGTTCAGCCACTTTCTATTTGAAAACCCAAGTCCTCGATTTTGATTTCTCCTGCATCGGTACCAACCACTAGTCGCTTTCCGTCTGAAGTAACTGCGAAGTCGCCAATGTCGTCTTCGTAGACATACTCCTTCACTTGTTCACCTGAGTCCACACGGAACGCATACAACGACTCAGCGTGTAGCGCCGATTGCACAAACACGACTGAGCCATTTGGCGTAAGCAAAAGCTTTTCAAATACGGTAAGGGCATCTACTGTTGCGAGTATTTCTTCGACTTCCTTCGTGGGTGTTTCTAGGGTATTGGACTCACCGGTTGGTAAGTGAGTGACTTTTATGGTCCCATCGCAAAACTTCAACGCAATTGTCGTGCCGTCCGCCGAGATTGCTACCGCTCGGATTCCTAATGTGTCACTCTCTACCCACTCCCTGACTAACTCTCCCGATGGCATTCTTATCAGTGCAACTTTTCCAATGTGATCAGGCGGCTCTTCGCTCTCGTCATTGGGAGCTTTGTGTTGGGCCATTCCCAGAAAAACCAAGGAATCGTCGCCAGATAGCGCGAAGCTGATTGGGTGTGTGTTGGGATAGGTCCACTGCTTAATCGATTCGCCGGAGTCCCCATCAATCAAGTCTAGTTGCACATCACTCGAGCCCGATTGCTCAGAACTACGAAGAAGGAAGCTGCCGTCACTTGAAAAGGCAAGCGCAGTTGTAGTTTGCAATCCCGGTAGCGGGATTTCTCTCGTAAGTTCGCATGCGCTTACGTCATAGAATGCGATCGTCCGGTCTACATCACCCAGGGCAAATGGGTTATCTGCTATGTCAGGCTGATCAACCGCCAATATCAATCCATGAAAAGTAAAGTGGGCCCTTTCTGACATAAGAGGAACTCGCAACTGGCACAAGACTTCGCCCTCAATGTCTAGGCTCTTCACTTTGACTTGATTTGGAAACTGTAGAAAGGCTACCTCGTCGCCGCTGGGAGATATCGAAATATTCGCTATTTGCTTCGACAGCATAAACTCAACAACGAAGCATCCACTTACTGGAATCAAGAGGATTGCAGCGATTGACAATCGCAATATGGCGCGTCGGCTTAAGCCAATCTGTCTGGTGTGGTTCATTCGTGTCTAAGAAGACTCCTTGCTACCAAGGCTCGACATTCCGACCTTAACAAATTCGTTGGGTAGAGCGTCGATGCAGTCTATGGTTGAGAGACCGAATCCAAACTCTAGAGTCTTTTGTAACTTGTAAGAATTTAGAAATAGCGCAGGATCAGTTCCTAAACTTGACAACTGCCCGCCAAGCGACAATAGCAACCCAACCTGGGAATCCAACAAGAACCATTAACAAAGCAAAGGTTCTCAAAGGCACTTGACTGGGATCAAAATCAAACATCCAAGCGACAACAACTAACGGTACAAGTAAGAAAGAAATTAAAGCGAGCAAAGACTTGACCGCGAAGACCCTCTGATCCTCAGGAAGATCGGCCAACCTACTCATCGCTGTGAAGCCTCCCAGAGTAACTGCAAATCAGAAAAATAGTACATCGATATCTTCGTCATTGCACAGGCGTTAAGGGTTACCAGAAGCCTGTCTCGGGTACCTAGCGACGGCGTTTGCGCAACTCATCCAGCGTTCTTTGGCGTGCCGTTGCGTCTGCAAGCATTGCCGTGGCCATTGAGTAATCCAAGTCTCCGGCTTGCTCTTCCATTGCCCGTTTTGCCTCCGCTTCCGCTTCCGCGGCTGCTGCTTCGTCGATATCGTCGGCTCGCAGAGCGGTATCGGCAAGAATAGTCACATGACCGGGCTGTACTTCGATGAATCCGCCAGATGCGAAGTAGACCTCTTCCGACTCGTCCTCGAGTCTCAGTGTTACGGGACCTGGTTTCAATCCCGTAAGCAACGGGGCATGTCCAGGCAGGATTCCGAGCTGACCCAAAGAGCCAACTGCGACAACCATCGTTACTTGCCCCGAAAATATCTTCTCTTCGGCACTTACGATGTCGCACCTGGTAAGCGAAGCCATGTCTATGCTTCCACTTGCATGGTCTCGGCTTTCTCCCGTGCAGAGTCAATATCGCCGACCATGCTGAACGCTTGTTCCGGCAAGTCGTCTACGTCTCCATCAAGAATTGCCTTGACGCTGCGAACGGTGTCTTCACGAGTGACGTACTGACCTTCCCGTCCCGTGAACTGCTCTGCGACGAACATCGGTTGAGAGAAGAATTGCTGCAACTTACGTGCGCGATAAACGAGCGCTTTGTCTTCCTCGGTCAGTTCGTCCATTCCAAGTATCGCAATGATGTCCTTCAGTTCCTGATACCTTTGCAACACCTCTTGAGCATTTCGAGCGACTGTGTAGTGTTCCTGTCCGACGATGTTGGCGTCCAATTGTCGAGACGTCGAATCCAAAGGATCAACAGCGGGATAGATTCCCAAGTCAGTAATCGCCCTGTTCAATGTCACCGTTGAATCAAGGTGGGCAAATGTCGTTGCAGGGGAAGGGTCTGTGAGATCGTCCGCAGGTACGTAAATGGCTTGTACCGAAGTGATGGATCCCGTCTTCGTGGTTGTAATCCTCTCTTGCAGAATCCCCATATCTTCAGCAAGATTCGGCTGATATCCAACTGCTGATGGCATTCGGCCAAGTAGGGCGGAGACTTCGACTCCGGCCAGCGTGTAGCGATAAATGTTGTCAATGAACAGCAGAACATCGCGTCCTTCGTCGCGGAACTGTTCCGCAAGCGTGACTCCCGACAGTGCCACGCGTAAGCGATTGCCGGGCGGTTCATTCATCTGACCGAATACGAGAGAAATCTTGTCCAATACGCCCGCTTCCAACATTTCGTAGTAGAAACTGTTGCCTTCTCGTGTGCGCTCGCCCACTCCCGCAAATACCGACAATCCTGAGTGCTCTACTGCAATGTTCCGAATAAGCTCAAGCATGGTTACAGTCTTGCCAACACCCGCGCCGCCGAAGAGACCGACCTTGCCTCCGCGTGCGAAGGGGCACATCAGATCAATGACCTTTACACCTGTCTCGAGTAGCTCGTTGCCTCCCTTCTGATCTTCGTACGTTGGTGCCGGACGGTGAATGGGTTGCTTGATTCGCGCATTGATCTCGCCTTTCTCGTCAATGGCAGTTCCTAGCACATCCATGATGCGACCAAGTGTTTCCTCTCCAACGGGAATGGCAATTGGTTGACCAGTGTTCACTACTTCCAAGCCTCGGGAGAGTCCTTCAGATGAACCGAGAGCAATTGTCCGTACAACGCCGTCGCCAAGCTGTTGCTGGACTTCCAAGGTCAGTCCCGTCTCAATAACCTTGAGTGCGTCAAAGACTTGTGGTACCTCCTCGCGGTCAAATTCGACGTCGATAACTGCGCCGATGACCTGTACGATTTTTCCGTTGCTCATCTCTCTCCTTGAAAGTTGTGTAGATGCTTGGTGCTATCTGCCTAAAGTGCTGCTGCCCCACCGACGATCTCAGCGATTTCCTGAGTAATCGCCGCCTGTCTTGCGTTGTTGTAGAGCAGAGCAAGCTCTTCGATCATGTTTTCCGCATTGTCGGTTGCATTCTTCATTGCAATCATTCTTGCGGCTTGCTCACATGCAGTGTTTTCCACTACAGCTTGGTAGACCTGCGATTCAATGTGACGTTGAACCAACCCGTCGATTAGGTCCCGCGCCTCTGGTTCGTAGATGTAGTCCCATTGATGGGTTGTATCAGGGTCTTCCGAGTGCACCAGCGGAAGTAGTTGTCGTATTTGTGGCTTCTGCTGCATACTCGATATGAATTCATTCGATACAACATCCAGTCGGTCGATTGTTCCGTCGGAAAAGCTGTCCAGCATGATCTTCAAGCTTCCGACCAACGATTCGACTTCAGGTGTTTCACCCACGCCATTGATAGCAGCCACGACGTTTCCGCCGACTGAACGGAAAAACGACGCAGCTTTGTTGCCGATGAGCGCAAGATCCGCTTTTATCCCTTGGTCTTCCCAGGACTTCAGTGTGCGCAATAACTCGCGGAACATGTTGGTATTCAGGCCACCGCACTGTCCTTTGTCGGTGGAGACAACAATAAATCCAATCCGCTTCACTTCGCGTTCGGTCATGAATTGGTGTTGATACTCGGGGCTTGAGTTGGCCAAGTGACCAATCACTGCACGAATTGCATTGGAGTAGGGGCGAGCTTCATGCATGCGATCCTGTGTACGGCGCATCTTGCTCGCCGCAACCATCTGCATCGCACTGGTAACTTTCTTGGTGTTTTCTACGCTACCAATTTTCTTCTTGATCTCGCGACCAACAGTCATCTACGCTTCCCCGTAGTCGTGCGTCGCTACAAAGGCGTCAAGAGCCTTCTTCATGTAGTCCACGATTTCGTCGTCGTATGCGCCCGTCTTCGTAATTTCCGCCATCCACTCGCCATGTTCCGAGTTCATGAAGCTGAGTAAGTCTTGTTCGAAATCACCTACTTTGTCCAGCGGAACCGATCTCAAGTAGCCCTCGTTGGCAGCGAACAACGACACTCCCATTTCCGCAACCGTCATGGGCGCGAATTGAGGTTGCTTCATCAATTCCTCCACTCGTTGTCCATGTTCGAGCTGCTGTCGCGTAGCTTCGTCAAGATCTGACGCGAATTGCGAAAACGCCGCTAGTTCGCGGTACTGCGCCAACGCGAGTTTGACTCCGCCAGCCAGCTTGCGCATAAAGTCAACTTGAGCGTCGCCACCGACTCGAGATACGGAGATTCCGGGGCTCATTGCGGGTCGAATACCAGCATTGAATCGATCCGTCTCGAGGAATATCTGACCGTCTGTAATGGAAATAACGTTGGTTGGAACGAATGCTGACACATCGCCGGCCTGCGTTTCGATGATCGGCAAGGCAGTCAAAGAACCTGTCTTACCTTGAACTTCTCCGTTGGTGGCCTTCTCGACATACTCTGCATTTACTCTCGCGGCGCGTTCAAGCAATCGAGAATGCAAATAGAAAATATCGCCTGGATACGCTTCGCGACCCGGAGGTCGTCTCAAGAGAAGCGAAATCTGGCGATATGCCCATGCCTGCTTGGTCAAATCGTCGTAAATGATCAAGGCATCCTCGCCTCGATCACGGAAGTACTCTCCCATGCTGCATCCGGAGTACGCTGCAATGTACTGTAAGGGTGCAGGTTCCGAAGCCGACGCTGCAACAACAATCGTATGATCCATCGCGCCGTTTTCTTCGAACGTGCGCACGATATTCGCAATCGTTGACATTTTCTGGCCGATTGCAACATAGACGCACTTGATACCCGAGTCTTTCTGGTTGATCACCGCATCCACAGCAATTGCCGTTTTGCCAATCTGTCGGTCACCAATGATCAGTTCTCGTTGTCCACGACCAATCGGGATCATCGCATCAATGCACTTAATGCCTATCTGGACGGGTTCGCTAACGTTCTGACGCGCAATGACCCCGGGTGCAACCTTCTCGATGGGCGAGCTTGTCTGAGTCTGAATGGGACCTTTTCCATCTATGGGGTTACCCAGAGCATCGACGACCCGTCCAAGCAACTCCGATCCCGTTGGCACCTCGGCTATGCGTGTGGTACAACGTGCGGTCATTCCCTCTTTGAGTTCCCGATATTCTCCGAGAACTACTGCACCGACTGAGTCTCGCTCAAGGTTCATCGCCATTCCGAAGACTCCCCCTGGAAACTCAATCAGTTCCCCATACTGAGCTTCCGCCAGACCGTGAATTCGCACAATTCCGTCCGACACAGAAACGATGGTTCCTTCGTTCTGTGGCTGGACTTCAACGTCTAGTTTGTTAATGCGATCCTTAATGAGATCGCTGATTTCCGATGGATTGAGTGCTTGCATGTTTCTGCCTAGTTATGCGCGTTGCATTTGATTGCGCAATTTCTCCAACTTTCCGCGCACCGTGCCATCCAACACTGTGTCGCCGGCACGAATGAGTGCGCCGCCGAGAACCGTTGTATCCACTTCGGTGGCCAAGCTAATGTCTCGTTGGAAACGCCGTTGCAACGTGTCTGTAAATCGTTTCTTTTCTTCGTCTGTCAGATCGACAGCAGTAGTTACCTCGACCGTAAGGGTTCGTTGTTCCTCTTCTAGTTTTGCTTCAAAGCCTTCTTGAATTTCAGGAAGTAGTTCCAGTCTGCGGTTCTCCGCAAGAACGTGCACGAAGCGGCGCATCGATTCCGATATCTGGCCGCCAAGGATGTCGGTCAATGTGATTGCCTTCTTGGCTGGCGAATGAATGGGCGAGGCAATGAGCGGCTGAACTTCAGGCTCTTGGAGCGTACGAACCAAGACAGCTAGCGACCGAGACCAAAGATCAAGACGATCTTCTGCTTTGGCAACCTCAAAGATCGCGTTTGCATAAGGTCGCGCTAGCGTAGCCAATTCCGCCACGTCTTAGAGTTCCTTCACTAATTGGTCGAGCAGTTCGGCATGCTTACCGCGATCGATGTCGGACTCCAGGATTCGTTCTGCACCTGCCACTGCGAGGGTCGCTATGTCGTTGCGCAGGAGTTCTCGAGCACGATTGGACTCTTGGCTGACTTCAGCTCGTGCAGCTTCGAGAATTCTCTCGCCCTCCAAGCGAGCCTCAGCTTTTGCGTCTTCGATCATGCTTGCGCCTTGCTTGCGCGCCGCGTCGATAATCTTCTGACCTTCAGCACGGGCGTTGCGCAAGACGTTTTCAGCCTCTTCGTTCGACTCGGCGAGAGCGCGTTCCGCTTTCTCTGCATTTTCCAGGCCCTCGGCGATCCGCTGCTGGCGTTCGCGCATGGCATTGATAGCAGGAGGCCAAATGAACTTGACGCAGATTGCTACGAAAATGAGAAAGACAATGGATTGACCAATGAAGGTCGGTAAGTTGAACATGTGCTATAGCGCAAACATGATGTAGAAGCTGATGCCGACCGCGATCATCGGAACGGCGTCGACCAAGCCAAGCACGATGAACAACTGGGTACGAAGCAATGGCAGCATTTCGGGCTGTCGCGCAACTCCCTCGAGAAACTTACCTCCCAAGTTGCCGACTCCGATTGCCGCACCGACGGCTCCGAGGCCCATCATCAATGCCGCTGCGACATACAACAATTCACCTGATTCCATGAATACTCCTGTAGTAAATGTCAGTGCTCATCTTCCACTTCGTGTGCCTGTGCAAGATAGACAACACTCAGTACGGCAAAGATGAACGCCTGCAAGGTGATGATTAGAACGTGAAACAAAGCCCAGGCTAGCTGCAATACACCGCCAAACCCGAACATCAAAACTCCCCCTGTGTACATCAACGCGATCAATATGAAAATCATCTCCCCGGCGTAGAGGTTGCCGAAGAGACGAAGACCTAACGAGATCGGTTTTGCAATGAGGGTGACTCCTTCAAGAACAAGGTTGAAGGGAGCCAAAATCTTTGGAAAAGGGTGAAACGCCAGCTCACCAATAAAGCCCCCAACCCCTTTCCGGCGGAAGCTGTAGTACAAGACCATCAGAAACACCGTGGCAGCCATGCCCATGGTGACATTCACATCGGTTGTGGGAACAATTCTCTGAAATTCAACTCCAGCGCTATACATGGCCAAGGGAACCCAATCGACGGGAACCAGATCCATCAAGTTCATGAGAAATACCCAGACAAAAATCGTCAGTGCCATCGGGGCGACCATCTTGTTTGTGTAGGTAAATATTTCTCCGACGGTGGTGTCTATGAACTCAATGATGACTTCAATAAAGTTCTGCAGGCCCCCGGGAACTCCCGAGGTCGCTCGTCGCGCTACCAATCCAAACAAGAGAAGAAAAACCACTCCTAGTCCAATGGACCAAAGCATGGCGTCTACGTGAATGCTCAAAAGTCCCATTTGCGCCGCTTCTTCGGTGGAATGCGCAAAACCCCATGAACCATCAGGCAGTTTCCCCCACTTAAGGTTGGTCAAGTGGTGGGTCACATATTCCTGTGAACTGAATTCTTTGCCGTCTGATGCCATGGGTGTTAGTGAATCGTTGGCGGCAAACTCGGGTCCGTCTTAATCGGTTGACTCACCGGTCGACTCCTCGGTGAGACCGTTTCTAAACGTCGCTGCCACATAGACCAGATGTGATGCAATCATCGTTACAACACATGTCAATACGTTTAGGTTCCTAATCACAATGATTAATGCGATGCCCAGTCCGTAAAGTCCAAAGCGAATCATGTGCAACGCGAGGATACGGCGAGGATCGCTTATTTTCCGAACCGTCCACGCGAACCATGCGTTCGCCAAGACCATGATTCCGCCGCTCACAAGGACGGCTTCGGCAATTGCTGGTGACTTCAAACTGATGGCCAAGCCAACTAGAAATACCGCAATTCCCTGAAACGCAACCGCTGCCAGGTGAGCGCGGTCTTTACCCTTCATGATCACCTTCACGGTTGGAGTACCAACTTCGACCATAAAGCGCGCAAACCAACAAGAAAAGTCTCTCGACTAGGCGACAAACTCACTTTGCGGGCGCATTATAAGGAACAAACTCTAACGACTACGGGACACGCAAGAACATCGAAGATGCAACGGAGTCGGACTCTAGCGTCGGAGGTGGTCGAGTATTCCGTCCAATTCATCAAGCGTCGTGAATCGAATCACCACAGAACCTTTCTTGGTGCTTTTCCCGCTTAGCCGAATGGCTAGCGGTGCCCCAATTTTTTCCGACAATTCACGTTCAATTCTTATCGTGTCGGGAGAGACTTCACGTCGGGTAACCGTTCTCTTCTTAAGTCTTTGGATCAAGAGTTCCGTGTTTCGCACAGACATATGCCGTTGTATGACGGCATTGGCTACTCGTGCTTGATCTTCCGGTTCCAGCGCAATGATTGCTCGAGCGTGACCCATCTCGATCTCACCGTCACGCAGCGCTTTGAGCACCTCTGGTATCAATTCTCGCAGGCGCAATGCGTTGGTAATTGATGCTCGGGCCTTGCCCAACATTCGACCTATCTCATCGTGAGTTAGGCCGAATTCGTCATTCAATCGAGCGTAGGCGTCGGCTTGATCCACAACGTTCAGATCTTCCCGTTGTATATTCTCGACAAGCGCGAAAACAACGGCTTCCTCATCTGTGACGTCACGCGCAACAACAGGAAGCGTTTCAAGCTGTGCCAGGCCCGCCGCTCGCCAACGCCGCTCGCCTGCTATTAGTTGATACTCATTGTCTTTTTCGGGGCGAACGATTAGCGGTTGCAAAATCCCCGTCTCACGAATCGATTGTGCAAGTTCTTCAATGTTTTCCTGGTTGATTCGCGATCGGGGCTGAATAGGACTAGGCCGAATCCTTTCGATTGGTACTTGAATGACTTTTGTTTTGTCATCTGATTGACTGGCATCATCTCCCGACACACCCTGCATCTTGAGCAGTTCGTCAAGACCTTTTCCAAGCGGGGCTCTAGCCATGACTTGCCTCGGTTTGTGCGTGGCGTCTCAACATTTCTTGTGCCAAGGCGAGGTGTGCAATTGCTCCTCGTGACCTTCGATCGTAAAGATTGACAGGTTGCCCGTAACTGGGGGCTTCTGCAACACGAACATTTCTAGGAATCACTGTGCGATACACCTGAGACTTGAAGTGATCGAACAATTGTCTGGACACGGCGCGAGTGAGTTTGTTGCGGGGATCGTACATAGTCCGAATAATCCCGTCGATCCTCAACTCCGGATTTCCTGCTGACCGAACCGCATCTATGGTTCGCATAAGAGCTGTGAGCCCCTCTAAAGCAAAGTACTCGCACTGCATGGGAATGAGAACGTCGCTCGCGGCCATGAGCGCATTTAACGTGAGGACATTGAGAGTCGGCGGACAATCCACAATAACGTAATCGTAGGAATTTTCCGAATCCAAGAGTGTCCGTAACCGTCGCACACGATCTTCTTCGTTGAGCAATCTTACTTCTATTGCTGTCAAATCGGAGTTTGACGCCACTACATCCATTCCGGGCGGAACTCTCCGCACTAAGTCACGCAATTCCGTCTTTCCTTCAAACCAATCCCACGAACTCGCTTGCTCGTCCGTATTTGATATTCCTACGTGAGTCGATGCGTTTCCCTGTGGATCGAGATCGATGAGCAACACCGCCCGATTCGCAGCGGCGAGTGCCGCAGACAAGTTCACCGCTGTGGTTGTCTTTCCCACACCTCCTTTCTGATTCGCCACGGCCATCACTCTCATCATGTCGATCTAATGCTCTGGCCTACAACCGAGATCCAGCCCCTGCAAATCTTGTGGACGGAACGCACCTTCGCACCCGCCAGATTCGTCTCGGAAACTGGATTAGAGGTTTGCATGAGTATGGCTCCCGATTCGTTGAGGAATTGACTTCCCAGCTCCCACACACGGGAAGCCGATCCGACAGCGCGCATCGTAACTGTATCGAAACGTTCTTTCAGTTCGGATTCCTGTTTTATATCAAGCTCGAGCACATCGACATTTTCAAGTTCGAGCTGCATTTTTACATGACGTAGGAATCGACACTTTTTGCGGCTCCTGTCGTTCACCAGCACACGCATTTTTGGTCGAGCAATTGCAATGAGTACGCCTGGAAATCCTCCCCCCGAACCAATATCTAAATGCGATCGAGACTGTTCTAGGAACGGCAATAGTTCCACGCTGTCCGATACATGACGTTCATTTAAGTATTGAAGATCCCCACGCGATACAAGAGAGCATGCGGAATTCCATTTTCGCAGGAGCTTCAAGTACTCCGACACTTGAACGCCGGATGCGCCTTCAACCAAGAAATTGTTCGAAGAAGCAACAGTCCGTTGGGAAATTGACGTCACGCGATCTTGCGTTGGTCTCGCTCTCGTTTGGAGTGAACCGCAATAAGAGATAGGGCGGCTGGAGTAATTCCTGGAATACGAGACGCATTTGCCATTGTGCGGGGTCGTGACTCGCTTAGTTTCTGACGCAACTCATTGGAGAGCCCGTCAATACTCTGGTAGTTCAGGGTATCCGGTATTGCCTGTCGTTCCTTCGATAGGGTGCTTTCGATTTCCTTCTCTTGTCTTGCGATGTAACCTTCATATTTGATGTCGATCGAAGCCTGTTCGAGAATTTCACTTGGTATCTCGCGCAACCATCCGGCTTCCTGCAGTTGAGTTACTTCAACTTGAGGACGTTTCAGTAGCTCATGCAACTTGGTAACACGGTTGATTTGCTCGCCGGATAGCTTTTCAAAGGCTAGTGCTGCGTGTTCGCCTGGGTGAACATTGGTCTCTCGGAGTCTCTTCTTGCAATGTTCAATCGCATTGCGTTTTGTTTTGAAGGCATCCCATCTACTTGACGAAACCACACCAAGTTCATAGCCCTTTTCCGTCAATCGCATATCCGCATTGTCTTGGCGCAAACGTAGTCGATACTCGGCACGGCTAGTGAACATCCGATACGGCTCGTTGGTACCTAATGTGGTCAGGTCGTCAACCAAGACACCCAAGTAGGCTTCGTGTCGCTTTGGAAACCATTGAGTCGTGCCTACGGATTTGAGAGAAGCGTTAATTCCGGCTAGCAAGCCTTGCGCAGCCGCTTCCTCGTAGCCGGTTGTTCCATTGATCTGCCCGGCAAAGTACAGTCCCTCTACCATTCGCGTTTCCAAAGTTGGGTACAAGTCGCGTGGGTCAAAAAAATCATACTCAACGGCATAACCTGGCCGGGTCACATGAGCTTGCTCGAACCCTTTGATTGTCCGCACAGCACGGACTTGTATGTCGTAGGGAAGGCTCGTGGATATTCCGTTGGGATAGATTTCACTTGTTTGAAGACCTTCCGGTTCTATGAAGATCTGATGTTGTGGTCGATCCGCAAACCGGACAACCTTGTCCTCGATGGATGGGCAGTAACGAGGACCAATTCCCTCGATTGCACCCGTGTACATCGGCGATTCGTCCAGTCCTGAACGAATGATTTCGTGAGTTTGTTCATTGGTATAAGTGATGTGACAGGGCACTTGGCACGGATGCTCCGATTGCTGCCCAAGAAACGACATTGTGGGCGCAGCCTCATCTCCATGCTGTACAAGCAATTCGGAGTAGTCCACCGTCTTTCCATCTATGCGTGGTGGAGTTCCGGTTTTTAGCCGACCAACGCGAAATGGAAAGGATCGAAGTCTACTTGCCAAAGTTGTGGATGCTCGATCCCCCGCTCGACCTCCCGTCTTGCTTCGTTTTCCAATATGCATGCGTCCACCCAAGAACGTCCCGGTGGTCAATACAGCAGATGTTGTGGGTATTGGGCCAGCTACTGAGCAGACAACACGTCGAATTTGTTCGTTTTCAATTTCTAAATCGACAACATCGTCTTGAAAAATATGGAGATTTTCTTGTAACTCTACAACTCTACGGATAGCTGTCTTGTAGAGATTTCGGTCTGCTTGAGCTCGAAGCGCTCGAACTGCTGGACCTTTGCTAGCGTTGAGTGTGCGAAAATGAATGCCTGCTTGGTCTGTTGCCAAAGCCATGGCACCACCTAGAGCGTCTACTTCGCGAACTAAGTGGCTTTTACCAATACCACCTATTGCAGGGTTACACGACATCTGGCCAATGGTTTCGATGGACTGGGTTACTAAGAGGGTTCGCGAGCCCATTCGAGCGGACGCGAGAGCTGCTTCAGTACCAGCATGACCACCACCAATCACTACAACATCAAATGCTTTGCGAAAATTGACGGAATTCATCTGCAGGTGATTCGAGCTGTGTGGAATTGGCCGAACTACTATTTATTTGTTCAGTAATCGACCATGGGATTATTATAGCTCGACATCGTTCGAACGTGGTGGCTTACAGCAGCTACATCCCGATAGCCAACACAATTGAGCAAGAAAATCCAACTGCCACTACTGAGAACGGCAGCGCCTAGATCTATCAAAAACCAGCCAACCAACCTGCATGGCATGTTCTACCGAGTCAGCAGGAGTGGACACCGTCTCTCTAGCAATGTGGCGTCACCAACTAGTGTTTCGATATAACAGGCTGATAAATTATTACAACTTCAAATGAGAATATACCTTTTATCTCAGGGAGTTATGATGGGATTAGATAGTTTTGAATGTGGTTTACGGAGAATCTTTGCCCGTAAACTGTCCTCCGGCTGAAACGGAAGAAGCAAACGCACCGCGTACGATTCCGACAGAACAGGACTTTCATTCACAGAGAAAACTAAAACCCCACGCCAAGTTTAAGGTGCCCGAGTGTTTCGCTGCCGGAATCTCGCTATTTGACGACCCTGAAGAGGCAATTCGACGAACTAGACACAGATTCTCGAGACATAGACTATGTACAGTCACGCTGGACAAAGGCTCAGGAAAGATCATGCAATCGTTCAATACTTTCCACTATACATGGTGGCCGTTGAAATCCTTTAACATTCTCGAACATTGCAGGATGTAACCGAAATGCCACTCACCATTGATGTCAAGTCCGTTCTGGCGTACTACGACGGACCAGATGTGATTTCGGGGTTGGATAACTTCGGCAACCATTACTTGGGACTGGCTCAAGAGCCTTCCAATTTCTCTTTTAAGTTTCTATTCGTTAGAGTGTCGTCTGTCCAGGCTAGCCAACTCTATCGTGGCAATTCCGATCTTCGAAGCATTTTCGACGAATCCTCTCAATTCGGTTGGTATGAATGCGACACTGACAATTTGGAAGCCCCCATTCCACTGGGGAAGCGAATCAACGATCCAATTCCAGAAGATCTGCTTCCTGCTGAAGATTATTTTCTTGTTGATTCGACTCAGAATCGAAACGCTGCGATGGACGAAGCTTCTTCACGTCAAAACTCGACCTAGACATTGTTACGCCGGCGGCAGCGGGGGGTCCCTCGAAGTTGTACTTGAAGCAACAAACCCGGATAACGACTTGTTCCAACCTCACTTTCTGCTAGTGACTGGTCTGAAGCGCATTGACGATGCACTTTCCAACTTCAATGACATAGAGCATTTAAGGGACCTGTCGGAGAGATTTGGCGCACATTTCGCAAAGAAATTTCTGGAATTCATCCGGATTCTGGCTCGATGCAACGTAGACTTTCGATACTCTTGGGCCGAACCCCAATATGGACTAGGTAGTACTCAAGCTATTTCACATTCGAAGACGCAAGAGTTTGTTGAGACTATTCGTAGTTGCGGATCCAACGTCCCGCATGAAAGTGTGCGCGAAATTTCAGGAAGATTCCATCGCTTCGACCGACCATCTGGCAATTGGGGCCTCCATACTGACGATGGACTAATTGTGGGGACAATCAGCAAAGTTGATCGACCAGAGATGCTCGACGGCTTACAGGTCGAAGGACTGTATGCATTTGAGTGCGTCGAAAAACTGACGTTTTCACAAGCATGGAAAGGTGAGAAACCGTCTTTAATTCTGCGTTCAATCAAGGAAAATGCCTAGACTCAGGACATTTGCGAAGTGTTCGATCACTTGCCAATACAAAATCTGGAGAAAATCTCCCCAAGCAGGTCATCCGTCGTAGTTTCGCCGACAATGTCTCCTAGGTGCTTGTGAACATCGCGCAAATCCTCAGCGACGACTTCCCCTGACTTACTTTCAAGGCTTGATATTGCTTGCTGGAGTGCTTCCAGAGCACCCTTCAACGACTTAACGTGACGTGGACGACCCGCAAAGGCATCATCAGTGACCTGAAATCCCGCAGATGTCATCAGGAACTCCCGTATCGTACTTAGCCCTTTCTGATGAAGAGCACTGACTCGCACTGTGCCGTCGTCTAAGAAACCTGGAGACCGCCCGGTCAAGTCACACTTGTTTCTAACTGTCAGGTGTTTGCAACTCGGGGCCTCATCTGTGGTCGAGGCGCGATCATCGACAACCCAAAGAGTCAAATCTGCCTGTTCCATTGCCATTCGCGTCCTTCGAATACCCGCTTCTTCAATGGGATCGTCACTCATGTGCAAACCTGCTGTGTCGATCAAATGAATGGGCACTCCTTCTAGACTGATCGTTGCGTCCAATGTATCCCGCGTGGTACCTGCAATCTCCGTAACGATTGCTCGATCCTCATTAAGCAGTGCATTGAGCAGACTCGACTTTCCAACGTTGGGTGATCCAGCAATCACGACCCTAAGCCCGTTTTTCATAGTCGCACCTAGCTCGGTTCTTCGTAGAAGTGTCTGAAGCCGCTGCTCAGCATTACTTGTACGTTGGAATAAAGCTTTGTCGTCCAGGAAATCGATTTCCTCTTCGGCAAAATCGATTGCTCCTTCAATATACGTACGCAATTCCAGCACTTCACGGTCAATCCCTAATACTTCTCGGGAAAACTCTCCAGAAAGGGAACGCGCCGAAGCTCGAGCAGCTTGCGTACTAGTAGCATTTATTAGGTCCGCAACAGCCTCTGCCTGCGCAAGATCCAGCCGGCCTTCCAAGAATGCTCGTTCAGTGAACTCACCAGCTCGCGCTAACCTTGCTCCTAATTCTCGCACTCGCTCGCACACGAGTTCTTGAACTACCCGGCCGCCGTGACCCTGCAATTCCAGCACATCTTCGCCAGTAAACGAGTTTGGTTTCGGAAAGTAGAGAGCAATGCCCGAATCGATGCAATCCCCGTCGGCACCGAGAAAATCTCCAAATTCCGCACTACGAGGATCTGGACATCGTCCAAAGATTTCACGTGCGATACGTACAACATCGGGACCCGATACTCGAACAATACCGATGCCCCCGGATCCAAGCGGGGTAGCGATCGCGCAAATGGTATCGTTCACTAAAGGATGCCTTCCCAGACGGGCTCAGCCCTTCAATCGTCAGGTGGGAGCGCCGGCTCTCTTCAATGCCCAGTAGTGGTGCGCCATCGAGTACAAGCTGTTGACTAGCCAGTACAAAACTAGGCCCGCAGGCATAAATAGACAGATGGCACCAAACATAACCGGCATCATCATCATGATCCGCTGCTGCATTGGATCCGGCATCGGTGGATTGAGACGTTGCATCAAGAACATCACTCCAGCGTTCATTATTGGAAGAACGAACAATGGATCCATCGCACTGAGATCTCGAATCCAGAACAGAAAGGGGGCATGTCTGAGCTCGACACTTTCAATCAAAACCCAGTAAAGCGCAAAGAACACGGGCATCTGAAGCAACATCGGAAAGCAACCGGCGAGAGGATTCGTCTTTTCTTTCTGATACAACGACATCATCTCTTGACCCATGCGTTGGCGATCTCCCCCAAACCGCTCCTGAAGGCGTTTTATTTGCGGCGACAATTTCCGCATCTTGGCCATTGAGCGATAGCTCATCTGAGATAACGGGAATAAAACCGTCTTGATGAGGATCGTCATCAATATGATCGCGAGTCCCCAGTTCCTGACCAACGAGTGAATCCAATCCAGCACCTTGAACATCGGCACAGACAACCACCAGAAAAATCCGTAGTCAACGGTAAGAGCCAAATGCGGCGCAAGCTCATTGAGCGCGTCCTGATGTTTTGGTCCTACATACAACTTTGCGCCTAGAGTTCCTGTCGTGCCGGGTGTAATCACATGCGTAGGACCGATAAAGCCGAATCGATAGTTGCCTTGACGATCCTTGCTTCCAAAGTAACGGTTGCTGTCTGTCCGGTTCGGAATCCATGTCGACAAGAAATAGTGCTGGAGAATCGCCACCCAGCCACCGTTGACGGTCTCTTGGTACGCACTCTTGTCGATATCCTTGAACTTGAGGCGTTTGTAATGTTTCGAGTCGGTGGTTATGGCAGCACCTACGTATGCCGGAGGTCGAATGAAACCGCCGGTCTTTCCGTCGACCGGCCCTCCATCCCGTTTTAATTGAGCGAAGAAGTTCGCTTCAAAGTTCTGGCTAGTTGCGTTGCGTACGTTGAATTCAACGTCTACATCGTAGCGGTCAGCTTGGAAAACAAAGGTCTTTGTGATTTCGACGCCGTTTTCCTCGAATGAAAGTGGAACTCGAAGCGTGCCCTCTTCCAAGTTCCAATCATTTCTCGAAACCGAATATATAGGGCGATCGCCTGGCTTATCGTGCCCGTCTGCGCCCATCAATCCACTTTGAGCGATGTAGGTTCTGTCAACGCGACGATCAAGCAAAGTCATTGGAGTGTCCGGTTCCTTAAGGCTGATCGGATACGCAATCAACTTCCATCCCACAATGTCCCCGCCGACAGGATCGATCCATACGTAGTACAACGGCGTTGTGACCTTAATAAGTGTGCGACTAATCGCGTCGCCGGAACCCGTGGTGGATGCAACCTGATTACCGGTCGGTATTAGCGATGTGTCGGGTACATCGCTGTCAATGTCTTCAGAAGCTTGGTTCTGGTCTAGTGGCGCAACACTCGGATCAGAGAATTCTTCAGGGGTTGCACCGTTGTCTTCGCCCGTGCCTTGATCCGAACTCAGCGGGGTCGACTGCAGTTGATCAGCTTCGGCTTCTCTGAGTTTTTCCGCGTCGCTGACCCAAGCTTGCACCAACAAGTAGGCAACAATCGCGATGCCAACCAACAGTAGGATGCGTTGAACTTCAAGCAGTGTCATGCAGTGATTCCTTTCGCTGTTCTTCCTTCGCGGAAGGAACAAAATCGACGCCGCCTGGATGGAAGGGGTGGCACTTGCAGATACGACTGATACCTAACCAACTTCCCTTCAACAAACCGTGGACTTGAATCGCTTCCAATGTATAGCTGGAGCATGTGGGATAGAAACGACACCTGGGCCCAAGCATCGGAGAAATTGCATATTGATAGAAACGAATCACGCCGGAGGCGAATCGTACGGCGATCGACTTTTTTCGTTGTTGGTGTTTGCTATCGTCCGTCATCGGTTGCTCGAATACTTCGTTCCCACTTATGCAATGAGCGACGAATCGCTGAAGAAATTGAGCTGCCATGTACAGGAAGCGAACGTAGACTAACGACTACATCCAAGGAACCTACCGTTGGATTGCAACGGAACCACTCCCTTATGATTCGTTTTATTTCGTTGCGTCGAACTGAACTACGTGCGATTCTTTTCGGAACAATCATCCCCAGTCGTGCGATTCCGCGTGTCGAGGACTTAGCAGAGATACGTAATGGTCCCGAGCGAAATACGGAATCGGCAAACTTCAGCACGCACTCGTACTCCGATGCTCTGGACAGCCGCTTGCTTTTATCGAAGCTATTTCGTCGTAGCACTCGCCGAACGTTCAATAGCTAGACCGCAATGCGCTTTCGGCCTTTGGCGCGACGGGAATTAATGACCTTTCTTCCGTTCTTGGTCGACATGCGCTTTCGAAATCCGTGTGTTCGTTTTCTCGAGACATTACTGGGTTGAAACGTTCGCTTCATGTTTTTTGCGACCTTCAGATCGGGAGCGGTCGTATATTCTAGCCGTAGACGACCTAGTGTCAATTCCAGTTCAACTGCTACAAGTTTCACACACTGCGGAAATTTCCGCACGAAATCTCAATTGCTACAACGAGGATTTTTCACTCTCTCTTGGTGTTCGTTAATTGCCGCCACGCTCTTTGAGCTGCCAAGAATTAAGAAGAGTAGAGAAAGATCCTTGTAGTTGTTGTTGGGGTCCGAAATCTTGTGCATAAAGCTCTCAAGTGCTACCGACAGCGGGAACTGTGGACCACACCTAACAAGTGGACAATTCATTGGAAAGTCCTTTTTTCGAGGTGCACAAAGTACTACCAGCAAGGAATTACAGAGTTATCCACAAATAAATCACAACTTATGCACAGTATTTGGATTCCTAACAAGTCAAAAGGTGAAAATATTTGGAGATGGCGGTGTTCTCTAGAACCTCAAATCCGACAGATTTGAGGTGTTCCTAACGTCGAACAAGTCCGAGTATTTCCGCATTGATTCTTGCTTTGAGATTGAAGAAATCGCGAACTTTTGATGCTTTCTGCTCAAATGATCCAGATGCAACCGGCGGACGGTCTGAGTACTACAATCTTAGCCAGAGAAAGAGTTTAGGGATCAACAGAGGGCTCATTAATTGAAGGATCCGGAAGTGTGGAGAGACTGTTTAGCTCGGCTAGAAGAAGAGACGTCCATAAGAGACTTTAATCAATGGATACGGCCACTGCAGGCCGTCAATGACGGTGGCCAGCTCACGCTGCTAGCGCACAACCAACATGTGAAGAAGACCGTATGCAAAAAGTACTTGCGTCGGATAAAGGAGTTAGTCGGTCAAATTAGCGATCCCGGTTATCCCATACGTGAAGTGGAGGTCCTAGTGGACGGGCGGGAAATGGAACGAGCTCTGCCAGTGCGTGCAACAACTCGCAATGGAGCATTGCTCAAATCCGATTTCACGTTTGAGCGATTTGTTGAAGGAGGATCGAATACCTGGGTAAAGGGAGTCGCGCTTGAAGTCGCGGCCAGCCCGGCATTGAAATTCAATCCGTTCTTGATCTATGGAGGCGTCGGCCTCGGCAAGACCCACTTAATGCAGGCGGTTGGCAATTTCATCAAGTCACACACTCCCCAAATTGAAGTCACCTACATCTACGCTCAAACATTCGTTACAGAAATGGTAAAAGCGTTGACGAAACCAAACAGTTCAGAGCATGTGCGCAGATTTACCGAGCCATTTCACTCTGCCGACGTACTGCTTGTGGACGACATTCAGTTTCTTGCGGCAAAGGATAAGTGTCAGGAGGAGTTCTTTCACGTATTCAATCGACTGATTGAGACGGAACAATCACAAATCGTTCTCTCGAGCGATCAGTATCCCAGCGAGATTGAAGGACTCGACGCCCGGCTCAGTTCGAGGTGCATCATGGGAATAACTGCGGAGGTCAAACCGCCGGATCTGGAAACACGAGCTGCGATTTTGGTGCAAAAGGCGAGAGAACACGATGTGAACTTGGACTTAACAGTAGCGCTGTACATCGCTCAACGCGTCAAGACCAATGTGCGTGAATTGGAAAATGCGCTACGACAAGTACTACTTGCTGCAAAGCTGCGCCGAACGCCGCTCAGCATTGAATTGGTTCAGGAAACTCTGAGAGACTTATTTGCGATTCATCGTCGTCAAGTGAGCATTGACAGGATTCAGAAATGTGTCGCTGACTACTACAACATTCGCCTAGCTGATCTACATAGTCCGACGCGTGTCCATAAAATCGTGCGGCCTAGGCAAATGGCGATGGCACTAGCGCATGAACTTACCGACTTGTCGCTTCAGGCAATAGGTCAGAACTTTGGAAAGGATCACACGACAGTTCTGAACGCCATCAAGAGGATTAAGCAACTTCGTCAGAGCAACGCACAAATCGAAGAGGACTACAGCCGACTTGAGCGCATATTGACATCGTAGTTGGATTGGTTTGATTAAGTGAAGGGAGAGTAGGATGAAATTCAAGGTCGATCTCAAAGAGCTGGGCGATGCGCTCAGTTACGTCTCGGACGTGCTGGAGCGACGGTTTACGTATCCAATTCTTACCAATGTCTTGGTCGATGTAGACCGCAGCGCACAAGTGCGTCTGCGCGCGACCGATCACGACATGACACTTGTTGCGGTAATTGAGGCAGAAGATGTCGCCGAACCGGGCGCAATAACAATACCTGGACGAAGAAGCGTGGACGTCGTGAACTCTATCGGCGCACAGGGAAGTATTGCAGAGATGAGCACGGTGAATTCCGGGGTCTTGCTGAAAGTTGGTCGTTCGGAATTTCTGCTGGCAACCATGCCCGTGGATGACTTTCCTCCGTCTACGAATATCGTGGAACCCATGCAAATTACCATCGATGTTGAAGACTTGATGGTGCTGTTGAGGTCCGCTAGTTCGTCAATGGCACAAAATGACGTCAGAAGGCCACTTAATGGCGCGTTGCTCGAGTTGACCTCGACCCATCTCCGAACGGTCGCCACTGACGGAATGATGATGTGTGTTTGTACGAACACCACAATTCAGGGCGAATCCGACTCGGTCATTCAGGTAATCGTGCCGCGAAAGGCTGTCTTGGAATTGATACGTGGATTTGGCGGCGAAACAGGTTCGGTAACCTTGTCAATTGGAAACAATGCACTGAGTGTCGAGGGCAGCCGTCGCGCACTGACTACGAATTACGTGGATGCAAAGTTTCCCCCTTATGTGAATGTGATCCCTCAACCGAGTGAAGTCGTGCTGAAATGTAATCGCGAATCGCTCGAGCAGGCGATTAGACAAGCCGCCACACTATCGGATGAAGGGCTAAAGGTGTACTTCAACGCGGAAAGAGACACAATGAAGGTCTCGGCGAGCACGGAAGTGGGAGATCGGGCAGAGGTTGTCATTCCCGTGGACTACGGAGAGAGCACCACAAACGTGATTTTCCGCCATGACCGTATTCGAAACATGCTGTCTTCCTTGGACTGCGAAGATGTTTCGTTTCATATACAGAACCCCACTGAGGCGGTTCGGGTAGACTCTTCCGAGCAAGAAAAAATTATTTTTGTCGTGTCTCCCATTCGCGGGTGATTGTTGATCGGCTAGAAGTCCGCAACGTACGGAACATAGCACAAGCCCAGCTACAGCTGGACCCTGGCGTAACCTTTGTTACGGGTCCCAATGGAGCGGGGAAGACGACGCTGCTCGAATGCTTTCATTTACTCGCTAGAGGAAGGTCGTTTCGAGCAGGTGGATTGAATACCCTCATCTCATTTGGAGAGCAGGATCTCCTCGTGTCCGCGATGGGACTGCACTATCGAACCCCTATGCGAATTGGTTTGCAAAAGGGCCGATCCTCGAAGGTTCGAATGAGAATGAACGAGGCAGATGTTCGCCAAGTTTCTCAAATTGCGGCTGCGATACCGCTGCAAATGATCCTTCCGGATGCGGCGGATTTGGTTTTTGGATCTCCTGCCCGTCGAAGATTGTGGTTGGATTGGCTGGTATTTCACACAGATAACGGCTATCTGCAGGAATTGCGTACATTTCAGCGCATATTGCGTCAGCGCAACGCGGCTTTGCGTAACCGATCGGCCGATGTGTCTAGCTGGACAGCACAGCTCACGCAGTATGCGGAAAGGGTGTCCCAGCGGCGTCTGGAGACATTGGTTTCATTGCGAGCGAGCTTTGAGCAAATTCTAGGGGAATTTGCTCCTAACATACGAATTTTCTTAGATTATGATCGCGGGTGGCCGGAAGAAAATCTCTTGGAAGGACTTGCAAAAGATCATAGGTTTGAGTTAAAATACGGAGTGACCAGATTGGGTCCTCATCGCTCCGATGTACGGGTTCGAGCGCTCGATTTCGACACGGGAAACGACGCCGGCTCAGCGGCCAGAGTTCTGTCTCGCGGTCAAGGAAAGGCGGTGGCTTGCGCGATGAAGCTTGCTCAGGTCAGATACTTGAATGCACGGTCGATCCAGTCGGTTGTACTACTGGACGATATAGCTTCGGAGTTTGACGACGAATATGGACGCAAGTTCTTTGGAGCGCTTCGCGGGACCGAGACTCAAGCGATCGCAACTACAACACAAGAGAGTGATATAATTAAGTTGTGGGAGAGTGTTGCCGGCACCAGGCCACCTCTGATAAGAATCCACAACGGGCAGACCACACAAGCGTAGATTTCGGCTTATGTTCCACGTGGAACATCGGTCGAAAACCCCAGTCAATACAGGGGTTCGCACCACATTGGCAGAAAGAAAGTTTCCATGAGTGAACCAGACCCTAACGGCTACACAGCGCAAGACATTAAAGTTCTGAAAGGGCTGGAAGCCGTGCGCAAGCGCCCTGGCATGTACATTGGCGACACGGAGGACGGCACAGGTCTGCATCACATGGTTCAGGAACTCGTAGACAACGCGATCGACGAGTCACTGGCTGGCCATTGTGACGAAATCAAGGTTGTAATCCATGTCGGAAACTCCATCACCGTCGAAGATAACGGTCGAGGGATTCCGGTAGATATGCACGAGGGCGAAAACAAGTCCGCAGCTGAAGTGATCATGACAACTCTACATGCGGGAGGCAAGTTTGACAATGAGAGCTACAAGGTGTCCGGTGGACTCCACGGCGTCGGGCTGTCAGTGGTCAATGCTCTCTCGTCGCTGTTTCGACTCACCATCCGGCGCGAAGGCAAGGTGTACGAACAACTTTATCGAGATGGCATCCCAAGAAACGAATTGGCTGTAATAGGTGAAACCGACTTGCGCGGAACCACATGTTATTTCGAACCGTCCGGCAACACCTTTGGAAACGTAGACTTTCACTACGAAACCATCGCGTCTAAATTGCGCGAGCTGGCCTTTCTCAACTCAGGCGTTCGATTGAACATCAAGGACGAGAGAACCGGAACCGAAGACTCATTCTTGTATGAAGGAGGCCTTGTCTCGTTTGTTACCCACCTCAGCAGCGGAAAGAACGCTCTGCATGATGTGATTCACTTTACTCACTCCGGGGAGATAGGAGTGGAAATCGCAATGCAATGGAACGATGGCTACCAAGAAAATGTATGGCCGTATTGCAACAACATCCGCCAATTGGACGGTGGCACGCACTTGCAAGGATTCCGAAGAGCCCTGACGAGCACCTTGAACGGCTACATCGAACGCGAGCAACTTGCAAAGAACGCTCAAGTTCGAACTACGGGAGAAGATGCGCGTGAAGGACTTACGGCAATTGTCTCGGTCAAGCTCCCAGACCCCAAATTCTCTTCGCAAACCAAAGACAAGCTTGTCTCGAGCGAAGCGAATACCGCTGTATACGAGATCATGCACAAGCGGTTTCGGGAATATCTCGAAGAACACCCTAACGAAGCTAAGCGAATCGCAGGACGAATGCTCGATGCGGCCCGCGCTCGAGAAGCGGCACGCAAAGCAAGAGAAATTACACGGCGCAAAGGGCTATTGGACGGCACTGGGCTGCCTGGAAAGCTTGCCGATTGTCAGGAAAAAGACCCCGCCCTGTGCGAGCTGTATGTCGTGGAGGGCGATTCCGCTGGAGGGTCGGCGAAACAAGGGCGCGACCCCAAGACACAGGCTGTACTGCCGCTACGCGGGAAGATCCTCAACGTGGAGAAGGCTTCCGTACATAAGCTGCTTTCTTCGAACGAAGTGGTCACTCTGGTTTCCGCGCTTGGTTGCGGAATAGGGATCGGACAGTCGGGAGGCGAATTCGAGCCTGACAAACTGCGTTATCACCGAATCATCATCATGACGGATGCCGATATTGATGGCTCCCATATCCGGACTCTCCTTCTGACGTTCTTCTATCGTCACATGGCGGAACTCATTGAACGGGGACATGTTTACATTGCACTCTCACCGCTCTACAAGGCCGGACGTGGACGGTCCGAACGTTATCTTAAGGACGACGACGAACTTGAAGAGTACTACTTTCAGACTGCCATTGACGGTGCTTTGATCTACCCGAGCACCGGTGCGCCACCGCTTGGGACAGAACCAGTGGCGGACTTGGCCGAACGGTATTTCAATCTCTACAAGCGACTGGAATCCATGGATCGAGTCTACCCGATCTATGTCACCAAACGACTGATTAACCTGTCGAGCTTGACCTCTGAAAGATTGAGGGATGAGGCCCAAATGCAGGACTGGTGTAGGCAATTGGAGAGTTCCTTGGAATCAGAAGAGGGCCAGCATACGGTTGGTATCAACTTCGACTCGGAGCACCGAACATTCCTACCGACGATCGAGCGAAGGCTCCGCGGATCGGAGACTCACTTCGTTCTCGATTTGAACTTCTTGGATTCAGGTGTGCACGATGAGATTATGCGTCTTTCCGACAAGACGGACGGATTGATAGAACCTGGAGCAAAGGTCGCGCAAGGCAACGCAGAGCAGCCGATAACTGTGTTCGGAGATGCCTACGAGTGGTTGCTGTCCCGCGCCCGTAACGGAGTTCGTCTGCAGCGCTACAAGGGACTGGGTGAAATGAATCCCGAGCAACTTTGGGAAACGACGATGGATCCCGATGTGCGAAGAATGTCTTTGGTTTCTGTCAACGATGCGGGAGCGGCTAACCAGATCTTTTCCGAGCTCATGGGCGAAGATGTCGAGCCTCGTCGCAAATTCATTGAGGAAAAAGCCCTAACCGTATCAATGGCAGACTTGGATTTCTAGCTTTAGTAGCTCTCCGGGTCGATTTCGGCCATCGCCTCTCGCATCCATTCCTCTGCCTCCGCATTAACTTGCTCGGTCGACTTCCCTTTTGTCTGTATTGGAGGAGAGATCCTTACTTGGATGGTGCCAGGTCGCTTCAGCCAGCGTTTGAGTTGCCAACAGTGTCCGCCATTGTGCGCCACGACGAACACAGGTGCTCCTAGGGCAATCGCAAGCACCGCGGCACCACTCTGAAATCGACCAATCTGGCCCGTTTCCACTCGAGTACCCTCTGGAAACAGGGTTATCCAGAAACCAGCCCCGAATCTCTCCTTGCCCATGCGGATCATGCGCCGAATCGAGCCCACTCTGCGTGTGCGATTGATTGCGATTGGATTTGTAACCCAAAATGCCCATCCAAAGAATGGAATGTACAGAAGTGTTCGCTTGATCACGGTGGACTGCGGAGAGACTAGGGTTTGGGAGAACAATGCATCCCATGTGCTTTGATGCTTGACCAGAAGTACTCCGGGACCTTCTTCCAGATTCTCAATTCCTTCGATCTCGTGTTTGATGCCGCAGGTTAAGCGCAACCACCACAAGACAAAGCCCGTCCATGTGACGATTACATACCTGAATCTCCGAGCATGAGGTACCAGTTTTCCCGTGACGGTAGCCCAACTTCCCCAAACAATGGTGACTACAACGAGCCCGAAGTAAAAAAGCAGAGAACGTGCAGCTAGAAGCATAGGTCACCGTCGCCAGTATCTTGGAGCGAAAAGGACGAGTACGGTGAATATTTCCAACCGTCCCAGAATCATCGCAAATGAAAGAATCCACTTTTCCGCAATGGATAGTGATTGATAGCCCTTTGCCACCTCTCCCAGGCCGGGACCAAGGTTGTTCAGACAAGCCGCAACTGCTGAGAATGCGGATTTGAAGTCCAAGTCTCCGACAAGCAACATTGCGCTGACCAGAAAAACGAAGCTTGCGGCATAGAGGGCAAGGAAGCCCCAAGCGGTTTCTAGCACTCGATCCGGTATTTTTCGACCGTCAACAACAACATTGAATATGGCTCCAGGTTGTATGAGTCTTCGAATTTCACGAATTCCCTGCCTCGCAAGCAGAAGAACACGGTAGACCTTGATTCCACCTGCGGTCGAGCCCGTGCATCCTCCCACAAAGCTGGCAAAGATCAGGAGAGCGGGACAGATCAGGGGCCAGGCTTCGTACTCCGCAGTTGTGTAACCGGTGGTCGTGGCAAAGGAAATCGCTTGAAAAATCCCCTCACGCAGACTAGAAGAGACGGATCCATCGGAAATTGCAAGAATAACCGTGACCAGTACCATCACAAGGAGTACCACGCCAAAATACAAGCGAACCTCGCTATCCCGAACGTAGGATCGTACGGCATGAAGTATCCAATGCCCCTCTCCACGTCCATGAAATGCAACGTAGTGCACAAGAAAATTGATGCCGCAGATGAGCATGAAGGCGATCGCAACACATTCAATCGCCGTGCTGTTGAAATATCCAATGCTTTGATCATGCGTCGAGAACCCGCCGATTGCCACCGTGGTCAGGGAGTGGCTGATCGCATCGAATATAGACATACCAGCAGCGAAATAAGCGATAGCGCAAGCCAGAGTCAGTCCAACATAGATCATCCAAAGGGTCTTGGCAGTCTCTTTAACCCGCAGGGGAAGAGAGAGTTCTCGCTCTGAGCCGGGAGCTTCAGCCTTATAGAGCTGTACCCCACCTACTCCAAGTAGTGGAAGAATGGCAACGGCCAGCACGATGATTCCCATGCCACCTACCCATTGAAGAGCTTGCCGGTAGAGCAGGACTGATTTTGGTAGTTCGTCAAGCCCTGACACAACGGTAGCTCCAGTTGTAGTAATTCCTGAAGCGGACTCGAACACAGCGTCGGAAAACGAAGGCGCGACGTCAGGGATAATGCTCAGGGGGACGCTTCCTACCAATATCACAGTGACATAGCAGAGCCCCACAACCAAGAAAGCATCGCGGGACCGCAGTTCTTGACTCGTGTCACGGAACATCCAAAAGACAAAGCCAATTACAACCGCACCGACAAAACACCCAAGAAACGGAACAACGGTCGGTTCCTGATAGATCAAAGCTGTGACAAGCCCGCACAAAAACGTCGCACTCGAAATGATCAGCAATGCTCCTAGAATGCCTAGGACAGCGCGTATGTGCATTAAATGAAGTGGAACTGGCTAATGCGGAAGGGTTTTAGCGCTTCAGGGACATGTCCGCTGTCCGCTACGAAGACAACGACATGGTCTTTGTTCTCTAGATGGGGGTCCGTTTCCAGGTCCAGCGCATCATCGCCGCGAACCACCGCAGCAAACTTTGCGTCTTTGGGCAAACGCACTTGGCTAAGGCGCTTTCCGGTAACCTTGTTTTCGCCTCGCTCACCTTCAATTTCGGTCTCAAATATCTCGCCGTTGCCGATTCTAAGTCGATGAGCTGACTTCACATTTTGTTCGCGTACGTAGGTGAGTATCGAACTCACCGTACTTCGTTGAGGCGAAATGCCAGCGTCGATGGTGGTTTCAGGAATTAGGCGAAGATAGGAGTCTTGACTCAAGAGTGCGACTGTTCTTCTTGCGCCTTGTTGCTTCGCCAACAAGCATGACATCACATTGATTTCATCGTCATTCGTCACCGCGCAAAAGAGATCGGTGTCGCTGACTTCACACTCCTGCAGCTTCGTTTCGTCGGTCGCATCTCCTGGATGTACCACTCCATCGCCTAGTTCTTCGGCAACAGCTTCTGCTCTGGTTGTGGAAGACTCGATCAGGCGAACAACATGTGAGGAAAGTAATTCCTGAGCCAATGCTGTTCCAACTCGCCCTCCACCAGCGATGCAAACCTTGCTCAAGGATTCTGACGGTCCGGTGCACGCTTGCAGAGCCTCATCGATACGTTCGCTCGGAGCAAACGCAAAGAGCTCGTCTCCAGGCCGAATAGTGTCCTTCGGTCCTGTTAGAGCCCGATGTCCTCGAAATGCCGTTAGAAAGCGGACACCCTGTGTAGGACGAAAGTCTTCGAGTTCCGATAGCGTTAACCCATCAGGTTTGGTGCCAGCAACCGCCTTGAAGCTAGCGCATCCAACACGTCCATTCCCAAAGCTCAGTACCTGCAAGGCATTCTTGTGTAGCAACAACTGTTTTATCTGATTGGTTACTTCAGTTTCTGGATTGATGATGTGAATTGAGTCTAGGTATTCACTCCTAAAAGGATTTCCTCCGTTCTGGTAGTCGTTTGCCCGAATTCTCGCTACGATCTTCTGTGTGTTGAACATAGACTTTGCAACTTGACTCGCAACGATGTTTGTCTCGTCCACACCTGTTACCGCGATGAGCATGTCTGCGATATCGATCTGGGCGTCTCTGAGAACAAGAGGAAGAGCCGCGTTTCCGGTGATAGACAACGCGCCTTCCATTCGTCGAGCGAGACCATCGACGCGCTCCTTGTTCGTATCTACGATCGACAGTGTATTTGAGCCGTCGTTGAGCAGTTCTGCGAGAGTACTGCCCACTTGGCCGGCACCTAAGATAACGACATGCATTCTCTAAGCCTCAAACTTACGCAAACACGAAAAATAGAAACCGTCTCCACCGTCCACGGCCGGCAAGATCTGTCGTCCGCAAGAAGTAGGAAAGCCATCCGTCAACTCTACCGGTTCCACTCGAGCATCAGGACATTGTTCCAAGAAACCACCTATGACTTCATCGTTTTCTTCGGGAAGGATCGAGCACGTGCAATAAACTAAGCGACCATCGGATTCGAGGGTTTTCCAAGTTGCTCTGAGTAAGCGGAGTTGCAGAGCTGCCTGTTTGGATACTTGGTCCGGAGTACGTGTTGCCTTGATGTCTGGGTGTCTTCGGATAGTTCCCGTGCCACTGCATGGTACATCCAGCAGGATTCGCTGATAGGGAAAACCGTCCCACCAAGAAGTAGCTCTAAGGTCTCCTTTTCGTATCTCAAACCCCCAGTTGAACGGGCTATCCGGTGCATTGTTCCACGTGGAACATTCATCTTTTACATCGACCGAATCGACGCTGCATTCATGGAAGAGGTCGTGGATTTGAGCTGTCTTGATGCCAGGAGCAGCACAGGCATCCAGAATTCGGTCACCGGATTGCGGCTTCAAAAGTGGAGCTGCCAACTGAGAGGAGAGGTCTTGAACCACGAAGTAGCCATTGGAGTAGCCAGGTATGCTGGCCATTGGTCTCGGTTGATCAAGTGTGATCGCGTTGGAAACATGTGAAAGCCGAAAGGAAATCTCGGCGTCCTTGAGGAGGTCACAATATTCAAGGGTAGAGATTCTACTAGAATTAACTCTCAACGTCAATGGCGCCCGGTCGTTCAGCGCTTCGATTAGGGAGGTACTTTGTTGTGCATAGTTCTTCTCGATGCAATCCATCAACCATCCGGGCAGTTCACTCACCGCCTCGAGCGAGTCGAGCGGCTTGTCAGGGTTATAGCGGCGTAAAGCTGCATTGATCAAGCCGCTGGCAGAGGATTTTCCAACTTTTCTTACCGCATCGACTGCCGTGGAGACAACTGCATGGTTCGGAGTTCTAGAGTGTTCGATCTGTGATGCAGCAGCAAGCAACACGCACCATACTTCCAAGTCTAGGCGATTTGCTGGACGATTTACAACGGATTGAAGTCGTTCGGACAGTGAAAAGTAGTGGCGCATCGCCTCAAAGCAAATATGTGTGACCTGTGCGTGTACAGCAGTAGCACGATAGCGGTCCAACGCCGTTTCGAGCGTGACACCTCGTAGCACCTTCATCAGCACGCGTGCGGACATGGCGCTGACATTGAAGTTACTCAAACCTCACTCCGTCGGAGAAAATGCTGCCATATCCATTCAGCGCCGATGATATGGACATCGGCGTGCCTCGTCCTCGGTTAAGCTGCACTGTTTCCAATGCAAGTCCCCCCACTCCACATCCGATCACTACATGTCGATCTTCGCGTCGAGCGATGCCGGGCACAAAGTCGCCCTCAACGAGCGATGCTTCAAGTATGCGTACCCGGATGTCCTCGCACATCGTGAAAGCCGAGGATCGACCGACAAACGCCCGCACGCGACGTTCAATGCTTCTGGCATCACAGGACCAGTCGATACGGGCATCTTCAGTACTCAGCGATGGTGCGTAAGTAACTAAGGACGGATTTTGGGCTATCGGATCCGAAACAGTGCCCTGCTCAAATTCTCCAAGTACAAGATTCAAGGTATCTCCGCCAAGTGCCGCAAGAGATTGGGTCAGAGATTCGGTAGTTTCATCTCCCTTAAGTGAAAGCGAAGCAGTTCGATACACAGGGCCAGCATCGAGTTTTGGGACGATCCGCATGATTGAAACGCCCGTCTGGTTGTCTCCATGCAGGATAACGTGTTCGATGGGGGCTGCCCCACGCCATCTTGGAAGCAAAGAGGCATGAACGTTGATGCATCCCAAACGTGGCGCATCAAGGATCGATCTTGGCAGGATCAAACCGTAAGCTGCCACAACAAGCAGGTCCAAATCGGCAAGCAGATGTTCTTGATTCTTGAGCTTGTTTGGAGTTGCGACTTCGATCCCCCGTTCAATCGCCATTTCATGGACCGGTGTTCGTTTCTTCGACCGATTACGACCTGAGGTACGAGGCGGCTGAGTAAGAACAATGCTCGGAACTCGTCTAGCTTGCAGCATGGAGCCGAGAACGGTAACCGCAAAGTCGGGGCTACCGGCAAATCCGAATTGCATTTTGTTGTCGACTAAGCCGCCTTTGCTTTGAGTAGCTTCTTGCGAATTCTCGAGCGCTTCACACGCGACAGGTAGTCAACGAATACCTTTCCGTTCAGGTGGTCAATTTCGTGCTGGACACAAACGGAATCTAGTCCATCAAGTTCACGGGTGAATGGCTCCCCCTTACGGTCTAATGCAGTGACCTGAATGGCCTCGGCTCGTTCGACCTCCTCAAAGAATCCAGGGATGGAGAGACAGCCTTCTTCAGTTGTTTGCAATCCGGTACTTTCCTTAATCACTGGATTTATGTATACCTGTGGGGAATCTTTGGCTTCCGAAGTATCGATTACGACAATCTGTAGAGGACGATCAACTTGAACTGCTGCCAAGCCGATACCGTTGGCCTCATACATCGTAAAGACCATGTCGTCAACCAAGTCTGAGATGTCCGGTGTGACATGATCGACTGGCATTGCAGTCTTACGTAGATTGGGATGCGGATAAACCAATATTGGCAATCGCTTAGCCACTGATTGAGGTTGCCTCTGCCTGCTACTTCATGTACTAAACCAATGAATTATAGGTATCCACTTTCTCAATTGAAAGTTAATTGGATTGCCATTAATTAATAACTATTGACAAAACCAATGTTGTGGAAGAGTGGACGGTGGACCTCGGCTGTTGGTCGACTACCGCCCTGTGTTTTCTGGAAATTTCTCACTACTCGACTTTCCACGTTCAATGAAGCCATTGGATCCAGATTCATCCCTAAGTGGCGATTATTGAGTAGACTTACGGCAAGTGAGAAACCGAAGTAGATCATCCCTCAAAACTTTTTGTCGGCGGCTAACACGCTCACCATAGTTCGACTCGCACTTGCGCCCGCAATCCTGTGGGCGATCATCGAACAACGCTACTTTGTTAGTTTTTGCATATTTGTCATAGCCGTTTTCACCGATGTTTTTGACGGTCGGCTCGCTCGTCGACAAGGCACCGAATCAAATTTCGGGGGGCTGTTGGATCACGCTACCGACTGCATTTTTGTCGTTTGTGCTCTATTCGCGCTTAGTCGGCACGAAATTATTCCCCTTGCGCTAAGCGGCTTGGTCGCGGCCGCATTCATTCAATATGTACTTGACTCGGGAGCTCTCAAGAAGAAGGGTTTGAGACCAAGCAAGCTGGGTCGGTGGAACGGTATAGCCTATTTCGTGATAGTGGCAATTCCTTTAGTACAAAATTCCTTTGATTTTCAATGGGTTAACGACCATCAAATCCTAGTTGGAGGATGGGCACTGTGCGTCATGACTATAGCCTCAATGTTCGACCGGGCGTCATTGTTCTTCCGCAAGACCCGCTCGCGCCAAGGCTGAGGCGAACCTCCTAGCCAAACAGCTCTTTGTTTGCTCTAGGTAAGAAGGCGACCCCTATTAGAGCATTGAAGAGCACGAAGAAAGTGTGCATCACAAGGCTGAACGCACCGACTTCAGGATAGTCGGGAAAGAGCACAGTCCAGAGCAGGAGCGCGCCTGCATGGAATGGCAAAGGCAAAGCAGCGGCCAGAAAGATCAACGGCAAGAAGATCAACATCTGTCCCACCGTAGCGTCGACTTGAAACAGATTGAGTGCAATCGCATAGACAATAACCGCACCGATGAGATTGGGGGCTTTGAAGAGGATTGCAAGTGGGTAGTGCCACAGCTTGGCGTTGCGCAATGCGTGGAGCACACCGATTTCTCGCAGACGCGAACCTTTGAAGATGAATCCTCGGAAATATGTAAAGTGAATGGGGAAGTAGAGAGCTGCAGCAACCAGTACACATGGAAGGATGATGTCCAATGGAAGTAATGTGGAAGCTTGTTGCACGTAGTCGAATCGAAGCGCAACTCCCACCGACGAAAATATTAGAAGTTGATAGATCTCAACGATGCCGATGAAAATCATGGTCGACAACGCCTGCCAGCCCGGAACCTTGTAGGTCTTGAGCAAGTAAAGCGACATCGCGCCTTTTCCAACTTGCTCGTTTACCAACGCAAGAATGTACGCGCTAGCACGAATCGGAAGAATTTTGGTGAAACCAAGAGAAGGCGCGTTAAACCATCGAATCGCACGCCAAGTGACATGAGTGTCGACAAGAAAGAAAAAGCAGGAATACGGGATCATCACTGCCAGCCACAGCCACCAGTTCACTCCCCCGAAAAAGTCTTGAAGATATTGCAAAACGGAAATGCCTTCACGACTTGCAGCGCTTGCAATCTTGGTGTACACCAAATAGAAGCAACCCGCCGAGAGCAACCAAGTCAATGCCTTGAACAGTAGGCTTGCAATCGACTTCTTTTTGTCTTGAGGCTCAGCCGCTTCGCTCATCCAGCAATCTTCCGTATGTAGGTCTCATGAGACTGCAAATGGTAGCGAGTTGGTCACATAGGTTTCGGGTCAATCGAGCGGAACCCTCTGGGCTATCATGCTTGGCGACTAATTCTCGAATGGATAGAGCCAATGCGAACGGGAACTTTTACGGGATTCGAGGTGGAACTACGTGATACAGGCATTGCGTGGATTAAGTTCAATACTCCGGAACGCTTGAATGGACTTACGCAGGCGATTAAGCGTGACCTGGTGGAAACGATCATTCAGGCACAGATGGACAACAGCGTTCGAGTTCTCGTGTTTACCGGCGAAGGTCGAGCGTTTTGTGCGGGAGACGACATTTCTGGACAAAGAAAGCCAATAGAGGGCGAAGCATTAGTTCCTCCCATTCCTCCTGGTCACGATAGTGATATAGGTACGTACGAAGGACTGAGACATTTGTCTCAGACTGTCAATACTGCAATACGCAATTGCGACAAGATCTGCATTGCTGCAATTAACGGAGTGGCGATTCAGACCGGATTGTCTCTTGCGCTAGCGTGTGACTTTCGAGTGGCCGTGAATGGAGCACGACTTGGCAGCGCAACTTTGCGGTTCGGTTTGCTGCCAGATGAAGGCGGGCAATACCTTCTCGTGCAGACCATGGGAGTGCCGAAAACCATGGACTTTCTAATGCGCAAGCGAATCATTCGAGCGGAAGAGGCTTTCGAACTTGGACTCGTGCACGAGCTTGTCGCCCCAGAAGGCTTGGAATCTCGCGTGATGCAGCTAGCACAAGAAATGGCGAATGGGCCTCAGGTCGCCATGCGTTTTCTAAAGCGATCGATTTACAACGCGTACGATCTCTCTTTCGAGCAGTCGATGGATGAGATTGCGGCCAAGACAGCAGTGTCGGATCATCATCCCGATGCACGCGAAGGCGGTTTGGCGTTTCGCGAGAAACGGCAACCTCGGTTCAATGCTTGGCTGGAGCAAGACAGATCGACAGCAGCCCGTTTCAATCAGGCTTATGAGCGTTTGTTGAGCGAGGGAACTCGACTAGGCGTAGACACTGCAGCAATTCGTGCTTTGCGGGACACCTACAGCCAATACTTGGAAAGTTAGTGCACGCACCACAGAGGTAGTCCGAGATTGACCACCTCTGTCGCGCGAACAAACCTATGAGTCGAGAGCTTCCTTGGTCGTGCGAATGATTACGGAAGCGACCTTGTAGGGATCAGCATTGGACGCTGGACGTCGGTCCTCAAGACGTCCTTTCCACCCTGCCTCGACTGTGGCTACAGGAATCCTGATTGACGCACCGCGATCGTAAAGGCCATACGAAAACTCATTGATCGATTGTGTCTCGTGGAGACCCGTCAATCTTTGGGCGTTGTCCGCACCATAGACATCGATGTGTCGTCGAATGTTACTGCCAAATCCTTCGCATATCTTGATGAAGAGAGTTTCGTCACCGGCATCTCGCATGGGGCTGTTCGAGAAGTTGGCATGCATTCCTGAACCGTTCCAGTCGGTGTCTCCAAGAGGCTTCGGATGCCAGTTGATTCCATAGCCGTATTCTTCCGCGTTGCGTTCGGCGAGATAGCGCGCGATCCAGGTTTCGTCACCTGCTCTCTTTGCGCCTCTGGCGAAGACCTGAAACTCCCACTGTCCCGCTGCGACCTCGGCATTGATGCCTTCTACATTGATGCCAGCTTCCAAGCAGAGGTCGAGATGTTGCTCGATACACTCGCGGCCAAAGTTATTTTCAGCTCCTACGGAGCAGTAATAGGGTCCCTGCGGGCGCGGAAAGCCTTTCTCGGGAAATCCGGGTGGAAGTGCGGTGTCGATATCCCAGAGGAAATACTCTTGCTCAAACCCGAACCAAAAGTCATCATCGTCGTCGTCAATTTGCGCACGGCCATTGGAGTCATGAGGTTCGCCGTCGGCGTCCAAGACTTCAGTCATTACGAGATAGCCATTCTTGCGAGCGGGATCGGGGTATATCGCCACTGGCTTCAGTAACAAGTCCGAGGTATTACCTTCGGCTTGGGCGGTAGAACTTCCATCGAAAGCCCACATTGGGCAGGACTCGAGCTTTCCGTCGAAGTCTTCTTCCACGCGTGTCTTGCTTCTTAGACTTTGCGTCGGAATGTAGCCATCGAGCCAAATGTATTCAAGTTTCGATTTCATTTTCAAGCAATCTCCGGTGCTTTGTTTACAAGGGAATGGACTAGTGTTGTGCTCAGTTCTTGGTGCGTTCGAGAGGAAAATGGCGAACAAGATGCACCACTGTGCGGATGCCTATGATAGCGAAAATTGTCTCGCGACGAAATTTCGGTGTGGAAATTGATTGGGTTTCAGACCACCGCAAACGGCTGGAAAACCTCGCTGTATTACGGTGATGCGTTAGTCAACGAGTGCCTGGTAGACCAGCGTTTTGAGTTCTCTCCGAATGGGCCACGTAGAAGAAGGTAGTAACTGAGTCATAAACACTGCAGTTAGATTTTCGACCGGGTCTATCCAGAAATACGTGCTCGCAGCTCCGCCCCATGCAAACTCTCCTTTCGAATCCAGTACTGAAGCTGCAGGGGGATCGATTACCACCGAGAACCCCAATCCGAACCCAATTCCTTCGAAGCTAGTCTCAGAGAATACTGGTTGTCCCATACCAGCCAAGTCGGAATTATTGGGAAGATGGTTTGACGCCATGTATTCGACTGTTTTGCGCCCCAGAATGCGAACTCCTCGGAACTCGCCGTTGTTGAGCAACATCTGCGCAAATCGTTGGTATTCGTCAATCGTGGAAACCATACCGCCGCCGCCCGACAAGTAAGCTGGCCGTCGCAAGTAGCGAGAATTTTCTGAAGCATCCTGCAGCACATATCCGTCAGGTGTATGTTGATAGCAGGCGGCGAGACGATCCGCACTCTCTTCTCGGACGCGAAAGCCGGTTTCGTCCAGTCCAAGCGGGGAGCAGATTTCTTCCTCGATGAATTCGTCGAGGTCGCGGTCACCAAAGAGTTGAACCAAGTACCCGCAAACATCGGTAGCAACGCTATAGCGCCACAATGTTCCCGGATCGTACAAGAGCGGAATTCCGGACAGATGTTCCATCATGTCTTCTAGTGTGTAGGAACTCCCTCCACCTTCCACACCGCGTCGCCTGTAAAGCGAATCGATGGGGTGGTTGTTCATGAAGCCGTAGGTCAGCCCAGCCGTATGCGTCAAGAGATGCTTGATGGTCATTGGTGACTTTGAGGGTCGTGTTTGAATCTTGTCTCCTTCTCCCGATTCGTAGACCCGAAGATCTTTCCAGCTGGGAACGTACTTCGCGACAGGATCGTCGAGCTGAAATTTCCCCCGTTCATAGAGCATCATCAGTGCGACGCTCGTGATCGGTTTCGTCATGGAATAAATACGGAAAATGGTGTCTCTTTGCACTTTGCGGTCGTTTTCGACATCTGAGTTGCCCACAGAGTGAAAGAAAGTTTCCCGTCCACGGCGATTGACAAGGCAAACAGCGCACGGTATTCGATCTTGTTCGACATAGGCGTCCAGGTGGTTTGAGATCCGTTGTAGGCGATCTTCGGACATACCTTGGACCATGCTGCTTCTCCGCTCTAGCGAATTTCAAAGAAGCGCAATTATGCAATTTGGTTGCGCGGCAACCGTACGTGTTACCCGAGGTCGGTATTGTCCGATCTGCGACTTCGTTTCTTTTCAGAATTCCGCCGTTTCTGATCTAAGCGAGCTCTCTTGGAGGCACGAGTGGGTCGGGTTGCAACGCGGATCTTTGGTTGCTCGTGCGCCCTGTCGAGCAGTGTAGCCAAGCGATCCAGCGCATCCCGTCGATTCCTATCCTGCGTTCGGTGCTTGTTGGCTTGAATCACAAGTTCGTCTCGCATATTTATGCGTGACTGGGCTATCTCACGCAGACGCGAAACCACATCCGGCTTCAAGTTTGCCTCGTTCACCTTGAGTCGTAGTTCGACAGCCGTCGAGACTTTTGCGGCATTTGTCCCGCCCGGTCCTGACGAAAGATGGAATTTCCAAGACAGTGAACGTGCGGCAAGTGCAGTGTTGCCGACAATCAGGGAGGACATAGTTTCTTAATATTCGAGAATTGAAATCGTTTAAGAGACCGAATTAGAACGCTTGAAACCAATAAAGTTCACGAGCGGAGAGTCTTAGAGGGTACCGATGAGCTGGCAGAAGGAAGTCAAAGAGATTGCGCATCGACGCGAATTGCGTAAGCAAATGGGCGGTCAAGAAGGGATTGAACGTCAGCGCAGGCGAGGGAAACTAACTGTACGAGAACGCATTGACGCTTTGGTGGACCCAGGAGGTTTCGAGGAATTCTATTCCCTAGCTGGGGCTGGGCGTTACGGACAGGACAACGAACTGACTTCGTTCATGCCTCGCGGAGTTGTTGAAGGCATGGCTAAGATCGACGAGCGAAAGGTCGTGGTTACTGCTGGAGACTTCACAGTACGCGGCGGATCCGGCGGAGGCTCCGGAGGAATGGGAGGAGAACCTGCTTCCAACGAGAGAGCTCGCCAATGGATGTTGCCGTATGTTCGATTGTTGGATGCTGCGGGCGGAAGCGTTCGTAGCTTTCAGGAGATGGGACGTACGTATTTGCCTGACGGAAACCATGGATCGGCCGTCGATGTAGATCTCCTCTCCTTAGTTCCGGTGGTTTCGGCAGTGATGGGATCCGTGGCTGGCCTACCAGCGGTAAACGCATGCTTGGCGCATTTCAACGTGATGGTGAAAGATACGTCTCAGCTCTTTCCTGGCGGACCACCAGTTGTAAAGGCAGCATTGGGCTACGACATCACGAAAGAAGACTTAGGCGGACCTCACATTCATACGAGAATTAGCGGGTCTGTCGACAATCTTGCGGAAACCGAGGAAGATGCATTCCAACAGGTGCGTCGCTTTCTAAGCTATCTGCCAGCCAATGTCTATGAGATGGCACCACATATTCCGTGCGATGACCCAGTGGATCGCGCCGAAGAAAAGCTACTTGAGATCATCCCTCGAGATCGAAGAAAGATCTTCAACACTCACTCGCTGGTTAACGCTGTACTCGACATGGACAGCTTCTTTGAGATTTCACCACGCTACGGTCGAGCACGGGTAGTGGGCTTAGGTCGATTGAATGGTTATCCCGTTGGAGTAATGGCGAATAATCCCAAGTTCAGTGGCGGTGCCACCGACGTCGCAGCGGGGAACAAAGTAATTCGCTTGTTGGAGTTGTGTGACTTGTTTCATCTTCCGATCGTGAGCTTTGCGGATGAACCTGGATTCATGGTGGGTTTGGAATCGGAGAAAGCGGGTATTGAGAGAGCGGGTGCCGCTTTGGTGGCGGCAACGTGTAGAAGTCGCATGCCCTGGCTCACAATCGTAATCGGAAGACTCTATGGAGTAGCGGGGCAATGCCACCACCGTCCGTCTGGCATGTTTCGTCGCTATGCGTGGCCTTCTGCGTCATGGGGCTCCATGCATATCACGGGCGGAGCGGCAGCTGCGTATCGAAGAGAAATTGAATCTGCGCCGAATCCCGAAGAAAAACTGAAAGAGATCGAGGCTCGATTGAACGCAATCGCATCGCCGTTTCGCACCGCGGAAGCTACGGGACAAGACATCATCGATCCGCGCGAAACTCGAGCGTACGCTTGCGAGTTCGTGTCAGATGCCCAACGAGTGCTTAGGACACAAGTCAGCGATTCGCCTCGGCCCTATCGCCTATAGGGTTTGGGAAAACTCCCTCACCCGACCCTATACGGCAACGATTGTGCGTTAGCCCACCATCGAAAAGTAATTGCGGAGCCTTCGCTCATCGAACTCACCGGTTTGAAGCGCCTTTTGTACTGCACATCCCGGTTCCGATGTATGTCGGCAGCTGGCAAACCGACAGTTTTGAATGGCTTCTTCAATATCGGGAAATGATTGTGGCAGGTGAGGTGGCTGTGTAGCCAATTGAAGTTCGCGTGTTCCCGGAACGTCAACTGCAAGTCCTCCGAATGGAAGCCGAATCAGGTTCCGAGCCGTCGTGGTATGGCGTCCCTTTGAATCACTGGCACGAACCTCCTGGGTGTCTTGAACTTGCGACCCGACCATAGTATTGATGAGCGTGGACTTACCGACGCCGGAAGCCCCTACGAAGATGCCTGTCAGGGCTCCCGCAAATGAAGAAATGATGTCATCGAGAAAAGATCGCTCCAATGCGTTGACCGCGATGATTGGAATTCCAAAAGTTACTCGGCTAGCTCGCTCAATGTAGCGTGCGTAGTCACGGTAGAGGTCAATCTTCGTCAAGACAACGGCGAGGCTTACACCGCAACTTTCCCCTAGAGCGAGGTAACGTTCAAGTCGAGATTCATTGAAGCCGGCATCACAAGAGAACACGATGAACATGCTGTCGATGTTCGAGGCTATTGCCTGTGGTGAGCTGGATCGCTTGCTGATGCGCTGGAGCTTGTTTTTTCTGTCGAGCACTCGCACGACGTTGCCGTCCATTGCGGAGAGTAGCACCCAATCTCCGACGATAGGTCGTTGGTCGTCCGAGCCGTGGAACCATCGACCTTGACTCGAGATGGATCGTTCTTTGACTCCGTCGTCAACGACAATGCCCCTTCTATTCTCGGAAACGACACGGGCTGGTTGAAGATCCGCCCTCTTGTCGTCTTCTCTCAACGATTCCGCGAATTTGTCGGTCCAGCCGAGCTGTTCAATGTCGGACATCAACGACGTACAGTAGCCATATCACCTAACCAGCGCAGTTAGATTGGAGCAATTTGAGAGTCAATAGTGTGCGAATCGAGTTAATAGGCGATTTTCTTTGGGGAGATCGCGGACAGTATGTCGCGAGCGACATCAGTATAGCTTCGATGAGTCCGAGGTCTTGTCCATGCCTAATCCAATTGGGCTGTGTCCGAAATGGAAGCAAGCAATCTGCCGAGTTTCGATTGAAAATTGTTATGACAAATAGCGCTAGATTGTTGTACGCTTAATGAAGATAGAGAAAAACTGTTGATGCTCATCATCGCCCGATGACGGGCGTCGACTCAAGGGACAGAGGAGTTTGATTCTCATGGGAAACTTTTTCAGCGCAAAAAACCTGCATTGGCAAATCTTGGCTGCATTGGTGCTTGCGTGCATTGTCGCTTTCTTAGCAACTAGCGAATCGAACATTTTCGGCATTCCACTGACTGATATTTTTGGCTTTTTCGGAAGCCTGTTTGTAAACGCACTGAAAATGATCGTTGTGCCTCTCATTCTTGCCGCGGTGGTTGTTGGTGTTGCAAATATGGCAAGTGGCGAGGCCTTTGGTCGAATTGGTGCAAAAACTGTTGGGTTCTACGTACTAACAGGATTCGTTGCGATCTTTACGGGATTGTTGTTGGTGAACATCTTTCAGCCGGGAAACATGAACGCCGAAGATGCCCAAGAGCTGATTGCAAGCATTGAGACCTCCGACGAGCAAGCAGAGCTAGAGACGAAAATCTCAAAGGCGCAGCAAGACACTGGCGTGGATAGCACCGTCAGTTTGGTGGAGATCATCAAACGCGCCATCCCTCCTAATGTCCTTGCCGCCGCATCCAACGAGAGAAATCTCTTGGCAATCATATTTTTCGGGGCGGTGTTCGGATTCTTCATGTCACGGCTACAGGGGGATAGTCGAGAGACCATGAACAACGTTTGGAACGGCGTCTACGACGTGATGATCAATATCACCATGTGGATCATGCGATTTGCGCCGATTGGAGTCTTCGCGTTGGTGACAAACGTTCTAATTGCCACGGGGCTCGTCATCTTCCAGGTCCTCTTTTGGTTCTTCTTGACGGTGTTCCTAGCACTTGTAATTCACTTCTTCGTGTGGCTGCCGTTATTGCTTTGGTTCGTGGGAGGCATCAACCCTGTGTCGTACTACGGCAAAGTCGTAAAGGCACAACTCACGGCGTTCTCAACGGCATCATCAGCCGCTACTCTACCGGTAACAATCAAGAGCGCGGAAGACGCTGGTGTTTCTAAACGAGTGACGAGTTTCGTATTGCCACTTGGCGCGACGGTGAACATGGACGGAACAGCACTCTACGAATGCGTCGTCGTGATTTTCATTGCGCAAATTTATGCAGCAACTCACGGCGTGGAATTTGGTATAGGGCAGCAATTGGCGGTTGTACTTCTCGCTTTGCTCACATCGATTGGTGTGGCGGGGATACCAGCAGCAAGCCTCGTGGCGATTGCAATCATTCTTCCTGCCGTTGGATTGCCTGCGGAATGGCTCGCGATCATTCTCGCTGTAGACCGAATCTTGGATATGTGTCGAACGTCCACCAACGTAACGAGCGACCTTTGCATCACCGCGATGGTTGCCAGTACAGAAGGCGAGGAGCTGTCAGAAATCCGCAAATCCGCATCAGAGGAATCTGCAGAAGCAGCTTAGCCTAAAATTAGCTGAGGGATAAAGAGAGCGCTGGCTCATTCCAGCGCTCTCAAGCTCTATAGGAGCTCAATTCGCTGCAATGTCGCCACATTGCAATCATTTCGATCAATTGAGATTGTGTCTCGATGGCGCAGTTGACTCTGTGCCGCTCGTCCTATAGTTCTTGCTATTTTCCGTACTGGGGTAACGAAAACTTCACATAGATCAATCATCATTGCCCTTAAACCTCTTCCTCCGCCCGCTCTCTTCGAGGTACGAATGAAACCTAATCCTGTCAATTTCTGTGCAAAGATTTCCTGGCTTTGTTGTGTTGCATTGCTATTTCTCGCACAGTCGTCGCTTGCAGCGACATCCGCCTCCATCAACGGCTTCGTGAAAGATTCGCAAGGCGCATCAATTGAAGGCGCGGACATCGTAGTAGTTCACGAACCATCGGGCACTACCGCAAGAGCTAAGTCGGGCACCAATGGAGCCTTTTATCAAAGCGGCCTGCGTGTTGGCGGTCCCTACGTTCTGCACATCTCGGCTGAAGGGTATGAAAAAGCTGAGGTCGCCGCAGGCTACTTGAAGCCCGGCAATCAAGCGGGTCCCGACGTTGCACTCAAATCCACATCGGAAATGGAACAGTTGGTAGTCACAGAAGTTCGACCAGGATTGGATACCTTACTCAACAATGGACTAGGTTCCGCGTTCACGTCGGATGACTTGCAAAACCAGCCAGCAGGTGAGCGCGATGCCATCAAGACCTTGCTCCGAGATCCGTTGGCACATTCATCGGGAGAAGGCAATCTCTCGGTTGCTGGAATCAATCCTCGTTTCAATGGTTTGGCTATAGACGGCTCGTTGCAACAGGACGATTTCGGTCTGGGATCCAACACCTATGCAACTGAACGATCCCCCGTAAATCTGGACGCTATCGAGTCTGTCTCACTTGTGGCGACGGACTATTCCGCTAGCGCATCGGGATTCACTGGCGGTCTCGTGAACATTACGACGAAGTCGGGCGCAAACGATTGGGATGGTTCGTTTTTCTACTACTTCCAGAACGACGGACATATCGGGGACAAGTACGACGGTGACCGAACTTACAGCCCGGGCACCTTTGACGAGAAGGAACTTGGATTTACGATCGGCGGGCCCATTGTTGCTGACGAAATATTTTTCTTTTTGTCCATTGATCAATTCGAGTCGACAGAGAGCGTCGACTTTGCACAGTACGACTCCAATAACGGGATACAACCCGGATTTTTCGATGCGTTGCAAGGGGTAATCCAGGATATCTACGGCTACGACCCGGGATCACGTCCCGATGTTGCTTCGACACCCGTTACGTCTGATCGGACGCTTGTAAAGTTCGACTGGAATATCAATGAAATGCATAGACTCTCACTGACGCACCAGATCACCAAGGAGACCAGCACATCCGTCAGCTCATCTCGACTGGAATCCGCTTGGATCGACGTGCCCGTTGACCTCGATTCCACTACGATACAGCTCTTTTCCGACTGGTCCGAACTGGCCTCGTCAACGATACGCATCAACAACAAGAACTTTTCCCGAGGACAGAATTGCCGAGCGGGCAGAGGTGTTGGTGCAATGGAGATCAGCAGCATCAACGGTTCGCAACTTGAAGGGACGCCGCTTGAAGGACTGTTGACAGGAAGGGTTAGCTTGACTGCTGGCTGCGACAGATTTCGTCACGCGAACGCATATAACGACCAGCGCCTGCAAATCTATGCGGCGGTGGACTACGTCTACAACGAACACATCATTCGAGGGGGTATCGAGATCGAAACCTTTGACTTGTTCAACTTGTTTGTTCCGAGTTCTGCAGGTAGGTTTTTGTTCTTTGGTTATCCGGGCCTTGAATCTCGAACCGCAAGAGTCGACTACGTAAACACAGTGACCAACAATGCAGACGACGGTGCGGCAGCTTGGGGGTACACAAAGCAGACATTCTTTGGCCAGGACATTTTCGAACCATGGCCTGATTTTGAGCTGACCGTGGGCGCAAGATGGGAAAGGTACGTACAAGACGATGAACCGACCTACAGCAGCGAACTCCAACAAACCTACGGGATCCGTAGCGATGCGAATCTGGACGGACTTTCGGTCTTCCTGCCGAGGGCGAGCTTGAGGTGGACCGGATTGCCCGATACAGTTGTAACCGGCGGTCTCGGACTGTTTTCTGGTGGAGATCCGAAGGTTTGGACTTCCAATATTTTTCAAATCCCGACAGTATTTGCTCGACTTAGCAACGCGCAAGACGTCAATCCTCTGGAAGTTCCTGCGGAATTGTTGAGTCGCGTAGGTAGCGCAACGGCGGGCGTTCCCATCGACGTAATTTCGGAGGACTTCGAAGTTCCGTCGGATTGGAAGATATCTCTTCGAGTGGACCACACGTTCGACCTTGCCCTCGGCGACCTTGACTGGGGAAGCGACTACACGTTGGTGCTTCAGTATCTACGAACGCAAACCAACAACGGGTTCTTGTGGCGCAATCTTGCCCAGACGAATTTGGACGAGACTCAACCTACAGGTACGGCACCCGATGGTCGCATCATTTATGCCGATCTTGACCGTCTCGACATTCTGAATCTCACACAGCTTCGCAACTTCTCGGAGGGGGGAAGCCAAACAATTTCCGTAGCACTTGCCAAGGAGTACGAATTCGGCTTGGATGCAAGCGTCAGCTATGCATGGCAGGACGTGAATATGGTTAGCGAAGGAACATCTTCGCGTGGCATATCCAATTGGCGTGGAATTCTGGACGTGGACCGCAATGATCCTTCACCGAGATACTCTCCGCACGCAACCGAACACGCTTTCAAGCTCAATTTTGGGTATGAGAAAGAGGTAACGGGAGGCATCATGGCACGTGTTGATCTATTTGGACGGGTAAATACCGGATCCAAGTACGCCTTCACCTTCGATGTTAACTGGGACAACTCGTTGTTTGGCCGTGCCGGCGCGGGAGAGAGTCCGTACGACAACAATCCGCTCTACATTCCGACAGGCGAGAACGACAGTAGAGTCGTTTACTCCCCCAACTTTGATAGAAGCGCTTTCTTCGCCTACATCAATGACAACGACATTCCGTCGGGGATTCAAACTCCATATTCGCAAGAACCTGGTTGGAACCAGATCTGGGATCTACGTTTTCAAGTTTCGATACCGGGTTTGGACTACTTCACGCAGTATGTCGGCGACAACTCGATCAAGTTTGTTTTGGACATCGACAATGTCTTGAACTTCCTTAATGACGAATGGGGAGTGTTCGAGTACGGGCCAAGGTATGGACAAGCCGCGATCATTCGAGCTGATCTTGTTGCGGCGGCCGATGTTGCCGCGAATGGTGTTGCTGGCGCGGAAGCTCTCAAGGGAGACGCTCCTCGAACATCATGCCGACAGCCGAGCGACTGCCTGTACCGATTCAATTCGTTTCGGGCATTGTCCTTGGCGTTCCCGAATGGACCTCGTTCGGTCTACAAGATTCGCTTTGGCATTCGCATAGATATGTAAGACTCAAGAGTAGACTTCTTTGGTAGCCGTCAGGTTTGCTGGCGGCTACCGACTGAATCTTTCGTGATTGCCTTGGCACGATTCGTCGTGCCATGGAACGTACTTATGAAAACGCCGAGAGCACGTCGGAACTGATGCGATCGAACAACTCAGCTTTGGTTGGTATTCCTGAGAACATGACCTCTTCGGCACCGGCATCGATGTACTGTCCGATCAAGTCAATGCAGTAGTTGGCGTTCCCGCAAACTATCCACGGACGCCGGCTAAGTTCTCTCTTTGCGACTTCTTCGTTGTCTTCAAGTCTCATCGGAATCAGGACTGTTCGCTTGATTTCGCTAGGGTCTCGTCCGATATCCTCGCAATGCTTGTGGAGGACTGAAATCTTGTGCTTGAACACGTCGGGTCCGCCTGGATTGTTGAAGTCGATGTTGCAGATGTCGGCATACTTGGCACATGTCTTAAGTGTTCGTTTCTCGCCGTTTCCGCCAACAAGAATGGGTAGGTGTGGCTTCTGAACACATTGGGGAGAAAGTGGACAATCCTCGAGACTGTAGTACTCGCCTTTGTAATTGACAGTTCCTTCTCCTGCGGTGAACAAAAGCTTGATTACGTCAAGCGCTTCTACAAGTCGGTCGCAGCGCTCTTTTAATCCGGGAAATCGCCAACCATACGCCGTGTGTTCTTGTCTATACCAAGCGGCACCAATACCTAGGATGTATCTGCCATGGGAAATGTGGTCAATCGTGGACGACATTTTTGCCAGTAGTGCCGGGTTTCTGTAGGTGTTGCCTGAAACCAGCAACCCCAATTCCACTCTCTTGGTGATTCCAGCCGCCGCCGTAACCAGGCTCCACCCTTCGAGGGCTTCGCGATTCACCACTGCTGAACCAGGAGCGGGAACCAAAAAATGATCGGACCACCAAAGGCTGTTCCAGTTACCGTTTTCTACGGAGTGGATAGTCTTGAGTGTGTCGTCCCATGTGCAAAGATAGTTGACCAGTTGAGCACCGAAAAGCATTGAAATTCCTTTAGTGAGCGGCAGAAAGCAGAGGTTTCCGACATTTTACGAACGAGAAATTGCTGATGGATCTAAGGACGAACCCGCTCAGCTACGAACATCAACCGTAGCCTAACCTGTGACTACCGTGCAGCTTGGGGATTGTGGTGTGGCGAGTTGAGGTAGTGATCGCTTAAGACAAGAGCCGATTTCGAGGACGGACTTGATGCGAACGGACCGTAGTCGTTTCTCCCTTGCTTGTCGAGCAAGCGCGTTACAGTATGAATGTGATCGGATGCCACATCGTCGTATTCGATCAATAGAGTGTCGGGTACGTAGATCCGGTAGTACACGCGATCTTCTAGCTGGCTGTACGTAAAGAGTCCGTTGGCCAAGTTCGCCTCGACCCACGACCAGACTCTGTCTGCGAACGGCTGCGACAAGTAGAAGAGATACTCACCCACAAGCTGTTTAGAGAGTTCTAGCTGGGTTTCTGACAGATCGTCTAGCGGCAGTCCGACATTTTCGAAAACCGAAAGATCCATCGTACGGCTTTGATCGATGTGCCCCGATCCCGATCCGGCGACTACGTCTCTTCGCACAAGCCCCTGCACTGTTGCGATGTCCTTTTGTTCGGCAGTAAGCGCATCGAACAATTGCCGTCCTAGCTGAATCTCGTTTTGCAGGGGTGTCTTTCCGTTGATTGTCAAGGGTTGGGATCCAAGAAACATCGGTGCCAAAATGAGATCGTTTCCATGCACCAGAAAATTCAAGGCAATGTGGTGGCCATCGAATTGAAATCCCCATGCAGGGTCAACCATCGGATTGCCAAAAACGGCTACCGTATAGTCCGAGACTGTCCCAGCGCCCGATGCAAGTTCAATGTCTGTTGCCAGAAGTTCAACCTTGGCAAATCCGTCTTGGCTCAGCAATGACTGAAGTGCCATCCACGCGCGTTTCTGAGAAACTTCACTGAGGTTGCCCAAACGTATGCCACCAGGTCTCCGTCCCGGCACATTGGTCCACGAGTACATTTCGGTGTCTCCGACACAGTAGCTCGTAGTTGGCATCTCATCAACAGGAACGGACTGAAGGAATTGGGTCACAGCACTCGCAATTTGATTCAGGTCTTCGTCGTTGGACCGCGGTGGCAATTCGTACTCCGATAGATCGCAGTCGGCCATTCCATTTATCGTAGAGTCAGCCGATGCCTCGTCAACGTCTTCTGCATGCACACCAATAACGGAGAGCATCGCGACCACAAGAAACAGCGTCACTCTGTCGAGAGGCTTAGGAAAATTCATTCGGGAGCCAAATTACATCAAGTGGAAGAACAATGAAAACTACAGTTCGACAATGGCATGACCTGGACAGGTTCCAAGATTGGAGTCGTTCACTACATTGACCTTTAAATGCACAACTCTATGACCGTTCTCGATTTCTTTCTTCGTGATCTCGCCAACCACAGTCAAAACATCGTCCTTTTGATTGATTGCACGATATTGACATCCGACCTCGCGCACGACTCCTTCATCTCCAATCCAGTCGTGCAGTGCATTCACTATGTAGGCGTAGCGGAGATTTCCCATACCGAAAGCTCCCTCTTCGTTTCCGGCGCGTCGTCCCGCTTCGTCGTCCATGTGGAACGGAACGAATTCCTCGTTTACGGCCGCATAGCGGTTCCATTCAGCAAAGCTGGTTTTGCGAGACCAACTCGGCATGGCGTCGCCAACCTTCAAATCTTCAAAAGAAATGCTCATTTGTTTCTCTCAATAACGGATTGAAGTGGAGATTCGTGTACGAACGAGTTCATCGTTCTGATTCTTCCACTCGATTTCTGTTCTTACGTATATCGTATGTCCAAATCTGCCTTCGCGTTCGTTCCAATCAAGCAGGCGCGAACGTGCACTAACGACATCGCCGGGTCGCATCGGTACACCATATGTGTCGGTTTGACCACCGTTCAATCCAGTCAAAGGCTTTCCCTCGGGATGTCGAGGTTGTGCGTTCAAAGGAGGCCCGGAACGCTTAGGTGGCGCACCGATGGACAACGTCCACGCAAAAGGATTGAAGTCCGGCGGTGCAATGATTGTCTTCCAACGAGTTGTTGCCGCATACTCTTCATCCCAATATATGGGAGGTGGTCTTTCTGGATAGTAGGTTGCCATTGCCCAACGACGTATGTCCGTTGTTGTAATGGGGTATGAAGTACGACTTGGTCCCCATTTCCTCTGGGCTTCGAGCATTCCTTCGGTCACATATGTGATTTGTCTCTCAGTCATATTGGAACGCCTCCGAAGACACAAGGACAGAACCCAAGCAAACAGCACCTAGAGGTACGATGAGTCAGATTGTAATGTCCTGACGTGTCGAGATTTTTGGGTAGTCAATACGATACCCTTGGTCACCTGAGTTTCATTAGTGCAAGTTACAGATAGATTGAAGGTGTGGGGAGTCAGTGGAATTGGTTGTGTTCAAAGGTGGGACTTGTATCGCACTGAAATCAGAGTAGAAAGACCTGCCATTGGCCACGTGAACTTAAGCGGACCAAGTTTACAATTTGGACGTTGGATCAGTGACTAAGGTTCACAAAGTGTGGAAATTAGGAAAGATGGTTGGACTGTGCATAGTTCTTGCGCCGACGATCACATTTGCGGACCTTACCGGTACCTATGTATTCTCATTTGGAGAGCCTGAGGACGAAAGCGCTTTCAATGAAGCAATTGGAACACGGCTCTTGGAGGAATGGCGCGAGGCGAGTACGAACAATGGAGTTACTTTAGAAGTACGAGCCACAGATGTCGAAAATCAGTTTGACGGTACGTGGAAAGACCCCAAGGAAGCACTCAAGACCTCAAAAATCAATCTACGCGGCGAGGAATTCAGCCTTGTTTTTGGACGTGAAGTTGATGATGTAAAGTTTATTTTCTCCATGGAGGGAATAGCAAAGGACGACCAATTGCAAGGTGTTTTGTGGACGATTTGGGGCGAAGTACCGGTTACAGGCATAAAGGCAGGTGATGTTGTCGGTAGTTATGTGCTCTCATTTGGAGAAATATTGGAAGAAGGCGGGCTCACACGACCCGAGGGGACACGGCTACTGGATGAATGGCGTGAATCGGCCGCGAACGGGGAGGTGGTGCTCGAACTTCGAGACTCTGATGTCAAGAACCTAATTGACGTAACTTGGAAGGATTCGACGACGGAGGACGTGGAAGATTCCTCGTTCCCGTTGCATCCTTACCCGATTCCACATGGTTCGAAGGTTCAGTTCATCTTCCCACGTATGGTCAATGGCGCGCCTACTTGGTTTCTTTTTGAAGGCGAAATTAAGAAATCCAAACTGCAAGGTACGCTAAGAACTGTTTGGGGCGACATAGAACTCACGGGAAAGCTCTTGAAGGAAGATCCCTCAAGTCCATCAAAGGGGCTCGGTAATCCCGAAATCCAACGGTCGTTGACCCAGTGAGCTCGAATTGACCTGTGGTAGTACCGGAGATTCGAGATCGCCAGCTACACCACTTCCTTGTATACAAGCAGTTGTCTAGCACCTTTCAGCAAGTGATAGCTTGCTTCGTTGCCAAAAGATTTCTCCCACTACAATTCCTTCTTTGAAGGGTTGCATCGAAACGACCATGGAATTGGCGTTATACGAGATAGAGCAAGTGCAAAGCTGGAGAGCTTTGTCATTGGCGATGGTTGGTTTGCATACAACTTGATCAACAGCATTCCTGTCGATTGAACTAGGATTGGCAACGCGACGAGTCTTGAGAGAAATGTGTCGGCGTTTGAATTATTTTTCGGGAGATCTTCTTAATGAGTGAATTTGAAGGAAAAGTAGCCATCGTGACTGGAGCGGGTGGCGGAATTGGTCGAAGTCATGCTATTGAATTCGCTAAGCGTGGTGCCAAAGTGGTCGTCAATGACTTAGGCGGAGACGTACACGGCACAGGTCAAGGCGACACTGCGGATCAAGTTGTGGAAGAAATTCGCTCGGCCGGTGGCGATGCGATCGCAAACAAAGCATCGGTCGCGGACCGCGACGGTGCAAAGAGCATCGTAGACGACGCGATTCGAGCGTATGGAAGGGTAGACATCCTCGTCAACAATGCAGGAATATTGCGGGATAAGACGTTCAAGAAAGTGACCTTGGACGACTTTGACTTGGTCGTGCAAGTTCATCTAACGGGAACGGCATATGTGACTCATGCCGCTTGGCCCCACATGTATGACCAACGATATGGACGAATCGTGTTCACCAGTTCTGGATCTGGAATCTTCGGAAACTACGGGCAATCCAACTATGGTGCCGCAAAGATGGGAATGCTCGGACTTGCCAACGTTCTCGCCCTTGAAGGTGGCCCACGCAATGTGCATGTCAATTGCTTAGGACCAGGTGCAGCAACACGTATGACCAATACGGTACCTGGCAGAAACGACGACTTGGAGAATGTGGATCCCGGACGATCTCCAAACTTAGTAAGCCCTGCTGTGCTTTTTATGTGTAGTGAAGCTGCACCCAACGGGTGCGTCATTCACGCTTCTGGCGGGAGATACTCCAGAAGCGTGATTTACGTGAACGAACCGGTGCAATTGGGATCGGATGCTACCTACGAGGACCTCGTGCCTCATATCGAGTCGCTCATGGACATGTCCAACGCAAAACCGCGATCTCGTTAGCTCAGCTAGAAGGGACCAGAAAGGGATCGGAACTCGCACGTACTTTAGAACTTAAAAAAGCCTAAGATCGGGAAGCTTTGCTACTATACGAAGTGCTAGCTTCACGCACAACCTCATTGACCCTCCTCGGCAGGGTCAACAACGAGGCAAAAGGGGCCTTCGTCCTTGAAGCGAAATTGTCTTTCCTGCTCTAGTCAGGTCGCCGAGGGACTGTCTCTAGAGTCGTGGAGAAGATGATGACTTCGCAGAACACATTGAAGCGCCGTATTCGCTCTCGCATGGGCAAGACGGGTGAGTCCTATGCTGCTGCTCGTCAGCACTTCCAACAAGCAAAGGAAGTACCTATGCAAACCCAGGAATTCGAGAATCCAAGAACACGGATATCTCAACACCTACAACCGAGTCTTTGGCCCGATTGGGTTAAAGAACATCCATGGCTCGTATCGTTCCTGACACGAGCCGAATCTGAAGTGCGCAATCGAGGGGACTTTGAGTGCACGCACTTTCACCTCATTTTGGCCTACCTTCGTCTGCCCTCACCTGTTCCAGAGTGGTTCATTCAGATGAAAGTCAACGCGGAACAGTGGAAGGAGGATACGCTGGTAACTCTTGGCATCAATACAAATGCTTCCAAATTGGTCGCTTTTGTAAGCCATGGGGAACGAATCACCAAAGCGAGAAAGAGTCTTGATCCTGTGGCCGACGTACCACTAGAAAGAGTGAGCGCAGAGGCTGTTCGGATGCTGGATCTCGCAAAGGAAGAAGCCGACCAAGACGGCACGCGAATTGACGAGCGGCATTTCATGGTCCCAATAATGGATTGGCATCCCCACGGTGAACCTACCTTGGACGAATTGAGGCAGCTCACTGACCGTTAGGTTTAAGTCTGAGTCCTATTAGTTCAACCGCAGAACTGAAGAGGACTTAGATTGAGACAAAGACATGGAGATTGGCTTCAGTCAATCTCCATGTTGAACTCCTCTCCTCTGACGGAACGCCTCTAGACGTCGGAGATCACGGTAGAGAAATACAAAGCCCAACCACGACCACGTGCCAATGACGGCACCCAAGAGAAATACATGACCTCCGATCCCTTGAAAATCGGGTAGCCAACCGATGTTCGACCATCCTACATAGAGAGCGATTCCTAGGAATGCCGAGAGGGCACCTCGCAAGCCGGTAAGCGTCACGTGAACAGACATGTAGGCAGAGAGCTTCTCAGGCGGAGCAAAGTCGTTGTGTCCCAATTGCCATGCGATAGTGCCTCCACCTCGAGCGAAACCCGAGACGGCTTGGGCCACCCCCAAGACGACAACCGAGCTGAACATTGCACCGAACCAAAGAACCAAGTGTGACAGCACCCACACTAAACCGAGCCGAGTTCGAAATTTCGTCACATGAACAACATCGAAGTACCGCGCCCAAATAGGAACCGAAACGGTTCTCATCAAGAACGGGATGGCCATGATCACTGCAATGCTGACTGTATAGCTTGCCTGCAGTTGACGCGAGACAAGATAGATGAGAGGTGCCTCCAAGATCATGTTGGAGACGCCGCTCAAGAATTGATAAAGCTCATACCTGGCAAATTTCTTGTCATTCTTGAGAATTTGGAAGAATCCAGCAGATTCTCCCTTTGTTGTTGACTTCGATGTGGACTGTCGCTCATACACTCGATGGCGAAGCTCTCCCGATACTTCAATCCGAGAAAAAGAAAGAATGCCGATTAATGCGATAAGAATTCCAGCGACATACATCCATCGAAATGTCCATGGATTGGCATCCAGAATCGGTCCGGCAACCAAAGTCGTAGCAACCATAACCAGACTCGTGAATACGTGCAAGCGTCCGGTGGTTCGCGCCCGGATTGAACGGGGATAGTTCAAACTCCAGACGACGCTTCGAATTGTGACTGTACCCGCCATCAAGCAACGAGCTGCGACGACCCCCACAACGACCATGATCGTGCCGGCGCCATTGATTGGCGCAGCCACGACGAGAATCAAGCACGCCATGGTTAAGACCTGCAATCCAACTACCACAGGAACCTTCGCCCGTGCGCTGGAAACTCTAGTCCACAGGTAACTGGATAGATTGCCTATGAAGGCGGCAGACGCAAGTAGTGCCAATACCCCAGCCGGAACGTTGTAAATCTTGTCAGCAATGACACCGATAAATCCCCCTTCGAGCATGGCTAGCGCAACAGGCACGGTAAGGTCGTTGACTTGCTCGCGTTTTAAGCTCCTTTTTTCCGCTGGAGCAAGCTTTGGCGTGCCAAATATTCGACGTAAAAGCGCCACTTCGAGTGATTTACCTTCTAAATTTCAGTTGTACAGTCGCTTTGCGACTGTAGCGAGATACCCGATCTATGGAGACCGATAAGTCAGGTTGCAGCGGCCTTATCGAGATCGAGTCCTGCTTGGCTCGCAAATTCCAATGCAGTAGCTTTGTGCTCTCGATTGGACTGCGCCAAGGCTGATAACGCTGCAAATACGATCCAATTGGAGGACACTTCAAAATAGTCTCGTAGGTCCTGCCTCGACTCCGACAGTCCAAAACCGTCGGTGCCAAGTACGATGTACTCTCCTTTGATCCAAGGAGCAATCAGGAGAGGCAGCGCTTTCTGGTAGTCCGAGGCCGCGACGAAAACTCCTGGTTCATTTTCCAGCAGCTCTGAAACATACGGTTTTTGCGTCGAGTCTCCGATACTCAAGAGCAGTTCGCGTTCCGACCGCAATGCCTGACGACTGAGTTCCGTGTAGCTTGTTACGCTCCAGACATTGACAGATTTGCCCATTGATCGAAGTTCTTGTGCTGCCTCTAGCACTTCGATCATGATGGCTCCGCTTCCTAAGAGATTGACCTCGGAATCGGGAGTGTATTCGTACGGATACATGCCGTTCACAATTCCCTTTTCTGCATTGTCTGGCATGGGCGGCATCGGATAGTTTTGGTTTGTGACCGTGAGGTAATAGAAGACATCGTCCTGTTTCGAATACATGCGATCTATTCCTTCGCGAACGATTACGGCGATTTCGTAGGCGAAAGCCGGATCGTAACTCACTAAATTGGGCACAGTTGCTGCGAGCACATGTGAATGCCCATCTTGATGCTGGACACCTTCACCATTTAGCGTTGTACGTCCCGATGTACCACCGAGCAAAAATCCCTTACACATCATGTCGCCGCATGCCCAAACCAAGTCACCAACTCTCTGAAAACCGAATATCGAGTAGAAAATGTAGAACGGAATCATGGGTAGACCATGATTTGCGTATGCAGTTCCGGCAGCGAGAAAAGATGCCATAGCTCCTGCCTCGCATATTCCTTCCTGCAGGATCTGTCCATCTTCGGCTTCGCGGTATGGAGCTATCGTGCCTGCGTCAACTGGTTGGTAAACCTGACCCGCTGGAGAGTAGATGCCCGCTTGGGGGAACAGCCCGTCCATTCCAAAGGTACGGGCTTCGTCAGGAACAATGGGTACGACATACCTTCCTATATCCCTATGGCGAAGCAATCGTTGCAACATGCGCACTACGGACATGGTTGTGGAAATGGATCGCTCTCCCGTACCTTGAACCATGTCTTGGAAAAAGTCCAAATCCGGGGAGGTTAGCGTCGGACATTGGACATGCCGGTACGGAACCGGACCACCGAGTCTCTTGCGACAACTGCTCAAGTACTGAATTTCCTGACTGTCTTTAGGCGGCATATAGAACTCCGCTCTCTCGATTGCATCCTTGTCAAGTGGAATGTCGAATCTATCCGCCAAGTCGTGTCGTTCGTCAGGTGTCAGATACTTTTTCTGATGGACCGTGTTTCGTCCTGCGACGGAGAGTCCGAGACCATCGCCCTTTACAGTCTTCGCCAGTATCACGCACGGTTTCCCTTCGACGCTCATGGCATGGTGGTAAGCCGCATACAGTTTTCTATGGTCGTGTCCACCACGCTTGATTGTCTGAATTTCCTCATCAGACAAGGTCTTCATCAGCTCGATGAGTTGTGGGGAGTTCTCAACCCAATGCTCACGAACTGCATTGCCCGGCGACACGGTGTACATTTGATAGTCGCCGTCCACGGCCTGCTCCATTCGGGCTTGCAAAATACCGTCGGTGTCGCGTTCCAAAAGGGGGTCCCAGCCACCGCCCCAAATCACCTTGACAACGTGCCAATCCGCGCCACGGAATGTTCGTTCCAACTCTTGGATGATCTTGCCGTTGCCGCGGACAGGGCCGTCCAGTCGTTGTAGATTGCAATTAATGACTAGAACTAAGTTGTCCAATTGCTCTCGGGAAGCCATGTTGATGGTTCCAAGAACTTCGGGTTCATCCGACTCGCCATCCCCAATGAACAGCCAGATCTTGCCTCCGTTCTTGGGTTTCAGCCCCCTGTGTTCGAGATACTTGGCAAATCGAGCTTGATAGATCGCACAAGGAGTAGAGAGTCCCATGCTTGCCGTTGGCATTTGCCAAAAGTGCGGCATACGCCGTGGATGCGGATATGAAGGCAGCCCTCCGTTCTCGCCGAGTTCTCGTCGAAAATTCTTGAGGCGGTCGGTCGGAATGCGACCCTCGAGCCAAGCTCGGGCGTACACTCCAGGAGCTGCGTGAGCCTGAAAGTGCACCTGATCTCCGCCATATTTCTCGGAGGGCGCACGGAAGAAGTGGTTGAACCCTACTTCCATCATGGTTGAAGCGGAAGTGTAGGTTGCGATATGTCCCCCGACACCTGACCCGCTGTCATACGCCTGAAGAACCATAGCTACTGCATTCCATCGAATGATGTTCTCGATGCGGTTCTCAAGTGCGATATCGCCTGGGTAGGCGGGTTCAGCGCGAAGCGGGATGGTATTGGTATACGGCGTATTGAGAGCTCTTTCCTCCAACTGAACACCGCGACGAGACAGTTCTGTTTGTAGCCTTCCCAGCAGTGTCTTGACGCCTTCTTCGCCGTGTTCTTGCAACACGGATTCCAAGGCTTCAAGCCATTCGCGTTGTTCGTTTTCCCACTCAGTGTCTGGTGAGCTGATATTTGTGGCCATTTGGTGAAGTTCGTGGAGGGGTCAAAATTGAATCGAGGTGCTTTTCGAGAAATATACAACGATGTGAAAGTATAGAACGAAGGTTGATTCTTTGTAGTTTATGGGTGTGTCTACAAATGAACCAAGGTCCAAGAAGACTCGGTCGACACTGATCCACAAGTTCTCGCGAAAACCAGATTGTGATGGGATTTGTAGGCTTAGGAATAGGTTTTTGCGGGAATTCACCGTCTATTTCTACCTTGTAAAATCTAAGCGACGAGCAGTATCAGGAACCATGTAACCACAAGGCATTCGCCAGTTTCTATACGAGCCGCCGTGCCGGCGGCAATCGATGCCTGTGGCTACCATGACGTTGTTCTACAAGAGTATTTGCGGAAATTGCTGAAGACATTAGAGAAATGAAGAGAATTCGACCGGTATGGCTTTGGGCCGTCCTTTGGTTCGCGGCGTTGTTGATTGTGACCGGCTGTAGCGGAAATCGCTCGAACCAGGCAGAGAGTGTTGCTGAAGAGAAAGCGATGCTTCAAGAACAGGTGACTCGTGCAACGTCGTCATTAGACGGAGCACGAATCTCGAATGCAGATTCCGAACCGCAGAACTGGTTGTCACACGGTAGAACCTATGACGAACAGCGGTTTTCTCCACTTGACTCCATCAATCAGGAGAACATTGAACAACTGAGCTTGGCATGGTGGCGAAACACTGGCTCAAAGCGGGGCCTTGAGGCCACGCCCATCGTAGTGGACGGCTACATGTTCACTACAGGTGCTTGGAGCACCGTACATGCCTACGATGCAAAGACCGGAGAGTCGATATGGGACTACGACCCCAGAGTTCCCAAGTCTTGGGGTCAGTACGCATGCTGTGACGTAGTCAATCGGGGAGCGGCAGTTTGGAAAGGCCGCGTCTATGTTGGAACGCTTGATGGCCGACTAGTGGCATTGGATGCTGGTACCGGGGAATTGGACTGGGAAGTCTTGACCGTGGATCAGGAAAGACCTTATACGATCACCGGCGCGCCTCGGATTATCAAGGATATGGTAATCATCGGAAACGGAGGAGCTGAGCTCGGAGTTCGCGGATACATAACTGCTTACGATGCTGAAACGGGCGAGCAGAAATGGCGCTTTTACACCGTTCCCGGAGACCCCTCAAAACCCTTCGAATCTCGCGAGATGGAACTCGCTGCAGAGACCTGGAACGGCGAATGGTGGAAGATCGGTGGAGGCGGAACTGTCTGGGATTCGATGGCCTACGATCCAGAATTGGACATGCTGTACATCGGGGTAGGAAACGGCTCGCCATGGAATCGCTATATTCGCAGTCCCGGTGGCGGTGACAATCTCTACCTGTCCTCGATTCTTGCGCTAAATCCTGATCGCGGATCCCTGATTTGGCACTACCAGACGACGCCCGGGGATACTTGGGACTACACGGCTACTCAACACATCATTCTGGCCGATATGGAAATTGACGGTGTGATGCGCAAGGTGCTGGTTCAAGCTCCCAAGAATGGGTTTTTCTACGTAATTGATCGAACTGATGGCGAGTTCATTTCAGCCGGAGCCTACGTAACGGTCACATGGGCATCTCACGTAGACCCGGAAACCGGAAGGCCAGTCGTTACAGAAGAAGGTCAGTATGCAACCGAAGCCCAGACTGTGTTTCCTGGCCCGCTCGGAGGGCACAACTGGCACCCCATGACTTTCAGTCCTGCCACTGGTTTGGTCTACATTCCAGCAATGGACATGGGCTACACCTACGGACAGGACTCCGCTTTTGAGTATGAGCCAGGGCGATGGAATCTTGGCACTGGAGGAAGACCCGAAAGTCCTCCTGAACCTCCCACGATGGAAGAGCTCGTGGAAGGACTGCGATCTCTACGAGCACACTTGCTCGCATGGGACCCGGTTGAACAGCGCGAAGTATGGCGCGTGGATCACCCGACTACGTGGAACGGTGGACTCTTGTCTACAGCGGGCGGTCTGGTGTTCCAGGGACGTAGCGACGGCATGTTTGCTGCGTACTCGGCAGACGATGGCGAGTTGCTATGGGAGAGCGAGGCCTACACAGGAATTATTGCCGCTCCAGTAACCTACGAAATTGACGACGAGCAATATGTTGCCATTGTTGCGGGATGGGGAGGAGCGTTCGCAACTACATCTGGGGTTCCACGCCACAAAGGCAACGTTCTGGAGGAAGGAAGAGTCTTGGTGTACAAGCTCAATGGAGAGGCCAAAATGCCGCCTCCCGATATTACGTACGTGAACATTCCTGTACCACCCGATATCGACGGGACTGCGGAACAAATCGAGAACGGAAGGTATCTATATGGTAAGTACTGTTCCATTTGCCATGGTGCGGGTGTGACTAGCAGCAGCCAAGTACCTGACCTGAAATACCTGCCGTCCGCGACACATTCACGATGGAACTCCGTGATATTGAACGGAATTATGAGAGGTGTAGGAATGCCAGGCTTTTCCGATGTCATTACCGAATCGGATTCCGAGGACATACAGCGTTACGTCATCGCGGTGACCAAGGAGTCCATTGCTTTTTGCGAATCCAACTATCCGGAGCAGTACCCTGAACTCTTTGGAACTTCGTGCACTTTGCCGGTTGTCGAGGAGGCGGCTGAGTAGGTAAGTTGCCATTGCCCTACCCATATTGATCAACCCAAGCTTGTTCCAACTAGAGCAGGAATGATTGATAGCAAAGGAATAGCGGCCGTTCTGGCAGTTCTAACTGCGATTGGAACAGTTGCTCAATCAGTAACGCTTTCGATCGATGTCGACACTATCGAAGAGCATGATCGAAGCTTCGCGACTGTAACGGCAACCATCGAAGAAGCACAATCGGCAGAATTGACAATTCCGCTTGCCACGGCGGGGACCGCGACATTCGGTGCTGACTACGATCTGACGGACATTACCATTCAGGCCGGTGAAACTTCCGGAACCACACGATTCATACCTATTCGTGACTGGGACCAAGAAGGAGACGAAAACGCCCAAGTTTCTGTCGACACTGAGTCCAATTCCGATCTCTCGCAAAATGGCGAGGACGCGACAATTGCGATTGAAGACAGTTTTGAGCCAGGTTCAGGAGATTCTGAACCGGAGACAGGATCGGACCTGTTTCCGTATATCGAAACACAAGGCGAGCAGACAGAAGTCAATGTGACAGTTCGAGTCTTCAACCTAGGGTCGGAAGCATCGAACCCTGCGACCTTGGTCATAAGACTGTTCGACCAGAGCAACCTCGTGGCGGGAGAGGAGGTCCTGCGCGTGGACGTTTCTATACCTTCGATAGCCGTCTTCCCAAGTAGCTACGTGTACGAGTGGGAAATTGTTCTTGACGAATTGGAAGCGGCTACTACGTTTGTGGGGATCGTCAATGTTGTAACGGACGACAACAGCAACGAGTTGAATGAGGGCAACAATGCAGGCGCATTTGGATTCGCAATCGACTCAGACCAACTTCCCGTAGTCACGTGCGAGTCTCCATTGCGCCCAAACTATCCCGGTCAGACAGATCCTTTGTTTGAACACCAGTGGCACCTGAACAATACCGGTCAGAGTTCGTTTTCACTGATAGAGGGTGAAATCGGTGCAGATATGCGAATGACGGGGACAATCGAAGCTGGCCATGGTGGAGAAGGAGTAGTAGTAGCGATTGTCGATGAAGGACTCGAGACTTGCCACCCCGATCTCATCGACAATGTAGATTCGGACGAATCGGTCAATTTCGCATCGGATCCTGGCTCCAATGCGTATTGGTATGGAGCGGACTCTAATGATCCATTCAATCCCGATACAACAGGTGATCACGGGACAACGATCGCCGGCGCAGTAGGTGCAATGTCGGACAACGGATTGGGCGGACGAGGAGTTGCATCAAAGACAACGCTGCGTGGTTTCAACCTGCTAAAGGATCAATCTAATGCGAATTTGATCACTTCTTTCGGAGGGACCACCGCATCTGAGAACGATGTAGACATCGTCAACATGAGCTTCGGCTCGATACTCCGGAGCGACCCCAGCTTTGGCGTCTATGACTTGTTTGGATGGTTCACCCGATGGATTCGTGATGAAAAAGGCACGCTTTTCGTCAAATCCGCAGGCAACAGCTTCAATTCATGCGGCGCGCTCTTTCACGAAATCCATTTGGAAATAGGATGTTCTAGTTCGACATCTGACTATACAAACAATTTACCTTTCGTCATGGTCGTCGGAGCATTCAATGCTCAGGACCGTCGATCAAGCTATTCAAGCGTCGGTAGCAATCTATGGATTACTGCACCGGCAGGTCAAGACGGTTTAAGATCTGCCGCATTGATCTCCACGGATCAGTTCGGACATGATCGAGGCTACGGAGTGTTGGCGGGCTCCTTCGAGCCGCTGACCCAAAATTCGTCAGCAAATCCTAATGGTGACTATACAGGCCTTCTAAATGGCACCTCAGCGGCAGCGGCCACGATGTCTGGGGCCGTGGCGATACTGCTTGGATTAGAGCCTGAACTTACGTTTCGTGACGTCAAGCACATCTTCGCCAAGACAGCACGAAAGATCCAACCCGAACTACCACGAGTGCGTGTCGCAGTCGCAAATGTCCCGTTCATTCTGCAACATAGTTGGATAACTAATGCTGCGGGATACAACTACAACAATTGGTTTGGATTTGGCGGAGTCGACATCGATGCAGCAGTGGCATTGGTGGAAGACTACGACTTGGAAAGTCTAGGTCTGTTCGCGATTACAGACTGGATGGGCAATCTCCCTATTTCGATAGTTGCGGATGAGACATACGAGGGATTCGAAATACCCGATGCAGACGGTGCAGGTCTTGTTGATACGCTGGATGTGTCTCTTCCTCTCGACTACGAGTACTGTAGCGACGAATCGACCGAACGGCACTGCATCGAAGAGGGTGCTTTGGATGCGGTGGAAAATCCGGATGATCCAGATGGTTCGCCGGTAGAAGTTGCGGTGAACATTGAAGGGGTTCAGCTTCGACTTGTCGGAGACCATCCCAGGATGAGTGACTTGTCGATCGAATTGATATCACCAAGCGGAACCCGAAGCGTTGTGAACCCGATTTTCAATAATCCACATTCACGAGCTATTGACAATACCGAGGAGTTTCACTTTCTGTCCAACGCTTTCTATGGCGAGAAACCAGAAGGTATTTGGGAATTGAGTGTGATCGATGCAGTGGAAGGAGATGCAGGTCACTTGCTTTCTTGGCACTTGAAGTTCTTTGTGGGCCAACATGCCGAAGAAGAGGTTTCGGATCCGCCCGAACAGTAACCTAAGCCGAGACTACATCGACCGACCAGCGGTTTGATTTGCTAAAGGATAGAGGGAACGATTCGAAATGCGAATCGTCATCTGATGACATCTACCGTTCACACGCAATGCGAAAATAGACGTCGCCCGTAATTCCAGTTCTACTTCTTCTGTGACGACACCCATTCGACTATCGGCAGAATTCATAGGAACTCTGTTCCTGCTTGCCGGAGTTGTCGGCTCGGGAATCATGGGCGAGGAATTGGCCGATGGCAACACCGCCATCGCTCTCTTGGCTAATACCGTTGCCACAGGAGCGATTCTAGCTGTTCTGATCGTCGTCATTGCTCCACTTTCGGGTGCACATTTCAATCCAGCCGTAACGGTGGTATTCCTTCTGAGGGGGGAAATATCCGCTTTGATGGCTCTTGCTTACATCGCTGTTCAAGTTGCAGGAGGAGTCTGTGGCACTTGGATCGCACACGCAATGTTTGAGTTGGATGTGTTTCAGGTATCGGAAGTATCGAGAAGTGGTGCTGCTCAAGCCTTAGCTGAGATTGTGGCCACATTTGGTTTGGTTGCGACGATTTTGGGCTGTCTGCGCAGGAAACCTGAATGGGTCGGCCCGATGGTTGGTTTGTACATTTCGGCCGCCTATTGGTTTACGTCATCGACGTCCTTTGCAAATCCTGCTGTGACAGTTGCGCGAAGTCTGACGGATACCTTTTCGGGTATCGCACCCGTGGACGCACCAATTTTCATTCTTGCGCAATTCCTCGGAGCGATATTGTGCTGGTTCTTGTTCCTCGGGCTATACAGGTCGGAGTCAAAGCTACAGTAGCCCCAGCACTAATATGTAGTGTGGAGACCTGCGATACTTGGGATTAGGAGACCACAATGTCAATTAAAGTCGATGGTAATCCATCTCTGCCGCTCGATGTCCGTCTTGGAGCTACGGATCCGAAGGACGTTTCACACAAGTTGCGATGGGGAATTCTCGGTGCCGGAAACATATCGTCGCAGTGGGTTATGAGTCTACGTGCTTGCCCAGGGGCTGAAGTCACTGCTGTTGCCGCCCGCGATCTTGAACGGGCTCGAAGCTTTGCTTCACGACACGGCATTGAGAGCGCATACGACAGCTACGAAGACATGGCGAATGCTTCAAACGTGGACATCGTATATGTCGGAACAATTACCAGACTGCACAAAGAACACAGCCTCCTTTGCATCGCAGCAGGGAAGCATGTGTTGTGCGAGAAACCGTTGGCTGAGAATGCAAGCGATGCGAGAGAGATGTATGCAGCGGCTGAAGAACTTGGAGTTATGTTGCAGGATGGGATGTGGACGAGGTTCTTTCCGGCGGTAGAACATGCTCGATTTGCAGTGGAATCAGGACTGATTGGAGACGTAATGCTGGTGCAAGCTGACTTCTTTGATCCTATTTACACCATCCAAGCAGCCCCCTTGGCATTTGGCAAGGACAATAAACCCAGCAAGATTACAGCAGCAGGAAGACGGTCAGGCGCAGCCATTATTGAGTACGGCGAGGGCAAGTGTGCGGTTCTCACCTTTCCACCGTTCAACTGTGAACTGGCGGAGGTCACTGAAATCATTGGTACCAAGGGTAGATTGACCTTGGGGCAGCCCGGTCACTGTCCTACGGACCTAACCATCCGGATACCACCGGAGAATGGCGTTCCGTCACGTTATCGAACCAATGGAGCTCCGGCGCCGGTTCAGCACCTCGTATACCCCTTGCCGTGGGGAGTATCCATTCCTCGACCGTTCCCCAACCAACACGGATTCTTGTATCAAGCGGAAGCTGTGCACCGTTGCTTGGGAGCAGGTCTCAAGGTCTGTCCCCAGTACGACAAGACGGACTCTCTACATGCCATGGATCTACTTACAGAGATCTCGCGTCAGCGTTACTCATAAGAGAAGCACGCATACGGGACGAACGGTAACTTACCAGGCCTTCGGGGTCCAAAGCCAAGTTTGTCTTAATATTGTTTCAACTCGGAGCTGAATTCATGAATCAATACAGTATGGCTGTTAAGAGCAAACTCATTCTCTATCTTGTAGTAATCAGTACGACACTCGCGGCCGGCGCTCAGTCTCTCCAGGGATGGTATGCGTTCGCCGGACTATCCGAATGGACAGAATTCACCTCGCCTCCCAGCTTCCTAGACGGGTCCGATGTTCTAGGAGATGATGAACTTCAATTCAAACTCGGTGGGGGATTTTCATTTACTGACAAGTGGTCAATAGAGGCGGCTTTTACGAAATTTGACGAGCGTTGGCTAGTAGGAGCGGTCCCCGAAAGCCGGGACTACTTGAATGTTGTAGAAGATTCGATTCAGTTGACTCTAAGTCCAGTACTCGATGTGGCACTAACGAACAATACATCAGCAATCTTCAAGGCGGGCGCGTCCTGGCTTAGCCAAGACTCAAAGCTGTATACCCTGAAGCCAGAAATCGGGAGGATTTCAACCAAGGAATCCTCTAATCACACAAACCTCTTTGGGTCAATGGGCTTAACTTTTCAAATACAACCGCTGAAGACCACTCTTGAGGTTTCGATGACGCAGTACTTCGATGCACCTGAAGGATTCTCGCGCTCCATTGATCTGCACATGCGCGTGCACTTTTCGTCGTTTCGAAAGTTGGCTAGGTCTAAGTAGCGCACGATTAGAGATCTTTTACGGGTTTAGGTTTTTGCGGCACAACGCAGGACCGATGAGATCTTGTTGCGGAGACAAACGAGTTTGCAATTTTTCGTTAAGCTCGATTTCTCTTGACAAATCGCATGGACGAGTCTTAGGTACCCGTTTCGACTCACGTTCGGTCGTTCCTCGCCACATGTCATGCCGGGAGCTCGAGAAGGCACCTCAATAGGAGAATAGAGAGAAGATCCCGGAGTATTGTCTGCGCGGTACCCCACTGTGTCCAAACGACTAGGTATTCACGGCAAAGTATCGAATTGGACATGCTATCGGATTGCTAGTGAAGCCGCTGTTTTGATCTTCCCTTATCCCTCTCTAAGCATGCTTGAGTGACCACAAAGAGTAGAACTGGCCGATTTAGTAACATCAATTCCGACAGGTTCGTCAGTAGAGTAGACGAGCCACAAAGCACGACGGGGAGGGAACAAAATGGCGGCAATACCGAAGAATGGGACCGTAGCGGTAACGGGAGCAGCTGGGTTTATTGGTAGTTGGGTGGTTCGATTGCTACTCGACAAGGGCTACCGAGTGCGAGCATGCGTGAAGGATGCAAACGATCCCGTTCGATGTGATTTCTTTCGGAGTATGCCGGGTTACCTATCACGACGGCTGACTGTACATTCGGCCAATTTGGACGACGACGGGGCCTTCGACGAAATCTTCAAAGGATGCCATGGTGTTGCACATGTCGCCCATGTGTCCAATTACAACGATCATGACTACGTCAAGAGAGTGTGCGACAGCCTGATCAAGAGTGTGAACGAATCGGGCACAGTCGGACGGGTGATTGTTACCTCGAGCATTGCGGCGGTTATATCTGAGGTGGATATCAACGAACTCAAGCGTCGCCCGACGCTCGACGAAGATCGTTACCCCGATGAACAGAATCCGCGAAGAACGCCAGATCGACAAGGGTACTCAATGGGTAAAGTGCTCGCGCAGCGAGCATTTTCCGATGCAGCAGAGGAAAACGGCGAGTGGGACGCCATCACTTGCTGTCCTGCAGACAACGTCGGACCCATTCAGTCTCCTCATCAGAAGAACATGGGACCGTGGCAGCACTTTGTCGAAATGATGCTGCTTGGCGAGTACTATCAAAATGGTGGCTATCGACCTTGGATGACTGTCGATGTCCGAGACGACGCGCTATGTCACATAGGACTCTTGGAAAGCGTGTTGATTCGAAACGGTGAAAGATACATCGCTTGGTCCACGGACACTCCGAAGGTAGAAGAGATATGCGCTAGCATCGATCGACTGTTGCCTGAATTGGGGCACGATACCCCGGAAGTCACGGACAACTTTCCGGAGCGCGTCAAGTCTCGAGAGAAAGAGCTTCGAGACATATGGGCTGGTTGCGACTTGCGAAACGATCGAATCAAGGCCGTAACGGACATCGAATTTCGGCCTTTTGACGAGTCACTCAGAGACTGTGTCGAGTCGCTGTTGACGATTGGGGACGTCAAACCAAAACTTCGGGAAGGATTCTCACTTCCAACATAGGCTCAGGGTTCCTCAAATACGGACTATTTGAAATGAACGAACAAACCGGTCAAAATCAGGGTTTAAGCGACGAGCAACGCTACTTGTTCGACACCTTGGGATATGTGGTTCTTCCCAATGTCGTGACCCAAGAACAAATCGAGGAGTTACGTGCAACTCTTCGAACACCGACGGAGCAGTGGGAACCTATTGCACAGGACAATGGTCCGCTTCACTGGAGTAAGGTTTGGCGCGATATGTTGGACCTTCCGAAGCTGAGCCCGGTTCTCGAGGAAATAATTGGAAATCATGGAGCACGGAACGCTAGGGTCCGTGCGGGCAACGACTTGCCGACATTCCGCATTGACCACATCAACGTGCATACACATGTCAAAAAGGGATTTCCCGGCGCACACTTACACGGTGGCTGGAAGTGGACTGGCGGGTCACAGTTCTTCTCGTATCACGACAGTCGGTTCTACAACGGACTGGTCTCCGTTAGTTTTGAACTGTTCGACACCTATCCCAACAACGGTGGTTTTTGTTGTATTCCTGGATCTCACAAGTCCAATCTCCCCTTGCCCGCCGGTTGGCACAAGATCAACGAGAGAATTCCAGACTGTGTGGCTCGGATTCCTGCCGTTCCGGGTGATGCAATTGTGTTTACGGAAGCTCTTACCCATGGCACACTGCCCTGGAATTCTGATGCCACGCGCAAGACTGTTTTCTACAAGTTTTCGCCACATGGAACTACGTGGTCTTGTGACTACTTCAATCCCGACGACTTTCGGCAATATCCCGATATCGATGATCGAAAGTTGGCAATATTGGAACCACCGAATGCTCGGTATCATGGTCGTCCGTCCGACCCGCTGAGGCAGGCGGCATCGGAATAACTTGAGCACATTTCCCATCTTTGGTAACAAGAGGAATTTGTGCCATTAGATAATGTCCGTTAGTGACGGTCTGAAGTCTATGTGGATGGACTTCACTTCAGTCGATGGTAGCGACAAGGAAGTCCGACAAAGGATGTAACCCCCCTTTGAACTGCACTGAATCTATCGCTCAACACTTCTATCAAGTGCGCCAACTAAAGGAGCGTCAAGTCGCAGCGCAAACATGAGTAATCCGTTCACACCCGGCTTTGCTGGGTCTCCTCCAGTTTTTTCGGGTAGAGATGAACAAATAGGTGAAATTGATGAGGTGCTCGAGCGTATCGCTGAAGGCCATTGCCAGGATGTCGAGATCATTCTTCACGGACCTCGCGGAATAGGTAAGACGACATTACTGCACCATGTCGTCAGGAGGATGGAGAATGCGTCCGAGATCAGGCCGATCTTGGTGGTTGCTCCAGAGATAGCAACACCATACGATCTGTATTGCACATTGCTTGTGGAGTTGGTGTACTCCAGAGAGACGGTAACCACTCAAGGCGGCGCACAGCTAGGACTCAGTGGGACGAATATACGGGAAAGCCGAGAAACCACTCGAATGTTTGAATCGACTCCGGCGGAGCTGAGAAAGAGATGTATTGACGCAATGGCCGAGCAACCCACTTTGCTTATGGTGGACGAAGCTCATCGCATTTCCAGTTCCGCGCTTGATTCAATTCTTCTTGTTACGAATGCAGCTCGAAGAGGAAAAACAAAGTTTGGCTTCGTCATGGCAGGCGTACCCAGTCTCCCCGACCTGCTTGGACGGATGAACGCGACCTTTCTTGAGAGGGCTAACAGCATTCGGTTAGAACGTCTGGATGCAGCGTCAGCAAAAGACGCTCTTACTCGCCCCTTCGAACAGGCGGGATACGAGATTAGACTGAACTCAGAGGACGAAGATCGACTGGTCGAGCAGACGCAGCGATACCCCTACTTTATTCAGTGCGCGGGACATGCAATCTGGAGAACGGCCGAACGATCGGATAGCTGGAAACTCGATGTGGAGCTTGTGGAATCAGCAAGACCTGTATGGGAGAGACGGATTACAAGGATGTACGCGGCTCGTTACCGGGAGCTCGCGCGCCGCAACTTGCTTCCCTTTGCACATGTGGTCGCCGCGGAATACAAGACGTCAGAGTCCCTAGACGTGGCGAAGTTGCGATCTCTCATAGGTCAAGTCAATTCTGATATCGACCCCCAAGAACCACTAGATGAATTGGAGGCTCTAGGCTTCATGGTAGCGGCCGAGGGTGGGGGAAACCTATACGAGCCAGGCATTCCTTCACTTATGGATCATGTCATGGGAATTGAACGCGCGAGAGAGGAGTTAAAGTGCGAACACTCTTGGGATGTCGACTGAGAGCTCGAGCTATAGCGTGTGATGCACGTAGAGCGTCTTAGATCGCGGCTAAACCCAAGAGTCCAGGGTGTGTCCTTGACCACGAGTACACTCTGAACGAGTAGGAACATGAGCAAGAGCATCGGTTCACAGACTCACGGCGGAAACGTGAAGGAGTGCGAGCGGCCGCTACGACACCACATGGAAGGTATATCAGAAGAACCAAGGTGCGCTAACCTTGGCTAGAGTTTCGGTTTTGGCATCCACGTTGTCCAGCAAGGAAATGGGAGGCGCCATATCTCAAATCGTTTCCCACCTATGCCAATACGCTTTCTCAAGATCGTCCGGTTGCATAAGAAACCTGCGATTACGCCATTACAATCTTCGAACTGACCGCAGACTATGAGAAGGAACTTGAGTGTTTGATCAATTGTGGGACGTGGGATGAGTTGTATCAGAATTGTTCTTGCACACTACCCACTCACCTCGTTTTCACAATTCCTAGCCTTTCTCTCTTGAGGTCGAGTGTAGCCAATGGTCTCTCCGCATCCTCTTAACCCCCTAACGGCGAAAGAAATCGAGGCAGCCTCGGCTCTTGCAAGCAGTGAACTGTCCGATCACGCAGTATTTTGTTCCGTAGCCTTAGTTGAGCCGACCAAAGAGATCTTAGATGCCCACGACGAGTCTCAATCCATTCCGCGCAAGTTATTGCTGGTTGGTTATGAGTATGTCGAGTCAGATCCAGACGGTGGATTTGAAGCAGAAGTAAATGTCACCGACGAAAGAGTTCACATTAGACGCATCAAAGACGGACAAGCACCAATCGGATTCACCGACGTTGTTCGAGCGATTCAAATCACAAAGCAGGATTCCGGCTGGCAAAATGCGATGCGCCTCCGCGGGGTCACCAATTTCGAGCTTGTCCAAATTGATCCTTGGCCTGCGGGAGGCTACAAGCACTCTAGCATTCCAGACGGTCATCGCGCTCACAGGGCAATTAGCTTTGTACGAGAAGATGCCAAAGACAACGGATACGCTCGACCTGTACATGGGCTGATCGCACATGTCGATTTAACGGCCGGAAAAGTCGCCTACTTGGAAGATCATGGCGTAGTACCACTACCACCTGAGTCCGGACGCTACACGGCAGAGCACCAACCGAGTCTACAACCGGCTCTAAGTCGTCTCGATATCGCACAGCCTGATGGACCCGGTTTTGGAATCACCGGAAACTTCATTGAATGGCGAAATTGGGAATTTCGTGTCTCGATTCATCCGGTTAACGGATTGGTATTGCATTGCTTGGGATATCGGGACGGAGGACGAGTTCGAACCATTCTCCATCGCGCTGCGCTTTCGGACATGGTAGTTCCCTATGGAGACACCGATCCCATGCATTCGTGGAAGCACGTTCTCGACGCTGGCGAAGCCAGTTTGGGAAATTGCGTGAATTCTCTAAGATTGGGATGTGACTGCGTGGGTGAAATTCAATACTTAGATCACTATGCCATCAAACCCGACGGAGCAGCTCGACATGTTGAGCGAGCCATTTGCATTCACGAAGAAGACTACGGCATCCTGTGGAAACATCATGATGGTTTGTCGCGAATAACAGAGGTCCGTCGTTCAAGGCGGTTGGTCGTCAGCTCTTTCTATACCGTGGGAAATTACGAGTACGGATTCTATTGGTACCTCTATTTGGACGGAACCATCCAAATGGAAGTCAAGCTGACGGGCATTGTCGGTGTTTCTGCAATTGAAGATGGTGGAGAACGACCCGATTTCGCGCCGTTAGTCGCGCCGAACTTAGCGTCTCCTATTCATCAGCATTTGTTCTGCTTTAGATTGGATTTCGAGGTGGACGGTAGAGCCAACTCGGTGTGCGAAATAAACACAGAAGCGATGCCGGTTTGTGAGGAGAATCCAAACGGCACAGCCTTCCAAGCGAACTCTACAGAATTGCATTCAGAATTGGAAGCTCGAAGAACCGTTAACTCTGCGACCTCGCGATGTTGGAAAGTCATTAATTCGAACAAGAAGAATCGACTTGGCAAACCTGTCGCCTACAAGCTCATTCCCTCTTCTACTACAACATCCTTCGCATCGCCCACATCAAATGTCGCTCAGCGTTCCGGATTCGCTCAGTTCAATCTTTGGGTGACTCCTTGCGAGGAAGACAAACTTTGTGCGGCAGGTGACTATCCAAACCTTCATCCAGGATCAGACGGATTGCCAAAGTGGACGAAAGCGGATAGAGCAATAGCTGGCCGAGACATTGTCGTTTGGCACACGTTCGGATCCACCCACGTGCCACGCCCCGAAGACTGGCCGGTAATGCCGGTTGAATACTGCGGATTTGCCTTGAAACCCGATGGTTTCTTCGACCGCAACCCAACTATTGATCTACCGCCAACGGAACATTGTTCCGAGGACACCAAGACATAGAGATCTTGTGACAACGCGGGAAGAGCGTTGGTCTAAACACACCCATTTCGTAAGCGAGTGAGAACAACTATGGAAACCGTCAATTACACCGTTGAGAACCATGTCGCTTCAATTCAGATGAATCGCCCCGAACGACACAACGCCTTGGATTTTCAATTGCTTGACGACTTAGACGAGGCATTCACCTTGGCAGAGGAAGACGATGACGTCTATGTGATTGTCTTGTCCGGAGCTGGTCGATCTTTTTGTTCCGGATACGATCGAGGAGGTTCCTACTACATCACTCCGCCCGAAGGTGGATGGACAGCGCGTTCCGCCTTGTTGCGACTCCGAGGCATTGAGGACAGGTACATGAGAATCTGGAACTGCCCAAAAGTCACCATCGCGCAGATTCATGGCCATTGCCTCGCCGGTGGATGCTACATTCAGCTGGTATGCGATATTTCAGTCGCAGCAGAGGACGCGAACATTGGTCACATGTCGCCTGAGACATTTGGTCAAGGAGCGTTGAATGGTGTGTCGAGCATGCCACTCTGGCAAGTGCTCATGGGCCCCAAAAGAGCCAGATACATGCTCATGACGGGCAGAAAAGTAAGCGGGACGGAGGCTGCGAAAATTGGGCTGATTAGCGTTGCGGTACCCAAGGAAGACCTGGAACAGGAAGTGGAATCAATCTGCAAGGAAATCATGGAGCCAGGAGGTCCGGGATTCCTTACGATGAAGGAAACACTCAACACAGACTTGGAAATCATGGGCGTTGGGGCAATGTTTCGTGCTCACGGTCACATGAATGCACTGGCTCGATTGAACAGACCGACAACGGATTGAGCCACCACACTTAGCAGTATTACTGCACCCAGCCGTCATTGGTATCGGAAACGAAAAAGCCCTGGACATCGATGATGCCCAGGGCTTTAGTAAGAACTACTCTGATTAGTTCATGGAGTAGCGGACCGAAACTCCCATGATGCGGGGCTCGGTCAGGAAGTAGTTGCGGAAAAATCCGGATGTGTCTGACGTCAGATACATTCCCGTAACGTTGTCCTCGTCTGCCAGGTTTCGAATCCAGGCCCGTACCGACAACTTGTCATCGCCGCTGGTGAACAGAGCACTCAGATTGTGTTGTGTCCAAGCTTCGATTTGGTCGCCCGGTGTGTTGAATTCACGCGCGAACGACTCGCTCTGCCAGTACATGTCCCATCGCAGCACAATAGAGCCGTTCATGTATGTCACAGGAAGGGTGTAGTCGAATCCCAATTTCATTGTGTGAGCCGGGGAATTCGGCAACTCATTTCCGTCTAGATTGGACAGGAGTCCGTCAGAGGTTTCGACACCAGCTGCCGCTAGGAACGCGCGCGAGAAATATGCGGGAATGGATACCCCAAATTCGTTATCAGGATACGAGACCGAAACGGGGCTCAGACCGTTGCGTAGATCCGCGGTTGCACCAGGGGTTGCAAGTGCCAGGTCGACTAGAGCTTGTGTGATTTGGTCCTTGCGAGCTATATAGTTGACACCCGTTAGAGCTCCGGCATCAATATTGTTCAGCAACACCCAATTTGAATCGCCAGCCGTACGATTGATGGGATCAAGAGAACTTGTCCCGTCGACTGCGGTATTAAGGAATCCGTACGCGTAGTCGATGGACAGATTCGGAAGTGCGGGAGGACGGAACCAGCCTTCTAGGTCCAATCCCCAGATGTTCGCATCAATGTTGTCATTAATAGCACTATTGTTCTTGATGCGAGTGACCTGAAGACTGTTGTAGCGATACGTGTAGAACGAACCGTTGAGCTTAATGGTACGGTCTGCCAGATAGGACTTAGTTCCGACCTCGAAAGCAATGATGTCCTCTCGATCAAAGGTGAACGAAGAGGTGTCTTGGAACTGTGCCGGAATTGCGGCATTGAGACCCCCTGGCTTGTAGCCACTACTAACCGAAGCGTATACGAGGATGTCTTCATCGATTTTGTAATCGAGAGCAGCACGCCCGGTAACTGCTGTCCAAGAACTCTCTGAGGGGCTGTTGGTTAGAGCTCGAGCCTCACCAAACTGCGGAACAATCGGAACCATGTTGCTAATTGCTACACGCTCTGGACTGTATGCAGGCGTTAGCAATGCTGCATCGATTTGCTCTTGGGATACGCCGTAGTAGCGGGCGAGTTCCACTTCCGGCGCACCGGAGGCAAAAGGTCCCAGCAGGAGATTGAGTGTTCGAGACCAGAATCTGCCGCTAGCGGCATTGATGTTTACCAGATGGTTCGGATCTAGCAGCCCTAGTTGATAGGCGGCGCCAAGTGCGAGTTGCAACGGTACAAACTCTGGTGGAACCCCAAGCGCATTAGCAACGAACGCAACAATTCCAGGGTAAACCGAAGCTTGTACTACCGGAATGTGGTTGATGGCGTTGAACAAGACACTCGTGTCGTTCGTTTTCTTCTCGTCTTCGTTGTAGCGCAGACCCACAGTTAGATTCATGTCGTCGCTGAGACTGTAATAGGCCTCTCCAAAGATGGAGCTACCTTCATCCGTACGGCCGGGTTCGCCGGCAGGAGCTGCCGAATTCAGGAAATATCCTGGATAAAGGGGCGGTAGTCCCAGCAAGGGCGCTCCGTAAATCGTGACAAGATCGAGCGTGTTGGATAGCACGTAGTAGTCGGTGATTCGCTCTCTTCCGTAGGAACTGAATCCTGCAAGGAAATTCAGGTCTCCGTCAAAGTCAGTACGAACCTTGAACTCGCCTACCCAATACTCTCCATAACCATCGGCCTGATCGTAAGAAAAGATTCTGGTTCCGTCCACGCCGCTCAATATGCAGCCACCGAGTACGCCCGCTGTTCCCCCGTTAATACGACATTCACCGTCTTGCGCCCAATCTTCACCTGGACCGCCACTGGGTCGCGACACTGGCCAATAGCCCAACGGATTCAACGCAGTGGGTCCGAGAGTCGCACCGACGTCGATGATGTAGTCCTGATTGCTCTTGTACTCGCTGGTGCTAATCGCGCCAAGAAAGTCAAAGCTGTAGTCCCGCCATGTGTGATAGAAAGCAATGGAGAAAGATTCGCCACTTTCTTCAAAGACGGGCTCAAAGTCTGTGTGAACTTTTCGAAATCCGACGTCGTCGGGTCGCTCGAACCGATAATTGACAAAACCTTCATCAGGATCGCCCGAGACTCCGAGTGGAATTGAGCCAACCGCGCCTCCGAATATGCCCCCAGTCGTTGCGCCCAAGTGAGGTGTTTCAAATCCAAAGCCGTCGGGTTTGCACCCTGTGGTAGGCATGTCGTTTCGTTCGCAGACTTGGTTCGTGATTCGAGCTCTGTCGCTGTCTTCTTCGAAAATTGAGTAAGTGAAACGAGCCAACGTGTTTTCCGTTGCTTGCCACGAAAGTGTGAATCGAGCGGAGTATTGATCCCTTCCGTCGATATCGTCGTCCACGTTCCATAGCTGCAACCCGTCTGCGAGGTTTTCGGTGTATCCATCTCGCTTCAAAGTCATGATGGCGAATCGAGCAGCAACGCCTTCCTGTACGGGCATGTTGAACATTCCGATGAAACGGCTGTGCGCGTCGGTGCCGAATTCGTAAGATGCGAATCCGTCAAGTGTGTCGAACTCCGGCTTTTTTGTTACGAAGTTGATTGCGCCACCAGTTGCATTTTTTCCGAATAGAGTTCCTTGAGGACCTCGCAGAATTTCCACACGCTCCAAGTCGAAGAATTCCATCGTGTTAAGGTTGCGTGGCACGGGGATCTCGTTCAGATGCGCGGATACGCCGGGTTCGGACGCCGAACCGACTACAAGGCTTCCGATTCCGCGAACACTGAAGCTAAAACCACCAAAGTTTGTCGCCGTGAAGGAGACGCCTGGAGTGTTCATCTGAATGTCAGAAGGCGTAATGATCTGCTGGTCTTCGAGCATGGAATCTGAGAATGCACTCACTGACAGAGGGACATCCTGGATGTTCTCTGCTTTGCGCTGCGCGGTAACAACCAATTCTTCGATGCTCTCATCGTCGGACTCGTCTTGCGCCAGGACTCCGACAGGCATGCACAAGATTCCTAGCGAAACGAGAAGAAGAGCAGATTGCTTAAGGACTTTGATCATAGATCTGACCACCCATTTCCGAAACAGTGTTGCTTTGCAAGATGCACTGGTCTCCCACCCAACTGCAAAGCTCTCCGCAAATGTTATCAAAGAGCAAAGCATTTGTACGGATTTACAAACTTGTGCTGCCTGGACTCAATTTGTGCTCTTGGATGCACAAACTCATTTGGCATTGCAGGGAGAATCCGGTGTCTAGAAGCACCTCGGATGGTGTTGGCGATGTGGCGAATGCTGGGTAGCCAGACTCCTCCTATACGGGACTATTCAAATAGCTTGTCGGAGGGATGAGGAAAACGCGAAACCAGAGGTAGTACATGCGGAACGTAGATGTTCTTGAAAGCATGCGCTTCCCGATGCGCGTCAAGTTGTTCTTGATTGCCCCAACGTTCGATCAGGAAGAATTGCTGTTTGTCCACCTGAGACTGATAAATCTCAAATCGTTCGCAACCGGGTTCCTTCTTCGACAGGTCTCCACACTTCTTGAGAAGACCTTTGACGGTCTCCACATCGTCCGAATTTGAGACATTTAGCACCACGTTGTTGTAGATCATTCAAGACTCCCTTTCGTCACGCAAGATCTTAGGCTAGCTATAGCGGCAGATCTCCCGTTGCGTGATTTACTGACCCGGTTTCGTTGTAGGAGCGCATGACCATGTCGGCGATGCGCATCAAGTGCACCTCATCGGAGCCGTCTGCGATGCGAGACCATCGAGCGCTGATCAGCATTTGGGCAAGTGGAGAGTCGTTGGAGTAGCCCAGGGCTCCATGCACTTGGAGTGCTCGGTCGGTGACCTTCCAAAGAGTGTTGGCAACATAATGCTTTGCCATTGAGACCTCGGCTCGAAAGTCCATACCGTTCTCAATCTTGTACGCACAGTGCAAGACCATTAATTTTGAGGCGTACAGGTCGATCGCGCTCTCAGACATCATCCATTGAATTCCCTGCTTCTCGGACAGCAACGATCCGTGGGCATAGCGTTTCTGGGCGCGCTCGATCAGCATTTCGAGAGCTTGTTCGATTTGTCCGATCCAACGCATGCAGTGCGCAAGCCGCGCTGGTCCCAGACGCACCTGGCCGAGTTTGTGGCCGCCTCCGCGTTCGCCGAGCATATTTTCTTTTGGCACACGAACGTCTTCGTACCGAATTTCGGCATGTCCGCCACCACCGCCCATCGTTCGAATGTCACGAACCATATTGAATCCCGGTGAGTCAGTGGGAACGATGAAAGCACTGTTGCGGGCTTGTGCGATCTCTGCATCGGGATCGGTGCGTGCAATGACGATTGCGAACTTCGCGCCATGCGCACCCGAGGTGAACCACTTGTGGCCGTTGATCACCCAGTCGTCGCCGTCTTCGACAGCTTGGGTCTGAATCTGTGTAGGATCGGATCCCGCAGTATCGGGTTCCGTCATGGAAAAGCAAGATCTCATTGTGCCCTCAATAAGAGGGCGCAGCCATTTCTCCTTTTGTTGGTCCGTACCGAAGTGAAGCAACGTGTGCATGTTTCCCTCATCCGGCGCTTGGCAGTTGATGATGTAGGGGCCATTGGGAAACTTGACCGCTTCCGCCGACATTGCCGCGACGGCCGTAATGCCGAGTCCCATGCCTCCCCATTCTTCCGGCATGTGGGGGCACCACAATCCTTGTTCCTTCGCAACTTCGCGAAGTCCCTTGACCGCGCTCCAGTAGTCTTCGCCACCATCACGTCGGGTGCCTTCCATCCTGGGTCGGACGGTCTCTTCAAAGAATTTTCGAGCGAGGAGCCGAGCGTCTTCCACGTCGGGCGGATAAGTGAAATCAATTGCCATATCGAATCCGATTCAAGAATTTTGTCGTTAAAGCATACATGGAGTGAGTGTTCCTTGCAGCCCGATCAGGGATCAACCATCTCTCGGAGAGGCTCAATCAGAGCTCGGCAAATACATGAAGCAGTCGGTGCGAGCCAGTTCAGATCGCATATTCGTTAGTATTGCGCACAGCATCGGGAACGCGCACACCAAGACATGTCCAGAACCGCACCCATACGGAAATTGCTTATCGCAAACCGCGGCGAAATTGCTGTCCGAATCCACCGCACCGCCATGGAAATGGGGATACAGACCTTAGGTATAGGTCCTTCCGATGACAGTAAATCGCTTCATTTATTCACTATGGATGAGAGCGTGGAACTGACCGGAACCGGACCAGCTGCGTATCTAGATGCAAACCAAGTTGTTGAGATAGCTAAGAGCCATGGTTGCGACGCGATACATCCAGGCTATGGATTCCTGGCAGAGAATGCCGAGTTTGCGGAGGCTTGTGAACAAGCTGATTTGACCTTTGTTGGGCCAAGTCCCAACTCTTTGAGGTTATTTGGCGACAAGCTTCTGGCAAGGGAACTAGCATCCAGTTCAGGCGTTCCTGTGCTGCCGGCATCAAAAAAAATTGACAGTCCTGAGATAGCAATTGAGTTCTTTGACAGTCTTCCGTCTGGATCTTCGATGGTCCTGAAAGCGATTGCAGGGGGAGGCGGTCGTGGAATGAGAGTGGTCTCAAGGGTGGACCAAGTCGAACAGGCAGTTGTTCGGGGAGGCGCGGAAGCCCTCGCATCCTTCGGATCGGACAAGCTCTTTGCGGAGTTGTACCTTCCCGATGCATTGCATATCGAAATTCAGGTGCTGGCGGACCGATATGGGGACGTGTCTCAAATTGGCGAACGGGATTGCAGCATTCAGCGCCGACACCAAAAAATTGTGGAAGTGGCTCCTTCTCCACAGATTTCAGAGGAGTTAAGACAGAAGATTCAAAATGCTGCCGTTTCCATCGCACGGGGTTCGAACTACGACCACATCGGTACGTTTGAGTTTCTCGTAGATGGCTCTGACTTGTCAGACCAGTCTCCGTTCTACTTCATGGAAGCCAATCCTCGGATCCAAGTCGAACACACCGTAACCGAGGAAGTAACGGGCGTGGATTTGGTGCGCACGCAGTTGGAGATTGCATCGGGCGCGACTCTGAAGAGCTTGAACCTTGATCAGGAGAGTGTTCCCGAGGGACGTGGCAGCGCGATGCAATTGCGCATCAATCTGGAGAGAATGCAAGAAGACGGCGTGGCAATTCCTCGCAACGGGCTAGTTTCTGAATTCGAACCTGCTTCCGGACCGGGCATTCGAGTCGATACGTACGGATACGAGGGCTATGAGACGAGTAGCCACTACGATTCCTTGATCGCGAAGTTGGTGGTTTTCACAGGCGCTCCTCGGTTTGACGACCTGATTCGTCGAGCGCGTCGTGCACTAGGAGAGTTTCGTATTTCAGGTGTGGAAACAAATCTGGACTTCTTGACGAACATCTTGGAACACCCGGAGATCCTGTCGGGCAATATGCGGACACGATTCATCGAAGAGTGCATTGCCGATCTCGTAAAGACTCGAGATCCCGCTCCGCGGATCTCTACACCTCAGAAGGTTGACCTGGCGGGAGCAAAGGTGGATACGGACGATCCACTAGCTGTTCTTACCGAAGGGCGAAGACAGAGAGAGGAAGAGCGAGCTGAGAAACAGCCGGAAGTCGTCTATGCGAAGGGAATGGTGCCGGTACGAGCGGCAATGCAATCGACGATCTTGAACCTTGCTGTCTCCGCGGGTGGAAAAGTGGTCAAGGGACAGGAAGTCATACTTCTTAATGCCATGAAGATGGAGCATGTTGTGAAAGCTCCAGTAAGTGGGACTATTTCGGAAGTTCTCATCGAGGAAGGCGATGCTGTACCAGAGGACACAGTCCTGCTTGTAGTACAAGAAGGGCAAGTTGAAGGTGAACTAGAGACTATCGAAGACACCAAAGACCTGGACGAACTTCGGCCCGATCTCGCTGAAGTTGAAAGAAGACGTGCTTTCACCACAGACGCCTCTCGGAAAAAGCAGACAGAGAAACGTCACGGTCAGGGCGGGCGGACGGCGCGAGAGAACATCTACGATCTTGCCGACGATGGAACCTTCGTTCAATACGGATCTCTCGCCATTGGACAAGGTTTGCACGGGACGATTGACGAGTTGCTTGACTATGCGCCTTCGGATGGTCTCGTAATGGGGCTCGGTCATGTCAATGGGGACAAATTCGACGAATCGCGATCCCGTTGCGTTTTGATGTCCTACGACTACTCGGTACTGGCGGGTTCGCAGGGTGGAATGAACCACAAGATGATGGATCGGATGTTCCAGACTGCGGAGAAGCTGAATTCGCCGCTAGTCCTGTTCACAGAAGGCGGTGGAGGTCGAGCGGGAGGGGGAAGCCGAGCGGCGCGTCCGGGCAGAGGTGGTTCTCGAGCAATCACAGGCGGTGGAGGTCTCAACACTCCTTCTTGGACACTCTTGAGCAAGCTTCACGGGCGTGTTCCAGTAGTGGGTGTAAATGCAGGGTTCTGTTTTGCGGGAAATGCTGTATTGCTTGGCTGCTGCGACGTCATCATTGCGACGGCGAATTCCAGTATTGGCATTGGAGGACCCGCCATGATCGAAGGCGGAGGTTTGGGTGTCTACAGCCCAGAGGAAGTGGGGCCGATGTCAGTTCAAATCCCAAGTGGCGTTGTCGATATCGCCGTCGAGGACGAAGAAGAGGCAGTTGTCGCCACCAAGAAATATCTTTCTTACTTCCAGGGTCCTATCGACACATGGGAAGCCAATGACCAACGATTGCTGCGCCACGTGATTCCCGAGAATCGACTGCGGGTCTACGACATTCGCGAACTCATTCGAATTCTTGCGGATAAGGACTCGGTGCTTGAGCTACGACCTGAGTTTGGAACCGCGATGGTTACCTCCTTCATTCGCATTGAGGGTCGTCCAGTAGGAGTCATCGCAAACAATCCTGCGGTCATTTCAGGAGCGATTGATAGTCCCGCTGCGGACAAGGCTGCCCGGTTCATGAAGACGTGCGACGCATTCCAGATTCCTTTGCTATTGCTATGTGATTGTCCTGGAATTATGGTCGGACCGGAGGTCGAGAAGACTGGTTTGGTGCGTCACTCGGCACGAATGTTTGTAATTGGTGCCAATATTCGCGTTCCTTCCTATATGGTGATCCTGCGAAAGTCTTATGGATTGGGTGGACAAGCCATGGGAGGCGGGAACCACCGATTGCCTGCATTCGTAGTGGCATGGCCTACGAGCGAGTTTGGGGGCATGGGGTTGGAAGGTCAGGTCAAATTGGGTCAGCGAGCGAGGCTCGAAGCCATCACGGACCTTAAGGAACGAACCGTGGCATACGAAAACATGGTCAAAGCGGCATATGACCGAGGAAAGGGACTAAATGCGGGTCACGTCTTTGAAGTGGACGATGTAATTGACCCGGCAGACACTAGGAAATGGCTTATGGCAGGGATGAAAGCAGGTGCCCCCTTAGTTTCGGAGACGCAGTATCGAACGCCGCTAATCGACGTTTGGTAGTTGGCTCTAGAGGCTACAGATTTGGTTCAAAGAAGATGCGGATCATGCCGCCAACAGATGAATCAAGGGTCGTGACGACTCCGCTCAATTGCCGTTAGATCAATTTGAATCGGATTAAGTTGAGTGAAAGGACTTAGCTACCACTTCGCCTCGAATTGCCGTCGGTGGTGTGCGAGGAATTCAGGATTCGGATAAAGAGAAGAGTCGCTAGGGAGTTGTATTTTTTCTCCTTCGGGAGGTAGCAATTTGGTCAATGCGGGAGACAAGTCTTTAGAGTGAATGATTTCGCATTCGTCCGTTAGCGACACAAGGTGGCGGTCGAAAACCCAGTGGCAAGTAGATGAAAGTGCTAGTCCGTTCCTTACTATGTCGGGACCGTCATCGGCAACCGGTTTTATGTGTGCGGCATTGGCTTCCGCGCGACCAAGTCCATTAACGATACGTAGCCCTGAAATAGCACAGGTATTGTCATAGGCGTCGAGCACCAAACCACGGAAATTTGCATCACGAACTTTGCGGTGTGTGATAAACGTTGTTACTTTACGTCCTTTCTCTACAGCATCAGCGAGGGCAAGTGAACCGTAGGATAGCTTTACGTTCTGCGAGTCTAGTCCGAGTCGGGGTGCATTTGAAGGGTTGAATAATTCAGCAAATCCTGCATAAACGATGTCGCCAAATTCACTTGGAGAAATGTGCCTAATGGACCGACCCTGTATCGTTCTACCAACCTGCTCTCTAGGAATCCCGTTGAGTTCTCGTTCCCAATATTTGTTGTCCCACAAACGGAAAAAGGGAACAGATTGGTTGAATGGTGTGAAATTGATCACGTTGGCGTAATACAACCCGTTCGGGTTCGGAACAGGATCGACGTTGTGCAACCTTGCTACTCCAACATATGCCGCCGGTTTTCCGCTGCGCCTAGTTCTGCGGTAAAGGATCCAATCCCCAATTGCCTCACGGGCTTGACTCAAGTAGTTCTTCGGAAATTCGTAGCGAAAGGCGACAGAGTCGTCGTAGATCGAAGTCGGCAATACGTCAAAAATCGCGTTCATGTCAATTCGGTCGAAATTTCTCGATAAGTATCCACAATGAAGCCAGGAGCACAAGTCGGCATGAAGTGGTTCTCCTGTCTTGTTTGAACCAATGAATCATTTGTAGGTTGTAGAGAAATTGTCAAGACTCGACGAACTTGGATTCTCTGAGGTTTTGGTTCGGGACGGGCTATTAGAGTTCCAAGAAACTGTGGTCAGGGCACAGAACTGACTTCCTATGGTTGAGAACCGGAACCTAGGACTTCAGCTTCTACGGCACTTCGATAATTTGTGTGCCAACAAACTTGCCTTCTATTTCAGGTGTGCCTTCTTCCAAGATCATTGTGACAACTTCCTTGAGATTTTCGTTGAGTTCCTCGGGTGTCTTCCCTTGGCTGTGTGCGCCTGGCAACCCTGGTATTTGGGCGACATAGAGGTCAGTCACTGTGCAGAACTCGACAATGGCTGTAAATGTTTGCATTGGAAGAAACGACTAACCTATTTCGAGCAAGATTCTGATGTGTTTTGACCTGTGCCCCTTAAAAGGTGATCACGAGAATGCGCGTCTATCAGCTCTTAGTCTATCAACACTTTGAGGAGCAGGCGAAGCTAACCCAGTTTTTTCCTTGTGATTTCCCCGTCTAACGTCGCGTTGGAACTGCGACGATCGAACCTGTGTCAACATACTAGATATCTAGATCTTGGAATAGCTCCTCAGTGATACTAAACCGTTTCCCTTTGTCATAAATTGAGAATTGCATACAAGAAATCCGGAATACACCAACTATTCCATCCTGATGGTGCGCTGCGGCATTCAGCCTTCCTCGATTTCGTTCGTACTTCTCGCCTAGGCCGAAATCGCAAGCCTCAAAGTGTAGTATCTGGCTTGCTGGGTGTATTCTGATAAATCAACGACTTGCGCAGACCAACCGTCGAAGTTGGGGAAGTTGTCATCAATTTAGTTCCATCTGCCGCTTTGGTGCAGTGGGTGGGTCGACAGCTGCGGACGGGCCTTCCAAAGGCGTTGGTTAGGTACCAGGCGTAAAGCTCAAATCAATTACCGGCACCTGGCTGGGAAGTCCGGCTAGTAGCCGAGGACGAGCGCGTCCGACTTGCTGTTGGTGGTACTAATCGCGGGTCGAGCTTATCGATCGACTTTACAACAAACCGTTTGACCTGTTCTTCCATGTCGGCTGGTTTTTTGTTTTCATCGTAATCTGGAATGTAGTGGCGCATCACTTGTTTGCCACTGTAGAATCGGAGTTTTCTTTTGGTCATCGGATACCTCCTTGGAAAGCTATTTTACGCGAACTCATGAATGCTCGGTGTAATGCTTTTGCTTTATCCAAACAAAGCCGTCTCCCTTTGAGATCACCACGACATCGATAGGTCCTCCTACCGTCTCTCTGTCCTGGCTAATTCGTCTCCTAAATTTCGTCAAGTTTACTAGTGCCTCAGCCATTGCCGCGAGCTCGTCTATTGGAAGAACAGACACGTTGTCGATAATCGGCATCCAGTGATCTGTCTTTAGGCCCTCCCAATGGTCATGAAGATCGTTGAGTAACGACTGGACCTCCGCCGTCAATTGATCACCCAGGTCCTGCACAAGTCTAGGATCACGGTCTTCCAACTGAAAGCACAAACGGTTCGCGAATTCGGTAAAGAGTCCAGAAATTGCAGTCGCCAGATGTCCAGCCATTGCTGGGTGAATGCCTTCCAAGAACGTGCGAACCATTTCGTGCTGGGCAAATGGCATAATTGCGGCGGGATTGCCCGGATCGATTTCCACGCACTGCTCTTCGTCTTCGACAGTCCTGATTTGACCATTGACCATAATACCCACATCGACAGGAATGAGCCGAGGGAAATACTCGTTCTCGCCGAAACCTGCAAACACCAACCCTGTTCTTTCAGAGTTCATGTAATCGCGCGTTAACACTTCAATAACAAGACAGATTACTAAGCAAGAAGTCTGAGTTTCTAGCGGAAGGTTGGCGAATATTTCATCCTTGACGGACTCTACCTGTGGGCCAAACAGATGCTTGATTTCAGCCACCATGTCTGTGTCAAAGCCGTCAAGTCGATCCCTAGTAACAACGAGCTCGTATTGCGCTTCGATCACTGAGTGGATAATTCCAGAAACTTCCTGTGGGGAAATACCGTCTTGTGAAATCGTCTCCTCCAGCGCAGTCTCTATCGAATCCAGCAGATGGCTTAGATACGATCGCACCAAGTGAATTGTGAATTCATTTTGGCGTTCGATGGGAAACATGCCTTGATGTGTCGAAATGAACTTTAGGAAGTCATCCTTGTAGTCGGCCAGAAACGGAAATTCTTGTCCCTGCCGTCTTTTTCGGTAGACCTTGATTATCGTCTCCCAAGGCACACCCAAGAATTCAGAAGACCCATTGATCATGATTCCTACAGGAGCGTTTTCGACTAGTTGGAACAGCTTGTCTACTGAACTGTAGATTTTGTCAGCAAATGGCATAGTGGAAGCCGCACTATCTGCGGCAAGTGCCACCGCAGTGGTGTTCAAGATCGCGATTTCCGCTGTCATTTCGATTCCTCGCACCCGTCCGGAGGAAGTTGTGCCTTGAGGGGGGAGGGAGATTTTAGCGGGTGTCTAATGGGAGCACGGATGCCCGGAACTGCGGATTGCGAACGTCTCTGCTTGGACCTGCAACTATTGAGGTTGCGGAATGGACGATCACATAGAAGGGTTTAGCTTCTTGGGCTGCATCAGGTCTCTATTCCATTCGAAACCCATATCCAGGCATGAGACCCTCTACTATCCTCTTGTTCAAGAGCCTTCCAAAGTCCTCCGCCACGCTGAGTATTTCTGCCGGGGCACGTACCGACTCACCCATTCGTTGCTGAAGAGCAATGACCATAGGAAACAGTCTCTGTGCATGGCTGGTATCGCTCTGCAGCACATCTACCAGTTCTCGTTCGGACGCATTAGCGGCAATCAGTTCCGTCACCAGCCGCAACATCTCCCCCACCTGCGTATCGTCGCTAGGGTCGAACGAGTTGTACGCACAGCGGAACGAGTCCATGGCGATGTCGGTTTCACCGTTAGCCATCAAAGCCAATGCTCGCGATCCTGCCATGTACCAATCTATCCACTGACGAATCTCCGGTTCAAGCTTGCCCGCGCACTCCTCCAATCGCTCACCTGAGTCCTCACTTAAAGCCAATGCCTCCTCTGCCCTTCCAAGCTCCGCCAGTCTTCGGCTCTTGTAAGTCAAGGCTGCCAGTGCTGAAGGTTTCTCGTGCATAGCGCTGCGATTATCAAGCCAAGCAACCAATTGTTCGTAACAATCAATCTCGCTCTCAAAGTCACCCAACATACCGTGTGCGATCCCCTTATACAGCCACGCCGACTTCACATGAATCCGAATCTCGATGTCGTCGCTTCGCCGAAAGCGGTTGATTGTCTTCTTATATATTTCTGCGGCTCGCAGATGCCCTTCGAATTGAATTTGAACGTTTTCTCCATGGGCAACCATTGATCGTGCAACCAAACGCTGCACATCCCTCGTATCGCTGTCCCCAAACCGTTCAAGCACTTTGTCCAGCAGATCTGCCGCGTGCTCTTCATTACCCAATCCGGTCTCAGATTCCGCCTTAAGGGCCAGGGCAGCCACTAACTGAGTGTCGCGCCACAGGGACTCACAATTCTCGTAGTATTCGATTAGTAGGTCGCACTCCCTTCTTGACCTCCCAAAGTCTCCGAGGTGGCAGTACGCTTTAGCAACGTTGAGACTCATGGAGTAAGCCCTGCTAATCAAAGTTGCGTCCTCTGTAGCCCTGAGTCTTTCGATGGCTTCTCCGGCCACCTCAATCACCTTGCTGTACTCGTTCAAGTGCAGATAGGCATCGCTTCTCAGGTGTGCTAGCTGAGCTGCCCTATCATCATCGCTTTCCCAATTCCATTGGAATCTGGATAGCGTATCTGCCTCAAATTGATCGACGATCTCCAGCAAACGCTCCCAATTCTCGCTCCCGTAAGTGTCACGTACGTTGATTTGAAACTTAGTAACGGCATCGTTGTACCGTCTGTACTTGACTTCATCCGCAACTCGCTCGACTTCATCCCATTTCAAGTCCAGCTTAGGGTCCTGCGACAACGCCCGCCTAGCCAGCGCAAGGTCAATTCCTTTCTGAATAGTCGATGACTTAAGAGCTTCCTGCATGAGCAGATCTGAAACCCGGTATACCTCACCTACATCGTAGAACGCCACCATGAAGTGGATTAGGGCTTTCACCACAGAAGCCTCGTCCCGCTCACGACGTAGCTTGTAGTAGATGCTGTAGAGGCGTTCGGTTGCTGCGTAGAGCCGATTTCTGCCTTTGGATTCCGAAACAATAGTCACAGCACCCCTTTGGACCAACCGTCCAAGCATGGTCGAGACAATACGAACATCGAGCCGTGCACGCTCGGCAATCTCCCCTGCGTTCGATGCTTGCCAGAGATCAATCAGCGCCACAAATACACGCCTTTCGTGCTTTGGTAGAGAATCCAAGTTGGCCCGGAAGTAGTCGGTGTTTTCATCAATGAGACCCACAAGCTCTTCCATTAGCATGCGTATTGACCGGTGGCGTGCAAACGCTGCCAGCATTACGAGAAGGCGGGGGTTCCGCCAGTCAAGATTTGCAGTGGTCTGATCTCATGAGATTGTGGTGACTGTTCAGTTAATTCGGTCCAAAGCCGAAGGCAGTCCTTCTCGGAGAGTGCCTTCAGGTTGACGTAACGGAAGAGTTCGAAGAATGGTGCGCTTGGATCTTTCAGTTTCTCAAAAAGGCTTGTCGCAGAAGCCACCAAAATTACTTGCGGAAAGGACTGCATTGCATTGCGCAACTTCCAACCGAACTCATCGTCCATTTTGGAAAGTAGTGACTGCAAGTTTTCCACCATGAGAACCAACCGTCGATCCAGACGATCTGCGGCATCAAGGACCGCGGCCTGAGCTAATCCTTCTATGCCCTGTTCTCGCCAACCCATGGATAGATCCGCATGTGTCGCTAGGAGCTCCTGTGCCAACGAGAAGTTTTCGTTGGAGATCTCCTTCGCCAATTGGTACAGCGTTTCCAACCAAAAGTCGGCAAGACTGTCTATTTCCAGATTCTCTTCCATGAATCGTACTGGAAGGATTTGTCGACCTAGCTCTTTGTCTCGTCGAACTTCCGCAGCCACACGTGCGAGCAACATGGTCTTTCCGTGGCCGCGGGGCGCAACAACGAGCGCATGTTGACAAGACGGAGTGCCGATGTTGTTGACCAGCACATCTCGGACTAATTCGAACTCGTGCTGCCGAACCACAAACTGGTTGATTACTTCGTCGTCAGACTGCAGCAGACCGGGATTGAACTTACGTATAGGTCGAGCAATCGCTGAATCTTCTGCTCTTTTTTCGCTCATGTTTTTCTCGCCGATTTCATGATTGCCTTTTGCGCTTCTTCAACGCGACGTGGTGATTTCGGACGCGTGCTGCCCACCAGTCTTTGAGTAGGCGCGAAGAGAAAAAGTAGCCATCGTTTTCCAACCGACGACCCAATTCGCGGAGCACACTGGTTTTTCCCATATGCCGCTGACCACTTAACAACACATGGTTTCCCGCGCGTACTCGCGAGTCGAGGATTTCTAGCACCCCTTCGCGATCAAAGAAGTCGTCGCCGATTACCCAGCGCCCAGTAGACGATCTCATTGAGCATTCCAGCTAAAGAAATAGCCCAATTGAATCAAATAACAATATCTTTGTCGACAAATCTGTTGTCAACGATATTGTTGACAACAGATTTGCAGGGCTGCCTCGAGAGTGATTCGTTGCCTTCGACAATGCCGCGGTAAAGCTCTGAATTCACCGGCGCGACGAAACAGAAGATTCTGGGTTGGCTAATGCCCCGACAGAGAGATCTTGGCTGCCAGATCGCACCGAGTACAAATGCATGGAAGTCGCTTTTGTTCTTCTGTGCGACACAATGCTGCCATAGGAAAATCTGAGTGTGTGGAACAGCAATGACAACAGGAGGAGCAAGTAGAATTGATCTAGCGTTCGACCTGGCCAATCAACTTCCGGAATTCAATCGGGAACTCTACCTCGATGAAATTATTGCCACATGGAGAAATCTGGGTCCAATCGGTTTATTCGAATCTATCGGCCAATTGCCCTCCAATTACTGAGCTGGCGCTGACGTACGGGTTTCAGCTTTCTTGCTTCCTGTTGGGCTCCCTTAAGTCTCATTTCTTGCGCTTGAAGCACCAGTTCCGCGACCCGTTTCTGCCGGTTTTCCTGTAGTTCTTGAAGTTCGCGGCTAGTCTTCTGTTGATTCATCTTCATCTGCTCTACTGTCGTCTATTGTGTTGGACAAGAAGTCGAAACACTTGCCGTAAGTATGCCATTCCCACGCAACCGCAGATTCACGAGCCTGTTTTCCAACGGCGATGGGGTCTAGTTTCGACAAGAGTGGTACGAGGAGGTCAGTTGCTACTTAGGACTTTCTTCTGTCGTAATTATTTGATTTCTATGCATAAAAAGTCTGTGTTGAATCGTGGCGAAGAACCCGTAAGTAGCTTTACGTCAAACTCAACATGGTAGTCCAGAACACAGAGCCACTTTGGCTTTAACTCCGACTGCAAACAATCTCGCATGTGCAAGCATGAGAAGTATGGATAATCGCAATTCCCATTTGGAATCGAATGCCGGAGACCAGAATGGTGCCAATCAATAAAGCCTCGTCGACTAGTTGTCGATTCAGACGCAATCGCTCGTTAGTCTAGGGATACCAATACTCATGATAGAGACCACCACGCTCACAAAGAAATTCGGCAACACGACAGCCATTGCCAACTTGAACCTGGCTGTTCAACCGGGCGAAATAGTTGGTTTTTTGGGACCCAACGGAGCTGGGAAGAGTACGACGGTGAAGATTCTGACCGGCATGCTCAAACCCACGTCGGGTTCGGCATATGTCGGTGGATATGACGTGGTGAAACACTCATTGGAGGCTAAGAGAAAATTCGGTTATGTGCCCGAGAACAGCGCAATCTACGAGGTTACAACGCCTACAGAGTATCTACACCTAGTTGCAACCCTTCATGACATGGAACCGGAGAGTGCGAAGTCCAAAGCTAACGAGCTATTGCGCCTTTTTGGATTGAGCGATAACTCAGAGCAGCAGATGTTCGATTTCTCCAAAGGCATGAAGCAGAAGGTGCTGATCTGTGCTGCTCTGCTTACGGAACCCCAGGTTCTTTTGCTCGACGAACCCCTTAATGGACTCGATGCAAATACGGTAAGCGTTGTGAAAGAGTTGCTTCGCTCGCTGGCGAACGACGGCATGACCATATTGTTCTGTTCCCACATACTCGAGGTGGTCGAACGGTTGTGTACTCGGATCGTGATCATTGATCACGGTCGAATCGTCATTCAGGGGACTACCGAAGATATTAAGGAGCAATGGCAAGCATCTACTCTAGAGGAAGCGTTCTCGAAAATCACAGGCATCCAGGATCCGACATCCATATCCAGCGACATCATGAATGCACTAACGTAGTCGGATGCAATTCTTGTATACCAACCTAGTGTGTAGCCAACCGACACTCCGCTCAGACTCATCGCTTGGTAGCAACGCCAGATGAAACACGTCATTCGAATCTTGGGAGGCAACTACGAGCATTGGCGAGTACTGCATTTGCTGGCCAAGAAACAGATTGGGACAGGAATAAGCGCTTGGACGACGAGGGGTTTAGGACGTACCCGCAACAAGAAAGGGGCTACCGTATTCTTCTACGTATTCCTAGCAGCCATGAGCTTGAATGCATACAACCTTGTGACGAGCGGCTTTTTTGAGCCCATAGAACTCGATCCTACAACGTCTATTTGGATAACGTTCCAATTTACTTCTCTATTTATTCTGGCTTTGTTAACTAATACGTTTCGTGAGCTCTTTATATCCAATGAAGATTACAACAACCTATGCTTCCGACCTGTGGACAGCAAGAGTTACTTTTTGTCGAAACTATCGGCTATTTCGGTGCAGGTTTTTGTTGTTACTGCTGTTATGACAATTCCAGCAACCATTGCATTATTGTTAACACATCAATTTGTGGGCTGTTTGATGTTTGTCCTTTCCAATTTCGCACTACAGATTACTGTAGCCACCCTTGCTCTATCTCTCTTCGTCAGTCTAACAAATTACGCATTTAGTAAGGGAAAGACCTCCAAAGTATCGATTGTCGCCTATGTGATTATGTGGGGAATGCTGATTCCCACGTTCGTCCTGTACTTTGTGCCAATGATGCAGAAGGGAGAATTTCCGACTTACTATCCTCTGTGGGCAGAAATCTTAAATCCTGTTACATGGTATGCTTCCTTACCTGCAATAGCAAGTGGATCTGTGACACTTGCGACAATTTTGGGAACTTTGCTCGCAGTTACATTTTCTACATTAGTGTACGTCTATTTGCAGCGATATTCCAACTTGGAATTATCCATAAAGGTGCAGCAGAATTACGACGATATTTCAAGTAGTGAGGACTACAAGCTTCCACGGCGAGGTATGTCTTCTTTTCTTTCTGTCCTGTCTAGTCCACGCCTTCAATCTAAGCCTATGTGGCTATTACTTCGTGCTCACTTGCGCGCTAACAAGAAGTTTCGCGGAGTGGCACTTGGAGTAATGGTAGTTCCGATTCTACTTATTGTGTCGCCTATTTTCATTCTGTGGATCGGTGGAGAAACAGCCTCGGAAACGATTAAGGATGGTCCCCCAGTAATGATGTATGCATTCATACTAATGTATTGTTTATTAATGACAAACATGTTTTTGCTGAGCTCTGAGTTTCGAGCGTCCTGGGTGCTGTTTACAGCACCTGTAAGATTGAAAGACCTGTGTTCTTTTTCTGATAGGCTGATTAGGTACTACGTCTGTGTACCGTATGTCGTATTTCTCTTTGCTGTGCTCTTGGTGTATGGCATGGCTTCGTCCGTCTGGAATGCCTTATCTCAAGTGGTCTTGTTTGCTCTTGTATTGAACGCAGCTGTAATGCTCAAGAGTGGAATTGAAGCCAATGTCCCGTTTTCACAAGGGCCGGAGGTTATGGGTAAGTTTCTGGCACAGTTTGTCGTCATGTTTGTGTGCATGGTGCTAGCCAGTCTATGTGCATATTTGATTCCATTGTGTACTGGGACAGTGCTAGGGTTTTCGATTTCGGTAGGGGTTCTGTTGTTTGCGAACGTATGTGTGGCTTGGTTTTGTAGGACGCGTATCGAGCGACGGGAAAGCCAGCTGGAATTTGTGGTCTAGTGTTGGCCTTCTCGTCAATGAGGCGCACGATCTCTTCCGTCAATTGACTTGTCGACCGGTGTGGCCTGAACGCCGCTACCAACTCGAGAAGGCGGGGATTTCAGCCGGTCAAGATCTGAAGCGGCCTGATCCCGCGAGACTGTGGCGACTGTTCGGTGGTTTCGTTCGTTTGAGATTGCGTTTGAACTGCGTTGAACGAATCGGTGCTAACAAGCTAGGTGTCTAGGTCTCGGAAGAACTCTTCGGGGTTGTTAAACCGTGTTCCCCTTCCATCTTCTATTTCCTTCATTGCTTCGATGGTCGTAGGGTTCGGTACGTGGACGTCGAACGGCAATCGCTTTTCTTCAGCTACGCGTATGAGCATGAGTCGAACCGCGTCGGACAGGCACAGTCCCATGGCTCGAAGTGCTTCGCTTACCTGTTCCTTGATCTCGCGGTCGACACGGGCTCGTACAACTGTGTCAGTACTCACCTCGGGTTTGAGCAGAGAATGTAGCGACATCGTATCTACGTATTGAAATGCATCCTAACATTAGTGTGAATCGAATATTAGACATGCGGAATCAGGAGAACATCAGGGTCCGATTACGAAGCACAAGTCAGAGAAACGGACAATTTCACGATGAGACTGAATTGGTTGGGACGAGGTGTAGCTGTTTGTTCATTTCTTGACTGCGAAGGTACCTATTGAAAGTCGACCTCTTCACAACCTCTTAAGGTGTCATCTATCAGGGTGCCTGTTCAACCTTCCAGTCGGATAGGTCCCAACGCGATGCTCAATTTTTGACCGGAATCAAATTGGAACCACAAGACATAGAACGCACTCCGGTGATAGAATAGATCAAATGGTCTTTCGAGTGGATAGGTGGAACGGAGTTTACAGATGACAATTGCATTCAACAAATGTATCTCAAAGCCAGCAAATTTTCTTTGTGTAGGACTCGTCCTGCTATTGGTCGGTGCTGTGTGTGCATCAGAGAAAGAGGAAACAACAGCCTACAAGCTGTCAGTGATTGCGGATGTGGGACATAAGGAACGCAAGAGCGCTGAGAAGCGATTCGAATTTGTCCTGCCTCGTATGGTAGAGCACTGCTCTGACGTTGATAAGGAAGTTCGAGTGGCAGATATGTTAGTTGCAGGGTACAAGTTCATCAAAGAAGCTGGTTTAGACTCTAAAGAACCTTTGACTGATTTCACGGACACCATTCACCGTATAACCAGCGACCTTCATCCGCTTGCTTCTGCCAAAGACGTTCCTCTAAAGCTTTCAGAAGTTATTGGTATGTATGCCACGTTGCGACAAGAGGGACAGACTCAGGAGGAAGCTAGAAAAGGCCTTACAGCCGTAATTCGCGGGATTTATAATTTGTTAGAGGATAGTGATGATGAAGATGACACTGAGTCATCCGATTCACCTTCTCAATCTGACGGAGATAAAAATCAAAGAGACAGAAGTAAGGTCTAAGTTTTGCTGTGATTGAGCTTCGAGCGACTCTGCTCTTTTGCGAATTATTGATTTGAATGAGTAGGTTTTGCCAACGACCTACGATATCACTTAAATGATCAGGCTTTCACTGAGAGAATGAAGGTCTTTGGTGAACCACCATGGCGGGGAAGAGGGAGGATCTGGACTGAATCGGTGACGAGGACAAGATGTGCCTTGACAAGTACTCTGGCCAGTGACAATGGGCATGAGTAACCCCAATCCCCATTGCTCTAGAGTGCCTCCCTATCCGTTGTGGGATAGCGTAATGCTCTAGACAAAACAGCTCGTGGCCGCCACCAAGTGTCGGTACAGATTAGTCCTGTCGTATCTCAGTATACCAATTTACTTAGAGCAGTATGTGCTTCTTTGAACGATCTTCACATTCGTTTCAGAATTATGATTAAGGCCAAATATCCTTAAAGCGTTGTAAAGAGGACAATTATCTCCAAAAGTCGCATTGTTGCCCGCAAATAGTGGGAATCAAATCAATTGCTTTAGTAGCAGCAACTCCCGCAAATGTATCGCGAATCACTTAAAAAGTCACGAAAGAGAAGGGAAGGACACAACGAATTTGATACAATTTACCTTGCTGCTCAGCGAGGTTAACAATCATGATCATGGAACACTCTACCAGTGGTGTCAAACGCACGGTACTTGGTCCGGTGCACATCCTCTGGTGCTTTCTTTTCGGATGGATCTATTATGCCTGCAAAGGTATGTGGGGATGTGCGATAGTCAGCTTCTTTACGATAAATGGACTGCTAATCGTGTTTCCCGTAATGAACAAGTCCCTAGTTCAGAAGCACTATGAGAATAAGGGTTGGAAGGCAGTCGGTTGACTATTCTGTTCGACGTCGGGCTTTAGCAACTTGGATGTGGCGCGACACGAATCTCTTTGACTGGTGACAGTCCACGAAAATTTTCACTTCCACTGAGCCGTTTAAACTGGATATACGAATACACCTACTAACGCGACCCGGTTATTCCAGATTTCCAATTCGAGCGGAACAGATAACTCCGTTACTCCTACCTCGCTAAACCACTCCTGTCCGTGAGTCCACTTCAAGAGAGTGTCGTATTTCTTAGCGAGCGCTGGGTGATTCTGTGGAAGGTTTGCGGCGGCATCCAGACCAGGTACAGACGCGCCATTTACGGAGACGAGGTAGTCTGGTCGAGCTAGAGCGAGCCACCGCGTCGTAGCTGCAGGTCCTGTTCTTGTTTTCTTATCCGGCCTAAAGCGAGTTGTTGAGATGGAAAGAAGAACCTGATACGCAACTGCGACAATTTCATCGGGACGAGCAGTAATTACGCGATATATCTGTTCTCGCAAGTGAAAGCGGAGGGACTCTACAATAGGCATGTTCTTTGGGTTGAGTGCATATGCTCCTCCACCTCTCACCCATCCAAATGCTCCCCATTCGCCGGCCGCGTGTACTTTTGTAGACGTCGGTACCAATATGTCCTATTGCAACTCTGAGAGTAAGCTCCAGTCTTCTCGTTGAATTACATGGTGTCTGGAAGCTATGGTGTGCAACCAGCTGTGGGTTTCCCCAAAAACGTCGACTCGCAGATCAGATTTTCGATAGTAAGTGTCGTATGCTCTGAGTCCATCAACAAAGTCATTCCATGAGTGTATGTCAATCAAACTGGGCAGGTCTGTTTCACTAATTTTCTTGACTGGCTTGGACGGCGATCTCGATGGAGGTATATAGATACTCTCATAGTCTTCCAACGCGGGCCACGGATCTGTATCCAAACCTGACCAGAGGTCTTCGAACCACATATTGTTCCCTTCGGAGTCAATAGCGAATTCGTGCACTAACTCCGAGTTTCTTCCAAACCCTCCTCGAGTCAAATTCGCACTGCCAATCCACTGAATTGTGGATTGACCACGAAAGCAATAGTATTTTGGGTGAAACACTCCGAACGAGTTGTCTGGAACAATGCGCAAATTCACATGCTCGCATGTCACCAAACTCCGTAGCGCAATTGGGTCCGTCCAATTCTTTGAAATGCCAGCCGCTATTCGAACTGTTGCACGATTCTTCAGCAGCAAGTCCAGCTCCTTACATGGGCGTACCCACGCGACGGCGATATCGATTTGGTCGGCGGCGTTCGCTAATTCCGCGAACCTCTTCTCAAGCTGCGACTGATCGACAAATGACACTTTGATTCTTTTGCCTACAACAATTGGGCTACATTATAGGAGCCAATCGGGAATCTAGTTTGATCGTGCAGAATTTAAGCTTGTTCGCTACAAAATCGAGTTGCGGATGCGGTGTAGTTTGAAACCATTCCACTCGTCCCAGACCTACAAGCACGTTGAGAATTGGCGGAAGAGCTCCGAGAAGAAACGGCAGGCAGTCGCGGTCAAGTGACGGCGATCATGCCGTAAAGGTGCTATAAGAGCAATGGGCAGCACAAGTCCGCTCGCACCCAACTTAGCTTAAAATCTATTTCGAGGGTTGGTCGCGACCTGCGAAGACCCAAATTTATTGGGAACTACTAACACAAATAAACATGCATTTACAACGACTTACACGGTAACTTTTAGTTAATAAGCCTTCCCTACGGTTCAAATCCCGCGACAGAGCGACAGGAAAGAGCTGAGCAGCATGCCTTACCCGCTACTAAGTATCGGCTCTGGCTAGAGTTTCAGACGCCAATATATCTGTTTATTTAAAGCAGTAATTCCCAAATGTTTTGATTATTCATACAAACGTGTCGCAGTTCCTTATAAAATGCTCGTCCCATACTTAACTAGAATTGAACTAATCGAAAGCTATATGAAGTTTAACATTAGATTAGTAACCTTAGGCAAGTAAATTCATCGAAACATAATCTACTAGGTGCCTTTGATCACTGCTCACACTCGCCTGCCACTCTTTGAGATATTCTAAAATAACATTGTCAGATTTAGGTAGGAATCTAACTACATTCCAAATTTCAGGATGTTCTTTAAATATATAATGTAGTCTATAAGCAATTACGGCATTAAACGTCCTGCAATATCCTATCTTCGCATTTGTTTCTCTAAGCAAATCCTCTCGGTCCAGTAACCAAGTCCCAAACCCATCACGGTCTATTCGACTTAGACTGTCTTTTGCTCTACTTAAACACTCTTGATCAACATAGGTTACGTAATCGACATTCTTGCTCTGATGCATCACAAATATTGACCCCAACTCACATAATGATTCGTGAAACCATCCATTCCTCGAAGTTGTTGACTGCAGGCGATTGTGATCAGAAACAATATGAGTAAATTCGTGCGCAAACTGATACGTAATTTGACTGCTGTAGTCCAAGGGGCTGTTGGTAAGCTTCACTCTGTGGAAATCTTCATTGGATCGTCTATAGTATGTCATTGGACTACCTTGGAAACTGTGTTCCACTACAATCCGATATGGTGGCATACCTTTAAGATTTCTATATATACAATTGGCCGCTTCATACAAAGTTGTCTTAACAAGTGTCATATCGACTGATTGCCAACTGTTCACATCTATTTCAATTGACAGGTTTGTCATACAGAAGATGTCCTCTATTCGTTTTCCAAAGTCGCATTTGTTTCGTCATGTCTTAGTAATATATCACAACTCATGGAGTTGAACAACTTGAATGCGAAAATCTTTGGAATTTCGGAGAATTGCGACCGTCATTACATTTGCTACTGAGAGAATAACACGCAATGATCAATCAGACTACGGTGTGGGTATTGGAATTCCGCTGTTGGGTCGGGACTGCGAACTACACTGTCCGAATTTTCGGGAAACGGATGTGGAGTAAGGTGTATTCTGTCCACAGTGAAGAATCCGGACGCCTTCGACCTAAGATTTAGGGAGTTCTACTACCGATGCTAGGTCTGTCAGTGAAATACCCATCAGCACTCTTCTCGAGTGTTTCTCCTTCTTCAAAATACGTTTCTAGACTGTCGCTAGCTAGGTTTTTGCTCTCACGAAAAGCGAGTTCCACAATGGCATACATCAGGAATTGCCGTTTCCTGCATGACGATGCAAGGACCACTCCCAATCGTGTAGTCACTTGTGAAGGCTATTTTTCTTTCTGATCGGGGCAAGTTTCCTAAGCTCTTGGCGTTGGAGCTCCGTCCCATCGGTTGCACCAGCACTCTTATCGGATGAGCGTTGGATCGATTGTTCGCCTCCTCGGCGCGAAGTTTCGCAATCGACTGGGCAACGAGCTTAGGATCTCCTCAGTCCACATTTTCGAGTTTGCTCAAGTTGTACGTTGCCAACTGAAATCTCAGGTCCTTTCTTCTGAACACGTTTCCGATGTGTACTTAGGTGTGCTCCAAGAGTGTCTCAGCAATTTCGTCCATCGCCACAACCTCCAATACCGGGATGCCCAGCCTCTGTATTGTCCGCTTTACCATATATGTGCTCCGCTACTACTCTTCGACTGCAAATGCTTGATAAATTGAGGGTCCATTCACAATGCTATGGAGGGGCTTTATGCCTACACGCCAATTGCAGAGCACCATTACGCCACCCTAGATACTAATGTATACCTTCCTCGACTATTGGAGACCCAAAAGCGTTCCGACCACTGCAACAAAGAAGTGGACCCAAGTACACGACGAAGCAAGCGGATTGACAAGTCTTGAAATGACTCCGGGTCTGTGATACATCGTTCAAGGTTCTAATTCAAACTGCCATTGAATGGAAATTGGTTGGTGTGTGTGGAGCCTAATCGAATCTATCGTGATTCGCCAAGTCGAAGAAACTCTGTCAACTCGTGCACCGTTGTAGAAGGATTCCCAAACGGCGTGCGTTCTTTCCGCCTATTGGCGAGCAGAACACGAGCTCGACATACGGCTTCTAGGTAGTGGCACCTGATAGCTTTCTCGTCAGTGAATCGTTTCCCTTGATCATATCCTGAGAACTGGGTACGGATCTTACGTCGGCACTCTATTCGAGTGATTGGACCGTCTTGATTTTCGTAATGTAGGATTGCCCATAGTTCGAATGACGGATTGGAAATGGCTTTGCGAATGCCCTTGCCTTCGGCCAAGTCCACGGCTTCCTGATAGCGTATGTGGTCATCTCGGTCAAACATCGCCCAGTACGAATCATGACGTGCATGGGGGTCGCGTTGCGATTTCTCACGTTCCTCCACTGCACGTTCAACAACTCCGCGCGGATCGCGTCCGACGGGAATTGGATCGAGGGACCATGTCTTGGACCCGTGAATCTGCCAGAAAACCTTTAGGTAGGAGGGCTCTGTTGATTTACCCTCTGTAACAACCACCACTCGGGGCTTCAGCGGCCTTGACGGAGGACGCCTTTTAAACCTCTTTACCATCAAGCTGTTAGATCAAGAAAGAATTGGTGCAAACTTGGCGAGCCACCAACTCGTCCATTGCGGTACGCTCTCTCGAAATCGCTTCGAAGTTTGTAGTCTGACAGGGGTAAGATCGATGACACTCCATCAAGGTCTTTGTCCACTAGCCATATTGCGTCCTGAGAGAGTAGACCCGTTCCAAGAAGCGTTACGTCGTGTGTGGAGAAGATCAACTGTGCGCCGTGGGGATTGGACTCTGGTCGTAGAAACAGTGAAACGAATGCCTCTGCCAAACGAGGGTGGAGGCTGGAGTCTAGTTCGTCGATCAAGAGTACACCTCCTGTTGATAGCGAGTCTAGTGCGGGAAGGACAAGCGTTAGGAACATTTTCGTGCCAAGACTCTCGGACCGATAATCCAGTGGTATGGGTTTGCTGCCCGCCTGGTGAAGTAAACGAAATTGTTTTCGAGTCGAGTCGACCAACTCATCTGCGAGTTCTTGGGGGTCGGTACGATTGTCCCCATCAATGTGGTCCGTAAAAAGACCCGCCATATCTCGCGCGAGCTCAAGCGATCGTTCGTCAATTTCTCGTTCACTGATTTCAATACCACAAACGCCTGCTTCAGCCTGTTGCAACAGCACTTCCAAACGCTCGCGGTTTTGATTGTCATTGATTGCCTCGGCAGCCTCGTACTCGAGCACTGGTCCTACTGAGAACAGACTTCTCCAATTGCTAGAAAACCATTTGTGAATTCCTGTGAGCTGCGGATGGTTATTCTGAGCTGCAGTCGAGAGAAACAAACTGTTGGGTCGAGTAAGATTCGCTGTGATCTTGTTCTCTCCTTGCAAATGGCTACCAAACTCAATATGTGGCTTGCCTTTCTCATTCTGACGGGTGTAAAGTGTGTGTGTGCTACGCCGTTCGTGACGTACGGTACGACGCAGATGTTCGCGACATATCTCATGCTCAGTGAACTCGATTTCGAGGTCATACACAGGCACACTCTCGGATCCGGCCTCCAACGTGAAACTACATTCAAATAGCGTTGGTTTAGACGCACTATAAGAATCGAGCCGAAACGGTGACCGAGGAATTCGATCCGTCGCGTCTCGCCCTTTGTGTGAATGTGCAATTAATAGTCGCATGTCGTCCATCGCATCGAGAAGATTCGACTTTCCCGACGCGTTCGCACCGTACAGCACAGTAGCGGGAACCACAGATGAGTCAGCTACTGTTACTGGCATCACTAATTGTTGTGTCGTATGCGAGGTAACCAAGAGGATTTCCTGATAATCACGGATCGAACGATGGTTGGCTACTCCGAAGCGCAAAAGCATTGGTTTATCCTCGAACAAGGCTGGATTTATGCAGTATGTTACCAATAACTCCCCTTAGCAGTGTTAATAATTGTCATATAACACAACATATAGGGTGAATTTTGGCGGTCAATTCAGTCGGCTGGTTTGACCAGTCTTGTGGTCTTAAGCCATTTGAAGATCACCCGACCATCTGTGGTTAGCCTTCGTCGCAACGCCAATTTACTTAATAGTCATGAGTTGTGAAGCGATGCAAAAGAACCAAGCCAAAAAAAATGGATTGGACCCAACACTTCGAATCCAAGCTAAGTGCTTTGAGGAAGTGGTTCAAACCATAGGGTGGGAAGGCTTGCGGTGTCTACACTGCGACATTGAACGAACCTGCCTATGATTCGGCTGAAGCGTGCCTGTTCAAGTTGCATACTGTCAAAGCCAGTCGGAAGTGATTTCTTCTGGGAACGCTCAATTCACTTTTTCTGTCACTTTCAAAGGTCATTTCTCGAGTGTGCCTATTAGCACATTCACAAGGTCCGGTAAGACAGGCTTGCTCAACGTCTGCATTTTATGAGTGAGTACTACTTGACTACACTGTCCAAGACCCAATGTGCCAATAGTTCGTCAATATAGCTAAATCGACGAACTCTACAATTGAGACTATGGAGTTCCACTCGATAGTGGCCGAGTCATTCGCTTTGATTGGTCTAAACCATGTTCTGAGCCATTCAAACTTTCTAAGCGGGGCACGATTGCGACCTGAGAGAGGAATCACTTTCTGAAATAGCATATTCGAACGATTCGTCGGAGAACAACATGTTCTCCGCGGAGGGTTCGTCCAGCACAATGTTCCTGCGGTATTCAATTCTAATTCCTTCCGCTGTTTCTAGTTAGTGTCGAATTGGGTCGATTGCGTAGATATTGCCACCTCTTTGCGCCATCCAGAATGCACCAACGTATGCTGTACCGGACCCAATCTCCAAGCGTCGCTTGGACGAATGAGTTCATTCAGCTAAGCGGTTGGGTTCTGAACGACAGTGTGGCAGGACCAAGTGTCTGATGTCGCGCGGACTCGCAACAAGGACAACACTCTACTAATGCGTTCCAGTAACCGTTCCATTTGCATGCAAGTCTGTGCAGGACTTCTTTGTCACCCTCGAAGTGTTTCCGGATTCAAAGCTAGGCTCTGCTGGACTTATGGCCACATAACCGTGCTAGATGGCACGAGACCAACGAATCGAGCTTGTGCTGTTCCGACGATTATGTGGTGTAATCGCGAACCAAAAACACGACGTGGGGCACTTTGCCGCCAAATAGAGTCTTTTTGCGCTTGGTTTCCCACTTATTTATCCTCTGACCGATGACATTTTGGATAGTTGGAATAAACGCCCTAAATGTCTCCTCAGTCAGTGGGAATCGACCCCACAGAGTGATACGACCATCAACAATTCTGGACAGCAGGACTGAATAACGCCAAAAATCCAATTGAGATGTTGCTGTTTGCATACAGTCGAACCAATGTCTAGACCATCTGTTACGATCATAAGCATCTCTTGCAGCTGAATGCGCCTCACCAACGAAGCCTTTTGCTTCGTCGAATCTCGAAATAGCATCGTCAGCGAAATCTGACTCGTCCGCAAATCCGGCAATTGCAAGTGCACGTGCAATATGTACTGGTTCCCCCGCTGCCAACAGTGTTTCTACATACGATGCCAGAACAACTTCTTGGTTGTGGGAAAGTGCCGCGAGAACTTCCACTGCAATTTCTTGATCGTTGGCGCAATTCTCCAACCGTTCCAAACAAAGCTTCGAGATTTCCGAAACACTCGCATGCGACCAGAGCACATCTGCTTCAATCGGAATCTTTGCCAGCCCAACAACACATCGCATCAGAGGTCTTACCGCAGAGTATGCTCGAAAGAGCGAGAGTGCTAGTTCAGTGTGTTTCTCAGCAAGCTCGCCAGCGAATCTGACAGCAAAGCATTGAACACTTCGTTTCTGAACATCGCTAGCCTCTAACAGGAGAGTATGCCACTTGCCGATAATTTCTGGCTTTGCAGAAATGATGGCGGCCATGCCACTACTGGTGAGATCCGATAAGACCAAGTGAGCGTCTGAATCCGTAAGTTCCTTGTTGAACCTCGTAAACGCGCGGTGGAGCATTTTCCTACGTTGCTGAAATTGTTCATCCGTCTCGGCAAAACGCCTTAACGCCGACTGTGGGTCTGTATCAGGGGACTTTTCGCGAAGCGAAATCATAGGCATTGTGGAATTCCCACTTAACAATTCTTGCTCCATTTCAGGCAGATCCGTGAATTCTCCAAGATCAAGAGCCTTTTCGAGTGCTACTTCGACCCGGTCAGCAACCTGTCGTGCTGCGCTAGTGCCTAACCGAGTGGCGGCAATTCCATAGTGACCGAGAGCCAATCTATCGAGTACCAGATCAAAGCTGGAAACCCCTATACCGACTGCTTCCACTAGTGCCGCGGACCCGTACCACAACTCGAAGTGGTTGTCGGTGGATGTTAGCTTGCTAGCACACCAGTCACTGTCGACCAGTCGTTCTAGGAGTAATCTGTTTTTTGAAGTGGACGCAATGGCTAGAGCTTCTGCTCGAACCATCGATTCCGGAGACTTCAGCAAATCTGCAATGATTTCTGCTGCCTCGGCTGTCAGCGGTGCATTTGAACTATGTACTGCTGCCAACAATCTAACCAGTCGATGCGTGTCAGTAGCTGCAAATGCGGCTTTCAAGAGAGATTCGACGACATCGGACTCAGCAGGTTGGATCGTATCCAAGAGTCGTAGCATGTACGAGTCGGTACACATTCCGTCCAATGCTCGGAACTGTTCATTGCCGCTCAAGTGAGGAAGTGCAATGAAGAGTGAATGCTGCGCACTTAACCACTCATCCGGAACGTCGGAGTGACTTGGCAATCCTCCCGATGTGGACTGTGCCTTCCTAACAAAAGCATCCACTTCAGGACGATTTAGAAGAACACTGTGAGGCAGTAATGTCATCGTCGCCAGTCTCCAGGCAACTCCCTGACGAGTTAGTGCGTGCTTTGATAGCTCTCGGATTGCATAAGCCCCAGCTTTCGGCTCGAAGCGTGCAATCCCTGGCATAGCCTCACGAAAGAAATGTGTCTCGCTCCCATTGCCCATCGTTGCGCAAACTTGGTCAACGACGATACTTTGATAATTCTCGGCGGTGTTAGAAATATTCTCGGGTCGGGACGACTTGGGGTCACATGGATCAGTCGCACAGTAGGTTTCTATGAGTCGCCAAGATGCAATTCTCTCGAAACTTGCGGTCAGCACTTCCGCGACACGTTGTGCTTCCATTGCATCGGATAGGTCGCCAGTACTGCTCAATACCTTTGCAATCGTCCAATTACCAATGGAAGATCGTTCCTCACCGAAGCACTCAATACACCCAAGCATGGCTTCCCGTGTAGCAGCCCAATCGACAAAATTGAATCGAACAAGGTGCGCGAGTTCACGACGAGGCACATCAATTGCCGGCGCTAGCGATCCACAGAATGCTGACGAGACGAGTGGACCCACAAGCTTCTTAAGCGGTTGTCCGGCCAAAAAGTACATCGCCAGACGTTGCAAGCGATCAATGTTTCCACCTTGCAGTTCGATTAGGTTTGCTTCCATATAGCGCTTTTCCACGTCCGTCAGTTCCTCGAGTCTTTTCTCAAGTTCGCTCGTGACGCGCACACGTTCGGCCTCTATCTCTTCCGGTGAAGAGCTGGCAGAAACATGCATCATTTGTTCAGGTGCGAGACAGTAGTAGGAAAGCCACACCGGAATTCTCTGCTCAATTGCGCTCACAACTCGTGCATCGTTTCGCGCTTCCATGATGGCAACATTCAGCCAATCCGATGTTGGCACTCCCTCATCAAACAGGGCCACTTCCTTCGCTGCCTCAAGAAATGCTTCAGGACTGTGCTTGACTAGAGCACCAAAAGATTCTCGCTTGTGTTCAGGCAAATTCTGAAGACTCACGTAATATCGAATCGAGGCCGTCTTTACCTTCATACGACAGGTGTCCGACAAGCACGCCACCTCGGTCGCTGTACACACAATCTCGGAAGTCATGTCGAGACCTGCCACAGGTTCCATGACAGTTTCTATCCGTTCGAAAGGATCCCGTCTGTTTCTATACTCCTTTCTGAGTGCATCTACCAGCCACAGACCGAGCCCAAGACGCAAACCCTCGTCAACGATTTGATACTGATCGGGATCGTCGTCAACGGGCTTGAAGAAACGACCTGAAGACACTTCATCGAGCCGAGAATGATCCCGTGTGTCGAAAAGCGTAAGGTCGTCTTCTCTACCTGCTTCCAAACGTGAGACGTACTCTTTAGCCAATTCCGTCAGTGTCATTGCAAATTCAGGGCCTGAGAGGTCACTTGAACCGGTCAGCCCGGAGGTGCGGAGATGCTCAAACAGAAGCCTTTCAACACTAAGTTGATCAATGTTCTCTATGTCTCGAGTGTTCAGGAGGTTTACGGCAATATCGAGAATTCGAGGGTTTCTTAGAGTCTCGAAGACTCCAGCATCAACCACATCGGGATCGATGGATCGAGAGCGAAGAATACCCTCAAGTTCTATTTCGCTCCACTCAGGTACAAGTACACGAGCTACGTCGGTGGTAATTGCTTGTCTGATCGATTGAAAGTGATTTGTTCGTGTAGTAACCACGAGCTGACCCCCTATCTGACCAAGAAACAGTGTTGCACCGTCGATCAGGCGCGGCCAGGGAAAGCGAGGGTTTTGATTGAGTCCATCAATGCACACCGTGAGTCGGACGTTTGGCGGTTCGGGATTTGCTCTCCACGCCGCAAATCTGCGCCTCCAACGTTTTCGATTCGAGTCAGAGTGTTCGCCTTCCGTCTGTCCAATCAACTTTTCGATCAAAAAACTCTCAAAATTTGTAATGTCCTCAGGCTCCTGAAGTTCCCCCGCCGGAGCAATAGCAAGTATCGATGCTGGATCACTTTGCATCCAAGTGTTTGCGAGTAACCATGACTTTCCGGTTCCCTCCAATCCCATCACAACAAAGACTTTCTCAGGACTCTGTCCTCTAAAAGCACCTTGAAGATCTTGATAGAGGTGCGTTCGAATCTGAAGGTAATCCATACTTCGATCGCAAGGTGCCAGGGGTTGTCCCAGCTGCTGACGGGCCAGTTTTTGGCATGAGAATAACTGGGAAAACCACTCGCGATTCGCTCTTTTTGCAAGACCAAGTCCAACTGACGGATTTGAAACTTCTGCGCGGAGTCTCTCCGAGTGAGCGTTGAATTCTGGCAACATGGCAAGCTGATCTATCGCAGTCAGCGCTTTGGACAGGAGGTCTGCGTCGTCAGGTCCGTTTAGCTGTGCACAAAGAAAGGCTTTGGTTGCAGAACCACCCATGGTTAACACTGTTGCAAGTGGAGGCAAAGGTGTGTTAGAGATCCAATCTAGAAGCACGATGCCGAGGCCACTTGATTCAGCCATTCTGTTGAATTCTCTCGCATCTTGTGCGGGAATCGGTGAAGTAGCACCAACGATGAACGTGTCGACCTGCCCTTGCTCATCTGCCAAGATTTCCATCAGTTTGACAGCGATTCTTTCCTTAGGGATCTTGCCGTCATAGCGCTTTGCCTCAAAGTATGTAGCACCTTGATCGAAGGCAGAGTCCCCATCTCGACCACGTTGAGTTCCCGATGATGCCAGTCTGAATGGCTGTCCGGTTACTTCCGCAAGCACGGACGCCATGAGACCCTCAAAACCGTCTTGCCCTGTCGGATCAAGTTTGAGGATTGCGTTTCTTAGGTTGTCAAGGTGTCTGTCGCTCATTGCGATTTTTTCGGGTGCAGGATGAACCAGCACGAGTAATCACCTTCCATCTCTGGCTATGTCTTCTGCGTAGTTTAGTGGGCTTCCTAACGACAACGATTCAATCTATGTCACTCTACCGCATCCAGATAGCCTGTCTCCCGATCGAATCGGATACACTCACGCCTTTCCGACGACGCAGAGGCGTTAGCCAAATACCAGAGATGTCGTCAGTTTGACTAACCGGATCTAGAAACCGCACGAACGAGGCAACAGAACTAACAATATTGTGGAGGGACCTATGACAACACAAAGATATTCAGTAACTCCCTATCCCATTTCTACGTTACTTGCTTGGGTGAATTCAGGCGAGATCGCGATACCTGAAATTCAACGTCCGTTTGTATGGGACGCAACAAAGGTCCGAAATCTGCTGGATTCGCTCTATAACGGATTTCCAGTCGGGTATCTCATCGCATGGCGAAATCCTACAGTCAAGTTGAAGGATGGAAGCCACTCATCCGGGAAACGTATTCTCATCGATGGTCAACAGCGCGTGACAGCTCTGATGGCGGCACTGCTAGGTCGTGAAGTGCTGACCAAAGACTACAAGAATGTCAGAATACGCATTGCGTTTCATCCGGGTGAGGAACGCTTTGAAGTGCGCAATCCGGCAATCGAGAAAGACCCTGCGTGGATCAACGACGTACAGCGTGTATTCGATCCAAACGAGGGAATCTTCGCAGTCGTTCGTGACTACTTGGAGGCTAACCCGACAATTGAACCCAAACGAGTTGAAACCGTGGTAGAAGCCTTAGGCAAACTGGTAAACAACCATGTCGGACTAATTGAGCTCGCGGAGGATCTTGACATCGAGACTGTGACTGAAATTTTCATTCGAGTGAATTCAGCAGGCACACCACTATCTCAAGCTGACTTTGCAATGTCCAAGATAGCAGTCAACGAGTCCTTTGGAGGGCATGTATTACGCAAAGCCATAGACTACTTTTGTCATCTTGCCATTGCGCCCGAGTTTTTCTCGAAGATTGAACAGGGTGATCCTGAGTTTGTTGAATCCGGTTTTTGGAACAAACTTCTGTGGCTCAAGAACGTCAACGACGACTTCTACGATCCCACATATACAGACATGCTCCGTGTAGCTTTTACATCGAAATTTGGTCGAGGGCGTCTTCAGGACTTGGTTGCTTTGCTTTCCGGCCGAAACTTTGAGACTCGAGAATACGAGGAGGAAATCGCTGAGAACTCATTTGCAAAACTAAGCGATGGGATACGGTCCTTCATGGATGCTACCCACTTCAATCGGGTGTCCATGATTATTCGGTCCGGAGGGTTTATATCCGCTGCAATGATTCGCAGCCAGAATGCGTTCAATTTCGCATTCATCCTGTATTTACGTGGACGCGACGAGAAAGTGCCCTCAGACAAACTTGAGCGCTTGGTACGCCGCTGGTACATCATGTCAATCCTGACACAACGCTATTCCGGCAATCCTGAGAGTGCGTTTGATCTTGACATAAGACAGGTAGCGGCGCAAGGCTTGGAGCCCTATGTTGAAGCAGTCATTGCCAATTCACTCCCAGACACCTACTGGACTGGAATGCTTCCTCAGCAATTGGCTACTTCTGCGTCAACGAGCCCGTATTTTGTGGCCTACCAAGCTGCTCAGGTGCACTTCGGAGATAAAGGCTTTCTATCCAAGGACATAACAGTTCGCGACCTTCTGCTCAATCATGGGGACCGACACCATGTGTTTCCTCGAAAATACTTGCAGTCTGAATTTGGTTTGGGCCGAGGGGAATATAACCAAATTGCCAACTTTGTCATTACACAGAGCGAGATCAACATTGCCATCGGAGCTGCCCCTCCTCATTCATACTTCTCTGAGCTAGTGGAGCAAGTGTCGGGTGGTCTCAAACGATACGGAGGCATCGACGATCCGACCGAATTAAGCGCAAATTTGGCTCAGAACTGTGTACCTGAGCAAATGCTCAACGGAAGTTCGCTCAGCTACGAGGAGTTTCTCACTGAACGACGACACTTGATGGCGATGAAGATTAGGAATTGGTTTCATGCGTTGTCCCGTTGAGTGATCGCGAGAATTCGAAACGACTTCGTTCCCATGTATAGCTTATGGACTGACCAAAGGAAGAACTAATTGACCAATGCAGCATTAGATGAACTGCTTAATCGATTCTCGGAGGATTCAAAGACCCAACGGGAAAAAGGAACTACCTTTGAGCATTTGGCACAGCACTATTTCACCTATGACCGGCTGCAAAACAGCCTCTACGATCGTGTTTGGATGTATGGGGACTGGGCACGCGAAACTGGGAGAGACGCCACCGATAGAGGGGTAGATCTTGTAGCGAGGCGAAGGGATGGGAGCGGACTTGCAGCAATCCAGGCAAAGTTCTACGAGCGAGACAGGTCGCTGCGGCAAACGGACCTCAGTAAGTTCATTGCTGAAAGCACAAGAACAATCTTCAAATCGCGAATCCTGATCGAAACAACAGACAGGGAGCTGTCGAAGAATGCGCAAATTCTCATTGGAAACCAAGAGAAGCCGTTCACTCACATCAAACGAAAGGACCTGGAAGAGAGCTCCATCGACTGGTCGACGATTCTCAACAACCTGGAAGTCAGACAGCGTTCCGGAAAGCAGCCCAGAGATCACCAACGAGAAGCTCTCAAGAAGGTATTGAGAGGATTTGATCAGTACGACCGCGGCCAATTGATCATGGCCTGCGGAACCGGCAAAACCTACACAGGACAGCTGGTGGCAGAGAGCATTGTTGGAGTGGGTGGCCACGTGCTGGTGCTTGTGCCCTCACTTGCGCTGATGGCCCAAACGATTCTCGAATGGAATCGAGACGCGTCCGTTGAGCTAAGGTCGTTCTCCGCATGTTCCGACGCCAGCGTCGGGAAACGAAGAAACGTCGGAAATCGAGATGTCATCTCCGTAGAGCTGCAGGACCTTGCCCTTCCTGCGACCACCGACGCTGAGCTTCTAGCAATGAAAGTCAAGGAAACGGCCTCTGAAAGGATGACTGTGATTTTCAGCACCTATCAGTCGATCGACGTGATCGAGAAGTCGCAGAAACAACACGGATTGCCGAATTTCGACCTGATCATTTGCGACGAGGCGCATCGGACCACGGGCAAGATCGTTGACGACAAAGAAGATTCCAACTTTGTCCGAGTGCACGACCAGGAACACATACGAGGAAACAAGCGTCTCTACATGACGGCGACTCCGAGAATCTTTACGGCAAGCACGAAAAAGACTGCCCAGGAAGGTGCTATCGAGCTCTGCTCAATGGACGATGAGAAGTTGTTTGGAAAGCTCTTCCATTACTACAGTTTTGGCAAGGCGGTTGCGGACGGTCTCCTCACGGACTATCGAGTGTTGGTGCTTGCCCTCGACGAAGGGGAAGTCAGTCGTGACTTGCAGAATCTTCTTGCACGCGATAACGAGCTAAATCTCGACAGCGCAACCCGAATTCTCGGGTGCTACAAAGCTCTTAACAAGAACACAATGACTCCAAAGGACTTCGAACACGACCCGGATCCCATGCAGCGAGCTCTGTTGTTCTGTAACACGATCGCAAACTCGAAGCTCGTGACGGAAATGTTCAATCAAGTAGTGGACGTGCACAAGAACAACGCCGAATTTCCTCTTAGTGGCAATGAATGCAACGTTAGCCATGTCGACGGGACGTTCAACAGCAAGGTTCGAACCGAGAGACTGAATTGGCTCGAGAGGAGCGACACAGAAACCTGCCACATTCTGTCGAACGTACGATGCCTTGGGGAGGGAGTGGACGTGCCATCTTTGGATGCGGTGATCTTTATGCATCCACGCAAGTCGCAGATCGACGTGGTGCAGGCCGTGGGGCGGGTGATGCGTCTTTCCCAAGGAAAGAGAATGGGATACATCATTCTTCCCATCGGCGTACCTGCGGGAACCGATGTCGAGACAGCGCTGCGGGACAACAAGAAATACCAAGTCGTGTGGCAGACATTGAACGCACTACGATCTCACGACGAGCGACTGGAGGCGGGGATAAACGCTATGGCGTTCGGAGATCCGTTGGACGAGCGCATCATGGTCTCGTACGGAAGCATGATCGAAATTGCTCAAGTGGACGGAATACCCGCAGACTCCAAAGGCCAAAATGTAGATCCGGGTATCGGCACGGGCAATGGAGGAAACGGTCCTAAACCCGTCGGTCCCCTTCCCCCTGATCTATTTAGCGTCAGTGATGCCTTTGTACGCGGACTGAGTGCGATGGTCGTGAAAAAGTGTGGTTCGCAGCTCTACTGGAGTGATTGGGCTTCGGACATCGCGGACATTGCGCAGGCACACATCACGAGGATCGGGACAATTGTCGCTCGCGAAAACACGGAAGCGCGAGAAGTATTTGATCAGTTTCTGAGGGAGCTGCGCGACGACTTGAACCCCTCTGTAACGGAAGACGAGGCTGTCGAGATGCTAGCTCAGCACTTGATCACTCGACCAGTGTTCGACGCCGTGTTCGAGGACCATCCATTCTCGGAGAACAATTCTGTATCGAAAGCGCTGGAGTCTGTGCTGGAATTGCTCGATGCCCATCATGTGGAAAAGGAAGCTGAGACACTCAAGACCTTCTACGACAGCGTTCGGACTAGGGCGTCGCAAGTCAAGAAGCCAAGTGCAAGACAAGACCTAATTCGACAGCTCTACGACCGGTTCTTCCAGACAGCGTTCAAGAGAGTCTCGGAGCGCTTGGGCATTGTGTACACACCCGTGGAACTCGTCGACTATATCCTCCATTCGGTCGAGGACGTTCTGCACGAAGAATTCGGCTGCTCCATTGGCGACAAGCGTATCCACGTCCTAGATCCCTTCACGGGCACGGGAACTTTTTTGGCGAGACTAATCGAGTCCGATCTGATTCAAGACAAAGACCTACGACACAAGTACCGTAATGAGCTACACGCAAACGACATCCTCCTCTTGGCGTACTACATCGCTGGTATGAACATCGAGCAGGCGTACTACACGAGGCTGCCTAATGCGCCGTACGAAACTTTTAACAGGCTCCTTCTGACCGACACCTTCAACCTTGATGAGGCCAAAGGAGTTCTGGCTAAGATCTTTCCTGTCAATCAGGAACGCATAGACCACCAGCGCAAGTTAGACATACGTGTAATTGTGGGGAATCCACCATATTCGGCATGGCAAAAAAGTGCCAATGACAATGCTCAGAACCTTGCTTACGAATCGTTGGATGCGAAGATTGCGAGTACGTATGGAACCCGATCTAACGCCAAACTCAAGATAAGCTTGAAAGATAGCTACATCAGAGCGATCAAGTGGGCATCAGAGCGCATCGGGAATAGGGGCGTCGTCGCGTTCGTCACCAATGCGGGATGGCTTGACGGTAACGCTCAGGACGGAATGCGGAAGTGTCTGGCGGAAGAGTACTCGAAGATTTGGATTGTCAATCTAAGAGGCAATGCTCGAACATCTGGTGAACGAAGACGGAAAGAAGCTGGCAACGTGTTTGAGAGCGGGAGTCGTGCTGCTGTTGCGATAAACATTCTCCTGAAGAACCCCGACTGTGAGGAGAGGGGCCGTATCCATTACCACGACATCGGCGACTACCTCAGTCGCGAGGAAAAGCTTAGCCGGATTAACGAGCTTGGCAGCATCGTCAACACCGACTGGAAATTGCTAGTTCCCGACGGGTACGGAGATTGGATCAATCAGCGGGATCCTACGTTTGACGGATTTCCCGCAATCGGCGAGAAGAGAGCTCCGACTCGGAATGAGATCTTTGGTTTGTACAGCAGAGGGTTGGCAACTGGACGGGACGCATGGTGCTACAACTCTTCGCGCAAATCACTTGAAGCAAACGTCAGACGATCAATCGATTTCTTTAACGGAGAGGTAGAGAGATTCCAGGAAAGCTCGTTTGAGGGAAATGTAAATGACTTCATCAATCGAGACGCAACGAAATTCAGTTGGGATATACCTCAACGAAGGTGGGTGCAACAAGGAAGGCACATTCGGTTTGAGCAAAGATCGATTCGAGCTTCCGTGTATCGTCCCTTTACAAAGACTAGTGTCTACTTTAATAGAACCATGAACAACAGCGTCTACCGACTCTCGGAGATTTTTCCGGACGAGGGCAGCGAAAACCTCGTCATTTGCGTTAGTGGAGTTGGAGCAACAAAACAGTCTTCGTTGATGGTAGATACCTTGCCTGACTTGGAAGTTGTGAGTAAGAGTCAGTGCTTCCCCCTCTATCACTATGTCCAGCCTTCCAAGAGCAAGAACTATGTCGACCTATCTGATCAGGACGGTCAATCCCACAGAGTCAACAACATCTCCGAGACAACGCTTGGTCACTTCCGCGAAGTCTATCCATCCCTCGACATTGATGAGGAGGGATTGTTCTATTACGTTTACGGGATCCTTCACTCACCCGACTACCGCGAACGATTTTCGGCTAATCTGTTGAAGCAATTGCCTCGCATTCCAGATGTCAAGAGTGCGGACGACTTCCTTCAGTTTTCGAAGATAGGTCGTACGCTTGGAGCACTTCATGTGGGATACGAGAATCTAGACGAATATCCGCTTGAAGTTCAGTATTCATCGGACTTCGATTCAATCAATCAGGTTGACAATCCCTATCGCGTTACACAAATGAAGTTTGCCAAGTCGTCGGCACGGGGGGGGGGGCAGGACAAGTCGACCATCGAATACAACCCCTACATTAAATTGTCCGGAATCCCTTTGGATGCATATGAGTACGTTGTCAACGGCAAGTCGGCTATAGAATGGGTAATGGAACGTCAATGTGTAAAGACAGACAAGTCCAGTGGGATTCTCAACGATGCAAACGACTATGCATCTGAAACTGTAGGGGACGCAAGCTACCCTCTGAAGCTCTTGAAGAAGATTGTCACCTTGAGCCAAGAGACCGTCCGACTGATCAGAGAGTTGCCGAAGCTAAGAATCTGAACTTTCAAGTCCTGTGACCGCAAGCGTTTATGAAGTCTCTTTTCATATGTCCTTGTTGAGACTCAGCGGAGATTTGTTCGCAGAGTTCGAGAAGGCCGATTGCTTCAACGTCATGCTTGAGCATAAATCGTTCATCCCCCGGATGCACCAAGAAACTCTTGGTTGCAGACACATCGTTCCTCGCAGTGTAGAAGCCTCTACGGACTGAGGCGGCAACGCTTAGCTTAATCTCCAGTGCCCAGAGAGACTGAAGTCCTGGAAACTGAAGGACAAGGTCAATCTCTGCTCCTTTAGCAGTACGAAAAAAGCCATGTCTTGTTCTAGGGGGCGCAACGCTCAGAATGTTCTCAATCGCAAATCCTTCCCAGCTGTAACCGACCACCGGGTGGCCAAGGATTTGGACGTCTGTCTCAAGCCCTAGTAGAGCGTGAGTCAGTCCGCTATCTCGTACAAAGACTTTAGGACTCTTGACGTATTGTTTCTTCACGTTTACGTGAAATGGACGAATCAATCGAATCAGCAGCATTTTCTCGAGTAGATCTACGTATTTTTGGATGGTTGGTGACGTCACACCAAGGGATCTTGACAGAGAAGACAGATTCAGAATGGAACCTTGAGCGTACGAAAGCATTGTCCAGAGGTTCTCCAATAGCGAAACATTTGTACCCTTCGCGAAACTTGGAATGTTGTGTTCGAGATATGTTCGAATGAAATCTGAACGCCATTCGAAGCTAGCTTGCAAAGACGCTGCTGTGAGACTTAGAGGAAATCCTCCTCGCATCCAAATCTGAGTCTGGTCGATTCCCGCCCTGTGTGCTTCAAGAACGTTGATGGTGTCGAGTTCAACAGTCGCGATGCGACCGGCAAGACTCTCGCTGCTTTGTCTTAGCAGTTCCATAGATGCCGATCCGAGAAAGAGAAACATACCAGTTTTCTTTCCTTGTCTTCGAGCACGATCTATGGTTCCGCGGATCACTGAGAAAATTTCAAGAGATCTATGCACCTCGTCAATTATCACCAGAGATTCGGCATGTCGCCCAAAAAAGGGTCCAGGTTCTTCGAGAACACGTCGATTGTTGGGCTGTTCGAGGTCAATATATGTTGCTGGGCGACTTTCGGCGATCTGAAGGGCCAGAGTCGTCTTGCCAACCTGACGAGGTCCAACGAGTAGCACACTTGCTTGACGTGCCAAAGCTCTTTCAACTAGATATGAGGCAGAACGATCAATTAACATCTTATATTTGAAATAGAACTTTAAATTCAAGAGGATCATACAACCCTTTTGATAGATTCTCACCTTTTGTTAACAAGTTCCTTGTATTTGCTTCGTTTAATCGACGAAATAGCGCTTGTGCCGCGCTTTTGATCTCATGAGGTTTGTGGCGGTTCCATACCTACTGAGCGTACACTTACCAGGGCAAATTCCAAGAACAATAGTCCAAACCGTTTTTGGGTCCCAACAACGAATAAAATCCAATCGTGATTTGGTATATCGGGTAGTTTGATGTGTTCCACCTAGTTCGTTCAACAGCCGTACTAGCAGCCATCTTCCTGTTCGGCTGCACTTACCTTCCGGTCCAGGAGCCTTCAATAGCAGATCAAATGCGGCTTAGTGACGAGTCGAAGTCGCAAGTCCAGAAGTTTCGCGTCAATTGGACAATGCAGGCCGAAGTTGGCGGTCTCGCCTATCCCATACTCACTGCAAATTCTGATTTATGTGGCGAGGACGTGGTCGACGACATTGGCATCGAATGGGTTGTGTTCAATGACTTTCCTGCACCCGATCCAAGGCTTGAACGATCAATTCGAGCTACCTTCGCTAAAGCCGGCCTACCCTACGTGGAAGATGAAACAGGACTGGTAGAGCGTATTGCCGCCAGGACTCTCGGTATTCGCCATACGCCTTATCTGATGGTAGTGGTACCCGGATCACCAGCGGACGAGGCGGGGCTGCGCCAAGGTGACATCTTGGAATCATTCAATAGGAAGCCCATCCGCAGGGATCGCGGTTTGCACTTTGACTATGGGTTTGATCCCTATCGTGGAACTCGGCCGTATCGGTGGCATTTCGACCGGACTATGAGAAAGGCAATGCAAGACAGGTTCTCTGTCGCAATTCACTATACACGAGGAGGGCGAGCAGCGAAGATTCATCGGACAGAAGCTCATCCCGTCAAGAAGTGTGACTTCGACATCATGGCACTCGATTTTGCCGAGGTGGGTTTCGCTTCGGAAGAGGGGGTCATACTCGTTTCCAGCGGTTTGTACGAATCCGCTCAATCGGACCTCGAAGTGCAGGTATTTGTCGCCCACCAATTGGCCCATGAACTAGCTGGTCACAGATCGGAGACTCTAACGCGGTGGCAGGGCGGCTGGGGCTATCCTTGGTTGGAGCTGGTGTACCTTGGACTGGATGCGAGCAGTGGGGGTGTCGGATTGGGAGGGTTCTTGTTTTCGGAGTCGTGGGCTTCTTATTCGCAGGATCAAGACATCAATGCAGACTATATGGCAATGTACCTGCTGGCTCGAGCGGGCATCGACGTGAGCCAATATGCTAGTGTTTGGACGAGCTTGCCTGTCACATCTCCGATGACGAAGATTCACCCAATTTCCCAATTACGGCTTGAAAGGATGTCAGACACGCTTCGGGAAATAACCGAGAAATTTGACGCAGGACTGCCCCTGAATCCGGGTTCGAACTGAGTGACTGTTTCGCATTATGAGTCAGAAGATGAGCTGTTGCTCAACCAACGGCTCTTTGGACCAGCAGGCCAGGAACACTATCAAGTACAAGATTACCCCAATTGAGCTTAACTGTGAACTTATGTGTCTTCAGTAACCTGCGACTCTCGTCTTAGGGCGGTCAGTCTTGCTATTGGTGTCTTGGTCTTCTGGCACAACGGAGCATACGTTGCTCTGGCCATTCGAACTGCACGATCGTTCTTAGCCTACGGCTGTTTGGACCAATCGGATTCCCTCTTGTGAGACGCACCGCTTGCCATGCGAGCGGATACGCAGGTGGACGCCAGATTCAGTCCAACCCCTCTAAACCCAACAGCTTGTGAGACGATCTTGTTTCACTCCAACAAGAAACTCTTCACACGTGTTATTTCCTCTTCGGTTAGCAAATTTGGAATTGGATGAGGAGGGTTCAAGAGCAATGAAGCAGCGTAGGACTTTGCTTCTTCTGATGGGAGTTCATCAAGCGAGTCCACCAGATCCGAAGGATCGTGCGCGGACCACGACTTAATGATGAATTCGTGGAAGCTCTTGCGTAGCTTGTCACTAAGACTTTCAGCAAGATTGAACGCTTCGTGTATTTCTCCCTCACGCACTAAAGTCTGTCCAACGGCACTATATGCGGCATTCTTTGTTCGTCCCTCTCGAACTTGTGGCAGCAATAAAATCGCTCCCTTCCAATTTTCCTTTGCTAAGTGCGCAACCACAGTTGCTTCCAGCCCTATTTCATTCTCTGCTGTTGGTTGTTTGAGCGCTGCCGAAAAGGCGAGTTGCGGATCTTCTTGAACCAATTCAGGCATCACCACCCGAAGCAAGTCGTTCTTCATGTCTTGTAGGTGTGGGGTATTGAGCACCCACTCCAAAGCCCCAGTGGGGTCTTGGCCAGACCAAGACGACGCTATGGACCAAGCAATGTCTAGCTTAGTAGCAGAATCCTCCATGTCGACAATCATTTCAGCTGCGATTTGAGGAGATTCTTCAGAAATGGATGAAATGGCAAGTTGCTTTGCAAAAGAGCGCATGCGATCGGACACAGTATTCAGTTCGTTAAGCAGGGAAGTTGGATCCATACGCGCCCATATTCCAACCACTGTCGATTCCAGCACAAGACGATCGCTTTCCTCATCAAATTTCATCAATGCGGCATATGCAGTTCGAGGGTCAGACTCCGCCCACAACTTGGCGATCTCCTTAGCGATGTATTGACCAGAATCGTTGTCAAGAGTTAATGCTTGACTAAGTGCATCTTGAATGTCTTGTCGAGCCACTCGATAGATAACGGAATTCAAAATGGAAATACTGTTGTGCAAGTTGCCTTGAAAGTCGTAGTCTCCCCTCAGCGAATCATTTATCTCTCGCAGAGCACTGAATCCGTCGGTGTCTACCCATGAATGTGCAATTTGCATTAGCAAACCTGTCTGAGGATCATCGCTATGTTGATCGTTGAGAAGCGCGATCCATGCAGACTCAGAATCTCCGTACAAATCAAGCATCGATTCCAATGTGTACGAGTCCGTTGGGGTATATTCCAAGTCTAGTTGTTGCACTAGTTCGCTCCGTAACTCTTCTGATATCTCGTTGCGAGACCGCAAGATTCCACGAATTGCAGCTAGCTTTCTCTCGCCTTCAAGACTCACCGCGGCTTCGACGGACTGCTCCAAGTCTGCTTTAGACCACTCCTCGAACACGGAACTGACAATGAGATGTTGCCGATGGTCTGGAAACCCTTTTGCCTGTTCCAGCGCTAACCTTGGATTGATGGACGCAAGTCTTTGAAAAATTGCTTGTTGAGCCCTGTTTTTGCGGTTCATGGGAGCGACTTCTCGAGATTGATCCGCAAGTTCGCTTAGCAAGGCTTGGTCTGCTTGAGCTAGTAACGTATACAAAGCATGATTCCACTCGAATTCACCTTGAAATTGCTCTAAGTCTTGGAGATTTGGAACACTATCAATGGACTGCACCTCATTGGGAGAATGAGGTTGAGTAGTAGCTTCTTGAATTCCCTCGGAACTCATCACTGCAAGTTCCTGCTCTTGGTCACTCTTGTTCACGCCGATTGAATTGAAAACTAAGAGTGCAACTCCAATTACGCTGGCTGAAAGAGTTGCGCCGACGATGAAGAACAAAATATTGCGTTTGTGAGTCATTCTTATGGTTTTTCGTTTGTGGTTGAATCAACAACTAGGCTCAATTGTAGTCTAGCGTCAAGAAATGGCCAATTCGACCCATATTGGTTACAAGTGATTGATTTACAAGACCATTCTTCTTGTGGAACGAAAGGAGTTCACCTCGATTCTCAGCCTTCAAGAGAGATTTTCAACACATAACAGCTATTGATCCAAGATCTTAGCCAACGCAGATTGCTGTACCGGTGAAGCGGCAGGCTACGAAGTAAGGATCTTCTAGCCGCCACTCTGCCCAACTCCGATTCGACACTTCATCCTCAACCGGATCAAGAGTTGCTGTTAGATGCTCGAACGTTTAGCATTGCGTCCACACATCGTGACAACCTCGCACATGCAAACCCCACAATCTCCAGGTCGCCTTGTAGCGTTGCTCAGCATCGGTTTCGTGATTGGTGTCGCGTGCTCCTGCGCAGTGTATTGGTTGTTTGTAGCTCCTTCCGGAGGAAGCGACCAATTAGCGGATACCGTCGTCGCTCCACCCTCTGTCGCTGAGACTTATCCCAGTACCCAATTGTTGATTGCGCCCACTGAAGCCTCAAACACACCGGAACCACTGATGTTCCCTGTACGCAACTTGAATGAAATAGCAAGCATGAGGAGTGCGTCAGAGCAACAATTGGCGATACGCGTACTCTTGTCCGATTTGAATGAAGCACAAGTAGCTGAACTGCTAATTCAGTCTCAGGACATCTTCGAGGACGAGGACTGGAGCGCTCTCCACTCGGCTATAGTTCAAAGACTGGCACACCAAAATCCAAGTCGAGCGTTGTCGCTCGTCTTGGACGCGGATAACTCCTATAACCTCGGACCTCTTGTAACACATGCCTTTAGGGAGTGGGCGCACTCCAACCTGGATGAGGCAGTTTCATATGCTCGGACGCTGGACCCAGACATCAAAGCAATTGCTCTGGGTGTAATCCTGCGGGAACGGACGGATCTATCCGAAAACACCATCCGTGCTATTGCCAGAGACCTTGGCGACGAACAGAGAGCGACGTCAACTATCACACAGCGAAAAATTGACGAGGCAATCGACGATCCAGAGAAGGCATGGAACGAACTGGCCCTCGAATTGCAAGACGACCAGGGGAATACAAGCGCCATTCTTCGGATTGCAAACGCTTGGGTCGAGGAGAGTGGATTGAACGTGCTGGATCAAGTCTACGAGTCGTTGACCAATATTCAGGTCAGACAAGACGTAATTCGTAACGTCCTTTTTGAAGTTGCTCAAACCGACCCTGCTGGTGCTTTCAACTACGCCGTGGCTATGAATGATCAATACAACTCAATGGTTAGTGTCGTGGCAAGTACATGGGCAAGATCCGACCCTCGTTCCGCATTGTCGGCTGCAATCGAAATCAAGAAAGTGTCTGCGCGTAAAGCCGCTGCGGAAGAGGTCGTAAGAGCTTGGGCTCGCAGCGAACCAAGGGAATTGTTGGAGGGCATTGATGCTCTGCCTACGGATCTTCAAGAGGCTGCGTCTGTTGAAGCTTTGAGCGAGATAGCTATTGAGTCTCCACAGGAAGCTGCTGACTTAGTAGCTGCCATGGTTTCCGGTTCCGTTAAGACGTCAAGTGCAAGCAGTGTTGTGAGAATGTGGTCTCGTCACGATCACACTGCGGCCCTTGAATGGATTCTCAATGAGCCGGGTGTCGAAGAGATTAGGTCTGACTTGTTGTACTCAATCATGCATACCTTAGTAAGTGTTGATCCCGAGCTTGCCATGACCACGGCACTCGCACAACCTATCGAAGAGACCGATTCAAGAACCGGGATATACCGTGAGGAACTGGGTATGGAGTTCACTGTCATTTCGATGCTGGCTTATTCTGACCCGAAGAAAGCCATTGAACTTCTTCCTCAAGTTCGCGAAGGCCAAACAAGATTTGAATCATTCGAAACCGTCGCTCAATCCCTACTAAGGAATGGTGAGATAGATCAGGCGTTCAACATTGCTCAGCAGGTTCCGGATTCCGACAGGGAACAGTTCTATCTTGCAGTGACCACGGCGTGGGCAGGATCCGATCCAGTAGGAATGCTCAATTCGATGAACCGGTTCCCGTCAGAAGATGCAATGTCGCGTGCCGCGCTCGTGCTTGTTATGTCCAATCATACGAGTAAGACGTTGTCAGACGAGCAGGTGGAAGAGGCAAAGAGATACATCTCCGAAGAGCATGCTAGAGCGCTTAAGGAAGGTGACGTCGATTTTCTACAGTCCTTTATCCTAGGAAATTGATGTCTCAATGAATGCTTAGGCAAACTAAGGTACGAAATTCCGGCTCCAGTAGGACTGACTCTGTTCGTAGCACACTACCAGATACCTAGATCTGTGCGCTGGCATGGGCAGGCATCTAAGCGCAAAGTACAACAGTACGGATTCGAGCGAAAGCCGCATACGGTATTCGACTTCTACTCCCGATGGTCGCAAAAAACTCCTAAAGATTGCATCAATTGAGCTAGAGATTTGTAGGTACAAGCTCGAATGAATAGCATAGCTTCGCTAGCTCTTGTCGATTGAACTCATGCAAACCAATAGCTCTCCGAGTCGACTTGTTGTCCTACTCACAGTCGCTTTCCTAGTTGGTGTCGGTTGCACCAGCGCTGTGTATTGGTTGTTCGTAGCCCCTGATGGAGGAAGCGGCGACCAATTTGTGGATACCGTCGTCGCTCCCGCTCCCACGGAAAGTGATCCCAATACCCAAGAGCAAAGTTCACCCATTAGAGTCTCAAACACGCCGGAACCGCTGAAGTTCTCTGTACGCAGCTTGGATGAGATCGCAAGCATGAAGAGTGCGTCAGATCAACAGTTAGCCCTGCGTATACTTTTGACGGATCTGGATGAAACCCAAGTAGCTGAACTGCTAACGCAGTCTCAGGAGGTCTTCGAGGACGCCGACTGGATAGCCCTCCACACGGCAATAGTTCAGAGGCTAGCTCAACAAAACCCGAATAGAGCGTTGTCCCTCGTCTTGGAAATGGATGCAAGCCACAACCGCGAAGGATTCGTATCTAGTGTCTATAAAGAGTGGGTTCATTCCAACCTTGATCAGGCCGTTACGCGTGCTCAGACACTGAATCCATACCTCAAGAGAACTGCTGCAAGTGTAATCGTGCAAGAGCGCACGGACCTCTCCGATGACACCATCCGAGCGCTTGCTCGAGATCTTGACAACGAACTGATTGCGTCTTCAGCTATCGCGCAACGAAGAATTGAGGAAGCTATCGACGACCCAGAGACAGCTTGGAACGAACTAGTCATCGACTTGCAGAACGATCCCGCGAACTCTAGGACTTTGGTCCGAGTTGCGACGGCTTGGGTTGAGAAGAGTGGATTGGGGGCTCTGGATCAAATCTATCATTCGCTGACCAATGCTCAGACTAGGCAAAACGTGATTCGTAACGTCCTTAGGGAGGTTGCTCAAACTGAGCCTGATGGTGCCCTCAACTACGCACTGACTCTCGAAAGTGACCCACACCACTCGATTGTTAGCGATATCGCAAGTGTATGGGCGAACTCTGACCCTCGTTCTGCCTTGACAGCAGCATTGGGAATTGAAAAAACGTCGGTGCGCAAAACAGTGGCGGAAATGGTGGTCAGAGTCTGGGCACTTAATGAGCCAAAGGCCGTATTGGCGGGCATTGATGCTCTGCCTGCCTATCTTCAGGAGCGAGCGTCTTCATCGGCAATAAGCTCGATAGCTGGTAAGTCTTTTGAAGAAGCTGTTAGTTTAGTCGGTGCGATGGAATCAGGCTCCGTAAAGACTTCAAGTGCGAGAAGTGTCGCAAGTATGTGGGCGAGTCGTGATCACAATGCTGCTCTTGAATGGATTCTCAATGAGCCGAGTGTCGAAGAGATTAGGTCAGAGCTGTTGTCCTCAATCATGCATACCCTCGTGAGGGTCGATCCCAAGCTTGCAATGAGCACTGCGCTGGCGCAACCTATCGTTGAGGACAATTCCATACTTGGGATGATTGGTCCTGGAGGGGTTGGGAGGGAATTCAGTGTGATTTCGTCTCTAGCTTTTTCAGATGTGGACAAAGCCATTGAACTGCTACCTCAGGTACGCGAAGGACCAACAAAGCTTATGTCGTACCAATTGGTCGTTCAATCGCTACTACTGAACGATGAGGTTGACAAGGCCTTCAATATGGTCCAACAGGTTCCAGAGTCCGACAAAGAGAAAGTATATCAGGCGATATCCACATTTTGGGCAACGACTGATCCCCAAGGCATGCTCAAGTCGATGGACCGTTTTCCGTCAAAGGAAAGCAGGTCTCGAGCGGCCGTCCTACTTGTATCGACTAATCAATTTTCAAAGGCTCTGTCGGAAGAGCAGGTTGAGGAGGCAAAGAAATACCTCACGGACGAGCATGCGAAAGCAATCGAGGAAGGTGACGCCGGTGTATTGCAACCCATATTTCAAGATTTTGAATGATTTGTGATTTACGGGGCAAACTAGAGGATGGAGATGAACCCAAGGCACACAGACCATTCGACCTTTATTCGCGATGTCGGCTAAACACTCTAAAGGAATGCGCCTATTGTTGGAGATTTGCTGGAAGAGGCTCGAACATGTAGCATAACGGCGACACATCGTATCGATCCAACTCATGCAAACCAATAGCTCTCCGACCCGACTTGTCGTACTTCTTTCAGTCGCTTTCCTAGTTGGTGTAGGATCCGCCAGCGCAGTGTATTGGCTGTTCGTAGCTCCTTCAGGAGGAAGCGACCAAACAGCGGATACCGTCGTAGCTCCGCTCTCTCCCGCTGAGATTGAACCTGCCACCTCAGTTCAAACTTCACCCATTGAAGCCTCAATCGCGCCAGAACCGCCAAAGGTCGCTGTTCGCAGTCTGGATGAAATAGCAAGCATGAAGAGTTCGTCGGAGCAACAATTGGCGCTGCGCGTACTCTTGTCCGACATGGATGAAGCAAAAGTAGTTGATCTACTGGCTCAGTCTCACAACGTCGAGGACGCGGATAGGTACAACCTTCAATTCGCGATGATTCAGAGACTAGCTCACCTAAATCCAGGTCGAGCATTGTCGTTTGTCTTGGACATGAATACCAGCTACAACGTAGGAAGTTTTGTAACGAGCATCTTTGGAGATTGGGCACATTCCAACCTGGACGAGGCAGTTTCGCGTGCTGGGAGACTGAAACCACACTTCAAGAGAACTGCTCTGAACGCAATCGTGCAAGAACGGACGGACCTTTCCGATAACACCATCCGTGCGATTGCCCGAGACCTTGACAACGAACAGATTGCGACTTCAGCTATCGCGCATCGAAAAATTGAGGAGGCAATCGACGAGCCAGAAACCGCTTGGAACGAACTGGCCGTTGACTTGCAGGACGACCCGTCGAACGCTAGGACTATTTCCCGTGTTGCGTCGGCATGGGTTGATAAGAGCGGACTGGGTGTACTGGACCAAATCTACCATTCGCTGACCAATACCCAAACCAGAGACGATGTAATTCGTCGCGTCCTCGCGGAAGTTGCTCAAACCGATCCCAAGGGTGCTTTCAACTATGCGCTGACTCTTGAGAATGACCCATACAACTCGATCATTAGCAACGTCGCAGGTATGTGGGCAAGTTTTGACCCTCGTGCCGCCTTGTCTGCCGCAATAGGAATCGAGAGAGCGTCGGTGCGCAAAGCCGTAGCGGAATCGGTGGTCAGAACCTGGGCGTTTGATGAACCAAAAGCTGTATTGGAAACTGTGGATTCTCTACCTGCCGATCTTCAGGAGTCAGCCGCTAGCACTGCAATAAGTGCGATATCTCGAGAATCCCCTCAAGAAGCTGCTGACTTGGTGGCTGCTATGGAGTCAGGCTCAGTAAAGATGTCTAGTGCGAGTAATGTTGTGAGTAGCTGGTCACATCGCGATCACAAGGCGGCACTTGAATGGATTCTCAATGAGCCGGGTGTCGAAGAGATGAGAACCGAGCTGTTGTCTTCAATCATGCATAGCCTCGTAAGGGCCGATCCCGAGCTTGCAATGAGCACTGCGCTGGCACAACCTATCGATGAGGACAAATCCGGATTTGGGATGTTTGGTCGTGGGGGGATGGGGATGGAATTAAGTGTGATTTCGTCGCTAGCTTTTTCGGACGTGGACAAAGCCATTGAACTGCTACCTCAGGTACGTGAAGGACAGACGAAGCTTATGTCGTATCAAATGGTAACTCAATCATTACTGATGGAAGACGAGATTGAAAAGGCCTTCAACATGGTCCAACAGGTGCCAGAGTCCGATAGAGATAAATTATATCGGGCAATATCTACATCTTGGGCGGCGACTGATCCCAAAGGCATGCTCGAGTCGATGGACCGTTTTCCGTCAAAGGAGGACAGGTCTCGAGCTGCCGCCCTACTTGTAACAACCAATCAATATTCCAAAGCCCTATCAGACGAGCAAGTTGAGAAGGCAAAGAAACACCTCACTGACGAGCATGCGAAAGCGCTTGAGAAAGGTGATCTCGAAGCGTTTCAGTCCCTTTTCCAGGCCTTTTGATTGTTTCGGTGAATAGCTTGGCGTAATGACCTCTGTCATGCAATCCAGCAGATCCCATGGTCGCTTTGCAGTGTTGATCACCATTGGTGTCCTCATTGGTGTCGGATGCTCCAGCGCTGTGTATTGGCTGTTCGTGGCCCCTTCTGGGGGAAGTGGCGACCAATTAGCGGATACCGACGTTCCGCCCACGCCCACCGAAATTGAAAACACTACCCAAGTACAAATTTCGCCCGCCGAAGTCGCAGATGTGCCGGAACCTCCAAAATTCGCTGTTCGCAGTGTCGATGAAATAGCAAACATGAAAAGCGCGTCAGAGCAACAATTAGCTCTGCGCATTCTCTTGTACGATCTGGATGAAGAGCAAGTAGTAGATCTACTAACTCAGTCTCAAGACTTATTCGGTGACTCGGATAGGTTCGACCTGCAATTCGCAATGATTCAGAGACTTGCTCACCAAAATCCCAGTCGAGCGTTGATCCTTGTCCTGGAAATGGAATTCAGCAACAGCCGTAGGGGTCTTGTAACGAGCATCTATAAGGATTGGGCACATTCCAACCTTGACGAGGCCATTTCGCATGCCGGGAAACTGGAACCGCACTACAAGCGAGATGCTCTGAGCGCGATCGTGCAGGAACGGACGGACCTTTCCGATGACACGATCCGAGCGATTGCCCGAGACCTTGACAATGAGCAGATTGCGACATCAGCTATCGCTCAACGAAAAATTGACGAGGCAATCGATGACCCAGAGACCGTTTGGAACGAACTGGCCATTGACTTGCAGGACGACCCGTCGAGCTATAGGACTATTACCCGAGTTGCGACGGCATGGGTAGAGAAGAGTGGATTGGGTGTGCTGGATCAGGTCTATCACTCGCTGACCAAGACAGAAACCAGAGACGAAGTGATTGGTCGCGTCCTTGAGGAGGTTGCGGAAGCCGACCCTGAAGGTGCCTTCAACTACGCACTGACAATCGAGGATGATCCATACCACTTCATTGTTAGCGACATTGCCGATACGTGGGCAATCTCTGACCCTCGTGCTGCTCTAGCAGCAGCGATTGGAATCGAGAGAGCGTCGGTGCGCAAAGCAGTTACCGAGTCGGTGGTTAGAACCTGGGCGTATAGCGAACCAAGGGAGGTGTTGGATGGCATTGATGCACTAACTCCCGATCTTCAGGAGACAGCGTCTTCGGCGGCCTTGAGAGAAATATCTAGTGAATCCCCCGAAGAAGGTGCTGAATTAGTAGCTGCTATGGAACCGGGTTCCGTTAAGACGACAGGTGCATACAGTGTTGTGAGTATTTGGTTTGATCGCGATCACAAGGCCGCTCTCGATTGGATTCTCAATGAGCCGAGTGTCGAAGAGATTAAGTCCGAGCTACTGTCCTCAATAATCCATAGGCTAGCCAGAGTCGATCTCGAGCTTGCAATGAGCACAGCGCTGGCACAACCTATCGATAAGAGTGAGTCCGGATTTGGAATGTTCGGTCGTGAAGGGGTGGGGATGGAGTTCCAAGTCATTTCGTCGTTTGCTCATTCAGACGTGGACAAAGCCATTGAGCTACTAGCTCAGGTACGCGGAGGACTAACGAAGCTAATTTCGTACCAAACAGTAGTTCAAACCTTGCTAATGAACGAGGAGTTTGATAAGGCCTTCAACATGGTCCAACAGGTTCCGGAATCTGACAGAGGGAAAGTCTATCAGGCTATAGCCAGTTCTTGGGCAATGACTGATCCCAAAGGTATGCTCAAGTCAATGGACCGTTTTCCGTCAAAGGAGGACCGGTCGCGAGCTGCTGCCCTAATGGTCACAACCAATCAATTAACCAAGACCTTGTCAGACGAGCAAATTGAGGAAGCCAAGAAACACCTTACGGACGAGCATGCGAAAGCGCTCGAGGAAGGCGACCCTGAAGCGTTGCAGTCCCTTTTCCAAACGTATTGATTGCTTGATGAATGGCGGAGCCAACTAGAGGACGGAAATGAACAAAAACAATACAGACTGTTCATTCTTCCTCTAATCAATAGAGCTGCTGAACACTCCTCGGGATTGCATCAACTCTGAAGTACAGAACCAGGACAAACTGAACTCTTGACTAGCGTTCATTCCAACTCCGATTTGACTTGCTACCCGCACCAAATTGTCTTGTGAGAGTTCTGAATATGCAGTCTCAAATGGATGTCTAATAGTCACACCACCGTAAAGATTGAATTATGCGAGTGAACAAAATTCCGAGTTGCCTTCTTGCGATGCTCTCCATTGGTGTCCTCGTTGGTATTGGAAGCTCCTGTGCAGTGCATTGGCCGTTCGTAGCCTCTGGGTACGGCGACCAATCGGCGGATGCTGTCGCTTTGTCCGCTCCCACCGAAGACTCACTCACACGGGAATCGCCAACGTCGGTTGTTCGTAATCTAGACGAAATAGCAAGCATCAAGAGCGCGTCAGCGCAACAATTGACGCCGCGCACACTCTTGTCCGAGCTGGATGAAGAGCAAATGGCAGATCTACTCACCCAGACTCAAGACGTCGTCGGGGACGCGGATAGGCACGATTTCAGGGCTCTTCTAACGAGCATCTTTGAAGATTGGGCACACTCCAACCTCGATGAGGTCGCTTCGCGTGCTCAAACATTGAGCCCATACCACAAGAGAGTTGCTCTGAGTGCGATCATGCCGGAGCGGACGGATCCATCCGACAACACAACCCACACGGTTACTCAAGATATTGACAGCGAAAAGGTTGTGACTTCAGCTCACGCACAACAAAGAATCGAGGATGCAATCGACAACCCAGAGACAACTTGGAACGAACTAGTCATTGATTTGCAAGACGACCTGGGGAACTTGAGGACACTCTCCCGGGTCGCGACAGCATGGGTTGAGAAGAGTGGTTTGGGCGTGCTTGACAAAGTCTATCAGTCGCTGACCAATGCCCAAACTAGGCAGAGCGTAATGTATCACGTCCTTGAAGAGGTCGCTCAAACCGATCCTGCCGGTGCTCTCAAATACGCAATGACTCTCGAGAGTGACCCGCACAACTACATTATTAACAACATTGCAAATATTTGGGTACGCTCTGACCCTCGTTCCGCCTTGAGTGCTGCCGCTGGAATCGAACAAGAGACAGTGCGCAAAGTATTATCGGAGTCCGCAGTCAAAGCCCTGGCCTTTAGTGAACCAAGGGAGTTTTTGAAAGAAATTGATTCTCTACCCGCCGATTTTCAGGTGACAGCGTCTAAAGCGGCATTAGACGAGATAGCAAGAAAATCTCCTGAAGAAGCTGCTGATTTAGCAGCTGCTATGCAATCAGGCGCCGCTAAGACGTCAGGTGCAAGCAGCATTGTGAGTACGTGGTCACGTAGCGATCACAAAGCGGCACTTGATTGGATTCTTTATGAGCCTGGTGTCGAAGAGATTAAGTTCGAACTATTGTCTTCAATCATGCATACGCTCGTCCAGGTCGATCTCGAACTTGCAATGAGCACTGCGCTGGCACAACCCATCGATGAGGACAAGTACTACGGATTGGAATTCATCGTCATTTTGTCTCTAGCCGAGTCAGATGTGAACCAAGCCATTGAGCTTTTTCCACAGGTTCGCGAAGGACCAACGCAGATGATGTCGTTCCAACCGATAGTTCATTCGCTATTAATGAATGATGAGATTGACCGTGCGTTCGACATGGTCCAACAGGTGCCGGAGTCTGACAGAGACAGTTTTTACATGTCTCTGTCGACTTCCTGGACAGCGATTGATCCCCAAGGAATGCTCAATTCGATGGACCGTTTTCCATCAAAGCAGGCCAAGTCACAGGCAGCGCTTATGGTAATAGTGGGCAACGAATTCTTCAAGATCCTGTCAAACGAGCAAATTGAGGAGGCTAAGAAATACCTCACTGAGGAAGATTTGCAGGCTCTCGAGGAACGTGACACCGAAGGGTTGCGGTCCATATTCCAAGATCTTTGATTGTTCCATGCATCGCAAGACTATCCAGCTAACTAGAGTCAATCTTTCTTTGCGCTGATTCGGTTGTCATTGTGATGGGCACACTCTAGGTTCATCAAGGGAGATTGAGCTCGAAGAGAAATCAGGGCGGCAAACCTGCACGTTTCTCAAGAATTGAACGAGAGAAGCAGTCGGATTGCATCATCTGTGAAACACGAACCCAAGAAATACAGTTCTCTTGACCCAAATTCACTCCAATCCCCATTCGCCAATACGCATCTAGTCGGACCAATGAAGTCGGAAGTTTGGTGGTAGGAGCTTGAAGGTATAGCATGGCGTTGACACCTCGCAACGATTGAACGAATGCAAACCACAAAATCTCTAGGTCGCCTTATCGTGCTGCCCGCAATTACCTTCCTTCTTGGAGTTGGATGTGCCAGTGCGGTGTATTGGCTGTTTGTAGCTCCGGAGAATGGCGACCAAGTGGCGGCCACTGTTGCCCTGTCTGTTCCCACCGAGATTGATTCCAGTGCCGAAGTACAAAGTTCACCGGGAGGAGTTTCAAGCTCGTCAGAGTCGGCAAAATTGACTGTCCGCAGTCTCGATGACATCGTAGAAATCAAGAGCGCGTTTGAGCAACAAATGGCTCTGCGTAGTTTACTGTCCGAACTAGACGAAGCACGTGTTGTCGATCTTATGAAACAATCACCGGATATCTTCCCGGAAGCAGATAGGTATGCCCTTCAATCGGCCATAGTTCAGAGACTGGCACAGCAAAGTCCAAATCGAGCGTTGTCGCTTGTCTTGGAAATGGGTACCACCTATAGTCCTGGCGGGTTTGTATCGAGCATCTATAAGGATTGGGCGCATTCCAACCTAGATGAGTCTGTTTCGCGCGCAAAGAAATTGAACCACCACCTCAAACGAATCGCATTGGATGCCATCGTGGAAGAACGGTCGGACCTTTCCGATGACACCCTCCGAGCGATTGCGCGGGACCTTGGTCAGGAACAGGTTGCCACTTCAGCTATCGTGCAACGGAAAATTGACGAGGCAATCGAAGACCCAGAAAAGGCTTGGAACGAACTGGCCATCGATATGCAAGACGAACCGGCGAATTCATGGAACATTTCCCGAATTGCCCAGGCATGGGTTGAGAAGAGCGGATTGGGTGTGCTGGATCAAATCCACCAGTCGCTAACCAATACAGAGACTAGACTTAGCGTGATCCGTAGCGTCCTTCGAGAGGCTGCTCGAACTGATCCTGCTGGTGCTTTTAGCTATGCACTTACATTCGAAAATGGACAGCACGACACGATTGTTAGAGACATAGCAAACATTTGGGCAAACTCTGAGCCCCTATCCGCCTTTACCGCCGCGAATGGAATTGAGAATTCTTCGTTGCGTAAAGTCGTTACGGAATCAGTAGTCAGCACCTGGTCCCAATGGGAACCAAGGGAATTGCTGAAAAACGTTGACGCTCTCCCTGAAGATCTCCGAGAGACGGCATCTACATCCGCACTAAGCTCGATATCTAGAGAATCGCCTGAAGAAGCCGCTCAGCTAGTAGCTGCCATGCGATCAGGCTATATCAAGACGTCAAGCGGACGAACTGTTGCGGTCTTGTGGTCAAGGCAGGACCACAGTGCAGCACTTGAATGGATACTCAATGAACCCGGCGTCGAAGAGATTAGGTCCGAATTACTGTCCTACATCATGAAAAGGCTGACCGAGGTAGATCCTCAGCTTGCAATGACCACTGCCCTCGCACAACCTATCGAAGAGGACAAGACAGGATTCGGAATGTTCGGTCGCACAAGTTTGGGGATGGAGTACCAAGTTATTTCTGCTCTAGCTCTTTCGGATGTGGACAAAGCACTTGAGCTGCTTCCACAGGTACGCGAGGGCCCAACGAGAGATCTTGCATTCCAAACGGTAGCCCAATCGTTACTAATGAATGATGAGATTGACAAGGCGTTCAACATGGTCCAACAGGTTCCGGAGGCTGAACGAGGGAAGTTTCGACTTAGCTTGACTACCACTTGGGTGGGATCCGATCCACAGGGCATGCTCAAATCGATGGACCGTTTTCCATCAAGAGAGGCCAAGTCTCAGGCGGCGGTTTTGCTAGTAATGACCAACGAATACAACAAAATCTTGTCGGACGAGCAGATTGAGGAGGCAAGGAAATACATCTCTGAAGAACATGCAAGAGCGCTTAAGGAACGCGACCCTGAAGGGATGCAGTCCATTTTCCAAGGTTTTTGAGTGTTCGGTGAATAGCTAGGCGAAACGATCTGACTCATGCAATCCACTAGCTCTCCAAGTCGTATTGCTGCGCTGCTCACCATTGGTTTCCTAATCGGAGTCGGATGCGCCAGTGCGGTGTATTGGTTGTTCGTTGCCCCTGAAAACAGTGACGAATTAGTAGATGCCCTTCATCCATCCTCTCCCATCGAGAGCAATGCCAATACTCAGGAGCAAGGTTCAACTACCGAAGTCTCAAATTCGGCCGAACCACCAAAGTTCTCTGTTCGCAGTCTAGATGACATTGCAGCCATCAAGAGTACGTCCGAGCAACAATTGGCATTGCGCATCTTCCTCTCCGATTTGGACGAAGAGCAAGTAGTTGAATTACTGACGCAGGGACTGGACGTCTTCCCATTAGCGGACAAGCTTGCACTACAGTCCGCCATAGTTCAGCGATTGGCTCACCAAAATCCAAGTCGAGCGTTGTCGCTTGTGTTGGAAATGGATGCTCTTTTCGTCCCCGAATTTGTAACCAGTGTCTATAAGGATTGGGTACATTCCAGTCTCGATGATGCGGTTTCACGTGTACGGACATTGAACCGACGCCACGCGAGAATTGCCATGGATGTGATTGTGCAAGAACGTACGGATCTCTCAGATGAGACCGTACGAGCGATCGCTAGAGATCTTGGTCTCGAACGGATTGCGATGTCAGCAGTTGCACAACGAAAAATAGAAGAGGCAATTGATGATCCAGAAACGGCTTGGAACGAACTAGTTGTAGGCTTTCAAGACGACACATCGCTTCTCAACGAATTCATCCGAGTCGCTTCGGCATGGGTCGAGGAGAGTGGATTAAGCGTGTTGGACAGCATCTCTCAATCCTTAACAAATGCCGAAACCAGACAACGCGTAATGCGTAGCGTTCTTAGAGATGTCGCACATTCCGATCCTGAAGGTGCTTTTCTCTATGCACTGAATATGGAGAGTGATCCAAACAAAGCAGTTCTACGATCCGTTGCAGGTGTTTGGGCAAGGTCTGACCCTAGTGCAGCATTGTTGGCTGCCACCAGAATTGGTGACGCGTCCGTGCGCAAAGCCACTGCGGAAAAGGTGGTTAGAGATTGGGCTCATAGAGAACCAAGGGAGATGCTCAGGAACGTCTACCCTGTGCCTTCAGATCTAAAAGAGGTAGCATCTTCTGCGGCACTAAGTGCGCTTTCTAGCGAATCTCCTGAAGAAGCTGCTCAGTTTGTTGCAACGATGGAAACAAGTTCATTAAAGTCAGCAAGTGCTCGCGGTGTTGCGCTAAATTGGTCTTATCGCGACCACAAGGCGGCCGTTGATTGGATTCTCAATGAGCCTGGTGTCCAAGAGATTAGGTTCGAGCTTCTGTCTAGGATCCTACATAGCTTGGTAAAGGCAGATCCAGATCTTGCAATGACCACGGCACGCGCACAACCCATCGAACAAGAGCGAAGGGGACACGGAATGTTCGGGCCGGAATTGGGTATGGAGATCAACGTCATAAGGTATCTGGTTTCTTCAGACTTGGACAAGACCATTGAGCTGCTTCCACAGGTGCGCGATGGCAGGACCAAGTATCTTGCATTCCAAATGGTGGCCAAAGAGCTAGTAAGGAAGGGCGAAATCGATAAGGCGTTCGACATGGCCCAACAGATTCCTGATACTGATCGAGAGAGTTTCCACCGTGCTTTGTCCAACTATTGGATAGGAACCGAACCAGTAGCTGTGCTCAATTCAATGAACCGTTTTCCGTCAGAGGAAGCCAAGTCGCGGGCTGCTCTGTTGCTTATTACGAATGACCGAATGCACAGGAGTTTGACAGACGAGCAAATCGATGAGGCAAGGAAGTACCTCATTGAAGAACATTCGAGAGCACTTGAGGAACGCGATTCCGAAGCTCTGCGATCCATTTTCTCGGAGTATTGATGTTTCGATGAATAGCAAGACAATAAAGAGAACGAAGGTCAATTTCTCTCAAAACTTACACTTTTGACAAGGGCAGAGTGAGCAATTTCGACTCGAAAACTAGAGATCGCTGAAACAAACTCAAGAGCAGAACATAGCATCGACTCACCGTAGCGATCAAACTCATGCAATCCAATAAGTTTCCGTATCGTCTCTTTCTGCTGCTCGCAATAGCTTGCCTGCTTGGCACAGGGTGTTCTAGTACAGATTATTGGCTGTTAGCCGCTACAGGAAACCAAGGCCTGTTAGCGGTAGCTGTCACTCCATCCTCTCCCATCGAGAGTGAATCCACTATTAGTGAGCAAAGCTCACCCGTTGAAGTCTCAAGATCGTCAGAACCACAAGAGTCAACGGTGCGCAATCTAGATGACATCTTGGAAATTAGGAGTCTGTCTGAACAACAATTGGCACTACACACTTTCCTGTCCGATCTGAATGAAGCACAAGTCCGTGATCTTCTTACACAATCTGAGGACGTCTTCCCTGAAACACACAGGTACGATCTCCAATTCCCAATTATTCAGCGCCTAGCCCACCTGAATCCAAACCGAGCATTGTCATGGGTCTTGGAAATGTATACAGGCTACGAGAACATGCGCGCGGTAACGAACGTCTTTCGCGAGTGGGCACACTCCAATCTGAATGAGGCCATCTCGCGTGCTCGGACACTCGAGCAAATCCCCAAGGGTCTTGCATTGAGTGCAATCGTGCATACACGGACGGACCTCTCTGAGAGCACACTTCGGGCGATTGCCATAGACCTTGGTAACGAACAGATTGCGATTTCAGCCATTGCACATCGAAGAATTGAGGAGGCACTTGGAAATCCCCAGAAGGCATGGAACGAATGGGCTATCTCCTTGCAAGAAGACCCTGGGAATACGGAGACTGTTGCTCGAATTGGGAAGGCTTGGGTTGAAAAGGGCGGATTGGGTGTGCTCGATCAAATCTACCAGTCGCTGACCAATACTGAAACTAGACGACGCGTAATCCGTAGTCTCCTCGAACAGATTGCTCAAACGGACCCCGATGGTGCCTTCAAATTTGCGCTTTCTGTCGAGAGTGACCTACATAACTCGATTATTAGGAACCTAGCAGGTATTTGGGCAGATTCTGACCCTCATTCGGCCTTGAAGACCATAGCTGGAGTTGAGAGGGAGGAGGTGCGCAACGCTGCAGCCGATGCGGTAGTCAGGGCTTGGGCGCAAAGCAGGCCAAGAGAGATGTTGGAGAGCCTCGATTCACTTCCTGCCGATTTTCAAGAGTCAGTTTCAAAAGCAGCACTAGCTGCTATAGCTAGAGAATCTCCTGAAGAAGCCGCTCAGTTAGTAGCAGCCATGCAATCAAGCCCGCTCAAGACATCGAGCGCAGAGAAAGTTGCGAGTGTGTGGTCAAGACGCGACCACACTGCCGCCCTTGAGTGGATTCTCAATGATCCCGGTGTTGAAGAGATTAGGTCCACGTTGCTGTTATCAATCGTGGGTAGACTGTTTGAGGTTGATCCTCTGCTTGCAATGACCACAGTGCTCGCTCAAGCTATTGAAGGGTACGAGAGTGTCTTGGGCGGGATTGACGGGACAAAGGAGGAGATGGAATTGATGGTCATCTCCACCCATGCAAAGTCAAACGTGGAATCAGCGATTGATCTACTTCCAAGTGTCAGCGAAGGTCGGACGAAGCTTGCTGCTTTCAAAGAAATAGCCGAAGAGTTGATACAAGACGATGAGATTGATCGAGCATTCACTCTAGCGGGACAGTTTGACTATCCTGACGGGCAAGACTTTCACATCGCATTGGCTGCAGCTTGGGCGGAGTCTGATATTGGTGAATTACTCAATTCAATGGACCGTTTTGCGTCAGAGGAGCTCAAGTCCAAGGTGGCTTTCATCCTTCTCGACAATAGTCGTTTTAGAGGACGGTTATCCGACGTGCACGTTATGGAGGCACGGAGACACCTCACAAACGAACATAGGAAAGCACTTGAGGAAGGCGACTCCGACGTGTTGCCACCCGTATTCCAAGATTTTTGATTGGTTCCTTTATGTCGGGAGAGACAAGAGAAAAAATGTCAATCTCTCAAAGCGTTGATTTTGTCTAAGAGGGTCTTGTGAAAAATTCTTATCAGTCATGAGAGATTGCTGGTAAGAGCCCGATAGTAGAACTTCGCGTCGACCGACTCCGACATTCAGATTCATGCAATCCAATCAGACTCCAATTCGCCTTTTTGCGCTGCTCACAGTAGCTTTTCTGCTTGGCATCGGGTGCTCTAGTGCGGTGTATTGGCTGTTCGTCGCCACGGGGAACGATGACGCCCAATCGGCAACTGTGCATAGTCTAGATGACATCTTGGATATCAGGAGTCTGTCCGAGCAACAACTAGCACTGCACATTTTGCTTTCGGAACTGGACGAAGAGCAAGTAGATGACCTTCTAACTCAATCTCAGGACGTTTTTCCAGAAGCACACACGTATGAGCTTCAATTCGCAATTGTTCAACGGCTGGCTCGCCAAAACCCAAGTAGAGCGTTGTCTCGGGTCTTGGAGATGTATACAGGTTACGACTATGTGCGGGCTGTAACGAATGTCTTTCGTGAATGGGCACATTCAGATCTGAATGCGGCCGTTTCGCGTGCACGGACATTAGACCTACACACAAAGGGACTTGCATTGAACGCAATCGTTCAAGAACGGATGGACCTTGCTGAAGGCACGCTTCTAACCATTGCTCGAGACCTTGGCAATGAGCAGATCGCGATTTTGGCTCTTGCAGAGCAAAGAATTGAGGAGGCAATTGGAGATCCCGAAGAAGCTTGGAACGAACTGGCCATCCGTTTACAAAACGACGCCGCGAGTTGGGAAACTATTGCTCGAGTTGCGACAGCTTGGGTAGAAGAGAGCGGATTGAGTGTTCTTGATCAAGTCCGCCAATCGCTCACAAATGGGGGTACTCGACAACGCGTAATCCGTAGCGTCCTTAATGAGGTTGCTCAAACCGATCCTGTCGGTGCGTTCAGCTATGCATTGACCATCGAGAGTGACCGCTACAACTCGATTGCTTTGGACATTGCAGGAATTTGGGCTAAGTCTGATCCTCGCTCCGCCATGAAAGCTGCAACAGCAATTGAGGATGAGTCGGTAAGCGAAGCGGTAATAGAACAGGTAGTTGGAGCATGGGCAGATAACGAACCAGAGGAAATGATGGAGGGCCTCGCTGCTCTGCCTACATTTCTTCAGGAGACAGTGTCCAAAGCGGCACTGTCCGCTATAGCTAGAGATTCTCCCGAAAAAGCCGCGCAGTCAGTAGCAGCCATGGATTCAAGCACCCTCAAGACGTCAAGCGCGAAAAGTGTTGTGAATGTGTGGTCAAGTCACGATCACAATGCGGCCCTTGAGTGGATTCTGAATGAGCCCGGTGTCGAAGAGATTCGTGACGAGTTGCTGGTTTCGATCACGGACAGACTGTTAGAAGTCGATCTTCTGCTTGCAATGACTACGATGCTCGCTCGAGTCGATGAAAAGTTCAATACCGGAATGGATAGGCGGGCACCGACCAAGGAGGAGTTGGAATTAAGGGCCATGTCCTCCCTGACAACTGCTGACTTGGAGATGGCGATTGATTTGCTTCCACGCGTACGCAAAGGTCCAACGAGGCTTACTGCTTTTCGAGGGATAGCGGAAAAGTTGATTCGTAACGGTGAGATTGATCGGGCGTTCAATTTAGCAGGACAGGTTTCCGACTCCGACATTCAGAACTTTCACATCGCATTGGCTGCAGCTTGGGCGGAGTCTGATATTGGGCAACTACTCAATTCAATGGACCGTTTTACGCCAGAGGAGCTCAAGTCCATGGTGGTCTTTATGCTTCTCGACCATAGTCGTTATCGAGAGAGTTTGTCCGACGAGCAGATTTTGGAGGCACGGAAATACCTCACTGACAAACATAGGAAAGCACTTGAGGAAGGCGACTCTGAAGTGTTGCCTCCCGTTTTCCAGGAGTTTTGATGTTTCTGAGTGTGGTTAGTCAAAATATTGAGAGTCCAACAGGTCTACGTTAATTCTGGATATAGTTTCCGACATCGCTGGATGTTTGCAAAGTAGGGGCATCGCATTGCGTTTGGCATTCTTTCTTGATCCAATATCACATCAGGGTCTTGTGGATCGATCGCCGTGTTTGGCTTGAAGTCAAGCGTCAACTAGGGGGGGAGAATGGTTCAGTTTTCAATGACGACGCAGATCCCATCTGCCCTGAGCTCTATGTTTCTGCTAAGATCGAGAAACCCAAGGATGTCCAATTGATTGGGGGCTGTCCCGGACCGTCTTGAGGAGGTGCACAAATGAGCAAAAAACAGATTGTCGATCTTGCAATGAAACACTATGAAGTGCTCAGGGCCGAAGGTATAGGCGCGTGGCAGAACAAACGATTTCGAGATGCACAAGCAGCGAACGGATGGTTTATTTTCCTGCTATTAGATAGGATTCAGCCAGCATGGCGCGCATGGGATGGGGGTAATCACTTTGTCAAGAATCACTTTACCCACGGTGACTTCTGGACAGAGATTAGTAAGTGTCATTTGGGAACACTCAAGCGGATTTGCAACTCGGGATTTGAGGGAAACGCATACGCCTTGTCTGTTACAAATCCTACATTTCCAAGCAACCTCAAGAAGTCGGCCGAACTAATTGTCAGCGAGTATTCCGGAGACGTTAGAAACGTCTGGAATGACATTCGCGCACCGCATGTGCGCAAACTCTATGACAGACTTATTCAATTCCCCGGCATTGGAGTAGCACTGGCGAGGATGGGGCAATTTGATTTAGTTAGACAATACGGCGTTGGAGGTGGAGAGGCCAGCAAGTCAAAGCTCTGCATTAAACCTGATGTACATGTATGTCGTGTGGCATTTCGAGCGGGACTTACATCGTCCGCAAGAATCTCGGTTGTAATGAGGGAAATCGATGCTATGCGCTTAGCGTCTCCAGCCGATTTCGATCTTGCAATGTGGAATATTGGACAGAATTATTGCAAACCGTCAAAGCCAGTTTGTCAGAAGTGTCCTCTTAACCCAAAATGTCCGAAGATTCTTGAATGAGTCGAAAGGAGTTCGCGATTATCCTAGTTACAAGGGCCCATGAGCGCTTCCTGGACTTACCTGAACTGTCCTAGCCTGCAGAAGTTGGAAGTGAGATGTAAGCACACCGGTGTGTTTAAAGAACTCGTGTGCGCTCCGACGAGCTTGGACTTATCGCTTTATGTGAGAGGGAGTTCGGTAATCCGATGGCAAATGCTCTTCTTACGCACCGGTGTATCAGCTCGTGACGATTTGTTACGATATGAACGCGCCGACGGCAAATAAGCGACCGCTAGTGCAACTAATGCGGAGAGGCAGTGAAGTGAGTGTCCCGCTGACTGAGAACAAAATGTGGGAACGATGCCCCTCTCCAAGACTACTTTGTCGGATCGTCAATAGGAGTAAGTAGTTCCAGTCCCTGCCCCCAAACAATGCAACGCGGCAATATTGGACCTCTTGCAAAGCAGTGGCTACGCTATTTCACTGGATGAAATATACGAACATGTTCAACAAGCGCTTTGGCTAACAGTCGAAGTTGACCTGCGTAAAGACGGCAATAGTCTTGTAATTTATAGGCACAACGTCCGGAATAGCCTTGCAAGTCTGAAACGACAAGGGAAAATCGAGAGTCCCAAGAGAGGCTACTGGCAACAAACGAAATTTGTACATGAGCAGTCGAAGAAAGAAGTTCATCATAAGCCCACGTTTGTAGTAACTAGAATCGTAGATGGTGACACCTTCGATGTTTATCCACGTTGGCGAATTCAAAGAGGACGTTTTCTAGAGGGGGTCTGCATTAGGCCCGTCGGCTACGATACCCCTGAACAAGGTCAAACCGGATATTGTGAGGCGACCAAAAAACTTGAAGAGTTGATATTCGAGAAGGAAATTTGTATAGAAAACGTTAGTTTTGTGGACCGATATGGTCGGCTTGGAGCACAAGTTTTATTTCAAGGCATAAACCTATATCGATTCTTTCCTGAATTTGCTATACCTCGGAATAACTTGCCAATTCCTTCCTATGAACCACAAGTTGCCACTAAATTTAACACTATACTGAAGGAAGTTCATGCTCGTATTTCTAAGACTTTAGGCGTGGATTTAAAGCTTATTGACACTATAGTGAGCTTGTCTAAATCGCAGGAAAGTAGCGATGGATTGCATTTAAATAAAGAGCTAGAACTAGTTATCAATCAGTCAAGACTGCAAGTGGCTAGAGTAGCAAATGTGCCGATAGAAGATGTGAATTTTCGAGTCGATCTTCCAACAGCGATTGATCTCAGTATAAGGGAGAAGAACTCTAGATTAAAGGTGCTCGGTATTAGAGTCTAATTGTAAAATGTTGCTCAATTTTGGTTAAGTGAGGGAATCTTCTCTTGAGGGCTTGAATAGTTCGAGCGTTCACTCAGAATCGGTTTGTTTACGGTCTGAATCCACCTGAGATACCCTGCAGAATGCATCACTCCACCCCAAGCTAGAGAACGGATATGAACGACAGCCACATGGACGACTCGACCTTTATTGACGGATGGCCGATGAACACCCCTATGGATATTCGGCACGGACTAACTGAAGAGGATGGGATACGACATCCCCTGAGATGGGGAATCATTAGCGCATCTGCAATTGCGTCGGACTGGATCAAGTCTCTTCAGGAAGTTCCAGGTGCGAGTGTGACTGCTGTTGCGGCTCGAGACAAGCAGCGTGCGGAACTATACGCCGAAGCGCACGGCATCTCCACCGCCTATGGTTCCTACCAAGAACTTTGCGAAGATCCCAATGTGGACATCGTCTACATCGCATCGAAGACTTGGGACCATCATCGCGACCTGATGACGGCAATAGGAGCAGGGAAGCACATTTTGTGCGAAAAGCCTTTCACTGATACGGCGGATCAAGCCAAGGAGGTCTTCGCAGCAGCGGACGAAGCGGGTGTTTTCTGTCAAGAGGGGATGTGGTTGAGGTTCTTCCCCGCTGTCGAACATGCACGAGCCATATTGGAAAGAGGAGACATTGGTGACCTGCAAGTGGTGCAAGCCGACTATCCAGATCGGGTATATGCGTTGAATCCAGCGATCATGGGCTTTGGGGCGGACGAGATGCCAACGATCGTGGCTGCAGGCAGGAGATCACGTGGCCAACCGTACGCAAACGACATTCCTTCCGCTCACGGCGCACCGCCAAGTGCTTCGATATTGCAGTATTCGCAACAGCGAGGCATTGCAGTGATTACATTTCCTTCAGGACGGTTTGTCGAAGAATCCCAGTTTGTTGGAACCAAGGGTCGCCTTACGATCGAAACACCGTCTCATCATCCTTCAGCCCTGACAGTGCGAACGGGTCGTCCTACACGTCACGGAACGCGCAAGCAAGAAGGAAAACCTACGTTGGAACTAGATCCATCAAAAGGGTGGACGGGCGATTGGTTGGAAACCCACTGGAATCAGGACAGAAACCCTAGTGCCGGTCCTTTCAATCACGTAGAGCGCTTTGAGTATCCAATGCCAACGCCCGCACCGATCACTCGCGGGCAACCTCCCGGTGCCCGATGGAACGGAGAAAGGTTGATACGCTACAAGGGATGGACTTGGAGTGGAGGAAATCAGCACGGATTTCTGTACCAAGCACAAGCCGTGCATCGATGCATGGCTGCGGGACTCAAGGAAATGCCGCAATTCACGAGGGCTGAATCCATTCGAGTGTGCGAGATCATCGACGAAATCAACCGACAGTGTGGAGAAATCGGCTTCTGACGTAAGAGTAGTTTCAGCGCAGAATTGGCTCGTCAAAGCAATTGCAGTTGTATCGTGAAGTGACAAATCAGTTTGGGTCGAGCAGCTTGCACTTGCAGGATTGAGGACTCACCACATTCGAGAAAGCTGAATAGTAAATAGGGGACTGGCAAAATTTGCCCAAACAAATCTAGCAACTTTGCTGAGAATGTGCGCAGGGATTACCGGTCGTTGAGTACCAATTTAGTCTGATTGGGCAGGTTCTAAGATTTCCTTCGGTCTATTTCACGCTTGATCAATATCCACGCCAACGCTACCACAACCGAGAAGATCAGCATGGTTAGAACCCCCCATAATGCCACCCACCAATTAGAACCCCTAAAGGCGCGGAAGTACATGAACGCCAATCCGCAACCTAGAGCCGAGTAATACACGATTACATTCAGCGTGCCCATCGAGAGAACGAAAATTCCAAAGTATGCGGCGACTACAGCGGAAATTGACGCAAGTGCCATTAGCAAGTTGTAGGGACTGTACCCATAGTGCGTGGTCGAGTATTGGTGGATTTTCCAAGAACCGAAGCCAATACCTACTATACCGACCAGTACTAGCAGTGTTATTAGGATTTCCATTGGTTCTTCCTTACGAGGTGTACGTTAACTGAGAAGCCTTTTGCATCGATGAATCAGGCAGGGTGCCGGGTCGTTGCAATTCTCATTTACTTCGTAGATGGGAGTTCCAGCCTATTTGCCGAAAGGCTGTTGTATTAAGCCGGGGACCCGACCGAATACGAAGCAGAGATGAGAATTGCGAGTTGGATAATAGCACACAACAATCTAAAGGAGACAAGCTGTGGCGAAAGAAGAGGCACCGAAAAATCCGCACACATTACTGAATTGAGACAGATGCTTGAACTCGCACTGGTGCTAACGAGACTCCTTCCATTAAATTGACTCCAGAACCAGATTAGAAACAAGAGCGTTGTCAGATGCCTTGCAATGCAATTAAGGAGTTTTGCCAGGGTGATAGTTCAGTGCGTGTGTTTCTAGCCGGTGACCTAACGAGTTTCTGCGTGACATTTGCATCAGCAAAGTCAAAGTCACTGGCGGTCCAAAATCTCAAATGGCCCAGATTGGCAGGTTAGAAAGGGTCCTTTGGCTGGTTGAAGCCGAGATGTCGGACAGTGGAAGGAATGTCATCTAAGAGTTGGATAAACTGCATGCGAGCACCTTGGACAGCGACGAGCCGTACATTGTTAGGGGTCTTGGCGTGCCCGCGAAAGAAACCTCAATTGGCTGACGGAACACGCCAAGCGCTAGGAAGGCAATCTCTTTCTCGCGTTCATTCCGCAACCAATCAGATGGGATGAGCTTGTGCTATCGATTTGTCTGCTTGGTTATTCATAGGAATCAGTAACTTTGCTTTAGACTGACTAACGCTCACAATCATGTATATAGTCCACACGACACCTGAAAATGCATAGTTGATAGGTTCAGTGAGGCAGTGCCATCTCCTATTCCCGAGAATCCCAAAGGCAATCGATGCTCATTCCTCATACACGGAGAGAAGGGATTACATTGATGCAGATAAAGTGCAGTTTCTTGCTGTCCAACAGCTGAAGTTGTGCCAGTGCCTTTCTATACTTTCCTCGGTATACCAATCTAGTCCAGTGATTCCTAACGAAAGTGATGATGCAAACCCGATGCGGATTTCTAGGCGATTTAGGCGGAATTTGCGTCGGTACTCGTGTCGAAAGGAGTACCGTTTCCAGTGGTGCGCTTGCGTAGCATCGCACCCGTCCGAGACTTCTTGCTTGCCACCACGCCCATAGCCTACAGCATGAACTGTCACAAGTGTGATCCGCAGTCCAAGCGGATACCAAGAAAGTTCGCGAAAAGCTATTTTCGGGACCGTTGGAACCTTGTGAAGGTGGGAACGAAAACACTCCATAGAAACTACTTAATTTGTCTCAAGCTGGCAATCTAATCAATACAATCGACGGCATGTCTCGTTTCAGCTACTAGACACTAATCACGTGCGCGCTTTTTTCGGAAAACTGCTATGAAGGAACTCACAGGACCATCATGGGACTTGTCCCACGAATACACTTCCCCGTCTGATTCTCAAATTCAAGCCGACTTGAGGGAATTCACGTCTATCTTGGATCGCGTCGCAGAAGAAAACAGTGCGATTCTCGCAGTGATTGATCGAATAGACAGCATGAGCAGTTCCGAACGTTCGGGGGCGATAGAAGCTGCTCGCAACGTTCAGGATCTCTCCGAAAAAGCATCCAAATTTCTGGGTAATCCATCCACGTTTGCTAACTGTTTGCTCTCCGTAGACGGAAACGACGACAATGCCAAGACTCTTGAAGGAAGTCTCATCGAATATCGAGTCAAGTTCTCCGAGCTGATGCAACCACTGTCCCAGTTCCTGAACTTGGTGCCTGATGATGTGATTGATGAATACTTGGACGACGAACGAGCCTCTGCTTCGGAATTTCAGGTTCGTCATACTAGGGCTCGCCGTCACGAACTGCTTAGCCTTGACGAGGAGAATCTCGTAAGTGCTCTTGGACAGAGCGGGATCCACGCGTGGAGTAGACTCTACGACCGTCTGGCTGGACAGCTGAAGTGCCAAGTTTTGGATGGCAATGACCAGCGAGAAGTGGGAATAGCTGAGGCTGCCTCGCTCATGCAGTCAACCGATGATCGAACGCGGGAAGATGCCTGGCGAGCAATTAATCGTGCATGGTCGGATCACGAGGAAACCTGTGCCGCTTCCATCAATGCATTGGCTGGCTGGCGCTTGGAAATGTGCAAGAGGCGTTCAAATGGAAAGACTGTGCATTTCTTGGACGCGCCCGCTCATTCAAGCCATATCAAGCGTGAGACACTCGACGCTGTCATCGATGTAGCAAGAGAGTCAAGAGATCTGTCGCGTCGCGCTGCAAAAGCGCTCGCTCGAACCTACGGGAAGCAAAGAATCGGTCCCTGGGACCAGCGTGCGCCTGCACCCGAACTGCCGAATCAAGACGCATCGATTCCCTTTGATGAGGGTCTGGAAATCGTTGCCAACGCCTATGGTCAAGTTGACGTTTCGATGGGTGAATTTGTACGAATGATGGCGGAGAACAAATGGATAGAGGGAACGGTGGGTAGCAGTAAGCGTCCCGGTGCCTATTGCACCTCGTTTCCCAAGAGCCGGACTCCGCGAGTCTACATGACGTATTCGGGGTCTATGACCGACATAACGATCCTTGCCCACGAACTTGGTCATGCGTTTCATCACTGGGCGATGCGAGACCTACCCGATTCGCAGAGATCCTATGGGATGTCGCTGGCGGAGACTGCTAGTACGTTTGGCGAGACTCTTGTTCGAGACGCACTCTTGAACAAGGCGGACAGTCCGCAAACAGAGTTAGCGGTTGCATGGGAGGAACTCTCTGCCATTACGTCCTTCCTACTGAACATTCCGACTCGATTCGAATTCGAGAAAAACTTCTACGAAGCACGTCAGCAGAAACCATTGCTTCCAAGCGAGTTGAGATCTCTAATGGCAAACGCATGGAACGATTGGTATGGAGACTCACTGTCGGAACCTGACGATCTTTTCTGGATCAACAAATTGCATTTCCATATATCTGGAACTAGCTTCTACAACTTCCCTTACCTGTTTGGCTATCTGTTCAGTCAAAGCGTCTACCAACGGCGTGATCAATTGAACGGAGATTTCTTTGCACGCTACACCGGATTGCTGCGTGACACAGGTAGGGTAAGCGCAGAGCAATTAGCACAAACGCATTTGAGCGTCGATCTAACGGAACGGGACTTTTGGAGAGACACAGTTGCGGCCCTTGAGCCGAGGGTGGAGCATTTTGAGGGGTTGTGCGACCAAATATTTGACTAGCAGTTCGCAAAAATCTTTGCCAACTGCTGCTTAATCCACTTGGAATTGCTGCTCCAATTGGCTCACTGTGTGGAGAATTTCGACCTACATACTGCCCTTCGAGATAGAACTAAAGCTCGAGATCGAATTTGTCGTCGATAGATTTTTGAAGTGATGGAATCTCTCTATCACGTGCAATTCCAAGCATATGGTCCATCAGGGACGGGATGCCAGGCTCATAGAGATGTCCCGCACCCCTAGCCGGCCAGACGTATCCAAGTGATGAGAGTTCGTTTACCACTTCATGCGCTGGCGCATCCGCACTGACTCCCTTGACGACTTTTCTTATTTCATGCACGTCGATGTACCCGTTGTGCACAGATGTAGGTCCCGCAAAAGCAGCTGCCACAGCAGTAGCGTATGGAACCAAGTCCTTGGAATCCAGTTCTTGAAAGCGGTCTTCATACATCGTGTTTATTTCTTCTTCCCATAGCGGCTTCGCATCCACTAAGCTTCCCATATCAACCCTTCGGTTCCCTTGAGCCTCGGCCACGTCCCAAATTGCATGGCCTATGCTTTGAATGAAGTGGGGATAGCATTGGGTTCGCTCAATCAGACGTTCTCGCTCCGCTCCATCCAACTCAACGTCGTATCCCGCATTCTCCATTGGCTGAAACAATGCTGTCGTAGCTGACTCAATATCGAGACGCTCCAATCGCAATCGACGAGCTCTGTTGAGATACGTGGGACCAATTCTTCGCAAGTGCGAAGGAAGATCGGGAGTTCCCGAAAGCACAAATCTAAAGTTTGTCTCTTCACGATTCGAAGCTCTTGAGAGGGATAGGATTGCCCGCAAACTGTCCCCAGTGATTTCGTGCCCTTCGTCCACCAATAGAATGGTCGGTTTCTTGGTCATTAGATCAATGCAGCGCTTCTTGAGGTCGGCGATAGTTGATTCAAACACTTGCGATGTGGAGCGTCTGGCTCCTGCGCCGGTTCCTAGAAACTCAGCTCTTGCGTCTCCCTCTGTGGTAATAGTCCGTTCCGTTGGGCGTGGAGTCTCCAGCAATATTTCATAGACTTCGACGGGAGTGGGAACATCCGAAGGGTCCACAATAATCGACCGAACCTTTGACCTTTCTTTTAGACGCTTGTGCGTGAAACTTAGAAGGGCAGTCTTTCCGTTTCCTCTTGGACCGTAGACGATGAGGTCGCGATCGCCGTACGCGCCGGATTCGAGACTCTCTGCCATTCTGTCGAGTATGTCAGTTTCCCGCTCTCTTCCAGCGAATACAGGAGGAACTCGGTCGTAGCCAGGTGTGTAGGGATTGCTCATTGACTGTCTGTTCTGAGAGGAGCAATGTGGAAGTGCAATTGACGTACGTATTGAATCACGAAATCAGTGGAAATCAAAAGGAAGGCCCCTCCAGACAATCGGCCTTACGCGTATGATTGTTCACAAGTCGCATCTTGATTGTTTTGGTTGACCTCTACTAGTTCTGCAGAAAGGCAGTCGGTCACAATGCAGTTTACCTTCACCCAAACTCAATGCGTTACTAGGCTACTAGACGCGTCTTGCTTCCCATAGACCGAATGGCTTGAATTGGTCTGTGTTACATTTGCTACACATGATTTCCTGAACATGGTTGTGTGTACAGCACAACATTGGTAATATAATGATAAGGGGTCGACAGTGCATTAGTTTTCTCCCAGCGCTATACGACCTTGCAACTACTAGGCAAGTCAATATGCCGTTAAAAGGCTGATTCAGAATTACTAGGAGAGACGTGATCGACTCATCAAACTCTCCCTTTTCCAATATATTCTCAAGTACCAATCTGTATGAGGTTGAAATAGAAATGTGAAAGATCTACCCACTTCAAGATTCCAATTCGTACATACCGCAGACATCCACCTCGACAGTCCTATGAAGGGTCTGACCAAGTACGAAGGAGTAGCTGTTGATCGGCTCAGAACTGCAACTCGAGATGCTTTTAGCGAACTGATTAGCAAGACGATAGATGCTCGGCCAGCATTCGTAGTCATTGCTGGTGACCTTTTTGACGGGGACTGGAAGGACTACAACACTGGGTTCTTCTTTGTCAACGAAATGGCGAGACTACGGCAGGCGGAGATAAACGCGTACGTGCTATACGGCAATCATGACGCTCAGAGTCAGATCACGAAGCGGCTACGGCTTCCCGAAAACGTCTTTGAATTCTCTCATAGGAAAGTCGATTCACTCACGATTGACGATCTCAATGTGGTCTTGCATGGCCGTAGTTATCCACAACGAGATGTTCAAGAAAATCTAGTTCAGGAGTATCCATCCCCTAGAAATGGAATGTTCAACATTGGAGTGCTGCATACAGGGCTGGGTGGACTCGGGGGACACGTCAACTATGCTCCCTGCAGCCTTGAACAGCTTGTTGACGCAGGGTACGACTACTGGGCTTTGGGACACGTACATACCCGTCAAGTTCTGAGTGAACATCCGCATGTAGTCTTTCCTGGAAATCTTCAGGGACGGCACATCAATGAGGATGGACCCCGCAGTGCTTCTCTCGTTACGGTTGAAGAGGGTCGTGTGGTGGAAATCGAAGAGTGGGAATGCGATGTAGTGAGGTGGAATCGGCTCAATGTTAATGTCGAGGAATGCACAGAACTAGTCGATGTCATGACAGCAATAAGTCAGAAAGTAACCCAATTCCAAGAGGACAATGAAGGTGACCAAACGAACGCCGTACGCATTCGACTCACCGGAACCACTCCGATGCATGGTTCGTTCATTTCAGGAAACGAAGACCTCACCCGCAACGTGCAAGCCTTGTCTTTGGATGCTGGAGGTGACTCACTTTGGATCGAGAGAGTCGAGATCGATACTTCGCCTCCAACTACTGATGCAACAATCCAAACCTCGAGCGAAGCTATAGGCGAATTGAGGTCCATGCTGGATGGAGCGATAGGCGACTCCGAGCTGGAGGATCAGCTACAAATTGAGTTTGAAAGGCTGTCGGCAAAGCTACATGGTGAATTAAGAACTGATACAGAGAGTGGTGAAAGGGACTACACCCAAATGCTTGTTAAAGGCAAGTACCGAGAGTTACTAAGTCATACAGCAGATCGCGTAATGTTCGAAATTGCTAGAGGAGAACAGGATGCGAATTAACAAGCTTAGATTGATACGTTACGGACATTTCACCGATGAAAATCTCGAGTTTCCCAATCCTGCTAGTGGCTCCGATTTTCACCTAATTTACGGACCCAATGAAGCGGGCAAGTCGTCAGCTCGTTTAGCGTTGGAGGACTTCCTTTTCGATATTCCAAACCGATCGACCTATGGCTATAAACATGGATCCTCCAATATGCAAATTGGTGCTCAGATCCAATCCAACGGAGTGGAATTCGAGGCCGTTCGTCGCAAAGGACGAGCCAATACTCTGCGAGATCCTGAAACGAATGAAGCCCTGACCGACGGCGATCGTGAGCTACTCACTCTACTACATCACACAAGTCGTGAGACTTTCAATCGGATGTTCAGTTTGGATCATGATCGTCTTCACAAGGGCGGGCAGTCAATGCTTGATGCAGAGGACGACGTGGGCAGGGCACTATTTGCTGCTACCGCCGGACTTCTTGATCTGCAAGAGACCCTGGATGTTTGGAAGGCAGAAGCATCCCAACTTTGGGCTCCCAACAGGAGCAAGAGCCGAATCTATTATCAAGCTAAGGATCGTTTTGACGAAGCATCCAAGAGAGTAGCCGAGAGTTCGGTATTGGCCCGTGATTGGGAGAACCTACATCGAGCACTTGAAGATGTAGACAGGCAATTGAGCGCCGTGAGGGAAGAAATCGACGCACTTGAGCCTCGCCAACGCAAGCTCTCGCGTATTAGAAGGCTCAAAGCCAAGGTTTCACGCTATTACGAAGTAGATAGGCAAATCTCCGAACTCGGAGCGGTCATGGAACTCGCTCAGAACTCAATGGAAACTCTCAACGGGCTCGTATCCCAGAGTCAAATTCATGCAGCACGCATCAACGTGATTGAGCAACGCATTGGCCAATTGAAAGCTGAACGAGACACATTGACTCTTGACGAAAAGACACTTGCAGACAAAACAGACATTGAAGAACTCAATGAACGACGTCCCCAAGTTGAGAAGTCCAAGCTCGACTTGCCGAAACACGAGGAGGACTTGCGTGAAGAACTTACCAAGTTTCAGTATTTGTCCGATCGGTTGGGTTGGTCCTCACTCACTCCAAGCGAGGTGGCGGAGCGAATTCCTACACGGGAATCAGGTCGCTTATCTCGAAAGCTGATCAGCCAGAAAGACACGTTGGATGAGAAGGAGAAGAACTGCAGGGATCTTTTGAAAAGTGCGACTCGAAATCGAGAGAAACTTGAAGAGGATTTGAACGATATCGGACCAGTTGTGGATGCCGATTTGCTAAACGCAACTATTGAAACCACACAGCGCGAACAGATTGCCCTATCCAACCTTCCGCGGTTACGGAGGCAACTCAAGAACCAGTCCCACGAGACAAAGAGAATTCGGGAAACACTCAATCCGGCTGTTTCCGATACAACGGATCTAGAATCGCTTTCCGTTCCTTCTAGGGAAGTGATATTGAACATGCTCGATGATGTACGGAGTGTCGAGCAAGAACAGGCGATTCAAAGGGGCAGACTAAAGGACGCTGAGCGACAAGTCAGAGCAATCGAAGAGCAAATCGATAGTTTTCTGAAGGACGAGAAACTGGTTACGGAAGAAGACTTGCAATCCCTGAGAAGTGAGCGCGACGAATTGTGGAAGTCGCTGAAAGCCGACTTTCTTGCAGATTCTTCCACTGACCGCCCTTCTAGCGCCGGCTTACGGAATCCAATCGATCGAGCCAGGGAATATGAGGACAAGATTGGAGAGTCGGATGCGTTGGCAGACAAGCGCTTTGAGAATGCCAAGTCCGAAGCTCGCCACAAAGAAATGATCAGGACTCGCGAACAGTTGGAACGGGGCCTGCGCGATCTCCGTGAAAGAGCGAGCGATATTGACGACGATTTTCAGAGAATTCAAAGTCGGTGGAAATCGCTTTGGGAAAAGGTCCCGTTTGAGGTTGGAGATCCTGCAACCATGCTAGCCTGGAGAGAGACACGGGATTCTCTACTGTCGTCGATGCGAACCGAAGCGGAATTACGCACAGAGGTAGAACAACTAACTGAACTCGAAAAACAATCTCGACAGCGACTGTGCCAAGTACTAGGCGAATTTTCGGAGGAAACCGAGCAGTTGGAATTCGATTCCTTAGCCGAAGCGTTGGCGTACTCGCGCGACCGTGCTGCAAAGATCCAGGATACAAACTCGGCTCGAAAGAGCATCACTGCCAATCTGAAGGCTGCACGAAACGAGCTCAATCACCGTTCTGAAGACTGGGAGACTATTCAACAAGAGTCCCAGGAATGGAGTTCCGAGTGGTTCAATGCACTGTCCAACATCAACCTACCCGATTCGGAAAGTACGCGGCAAGTTGCCGAAAAGCTTGAATTGCTTGATGAATTGCGAGATGTAAGCGCAAGAATCGACGACTTGAAGAAAAATCGAATAAGTCCCATTCAGTCGGAAATTCAGGAATTCGAGGATCGTGTCCGTTCCAAAGTGCAGGATGAGTATCCTGATCTTGATCGAGGCGAACCGATCGACATCATTCGTCAACTAAAGGAGAGACTGGATAGTTCCCTGCGGACTAATACCCGCAAGGAGGAGTTGGCTAAGCAATTGAGCGATCAAGAAGATCAAAAGGAGAAAGTCATTGAAGAACAGCGAGATACCTCCATCAAAATTGATCAAATGCGAGCTTTAGTTGGAGCACGGGATACAGAAGCCCTACGATCTTGCATAAGGAAGTCCGATGAATTGCGGAGCTGTCGTGATGAGCAGTCAAGACTACAGGAAGAACTGCGGTCTGACGGCGATGGACTTTCCCTGTCCGAACTGAAGACAGAATGTGACTCTGTGGAGGATTTGGACGCAGCGCGGTCAGAAGAATCTAGGCTCGAATCTCAGCTTGAAAAGTGGCGGCAGGCGGAAAAAGAGTTATTGCCGCGACAAACAGAGGCCCAAATGCAACTCAATGAGATCAGCGGATCCGATGAAGCCGCGCGAGCTGAATTCGAAAAGGAGTGCGCGTTGGCAGAAATGAAAGATGCCATCGAGAAGTACATTCCAATACGTGCATCAGCGTTAGTTCTGGAATGGGCTATCGAACGGTTTCGCAAAGAGCGGCAAGGACCGCTGCTGAAACGAGCAAGCGAAATCTTCAATGCATTGACTCTCGGGTCTTTCGCGCAGATTGAAGTGCAAGTTGATGGAAACAAACCCGCTTTAGTTGCCTACCGCAATAACAATGACGAGGTTCGTTTGCCTGGTTTGAGCGAAGGTAGCCTCGATCAACTTTATCTGGCGATGCGAGTTGCGGCGATAGAGGAACATGTAAAGGGAACGAACGCATCCATCCCATTCGTCGCAGACGACTTATTCACCAATTTCGATGACGCACGCGCAACCGCCGGTCTAAAAGTTCTTCTGGAGCTCTCAAGGAAATGTCAGATCCTGTTCTTCACTCACCATCGACATTTGGTGGACTTGGCTCTTGAGTTTGCACCGGACCAGGTAACCGTGACTGAGCTCATGTCTGCAACAAGAGCACAAGCTGTCTCGACGTAGACAGGTACGAGGTTTCTGCTAGCCGACCTCAAACAAGGCAAGTCACGCCTCGAATCTATAATTCTCACAGAAACCCCTAGTTTGCGTGAGAACCATGAACAGAAGACCGAGAAAGCTTGTGCATGCATCAATCATTGTTCTTGTTGTAACCAGTTTGGTTGCAACCGAAGAGATCGCCGATTATCGACATGAATCGATGGAAGCCATCGGTGGCCACTTTCAATCTTTGTTGAAGATTGTCCGTGGGGAAGTGCCATTCGACTCCCACGTCTCGATGCATGCCGACGCGTTAGCCGACTATGGCGAGATCATGGGTTCTCTATTTCCCGAGGGGTCAGAAGGCGGAGAAGCGCTACCCAAGATTTGGGAAGAACCCGATGAGTTCGAAAAGGCTGTAGAAGCGTTCAAAACTGCTACAGCTGATCTAAAGGAAACGGTCGATAACGACGGGTCGGAGAGCGATATTGGTTCTGCGGTTCGGGATGTTGGCATGGCTTGTCGCGGGTGCCACAACAAGTATCGAGAGTAAACCAACTCTTGACGTGTGTTATCTAACAACGCTAAAGTAGTTAATGCTCTAGGTGCCTGATCGCGCTTATCTCAGGTACTGTAACACTACATAGAATCCGGCAATTGCGATGCCAAACGTACAGAGTGCTCTAGTCAAAGAGTACTGTGTTGGCTCTGCCGCAACAGGCTTGCGACCGGTAATCATGGACAACGGAATCGAGCTCCGCAGTATTCCACCGTAAACTGCGTGGGCGATTAGGTGGATTGCAATGAGCGAGATTATTACCCACCACACCTGGTGATGTAAGTCTGTTGCAACTTCTACAACTTCGTCGGGTACATGACGGACGAAGGGACCTTCTATAAAGACATCGTCGGTTGTAAACAGACCGGCGACTGACTGAATGCCTAGAGCGATCATCATGCAAACGGCGAGCGCAATGCCGGGTGGCGTATGCGGGTCTGGATCCAAACTTCCTCGAAAGTGAGAAATGACCCGCTTGGGTGTCGTCCAATAGTGTCTAAATCGGGAGTATGTACCGCCCCATATACCCCATAGAAGTCGAAATCCCAACAACGCGACTACTGCGATGCCAGCCCATCGGTGAATCGTCATCGCATTCCAATCCTGGAACAGTCCGGTAAGCAATGCGGTGATTGCGCAGATAGCGATTAGCCAATGCCAGATGCGCAGTGGCCAGTCCCAAATCAAGGGGTTGCGGGTTTGAGAGCTTTTGGGGCCCGCCTCGGAATCTTGATTCACGGCTTATCGAACTTTTTCTCTTCGCGAACTTTGAAGGTTAGGCAGGTCTTAAGCGGCGGAGCCATGACAAAGGAGCTTACTAGAGATTGGTCGAGTCTTCGACATCATTTTTGGCATCAAGCTGTTGATATTCGGATATCTTTTTCAAAACATGATCTCTGAGGGTCTCTGCTGTATCGGGGCTCAATCCACGGATCTGAAGTGCAAGGCCTGCAGCAGTGAAGATCGAGAGAGAAGCGAGGTCAAACATGCGTTCCAATGGACCTCGATTGGTTTCTGCATGCTGCATCCGTCTAAAGGGTGCACTTGTCGTCTTGGTACTAAACACACCACGGCGGTAGTTAATGTCTTGGAGACGAACCGCATACTTCATTCTGGGAACTTCCAAGAAAGGCATGACATACCATTGAAATAGCAAGTACGCAATCAACAAGCATGCACCTCCGCCCACGAGGTACTGCGCGATTCTTTGAAAATCCTCTCCTGCGTCTCCGGCTTGATCAACAAGCTGAAAAATGAAGAACAGCCCAATGCCCATGGGTATTAGTATCAAGGACACAAAAAGATTCCGGAGCAGGATCATGTTCCTGTAGCGGAATTCCACAGCTGTCCACGGAATATCGGCGACAGTTGGCAACGTGTCCAATGGAACAGTTGGATTCTTGAACAGGATGCTCATTGCCATTCTTCCTTCGCGGATTCGATGGTGTAGAGCAAGAAATCTCGAAAATCACAAGCTAGATTAATGTCTATGTACGGGATTCCAATCGATTGGGTGGAGTTCCTGATTTCTAAAGTGGCACGTTGAGTCCATTGCTGAACGATGTTCTGTTCAACGCTCACAGACTGGATTTTCGAGAATGGCAATGTGACCAATGTGTAAGTCAAAAGCCCCTTTCGATGCACAATGGCGGTTTCGTTATACATGTACCCAGCCTTTCTCCACTTCAGGAACTGAACCAAGGCAACGAGCAGTGGCCAAACAAGAAACAGAAACCACCAAACGCTATAGAACAAGAGCATTGCCACACCGAGGGCAAGCAAGCTCGGGACTACACCTACCTTGACAAAGTCTACCCAAAAATATGCGGGAGAAATCTGAATAAATTCAGGAGCTCTCGGATCAAAAAGCAATCCCGTCGTGGCGTCTTTGAACATCAGCTGGCACAACTCCGAACTTCTGTCGGACGAAGCTAGAGGCACGACGAGAGTATGTTCCTGTTGGCTATGTGATTGCCTTGCAGTGAGCTTGAAAAATGAAAACCAATGGCTTCTAAGGTTCTCGCTAATGACCACTGATTGAATTTTTGGAAGTGTGAGACGAGTCTCTCGGACGGTAGTCAGTCCTGCCACCGACTTCAGAGTATCTTTGTCACGGAACAATGTGAAGTTGTACCACTGAAAGACAGCGGATGCGAAATTGAAAATCATGGTCACGACGATGAGTAAGAGAACCAACTCCATGAAAACCAAGACAATTGAAAGATTCATGGATATGTCTGGAAACATACTGGCATGAAGGTCGTGTCCGCGGGTAGTAATCCACCTTAGTCCTGCCAACAAAATAGAAGTCTCACTCTCGGTGTCAGACTCTGAGATCGCGTTTGAATACTGCCCCCAAAAGGCAGCGACTCCCCCAATAATCGTTGCGACGAACACAAAGCTTCCCGAACTTAAGCCAATACGAAGGATTTCACGCCACTTGAACGTTGGGATGACAAGATCTTCCTGTTCGTCAACTGTCTGCTCTTGCGATAATTCGGGTTCAAGTAATTCAGTTCGTTTTTCTTCGATGCTGGCTCTGAGCGATTCAGCAAACTTCAGGGACACCGCCGGAATCGTTGCCTCGGCTTCTCCGCTTCCAGCAGTATCGAAACTAATGCCAGTGAGCCCCAGCGCTCGATCTACGATTCCGCGTTTGTAGTTCACCGCTCTTATTCGTTCAAACTCGAGGTCCAGTTGTCGTTCTTTCAGCACGCCTTCTCGAACGGAAATACTGTTAGGGGCGAGCTTGAACCTGAATCTCCAGTATCTGACAAAGGCCACCACAAATATCAGCATCACCCAGATGCCGACCAGAATTCCGATCAGCAGCCAGTTGCGTTGCGTCAGAAACCAAGCAAGTACAAAGGAATTGGGCAGCACAAGACTCTTGAATTGCTCAAATCCCTTTCGAATCGTTTTTCCGACGAAAAAGAGAAGAGCTATAGGTGATGCTTTGTACCAAATGTCTTGTTCAAAGACAGTTGTTAACCCGATCATCGAGCCAAGAATCCTAACAGGCCAAACGACAAGCGTGAGTAGACCTTAGTGTCTCGCGCTCGAGCAGTGAACGGGAGCCTAAGACTCTACGTCCCCAATTCGAAATGAACCCAAGTTTCACCAGCTTCGGGAGAGTCCCGCTTGAGCCAAGTCTGACCAAAGGCTAGCGGGAATGTCGCTCTGCATGAATTCGAGATTCATCTCTACTTCGTTCAGCGACCACATCCCCGGAATTACGGATGCGACTGCTCGGTGGCGCAAGGGATACTGCAGTGCAGCCACACGCATGTCGATTTCATGAGACGTGCAAACCTCTCGAATTCGTTGCGCTCTTTCCCAAAGATCATCAGGAGCTGGTTTGTAGTCGTAGGTGGCACGTCTTCGATCAGCATTCGCCAACAATCCCGAGTTGTAGGGTCCCCCGATGATCACTGACACATTTTTCTTCAGACACAGCGGGAGCATTTCATCCAATGGCTCTTGCTCCAGTAATGTAAACCGGCCTGCGAGCAAGAAGCAGTCAGGATCGAATTCACGCATCACTCGCGTACACACTGCGGACTCATTGACTCCAAGTCCGATGGCACGAACTGTTCCTTCCTCGCGTAAGCGATGTAATGCCGGCAAGGCACCTTCCGCTGCAGCTTTGTAAATTCCAGGTTGCTCTTCGCCATGAGTCCACTTGTCAATGTCGTGGCAAAGGAGGATGTCGACTCGGTCCAATCCCAAGCGTTCAAGACTCGATTCAATGGACTTGCGGACGGCGTCTGCTGAATAGTCGTACTGTATCGCGACAGGTTCGTTGTCCCGCATACCAGCAAATCTCTCTCCCCTTTCGCGAGGAACTAGCAATCGCCCAATCTTTGTGGACATTGCGAATTGATCTCTCGGAAACCTAGCGAGATTGCGGCCCAAACGCTTTTCCGAGAGTCCATGTCCATAGAGCGGAGCGGTATCGAAATACCGAATTCCCTTATCCCACGCCGATTGAACAATTTCATCAACCTGATCGTCCGATAAGCGTTCTCCTACAGCGCCAATAGGAGCTCCACCGAATCCCAGTTCAGTGACTTCTACGGTGGTTGTTCCAATGGTTCTTGTGGCTAAACCCATGAAATTGCCTGAATTTTCCATCCGTTCTCATTAGTAAGGTAGAGCAACGCGCTGTTGATACTTCCTGTGACTGCGAATGTCGAAGAGTGACTTCCACTATGGATATGCTCGATGTTGGCTGTGGCGATTTCCTTAAGCGGAAGTGCTTCCATTGTGCCGACTCGACGAATTGCACCGACTTCGATGACGTGAACGACAGGCCCGCAAGTCTTCCATACCCCGTCAAGTTGTCCTCGACTTATGGAGCGTTTGAATTGATCCACAACACGCCACGAAGCATCGACATTGCCCGATTGATCGCCAATTTCAGAATCCGTCCCGTAGCGACACTGAATACCCCAAAGTTCGTCAATTCTTGTGACGATGTAGGTCACATAGTTAGTCACAATGGGAGATTTGTCCTCTCGAACTCGAGTCCAGCCACCTGAAATATGCCACTTGTCGGCTGAGGTATGTATGACTTGCGGATCTGCACCATTGGTATGGTCCCATCCTTGTTCGATAAGCCAATCCCATGACAGGTTCATTGCATGGGCTTCGGGATCTGCCACGATGCCTGGCGGACTGCGCCAGGACATCCGCACATGTGGATAGTGCAGCGCCATTGAAAATTCGTGAGGGTCGCGAGTGTTGAAACCCTCAAAGAAATTCCGATACGCGTGTAGCGCAGTGTCTCGGGGCATGTCAGGTCTCCGGCCAAATGCCAGAATCAATACGACTAATTATGCTTAGTGAAGCGGCTTAAGTTTCTATTCTTCGAGATTTGTGAACAAGTCCGGCTGATAGTAGCGTTCCGCGACAGCTTCGAAGTCAAGACCAAGAGCTGCAAGCACGGGTTCTGCTACGGGTCTGATTTGTCGCTGCACGTAGTGTTCGCGATCAGGAGGGCTCTTGAGATTTTCAAGCGGTTCTGGTCCGTCTACGGTGATTAAGTACTCGATGACCTTTCCAGGTCGATCCATCTTTCTTCCTGCGGCAACGTGGGGTGGCACAACCTTCGTGTACTTTGACAGCGGTTTTCGGAGACCCTTGCGGTACACCAATTTCTCGTCCAGGTTTCCGGAGCGAAGCTCTCTAACGTACTCCCTTAAATACTCATCGACAGGTTCGTTGGTGAACAGCTTTCTGAATAGTTCTCGCTGAACTTCTTTTGCGAGGTCGGTCCAATCGCGGCGTACTACTTCCATGCCGGTGAATTCGACCACGCCAGAGGGGTATTCCATCCCGGCATACCTCTTTCGCGCTCCCTGTTTGGATTTGCGCATGGCGGGCAAAAAGAACTTTGAGTAGAGATGCTCGAATTCGAGTGTGAGTTTGCTCTCGACGGACCACTTGTCTTGCACGTGTGCCGCCAGTTCCGCGTTGAAGTCTTCAGCTCTCGCCGAGCCAATATCGTACGCCTCGCTCTCACACTCTATTCCGGACTCCACAAAGACACTGTCCGTGTCTCCATAGAGAACGTTGTAGTCTAGACTCTCGAACCAATCTTTTAGGTATCGAAGAAAGTAACGACCAAACGACGTTATTGCATTGGCTAGCTTGGAATTGTGGAATCGACAGACTGGCGTAGCCAATACTCCGTAGAAACTGTTCATCAAAATCTTGATGGCTTGCGATGCGATAGGGTCGCCTTCTTGTTTCGCTGTTTCACGTTCCTCGAACAGTGTGTCTAGCACTGAGGGAAGAATCGCTGGATCGCGGCTGAATCGTGCAAGATTCGTGGTCTCGATTGGATCATCCGCTTCGAAACCCGCAAGATAGCTAACGGGATCGATGTTGAACGTGCGGATCACGCTTGGGTACAGACTCTTGTAGTCGAAAGTCCAGACGTTCTGAAACATTCCTGGAGTGGGTTGAAGAACGAGGCCGCCTGAGTGAACTTCACGTTGATGGTAGTTGCCGGCGTTAACTGAGGGTGCAACGATCTTCTTGTGTCTCAGCTGGGACAGATAGACAAAGTCGAAGGATGCTACGCTGGCAGAGACCCGGTCCATGGTCATGCCGGTGAGGGTGCTTCGTTTGATCGCCAACGGAATGAGTTGAAGCTTCTCGACAATCTGCAGAGCAAGCCGTGCGTCGGTTCCCGCATAGTGCACAAAACCGGCTAAGTCACTGTTGTAGCGTTCGAGAATTTCCTCTGCTCGATCCTTAACGTCTCCTTCAACAGCCTTGCCTTCACCTAGAACTTCACGAGATACGGCGTCGAGCGAATAGTCTTTGAAAGGCATAAAGGCCCCACGTATCAGTGCGATGCCGTCCAAAACAACTCTGCCATGCACTATTGCCTGACTGCTGGCGAAGAATCCTTGAGCCTCTCGAACCTGAACCGTGGCGTCTGTTCTCCCGAGTCGTAGTGGAATCCTATAGCGACGTGCAATGCGAGAAAGGACAGCAAGGTCGAAATCTATTACGTTCCATCCGGTCAATACATCGGGGTCCAACTCGGCAACTCTCTGAACAAACGCCTCAATGGCTTCTCGTTCCGTTCGAAATGCAATAGCCGAATTTGGCATCGGTCTATCGACTGGATCTACGACGAGCACTTCGTCCATGCCGAGTCCATGAATCGCTATCGCAAGCAAACGTCGAGCATCCGGATCGGTTTCGATGTCAAACGAAAGCACTCGTGGGTTCAGTAGGGCCTTTGACGGGAATATGTCTGGATTGGTGAAGACTACATCCGCTCCACTTCCTTGAACATCGGGTTCGCCTTTGATGCCAATTCCACCTCGAATGTTTTTTTCGATCAGATGAGAAACCGGAAATCGAAGGTCTGCTTGGTAAGTGGGAATGCCTTCGGCATGAAGCGTGTCTCGAACAGGAAGGGTGTCCGCTGGAAGACGGACGATGACTTTGGCTGCCGGATTTCCATCCAAGGTGTCAAATTCCGACTCAACAATGTCGAACTTCCGCAGCGCGGAATGGCCGACATCCTTGTCTCGAACGAAGAAGTGAGGAATTCGGCGAGTTTCACGGACTAGAAACGACCGACCGTCCGTGAGTCGACCACTTAAATGAATTACCGGCGCGTCGCTCTCGACCCGATATCCAATTTGAAGGAGAAACCCGTGGTATTGCTCCAATGGTGTTTCTTTACTGATTGAGCACTATCTCCACATGTTGGTACCACCGCAGACCGCTATTGCCTGGCCGGTGATGTATGCGCTTGCGTCAGATGCAAGAAAAACCGCGATACCTTTTAGATCTTCGGACTCTCCCAAACGTCTCAATGGGGTTGTCGTTTCCGCATTGCGTCTAGCAAGATCGTTATCCCACAACGCCCGTGCGAAGTCAGTCTTGATCAAACCGGGACAGATTGCGTTGACACGAATGCCGTGAGGACCGTATTCCAATGCAACATTTCGAACAAGCGCGATGTCCGCGAGTTTTGAAATGTTGTAGGTACCCAATGTGAGTGATCCCGAAAATGCACCCGTACTTGCCGTGATCATGATGCTCCCTTTCTTTTTCGCCACCATGTCTGGAGCAACCAATTGACATAGCCAATGGTTGGATCTGACATTGGAGTTCATGATCTTGTCGTAGGCGGAGTCGGGTATTTCAGACATCGGACCGTAGAAAGGGTTCACTCCTGCGTTGCTAACGAGGATGTCGATGGGTCCTAGACGCTCCCGAGTTTCACTCACAAGATTTTCCAACTGATCCTTGTAGCCGATATTGCAAGCTATTGGTATTGCTCGCTCTTCTCCGCAAACTTCATTGATTTGTTTGCACGCGGCTTCACACTGATCGAGCTTTCGGCTCGAGACGACGACTCTCGCCCCGTGTTCCGCCAGACCTTCGGCCATACTTAAGCCCATTCCCTTGGATGCACCGGTGAGCAATGCGACGCAATTGGACAAGTCGAATAGTGTTGTTTGTACACTCATTAGCGTTCCTTGAGTGGATGGTTTTGGAAGTAGCCGACTATCGTAATCCAACAATGTTTCAAATAGCGTTTACGATATGCATTGGGAAGGGATGGGTTTGTCCATGAGAGCGTTGGCTGTTGCGCTTGCCGCGTCGACCATTTTTGGTAGTTGGCACCTAGTTGCCGAAGAGCCCTGTAGCAATCCTGAGTACAAGCACGGAATTAGTTACGTCGACCCACTGAAGTACGAACCCGGATTCGAGCACTTCATCTACGCGAACCCGTCCGCTCCGATAGGAGGAATGATTCGCTTTCCCTCTTTGGGTACCTGGGACAACTTCAATGGCATTCTCGACAAGGGTAGATTGGTTGCTGGACACGATCTGGGCGGCGCGAATTCGCTGGTCTACGACCGATTGCTTGAGGGAACTGCGGACGAGAATGCAAGTGCGTATGGACGTCTTGCAGAAGGTGTTGCTGTTGAGGAGAACTATGCGTGGGTTGCCTTCAAGTTGCGGAAGAACGCTTACTGGCACGATGGAGAACCACTCACGGCAAGCGATGTCGTTTGGACCTTTACAACTTTGCTGGAAAGTGGTTCTGTCACGCTAAAAGCTGCTTTGACCGAACTTGACCACGTGTTCGAGTTCGGTGACCAAGAGGTCTGCTTTGTTACCAAGGAAGACGTTGAAGTGAGCCCAAACATCCCCTTCACCTACGGAGGTCTCGCAATCCTCCCAGAGCACTATTGGGAGTCGCGAGACATTACAGAGACGGCTCACGAGCCGCCGCTTGGAAGTGGACCCTACATTGTGAAAGACATGGACTTCGGGAAGAACATCTACTACAGCAGAAATCCCGACTACTGGGGTTGGGATCTTCCTGTAATGCGTGGTCGCTACAACTTCGAAACAGTCAAGTGGGATTACTTCCTCGACGAAACGGTCCAGCTTGAGGCGCACAAAGCCCACGTCTACGACATGCGGGAGGAAACAGTATCAAAAAACTGGACTACGGGATACGACTTCGATGCGTTGCATGCGGGACTCTTCAGGAAAGAGCTACGTTATCTGAAGCGAGCATGGGGAATGTGGTGGCCTACGTTTTGGAACATGCGCATAGAAAGATTTCAGGATATTCGGGTACGTGAAGCGTTGTGGTTGCTCTACGACTTCAAGTGGATCAATCGTGTAATTCTGTTTGGGTTTTATGACTACGGAGACAGCTTCTTCTATAACTCTCCGATGGCGCAGCAGGGGCTTCCCTCAGAAGACGAGCTTGAATTGCTCGAACCGTTTCGTGGCCAGATCCCCGATCGAGTGTTTACCCACGAGTTCAAACACCCTCCCTCCACCGGTTACGGTACAAATCGTGAGAGCATGAAGCGAGCACTTGAGCTGTTTGAGGAGGCCGGCTGGGTCCTCAAACGAGGAGAGCTTAGACACAAAGATACAAACGAGCAATTCCACATTGATTTTGTTTGGATCTCGGCAATGCTGCTTCGCGAAAAATCCCCGTTCGTTCGCAGACTCAACCAGATCGGGATTTCGACAAGTTCCATTGCGCCAGAGCTTTCGAACTGGCAGCACCGAGTGCAAACCGGAAAGTTTGATGGAAGCGGCTACATATGGATTCCCGGGAATATGCCGGGATTCGACCTAAGGAATCGATTTGGTAGCAAAGCGGCAGATGAGCCGTACAGTCAGAATTGGGCGGGAATCAAGAATCCTGTAGTCGACCATTTAATCGATAAGGTCATTACAGCTCGAACGGCTAGAGATCTCTATGCAGCTACGCGAGCCGTCGACAGGGTGCTGCTGTGGAACTTCTACATGATCCCCACAATGGGGCAACCCGGTTACCGGCTGGTATCGTGGGACAAGTTCGGTGAGGTGGATCAATCGGTTTCGGGACCTCTCTCGTACGTTCCCGCAGTCGATGCTTGGTGGTGGGATGAAGAGAAAGCGCGAAGAGTTGAGGAAGGACTCGCAAAGCCATCCGAAAAAGAGAAACAAGCTAGTGTCTCGGGCCAATAGTGCACGGCTAGATTTAGTGTTGTAGCGACGAATCTGTGGGTCAGTACATTCTTAAACGTTTGCTTCTAATTCCTCCGACTTTGTTCGGAATCATCCTCATCAATTTTGTCGTTATCCAGTTTGCCCCCGGCGGCCCGATAGAACAGATTATCGCCCAGGTGACTATGGGGCAAGTATCGGCGACACAGCGTATCAGCGGAGGTGGCGACACTGGGATGTCTTCCGAAACGATTCAGGCATCGGGAAATGTACACAGTCCTGGTACTTATGGATTAGACCCAGAACTTGTTGACAGTCTGAAAGAGCAATTTGGGTTTGACAAGCCCGTCCATGTTCGTTTCTTCACGATGATCTGGAACTACCTCAAGTTCAACTTTGGCACGAGCTATTTTCAGGACAGACCCGTTAGGGAGCTCGTAATCGAACGACTACCTGTTTCCATCTCGCTGGGCTTGTGGTCATTACTGCTCATCTACGCCATTTCCATTCCGCTTGGAGTGCGAAAAGCCGTCAAGGACGGCACACGATTCGATCTATGGACGAGCACGATCATCTTCGTGGGTTATGCGATACCAGGATTCCTTTTTGCCATTCTTCTCATCGTTCTGTTTGCGGGAGGCAGCTACTGGGAAGTTTTTCCCATGAGAGGCTTCCACTCGGAAGGCTATCAAGAGTGGGGTTGGTTTCGCCAAGCTGGAGATTATTTCTGGCACTTGGCCCTACCTGTTCTCTCGTTGACCATTGGCGGGTTTGCGTACTTAACTATGCTCACCAAGAACTCGTTTCTGGAAGAAGTTAGCAAGCAGTTCGTCCTGACCGCTCGAGCGAAGGGATTGTCAGAACGCCGAGTGTTGTTCGGGCATGTCTTTCGAAACGCAATGCTCATAGTCATAGCGGGTTTTCCGGCAGCATTTGTCGGCATTTTGTTCACGGGTTCAGTACTGATAGAGGTGATCTTTTCCTTGGAGGGAATTGGTCTTCTCAGCTATGAAGCCGTGGTCAAACGAGACTATCCCATTTTGTTCGGCACTCTGTACGTATTCACTTTGATCTCACTCATCATGCACTTGGTTGGAGACCTCTGCTACGTCTTTGTAGATCCGAGAATTGATTTCGAGACTCGCGAATGAGCCCAATAGTTCGCCGAGGAATTACCAACTTCAAGGCCAACAAGAGAGCCTACTTCTCGCTTTGGATTTTCGGCATTCTCTTCGGCCTATCGTTGATAGCTGAAGTCTTGGCCAACGATAAGCCAATGGTGTTGTACTTGGATGGCAAGCTGTTTTTCCCTGCATTCTCATTTGTTGCAGAAAGCGATCTGGGTGGCGAGCTGGAAATTGAAGCTGACTATGCCGACCCGTATGTCAAGAACTTAATTGAAGAGAAGAATGGATGGGCGATTTTTCCTCCCATACCCTATAGCTACGACACGGTGGATTTCTTGATCGAGCAGTCTACCCCCGCACCTCCCTCAAGACGACATTGGCTTGGAACCGACGATCGGGCCAAAGACACTTTGGCTCGGTTGATTTATGGCTTTCGTTTGTCGGTGGTGTTTGGAATCACTTTGACCTTCTTCAGCTCGCTTATCGGTGTTGGGGTCGGCGCGATGCAAGGCTATTTCGGAGGCTTGGTAGATTTGTTGGGTCAGAGGTTTGTGGAAATCTGGGCGGGACTACCCGTACTGCTCATCTTGATCATCTTGGCGAGCGTGATTGAACCAAACGTAATTTGGTTGCTCATCCTTCTAACTTGCTTTAGCTGGATGACCTTGGTTGCTGTTGTACGTGCTGAGTTTCTACGGACACGAAATTTTGACTTCGTCAAAGCCGCACGTGCACTTGGTGTCTCCAATCGAACAATTATGCGACGACATGTGCTACCCAACGCAATGGTCGCAACATTAACCAACGTACCGTTCATTTTGTGCGGTGCTGTCACCATGCTCACAGCACTCGATTTCCTCGGATTCGGTCTACCCGCTGGGTCACCGTCGATAGGCGAGCTCCTTGCTCAAGGCAAAGCAAACATACAGTCACCCTGGCTAGGACTTACGGGATTCTTCACGATGGCAATCATGTTGGTTCTTCTGATTTTCATTAGTGAGGGTGTGCGGGATGCCTTCGATCCAAGACGGTCTTCGGGATCAAGCGCACCTGCAGAACATGCGGCACAGGAGCTAGCTGAAGCCGGATCTGCAATGGCGCGATAGTTGAGAGGCAGGTGATTCGCACAGGGCTCTTACTCTCGGTTTAGGAAGGCACCACAGTTTTCTGGAGCTTGTTTGAGCTTTAGAGACTGTCTACATATAGAATTTCGCCCTTTCGAATGCCGAAATGAACCTGCCTCTATCCAGGATCTGCGATCAAGAACGCAGGCAACATTGAAGACAATACAGACAAGCAACTAGGAGGAGACCATGGGCTGGGTAGCCGTATTGATGGGTTCGAGTTCAGACTGGCCAGTAATGCAGTCGACGACAGAGATCTTGAGCGACTTCGACATTCATTACGAAGTTCGAGTAACCTCCGCGCATCGAAACCCAGCACAAACTGCAGACTACGTTCGGTCTGCCGAATCGCGTGGTTGCCAAATCTTCATCTGTGCAGCGGGACTGGCTGCTCATTTAGCCGGTGCTGTAGCGGCAAACACCACAAAACCCGTTATTGGCGTTCCTATGGACGGTGGACCGATGTCTGGGTTTGACGCTCTCCTATCTACAGTTCAAATGCCCGGTGGAATACCTGTGGCGACTCTTGCGATTGGTAAGGCTGGAGCGAAGAACGCAGGTCATCTCGCGGCTCAGATTCTTGCGCTTTCCGACGACGATCTGCAACAGCAACTCAAGAGAGATCGAGAGAGAAGCGTCAAGAGAGTTGGAGAACAGAACGCGTCCATTCAGAACGAATGAATGCAAGCGTTTCTAACGACGACATAGCAGCCGCGGTCGAAGTACTAAGAAACGGCGGAATAGTTGCTCACGCCTGCGAGGGTGTTTGGGGATTAGCGTGTGATCCTTGGAACGAATCCGCAGTTTCCCGAATCTTGTCGATAAAGTGTCGCGATGCGGACAAAGGTCTCATAGTCATCGGTCATGACACCAAGGTTTTCGACACGGAGATCAAAGAACTAGAACCGACGAAACAAGAGATGGTGCGGGAGAGTTGGCCGGGTCACGTTACGTGGATCGTGCCATCGACACGATTTCCCAAGGTGGTCACAGGCAGCAGATCGACAATCGCATTACGGGTGCCGGACCACAAGCAAGCGAGAGAGTTGTGTGAGCGTATGGACTCTCCTCTAATTTCCACATCTGCCAACGTTAGCAGTAGACCTCCCGCAAGGACGAAGACTGAGGTAGAAGAGACTCTTGGTTGTCTGGTCGACTTCGTGCTTCCGGGCAGGATCGGAAGCGTTGAAGGTCCGAGCACAATTCGAGACGCACTTAGTGGTGATCAACTGCGATGAGCCGTGATCGTTATGCCGTGATCGGAAACCCCGTGGCTCATAGTTTGTCGCCAAAGATTCATTCCTTGTTCGCCCAACAAACAGGGCAAGAGCTCGAGTTTTCCAAACTGTACTCGCCTCCAGATGAGTTCGACAAATCTGCTAGCAGATTTCTTGAGAGGGGTGGACTAGGATTGAGCGTCACCGCGCCATTCAAGAATGATGCGTTTCGCTGGGTGGACAAAGCTGACGCAATGGCCAGGGAATGCGGTGCGGTCAATACGATAGTGCACCGAGAGGGAGAGACAACTGGCTACAACACGGACGGTTTGGGTCTTAAGAAAGATCTTGAGCGACTAGGTTGGCTGAAGCATGGAGCTCGAATTCTAGTTCTCGGTGCTGGCGGAGCTACCAGTGGAGTCTTGGGACCTCTATGGAGAGAAGGCTGCCGAGTTACTGTTGCCAATCGAACTGAATCCAAACTCTCAAATCTAAGAGAGAGGTTTCCTGACTTATCTACGTTGCCCTTGAGCGAAGTGGGTGGGTCATGGGACATTGTTATCAATGCAACTTCTGCATTCTTCCATGGCGAAAGCCTTCAATTCGACTTAGAAATTACCAACAAATCACGGTGCTACGACTTGAGCTATCAATTGGACGGATTGACGGGATTTGTGATCGCTTCTCAGCACAATGGTGCTCGTGCAGTTTCCGATGGACTTGGCATGTTGGTTTTCCAGGCCGCCGAAGCTTTTAAGTTGTGGCGCAACGTGGAACTCGAAAACGAAGTTGCTACAAAAATCCTGAGTCGATTACGATCTTGAGGAAGAGAATCTAGTTTCTAAATGAGCGGTAAGTCAGAAAACCTCTCGATTGGTTCCTTGCGTCCTCGAGGCGGTTGGATTTTGGCGATTCAGGTTGTAGTTGCGGTACTGACCACCCTTGGGCTCAGTACTTGGCAAGTGACTCGTGGCCTTGAGAAGTCCGAGCTTCGAGATGTCTACGTAGATCGACTCGATATGCCTGCGATAGAAGCAGACGAATTTGTAGACGGCGAGACTTACTACCGAAAAATTGATCTGCTGGGACGGTTCGATGAGAACCGCACCTTCATAGTCGCCTATCAGAGACACTTGGGACAACCTGGCTTTTGGATTATTACTCCTTTCGACACAGATGCCGGTGTGTTCTTAGTCAACAGGGGATGGGTGTCTGTACAGGGATCTTGGTTTCGCACGCCTGAAGTTGAAACACCTCAAGAGCAGGTCGAGATTTCTGGGGTTGTATGGCCGAGTCTACGTCAGAGGTCTACTGCTGGTTACGATGCAGATATGTGGCCTAGGCGAGTTAACCGACTGAACGTGAAAGAAATGGCGAGAGTCATTGGTTCGCATGAGGACGAAATTCGCCTGTTGCCCGAGAGCGAAGGCGTGTTGGTTCCAATTCACTTGTCGTTTGAGCAAGGGGCTAGTACGCACTGGAGTTATGCGGTTCAGTGGCTCATGATTGGTATTCTGATCGTTCTTGGTTACTGGTATTTCGCATTGCGTCGGACAGACGAAGAATCATAGGAAATGAAGATTCGAATCGCAATTTTTGCAGTCATCATCCTTGTTTTGGGAGGCGCGTTTTGGTATGCGGTTCAATCGGGCGATGATCGACTGTCGGCGCAAGAATTGAAGGCCTTAGGACTCGTCGAGCTGACGGAACCAACGAAAATCGGAGAACTCGTACTGCTAGATCACCAAGCGGCTGATTTCGGTGCAGAGGATTTGAAGGGAAAGTGGACCTATGCCTTCTTCGGCTATACCCACTGTCCCGACATTTGCCCTATCACTTTGTCCTTGCTCCGAGAAACCGAAGAACAACTCAGTGACACCGCCTCTTCCGAAGTCTTTAATCAGTTTCGAGGAATGTTTGTAAGTGTAGACCCATCGCGAGACGACGTTGAAACCGTCAAGAGGTTCGTTTCCCACTTTTCCCCGAACTTTGTGGGACTAACGGGGACCGAAGCAAACATCAAGCAGTTTGCGGACACCGTTGGCGTAGGTTTCACAAGAATGGGGTCCAACACTTCGGCTTTGGAATATCTGGTGGAGCATCAAGGTCATATCGTGATTTTTTCACCGGATGGGTCCTGCTTCGGTTACATCAAACCGCCGCACGACCCAACACAGCTTGCTCGTATTTTTCGCTACTTGGTCAGTTCATCTCAGGAGAAGCAAACGACAACTTAACTACTAGCGCCGTATTCGCTTTGCAGCTACGGAGTCTAGTGAGGAATAGCCGCAACCATGGCTCTCGCGATCTCTTCTTCTCTTGTGTAGAGATTGCCTTCCGCGCCCCAAAACGTTCCGGAGATCTCGTTTTCCTCAGTTTCCCAATGGGAAACTTGTTGGCCGGGTTCGTCTTGCATATTGACAAATTCATACAAGTGTCCTTGTTGAAGTGGTTGCCCGACCTTTCCAAGGTATTTTGTCTTGCAAGGTAGAGACAGCCATGTCCAGGACTTCAAGTCTTTCTGTTCTTCCGCCCACATACCAAGCAAGCGGATCGGCCACATACTGTTGTCCCCATGATTCACTTCGCCCAACACCAGAGGCAATAGCGAATTTATGACTATGGGTCCCTCGCCCTGAGCTTGGATGTTGTAGTTGTCTCTTGTGTTTGATCGAATCTCCAATTCGACATCATTCAAGTGAGAAATCTCCGCCACAAGTTCGAATTCTGATCTCTTGCCGCCCCCGAGCCGGTTTGCCGCTCGTCCTTTCGCGCCGTCTCGAGACGTAAGTTCCGTCCAAGTAAACAAGCTCGCATCTGACAGCACGAGCTCTCTCACGGTCCAAGACCTGTCATTAGCCCGCTCGGGGTATTCTTGAGGGCTCGAGGAGCCTTTCGACGGGGTGTCCTCGCGCCATTTCAAGAGTACGTCTCCATTGGAGTCGACCTTTGCACCGATGCTTCCTAAGCTGCGCCCACTAATCGTCCAAAGACCATCCCACTTTCTTGCGAATAATCGGTTTTGCTCGACTATTTCTTGTCTTGATCGTTTCACTGTTGGTTTCTCCTTTGCGGCTGACTGTATTGATTTCGCTAACACTGGAGGCAGAAAACCCCGTTGGATCAATGTACTCTTGAGGTTGGACAATCCCCGGTGAATCCGAGAAGACACCGTTCCCGTTGGTATTCCCAACAGGTGGGAGATTTCAGAGTAGCTGTGATTCTTCAAGAAGCGCAACACAAGAGGACGGCGCAGCTTGTCGCCCAGGCCATCCATCTCGTTCTCTATGACTTCGAGTAGCTGTTTCCGAGCAATGTCGTCCTCAGGACCATCCTGCATCGCTAGGTTTGGATCGAATCGGTCTGTCGCAGCAGTCTCTCGACTCTTGCGACGTTCATTTGATCGAAGATGATCGACGCCCGCTCCAACAATGATCTTGTTCCACCAACCCAAAGGACTGATGATGTCATCTTGGACTGATTCACTCGCTATGAGTCTCAGGATCGAGACTTGCACAATATCCTCTGCATCCGCAGGTGAGAATTGTGAAGCCCGTCTAACTGCCCAATTTCGGTGACGGCGAATGAACTCTTCAAGAGCTTCGAATTCTCGCTTTCTATAGAAGCGAGCCAACAGACTATGATCCAGTTCAGTCTTAAATGTCATCGCAGATCGAGAGTCGCTTGCATCCAATGTACGTTCTATAGTCGTCGGACATGAGAGGTTTGTTCCGTTTTCTCACGAACTTGACTATGATCCTCAGTGAGCAGTCTTTGGCAGCAGATTTCCGTAAGGGGATAATAGAGGCACAGCCATCAGGCATGCGAGTTCATGTCGATGGTGGAGGGAACCCGTTTTCTACAAGGCAATTGCAGAGTTAGGTGAGAGACGACAATCCTCAAGCAATAGCAGATATTGGATCCTCTTACCGCGCAGTACGTGCGCGGAGCGAAGAGTTGTGCGGACCGTTAGAAGTAGAAGACTATTGCGTCCAGCCCATTTCCGAAGTGAGTCCCATTAAGTGGCACTTGGCGCATACGACATGGTTCTTTGAAGCGTTCATCCTTCAAGAGTATTGTCCGAACTATCGCGTGTTCAATAGCAAATTCAACTACCTCTTCAATTCCTACTATGAATCGATTGGGAATTTCTTTCCTCGTCCGGAACGGGGAAACCTGACTCGGCCGCTCGTCAAGGAGATCTACGAATACAGACATCATGTGGATCAAGCCATGAGCGCATTGCTCGAAGGCAACATTCGACCCGATGTACTAGACCGAGTGAACTTGGGTCTGAACCATGAACAGCAGCACCAAGAGTTGATGGTTACCGACTTTAAGTACATTCTCGGGAAGAATCCCTTGCGTCCGTCGTACAACAACGCTGCTTCAATGTCGAACGGTCGTTCCGTGGATAGCTTGACGTACACGTCGTTCGATGGAGGCATGGCTAGTGTGGGAATCGAAGCAAACGGATCGGGCTTTTGTTTTGACAATGAAACCCCTAAGCACCAGGTTTACCTCGCACCATACTCATTAGGAAATCGATTGATTACCAACGGTGAGTTCGAGGATTTCATTCAAGATGGAGGCTACGATGATCCACGGCTATGGCTTTCCGACGGCTGGCTCGAGAAAAAACAGCGCGGATGGTCTTTGCCAGAGTATTGGTCGGGGAAACAAGGTGACCGGATCGAATACACGCTCTCGGGGGAACGAGAACTCCACTCTGACCAGCCTGTTACACACATTAGTCTTTATGAAGCTGATGCTTTTGCGCGATGGGCAGGAGCGCGACTAGCTACGGAATTTGAGTGGGAACATGCCACTGAGCCCCAACACGCACTATCTTTTCCCTCCAGCAAAACCGACACCGAGCTTCATCCACAACCAGCATGCGAAGGTGATCAACTGCAACAGTTGATTGGTGATTGCTGGGAATGGACCTCATCCAGCTATTCACCCTATCCTGGATACACTCCTCTGAAGGGAGCGTTAGGCGAATACAACGGCAAATTCATGGCAAATCAGTTCGTTCTACGTGGTGGTTCTGTCGCGACGCCTCCTGGCCACATCCGCACCACGTATCGCAACTTCTTCTATGCTCATGACCGTTGGCAGTTCACAGGGATTCGATTAGCTCGCGATGTCGCCTGAGGTTCCTCATTCTGGCTTCGAGTTTTACGACTTGAAGCCCGCCGCACCACGGATCCAAGAAGAAGTGAGCGCTGGCCTAAGCAGACGACAAAAAACGCTTCCGCCAAAGTACTTCTACGACGAACAGGGGTCGTTGCTCTTTGATGAGATTACAAAACTACCGGAGTACTACCTAACTCGCACCGAGATTGGCATCTTGCAGGAAAGGAGCGTTGACTTCGCACATGCTCTTAAGAAAGGATCATGGTTGCTCGAATACGGTGTTGGTAGTGGAAACAAGTCTCGCATTCTTCTCGACGCAATTCAGCCATCCGCTTACGTACCTGTGGACATTTCTTCGGACCCTCTGTTGGAACTGGCTCGGAGCATTCACGATGAATACGAGGAAATGTCTGTGTATCCCATTTGTGCTGATTTCACGAATGCCTTTGAACTTCCGTCCGCAATGAACGGCAAAGAAAAAGTGGCGTTTTTCCCGGGTTCTAGCATCGGCAACTTCTCCCGCAATGAAGCATGCGAATTCGTTGGGAACATTGCTCGAGTTCTAGGGGATGGAGGGTCTTTAGTGCTCGGAGTCGACACCCGCAAGCCAGCATCGATTATCGAACCTGCTTACAACGACTCACGCGGAGTGACTGCCTTGTTCAACAAGAACATTTTGCGGCATCTAAATGAACGCTTGGGAACGAGATTTCAGCTTGACTTGTTTGATCACGAAGCGAGCTACGTTGAAGATGAGGGTTGTTTGGAAATGCACCTCGTTTGTCTTCACGAACACGAAGTGGAGGTTGGAGAGGAAGCATTCCTGTTTCGACAGGGAGAGAGCATTTGTACGGAACGCTCTTACAAGTACAGTCGAGACGAAGTTGAAGATTTGGCGGGTAGTGCAGGATTCGTGGTGGATCAGACTTGGACCGATGCAGAACAGAAGTTCATGGTTGCGTTGATGCGAGTCAAGTCGTAATCATGTTCAAGACACCCTACATCAACAACATATTGTCAAGTCGTCCAGCCTTCCGGTCAAAGGTGTATACCGGATTAGCTGCGAATCTCTCAGCAGCGGCCGATATCATTAGATCGGAAAATCCCACACCGGCTGATCGAAAGCGATATGCCGATATTGCTACGTCGTCGGCCTCCTCGAACACAAGACCTTGAGTTCCTACGAGTTCTTCCACAGTCGTCGCAATTTGATCACGAGAAAAGCCGTAGGACTGTTCCAAGACCCAGACGAGTTCAACAGTGACCTCACGACAGACGTAGCCGGGGCTCTCAACTGAAAGAGACTCCAGCACCGAACGGGCCGCTTCCGCTTGCTCGAAGTCGTCACGCACTAGATAACGAACGAGAATGTTGGTGTCCAGTGCGATCATCGCTGAGTTGCACCATCCGCGATGGCCTGTTCCATTTCCTCTAGGGTTACGGTGCTGCCTTCATACGCTAGTATTCCGAAGAGCCGACTGATTGGCCGCACCGGCAAGAGACGAACGTGACTGTCCGAAAGGACGTATCGCACCCGATCTCCGGCTTGCAGTCCAAGCGCATTTCGCACCGCCTTAGGGAGTGTGGTTTGGCCCTTTTTTGTGATGGATGACTCAAGCATTGTGAACCTCTTCAAGGATTCCTTACATTTTATACATTTGACTTACAAAAGTATATGGAGTAAGGAAATATTTGGAAATTCCTTCGAGTGTGCTGAGGTGTTGTTCTGCGCTACGAGCATGGTTTACAGAACGATCCAACTTATCTTTCTCGTAGGCAACGCAATGCGCCTACAGACGATGTTTAGCGTATCAGCAGGTGGGGTGAACTCCACCTCCACCTGCTGAACGATCACGTAGGACTTCTGTAGAAAGCCCTGGTTGTTTACTTAGGATTCACCCGCTGGACAACTTAGAAAGTCACGATCAAGACAACTGCTACCAGGAAAACTCCCTCACAACATCTACAAAGATAATGCGTCGCCTAAAGTCAACGTGTGCGGAATCCACACCCCTATAACTGTCGAAGAAAGGGAAGTCCGCATCGAAGATATTTTGTATTCCGGCCGAAAATCGCCAATCTGTTTCGGGAAGTACATACGATCCTTGTACGTCTATCGTCGTATAACCATCCACATCGGTTTTCGCGACTCCCGCATTTGTGTTTGTGTAGCCGCTTTCATAGTTGATCGTCATGTTCGCGCTCCACGGGTCGCGTGACCAGTCAAGATAAGCGCTCCCTTTCAGATCCACAGGACCTTGGTTCGTTCCTTCTTGTGAAACAGGGTCAATCCCGGGACCTGACACAATCTCCAGCGAAAGCGTGTACGTCCCTAGAACTCCAACCATGAAATCGCCATATTCGGTTTCGAACGAATAGTCTGCACCTAAATCCAGTGCTTCACTTGTCTTGGATGAAAAGTTCGCCCATTGCAACGACAAGTATGTCAGGACTCCATTTTCATCACGCCTTACAGAATCTGGAAACTGCTGCCAGTTTTCAAACGCATACGTCGGAGGCCATCCAAAGATGCCGTTCAATGTCCCGAGAATGTCAGAGAATTCTGTTCTCACGAATGAACCCGAAAGCGAAAGCCCGGGTATATCGATGGACGTGTACTCAAAACCCAGTGTTGTGGTGTCCGAAGTCTGCGGTTGCAGGTCGGGGTTTCCACCCAAAACCGTTAACGGAAAGACCGAGGCAAACGGCCCACCATTTTCAACAGGGTTGAGCGGGTCGAGGAAACGAAAGAAAGTGAATTGGCGTGACGGTGCAAACAATTCTGGCAACGTAGCAGCCAAGAAAGCTTGACCCCATGTGGCGCGAAGCTTGAGATTCTCCACAGGGTAGTAAACTGCCCCCAACTTGAGTACGAAGTCATCAAATGTTCGTTCGCTCTCGGGTTCCAGAATACCTTCGAATGGTCCCTCTATGTCGTACTTGTCGTAACGACCAGCAGCGTACACACCAAATCCATGAATGTTAGGACGGGAATTGGACTCGCCAATAATCGGCACGGACAGTTCGAAGAACATAGCCATATTGCGCGACTCGGGAACGATCTCCGGCGCACCTGGGACTCTGAACGTAAAGGGATTCAATAAGAATGAATCGAAGTCCAGAGTGTCAGTTCTTGTCTCGAATCCCGCTGCTAGCTCGACTGGTCCACCATCGATCTCGATCGGTGAACCGGACACGCTTACGCCCCAAACGCTTTGTCTACCTTCTCGTTCCCCACGAGTGGCGTAATTCGAAAACTCGTTGAGGGTGGCACGCTGCACGGTCCCATCGCCAAAAGGATTAATTGCTTCTGCTGGATCGCTACTGGCCAGTGCTGCCTGAAACGCGGCACTTCGAGAGTTGAACGAGCCTGGATACCCTCCGTACGGATTGTCTATGCCGTAATTTACCGAGAAAACAGCTGTCCAACCCTCGAAAGGTGTGTCCCACGTAACGGATGCGTTTAGACCTATGCGATCCAGATCAGTCGTTCTCGCGAAACCCGCAAGTTTTCCATCGGCAATTTCACGTTCAAAGCTATATGCGATGTAGACCGGTTCACCAAATGGGTTGTAGTAGTTGCTCGCCGGGACCGGACCACTGAAAGATGCGCCCACGGCTTCCTGGATGGATTCTTGCCGGGCGAAAGTTCCAGTCAAGCTCAACGTTATGTCTTCCCCAAAGTCCTGGGTTAGGCTAACGTGAGCGGACAAGTGCTCTGAAGCGGGAATCGCTTCTCCCGGCGCGTTCGCGGAAAGCCCCTTAGGCAGGAGGTTGAAATTTCCAGTTTGAGTTGCGACCTCTTCATTCGAGACCCATATGACATCATCTGGGCCAAAGGTGGTGCCGTCGCCCTCCGGAAGGATCCCGTACGTCGTATTGGGTGGAGCATTTGAGGGTAGTCCAAATCTCAAGATGACGCCGGGCTGCCCGAAAGTATTGGGATAAAGCCTGCCGCCCTGGTCGCGGTAGTCTCCGTCCGTATCAAGTCCCGCATCGCGCATAAATACCGGTTCGTTGTCGTTGTAATTAAGAGAAGCCGTTACGTTACCAGTATCCCAGGAGTAACCGAGGGTCTGCTCAAAGACTGTGCGGTGTCCACCGGAACTGCTGTTCTCGAAACGCAGAGAGGATTCGGACCCCTTGTAGTTCTTCTTCAGGATAAAGTTGACTACCCCTCCAACTGCGTCCGATCCGTAAACGGCACTAGCACCGTCTGTCATCACTTCTACGCGCTCGATCGCACTGAAAGGAAGAGTGGAAATGTCGGTGAAGGTACCTCTCTCGGCAGGAGAAGCCGCAAGGCGTCTACCATTCACTAGAACTAGTGTGGACCCCTCACCGAGGCCACGGAGATTGACTGTGACCGAGCCAATCTGAAACCGAGGTGATCGGTTGTCTAGACTTCCACCATTTGTAATCGTAGAGAAGTTCTGTGGCAAGTAGCGAACAATATCCTCTACGCTCGTTAGTCCCCGGGCATCGATCTCGGGTCGTGTGATTTCAAATATTGGTGAGGCTTCGGGACCGCTGGGCAATCGAGTACCCGTTACGATCATAACCTCTGTTTCGGAAGTTCCTTCTTCGTCCTGTTGCGTTCCATCGCCGTCCTCCTCCTGTGCTACCGCTGTTCCAATAGCGCCCAAAAGCAAAATGACTGCTACCAGCCAACGGTGGCGCGGCGTGCTAAGCATGATGATCCTCCCGGTCATGCCAAAAAGTTTTCGTTCAAGATTGAGATTGTCTAAAGGGGGAGCTGCTCAATGGCAGCGCTCCCGGATTCCCAACACCTGCGATGGATACTACCACTATTCTTTTCAATAAGACTTGGAGGCTTTAGCTTGTAGACGGACTACACCGAAGGTGGAGCAACTGAAGCTTCTCGGATTGCTGGAAGTCCAGATTAGCCAGTTAACGCAAGTTCATGCAGACGAAACGGTCGAGAGAGGTGTTGGTGAACAAGCCGCTGAAACTCCTTGGGATCCTTGACGGGAAGTCCTTCCGGCAAACTTTCTTGTACCGCAATGTTGAGACGGGAAAGCCAAAAAGCCAATGCGGCGTAGAGTAGAAACGAAGGAAAGAACCAGTATTCCCGAGTTTGAAACGGACGAATGTCGTTGTAGGCTTGAAGAAATGCAATGGTTCGTTGTTGATCCAGCGCATCTCCACTGCGACACCAGTCGTTGATTGCGACCGCAACGTCGAAGAGTTTGAATCCGAACGCAGCATGGTGAAAGTCCACCACGCCGGTCAAACCGTATTCGTTGAATAACGCATTGTCTCGGAACAAGTCTCCATGAATTACTCCCTTCGGAAGCGACTGAACGTCGTTTCGGTTTAACAGTGCTTCCACAGATTGCACAGCAGTCTGAAGCAGCAATCGATCACCAGTGGATAGATGGTTGATGACTGAGTCTGCCGTGTTCCGAATCCATTGCACATCGCGAACATAGAGAAATCGTTCGGCGTCGAGATGTTCTGTTGCATGGTGCATTCGACTCAAGAAACGTCCGATGGCCGCACATTGATCGCTTGCTGGAGCCACTACATGTCGACCTTTGAGTCGAATGCTAAGCAGGATCGCCTTCTCTCGGTATTTTGTAAGGGGAGAACCGCTCTTTGTTCGTGTCACAGGAGCGACAGGCAGACCGTATTCGAAACATGCATCCAGTGTTTGAAACATCAGTTCGCGTTGCTCCAACCGGTCGTCCTCGATTACAGTGAGGACAAACTCTGAGGTCGCAACGTTTTCGTTGGGGTCTGTCGTAGTTTGAACGAAGTAGTTGGTGTTTTCTATACCCTGTGCAACAGGTGTAAGGTGAAGTAATCTACCGACTTCATAGTCTTCGAGTATGGATTCGACGGCCGAATGCGTCAGTCGAGTAATAACTGCCATTCGACGGCGCGTTAGAACTCTTTAAGCTTCCATTTTGGAACGAGGCGTTCCGCGCGCTCCAAGTCGCCGAAGTGTTTGGTTGGGTCTTCTGGAACCATGTAGTAAGGCTTGCCTTTCTTAGGAACGACCTTGATCATGGTAAGTTTTCCGTTTTGTCGATACTCTTGTATGGAACGAGTCTTGGATTCGGTGAGGACGACGTCTGGTCCCTTAACTTTTTCCTTCTTGTTCTTACTACCTTCTTCCGCCAAGGAAGTAGGTGCGTTGAGAAGAGCGAATACTGCGAGAATCGTCAAACAGAGTGAGCGTACTTGGTTCAAGAAACGTGTCATTGGGTCGGTAACGTAGCTTGCCTACGGGAGAATTTACCATGCAAAACGAAAATCCCCTAATTCTTGTCGACGGATCGACTTATCTTTTTCGGGCTTTTTACGCTCTTCCTGACCTCAAGACGTCGACCGGACAGTACACCGGCGCTATACGAGGCGTCGTTTCGATGTTGCTGAAATTGATGAATGACTACCCGGAGAGCACTATCGCCGTGGTGTTTGACACTGCGTCCCCAACTTTTCGCCACGACCTTTTTTCGGAATACAAAGCCAATCGCCCTCCGATGCAGGATGAGATGGCACAGCAAATTGACCCATTGCACACGATCATCGGGTGCATGGGTCTTCCACTTCTGAAGAAAGACGGATTTGAAGCCGATGACATCATCGGCACATTGGCAACGCAGGCAACCAACGCTGGGCGCACCACCATCATCTCGACATCCGACAAGGATATGGCGCAGCTGGTAAACGAGCACGTGACGATGCTCGACACTATGAAGAACCAAGCGATGGATCGTGACGGCGTCGTCGAAAAGTTCGGCGTTGCGCCAGAACTGATCATTGACTACTTGGCATTGATGGGCGATACATCGGACAACATTCCTGGCGTTCCGAAAGTTGGACCAAAGACGGCAGCAAAGTGGCTCAATCAATATGGGTCTTTGGATGCGATCTTGGAGAACAAGAACGAAATTAAAGGGAAGGTTGGAGAAAACCTCGTAGCAGCCGCCGAGATGCTTCCGATGTCCAGAGAGCTTGCAACCATCAAGTGCGACGTGGAGTTGGATTGGTCGCTGGAAGAATTGCAGGTACAAGAGATGGACATTCCTGCGCTTACTGATTGGTTCAATCGGCTTGAGTTCAGAACACTCTTACGCCAAATCACGGAAGATCGCGAAGCAGCTCCTAAAGCGGAACAACGAGCCGCATACGAATTCATCACAGATCAAATCACAATGCAAGCTTGGATTGACCGAATTCGTGCTAGCAAGGAAGTTTCGTTGGTCTTTCAGCCATCCGTACAAAACGGGGCAGTTGGTTGTGTTGGGATTGCAATTAGTGCAAGTCCAGATCGTGCCGCATACATTCCTATTGAACACACCGACACCGACTTTCGACAACTTAATCTTGAGCATGTAATCGATCGATTGAAACCTGTACTGGAGGACGATGAGATTTCAGTCATAGGCAGCGATCTCAAGAGTGCAATCAAGTTCTTTTCCATGCACGACATAGAGCTACGAGGACCACTCTACGACACACGCTTAATGTCATATGTGTTGAACAGCACAGCCCCAGGAGGGCACCATTCGTCCGCTCTTGCGTCCCGACACTTGGAACACACAACCATCGACCGCAACACGTTAACGGGTTCCGGAGTACATCGAATTCCTCTGAGTGACGTGGCAATTCCAGAGACATCCGTCTATATGGCGGAACTAGCCTGCGTAAATGCCCAGGTGTGCCCACTCGTCTTGAAGGAACTGAGTTCCGATCCTCGAATGCTCAGCGTCTATCAAGAAATTGAAGCGCCGCTCACAAACGTATTGGCCAAGATGGAACGCAATGGGGTATGTATCGAACCAACGCAACTCCAACGTCTTAGTCAAGAACTCAAGGAGCGAATCGATCGATTGACAAGAGATGCATATGAGTCTGCGGGAGAACCGTTTGGGCTGGGCTCGCCTAAGCAGCTCTCAACCATTCTGTATGACAAGATCGGCCTCGAGGCCCCGAGAAAAACCCGTACCGGTGCTCGATCCACCTCGGAGGACATTCTTCGAGATCTCGCCGACAAGCATCCACTTCCCCAACTCATACTCGACTACCGGGCTGCCACAAAGCTCAAGTCCACTTACTCGGACCAGCTGGGACATTGGATCAATAGAACTACCGGTCGTGTCCACACGACCTACGATCAAGCCAACGCGACAACGGGTAGGTTGTCCTCAGGAGGTCCAAATCTGCAGAACATTCCGATTCGCACAGCGGACGGTCGACGCATACGCGAGGCATTCATTTCTCCACCAGGAACTGTATTCATGTCTGCGGACTACTCTCAGATCGAACTGCGAATCATGGCTCATTTGTCGGGAGACGAATCGCTACAGCAGGCGTTCAACGACGGATTGGACATTCACAGAGCCACCGCAGGTGAAGTGTTTGGCGTTGGCTACGACGAAGTCGATGAAGACATGCGACGAAACGCGAAGACAATCAACTTTGGACTGATTTACGGTATGAGTGCGTTTGGGCTAGCGAGAAATCTAGGCATCGGTCGCGGCGAAGCCGCACAATTCATTGAGACTTACTTCGACCACTATCCCGGAGTTAGGACCTACATGGATCAATCCAAAGCGCAAGCTCACGACTATGGATATGTGGAAACCCTCTACGGGCGCCGCATCCATCTCGATGAGATTAACAGCCGCAATCCTCCGCGTCGTCAAGCAGCCGAACGATTGGCTATCAACGCGCCTGTACAAGGATCAGCTGCCGACATCATCAAACGGGCAACCGTTTCGGCAAATGACTTCTTAGATTCCAGTGGCGTTGATGCGAAAATGGTGTTGCATGTTCACGACGAAATCGTGTTCGAAGTGGCTAAGGATGCACTCGACGAACTGCGTGGCGGCGTAGTCGAAGCCATGCAAAGCGCAGCTGATCTCTCTGTGAAGCTTGAAGTAGATGTAGGAGTTGGCTCGAACTGGAGCGAAGCTCACTAAGTAAGACTTTCGTCTTTCTCCCACATGGATCGGATGCAATGTCGAGCTTCGTCTACTCCTGTACCCTTTAGCGCTGAAAAGAGTATTGCTTGTGCTTTGTCACGGTCTTTGAGTGCGTCAGTAACGACACGCACACACGATACCCGTTGGCTCTGCTTTAGCTTGTCGGACTTGTTGAGCAGTACAAGCAAATTCATTTGTTGCCTCTCAGTCCATTCGATCATGTCTGTGTCAAATGGGCGCAACGGGTGTCGTGCATCCATGATGAGTACCAGGCCCACTAGGTTGGTGCGACGTTCTAGGTAGTTGTCAACTGCTTGTTGCCATTCAATTTGTTTGTTCCGGTCCGCTCGAGCGAAGCCGAATCCAGGAAGATCCACGAGTCTTCCTCCGGCGTTGGAATCGAAGAAGTTAATGAGTTGAGTTCGACCTGGCGTTTTGCTGACTCGAGCGAGTTTTCTAGAACCGGTTAAGCAGTTGATGGTGCTGGACTTGCCCGCATTTGAGCGACCGGCAAAGGCGACTTCTGGGACGTCGTCATTCGGGCAATCGCGCAGAAGTAGCGCACTCTTTAAGAACTCCGATTCGATGGGAGAGTGTTGGTTTGTCACTCGGCAAAAGGTCACTTTGTAGAGAGCATCTAGTGTAATTCGAAAGCGGAATTCTCGCCTGTGAGTTCTTCCGTCGGTTGCTATAATCTTCGCTTCTCGCGTACTGGCTGGCATCGTACAGTCAATGCGTGCGGTAAAACTTTTCCTAGGAGACCTAATGTCTCGATTGTTCCGTACCACACGTTCCATGTGGTATTTGGGTGCAATGGTCGCACTCTTGGTCGTCGTAGTTCTTGCGATTCATGCGGCGGAGACGGATGAATCGGAAACAGCCGAGACCGATATTCTGGATGCTCTAGAAGAAGAGACTTTATCAGAGGAAGCTGACGAGGCTACAGCTGTTGAAGTTGCGGCACCCGAAGTGACGAATGTGGAAGCAGGGCGAACTCTATCCGCTCCATGCACTGCATGCCATGGGTCAGATGGAAATACTCTGACTCCGGAATATTCAAACCTTGCTGGTCAAGGAGAAAAGTATTTCTATCAACAACTGAAGCACATTCAGTCAGGCAAGCGCGAAATTGTCCTGATGGCGGGACAACTTACGAGTATGGACGATCAAGATCTTCGAAACCTTGCAGCCTATTACGCATCATTGCCAGGCATAATCGGCCAGTCGAAGGAAGAAGGGCTCGAACTGGGAGAGTCCATCTACCGAGGCGGAATTCCAGACAAGAAAGTGGCTGCATGCACCGCGTGTCACGCTCCTAATGGCAATGGAAACATGCTTGCGGGATTCCCACGACTCTCCGGTCAGCCTGTCGAGTACACCATTGCACAACTCAAGGCATATCGTGAGGAAGAACGAACAACTGACGAAGACTTCAACAACATGATGCGCGACATTGCCGCCAAACTCACAGATACAGAAATTGAGGCGGTCGCAAACTACGCGACGGGGCTATACTAGTTTCGAGTTTCAACGCAAGTTAGGCAAATGATGAAACTTCGAAGATTCCAGCTCTGGTTCGGAATTGTCATTCTGCTCTTGGCAACTGGGAGTATCTACGCTCAGGCCGCCAAGTACAAAGAGGGAGAACACTTCTTTCGCTTACCTGCCACGTTCAAAGCACCTGAGGAAGAGACGGACACGAAATCTAGCGGTGAGATTGAAGTCATCGAGTTTTTCTCCTACAGCTGCCGTCATTGCAACCGAATGCAGCCCTTCGTCAAGAATTGGCTAGAGCGGAAGCCGGAAGATGTAGTGCTCCAACGCGAGCACGTCATTTTTAATGCTAGTTCGGTTCCTTTGGCGAGAGCGTACTACATCGCCGAAGAATTGAAAGTCTTATCGGATATACATGACAAGATCTTTGAGGTACTCCATAGACACAAGGTGGACATCCGGAGCGAAGAAGCACTAGTGCAGTTGTTCAAGAATGTCGCAAAGGTGGACGCGGAGACCTTCAAGGAGAAGTATTGGGCGGAAGAGACACAAGAACAAATTAAAGAAGGAAATCGCAAAGTAAGTTCGTGGCGAATTTCAGGTACACCTTCTCTCGTCGTAGGAGGGAAGTATCTTGTGACAACTGAAGGCGCTAATGGAAACCATCGCAGGATGTTCCAGATAGTGGACTTCTTGGTTGAGAAGATTCGAAAGGAATCGAAAGAAACCAAACTGTAGGCGAAACATCAGTTCGAGTTGGTCGTGAGCCACTCTTCGGAACCGTTCACTCGGAACGGTGTCTCAGGAATAACCATTTCTTCTCAGTTCGAGTGTTGCTCGATAGGCCTTGGCGGTTTTATATGAAACGACTCGCATACCAAACTAGCTTGCTAGGTGTCCTTCTATTCGTAGCTTCCGCGATGACCCATGCTCAGAGTTCAGAGTATGAGGAAGGCAAGCATTTCGTTAAATTACCGATGCAATTCGACAGAGCCAAGGACGACTCTTCGGAAGACAGTGTTGAAGTCATCGAGTTCTTCTCCTACGGGTGCGATCATTGCTACAAAATCGAACCCTTCATCAATGATTGGCTCAAAACGAAATCGTCTGATGTAGAGTTTCGTCGAGAACACGTTAGCTGGAACAATCGGACGTGGACTACCTTGGCTCGAGCGTTCTATGTTGCGCAGGACCTGAAGCTCTCTACCAAGATTCACGATGCAATGTTCGAAGCGATTCACAAGCATCGGATTAACCTTGGACAGGAACGAAAATTGATGCAACTCTTTGACAATGTTGCGGACGTAGATCCTAAGACGTTCAAAGAGAAGTACTGGTCGGATGAAATTCAAGCCAGAATGCGAGACGTTCACACCAAGGACCGAGTGTGGAGAATTGCCAGCCACGGCACCCCCTCGATGGTGGTGGGAGGCAAGTACTTGGTGAGTAAGGAGACGGCCGACGGAGAAAATAGCGCAGTCATGCCTATCGTCGACTTTCTCATCGAAAAGATTCGATCGGAAAAGCGTGACTCTTCAGCAGTGGTCGAAGATTCCCAGAGTTAGTTCGCTGGCTATCAATTCAAGGTAACCAAGTTCGCTAGCCCTCACGTTTCGGATGGGGGATCGGTTTTCTTATTTCCGTCCACGTCAATGCAAATAATTTGAAGTACTCCGCCCTCTAATGCGCTTGCCGGAACGGGATTGTTGGACATGCATGCCGATCCGTCAGCCATAAAGTCAGTGTCTCTCGTGTAGGTTCCGGACAATGGGATGGGATACGCTACGAATCGTTCCTCGTCGGGAATGAAACGATAGATTCGGTCGGTCATATTCTCATTGATCCAAATGTCTTGGGTATCGGGATGGATGCCAAGGGCATAAGGTGCTGGACGATGATTGGGCACGTACTCCGGCATATAGTAAATCTTGGTTTTGTAGCCGTCCGTTTCGATTCGCGCCAACGTTCCTTCGGAGTATCCCGTTACCCACAACACACCCTCCTGATCAAATCTCATGCGTCGCGGACCTTTTACGGGAGATGCATATTCGGTGACTTCCATGGTCTCGGGATCGATACGACCGATTCTGTCCCCGAACAAACGGGTGTACCACACGTCTCCATGAATCGGATCTATGTCGATTCCGTAAGGAGTTGTTCCTCCTGAAATTCCACCAGGTTTGACTCTCGGGAGATTTACGACTTGCGTTTTGCCCGTCGTTGGATCGAGTTTTCCAACTTGCTCCGAACCGGCAAGCGTGAACCAGACAATCCCTTGCGAATCCACACGAATAGTGTGGGGGTAAACAGCGCCATGGCCGATGAAATGCAACGGTTCCCACTCCATGGTCTTTGGGTTGAAAACTCCGATGCTATTGGTGCTGGTATTCGTTACGTAGTACTTTCCGTTTTGATGCAACGCAAGAGAGTGTGGTCCGTTACGTCCATTGAACACGGCAATTTCACCAGCGACTGAACCGAACTCGTAGTACTCGGTTCCTCCCTTGGATTGAGAAATGTATTTTGTTGCTCCTGTCTCAGGATCAGTAACAGCCATGTGATCAGCACCCTGATCAATGGTAAAGATCAAACCCGTAGTTGGGTGCACAATTGCATCATGCGGCACGATGCCGCGTTCCATACGAAATTCCGTAATCTTGGTGGTGAACAACGATGAATCCACCGGAAACTCAGGGCGGACTTTCAGGGGTTTTCCATCAAATCCCTTGGCTAGTATCACGGACCTGCGATCTCTGAGTTCGGCATCGAAATTTCCAAGGTATCTATGCATACGTTCGATCGTACCGACCCAGCCTTCGGCCGTTCGTGCAACCCGTGTCAAAGGGTTACCCATTTGGTGGCAAGTCAAGCAATCGCGTTGAAATTGATAGCGATTGAACAACGCATCGTCGCCTTCTTCATAGGGAAGGTTTCCAAAGTGATAGGCCGCCGGTAGGCTATCGGAGATTTCTTGATCACCGACCATTGCTTCCATCTTGAAAGAAAGTTCGTGTTGGGAATCTGCTCCGACTTCAGGCAATGTGGTTGTTCGGTCTCGGTAGTAGGGAAGCCGCAGACGAACTTGCAACAATCCCGAAAGTCGTGTCGAAATCGAGTAACTTCCATCGGGCTGAGTGAAGACCGACTCGGAAACACCTGAAACTGGATCCGTGAATCGAACCATGACTCCCGCCAACTTTTCCCCAGAAACTGAAGAAACGTTGCCCGATACTTCTGCGCCAATCGCGCTCGATGCCACCGTGAGCCCCAAGAGAAGCGAAAGAGCTCGAGTGATATTGATGCAATTTCTCATAGTTAAACTCAATACTGATCCTTGACCGTATCCGTACGGATTGTAAACCTTGCTTAGGGGCTTGAATCACGTGTCCATGCTTGCTCGAACGTCCTTCGTGTTTCTAATTCTTGAGGTTGGAACTAAATTTCGAGCGGTTGCGGTACAACATTAGCAAATGGCAAAAGTGAACTCTTCTCGAAGATGAGCTGGGCAGAAATCGAAAACTGACTTGCCTATCGCAACATGAGCGGGATGGGGAATGTGTTCTGTGTTCGCGCTAGTTCAATGGAACTGATAGAGGTCTAGTTTTACAGCAGTCTCCTTTATCTCGTCCAGCGTATCCAACACCTGTAAGTCTATTGGATCCAGCTGCACCCTGGCTAACTGGTACGCAGTTGCACAATCTATGGATTCATCTCGCCACGTTCTGTAATCATTACTGCACAGAACTTTGACAATCTTTTGGACATCAGCCTCGTAGCCAGCTTTCCTCATTCCGACAATACCACGTGCTGCAGCGACAATTGCTTTGTTGCGTTCGTTAATCGGCAATACAATTCCCTTTCCTCCAATAGCGGTGATCATTTGTCCCTGCCATGCATGAATCCTGGCCTTCGAACGGCGATAAGCCTTGTCTCCAAAGTTCATCGTGATGCTTGCGTTGAACGCGAAGAGCGTTTGCTCATCCCCTAGCCTTGCTGCTATCTTGGTTAGTGCTCTGTGGGGTTCCATTGGCATTCTGCGGGTGTTCGTCCCCTCTTGCAGGGAGAGAAAATCGGACGGGCAAAGATCATGGGATTCAAGCCAAACATCCCGTAAGACACGTTTTCGCAAATCGTTTCTGTACGAATAGTAATGACCTAGATGTTCGTTCCCTTCCTCATGTGCATTCTCAAAGTCCTCAATGCCGCCTGAGTTCTGCTGATACCTCGATTTTCCCCGAAACCGGGAGTCGGGCTCAAACCAGTTCATTTCTCTTGCATCATGACAGAGGTTTGCAAATTGGGTGTAGCGGAATAGTGCTTCAGCGTTGCACTTGTCTCTCAAATCCAAGCGCATCGGACCCCTTAGTAGTCGGCAATCTGGGTCGGCTAGTACGTCAGTCACGAGTTTTTTGTCGTTTTCGTACAAATCGAACATTGTCCTGAAAGTGAAGGAAGCCTTCTTTGGGACCATGCCTGGCCACGTAACGATGTAGACGGCTTTGTCCAAGAAGTAACGCTCGACGGCCCCTAAGCACTTTGTGTCGAATCTTATCGAGTCGTCCAACCAATCGGGACATTCTTCTCCCAGAAGAAGAGAATTGGGAGTGTTGTTGGCTGCTTCCAGCTCGCTTGTGGGCACGGCATTGGAGCGTGAAGTGTGAGGGCTTTCGAGAGTGCTCTCTTGCCGATTCACAGTTGCGTTCATCGGTCCGCTGTAACTTACGCAAAGATGGGGAAAGACGACAGTCGCTAGACAGATGACAATAGTTGCTGAAGCAAATCTTTTCACTTGTGTGTCACCCTAAGTAGGTCAGGAACGTTTCCCAGTCTTGAATCAATTCCAATCTCTGCATTCGAGTATATTTCTTTTCAAAACCAGTCTAGAGAGTTAGCCCGTTACTTGACGAAGCTAGTCTTCTCTTTCATTCGGTTGCTGCCGCTTGTCGGTGTGTGTTCGATCATGCCGTAGACCAAGGGACTCACATCGACTTGGACCCAGTCTCAACACTCTGTTAGCGAGTGTTGCTTGGTCGTCAGATAGTCGTCCACATGTGTCTCTATCATAGTGCGTGCCCTTTTGAGACATCTAAGAAAATGAGTGAGCTAGCCTTTCAGTCCGCAACGAGTTTAGCGCGGATGATTCGAGAAAAGGAAATCTCAAGCGCCGAGTTGCTGGACTTCTACTTTCACAGAATTGATGAATACAACCCCGGACTAAACGCGATCATTTGGCAAATGCGCGACGAGGCGATGGATTCCGCTCAGCAAGCCGATAAACGGTTGGCAGCGAACGAGGAGGTGGGTCCTCTACACGGAGTACCCATGACCATCAAGGAATCGTACGACGTGGTTGGCACGCCCAGTACCTGGGGCATCCCAGATCTCAAGGACAACTTCCCAAAGAAAGACGCCTTATCCGTACAACGACTCAAGAATGCAGGTGCGGTAATTATGGGCAAGACAAATGTGCCACTTAGGCTATCCGACTTTCAAAGCTACAACGATATATACGGCACTACAAACAATCCGTGGAATCGCGAACGAATACCGGGTGGCTCCTCTGGTGGATCAGCCGCCACATTGGCTGCAGGCTTGTCGGGAATTGATTCCGGCTCGGACATAGGTGGATCGATTCGAAACCCGGCGCATTTTTGCGGCATCTTCGGGCACAAGCCTACGTGGAATTTGCTGCCTCCACGTGGACACGCAACGCCCGGAATTCTCTCTCCCTCGGATCTCTCAGTAATCGGTCCAATGGCTCGTTCCGCAGAAGATCTCGAGCTGGCCGTAAACGTAATGGCAGGTCCCGACGAAATTCAGTCGAGAGGATTGAGTCTAAACCTGCCGTCGATTTCCAAACCTCCGTCACAATGGCGCGTTGCGGTTTGGCAGAACGACTCGATTGCTCCGGTTGACAAACTCATTGAAGAGAGAGTACTCGCAGTTGCCGACACCCTCGACAAGTTGGGAGCGACAATTGACTATGAAGCTCGTCCATTCGATTCAGCTCGAAACGTCCATACAACGTATCAGTGCTTGTTGAACGCGACTATGTCGTGTCGTCTTCCAGATGCGGACTATGCGGAACTGGTGGAAAGAGTTGAGAATCAAACAAGTGAATCAGCCTCGAACAGTGGAGATGTGCGCGCGAATCAGCTTCGGATCTCACAGGTTGCGCGTTTCAGGGATTGGACACAGTTCAATGAGGAACGAACACACCTACGTTGGGATTGGCATGAGTTCTTCAAGAAATATGACGTAGTAATAGCTCCAATCATGGCATCTGCCGCGTTTCCGCACGACCATCGCCCAATGTGGGAGCGATTCATCATTGTCAATGGTGAAGAGCAGAGCTATTTCACCCAATTGTTTTGGGCAGGTCTCGCCGTTAACGTCTACTTACCATCAACTGTAATTCCCACTGGACTCGTTGGGGACGGATTGCCGGCCGGAGTACAAATCATCGGTCCGGAATATGGAGACTTGATGACCATCGACATGGCCAAAGTCCTTGAACGTGAGGGTTACTCCTTCATCGCTCCTCCCGACTATCGGTGAATCAAGCCACTGTAAGTGCGCATCCCAATATTGCACTGGTCAAGTATTGGGGAAAGCAGTCTCGCGGGAGAAACGTTCCCGTGTCGCCATCTGTATCAATGACGCTGGACACACTGACCACTACAACTACCGTTGAACAGTCATTCAATGACCTCGTTGTGATCGATGGTCAGGATGTGAAGAACGAGAAAATCCTGTCATGGTTGGATTTCGCACGGCAGAGCTATGAAATTCCACCGATTTGCATTCGATCCAAGAGCAATTTCCCGGCAAGTAGCGGACTCGCTTCCTCCGCATCGGGGTTTGCCGCACTCGCCGTCTCTGTGAATCAAGCTTGTGGACTTGGACTAGAAGATCAAGAAGTGGCAGAACTTGCACGGATGGGTTCCGCTTCTGCGGCGAGATCGATGTGGAGTGGATTTGTTAGTTTGAAACCAACCGGTGAGTCATGTACGGTAGAGCAAGTGTATCCCAAGGAACACTGGGACCTAAGAGTGGTTGTAGCTATAACGGATCCGCGTCAAAAAGGGGTGCCTTCTACCGAGGGAATGGAGAGAAGCGTTGCCACCTCTTCATTCCATGAAGCGTGGCGCCAGACCACGGAGGGTGATTATCAAGAGTGCCTCAAAGCCCTTGAAGATCGTGACTTTACTCGGCTGTCGAGTGTGGCCGAGAGAAATTGTTGCAAGATGCACGGACTGATGTTAACGAGCGACCCACCGTTGATTTATTGGAAGCCTGGAACGCTTGCTGCGTTGGACTCTCTGCGCATATTGCAGGAGGCCGCAATACCGACGTTTTTCACAATTGATGCGGGACCTCAAGTCAAGGCATTCTGTCTGCCAGAGGCCGCGGATACTGTAGAGGAGCATCTTCGAAATACTCCGGGAGTCACACAAACGATCAGGTGCGGTGTGGGAGACGGACCAGTTGTCCATTAGTTCTGTTTATGTATCGGCACCTGGGAAGGTCGTTATTTCGGGCGAATATGCGGTTCTAATCGGCGCACCTGCTCTCGCGATGGCCATCAGTCGTCGTGCAAGCTGCTCTGTGCAAATTGCGGACAAAGGAGAGTGGTCGATTCGTTCGCAACCGAGTTTTTGGAATGGCGAGTTCTCGCTTGTTGAAATTGCTCGTTCACAGACGAACGACTTGATTGCTTCGGCATTGCAACAAATTGGCAAGACCGTAACTCTGCCGTCTCGGGCGGAACTAAGCATGGATACGAGATCCTTGTTTCATTTTGGAAAGAAAATGGGTTTGGGATCTAGCGCGGCGTCCTTGGTCTCTCTTTATATTGCGGTGTGCACACTTTGTGAGATGGAATACTCATTGGAAGGCGCGCTTGTCCTGCATGACAAGGTGTATAAGTCTGGAAGCGGCATCGACATTGCTACTTCCTACACAGGTGGAATAGTCCGATTTCAGAATCGGGACGTCCAATCGATCAAATTGCCTACAGGAATTAAGACGCGAGTGCTTTATGTGGGTACAAGCACCACAACCAGCGATAAAGTACTTTTGTTCAAGGACTGGTTGTCGGAGCAACCCAAAAGCACTACCGAAAGAATCAAGAGTGCGTCCGAGGCTGTCGTGAATTCAGTAGGACAGGCTGCTGATTTTCTGGATGCTCTTCGTTATTTCGTTGAAATTCAGGAATTTATAGACAGCGGATCCCGAATCGGAATCTGGGGACCACAACATCGAGCAATGAAGTCTCTGGCCAATCGGGAGGGTGTGTTGTACAAGCCTTCTGGCGCTGGAGGAGGAGATATCGGATTGGCGATGTCAACGGATTCGGAAGCTCTTGACCGGCTTGTGGAAAGCGCTGAGAAGATGGGGTTGAAAGAAATCGACGCTCAAGTAGAAGATCCAGGTGTCAGAGTCGAGTCGGTTCAATAAGTCAAGAAACTCCGGCTTCTTCGATCTAATCGCTGGTTACAATTCGAACCTCTTCATCACTAAACGATTGAGCTAGGAATATTCGCATGCGAATAGCGACCTGGAATATCAACGGAGTCCGAGCGCGTTTGGGTTTCGTCGCGCTTTGGCTTGCCGAACGCAAGCCTGATGTGTTGGCGCTTCAGGAGCTAAAGTCGGAAGACGAAACCTTCCCCCACGGTTTTTTTGGCGAACTCGGTTACGAAGTTCACACCCACGGCCAGAAGAGTTGGAACGGAGTGGGATTGGTAGTTCCCCAAGGAAGAGAAGTCGAAGTAATTCAGAGAGGACTTCCGGGCAGAGAAGACAACGGATCTCGGCTCATTACTGCAAAAATTGGCGACATTACCTATACCTCTGTCTATTGCCCTAACGGCAAGAATCCGGAGCATGCGGACTTTCAAATGAAGCTAGAGTGGTTCGACGCTTTGATCGAGTATTGGTCCGATCTAATTAGGGAACATCCTGCTTCCGCGATCGGAGGAGACTTCAATATAGTGCCCACAAGTCGAGACACCTGGCGGGGGAAGGAAGGCGATGGTGAAATGTTCCACACTGAAAATGAACGAGATAGGTTGAGAAACTTTGTGGACGCGAACCTCCATGATCTCTATAGGGAACTAAATCCAGGCTCCGTTCAACACAGCTGGTGGGACTACCGAGGTGGAGCGTTTGAACGAAGCCAAGGACTTCGGATCGACATGATCTACGGAACTCCAGAGATTCGCGCACGAACGGAGTCTGTGGAGATTGATCGTCAATACCGAGAAAGGAAGGAAGAAATGACTCCCTCCGACCATGTACCAGTAGTTGCGGACCTCGCCGACTAGAGACAGCAGTGTGAGACACCGTATCGGACTGAATACCGTCCGATTACGGATTGCACAATCCCAGTTGCAGCATAGTCTCGCCAGTCGTACGAAGCGTATCCTCGATCGGCTGGGTTTCTAAACCCAAGTCGTTGATTGCCTTGGTGGAATAGGCTCTTGGTCCATCGTGAATCGATCGTCGTTCAAGAAATTCTGCCATTTCCGGAGGTCGACCGCCAACAGTCAAGTTGGGGAATTGTTTTGACAAGTGGTTTTGGAGCTCATCTACATTGAGCTCACCTGATCTGTCGGTAGCGGTCAATTGATATCGACTGCCGGCTTTCACATTTTCGCTCTCACAAACAAGCAGGTGGGCTTCGGCGACATCCCGGACATCGACGATGTTCCAGAGAGCATTCCAGCCCCGTGGGCAAGGCTTTCCTTCTAGCATTCGGGCTAGTGCCCACTGCCACGAGCCCAAGCCTTCATGTGCTGTACTCAATAGAGGACCGAGAACAACGCAAGGGCAGATTGATACGGCATCGTAGTTGGAGTTAGTTGCAGTGAAGTCGTTGATGAACCTTTCTGTATTTACTTTCGCCCATGCATATGCAACGCCACCGTTGTTGTCGATTCCATCAGGATTCCATGATGGGTCGCGCTCTCGTTGAGCGTCTCCCCAATCGTCCTCGGTGAACACATACCCGGAAGGTGCTGGGTGCCCAATCGCCGCAAAGGAACTGGTATAGACAAATCGCTTTACGGTGCCGGCTTTCGTTGCGGACCCGAGCACATTCTTGATTCCCTCAACCATCCCGTCATAGCACTCCCGAGGCGTGATCTGTCCGCCATAGAGCATCGGAGTTCCGACGTGCAATATTGCGCAGCAGTCGGAGAACGGCTCGTCATAGCTACCGCTTTCCATGATATTTCCACGCACGACTTCGACACTTCCTGGATGATTCTCGTTGTTCATCGCCAAGAGATGGTCGACTTTGTCCGGTGCATTAGGGTCCCTTACGCATGCACGGACGGTATAACCACGCTTCATAAAGGAACGAACGGTATGGCATCCAATAAAGCCAGCTGCGCCAGTAACGGCGACGGGACCATCGGAAGAGCTCACTGTGGGCATCAAAGACTCCTAGTAAGTAGTGGGTGAACGCAAGGATTTGCAGCTCGGCTGCGAATAAACTCAGTATATCCAACGGACACTTCATGCTAGATTGGGTGACGGTCTATCACATTAGGGCATATTCTGCTTCTAATGAATGTGTACTTGAGAGTGGGAATGCCCACTCCAAACATAGGCTGTAGGGATTCGAAACGGACTTTCTCTCCTCACAGCTCTCTTCAATACTTTGTTCGAGAGAGTCAAAAAAGTCGGATTCGCGCTTTCCATGTATACGAATGAGGTACTTACAATGAACCCACTTTCGACAAACTGCTATTCACATGAGAAGCACACTGATCGTTGTGGCTGTCCTAGGCGGACTATTTTGGAGCACTAACTCCTATGCAGAAGAATCCAACACCTACACGCTAACCGGAAAATTGCTACGCTTTGGTGACCTGGATAGATCAGGCAAGCAAACCAAAGAGGAAGGTCGACTAGATCCGTCTTCATTACATGTCGTAGTCTCCTACGAACGGCTTACGGAATCGGGAGAGACCGAAACTGTCGAACTGGATTCTGGTGGTTTTGTCGATGACAAAGTTCTTCTTAGAGCCAAAGTCAGTCAACCGAGAGAAATCAAGATTTCCGTACAAGTATTCGATGACGAAACACTGTCTGCAAATGCATTGATCACACCTGGTGGCGAAGAAATCACCTTCGCTCTCGTGGAGCACCTTGGCGTCGAAGCGCACTCCAGGAATTTGTACCTGTTGGGGTCTTCTCGTCGAAGCATGGACCCAGCCAAGAAATTTTCGATTTCAGGCAACTTTGAATCGCTGGATGAGGATTTGACCTTTGCAACGGTGCAAGTAAGTTGGAAGGAATACGTTGATGGCGAATTCGAGTCACGGACCTTGGGTACTGTGATGGTTGAGGACAGTTCCTTTTTGCTAGAAGCCGACATCGAAGATCCCGAAGTAGCACAGATCTTTGTCTCCGCAGTACCTGAGCATCGGTTCTTGTCTTTTATTGATGCTGTGATCGAGCCAGGTGCGGAAATCAAGCTCGTTGCTGATAGATCGGGAGCGGAATTGATTGCAACGGCAGAAAAGGGCAGACACGCTTTGCTCATCGACAGTTGGCAACAAAGCGAAGATTATTTCTCGAAACAAGATGCCTATGAGCAAGCTTACGCTGATTTCATGGACGAGAAGAGCTCCCAGCAAGCTGCTGAGGAACCAAACGGGACAGAAGAAATTCCCCTTGATCCCGCAGACAGTCTTGGTTCTGAGAAAGTAACTTCAAGCCTCCAAACTGCGGAGGGGTGTGAGCACATTGAAATTACGGCAATTGGCGCAAGCATTGAGGACACCAGTGAGTTAGCTCTTCCGAAGCATGAGGTTTTGTGGGATGAACTAGCTCAGACTACAACCAATGCGTTGCAAAGGATCGCGAGAGATGCCGAAGATCCAATGAACTCACTTCTCGCAATGGAGCTTGGTGCGTTTCCCTCCCGCTCTAACAACCGTGAGGACGCGTTTCCTGTATATGAGAAACTCGCGAAATTGCTGGATCCAGATCTAGTCGCTCGTCGCGTGACTCCGCGACACAAAGCACTGACACGATTCATCTTGGAAGAAGAAAACGACAAGCGACTCGTACAGGGGCAGCTAGCTCCCGATTTCACACTTCCAAATCTGGAAGGAACAGACGTTGCACTTGAAGATGTACTTGCTGCAAACGAGATTGTGCTTCTCGATTTCTGGGCGTCCTGGTGCGGTCCATGTATTGCTTCCTTTCCAGACCTGAAGCAATTGCATGCAGATTACAAGGACTCAGGTTTCGAGATTATTGCGATTTCCATTGATAGCACCCATGAGGAATGGGAGGAGGGATCTGAAGAGCAAGAGTTGCCATGGGTCAGTCTCGGTGAAATCGAAGGATGGAACGGTCCGGTTTCGGGTGCCTATGGCGTTCAGGAAATTCCAAGGAAATATCTCATCGATACACATGGCTGTATTCTCAATAAGAACCCAAGCGTCGATGCACTGAGAGAAATCCTTGTTGAGCGATACGGAGTCGCTTCAACTAGCGAGACTTCAGAAGATGTTCAAGTCTTGCCGGACATTGACCTGTAGGTCTTCTAAACACCTAAAGAATCTCGACCACTAGCGAAGGAGCCTGCTGGAAGAGGATTCAGTCTTACGACATCACGGGCATTAGAACTGTAATTAGGTATGCCCAAGAAATAGGTTCGAATTTCTTCGGTTTTATCGGTGAATCCAGAAAACCAGACCTGAATGACAAATCAGGAAGTTGGTATTAACTAGGCTAGCCTTCTCGGTTTAGCAGGAAATTCTGTCCATTGAAGCGGCAATTCTGAAAGTTAGCAATACCAGCTTGCTGAGACTAGGGATCGTCTTCTTCAGTCGTAGTTTCCTTGAGCCATTCAGACCAAGCTTCGACATCCCCACCGAAATTCTCACCACTGACGGCGACAAGAAAGTCTTGAGCCGGCTTCCCAAACTTTTCATGTTTCGCCCCGGCATACGCGAGTAGCAAGTCCGGAGCTTCTTGTAATAGGGCTCGACCGAATTCGGGATCGACTTCGGTGGCAACCAACGTTTCCAAGATTTCGTTGAAAGCCCATGGATAGGTGCCAGAGAATAGGGCCACGAGCGTTTCACGGACCTCCGACCACTGGACAGGTTTCGATTTTTCGGATTGCATCAATCCGTCAATCATCTTTTGCGCTGTGTTTCTGACCTGAGGGGCTGCATCAATCAGTGAATCGGTCAGCCCGTGCCAGGAGGAGTCGCTGTCGTGGTCGTGGGCGAGAACTATCGTTGCAACGGCCCGTGCAGACCATGATGCATCCCTTTCCAACACCTCGAGAGCTAGTTGATGATCTGTAGATTCGTCCGGATTCTCGACAAGTGTCTTGACTGGAGTCCACATTTCGTCAAACTTCTCCTCGCTTGCACCGAGCTGTTCGGCGACAGAGCGCGCAGTTTCTTGGTCGTTGGGGGCTATGACATGTAACCAAGCGACCGTTGCTAACGTACTGAAGTCCTCCTCAACGATGGCCTGCACTTCCCTCCATGCATCGGGCAAATCTAGTGTCTCATTGCCCGCCGTGCGATAGCGAACATCGGAACTGTCTTCGACACCGACTACTACTGTATAGCCCTGCCAGGACCCATCTCCAAAGCTGTCGATGAACCCCATAGCAGCTGCGTCGGCGAAATCCAACTCGCTTATCATCACAGCTGCACACGCGTGGAATTTTGTATCCGGCGAAGTCTCTAGGATGGCTTCGAACAACTCAGACGCCGTCCAGTCTTTCAACCCTATGAACTCGACCGGTCCATTCGGCCCTTCGAGGACTTCTGCAATACTCTGTGGCGCGGTCGCGAGCCAGAACACCAAGGCACCTATCAACAAGCGAATCTTCATATCGGAAACTGACCTCATAGCAGGTTATCTTCGGATACAGTCGGAATTCCCCGACCGCTTAAGCAGCTTAATATTTCGATGCATTCTAACCTGACAGTGAGGGGACCTGGATGAACTAAAACTCGCCCTCAAGCTCGACGATCCAAGAGCAAATTGGAATCACGACCGGAGTGTTTTCTTGCTCACATGGATGCTTGCTGCATTCATTACTTCTCCAAACGAGCTTCTGCAAAATACCAGCTAATTACTTTGGTAGAGGGTTGATTACGAGCACAGCACAGTGCTAATTGCCTGTGCTAAGTGGTTGTGAACCTAAGATCGCAGGTAGAAACATTAAGGGGAAGTATGAAGTTTGGTGCGCAAGTCACGTGCTATCGCAATACATGGGACAGCATTCGGGACGTGGTGGAGGTTCTAGAGAATGGACCGTGGGACAGTGTTTGGTTTGCCGATCACTACCTGCCACCTCCTGGACGAAAAGAGGAGGAACATCTTACCGCTCACGAGGGCTTTACGATCGTCGCCGCCGTTGCCGGTTTCACTTCAAGACTGAGATTGGGACATCTCGTATTGGGTAACACCTACAGAAATCCTGGCCTTGTAGCGAAAATGGCGACCACAATCGATCAAATTTCTCATGGACGGTTTACGTTGGGCATCGGAGCCGCTTGGTTCAAACGAGAACACGAGGCCTATGGTTGGAACTTTCCATCCATGAAGGAGAGGCAAGATCGGTTCGAAGAAGCCTGTGGCCTCATACGGGATCTGTTTCATTCCAGTGATCCAGTAACCTTTCAAGGAAGGTACTACGCCTTGGACGATGCACCGCTCTCACCTGGGAGCTTTCAGAAACCGGCAATCCCCATTCTTGTCGGTGGTACGGGCGAAAAACGAACCCTACGCACGCTTGCCAAGTATGGAGACGTGATGAACTTGGATGGTTGGGCTGGCGGACCAATGACAGCCGAGTACTTCCACCACAAAATCCGTGTGCTTAACGCACACTGCGAACGCGTTGGCAGAGACCCTAGCCAAATACAACACACGGTCTTAGTGCCAACGATGGTCTCCGACGACAAAGACAAAATCGAAGCATTCGTGCGAGGTCGGAGACTAGGTTCGGGCTCTGCGGCCGGACCGAAAAACTACGTGATTGACAGAATCGGGGAAATTGTGGACGCTGGTGCAGATGAAATCATGATCGGAGGCATACCGACTGATGATCCGGAAGAATACTCTCGCGTGGCAGAGGAAGTTCTAAGCAATTTCCAGTAGGAGTCTCGACGAGTAGACGGTTAGTAACCAGAGGACTGCTGGCTTGCTTGTGGATTCACGGCTTCGGTGAGTTCCTTATCGACCGAAATGACTTGATTCCCGATTCGATTGAGCATAAGGCTCTCGATTTCGAAGAACTCCCGCTGAGTTAGTTGATCAGCCATGTTGTTCTTCAAGAATTGACGATATGACTCGGTGGTATCGAAAAACGGCATCATGTAGTGCGGAATGATTGCTTGAAGCATCGCTCCTCGCAATCTGTTGGACCGGTTCACGCCAGCCCGATGCCAAGTTCGAGCGTCGTAAAGAATGATGCTTCCTGCCGGGGCGTCGACGATATCGGAATCAGGTCCGTTGTAGGGCAGTCCGTGCTCCTTCCTGTATCCTCGCGGAAAGTAGGTCGTTCCCGTGCCCCACTCTTTGGGCGGCCCCTTATGTAGCTTGCTTGAACCCAGTTTGAAAGCCGTTGCACCGCCTTCTTTGGTAAATGGAGAGATGCATAGGTTACGTTGAACTCCCAGAACCAATTCTTCGGCATCGTGAACCGGAATTCGGCCTTGTGATTCCGTACGTGCGATTCCCCACAAGTAGGGAAAATCTGAGTGCCAACCTTGAACATCTCTTTCGCCGTCATCAGGCGGAAGGACAGCAAGACTAGGTGAGTGAGCGAAGCGAATCTGGTTTGTCTGCATATATTCGCGAGTCACCCACAACGAAACGGGTTCGGCGGCAGCTTGACCGACGGCAGCATGGTGAGCGATGGGATTGTGCCAATTGGGTTTGGTATTGCCCTCGTATTTTCCTGTTCCGGATACCTTTTCGAGACCGTCTACGACTTCCGGTCGCAAAAGAGCGGTCATGCACACCCATCCGTGCTCCTTCATATGGGACAAATATGAGGAAGGCAACTCGCTAGGTCCCCTAACTACAGAAAGCTCGACAGGGCCGGACTCAGGCTGGTCGTCCAGAGTTACCGGTGTGCCACGATGAGAAACCGTGACCTTACCTGACTGTGCAGGTCTGGCATTTACAGTTTCTCCACTTACCGCGTGCCTAAACTTGCTCTTCTCGTCCAGTTCTTCCCAAAGGATTTGATCGTTGCCAACGCACGCGATACACAGTTCGTTGTTGTCGTCTACGCCAAGATAGGCACCATCCTCGAATTCGAGAAAGTTGTAGAACTGGGTTGGGTGATCGAATTTGGTTACGGTTTCTGAAGAGCTCATGGATTCAATTGTTGGTTTTCAGTAGGAATCGGTTGGTTGAAATACGGTCTTGCGATGGTGCTGATCTAGCTTGTGTCGATTTCCCATTGTACGAGCGTATAGTTAGTTTGTTCTCCTTCGTGGTGCTCGAACACTGCTCGTACTGGTGCACCAATCTGGACTTCCTGCTGAGGATCGCCTAGCAAGTTTCCAACCATTCTTGCGCCGTCTCGGTCTGGAATTTCAACGAGCACGATGATGTAGGGACCTTGTTCAGACAGGGCGGGATGAACGGGATGCCACACTCTCTCGTAGCTGTAAATCCGTCCGAGAGGTGGAATTTCTTCAAAGGTTAGATTCTCGCTACAACATCGATGGCACGTCCATTCCGGTCCCCATTGATAGGTTCCGCAATCCTTGCAACGTTGAAGTACGAGCTTTCCTTCTTGAGCAGCTTTCCAATACGCTTCGTCGAGCCCGTCGCGAGCGGGTGCGGGCTGGGGTAGACCAGGATTCAAGTAGCTCATAGCGTCGCCTCCGAACCATAGATTGACGAACTCACGGGGGTAACCATCGGACCCGAGGCTACAAGCGAAACATCTGGGTCGGGTACTTGGTTGGACGACTCTCCTCGAAGTTGTCGAACTGCTTCAATGTTGAGCCCGAGACCATGCATGTAGCACTCCGCAAGGTTTCCGCCGCTCGTATTTATCGGCAATCTCCCGCCTGGAGCGGTCAAGTTCTCTTTAGTAAAGAACTCGTTGCAGCCCTCCGGTTCGCAGAAGTTGTGCTCGACTACACTCATAAGCACGCCTCCTGTGAAGTTCTCATAGATCTGTGCGACATCCACATCATCGGGTCCAAGCATGGCCATGTCGTAGAGCCGTGGCACAGTCGTCTTGAACGTCGAAGTCGCGTAGTCGGGGGTATTGTGTACCGATGCACCCGCCCGATAGTGCGATCCAGACACTGCACTCAATATGTAAGTAGGTATATGAGGGAAATCCTTTGCTCGCTCGGCTGGAACAAGGACCATCGCCGCCGCTCCGTCGTTTTCTTGACAACAGTCAAAAAGGTGGAACGGCTCGACTATCCAACGAGAATCGTCGTACATCTCTTCCGAGAGTGGTCGGCCGTGCATCACGGCGCGGGGATTGTTTTGGGCATGGTGGTATGAAGCGAGCGAAATAGCTCGAAGTGCTTCCTGGTTCACTCCATGGTCATGCATGAAACGGTTGACCTTCATTGCGAACGATTGAGCGGGAGACATGAGCCCATAAGGGACGGTAAAGGCACCTGATCCCGAAATCACATTGCTTCGGGGACCTTGTCCAAATCGGCCGAATTGACCTTGGGCTAACGCTCGAAATACAACCACGCATTCGGCCATCCCAGTTGCTATCGCCGCCGCGGCATTGGCTACCGCACCAGAACCACCTCCACCTCCACCTCCCCATTGCATGTTGGAAAAGCGTAGGTCGTCGCATCCCAAGGCATTGGCTAGACGCGAAGGATCGCTTCGATCATTGGAAAAGGACGCGAATCCGTCGACGGACTTGGGAGAAATTTGGGCATCTTTGCAGGCTGCGATGATGGCCTTGAGGGCTAGTTTGAACTCGGGGTCTGGTGCTTGGCCTCGTTTGTAATACGGAGTTTCCCCAACACCAACGACAGCTACCTTGCCTCGTACCGTTCGCTCCATGCTCTCCAACCCTTACTTGTGCTCTCGTTTCTCTCAGCAAATGCTCACACGCAAGAGGACTTGCTGCCTCATTGAAACGATTGGTTACCTCGAAGGCTCGATTTTACGTAATCAAATCGATTCAATTGAAGGCGGCTTGGAGGGTACAGGTGTGCTTGTATCATGTAACAAATGAATTCGTCGCGTAAAGAGGAAACTACAAGATGAACCCGTTGATGCGCATTGCTTGCTTCACTACTGTCCTCTTGAGTCTAGTGTCAATGCAAGCTCAAGACACCGATGGTGGCGAGTCCGAACAAGCGGATGTCTGGTCCGCTTCAGAGAACGGCAATGTCGAAGCGTTGCAACAGCTTGTCAAAGAAGGTGCCGACCTAAATACTGGCCGAGCTGACGATGCACAGCTCCCCCTAATGTTAGCAACACGAAACGGTCACACAGAAACTGTCAAATTCTTGCTCAAAAGTGGTGCCGACGTGGATGGCCAGGATGAAGATGGAGGTACTGCCGCGCTTGCTGCTGCTTTCTTTGGTTATGCGGATGTGTTCAAGGCGTTGGTTGATGCAGGAGCGGACGTGAACTTGGCCAACAATGATGGGTTGGTCCCAACCAGTGCAATGCAGATGGATTGGGGTATTACCAATGCCATTGCCAACGATCTTTTCCAACTTGGTCTTACGGAAGCAGAGGTTACAGAAGGAAGAACTGCGATACTCGGACAAATGGCGAAGTTCGATTTTGGAGCAGCAATTGCTGTAGGTGACCTTGATTCCATTTTGTCTCACATCGAGGAAGGAGCAGATGTAAATGCGCTTATTGAAGGCACGCGCCCTCTGCTCATCGCGACTATTCAAGGGCGTACCGATATCGTATCCGCGCTGATTAAAGCCGGTGCTGAAGTGGATGCTCAAAACCAAGCTACCGGTGCCACTGCTCTTCTGGCTGCTGCATTTCTAGGTTTCAATGAAGCTGCCCAAGTTCTGATCAGTGCCGGGGCGGACCCGAGTGTTGCCGATTACCAAGGAGCAGATGTAATTGCGACGCTGGAGCTCGACTACGAAACCACGACCTACTTTGCATCCATGATTGGAATTGAGATTCTTCCTGAACAAGATCTCATGGCTGCTCGCGAGGCAATCAAAGAGATGCTCGAAGACGAAGAAGGGGAGTCTGAGTCGGAGGAATCCGACTAGAACTCCAGCCCGTTGGGCACTCCCGAGTTCTGGACCCCCTGGATTTCCTTGAGCAGGTGTGGAAACCTTTCCTCTTGTTCAGGTGTGTTGCGTGCCATAGAGAATGAAGTTCTGCGAGAGTACTCTATTCGCTCTCGCAGGAACTTGGGATACTCGTCGTAGGTACAGACATCCGCTAACTCGAGAGTGTGATCGGTAGTCACGGTCTCGCGCATCTCGTTCCATTTTCCTTGCACGGACGAGGCGTGGAGCCTTTGTCCAAGTTTTTCAAGTCCGTGAAGTGCAAGGACCGAGTGGTAGGTTCGGGTTGAACCGTAGAACGAACCATACGTACGATTGCCAAGTATGACGACGAAATGAACTTGGATGGTGGGGCTGGCGAATACCTCAAGAATTCGATTTTTCGGAATCTAGCTTGATCGTATTGGAGGAGTTGAAGAGAACCAGTGTGCTTGTATCATGTATCACCTGATTTCGTCGCGTATAGAGAGGAAACTACAAGATGAACCCGCTGATGCGCATCGCTTGCATCGCTACTGTACTGTTGAGTTTAGCGTCATTTCAAGCTCAAGACACCGACGAAGGCGAATCCGTACAAGCGGATGTCTGGTCCGCTGCAGAGAGCGGTGATGTCGAAGCGTTGCAACAGCTTGTCAAAGACGGTGCCGACCTAAATACTGTACGTCCCGACGATCAACAGCTGCCCTTAATGCTAGCGGCACGCAACGGCCACGCAGAAGCTGTCAAATTCTTGCTCGAAAGCGGTGCCGACGTGGATGGCCAGGATGAAGATGGAAATACTGCCGCGCTAGGTGCTGCTTTCTTTGGCTATTCGGATGTGTTCGAAGCGTTGGTTGATGCAGAAGCGGACCTGAGCTTGAGTAACAGCATTGGGCTAAATCCAGGTAGTGCGTTACAGATGGATTGGGGTTTTACCAATGCCATTGCCAACGATGCCCTCCAACTTGGTCTATCGGAAACTGAGGTTACAGAAGGAAGAACTGCGATTCTCGGACAAATGGCAAAGTTCGACTTTGGGGCGGCAATTGTCCTAGGCGACCTTGATTCCATTTTGTCTCACATCGAAGAAGGAGTAGATGTAAACGCACTTATCGATGGTACGAGTCCTCTCCTCATCGCGACTATTCAAAGGCGTACCGATGTCGTATCCGCGTTAATCAAAGCAGGTGCCGAAGTGGATGCTCAAAACCAGACTACCGGTGGCACAGCTCTCACGGCAGCAGCGTTTTTAGGTTCCACCGAAGTTGCTGAAGCCCTGATCAATGCAGGAGCGGACCCGAGTATTGCAGATTACCAAGGAGCAGATGTAATTGCGACGCTGGAGCTCGACTACGAAACTACCAGCTACTTTGCATCCATCTTAGGTATTGAGATTCTTCCTGAACAAGACCTCATGGCTGCTCGCGAGGCAATCAAAGAGATGCTCGAAGACGACGAAGAGGAGGCTGAGTCGGAGGAATCCGACTAGAACTCCAGCCCGTTGGGCACTCCCGAGTTCTGGACATCCTGGATTTCCTTGAGCAGGTGTTGAAACCTTTCCTCTTGTTCGGGTGTGTTGCGTGCCATAGAGAATGAAGTTCTGCGAGAGTACTCTCTTCGCTCTCGCAGGAACTTGGGATACTCGTCGTAGGTACAGACATCCGCTAACTCGAGAATGTGATCGGTAGTCACGGTCTCGCGCATCTCGTTCCATTTTCCTTGAACCGACAGGGCGTGGAGCTTTTGTCCAAGCTCTTCAAGTCCGTGAAGGGCAAGGACCGAGTGGTAGGTTCGGGTTGAACCGTAGAACGAAAGAGGTTGTCTCATCGCGTTGAGTTTGCGATCTATTTCCTCATCCGAATCCCCAATTACAAGGTATCCGCTCTCGGCAATTTCTATGTCGTCCCAACTTCGTCCGGAACGCACAAGTCCCTTTCTGATCGCTGGAAGCAGGACTTCGCGCATGTACTTGTCGGACATGATTCCGCCGTGAGGCAATGCGACGTCGACCACATCTCCTGCAACTGCAGCCATTCCTGGCCCGACCATCGCCAGACCAATCTTGGGCCGCTCATAGTCGATGGGACCCGCATCGAAAGCGGGAGTCATTAGCGTAAATCGATAGTGCCTCCCTAGAAACTCTGGTTTTGCACCGTTCTGCCACGAGTTCCAAATCGCATGCATCATTTGGATGTATTCGCGCATGCGCGGTGCAGGAGCAGACCAAGTACCTCCGAATCTACGTTCGTTATGTCCTTTGACTTGGCTGCCAAGTCCCAATGTGAATCTGCCTCTAGAGAGTCGTTGAAGATCCCAAGCTTCCATCGCAAGGACCATTGGACTTCGGGGAAAAGCAATAGTTACAGATGTTTGGAGATCGATTTTCTCCGTCGCGGTTGCCGCGATTGTCATGGTCACTATGGAATCGTGTGCCAATTCACCGCAAGTCGCAACATCGAAGCCGCTTGCCTCCGCACTTTGGGCTTGACCTGCGATAGATTCAGGAACTCCCCCAACGCCAGTAACTACTTTCATATCGCCCTCCCACTCTACGCTTGATTAGGACTTGTGTCCCGCGGTTAGTCTACGCAAAGCATGATAAGTCATGCTCAATACAGTGCATAGATCTCCCTGATTGGAGTAGGCCTCTCGCAGAACCAGACTCGGTACGTCGATCATTTGAAAGAACGCTTGGGCGCGAAGTGTTCCCCGGGATTTCGCCAGTCTGGATAATGCTTACAGTGAACCTTGACATATGGGAGAGCTGGAGCATTCATGAAGGACATCGTTGACAAGGTCGCCTTCGTTACGGGAGGAGGCAGCGGAATTGGACGGGGTATGGCAAGAGCTTTTCTCGACGCGGGATTGAGGGTTGCTATAGCCGACATAAGAAGGGATCGACTGGAACGAGTCAAAAAGTCTCTCGATGCAGATGAGTCAAAGCTCTTTGCAGTAGAAGCCGACGTTACTAAATTGGATTCTCTCGAACATGCAGCTCAATTGGCAGAGAGTCACTTTGGCAAGATTCACATCGTGTGCAACAACGCCGGAATCGGAGTGGGTGGACCTGTTTCTTCCACTCCCATGGATCGTTGGCGCAAAGTCGTCGACGTAAACTTATGGGGAGTCGTAAACGGCTGCCATGTGTTTACATCCCGAATTCAAGCTCACGGTGAAGGCGGACACATCGTCAATACTGCATCCATCATGGGACTGTACACGTCACGAGGCTCTGGACCATATTGCGCCACCAAGTTTGCTGTTGTTGCAATCAGCGAGTGTTTGCGTCAAGAGCTGCAGGAATCCAACATCGGTGTTTCTGTTCTCTGTCCGTTCATCGTCGACACGCCAATTTTCTACCCGGATCTTGACGATCTGGACACCGAAGGGATCGAAAAACGCAAGAAGCAGCTGGGTCTTCTGCAACATGCTGTAACACCAGTATTTGCTGGTGAATCAGTCTTGCGCGCCATTCAAGACAACGAACTCTACATCTTCACCGACGGTGAGCAGTCACGCCAGATGATTCAGTCTCGAGTAAACGGCTTGTTTGAAGGAATGGATCGACAGTGGCCCGGCGAAAATTAGACTCTTAGCCGTTGAATTCGAAGATCTTCCCGGGATTGAGAATTCCCTTTGGGTCCAGTGATTTCTTCAATGTACGCATGAGACCCACTTCAATCTCGTTGCGAGAAATGTCCAAGTACTCCTTCTTTTCCAGACCTATTCCGTGTTCCGCGGATATTGACCCATTTATGGAGCGTAGCGGTTCGTAAACGCATCGTTCTACTGGATGCTGATGAGCTGGGTCTGTTCCCGTATTGATCGCAAAATGGAGATTCCCATCGCCTAGGTGACCAAATGTGAATATGCGGTAGGTATCAAACTGCTCGGTTAGCCGCCGATTCACTTCTACTACGTAATCTTCCATGTCGCCAATGCGCAAACTGACATCAAACACAAAAGTGGGTTTGATTGTCATGCACTGTTCGACATCGTCTCGGATTGCCCAAAACGCATTGCGTTGAACAGAGTTCTGAGCGATAGCGGCGTCACTGATTAATTTTTCTTCATAGACTGACTCAACCGCCGCTTCCATTCTGGCGTGGTCACTTCTCGAGTCTCCGCCCCAAGCTTCGATGAGTACGTAATAGGGATGGGTTGTAGGCAGGGGCGGTTGATGGTCGTTTCCGTTTTCGCACACGTGCGAGTAGTAGTCATTCCACATCACTTCAAACGAGGTTAATGTTCCGCCGAGTCTCTGGTCCATGTGTTTCAAAATCTTCGGGAGCTTTCCGAACTCATCCACGCTCATGAACACAGATTCGTCAGTCAAAGGTAGCTCCCTCAATCGCAGGACAGCCCTAGTAACCACGCCCAAACTGCCTTCGGTTCCGATGAACACATGCTTCAGGTCGTAGCCGGCGTTGTTTTTGATCATGTCGTTCATAGACGAAACTATCGTTCCATCGGCAAGCACTACCTCAAGACCAAGCACCATGTCTCGAGTCATTCCATATCGGATCACTCGGTTGCCACCTGCGTTGGTGGCAATGTTCCCACCAATTGAGCAAGACCCTCGGGCACCGAGATCCAATGGAAACAGGAGCCCGTTGGACTCTGCAAGTTCCTGAATTTGCTGTAGTTTCACGCCAGCTTCAACCGTCATGGTTCGCGCAATGGGATCGATAGATTCGATCTCGTTCATGAGTTCCGTTGAAACAACAATGTCTGAACGCCTGGTTTGAGCTCCGTCGACGAGCCCTGTGAGTCCGCCATGAACGACAATTGCTTGGTCTCTCTCGTGGCAGAGTCGGAGCACTTCACTGAGTTCTTGAGTATTTCTTGGGCGAACTATGGCGCGAGCTTGAACAGTCTCGTCGGTCCAGATACGTTCTGAACGACTTGAGACATCCTCGCCGAGAAGAATGCCATTGCTTCCAACGATGGACTGAAATTCTGATATTTGCATTTGCAGTGAACTCAATGTGGTGGTAGCGGACTAAGTGCTCGAATTACGCAAATCATTGTAGAAAGTTGGGTCGATTCGTCTGCGCGAGAGGCACCGTCGAGCGGACTGAAATCGTTGGGACTATGCATAATACGCGCCTTACCGCCCTCTTCCACGCGTTTCGCATCGGACGCCAAACTTTCCCCACAACTCCACGTAGAGCATTGAAATGACAGCCAAGAGCATGGAAGAACTAACCAGTCTGTGCAAGCGCAGAGGTTTCATTTTTCAGTCGAGTGAAGCTTACGGTGGAATGCAAGGTATTTACGACTTTGGCCCGCTCGGCGTTGAGCTCAAGAACAACCTCAAGACGGCTTGGTGGCAATCCATGGTTTACGAACGCGACGATGTGGAGGGTCTTGATGCGGCGATCTTGACGCCTCAAAAGGTCCTTCATTACTCTGGTCACGAAGAGACTTTTTCAGATCCTTTGGTCGACTGTCGCAATTGCAAGAAGCGCAGCCGAGCCGATCACATAACCGATGGTAAGTGTCCTTATTGTGGTTCTACTGAACTTACAGAGCCTCGCCCTTTCAATTTGATGTTCAAGACCAATGTCGGGCCAGTTGAAGACGAAGAGAGCTTTGCGTATTTGAGACCGGAAACCGCACAGCACATATTCACAAATTTCAAGAACGTTGTGGATTCGACTTCGAGAACCGTTCCATTCGGAATTGCGCAGATTGGCAAGTCCTTTCGGAACGAGATCACTCCAAGAAACTTTATTTTCAGGGTTCGCGAGTTCGAAATAATGGAGCTGGAGTACTTTGTGAAACCCGGAACCGACGAGGACTGGCACCAAACTTGGGTCGATCTTCGGCTTGACTGGTGGGAACGTCAGGGTGTTAGCCGCAATGCGATCCAACTCCACAATGTGCCTAAAGACGATCTTGCACATTATTCGAAAGCCACTTTAGACCTGATGTATCGATTCCCTCACGGAATGGATGAATTGGAAGGAATTGCAAATCGAACCGACTTCGATCTGGGATCTCACACTAAACAACAAAGCAAACTCGGACTATCGGCTGACGTCAAGTCCAATCGGGATAGCACCGTTCGTTTGGCAATCCAGGATCTCAGTACCAATCAGTGGTTCGTTCCGTTTGTAATTGAGCCTTCAGCGGGCGTTGAGAGAGCAATTCTTGCTGTGCTGAACGAAGCCTATGAGATTGAGCAGCTTGAGAATGGTGCAGAACGGACGTTGCTTCGGCTTCCGCCACACCTCGCACCGATAAAGGTGGCTGTCATGCCTCTGAAGCGGAATCACGAACAGATCGTTTCAGTGGCTAGTGAAACTGTGAAGAAACTCCAGTCTCTAGGGTTGGGGCGGATCACGTTGGAGAACACCGGTAACATCGGTAAGAGCTACCGAAAGCACGACGAAGCGGGTACTCCAATGTGCGTAACGGTGGACTTTCAAACCCTCGAAGACGACACTGTCACGGTTCGAGATCGAGATTCGATGGATCAAATTCGGCTGTCGAGAACTGAACTATCCGACTATGTGGCGGAAGCAATACGGATGTAACCGTTAGCTAGCCTCGGAATCTTCGTGCAGGAAATCACGAAGATGCTTGGTTGGGTTCTTTCGAAGTTTGCGCAGTGCTTTCGACTCGATTTGTCGGATGCGTTCCCGCGTGACGTGCAAGTTGTGCCCGACTTCTTCCAGTGTCTGGTCGCTGTTCGACCCTATGCCAAACCGCATGCGAAGAACTTTCGCTTCTCGCACAGACAAATCGGAGAGCATGTCTCCCACGGCCTCTCTAAGCGCGTCTCGCTCCGCCAGTTCAGTTGGAGTTTCCACCGCTTGATCTTTTATGAAGTCTCCTACATGCGCTTCGTCGTCACTGCCCACCGAGTCTTCTGTCGATACTGGGAGCTTTGCAATCTTCTGCACTCGGAGCACTTTGTACTCTGGCAAGTCCAATCGCTTTCCGAGCTCAGTGGCCGACGGCTCTCGACCTAGTTCTTGCCGCATTTGACGTTCGATTCGATTTAGCCGGTTAATAGTTTCAATCATGTGAACCGGAAGCCGAATCGTACGACCTTGATCTGCGATGGATCGAGTTATCGCCTGGCGTATCCACCAAGTAGCGTAGGTAGAGAACTTGTACCCTCGACGATACTCGAACTTGTCCACAGCTTTCATTAAGCCAATGTTCCCTTCCTGGATTAGATCCAAGAACTGAAGCCCGCGGTTGCTATATTTCTTTGCAATGGAAATAACCAATCTAAGATTGGCTTGGACCATTTCATTCTTTGCTACGCGAACCTGTTCCTCTGCTTCCTGGATTCGCCGATTGAGTTCTTCGATTTCGTCAATAGTCAATCGCGCTCTCTTGAGTGCTACTGCCAATCGGCTCTGCGTCTTCTTAATTTCGGGTTTGGCCCGTTCGAGTCGTCGGCTATATGGTCGACCCTCAGCAATGAGATTGTTTATCCATGAGGTGGAGGTTTCGTGTCCAAGTGATTTCTCGTGAAATACTGAGCGGGACATACCTACGTCTTCACACTGCTTGCGAATCCGGTTTTGAAGATTTCGGACCGTTCGCAAAGTTTGCTTGGGAATTTCCACTAATTCCTCAAAGAACTCCGGCACTATCTTGAGCTCCGAGAACTTGTCGGCAAGTGAAGCGCGTGCGTCGCGAGAAGCCTTGTTTCTAGCTGCTCCACTATTTCCCATTTCATTTTGGAGCCGGGTCCGGGCACATTTCAGGTATGTAAATTTGTTCTTAGCTAGGCCACGGTTCAGTCGCTTGCGGGTCATAGGAGAATTGCTTTGCTCGCCTGGATTCACCCTACGAGCTGGGGGAATATCCTCCACGAGACACAGGTAACCTGCAAGGAATCTCTCGAGTCGGTCTTCCTTGAATAATTGATCGTACTTATCAAGCAAGAGATCGACAGCATCTGGAAAATGTGCCACAGCAGACATCATTGACCGCATTCCGTTTTCGATGCGCGTGGCAATGAGAATTTCAGCGTCCCGTGTGAGTAACCCAAAGTGCCCCATCTCGCTCATGTAAAGCCGAGCTGGATCGGTCGTTCCCCCAGAACTCGACTCGACCGCGGCGATAGCTTCGGCCAATTCCTCGGGATCTAGGTCGTCGGTGGATTCGTCGGCTGACAGCAGATCGTCCACTTCGGGAGCAAGCTCACTGACGACAATGCCATGTCTGTCAAGGATATCGACAATTTCGGTGAAGTGTTCGACATCGAGCACCTCGGTAGGGAAGTGATCATTGATGTCTTCTAAGGAGAGATAGCCTTGAGAGCGACCCTTGGCGATCAGTTCTTTGATACGCGCCTGATGGGATTTTGTTTCCGTCGTGTGCATGCTGTCACACCCCGGCAGTTTTGGCTGCGCCACTATCAAAGTATCTTAGCACACAGGATAACCCCACTTTGTTCGGTAGATTTTCGATGCTTTGGATTAGTCATTGGACACCTCGTCGTCCACTCTGGGGGAGCTGCCCTGAGATACAATCTTCGGACTAAGGGCCCATAGCTCAGTTGGTTAGAGCAGTGGACTCATCGGATGGTGCGCTTCCTGCGAAATCGGGAAGATGAACAGGATGAATTCAGGGAAACCTAAACCGGCTTAAAACCGTCAAGGCAACCCTGAGCCAAGCCAGCGGTACACCGTTGGAAGGTGCAGAGACTACCTGAGAACTGAATCTCTTACTGGAGGTTCGAGTGTTCTTAATGACAGGTTAAAGCGTCCTGCACCCATAGGCGGAGAACTTGCTTCGCTTCGGGTGGTGAGATAGTCCACGCCGATGGGAAACCGTCGGATACTCCAAGAATCACTTGGATCGTGAATCCATAGGTCCCAGGTTCGAGTCCTGGTGGGCCCACCAATCGGATAGGAAAATGCCGGCGATGTAACGCCGGCATTTTTCATGGTGGTTGTGAAGCTTCGTCTTAGGTGTTCCAGATTCTGAGCGGCTGTCTCAATTTGCGGAGCGCTTTCGCTTCAATCTGTCGGATACGTTCGCGAGTCACGCTGAGAACTCGCCCCACTTCTTCAAGCGTGTATTCACTGTTCTGACCAAGGCCGAAGCGCATTCGCAGTACTTTTGCTTCTCGTACGGTCAGAATTGCCAATTTGGCGTCGATGTCTTCCTTGAGGTTGCGGACCTCTGTGGATTCCATTGGAGTCTCCACGTCTTGGTCCTTTAAGAAGTCGCCGATGTTGCTGTCCTCGTCCTCTCCAATCGGAGAGTCCGTTGATACAGGTTGGATGCTGATTCCTTGAATGTGCCGGACTTTGTCGCTGGAAATTTCCATCCGTGAGGAAAGTTCGTCGGCTATAGGGTCTCGACCAAGTTCCTGAAGCATTTGACGCTGAATTCGATTCAGTTTGTTGACTAGGTCGAACATGTGAACGGGGATCCTGATCGTTCGAGATTGATCGGATATAGAACGGGTGATTGCCTGCCGAATCCACCAAGTGGCGTAGGTTGAGAATTTATAACCCCGGCGATATTCGAATTTATCGACCGCCTTCATCAGGCCAATATTCCCTTCTTGGATCAAGTCGAGGAATTGCAGGCCGCGATTGTTGTACTTCTTTGCAATTGAGATGACCAATCGAAGATTGGCTTCGACCATCTCCTTCTTCGCTTCCAGCGTTTTTTCTTCTCCTGCGACGATTCGGTTTTTGAGGTCCTTGAGCTCCTGGACAGTCAGTTCAGTCTGATCCCTAATTTCTTGGATCTTTCGTTGTGATCGAAGAATGTCGGGTTTGTAGCGCTCCAGTTTCCGACTGAAGGAATGGTTTTCCTTAATGAGTCGATCCAGCCACGATCGAGTTCTTAGCTTCTGTTCAAAATTAGTATTAAGTTCGTCCAAAGGTAAATCGGCCTTTCGACAGAGTTTCGTGAACGTTCGTTCTTGGGCTTCGACCAAGTCCGCTGCTCTTCGAGGCATTTCCACTAGAGCGTCATGATGAATGGGCACGAGCTTGAATCTCGAGAACACATCGGCAAGTTTCTCGAGCTCTTCTCGACAATTCCTCTTCTTGCGATCCCCAGTCTGCTTGACAGTTCTTCGATACTTGTTGTGTGCCCGTTTCAGCGCAGCAAATCGTTTCTTGGCGATCGCGACATCAGGTCCTTTACTCTTGGTCGTAGTGGTTCCATTGGACTTGGACGCATCGATGACAGGAGCTCGAGGCACCTCCGTAGTCGGGTCGAGATAGCCGACTAACAGAGTCTCGAGACGTTCAATCTCGGTTGCATGGGCGTAGGCTTTCAACAGGTGGTCCACAGTGCCAGGAAAATGTGCGACTGCTGACAAGACATCTCTCATGCCCTCTTCTATCTTCTTCGCAATCTCGATCTCTTGCTGTCGATTGAGTAATTCGACGCTTCCCATTTCTCGCATGTAAATGCGTGCTGGATCGGTTGTGCGACCAGCTTCACTTTCGACCGCGGCCAGTGCAGCTGCGGCTTCGTCCGCTTCGACATCATCCGTCGTAGACTCGCTAGAGGTGAGCAAGTCTTCCGCATCGGGTGCAGATTCGCCAACTCGGATTCCAAGGTCAAGCAAGAGCGCCGTGATTTCGTCGATGCGCTCTTCTTCTCCAGTGTCATCGGGCATGTGGTCGATGATTTCGGCCAATGTGAGATAGCCTTGTTCACGACCTTTTGCGATGAGTTCCGAGATCTGATTCTTTAAGATGTCAATGGTTTCGGTTTGCATATACCTTCAGTCTCAATTTGGTTTGAAGCAACCCAATATCAAGATGGGTCGCAAGATAGCAAGAATTACGATGATCGAAGCGATTTGCTCAGATCACTCCACGTTCGTTGGGGTGTGATTCTCTTCCGAAGCGTTACCTTCTTCGATGATGTTGCGATAGTCTTTGCCAGCTTCCTGCGTCGTTTCTCTGGGCACGCGTTTGCGACGATCTTCCCGCTCTAGGCGCAACAAAATCGCTTCGAGCGCATCGGAAATTCCGCTACCAACATCGTTGCCGCTAATCTCCGGTCTTCGAAGCGAAGCCAACCCGGACAGAACTTCCTGCTCATGGGAGCCTGAGTACGACCCCAATAATTCGGAAAAGTTCCCCAATTGATCGTCACGAATTCTACACAGAATTTCGAAGAGAAACGAACTTTTTTTCCACTTTCTGATTGATGCCAATTGGCTGTCCGAAATCCGAGCCACGTGTCCAAAGTCGTGAACGAGCAATTTGAGTACATTTCGTTCGCCGTGCGTCAGCCTAACTGGGTTCGGCGAAGCACGCTCGTATTCTCGCCTAGTCACTCGTTCCTCAGAAATTTGAGCTGAAGCAGAGCGACCGATGTTTTCAATGTCTTGCACCGACATTCGTGTGGTTTCTGCGAGCCTTGCGATCATCGCCTGACGATATGTTGCATATGGAATCGAGCGAATGGGTCCCATTGCCTTCTCAACGACTTGCACTCTTCCTTCGACACTGTTTAGGTCGACTTCTTCTGACAATTCCCTAAAGAAGTAATCGGCCGCAGGTTCTGCAGACTCAATCATCTCTTGAAATACATCAGATCCATGCTCTCTCACAAAAGAGTCGGGATCGTGTTCTTTGGGAAGAATCGCGATACGTATCTTTAGCCTTTCCTTTAGGCACGACAATCCGATACGCAACGCCCTCCAGGCAGCCTGTTTTCCGGCATCGTCTCCATCGAAGCAGCAGACGATTTCCGACGCGTATCTCCTTAGTACAAGAAACTGTTCCTGCGTTAGTGCGGTGCCTAAGGGGGCGACTGCGAAGGGAATTCCGTGTTGTGCAAGTGTAACTACATCCATATACCCTTCGACTACTAACAATTTTGTTAGCTTGTGACCGGAGTTGCGGGCTTCGTAGAGTCCGTACAGTTCGCGACCCTTCTTGTACACATCCGATGCTGGGGAATTGATGTACTTAGGAATTGCATTTTGACCTAGCACTCTTCCACCAAATCCCATGACTCGACCACGTGTGTCCCTAATCGGAAACATCACTCGATTTCTGAATCGGTCGTAGGACTCTTTTTGGTCCTTCTTGACAAGCAGACCGCAATCGAGGAGATCCTGTTCCTTGATATGTGAGAGCGCTGTCTTTAATGCGGCGAAACTGTCGGGAGCAAAGCCGATGCTGTATCGATCAATCGTCTCCCTAAGCAAGCCACGACTCGCTAAGTACTCTTGCGTAGTCTTGCTGGATCGCAACGCTTCGACAAAGAATTGTCTGCCCTGGTCCAATGCGGAGTAGAGCAAATTTAGTTTTTCCAATCTAGCGTCGGAGACTTGTCCTGAACCGCCGGTGGGCAGCTTCATTCCTGCCATGCGGGCAAGCTCCTCCACAGCTTCAGGGAAAGTGGTATTTCGCGTTTCTTGAACGAATTTGATTACCGATCCGTGCGCGCCGCAGCCGAAGCAATGGTAAGTTCCGTCATCGGGATATACATGGAACGATGGAGTTTTTTCCTGATGAAACGGGCATTTGCCCTTGAACGATTTTCCAGACCGTTCCAGTGCGACCCTTTCTCCAATTAATTGGACAGCATCGACACGAACTGTGAGGGCGTTTAGGAATTCGGGCGAATACTTAACCATTGTTTCCGGGACCTCGTGCAGCTACCCAGCCAGTCGTTCGCGAACCAGAGCACCCACACGCGACATCTCAGCTTGACCGGCAAGATCGCTCGCTAATTTTCGCATGACTTGGCCCATTTGTTTCATGTCTACGGCTGACAATTCGTCACATGCAGAGTCAATTGCTCGACGCAGCTCTTCGTCATTCAGCTGTTTAGGAGTAAACCTTTGAATGACCTCTATTTCATAGTCTTCTTGGTCTGCGAGGTCCTTTCGATTCCCTTTCAGATATTGCTCAGCAGAACCCCGCCGCTGCTTAATCATGCGATTTAGGATTGCCAACACTTGACTGTCGTCAAGAGGCTCGCGGGCTTCCACTTCCGCTTGCTGAAGTTCTGCTTTGATCAATCGGAGAGCTGCGACTAGACGGCGTTCTCTTTCTCGCATCGCAGTACGGGTTGCATCAGCAATTCGTGCTTGCAAATTACTAGTCATAGATGTAAGAACGCTCTCTCAAATCAAGAGAGAGAACGCAAAAGTGTGTTCAGTGAAGTCGCTCGAAGCGCCGCGCTTCTCTTTGTAATTTCTTGAGGTGCCGTTTTACGGCTGCAGCGTTCTTGCGTTTGCGTACAGTAGTGGGTTTTTCGTAGTATTCTCTGCGCCGAGCTTCCGACAGAACGCCTGCTTTCTCGCAGGCTCTCTTGAAGCGTCGAAGCGCTAGATCGAATGGCTCGTTGTCTCTAACTTTAACTGAAGGCATTCAGTATCCTCGTTTGCGGGTCAGAAATTGTACACAGCGCGGGGCCAAAATCAACCTCTTTTGGACATCGAATAGCGTAATTTGAAGAAAAGTGTAAGGGGCATGCGAATTGACACTTAATGAGATGCAGTTCGCTAGCTATTGACTGATTCAGGAAGGTAATGAGCCGTAAGTGTGAGGCTCAGAATCAGCTTTCTACACAGCTAACCTATGCTTAGTCAACGGTACATGTCGCGTCGGTGGCGTACTCTGGTAACTTGTATGCACTTTCTCGCTTCTTCGATATGACAAATGATGCGGTAGTCACCAACGCGATATTTCCAATAACCTGCCCATGGAGGTCCGCTTGGAGCCTCCCCAATATCGCGTGGGGAATCGAGTGGTAATAGACGATCGCTCAGAAACTTGGTGATTCGTTTTCCTTGCATAGGATCGATGCGGCTCAAGTCTCGACTAACGCCCGGAGAGATTTCAAGGGTCCACACCGTGTCTCTCGATCAGATCGTTCAGTGTGAGAGGCTTTATCTTTCCGGAGCGAAGTTCCTCTAATCGGCTCTCAGATATGTAGATATCTTCCATGTCGTCGAGATGCTTAATGATTGCTTCGCGCAAGTAATAGGTCTTGGTGCGGCCCGTGAGCTTGGCCAAGTTGTCTAAACGCTCGGCGATCTCATTTGGAAGACGAAGGGAAATGGAAGCCATAATTGATCGAGAATTACATGTAATACAAGTATCGCAAGGTCATAGTTTACATGCAATCGACCCAAAATCAACTTGCCCTGGAATTGATTGGGTATACGCAGGTTCACTTATACCGAGTCGAAATTCAAGACTCTCCCTTGAGACTGTTTGTTGAACAAACGGTGCTCTATCAGGCCAGCCCATTTCCTTGAACTTGGCCAATGATAAAGTGGAGTCACACTCCAATTTTCACCAGTGTCGGGTCCCAGTGTATTGGATAAGTCAGTTGAAACCAGAACTTAATAATTTAAGCTACAGATTGAATCCAAGTCATCCAATGAAGAGACATGGCTGCGTGTGAGTAGATTTACATGTCGACTGAGAGTATGCCTGCATTCCTACAACTAGCACTCATATTGGTTAGCCCGTTTACTCTTGATGCCAGTCAAGTATCGGAGATGTCGGATAGATCGCACCCTGAGGAACAGGTGCTTTATGTAACCACTGAGAGTTTCAAGTCCGAAGTGCTGGAATCAAATCTACCGGTACTCGTGGACTTTACTGCTACATGGTGTGGACCGTGCAAGATTCTCGATCCCATCATCGATGGATTATTGCCGGAGATGTCAGGCCACGCGAAGATATTCAAGCTGGACATCGACGAGTCACCGGAAATATATACGCAGTTTCAACTAGTGGGAGTTCCTACAGTTCTGTTCTTCAACAAAGGAATTGAACAGGACAGGATCATTGGGCCTCAGTCAAGAGAGGTCTACATCAAGTACTTAGAAGGCTTGAAGAGAGGTAGGCCAGCCTTAGACATAAAAATTGCGCTGCTTGGCGAAGATTCGTTTCGCAGGGAATTCATTGAAAACCAAAGACCTGATGAGATACGGGAAGCCCTGAAGCAATTTCCTAACTTACTCACGGAAGCGTTTGAGAATGGACAGTCTCCGCTATCACTAATACTCAATTCTCTTGTTGGAGATCGGGAAGAGCGAATCAACCTAGTATTGGCCGGGAATCCGACGATCACTGCAGCCAATCTTGTAGGACTCGGTCGATGCGAGGAGTTTGAGAATCTTGTTACTCAAGATCCAGAAGCAGTCAATCGTCCTGACTCGGATGGCAATACGCCTTTGCTAACCGCTTTGATTCAAGCTGGTCGATTGAAAGAGAGTAACTGTCTGCGTACTGTACTTGATGCGGGTGCTGATCCAGGGATTCAAGATACTTCCCGATTCACTTTGGGCCGAGCTGCGGTGTCCAGCCCGGAAGTGCTAGAAGAACTCCTAGAGAAGGGATTGGATCCCAATCACGTGGACAGAGAAGGAAGAAATGCGCTGCATTGGGCCGCATTCTACGGCTATCCTCACCCGGTCAAGGTACTCTTGAATTACGGAATGGATCCAACAGTTCAAGCGTTAAACGGAGAGACCGCCGCAGACATCGTTCGGTTTAATCGTACCCAGTGGATTACGGCGTTGAAAGAAAGTGGGCTGAATCCGAATACGGGTGGAGTGTTGGACATACACAATGAAGTAATTGCTTTGCTCGAAGATTCCGAGTCAATCGCCGAATGAGAGATCTCGCTTGAAATACGCTAGCCGCTCAACGTCGATTATTGCTTCACTGTTGTTCTCGACCGTTAGATCTGGACATTCAGAGGAGTTCGCCTCGAACGACGTACAACTTTCCCTCCGTTTCCGTATTCCCTTGAGTCAGGTGGAGCGGGACTGGACATGCTTGTTGTTCCGGACGAAACGGTTCAGAATTTATCACGTCCTTCCTCCCTGTCAATTCTGTTGACTTTTCCAAATGTGTGTTTGTGCGTTGAAGCAACTCGGGTAACGAGTTTCTTTCGACACACCCTAATGCATCATGAGACCTTCGGGTTTCTTACAATCCGATCATGAATTCGCTCCGTGCAATGTGGTAGATGCCTCACAAAATCTTCATCGATGGTGCGGAGGGCACAACGGGCATCGAAATTCGTCAATGTCTTGAGTCTCGACGAGACTTGAACCTGCTTCAAATCCGCTCGGATCTGCGCAAGAACGTGGAATGCAAGCGACAAGTGTACGAACAAGCTGATGTGGTCGTATTGTGTTTGCCGGACGAAGCCTCGCGCGAAGCTGTTGGATTGTCGACTACGACGCGGTTCTTGGATGCCAGCACGGCTCATCGAACAAATGCTGATTGGGTCTATGGGTTGCCGGAGCTTGAACTCGGTCAGCGCGAGAAGATTTCGACCGCCAGACTGGTTAGCAATCCAGGGTGCTATCCAACTGGATTTCTGTTGTCCATTCGTCCGCTGGTCGATGGAGGCATTCTTTCAACCAATAGTTTGCTCCGAACTCACGCGCTTTCCGGATATTCGGGTGGAGGGAAGAAGCTCATCGCAAAGTACGAGACTCGAGAAGCATTTACAGAGGAAAGCCGTCCCTATGCAACTGCGCTGCAGCATAAGCACTTAGCCGAAATGAAGATCTACTCCGGACTTCAACAGTCACCGTTGTTCGAACCCATGGTGGGTGCTTTCTATCGAGGTATGTTGGTTCAAACTCCTTTGTTCGCCGACGAATTGAATGACTATTCCGCACCGCAGACCATTTTGGATGTCTATAGCGAGAGATACGCACAAGAACCTTTCATTCGAATCTGTGACTCCGAAACAGAAACATCCGACGGTGGATTTCTTTCTCCGCAGTCGTGCAACGGTACCAATCGAGTGGACCTGATGGCATTTGGCCATGATCAACAGGTATCCATCACTGCTCGGCTGGACAATCTCGGCAAAGGAGCAGCCTCGGCTGCAGTGCAAAATCTAAATCTAATGTTAGGACTTCCTGAAGAGACCGGATTGATTACATGAATGAGCTCGAACAGCTAGAAAAGAGCTACAAGGCCCTTTGTTCACAAGGGCTATCGCTCAACCTCACCCGAGGGAAACCAGGAAGTGAGCAGTTGGACATGTGTAACGAGCTTGACGGTGTCCTGGAAGGAGATTTTCAAGCCGTTGATGGCACGGATGTACGAAATTACGGGGGTCTACGTGGAATTTCGGAAATTCGCGAAATTGGCGGACATCTATTAGGACTCTCTCCAGACAGTGTCATAGCTGCGGGAAACTCAAGCCTCCAGCTCATGTATTTCACAGTGGACCAGCTTGTCACCAAGGGTATCGCAGGACCTCCACTTAGTGAGAAGCCTTCGAATTCGGCAATTTGTCCGGTACCTGGATACGACCGCCACTTCACATTGACCGAACGTCTGGGCATTGACATGATTAATGTTCCGCTATCCGAGGCAGGACCCGACATGGATAGGGTGGAAGATCTTGTTCGTAACGACTTATCTACAAGCTTCATCTGGTGTGTACCTAAGCACTCAAATCCAACGGGGTGTACATATAGCTCGGACACAGTTGATCGACTCGCCAAGTTGCCCGCATTGAGAAATGAAAATCCGGAATCTCCCTTCTATGTGCTTTGGGACAACGCTTATGCAATTCATGACTTTCTTAGTCCACACCCCGAACTAGACAGTATCGACCAGAGAGCACGAGAACATGGAACTGAGGATCGCATTGTTCAATTCGCTTCGACTTCAAAGATCACCTTTGCAGGAGGGGGCGTTGCGTTTGTTGGAGGATCGGATGCCGTTCTCGATAGCTTCGACGACTACTTGTTTCCCATGATTGTGGGATTCGACAAAGTCAATCAATTGCGCCACGCACGATTCTTTGGCGGAAGTGAAGGATTGCTCGAGCACATGGCGCGACACGCGCAGATTTTGCGTCCGAAGTTTGAAGCTGTCCAAACAGGCTTGGCAGAAACCCTTGGGAATCGCGGAATCGCAACATGGACACAACCGACCGGTGGTTATTTTGTTTCCTTGGACGTAAAACCCGGTCTCGCATCCACTGTGGTGCAATTGGCAAAGGATGCAGGGTTGTCTTTGACGCCCGCTGGCGCGACATTTCCCTATGGAAACGACCCAGACGATTGCAACATACGTATTGCGCCGACTTTTGCTTCTTTGCCAGAAGTCGAACTCGCTATGGATGTTCTAGGAACCTGTGTACGTCTCGCTGCTGCTCGCCAAGAGAACGGCTAAGTCGACTTCATGACGAAGAAGACAACAATTGGAATTGCACAACTTTGTGCTAGTGCAGACGTACCTTCTAACTTAGCAGTGTGTAGGGACTTGGTGGCTCGAGCGTCCGATCAAGGAGCTGAGGTTGTTTTTCTCCCCGAGGCTTTTGCATACATAGGATCTGACCGAGGGATGAAAGACCATTTGGAAACTCTTGACAACCCCGGTCCAATTTTGACGTGTTGCCAAGACCTAGCACGTACACACGAAGTTCACTTGGTTGCTGGAGGATATCCAGAACTCGCTGAAGATGGAAGGGCACACAACACCTGCCTGCACATCACACCTGATGGAGAAATTGCTGCAGCCTATAGAAAAATTCACTTGTTTGATGTTGATTTGTCGGATGGAACGCGCATGTTGGAGTCGCGTAGCACATCACCTGGAAACGAACTAGTTACGACTGAATTGCCTTTTGGAGTGGTTGGATTAAGCGTATGTTATGACGTGCGATTTCCGACGATGTACCAGGATTTGGTGGATCGTGGGGCCATTGCCCTTGCGATTCCAGCCGCATTCATGAGATCGACAGGACGAAAGCACTGGCACGTACTTATGCGTGCTAGAGCCATAGAATGTCAAGCTTACGTCATCGCGGCGGCGCAATTTGGAGATCACAACCATCGAGGCAGAAAGTCGTTCGGACATGCCCTGGTAGTGGACCCGTGGGGAAATATTGTGGCGGAGTGTGCCGAAGCTCAAAACGACGTGGGAATCGCACAAATCGATCCCGCCGAAGTAGACCGAATCCGCACCGAACTTCCAAGCTTGAAAAATCGAGGTAGTTGGATATGAGGGAACCCATTGCTCCGCGTCGAACGACGAACATGTTGCTAATAATTGCCGCCCTAATAGTCATTTTGGCGGGATTGAAGGCAGGGCAGTCCCTGCTCGTGCCTTTCTTGTTGGCCGTGTTCATCGCCACCATTGCCAGCACACCCATTCAATGGCTGACGAGGCATCGGGTACCAAACTGGCTTTCGGTTTTGCTGGTCGCTATTGCTGTTGTTCTTGTCTTGTCTGGCCTTGGCTTGGTGGTGCTTCAGACCTTCCGAGAATATCAGGCAGAACAAGCAGTCTATATCGAGAAAGTCAGGGAACTGATCAACAACGTCGCGAATTTCGGTGACAGACTCGGATTGCCCATTTCCGAGGACACAGTGACAACTTTGTTCAATACCGATGAGGTCGTTAACTTTGCGGGTGCTGCAATTAGACGAATTGGGCAAGTGCTTTCTAACTTTTTTCTGATTCTCCTGACGGTGATCTTCATTCTGGCGGAAGCTACGGAGTGGCCCAAGAAGCTGCGCACGTTCCTTTCTGACAGGGAGATGGAGATCGAATGGCTGAATCAGTTTGGCTCCACGTTGAATCGATACATTGCGATCAAGTCCACTACCAGCCTCCTGACAGGAGTTCTGGTGACAGTCTTGCTCACCGTCATGCAAGTGGATTTCGCGATTATGTGGGGTCTGTTGGCGTTCTTGTTGAACTACATACCGAACATCGGCAGCTTCATTGCTGCCACCCCCGGTGTTTTGGTCGCTATGGTTCAACTTGGTTATGGTCCAGCGTTTATCGTGCTGATTGGCTACGTTGTCATCAACGTCGGAATTGGAGCCGGCATCGAACCTCGATTCCTTGGTCGGACTCTAGGTCTCTCAACATTGGTCGTGTTTCTATCGTTGGTATTCTGGGGATGGATGTTTGGTCCCGTTGGGATGTTGCTGTCTGTACCTCTCACTATGACTGCCAAAATTGCGTTCGGCACATCTGAATCCACTGAGTGGATAGCTCATTTGCTTGAGCCTGGTGTGCCCCGCAACTCCGTGCAGCAAACAAAGCAGTAGCAAAGCAGTGCGTTGGCACAGAAATTGAATGGATCTAAACAGACTCCATAGGCGAGGAAACGTGTGTAATTACGTTCAAGTTCGATTGATCGAAACAATGTCCTGTTCTGCATCTAAATTGCATTCGAGGATCGGTATACGCGCGGAGCGATCATGATCTTCGACGCGGCTTAACGCTCCATGCTAATTCCGCTCTACGACCACAATCCGGTCGATAAGACTCCGATAGTCACCTACTCGCTCATTGCAATAAATGTACTTGCCTGGCTGGGGCTGCAGGGTGCGGGGTTCAATCCCATGTTTGTGGAATCGATCTGCAAGTATGGTCTCGTAAGTGGTGATTTGCTCGGGCGCATATCGGCGGGTCAGGGAATTCAATTGACTTCCAACTTGGTCTGCCGATTTGACGGGTCCCCCGATTTTCACACACTGATTACGTCAATGTTCATGCATGGAGGATGGCTCCACCTCATTGGAAACATGTGGTTCCTGTGGATATTTGGGGACAACGTGGAGAACAGTCTGGGACGCTACAAGTTCTTGTTCTTCTACATTGCATGCGGGTTGGCTGCCGCTGCGGCACAAATTGCAACCGATGCGTCGAGTGTCGTTCCGATGGTGGGTGCGTCGGGAGCCATAGGGGGAGTCATGGGCGCATACATAGTGCTGCATCCACGTACACGGGTTAAGTCTTTGTTATTTCTCCTTTTCTTCGTAACAATCATTGAAGTTCCAGCGGTGTTGATTCTTGGAATATGGTTTCTTACCCAATTACTATCGGGGTTGCCTGAGCTAGGTTCGGTAAACAAAGGAGGTGTCGCTTTCTGGGCGCACATTGGTGGGTTCGTCGCAGGTGCGGGATTGGTGCTGTTGCTTAAGCCCAAACAAAAATTACTTACATTACGTCGTTGATTAAACACAACTACGCCAAATGGTCGGGCCTGTACTTGTAGTTTCGGCTCGAGAAGCGTCGGTTAGAGCAGTTGTTCAGAAAGTAGGTGCTCTTTGAGGAAGTGAACAAGTGTTTGCATCCAAAAATCGTGGTTTTCCTTCCTTTCGAATCCCTTACCTTCATCATTTGCTTGAACGAGCCAACCTGGAACCCCAGATTCGGACAATGCTTCGGCGAATTCCTTGCTTTCTAGTGGCGGAGAGTAGGGACTGTTAAACCCTTGACCAATCAGCATTGGCGTTTTGATCCGAGCGACGTAGTTGAGAGGGTCCAAACTTTCCATGGTTTCCCGCAATGATCTCGTTAGTTGATCGCGGCGATAGTCACCCAATGGATCCTGCCGCATATCGCGTAGAACGCCGGGTTCCCGTGAATAAAAAACTACCCAATTTCCGACTCCGAATTCTGCAATTCCAACCTTCAGTTGATCGCTATATTGAGCTAGCACTTCCAAAAACGTGGCGATACTCCCGGTGTTTTGAACGGCAATACGCGAACTGTCGAACTGTGGGTTGGATTCGATCCAATCCAGCAATGCTCCTATGTCACGTACAGCGTCCTTGCGCCGTTTGCCAAACTCATGGGAACCATAAGAACGTTTCCGTGTGCCGTATAAACGTGAGTCTTGCACGTTGGGTGCAATCACAGCAAGTCCTAGTTCGTTTACGAAATACTGAAGAGTTGGAGAAAAGCTTGTGCAATATTGGGATACGTTAGTTCTATCAATGTGGATTACAACGGGATGCGGACCTTCTCCTTTGGGTTCAAACACGAACGCGGGTACTTCAAGCTCATCGAAAGACTTGTACTTGACTAGCGTCGGTCGCACGAAATCCGCAGTCCGCAATTCGCCGAGCTCCGACTCCGTCCAACGAACTAAACTACGGTCGTCTAATTTGAGAGCGTAGACATCAGTGTTTGAGCTTGGAGTTTGATACGAAAAGCCCAGCTGAAGCCCATCTCGTGAAAACCGAATGTCAGAGATCTGTCCTAGACCAGATGGAGTGATTTCTTGCTCCTCGCCAGAACTCAGTTCAAGAATGAATAATCGGCTGTAACCTTCTTGATTGACCTTGTAAACGAGCTTGTCTCGGGACGGAGAAAGACGAAAAGTCGAAACATCCCACTTCAAGTCAGAAACGATGTTTTCTAACGAGCCGCTCGCCAAGTTGAGCGACCATAGTGTCTGGTATTCAGAGTGCAGTGCGGAGGCAAAGTAGATGTTTTCTCCTGATGCGTCGTACGTCGCCTTGAAAATCGAGATCTCGCCTTGGTCTTCCAGCAATTGTCTTCGCTCAAGAGATTTCAGGTCTAGTTCGTATAGATTGGTTCTGGAACTTGCTGCATCCCTCGAAATTATTGCCCTGTCGCCGGTGGGACTAAAGTCATCGATTCTCCAACCGGAGCTTTCATTTTCTAAGAGAGTGCTCACTTTTCCATCAAAGTTGAGAATTTGGAGATGGTGTAGTCCGTTTCGTTCGGCTATGGTGTAGACGATGCCGCTACCGTCGTGTGTGAACTGGACTTCCTTGTATGACGATTCGCCATCGCTCAAGCGCGTGATGTCTCCCGTATCGAAGTCAAAGTGATAGATCTGATGGGACTCGGATCCTCCAACATCCATGGTGAACAGGAAGCTCTTGTCCTCATCCAGTCCGGAGACAATTGCGTCGTTGATGGGCTCGTTTTCAAATGTGAGTTGACGGCGTGCAGCAAGAGGCTTTTCAACGTAATGCAGTTGGTTGGTGTCTCCGAATCTAGTCGATATCAGCATGCCTTCACGAAACCAATCAACAAATTTCGCGGATCTCAAGTTTTGGTACGGAGATAAGCTATCGGCGATTTCCTGTGGAATTTCAGGCACGCCACTAGTCTCTATGTTTGCGGGAGCCTGAGCGAAAGCCGAGAAGGTCAAGATTACGCTCAGGGCAAGCATGCCGTACTTCATGAAACGCACACTATGCAAGACTAAATTCCTTAGATTGTATGATCGAACACACCATCGGAAAGCCAGTATCGTTGCGTGACATCAGGTCGCAAATGGTTGAACGGCAAAAGGAGCGGTTGGTGGTCAACCAGGGAGGCTCAAGACGTCTGCCAAAGTCTCCCTTCCCGGCTCAATGTCAAGGGAGCTTACTATTCCTAACAGTAAATCGTAGCAACGTAACTTCATCCGTCACATGGTCAAAGTACGGCACGAGTGGCATTCCGACTTTAAGATCGTTGGGGTCAACGCCAACAATAGTGGATGTCATTCGTACTCCTTCCTTCAACTCTACTATTGCGAGGAGCTGGGGAACTTCGTCGGCAAAATGCGGGGCGGTGGGCTGCCTAGCGACTGTGTAAGAGTAAAGAAATCCCTCTCCTGAGACTTCACGCCACGTGAGGGAGTTTCCTAGGTTTCGAGGACAGTGATTGCGGGGATAAAACACCCAATGAGAGCAATCGTCGCATTGTTGAAGAAGGACAATCTCTTTCTGCAATCCCTTCCAAAAGGGGATCGCTGCCGGAGACTGCAGCGGCAACGGTTTCTCGAATTCCATCCTAGTTTCCTTGCAGGATAAGCGCGGCTTGTTCGCTCATGATTCCGCCGGTTCCCGATACGTACACGTTCTGGCAGGAACGGACTTGCCGATCATCTGCACGGCCCATAATCTGTCTCGCTCCTTCTATGACTTGGGTCATTCCGCCAGCGGCTCCAGCTTGTCCCATGCCCAGTTGCCCACCATGTGTATTAACGGGAAAGTCTCCATCGAATCCCAAGTCGTGATCTAGGATGAACTGCATCCCTTCGCCTTTCTTGCAGAAACCTGCATCTTCTATCGTAAGTAAGACGGTTATCGTGTAGCAGTCGTAGACTTGACATGCGTCGATTTCCGTTCGAGAAATCCCTGCCATTTCAAACGCTTTCTCTGATGCAGGACCTACAGGAGACCGGCAGAGATCGTGTGCGAAAGTCGGTGTCTTCATCGTTAAGTGTTCGCCAAAGCCAGTAATCCAGGCAGGATTGTGCGGACTCTGGTCTGCAATCTCTTTGTTAGCCACAACAACAGCGCCTCCTCCTGCAACGGGCATCACAATTTCGAGCATGCGCAATGGATCGGCGATCATTCGACTCGACAGGACGTCGTCGATCGTCACTGGTTTCTGATAAAAGGCCGCAAGTGGATTCAAGGCAGCGCTCTCGCGTTGGTGAACGACCAACTTAGCAAGCGCTTCCGGTTGGTAACCAAATTCCGCGGCATATCTCTGTGCAATCATTGCGTAACCGCAATTCTGAGCTAAGTTGCCGAAGGGGATTTCGAATTCAGCTTGGGGAGAACCCCACTTGTGGCTCGAAGACTGAAAGTAGCGTCGAGGATCGACGGGTCCCCGATTGGGATTTGATGGGATGGGCCGCCCTGGAGTCGCACAAACTACGACATCGGCGATACCAAGTTCGATTGCCGCTGCCGCACGCCAAATCATTCCTACCGGATTTGCACCGCCGAGATCGACTCGTTCCGCGAAATTTACCGGACGCCCTAGATACTCGACGATGGTCGCCGGTGTAAACATGTCGGCTTCCCGTATTTCGCTGCATACGATTCCGTTCACGCGGTCAATCGACAATTCCGCGTCGTCCAAGGCGAGCTTTGTGAGTTCTGCCCACTGGTCGATCGTAAAGCGCTTTTCGTCGGTATAGCGCCGAACATGAGGCCACTCCGCATAGCCAACAATAGCGGCATTTCCTGTAAGTCCCATTGACTTCTTTGTGCGTTCAAGAACGCATAAGGCTACCATTGTCGAAAGAACAACTGAATTCACATCGGAAGCACCCTCCGTTGATGGAAATGGAAACAGAGCCAAGACGCGAAAAGTATCTTTGGCTAATAAGGCATGCGAAGTCCGCACGCCCGTTCGGAGTCGAAGACATGCAGCGTCCCTTGAATCCACGCGGTTTACGTGACGGTGGAGTCATGGCTAAGCAACTTGCCAAGTTTGAAAACCCGCCACAGACCTTTCTTGTTAGTGATGCGTTGCGAACGCGTCAGACAGCGGAATTAATCAATGAAATTCTGCAAGTTGAGATCGAGCTCGTTCCAGCACTCTACTCAGCGGGTTCCTCTGAAGTCGAGCATTTGATGCAAGAATTGAAGGAAAGCGTAGCGAGTGTTGCGGTTGTTACTCATTTGCCGACTATCGAACGATGCTTATGGGCTTGCAAGACGCGCAATGTGGTCGAATTTTTTCCGACTTTGGCCATGGCGTGTTTGGAACACATTGGATTGTGGCATGAGTTCAATCTTCGATCGGCAATTGTTCGAAAGTTTGTGGTTCCGCGTTCATTTCGATAGTAGGCTGCTGAATCTAATGGCTCTACCAAGAGAGTCGAACATATCATTAGGGCGTGACTTTTTTGCGAGACGAATCCTCATGACAATTCTTATTTTCCTCGCGCTTCTTGGAGTACTGTACTTGCTCTATCGAATTCTCGACGAACTGCCTCAGATGGAGGTCAAGCTCTCGGAGCAACAGCGGGATGTGGCCAAAATTCGAGAACTACTGGAGTCTAAGTTCAAAGACACCTGAAATCGGACCGCGTGTTCGTGTTGATCTAGTCTCTTTGAGGACAAGTCGATGACCGCAGATCCCTTACGAATTTTGAGTGATGATCGCGCCCACGCCGCTAATTTGCGTGACCCGCTGTGCGATCGATGTTTCTTGGCTACCGTAAACGATGACGGTAATCCCCAGGTTAGGACCCTTGTACTTCGAGATGTTGAAGGGCGTATGGGTATCTTCGCGAACGGTTCAAGCCCAAAGTGTCAACAGGTCGCTAATTCCTCGACCGTATCAATCTTGATGTATTTTGAATCGATAGGTGTGCAGTATCGAATGCAAACCGAGTTGAACCCCATGTCCGCTGAACTTGTGCAAGAAATGTGGCAAAAGCGTCCGGATGTCTCAAAGAAGCTTGACTACTTGTACGAGAGTTACCCTCAGAGTTCCTCAGCCCGGAACCGAGAGCAGCTACTGAGTCTGTTAGATCAAATGCCGGTTCCCCGGGTTGCTCCAATGACTGCAAAGGGCTTTTATTTTGAACCGGTGCACAGTGTTGAACGGTTACTGCTTGACCCATCCGACAGACTTCATGACAGGACTCTGTTTGAGCGGCTCGAGGACTCGTGGAAGGCGCAACACCTTGTTCCCTAGCGAACTATAGCCATCTTTCAAATTTCCGTTTTCTGCTTAGAACAGTCCGCCTATGCAATGACTGCCGATCAGCTATTTCTCGCTACAGCTGTCTAGAAGTGATTGCGTATTAGCGTTTATGCACTTGCTCTAGGTGGCGATTGCCTGTCTCAATTCCGTGACGGACTAGAGACGTCGAGAACATTCTTCACCGCATTCGTCCTTTGTACAGTTTGTGATAGCTAATGTCTTGATCTTCCTGCGAATTCAAGGCCAGATAGTCCCTTGTATCGTGCAGAACTTCCATAAACTTGAACTTCTCTCTCATGATCTGCTTCTTCAACCGGTGCTCGTTGAAGGTCATGACCACGAACCCCCCTCCAGGCTCAAGCATCATCGGCAACTTCTGCAAGTCTTCTTCTGTCTGATAGGCACCTACACCATGGAGCATTAGCACAGTGTCGAATTTCCCCAGTGGGTAGTAGTCCTCAAATTTCGCCACAATCAAGCGCTTCCAAAATGTAGGATGTTTGTATATGAGCTTTCTCAACATACCTTCCGACGGCTCGATTCCTACGTACTGCTCTGGCACCACGTTGGGATACTGATCTAACAGCCAGCCTGTGCCGCAACCGACATCCAGTACTCGCTTACCTTCCAGTGACCCTATGTGGTGAAGAATTTCCTCATCTACCCCTCTACTTTCTGGATTGTCATACTGCTCGTCGTATTCCTCCGCAATGAGATCGTAGGGCATCGGATAAAACGACCTCTTTCGATTCAACACTGTGCTCACGTACGGAGGACACCCCATGGTCCAGTACTTGAAACCGTTGATCTCTACGTACCTGTACCACTTACCAAAGTAGTTCTCGCTCTTGCCAAGTTCCATACTCACTCTACACGCCTCCGTGAACTCCCAGTCGCTTTCAGGGAGACGAGATGTGTTTCGGTGATTTTGTGTCTCGCCAGGGGCATCACTCCTTCGAACTGTGTAGTGGTGTGGATTGTGGGCTAGTGTTGTAGCGAATCTAAACGGTCTTTCGCTGACAAATCTCGCAAATCCGAACTTGTCCTTGTGGTCGGATTCAACTTTCTTATTTGAAGCCTTGAAGAACGTGTCCTGCAATCTCACAACCTGTTGAGTGTGCGGGCGCGTAGGATCGCTGTACTTGTCAGTATCAGTACCAATGCCGAGCAGGCTGTCTAATCAACTGTCTTGGTGTCTTTCCAACAGCTAGTTGCTGACGCCTTCACCTACCGGGCGAATCCCAGACAATGTTTGAAAGCAAGTTGAGCGCGCAACTTCAAAGAACGACTGTAGGTAGCTCAAGTGGGCACGGTCCTTGCGAACGGCCGCATACAGAGTTGACCAAATTCCATTCTTGCCAAGCGACTTTGTCGTGAGGTAGTTCTTTTCCATGTACTCTTCAAGAACCCAATTGGGGAAGCACGCAACCCCTCGACCGTTTGCGACAACGTGAATGATCATAGTGGTCAGTTCACAGTGCCGAGTGGTCACCGGCTCAATTCCAGCAGGATCAAGAAAGAACTTAAAGATATCTAGGCGATCATGCTCGATGGGGTAAGTCACGAGTGTTTCGTCTGCGAGATCCTCAGGCTCGATGTACTTTCGTTTGATTTTTGTCAGTGGGTGGGATGTTGCTATTCCGATCCTTGCCTCATAGCGAAACAACGGTTCGTAGACCAGTTCCAAGTTGTCGACAGGATCAGAGGTTATGACGAGATCGAGATCACCGCGAGTGAGCGCAGGAAGCGGCTGGAAGTGAAATCCACTCGAGACGTCAAGGTCTACATCCGTCCATTCTTCCCGATAGGCAGACAGCGCCGGTAGCAACCAATCGAAACAACTGTGGCACTCCACTGCTAGGTTCAGTCTGCCTGTGGCACCTGTTGCTAGCCGAGCGACATCGATCATTGCATTGCGAACTAAGGGCACAACTTCGTCAGCAAGTTCGAGCAGTCGATTTCCAGCGTTAGTGAACTGAATGGGTCTGCTCCTTCGTGACAGCACCGAGCATCCAATTCTGTCTTCGAGGTTCTTGATTTGATGGGAAAGGGCTGATTGCGTTAGACAAACGCGTTCCGCTGCATCTTGCAGCGTACCTGTCTCTCGAAGTGCACGTAGCGTACGTAGATGCCTCATTTCAATTTTGTTTGTGAGCATTATTCACCTAAAAGTTTAAATTCGTGAAAATCATTCATGCAATAAGAACATTGTACGCGAATTTTTGCGCAAACTAGGCAATGCACACAATTTGTTGAGAGTGCGACAAATGGAGTCGTTGGGTCGCAACTAGGAACGAGGCTGAGTTGCTAAGCGAGCACGAAAATGATGATCGGAAACAGCACGACGAGAACAGCAAGGAAATATACAGCGAAATTCAAGATGTCGTTTTGTAGCGAGTCCTTCGCGAGCTTAAGCCTTGAGCCGATCAACGCCCACAATCCGCCCCCCAAGACAACGGAACCGACTAACGACAAGACAAGTGCACCCATGGCTACGAATTTTCCTTAACTAGATGGTCGGATTTCATGGTCGCATACCAAATTTCACAGGTCCAATCAGAGTATCGAGTTGAGGTTGAATCCATTCGATCCAGTTACAAAGAATCGGGCGAGTTTCACGAGGATCAATCAATTCGTGCACGGAAAAAGACTCCGCACGCGGAAAGGGCGATCTTGCGTCCCGAAGTCGTTCTTCAATTTCTGCTCGCTTCGCGATAGGGTCTTCAGCCGACTCGATTTCTCGATGATATGCGACCGCGACTCCTCCTTCTAAAGGTAATGCGCCGGTCTCGACCGATGGCCAGGCCAACACATAGGCGTTCGGTGCATAGTGAGCGGCCGTTGCGACTCCGAAACCCTTGTGAATCTGGATGGCTGCCCACGGAATGGTGGCCTGCGCGGCTGCGGCAACAGCAGCCATTCCATAGCGTATGGTTCCCTTCCGTTCTGCTTCTGGTCCAATCATGAATCCCGGTTGGTCGATGAAATTCACGACAGGGACGTGGAACGTGTCGCACATTTCTACAAATCGACGATATTTTTGAGCAGCTTCGGCGGTCATTGCACCAGCATAGACCCGACAGTCGTTTGCCAAGACTCCTACAGGCTGTCCTGCGAGACGCGCCAGTCCCACAATTTGACTCGCTCCGTATTCAGCTCCCATCTCGAAGAAGGAATCCTTGTCCATGATCATCGAGACCATCTGTCGAACATCAAACCCTTCATTTGAATCGCGGGGTATGATCGACAAGAGTTCCTCTTCCATTCGCATCGGATCGTCGTTGGATTCGATACGGGGAGTTCGTTCGTATACGCTGCTCGGCAAGTAGCTCAAGAATGTTCTGCATTGCGCGAGGGCAGCGGCTTCATCGTCTGCAACGTTGTCGACCAATCCGCTCTTAGTGTGGATGTGCGCACCGCCAAGTTCATCCTTGGTGAGGGAGACTCCCAAGGCTCGCTCAACCAGCTTTGGACCACCGATCAAGATTTGAGCGGTGTACTTGGTCATTACGGAAAAGTGCGACGCAGCCATGCGACCAGCGGGAAATCCCGCCACCGCTCCTCCGGCCATGGAAACAACTGGAACCTCACCTAGCGCATCAGAGATAATCTTGAATCGGGGTTCCGAGAAGACCGAGTCTCCACCTCCGCCTCCTCGCCGTTTGCCACTCCCCTTGACGCTGCCACCTCCGCCTTCAAGCATTCGGACCAAGGGGATCTTGTATTGAACTGCTAGATGTTCGGCGTAGATGCTCTTGCGAAGTCCTGCGGAGTTCGGTGAACCGCCCTTGAGCGTGAAGTCTTCGCCTCCTACGACAACTCGGCGGTTGTCAATGCGACCAAAACCAAGAACGTAATTTGCGGGTACGAATCCAACAAATTTGTCGTTGTCGTCATAGTCAGGGACGGCGGTCGCCAATCCTTGTTCTTGAAACGAGCCTGGATCGAGAAGAGTGTCGATACGTTCGCGGATAGTAAGGCGACCACGAGCATGCTGCTTTGCGACGCCGTCTTCCCCGCCTTGTAGCTTTGCTAGTTTCCTCCGGCGACGCAGCTCCTCTACCTCTGCCGCCCAACTCACTTTACGCTCCTTGTTCGACGCTTTCAAACTTTGGTGAACGTTGTTCCATATTTGCTCGAATGGCTTCGACCTGATTGGGCGATCCAATAAGGCCGGATTGAAGCTTCGCCTCCAACTTCAGTCCCGTTTTCTCGTCGCCGTGCCACGCCGTTTCCCATAGCAATTTGCCTGCTCTCACTGCATCCGGACTCTTCGATGCTATTTCCTGGGCAAGCTCAACCGCTGCAGCATGAGGATCTTCCACCACATGCGTGACGAGTCCGAGGTCTTGTGCCTGTGTGGCCGAGAGAATTCTTCCCGTAAAAGTCAATTCCTTTGCAACGTCAATTGAGACCAAATCTCTCAGAGTTTGTGTCAGAGACATATCTGGTATTAGACCCCACTTGATTTCCAAAACCGAGATTTTTGCTTCGGCCGCAGCGAACCGGATGTCGGCACCAAGAGCAATTTGACAGCCACCGCCGTATGCAACTCCATGAAGCGCAGCAATGACGGGCATGGGTAGGCGTTTCCAAATGTATGCCGCGCGTTGGGCGGAATTCTCTGGTCTTGAGTCTTCGGCCTTGATCGATGGTACGACGCGTTCTGGGTTCTTTGGCCTGTCCGCCATTCCGCGAAAGCTATTCATGTCGAGGCCTGCGCAGAATCCAGGTCCATTTCCAGAGAGAACAACGGCTCGGACGTCCGAACGAGCCATTAAGCTCTCCCCCGCTTCCACGAGGGAAGAGAACATTTCGGGAGACAGTGCGTTGTATTTTTCGGGTCGATTGAGACGAACGTCGGCGATGTGCTCGTCGATCATTTCAATGGTTACTAGAGAACTCATAGTGCTCCTTTTGAGTTAAGTGTGTTGCTGCCCATTCAGCAAGGCTTTTCGTCTATTGCTCGATGACGACGACGATCTGATCCTCGTCGACGGAATCGTCTTTGCGAACCAGTAATTCTCTCACTGTTCCTGACACCGGACTTTCAACAGGAATTTCCATCTTCATAGACTCGAGGATCATGAGAACATCGCCTTCGTCAACGTTGTCCCCTATTGTTGCTTCAATCTTCCAGACTTTTCCAGTGACTTCGCTCTCGACGTTTACGGATGCCATGTTTTTGTGGTCAATGTCAACGCGAGTGACGCGTATGTAAATCCTCTAGCAGACCGGTGTGAATTCTTCCGAGTATGAATGCCTCGCTTCCAAGGACATTCTGAAGAAGCTCCGAATTTGTAGAGACTCCTTCGACCTCAAAGGCTTTCAACGCAATTGCAGTTCGGGCTATTGCTTGTTCCCGACTTGATCCCGTGCCAATGATTTTAGCTAGCAAGGGATCGTAGTAAGGAGTTATGTAGTTGCCCGCACGGTAGCCAGCTTCGATTCTCACCCCTTCAAAGGAAACTGGTTGAAACACATTGAGTTTGCCGGTAGAAGGCAGCATTCTCTCTGAATCCTCCGCATACAACCGGGCTTCCACTGCGTACTTATTGGGTTTCCTTGAGCCAAGATCGAGCGAATCCAACGATTCGTCTGCGGATATTTGTATCTGGAGAGCGACCAAGTCGACGTGATGTGCTTCCTCGGTAACTCCATGCTCGACTTGGAGTCGAGTATTCATTTCAAGAAAACCGAACTTGCCATCGGCATAAAGACACTCAACGGTTCCGATACTGTCGTAGTCTCGAATAGCTGAAGTCAATTGAGGCTCTATGTCAGCTAGTTGTTCGTCAAGATCTCCTGGGACTGGCGTTTCTTCGATCAGTTTTTGGTGACGTCGTTGTATAGAACACTCGCGTGCACCTAGGATTGAACACTTGGAACCATCTGCAACTACTTGAAACTCTATGTGGCGCGGCTTGGATAAGTACTTTTCCGCATAGAGTGAGTCGTCTGCAAACCCAGACTTTGCCAGCGATTGTGCTTGCTGAAACTTGATCGGGATTTCATTTTCTTCATGTACGACGAACATCCCGATCCCACCGCCGCCTGCTGCAGGTTTTAGAACTATGGGTAGTCCTACTTGGCCGACAAAATCTCGGATGCGGTCTTCGTTTTGTAGGAGTCCGCTTCCTACATGTACGGGAATGCCAAGTTTGCTCATTGAAGACCGAGCTTCCGTCTTGACGCTCATTCGTTTGATCCAATCGGAGGAGGGTCCGATAAACGAGATGCCAGAAGCTTCTACGTCTTCTGCGAAAGTGCTTGACTCTGCGAGAAAGCCATAACCTGGATGAATCGCGTCCGCACGACATTTCTTCGCAATTTCAAGAATCAGATGGGAATTGAGATAGGTATCCTTTGCCCGGTATCCCGGCAAGCGAACTGCCTCATCGGCTTCTTCCACAGCAGGAGTCTGGGCATCGAGGTCGGAATGGCAGACGACACTTTGGATTCCTAGTTTTTGACAAGCCCTCACTATGCGGCGAGCGATTACGCCACGATTGGGAATCAGCACTCGTTGATGCATAAGTCAGAACTCAATGATCAATCAGTTTGAGAATTTTGTTCAACCATTGTTCCGCATCAGAACGGCCGGAAATGTCTGTCACGAATTCCTGTCCCCGACCCACGGTTTGCAGAGTATCTCTGGCCGGCCAGCGTTTAGTGTCGAGGTGAAAAGTCAATCCTGCATCCTTGAGCCAAGTGGGAACTCTCCAGACACTGACATTTTCTCCCGGCTTCGACAACCTCAGTTCTTCTATTGCTGATTTCGCTGTATTGCCGGTTCCAAAGTACAAAGTGTTGTTGTCATTCCAACTTCCTATCGTATGTGGATGTCGATGTCGCAACCCGCACAAAGGCTCTTCAAGCTGTGGAGTAGAACCTAATTCAACCATTCCTTCGACTTTAAGATAACCAAAGATGCGATGATGACGATCGCTGCCATCCTGGTTGGCGAACAATCCAAAGAATAAAAACACGTCACCCAAGCCAACATTGCTGTTACGGAGATGAGATTGTGCCGAACTGGTTTGCCCAAAGTAGCAAGTGCCCAGTTCAAACATGGGATCGTTGTGACAGAGAGAGCTTCCGGTGTGTCTACCTTTGGTCACCCGTTCCACAACATTACCTAAACCGAGGTCCCTGTAGGTCGTCTCAGATCGATCTTGAGCAGGAATGGGAATGCTCACGGGGCGACCGTCGATGATCGGCGATGGTGAGCCGCCCGATGAACTATCGAACCCCTTCCGACTGAATACGATTTTCATTTGTCCGGTATGCAGTGATTGGGTTTGCGGTCTCTCTTGTCGGAAGGCTTGCTGTAGCCTCTATCAGCTGAGCAATTAGCACGCCGCTCGTTCCACCGAATCCAAGTTCCTAGATCCCATGGCACGTTGCACCCAAGATCTGGGCACAAACTTAGTTTGGGGATTTACCATACAAGCCTGAACCGCATTTCTTAACCACCGAGCCATGAAGCAAACTGTCAAGTCTAGCCTCCTTCTGCTGGCTGGAATTTCAATTGGAATTGGTCTAACCATAGCGATTCTCGCCGGTTACTCAATCTTGAGTGAGCGAGACAATACCAACAGCGCTCAGTTCATTGGTAAATCCGCAGCGTCACAACGGCCTGCGGAGTTGTCACTTGGTGTGCCTGACTCCGCACAGATCTCAGACCCACAAGCTATCGCTGATCTCCATTCGTCATTTGCCCGCAAAACGGCTCTTTTTGCGTTGCTTGTCGACGCAGATGTAACAGAACTGCTGGAGATATTGAAGAGCTCCAATGAAGTATCGCTGCCGAGTCGTCGCGAGGAAATCCAAGCTGCGGTTTTCCAAAAGCTCGCATTGATTGACCCGGAAATTGCATTTCGTGAAGTGCAGAAGAAACCAAGACTTGAACAAGATCCTCTGTTGCACAGCCTATTTGAAGAGTGGTCATCCACAAATTTGGAACATGCGCTTGCACATGCTGCGTCGCTACGGGGTTCGCAACGTGAAACAGCGCTTAGCGCAATACTTCACTCTAGAGATGACTTGACTGAAGGCGAGAGGCTTCAACTCGCCAAACAGCTCGGAAACGAAAACCTAGCAAAGACCTTAATTGCTAATGAAAAAATTTTTGAACATACTGGCAGCCCGAGTGAAAAATGGAAACTCATCGTCAACGACGGTGTGGACGACTGGGAGCAGTTGGAACTGCTGGTACAAGTAGCTGAGTTGTGGTCCGACGAAGTTGGATGGGAGGTCCTTTCACGAGTCCACGAGGATCAAGGAGAAAACTACCGCGTTCGTGCAACGTTAATCCGATCTTTAGCGAAACATGATCCACAAGGAGCTTTGGATTTCTTGTCGGGAGTGGAGCTGGAGGAACGTGAATCGGTTGGTAGTGTCGTCGTGGATTCATGGGCGCAGACTGATCCAATTGCTGCATTGAATGCTCTGCAGGGTTTCGAGCCGCCAAGGTTGCGCAAGTCGTTTGCGGAAGGTCTCGCGCTCGTCTGGGCTTTGAACGACCCGGTTGATCTTGTGGAAAACGTTAATGTTCTAGGACCGGCGGAACGAATACGTCCCCTAGAGTACGCTTTCGGTGAAATTGCACGAACCTCCCCCGAAGAAGCTCTACGTCAGCTTGAGCTGCTCGCTGACTCAATTGAGGATACGTCGACGATTGTTCGCAGAATTGTCTCCTTCTGGTCGGAACAGGACCCGCAAGCTGCTGTAGTTTGGATTATGTCGAAATACACCATCGAAGACCCTCGACGCTCCAGCCTTTTGCCAGACGCGTTGGGTAGATTGAGCCTTGAAAACCCAAACAAGGCGATGGGAATAGCGCTTGAGCAACCCATCTTGGAAGACCAATCCCCACCCGAGTATCGAATCATATCGGAAATGTCGAGAGACGCGGACGCGGACAGTACTATTGCAATGCTAGCCCGAGTACGACCAGATCCAAGGAGTGAATCTAGGAGCAATGCATTTTATTTTGTTGGCAGAGCACTTATTCGAAACGACCGACCTGACGACGCCTTGAAACTAGCTTTGCAATTGTCAGAAGCCGAGAGAGGCGAGTACTACTCTGACCTGACCTGGACTTGGGCTTATGACAAACCTTTGCAATTGTTCGAGTACCTTGAGAAACTCCCTAATGCCGATGTCAAATCAACTTTTGCCACAGCACTAGTAGCTGCGAATGAACATCTACCGAGACTAACGAAACAACAGATGGAAATAGTGAGGACTTATGTCCAAGATGAATCCAAGTAGTCGGTTGCTTGGCAAGGTTGCCATTCCACTCAACCGGAATGCACCTTGTAATTTGTGCTTGAGTTCGATGTAGCTACGTGAAATGCGAGGCTTGCTGTTAGTTCAGGCTGCAGCTAGTCTCCTCAGATCTATGGTGCTGGAGCTGCCGAATCGCCGAGCTCTTGCGCCAAGAAATCCTTCAATTGCTCAGGAGTCAGGTTTTTCTGAACAATGACTCCGTCCGCATCAACCAAGTAGCCTTTGGGTATGAAGGTGACGCCGTAGGACGTAGCTATCTCACCCTTAAACCCCTTGAGTTCGCCCAGATTAATCCAGGGAAGCTCAAGTTCTTCCGAGCGCTCGATCCACGATTCCTCATCGTCGTCGACGGATACCGAAACAATCTCCAACCCATTTCGCCTATAGGTAGCGTAGATGTCCTTCAGTGCAGGAATGGACTCTATGCACGGACTGCACCAAGAAGCCCAAAAATCGACAAACACAAACGTATTGGCGTCAAGAATGTCGCTTAACGAACGGTCTGCTCCGATACGGTCAGGTAAAGTGAAGTTCGGTACTGACTTACCAATAGCCAGACTTCTGTCCGTACCTACGCTTGCGAGGTGTCGCGCATGGTTGTTTCGATCAGTCGTAACTCGCCGGACAACCATGTCCTTGTCAAGCGCTTTCGCCAGTCTGTCGTAGATGGCCAGGGCTTCTTCCTTGCCCCAATAGGCTCCGAGCTCCAATGCGAGAAGAGAGTCGATCGGGTCAGATGCGTTACTTGCGACGTCTTCTAAGAAGTCGTAGCGAAATCGATTCAGTTTTCGTTTCAGCTCTAAGTGCCTCGGGGGTTCACTTGCCTTTGCAGACTCGTCCGACTCCGCTACCGGTGCTTCTGCATTAGTTTCAGCGCTTGAGGTCTGAGACGCCAGATACGCTTCGCGGTACTCATTTTTCGTCGCTACGTATTCTTTGTTCTGTCGCCAACTCTCCAATAGCTTGTAGTGCTTGCCAGTTCCAGAAACCGGATGTAGGTCACCTATCCAAGTGCTGCGCGCTACGACCTCAATCTCGGCTCCGGGCTCCACCACAACGTGAAACTGCGTGTGCTCCCTAGCCGCCATTACCAAGACCACTACATTTGCGAACTTGGGCTCGTCGACTTCTGCTTCGATAACAAACTTGCCTTTGTCGAGTACAACTCTACCGAAATCCAGAATTAGCCTCTCCCCATTGGCGTCGTACTCCCAACTGCTGACTTCAACAATCGCCCCTTCCATGTCAAGGTCAATGGAACTCAGGTCGCCAAAAATCGAGAATTTCCTAGCAGGATCTATAGCCACTCGAGAGGCTCCATACCACTCGATTCGAGATGGATATGGAGCGGGGTATTCATTAATTACAAACGAGAGCTCTGTGTCCGGAGCCAATACTGCATGCAATCTCAACGGCTCTTCTACTCCTATGTCTACACTGACTTCCACACTCGTAGGTTGATCAACCTTGCCCTGCAGATCAACTCGGCCCTCGTCAAAATTACCTGCAGCTAATTCAACCCTTGCATCATTTCCATTGGAGTCTGAGTTTTGGCCAGTGATTGTTACTCGAGCTGTGGAGAGATTTGCTCGTTGCGTAGCCACATCTTCTCCAGCACTTTCGGTACTATCCGGGCCTTCGTACGGAATAATCCTTCCTTGGATGGAATAGCTTCCCGTAGTGTCGGCTTCTGCATTATTTAACGAGAAAGCCAGCCAGACCAACGACAAGACTCCGACAGTCTTGCTCATTCGGTAGACCTCCAAGAAATTAATAAACGCTTCAACAATTATGACAGCCCGCTTCCAGAATAGGCCCAATGAATCCATCCCGTTTCCCGCAAGTCAACTTGACTCGAGCATACGTTCATACTCTTGCCAAGCTCGAAGGATTCCTTGGAAGTCTCTCACCACGGGTCCGGTTGTCTGCATTCCAGCATCACATGCCGTGGAAACTTGTACAGTAATGTTCTGTACCTCCGCTCGGGAAAAGTCTGTCTGGAACATGTCGAGCACTTCACCGCCCTTGTGATCGCTTGGTTTCTTAAGAGGGACGGTCTTCAATATCGAGTTAAGGCATTGCTTGATCTCGATGTCGCAGACCGCTGAAGTTTGCTGAAGCAGCCATCGCGATAGTACGTTGGGCTTATCGCAGACTTTCTTGTAAGTGGACCAATCCATGGGATCGGCGAAGTACTAAGTCACGTTACGCAGGCAATGTCAAACACGAGCCAGTGAGCAACTCGTAAGCTTCCAAGTAGCGACGAGATGCTGCGTCTACAACGTTTTCAGGAAGTTCGGGACCAGGAGGTGTCTTGTCCCACGATCCAGCTGATACCACGGTCTCGAGATAGTTGCGGACGATCTGTTTGTCGAAACTGTTTTGCTCTCGGCCAGGCTCCCATTCCTCTGCAGGCCAGAACCGCGAGCTATCTGGCGTGAATATTTCGTCGATTAAGAGCGGTTCTTCTTCACCTTCGATTACACCGAACTCGAACTTTGTATCAGCAAGAATAATTCCGCATTGCCGAGCATGTGCGCTCGCCGTCTTGTAGAGATCAAGTGTAGTGTCGCGCAGCCAAGACATGGTTTCTCGGCCAACAATCTCAACGCCTTCTTCGAAGGATATGTTCTCGTCGTGAAGACCTGCTTCGGCTTTTGTCGAAGGGGTGAACAACGGTTCGCTCAGTCGATCGCTGTTCTTCAATCCAGTCGGAAGATCAATTCCGCAGACCTTCCCGGACCTCATGTAGTCCTTGTATCCGCTACCCGTAATGTATCCGCGAACTATGCACTCAACCGGCAACACAGACGTGCGGCGGCATAGCATGATGCGTCCTTCGATTTGTTCTCTTTCTTCGTCTGTAAGTCCGGGTACGTCGGCTACATCAGTGCTTATTAGGTGGTGATTGACCCTCTCACCGAAATAGTCGAACCAAAATCGCGAAATTTGTGTGAGAACGACTCCTTTGCCTGGTAGTCCGTTTTCAAGTACTACGTCAAACGCGCTGATCCGATCGGTAGCGACGATAAGAAGACCTGGATCTCCATTGGTCAGCGTAACGTCATACAGGTCCCTGACCTTGCCTTGACGCTTGTTTGGAAGTGTTAGTTGAGTTTCAGTTACGGTCTTAGTCATGGCTTGAGTTATGCGGTGTTTCCACCGTCAACAGTGTACACAGCACCCGTCACAAACGATGATTCATCGCTTGCCAAGAACAGCATCACCTGTGCTATCTCTGAAGGCTGGGCGTACCGCTGAAGCGGTATAGTGGCGGTTATTCGTTGCTTGGCCGATTCTCTGTCGTTCGGCATCATTCCATCTTCGAGGCTTCGCATCATGCGTGTTTCCACCGGAGACGGATTAACGGTGTTCACTCTGACGCCAGCGTTCGCAAATTCCTTCGCTGCCGATCTCATGAGTCCGATCACTGCGTGCTTGCTGGTGCAATAGGGGCTTAGTCCCGCACCTCCACGCAATCCAGCCACACTCGACGTTATTACGATGCTTCCCCCTCCGCGTTCAATCATGCTCGGAACAGCTGCTCTCATTCCGTTCCATACGCCTTTTACATTGACCGCCAGTACGCGATCGAACATTTCGTCGTCGTAATCCAAGATAGGCCTGACCTGGCCTTCGATTCCCGCGTTGGCGATCAGTATGTCGACACCGCCGTAGCGATCGTTGGCGGCTTCGACCATGGCTGCGTTGTCTTCGAACCGTGAGACGTCCGCAACAAAGTGACTGGAACGACTGTTGCCACCCGAGTCCACATGTTCTCGCAGGTCAGATTCGTGGAGATCGACGGCCAGGACATTGCAGCCGTTTTGCGTGAACATCTCTGTGACTGCTCTTCCTATTCCACCGGCCGCACCGGTAACGATTGCAGTCTTGTCGCTAAGTCGAATGCTAGTTTGATTAAGTTCCATAGTTCGTCGAGTGTTAGTAAGTGGTGCGCAAACGCTACGCTTGGAGAGCTTTGTCGAAATCCTCGATCAAATCATCGCAGTCCTCGATTCCCACCGAGACGCGAATGAGAGAGTCAGCAATTCCCATAGTGGCTCTCATTTCGGGTCCCATCTCGTAATAGATGGTGTGCGCAACGGGTATTGCCAGAGTGCGGTTGTCGCCAAGATTAGTGGAGTTGATCACGAGCTTCAACCGATTCAGAAACTGGAATGGTTCAATTCCGTCTGCCAATTCAAACGACAGCAACGCGCCCGGCTTCTGAAAGAGCTTCTCTGCTCGTTCATGTTCTGGATGGTTTTCGAGTCCTGGATAGTAGACGCGTGCGACGCGTGAATGCTCCTGTAGGAAATTCGCTAAGTTCTGTGCGGTAGTGCATTGTCGTTCCATCCTCAATGCAAGCGTCTCAGCGCCCATAGCGATGTGAAAAGCGGCTTCGGGAGAGAGAGTCGCACCAAAGTCTCGTAGTCCCTTTTTGCGGATTTGGGTCAATCCCCATTTGTCTGAACCGTCTTTCTTGTAATCGTCATAGATGTTGGGAAACTGGCTCCAGTCGAAATTTCCAGTCTCCGTAACCGCTCCTCCCAGTGCGTTTCCGTGTCCGCTGATGTACTTCGTCAAGCTGTTCACGACGAGACTGGCCGATGAGCCGACAGGTTGAAACAGGAAGGGCGAAGTCATCGTGTTGTCAACGACATAGATCAATCCTCTATCGGCACACAACTTTCCAATTCGATTTAGATCGGAAATTTGCGTTCTCGGATTTGCAATGGTTTCAACAAAGACCAATCGGGTGTTATCTCGAAGGGCATTTTCGACGTTAGAGACGTCTGTTGCATCAACGAACGACATGTCGACTCCAATGCTTGCAAAGCTGTTAAAGAGGCTACTCGTGTTCCCAAACAGAAAGGAACTGGATACGACATGGTCATCTTTGCGCAGTAAGGCGAATAGAGTTGTACCGATTGCTGCCATGCCAGTTGCAAGACATACGGTGTCGATGCCGTTTTCCATCTTCGTAATCTTGCTTTCCAGCGAAGTCACTGTCGGATTCACTTGACGGCTATAGGCATATCCTTTCTGCTTGCCCTGAAATACGTCGACGAGCCCCTGAACGTCGTCAAACCCGAATGCGACATTCGCATGAATTGGTTTATGCAACGAACCGTGTTCGATCGGCTGTTGCCGATCAGAGTGAATGATTTGTGTCGTGAATCCTGGCATGGCTTTTGGCTTGGCGGAAAGGCAAGCCGTCAAATCGGAGTCACAAGTTTATAGAGATTCGACCAATTGAGTTGATTGTCTATCGATTTCTCTCTTGTGATTGCAAACTGGTGGGGCGCTCTAGTGAGTCTTTTCGTATTGAACGAAGGGAAGCTCCCAAAGCTGAAACACTCTGGAAAGAGCAGAAAGAGCTAGCGAGTGTCTCAGAGTTCCATTGAGTATTTCTCGTTTGAGGTCTTCGGGTGTATGCAGTTCGACTTGAATCTCCTCACCCTCGCCCGGTATCGGATCTCCAAGCAGCTCGACGTTACGAGCGAGAAAGTGATGGCACAAGTTTGGATGAAAGGCAGGATTGGGTTCGACGGTACCAAGGTAAGACCACTCGCCGTTTCCATATCCGGTTTCCTCCCTGAGTTCTCGTTGAGCGGCTTCAAGCGGAGTTTCTCCCTCGTCGACCATCCCGCCCGCCGTCTCCAACGTGCACGATTCAATTCCAAATCGGTATTGCCGAACCATTACTGACTTTCCGCTAGGGGTGATCGCCACAATGTTGATCCAGTCCACGGATTCGAGGACGAGCCGCTTTAGGACCTTCCCCGATCTCGGATGGCGAAGCCAGTCGTGCCTGACCTGCAGAATGGCCAAGTCTTCTCCGACTTCGCTAGAAACTCTAGTCCACTTGAGATTGCTGTCGTTCATCCGCTACTCTCTTTCTTAATCACGGCAATCTGCGGCAAGTGGAAAGTCTTGCCACTAGTAGCCAGTGAGTTCCATGTAACCCGATCCAATGCTTGCGGAACCATCCTTGACTTCCACAAGGCCCTCCCAATAAGGAATTTGGGTGTTCATCTCCTGATTGTCGAATTTTGCCGAAACGACAAGTAGAGCGTCACCGATAGACAATTCCCAATCGACGGGCCATTGTCTCCAATGACGAACGGGCATGGCAGACCAAGACTCTCGATCAATGGGATCGGTTGAACCGTCCGCTTCAATCCATTGTGCAACCCGATGGGTATCGACTCCAGTCTCACGATCGCGTAGCGAAAACAGTATCAGGTCGCGACCGTCTGAAAGTGAAAGGGCGAACCAGTACCACCCTTGGTATTGGCGTCCCAGAAGTCCGCTGCTCCACTCACGATCCATCCATGAGATCCCTTCGACCTCATACGAACGATTGCCTACGGTCAAGCTACCGGTTGTTGCCATTCTTGGAATTGAGTAGTAGTACGAAGCGTGCTCGGGACTCTTGATGGAATGGCCACCGTTGCCTTGCAACACAATGGGCTTTGTCCCCGTCAAAGATAAGTCAACTGTGAAAGACTCTGCCTTTACTTGTAGAGCGAGTGGAAAGAACGCGTTGGAGGCCGATGACACCGACCAATTTTCCACGAAAGCTTGGAAAGGACTAGCAGACGCTCCTGCCAACATCTCGTGCTCACGGCTGAGGCGTTCTTCATCGTAGTGTTTCTTTCTGGACACATCGGAAAGGGCGACATGAGCCATATAGACCTGCCCGGTACGCCAAGAATCCTCCCTCTCCATGCCCGGTTCTAGTGCTCTCCGGAAGACCGTGAATTGAACACCGAACTCTCTTCCTGCATCAGTCTCTAGAACACATGTGATGTACCACCATTCGGTCATGAAATTTTCGTGGGGGCCGTGATCTCTAGGAAAAGTCATGCGATGCGATCCATCTACTTGTGCAAAGTTGGATGTATCGACCGATTCGCCCAGCCATTGGGTTAAGTCCGAATCCCTTTGTGAGTTCGCACTGTTGCAGCCAGCAAGAGTGAAGATCGCGATGAGGCAGAGAACCACGAACGCCCTTGTCTTAGATTCTTGGAGTATCACTAATTTCGGTGACGCGTGCGAATGAGGTAAGGAATGACACAAGCAAGCATCGCCACAAGTATCGACAAAGAAATGGGGACTACGAGAGGCGAAGAATGGAGATGCAAGTCGATTGTCCACTGAAATGCACGAGGATTTACAAGTACGCACAACGCCCATGCAATTGCCATGCCCAAAGGCACCGAGATCGCGCAAGAGAGAATGCCGAACACTCCAGACTGGAAAATGGTCGAAAGGGTCAGCTGTCCTTCCGAGAGACCTATCGTTCTTAGCAGGCGATATTCGCGCTCTTGCCGTTCGTGTAGTGCTATGGAGGAGCTTAGGAGTCCGACAACGGCGACAATCACAGCAACAAGTGCTATGGCATTGGTCAGAACAAACGTGCGATCGAAAACTTGTAAAGCAACCGAACGAATTTCCGAATTGTCAGAAACTTCTACATCGGGATAGGACTCTTTCAGTCTCGTTGAAATTTTTGGTCCATTCGTGTCTGCTATTTGGAGCGTGATTCGGTCCCGCACCCAATCTTCGGTGTCTACGGTGTCCGCATGAACAATTGCAACAGACTCGATTCGTCCGTATGAATTGAATACATGCAGAACAGGTACTTTGAGCTGCGTGCCGTCGGACAGAGTTATATCCAAGTCCGAACCGACAGAAAGGCCGTGCCGTGAGGCCAACTGCCGATTGATGAGAGCTCCCTCGGAAATCGGCTGGTCATAGCCGTAACGAGACGCTTCCCAGTTATCCAATCGGGATGCTCGTAAGGAAACTGAACCATCGGAAAGTCGACCGATGCTTCGGAAGTAGGGTCGTACGTCCATTACGCCTTCCCACTCTGCAATTTGACGGGCATCGACTTGTGCGGCGTTCGCCAAGTGCAATCCAGGTTGAATGCGCTGATCGAGCAGTTCCTCGAAGTTGACGCGAAACGACGAGACCATCAACCCTATTCCAATTGCGGTTGCAATGGCTATGGAAAAGGCGTTTAAGGGAACCTGGAAAAGCTTGAATTGCCTGGCTGCTAGGCGGAGAAACAGGACACGTACCAGCTTCTTTAGCGATGGCATAGTTTCTAGCTGCCGTAGCAGTCCTACAGTCGAGGGAACCACAACAAACACTTGGAGTAAGCAAAATGCAACGACGACGAGAAAGGCTCCTACCAAACCAGACTTGGGCAGTAGACCAAAAACCAACACACCCAAGGACAGCGCAATCAGAATTCCGTGCCACACCCTGTGAGGCTTCTCTTGAGAACGGGAGCTGGCGATGTATGCAGCAGTCAGAAACGCGAGCACTCCGACGACCGCTGATTTCATGGCACCGATCACGAACGCATCCATGATGGAATTTACTTCAACAAAGTCTAGAACCTGCAACAAGCCGATTGCAACGACTATTCCCAATGCCGATCCCACTACCGCAAGCAAGAGAGCTTCGAAGAGAAATACTGTCTTGATTTGTGCTTGAGACGCTCCCAAGCTCAGTAGTCGACTAGTTTCCAATGTCCGACGCGTAACGTTGGATGAAGATGCTTCGTAAGCGATAAAGCTGGCAACTAGCACCGCGAGAGCACCGAGAAGACTGAGATTGAATGCGATTGATCCTGCAAAGGAGTGTGTCGGATTCCAATTTGACATGTCTTGTGCGTCGAAACCTTCAATTTCTAACTTTGGAGAGCGGTAGCTAAGCCCGGTCAGAAGGCCGGGTAGGATGTCTTCCAAGAGTGAAATGCGGTTGGTGGATGCACGACGCATCCATATCGCATCAACTTGATTTGGACGGCCTAGTAGTCTTTGAGCGGTTGGTAGGTCGGCAAACAGAAGGTTCGTTTGCGATGGAGTGTGGGAGACTATCGTCGCATCCTTGACCTCTTGCCCTACAGTCCAATTGGGACCCAGTGCAATCAATGAGTTGCTGGTCAGTATTGACGTGTCCGTAACTCTGAGTTCGGCCGATTGATTGGCATTCAAGTCGGCTAGAAGGTCGAAGCCGAGTACTTGTGTGAGTTGACCATTTGCACTTGTCGACCCTTCAAGCACCGGAACCATGCCTTCAACCCCTGGGACCCCACCTGCACGCCATAACTTTCTTAGTTCAAAGTACTGTTGCTCGTCCGAATCAGGAATGGGAACGACGTACTGATAGCCGCTACGAAGATCTAACCCTTCGATGTTCTGAATTGCTTGATGGCTCACGACGTGAATGACTGTGACAGCGACTACTGCAATTGCCATTCCCGTGATCACACACGTAGAAACAATCCAGTGTCGACGGAGATCTCGTAATTGGCTGAGCAGAAGAAGCTTCAATTAGAGACTTATCACTCTCTCAGCACGTTCTTGGATGGATTCACTGTGCGTGGCTATCACTAGGGTGGCTTCGGCTGACGCAACCTCCTGCCACAGCATGTCGACCACGACTGACGAGTTCTTCGAGTCTAGGTTTCCGGTGGGTTCGTCTGCGTAGACAATTTTCGGTCCATGAGCCAGAGCACGAGCAATTGCCGCACGTTGTTGCTCACCACCAGACATTTCTTCGGGAAACGCATCGATTCGAGATTCCAGCCCCAGTGACTCGATTCGGGAAATAGCCGCATCCACGAGGTCATTTCGACCAGTCAATTCGATAGGCAGAAGTACGTTCTCCTTAAGTGTCAGAGTCGGAACAAGATTGAAGAATTGATAGACATAGCCGATGTCTGAGCGGCGATAGTTCACTAGTTCAGAGCGACTGAGTTGATTGAGTTGGAAGCGAGGTTTGTCGTCGAACTCTATTTCAATAGATCCAGAATCCGCTGCCAAGAGCCCAGCAAGCATGTTCATAAGCGTAGTCTTGCCGCAACCGCTTGGACCAGATATCGCGACTGTTTCTCCAGGACTTATGGTGAACGACAGGTCTTGGAACACCCATCGTGCAATATTTCCATCCTTGAAGTGTTTTCCAACTTTTTCGAGTCGAATCACCAGCGATTGGGATCGTATTGGATTCCCTGCGCATGCAAGGATGGTGTAACAGGAATTTTGTGCGATCCATTGCGAACCGAGGCAATGAGGTGCTTGGTACTCTGGTAGCCGCAAAGCATTCGAAGACTAGTAAGTGTAGGCACGATTAGTTGCCAATCTCCTTTGGCATAGCGTCTGAGAGCTTGTTTGGGTCGAACCCATTCACCAGAAACAACCTCGGATTCATGCTCCACCGCTTGTTGACCAACGGGCATTTCGGTTACGAAGAACCGTGCGTTGAATCGTGCCGGTGCGAATTCGGGCGTAATCCAATGGCTAAAGTAGTGCATTCGAGACGTCAGCACGATCAGATCGTGAGAGACTACGAAGTCCTTGAAATCCAGTTCGTCTTTGGCAATTGCATTGCGCATTTCTTCAAGTTTCTCTAGTTTGCAAGCAGGGTCAAGTAGCGGTTCACCATTCTGATGGCTGGCGAGCAATACCCCACACTCTTCGAAGCACTCTCGCGCAGCGGCAATCCAGTAACGCAGTCCGTTACCGTCGACCGATAAGATTCTCGATGCAGACGTGTCATCTAGAGAATCGCACAAATTGTCAAAGCCTTCGTCGTTTTCGTCGACCTTTCCGCCCGGGAAGACGTGCAAATCGGGAAACGCACCTCGACCGGGACGTTTCTGCATGAAGACTTCCATACCGGATTGCGAGTCTCGGACGAGCATCAGGGTGGCCGCGTCTCGAACCGGTTTTGCTTGACTCATCAAGTAGTGTCAGCTACCTGATCGGACTTACTGGACCCAAACACTTTCAAGTGTCCGGGAACCATGATGCGTTCCAATCCCTCGAATACAAGCTCCGTCGCAATAGCCAATAGCGCAGCCGGTATGGCACCCTCAAGTATCAATCCTGTGTCGTCGAGCGCAAGTCCAGTGACAATGGGATCTCCTAATCCTCCAGCACCTATGAATGCCGCCAGCGTCGCAGTACCAATGCATATAACCGCTGAAGTACGGATTCCGGCGAAGATCGAGGGCATTGCCAACGGTACTAGTACGTATCGCAATCGTTCGACTTGCGACATTCCCATTGCTTCAGCGATTCGCACCAACAAAGGGTCTGTCGTCGATAGAGATATGACGGTGTTTCTCACAATGGGTAGCAGGGAGTAGAGAAACAGCGCAGCAATGGCAGGTTTCATTCCGATTCCAAGCAGCGGAATCATAAGAGCCAAGAGTGCGATCGAAGGAATGGTCTGCATAAGTCCGCAGACGTACACCACAGATCGTGACAGCCACGTTACCCGATAGACAGCGACGGAAACCAGCAACCCAATCACTGTTGCTGCAAGTAGTGCGATACCTGTCAATTGAAGATGTCGAACTACGTTCTCTAATAGTTTTCCACCTCTTTGAGAGGATATGTTGTCGGATAGAGGATCTATTTCGATGCTTGCGAGGAATTCGTCGGCCACGCTGGCGAAGCTTCTTTTCTCGGTCACAACCTGACCATTGAGATAAAGCATGGTTGCTTCGTCAATCTTGCCTGCAGCACCTGCAATTGCGTCCTTGACGGGATCGGATAGATCACTCCGAATGAGCGGGATTGCCATGTAGATTGGAAACACATTCCTGTCGTCTTCGAGTACAACAAGGTCGTATTCAATGATTTCCGCATCGGTGGAATAGCCGTCCGTGACATCAATGTTTCCATTCGCGATCGCACGTAGAGCTAGTGCATGCTCCATTCCCTCGGGTAGTGAACCAAGTCCGTAAACCTCTTGTAGCTTGGGCCAACCATCCTCTCGTTCAAGAAATTCATGTGTTACGGCAAACTTGAGATCGGGATGGTCAACCAATTGGGAAACTTTGCTGAGGTTCAATTCCTCGGCCATCGATCTCCGAACAGACATCGCGTACGTATTGTTGAATCCGAACATCGGCAAGCCTTCGATGTTGCGACTTGCGAGCCTTTCGTTGATCTCCTCGAGAGTCAGAGGATGATCGAGCGCGAGAATGACGGCTTGAATCGTGCCTGTGTATTCGGGATAGACATCGATTTCATCTCTTCGGAGAGCTTCGTTACAAACCGCTGTTCCTCCGAATCCGAACTTACGTGTTACTACGAAACCTTCGGCTTCAAGCATTTGCGCGATGATCTCAGCAAGTAGATAGTTCTCAGGAAATCTCTTGCTTGCGACGATGATTGGATCCGACTCGGTGCCTTCACTGGCCAAGGCAGTTGGAGAAGCAAGCAAAAGAGCAAGAGTCAGCAGAAGAACACACTTAAAGGAAGTGGATTTCACAGGTAGGTCTCGAGCAGTCTAGCGACATAGTCCTTTTCGGGTTCATCTAGCACGTCTTGAGTTGATCCGTGCTGTACGACATCTCCATTGGCCATCACAACAAGGTATTGGCTTAGTGCAACTGCTTCCCTGAGATCGTGCGTAACCAAGAATGCGCTCACTTGTTCTTTTTCTCGGAGTTCCGTGAATTGCTTGTGAATTTCGCCGCGGCTCATAGGATCAATTGCTGAAAAAGGCTCATCCAAAAGGAGTATTTTCGGTCGGAGCATTAGTGCGCGACAGAGACTTACCCGATGTTGCTGCCCACCCGACAACTGATAGGGATAGCGATCTTTGAGATTGGGGTCAAGACCCACCATTGTCAGCAGTTCCGTATAGCGTAAGTTGCTTCGCTCTTGTTCCCAACGCTCCAGTTCCGCAAGCAGAGTCACATTTCGATACACCGTCAGATGAGGAAAGAGTCCCCCTCCTTGTACGGCGTATCCGATACCTCTTCTAAACTGTTCTATCCCGGACTCAGGAACAGGGTTGCCCATTACCTCAACGGTGCCTTCGTTTGCGCGAAGTATTCCATTGATCAACTGCAGCAATGTGGTCTTTCCGCTTCCGCTCTCGCCAACGATGGCCACAACCTGAGACGAAGGCAATTCCAAGCTCAGATTGCGAAAAACCCAGTTTTCGTCGAAGTGTTTTCCGACGTTTTTGAACGAGACGACAGAATCAGAGGTCATACTTGCTCGCTAGTTCAGCCATGTGAGAATCGAGTTCATTGAGCAGTTTCGCGTCAATGGGGTCACGAGTGGAAGGAAGCATTTCTTGGATTTTTTTGCGACGTCCTTTCAAGTCTTGGTGCTTCGATGTTAGCCGAGTCTTGACAAATGACTCATACTGGGACTGTTCGTCCTCATTCATAGCTTCTGGTGCGATTCGAGGCTTGAGACGATTTCGGAGGTCATTCAATCGCTGATCGGAGAGTTCAATATCTCTCCAAGGAAGTCCATGGTTGAGGTCTTGCCAAAACGCTCGGCACTCGTCGACGTCTTCATCGGGCAGGAATCCTTCGTAGAGAGCCTCTTCAGCCGTTTGAGGCGCGTCAAATTCTGGGGGCGTCCCATATACCTGCTGAAGTCGATAGGGAAGATCCGGATTTTCGTTGAGTCGAACACACACATCCCCTATCTCTTGTTTGTCGATGTTCAGTCGTTCAGCATCCTCATCGCGCAGTGTAGACATGGGAGCGATGATAGGAACTTTGTTCATCGCTATGGTGTGTATTCCAGGACGGGGTTGCGCCGAGTCTTCATCCTGAGATCTGAACAACGCTGACCTCAATTCTTCAACAGTTCCGTCCATTATCAGCGAAAGTTCGGAGGCCAGATCGACAACGATCAACTCGTTGCTACGTTTTGGACGCATAGCGATCGGTAGTACGGGCGCAATGCAATATCGTTGCTTCGAGTAGTACTTTGAGACATGGAGCACGGGTCTCTTGCGAAGAGGAGTGGTGTAGCCAAGCGCGGTGTCTCTTGAACGAAGAGAACATACGTAGTCCCATAGCTTGGGCTGAGCCTGCTTCACTAGTCTCGCCATACCCAGTGTCAAATTGACGTCGACTTGTGCGTCGTGGGCGTTCGAAGTGTCCAAACCGTTGGCTTCCGCGAGGTCGGTTAGCGCGAATGAAGGTTCCCCGTCCCTAATGGGCCACCGCATACCCTCGGGACGTAACGCACAGGTCAACTGAAGAATCCCTATCAGGTCCATCCTGCTGTTTCCGTTCTTCCATTCGTGTTCGTAGGGAGGTCGCAGATTGCGGTACATTGAGAACCTTAGAAACTCGTCGTCGAACGCTATGTTGTTGTAACCGACTATGCACGTGTTGCGTTGAGAGAAGTGATCGGACAGATCACACAATAGCCTCCATTCCTCAATACCCTCTGTTACAAGTACTTTGGGTCCTAGCTTTGTGATCAACATTGCTTCGGGATCAAGGAGCACCTCAGGCGGTATCCGGACGAGGCGCGTATAGGGTTCTTCAATCGGTTGCAGCTCTTCATCAGTGCGTTGACTTGAGAACTGGATGATTCGATCGTGACGCGGGCTTGTACCCGTCGACTCGATGTCGTACCAATAAAATGACTCTCGAGGCTTTGTGGGTTTGTTGCGGAAACGCATTAGGAGTTGGCTATGGCCTTTAGTTTTCGCGCGCTAGGTGGGATCCTTGGACCTTCCGTGGCGGCTCTGGTGGGACTCGCCATGTACTACTCAGGTCTCGAGTCCGCCGCAATCATCACGGGCAGTGTTACAACCCTTGTCGTGATCTGGTGGTTGTTCGAGCCCATACCGATCCCTGTCACATCTCTTATCCCACTTACATTATTCCCCATGCTGGGGGTATTGAAAATTGGGGATGTCTCTTCATCCTACGGACATCCGCTAATTTTGTTGCTACTTGGCGGATTTATTCTTTCCACAGCAATGGAAAGCAGTGGTGCGCATCGCCGTATTGCACTGTCGATGCTGCGACTCTTTGGAGGTACCAGCATGCGGCGGTTGGTACTTGGATTCATGGCCACAGCAGCAATCCTGTCAATGTGGATAAGCAACACAGCTACAACTTTGATGCTGTTGCCCGTAGCGATCGCCATTATCGATCAAGCCAAGGATGATCGCTTCGCAGTTCCGTTGCTATTGGGAGTAGCTCATGCAGCCAGCGTTGGTGGGATTGGTACACCGATAGGAACGCCACCTAATCTTGTGTTTAAAGGAATTTACGAGCAAACAACAGGACTGGAAGTTGGATTCCTTGAGTGGATGACCTGGGCGCTGCCGGTGGTTGTGGTGTTCATTCCGCTCATGGCTCTATGGCTAACTCGAAACTTGGGTTACAAGTCCAATATTCAACTGCCCGAAGTTGGAACTTGGACCAGTGCCGAGAAACGAGTCATGGCAGTTTTCTTCTTCACTGCTCTGGCATGGATTCTCCGTACATGGCCGATCGGAGGATGGGAAGCGTGGTTGGGCCTTCCTTATTCGAGTGACTACATGGTCGCTTTTGTTGCGGTCGTTCTTTTCTTTGTAATCCCCGATGGCAAAGGAAGCCGACTTCTCGATTGGAAGACTGCTGAGAAAATTCCGTGGGGAATGTTGCTTCTGTTTGGAGCTGGACTGACAATTGCGAAAGGGTTCACTGAGTCTGGCTTGAGTGCGACGATGGCGGACCACTTGTCTGCGCTAGGTGCACTACCGACAATTCTGATTATTCTCATTGTGTGCACCGGCGTGACCTTTCTTACGGAAGCCACGAGCAATACAGCAACGACTACCTTGCTAATGCCGATTCTGGCAGCAGTTGCCTTAGGTATAGCAGTGGATCCTCGATTGTTCATGGTGGCGGCAGCCATGAGCGCCAGTTGTGCGTTCATGTTGCCTGTCGCGACCCCGCCAAATGTGGTGGTGTTCTCCACGGGGAGGTTCCCAGTAAGCAGGATGGTTCGAGAGGGAGTCGTTCTGAACCTGATTGGAGTGGCAATAATTACTGTGGTCTGCTACTTGTACTTTGGGTAGCAGCGAATGCGAATGTAGCCCTCGTCTCTCTTGCTTGACAGACGATGAGATCAGCTATGAAGGGAGAATTTGACCAGTGAGCTAATTGCGAATCTCCCCAATCCAATTCAAAATCTTCAGGATGGTGTGCGAGAAATATGGAATATGATTCTCGATTTCGCAGCAAAACCTTGGTTGGCTAATTCACGGACGGAAGAAAGTCTGTGAACTTGGTGGGTAATCGTGGATAATTTCTCATCGATGGTCGAAAAATTCAATGAACCTGGTTCGAACCAACACGAGCAGTGTCCATAACAGTGGTACTAGTACCAACCCCGGGAATTTCACTTCTTAAGTAATACTGTCTCCAGATTTTGAGTAAGAAGAAGGAAACCGTAGGCAATCCTTATCGTGCGCCCACTTCGGACTTGGACGACGGATTCACCGACTCTCAGGGATGGTCTAGCTTTGAAGTCAGAAACGCGAAGAAATATGTTCGTTGTATTTACTTGGGTAGTTTATCTGCAATATATGCGTCAATAATAGTGATCGGCTTAGTCGATGTCTTGCTACCTGGGTCGGAGGGCAGCATGGGTGCAAAAGCTTTCCTCGCATTTCTTGCCTTGCCGATAGTACTACTTCTCAGCATACCACTTTCGGTACTATATGTTGACTACAAGAAAAGCAGAAGTACTGTAAAAAAATTTGTTACTTCAAAACTAGATGAATTAGAAAGATGGTACAATAAGCCAATTATCCACACATTTGGAATTTGGATTGGTAGCGGCATAATCTTGATAGTTGATGTGTGGGATCTCAATCCATTGGAAATCGACTTCAGGTTACTTGCCGCGAATAGTGTTGCATTACTTGCTTTTCCGCTCTTCATGCCAATAGTTTATTTCATGGTGAAGTCTACATTGCAACGAGCAAGAAGATTGCTCGATCAAATGTCACAGGAGCTTTGAAGAAGGTGAATGTGTTGGCGAAGGCAATTATCGGAATGAAGAAGTGCTTGTGATCAAGATCTCTAAGTATTCTCGTAACAAAGATCTGCGCAAGTCGTGGGAATCCCAAAATCCCTGATTGTGTCTTCCAACCGAAATTATCCACAAGTCTCACCGTTCCGATTGACCGTACAAAGGAAAGAGCGGTTCAGCGAGTTCTATACTTGTAGAACTGAATTCACTGCTGCTGTGCAAGCGCAGGATGACAGTATCGTAATGGACAGTCACTTTGTCTGAACACAACGAGAAATCCGATAATCCCTACCACGTGCCCTCTTCGGCTTTGGCCGAGCGCATCGAAAATTTCGAGCAATGGTCTGTCCTCGCAATCAAGTGTGCCGAAAAGAGTAGCCGTTGTGCTTGGTTCGGTCTCATTAACGCTTTTTGCGGTTACATATTCGCAGTTTCCGCGCTGGATGTATTACTAGTTCAGTATTTTGGATAAACAGTCGAAACCAGATCGTTCGGTTCAATATTGATTGTTTATGTATTGGTTATGATTTTGGGATTCCTGTGTTGCTCGCAAGTAGTAGGAATTAAAACCGAGTGTTTTAGTATAGATTCCACAAGGAGCGAACCCACATGTCGAAACGAATTCAAATGAGTGCGGAGGAGCGCGGGGAGCTGGTTCTGCGGCTGCTTCGCAAGGAGGCCACGGCGGCCGAGCTGGCGCAGGAGGCTTCGATCTCGGAGCCCACGCTGTACCAATGGAAGGACGCCTTTCTGCGGGCCGGATTCGCCGGTCTGAATGGGCGATCCGACCGCGACTCCGAGCGTCGTCGTCACGCTCGGGAGCTTGCCGAGCGCGACCAGGTGATCGGCGAGATGACCGTGGCGCTGCGGGTGCTTAAAAAAAACTTGGGCGTCTCCGAGTGACCGAGGAACTGCGCAAGCTGGTGCGTTGCAATACCTGAGACTGAGGCAACTAGCGAAGTTGAGACGTTTGTGTGTAATCAATAGATTTTGATGATCGAACATGGATAAACAAATAGAACACCCGAGAAACGTATATCGTGCACCGTCTTCGAATTTGAGCATCAAATCAAGAGGAAAGACTGAATGGTCTAGGTCAGCTTTACGCTGTGCCGAGAAATATTCACAATGTATGTGGTTTGCCCAAGTTCTCGCGGCTTGCGCGTTTGTATTCATCAAGATTGCAGTGGATTCTCTCGTGCTAGGTTGGCAAAAGGGGGTTATGGAAGGTGCGGCAGTTCCGGCGTCTGTAATTTGTCTGGTAATACTCGCGTTGGGCGTTCCCATAGTTCGGTATTCCATTTATTATCAAAGACGAAAGATCTCCATTGAGACATTTGTTGAAAAGTACCAAAAGGAAATACGAAGACCCTTAGTTTTGCGCTTCCTCACAACTAGCTTGGTGATGTCCATATTTTTGCTGATGTTCTTGAGTGAAGACCCATCGGGTTTCGCGATGACTCTAATCTCCTATTGCGTTGCTCTGCCCATCGCGTACGCCGTAACAAATGCCACTTCCAAAAGAGCGGCAGTATGGCTTGAACAAATGCTGAAAACCTCTTAGTCAGAGAGTTGCAATGGCTACAGGGACGACCGCATCTGGAATGGGTCTAGGACTTGTTTGTCACGACCCTTGCGCGTTCGAACTCGGAGATCGATAACGTGAGGGATTAGCGGAGAATACATTCCGATGAGTTCTGCAAGGCAAGGGACAAACACATAAGAGAGATAGTCCTATCGACTCAGACTGCATCATCTCGCTTGCCACTCACGAATAACGCGCTTTTCCATGACTGAGATTTGCTTGACCGGGCGCAAGCAGATTTGAGAGTCACCGATTCTTGACAGTGATTCTACTAACAGCTAAGTCTTGAGCTTTCTTTGAGAAGGGAGAGGCGCATGCCGGTAGAGTCATCGGTAGCTCTACGGTGGTCCAACGTTCCAAGGATCTAAACCTAGTGGTGGATTGGCAACGTTTAGAATGGATGGCCGACGAAATGGCACCTTCTGTGACCCTATACCACCACGACTAACGACGTCAACAGCAAGTAGTAGTTGGTGGTTTTATTGCAAGTGAATCCGGCCGAATCGAAAGAAAAAACCGAAAACCCCTATGTTTCACCTTCATCGAACTTGATTGATGAGTCCGATGTATGTCGGGAGTGGGATGAATTCACAATCAAATGTGCTGAGAACTTTTGCCGCTGTCTGGTTTTTGGACGTATTTTGGCACTTTCTAGCTTTGCTTTCGTTAAGTTCGCAGTAGATACGGCACTGCACGGATGGGAAGAGTTAATTCAAACTAGTCCAGCGTCGCTCACACTCACAGTTGTTTGTCCGATGGTACTCATTGCGATTGTCCCCGGCGTCAAATTGTATGTCTACTATCGGAGACGAACTAATACCCTAAGAGATTTTATTGAAGATAAAGCAAAGGAACTGCGGAGTCTCTTCAATCAACCATGGGCTACAACAATGCTTATGTTGTTGACTTGTCTCATGCTTATAGTGCCTCAGGACTTGATACGGGACCTATGGGACCCCGAAGTAACATGGCCTACCGTGAGAAGTTTGTCACTCCTCGTAATTCCATTGGTGTTACCGATCTCATATTTCATAGTTAGAGCTGCCCAACAGAAGGCACGGTACTGGCTCGAGCGGATGTCTGAGGAGACATGAGTGCCGCCGCGGCGGTACCCGATTTGTTGACAGAGACCCACTAGGATTCGTTATAAACCGGGTTTCACAAAGCGACAACGACAGGCAAGTGGATTGTCTGTCCGGGAACTAGTGTGTGGAAGGGTGTATTCAAATCGCTGGCGCAGACCTTAGATTTCTGGAGACGTACAAACTACAGGAAATCGATGATGTTGCTGGGTGGGGTAGAGTGGATGGTCCCGAAGCTGCTACTCATCGAGGATGTGGATTCGAAATCTTCGCGAGGCCGAATTCACTTTTCACACTCATCTGATCTGGGTAATTGAACTTGGCCGAACCGAAAGGAAAGACTGACAATCCTTATGCCGCGCCCTCATCTGACTTGTTCGACGAGTCCGACATGTGGTTTGCGTTCGGCATTCACTCAGCCGAAAACTACTGGCGTTGTGTGGTATACGGCCGTGTTTTGGCTATGTGTACTTTCATATTCGGGAAGGTAATGCTGGACGCAATACTCTCGAGTTGGCAAGCGGCAATTCTTGATGGTGTAATAACACGCGTAGCATTGGTGTCTTGTCTTGCATTGCTTGTTCTAGTTATTCCGATCGCTAAAGTCTGTGTCTATTTCCAGAGACGAAATCTGACGGTCACAGAATTTGTTGAGAAGAGGAAAAAGGAACTAAGGAAATTCTTTAACCGCCCGCTCGTCTACTCAATTGTGATGATGTTAAATTACATGATTATTTTTCTCTCGGATGATATAACAAAGTCCGTGTGGGATTATTATCATGCATGGCCCGCTGTGAGGACTTTGTCGCTGCTAGCGATCCCAGTGTTATTGCCAATCGCATACTTCGCGGTGAGGGAGACAACGCATCGAGCGGAAAACTGGCTCGAACAGATGTCAAAGAAATCGGATAAAGTTAGTGACCAATCATTGAAGGAGTGAGCCCAACAAGCTTCCCAATTTTGATCCTTCACGCTCTCTTGTGACGTCTCGGTGTGTTCCGAAGCATTAGGAGCTTGAATCGAAGGCGTTCTGTTTCTTCGTAGTGTATCGAACCAACTCTCTCACTGGTTCGTTGGGAACTTCGTAATCTTGAAACAGTTGCACCAAATGACCAATTGCATCCCTCACCTGTTCCAGTGTAGATAAGGCGTCGCGTCTCGAAATCGACGCCCGTTTGGCGACTTCTAACACATCGCTGCGCAAGATATCCGTTCTTTGACCATTGACTCCGATGGCATGTTTCCTTCCCATTCCTAAATTCCAGGAAATGTCGAAAGCAGGCGTACAAGACCATTCTCCGGATGCTGAGCGCAGAAATGCGAAGTTGCGGAGATTGTCATCCCGATTGCCGGACAGGATGTTGAAAACCATTTGCCTGTACAGAAACAACTTGTGAGAGTAGTTATGGGTCAGAAAATCAGATAACTTGAGGAGATCCGAGTATTCGATTGACGAGTTTCTGCAATCCTCGTTCAACAAGCTTGAGGCACTCTGAACAAATACGCGTTGACCTCGACTCGTTCTGTCGAAACGACGGGTTAAGAAGTGACAAACCCCGGGGTCGCTAGGAACCAGTCTCACTCCAGTCATGTGGATGCCAGCCTTTTTGGCTGTCAGGGCGTAGACGTACTCGATAGTTCCATCCCATCGAGCTGCTGGACTCCGGTTTACAGAAAACTTGATGATCCAGTGGGAGAATCCGTTTGGTAGAGTTGCGGACCCTTCGATTGCTTGTTTTCCATCGTATCCGATAAGTAGTTTGGGCTTTCCGCCCGCTGCGGGCGTGCCATTGGCCGCAAGATATCGACTGACATTGGATTCCGATCCGCTGTATAGGCTAGATATGGCAGCAGCCGCCTGTTCGATATCTAGCTCGGCCTGAGAATTTGCATGGGGTGCTTGGGGATGCGAAGGCTCATACGAAAGTGCTCCCATGCCTCTGTCTCCAATACAGGCGAGTCGTGTTAAAGGTGTAATGGTGTTTGCCGGTATGCCACATTGCTGAAGGTAGCGATCCAACACGAACATCCCCCAACCGTCTGGCAACGAGTCGTGAAACACGCCGTGTAGTCCTCCAAACGGCGAGAGTGGTGCGGGCTGGGGCTTGGTGATTTTCTCGAGTAGTAATGGGGACGGATTGATGCCGAGATCAAGGAAGTCAGAACTGAATTCAAACCAGGCACGGTGATCGTGCCACACAAGTGTTCCCATTTGGACAGGATCGTGATCCCTTGTACCGTGGAACAGGACGTTGAGGCGATTCACAGTTCGTAACTTGTGGTTTAGGTTAGGTCATCCAATGTATGGATGCTCTTGTGTGTAAGACTGTCCAAGGCTTGTAAGTCTCCATAGGAACCCCATAGAACGAGGAATTGACGAAGCGAGATTTCTCCGGTGTCCTCGAAACGCCTAATGGTTGCTTCCGGAACTCCAGTTCGAAGACTCGCCTTTTGCCGGCTATGCTTGAGTGTTCGCCGTGTGTCTTTCAGCACTTGCGCCAACCGTTGTTGCACGTCGTAAGGCGTTTGGATATTTGACATTAAGTTATCAGACATAGCAATTATCAAGTTAAAATTGTCATTATCATATCAAAGAAGTACTGATATTGAGCACTCCAAGCCTAGTGAAAGGGCTTCAAAAACCGCTCTACTTAACGATGGAGTACTCGAATCGGTGTCTTTTTCGTAAATCTTCTTGATCTTCGGCCTTGAATTCTCTAAGATAGTCCCCACCATATTTGGGACGGATCTGAAGGGGGTCTTCAATACAACAATCAATACGTTAGCACTTTCTGGATTTATCTAGTTCTACATTCACCGATTAGGTGCACTAGCACGAGTTTTCTCACGGTTATCAAGGAGGCATATCAAATCTAGCTCATCAAATTTTCTTTACTTTACCGTAACTTACTACAGGAGGCTACTCCATGAGCGCGACTTCTAGTATTCTTTCCGCGTTGCAGTTGGGTGAACCCACAAGCTGCAACAACCTTTCCCTGGTCCCCTTGCTCAGCGATGTGCAAACGGATCCCACATATATCACGCTCGAGAAGGGTTTGGCTTCCTCGACTGTCGAAGTCGAAGAGTTGGACAATGGTGCGAGCGTCTCTGATGTCCTGTTCCGCAACCTCTCGGACAATCATGTTCTCCTGTTTGAAGGGGAAGAGCTTCTTGGTGCGATGCAAAATCGCATTTTGAACGTGTCGATTCTCGTGTCGCCCAAGACCAAGCAAATACTTCCCGTTTCTTGCGTTGAAGCAGGTCGTTGGCACCACGAGGAACGCGACCCTAGCAAGCAGAAGTTTTCTGTGGCTAATCGAGTGCATTACGCAAGAGGACGAGCTCTCGAAAACAGGGCGGTGTCCATGAATCTTCATAGCTCTCGAGAGTATCGAGGCAACCAGGGAAGAACGTGGTCTGAAATCGACGAGAAATCTGCACGACTCAACGTCTCTTCTGAATCTTCGGCGGCAGATGCCATGTACGTCTCAACTCGTACGAAGATTGACAATTTCGTCGAGTCGTTCAAGCATGTACCCGACCAGATCGGTTCAATCTTCGTCTTGGATGGACTGGTCTCGGGCCTTGAGCTGTACTCTAGCCAAGATACCCACGCGCAAATGCTTCCGCGCTTGGTCCGGAGCTATGCTCTCGACGCCATTGATTCCAGTGTCTCGAAGGCTGAATCGAAGTCTGATCCGAAGAAAGCAACTTCACTCGGTCGCTCCAAGACAGCTGCTGAAGAGTTTCTTGCTCGAATTAGCAACTCCTGGACCAAGCGGTTCAAGGGAGTGTGTTTGGGAGAGAACATTCGGTTCACGGATGAAAGACTCACGGGTAGTGCATTGGAACATGAAGATCGAGTACTTCATCTGAGCGCGTTCGCCCTGTCCGAGGATGAGGATGAAACTCCAATCACAAATCGCCACCGACGTCCGCGACAGCGAGTCGTGTAGGGGTTAACAAGAACTGGAAGGGGATCGGCTCAAGAGTCTCTTGAGCCGATCTTGCTTGCTTTAGAACTTGATGCACGCGAATCTGCATGACTTCCAAATTCATGACCAAGAAGAGTACTTGCCTTGCCGTTCTTGTGATAAAGTACGCCTAGACATTGTGCGTCCGGCACACCTTATGAAACCAAGGAGAATTCAAATGAACAATACCAACTGACAGCCTAGGATTTGAGGTGGTGCGCCGGACTTCTTCACTCCTAATGTAACGAGAGCGACGAAGATGAACGAGATTTTGGCCATCACCCGATGCACCATTAAGGAACTAACACGTTCCTACCAGTACAAGCTCCTATTCCTATTTCTAAGTCTTCTGCTGCAAATTTCATATGTGTTTGCGGCAATGTATCAGACCTATTTCACCTCTAGATCTCCAAACTTAGGCTACAACGGCACCCAGTTTGTTGTTGGAAACGTCGATTGCATTCATTTCTTCTTGCTGCAGTTCGTCGTGGTCGCATTGACTCTCGTGCATTCAGAGCGATTGCGCGGCAGCGATGTGATGGAGACAATCCATGCCAAGAGATACATGAACATCTGCTGGTCTGCGGGATCGTTGCTCGGTATTTCGGCGATGGTGTACGTCATCCCCTTGGTGAATTTCATTGTGATCTACGGAGTTTCTCTGCTCGGGGAAGGTTTTGGATTGGACTTAGGTCCTGCACCCGAACAAATGTCGTTCTTGAATCTGATTTTTGTGGATGTGCCCGTAACCATAGTGTTCTACGGAGCTCTCGCGATGGTCTTCCACCAGATTTTGCGAAGTAAGATGCTGGTAGGCGTAGCGACCTTAGCTGTCGCGTTCCTCCATTTGGTCCTAATTCAATCGGTCCCGTTTAGTTGGCGAGAGCTGGTGTCCTACTCGACAACTCACTCCGTACTGGTTTCTGAAATCTTGCCGTACTTCAGCAATGTTTTGATTCTGTTCAATCGACTTGTTTGGATCGTTGTAGCGGTGGGCTTGTGCGTGATTGCTGCCTTACTTGACTCAAGACGGGATGTACTTCGTCCGCATTACGGAAATGTTGCTCTGGCATGTATCGGTGTGGCGATTACAGGTTTTTTTGTTCACGGTTTTATCCTAAACCGAGAATTTCAAGAAGCGCAACGCGTCGCATCCACGCACAGAATTTCTTCCAGTCAGGTCTCGTTGGATCTAACGAACATCGAAGGAAAGGTGGAAATCGACCCTGGTATTCGTTTGCTCGTTGATGTTGACCTTTCGGTGAGAGCCAACGACCAATCGTTGAACTCGCTTCAGTTTTCGTTCAACCCCGGAATGGAGCTGGAGCACGTTCGTGTAGACGAGATGGACCGAGACTATTCCTTTGTAGACGGACTTCTCACTATTGCTCTATCCAGCAACGAATCGACCAGCAGTGCATGGACTGTCTCGATTCGTGGAAAGGGAGTCCCAGACGTTAACTTTGGATATCCAGATTCAGAAAGAGATTACCTCGGAACGCCAGGGACTTCTCTTCAAATGCCCAAGCTTCTGGGCGTAGAGAATTCAATCTTTGATCATCGATTTGTCGCACTGATGCCTGGAATCCGATGGTATCCCGTACCGTTGCCGCTAGGAATCGACAAGTCGGTCCAGTCGATGCAAACACCTGTGGACACGTACTTCGTTGACCTTGAAATCCATATTGCAAACAAGAACTGGAAATTAGCCGCTCCGGAACGCTTGCTTCTGGCTTCGGAAGACTCTGTTCAATACCAAATTCAAAGCAGTGGCGAAGTACCACATTTTGCAATCGTTGCCTCCGAATTCCAATCGCGCACATTTGAATCGGACGAAGTAGAGGTGGAACTGCTCATTCACAGCCGACACTTCGAGCAGACTGAATCCATGACCGCCATTTGGAACTTGACGCTGGGATTCATAAAGGACCGTCTTTCGGATTTATCGGAGGCTGGATTGCCTTTTCCTTATCGTTCACTGACATTCGTAGAAGTACCCAACCATCTCCGACTTGTCGGTGGCTACAACATGCCGTTCCTCTATTCACAACCGGGCATAGTGTTGATACGTGAGAGTGGATTTCCTACCGCGAAAATGGATGAGATGTATGAAAGGTACTTGACCTTTGACATGACAGATGACCAACGTCAGCAGTATGTGACAGAAAACATTTTCTTTTATGACTACACCAATATTCTCGGAGGAAACCTTTTGAGTGCTGTTGCAGAACAGTATTTTCCCTTCTTGGTCACCCCGATAGGGTGGGAGAGTCTGGCATTGAACCACATGAAGAGGATGCTTCTGATTGACACCGTGAGGGGACCCGACGATCCCAATACAGCTCCGACTGACATTGCGTTTGTAAACGAAATTGCAGGCTTGACGGCAATCTATCCCAGTATTGTGATTGACAGACTCTTTCGAACCTACGAACAGCTAGATCCAACTCGACTTGAAGGAAGGCTGTACGATCGTTTCATGCTCAGTGACGCTTCATTTACCGTTCAATCGATGAAGATGTCAGAATTGCTTCAAAGTGACGACGTCTCGCTCAGAAGATCAGCAGTGGAACAGAGGTTGTCCGGCACCTACCGAGCTCTCGTAGGACTCTACGGCAATGCAAGACTCCAGGACCTGCTCGATCAGGAATCGAAGCGGGTTGCGCAACACTCCATGTCGCATGCAGACACTGCGACTAACGGGCTCAAGGACTCATCAAAATCGTTGATCCCACTTCTGGACGAATGGTACGAGTCGACACATGCTCCTGCATTTAGCACTTCGGGGTTGGAGGTTGTTCGGGTGGAAGTACAAGATGCACCCTTCACACACCGGGGTTCTTTCAAGATCCGAAACGACGCCGACGTTACCGGAGTGGTGGAGTTCTACACCGATCACTATCTCGACGCGATAGATACAGGCATATGCGTTGAAGTGCCAGGCCAAACAGCCTTTCACATTAACCTGTATGCAGAGGAAGAAATAGTAGGTGTTTCAGTCGCCACTTTCTATTCCCAAAATCAAGGTGGAATTTACATACGCCCTCTAAGAGAGTCTGGACCCGACCCAGCGGACATCACTGAGGAGACACTGCTGCCTCCTCTTACTGAGATTTCGTGGAATCCTTTCGACCAAGACACCGTAATTGTGGATAACTTGGACGCGGGATTTCAACTTGTGGACTGGGAGAATCGGTCTGGGTCTCGAGCGTTTCAGAGTTTGCGTTGGTTCTGGGATCCGCCTCCATTGCTGCCAATCCGGGCTCTGGGATTGGATAGTTTCAGTTGGAACGAACTCAGGGCAAACAAGACTTGGAGGATTATGGCCGCTCCTTGGTCTGACACTTTCGGCAGGTACCGACCAACCGCGTTGGCGACGTTTGGAACCAAAGTGGAGACCGCCCGATTCTCCACAAAAATGCCTTTTGGTGGCAAGTGGTCTCTTTCCTATCACTTTCCAACCTCATACGGACTTGTTGATCGATTTGGAGTTCACAATTTTGTTCTTCACGACTCTCTAGGCGAGAGGCAATTGCACGTGGATCCGAAAGATGGCTCAGGCTGGATTCATGCAGGGGAGTTTGACCTAGCAAGTGTCGCTGTGCACTTGGACCTTGTTTCGGCTGATCCGCCTAACTCGCTTCGGGTTGCAGACGCTATTCGCTGGAAGTTCGTATCAAAGAGCGACAATTGATGGAGTCAATCATTGAGCTCAATATTTGCATTCACGAACAACCTCCAGCTTTTGGACCGAGTTGCATTAGTGGTGTCCCGACCTGGTAGAAGCCTTGTCGAGTTTCTGGCGTGTTTTGGTACATGTTCCCTGAGAAGTGCGGCGTTGTCTCCGGCTTCCACATACCCGAGCAAATAACCGAGATGCTGAGCCCAATGAATCGATGCGGTCTGTGATGCTTCGACATGACGTTCTGGGTCCATGTAGTCTGAGAGAACCGAAAGCACTCCTGCCACCCTGTCCAGTCCTCCAGCCCGATTCATATAGCCAACCTGGTCGACCGCGGTTGCTTTCACACTCGAGACCAAAATCGTTCCACGTGGGTTATTGAACGGTACCACTGGCACTGCCACCAGGTTCTTGCGAGCGAAGAAAGACACTTTGACTGAACCGCACCGAATTTGCGGTCGATTTGATTCGAGCATGACCTGGAATTCCCGGGGACGATGGTGAGCCGCTCCGTGGAATTGCGCAGCAAAGAGAAGTCCGGCGCAGTAGTGTGTATCACGAAGATCCATAAGCGCTGGCACGAATTGGTCTGCAGGTAAGCAACCGAACCGCCTTTTCTCAGACGGCACAATAACGTAGAGTCCCCTAGCAGGACTTGCGATTTCGCCCTTGGCAGCGAGACGACTTAGCGCTTGGCGAGTCGCCGTCTCTGAGACGCTGAGAGTTGAGCGAAAATCGGACGAAGTAAAGTGATACCGTCCTCGTGCAGCGAGATTCCCAGTTAAGTCGCGAGCACAAATAGGTGAAAACTCACACATTACTTTCATAAAGTAGTTATTTCCGGGACTTATAACCCTGACTATCCATACATGAGATAAACCTAGGACTTCTCATGCTTTTTCAATTTCGAGTCGTTGCTGGCAAAGATGGCTTGCGGGATCTTCTCGGGCGGCACACTGATGCGTCTTGGCATGGATTTTGCCGGACGACCGCGTTTTCTGTCACCACACGCGTATCCAAGAATGGAACGCTCATTGCATTCAGTGAGCGTTCCCGCGAATGTGACGCGAGGGCTTTTCGCTCGGCAAAGAGATCTGCATCACCACGCACGGACCGCACCAAATCGTGAAGACGTCTACAAAGATCATCTTTTCCTCTTGAGCGGCGTGTGCAAGAGCGTCTTCGAAAGAACCTTCAAAGAAGTCTATTCCTATGCTTGTTGGAGGAGAAGCTTCCGATTGCGAGGCGACCAGATTCGCTGCTATCGAACCCTCGTCGGGAGTTGAACATGCTGCTAGCTCCAATAAAAGGCCATTGCACATGTCAAAGATCTGTAGCTAACGCCTAGCACTTTGCTTTACCACTAATGTTTCGGATGCGTGATTGAGCAGCTATGGATGAGAATTCGGTTTTGCCGAACTACATGAGGCGTTAACCCGAAACGAATAGCTGGTTCGTTAGGATGGCACTAGACCTTCAAAATCTCAACATTAGATCCAACTCGAGGGCTTGACCCAGTCCACCTGGCGCATCGAAGTATTGAACGAGCGACGCAACTACGGCAATCTTGCCATCCCGAAAGTTCAGTTTTAAGGCCGCAGCGGCAAATGGTTTCGTCTCATCTCGAGTTTCCTTAAACAACGTTTCATACGGGGTCAAAGTATTCGGTCGCGTCACAGTCGCCGTAAAGGTGGTCGACTCTATCTCAGCCCGAATTTGGGCAATGCCGGCTTTAAGCAGAACGGAAATTGGATCTCTCAGTACGAACTCGTAGACAGCATTGAGTCGATAAACCGTAAAATCCAAGTCTGATCTGGCTACAAGTATGATCCCGTCGCCAAAGCCATATTCTTCGAGGGGAATACCAGAAATCTTCTCGTATCGTTTTGGGCCAGTGACGTAGGATCCTTCCACCGACCACGTTTCGTCAAAGGAGTAGCCGGCACCGATGCGCCCGACATTGTCTGTGCTCGTCGCCCGAACTGAATCCAATGGGATGTCGAATCTCGAACCTTGAAAGGCCGACGTAGCATCGATAGTGGTATCGGCCGAGGACCAGTTCACAAAACCTCCAGCTACGTAAAAGGGAAAGAAGAGTGCGGCAGAACTGGAGTCGGCAGAACTGGAGGCAGCAGCAAAGAAAAGCACCGTTGCGATCGTCCTAGTAAGGTAATAAATGGCTTTGCATCTCATTTGAAGACCCCTCCACGAAAATAATTTTCATTTTTGTTGTGCCGACGTTAGGAAGTGGTTCGGAAACTTGGCACCCGTCAGCGCTTAATGCCAAAGCCTTTCACAAGTTCACACTGATTGTAGTTCAAGCACAGACGCTTAATGTGTCCTCGATCGAAAAGCCCTGATAGAACTTTCGAACCTTTCGAAGACGCTAAGTCTGTGTGCGCTCGATCCATCAATCGTGGGTCAGAATTTCCATTGATAGTCCAACTCCAAAGAATGGGTGACGTCACCTGGCGTATCAAAATAGTTCGAGTATGAAATCGAAACTGCAGAGCGCCCGCTGTCCGGACTCCATTTGATTCCTGCAGACGCAAACAGATTTGTCGTGGAATCGGACTCCGATACGACTTGGAACGTAGGCGGAAAGACGATATCGGGTTCTTGCCTCAATTCATCCTCGAGTTCGTATTCGGTGCGGACCGAAACTCTGAAGTCACGTTCGATGAAGGCAATTCCAGTCTTTCCAAAGAGGGAAAAGTTTCCTTGAACTGGAATCGTATAGACCGGGTTGATTCTCAAGATCGAGGCTTTCAATTTGTGAGTTACTCCGACGTCGAAACCAATCTCGAAATCATCATCAAAACTGTCGTCGGAAAAGACTGGACGCTCAGTGTAGATGGGTCCAAACAAGCTCGGAATGCTCGTCTCATGTTCCATTCCCACAATGGCAACTGCTTCATCGGACCACGACTCATCAATGGAGTAGCCAGCGCCAACCGTTAGGGTGGTCTGAGAGCTCGAATCTGAAATTGAACCCCCGCTCATATGTAGTGGTTGGAAACTGAAATGAGAATCGACTGGGAGTCGGCCCAAATTCCGGCCAATGAACGCTTCCTCCAGTAATGTAGGTGTCTTCAAAGTCGACAGATGGAATAGACATTCCGGCCAAACAGAAAATACCAGCCAAGAGTGTTGCTAGTGTTGCAGATCTCTTTGCCAAGTGAAAAACCCTCGCGTCACACTAGTGGGAACACTCACTAAATGCAGCGAGCGTTCCATTCTTGGATACGTGTATGGTGACAGAAAATGCGTTCGTCTGGCAAAAACCATGCCAAGACACATTAATGCGCCGCCCGAGAAGATCGCACAAGCCATGTTTGCCAGCAACGACTCGAAATTGAAAAAGCATGAGAAATCCTAGGTTTATCTCATGTTTGGACAGTCAGGGTTATAAGTCCCTTATTTCCGTTACTTTGAACTAGCAAAAAGGTTTCTACAAACCGAGATCTTGGTCTTCTGCTCCCACTTCCTGGTCGGAAATTCAGCGTTTTGATGCAATTCGAGGTTCGTATTCGTTGCTTGATTTCCTCTTAGCCACATTCATGAGGTACTGCTAAATTGTGGTTGAATACCACAGCCTCAGTAACTGGAGTTCGTTGAGAAAGTCAGCCAATGATTCTTTTTTAATTGTTAGGTGGCCGTGATCAAAGTGAGCCACAGAGTAGGATTTGTGACATATCAACAGACAGCAAGGTACCCGAGAGCATGAATCACGTAGTAAGGCACAACTATTCTTCGGCAAGATGCGTAACTTCTAACTCCGCTATCGCATCTAGATATATACTTAAACGGTATTGATTCAATTCCGATCTTGTACGCTCGGCGGGCGTCAGGCCGGTTCTTTCCTAACAGGGGAGTTCACACGCATGGATTCACAAGAAACTAAACCGTTCCGTCTTTCCTTTCAGTTCTGGATGGGCATTGGGATAGGGGGAGGTGTCGTGCTTGGAGTCTTTGTTGCAGATTCGGTGCTCACGGAGAGTAGTCTCTCAGACGACGGACGTTCAATAATTAGCAACGAGGAATTCATGGGTGCACCCAGCGAACAAGGCAGTGTTGGTGCGTTGCCCTTGAAGGGATCACACGACGATGGACCCTTGGGGACTCTCTTGAGGCACCAAGGTAATTTTGGTCTTTCAGTAGCACTGCACAACACACTAGCTTCTGCGGGAGAAAAGGAACTGCTCAGTCTCCTTGAACAGTCGGTAGCAATCGAGCATACCAGCCGCAGGCAACTTGTACAAGGCACAATCTTTCGCAGGTACGCATCGCTCGACCCCAAGAGCGCTGTCAAGCAAGTTTCGAACATGCCGAGACTCCAACACGGCGATCTTCTGGGAACGGTCTTCGGCGAGTGGGCACTCTCGCACTTGGACGATGCCGTAGCTAGCGCGAAGCGACTGGACGGATTTGGAAAGCTTGCGGCCCTGCGCGGTATCTTGGAATCTCGTGATGACCTTTCCGATGCCGTTCGAATTGAGATCGGGCGTCAGTTGGGCAATGAACGTGTCGCTCAAAACATCGTGACGCAGTCCAATCTCTCCGAAGCGATTAAGAACCCAGAATCAGCTTGGGCCACACTCATCGGAGACGATCTGCTCGACACAGCTCAAACGGGAACGCTTATTCAAGTCGCTGAAGCGTGGGTTGAAAAGGACGGCATGTCTGTCTTGGGAAAGATTAGTGACACGCTAACTGACTGGACATCCAAGACGTCTGTCCTGTCCGCAGTCATTCACAAGCTTGTACAAGCGGATGCACAAAGTGTCTTCGACTTTGTTCGAACAATGGAAAACGATACCCACAACACCGTCATTATGAACGTAGTGAATGCTTGGGCAAGACTGGATCCTGAAGCAGCGCTCGCTGCGGTGCAGTCCGTGGACTCCAAGAGCTTGCGCAACTCATTGGTACACAGCATCGCTTCAACATGGGGTAGAAGCAATCCGCGTGAAGTGCTCGACAGTCTAGATCTCTTACCTGAGAACGCCCGAGACGCTGCGATGAGCTCCGCCCTAACCGCCTTAGCACAAACTACTCCCGAAGAGGCCGCCAATCTGATGGCGAACATGGATGGAGGCGAATATCAGCTAATGACAGCCTTCCAAGTAATGAGTGTATGGGCGAACAAGGACCCGTTGGCAGCACTTGAATGGGTACTCAACAATCCAGACATCGAGGACCAGCGAACGACTCTGCTTCCGTCGATCCTTTACCAAGTTGCTAGCAGAGATCCACAGCTTGCGTTTGACATTGCTCTTCAACAGCCCATCGGTGAGAACCAAATAGGACTTGAAGCACAAGTCTTGTCCAATATTGCCTATTCAGACATTGAGAAAGCTCTTGCGTTGCTGTCCCAAGTCCGCGAGGGTCCGACGTTGGCGTATGCGCTTAATTCTGTTGGAGGTGCACTGGTGAGAAGTGGCGATATCGATGAGGCTTGGACGCTGGCGCAGCAGCTCTCCAATTCGCAACGTGAAGCTTACTACCAAAGTGTAGTGAGCACATGGGCGTCTCACGATGCAAGCGAGCTTTATGAGTCTATCGACAGTCTCCCATCGGATGAACTTAAGTCGTTCGCAGCGATGAGACTGATTTCGTTCAACAAGTGGTCGAAGAATCTAGAAGACGATCAGGTTAACCATGCCAAGTCATATCTCAACGAACGAGACGCCAATTCGGTCGAACAGATTTCGCAAGGAGTGGGTCACCGAATAGGTACAGAATTTATTCATTTCGGAGGTGCCGCAGTCTCAGGTGCGGTCATTTATACCGACGCTGTGGAATCTGAGGACTCTGAGTAGACAATCCTTTCTGCGTTGATTGCTATTCGTACCCAGATTGACCGTGAGCGCTGGGGACGATCGATCTCATGACACCTGATTGGGCTTAGTCCAACCGGCAGCGAATATCCTTATCGCATGCTGTGACGGTATGGGAGGAATATTGGTTGTGCTGACTGAATTCGGCCGACATGCCATAGAACACACAAGTGCGCGTAGACTCGGGAGTTTATGCGAGTGATGTTTCGTCTTGGGTTTGCTTTAACAATCCCACCCCACTGAACCCGTTGTGGAAAGACTGGCTCTGAAACACTCTTGGGATGGCTACTCATACAAAGAGCTCGAAGTCCGGAAGAGTCTGTCGACCAAGGGTCAGTGTTTTCTCTTGTTCCTGCGGCAACGGACTTCTTTCTTGCATCAACATTCGCCATCGTAGGAGCAATCAGTACGCTGAGACCGCTACTGGCCTATCGCACTGGTGCATGCCTGTTAACGGTTAGCTCTTGGTGTATCGAATAAAGAGGATCGTAGTCAAAATCGGGTTTATACTTCGGAAGAACATCCGTGGGTAACCGTAATGACTTCAATAGTGCGGGCTTCTTCTTGCATTCGACTCCCGTTGCAGCGCATTGTCTTGGCATTGGGAATTGCATCTGGTCTCGTCCTGACAGGTTGTATGAGTATCGAGAGCCAGGACACGGTAATCAAGCCAATCGAGCCTCTCGAACCGATATGTCATGTGGAAGACTCGACTGAAGGTTGTTGGATGTTGGTGGAAGACACGGCGAATTGTCACATTTGGATCGATCGCCCACCGATCGATGGTGAGACTGCATCTTTCGATGGAAACGCCAAGTGTCCAGAAGGGAGATTCTCTGGGTCAGGCACTGTGACTTTCACATGGGAACGAGGCGGTACTTGGCTTACTCTCACAATGACAGGCACGTTCGTCGATGGAATGGCTCAAGGTCGGTTTAAGGAAGCAGACCCTGTAGGTGGGACTGACGAAGGAACGTATCTAGATAACCAACGCCACGGTCTGTGGATATCAAACAACCCCGTCGTGGGTCGGAGCGAAGGCATGTACGAAAACGGTTTCGCTCACGGCGACTGGGTTATGGAGACTGTGAACGGGATGCGAGCCGAAGGTCCGTTTGTTCAGAACGTAAGGCATGGATACTGGAGTATTTCACATGCGGACGGAAGTACTCATGAAGGAAATTACGTAAACGGTCTTCGGGGAGGAGATTGGGTCATTGTTGATTCAAATGGAACTCGACACGAAGGAACGTATCTTGAAGACAAAAAACATGGCAATTGGATTCAGGAAGGAACGGATGGTCGCGTCGAGAAGGGTAGTTTCGAGAATGGAAAGCGTCACGGAAATTGGGTAATTCTGCCGGGAGACGGGAGTCGAATGGAGGGTCCGTATGTCAACGGGCGGAAACACGGGGAATGGATCACAACGTTTGCGGAAGGTGGTAGCAACAAAGGTCCTTTCGTCCATGGTGTACGCGAGGGTGATTGGGTTATTACTTTTCCAGGTGGCGGGAATGCGCGAGGTCCCTTTGTTGATAACAAACACAACGGAAATTGGGTGTTTCTTAACCCCGAGGGAGTGAGAGCCGAAGGTCCGATGGTAGATGGTGAACAGGACGGAATTTGGGACGAACCGTATCCTGATGGAGGTCGATGGTCTGGACCCTATAAAAAGGGGAGAAGACATGGGACGTGGACAATCACATTTGAAGACGGCAGTCAGGAAGAAGTGACATTCGAGAATGGCGAGGTTCAGGAAGAAGACGATCTCTAACCTAAACGTTCGAGTCTTCACCCCATCTCCACACAGCTTGAGTCAATCGGGTTGTTTAAATACCTAGAATTCGTCAATGGAACGACGTTGTTTTGCTTGCTCGGGTCGTTGTTGAGAAGAGCAAAACTAGCGACAATCGAAGTGCTAATCCGTTCAGTACGAGCGTTCTAGACGTGCTTTGAGAAATGTCCCCAAAAGGACGTTTTCCTCCCATGCGACTCTTGGAGACTGTCTAAGTATGACTCGTGCGTTCTCGTGCCACGATAGTCAGTAATCCTAGTTGCCAACTGCGCGCATTCCGCTAGATGCTGCGCTGCACGTTTGTAACGTCGATAATTTCCAGTATCCAATTCGATGTCAATCATGGACCTCAGCAACAGTGTTGCGGCTAGAGGTTGTGTACTCGAGAGTGAGGTGGCAGCACGTGTAACGGGTCCGAACAGGTATCCGTCAAACTCTTGTACACGACTTATGACTAAATTAGCAGCTCTCCTATATTCGGGCCAATCGATCAGGAATGTTAACGACGATAGAAAATTCTCATAGGTCTCAACATAGTCCAAAGCCTTCTCTTCGGCATCAAAGGCATCAACTTCATTCAATCTAGCCAAGTAGTCTTTCAAGTGCCGGTGCGACAAATGGCGCTGAAAACAATCCCATCGCAATTCTTGTGCATCAGTGTTTCGATCCAATGCATCGAGAGAACTGATGTATGCATCAAACCATGATGTGTTCAAGCGTCCTACTCTAGAGTTGTCTAGGAATTTCAGTGCTTCTAGGGCGCGATTGGCTTTTAACAAGCGCTCAGCGATTGGAACAGCAATTTGTGGATTGGTCTTCAGGTTATCGTTGACAGTGGCGATGTATGCGTCTACGTCTTCCTGTACATCCGCAATATCCATGAGCGCAGATTCGATATAGTTGAGATCCATTCTTGAATCGACGAGTTGTTGTTTTGAAGACTGGTTGGATAGTCTTTCGAGAAGCTCTCTCTTTAGTTCATTTTGGGTTCCTTTACTTAAAGCTGGACCAATTTTGGCGATCAATTTGTCAAACTGTCCGTAGTCATTGTTCTCCAAACACTCAAGAACGTTTTCGATCACCTTTGACGGATCAACGGCGTTCGAACTAGATATTTCACCGAGAACTTTGAGGCAATCTGAGTAGGTGCTGACGATACGGTCGACCCGACCAAGTATGCGGTCCAGCACGGGCGTCGAGGTGTGCAGAAACTCCCACAACAGGTCGATTGCGATCTGTGGGTCGGACGGTGCTATTTTCTTCGTTATCGCATCAAGATGAATATTGAGATCCCTATGGAGAGTTTGCACTCGATCCCAATCTACTGCGCTTCTAGATCTCTTGATGGTAGATATGCGTTTCCGTATTGCCCTAGCAAGTTCCTTTGTGCCCTTGAGTGCTGTGATTTCCAGATTCAAAGCACGCGTAACCATTTCGTCGTTTTTGCTCGCTTCGAGCAAGAGTTCAGCGAGTCGTTGTGCGCCCACTTCGGAGAGAGTAGCTGCGTTCAGTTTCTTTGATCTCGCTACCAAAACTATCCTGTAAGGTTATAAATCCACTATTGATGGCTAGAGCATCACTAGTCTGCCTATCTGCTGGAGGGCAATCAATTGTGCATGTTCCAGAGAGTACTTAAGATGCTACAAGTGGTAGGGGATACGCAAGAATTATTCTTCTGATTATGGCTGAATTCTACCCATTGAACTCGTGAGATAGACCTTCTTTGCAGTTCCAAACTGTCCAAGTACCACTCCATGCTAGATGTATGGTTGAGACTACCCAAAATGAGACCTCCTGGGAGACATGAATTAAAGATTGTCGCCAAACTCTGAACGATTCATCCCGTTCGACGGTACACTTGATTTGCAGTTACCGTGTTCTGGAGAGATTCCAGGTCCACAAAAGCAATTCGAACGAATGGAGTCGGTTCTACAAGTATTGAAGGGTCTGATTGCCGTCGCATTTCTTGTCTCGGCAACCGTTCTTTGTTGTCTGGCGATATACCTTCTTGCTGTAGTCAGGATGTTGACTCCAGTTCGACAAGCTCGATCGGCGTTGACTGGGTCCATGGACGGGATTGTCACTTGTTGGGTCTCAGGAAACGCTTGGTTGATTCGATTGTTACGCCTCATCGAAATCAAGACAACGATCGAGGGCGTCTTGGACAACAGGTCCATCTGGTGGATCCTCACGAGCAATCATCAAAGCTGGTCGGATGTAATCATTATTCAGGTAGCGTTGCTTAACCTTGCCCCGCCGATCAAATTCTTCACCAAGCGTGAACTGATTTGGGTTCCTTTTGTTGGTTTGGCTATGTGGCTACTGCGATTTCCGTATGTTCAACGACACATGAGTGCGTCCTCCGGCAGAAACAGTAGCGTCTATGAGAAGAACCGACGCAACATGTCTCGAGCCGCAGAGCAGTTCTTGCACCGGCCAATCTCAGTGCTCAGTTTCTTGGAAGGGACACGGTTCACTGCGGGAAAACACCAATCCCAATCTTCGCCATTTCGACACTTGCTCGTACCGAGAACGGGTGGTCTATTGTTTACGATCAATGCTCTTGGATCCAAAACTTCGAAGATTGTTGATTTGACCCTCAATTACGAGGGAGCAGTGCCTGGTTTTTGGGATTTACTGTGCGGTCGTTGCAAGGCAGTTAACATCTTCTTACAACCGGTTGAAATGACAGATCAGACTCAATCCAATCCGAAGGAGTTTGTCAATGACCTGTGGAAACGTAAAGACGACCGACTGACGGAACTACGAAGCAACAGTTAGAAGAGCTCGAATCCTACAACTGCGTTCAGTTGCAGCTCAAAGTTGATTGTTTGACTAAGTGCTGACCTCGGTCGCTCTCGATACAAGTTCCTTAGAAATACTCTCAATACTCGCGAAGGATGCGGCATGTTCAGAGATCTCATCGGAAGTTGGAGCGTCGCCTCCTGAATTCGAAACTAACTCTTCGAATCCTTCTTTAACGCAATCGAGGAACCAACTCACTGGATCAGCGTTTTCGATAGATCGAATGGTGTTGTGATCGTAGACTGCGGTGTGATAGTGCGGAGAATTTTGAAAACAATCGAATCTTGCTAATTCTCGCGATTCGTTGTCCACAGGTCCAAGCAAGCGAACCGACAATCCCTCATCGCCTCGCAGTGTGCGGTAGTTGAACTCCCATCGAAATCGTCCGTTGGCTACATTTTTAGATGTCATGTCAAGAGTTAATCCTGTCAACTGTTGAAGAGAATAATGCTTGACAAAGCGTGCAATATCAAGCTAATTTTTGCCATGAACGGCTCAATTACTAGTTTCCAGATCTCGGATTCGTCGGTCCAATTCCAGCAATCGATTGTTGTTTTGAGTACGCGAAAGGTCAATGGCATCGATTGCTTCCTCATTGTGCCGAACTTTTGTTTCAATATCCTGTAGCCGCCCAGATGTAGTCTGGATGAAGGTGTTTAACTTATCCGATAGGTCACGTTGCTGACCGACCGAGAGAGTAATTGAGTTTTCCAAGTCTGAGACACTGTTGTTAAATCCTTCTATTCGCGCGTCCAGATCCCCAATGTCTTCCTTGTTCTTTGCAATATTCGGTTTGTTGGTCTTGTGGACAAAGTCATAGATCTTTCGAGTTTCATCCTCCCAAAACGCCAAAGCTTCCTGCGTCGTGGTTCCAGAATCCGTAAGATTGCCTTCAGTCAGCGACTGTCGGGATTCGAGTGTTTCTATCCGAGATTGTGCGTCTGCGAGTGATAGTTTCGTTTCGTTCAGCAATGAATTGAAGGACCAAACAAACCAGCTTAAGACGATTATTGCCGCAATCGCAACAATCAAGAGCAATGTAACTGCCAAACTGGATCCTCCAGTTGGAGGGTTTCGGGGGCGGCGGTTTGCGCGTTCCGTGGCCGTAGTTTCAGCGTCTGTAACAATGATTGGGCGGTCGCTCATCGGTGGATTTCGGCAGTTTGTTGGGGGTCAACCGATTGTACCCAAGGAAGCAGAGCGACTGCCTCCTTGAGTCCATCGATTAAGTATCTAAAGAAATACTCTAGACGTACATGAGGACAAGCCAGACAATGGCGGTCAAGACTACGCTTGAACCAATTACTGCCTTGACGCTCTCGATCGCAGGGTTCATCTTGCCAAAAATGGCGTTGAGTTCTAGCAGGATCGCGATTGCTGCAACGACGTACAAACCCCACGATGACGCCCAAGCCCCAGATGTAGCAACATCGCCTCCATGCACATAGTGTGCACTTGATACCATCGTGAACACCATAGGCAACGAAAACAACGTGTTCGTTCGACTCGCCAACAGAGCTGCGGCTGCCGCAGAAGCTTGATTAGGATCTGCCTCGCCTCCGCTTTTGACTGCTTCATTGGAAGCAATCACTATCTTTTGATTCGGCCAAATGATGAACCATACGTTTGCCGCCATAAATGTTGCCAACAATCCTGCAACAAGCGTGTCTTCTGTGAGCGTCCCTTGCTTCAAGACCACGTAGAGCAAATACAGGCCTGTAAGGAATGTGAACGCGGCAGCCCACCTAAACCACCAAAGAGCCTTGGGTACAAGAAGCGTGAACGCTTCGACTTTCGTCTCGTTTGATGCGGAGGCCATGAAAGCGCCCTGTATGAAGTTGAAGTAGTACAGCAACCCAATCCAAGCGATACCGAACACGATGTGTCCCCATCGGGCTAGGTAATTGAAAAATTCCATAAATTCCATAGCGTCCCTCGTGCACTAATTGTTTCAATTTCCGTGCAAACATCGACTGTTGCACATGCAACGAATATTAGCCTAAATCTGGCCCATTTTCCGTTGAGTTTCATCGGACTCAAAACGCCACTGAGTGGCACAAAAATTGCAACGATTAGACTAGGCATTGGCGTGCGTTATTCTTAGCGGGAATCTGATGGTCGACACAGCGAGCTCTTTGTGGCGGAAATAACTGCCAAGCCACGGAAACTACTTCCAGATTTCCTCAGTTTGCCGGTTTTGCGACCGGTGGCTACGTCGATGCTGTTCATTGCGATCATCATTCTCGGAGCGGTTGGCATCAATCGAATGCCGATCCAGTTGTTCCCAGCAATGCCTATTGAACAACTCTACGTTGGTTTCCAACGACCAGGCAGTACCGCCGATGTTGTCGAAAGAGAGATTCTCATCCCACTTACTTCGCGCATTAGGGGACTCCAAGGAGTAAGAGAAACTCTTGGTCAAATATATGGCGACCGAGGTGGCATACAGATCACGTTCGATCCAGGAACTGATCTTAAGATTCGCGAGTACGAAATTCAAAGGATCGCGAACAGGTTGCAGCGTGGCTCCGATCTTTCTACCACCACCATTAGTGTCAGCGGTTCTGACTTTCTCGGTCAAATCGACACGTACGTTATGACCGTTTACGTACTGGGAGAAGACCGCGACGTGGACGAGTTGTATGACTTGGCCGTAGAAATGGTTGTCCCACGCCTCTCGACTATTCCCGGGATTGCTCGCGCACAACCAGAGGGCGGTGGCGGAAGGCAGCTGATCATTGCGGTTGACACCGACAAGGCAGCAAGTCTAGGCGCGACAATCGAGCAGGTGATTGGCGCGTTGAATCGCAAACTGGGCTCCGCAGTGTATGTCGGTAACTTTGAGTCCGAGGATGGACGAACTAATGTCGTGTTTGATGGCACGGTCGATTCACTAAACACCCTGCGGCAAGCTCGTTTAACACCGAATAACCCGCTGACGGTGGGACACCTCGCGGAAATCCATATCGGTTATGGACAGAACACTTCGATATTCCAACTGAATGGAAATCCGGCGGTCGGAATCACGTTAGCTCAGGAGCAAGGCTCGAACCTCGTCGAGATTGGCAAAGAGGTACGAAAGCGCATGAAAGAATTGCGTGCCGTTGTCCAGACTGCTGGAATCGACCTCAAAATCGGTCGCGATGCGTCGGAATCATTGGACGAACAAATACTACGTCTTGCCAGTCTTGGCTTGACTGGCTTTTGCGTTGCATTGCTTGTATTGTTCGTTTTTCTGCGTCAATGGCGCGCTGTAACCATCGTCGGGATTGCAGTGCCCGTGAGTTTGATGACGGCGGTCGCGGGGCTTTATCTGCTTGGTCAATCGATAAACCTCCTCACTTTGTTTGGTTTAGCCATGTCCGTTGGGTTGCTGGTGGACAACAGTGTTGTGGTTTACGAAGCAATATTGCGAGGAATTGAGAGAGGAATAACACCGACTGAAGCGGCTCGATTGGGTCTTCGGAAAACCGTTAGGGCGATAGTAGGAGCCAGCGTCACAACGGCAATCGTATTTCTTCCCGTTTTTCTTCTCTCCATTGAATCGCCGATTTTCCGGCAAATACTTCAAGTGCTCAGCATTTCCGTTGTGTTGCCGTTGTTCTCGTCGCTGTTTGTCGCTGTGGGATTAGTTCCTTTACTTGCGCATCGATTGGCGGCGCCAGCGGCTGTACGACGTGTGCGAGAGCAACAGCGAAGACGGGAAAAACGTGGAGGAATGCTCGTTCCTGATCGAGCGAGAGTCTTGCTAGCAGGTCTGGTTACAAACGCACTTCGCCAACCTGCATCTTGGCTGGCAGGGACACTTATCGCTGTAGTTGCAACAGTTGTCATAGCTGCCCCGTGGGCTCTCAATAACAGAAATGCGGGTGACGCACCTCAGGCTGATTCGATCAGTTTTACAGTTAGTCCCCAACATGGGAGAAGCATGGATTTAGATACATTGGCTTCGTACGTCTCGATGATTGGAACCGAAATTAAGGGTCTGGATGGTGTCGATACGGTCGAAGTAACTGTGAGGCAAAACCAAGCTGCGTTTACTGTTCTCTTTGTGGAGGAAGAAGAAAGACCTCCGGACTTTAGCTCGGTTCGCATTCGGGAAGCAGCTGATGATTTCGCAAGAGACTATGCAGGACTCAGCGTACACAATATGGGTGAAGGAGACTACTCGAGCGCAGGAAGAGGCAGTGGTTATGCCGGATTGCTTGGTGGCGGATCGGAACAAGAGGTCATTGTTACTGGTCCGGACCCAAAGAAACTTATGGCCGTGGCCCATGATCTTGTGGCGAGATTGTCCGAAGTGAATTACGTGGCTGGAGCAAGGCCTGCAACTCGAGATCAGAATAGAGAGTTGTGGGTGGAACCCGATGAGACGGCGATGCAGGCATTCGGATTAATGACATCCGAAGCATTGCCGTTCTTGCAGATTGCCGGCCAAACCGGACAACCACTCGCATCGCCGTACCCATTGCCCTCTGGTCGAGAAATTGGGGTGGTGGTCGAGCGAGAGGGGATTCGTGAGGAATCGGCTTCTCGTAGAGACTTTAACGACATGCGCATTCAGACTTCGCAAGGAGTTCTTCCGATCGCGGCGTTTGCACAGATTACGGAAATGCCAGCTCCGGGAGTGATTGTTCACAAGAACGGGCGACGAGAGATGAAGGTCATGTACTCGTTGGATCGTTCTGTGCCAGAATCTGGAAGTGGACGTGAATCCATTGAGAATGAAATCAAGGATTTCATAAGATCCGTTCCACGACCCGAAGGCTACGTAATCGACATTCCTGATGCGGATGAAGAGAACGTAGACACTGGCCAACAACTCGGTTTTGCTGCCTTGGGTCTAGTGTTCCTCTCACTTGCGATCATTCTCGAGTCCCTGATTCTGCCAGTACTAGTCATGGTTGCGATTCCTCTGACCGTGCTCGGAACTTTGTGGGGCCTTGCCTTGACCGGGACACCATTGCTCGATCCAATGGTGATCGCCGGCATTCTTGTCTTGATCGGACTCATGGTCAATCCCGCCATTCTGCTCATCGACCGAATGCAGCAATTTAGCCGAATTGGCTACTCCTCAGGCGCGGCTGCTTTTGCGGCCGTCAAGGAACGAACACGTCCCGTTTTATTGACAGCCGCGACAACCATAGCGGCACTATGGCCACTCTCGCTTGCCACAGGAGCGGAAAACGAAATCTGGCCGCCTTTCGCTATTGTCGTGATGTCGGGTCTGGCGACTTCAGCGATCATGACGTTGATCATTGTCCCGGTAGGGTATGTATTGCTTAGAAGACTAGACCTTCTCTTTGGCCGAGTTGGTCCTTGGCTTGTCATCGGGTGGGGTGTTGCACTGATAGGAATCATGGCGTTGCTGATTTTGGTGGCAGGACTCAATGGTTTGCTTTGGCAGCTCGTTGTTGGGTTGCTAGTTGGAGGTGTTCTTCTCGCACTAATCGTGCTTTTCTTCAGAAGGGTTCACATTCCTGAACCGGACACCACGGACGGTCCACCCGAACTAGAGGTTACGTACTTGAGCAAGATTTACGGTTTGCCTGGACCTATTCGTAGAACGCTCAACGCATACAAGAATTTCGCTCGCAAGGTCGTCGCGGCAGGGGGAAGAGTTTTCAATCGCAAGGACATGTTTGAGCGGTCTTTGGTCTTCTTGATTCTTGCGCTCGGAGCGGGTGCGTTGGGATGGCTTACACCTGAACGAGGGTGGGGCTTGATATTTTGGTTGATCGCCAGTGGATTTATCGCAAGAGTTTTCTTGGAGATTCGAAAAGCCCGAGGACTGGTTTCCGATGACGGTCGAGCGCAACGAGGAGGGATAGAAGGCTTTACAGCCGTACTGTTGCCTTGGCTGACCATCGGTGGATTCGTTTACTTTACTTTTGTTCGACCAATTCTTAATGAAGATGGGACTCAAACCACACTATTCTGGCCAATCGTTGCATCTTTGATGCTCGCCATCGGACAAGTCATGCGAAGAAGCGCAACCAGACAGGAGAGAGGTGATTTGTCCGATCGTGTAGCACGAGGATTTATGAAGTATCCACGAACCTGGTGGAGACGGCTTAGTCGGCGTGTCGGCGGATTGGACTTACCGGCTGAAGAAATCCGTGCGTTGTGGTCGGTCAGCTTCACTGCCAAACGCGGCATGATTGGGATTCTTGGTCCCAATGGTGCTGGCAAGACCACGTTACTTCGACAATTGGCAGGGATCATCAACCCAACTCGAGGTGCGATCAAGATTGGAGGAGTTCCGCTTCGAGCAATCCAAAAGGTGTTGGCTCGGTGGGTAGGCTACTTGCCTCAGGATGCGGGACTTCCCCTCAGCCTCACGCCACGCGACTATCTACAGTACTACGCCGCTCTTTACGACATCGATCCTAAGATTCGCAAGGAAAGAGTTGCAAGCCTCATCGAAGAAGTTGGGTTGGCCGACAAGATTGACGACAAGATCAGTTCTCTTTCTGGCGGTATGAAGCAACGGGTTGCCGTGGCACGAACGCTTCTCCGATTGCCCGCAATCATAATCGTGGACGAACCCACAGTTGGATTGGATCCGCGCGAACGAATTCGATTTAGAAACTTGCTGGCACGCCTTGCCGAAACCCGCATTGTTCTGTTCTCAACTCACGTTGTCGAGGACGTAGCAATTTCCTGTGAGCGTGTTCTGGTGATTGCCAAGAGTCGATTGAGATTCGATGGAACACCAAGCGACCTTGCCACTAACGCAGTCGGCCGGGTTTGGGAGAAAAAGATTGAGCAAGGCGAAGACAAGTCATTGCCCGAAGGAGCAATTCTCGCTGAGGAAGCTCCAGATGCCTCGGGCGATACTATCCAACGAATCATCTGGAATGAGAGTCCATCCGAAGATGCAAAGCAATTGAACCCGCGTCCCGAAGACGGATATCTCTGGCTCCTTGCAACGTCATGAACATAGTGTCCCGTTCCATCAAGTTTCTTTTTCAAGAAATTGAAGTACTGCGCTATGCGGCCATTGCCATCGCGGGTCACAAGTTTTGGCTTATTCCGATCACCGTTCCAATTGTTTGGCTTGGACCTCAGTCGGGCATGGAGATTCTGGATTGGGTGACCATTCGAGACGCGGGCATTCAGTTCCGACTTGCCGTGCCCCTCGCTTTCGTTGGTCTATTTCTCGGCCTCAGAATTGTCGCGAGCGAAATCAACGCTCGTACGCTCGAGATTGTTTATACCGTACCCGGTGGCGCTGAAAAGGTTTGGTGGGTAAAGATCCTAGCAAGCTTTATGATTCTCTTGTTGACGTTAGCGATCATGGGCTTGTATGCCTGGTTTTTGATCACGCCATACAACTTGGAGTCCCTGTACGGTGCGTTTCAAGTCGGCGTGTTCTACATGGCCGTGTCAATGGGGTTCTCCACTTTGTTTAGAAGTGAAGTCTCTGGGGCGATCGTTGCAGTGGTGGTGTTGGGAGCGAACATAGTATTCACAGAGTTTGGGGGACGACAGATTTGGTTCTCGCCAATTTACAATCCACATGCTATCAACGACCAAGTTCTTAAAGCGATTGTTGTCGAGACGCTACGTAATCGAATCTTCATAGCTCTGGTCACGCTTATGATTTTCAGTCTTGCCTTTCTGCGTGGTAACCGCAGAGAAAAGCTCTTGAGCGGCTAGCAGAACCAACTCCCCCGCGACGTGACAACTTTAGTTAGAACGCGTGTGCTAAGCCTAGTTGAATGCGACGGAAGTGTAGATTACTTTTCCGAATTGTTGGGCAGAGACGCAGCGGAGAAAGCATACCGCCTTGCCATAGAAGACATTCAATGGCGGCAGGAACGTATCGTCGTGTTCGGGAAGCAACTCGACGTGCCCCGATTGTCCGCATGGTTCAGTGACGCTGGGCGGACATATACATACTCTGGCATAGTACACAGACCACAACCCATTCCTCCTTTCGTGCAGTCAATCAAGCAAAGCATTGAAGAGACGACGAACTTGCACTTCAATTCTGTACTGGCCAATCTCTACGAACACGGAGCACACAGCGTAGGTTGGCACGCGGACAACGAACCAGAACTTGGACCGGAAGTGAACATCGCATCGTTCAGCCTTGGTTCTACACGTAAATTAAGGCTGCGGCATCGACATCGTCGAGACCGAAGTGTGTCTATTGATCTTGAACATAACAGCTTGCTAATGATGTACGAACCGTTTCAGCGTTTTTGGATGCACGAATTGCCCAAGACGAGCCGTGATGTTGGTCCGCGGGTGAATTTCTCCTTTCGATTGATGCCGTAAGCATGTCGTTCTAGGGATTGAATTCAAAACACATCCAGTTCGATGAGGTCCCCAGCCTGTCTTACAATCCAAACTTATACTCGAGGAGACGGATGAAATGAAAGCAGCAGTCCTACATGAGGTATCAAAGCCACTCGAAATTGAGGATGTATCGATCAGCAAACCACAGGCCCGCGAAGTCCTCATTCGGACGGTTGCGGCAGGAATATGCCATTCCGACTTACACTTTCAAAACGGTTCGTATCCATACTTTCTTCCGACAATTCTTGGGCATGAATCCGCAGGTGTAGTGGAAGCTGTGGGTTCCGACGTTACGTATGTCAAACCAGGCGACCATGTAATTACATGCCTTTCGGCATTCTGCGGTCACTGCGAGTACTGTCTGACGGGAAGAATGGCTCTGTGTCAGGAACCTGAGCTTCAGCGTGGCATGAGCGAGGAACCTCGACTCTCCCAAAACGGTAAGCCAATCGCCCAGTTTCTCAATCTCTCCTCGTTTGCTGAGTGCATGCTGGTTCATGAGCATGCATTGGCAAAAATTCGCGACGACATGCCTCTGGACCGAGCCGCACTGATCGGTTGTGGAGTTACCACTGGGGTCGGTGCCGTGATACACACAGCGAGAGTTGAACCAGGAGCCACTGTTGCAGTCATTGGATGTGGCGGCGTTGGCTTGTCATGCATCAACGGTGCTGAGTTGGCAGGAGCGGGTCGAATCATTGCAATCGACACAATCGCCAGCAAGTTGGAACTGGCCAAGAAGTTCGGGGCGACCGATGTAGTCGACGCGAGCGAGACTGATCCTGTGGAGATGGTACGGGAGCTCACGCAAGGAGGAGTTCACTATTCCTTTGAAGCCATTGGGTTGAAGGTCACCACGGAACAGGCGTGGAAGATGATTCGTGCGGGAGGAACCGCAACCGTGATCGGCATGATTCCTGTTGGGACGCAAATCGAGATTCATGGACCCGAGCTTTTGCGGGAGAAAAGGCTACAAGGATCGAGTATGGGATCCAATCGTTTTAGAGTCGACATGCCCCGTTTTGTCGATTTCTATCTGGCGGGAAAATTGCATCTCGACGACATGATCTCGGGCCACATGGAGTTGCATTCCGTCAACGACGGTTTTTCACAGTTGGAGACGGGTGAAGTCGCAAGAAACGTCGTGATGTTCGAGTAGGATTAGATTGGTGCGGGCGAAGGGAGTCGAACCCTCGTCTCCAGCTTGGGAAGCTGGGGTAATGCCGTTATACAACGCCCGCTGAGAATCGACGGTTTAGAGCAGACATATTAACTGCAATTTACGCTCTGTTGCATGGCGTTTATCAGTTAGGAACGTAATAGCTCGGGGAGAAAAGTGGCTCTCTCGAATACCCGCTAGGGACTGGATGTGAGAGCAGGATGATACGGTGACGCCTTGTAACTGATTGCAACTACGACTGAGCGCCACTCGCAAATTGAACTATTGCAATCCTAATTCCATTATTGGATTGAGCAAGCCCATACCACCTTCTTCCAAGGACTTGGCATCGTGTTTTGAAAGGAACTTACCAATCTGCTCGATCTGCTCATCAGTCAACTCTTGCTCGAATTGATTGTTAAGTGTGAGCATTGCCGCTGCTTTAGACTTGGCTTGAGCTGAAGGAAGTTGATCGATTGTGTTGAGCAGACCTTCAGGATCTCTTTGTGACCAAGTGCCCATCGTCATAAGGAAATAGACTTCTCGGTCCGACTCGGGCAACTGTTGCGACAATTTCACAGCCTCCATAGGATTTCCTTTCACTACCATTGCGTTGCCCACTACCAATGTGGTTCTTATTTTGGATTGTGGATCTCGTACACGGGGCAACATCTCTGCAGCCATTTCCAAGTCATCTCTCGCTACCACGGCAACAACAGAGATCTCTAGCCTAGGTTCACCTTCTACTAAAGGCTGGTTCAAGGCCGTATCGAATGCAAGCTGTGGGTCGTCTTCGGCGAGCGTTGGAAGAATGGATTGGAGAAGATATTGACGGTATGGTGCAATTGCTAGATCTGTCAAGATCCAATTGAGTGCCGGCCGAGGCTCGAGGTGTATCCATCTCATAGCGACCGTGTTCGCTACTTTGCGTTTGCTCGAGCCGTCGTCCATTTGAAGTAACAAAGGAGCTGCTTGTTCGGGCCGTTCGCGCGCTATCGCCTCTATTGCAAGTTCCTGTGCCTTGGTACGCGCCTTCTCAGACAATCCCTCGAGATTTTCAAGTAAAGTGAGGGGGTCGTTGCGAGCCCGCGTTTGCATTGCTGCAATCAGTAGTCGAGCTTGCAGCCTAGTGGTCTCTAGCGCGTCAATAGCACTTAGAGCAGAGTATAAATCTGCATTACCCCAAGTTTGTGCCACGCGTTCAATGAATTTATCGTTCAATTCAGAGCTCATACTTACTACAAGCTCAAAAGTGCCGTGTGGATTGCTTTTGGTCGCCATGTCCAGCACCCTGCCTAAGACAGTAGTCTTTATCCGGTCGTTAGTAAGTGACCGGTTGACTTGATCGATTACCGGCAGTCCCTCCTCTTCAAACCAGGCTTGTGCCATTTGAAGAAGCAATCCCGTTTGAGCAATGTCATCCTGTACCAATTCAACAACTTCATGCCATGACTCTCCTGGGTTATTCAGGTACTCTTCAGTTCGGAAAGAGTTGAGCATGCGTTGAGCTTCTTGCTCTTGGTCGAGTTCCTTGCCTATCTGTAGGAGTATGTCTTCAGGCAAGTCCTCTCTCGACTTGAGGATGGCTCGCAAGGCTGTGGCCTTTCGTAATCGACTTAGGGTTTTGGCGTGTGCTATAGCCTCATTCAAGTCTGTGACAGACCACTGAGTAAAGACTATATCTATCAGACTTATGTTCAAATCCTCTGCGTGGGTAAATGCTAGTTTTGGATCAAGTAAAGCTAATCGCTGGAATATGGCCTCTTGAATGTCTCGCTTTGTATCTGATTCGAAATGCTTTGATTCACGGATCATTGCAACTAGCTGGTCCGTGTTCGATTCGGACACTAGCTGGTATAGCTTGAGTGTTCGGTCGAAGTCATTCTCGAAATGCTCAAGCGAAGCCACACTCCCTGAATTCGCTGCGAAGTCGCTAGTCCCCTCATAGTTGGACTGAGGGCTCGGGTCCGTGTCAGAAGAAGCTTCTGCACGGAGTGCTTCATCGAGTGTCGGATCTAAGGGATTCGAGCTCGTCTCACTTGACTCGAAAACTGACCAGAAGATTGCAGCCGATGTTGCTCCACCCACAAGAAACGCGATGCATGCGATGCTTGCGATGGTGTACCAACCCCGATCAGGTGTCTTCATTTTGCTGCTCTACCGAGTATGACTTCAATCAACATATCACTAGCAATACTTGTACCACCCAAAGGCGCAGGTGCCATCCATTATCAATGGTTGCTTGCGCGACAGCCAAATGTGTAGCTCAAGTGTACGTCGTTGTGTTAAACAATGCTACAGGAGGTGTAGCTATTCACCGCGTCTTAGTAGCGCAGGAAGTTTGTTCTCGATCACACTTTAGCACTCACTTGCACGATGCCCTGAGGCAAGACAGGACGATTAATTGAGGATTGGGGTGTGCAGACGAATGATCCGCGCTTTCCGAGAATGTGTCGAAAAGCGCGTACCAATTTGGAAGAAATGGCTTAGCTAGGTGCTGCTTCAGGAGATTTGTGACTCAAGAGTGATCTTGCAGTGGGTTCATCTCCAGCAACTACATGGGATTCTCGTTCATCGCCGAATCCGATTAGCTTTCGCTCATCGTCTACCCAGAAAGATAGATCCCTACCGGTGTACTGCTGCATCTCTACTTCAAACGTGTGACTCAATCCGGTCGGGAGACCTTTGCGCCCAGAGTAGGCTCCACGTGTCGGTGCTATTCCCCATCTCCTCCCGTTTGAATTACGTTCGAAACATAGAAGATTGATGGGAAAAACTGTTTCCCTAGCCGGCTCTGCTTCACACACTAGCAAAGCCAAGAGAATGTCGGGTACTACTGGATCGCTGCCCGGAATACTCAAGGTAGCAGTTTGGTCTCCATTTGACTTGACGGCTAGTCGATTGTCTCCGAGAAACTCAAGAGTCTGGTCAGCGTCATAGAGCATTCCTCGGTCTAGCATTTTGGAATAGGCACTACCTGTTGCACCTTCCTTAGACCTATAGTGCGTCCATTTAAAGGAAAGCACATCTTCCAAGATCAATGTGCTTTCGAACCATAGACGGTCTGTAGCAGATTCGGGATTCTCGGTGTTGTACGGGGTGGTGGAAAATGGAAAGTCCAATCTCCAATTGACCTCAGCAGAACCGTCGTCGTTCAACTGAGTCTTGAATCTACTCAGTCCCACTCCATCTGAAATGGACCAGGTCTCGTTCCATTTTTCAACAAACCTCTTGTTTCCATCAAGAATTTCCGGGCTTTTGTTCGTCATTGTCTTTGTATCTCCTTGAGTTTCAATCCTGTACATCAAGTCTGACATTCCACGTTGATCCAACGCCTCGCGAACGTGCGCTATGGCCCGTGCCAGCCTTGACGCGACTGTTCCTGGGCTGACTCGAAGTATGTTGGACATTTCCGAGTAGCTCAGGTCATCGAAGTAGCGTTTGAGTAATGCTTCCTTGAATCGGTCATCCAAATTGCCAATTTCCTCTCGAATGAGTTGAATCAGTTGACTCCGAATAGTTGTGTCTTCAACACTAGGAGGGTTTTCATGTGAATTGATACTCCCAGAACAAAGATTCTCTTTCTTGCGCCAAGCTGTGACCTTTCGAATCTGGTCCACAGCTACTGCTCCAATGATTGTGTTCCACCAACCTAACGGGCTTGCGACCACCCCGTCGACTGGCTGTGAGTCCATCAATCTCAGAATCGAAACTTGAACAATATCCTCAGCCTCCTCTAAGGAATACTGACTGGCTTTTCGCAACGCCCATTGACGATGGCGGGTTACGAAAGTCTCAAGCGCGGAGTCGTCGTCGTTCCGGTAGAAACGTTCAATCAATTCTTGGTCGCTTTCCTGATTGTTCACTTTCGAGTCTCTGTGGGATTGTGGGAGGGAATTTGGGACTTGCTACTTCCTAAGTCGAGATGGGAACCGAATTTCTTCCCGGAATTGAAACAGAATGCACAAAATTGAGACGCTACTGTGTTCTCATGTACAGTCGAGCTCGGGTCTCCATGGGAGAATCACGACCTCAGAAAGAAGACACATTAATGTGGCAAAGAGATGTTTTGTCGCGCAGCTTAGTTGGCAGATTTCTATCGAGTCTTCAGAATTCGAAGAGTTGAAGCTATCTCAGATCCCGGCACACTGGAGAGGCATCGCTTGATGTCGTCTTATCCAATTGACTCTGGCAGTACAGTTCGAGACCCTATCAATCTACATGCGACGAAAAACGGGGGGAGAAGTTACTTATTCAGTGTTGAAATTTGGTTTGCGTTTTTCTTTGAATGCTTCGACAGCCTCCCGATGGTCGGGAAGACGTCGGGCAATCTGATCTCTGATGTTCTCTCGTTCCATCACCGCTTCAAGATCAGCGTCCATAGGATTTCGACTCAGAAGCTCTTTGATCATCATGACGGCTTGAGTCGGATTGTTCGCAATTTCCGCAGCTTTCTCCAACGCGACTGTTTCGAGTTCATCGGGCTCCGTTACTGCGGTAACCAATCCCATTGCTAGTGCTTCGTCAGCCGGAACCATCCTTCCCGTCAGACACATATCGGTTGCTGGTCCAAGTCCAACTAGATTGGCCAAAAGACGGGTTGATCCAAGTTCAGGCATCAGTCCCATCTTGATAAATCGAATACTGAGCAATGCATTCGTAGAAGCAATGCGAACGTCGAATGGAAGAATCATGGTCAAACCTACACCGACTGCATAGCCATTAATCGCGGCAATTGTGGGTTTTGATGACCGGATAAAGTGGGTCAACGAAGCCCCGCCTCGTCGAATTGCCTCACCTCCTCCTGGTTCGGCGTTCGTCTTGACGCGTTCCGCGAATCCGTCAATGTCTGCACCGGCGCAGAAGGCTCGTCCTTCTCCCGTCATTAGTATCGCGCCAATAGATGGGTTGTCGTTCCATTCGGTTATCTGATCGACGATTTCACCTGACATCGTGGCATTCCAAGCATTGAGCTTGTGGGGACGATTGAGGCGGATAATTCCGACGCGATCTTGTGTCTCAGTTAGGATTGTTGTATGTGGCATATAGGCCTCCAACTAGGTTTGCCGGTCTAACTCCGTCAGTTACTTGCTCTCGTGCGATCTTTCCAGACTATAGCGAACGACACTCAAATCTCTCTCTTGCGTATTTAGACATTAGTGGTCACTCCATCCGGTTCAAATTCGTAGCCGTTCATGGTTACTACACATTTTCCCACCACGTTTCTGAGCTCTAGCATTCTCAATGCGTCCACAGCTCTCTCAAGTGGCAATCCCGCACAGACATAGGGGTCAATAGCTCCGGAGTACGCCAGATCTCGTAGTTCCTGCGACAATCGACGACCCAACTCAGGATTTCTACGACCGATCTCTCCGGCGCGAACCCCAATGAGCGAGACTTCCTTGATAAGGATCAGGTTGACCGCGGCCTGGGGCCAACGTCCACTCGTAAAACCGACGGTCACAATTCGTCCACCGAAATTGACGCAGCGCATGCTCTCGTCGAAGACGTCCCCTCCAACGGGGTCCAAGATTACATCGGCACCTCCTGTTCCGGTGATTTCCTTCACTCGTTGTCGAAAACCACCAAGGCGGCCGTCAGGCAAGGTGTAGTTGATAACTTCGTCTGCTCCCCGACTCGAAACAACTGCGAGCTTGTCGTCGCGTCCACCTGTACCAATTACTTTTGCTCCAAGGAGTTTGCCCACATCGACAGCGGCCATGCCAACCCCTCCGGTCGCGCCATGAACCATAAGCCACTCGTCCTCTTGAAGTGATCCCCCGTGCGAGAGGGCCACCCAAGCAGTTTGATATGCGGTTCCGTAGCTCGCCCCTTTGGCGAATGACATGCTCGGAGGCAATGGTCGAACCGAGTTTGCAGGTAGATTTATTGCTTCAGAAAAGCCACCGGAGCGACAACCAAACACGACCGAATCGCCCGCTTTGACATTAGTTACATTACTACCTACTTCGACGACTTCACCCGCGCCTTCTCCGCCCGGAGCGAAAGGTAGAGGAGGTTTGTGCTGATACTTGCCTTGAATCATGAGCAAGTCGGGGAAATTAACCGAACACGCCATGATTCGCACCTGGACCTCATCCGGTCCAGGTGGGGGAATCTCGATCTCGTCGAGCGTTATGCTCGCAATATCTTCGTTTAATTCATGGCATCTATACGTACGTATCCGCGCCATTACGAGATTTGCGATACAGCGCGTTGCGCCATCACCCCAACTAGGTGCGCACGGTAATCGGCAGAAGCATGAATATCCGAATTGAAGCTCGAGGAGTCAATGGATACGCCGCTAATTGATCCTGCGGAGAAGTCATTGGTAAGTGCGTCTTCCATGGCGAGTAGCCGGAACACGCAAGTTCCAGCACCAGTAACAGCTACACGAACGTTTCCGTTGGTCTCGGAGACCATTAATCCGACAACCGCATATCGGGAAGCAGGATTCGGAAACTTGACGTAGGCGGCCCGGGACGGCATCGGAAACTCCACGGCAGTGACAATTTCGCCTTCGCCAAGAGCAGTATCAAACATGCCAGTAAAGAAGTCATCTGCTCCTATGGTTCGCTCGTTGGTATGTACGGTTGCATTCAGACCGAGAACTGCTGCAGGATAGTCGGCCGCAGGATCGTTGTTTGCAATAGAGCCTCCAATCGTTCCCCGATTCCGTACCTGAGGATCTCCAATTCCGCTCGCCAAGTGTCGGAGTGCGTCAATTGTGGCGTTAGCGGCGACTTCGTTGTGCACCGCCATGCCCCCGACTTTCATCGAAGTTCCGGAAGTCATGACCCCCTGCAGACTTTCAACTCCGCCAAGGTCGATGACATCTTCGACGTCCGCTAGCCTCTGTTTGAGAGTGGGAATGAGCGTCATGCCTCCTGCAAGATATGCACCTTCGTCGCTCGTCGTGTGCAATTCTTTAGCCTCTTCTATCGACGTGGCTCTGTGGTATCGAAATGAGTACATGTCTAACCTCCTTGAATCGCTCGCCACACAGTTTCAGATGTCGCCGGCATCGGTAGATCCTTAACTCCGAGAGCATCCGTGATGGCATTCATCACTGCTGCAGTTGCACCGATCGCACCTGCCTCGCCGCACCCTTTAACTCCTAGCGGATTGTGAGTGCACGGAGTCGAAGTGGTATCTACGACAAAGTCGGGAAGATCATCAGCCCGGGGCATTGTGTAGTCCATATACGATCCCGAGACGAGCTGGCCATCGGAATCGTAAATTCCTTTCTCCAACAAAGCTTGTCCAATCCCCTGAGCGAGTCCGCCATGGACCTGGCCCTCCACAATCATGGGATTGATTACGTTGCCGAAATCGTCTACTGCAACGAACGAAACAATCGAAGTGGTTCCGGTCTCCAAGTCGATCTCCACCTCACAAATATGAGTCCCTGCCGGATAAGTGAAATTGGCGGGATCATAAAAAGCTTTCTCCGACAATCCCGGTTCGAGTTCATCGAGAGGGAAATTGCCAGGTACGTACGCTGAAAATGCGACTTCGCCAAATGTCAATGATTCGTTCGAATCGGGGATTGTGAAGATCCCATCATCAAATGAAACCTGATCTTCCTCGCTATCGAGCATGTGTGCCGCAATCTTTTTTGCTTTGGTAACGATCTTGTCGGTGGCTTTCGAGATTGCGGAACCTCCAACGGCTATTGACCGTGAGCCGTATGTTCCTAGTCCATAGTCCGATCGACGTGTGTCACCGTGTACGACTGAAACATTTTCGAACGGAATGCCCAGTTTGTCCGAGACGAGCTGAGCGAAAGTGGTCTCGTGTCCTTGTCCGTGGCTGTGCGCTCCGGTCATGACCGATACCGAGCCTGTGACATCCACTCGAACTTCGGCAGACTCAAAGAGTCCGACTCCTGCGCCGAGCGAAAGTGCTACCTGAGACGGTGCCAGTCCACATGCCTCGATATAACAAGAAAACCCTAAGCCGCGACGTTTGCCATCCGCTTCGGACTGAGCTTTTCGTGAAGCAAATCCCGAGTAATTCGCGTATTCCAAAGCCTTGTCAAGGCTAGCCGCATAATTGCCCGTGTCATAAGTTAGGGCGACAGGGGTTTCATAGGGAAAGTCTTCCGGTTTGATGAAGTTTCGTCGTCGCAATTCGGTTGCATCGATGTTGAGTTCTCGTGCAGCTGTCTCTACGATTCGTTCGACTACGTAGGTTGCTTCTGGACGTCCGGCTCCTCGATATGCGTCGACGGGTGCTGTATTGGTGAATACAGCCTGCACTTCCACGTAAATCGCCGGTGTCTTGTATTGACCAGCCATCAACGTTCCATACAGATACGTAGGTACGCTGGACGCAAAGGTGGATAAGTACGCGCCCATGTTGGCGATGGTCTTGACTCTCAGTCCGAGAAAGTCACCTTCAGGAGACAGGGCCAGTTCAGCGTGTGTCACATGGTCTCGACCATGCGCGTCCGCAAGGAAAGACTCCACCCGCTCCGCTGTCCACTTGACAGGTCTTCCAACCTTTGCCGATGCCCAAATCACGGCGGTCTCTTCCGCATACACGAAGATCTTCGATCCAAATCCGCCGCCAACGTCAGGAGAAATTACGTGGAGCTTGGCCTCTGGCGCAATATTCACAAACGCAGCAAGAACCAAGCGTTCCAGATGCGGGTTTTGCGAGGTTGTATGCAAGGTGTAGGTTTCTGATGCGGCATCGTAGGAACCCAGAGCAGCTCGAGGTTCGATTGCATTGGGTATCAAACGGTTGTTTACGATGTCGATGGATGTAATGTGTGCTGCATTCTCGAACGCAGCATCCGTTGCAGTCTTATCTCCAAGTTCCCAGTCATAGGAACGATTGGACGGGACACTCTCGTGAATTTGGTCACTCTGCGTGGCGTTTGCCACGTCGAGGACGGGTGTCTGCGTGTCGAATTCTGCGACTACTGCTTCCGCTCCGTTCTTGGCGGCTTGCACCGTGTCGCCAATGACAAGCGCATAGGGTTCACCAACATAGTTGACCTGTTCCGTTGCGATAGGTGGATGGGGCGGTGCGACCATGTCCGATCCATCCTTCGACTTGACTAGCCATCCACATGGTAGATCGCCGATTTCATCCTTTGCAAGGTCCGCACCGGCAAAAGCCGCAACCACACCAGGTGTTGACAGTGCAGCTGATGTGTCGATGCTCTTGATTGTCGCTCTGGCGTGGGGCGATCGAACGAAAACACAATGCGTTTGGCCCGGGAGATTGATGTCGTCGGTATATCTCCCGGTACCCGTAATGAATCTAGCATCCTCCGTTCTTCGTACGGATGCGCCTATTCCAGTCTCTGTTGCCATCACGCCCTCCTACATGTTCTGCTGTGCTGACAGCACAGCTTTGACGATGTTGTGATAGCCAGTACATCTACAGAAGTTCCCGTCGAGACCCTTCCGAACTGTATCGCCATCCAACGATTCCGATTCGTTCACCAATCCGATGGCGGCCATAATCATGCCTGGTGTGCAAAAGCCGCATTGCAAGGCATGATGCTCATTGAAGGCTTCCTGCATCGGATGCAAGCTACCAGGCTCCCCGATGCCTTCAATCGTGGTTACCTCGCCACCTTGGACTTGTGCTGTTAGAACAGTGCAGGCTTTGACAGCCTTTCCGTTGAGGTGCACCGTGCAACTGCCGCACTGGCTGGTGTCACACCCAATGTGTGTTCCTGTGAGGTTCAAGTTCTCACGAAGGGTATCGGAGAGGAGGGAGTTGTCCTCAACGGACAATGATCGTTCCTCCCCATTTACAGAAAACGTAACGTCTACCATTCCATTCTCCTTGTTGTGGAATTTATGCTTGAAGGGTCCATCGTTCGACGAACTTAGTGAAAAAGTGGGTTGTCAGCTTGTCGATCACCCCACCAATGAGCCTTGAACCAATTTGCGCAAGCTTTCCACCTACCACACCTTCAACCGTGTAGCTGAGTTGCGTGTCGCAACCCTTGTCGTCGAGCGAAATTGAGGCGGAACCTTTCCCGAACCCGGCGGCTCCACCAGTTGCGCTCACTTCCAACGTGTAGCTTGTCGGAGCTACGACATTGACCATATGGACATTCGCTGAAAAAGTTGTGCGGACTGGTCCGATCTTTGCGCGTACTTTGGCAAGGTATTGATACTCGGAGACTTGAGACATCTCTTGGCAGCCATCGATGCATTCTTTGAGTACAGCGGGATCCAATAACGCATCCCATACCTCTTGACGAGGCGCAGGAATATTGGATTCTCCGCGAAACTCCACGAGGTTCTTGGTTCTCCATTGCAACTAGGCACTCACGTCACTAGTGACGGATCCTCACCTTTGTTGGACTGCTCTAGGGCTGTCCAACAAACGCTCAAACAATAATACTCCGTGAGGCTCGTAGCGAATATTGGATATTCAAGAATTTCCCGAAGAAGCGACTATTCGAAGGGCTTTCCGTCGAAAGAGTCGACTGTTGCAAAACTTGAGACTGAATTGCGTCTGAGCTTTGTGAGTTGCTTTACTGGCTTACCTATTGGCAATAGAGCGCATACTGCAAAGTGATCAGGTACTTCAAACAACTGTTTTACTTCTGACTCGAAAGGTGCGAGAAACGTAGTAAGTGTGCCTCCGAAACCTTCGTTGCGAGCTGCTAGCAGGATATTCCATGCGAAGGGGTAGATTGAGCCACCCGACACAACTCCCACGCGATCCAATTCGCTATCCATGGATGCAACGACAGAGAGATCCACAACTATGAGCAGTAGCACTGGCGCGTCGACAAATTGTCGAGCATAGGATGGTGGAAGTTCAACATTGTCGATGTCCGACTGGGTCACTTGGGAAGGATTGATGGTGTTGAAGGGGTTTTCTCCTGCGTTCACTTGAGCGCGATAACGACTCATGACGGAAGTGACGATCGGTACGAGTGCTTCCCGTTTGACCTGGTCTCGAATCACGATGACGCGCCATCCCTGACGATTGCCACCGCTGGGCGCAAATCGAGCGTTTTCGAGAATTTTGGAAAGTACGATATCTGGGACCTCATCGGAGGTGAATTGCCTTGCCGCGAAAGTGGTTCGCATGACTTCGTAGAGTTCCATATCAAGTGATTTCCCTATTGTTGAGTAAAGATCTCGGGATCACGTTGGGGCGTATGAGATCTAAAGGTATGGAGAGACCGTTGGCTTGTACGATCCTGCAGCTGGAACGGTTCAATTCTCTAGGTTCTCGCACTCCACATGAGTGTGCAATGACGCCGACTTCATGTTGAATGTTCTGCGCATAGTGCATGACTCGAAGCGATTTGTCCTTTACATCGAGACCCTTTTGCAAGCTCTTATTGTGGGTTGTTACTCCGGTGGGGCACGTGTTCTTGTCGCACTGGAGAGCTTGAATGCATCCGAGAGAAAACATGAACCCTCGAGCAGAAGTCACAAAGTCTGCTCCCATGCACAGCGCCCACGCTACCTCTACGGGGGTGATCAGCTTGCCACTGGAAATCACTCGAACACGATCTCTTAGACCATAACCGCGAAGTGTGTCTACGACAAGGGGAAGGGCTTCACGAATAGGTAATCCCATATTGTCAATCAGACTCATGGGTGCAGCTCCACTACCTCCGTCGGCGCTGTCAACTGCGATAAAGTCAGGTGCCGATTTCTCCCCTCTCGAAACAATCTGTTCGCAGACTTCCTTGATCCAACTTGCCGAGCCTATCACTGCCTTGAATCCGGTTGGTTTCTTCGTAATGTCGCGTATACGCGCGATGAAATCCAAGAGTTCCGAAGTGTTTTCGATTTCGATGTGACGGTTTGGACTAATCGAACTCTTTCCGCTATCGATGCCTCTGATTCTTGCAATTTCCTCTGTGACTTTCGCACCTGGCAGGATTCCCCCCTTGCCCGGTTTTGCTCCTTGGGAGATTTTGATCTCGAACATTTTCACAGCGTCGAGCTCGGCTAGCTCGGCTAATTTTTGATCAGACAAGTTGCCTTTCTCATCCCGAATTCCGTACTTTGCCGTACCAATTTGGAAGACGATGTCCGCTCCTCCGGCAAGGTGGTATTCACAGAGTCCACCCTCACCGGTATTCATCCAAACGTTTGCCATTCGTGCACCATTGGACAGTGCCAATGCGGCAGGACGGGATATCGCTCCATAACTCATTCCTGAGATGTGGAAGAACGGCTTGACTTCATAGGGATTGGGTGTATGAGGACCGATGATCAGCGGATGTGTCTCCACCGCATCTTCCGAAAGGGTAGGATAGGCGGTGTTTGCAAAGATGATCGTTCCGGGTTTGCGCAGATCTCTTGTAGACCCAAACGGGACAACATTGCTGTCGTTCTTCGAGGACTTGTAAACCCAGGATCGCTCAGCACGATTGAAGGGCATTTCTTCTCGGTCCAACGCGAAAAAGTACGCACGAAAGAAAACCCCTAAGTGTTCGAAGAAGTCCCTGAACCTCCCAATGACGGGAAAATTGCGTCGAATGGCGTGTCTTTGCTGAGTGACATCTAAGACAAATGCAATCACAATCAGCAGTGCAGCTATTCCGACTGCGAAAACGAACAACTGTGCCAGAAACTCGACGAGGCTTACAACTGACGTTGAGTCGTCCATGTCTTTGATTCTGTTACTGGAATTGGTTTAGTCTCGTTCAGGAGGCATTAGATTCGATCAGACATCTCGTGTCGCAACCGAAAGGTCTCTTGCGAAGTCACTTTGGGTCCGCGACGATCATCGAGCTCTTTTAAATTCGACTCGTGATCTTTGCGCCTTATGCGATACCTGGAAACTAGCCCTATTGCTACAAGGTTCAGTAGGCACCACAAGGGCAAAAACAGAGTTGCTAGGTTGGTTCTATGTTCCATGGTCATGTCGGCCACGCTAGTTACAGAGTCCATACCGACCAATGTCAAGATAAAACCGGCTGAGAAGATTCCACCAGCGGAAATTGCTTTTGCGCCAAATGAACGTGCAGCAAAGAACAAGCCCTCCGATCTTCTCTCAGTCTGAATTTCGCTTTCTTCAACGACGTCCGCCATCATGGAATCCAACATCATGGATCCGATAATCACGCAGGCCACCTCGATGACAATGAATACCGTATAGATCGCCAAAGACGAGTAAGTGCCTAGACCTGGCCAATAGCCGAGCAACAACAAGACATAAGGAATTGGATAGAGGGCGATATACGTCAAGATCGTAACTATTGCTGCCTTTTTCTTCTCCAGAGCTCTTCCGAGAGCTGGCCCTGCTACATAGGCGATGAGCGGAGCGATGAGGACGCCTATTGCAGTGATGGCTATCTGAGATCCTGAGAATCCGAAGAAATAAGTAGTGTTGTAGAGGTAGAGTGCGGTGCTCAGTCCTGCCGCGATCCCGCTGACGAGGCCATACCCAAACAGGGTCGCAAAATTTCTGTTGTGGAGAGACTGCAACAGTTGTCTCAGTTCATTGCCAATCTCCTTTAGACGGAAATTTTCTTTGGGTTGAGGCAAATTCATCGCGAATCGTTGTGTCCCCAAAGACGAGACTATGATCGCTAGCGAGATGAGGATTGCGCCAACTGTAGAGAAAATCTTGTAGCCTGTGTGAGAGGAAATTCCATAGGCTCCTACCCACACCCAAAAGTTGATGCAATGAATGCCGTTACCTCCGTACCAACCCATCATCTGACGCAGTGCAAGCCAACGACTTCGGCGATCATAGTCAGCTTCAAGTTCTGGAAGTTGCGCGACGGATGGAACTTCAATGAGTGTCGTGCCCGTTCGAATGAGAATGCAGAGCACCAAGAAGTACCAAAATCCGTTCGACTCATTGATTTCAATAATGGGATTGAAAATCAACCAAAACGACAAGGGAAAGATGAGGAGGGATGCGTACATGAACGGGTGACGTCGTCCAAGACGTGACTTGGTTTTGTCGGACCAGTGCCCGAGAAACACGTCGGAGAAGGCATCCCAAATAACTCCGATTCCAATTGCCAATGCAGCGCTTGCGGCGGGAATTCCCAGTACATGGGTCGCGAAGATTAAAAGTAGGTAGCTAAATGCGTAGTTCTTGATTCCGAATGCTATAGAAGCGGATCCGTAGAACCAATGCAAAGGATTGGCTTCAAGTAGCGGTTTGGCCATCGTACGTTTAGCTATACAAGATGAACCAAGACATGTTGAACTTCATGTCAGGTCTTGAATTCAGAAATCATTGCGGAGATAGATGTCTTTGCGTCGCCAAAGAGCATACGTGTGTTTGATCCAAAGAATAGGGGATTGTCAATTCCCGCAAATCCCGATGCCATGGTTCTTTTTAGCACGAATACGGTTTTTGCCTTATCCACATTGATGATCGGCATTCCATAGATAGGGCTGTTCTCGTCTGTGCGCGCAGCGGGATTTACTACGTCGTTGGCTCCGATTACAACCGCAACATCAATTGAGTCAAGGCGTGGGTTGATATCGTCCATTTCGATGAGCTGGTCGTAGGAGACGTTGGCTTCAGCCAGGAGCACGTTCATGTGTCCAGGCATTCGTCCAGCCACTGGATGAATTGCGTAGGAGACTTCTGTTCCGTTGGACTCCAGCAACTCTCCAAGCTCGCAAATCACATGTTGTGCTTGTGCAACCGCCATTCCATATCCTGGAACGAATGTGACCGACGATGCTGCTTCGAGGATTAGCGTTGCATCCTCTGCCGAAATGGGATGAACTTCACCGTCTACTTTCGTGGTAGCCTTCGCTGCTCCAAAGCCACTGAACAGCACGTTGGGCAAGGAGCGATTCATCGCTTTGCACATGATGTTTGTGAGGATGAATCCGGCTGCACCTACCAGCGATCCGGCGACAATTAGGATCACGTTGTTTATTGCAAATCCGGCTGCGCAGGCTGCTAGTCCTGAGTAGCTGTTGAGAAGAGAAATTACAACCGGCATGTCTGCGCCGCCGATTGGTATGACAGCCATGATTCCTAGAAGGAATGCCAATCCGATCACCGCATAGAGATATGGCGAGTTGCTTGCTGGTTCCAAGGCAAACATCACAGCACACACCACGAGTGCAATGAGAATCGCGGAATTGACAAAGCGCTGACCAGCGAACACAAGTGCTCGACTTGTGATGGTTTCCGAGAGTTTGCCCCAAGCGATCGCACTACCGGAGAACGTCATTCCTCCAATAACAACAGAGAGAACAACGGTTATCGAAATAAACGTGTTGACCGTCCCGAACAATGCGACCCAGCCAACGAGCAAACTCGCACCTCCGCCTAGACCATTGAACACTGCAACCATTTCCGGCATCGCTGTCATCGCGATCAGTCGAGAAGCTGCCACTCCGATGACGATTCCGATTGCAGCGCCTAGAAAGATCCAGTTCCAATCAAGTATTTGATTGGATAGCAACGTTGCAACTATTGCGATCAGCATGCCAACCGCGGAGAACAAATTTCCCTTGCGAGCGGTTGCTGGTTTACTGAGGAGCTTTAGTCCAAATATGAAGAAAGCTGCTGCAACGATGTACGCAGCATTTATGTAGACATGCTCCAACAAGGCTTATTGGTCCAACTGAATTTCTAGATTGAAAGGCTTGAGCAAACGAGGAGAATTAACTGTCGTCCCCTCGTTTCTTGAACATGCCCAACATACGATCTGTCACAAGGTAGCCTCCGACCACATTGATTGTCGCAAACGTAACTGCCGCGACGCCCAAGAAAATGGCGAGTCGAGGAGATGCAGCTCCAGCGCCGGCTGCTAGCAGTGCACCGACAAGCGTGATACCAGAAATGGCGTTTGCCCCTGACATGAGCGGTGTATGGAGCGTCGAAGGAACCTTCGAAATGAGCTCGAACCCCAGAAAGATCGACAACAGGAGAATCAAACCCAGAAAAATTGCTTCCATATCTATCTAATTCCCGTTGCTTTCAGAGTTCAAGACCTGTCCGTCTCGAGTGAGTACGCAGGCAGCGGCAATGTCGTTCTCTGGATCCAGATGTATGGTCCCAGACGCGTCAGTGCTGAATTCACGTATGAAATGCACCAAGTTTGATGAGTACATCTCGCTGGCGTGTCCGGCTACATGGGATGGCAGATTGCCGAGACCAATGACTTTGACGCCATTGACATTGACGATTTCATTCAATTGTGAACCTTCGACGTTGCCACCAGTTTCTACAGCCATATCTACGATGACACTCGTTGCATCCATAGCTTCAACCATATCGGATGTGACGATTCTGGGTGCGGGTCTGCCGAACACCTGAGCAGTAGTTATGACTACATCTGAACGGGCCACTACAGCGGCCATGCCCTCGCGTTGCATCTTGACTTGTTCTGGTGTGAGTGCTTGAGCGTAACCTTGTTCGGTTTGTCCGGTGTCCCCGATGTCAATTTCAACAAACTTGGCTCCTAGAGAGCGGACTTCCTCGGCGACAACTGGACGAGTATCGAAAGCTTCAATGCGTGCTCCAAGCCGATGTGCCGTTGCGATTGCTTGAAGTCCAGCAACACCAGCACCGATCACGAACACTCTAGTTGGAGAGATTGTTCCAGCTGGAGTCATCATCATTGGGAAAATGCGAGGTAAATGGTAGGCTGCAGTAACCACAGCTGCGTATCCGGCCAGACTGGCTTGTGAGGACAGAGCGTCCATTTTTTGTGCCCGAGTCGACCGAGGTACCATCTCCAGCGATACAGCGACGACGCCTTGTTGCGCCATAGACTGGACGAGTTCACTTTCGAGAAAGGGGTCAAGAAAACTAATGTGTATCGAGTCTTTCTTGAGTTGAGAAACAGAGACCTTGTTAGGTTTTCTCACATGAAGGGCAATATCCGCTTCATTCAAGAGTTTGTTAGCCTCGGTTTCGATGTTGGCACCGAGTTCCGAATACACTTCATCGGAAAAGCCCGCATGCAATCCGATTCCGGACTGAACGCTTACGTCGAACCCATCCTTAACAAGCTGCTCAACACCCGAGGGAACGAGAGCTGCTCGGAATTCACCAATTTCTGTTTCGCGAGTAGCTACAACGTGCATGTAAAGCAAGAAGCATCGAACCGGGGACGGACATAGCATAGCGAGTTTGTAGTGCTAAGGCAAGGAAAATTCGACGGATTTTCAAGCTCGTGATCTAGCGAGCAGTATGAGAACGGATCAGATGTCAATCCTGTGTTAATTGGGTTTTTCGCACCGTTCGTTTTCTATTGCGTTAGGTACTGAAGACCCGGCAATCCGTCTTTCCGACTGTTGGTTGAAAGAGTCTCAAATCAAACGCTTAGACAGTGATCTTGGGTAGCATATTTTAAAAAAGCTTGGTTGATTAAAATTTGTATCGATGTATTAAAATCAACTAATAGTTTATAATTCGACCACAAATATTGAAAGTGTAAACCTAGGGAAGCGAATTGAGCGAAGAGGTTTTTGGACAGAGATTGCGACTCGCTCGCAAGCGAGCGGGGTTGTCTCTGTACAAATTGTCGGATGCTGTGGATCGCATGATTACACCTCAAGCACTCAGCAAGTACGAAAATGGAAAGATGATGCCGTCTTCGTCCGTGTTAGTTGCACTTGGAAACGCACTCGACGTGTCACTGGATTTTCTTATGAGTTGGCAAGTCGTAGGACTCGTTGAGCTTGAATTCCGCCGACATACACGAGTGTCTTCCAAAGATCTCGCTATGGCGGAAGCAGCGTGTATAGACAGGCTCGAACGCTATTTGGCTATTGAGCGGATACTAGACATGCCGGCCATTACCAGCTGGCAAGGAAATCTCATATCCGACCGATTGGATCTTTGGGAAGAACTAGAGGACCGTGCCGAAGAGCTTCGTGCTCTGTGGAGTCTAGGCCTGGACCCGATTCCCAGCATGTGCGATCTACTTGAAGAGAAAGGAATCAAGGTCTTGGAGGAAGACCTTTCCCAACACATCAATGGATTAGCCTGTCAAGCACAAGTCCAGAACAACAGAGATTGGGTCGTTAGAGCTGTTCTAATCTCCAGAGGAATCAGTGTTGAACGGAAAAGGTTCACTCTAGCTGATGAACTTGCGCTTCAAGTCATTGGATCAACTAAAAATCCAGAAATCGATCTTGAAAAAGCAATGGACTGGTTCGCAGGTGCTTTTCTTGTTCCTAGGAATGGACTTCGTGAGGCTGCAGGTTCTACCCGACGACGCATAACCTACTCGGAAATAATGAACTTGAAACGCAAATTTGGCGTGACTGCGTCATGCGTTTTGACTCGCCTCGGACAAGTTGGCATTCTTCCGGCATCGACAGTCAAGAACGCATTTCGATCCTATGCTCATTCATGGCGCAAATCAGAACCCGAACCTATGCAGCATCTGCAAGGATTTGGGCTGCTCGAGAGACCTTCTCGATTCGAACGACTGGTATTGCATGCATTGGGAGAAGAACTAATCTCTCCTATCCGTGCGGCTGAGCTTCTTGAGAAACCTCTTGAGTTTGCTGAACAGCAGATTAGCGGCACATCGAAGTGTTGAAGACTGTTGTTGCTGAGGCGTCCGGTTGATTGACTTTCGAAAAGGCGCACTCTTGAGACAATTCGCTTATTAAGGGTACTTTGTTCGTCGGCGTACAGCAGCTTTGTTGAGAAATATCAGGCGACGACTTGCAATACTCCATTTTCATTGGCAAGTGGATCGAATTGCTTAACCGATTCATTCAACTGAGAGTGGGGCAATGTTGAAAGGATGCAATCACGCTTCGAGTTAGACGATGAGAGTATAGTTCCAATCTTATATCAACTGTGAAGAGAGAACGGTTCATCGACTAACACGCAATAACCGAGCACAACTCTTGCTGCACACTTGTCATGTCGCTGCCGAAACTGAGTTATTCCAAGGGGAGACACACTCCCAACTAACTCATGATCTCCTTGTACATGGAGCCAGCAATGGAACCGCCGTGGCGTTATAGGGGTCCAAACAAAAATTCAACATTTCGGATACAATAAGAGAGATGAAATTTGCTTTGAATCAGGTATGAGTATTTCATTCATGAATTCTCTGTTCCATCTAGATGCAGCACGAGTCTGTAGGAGGTTTAGTATGCGCTTGAGAATCACAATTGGTATCGTGTTTGTAATAACACAGATAATCATAACGGAATGTGAAATATATGCAAGTGAGCCCTCTCCAGAACTCTATACTAAATGTATGTCACTAGCAATCCAATACATTGAAGTTGATGAAGATCTAAGTCAGCTTGGGCTCAAGAAGGATGACTTAGAAACACAGGCAGAACTAGCACTTCGGTCGGCAAAACTATTCAATTCTAAAAAAGCAGGATTCAATGATCCTTTGATAGGAATAAAAGTGGCCGCGGTCAACAATGCGTTCTCGTACAGTATAGATTTCTATAAGGTAGTATTTGATCCGTATACGGAGCGATACTTCAAGACCTCAACAAGAAGCATGTCTGTAGTAGGTACACACGGTCAGAGCTCTCAGTTCATTGTAGATAGTGTTAGACGAAGCTTGGATGAATTGATACTAGACTATTTAAGGACAAATGAGGAATCTTGTGATAATAGAAACGTCGAAGTCGAGATCAACCCAATTTTGACAGCCAATCATGTTAGACAGATTATTGACACGATAAAGATTAAGAATGAGTATATGTATAAGTGGCTTTTGCAAAACATTCGTGACTTGGAAAAGCCAAAGAGCAAGTCGATCGAAAATCCAATATTGGAAACTGTTGGAAGCTCGATATTACGAGGTATTCGTAGTGATCAATTAGACAGAGAACAACGAGAGAAGGAGCTAGAAATTGTAGAAGAGTATGCTTCTAAGGGAGTGATTTGGTCGGAGACTCATAGGGACTTTGTAACTGAACTCGATCAGGAGTATGAAGAAATCGAGGGACTTGGATTTGATTTCTATTGGGATTATCGACTTGGAACTGAGAACGTTGAAGGAGAGGAGACGAAACGCTCTAAAGAATCTGAGTAGAGTTTGGTTCACAACTAGCTTATCCGAGGAGAAAAGACACATTCGCCGACGAAAATGAAGAGTCCTCTACGTGAAGAGATCCGTCTTTCAGAGGACCACGCCAAGTGACGGTGTGATTAGTACTTGAATGTTCCCATTGTAGGCATACAGCACGCTGTACAAGCTCATGATAGAGCGCAAGCTCTAATTGGCCTCGGATCATGGAGACAGCAACCAATGAAATTCCACATTGTTCCTCGATATCCAATAACCAGGACTTTAAACGTTCCGTTCAATATGTAGCTTCAGGTCTGACACTTACATATAGAACCGATGTTGTCGATTTCGCTATGCTTTAAGCTCGACCAGAACTTGAGGGGGCAACATGTCAGCCAGAGCGACGTTAATTGCAGTCATCATTGCATTCGTAGTAGGTGGTGTTGCCACACTGGCTGTCCGACCTCCCACACACCAGGCGTCGGTACACGGAGAAGCGTTAGGCACCTCCTCTGATGAGGTATTGGAGTCGATTTCGTGGCAGCTACCGGTCTCATTCCAAACCAGTTTGGAAGTGCTGGGTGACAACATCATTTACGTCCAGGGAGCGGTGTCGGACTTAACCGATGGAAAATTCCAGCTTCAAGTCTACGAACCCAACGAGATAGTTCCTCCACTAGAAATTTCAGGTGCAGTTCGAACCGGGAAAGTACCAATTGGCTACACCTGGCTAGGATACGATCAAGGCAAGATTCCTGCATCTCCGCTATTCGGCGCGGTGCCGTTTGGCATGGAACCGTGGGAGTTCTCGTCTTGGTGGTTTAACGGGGGTGGTCGAGAACTCGCGGAAGAGCTGTACCGCGAGGAAAACCTTAAGGTGTTGCTCTGCGGGATGCTGGGGCCTGAAACAGCTGGATGGTTCCGAAAACCAATTGAAAGTCTCGACGATCTTGTCGGGTTGAAAATTCGGTTTGCGGGACTCGGTGGAAAGGTAATAGAAAGAGTGGGAGCGTCAGTAACAATGCTTGCAGGATCGGAGATTTTTCAAGCACTCGAAAAAGGTGCGATTGACGCAACGGAATACTCGCTACCGAACATCGACGCAGCACTGGGTTTCGATCGAGTGGCAAAGTTGAACTACTTTCCGGGTTGGCACCAAGTGTTCACTTCGGTTCACATGCTCATCAATTACGATTCATGGAATAGCCTTCCAGCTCAGTACCAAAGTGCGCTTGAGGTTTCGTGCACATCGGGTGTAACACGAAATTTTGCTCACGCTGAAGCAGTGCAAGGTCCCGTAATCGATACTTTCGAACAGAGTGGGATTACGGCCACTTACCTTCCGGAAAGCATTCTTCGAGAACTTCAGCGTGTCGCTGAAGAGGTCATGGAGGAAGAGGCAGCCAAGAACGAATGGTTTGCTCGAGTCTACGAATCACAGAAGAATTTTCGGTCGGACTACAAGAAGTGGAAACAGCTCGCCTACCTTCCAAGGGATTTCTAGTTGAACCTTCCTCACACTAAGGTTTCACAGGTCGTCGATCCCGTAATTGACGCCATCGGAAACGTAACGTCCTGGATCTGGGTTGTTCTGATGCTGGTCATTGTGGTCAATGTGTGTGCACGCTACATCTTCGGTGAAGGACGCATTGAATTTGAAGAGTTGCAATGGCACCTGTATGCGACCGGATTTTTGTTGGCGATTAGCTACTGCGTAGCGTCAGATTCGCACATTCGAGTGGATGTTCTTCACGAGCGATTCTCGGAGAGAGTTCAGGTGTGGATTGATCTCTACAGCAACATTCTCTTTGTCCTGCCATTTGTCGCACTGATGTTGATTTTTGGAATCCCATTTGTTGAAGACAGTTTTCAGCGCAATGAAGTCTCCGCTTCTCCTGGAGGCCTACCGTTTCGTTGGATCATCAAGTCGATGTTGGTTGTGGGATTCGCACTTGTTGGGATAGCGACTATATCCCGAATCACTCGACTAGCCGCATACTTGGTTCGCAATGCCAGCTAGCGAGTACCTAGCCCTTGCGATGCTCATCGCGTTCATAGGGATGGTCTTCTCCGGTATTCCTGTTGCGTGGATTTTGGCAGGGCTGGCTGTCGTGTTTACTGCGATTGCGATCATTTTCAATGTGGACTTTCAAATACCCGTAAGTGTGGACTGGGCATATACATCCATCACGATCGAACGAGTCTACAGCGTGATGGAAAGTTGGGTGCTGGTGGCTCTACCCATGTTCATTTTCATGGGATTCCTGCTCGACAAGTCGGGAATTGCCAATCAGCTCATGACCAGTCTCGCCCGAATGTTCGGAAGAATCAACGGCGGACTGGCAATCTCTATTGCCATTATTGGAGTATTGCTCGCGGCCACTACAGGAATTATTGGAGCCTCGGTCGTTCTACTTGCTCTATTGGGGCTTCCCATAATGCTGAAGCAAGGATACGCACAGTCCCTCTCAACTGGGGTGGTCTGTGCGGTGGGAACTCTAGGCATTCTCATTCCTCCCAGCATCATGTTGGTGCTCATGGCGGATCGCATGACGCTTCCTGTCGGCGATCTCTTTCTTGGCGCTGTGTTTCCAGGACTTCTATTGGGCGGAATGTATATGGCTTACATCGCGATACGAGGGGTGCTTGATCCTGACTCTGCTCCAAGAGCGGAGAACGAAGAGAAAATTGGACTGCGAGAGATCTATGAATTGGTCACGGCGATTGTTCCTCCCGCGCTACTGATCTTCGCGGTGCTTGGCAGCATTTTCTTTGGTATCGCGACTCCAACCGAAGCTGCAGGAGTAGGCGCAGCAGGAGCATTGCTACTTACGTTTCTGAAAGGAAACTTGACCCGCGACGTAATGCGCGATGTGATTCGAGAGACTACGAAGACGACCGGGTTCATATTTGCAATTCTGATTGGAGCCACGGCGTATTCGCTGGTCTTGCGGGGTTTGGGCGGGGATGAACTGATCGAAAGAACTCTGCTGGACTTGCCGTTCGGGCCGATGGGGATCATAGCCATGATTCTGCTGACGACCTTCATCATGGGATTTTTTCTCGATTGGATCGAGCTCACACTCATAATCTTGCCCTTGGTCGCTCCCGTGGTCATATCGCTTGGATTTGATCCGATTTGGTTTACAGTGCTGTTTGGTGTGTGCCTCCAAACCAGTTTCTTGACACCACCGGTGGGATTTGCGATTTTCTACCTTAAGGGAGTTGCTCCAGCGGACATTAAGGCAACGACGATTTACAAGGGAGTCGCGCCCTTCATTGCACTGCAATTGATTGGACTATTGCTTATTTTCTTCTTCGATGGAATCGTTACTTGGCTACCGCAGCAGGTGTATGGGTCACTATAGCTTCTGAGTTTGTCACCCTGATTGGTGCACACAGGCTATTTAGTCGAATCTCAATAACCCAACTAGTCTGCAACCTGCAATAGACTTTTTGTTAAAGTCCGGGTCTACCTTCCTCGACCTTCTAAGCACCTGTTAGGAGAAACAGGTCGCGAGTCTCCTGTAGTATTGTTCGAGGAATTCCGATCACAGATGCACAGAGTACCGATGACGTCTTCGTTAAACCGAATCGTTGCGATTGCCCTTGTCTGCACACTGGTGATAGGGGGAATGGTGTGTTTTGCCAAGGAAGATGGAGAATCGTCCGATAGGTCAACCCTTGTCGCCCTGTACCACGCTACAGACGGAGAAACTTGGACGAAAAATGACGGTTGGTTGTCCGACTCTCCACTGGATGATTGGCATGGGGTGGCTGCGCGGAGTGGTCGAGTAACAGGACTTTACTTATCGGGCAACAGCTTGACAGGTGCTCTACCTGCCGATCTTGCACAACTGACTAGCCTAGAAGTCCTAAACCTTCGTTGGAATTCACTAGAGGGTCCATTGCCCGACTTAAGCAAACTCGATCTCTTGAAGAATCTCTTTCTGAACAACAATCAATTCAGTGGGGAGATTCCAAAGTGGATTGGCAACCTTCAAGACTTGGAGCGTCTTGACCTCTCCAATAATCAACTTGTCGGGTCCATTCCTGGAGAACTAGGTTCGCTGTCCGCGCTTTGGGATTTGAGACTCTCCAACAATAGTTTGTCTGGCAAACTCCCGGCGGCTCTGGCAAAGTTAGAAAACCTTGAATATCTGGACCTACGCTGGAATGAGATTGAAGAACCCCTGCCCGACTTAAGCGAACTGAAGACTATCAAGTATTTCTTCCTTGCCGCCAACCAATTGAATGGAAAGATACCGAAGTGGCTTGCAAACCTTCGGACTCTCAAGCGTCTCGATCTCTCTCACAACCACCTTGTAGGCAGTTTCCCGACGGAATTGAGATCGCTACAACAACTGAATTCTCTAAAGCTGCAGAACAACAAACTTAACGGAACATTGCCCCCAGAAATTGGGAATCTTCAAGACCTGGAGCGTCTCGACCTCTCCAACAACAAGCTGGAGGGATTGATTCCTGCGCAACTGGGCTCTCTTTCTCTTTTGAGGCACATTAACCTCTCGAACAACAACCTGTCCGGTTCCTTGCCACCGGCATTGAGTAGGTTAGAAAGCCTCGCATACCTGGATCTTCGATGGAATTCGTTCACAGGTCCACTGCCTGACTTGAGCGAAATCGAACCAATCAAAACGCTGTTGCTGACCGACAATGAGTTTGGCGGAGAGATTCCAAAATGGATTGGAAATCTTCGGAATCTGGAGCGTTTTGACATCTCATACAACCAGTTTCGAGGAATTATTCCGTGGGAATTAGAAAATCTAAGCAAACTGCATTCCTTGGCAGCACACCACAACAAGCTTGAAGGAGCGATTCCTCCTGAAATTGGCAAGATGCACGAATTACGACGTTTGATTCTGAATGACAATCAACTTTCTGGCTTAATTCCCGATCAGCTGGGTTCACTCTCGTCATTGAGGCATTTAAATCTATCGAACAATAGCTTCTCTGGAAACGTTCCAGAATGGATTTCAACTTCGGAGATCTTGGAATGGGTCGACCTACGAGGTAACTCTTTAGACCTAGGCGCAGAAATGTTTCGAGTAGCGATGCCTGATTACTACAAGTTTTGGACGTTTCCGGACAAGAGCCAACTGGACGACAACGACGATCGAGAGTTTGGTGGAATAGACTCCATGCAGTCTCTTGTAAGGGATATGTGGGCACAGTCCAGCGAAGTGATCGAGAGCTCTCAGATTAGGGCGTTTGTATTCCAGAGCTTCAGCGTGATTGAGATTCGCGAAGGTTACGTTCACGTGTCGGGACAGCAACTGCCGGAATTCATCCGCAAGAGCAACATACGTGGAGTTGTTTCAACACTTAACAAATACCTGATAGAATGGAGAGTAAGAGTCTCGTCTCCTTCAGACCTAGAGAGGTCGCTCAAAGCCGTGGAAAGCGCTACGCCGGGACTCAAGACGGTTGACCTGTTCGACACTGGTAAGCCGTTAAAACGCATACGTTGGGAGACAGAGTCCCTCAGCGTTTCTGGATTTTTGGAGACCGGGATCCACGCCCTGAAAGACGAAATTATACCTATTGTCTCGAGCATAGAGTACGAAGGTCTATGGGACTGACTTTCCCGATTGATCGTGGGATTTTGCATGAGCAAGAACCCAGCAATGGAGTTTTTCTTGGACTAGTCTTACGAACTGAATCCTAAAGAAAATTCGTTCATCGAACTTCTCGATGGCGAAGCCCAATGGTTCGATTAGTTCAAATGCTAAGACGTTAAGTACTAATCAAGATATTCCCCGTTCTAGACTTGTCGCGAGCCGGTCTGAGGGGTCGATGACTGAACCAGTTGAAATTACAATCACTCAGAGTGTAGAGGACCCTCGCGTGAGAGTTTCAATGAACCGGGTCGTTAGGTCTGCTCTTACGTGCATGCTGGCAATCTGATTCATCCAAAGATGAGTGGTATGGAGTGACCGAGAGATTGGACAGGATTAGAGCACTTGACCTGTCCAACAATAGCTTGTCGGGCAATTTACCTGAAGAATCATCTCAGCTGGCTCGCCTGTGCTTGTTGGACCTGCGTTGAAACTAGCTTTCAGGTCCGTTGCCCGGATTGAGCGAGCTTTGGCGACTCAAGCGGCTTTTGCTTACTGTCAATCAATTCAGTGGAACTATTCCGGATTGGTTTGGAACAATTGGAGATCTGGTGCGCTTCGATCTCTCACACAATCAGTTCGTGGGTTCAATTCAAACAGAACTGGAAATGCTTCAAAATTTGCGATCTTTGGCTCTGCACCATAACGACCTAGAAGAGAAACTTCCGGTTGATATTGGCAATTTGGGAAACTGAGGCGCCTAATTCTGAATGAAAACGAGCTGTCAGGCTCAATCCCCGAAAAACTATCGTCCTTGAAATACTTGAACCTCACAAACAATAGATTCTTGGGAATCGTTCCATCCTGGATTTCGGCGTCCGAGAGTTTGGAATGGTTGGACTTGCGAGAGAATTCTCTCGAGCGCGACGGTGAGAGGCTCATTGCAGCCATGCCCGATACGACAAGACTTGGACAATACCCGAAGACGGCAGATCAGATCAAGAGATCAATAGAAAGCCTCAAAGAAGATCGCCCTAGTCTTCTCAGCGACAACCACAGGCGATTCTTGAACGTTTCTGCAACCAACGCAGAGACTGAATACCAATGGATCGATTGTCCAAGACTGCAGAGCAGATAGCGAAGGAGGGCAAGTACAGAAGTACTTGCTAGGAGCGATTTTTTCTGCAAGATTGTGATATTTTGATGGAGTTAGGCGATGGGGCTGTCATGAATTCTTTGCGCTATTCCGCTTTTCTGTTCCTAATCTTGCTTGTGTCACAGGTCCACGGAGAGGATTCCGTGACATTGCGCGGCTACATCGAGGCCAGCGGAAATCGGATCCAAAGTGTGTGGATAGGCGTGTTTGAACTGCCGATGCTACCTGGAGCTGAAGCAATGAGTTGGACACAAGTCAGTTCCGCAGAATTCACTTTCGACGTCCCCGATGTGGACGAAATTCAGATTATTGCTTTGCAAAAGGATTTTCTACCGCTTTTGCAACGGGTCAATCCCCGTTTGAACGATGCGCGAATTGGCTTTGAATTCCACGAAGGGAACACGTTGGAGGGCGTTGTTCGTTCCAACGATGACATACCCATTCCAAGTGCTTTCTTGACTGTAGAACGAGAGGACTTGCCAAACGTTCAGATTCCGATCCATGTCAGGCTGTCCTGGGCAAGCAACGCCGACGGACGATTCAAGATCAGTGGACTTGTAGGCAATGAGGAGTACAAAATCGATGTTTCTACTCAGTTCGTAGAAAGGCAAAGATTTGCTGTCCAGATGCCGAAGAGCGGTAACCACAACCGAGACCTTCGTCTCTCTGACACCTACTTTGTGTTAGGCCGAGTAGTAGATCAGGTTGGATCTCGGGCTCCGGATAGCACAGTCACAAGTAATCTCATTCTTGACCGATCGTCTTCCTATACCACTTCTACTACTACAGATGCCGAAGGAGAGTTTCAGACGGGGCCATACCCACGCGGTAACGAGGTTAGGCTATCAGCGAAGCACCAAGAACTAGGTTCGTCTGAGCGGTTGTTGGCAATTTCGGGAGAGCACGAAGTGGTATTGACTCTCGCAGGCATGGTTCAGGTTGTTGGAACGGTCATCGATGCATCGACTGGAGAACGAATCGACGACTTTAGACTAGTTGCAATTCGGGCAAACGGGAGTAGTGATTGTCAACAATCAGGGTCGAACGGAGAATTCTCTTGCTTGGTGGACTCTGCGACCGAAGGCATGATCGTAGATGCGGATGAACACATCCCACATTTCATCATGAACCTGAATCTTAAGATGGTTGAAAGTTACGACATGGGAGTGATTGCACTGAATCGTGGAAGGACATTGACGGGTCGAGTCTATGACGCTTCGACTGCTGAACCCATACCAGGAGCTGCAGTTTCTCACTTCGATAGCGGGCTGTCCGAGGATGTAGACTACGCTTGGGAGAATATTGTCAGTATTTTTTCCAATGAGACTCGACACTCGACCACGGACGCGAAGGGAGAGTACAAACTGAGTCGCCTACCTGTAGACTCAACCAAATTGAGTGTATCGGCCGACGGATACGCGCGACAAGAGATTGAAGTCGACGCTGCAGTCGCTGAGTTCGATAATCCCTTGTCGCGAAAGGAACTTCCTCGCTCGAAGATTTGGGGGAGAGTCGAAACTGATACGGGCAATCCGATTGGTGGCACCGTGTATTTTGTGAGCGAAACCGGAGTTAGGGGACAAGTCGGCGTTCTTGGCGACGGACTCTTTGACTATGCAACAAAGCCTGACCCATACGACGTTTATGCGATCACTGACCAGGGAGTTTCGGCGACCGTAAGCGTTGTCCTTTCTGAGGATGAAATTCGGGAAATCACATTGGTTGTCGATTCCAAGGGTCGGCTGATTGGAGTCATCACAGGCTTAGTGGACGATGAGACCGCAACTCTAAGTGTTTATACGGAATCCATGGAAATCAACATTAGAACCCTTCAGGGCGTTGCGAACGGCGGATTCGTAGTTGATGGGCTGGGTATCGGTGCATTCAAGCTCTCTGCTCGGTCGAGTCACAAACGCTTTCAAACGAAGTCTTTCGAAGTGGACGTAGAGACTGGCGAAGCATATGTTGAGCTGATTTTTTCGGGAAACTCGCGGTTGTACGGAACCCTGGGATTTCCCGACGGCTCGGTTCCTAAAGGCGAGATCTGGGCAGTTGCCAAACACGAAGGTCAAACCTCCAGTTCCTGCTCGATCAATTCCGATGGGACATATGAGATTCTTGGTTTGCACGATGGGGAATACACAGTTCATATTCAGCAACTTAAGAAGCTCACACTGGATCAACCTGGCAGAAGTTCCACTATAGCTGCTAACCACCAACTCCATGAAGTCGATGTAGTTGTGGACGGCGAGACGGAGATGTACATCGAGATCTCACCTCAATCGGATTCAGAATAGGTGCTCAATCCATTCGACTTCCCTGGCACGAAGTAAGAATTCACAAGGAAAGCCCTCGTGCAATGCTACTCTCGGAATGGGTACCCACACCAAGACATCTCTCGGGTACGGCAATGGTAGGTCGCTGGTTAGAGACAGAGGATTCCGTCGAGTCCGGGATTTGCAAGTTTTTCACAGTGCTACGCACACACTCCCACTAGTATTGCAGATACAGTGCCAATAGAGGTATTGAGTCTGAGGCTCAGGTACGAAGGACGGATTTAGTCACAGGTCCCATGATCCGACAGTTCCAATAGTGTCTACATCCGGTGATGGGTCACGAATATTGCGACCAAGTGGACACTATGCTGTCGGAGCGGGTCTAAGAGAAGTGGTTCACACACATTTCGTGATTGCTCGCATCAGCTTGGTGGAGCAGAGATATTGCAGAGAGATTAGGGGGGTTGGGTTCATGAAGTCTATATTGTCCATGTTGCTAGCGTACGTCGCACTTTTCTCGTGGTCGTCGTATGGGAATGAGACCGCTTCCGTTAGGGTGTACATAGATTCCTATCAATCGAAAGACAACGAAATCTGGATCGGTGTGTTTTCCGGTTCACGAGACCAGACTTCTGAAGAAGGGCAGTGGGTGTTAGTGGAGTCTGCTGAATTCAGCTTGGATATTCCGATCGTAGAGGAAGTGCTGCTGGTTGCACTTCGGAAGGATTCGGTGCCCATAGTTCAGACACTTACTCAGCAATCGGCCAGCAAAAAAATCAATCTCAAGTTTCAAGAGGGCATAAATTTGCATGGCTCAGTAGTGTCCACAGACGACTTCCCGGTTGCAGATGCCGCTCTGACGCTGTCGAGGCCAGAACTGCCTCAGATTGAGATTCCAGATCGTGCGCAACCGAAATGGACGAGTGATAGCGATGGTAATTTCAGTATCGGTGGATTGGTGGCAGATCGCTACGGCATCAACGTTGACTTGCCTTTCGTTCCGAACGAGAGTTTCTCCGTGCAAGTTTCCGAGAACTCGGCTAGTCCGTATGAGTTGAAGCTGGACAACGCCTTTTTTGTCGCCGGTCAAGTAGTCGAACAAGATGGTGCAGGAGTGTTTGGCGCAGAAGTGGATACGAGGCCATACATTTCGTTCTTGGAGGAATATAAAGGAATCGTCCAAATGAGCGATACCGACGGCAGCTTTCAATTCGGCCCGTTTGTTAGGGGGCAAGACATGAGACTTTCAGCTAGACATGAGGAAGGAGGGTCAACCTATAGCCATAGTGTGATTGCCGGTCGGCACGATGTGAAATTGGTGTTGTCCAACATGGTGCAGGTTCGCGGTATGGTGATAGATGGCGCGACTCGCAGTCCTGTCGATGAATTTGTCCTCAAGGCTTACGGACAGGGCTGGATTCGCGAATACCAGCACAACGACACGAATGGCGAACTCTCCGCCCAGGTCGATTCAACTGCATATGGATTCGTGATCGATTCGCCTGACTACAACGCTTCCATCGACATGGAGGTCTCATTGGATTCCCTTGAGGAACACGACATGGGAACGATTGTGTTGGATCCGGGAAGGACGGTGTCTGGTCAAGTGTATGACGTGTCGAATCGCGAGCCGATAGAAGGAGCAGAGGTTTCGAGTCTTGGAGAAGGTTGGATAGGCGTGGAGCAAACTCTCGAACGTACGTTTACAGTTAGGTACTTGAGCCAGAACGTACGTACAGTTACCGATGCGCAAGGCGAATACAGCCTCAAACCTTTGCCGACAGAAGAAACAGTCATCTACGTCACCGCTAGGGGCTATGAGTCTCAGGAAGTACGGCTGGAAGAGGGCGAATTTTCTTCCGATGTTGCTTTACGAGTTTGGGACCCCGATCGAACACGCATTTACGGACGGATTGAAACCACGACCGGAGCAGCAGTGGCTGGTAGCGTGGACTTTTTTCACGTCGAGAACAACGGTGGAACTGGATTTCGTACTGAAGAGGACGGCAGCTTCGAGTTTTCTACAAGACCTGGGACCCATCAAGTAAGCGCGAGCACCGAGTACGGCAGATCTGAAGTCATGACTGTGAAGATGCAGGATGGCGACAACACCGAAGTCATCCTTGTTGTCGACCCTAGTGGGAGCCTCTACGGTAGCGTGGAGGGACTGCAAGGTGCCGAGACGGTAATTCTGTCGATTTCTGCCGAGGGGCGTCCCATTAGGTCAAAGCGTCTCAGTGAAAATAGCGAATTCCTCATCCAAGGGGTTGGGTACGGCACATTCACACTTAGAGCTTGGACAAGCATGAATCGCGAGCTGAAAAGGTCGTTTGAAGTACCCGAAAGCACTGGCGAGGCACGTTTGGATCTTTCCTTTGGTGGAAACTCTCGCCTGTATGGGTCGCTAGTCGCTAGTGAGGGCGATATACCTGTTGCGAGAGTACGCGCAATACCGGTGGAGGACTCGTCCATTCACGGATGGAGCAACGTGCTGGACGATGGTTCCTTCGAAATTCAAGGACTAAACGATGGGGAGTATTTGATTGAGACCTATCTCCGATCAGGGCAATCGTACGCCTCCGAAGATGGTGAGCGAATCAGTCAGGTTCAGGTCGAACTGGCGGGAGACACGGAGTTGCTCATTCCATTGCAATAGTGCTAGATGGATCAGTGCTAGATGGTTCCTACCTGCAAATGTCCGTAGGGAGGTCACCGCCTGTACTGGCTGACCAGTCGTTCGTAGTGAGTGTCCTGGAGCAATTCCTGGTGAATGCCCTTGTTTACAACGCGACCACCATCCAGCACGATAATCAAGTCGGCGTTCTGCACCGTCGAAATGCGATGGGCAATGACGACGACGGTAGCCCGTTCTCGCAGTTTGGTCAGAGCCTGCTCGACCGCATGTTCGCTGGCGGCATCGAGAGAGCTGGTGGCCTCGTCCAGTAGATAGACAGAGGGATTGATCAGGATCGCACGGGCGAGGCTAATCCGTTGCTTTTGTCCGCCGGACAACCGAGCACCAACTTCCCCAAGGTCCGTGTCGTATCCATTGGGAAGACTCTCAATGAACTCGTGAGCGAAGGCGAGCTGGCTTGCGTTGATGATTTCGTCTCTAGTCGCCTCCGATCGTCCGTAGCAGATATTCTCGGCAACCGTTCCCGAAGTGAGCATTTCTGCTTGCGGGACGAATCCGAAATGCGATCGCCAGGCTTCCGCGCTGAAGTCGACCGATGACTGGCCCCCTGCGAGCATGGTTCCATGGCTGGGCTCGATGATCTTGAGAAGCACCTTGAAGATCGTGGACTTGCCGGACCCCGAAACGCCGACGATCGCTACCTTCGAACGAGGGGGGAGGACAAGACTGATGTCGTTCAGGGTCTGTTCGGTGCGGGTTGGGTAAGTGAAACAGATGTTCCTTAGTTCAATCTCGCACTCTGTCGGGGCGGCTGTGCTGGAACCTTGGTCAACCCGTTCGGGCAACGCAAGAATCTCCATGAGCTTTTGCGCGCGACCTAGAGCAACATTGAAAGAGGTGATCAGTGAAGCGACTCCTTGAGCGTTTCCAATGATCATGATGGCGAAGTAGGCGAAAGAGGTGGCGGTCCCAGCTGTCAGCTGGTCCGAGGCAATTAAGTTCACGACGTAGGCTGCACCGAAGATGAGGAGCGAGAACGCGAAAAGCCGAAAGGTCCCGAATATGGCGAGCTGCAGCAACTCTTGCTTGAGGAAGAACCGCTTGACTTCGTTCGTGTAGGCCGAAAAGACCCTATTTTCCCGAATGATCTGATTGAAGGCGTAGACGATGTCCCGAGCCCGGAACGTCTCGCCCGCGTGGCGACCGGACTGTGCTTCCGCCTTCTGAAGGCGTTCTCCAAAGCGTCGAAGAATGGGAGAGAACGCAAGAATGGGAATGGTCATCACGACCGCAACGCCTACAGCGATAAGGGTCAATCGTGGACTTACGAAAATAGCGCTCCCGACACCGCCGATCAGGCCAATGACCGTGCTCAGGAGACTTGGAATGGAGCCGCCGATGAAGTTTCCCAGCTGTGCCGTATCAGCGATGACACGTGTCTGCAGTTCACCGCTCGACTCCTTGTCGATCACCTCGTCACCGTGATCCATGACGCGAGCGAATACGCTTCTTCGTATATTCCGGATGTAGTTGGCCCCCGCCCAGGAAATGGTGTACATGGCTGCCACGTTGATCACTTCGCGGACAGCGAGCACCAGGATGAGAATTAGCGCGAAATCGGCGATGGTCCGAAGCATCGACACATTGGCGATGACCTCGTCGAGCCTTGCATAAATGATGAACCCAGGCGCTAATGAAGCGATTGACACTACTCCTGTGGCTAGGTAGGCGACCGTCAGGTACCAGCGATACGGACGGACAAAGGGCCAGAAGGCGGAGAAAAAGCGACGAAGGTTCGCGGGAAACTTTTGGTTCGTGTCGTTCCCTTGCTTGGGATCCTGACTAGAGCCCTTGGACCGACGTTCGGCGATGGCTTCTTTAGGTGTCATTCAGACTTACGCTGCGCACTGGACCAGATACCAATCCGAGAAACAAGGACTCCCATTTGAGGCACGCTGAATCGCTCGACGCAACAGTGGTGCGAGAAAAACTGGATCAGAAGGAGTATTCAAGACGTTCATAGTCTCGCTCTAGCATACACAAGCCATCGCGACCCCAGGCTAGTAGCGAGTCCAGATTGTCTTGTCCAACACAGGGGAGAGAGAAATCACCTTTCGTTAATCGCCAAATCGGCGTTCGAATCGCAGAATCACCTGTCTGGGTGCAATGAGTTCCACCGAGGTTGCACCTACTCCAAATACGTCAGTAAATTTGGAGTTCACTCCGGCTTCATCGGAAATGTTGAGAGCAGAAAGTGAGTATACCCACGGAGTGCGCGGTGTTGTGAACCGTATAGATGCATTAAGCACCGAGTAGCTGGCAACGAGATCGGTACGTGGGTTATTGAATATTCTGTGGAAATACTCACCACGGAAAACGTACTGAATCTTTGTCCTCAACTCACCCATCCCCTGTACATCGCTGAAATGGGAGAAGGACACATTGCCCGTCATGCTGGGAGCTTTGGCTAACTCGTTTCCTTTGACATTCTTGATGTTTTCGGCGCGAGCTCTCTGAATTTTCTCACCGAACAGGGAAAACCCTCGAGCTAGCAGGGAATTTGTCGTGGCATCGGAATCGACGTTGTCGAGCGCCCAATGATCATCTGAAATTTCTGTATGCAGACGAGAAAGGCGAATCTCCAACTCGGTGTTGCTGGTCGGAACCGCAAAAATTTCGAACTCTACTCCCCTAATGGATACTGATGGGATATTGGCAACGCCTCCTTCAAAGACTTCAGGATCCGTAGCTTGGTATTGCATGTTTCTATAGTCGTAAACAAATGCAGAGGCATTGACCAGAGCCCTTCCTTTTAGGGCGTCAGTCTTGATTCCAATTTCCACAACATCCGCAACTTCATCGACGAACGTAGGTAGCACTAGGATGGGAGCAATGAGATTCTCACGACCGTAGGTCAGATTGCTTCCTCCAGGTTTGAAACCTCGAGCAAAGGAACCATAGATCAACGAGTTGTCCTCTGTTTGATACTCGATGGTAGTGCGCCCAGTTAGTCTCGTTGATGTAATTTGAAGATGTGCTGTTCCGCTTCGACCATAGAAATTCGTGACTCTTCCATCTACTTGGTCGTCCGTGTAGCGAAAGCCTCCGATGATCGCTACACGAGGAGATACCTCGTAATCGCCCTCAACATATGCCGACCAAGAATTGCGTTCTATGGTCGAGTCTGAAATGAATCCGTAGTCGCCCAGTTCGAAATTCTGTACTTGCTGAACGCTGATCGGATCGAAGGTACCGTCAAATCCAAAATCGATCTGCTCGCGAAATCTAAGGTCGAAAGAAGTATCGAGCAAAAAGAAACCTGCGATCCAGGAAATTTTGTCGGGTGCGTCATCCGCCGACAGCCATTGGACTTCGTGAGTAGTCGTCGTCTGTGTATCGTCTTCCGGTGCGACCGCGGCTGGAAGAGGTGCCTCTGACCCAAGTGATTCCAGATCGGTTCGATCGTTGTCCCGAAAGGAAATGTGGTGGTCTTCCTGCATGCTAACGAGATACTTGACGACCGATGAGGACACTTCTTGTGAAATCTCACCGCTGAACACAGAAGTGCTCAGTGTGTAGCTAGAGCGATAGTCCTGAGCGAGCGATCTGGGATTCGGTGTGGTGTCCAGTATCCCCTTGAGTGCCGAACCGTTAATGTCCTCATCAAAGAGATATGCGTTGAACATCAAACGGGTCTTTGGGTTTATGTCCCAGAGTAGTCGAGCCCGAGCACTCAAGCTGCCATTGTCGTCTAGTTCCTGATTCAAGATCACGTTTTGGCTGAAGCCTTTGTGTGCACTAAACGAAGCTGCTGTTCGGATCGCGGCATTCTGGCCCAGGGGCAGGTTTGCGAAGGCATTGACTCTTGACAATTCGTAATTTCCCAAACTTGCTACGAAATTACCCGAAAGCTCGTCCTTGGACGGAGCTGCAGTAGTCACGTTAATGACGCCTCCGGTTGAGTTTTGACCAAACAACGACCCTTGTGGTCCTCGCAAGAACTCAATCCGTTCGATATCGAGGAGATCCGTCAGGAGGGAGAAGGCTGAAGCAACATAGATTCCATCGACATGTAGCGAAACCGACGGATTCGCAATGGCATTTTGGTTGGCTTCGTTACCCACTCCACGAATAGTGACTACATTTCGGACACCTTCGTTCTTGGCGATATTTACTCCTGGAGCAAGTGCGTTCAGGTCCACTAGAGTCTCCAAGTGAAAGCTATCCAACTCGTCTCGATCAAATACTGAAACAGACTGGGATACCTCCCGTAGCGGCTTGCTGCGTTTTTCGGCTGTGACAATGACTTCCTCGATTTGCGGTTCTGATTCTGCACTGCAGGGGATACTCAATCCAAGCACTGCAACGAATAACGCATAGACAGTCAATGTATTGGAATTGTTGTGTTGAAGAGAAATCACTTTGGCCAAAGTGTGATTTGCGCCCGTGAATTATGCAACTCCTACCATACATTGAAAGGAATGCAACAAACCGCAATCAATGTAGTTTGAATCGGTACTCCTAGAATGGAGCCGTTCGCTTTCCGCAACCAATATGCCCTATACGAAGTCTTCCATTGCGGAAACGCTACGCTCGCTGTCGTTTTCCATCTATGTCCCGTCGCTGTTGTCGGCGATTGCCCGCGGCGGTGCGTTGGTTGCACTTCCGCTCTTCGCTCTCGATCAAGGTGGTGGACCGGCATTGGCGGCGGCTGTTGTCGGACTGAGAGCAGCCGGGTCCATGGCAAGCAATGTTCCGTCTTCGCAGCTTGCAGCTCTTTGGAACGACAAAGCGGTAATGCTCATTGGTCTGGCAGTCATGTCTGCTGCGTCTTTTGGTTTAGCGGGTCCGTCGTCCCCCATTCTTCTCTGCATCAGTTCGCTCCTACTTGGCGTTGGGAGTGGGTCTTGGATCATTGCAAGGCTTCTTCACGTTACGGAATCCGTACTGCTTGAACAGCGGGGACGTGCCATATCCGTAATGGCAGGCATAGAGCGGGCCGGGGCGTTGATTGGACCAGTTTTGGCGGGTTTCGCTCTTCAGTCGTTCGGGTATATGTACGTTTTCGGAGGGATTGGAGGTCTACTCCTTGCGGCTTTTCTATTCTGTCTTTGGAAGACTTCGAAGATTAGAGTCCGCAGGAGCAGTCGGGTTTCCATAGGTGTACTGCAGATTGCGGTCAGGTTTCACCAAGTCTTTCTGAAGAGCGGACTAGTGATGCTCTTTCTGTCCTACTTGAGAAACGCACGAATCTTCTTGATCCCTGTCTGGGGATCCGCAATCGGTCTTAGCCCTGGCGAAATTGGTCTCGTTATGAGTCTTTCGTCCGCCATTGACATGGTGATGTTCTTGCCAGCAGGCTACATACTGGATACAGTCGGCAGAAAGATAAACCTGATTTCCTCTCTGGTGGTCATGAGTTGTGCAACCGCTATGCTCCCAATGGCAGGATCGTTTGTTCCGTTTCTCGCGGTAGCCATGTTCGCCGGACTGGGAAACGGTCTAGGTACAGGGATTGTCATGACGTTGGGAGGGGACTTGTCTCCACGCTATGGACGGAGCCAATTTCTTGGATTGTGGCGGCTTGTCGGTAACACAGGAGGTGTCGTTAGTCCTTTTGCGATCGGAATGATTGCGCAATCAGTTTCGATGTTGGTTGCATGCGCATTTTCCGGACTGCTGGGTTTCGTCGGAGTCGCTCTGGCTTTGGTGTTCGTTCCCGAGACTTTGAGAAAAAGGGACAGAAACGAAGAGAGAAGTCAGTCGACGGAATCAGTCGGATCAGATCTCGGAAAAACAGAAGAGACAGAGAAACCAGCTTAGAAAAGAGGTGCACTCTCGATCTTAAGTTTCACGGAATACAGATGGTTGGTGGAGGTTAGGAAGAAGGTCTTCATATCGTCCCCGCCCCAAGTAAAGTTCGCGCAAAACCGAGGCGTAAGAAGGATTCCAAGCAATGCTCCGGACTCAGGTGCATACACGTGAACGCCTCCGGGACCTGCGCAAAAGACATGCCCTGAAGCTCCCACTTTCAATCCGTCGGGCGCACCATATCCTGTTCCCTTCGACTTCGCAAAGACCTCTCCACCTGTGAGTGAACCATCCTCTGCACAAGCGAACCTGCGAATATGCATTTCGGGAGTGTCGGCAACAAGGAGATGGGTTTCGTCCGTAGTGAACGCCAAGCCATTTGGTTGAGTGAAATCACTCGCTAGAAGCGAGAGTTCTCCGGTTGTTCCGTCGATCTTGTAGACGCCTCGAAAATCAAGGACGAGGGGGCGCTCGACACCCACGTTCGGTCCTCGACCAAATGTGGGATCAGTAAAGAAGATGTCGCCGTTTGAGCGGACAACAATGTCGTTGGGACTGTTGAGCTCTTTGTCTTGCCAGTGTGAAGCCAGAACGGTGATTGAGCCATCGTGTTCCTCACGAACAACTCGGCTTGTAGCATGCTCGCATGTCAGAATTCGACCTTGCTTGTCGTAAGTATTTCCGTTTGCGTTGTTGCTTGGCGTTCGGTAGGTAGACGATCCAGTTTGGGCACTCCAGCGGTGCATTGAATTCGCCGGAATGTCACTGAACGTCAAGTGCTTCTCGTAGGGATGCCAAATCGGTCCTTCGGTGAATTCGAACCCTTCTGCCAAGGTTTTTCTATCCTGGTTGGTATCCACGACTTCATTGAATCGATCATCAACGACCTCGAAATCCATACGAACTCCTCTCCTCTTTCTTGAAATATACGCGAACTATGCGAAGGGGTCTGTACCCGTTTTCATGAAGGGGCCAACCCGTTCCGGATGGTCATTGTGCTCACGATAGGGATAGAGTGACTCAAGACCCAAAATCTTTTCGAGCTCGGGGAATCTCTCCAGCAGCGACGGGTCGATTTCGTTGCGGTTCCATTGATGAATGGGTCGCATATGCATTCTCATGAAGACCTGAACGAGTGTTACGCGGAGACCAGGATTTTTTCTCGGTGTGGATCCGTGCCACGTCGAACCATGCCATACTGCAAGCGAGCCAGCTTTCCCGTGCAGCGGAACGACTTTGAAAGGCGTCGTCTCGAGCGACGACTCGTGAGGCAAGGTTGCCCTGCCGTATCGATGAGACCCAGGTACGAAAACTGTTGGCCCATCGTCTGCTCCTGCATAGTCAGTACACAACCAAGATAGATTGGCGACGTGTGCGATGTGACCACCGCCCGGTGGAATGCCGTGAGCGTCGCTGTGCAGACCTAGTCCGCCAGCTGATTCTGGTTTGATGATCCAAGTGTGGCCGGTGAGCATTGCGCTCTGACCCAGCAACCAGCGAGCTATCGTCAAGACTTGGGGATTAGTTGCTGCTTCCGCGAACACATCGTCTTCTTGAAGCAAGTACCACGAATTTCGAAACGCGGACTTCGCGGCTTCAGGTGCTGCAGTCGAATAATCTCCGATTTCGATGTTGTTGCGTTTTTCGCAAGTTCTTATGATCGCTTCTCTGAGTCGCTTTGGAAAGTCGTTGTTGGTGCCCATGATCTCAGGCGGGATCACCGTGAGACCATAAGCGTCCAACTCCAAAGCGTGCTTGGTAAGTCCAAACTGATCCAAGTCTTTCATCAGCGGATCCAGATTAGGGCAAGTTTCGTAGGATGCGATGTCGTTGTGCATGTTTTTTGAGGGCAACACGATGATGACACGGAAATATTAGCGTAACCGAATTGGTCGATTTGAGCACGCTGAAGGGATTAGCAGCAAGAAACATGAAACGTCACCATATACGTTCGTGAAACCGCCAACAGCCGAAATTTGAGGAGCCAAGGTAAGCCTACGAAGTGTAGATTGGACCAGTAGTTCTATTGATTTGAAACAGATTCTGCCGCACCCTCGATACCAAGTGGGATCCCTTCACAAATGTATACTCTCGTCCTTCATCCAGCCTTAGAGATCACGAAATGCTATTGGACAGAGTCTATAAGTCTTTGAAAGGCAACATTTATCTTGTTCGGTTATCTGCATTCATTTGCCTTTTGATACTGGGATACGGACAAGCAGCGAATGCTGTCGAGATTGAAAACGATGTCATTTACGGACACAAGGACGGAATGGCTCTTATCTACCACGTGCTTACCCCTGAGGAGCAAAATGGTGCAGCAGTGTTGCTAATGATCAGTGGCGGGTGGTATTCACCGAATGTTAGGGGTGAGTCGTTGGCTGACTTCACGTCATTTCTCACTGACGAAGGATTCACGCTAATTGCTGTAAACCACGGAAGTTCACCTCGGTATCAGGTACCGGACGCCGTTGCAGATGTTCGCCGCGCCGTTCGACATATTCGAGCAAATGCGGACGAGTATGGGATTGATGCCAACCGAATTGGTGTCTACGGTGCCAGTGCTGGAGGACACTTGTCGCTCATGTTGGGGCTGGCAAGTGATGAGGGGGATGCTGAAGATGCAGACCCAATCAATCAAATGTCAAATCGGGTCAACGCGGTTGTTGCCTATTTTCCGCCTGTCGATCTAAAAGACTGGGTGAATACTGAGTCTGAGTATGAAGCTTTGCGTTTCGAGGTCGAATTGGCTTCGGCAAATTCGCCGATTGAGTTTGTGACCGAGGATGATCCTCCTATACTCCTTATTCACGGAGATCAGGACGATGTTGTGCCGGTAGAACACAGTCGGCGTATGTACGCGGCTCTGCAAGAAGCAGGAGTAACGACTGAGTACATTGAAATCGAAGGTGCCCGACACACTTTTGCTACACCGGAAGACTCCGAGAGAGTGAATAAAGCAACTGTAGACTTCTTTAAGCAGCACTTGGCTCCACTCTAGAACATAGGTTTCAAGCTCTATTCCTCAGTCGTGAGCACAACTGCCTCATCGTCTTCCAGAATAGACGTCGACCGACGCGGCTCGAAATGAACGCGGAAACCGCTGTCGGCCAATTCCCAGTGTATTGAGCCTTCGCTGTCTTAAATGCAGGTTCGTCTAGATCAAACCTAGGTTGTTCAGGGACCGTACTGGGACTCAATGTCAACTTGGATGCGTTCATTTCGAATTTTCAGCAGTTCTTCTTTCGCCCAAATGGATAGTTCTCCCATTGGGAATTTACGTCCCGGGCAAGTTGTGGCCTTATCCCCTCTGACCTGACGATGAGCACCAAGAATGATGCTTGGATACCGCATTTTGAGATCCACGAGGAGTTTCTTGAGACCAGTCACTTGTACGGAGGAAGGAGCTAGCTCGTCAAACGATCCCGCGATCACAATACCAAGAGTATTGGGATGCTGGCCTCGTTCCGTTGCGGGAATTAGATGCGTTCTCGAACCGTCAGATTCGATGCGGAAATGAAATCTCGATCGATGGCATCCATCGTGGTGGAGAAGCACAAACTTAACGGCTCCGATTGGTCCATCAGAGCTTGTCGCGTTGGCATTCTGAGATCGACTGTCCATCAATCGTCCCAAACACTTTCGGGTAGTGGCAGGTGCTCGTAGTCTTGGAGGGAGGGCCACCCCTGTATGGCTTGTTGCCACTTTCCACAGAAATGTTCAAGCTGGCGCAAGTGTTGTGCAACATGCCAGGTGCATCGTTCAAGGTCCTGATGCTTAGTTTGCAGACCGTACTCCGTTTCTGTTGTAGATTGCCAATCTGCATTGATTGCTTGGACTCTAGATAGTGTGAGTTGGATCTTTCGAATAAGACAAGCCAACGATACCGAGCTGTCAGTTGCAGAATTCTCATTAGTCTGCTCTGCTTCTTGGGCTTCTTCTGCGGTGGTAATGGAGGAAGCGACGTCAACGGTGTGGTGTAACAACTGGAGAACCGTTCGATCTCGTCCCGGTAACTTCGTGTGCAAGACGCTTGACGAAATTTTAGGTGCGACTTCCTCGATGGTTCGAAGGAATCGATCAAGTCTCTGGAGCAATTGCTCTGGGTCAAGTGTGGGACTCGGATCAAAATCCAGATTCAGCAATTGAGCAATTTCCTCGAGGTTTTTTCCCGATACCAGTTTCCCTTTTATGGAAACTACCGGCACCGAACGGAGACCGAGAACGGCAAGTTCCTCTTGTGCTTCTGGGTGATCCGAGATGTCTATTGACTTGAACTCGACCTCACGGGTCGAGAGGAATTCCTTAACTCGAAGACAGCTAGTTCATCCAGGTTGCCAATACACCTTGGGAACGGGCGTGGCAGGAGAATCTTGAGTCATGTTGATTAGTCGTCGTCCGATTCCCAGTACGGTGGCGTATTGAGCGGACCGATGTTCTCACCAAGCTGGATGAGTACTCCGTGAGAGCTCTTGGGCGAAATAAAAGCGTCGACTCCGCCAGTTTCTTTGTCGAAGTTCTTGTCTACGACACGCACCCCGTTCTCTTCAAGCCGCTGAGCCTTCTCCTCGAGATTGGGAGTTTGCAAAGTAATGTGATGCACACCTTCTCCACGTTTTTCGATGTACTTCGCTAGAAATCCTTGGGGGTCCACCGGTTCGAGTAGTTCGATGCAAAATCCATCGAGATCAAAAATACCCAGCTTGAACCCTCCCGAGTGGTGCATACTCGTTCGTACATGCTTAGCTCCCAGCTGGCCCTCGTAGAACTGACGCGCATCTTCAATGCTCTTGACGGCTATTCCTATGTGGTCCATTCGACCGATTGATTTGGAATCAGACACTGCGATGTAGTCTCGAACTAAGTAATTGGCGTCGCTATCGCTAAATTAAGCTCGATCTAAGTGGTGAGCCAATTGAACTTTTGGACTTTGCGGCCCGCCCGCGGGTTCAGAGGCACATTGATCATCGCTGGTCCGTCGTGATTCATTGCTTCGTCCAATGCGGATCGTAGATCTGCTGGGTCGGTAACAAACATTCCTTTTCCACCCAAAGCCTCGAGCATGCCTTCATACCTAGCACCATAAGTGAGGATGCCGGGTGGAACGGTACGCCCTTTCTCAAGCGGTCCAATTCCATAGCCTATGCCGCCGTTGTTCAATACGATGAGTTTCACGGGCAAGTTGTAGCGAACCATGGTTTCTAGTTCCATACCTGAAAAGCCGAATGCAGAGTCCCCTTGTACCGACACAACTGGCTTATCCGGATTAGTAACTGCTGCGGCGATGGCAAAACCCAATCCAACTCCCATAGTTCCATAGGTTCCTGCGTCAAGTCGATGCCGTGCACGACGATTCAACATTTGGGTTCTGCCGATATCCATGGTGTTTGCGCCTTCACCGATGATGATTGCATCATCAGGCAGCCAGTCCTCGATGTCTCGAAACGCCCTGTAGTAGTTCATCGGGCTCGAGTCGTCCTCGACCATGACTCTTACCGCCTCGGCATTTTCGCTAGCCTTGGCTTGCAGCGTAGTACGCCAGTCCGTCTCTGCAGGATAGAACCATTGCCGGTTGGTCAGTGCGGTATTTAGTTGCTGGGTGATGGCCTTTCCATCTCCTACGAGCGCAACTTCAGGAGCGACGTTTCGACCGATTTCCTCTTGAGCGACATCAAGCTGTATCACACGAACATTCTCCGCAAACCTCGGTGGTAGACCAAAGTGCATGATCCAGTTGAGTCGAGCACCCATGAGAAAAACCACGTCGGCCTCGCGTAAGGCAGTGCTACGTGCAGCACCGACTGATAAGGGGTTATCATCCGGAAGAACTCCTTTGCCCATCGGAGATGCTAGGAACGGGAGTTGCGTACGTTCTATGAATGCTCGAACTTCCTCTTCGGCCCGGGACCATGCCATGCCTTTCCCTACCACGACCAAGGGTCGTTCGGCGGATTCCAAAACCGAGAGTGCTTCTTCCACCGCGTGTGGTTCTGCAAGCGAGCGGGGCGGATCTCCTACGCGTCTTGCGGGGACGACTTCAGATTCCTCCACTTCTCCACGAATGATGTCGTCGGGAAAATCCAGATAAGCCGCACCTGGCCGGCCGTACAAGGAATTTCGAACAGCTTCAGCAACATAAAAAGGGATACGGCTCGTGTGCTCAATAGCGTGGGCATACTTGCAATAGGGTTGTGCTAGTTCGACCTGTCTCTCTTCTTGGAAAGCACCCATGCCATTTTGATAGATGGGTGAGGCGCCACCAATGAGAATCATGGGCCAGCAGTTTTGCTGAGCATTAGCGAGACCTGCAAATGCATGGATCACACCGGGTCCTGAAACCGTTAAGCAGGCTTGCGGTCGGCCTGTAAGGTAACCAGCCGCATGAGCTGCGTAACTCGCCGCTTGTTCATTGCGCATTCCAATGTATTGAATTCCCGCTTCTTGCGCCGCTGAAGCCACACCTTGGACGGGAAAACCAACGATCCCAAACATGTAGTCGACGCCCTGCTCTTTTAAGCTTTGGGCCATCAACGTAGCGCCATTGACAGTTGCCATACTCCCTCTCCCTCGTAGTCAGCGATTCTTACTCGATGTGCAGAATAGACCATCTCTTCGACACACATCGACAACAACAATATATAGCTCTTGAGGCGTATAGTACTTAACTAGTTGGTACATGCTTTGAGAAACAAGGGGTTTGACAATGAACTTCGATAAACAGCAAGCACGAGCCGTAATTGAAAGAGCCAGGTCGGAGCAGAGAGTGTCACTTTCGTCAGAAGAGGTGGCAAAGCTTGCCAATGCCTATCAAATTCCGATGCCAAGTCAGAGTTTGGCAGCCAGTGCGGAAGAAGCAGCGAAACTGGTGGAAGCGGACAGCACTCCGAAGGTTGTCAAGGTTGTTGCGGACGAAATTCTGCACAAGACAGACGTTGGGGGAGTTGTAACCGATGTCATGGGTGTGGAATCGATGCGCAAAGCTTTCTCAAAGGTAGTCGAAAGTGCGCTTTCGCATGATCCTGAAGCACGCATTAAGGGAGCACTAATTCAGGATCAGGTAGCGGAAGGTGTCGAAGTGATTATCGGTGCAACTACGGATCCCGTGTTTGGGAAACTAGTTGGTTTTGGAATCGGTGGGATCATGGTAGAAGTGCTAAAGGACATTACATTTCGCCTGGCACCCACGTCACGAGAGCAAGCCAGCCAGATGTTAGATGAAATCTCAGGCAGCACATTGCTCGACGGCGTGCGCGGAAAGTCCGCAGTTCAAAAAGATAGCCTCATTGACCTGATCTGTTCCGTGAGCCAGCTTGTTTCAGATTGTCCCGAGATCGATGAAATTGATCTCAATCCCGTTATAGCCACTTCCACCGAAGCAGTTGCAGTCGATGTGCGCATCATCTTGAACTTTGAGGAAAAAGCCGAACGACCTAGACCAGCTCGAGACGAAATCCTCGCAGCAATGACCCGCATCATGCGCCCGTCCGCGGTTGCAGTGGTGGGAGCCTCCGCTGAAGACGGCAAGATCGGCAATTCCGTAATGCGAAATCTCATTGACGGGGGCTACCAAGGGCATCTGTACCCAGTGCATCCCCGCGCAGAGGAGATTCTTGGACATAAGTGCTATCCGTCCGTCTTGGAAATCCCCACGGACGTCGATATTGCCGTGTTTTGCATTCCGGCGAGGTTTGTAGCGTCCGTCATTGCCGAGTGTGGAGAAAAAGGAATCGCCGGCGCAGTGTTGATTCCATCCGGTTTTGCCGAAATCGGGGAGCATGAACTCCAACGGGAGGTCGTGGATGCAGCACAAGAACACAACGTTCGACTCTTGGGACCGAATATTTACGGGTTCTACTACACACACCACGATCTGTGTGCCACCTTTTGTACTCCTTACAGCGAAAGAGGCGCTGTAGCTTTGTCTTCACAGAGCGGTGGAGTTGGCATGGCGATCATTGGATTTAGTCGAAGCGCCAATATGGGTGTATCTGCAATTGTCGGATTGGGGAACAAGGCAGACATCGACGAAGACGATTTGCTTACTTTCTTCGAAGACGATCGCAATACCCAGGTCATTGCAATGCATGTGGAAGACCTCAAGGATGGTCGTGCATTCGCCGATGTGGCGACTCGTGTCTCCAAGAAAAAGCCGGTTGTTGTCCTGAAAGCCGGCCGGACGCAGCAAGGGGCTCGTGCCGCTAGCTCACACACTGGTGCGCTTGCGGGAGATGATCGTGTTTACGACTCAGTACTCCGCCAGAGTGGTGTCATTCGGGTGCAGTCGCTCAACGACATGCTCGAGTTCGCCCGCGGATTGGCCGTCTTGCCTACACCTAAAGGAGAAAACGTTCTTATCCTCACCGGTGCTGGGGGCTCAGGTGTGCTTCTTTCCGACGCATGCGTCGACCATGACCTGACTCTCATGACTATGCCGGAAGACTTGGATTCTGCCTTCCGAGAATTCATACCGCCGTTTGGAGCTGCTGGAAATCCAGTCGACATCACAGGTGGGGAGCCGCCTTCGACTTACTCTGCAACCATTGATCTGGCGCTCAACGAAGAACGAGTCCACTCTCTTGTGGTTGGATATTGGCACACGATCATCACGCCTCCAATGGTCTTTGCCGAACTACTCGCAGAATCTGTTGCGGCCGCTCGTAACAAAGGAATCGACAAGCCAGTGGTTTGTTCGTTGGTCGGAGACGTAGAGGTAGAGCAAGCCTGCGACTTTCTCAACGAGCGTCAAATACTTGCTTACCCCTACACGGCAGAGAAACCAGTTGCCGTGCTGGGTGCAAAATACAGGTGGGCACGCCAAGCCGATCTTCTGTAGTGGTTTAGAAACGGCCTTGCAGAATTTCAGCGACTCTTGCTTCTAGCTCGAACCGCGCAGATTTTGGCCTTAGAAACCCTTGAACTCCGCGTCTCTTTTCTCGCGGAATGCTTGAGCACCTTCACGACCGTCCCGGGACATTCCGACAAGCGGAATTGCAGATTCGGACCATTGCATTGCTGTATCGAAATCCATGTTTGCAGTTCTCACGGCAAGAAGCTTGCCAATCTTCTGGCCAATAGGAGGACCGGCTTCAACTTCGAGAGCTAATTCCATAGTTCGATTTTCGAGGTCTTCCGGTTCGACGAGGTAATTCGAGAAACCGGCTTCGTGGGCTTCGTCCGCACTCATAAAGCGGCCGGTCATCATGAGTTCCATTGCCTTTCGCCAACCTATTACTTTAGGTAGTGACCAGAATCCCCCCAAGTCTGCATAGAGTCCTCGTCTCACATACGCAACTTGGAATCGCGCTGCTGTCGAAACAACTGCGAGGTCACAATGGCTGGCAAGGTCGAATCCAGCACCAACACAAGGCCCGTTGACCATTGCAATGATCGGAACTTCCATGCGTCGCAAGGCAATGTAAGTTTCGGTTTCATGCCGGAAGTTGAGACGATAGCCTTCAATGTCGGCGGTTCCAGCTTCGTTCAACCCTTCTGGTCTTGGATCTGGATTGGGATTCGCTGCTCCGCTGAAGTCCATGCCCGCGCAGAACCCGCGTCCCGCACCCGTGATCACGATGCACCGTATGGTTCGATCAAATCGTGCGTGGAACAAGATTTCGCGCATTTCCTCAAGCAGAGGGAAGGTCAAAGCATTGAGTTTGTGAGGGCGATTGAGTGTGAGCCAAAGAATTCCATTTGCCTCTCCTCGACGTTCTTGTAGGATGGGTTGTTCGTCCGACATGGCTTGTTTCCAGTATTGCGGGATGAATCGACTATCGTACTCATTTGAGGAACAGCGATTTTCTCTCGCTGTGTACTAGCCACCAATGAAAAGGGGTGCGACTGATTGACTGAGTCCATACAAAGACACCAACGGCTCAACCGTGCGGCTTGGGTCGAGAAAGCAGAGGAATACACGGATCCTGCGGAAACAAAGTGGGCAACGGACACGCCCCAATGGGGAATTTGGGAATTGTCAAACGACATCGCTCCCTTGTTGCCCGACAGCCTCCAACACAAGCGTTGCCTAGAGATTGGCTGCGGTACGGCGTATGTTGCCTCGTGGATAGCTAGACGGGGAGGAGAAGTCTATGCAATCGATCCAACACGATCCCAACTCGAGACGGCAGCGAGACTTCGATCTAAACACGCCATACCTGTCACCTTGATCGAGTCCTTTGGTGAAAGCCTACCTTTTGCTGATGGGACATTTGATTTCGCCATTTCAGAGTACGGGGCTTCTCTTTGGGCGGATCCTTATCAGTGGATACCTGAAGTCGCAAGAGTGCTTCGTTCTGGGGGCGTATTGACATTCATGACGTGCCATCCGATTTCGCAGCTTTGTTGTCCCGAGCAACCAGACTTGCGAAACGGAACCGAATTGCTGCGACCGTACCTCGGGATGTATGAATTGCGTTGGGCCGATCCCGAGACCGTCGAGTTTCAACTTCCTCACGGAAAGTGGATCGAACTGTTGAGATCCTGCGGATTTGAGATCGAGTCCTTGCTGGAACTTGGTGCTCCGGCAAATGCTGCCAGCCGATATGTTTGGGCTGATGCGGTATGGGCTGGTTCCTGGCCCACTGAAGAAGTCTGGACTGTGCGCAAAAAACAACGATGAACGAGTTTCTACTCGAACTTAGAGTCTGGTTGTACCCGTAATCCCCTTTTCTTCTAGGGTTCGATACTCCTCTTTTGTTATCCCCAACTCCTCATTCAGAACTTCGAAGCTATGCTGTCCAAAACAAGGGGAGTGACGAATCTCTCCTTTGTCGACTGACCCAAACACCCACGGGTTGGTGGGCATGAAGTGTGTTCCTGATTCAGGATGATCTATTGCTCTTAAGAAATCCCGATGCGCGAATTGAGTGGAAGGGTTGCGATAGACCTCCAAGAATCCAGGTACTTTGCAAGTTGTTGCACCGATCTCATGCAACATGGACACGGCTTTCATCATCGGTTGGTTAGCAGCCCACTTCTCAACTACGTCGTCCAGCTCCGCCTCATACTGTTTTCGAGCAGCAGCGTTGTCGAATCGTTCGTCCGAAAGTTCTATTGATTCAGCGAAGCGAGAGAACACCTCATCGTCTTCAATTGAAATGGCAATCCAATGTCCGTCCCGGGTTTTATAGATTCCGTGAGGCGCGATTCGAGGGTGCTTGTTTCCGGCTGGTTTGCGAATGCGCCCATTGGCACTGCATTCCAAGATTGCATCTCCCATCTGTACCGCGACTGATTCGATCATGGACAGATCGATTCTCTGACCTTGGCCTGTTCGTTCGCGATGGTGAAGTGCTGCGAGAATAGTGCCTGCTAAGTAGTAACCGGAGATCGGATCGGGGATTAAGCCACCCGTGTTCTGGGCGGTGTCGCCTTCATATCCGTGAATCGAAGAGAGACCTGCCATTGGTTCCGTGGTAGCTCCGTTGGCGGGGTAGTCCGCTAGCGGTCCAGTACGTCCGTAGCCCGACAACGATGCAAAAATGATGTCCGTTCGTTTTTCACGAAGTGTTTCCATCGTAACTCCCCACTTCGTCATGACGTGGGGACTGAAGTTGTCCGCAAGTATGTCGAAGTTCGGTATGAGTTCCCAGAAAATCTCCATCCCTTCTGGTTGAGACACATCTAATGTAATGGCTCGCTTGTTCAGATTTACCGTGTTGTACATCCCATTTGTATTGAGGCGATCCTGAACGATATCCGGGTCTCTAACGCCGGGAGGTACTGGTGCTCCAGCTCCTCGCCAGACATCTGGACGCTTGCGAGCTTCAACCTGGACCACATCAGCACCTAGCAAGGAGAGGAGTTGGGTTGCGAAGGTGCCCGACCATGCACCCGTGAAACAAAGAACCCGAATACCTTGCAACGGAAGTTTGTCGTTTGGTTCATAGGAGGCAGCACTGGTTCTTCGTGGCTCTATTTGGTCGGTATGTTGACCCAGAAACGGAGCATTACGCGATCGAGCCCAAGGGGTGGCAGAGAGCTTTGCAAAAGCACCAGGGGCGTAGACTTTGGTTCCATTGGCCGATGTGTCAAGAATGAATTCTCGAGCGTTCAGGTGCTCACTTTCAATCAACTCACGGGAGTTTTGTACGACTCCCGAAATGCATCGTCTCTCTGCGAGTCCGTGAAACACATCCCACTTGTCGCGGTTAACTAAGACTCTCTCCAAGCCGTCTCGAACAGGACGGGTGTCCTTTTGGTGTCGGCCAAATGTGGAAATGAAATCGGGGTTTTCTGCAATTTCCGGTAGCTCCAGAAAGTGGAAAGCACTCGTCCATTGCGCCCAATCGCCATACCCAAAATTGATGTGTCCGTTTTTTGCGCGCCACAACGGACCGGAACGATCCCGCGTTCGGGGACCATTGGGTCCGTGTGCCATTCGGTTCTCTCCTCCGATGAAGAGTCCCACTTCAGCCCAAGGTGCACAGGTGCATGCCACGGCTTCGTCTTCGCTGACGTCGACGATGTCTCCGCAATTCGTACGTACACTCTTGAACAGCGCAGCGGACGCACCTACAAATCCCGCCACTCCGGAAATATAGCCACTCTGATTGTGAGGAAGCTGCAACGGCGGGTGATCGGTGCATTGGTTGATTGCACACCAGCCAGCTCTCGCGCAAGCTGTGAGATTGTTGCCAGGAAGACTCGCAATGGGTCCTTCCAAACCGTGGGGAGTTATGGACAAGTGGACGGAATTGCTAGGCAAGGACCCCAGTTCTGATGGAATTAAAACTGTTGTCGTTATGACAACGTCCGAACTTGCTACCAGTTCGGACAGGTCGACTTCCCCGGAGAAAACTGATCTCTTGTTCCAATTTACGTAGGCATGCAAGAGCGAGCGCTCAAGACTTGGCTTGTCATCGAGAAAAGGTGGTTCCTTGCGTAGTGGGTGACCGTTTTCGTCTTCCACAAGAATGACGTCTGCACCGAAGTCTCCAAACAATCTGGCAGCCCACGCACCGGAAAGTCGGTTAGAAAGATCTAGTACCCGTATGTCTTCAAAAGCCTTTGCCACCTAGCTCAAGTCTCCCCGATTGTTAGGGCTTGAATTGCATTTACTCGTTACGCGAACTTTGGAACTACGTACGGACCTTCAGGAACCACCGCAACACTCTTTGAGTGAGAGCGTGACAGTGCTGCCTCTATTCCAACTTCCATCGATTCGGGAAGGTCCAATCCTGTCAATTGGCGGTCTTCTTCGCTCAGTTCATCGGTGAAGAGACTTATATGAAAATCACTTTGAGCTTTGACTTGCATGTGAGTCTCCCACTCGTCTATGTCGGCGGTTGACTTTGCGCTGATGCGTCGGAGGAATGCCTCCGGACCTTCATCAAGAAGGCTACATTGCGAACTACGAAATTCATCGGATCCAAGCCCTTCCTTGCACTGTGCTGCTAAGACCAAGCTGCCATTTTTCTCAAGAATTTCGAGTGGAGTCACCATTCCCTTGATCGCTTGATAGTACGTCTGGTCGAGTGGATAGCCCGCTGCCGAGGTCACCACGGTATCAAACTTCCGATCCACTGTTACTGTGCAATACCGATCTGCAAAATCCATAGCCGCTTGATGGCTATCTATGATGTCGCCAAAGTTTACGAAGGCGACCCTTCGGTCTTCGTCGATCACGGTGTTCACAGCGTAGATTTCGGATCGAGAGTGTCTCTTGACCATCTTCACAATTTCCAATTGCTCCCGATGAAGAGGATTGTTCTCAACATTGCACGAACGGCAGTTCGGATCATCTAGGATTCTTGCACTGTGTAGTGTTCGAATGGTGTCAGAGTGAGCGATTCCGGGAGCTAGGACCTTTCTGCCACCGGAGTAGCCGGCCATGAAGTGTGGTTCTACCAATCCCGTGACAATCTTAAGTTCTGCTTCGAGAAACCGACGGTCTATTCGTACGGGCGTTCCCTCAGACGTGAATCCAAGATCCAAGTGTTCAGAGTCCCGCCGAGCGTGATGATTTTCGATCCGAATGGTGTCAAGAATCAAGGGATCACCTACTAGGTGCTCAAGTTCTTCTCCCAAGTTGGGTCGGTGCAGTCCCGTTGCGATCAATATGAGAATGTTGGCGGCATCAATGCCAGAATCCACTAGGCACTCAACGATGGGTCTGAGCAATAAGTTGTTTGGAACAGGTCTTGTGATGTCGCAGATCAATATGCACGCACTTCTTGATGATTGAGCGACACGGCTAAGCTTGGAGCACCCCACTGGTTGCATCAAAGCGCTATAGACTTCGTCGATTGGCGACTTGACGAGGGGCATCGGTGCTTTGCGAATGACGGCCACCTCGCATTCATCGGGAAATCTGACGGAAATAGACGACTTTCCGTATGGCAACGAGACTTCCACTCTAGCTATTGAAGACGTACTGTTGCTTTTTCATGACCGGAATGGTACGAACTCCCAATATCTGTCCAGTGTAGAAGGTGATTCCACATCGTCTTGCAGTCCGTAACAAACTGATCAATCCCTAGGAGTCAATTTCGTGTGACAGCCGGTTCCCGAGGCAATAAACTGGCACAACCTTTGGTGGCTCGAATACTTCGAAGAAAAATCGCACATAACTGATGCTGAACGACGCTACATAGGATGCAATTGCCCACGATTCATTGCTAGTACTTTAAGGCGCAGCGACCTCTTCCTTTGTTGTGAGCTATTGTGCATGGAATAGTCAGCATAGGAATGTTCAATGTTGCATGCATGTGGATCCGAAAAGCAATTTATGGTAAGACTTTCGAATTCTCCGACAGTCAATCCGAAAACCGCGACGGTGTCAAACTCTCTTGAACGGAAATTATCAAAGGACTGCTGAGGATTTGTCAGGTAAGATCTATCGAGCGATAGTTTGTGATGGTCTTTAGGTAACGGACGGAAGGCCTGACTTGACGGTTCTCCTTCATTCATTTGATGCTGGCGAACTTGGCGAAAAAGCAACTCTTTCGCATTGGCAAGTTTGCTAGTCACTAAATACGTCTTAGCTTATAGTTTTTCTTATGTTCGTCAACAACTCTTTGTCTGCGACGCTAAAGTCCTCTAGATCGAACTCGTCCCGACCTGAAATTTGAACACCGCAAAAGCCAACGCTACCTGTGGGTGCAACTTCTAGTGAGTATGACCAATCTCCTGTCGTGTACTCCAATAGCACTCCACCTTCAAATGTTGGATATACACGAATGGAATCTTTTAACTCGGGCACCGAAACTAGCAGCATCGCGGCACAAGACAGTGCGTCGTTTCTTATTGCTAGACTACCCTCTCCATCCCAGCCATCTTGAAGTGTTCGAAGTTCGTCAAGATACCCAAGACACGGAGCAGAATCCACATCAGTCGAAAATATAGACTTAGTTATCGAAAAATCTGATGTTGCACAAAATAGTGAGTCTTCACTGACTGTTGTTGTCGGAGGTGCAACAGAATTCACTACCTGCGATCCTTGATTTGCCCCATTTGAACTGAACATGTTAGCTCTCCAATTGTGCCTGCTTGGTTGACTTGACCTTAAGGATTACTTGGTGGTTAATTGAGTAAACTTGGTTTCCCTCTCGGTCGACCTTACCGTCTAAACGAAAAGCATCCACGGGCAAAGTATGGACTTCCACCACTGATCCATCGTCCAATTCAATCTCCGTGTAACCAGGCGTAATCCTCAAGATCCGAACCCGTGTACCTTCCACAACGCTACCGTCCGCAATGTGGACTTTTTCCCGCATTTGAGCACTCTCGAAGCATCTGAATAACAGATTACCTTAGTCCAAAAATTCTAGCAAGAGTTTTTTCGGCGTTTGCCCGTGGTGAGCTTGAGCATTTGAGCTCAGTGAATTACAACTCTGTTGTCTGTTGGAACGTGGCAATTAGCAACACAGATCCACACCGCTGGGACTTGGGCAGAGCGTTTACATCAACAGGCGGGATTTCTGAGAACTTCTCCGGCGTTTTCGCCTGTGTGCTCGTCGTCGCGTAGGATTACAGAACCATTGCAAATCGTTGCCGAGTAGCCAGCAGCACGTTGGATAAACCTAGGGGCTCCACCCGGAAAGTCGTTGACGATCTCGGGCTGGCGCTCTTCAAGCCGTTCCATTTCTATGACGTTGATATCTGCCTTCTTACCAACCTGCAGAGAGCCACGATCGTTGAACCCTAATACTCGTGCAGGTTCAGCACTAATTCGTCGAACCGCTTCTTGCAAGCTATACAGTCCTGCATCACGATGCCAATGCGAAAGCACAAATGTAGACCAACCTGAATCAATCATTTGGCTGACATGAGCCCCCGCATCTCCAAGACCGGGCATAGCCCATTCGGTTGAGATCATGCGTTGAAGATGTTCGAGATTGACATTGAATCCACGAGCGTGGAACAGTGCCTTACCTTCTGTTTCTAAAGTGATTCGTAGCCAAGATTCGACCGGATGCTCTCCGTGTTCTTCTGCGATGTCAAAGAGGCTCTCGTAGCGCGAGTGAGTGTAATTTGGTCGCGCTTTATCACCCATGTAGTACTGACGTTTCATGGCTTTGACCAAAGCTTCGTACTGTGGGTGATCTTTGACTTCCTGAACGAGTTTGGATCTGAAATCGGAGTCCTTTATCGCATTGAGTCTTTCATCCAAGTTCATTTTTCTCAATTCGTTCCAAGACTTTGTGCGCCAGAAGTTGTTTGTGGACAATCCGGTGACACCACCTCCGCTTCGTGGAACCGTCACGGCGGTCACATCGAGACCATCGTTTCGCATTTTCCCAACACGATCGTCCAGCAAAGCAGCGTGCTCTGAAATTGCACTAAACAACACTCTGCCGTTCTGGGCTTCTTCTGCGAGGAGGTCCATCTCGTTTTCGAGATCCCCGAAGTGTGGAACGGTTTGCATCAATCCACCGTTGGACGCAACTGCTTTTGATATTGCCAACAGCTCCTCTCGAGTCGCGAATGTGCCCGGAATAGGTCGTCTATCGGGCAGTACATGCCCCGGATGACGATTGACGGAGAAACCGATTGCTCCTTCTCTTACCGATTGACCAGCAAGATCAGCTATTTGCTGGATTTCCTCTTCGGTTGGTTGTTCGTCTATGGCTCGTTCGCCCATCACAAAAAACCGTGTAGCGCTGTGTCCCACAAGTCCAGTCACGTTGATCATTGGATTTAATCGTTCTATCGAATCTAGATATTCCCCATATGTTTCCCAGTCCCAGGGGAGACCTGTCAAAATCGCGTACTTCGGAATGTCCTCGACAGTTTCCATCATGCCGGCAAGGAATTCTCGATCCCCTTTCTTGCACGGAGCGAAGGTAACTCCGCAATTCCCAAGCAATGCAGTGGTCACGCCGTGCCAAGAAATGGAAGTGAGTTTGGTATCCCAACCGATTTGTGCGTCGAGATGGGTGTGCAGATCGACAAATCCAGGCGTGACAGTCTTGCCTTCGGCGTCGATTTCTTGCTTTCCTCTGGAGCAATCGGGTCCGACGTGGGAGATCGAACTCCCCTCAACGCCCACATCGCCTACATAGGGTTTATTGCCCGTACCATCGACGATTAGTCCATTCCGTACTACAAGATCATGTGCCATTTCTTAGAAACTCCCTCAACAACAGTCGTTAATAATGCCAAATCTCTCCAATCAATTGCTATTGCGAGTCGATCAAGAGGACTTGAGAGCCAAAATCGGTTAGTCGTCGGTCTTCTTGTCTGTAAAGATTTTGCGTGCTGTCGTCAGTTGCTCAGCGAAGAATTCAGCATATTCGTGATCGTTTGATTGAAGATTGTTGAATGCTGTGTCAAATGTCGCCTTGGATTGATCACTCGGACTATCCAACAGCCTACATAAAGTAATCCAACCGGTTTGCATCAGCTTGTCGATGTCAGTTTCGGAGATTTCGAAAGCATCCTCGAAATGTTGTACCGCAAGATTGAACTCTCGGGCGGCAAGAGCGTGCGCACCGTTAATCCACAAAATGTTGGATGTAACGTCTTCAGCAGCCTTTGAGTATTCGAGACCGACACGCGCTGCGGAAAATCCTAGTTCCTGGGCTTCTTGGGAGATAGGACCGGTGTCTCCCCATCCTGGCCAGGTGAAGGCTGCAATGTTGTATGCCACACCACGGGCGAACTTCCGAATCTTGTTTGCAGTTTCTGGATTACTCTCCTTTGCTTGTTCGATCTGGTTGTCCAAATAGAGCAATTGCAGTCGAGCAACGGGAACGAACAGTGCATCCTTTTTGATGTTGCGGAGTTCTCGCATCAATTCGCTGATCTGGCGAAACTCGTCATCGGAAATTTTGGCTAGCGCAAGTTCTTCGGAATTCACGGCTGTAGCTCCTAGGTATGCCAATAGAAAGGCAAGTAAAACTCGAAGGAATCGTCGATTGAATGAAGCTCTAAAGTGCTTACTGGGCTGCCTGACCGAACAAGCTCCGTCGCTCGTTCTGGACTTTGTCAAGTTTGCAGGGAACATACACAGGTGTCCTTTCTTCGTGTGTATACCAATTTGGTTGTGCACGAATCAATGTGAAATTTGCTTTGGTTAAGTTTCTGCCATCAGTTACCAAGCACCGTTTCGGTATAAGCAACGCTCAAGAACCCACTAATCCCAATCAATTGCTTGATCAGGAGCAGGCCCTTTTTGCTCTAGGAACATAGCAGTCGTTCGCAGAGTTTTCGTTTGGCGAGCAACCTGAGAGGCAAACATCCGCACGAGATCCTTATGGATTGAGTCACAGCAACATAGGTTACATTGTGGTGGATGCAACGGCTGGCAATAGTCCCGACTACCGTCCACCGATGTACTGAGAAGAAACTCTAGGCAAGAATCGGGTACTGCATAGATAGTAAGAGAGTTCAAGTCGTGCTACGCTTCATTGTGTTCATCCATTACCTTGTCCAGACCTCGAAGGACTTCGATGTCGAAATCACAAATTAGGTTCGCAGCAAAAACAAAGCGCAGTTTGCATTGCGGCGTGTTGCTCGTTTTGGCTTCGCTCTTGGTGTGGCAAGTCAATTACTCGGCAACGTATGTAAGGATCGAACCATGGCTGGAAGTATCGATTAGGGAGCATCGTGATCTCGATTTGGTCGACATTTGCCCGAACACTCTAGAGAAATTCTCGGCAGAATGCCAGAGTGCATTAGACGATCACTTCGCTGAATTGCCACTGGAGCCCTCCGGTACATCATGGATCAGACAACCAAACCGGCTTACGTATGGAAGAGTGTTCGAAGATCCAATGGGATCTAGAAATCGTGTCATCGAGTCGTTGCAACGAGAGGATTGCCGTTTGGAGGATGAAGATGGGGCTCGGTGGGACCTGAAGCAAACCTGCCATGCCGATGCATTCGCAAATATGTCGGTATTCCTTTGGACCTGCAGCAAGAGTCGCAATCTTCAAAGATTGTCTAACGCCATTGTCGACCCAACCAGTGTTGCTCATCTTGCTTCAGACCCCCAACGCTACAAGCGAGCAATGCAAACCCGTGTTGTGAATTTGCTTGAAGCCCGTTGGATTAGTGGTCAATGTGACAACTACGAAGTTTCCGAAATTCGGATTGACGAACAGCGCGACCAAAAGTGGTATGAAATTCTCCAGTCAACTGCCAAGCGATTAGGTGATATTTGGCCCCAATATAGTGCTGTACCCGAAGTATTCGTTCTCAAGTCGATGGCTGCTCGCTTAGGTGACGAATCGGCTGCGGTGCTTTATCATTCACCGTGGTCGTATGGCAAAGGGGATTCTTGGCGCAAACACATCCAAGCAGTATGGCCTTGGATGAGTATGTTGGAGGAGATCCGCGGTAATACCATCCTCGCTGTTATCGATGGACCTCCAACTACCTTAAGACGCGTGCACTTGGGATTATCTGTAGCAGTTTCGCTACAGGAGTCGGGATTGGAGTTCGATTGGAAGAGGCTCGTCAGGAAAGTTTGTACCCGCAAGAATCCCGAACAAGCAACTTGCCAGCTTGCGATAGAGGAATTAAGTCTCTCCCTCGATTGGGATCAAGAAACAGAACTTGAAGCACTGGGCATGTTTGAAAGCGTCTCAAAAGAGCTGGATTTGTACGATTGAGCCCGACCGATTGAGAGAACACCTAATTCTCCGACTGGCAACCTGTATAGCTTTCTATGATGTTTGTCTAGACTGAAGGGAGTGAGTGACTCTCCACTGTCTTGAACGGGAATCTCCCTAGTTGTTTCCAGATGCTCAGCGCTTCTGAATTACATCAATTGAACCTATGCTGAAGATATCCAAAGTTAACTCAGGATCAAGAGATCACATGTGTAGCGGTGAATTCCTAGGGTCGATCGTTATTTAAGAAACGATAGTGGAATCTATCGAGATTCACCACTATTGGGCTTGGGAACGTACTTTTCGTACAGCTTTCTGCCCTTGAGTCGCCAACCGATAAATGCAGATAAAGCGACAATCACATTGGCAATAACGAACTGCATGATCAAATTCGTTTCATTGACAAAAGTCTCGTAGACCTCAAGAGCTTTGGTGAACATGGAAATTGAGACCATAGGTACCATAACTATCAATCCTCCGATTAAAGCCGTGGCACCAGCTGATCGACAAATTCCTTTCGAGATTGCATCCAACTCATCCTTCGGAGCTCCTTTTGAGACTAGCCAATTCCGCAACGTGTAATAGGCGACGGCGATCACAATTCCACATGTGACAACCACACCGAGACCCATCAGAGAGAAGCCAACATCGAGCAACCCGATCATGATGAGGAAAGGCCAAAGCGCTAGCACGTGGACCCAATTCCAAAAACTCCAGATTGCGGCGGGGGAGTCCCACTTCATCGCTCGAGCAATTGCACCCGGTCGCTTGTCCACTTTTGGTGTCAACGAATAGAAACTTGACCGTGTGAATGCTACACTAGAACTCTGAGAGATTCCACGGCGTCTGGACCGCTTGGTTGGCTTACACAAACAATCTCGTGCGAGGTACGCTTCAAACAGTCTGCGACATGGATTATTGCCGTTTATGGCCACACGATACGAGCGTAAGTAACCTACGTGACGGGACCATCGTCCGTGATCGTGCAAGAAAGGCATGGTACGTTTAAGTGTCTTCACTTGTGAATTGTCCTTCCCCTCAACGCCTCTCATGTCGATAGCACGAATTAGATTCGCAGCAAGAAAAAGCTGCAAATTGTTCCTGATCCTACTGTTACTAACAACTTTGTTTTCGGCATGTCTTGTGATTCACGCAACAACGCGAATAATCGACGTTCCGTGGCTGGACACAAGAGTTCTCCATCAAACTAATTTCGAGCTTGTCGACATTTGTCCAAATACATTGGTGGACTTTTCGGATGAGTGCCAAAAAGAGTTGGACGCCCATTTTGGGGAAATGCCACTGGAGTACCCATCTACATCATGGATATCGCTTCCAAACCGGTTAACCTACGGAGGAGTGTTCGAAGATCCAATTGGAGACAGGCAACGTGTCTTTGACGCTTTGCAAAGGGAGCAATGCCGTTTGGAAAGTGGAGAATTGGTTCGATGGGATCTGAAAGAGTCGTGTCACGCCGATGCGTTCGCAAACTTGTCGGTGTTCATATGGATTTGCAACCAGGAAAGTAATCTACAAGATCTGGCAAATGCCATTGTGGACCCGATCGACATTGCCCATCTTGCCTCAGACCTTCAGCTTTACAAGGGCGAATTACGATCTCGAATCTTGAACTTTCTTCAAGCACGTTGGTTCAAGGGCGAATGCAATAGATTCGATTTTTCAGAGATTCGGATCGACGCAAAGCGAGATCGTGAACAGTATGAAGTTCTTCGCTCGACTGCAATACGACTAGATACACTTTGGCCAAAGTACGGGAATATTCCCGAAGCTTTTGTTCTCAAGTCGCTTGCGGCACTGTTGGGTGACGAGTCGTCGGTGATGCTGTACGACAGGGATCAGAGTAGCGATTCTTGGCGTCAGCACATTGACAAAACTTGGCCTTGGAATATTCATTTACGACAGATTCATTGGCACTCACTCTATGACTTGCCTCATGAACCTCCTGACACCAGCAGTCGTCTGCGAGTGGGAATCGCTACTTCAGTGAGCTTGCAGGATTCAGGATTGGAATTTGATTGGAACATTCTCGTGAGAGAAGTTTGTACGCGCACGAATCCAGAACATGCAACATGCCGTTCTGCAATTGATGACGTGAGACTTACTCTTGAATGGAATCAGACAAGTGAACTTCGAGCTCTCGACAAGTTTGAAGAAGTTTCGAAAGAACTAAATCTGTTCAAATGAAACCAGTCGAATAGGAGCGAGCAACCACTACCTAGACCAGCACTCTAGGGCTTTCCGTGGCGTGTATAGAACCGCAAAGGAAAGAGCGACTTTCACAATCTTAAACCGATTGCCAGTACGAATTTCCGCTGCTTTTGTACAGCTTTGGAATACAAGCAGGAGGACACAATTTGAAGCTACTGTGGGTCGTGTAGGAATCTTATGATCGGCTGAGTCAAATGAGAGATCAGATTGTCTTCGCTAATTGATACTCGAACAGGAGCTTATTGAGATTTACCTTCGTTGAGCTTGGAAACGTACTTTTCGTACACCTTTCGGCCCTTGAGTCGCCAACCAATGAACGCACATGCGGCCATAAGAAACAGCGAAATAGCAATCTGTGCAATTACTGGTAAACCATTGTCAAATGTATCCCCAAATCCAAGTGCTCCCGCAAACATAGAGAGTGAAATCAAAGTTACTCCAAAAATTGGAACAGCAATGAGGATAGTGGCCACAGATGAACGTCCTATACCTTTCGAGATTGCATCCAAGTCACTTTTTGCTGCTCCCTTAGCGACTAGTGCGTTTCTCAAAACGTAGTAGGCGATACAGATCACGGTCCCGCATATGACGATCACGCCAAGTCTTGTCCAAGAGAAGCTGGTATCGAGCAACACCATGAAGACACAGAACGGCCATACCAATATCAAGGGAAGCCAATTCACAAATTTCCATATTGCTGCGGGAGAGTCCAACTTAAACCCTTGTGCAATCGGTACTGGATGCTTGTTCACTTTCGGCTTCAACATTTGGAAACTTGACTGAGCTAATCGTACAAAATATCGTTGAGAATAAGCATGCCAGTACTCCTACGTTTCGGTGTACCTGCCTCATCAAACCCAATCTGCTTTACTGTACAAGTATCTTTATAGATCACTGCTAATTCAATTGGTAGCGCTTCATGTGAGATCCCGACACTACTAAGTGGACATTCACTTGGAAGGGCTCTTGGTTGGGTGACTTAGCAAGATCCGTACGACTTCCTTCTTGTCAAAACTCCGGGCAACATCGAGAGGTGTTCTTCCCTCTTCGTCAAGCAACGTTTTGTCTGCGCCCGCATCGAGTAGCAGTTCGCATAGCTTTGCGCTTCCCCCACGCGAGGCATAGTGCAGTGCTGTTCGCCCGCCAGGACCAACGGCGTTCACTTCAGCTCCGAGATCGATCAAGTAGCGTACTTTTGGGAAATTAAGAGTCTTGTCGGCTCGACAGGCGTACATGAGAGGATGCAATCCGTGGTACGGGCATTGATTCGACGACAATCCCGCATTCACAAGTAGACGCAGATCTTCGATGCTACTGGTTGCCATCCACAGCGTGGCATCGGAAGTCGCTGGAGACACGCCCTTTTCCAGCAAGAAAGCCAATGTACGGGAACAACCCATGTGAGCAGCAATGAAGAGTAGCTGTGCATCGTATCCTTGAAGACTTGCACCTCGGTCGACAAGACTGTTCAGCAACTCCAATTGCCCTCCCGCTACACAGAAGCTCACTAGCGGCGTGTAATAGATGTCGTCACAGGGATCTTCCTCACTGAGCAGTGTTGGGTCGTCCCGCAGAAACCGTTCCACTTCCTCTGTGTCCCCTACAAATGCAGCGCGAAACACATCCCGTCTTGCACCATATTGAGTGAGAGGCTCAATGAGGCGTTCTCGCCGGTAGAACGAAGCCGCAGTGAGCGAATCGAGTTGTACTATTGATTCGGCGTTGTAGCAGCCGGTGAGTTGAACGTTTGCACCCTGTTCCAACAACCACATCACAGTCTCGAAGCGGTTTTTTCTAACTGCTTCAAACAAAAACGTTCGGCCGTGACTACCTCTCTTGTTCAAGAGATGAGGGTCCGCTGCAATTAACTGCTTTAGTTGGTCAAGCTTTCCTTTGACTGCAAGTTCTCGTAGCTTGCCCGAAAGCTGTTTCTTCCAATGACCTGGAGGTGCGTCTAACGGACGAACCCATCGTCCTACGTTCTCGGTCACTCTTGATGTGGAGAGCTGTTGATTCACTCGGATTAGCCGAAGCGTACTTACTTCTGTAATTGAGTTTCGAGTAAATTGTAGGTTCGAGTTGGGAGAGATTTGACTGGTGAAAGTTGCTGTTTTCGATTTGAGTGCCATTTGGGACTACTGGCTCATTGCGGATGAGCCGATCGGTCTCGTTCTTGGCGTCCTGATTGTCCTTTGTCTGATCCGGCAAAAAGTTTGGGCATGGCCGTTGGGCGTTTTCTACGTGCTTGTCTCGATTACCGTTCTGCTCGAAGCAAAACTCTACGCCAATCTAGCACTGCATGTCTTGGGATTTCTGCCGCTGAATTTGTACGGCTGGTACGTATGGATTTTCGGAGGCGAGCAACGTGATGATCTTCCGGTAACTCGAAGCGGCATTCCTTTACTAGGCATTCTTGCCGCAATATGTGTAGTAGGCGGGGTAGCTCTTGGCTATCTCTTCAACACCTATACGGATGCAGCGTTGCCATATTGGGACAACGGGTTGTTCATGCTGAGCTTCGCTGCGATGTACTTGACGGCACACAAGAAGCTTGAGAACTGGTTAGTTTGGGTGGTTGTAAATGTGATTTCTGTCGCAATATACGTCAGTCAGGGTTTGTGGCTCTATGGACTGCTGTACTTTGCGTACTTCTTTATGGCGATATGGGGCTTTTTCGAATGGAGAAGGTCGATGACTCAGAGAGACGCTTCGAGTCAATAGTTTTTAGTAGACATTAGGAAGGATTAGCGGGAGTACAAGCGACAGCTCCGATTTCAATCAATTCAGACACAGCGTTCTGATCGTAGCCCAGTTCGACGAGAACTTCCTTTGAGTGTTCACCTAGTCCGGGCGCAGCACTGACTGGTACAGGCTCTACTCCGCTGACCTGCACCGGGTGATTCAGCAGAAGAGGTACACCCACCGAGTCTTTGTCAGGCACCATTGCCATTCTGTTTTGCAACACTTGTTGATCAATGGCTGACTCTTCAACTATGGCCATGAGATTTACTGGAAGATCCGCTTGATCAAATAGTTCCATCCATTCAGCTGATGTTCGAGCTTCAATAATCGCTTGTATTGCTTCTCCAGCTTCACGACGATTCATGTACATGTCTCGCATAGATGAGAATCTTGGGTCGACCAGAAGATCCTCGGCACCCATCACCGTAAAGAGAACGGAGAGCATTTGTTCGTTCCGAATCATATTGAGCTGCAACCATCGGCCGTCCTTTGTCTGATAGCCTTGCATTGTGACCCCTGGTACTTCGGTTGCTTCTCGATAGCGTTCCATATCCGCGCCAGCCATCACGCCTTGAGCGATTGCGGCATTCGACCATAGTCCGTTCGCCAACAGTGAAGTCTGTACAAACGATCCTTCTCCAGTTCGCTCGCGTTTTAGGAGTGCTGTGACGATGCCTGCGTAGATGGCGACAGCGGTTGGATGGTCGCCCATTCCGGGCAGACCCTGAGTTGGTTTCGTACCGGGTTCTCGCATCAAATCCATGAGACCGCTTCGCGCCCAATACGCCAGTTGATCGAAGGCTTTTCGATCTCGTTCTTCGCCCAACTCTCCATACGCCGTCAGTGAGGTGTAAATCATTGTCGGATTGGTGACCCTAAGGTCATCGTATGTGGCTTTGAATTCCACACGTGACGGGTACGGCATGTTTGTAATGAAAACGTCGCACCAATCTGCAAGCTTGTGGAGAACTTCAACTCCTTGTAGAGTCTTGAGATTAAGCGCGATGCTCCGTTTGTTCCGACCATCCATGTCCCACATGTAGTTGCGGCCCTCTTCAGGTGTGCCCGGCATGTTGGACAAGATCCGGAGCATGTCTCCACGTTCGGGCTTTTCGATCTTGATGACGTCCGCACCAAAGTCCGCTAGCATCATTGCCGCGGCAGGAGCTGCGATTACCGATGCGGCATCGACAACCTTGAGTCCTTCAAATAGTGGTTTGGACATTGCATAAGTCTTGAGTGATTCGCACAATATTAAGAAACAACACTGGGCTAGTGTTCGCAGCAGTCACTTTGGAGTGAATGCAACACGCTAGAAAGTTTAGAGAGAATACAGTTGTGCGAAGATATAGGCGTTGTCGCAACGGAGATATTCAATGACGGAACGTGCCAAATTTAAAGCCGCATATCCTTTTCAGGATGATGTACTAGCTCTTCCTGTTGCGGATCGCGATGTTGCTGCTGCTTGGTATGGCGAAATGTTCGACATGCAGGAGGTCAATCGTACAGACTTGCCGTATCCCTCCGTGACAATGGAACGAGATGGAATCCCGATGGGATTCTCGGTGAACGGTGGAGACTCGTCGAATGACGGCGGAGCTATCCTGGTAGACGATGCGGCTCAAATGAAAGAAGAACTCGAAGGACGCGGTGTGGTAACCGGTGAATGGAGAATTGATGAACACGACGACGGAAAGAAGTATCAAGTCTTCTTTGTGGTTGCACCCGACGGGCTGTGCTTCTACTTTCACCAACTCATCGAATCAGACTAACTGTGTCTTTGGAAATCTCAGAAGAGGCATTGTGAGGAAACAATAAATGCGGAAGGAAGAACGCCAGAGAGTATTGTCAATTCTGCGTCACGGGTGGGAGAACGACGTTTCTCACGACGCAGGTGGAATCGTGCGATGTCCTGTTTCGGATTTCACGTGCACCGAGCTTCTTGCTCAGGAACAACGCACATTCTTTCGTGAAACTCCTTTATTCATGGGACTGTCAACCGATCTCCCGGAACCGAATAGCTACTGGGTGGACAACGCAACAGGAGTTTCAATTCTCATGGTGCGGGACCCGGATGGTGAATTTCGAGCTTTCGGCAACGTTTGCCGTCATCGGGGCGCCCGCGTGGTGGAGGAAGGACGTGGTACGGCAACCCAGTTCTCGTGTCCGTTCCACGCATGGACTTACAACAATAGGGGAGACTTGATTGCCATCAATCGAGAGCACAAGTTTGGTTCGATATGTAAGGAGGCCCATTCGCTTGTCGAGCTTCCGTGTCAAGAAAAGTTTGGAATGCTATGGGTAAAACCAAGTCCTGGTGGAACAGTAGACATTGAGAATTGCTTGGGCGGGTTGGAAGACGACATGGCACATTGGGACTTGGCAAACAAAAGCCACGGAGCTTCCCAAGTGATTCCCGCTGATGCGAACTGGAAGATGGCAATTGACACGTTTGGAGAGAATTACCACTTTGACGTGCTACACAAAGACTCGCTAGCGCCTGAAATTAGGGGGAATTTGCAGACACACGATACTTTCGGACTCAACTATCGGATGGTGTTTGCACGCAAGAACCTACTCGAAGCATTCGAGACAGTGTCTAGCCCTGATGAGCTACCTTTTAGATTGATCACACTTTGCGTTTACTTTATTTATCCCAACACCATATTTCTCGTAGACCATTTCGCAGTCGATGTCTTACGAGTCTTTCCGGCAAATAACTCGACGAGAAAGTCAAACACGTACCACAGTTGGTACGTGTTCGATGAAGCGAAGTACTACTTTGAGGATGATGCACACAGCTACGAAGAGCGCTTTGCGGGTTTCAACAGCGTCATAGTGAATGAGGATTACAAGGTAGCATCGGACTCACAAGATGGAGCCGAATCAGAGTTCTACTCACACATTGTGTTTGGACGCAATGAACCCGCATTGCATCACTATCACAATGCTCACCGGATTGGATTAGGACGAGACCGACTAGAACTCGAGACTGCTTAGCTCTTAGTTCCTACGGACTGCGAAATTTCCGACTATACAGAGTTAGGATTTCGCAGAACCCTTCCTGATCGCTCTCCCGTGTGTTCGTCGTCTTCTAGTATCACTGTGCCGTTGCAGAGCGTCGCCCTATAGCCGACTGCTCTCTGAATCAGTCTGGGTGCAGAGTCTGGAAAGTCGTGTACCAGCTTGGGCTGTCTTTCGGCCACTCGATCCAGATCGAGGACGTTCACGTCGGCTTTCATGCCCTTCGCCAGAGTCCCTCGATCGTTGAAACCGATTACACGTGCTTGCGCACTAGTTAGCTTGCGTATGGCATCCTGAATTGAGAATGAACCTTTGTCTCGAACCCAATGAGCCAACATGAAGGAAGTCCACCCAGAGTCCATGATCTGGCTTACATGAGCACCGGCATCACCGATTCCTGGGAGCACCCAATCCTCTTTCAGGAATGGTTCCAAGGCTTCTAGGTCATTGTTGAAGAATCGAACGTGGAAGAATCCTTTTCCATCTGACTCATCCATGTAGCGCAACCACGTCTCGACTGGCTGTTCGTTGTTTCGTTCGGCAATACTCGCCAAGCTCTCCGAGGCATCTTTGACGTAATTCGGTCGATCGGCATCGCTAATCCAATACCAGTTACGCATTGCCCCTGATAGTTGAGAGTATTGGGGATGGTTTCTGGGTTCTTCAATCAGCTTTGAACGAGTCTCCGGGTTTCGAATGGCCTTCAACCTCTCCTCGAGATTCAAGTTGCGCAACCTATTCCAATTCTCTCCGGGGAACATAATCATTGAGCTGAGGCTTGAAAGAAATCCGCCGCTTCTGGGTAGGGTCAACCCACTGATATCCAAGCCTTCTTCTTGCATGTCCTTGATATACGAATCGTAGGCCGACACGCCACCATTCGAACCGGGCTGATGCGGAGCACTGAACAACAGTCGTGTTCCCGACTCTCGCATCTGATCGCGCAAGATATTCAGTTCCTCACGGAGTTTTCCGTAGTTTAAAACGCTCTGTAGAATTCCGCCGTGCTTGGCAACTTGCTTAGAAATTGCAACAAGTTCCTTCGGTTCGGCAAACGTACCCGGTATCGATCGACCATCAGGCAGAGTGTGGCCAGGCAATCGGTTTGTGGAAAAGCCCACTGCACCTTCCTTGACGGACCTCCCAACCAACGACGCAATCTGCTCGATCTCGTCGTCTGTTGCGTTGTCGGTGATTGATCGCTCTCCCATGACGTAGAACCGGGAAGCGCAGTGACCAACGAGACCGGTTATGTTGATCGCCGGATTCAGGGACTCGATAGAGTCGAGATACTCACCATAAGACTCCCAATTCCAAGGCAATCCAGTGAGGATGGCGTTCTTGGGTATGTCTTCAACAGTTTCCATCATGCCGGCGAGAAAGTCTCGATCTTGTTCTTTGCACGGTGCGAAAGTCACCCCGCAGTTTCCAAAGAGCGCAGTAGTGACTCCGTGCCACGAAACTGGTGTGAGGAGCGGGTCCCATCCCGCTTGTGCGTCGAAGTGCGTGTGCAGATCGACGAATCCTGGAGTTACGTAGTTTCCGTCCGCATCGATAGTTCGATGCGCTCCCTCCGATACAGAACCTACCTCGCTAATCTCGTCGCCGTTGATGGCGACATCCGCAGGGAAGGGTTCTGATCCGGTTCCGTCCACTACAAGTCCGTTCTTGATCACGATATCGTTTGCCATGAGCTTAATTTCTCCCTCTTCGAAATATCCCTACTGCGACGTTATGCTTTTGCGCTGGGTCGTCCGTTCACGTCTTCGTACCACCTCTTGATATTGGTACATTGATCGGGAAACGGTATCCGGGCAGCAGTAGTCGCAAAGTCGATGGTACACAATGCAGTGATGTCGGCGATACTGAAGTCGTCCCCTGCAACATACATGGAATCCTTCAGTTCATCGTCTAGTCGATTGAAGAATCGGTCAACCATCACTTTTCCGCGCTCTGCCAACTCGGGAATTGCATCGATTTCACCGACGTTTCCGCCTACTCCACGTTTCCTAAAACCAGGATAGGAATTTCGGAATGCCTCGGCCGTCGGCATTAGTCCATCGAACTCCATGTGTCGCTGTCTCGCCTCAATTTTTGCTTTGCCCAATGCATCGTTGCCAAATAGCGACGGTTCGGGTTGAATTTCCTCAAGATACCTACAAATTGCTATGGACTCGTCGAGCACTGTACCGTCGTCGAGCACTAGAGTTGGCAGACGACCACGTGGATTTACCTCCAAGAAATCGCTACTGAGGTTTTCCCCAGCGACGATATTGACCTGAACGACTTCGCACTCAATACCTTTCTCTGCCATGAATATCCGAAGACGTCGTGGGTTTGGTGCGAATTGTTGATCGTAGAGCTTCATTTGACATTCCCGTTAAGTGGCTCGATTCCAAAAGACTTGGATGGCTAGACATCCAGAGTGTGCAATGTTAAAACAGTTGAGACCTAGCGGGTTTGGCATTCAATGTTCGAGTTTGGCTTTGGTTAGCTGGCTCTGTGAGTCACTGTACTGTCTTCGTCAGATTGACTCGTGAAAATGTTTCTGAAAATGAGTCTAGAGATTAGGCTCTCGTGGCTGAACACATCGAGCCATCGAATTCGTGGTGTTCGTTCCTCACAGCAGTTTTTGGGAGGGTGAGAATGAAATCGTTGACAACAACTCAACTCAAATCGAGTTTTTGTTACATCTTCAGTTTGCTGCTACTTCTTATTGGATCCAACACATGGGCTTGCACCTGCCTACCTGATAGCTTCGAAGAGGATTTTCAGACTGGGGAGTTTGTCTTTTCTGGAAAGGTGCTAAGTGTAGACAAACCAGTCAGTTCCGGCTTCGTTAGTTCCGCACAGCTTGTGGAGTTCGAGTTTGAACTGCAGGAGGAATGGAAAGGGGAACTGGCGAGCAAGATCACTGTGTCCACTGAACTCGCTGTGGCGTCATGTGGTTTTCCATTTGAAGTTGGAAAACGTTACGTGGTGCTTGCCAGAAAAATGAAGCCACAAGCTGTCGAAGATGGTGCCGAATCTACAAGCGATAACTTGGACCAAGACGAAGAAGAATCCGATGCCCCTGTGAAACTCTATACCAATTTGTGCTTTGGGACTCAAGAACTAAAGGGAACATGGAAGTCTAGAATTCTGCTCAGAAAGCTAAAAGCGCTCAAGACCAAGAACGAAAAGAGCCTCTTGACCAGAACACAGCAAGGGGATGAACCCGAAGAATAGCGAATGCGTTATTGCGAATCACAAGATTCATATACCATTTAGCCGGCACTTGATTTCTCCAGTTGAATCTGGATGCTCTATCCAGTACGCAGACGATTGATGCCAACCGAGGTTTAATTTAGGCAAGCTCCGACAGAGGAAGCGATTGGCACGCCCGACAGGATTCGAACCTGAGGCCTTTGGCTCCGAAGGTCTACGCTCTGTCCAGCCGAGCTACGGGCGCAAACAATAGGCTTTGTACCACGTATTTCTAACAGCATGGCCCCATTGCATCGGACTTACGAGGACATTAGTGAGTGATTGGCGCATTGGATTCAGGTGGCGTTGGGACACGAATGACCAATACTGGTGGCTTTGCCGAAATAGTTTCTAGTCTTTACTGTTAAACGCTAGGCTCTGCACGGGGGCTGAATTCATGGTCTGTAGCAATCTAGAGCTGTTGCGAATGATTGCTCTGCACACCGGGTAACACAGTAAGAAAACCACGGGAAAAGCCACAAGGGTCGCGAGTAGGGAGTATGGCGGAAAGTCAGCCATTAGATTAAGACAAGACATACAAAAAGGGGCCGCCAGGAGAGCGAAGAACAGTGTAAATACCAGAGGTCGCTCAGATACTCGATTCAGTCTTTTCTCCATCATGGTTACGAAATCCTCGATGTTCTTATGGCGAAAGTAGTAAAACACAAACAATTTACACCCTACGAACACGAGCGCGAAGGTAGCTACATACCCCGAGACCAATAGGACAAGACCTGTAGTATGAAGATGAACTATCGTTCCTTCTCCAAGTAAGATTTGAGCAAGAAAAAGGAGTGCGCAATTAACGATCCAATACGTACAGAGAATTATGAGGAGAGCCATAATGCGCCCCCGCACTATCTTCTCTGCACATCGCTTTGAAAACTCCTCCCAATCCAAGCTTGAACCGGTGTCATCTGTAAGGCGAGAACGAGGGGCACTGTAGCGATTCTGTGGTTCTAACGACGAGTCGTTGGTATTCATTTGTGCAAGGAAGACAGGTGGAATGTAAGCGCTGATCTCTGCTTTGCATAGGGGACTCGAGCCATCGTATCGACTCTTGCTTCTTGTGTCCAATGGATCTCTTTGCGCCTCGATCTTGGTTGACCAACGGCTTGTATCATCCAATTTGTGCAACTGCTTCTCACTGCGGAAGCATAATTCTCAGCATGGTGTAGGATGCTTCGTACGCAACAGGCATTTCGACTGCTATTTTTAGTTGCCCGATGACCCTTCAGCGGGACTCGTTCAGTTATTCTCACGTTTGTGCTTTACCAGCAAGCTCAAATCCAACATCGTTCGTGCGACTCGACCTTGAACTGAAAAGAAGCGTTACGACAGCAAGCAACAATATCGCAGCAACAGCATTGTGAAGTACCGCTAATACCAATGGCAGTGATAGTACGACGTTTAAGACCCCTAAGCAGAACTGAGTCACAAGAATTGCACCGAGAATCGTTCTTGGGATCAGATCCAGACGAAATAGTAGTGCTAAACCAATAAACATTACGATGTATGCCCCCCACCGGTGTGCCACTTGTATGGCTATTCGGGCGTCATTGGAGAGTTCCCCTCCAAGGTAGTTCGGACCAATGTCTTGAAAGATATTGAATCCGGCTAGGAAATCGGCGGGAGGAAACAGTGTCCCATGACAATACGGAAATTCGGGACATGCTAATGCTGCATAGTTCGAGCTTGTCCAACCACCAAGAGTGACCTGAAGCACGACTGCAGCAAACAGAATCCACAGGTGAAATTGCAATCGAGGTTGTATTTTTGGAAAAGTCAATCCATCTAGTCTCAAGAAATACAGCCAAAGCAAGGCCAACGTGCAAAAGCCGCCCAGCAAGTGCGCCGTGACGACTTGCGGCCATAGCTTTAGAGTCACGGTCCAAGCGCCGAATGCGCCTTGCAATATGACGAGAGCAAGTAGCGAAACTGGAAGCGTCAATGCCATGCGACCGCGCCATGCGACGACTACGATTGCAATTACCACGATACCTAACAGAGTGGCAATATAGCGATGGATCATCTCAGTCCAAGCCTTCGCTTGATCTACCGGAAACTCTGGATAGAGTTGTTCTGCTCGCGATGTTTCTAATTCCGACTCGGGAACAGTGAGCATTCCATAGCATCCCGGCCAATCAGGACATCCTAGACCTGCATCTACCAGTCTGGTGTAGGCACCGACAACAACAACGCAGAATGCGAGAACGACGGTTGCGCCCACTAGTATTCGCTGGGTCTTGTTTGCGCTTTGCGTCATTTCTTCAAAGGAAAGCTATCCGTAAAGTGCTGAGTTGTAGGGCACCGTTCATGAATTCCGCTACCTGTCAAGAGTTTTTCAATTCATTCCTCGTCGAGGTTTTCTATTGACAACTTAAGCTCTTTGTGATCGGAACATCACCCCATCGCCACCATCTTGGAACGATGCTTTTGTCACAGTTTTTGAGCCAACGTCAGACCATCACCAATGGGGAGCATCGTAGAGAAGACTCTGTGGTCCAAAGAGATTTTCTTGTTCAAGTCGCGTAATGCGGCTGTGTCTGCGTCGATAATCGACGGGTCAGCAGTTCGGCCTCCCCACAGGACGTTGTCTACCGCTATAGTTCCACCTTGCCGAAGTAGGACGAGGCATTTTTCATAGTAGTCATCATAGTTGGACTTGTCGGCATCGATGAATGCAAAGTCAAACGTGTACTGAAGTCCTTGGAATATTAGTCCGTCCAACGTTTTGCCTGCCGGTCCGAGACGAAGGTCTATTTTGTTTGAAACACCTGCTAGAGCCCAGTATTCTCTCCCAAGGTCAGTCCATTCCTTTGAAATGTCGCAAGCTACTACAGTTCCGTCTTCGGGCAAGACTTCTGCAACAGCGAGTGCGCTATAGCCTGTGAAAGTTCCGACTTCTATAGTCTTCTTGGCACTCATTAGCCTGCAAAGCCAAGCCATGAAGGCTGCCTGCTCTGGCGACACTTGCATGACATGCATTCGCAAAGTAGCGTGCGTAGCCTCACGGAGTCCGCGCATTGCTTCAGATTCGGGTCGGATATTCTGAAGTAGGTACTCATAGATGTTCTGGTTTAGAGAAAGTGTTCGGCTGGACATTTCAATTGCCTCTTTAGCGCTTGGTCTGATAGTGGAAAATTATCGGGTTGAACAGCTATTGTTCCACCGTATCAACCATTAAGCCAATTTATGGAATCGTTGATTATTGACTGTGACCCAGGTGTGGATGACATGGTAGCGTTATTGCTCGCACACCATGTTGCAAACGTCAAAGGTATTTCCACTGTGAGCGGTAATGTGCCACTTGAAACAACCACTCAGAATGCACTGTTGGCGACCGAGCTGTTACAAACCACCACGCTTGTGTACCAGGGGTCATCCCAGCCTCTGGAGGCCGATCCGATGCACTCCGAACACGTTCACGGTTCAGATGGTCTTGGTGGTGTCCATCGGATTGAACATCATCGTGCACCCGAAGACCAGAACGGTGTCGAATTCTTGCTGGAGCATGCCACTCCCAACGACTGGATCGTCGCGCTAGGACCATTGACAAATTTGGCACATGTGATTCGACGTGATCCTGGCTGGGTCGACCGAATCCGCGGAATCTCTATGATGGGCGGCAGCACCACTCACGGGAACATCACTCCTACAGCAGAATTCAATGTGTATGCTGACCCCGAAGCAGCAGCAATCGTTTTTGAGTCCGGCGCAGACATCCGTATGTGTGGGCTCAATCTGACACACCAATTCTTAGTCTCAGACTCGACTATGCAGTCTTTACTAGACATTGATAGCAATCTTGCTAGATTTGTCGCTCCTATGTTTGCATTTTTGATAGATCGAATGCATGCTCTCAATGGAAAACGCTTAGCGGCGCTGCATGATCCGTGTGCGGTGCTTGCCGTCACACATCCTTCGATGTTTGACTTTGAACAGCTATCAGTGCACGTTGAGCTGAGTGGGTCTTTGACAAGAGGAATGACTGTTTGCGACCAACGAACAACCCGGAAACGAGACCTCCCAAACGTTCAAGTTGCTCAATCGATCAACGCAGATGCAGCACATTCTGTACTGTTTCAGTCCTTAAAATCAGGATAGAAAAATGGAAGATTCAAAACGCGCAATCCAACCACGAGCCGTCCGTGCATTAGAACTCATCGAGTCCGGCGACTATCACGAGCTTCGTGCGCATCTAATCCGCTATCCCGATCTTGCTAAGTATCGCGACGAATCGAACGCAACCTTGCTTATCAAATTGATCGACTACCCTGGGAGACGTCCCAATGCAGCCAAAACGGCTCGAACGCTACTCATTGCAGGATGCGAAGTTGATGCTCGAAGAGATAGCAGGAACGGAACTGCGCTCAGTGGTGCGCTCTCTACTGGAGAGACAGATGTTGCCCGAGTTCTGCTTGAGTTTGGAGCGAACTTTCGGGCGAAGCTTGGATTCATGGAAGGGGATATTGTCGACATGGCAATCAGCCTGTGTGACAAGGATTCCGGAGACGGCGACCAATTGGTTCGAGACGTACGCCAGCTTCTCAGTGACTTCACAGCGGTTCAGCTAAGTTGAGACGCAAAGTGAGAACCATTTGCTCGATGATGGGTTTTCTGGTTGCATTTGTGTCGCCGGTCGCGCAATCGGAGGAACCAGAGTTTTTGAAAGGTACTGTTCACGAGGTTGTGGATGGAGACACAATTGTGTTTTGTCCGAAGATAGAAGGTGAGTGCAAGTCCGCCGAGCGCTACGAAGTTGACTTATGGGGAATCGATGCGCCTGAAGTGGTCCCGAGGAAACAGTTTCACGCTCAAAAGTCAAAGGAATATCTGGAGAAAATCGTAGATTCCCAAATCGTCGTGTTGGAAGTCAAGGAAACAAACGAATCAGGCCGGAAGATCGTAAGAGTCTTCGTCGTAGGACACGAACATTCAAATTTAAACGTTCACTTGTTAATGGAAGGTCATGCTTGGTCGACCGTAGAGGCGGACTCAGATGCAAGCGAGTTCAAATTGGCGGAAGAGTACGCAAGAGAGCGCAAAATAGGGCTGTGGCGGGAGGTAGAGCCGACGGCTCCTTGGACTTGGCGTGAGTCCCATAAAAACGAAGAGTAGCCAATTGAAAAGTAGTTTCAACAGAGAAACGACCTATACATAAACCGTCTGGATTTGTTTGATAGGGTGCTTTCAAGCTTCAATTAGACGTACCGTAATTGTGTTACATTCAACTACATGCCAGTTGTAGGTACAACTGCATGGGAGAACTTCGATGTCTTCTAAGATCCGACTTCTTGCGTTCATAGCATCGGTTCTGTTTAGTGTCTTTGCGACTTGTGAGGACGGAGATAGTCCACTAGAAATTGTTAGTGTCACGCCATCCGGCGAAGAAGTACCCACTAGCCGAGGCGAAGTCATTGTCGAATTCAACAAGAAGATGGTTGCCTTCGGCCAAACCGACAAAGACCTATCTGACATAGACGTCGAAATCAAGCCAGCTCTCGAATGTACATGGCGCTGGACAAGCCCAACCCAGTTAACGTGTACACACAGTGATTTCTTAAGGCCTTCAACGTCCTATGTCGTTTCAGTAGGGAAGTCGATTCGGGGCATTGATGGTTCAACGCTAGCGTCCCCCCGAGATTTTGGATTCAAGACTGCATCTCTGACGGTGCGCGGGGGAAGCCTTGTGTGGCGTAGTCCAACACAGCCTATTTTCAATGTGGTTTTCTCGCAGACTATGGATTTGGAAACGATACTGGAAAAGCTCTATATCCGCGACCTCAAAACTTCGGAATTGAAAGAAATAAGGGTTGTTCACTTGGATGAACTGCCACGTATGGCGACGCTCACTCCAACTCTTTTTGTCCGAGACGAGGATGGTGCTTGGAACCGCGCTAACGCCAGCGAGACACAAGAACTGCTCCAATCGCTAGAGGATGGTGGAATTGATCGCAAGAAGTACGAAGCAGGAGGACGCAATTTTGCGTCTAGATCTTGGATGGTGGAACCAGTGGCCTCCTTAGAGCCTGATACGACCTATGATCTAGAAGTTGCACCAAAAGTTTGGTCGTTTTCTGCAACTGAGCCCACTACTCGTGCAATGCACATTTCTCGATTCAAAGTATATCCCGCTTTCAGGCTAATTGGATTGGAATGTCTAGACTTGGAAGGGTCGCTCAAACAGTATCTACGAGATGCTCCGGATGATAGTGAAAGAAGGCTTTCTGGATGTAATCCTGATGATGGCATCACCTTGGTATTTAATGCGCCTGCCCATCGAAGCGAAGTCAAACGTAGTACGCTTCTGTCACCTAGTCACGGCTCTAACCAGGGATTCACGACGTTTAGTTCCTATTCACTTGGTGGCAGAGCTTATAGACGTGGGTCGCTAGCCTACATAATACCTTCGGATTCAAACAGCGACGAGGGTTTTTCCACATCTAATGTTGAAGTGAACAAGGTCAAGATTAGATATCAACTCCGAGGAAATACAACCTATAAACTTACGGTTGGACATGGTCCACTTACTGACGTATTTGATAGAAGACTACGCACGGCTACCGAGGTTGAATTCGATACAGGTCCGCTAGCCCCACGTTTTAAACACGAGCGACCGTGGATTGTATTGAGTGCGAAATCAAGACTGGACATACCGGTAAATGTCGCTAACCTTAGTGCGCTACATGTTAGATTTGCCGCTGAAAAGCGATCGAGCGACAAGTGGTCCCTTATAGACGAACAGAAAGAGATAGACCTACCAGCAAATCGAATCGTAGCGACCACCGTTGACTTCAAGGATTGGTTGCCCGCCAAGACTCGTCGATTTGTGGCGGCGATCGAACCGATTGCAGATCCTGAGCACGGCGAGAATCCCCCAACTTCATGCATTAAAGGGCAAGTCACACCGTACGACGTTCACGCTCTAATTGGACATACATCTTCAATTGCTTGGGTAACAGACTTGGAGACGGGTGAGGTAGTTCCCAACGCGAGGGTCTCTCTGGTGGAAACGAAAGACTCTGTTGGCTCGATACTGGCAAGAACCTCCACCAACAAACAGGGAATAGCGTCTCTACCTGGTAGAACTTCCTTCTCTGCAGAGACTCGGAAGAGGCGATTTCGGACAACATCTAAACCAATCAACGATGCGCCTTGTCGAACTCCCTTTCATTCAGAACATGCTTTATGGATAGAAGGTGCAGAAGGCCGGTCGATTCTGCCTCTAAACTCGTCGTTCCGGACAAGCGGTGGGTATTCAAGCTCTCCAACTGGTACGTTTTTGTCTGTGTGGGGACACACGGCTCAGGGACTATATCGGCCCGGGCAGCGAGTTCATTACAAGATTTACATTCGCAAACAGAGCGATAAAGGTTTGAGAGAGGTTGAGAATCGTCGTTTCCGTCTGGTTGTAATGAAGGGCTATCGAAAACTGATCTATCACGAGAACGCCATTGAACTCAACGAGTTTGGATCCTTTCACGGAGAACTCACGATACCCAAGACAACTTTTGGTTCCGAAGGTTCGTTACGGTTTCTTGTGTTGATTGATAACGGCGAGGATATCTCTTCGTTATTGAATGACGAGAGAGACGGGCTGGACTACTCAGTCGATTACTGGGAGGCATTTGAGGTTGAAGTTCTCGACTTCGATCCTGCGTCGATCCGTGTGGAGACCTCGCTAAACAAGACCGAATACGAGCTCGGAGACAAGCTTATTGTCCAGGGTAGAGCCGACCTCTTGTCTGGTGCACCCTTTTCCAAATCCCCCATCAAAATCGACACATTCTTGAGACCAAGCAGTTTTGAGTCGGAATTTCCCGAAACACAAGACTACACTTTCCTGTCTGCCCATTACCAGCGCCAAAGTTGGAATCATGAGGAATTTCAAAGAGTTAATGCGTTAACAGATACCGCAGGTCGACTCAATGGTTCTATCGAGCTCGATGTCTTAGATATCCAATATGGAACATTGACGGTGGCTATCGGCGTTCAAGAAGACAGTGGAAACATCATTTGGGAAAGCGAACGTGCCAAATATAGGAGCACGGACAGATTTGTTGGTATTCGTCGCGTTGGGGAAAGATCAAGAATTGGTGAAATCGTTACGGTCGATGCGATTGTTACGGATCCTCACGGTGTGCCCAAGAACGATCGGTTGGTTACGGTGAATTATTTTCGGGATGTTGCACAAGATAGTCTCAACTCGGAAAAATGGAAATTGATCAAGTCGTGCGAACTAACTGAAGACCTCATGCCCAAATCCTGCGCAATGATGCCGGAACATGTGGGATCCTACCTTGTAGTAGCAACAATCAACACTGCGGATGGGCGTGAACAAGCGGCGACCATAAGAATTTACGTTCAAGGACGTGCGAATGTAAGCACGCGAGCGCAACGTGACTCTGTGACAATATCAAATTCAAGAGAAATTCAGAGTCGTCTCTTCCAGGTGGGAGAGTTTGCATCGCTCGTGGTTGAGCATTCCGTTCCGGGATCTTCGGCATTGGTGACGGTTGAGCGACTAGGAATTCTGGATCAGTGGGTGACTGAACTAGATGGAACCCACAGTGTTATCGACATTCCCATAAGACAGGACTATGCCCCTATAGTCCGAGCGACGGTTACGGTCACGACTGCAAACGCCTTGGAAAAACCTCTGACGCTCGTCGCAGCAAGCAAACAAGAGAGATTTCCAAACTCCTGGAGGCGAAGTGTGCGCCTTCGGGTCAAGGATCCAAAACAACACCTTGGTGTACAGATTGCAACCGATAAAGAGACTTACAAACCAGGAGAAACAGTAAGGGTTTCAGTTTCAGTTAATCGAGGACTTCAAGGAACTCCAACTGCGTCCGAACTGGCGGTTGCAGTCGTTGATCAAGGCGTGCTTGAAGTATCTCGTGAAGGGATTGGGCACTTTGACCCAGTCCGAGGACTTTTGGAGAGCATGAGTATTGATATCAAGAGCTATTGGCTACTTGAGCAGGACTACATTACGGTTACGGGGAGCCGCTTACCAGCTAGCTTCGAGTCCGCGCTCGGACAAAGCCCAGCCCCGCGATCGAACAAGAACTTCACTAGTCTCTGGCTGCCGAGTCTCGAGACTGCTAGAGATGGCACCGCGAGTTTCGAGTTCGAAATTGGAGATCGATTGACCGAATGGAAGATTATTGTGGTTGCTGCATCCCCTACGGAACACTTCGGCTTCGGTTCGAAGGCGGTCAACACGAACCTGGGGATTGAAATACGTCCTGTATTGCCGAACCAAGTTACAGATGGAGACGCCTTCGACGCAAGTTTTTCAGTGTTGAACCGCATGGAATCAGAACGAGAGGTTTCCGTTGCAATCGAGACCCAAGGTGACACGATACCTTATTCGCATTCCGAGTCCATCACTCTTGAACCGTATGAGCGAAGGCTCGTGACCGCTAGAACACAAGCTATTTTGGTACAGAATCAGAATCCCTCTACGGGATCAATTCGATTTCTTGCTTCTGCTTCATCAGGAAAAGATTCGGATGCTTTAGTGCAAGAAGTTCCCGTACACCCAAACAAGCGATTTTTCGTAAGTTCAATTTACGGTACGTCCACCCAGTCAAACGTTATCGAGCCAATCGTGTTTCCAGACGACATTACAGATGGGACCGGTTCCTTGGAGATCAAAGTTACGCCTTCTCTTGTCAGTACTGTTGAAGAACGGGTAATTCAGGTACGTGACTATCCATATCAGTGTTGGGAACAGAGACTGAGTTCAGCAGTAGTAGCGGCTCAATATTCCCAGCTGAAGGAATACATGGACGTTGATTGGTTGGATACGGGCGAGTACATCGAAAGGGTAGTGCAATCGGCTGAAAACTATCAATCGTCTTCAGGCGGTTTTGGTTTCTGGAGCAGAGAGTCCAGTCATTCAGACTTGTATCTTTCTGCATATACAGCACTGGCGTTTCGTTGGCTTCTGAATGCGGGATATGAGATTCCTGAAGATGTCTTACAGAAATTGCTTGAATACCTTGAGGAACATACCGTTTACCGGCTGCCAGACTATCTGAGCTTGGCTAACTCTTCGGTTCCTTCGTTGAGGTTGATGCTTGCTAACGCCCTTGTTCAGCACGGAAGAGGAGACTTGGACTTAGTCATACATCTCTACGACGAGGACAAGTATTCCAATCCGTTCTCAATATCTCAAACGCTTGAGGCTGCTATAGCATTGGGTGCACCAGATGACTTCGTCGCGTCTTTGGTATTGAGACTAACAAATGCTGTCGGCGTATCGGGCGATCGTGCGCTAATCCAACACGGCACTTTTGGCCGTCGAAACTTTATGCTCTCGAGTGCATTGAAAACGACTTGTAGTGCGGTCTCTGCGTTTGTTCAAGCCAGAAACCTAGGGAAGGAACTAGTTTCCGAAGAGAAACTTGCAGAATTGGTTCGAGGAGTTCTGTTCGCTTGGAACCACCAACAATATCGATCATATCCTCACGAATCTTCGTTCTGCTTGAGCGCTCTAGTAGAGTATGCGGAAAGCTTTGAAACGGTAGACGATGACTTTCTAATGGACGTAGAGTTAGTCTTTGAAGGACAAACGAGTCAACCAAAATTCGATCGACCTTCGGAGATGAATGGGAAAGGACGATCTTTCGTATTCTCATCGTCTTTGAAACCCGAATTCGTGGGAATGTCTGGTGTACTGGGGTTGAAGCAGGAGGGAGAATCTAGGTTCTACTATAAAGCGACTCTTCAATACGAACCGACTGTAATGCAATCCGAACCTGAGAATTTTGGCATCGACATCAGCAAAGCTTACTGGGTCAAGAATGAAGAGCAGCAGTGGGAGGAACTGAACGAGTCCCATAGGCTTAGCAGGGGAGATGTCGTCCGCGTTGGACTCTACCTCGACATTCGTGATCAACGTGACTTTGTCATTGTCGATGACCCGGTACCGGGATTCTTGCAACCAATTAATTTGCGTTTGGCCAAGACAAACATTCGTGAGGTGCAACTGCGCAACGACGACTTTAGCGAACTGATTCCCCCAAGCTTAACGGGTAGATGGAGAACCCTTGGTTCTTCCCGTTGGGGGTTCTACAATCGTGAGATTGGCAATGACAATGTCAGATTCGCTAGCGATTTCTTGCCGTCGGGTCGATATCGACTTTACTGGGTTGGACGTGTGATTTCTACTGGAAGCTTCGTGGCGCGACCAACTCATGCTGAAGCAATGTACACGCCAGAGATCTACGGTAACTCGCGGCCTCAGAGAATAGAAGCAAGAGCCAACTAGCTGTTGTGGGAGAGTTTGCTACTCTCACAAGATCGAAAGCGGTGCAACTGTCGATCCGCATACGACTTTGACGACTAGAGGATTGTGGTACACACACGAAAGGTCATGACTTGCTGTCTCAAAGTGTTGGTGTTCTTTTGCGTCGTGTTCTATGCAATCCCCGGCTTGACTGAAGGCGACACAAGTACGCAGCTAAAAGTCGTAAACGTCACTCCTTTAGGTTCTGGTGTTTCAACATCGTTAGGACGAATCACTATTGAATTCAACAAGCCGATGGTTGCGTTGGGTGGTCTACGGCAAGAATTTGAGGAAATACCCATAGAGATAACGCCTAGCGTTCGGTGTTCGTGGCGGTCGTTTGATGCAAACGAATTTACGTGTTATCTCGACGATGACCTTGAAGGGGAGACGACTTATACGATCAGAGTATTGCAAACTGCCGAGTCATTGGACGGCTCAAAGCTTGGTGAGAGTACCGAATACTCTTTCAAGACGGCACTATTGTCCGTCGAGTCCAGCTGGACTTATTGGAGAAGTCCCACTAAACCGGTCTTCAGACTTTGGTTTTCTCGACCCGTTGCATTGAGCACGGTTCTTGAGACACTACGAGTTCAACAGAGTGAAGGCTTAGATCAAATTAAAGTTCGTGCCACCTATGGTCCCCATGGAGGTCCGAGCGACGACTTCTACTCGCAAGATCAAAACGGCCAATGGCAACTCATAGAAGATGAAGATGCGAAAGCATGGGTTGACCTATTAATCGAAGAAGGGATAGGTTCGGACAGCACCAATTTATCCAACGATATCGCTGAAAGAAAGTGGTACATCGAACCAATCGAGGATCTTCAGCCTAATTCTAACTACGACCTAATTCTTGCTGCAGGAGCTAAGTCTATTTTCGCTACAGAAACAACAGACGTGCCGGTTAAGTTTGGATCTTTCGAGACGCTCGGCGAGTTTGAGATAGTTGGGTTGGAGTGCACAAATACTAAAGGTCTTGCAGAGCAATATCTCACAACAAGTGAGGGTAACGAGAAAGACAAGTTGGAGGACTGCAATCCAAGCTTAGGAATTACACTACTTTTTACGTCTCCGGTCAACCTGAGACTTGAGACGAATTTCCCACAGATAACACCCAAGCCCGTGTTAGACAGAGCGTACACTGAAGAAAATTTCTTTGCTTCAAGCCGGAAAGTGCCTCCGGTATTCTTTGAGTGGAAAGATAGCACAGAGAATGCCGAATACTTCAAGGTGGGATTACGCCGTCTCCGTCTGAACGGCTCTACCGAGTATTCGATCACCAACAGTTCACAGCCAATTGTTGACATTTTTGATCGTGCTTTAGCCTTTGAGAATCCTCTGAAATTTAGGACGGGTCACATTAAACCACGTTTATCAAGCATCGATCCTGTGGAGATTGGAAAATTTGGTTCGAAAATCGAGGTTCCTGTTGAGTACGCGAATGTCGAGAGGCTAGAGGTCAACTTGGAAATTCACAATCCTGAAGACAACACTCGAACTCAGCAAGAAAAGATCGTAGACTTCGGCGGACTTGTAGATCGACATGGCCAGAAAACTCTAAATCTCTCCGATTGGATTCAAGGGCGAAATGGCGAGGTCATTGCGAGAATGCAACCAATTGCGTATACGAACATTGGCGAAAATCCACCGGAATCTTGCATATACGGACAATTCACACCCTACAACGTTCAAGCTAGAGTGGGAACGTCCTCATCGGTTGCATGGGTAACCGATCTTGAGACAGGTGATGTTGTTCCAGACGCCAAAGTTGAACTAGTGCAGCTTGCGCGTGGGCAACGAAGCTCGATCTTCGAATCAATTACGGATAGCGAAGGCATCGCCGAACTTCCAGGTAAAGCTCAACTGACGGCCTTCCCCCATATAGACCATGGCTATTCAGGGTTTTACCTCTCTGGTTTTTTGGACAGGAGTTATTTGTGCGAACGCACTTACAACGCCAACTATGCCCTGAAGATTGCGGGTCCCAAAGGTTATTCGATCTTGCCACTTTCTCAAGCCTTTGCGGAGTCCGATCATTGGACGGCTTTGCATGATGAACCGAATCTTTCGGTATGGGGACACACTGCACAAGGGATTTACAGTCCTGGAGACGTTCTTCAGTACAAGGTTTATGTCCGAAAGCAAACGGATTTTGGTCTAGCGAAAGTTGATGCAGAGCTAGAGTTCCTCCTCGTTGTCATAGGAACAGCTGGAGATCTCGTGCAATACACCGACGGAATAGAGTTAAATGAATTTGGTACTTTCCACGGCGAATTCCAACTGCCACAATCCTCTGTGGGAACTCTGAGGTTCCTAGTATTGATTGATCAAGGTCAAAGTGTTTCAGATGTGAAGGAAATGCTTCCGAGTCTGGGTCGGTCAGAGTACGGACAACCTCGAGGCCAGTACGACTCCCATTGGGTCGCATTCACGGTTGATGTTCTCGATTTCGTTCCTGCAACAGTTCGACTGGAGAGCAGGCTAGATTCTGACTCCTATAGAAACGGAGATGTCGTAACAGTAAGAGGAAGAGCAGAACTGCTGTCGGGAGGCCCATATTCCGATGCGCCCGTCAAGATTCAAACCGAGTTCTTGCCAAAGCGGTTTGAGCCCCAAACTGCGCAAACCGAGGGCTTTGAATTCGCCTTTTCTCCGCTAGGAAGCACGCCTTCGTTCGATACAAAGTCCAACGCGAAGGGTGTTTTTCGAAAGTCAAGAAGGATCGTGTTCAACGAGTTCTTCTATGGAGTCATGAAAGTTACTACCGGCGTTCGAAGTGATCGGGGCGATTTTGTATGGGACTACCAACACGTAGACTTCAGGACAAGTGACCGATTCATAGGTCTGCGCGTCGATAAACAGCGAAGTCAAGTGGGAATTCCAGTGTCAGCCGATGTTGTTGTCACAGACGTTGCTGGTGATGTAAGAAATGACCTGTCCATTACCGTAGAGTTTGCCCGAAGTGATGTCCGAGGTGCTTTTCGTTGGGCGAGGTGGACAAAGCTCGAGTCTTGCCAAATAGAACCCCAAGATAAATCAAAATCTTGCGTATTCACTCCTAATAGAGATGGGTACTACCGTGCAACTGCTTCGTTTCATGGAGACGAAAGTGAGCCTTCACAAACGGTCGAGCGAACTTTCTTTGTTCGCGGGAAAGGTTCTTTCTATCCTGAAAGAGACCGGAGCCATTTGAGCATTCAAAACAAGCGTGACTTGCGAGATCACGAGTTCGGAGTGGGCGGAGTTGCGGAATTGGCTATTGAGCATTCAATTCCCAACACTAATGCCCTCGTTACAGTGGAACGTTTGGGAGTCTTCGATCAGTGGGTGGTCGAACTCACCGGAGACGGTCAGTTCATTGATATACCGATAAAGAAGGAGTACTGGCCTCGGGCGCGAGTCTTTATTGTTGCGATGGTTCCAAACACAATCAGTCCGAATTACGCTTCCGGTGAAACTACCTCCCAACCTGCAACTCGGGACGACAACATTTTCTTGAAAGTCCGAGATCCTGAGCGATCCTTGGACATCGAGTTAGTCACTGACAAGGAAGTCTATGAACCTGGTGAAACCGTAAGTGTTTCGGTAAACGCAACAGAGGGGGACGGGACTAGGCTCTCGTCCCCACTCGAATTAGCAATTTCAGTAGTTGACCAGGGCGTATTGGAAGTGTCTCGAGTCGGGATTGGACACTTTGATCCGACGGAAGGACTTTCGAAGACCTTCGATTTCAATGTTCAGGGGTTTGGCCTTCTGTCTAGAGGGTATGGGGCCCATTACATGGCGTTTTCCTCAGCGGGTCCATCTGCTTCTCACAGATCGAAGAAAGAACCCCGAGAAAACAACGAGCTGTTAAGCCAGTGGCTCCCAATGATTCGTACAAGTGCGGACGGAGAGACAAGCTTCGAGTTTGAGGCCGGGGACCGTCTGACCGAGTGGAACATCATTGTGGTTGCTGCAGACTCAAATAGTCTCTTTGGACGCGGTCAAAAATCCTTCAAGACACAACTAGACATCGAAATCCACCCAGTTCTACCAAATCAAGTGACGGAATCAGATGAGTTTGACGCAAGTTTCTTCGTTTTGAATCGCACTGACTCTGAACGTGAAATTGAGGTGGAAATAAAAGCTTCGGGTGATGTCGAAACAAGCTCAATCAAAGATTCAATCGTGCTGGAGAGCTATGAACGGAAGGCTGTTGTGTTTCCACAGAATGTGGTGCTAGATTCAGAGAACTCATCCGACGAAGTTGGATCGATTGAGTTTCTTGCTTCGGCAACGACGGGAGAACTCTCGGATGCAGTCGTTACTAATTTGCCCGTCCAACAAGACAAGAGGCTCACCACTCACTCCATCTACGGAACATCCGTCGAATCGCAAGTCACCGAGCCTATCGAATTGCCTCCCGACGTGCGGGACGACTCAGGTTCGCTGTCAGTATTGGTCACTCCATCGCTTGTCCAATCGCTTGGTGGCAAACTAAATCAAATCAGGGACTACCCCTATCAGAGCTGGGAAAATCGGATTAGCAAAGCAGCAATTGCTGGCCAACACGCCATATTGAACAAACGCCTTGATACGGACTGGCCCGAAGCGGAGCAGTACGTCAAGGACATACTGGCAACGGCTACGAACTATCAGACTATGTCTGGAGGGTTCGAGTATTGGATCGATGGAGGCGGACATGCCAATCCTTGCTTGTCGGCACACACTGCACAAGTACTAGCGTGGTTGCGTGATGCCGGGCATGTGGTTCCTGAAGCTATAACTCTCGAGCTCCTTGAATATCTTCAAGGTCAGTTAGAAATAGGATTTTCGAGTGGATCTCAGTTTTCGGACGTGACAACGTCTTCGCTTCGGGCGATGATTGTGAATGCTCTAGTTCTGCATGGTCGAGGAGATTTTGAACTCGTAGGGAGCTTCATCGAAGAGAATCAGAATTTGAGCCCGTTCGCAATAGCTCAAATACTTCAAGCTGCACTTGAGGTTGAAACACCTAGAGAACCACTAGACCAACTGGCGACTAGACTCTCAAACAGTATTGGAGTGTCTGGCGACAAGGCGTTGATACAGCATGATGTTGCACGCAATGGCAATGTCTTGCATTCGAGCAAGCTGAGGACAACATGCAGTGCAATCACCGCTTTCGTCAAAGCCCGAAATTGGGGCAGGCCGCTAATTTCTGACAGCAGGCTTGCTTCCCTGGTTCGTGGAGTCGTGTTTGAATGGAACAAGCCGACACCGCGTGCAATTCCACACCAATCAGCCTATTGTTTCAATGCTGTGGCGGCATATGCCGCAAACATGGAGGCAAATACGGCAGAATCTAAAGTTTCGGTACAAATGGATCTGGATCAAGACAAGCAAAGTACTTCACTCGAGCTGGCGACAATAGACGGTTCTAAATTCGAGCCTCCTACATTCACGATTCCCATAGAGCCTAAACATCTTGGACACGCAGGTAAATTGGTAATAAGTCAAACTGGCGAGTCTCGACTCTACTACAAGGCAACTTTGCAGTACGAGCCTAGGAACGCTGGAATAGAGCGCGAGAATCATGGAATTGATATTAGCAAGAGCTACTGGATCAATCGGGAAGAGAAGTGGCATGTTCTTGATGGTTCGTTAGAACTAAGTAGGGGAGATACAGTACGAGTGAACCTTAATGTGGAGGTTCGGGATCCACTTGACTTTGTGATAGTGGAAGACCCTGTGCCTGGTGCATTGGAAGCCATGGACCCACGGCTGGCTACGACTAATTTAGACGAAGTGCTAGGGGAGTTTGTGTTCTACGACTTCTTGCAAGAAGTGGGAAACGTCCCTTGGAGCACTATTGGGTTTGCTCGAAACGGTTTCTACAAACGCGAATTGAGACATGACTCGATAAGGTTTGTGAGTGACTACTTGGAATCGGGCAAACATCAAATGCAATGGACCGGTCGAGTCATTGCAACGGGAGATTTCCTAGCACGGCCCGCGCATGCTGAAGCCATGTACTCTCCCGAAGTCTATGGAAATTCGAGAGTACAGAGATTGCGAGTAGTTAGAGACTAACAATCGCCGTGGCTATTGGACGGCGGCTTGTTCTCGGTTCTTCTCTTGTGCCTCGGCCTGCTTTCTTCGGAACTCCCTGAGTTGTTTCTTTGTTTCCTCAGGTAAGTACTTATGAGACCGAGCGTAGTCCGGACCTCCTTCATCCCAACCCATGTGATCGTCCGCAGCAACTAGCCGCGCAAACTCGGTCGGATTGCGATCCAACATCTCTTGTGTCACTCGCCACTGATACGCCTCCTGGGTCTTGAGTCTCCTATGGCAGTGATAGCTGGTGACGTTTAGACGCAGACCGTCAGTTTTCTTAGGAAACGCACCATGCCAGATATTTCCGTGCCAAGCAATTAGCGATCCGGCTTCAGCTTCCACAGGTACCGCGTTGTTCTCTCCTTCGCCGGGTCGGGGCTGCCGACAGTATCGGTGGCTGCCGGGCACCATTGCTAAGGCTCCATTTTCCAGTGTGTAGTCGGTGAGGCAATAGGCAGCGTTGGCCACATCCGAACAGGCGGGCAGGTGTCCATCGCGATCAGGAGGCGAGTCACTGTGCAAGCCCAATCCTTGCCTTTCACCCTTCCATTTGACAAACGAAGTGAGGCTCGACAGTTGCTGTTGGCCTCCCATGAGGTAGTCGATCAACGTGTAGAGAGTTGGATTGAGAATCCATTTCTCGAATATTGGGTCGGCCATCAGGAGATAGAAGAGAAGAAACTGACCGTCCGACTGAGGTTGCGCTTTGTATGTGCCAAACTCCCCGTTCTTGTCGAGTTGGAAATCAAAACCTGTTCTTTCCTTGCATATTCGCAGAACCGTGTCTCGAATATTCAAGAAGAACTCCCGATCAGCCACTTTCTCTGGAGGAACCACGGTGAAGCCGTAGGTATTGAGTTCGCTAACGTGAGACTCAAGCCCCAGTTCCCGAATTCGATTGAAGGTTCGATTGAGTCCTTCTGTACTCTTGAATTTCCCGAATTTCATCTCTCTATTTCATCCCGTTACGTAAGCGTTCTGCTCATTCTTAGAAATTATCCACAAGAAAACGGACTCTAAAGTTGCAAGTGGCCTCGCATTTCTCGGATCCATTCCAATACACTAGTGTACGCAATGATCTGTGCCAGCGTGTCAATGTACTTGAGATCGGGTAGTCGTGTAGTACTTTGAAGCTGACAGACATCTGGACTTAGTTCAGTCCATTTCAAGCCGCACCTCAAGTCTTCGGTTCAACCCAGGATATTCCTCCGATTTCAATAAGTTATGTACTTCGTTCGCTTTTGAAAGCACTTTGCAGAAAGTGCTAGAGGAAGATTGCCTATGCCATAGTGCATGCTTGATCTGGTCGGACTACATGCTGTGGATTACACAGTTTTTCCAAAGCTTGAATCGAAACAATCACCGAGCTAAACGAACCGTGTTTGACGCTCTTAGTGGAACGCTATGTATTGTCTTGCGTCACCGATCACCAGCATCCAACTCACTAAGTATGTCTTGCACTACTTTGCGTAGTTCAGGAAGCTGACTGGCGGTATAGCTCCACACGTATTCAGGCAATACACTTGCGTAACCATGTACCTAGAGATTGTGAAAGTCGATAATACTGCGGTACTGAGGAATACGTTGGGCAAGGTCCAGATGGGTCTTTTGCAGGCGATTTATTGCTTCGCCGATGATCTCGAACTTGTGCTCGACAGCAGCTTGCGAACGCGAATCGCAGGTGTAAGTATTGAGACTCATACCCTCCGTGAAGTGCATGATGTCCGCGCAGGCTTCTTCGATATCGAACAATAAAGCGCGAAGGTCAGGAAGCAAAGACGATTTCGCGCGACTGATCGATTGCCGAACGAAGATAGTGGTTATGGATTGTGCCAGCTTCCAAAAGATCGACTTGCCGTCCAAGAACTTGCTGCAGAGCATTAGCAAAGTCGAAGAACTGATCAAATGGAGCAAGATCGTGAACCGGCTTGAATTCAACAATGAAATCGGCGTCACTCGATTGCGTATCAAAATCACTTCCTCGAGCTGCCGAACCGAATACTTCGAGCGTTACTACACCGTACTCTCGACAAAGCTGCGCCATCTCGTTTTTCTTATCTGCAATCGCGGTGTGCATAACTGACCAACTAGTATGTCCTCATCTTAGCCAAGTTTCTGAACTCACTTCTCTTCAACTGAATCGCACTGATTCCGAAGCTGCTGGTACGTTCCGTTTCTACACTTCAGCAAAAAGTGATCGGATCATGACCGAGCTCGACGTATTTTGCTCCATAAAGTTTGACCGAGCCTTCGAGCGAGTGTTCGAACTGGCGGCTACAAGATGATTAGAGTGTCAGATAACCAAGGCAAGACTTTTCTGCTTTACATTACGACTTGAAACTTGAAACTCTATCCTTGTCTTGAAGTTGTGGTTCATTGGACCCAACAAGAGTGACTCGCCTGTAAGTCTCTAGAGTGCTACCAACCAAGCGATGCACAGATCAACAAAATCGAACTGTCGCTAACTTCATGAGCTTTTGGACTCTTCGTTCTGTTCCTCCTATTCTCTGAATAGACAATTGAGGTCGATTTGCAGCTCTTTCCATTCTGCCTAGTCGAGCTTGACAAGCATCTTTCCAATATTCGCACCCGTAAACAATCCAATCAATGCATCGGAAGCTTGTTCTATGCCTTCGTAAATAGTTTCCTCGTATTTCATTTCGCCTGTCGCTAGCCAACCTCGCATGTCGTCTAGGAACTGTTCACGTTTGTCTTCGAAGTCGTAGACCACAAATCCTCGCATGGTCACGCGTTGGTAGATCATGTTGGCCAGTGTGGTTACTCCTTCTGATATCGCACCAAAATTGTTGTATGCGGAAATCATCCCACAGATGGGAATGCGCCCCAGAACGTTCATTCGAGGTAACGCAGCATCGAGATGCGAACCTCCGACATTGTCGAAATAGACATCAATTCCGTTCGGCGCTGCTGCTTTGAGGTTCTTTCTCAGCACACCTTCGTTGTAATTGATGGCAACATCCAAACCAAGCGTGTCCCGTAGCCAACGACACTTTGCTTCTGTACTAGTGCTTCCAATGACGTAGCAGTTTTTGATCTTGGCAATTTGAGCGGCGACTAGTCCAACGGCTCCTGCTGCAGTCGAGACAAAAACGTTCTCTTCGTCTTTGAGCTCTCCCACAATCAGCATTCCGCCCCATGCAGTGAACCCCGTTGAACCAAGGACGTGCATGTATAGAGTTTCGGGAAAACCCTTGGGGTCTAACTTGCTCAAGCCTCGACCATCTGAGATGAAGTACTCACGAAAACCCATTCCGTTCATGACAGTATCACCTTCTTTGAACGAGGGATTTTGAGATTCAACAACGACCCCTAGTGCACCACCTGACATGACCGCACCGACCGGTTGTTGTCCATTTGACAACCGCGGACGCATTGCAGGGTCCACAGACATGAATCGATTTTTCACCTTGACTTCGCCGGAACTGGTATCTCCCACATTCTTTTCGACAATTGAAAAGTTGTCGGAAGTTGGGAGACCCGAAGGTTGTACCGCGAGATGTACTTCGCGTGAGACATGGTTCATTGTTGACTCCTTGGTTTCAGATATAGATCCTATTTGTGCTGTAGTTTGTACGTTACAACCGCGATTGCAACTTCCTCGTCGTTTTTGTCAGTAACGACAACGTTTCCTGTGCACAAGGTGTTGCCACGGCGGCGAACGGTCGCAGTAGCGATTAGATCGGTCGACACGGCCAACTTGAGAAAATTTATGGTGAAGCCCACCGTAGCACCGCGAGATTTTGAAGACACGAGCGGTGTGGACCAAAAAGCTGCGGTCGCGGCAACGTCCACCAATGCGCTGATTGCTCCACCATGAATTCGACCGGTCCCGAGTTGGGTTGTATAAGGTAATCTCACGATTGCCTTGTCTTCTTCCGCTCGTATAAGACGTATTCCCATCCATTCGGCAAAGCTCTCTGAAGCGATGCGCACTGCGGGAGAGCTACGGTTATCCATGTGAATCGCCGACCTAGTTGGACTCAATAAAATAGCAGAGAACTCCAAACAAACCGGTATCCCTATGCCAGATTCCAATCCCAGCATTCTTAACCACGTCTCAATTGGGTCGAACGACTTGGATCGAGCGTTGAAATTCTACGACTCGGTCATGGCGACCATTGGAGCAAGTCGACAGCTGGAAATCCCGAACATTGCGGTGGCATATGGAAAGCAATTCCCAGAGTTTTGGGTTCAACGTCCACTTGATGGCAAGACGGCGACGAGAGCCAATGGTGGTCACTTTGCGTTTACAGCTCCTACAAAGGAAGCTGTGAAGGCTTTCTACGACGCTGCACTTGAGTCGGGAGGAACTAGTGACGGAGAACCGGGTCCTCGTCCTATGTATGGACCCTCTTATTACGGCTGTTTTGTCTACGATCTAGACGGGCATAAGATCGAAGCGAACCTATTTGTTTCGGAATAAGACATCATCCTTCATGCTCAGTGGAACTAGTCGGATGTTCTCGTAGAGGAGAGGACTTGTACTCTCTGTCACGTGCGGGGAGCCTGACGTCAATTGGGATGGAATAGAACGAAGGAGAGCTTCTTGCATGTGTCGAATGCGGGGTATGACCTTCGTATCCGTATTAAGTTATTAGTCAGTCGCTTCAGTCTCTAGTTCGATCTCCGATTCACCATCAGGTGACTGTCCTTTCTGCTTTGACTTAAATTTGTCCGCTATATCAGTAATTTCCTCAATAAGTGCTCTAGCCTCCGGTGAGTCGGCCGCAATGCGAATTTCTGTGCTTCCGCCGACAAAACGAAAGTTGGTTCCTCCTTTATTTTCTAGCCGCTGTAAGTCCCAGTCAGTGAGAAACGACTTTGCATGCTCAAGTTGTTCTTCTGTCAAGGCACCTCTGGCATAGTGTGTGTTGTGCAGTGAGTAAGCTGCCGAGGACTTCAATTCGGCTGACGGAAATTCACTTATTGTTCCAAGTAGTCCTTCAGGGTCGATGTTTGCCCAACTAGAGAGCATATTGGTGTAGAACGTACTATGAATGGATTCGGGCACTTCTTCTGCTAGATCCATCACAAGCGTGGAATTTCCACGCCGAATCAGTTCATATGCAACTGAAGTGTAGGGAGAATCGGGCGATGTGCCCCGAAGTTCTCTAATTTGTGGTAGCAATTCCATGGCATGTAAAGGATCAGAACTTGAGATTGCCGCAATCACCGCACTTTCGAGACTCAATTCGGCTGGCTGATCCAATGCCAACTCCATTGCTAGAACCGGCTGCTCTCTTGCAATCGATCGAACGGCTTCGTTAAGAAGGTTGCCTCTGTGGGTCTCAATTCCTGGATTGGTTAGCACCCACTGCCAAGCTGCTGTTGGCTCCAAACGACTCCAAGATTCGACGATCGACCTAAGAACTTGATAGTCCTCCCACGATATGTTGTGTTGTTGCAGCGCGTGAATCGCATCCTTTGGGCTTGTTTGAGCGACCTCCATCACTGCACGGGGTACGGCTAGTTCCTGGAGATTACTAGGAAAAGTACTGGCACTTGCCAACAATCCTTGAGGGTCGTTGTCTACCCATGCCCAAATCACTGCCTCCTGAAGAGACACGCGTAGTTGTGCGTCGTTGATGTCCGCCAACGCTTCTAGAGCCGTTTGGGGATCGGTCTGTGACCACACCCTGACAGCTGAAGCTGAGATATTTCTTCGGATTCTCTCATTCATGGATAGAGTCTGACGTAGAGTGCCTTCCGGATCGCTAAGTGCGGAGTCTTGAACTATCGCATCTAAAACCATGTATTGCAGTCGGCGTCCTAGAACGGCTTGGCTGATCTCTGCCAGCACATCGATTCCATCCTGCTGTATCCAAGCGTCAGCGATTTGAACCAAAGTCCGAATTTTGGGTAAAGGTGAATCGGGATTGCTTACAACTTGTTGCCAAGCCACGCGTGGATTTTCCAGCTGATCCATTAACGCTTCTTGTTCCAGAACTAGACTCTCGAAAAATTGAATGCCGGCATCTTGCGCAATTTCTTGGCGTCGTACTGCTGACAGGTCAGCTCTTGCCTCAAGAATTCCACGAATAGCCGCAAATCGGTCTTCGTTTGGCAGTCGTTTTGCGTGACGCACAGCCTCATCAAGTCCGGAGTATGACCACTCTCCGAATATTGCTGTAATCATTGGACTCCGCACATGTAGGGGCAATTTCTCAACGTGAATCAAGGCATCCTTCGGATTGATCAAGGCAAGTCGCTCGATGATTGGTCCTCGCAACTGGGCTCGAATCGTAGCGGACTCAATGTCATTGGATTGTGAGAGCATGTCGGTTAGTTGCTTTGCATCTGCATCAGCCAACATGCGATAGAGAGTCTGCGATCTTGAGAAGTTGCCCGTGATTTGGGCGATTTCTATGAGCGTAGGAGGGGAATTCCTATTGTCCGACGGCTGCCTCTGAGTTTGTTCATGAGGTACTTGTAAGGAAGGTCCTTGCAAGTCTCCAGTGCCAACTCGGTCTGCAGATATTTGATCCGTATTCCCAAAGACCAAATCAAGTGTCTTGTACCCAATCGCGCCAACGGCCACCATGACAAGACACAGCCCTACGAGCAACAGACCTTTCGTACGGGTGGTAGCCAATTTAACCTCCTATCAAGTTTCTACAGTGTCGCGGCATTCGCTTCCTCTAAAGACCTAAGTATCTTTTGCTGTTCAATCAAAGAATGCACTTTCCCTTTGGCTGCAAACGATATTAGACCGCCTCTTGTAAGACTGTACGGTTGTATCGCTTCTTGTCGGTACTCCTCGCAAGTACTAACTGAACTCATCCAAAGGTTTGTACCTACGGCATTGGTTCATTCAGAATGCGGAAATTCAGCGTCAAGGAACTACTCCTACTGCTCTGCAACCTTAAACTTCCGCATTTAGTATCAAACGACGAGGGGTCGTGTTTGATTAGGAGAGTCTTGGCGTACTCTCCCTGTGCGTCAGGCAAAGCAGCGATGTGCTCTGACAGATAGATGCAGACTCTAGGTTAGAAGTTACAGTGGCTGTACTTGTACGCCTACGTTCTGACCGTGTGTGGATTCCCCTTCAGTGAATGAACGGGGCTGTTGACGATGGACGTGTTCCTGTATGCTGAAAATACGGTGCGGTGCGTTGCATGTCTTTGAACCGTACTTAGAAATATAGTAGGGGGTTGATCCCGAGAATCAGTGAGAACATCTATGAACATCTTTGTCTCGAGCTCAATCCAACCCAAGGAAGGAATTGAACGTGCCAAAACCCGCTGAACGAAGAAGTTTCTGGACTTGGGGCTACACTTCCGACGAACCCTCGGAGGCGGAACGCAAGCGTGCGGCGAAACAGGTCTCGAAAAGGCTCGGAACTGAAGTCCTCCCTCCGAACGTCCCCCGAATTGAAGATCTCAAAATCCGCAAACCTCGCCTGGACATTCCCTCAAACCTGAGTGAATTCACTACAGACAGTCACGAGGAACGCATAACTCACACCTATGGTGGCCATTCCACTGAGTTGCTGGCAGCAATTCGAGGACACTTTCCTCAACCTCCCGATGCAGTAGCACATCCACGAAACGAGGACGAACTAGAAATGGTCCTCGATTTCTGCTCGTCAAATGGAACTGTCGCAATACCTTACGGTGGCGGCACCACTGTGGTTTGGGGCGTAAATGTGCCACCCGCTAGCGAATCGGCAATATCTGTCGACATGGATTGCATGAGCGAGGTCATAGAGATAGATCCAGTTAGTAGGGCGACGCGTGTTCAAGCAGGAATTCTTGGACCACATCTGGAAAACGCACTGAGACCACACGGCCTCACCCTAAGGCACTTTCCGCAGAGCTTCCCTTGGTCGACGGTCGGGGGATGGATCGCGACCCGTTCTGGTGGACACTACGCAACGAATCAAACTCATATCGACGACTTCGTAGAGAGTACTACTATGCTTTGTCCATCGGGACGATTCGAGACGAGGAGACTGCCTGGGAGTGGTGCAGGACCAAGTCCAGACCGATTAGTTCTTGGATCCGAAGGCATTCTTGGGGTCATTACAGAGAGCTGGTTGCGACTTCAAAAACGGCCCGTATTTAGAGCATCACTCGGAGCTAAGTTTTCTTCATGGGAAAGAGGAACCGAAGCCGTTCGCGCCATCGTTCAGACCAAGCTTTGGCCAGCAAACTTGCGAATTCTCGATCCCGTTGAAGCATCACTAAACGCGGGTTTGGACGGTAGTGAATCGCTCTTGATATTGGGTTTTGAATCAGGGGACTACTCTCAACAGTCTTCAATCGATACTGCAGCAGAGATCGTTCGCGATTACGGGGGTGAATTTGAACAGGAGGACATTCTCGTTGCCGACGGCACTGGTCGTGTAACGGGACGCGAAGGCGCGGTCGGTGCATGGCGTAATTCGTTCATCGGTGTGAATGCTGGTGCGGGTCTGGGACTTGGATTGTTGTCGGACACGTTCGAAACGGCTATCACTTGGGACCAATGGCCGAAATTCGATGCTCATGTTCGAGACAAAGTAGGCACCGTGTTGCACGAATTGCTTGGAAACTCGGCGACTTTAGCTTGTAGATTCACTCATGTCTATCCTGATGGTCCCGCTCCTTACTATTCATTCAGTGGACCAGTACCGATTGGAAAGGAGTTTGAGCACTGGCGGATCATCAAGAATGCTGCCAATGAAGCAGTAGTGTCAGCAGGGGGCACTATCACGCACCATCACGCTGTTGGCAGAATGCACAAGATGGCTTGGGCTAAGCAAACGCCCTTAGGCTACGAAGAAGTCTTGCGGGCTGTCAAACGGGAGCTTGATCCCGCCGGAGTTCTCAATCCTGGAGTCTTGGTAGAACCCTAAATCGCTTGGCTCACTCTTGGTCTCTTGCCATTTGCCTACCTAGCCAATCGACTAGAACTTCATTGATCATCTCGGGACGAGCCTGTTGTACGAAATGATCAGCTCCTGGAATCGTAACCAGCGTAAGGTCTTTTTCCAACCAATTCCAAGTGTCGTTCAACGCACCTGGTAGCAGTGCTTGGTCATCTAACCCATGAAACATAAGGACTGGACACTTGACCTTCGTTATTTCCTTGGGAAGTAGGCCCTGCTGTTCTGCACTATCGGCGCGAGGGCGAGGATAGTTTGCCTTGTAGTAGTTGAGCATGGACTCAAAGCTCGATTGATCGAATGCTTCAATGTACTTCTTTCGAGCATCTTCGTCTTTGACCCAACCTGACAACCTCTGGGAGGTGAGACCCAAGTGAGCATCGGGCTTTTGGAATTCAAAAGCGTATGTGCTGTTCTTTTGTTGTTCTGGGTTGTTGGCGATTTCCCTCGCCAAGCCGGCCGGATGTGGGAGATTCAAAATGACAAGTAAATCGACAGCGTCCGGAACTGTCATCGCAATGTTCCAAGCAATTGCACCTCCCCAATCGTGTCCCACTACAACTGCAGACTCTCGTTCTTCTGAAGCAATTACCGCTTGAATGTCACGTACTAACAAAGGCATGACGTACGATTCCACGCCTTCTGGTTTGTCTGACAGGTTGTACCCTCGTAGATCCACGGCCACCACTCGGTAATCCGATTGCAGAGCCGCCATTTGGGAACGCCACGTATACCAGAAATCCGGAAATCCATGGATCATTACCACCAATGGATCGGATTCATCGCCGATTGCGACGTAATGAAGCTTCACATCACCGTGGCTTGCGTACTTGTGCTCCACGGTCTCAAACAAATCTGCATGCATGGTAGTGGTCCCCAAGATCAGGAGAATGGATAGTAGACGTTTCACTGAGTTTCCTCGATCGTTTTCGCTAGGCCAGAATGCTTACTCGGCCTTCTGAATCCAGACGTACGGGCCTTCCACAGAATTCTTCTTGAGTCATTCCTTGAAGAACGTCTGAGTCGGAAGTATTTGCCCAGGTTCTATTCCCGTTCGGTGTACGGCAGGCTAGATGACCAATAGTGGGATCAAATCCGTCATACATAACGGTATAGCCTTCAATCGTCGCGTTACCGTCATGTGAGGCAAGTACTTCTCTGGACGGTAGTTCGTCAATTTTCTCTTGAACACTCGCAAACCGAAACGGCTTTGTTGGTGGTTCGCTCCCATAAAGTCCATGCACATGCTTATAGATGTTTCCACCATTGGCAGTGACAAGACCTTTTCCATTAGGGGTCTCGCGTAGGAGTTCGACCGTGCGAGCAATGCTGTGCATCACATAATTATTGAGTGGGCCACCGCCAAATGTCAGACCGCCGGTTACCGTCAGGGGTCGCTCTTCAGATAGACCATATTCCTTGGCAGCCACTTGAACTGCTGATGGAAAGCAACTGTATAGATCGACAAAGTTCAAGTCTTCGACTTCGGTGTCAGTCATTTGAAGCAGCTTCTCGCCAACTATTCGTATACCCGGAGAGGTATAAAACTCTTCACGCACGGAAGCGGAAAAATGATCGTATCCTTTTACGCCTGCCAACGGATATACCCATTTTTGCCGAGGGATTCCTAGCTCTGAGGCTTTCTTGGCCGATGCCATGATGAGTGCAGCGCCCATGTTCACCGACATGTTGGCGTTCATGAATTTGGTGTAGGGAAAGCTAATTGGTCGATTGGAAGAAGAAGGGGTTCGAATCTCTTTAGCCGACATGTCGTGTTGAACCCACGCATTGGGATTCGATTGCCCAACATCGTTGAAACGGGACCACAGTTCTGATACGCGATTTATGTGTTCTGACACGGACTCGTTGCGGTGAAATCTGATTGCGTTGTCGTACATCGGATAAACCTGAATCGCTCTACGAATTCCTTTAGCTACTTCCAAAGGATGGTGTTCAGGTTGCTGTTCGGCTCCAACAATTCGGTCGTAGGTGCCCCTTGCCTCGGAATACTTCAGTGGAACGCCTAGTCTTCGCGCTTTGTTTGTAGTATTTCCATTCTCCGCTCCTGTGATCAAAACCAAGTCAAGGCCTTTATGCAGTATTTCAAGCGAAGTTTCGTTGATCATTGCTTGGTTTTGATTGCCCCCAATGAGAGTTCCGACAGTCTCGACGTCAGCGGCACCAATCTTTTCCGCAAGAGCTGAGGCAGGATTTTGATATGGCCACATTCCTCGAATTACTCTGATGGATTGCACCTGTTTCAAACTTCCGTTCAGATTGCAGTCTTCGGCGGCTCGCTGCGTTGCCTGCCACATCATTTCAAGAGGTTCGAGTGCATCACTAACATCCTCAATACGATTGAGAATCTGGCCGATGCCGACTAGAACCGGAGTTCGTTCCGGTATGTCCATATTGCGTTAGTCTAGTGCTGTGGGAGAAGGCTCGACAATCCAATGCAGCGTATAAGTGTAGCGATATGGCGAGCCCGAACCTTAGTTGAACACTCGTCGCGGCGTGTTCACTTCAATTAGTCATCAGGATCATCAGAAACATCCATGTCAGTATTTGAGTCTCGAATAAACCCGCGTGAGAGCGAGTTTCAAGCAAACTACAAAGTCAATACAGAACTAAGTAGGCGGTTGAACGAATTGCACGACGCAGTCGCTATGGGAGGCGACGAGAGATCCCGATTGCGTCATATTGGTCGAGGCAAACTGCTACCTAGGGAACGCGTTAAGGGATTATTGGATCCGGATTCGCCATTTCTCGAGTTCTCGATGTTGGCGGGTCATGGACTCTACGATGATGAGGTTCCCGGTGGGGGAATGATTGCTGGAATCGGATACGTACACCAAACCCCTTGTGTGATCATTGCAAACGACGCCACAGTCAAAGGAGGAACATATTTCCCCGTTACGGTAAAGAAACACCTGCGCAGCCAGGAGATCGCTCTTGAGAACAAGCTTCCTTGTATCTATCTAGTGGACTCAGGGGGTGCCTTCCTGCCCCTGCAGTCGGAAGTTTTTCCCGACCGCGAACACTTCGGTCGCATCTTCTACAACCAAGCCAACCTCTCAGCAGCAGGAATACCTCAGATCGCGGTTGTAATGGGGTCATGCACGGCTGGAGGGGCGTATGTGCCCGCAATGTGCGATCAAGCGATTATTGTTAAGAATCAAGGCACGATTTTCTTGGGCGGACCGCCCCTTGTCAAAGCGGCGACGGGTGAGGAAGTAGATCCAGAAGAATTGGGGGGAGGAGAAGTACATACTCGCATCTCTGGAGTGGCCGACTATCTCGCAGAGGATGACCATCACGCCCTTGCTCTCGCTCGCCAGGTAGTTGAGGACAGTTGCAGTTGCATCGACACTGCGTCAGGTTCAAATTCCTATGACGAGCCAAAGTACGATCCAAGCGAAATCTATGGAGTCTTACCTGCGGATCCGCGCACCCCCTATGACGTGCGAGAAATTCTTGCCAGGATCGTAGATGGCTCTGAATTTAGTGAATTCAAGCAACTCTATGGTGAGACATTGATTTGTGCATTCGCACAGATATGCGGGAAGTCGGTAGCTATTCTGGCAAATAACGGAATTCTCTTCTCGGAGTCAGCGCTCAAAGCCGCGCACTTTATCCAACTCGCTGACCGGCGGGGAATTCCTCTCTTGTTCTTCCAGAACATCACAGGATTCATGGTTGGTAAGGAGTACGAAAATGCCGGTATTGCCAAGGATGGAGCAAAGATGGTGACTGCAGTGGCATGTGCGCGCGTCCCGAAATACACGGTTGTGATCGGAGGATCTTTCGGTGCAGGGAACTACGCGATGTGCGGTAGAGCCTACGGCGCCCGCATGCTCTTTACTTGGCCTAATGCTCGAATTTCTGTCATGGGTGGCGAGCAGGCCGCGCATGTTCTAACTACAGTTCGAAGGGAGAGCATGATCGCTCGTGGAACGACTTGGCCGGAGGACGAAGAGAGAAAATTCATGGACGGAATTCGTGATCAGTACGAGTCCGAGGGGCATCCCTACTTTGCGAGTGCGAGGATCTGGGACGATGGAGTGATCGATCCAGTCGAGACGCGACATGTCTTGGGAGTCGCTTTGCGCAGTGCCAGTCAGGAGCGGTTGGGGAATATCGCTCCGTTCGGAATCTTTCGAATGTAGCGAGAGTTACTTGATCCCGAAACTTGCGGGACTTGAAGCAAGTTGTACCTTCACATAGAGAGCCAGCACACTTTGAAAGTCTAAAATATGACGCAAATCTAGTCCACGGTCGTTGTTTCAACAGGGCCGTGGGGCGCGAAGTGGGAGGATATGAAAAGAACAATTCAAGCTTCGATCATAGTTTGTTTGCTTGCGGCGATGGTCACCGTGCAGGCAGATTCAATCGAGATTTCGGGCAACGTAACCCTTACGTCGGACTACTCCTTCCGAGGATGGTCTCAAACTACACGTGACCCAGCGATTCAGGGAGGATTCGATATCGAATTCGAGGAGGGATTCTCCGTCGGAACATGGGCGTCAAACGTCAATTTTGGAGACAGCACCTCGATGGAGTGGGATCTCTACGCGGGATATTCGTCTTCCATCAACGAAGATTTCTCCTATAGCCTCACTGTGATTCGATTTGAGTATCCCAGCGAAGGAGAAGCTCTTGACTACATGGAGTTTGGGGCAAGCATTTCCTATGGAGACGCAACAGCGGGAATTATGCTCTCGCAGGAGTACCTTGGGGATGGTGGACCAGCATTTCAGTATCCCTACGCCGACTATTCCTATGCTGTGAACGAGAACGTTACTTTGGACCTGCATATTGGTATGAGCATGGTGGATACGGATGACTTCTTCGGAGACGGAGAAGACAGCTACATTGACTACAGTGCAACACTTACTACACCGTTCAATGGAATTGATATCTCTGCGGGATTAGTTGGAACTACGCTCGACGACGACCCAGCTACGGAAAATAGGCTCATACTTTCGTTTTCGAAGAGCCTCTAAGCTACTAACCAAGAAACCGTCTCACTAGCTAGTGGGACGGTTTTCCCCTATTAGCCTCAGGCACTGTGTGCTTTATGGCGCGTCTATGGTTCATTCCTTGGCATAAAGCCATCCATCTGCTAGGTTCTTGAGACGTCAAGGTCGAATTCTCTACTTCAGTGATTCAAGAACCCCGTTTTTCCACTTAACAAATCGCTTTTTCATCGGTGTGAAAGGCTTTCGTTGGACATTGAACTGAATGAGTCCAACATCGGCATAGGTGACAGGTGAAAAACGATTAAGATAAGCTGATTTTGACGTGATTACGAATTAATGCACCGTACCTGGGTGCACGAACATGGAGCTATCTGACAAGTACACCAAGACCGAAGGATCCATCTGGATAGGTGGTGTGCAAGCCATTGTTCGGCTTTTGCTCGAACAAAGCCAGTTGGACTCAAGAAAAGGAATAAAGACCGCTGGATTTGTAAGCGGCTATCGTGGCTCCCCGTTGGGTGGAGTCGATCAGGCGTTGAGTCGTGAGGCCAACCGACTCCGCAATGCAAACATTCACTTCGAACCGGGCGTAAACGAAGACCTTGCCGCCACAGCCGTCTGGGGAACGCAACAAACCAACCTCTACGATGGAGCGCAATACGAAGGCGTTTTCGGGCTTTGGTACGGAAAATCTCCGGGTCTAGATCGATCGGGAGATGTCTTTCGCCATGCGAACAATGCGGGTACGTCCCCTTACGGTGGAGTCGTTGCCATCGTAGGCGACGATCCAGCCTGCAAGTCTTCAACACTGCCTTCTGCCAGTGCGGGACCTTTAAGGGAATTCCAAGTTCCAGTGTTGGTTCCTTCGGATGTAGAAGACTTGATTCGACTGGGCTTGGCTGGCTGGGCCATGTCGCGTTACGCAGGCTGCTGGTCTGCTCTAACGGCTGTTACAGCCGTGATGGACAGTGCTGCTTCCGTTCCTTTGGATTCCATAAATCGGGCATTCTTGGAACCACGCCACGATTTTGAACCTCATATCCGACTGCTAGATACTCCTCGCGAACAGGAAACGAGGATGATTCAGAAGCTCGAGTTGGCCACGAAGTTTGCGTCGGCAAACAGCCTAAACCAAGTCGTGGTCGATGCTGCAAATCCACAAACCACACTGGTAGGTACCGGGAAAGCGTACTCCGACTTGCGCCAAGCGCTACTCGATCTTGGGTATGACAATGATCGGAAGCTTTCGGATGCCGGGGTTCGTCTAGTGAAGATGGGAATGGTTTGGCCCTTAGATGCCTCTGATGTTCGAGAGTTAGTAAGAGACTCAAAGCGAGTCTTGGTTATTGAAGGCAAAGGGAATTTCCTTGAAGAAACCCTCAAGACTAAGTTGTACGGGCCAGAAGCTCCAGAAATTCGAGGTAAATCGGACGATCTTGAGAGTTACCTGATTTCGACGACGGGAGAGCCAAACAGCGATGACATTCTCCAATTGCTCGTTCGATACTTCTTGGAAATTGGCATTGCTCTGCCCGTGCCGGTTGATCTTGGACTGCGTTATGCGACTCCAAAGATAGAAGCTCCACCGTCAGCTAACGAGTCTCGAAAACCCCTGTTTTGTCCGGGGTGCCCGCACAGCGTATCCACCATGCTTCCTGAAGGAAGCCGAGCATTGGCAGGAATCGGGTGCCATTACATGGTGCAGTGGATGGACCGCAATACCTACACCTTTACTCATATGGGCGGGGAAGGTGTCAATTGGATTGGCCAAGCGCCGTTCACGAAAGAAGAGCATATTTTTGTAAACCTGGGAGACGGTACTTACTTTCATTCGGGACTGATGGCAATTCGTGCTGCGGTCGCAGCTGGCGTCAACATTACGTACAAGATCCTTTACAACGACGCCGTCGCAATGACCGGAGGGCAGGAGGTAGAAGGCAATCTCTCGGTCGATGATGTGGTTCGACAAGTACGAGCCGAGAACGTTGCTGCGATTCACCTCGTGACGGACGAACCTGAGCGTTACGAAGAAAAGCGATACAGCGTTTCACATCGGGATGATCTCCTCGACGTTCAGGAACGACTGCGCGAAATACCTGGTTGCACCGTGCTTATCTACGACCAAGTATGCGCCAATGAACTTCGTCGTCGAAGAAAAAGGGGACAGACTCCCAGAAAACTCAAGCGAGTAGTCATCAACGATGCAGTATGCGAAGGATGCGGTGATTGCACTCGAGCATCGATGTGCAGTGCGATCGAACCGGTCTCAACAGATTTCGGCATCAAACGGCGAATCAATCAGACTGCGTGCAACCAGGACTTGAGCTGTCTCAAAGGCTATTGTCCTGCTATGCTCGAAATTGAGGCTGATCTGCACGAACCCGAACGTGTCCCTGTGGACATAGGAGATCTACCGGAACCGAGGCAATCGCTTCCAGAAAGAGCCAATATCCTAGTAGCAGGAGTAGGTGGAACTGGAATCGTGACTTTGAGCCAGGTATTGGGCACGGCTGCGCACCTAGAAGGCAAATACGCTTCGACTCTCGACATGACTGGTCTTGCGCAGAAGGGCGGCGCAGTATTTGCGCACGTCCGTATCGATTCCAAACCTGTGTTGAGAACTCAGATGTCCATGCGTTCCGCAGATGTCTTGCTTGCTTCGGATCCTGTGACATCGGCTTCTAAGGAATCCATTGCTTTACTCAGCAACGAGTCGACTTCATGTGTCGCTAACACCCACCTTGTTCCCACATCGAAATTCGTCCTTTACAGAGAACGAGATCTTCACCGAACTGATCTGATTGACGATCTCGCCGCATGCACAAAGACTCTTGAGACTGTAGATGCTGATCGCCTAGCAGCTCGAGTGTGTGGTGCAAGCACGACTGCCAATATGGTGCTGCTTGGATATGCATGGCAGCGAGGTTTAGTTCCTTTGAGAGCGGACAGCATTGAGCGGACCCTTGAACTAAACGGGACTCTCGTTGCGGACAATATCCTTGCGTTTCGAGCAGGAAGAAAATACGCAGTTGATTCGTCTTTCATGGGATTTGCAGATCGTCCTGATGAAGCCATGTTTCCAGTCAAGTCGCGTACGCTGGACGAGCTTGTTGAGGATCGCATGCAGTACCTGACTGAGTACCAGAATTCGCGATACGCCGCTCAGTTACAGACGTTTTCGGAGGAGATTCAGGAAGCGGAAAAACGCGTGGGCTCAACAAAATTTGTCTTGACCGAACTAGCAACAGAAACCTATTTCAGGTTCTTGGCCACGAAGGATGAGTACGAAGTTGCTCGGTTGCTCACTCACAAACGATTTCAATCATTCTTGAACCAGCGATTCGACAAGATTAAACGACAGTCCTTTGCGCTTGCTCCTTCTTGGCTACCTGGTACGGAGAAATCAAAAGTACGATTCGGGCGTTGGTTCTTCGTTGTGTTAAAGGTACTCTCCAAGTTCAAAGGTCTACGAGCTACCCCCATCGACCCGTTCAGATACTCATCCGAACGGAAGTTCGAACGAGTACTTCGCAGCAAATTTGAAGCAGACATGAAACTGGTTCGAGAGAAATTGAACATCAGCAATCTAAACACAGCGCTTGAGTTGGTTCAGTGCTACAGCGAAGTGCGTGGTTTCGGTCACGTCAAGGAAGAGTCTTGGGAACGAGTACATTCCCGTGTGGTAGAACTGAAATCCTCCATCCAAGAGTCAAAGATACCAAGTACTCGGGAGGAATCGCTCACAGTCGCATGAGTCAAGACCTCTTGACTATAATTTGCGACCGAGTTCACATCAAGAAATTGGGTTGACCTTGCTCCGTCGAATATTGCCGTTGTTTTGCGTTGTGTTGTTCGCTCCTCTGTTAGTTGGCGATGAATCCGACACGGAGCGCGAGAAGGAAATTGCGGAACGACTCAAGCCGTTCGGCAGTTCATGTTTGGAGGGGCAGGATTGCGGGACTGTTGCACCAACTCCAACAGAATTCGGTGTCGGACTAGACGGAAAGGGCGTCTACGACAAATTCTGTTCTGTGTGCCACGAAACAGGAGTATCCGAAGCTCCGCTGGTGGCCAGTGATGCATGGGATGAACGTGTTGCAAAAGGAGCGGAAGTCCTGCTTGCAAACACCAAAGCAGGCTTCAATGAAGTGATGCCAGCAAAGGGCAATTGTTTGGACTGCACTGATGCTGAACTTCAATCTGCAATCGACTATATGGTGACCGGCGAGGAAGACGGAAAAGCGTTTCCGTGATCGTCCAATTGGACCAACATCGGTAGATAGGCTCCAAAACTGGCCGATAATCGTGTTGTTTATTGTTTCGGGGTCGTTCTTGGCAGACGAACGCAAGAGGGGCAGATGAAGAGACTCAACTTGGATTGAGTTCTCGGACTAAAGTCATGATCTGGTCGAGAAAAATGCGAGAACCAACAGGACTAGAAATCGAAGGAGATACTGCATGAAGCTAGTGACTGCCATAGTCAAACCATTCAAACTCGACGACGTAAGAGAGGCTTTGACGAAAGTCGGCGCGACCGGAATGACTGTATCAGAGGTTCGCGGATTTGGCCGACAGAAAGGACACACGGAACTGTATCGCGGAGCCGAGTATGTTGTGGACTTCCTGCCCAAGGTGAAAATCGAAGTTGCTGTGGATGAATCTCTTGTCGACAAGTGCATCGACGCAGTCCGCGAGACAGCAAATACTGGCAAGGTTGGAGACGGAAAAATCTGGGTCCAGTCCCTTGACAGTGTCGTGAGAATAAGAACCGGCGAGACGGACGAAGACGCGATCTAGTCCTAGTCGGCTTTGTTTTCGCTTGAATTTCTGACTTCGAGAATTTCTCTAAAGTAGAAACAGATCGATCTTCTTTGCTATTTCACGCTGAGTCAAGTTGTGGATCGCTCTAGTTCCCGACTTATCCAGTTCTACGATGGGATTGACATGGAAGTGCTCTACCAATGCTCCGACCGTAGTTTCCGATGAATTACATATCCACTCGTGGGGGTGTTGAACCAGCCTCGTTTCGCCAAGCCGTGATGTTGGGTCAGGCGAGAGATGGCGGGTTGTATATGCCCGATCACATTCCCAATGTGAGAGACCGTCTTCAGTCTTGGCGAGCATTGAACTTTTCGGAACTCGCTACGGCAATTGCTTCGATTTATGCCCCGGACATTTGCAGAAGTCGAATGTCCAACTTGTTCCGAGACGCGTTCTCAACTTTCGTTACGTCCGAGGTGACACCCCTTGTGGAGGTAGGGGATGTCTTTGTCCTGGAGCTCTTCCACGGTCCAACGCTGGCATTCAAAGACATTGCTTTGCAGGTGTTAGGACGATTGTTCGAACTGATTCTTGAAGAGCAAGACACTGAGTTGAACATCTTGGGAGCCACTAGTGGAGATACGGGAAGCGCAGCCATATCCGGCGTGGAAGGGTCTTCACGAATCAAGATCTTCGTGATGTTTCCGGATGGTCGAACAAGTGCGTTGCAAGAGCTGCAAATGACTACAGTCGAAGGGGACAACGTTCACTGCATTGGAATAAAAGGAAGCTTTGACGATTGCCAACGAATTATGAAAGCCATCTTCAGTGATGTCGAATTCAAGTCACGCTATCGCTTGGGTGCAGTCAACTCCATCAATTGGGCTCGAGTGATGGTTCAGATTGTCTATTACTTCTACGCTTCACTCAAGTTTGACCGACCTGTTACCTTTAGTGTCCCGACAGGCAACTTCGGCAACATTCTCTCCGGGATTCTAGCCCAGCGTATGGGTGCTCCCATAGAACGTTTTGTTCTTGGGACCAATGAGAACGACATTCTCTTCAATTTTTTCAATACCGGCCGTTATGAACGGGGACACGTCAAACCTACGATCAGTCCTTCAATGGACATTCAGGTTGCGAGCAACCTCGAAAGGTATCTGTACTTGCTGATGGACTGCGACTCTGTTTCCGTAATTCGTTTCATGGACCAGTTCATGAACAAGGGAATTGCTGTCTGGGAAGAGGGAGAGTTTGGGGATTCCACAGTCGTTTCAGCCAAGGTTGATATTACAGAGTCACTTCGTACGATTCGAGATACTTGGATCAATTCGAAATATCTCGTAGATCCGCACACAGCGATAGGATTGGCTGCAGCAAAGTCGATATGTTCAAAAACGCCGGTAATCTGTTTGGCAACCGCACATCCCGCAAAGTTTCCCGAAGCAGTGGCACGCGCCACACGAGAAATTCCTCCGACCCATCCGAAGCTAGCTGGACTGGACAGGTCCAAAGCACGGAAGGTTGTGTTGCCACCCAACGAGAATGAAGTTCGCAGCTATCTAGCTAAAGTACTCACCGAGTCTTAGAGTCTTTCAATTTTCTCTATTGCGGTCGGAATGTCGCGTAGATTGTTTACGACGCATGTTGCACGTGGCGACACCACTCTGTGGCGGCCACGTTGAGATGTATGAAACTGAATCGTGTGCATTCCAATTTGTGCCGCGCACTCAATATCGTCCACAGGATGATCTCCGATATGAACTGCTTCTTGTGGATTCGTACCCATCTGAGACAACACGGTGATAAACATTATTGGGTTTGGTTTTGACGCTTGTACATTGGCGGCGTTGAGAGATAGATCGAAGTACTTTCCAATAGTCGACCGACGAATATCGGAGGTGCCGTTGGACACTGATGCAAGCCAGTACTTTTCCGCGAGAATAGATAAGACCTCTTCAGCATAGTCCATAAGCAAGAAACGATTGCGGCGTCCGTGAAATATGCATAGAGCAGAAAGCGCAAGCTCGTGCGCTGTGTCATTGTCGTCTATGCAGTCTTGCAGGACACGTTCCAATACTGACAACCGGATCTTGTTCATGTCGTATTGGATTTGCGGCCGAGTCTGAATGACTTGTGCTCGATAGTGACGTGCAGATTCTGCATAGGCTTGTGAAAAATTTGGGACTCGCTCTTGAAGCCAATTGACCATGTCCGATTCGGCTTCAACGATGATGGGCAAGTTGTCCCAAAGGGTGTCGTCCAGATCAAACGTGATGAGTTTGATGGTCACTGAGTAGCAGTTTTCTTTCGATGTGCCCGTGGATGGGTCGCATCGTAGACTTTTGCCATTTGCTGAAAATCAATGTGAGTATAAACTTGGGTCGTCTCAATGCTCTCGTGGCCAAGTAGCTCTTGAACAGCTCTTAGATCGCTACTACTCTCCAATAGGTGACTAGCGAAGCAATGCCTCAGCAGATGAGGGTGTATTCCATCGTCCGCAAGTGCTTTCAATCCTGCCTTTTTGACTATGTCCTGGACTGTCCGTCTGGCGATTCGGGAGTTCTTTCTACCCGTGAACAAGGGATCTTCACGTTTACAATTGTCGCGTACGGCCAGCCAATGACTTAGTGCTTCAAGTGCATGAGTTCCAATCGGAACCACTCTTTGCTTGTTTCCCTTTCCAGTTACGAGGGCTTGGGCAGATCGTAGATCGACATCGCCAATATTGAGATCTACAACCTCGGAAAGACGAAGCCCGCTTGAGTAAAGCAGCTCGAGTAGTGCTCGATTTCTCACAGCTTTTGTTCCTTCGAAAGTCTGTCCGACGAGCTTGATTGCCTCATCGACGTCGAGGACATTCGGGAGTTTCTTGGGCGTTTTGGGTGCTTTGACGTGTTGGGCTGGATTGTGTGTCAATCGACCGTAGCGAATTTGGTAATTGAAGAAACTTCTAAGACTGGACAGGTTTTGAGCAATGGAAATCGGTGATAGATTGAGCTCCCGCAAACGAAGAATGTGGTCTCGAAGATGCTCAATGCGAACATCTTCGACGTTTGGTGGCGCGGATTCAGCTGCAAATCGTTCTAACGATTGCCGATAGGATTTCTGAGTCAAAATCGAGAGCTTTCTTTCGACCGATAGATGCGAAAGATACTCGTCGATGTGCTCGCGCCATTTCGCAAACACAATTGACTCATCTACTGCTTCTTGCGTTGCCATGGACGAGCTGAAGACGTTGTGTTCCGAACTGATTGCTCGATTTCACGTCACTGAAGGATCTTGTTCACGACTCTTCCAAGGACATCTCCGAGAAAGTCCAAGAACATAGTGCTCATGGTGAGGCTAAAGTGCAGCGGATCAATTGAACCAATAGCCAGCACTCCTCGAACACCCTCGAATGAGATTGGAACGAATGCGACGGAGGTTACGGTATTGGGATGTTTGTCGAACACTAGCTCATAGTCATTGGGTCGCGTTGTCTCGCAGATTGAAGTAGTGAGAGTTTGAGTTCGCTTTTCGAGTTTGCCCAAGTCTTGTGCTGAGCGAATGCAGCTCAAGTCTGGATTGGAATCCAAATCCCACAGATAAAGTCGAGCAGCGTCTATGTGGTCTCGACCACTGAGCACATCTCTAAGAATCTCATCCAAATGGTTCCAATCTTCCACATCGTAGAGAGCGAGGACCGTGGTTGTCAGCCAGTGAAACTTCTCATCGTTTCGCTTGCCGGTTTGTATCAAGGAGTCGAGCTCATCTTGGATTTCCTTGTTTCTTGCTTCGAGACTGGAAATGCGATGAGTGGCTAAAGAGGGCATGGCGATATGTACTTCCTATACATGGCGTCGACATACGTCGACCGGACATTCGTGTCCAAGAGTTGTTTCCAATTAATTGTACGGAAAGCTAGTTGTTATAGTTACGTGATTTTGTTAGTGGTGCGCCGATTATTCTGCTAAATGTACATTAGAAATCCATCGTATATGTGGCAAGGATCGCAGGACAATCGGACAGGCTGAGCCGGACCCTCCCACTCCACGCGAAGGCATCCACCGGGCATCTCGATTTCTACTCTGCTATCGAAACAATTCCATAGTCGTCCAGCCACCATAGATGCACATGCGCCGCTACCACACGACAATGTCTCTCCCACGCCGCGTTCGAAGATGCGGAGTATTCCACGATTCCGATCTTTGCAATAGAGAATCTCTACATTTACAGAGTCAGGAAATTGTTCGTGTTGTTGGAGTGCCCGACCGAGACCGTCTAGGTCTGTGGTTTCGACGTCGTCAACACGTACGACTGCGTGAGGGTTTCCCATAGAGAGAACAGTGGCTTCGATACAACGATTGATTGGGGACTGAATTTCAATCTTATGCTGATGACCGGTCGCGTCGGTCAAGAATGGAACGTCCTTGGGATTGAGAACAGGCGGCGGAAGTTCTACGGTTGCTTGAGTTCCCCCGTCGGCCGCTAAATTGCATACAACTGTTCCACCCAAAGTATCAAGCACAACAATATCCTTCGTGATTAGTCCAAGATCCTTCACCAATGCGGCTACAGCTGCACAGCCATTTCCGCATTGTCGGGCTGCTCGTCCGTCGCCATTGAAAATGAGCATGCGAAAATCGTGCTCATGGGTTAAAGGAGACTCTAGAACCAGGAGTTGGTCGAAACCGATTCCCTTTCGGCGATCCGACCATCGCTGTATGTTCTCGGCGGACAATTCAAGAGCTTCGGAAGTCGCATTGATCACCATGAAGTCATTGCCACAGACATGCATCTTGAAGAATCTACGTTTGTGTTCCATCTAAGCGAACCGTTCCAAACGAAGTTGGTCGTCCATGGTTTCCCGTGCTCGTATCAAGTGCATGGCCGATCCGTCTACCAACACCTCAGCGACTCTTAGTCGTGAGTTGTAGTTGGAGCTCAGTACGGACCCATATGCGCCAACATCCATTATTGCGAGCAAGTCGTTGTCATATAGACGCAGTGAACGTTTCAATCCTAGAAAGTCCCCAGATTCACAGACTGGTCCGACAACATTCCATTCCTTAGCTTGCTCATCGGAAGATTGGACAGGCTCGATGTCATGCCATGCTTGGTATAGAGCTGGTCTAATCAGGTCGTTCATAGCGGCGTCGACTACTGCAAAATTAGGTCGATTGGCTTGGCTATCGGTCTTGAGATACTCAACACGAGTGATCAATGTTCCCGCAGGTCCGACTAGGAATCGACCAGGTTCCACACAGAGAAGTTGGGATCTATCCTTAAGGTGCTTGGCGAGTACCACCGCGAGCTCATCTACCTGCAACTCCTCTTCGGAGTGATAGTTGATTCCGAACCCACCTCCGACATTGATGTAGTGCAAGTCCATCCCAATTTCCTCCAGTTGATCTACGAGAGCTAGCAACTCACAAAGAGCGATTTCGTAAGGCTCGACTGAGGAGATTTGCGACCCAAGATGACATGCAATACCTATTAGGTGCATTTCGTCACTAGCCGTTGTACGGTAAGCAAGATTGAGCACTTCCTGTGAACTCAATCCAAACTTGCTGCTCGAAAGCGCTGTCGCCAAGTAGGGATTGGTGTCTACGTCAATCTCAGGATTGACACGCAATGCGATGTTTGGACGAATTTTGAGAGTCATTGCAATTTGAGAGATCCGATCGAACTCTGACTCGCTTTCAACGTTGATGCATCCGATGCCAGACTTAATCGCAAAAGACAGCTCCTCTGTGGACTTTCCGACGCCTGAGTAGATTACGTTCGATGGAGGAGCGCCAGATCGAAGAACGCGTTCAAGCTCTCCACCAGAGACTATGTCGAATCCGGCTCCCAACTCTGCGAGTCGTCGCAGGATCGCCAAGTTTGAATTTGACTTTACGGCGAAGTGTGTGCGATGGGGTACGTCAGAGAAACTCGACTCAAACCGGGTATATCGGTCTTGAATTGTCTGCCATGAGTAGGCGTATACGGGAGTGCCAGCGAATTCCGCGATTCGCGGAATCGGAATCTCGTCAATATGGAGAGTGCCGTTGACTCTACGGAGGGGCATTTTCAGATTCTTCAGGGTTTGGTGGAGGAAGTTCCAGAGGTCCCTTAAACCCACATCCGCTCAGCGCTGCGAGACAAAGAACAAGTAACAAGACTTTGCGCATGGTGTCGTTAAATCCAGTTACCCGGATGGTTTGAAGTATAGCGAGGTCCATTTCCCTTACTGGTTTGTAAGATCAACACAACCGTAAGATGACTCCAGAACTCTTGCGGCGCTCGTTTGTCGAAAACAAGATCACTCCTCAGTCTCGTTCGGCCACACGGACCACCATGTTGGTCTCGGAAAGTCCTGGAGAACTATAATTGTTGAAGAAGTGCGACGAGACGCACTTTAAATGCCAACCATCGGCGGAGAACTCGCATGAGTTCAAGGCTTGGATGTTCGCTCTTTGAGCGGACATCCAGGTTGGTTGGGAAGGGAGCTCCCGGCGTTCACGGACGCGTGATCTCCCTTTCGCCAGACCGATCTCGCCGGTCTGGTCCTGCGCCTGAAGGGTGCGTCCCATCCTTCGGGATGCTGGCTTCGAGGAAGAACCGAGCGCTCCAAGGGGCGCGAGGGAAACCCTCGGACAAGGTCCCACAAGAGGCATCTTGCGGGTCAAGGACGCGTGTGCAACTGTACGTATGTATAGATTGCGCGGCTCGAAAGCGACAGGTTGCATAAGCTGTCTGAACAATTGTCAGCAACTTTTCGAGAGGAATGTTGAGTTGACTTGGATTGCAGTATCCAACAGCCCAGGAGTAGTGCAGGATCGGCAACGACCTTGTGCGAAGCTCTCCGACAATGTAGTCCCCTTCGGGGCATCGGGACGCCGCGAGGCGTCGCGATGGACTCTGCCAGTTTCAGGCGGACGAGACGCTAGGCTGGCGGGACGGGTGAACATACGTGAACGCGTGATAAACGTCGCAACAATTGACAGGCGAAATGAAACTGAGGTTTGATTTCAAACCAACGCCTGAACCAAAACGGTGCGTCACCGGATGCTCCTCTTTCATGTGGGAGCACACTGCCACGAGCGTGACCGGCGAACAGCGCGCACCCCCACCCCGCCGTGTTGTTCAGATGGAACTCGGTAAGCCCGACATTGCGCCTTCCGAATCTTCGGGAGGCAGGAGAGCCGCAAGGCGATCTGATGCGGTGGCGGGTAGAAGAAGCTGGAAAAAGCGAAGGCCGCACTGTAACGGCGCGGATACCGGAACGAGACAGGTCCGGCGACGAAAGTCGTGCCCACTTCCAGCAGATCTGCATCGCGAGATGACAGGCACAACCCCTGGGCGAATGCCGTGCGCGACCTCGGTCGCGTCGGCATTCCCCTTCAACCGGAGGACGGTGAATCCCCGTCCTTCGGACCGGGTTCCCTCCTCCTCGATACAGGAGGAAAGCATGAAAGTGCATTCTGAAACCAGTGTGTCTGCTTCCTCCCGCGTTCCGGAGACGTGGCACGCCATCGATTGGCGTCGCGTCGAAAGAAACGTGAGGGGCATGCAGGTACGCATCGCGAAGGCTACACGGGAAGGCGACGCGCGCAAGGCGAAAGCCTTGCAGCGCATGCTGACCCGTTCGTTCTGCGGCAAGGCGTTGGCCGTCAGACGAGTTACCGAAAACCGGGGGAAGCGGACCGCGGGAGTGGACCGCGAACTCTGGAGTACGCCAAAGGCCAAGCGTGAAGCGATCGACTCGCTGAACCGGAGGGGATACCAACCCTCGCCCTTGAGGCGAGTGTGCATCCCCAAGGGCGGCGGGAAGACCAGAAAACTGGGCATCCCGACGATGCGGGACCGGGCGATGCAGGCACTTCACCTGCTCGCGTTGGAACCGATTGCGGAAAGCACGGCCGATCCGAACTCCTACGGGTTCCGGAGAGGTCGGTCCACGGCGGATGCGCGATCGCAGGGCTTTACGGTCCTGTCTCGCACCAAGTCCGCGCAATGGGTGCTGGACGCGGACATCGAAGGGTGCTTTGACCATCTGGATCACGACTGGCTGCTGGCCCATGTCCCCATGGACAGGGTCATGCTGAGAAAATGGCTGAAGGCCGGAGTCGTCGACTTCGGTCGGCTCCGCCGAACGGAAGCGGGCACGCCGCAGGGAGGGATCATCTCCCCCGCGCTGGCGAACCTCGCTCTCGACGGACTGGAGCCGTTGCTGCGCTCCCGCTTCGGCGAGAAGGGCACAAAATCGGCCAATCGACACAAGGTCAACTTGGTGCGATATGCGGACGACTTCATCGTCACCGGCGTCTCGAGAGAGCTGCTGGAGAACGAGGTGGTTCCCTTGGTGCGGACGTTCCTCGCGGAACGAGAGCTTCGGCTCTCCGCCTCCAAGACCCGCGTCGTACACATCGACCAGGGCTTCGACTTCCTCGGATGGAACTTCCGCAAGTATCGCGGCAAGCTTCTCGTCAAGCCTTCCCGGGAGAACGTGAAGACGTTCCTTCGCAAGGTGAGGGAGATCGTCAAGACCGGCGCGACGTGGAGGCAGGCGAACCTCATCCGACAGTTGAACCCCGTCCTTCGGGGATGGGCGAACTACCATCGGACCGCGGTCGCCAAGCAGACGTTCGTGCATGTCGACCATCAGCTGTTCACCGCCCTGTGGCGGTGGGCGAAAAGACGACATCCGAAAAAGGGGAGACAGTGGGTTGCAAAACGCTACTGGTCCCCTGGGGAAACCCGCAGCTGGGTGTTCGTCGACCGAGCATCGGATCTCGGAAGCGAGACCGGGGAGGTGAGACTGTTCCACATGTCGGACGTTCCGATCCGGCGTCATGCGAAGGTGAGAGCGGACTACAATCCGTTCGACCCTGACCACGACGCCTACGGTGAGAGACGTCGCATGCACGGCATGAAGATGGATTCGGGACACAATCGGCGCATGCTGAAGCTCCTCGCTCGACAGAAGGGTGCATGCCACGCCTGTCATGAGGCGATCACGAACGACACGGGCTGGCACGTCCACCATGTCGTTCCCCGCAATTGCGGAGGAAGCGATTCGCTCGACAACTGCGTTCTGTTGCACCCGGTATGTCATTCCGCGATTCATCATCGGAAATCGGAAACGTAGCCGGCTCATGATTAAAATGAGCTTTGGTTTGGCTTGAGCCGTGTGCGGGGAAACTCGCACGCACGGTTCTTAGGGGAGGGAAGATCAGCAATGATCTTTCCTCACCCTCTGTGGAGGTTCACATGAACGAAAACATTCATCACGTCACAGATGCATCTTGGAGTGCAGATGTATTAGAGTCCGACACTCCGGTACTAGTGGATTATTGGGCGGAGTGGTGTGGACCCTGCAAGATGATTGCGCCCATATTGGAAGAAATCGCCAACGAATACGTCGATCGGGTGAAGATTTGCAAGATGGACATCGACGATAATACTGAGACCCCGACCAAATATGGAGTTCGAGGAATTCCGACCCTCATGCTGTTTCGAAAAGGACAAGTAGAAGCTACGAAAGTTGGATCATTGTCCAAATCGCAATTGGCCGCATTCATCGATAGTAATATCTAAGGAACACTTGTCGACTGGGAAATGACAGCGTATAAATCCGTTTTTTGATCAAACGCAAGAATTTCTCGTAAAATACTGTTTGGGTTTCCTTCGAAGCCTTGTTTCCCCATTGAGACCTTTGCACTTGGTGGCCAAGTTGCCCAGCAAGATGTGGGTGCTTCAAAGCGACCCAACTGAGTTCACTGTGAGAACACATGATTCATTCCGCAATGTTCCGGCAGTCAAGTATTGAACTTGCTAGACGGACGCTTGAAAACGTGCTAAATTGCACATGAAACTCCTTCGCATCTCCCTGCACAATCACTCAGAGAGATCCCCTTACTACAACTTAACAACACGCTTATGAACCCTCAACCTGCCGCCGTTAGGCAAACAGAATCAATGAACCTTAGCGATTTGAAGCAATGTCCCATACCCAAGCTCGTTGAGCTTGCCGAAGGAATCGGAATAGAAAATCTCGGACGGGCACGCAGACAGGAGATCATCACGCAAATTCTTCGCAAGCAGTCGAAGAATGGTGTGGAGATTTTCGGCGATGGAACCTTGGAAGTCCTGCAAGATGGATTTGGTTTCTTACGCTCGCCGTACGCAAGCTACCTAGCTGGTCCCGACGATATTTATGTGTCTCAGACTCAAATCCGTCGTTTTAATCTTCGAACAGGAGACAACATTTCCGGCAAGGTTCGAGCTCCACGAAATGGCGAGAGATATTTTGCTCTACTCAAGATTGATGCGATCAACAGCACTCCTGCAGATCGAGAGACCAAAATACGACACATTCTCTTTGAGAATCTAACTCCCCATTTCCCAAACTATAGATACACGTTAGAACGTGGCAACGGAAGCACAGAGGATCTCTCAGGACGAATCGTCGACCTCGTCGCTCCAATTGGCAAAGGCCAACGTGCGTTGATCGTATCTCCTCCCAAGGCGGGCAAGACCTTAATGCTCCAAGCTATTGCTCAGTCGATTGCTGCGAATCATCCTGATGTCGACCTGATAGTGCTGCTCATTGACGAGCGTCCTGAGGAAGTTACCGAGATGCAGCGGCTTGTTCGCGGGGAGGTTGTTGCCAGCACATTCGATGAACCTCCGACACGACATGTTCAAGTTTCTGAAATGGTAATTGAGAAGGCAAAACGCTTGGTTGAACAGAAGCGAGATGTCGTAATTCTTCTCGACTCGATTACGCGTTTGGCACGGGCTTTCAACAACACCGTGCCATCTAGCGGAAAAGTGCTGACTGGGGGCGTAGATGCAAATGCTCTGGAGCGACCAAAACGCTTTTTCGGTGCAGCCAGAAATTTTGTTGAAGGTGGAAGCTTGTCGATCATAGCGACCGCACTGATTGACACTGGCTCGCGTATGGATGAGGTTATTTACGAAGAGTTCAAAGGACGTGGCAATCAGGAAATACACCTCGAGAGACACATAGCAGAAAAACGCATCTATCCCGCGATCAACATAAGGCGTTCAGGAACTCGACACGAAGAATTGCTCTTGAGCGAGGAAGAACTGCAGCGGGTATGGATTCTGCGCAAGTTCCTGCACGACATGGACGATATTGACGCAATCGAATTTCTCGTCGATCGACTCAAGAACACAGACACTAATGCTGAGTTCTTCAATGCGATGAAGTCCGTTCCTCCTCCGAAGAAGAATTCCTAGCTAGCCAGTTTCACGCCGACCCGCAGCAAATTGGCTTTCCATTGATCGACTGAATCTCGATATTCAGGTCGTCTAGCGTCCTACGAAGTTCGGCTCTCTCTTTTCGACGAAGGCACGCATAGCTTCGCGAGAATCCTGGCTGCCTCCAGTTCGAGTATGGCGCTCCGTCTCCACCTCGATGTAATCGCGCAGAGGCATATTCTCTGCATTGATGAAGTTCTTTTTCATTTCACCGATGGCCAGGGGAGCGGACTTCGACAAACGCATTGCAATGGCTCTGACCTCTTCGTGCAGCATTAAGTCTGGAAAAACTTTAAGAACTAACCCGATTCGTTCCGCTTCCGCGGCGTCGAATTTTTGAGACATAAAGAACAACTCGCGCGCCTTTGTTGCACCTACGATGCGAGGAAGCAGCCATGGTCCGGCCATGTCTCCCGAAATGCCGACTCCCAGAAAAGCAGAGTTGAACATCGCTCTCTCAGATGCGTAGCGCAAGTCGCATGCGCAAGCCCATCCAAAACCCGCACCTGCACATGCACCGTTGATCGCCGCAATGGTTACTTTGGGCATCTCATGCAGAAGAGTCGTTATGTGGAAGTACTCTCGACGACTTGGCTCCTGAGGTTCGCCACTAGTGGATGCTTTCAAATCTACACCAGGACAAAATGCTCTTCCAGCACCAGTAAACACAACCACTCTTACATCTGCATCCAACGCGACTTCGTTGAGACACTGATACAGTTCCCTCATGAGTTTGCTGGTGATGCCGTTCAGACTCTCGGGGCGATTCAGGGTTACAGTTGCGAGGTTCCCGTCGACTTCATAGAGGACAGTTTCGTAGTTGGACATAGTTCGTCATACCTTGCTGATGTTTGAGTAAGTCTACCTAGTTCGAACTCTTGACATGAGTACTTAAGAGTCTGAGTCTTTAGTGAGTTTCACTGCACGGAGTCAGTTCGGGTTCCCAAGCACACTTAGAACTGCCGACTTGGAAGCACCATCGGAAATCTTCACTTCCGCAAATCCCATTTCCCGAGCGTTCATTGCGATTCGTAATGACGGTACCACCAATACAGGATACTCGTGCTTGCACACTTGCTGTTGTCGAAAGGTAGCTAGGATTTCTGAAAGGGCAAACGCGCTGCTAGCAATGACGAAGTCGAACTCTGAGACATCGACCTTAACTGATTGCCGCGTTCGTTCGTATACCACCCATCGAATCACTTCGAATCGATCACTTCTAAGCCAGTCTTCAAGATCTTCTCGTCCATGTCTCCCTGTAATCAAACACACTTTCGCACCTGGAGAGAGTTTGTTTCGCAAGAGGTCATAGAGACCTTCAGACGTGTGTTTCTCTGGAATTAGCGTTGAAGACGTGTGACCTCTTAACGCCCTTTCCGTTGCCGGTCCGATCGCGGCTGAGACTCTAGACGACTTCCACCCCATCTCAATTGCCGAGTGGACAGCGTGATAGGAAACGAAAACCCAACAGTCAATCAGTCCATTTGGTGATGTTCCTTGAACCCTTTGAATCTTCACTACCGGTGCGACTGTAAATGAAAACCCCGATGCACCAAGGAACGATCCAAGTTCTGAAGCACCCGGTTCAGTGCGCGTGATCCAGACTCGCTTCATGCGACTTCAAAGAGCTCTCTTGCGCCCATCGACAGCAAACTGCGAGCTACCTTTGTGGCCAGACTGGCCGGACTTTCGCCCTGGCAAGAGACACGTACCGAGTGCTCCCCACTGGGATCCACGACGATTGCTTCAATGTGAAATTCTTGATCCTTAGAAATGCAGTACACACCGACGGGTGTCGTACAGTCCGCGCCCAATTTGTCTACAACATCGCGCTCGCATCGTGAAACATCTGACACGCCAGGCACTTCCAATGAGTCCATGAGTTTGGAGATCTTGCTATCGCCGATCCTATACTCGGCTGCCAATTGTCCCTGTCCTGCCGCTGGAACAAAAACAGTCGGATTGAGACGGAAACCAATCCTGTTGTTCAATCCAAGACGGAGAAGCCCCGCTGTAGCCAAGACAAGGACGTCATAAGATCCGTCGTCGAGTTTCTTGAGTCGAGTGTCGACGTTGCCACGTATGTTCTGCACGTTGGTCTTGTTAAATGCGTGACGTAGTAGAGCACGTCTTCGGCAGCTTGAGGTGCCAATTCGCGCGTTTCCTGGAATGTCGAAAGGAGAGGAAACTCCTACCAAAGCGTCGCTTGGATCTTGGCGAGGCGCAACGGCTCGAACAGCCAGCCCGTTAGGAAGGTGAGCCGGAACATCCTTCATGCTGTGGATGGCGAGATCTGCTGTTTCATTCAGTAGTTCGGACTCAATTTCCTTGAGGAAATCTCCCTTTCCTGACAACGGAGAATTGGGCTGGATTGCGGATTTGTCTCCCGTTGTCACTACACCCACAGTCTCAATTTTCAACCCGGGATTCTTACTTTGGAGCAAGCGGCAAATATAGTTGGTCTGTTGTATAGCCAACTTGCTCTTCCGAGTCGCTATACGAACTTTTTGAGACATGAACTACGGAATTCTTCTAAGTGAATCTGTCGGTATGATGTGGACTGAACGCCTGACTATCGGTTCAAAGTCAAGAAACTACTCGCCAAGTTGAGTTGGACTCCGAATGCAAGAGTTAATGGATGAACAACGATACTTTGGTCTTTTTGACGCGTACTTGGGAGTTAGCCACATTGTGCAACACATATTTCTGAGAGATTCTCGTGTCAAGAAAACTGAGCTCCACAATAGTAATATCAGCAACTTGGGTCAAACCTACGAATCCTCAGTGGGTTCGAAGTATCTTGTGTCCACAAGTTCTAGTCCTAATACTTAGCGTGCCGGAGACACTACTCGTACCGATGAGCAACGACAAGACCTTCAGCTTCCAAGTCTATGGATCGTAATTCGAGAAAGTCCTGGGGCGGACGATTTTCTGAAGAAACTGATTCGTTCGTCGAAAAGTTTACTGAGTCAGTTAGCTTCGACTCTAGATTGTATTACGTCGACATCTTGGGTTCGATTGCGCATGCCAACGGCCTTGTCGCAGCTGGAGTGTTGAACGGATCAGATCGCGATACGATCGTCGAAGGACTTAAAGAAATCCAAAGAGAAATCGAATCGGGCGAATTCGTTTGGTCTGTAGCGCTTGAAGATGTCCATTCCAACATTGAGGCGCGGCTTGTTGATTTGGTAGGTGAACTTGGGAAGAAGCTTCACACAGGTCGGTCGAGAAATGATCAAGTTGCGACAGATATTAGGCTTTGGTTAAGGCAGGAAATAGATCAAATTGACGAGCACATGACTCGTTTGATGCACGTGCTCTTGGATCACGCCGAAAAGTATGCCAGCACCATCATGCCTGGATTTACGCACATGCAAAATGCTCAACCAGTGACGTTTGGACACCATTTGATGGCTTGGTTTGAAATGATGCTTCGTGATCGCTCACGTTTGCGTGATTGCCGCAAGCGTGTTAATAGCTCGCCGTTGGGTGCTGCCGCATTGGCTGGAACAAGCTTCGAAATTCCACGAGAACAAACTGCAGCCGAGCTTGGGTTCGAGACCGTTTGCAGAAACTCTCTTGATGCGGTGAGTGACCGAGATTTCGCGATTGAATTTGTGTCCGTTGCTAGCATCGCCATAGCTCACCTGACACGCTGGTGTGAAGAAATCATTATTTGGTCTTCGGACATCGTTGGGTTCATCCGTCTGCCAGACGCGTTTTGTACGGGATCCAGCATCATGCCACAAAAGAGGAATCCAGACATTCCGGAACTCATTCGTGGTAAGTCGGGCCGCATTGTTGGTGACTTGATGGCCCTATTGACGTTGGTGAAGAGTCAACCTCTCGCATATAACCGAGACAACCAGGAAGACAAGGAGCGAGTATTCGATTCGGTAGACACTCTGTCCGAGTGTCTACAAGCTCTTTGTATATTGATCCCGAAAATGGAACCTGATTCCCAGCGAATGTATGAGTGTGCCCAAAAGGGCTACTCAACAGCAACGGATTTGGCAGATTGGTTAGTGGGACAAAACGTTCCTTTTCGGGAAGCGCACGAAATAGTGGGAAGAGTCGTAGCCAAAGCCGAGTCGAAGCACCTTCGGCTTGACGAAATGACGCTGGAGCAGCTTCAGGAAGTCGACGAGAGATTCGCCGAGTCCGTCTATGAAAGGCTCACTGTGGAAGGATCGGTAGATTCTCGTAGTTTGCTAGGCGGCACGTCTCCATCATCAGTAAGAGCTGAGATCGAGCAAGCTCGATCCTGGATCTAGATGTGACGTTAGTTTTGAGCCGCAAGACGCTCGGCGACTCGTTTGCCGAAGTAGGTGAGAATCCCATCTGCGCCAGCACGTTTGAAGCACAAGAGTCCTTCTAAGACGACCTTTCTTTCTAGCCAGCCCCGCTGAACGGCGGCCATGTGCATGGAGTACTCGCCGCTGACTTGATATGCAAAGGTCGGAGTTCCAAATCCATCTTTGACTCGGCGAATCACGTCAAGATACGGCATACCTGGTTTTACCATGACCATGTCAGCACCTTCCTGAATGTCCATTGCAATCTCGCGGAGAGCTTCGTCGCTGTTGGCAACGTCCATTTGATAGGTGAATTTATTGCTTGATCCCAAGGTCGAGCTTGAACCCACCGCGTCGCGGAATGGGCCGTAGTAGGCGGAAGCGTACTTGGCCGAGTAAGCCATGATCTTCGTGTTCACAAACCCGCTGCCCTCCAGCGTCTGACGGATTGCTCCAATTCTGCCATCCATCATGTCTGAGGGCGCGATGACATCAGAGCCAGCTTCAGCGCAGACACGTGCTTGCTCCTGAAGAATTTCAATCGAAGCATCATTCAGCACATATCCGTTTTCGTCGATTACTCCGTCTTGTCCATGAGACGTGTAGGGATCCAATGCTGCATCGGTTATCACTCCGAGATCAGGAGTGCGATTCTTAACGGCTCTGACAGCTCTTGGAATCAATCCATCGGGATTTATGGACTCTGTACCTCTCTCATCTTTCAAACCTGGTTCGATGTACGGAAATAGAGCGATTGCAGGCAGTTTGATATCGCTCAAGTGCTCGACTTCTCGTTCAAGTTCGTCAATGCTTAGTCGATCAATTCCAGGCATCGACTCTATCGGTTGGCGAGAATTGGATCCTTCAACTACGAAAATGGGGTAGATCAAATCGTTTACCGAGAGTTCGTTTTCTCTTACAAGACGCCTCACGAAGTCCTGAGAACGATTTCTGCGAAGACGAGTTTGAGGATACTTGGGAGTGACCATTTATGATTTGAGCTTCTTAATAGGTGAAGAGTTCTTGGGAGCGGAGGCTATAGCCAAGTCTATGCTAATTCCGCTCTACGTGAAGAGCAGACCTATTGTGCCACAGAACGCTAAGTATGGAATGGATCCTTTAAGAGGTAGAAGATGAAGGCTCGATATGAAAACAACCTTGTTGTTTTGGGCGCAGGCAGCGCGGGACTTATAGCATCCTTGATAGGTGCCACCGCTCGTGCCAAGGTTGTTCTCATCGAGGAAAACCGAATGGGCGGCGATTGTCTAAATACCGGATGCGTTCCGAGTAAGACGCTCATTGCGTCAGCCAGAGTCGCTCATTCCGTTCGCCACGCGCAGGACTTCGGAATCCGTTCATCCGAGGTTAAGGTGGAATTTGAGCAGGTCATGCGTCGTATTCGCTCAGCCATTCAAACAATCGAACCTAATGACTCTGTTGAACGCTACACGAGACTAGGAGTGAAATGCATAAGAGGACGCGCTCATCTTGTTGATCCTCATCGAGTTCATGTCAACGACGAGGAGATTTCGTCGCGGAGCATCGTTCTTGCCACTGGAGCAGAGCCTCAGATTCCCCCTGTCCCAGGGTTGAGGGAATCCAACCCACTTACGTCGGAAAACTTATGGGACATCGAAGAGCTACCTAGAAAGCTAGTAGTTATTGGAGGCGGACCGATTGGATGCGAGTTGGCACAAGCGCTTGCTCGTCTCGGTAGTAAAGTGAGTGTTGTGGAGCAAGTCGATCGATTGCTTCCCATGGAGGATCGTGATGTCTCAGAGGTTGTTGCATCTACCTTCAGGTCGGAAGGTATTCGAGTGTTGGCAGGATATAAAGCCATTTCCTGCAGCAGAAATAAATTGTCTGTGGAAAACGGAAGCAACCAGGAGGAGTTGGAGTTCGATAGGATCTTGGTTGCTACCGGCAGATCTCCTCGTGGAGACAACATGGGTCTGGAGGATGTAGGAGTCGAAAAAGAAAAGAACGGCACGATTCTGGTGAACGACTACCTGCAAAGTCGAGTTCGATCAATCTATGCCTGCGGCGATGTGGTTGGACCCTATCAATTCACCCATATGGCCTCTCATCAGGCTTGGTATGCGACCATGAACGCTTTGCTCCGACCGTTCTGGAGATTCAAGCTTGACTCAACCGTGATCCCTTGGGCGGTATTCACGGACCCCGAAATCGCTCGAGTGGGAATGTGTGAACAACAATTGCAGGAACAGAATATTCCCTATGAGGTGACCGTGCGTGACTTCAATGAAGTCGATCGCGCAATAGCAGATGGCTCGACTGCTGGATTTGTGAAGTTGATTACGAAGCCGAAGTCTGACTCATTACTTGGTGCGAGCATCGTAGGACTGAATGCGGGTGAGTTGATTAGCAGTTGCATTACAGCAATGACCCATGGCTACGGCATGAACAAGGTATTGTCTACGCTTCACGTCTACCCAACGAGATCCGAAGCAATTCGGCTTGCTTCGGGCGAACGACGACGAAGGAATGCGCCCGAGAGATTGCTACGAGTTGCTGGAAGACTCAATCGCCTAATGCGTTAAGCAATTACGGTACCTACGTGAATCTTCCTGACCAGACGGATTGTTTCGCGACATCAACCGAAAGGGTCGACGACTCTCCATTGAGCAGCTCTGCGCCTAACTTGCCACAAGCAGGTGAAGTTTGAACGCCAAATCCCCCAAAAGCAGCATGCCAAAAGAATCCGGAATGTTCCTTGGCAAATCCAATGACTGGGAGCTCATCGGCGACAAAACTGCGCAAACCCGCCCAAGTCTCGTGAGGACGCTCAACACTTAAGGTTGTGCATTCGTGGAGACGTTGCATAGCGAGTGCCAAGTCAAGCATTTCGGGTTGCGCGTCACAAGGTGGCGATTCCGTGGCATCGGCGGGCGACAACATTATTGATCTTCCTTCGGGTTTGAAATAGAGATCACCGGATGCTCTATAGCACATTGGCCAGTTCTTGAAGTCCACATCTGGCTGAATTCTCAATCCCGTTCTGCGCCTAGGAACGAGACCAATGGGTTGCACTCCAGCCAAGTTCGCGATCTCGTCGGCCCATGCTCCCGCAGCGTTAACGACGATGTCCACTTCTAGGTAGTCTCCTTGGGCAAAGCTTGCCTTCCAATGTCCGAGTGAATCGTCGAGATCTACCAAACGGCGGTTTGTCATGATTTCTCCTCCGCGACCGACAAAAGATCGACGATAGCCTTCCAGTAGCGCGTGTACATCGAGTCCTAACGACCTTGTGTCGAGCACTCCAGCTTGAAAGTCGGTCCTAATGACAGGAATTCGACTGGTAATGTCGCTTCCATTCAGTCTCTGCAACCACGGACACCGACCTTTCCAAGTATCCAAGAACGAATCTACAACGTCTTGCTCTTCTGTCTTAGCGATCATCATGTTTTCCAATGACGTTGCAATGGTTCCAAACGGCTTCGGTGGATCAAGAAAGAACGATTCCGATTCCAGAGACAATCGGTGAACCGTGTCGTTCTCGAATGCAATGTGAAACACTGCCGCAGATCGCCCGGTACTGTGATAGCCCGGCTGAAATTCTGCTTCGACTACCGTGGTGTCGAACCGCCGTGAAGCGTGCATTGCAAGTGAGAGACCTGCAATGCCTCCTCCGATGACGAGTAATCGGGGGTGGGGGCGTCTTATGTGCATCGAACTCGTGCCAAGCTCGAGATCTGGATGAAGTTCCTCTGACCGTTGCCTAAGTCAGGGTTTGGATGAACCTCTTGGCGTGCATCGCCATTTCGTGGAACACATCGTCCTTGCGTTTGCGAGTTCGCTTTAGAATTTTGTAGCCGTGGTCTGCTGTATCAAGCCACTTCAGTGTGGCTTCCAATTGTCGAGCAAGTTTGTTCATAAGTCTTCGTTCAGCCATTCCATCTCGCGACCCTGATAGGAAAAGCATTGGGCAAGTGATTTGATTCATATGGGCAGCGCGATCAAGTGACGGTTTTTTCGGATTGTGCAAGGGGAAGGAGCAGAAAATCAGACCGGCGACATCTAAGCTGTGCTCGACCACGGCATGGGAGGCCATACGGCCACCGAAACTGTGTCCTCCCAAGAGAATTGGAAAGTCATAGTTGGACTTGGCAAATTCATATGCTGCTTTAACAGTCTTTGACGACACAGCTTGTGCATCAACTCGGTTCTTTCCGGCCTCCATGTAGGGGAAGTTGTAACGTAGAGATGCGAGTCCAAATGCTGCAAATGCATCCGTAATTTCTTCCAGTGTGCTGTGGTGCATGCCGGCGCCAGCACCATGACCGAAGACGATCAGCATGGATGGGTCGTCTGCAGGCTTGAACAGTGCACCGACGTCGTGTTCGTCAAATTTAATTCGGTGGGTGCTGGAATCGCGGTAAGTCATTTCAATTCATCTGCAGATTGGATTATTTGTCCAACAAGACCATACTCGATCGACTCCTCTGCACTCATCCAGTAATCTCGGTCCGTGTCGGTATTTACTTGGTCGATGGTCCTTCCGGTACGGTCCGCAATGACTTGATTGATCCTCTCGCGTGTCTTCACGATCTCTCGAGCTTGGATAAATATGTCAGAAGCATCGCCTCCAAAACCTCCGGAAGGTTGATGAATGAGGAATCTAGTATTGGGCAAGCAGAAACGATTCTCACGTTCCGCCGCAATATATATGTGCGTTGCGATGCTGCCCACCCAGCCCGTACCCACAGTCCTTACCGGCGCTGGAATAAATCTTATTACGTCGTGGATGGTGTCCCCGGATTCCACGTGGCCGCCCGGGGAGCTCACCCACAATGTGATAGGGTCCGAATTCTCCAACGACATGGCAAGTAGCTGTTGAATGGTTCGCTGGCAGGAATCCTTGTCAATTTCTCCAAACAGCGTGAGTACGCGGTTTTTGTAGAGTGTCTGTTGAGGAGCAGTCCACCGAGGATTCTCGCTACTGTCGTCTGTATCTGTTGGTTTCTTGTCTAGCTTCGAGGCATCGAATTCTTCGTTCTGCTTCATCTCATTCCCTTGAACACCGCATAATAGGATGGCTATTTTCGCAAACATCACTACGTTGTCCACACCAGACCAAAGGAATACGTGACCGTGTCGTTGTGTCCCGCCTACGCAGAGAAGCTTCGGTTACTAAATAGTCAGAATGCACCGCCGCTTAGAGCTGTACCGGTGGAGCTAATCAGAGACACTTTTCGAACGATGCAACCGGAACGTCCTGAAGTAGCTGTCGAGAGCATTCACGAATTGGACATTCCAGCCAATTCCATCTCATTGTCAGTTCGAATATATCGACCTTCTTCGAGGGATGACTTGCCGGTTGTCTTAATGTTTCACGGGGGCGGCTGGGTGATCGGCGACCTGACAACAGTGGACGGACAATGCCGGGATGTTGCTGTTGGAAGCGGAGCAATCATAGTTGCAGTTGACTATCGTCTCGCACCGGAACACCGTTTTCCAGCAGCCGCAGAAGATTGCTACGCAGCGTTGAAATGGACTTGCGACAACATCCACTCATATGGTGGCGATGCGAAGAGGATTGGCGTCGCGGGAGATAGTGCAGGCGGAAATCTGGCTGCTGTGGTAGCGCAGATGTGTCGAGACCGGAAAGGTCCCAATTTGCGTTGTCAGTTGCTGGTGTATCCAGTAATCGACGGAACGAACTTTGACACCGCTTCCTACATCACCAATGCAGAGGGCTTTGGATTGTCCCGGGACGACATGGTTTGGTTTTGGGATCAGTACTCGGATGAAAGTGATCGAAGAAATCCGTACGCATCCCCGATACTCGCTGATTCTCTACGCGACCTTCCGCCAGCTCTGGTCATGACCGCTGAGTACGACGTTCTTCGCGACGAAGGCGAAGCATATGGTGAACGACTAAAGATTGATGGAGTTGAAGCCGAAACCGTTCGCTTTGACGGCTTCATTCACGGATTCTTTGCGGAAACCAAGACAATACCGGATACACGCAGGGCCATGGCCCGAGCGTGCGAGATGCTCAGAAAATACTTGGGAAAATCCTAACGCTTGTACCTTGTTTGGGTGGCAGCAGGTCGAGGTCTCTTAGTCCACTCGGGCTTTGGCACTTCCTTTTGCAACTTCGACTCCGTTCTGGTTCACGGTGGAAACCGACAGCTCTACGCATCCATCTTCCACCGCAACTACTGTTGCTGTTGCGTCTAGAGTGTCGCCAGGAAATACCTGACTGGTGAATCTGACTCCAAATTCGGTCAGTCTCCCATCTCCTACATAATTGGTGAGCATTCGTCCCGTCAAACTCATGGTGAGCATTCCATGCGCAAACACAGAAGGATAGCCAGCAACCTTGGTTGTGAAAATTTCATCTGTGTGGACGGGGTTGTAGTCACCTGATGCTCCCGCATACATAACAATCTGAGTTCTTGTGAGATCCTCTACAACTCGTTCTGTGTGGGTGTCACCGACACTTAATTCGCTTGCTTTCAAAGTCATTGCGATTTCTCCTTCAACTCTGATCGACGGCGCGTTCCGTACGAACACCGACGCTCGTGGCTGTAACAACCAGTTCACCATTCTGATCTCGATACTCGGTTACGGATTCACTAAATACTAGCTTGCCCGACCGTCTGCCTTGACGTTCCCATGTCTTTCCGGGTCTTGATGTCGTCGTAAGCACGTCTCCCACTTTGGGGTGTCGGTGGTACTCATAGCGTTGCTCTGCATGTAGAACGCCACCACCTCCGCCACTTTCCGACGAGGCCCTCTTTTCCTCTTGTGCTTTAGTCTCTTGCTGTGGCTGTGGGCGAACAACGCTTGTTGGCCGACTACCGGATCCCATCCAGCCCTTTCCATCGGGTCGTGGACGAAGTCCATAGGTCGGATCGAATTGCGCACTTGCCTGCACGAACGTTGGAGGTGCGACGATTGCACCAACTTCAGAATCCTGTGCATAGTCCGCGTCGAAATAGATCTTGTTGTAGTCTCCGACCGATCTAGCGAACATCATGATGTGACTGGCTTCGATGGGAAACCGTTCGACTGCCATCTCAAAACTCCTTTAGCAATAGCGTCAAGTGTGACGGTAATTATGGCGAAGTGTACTAACGTCCCTTGAAATTTGGCTTGCGCTTTTCGAGAAACGCGGCGATTCCTTCTTCTTTATCCTCTGTCTGAACGAGTGCACCTTGCGCATACTTTTCAAGCATCAACGCTGCTGCCGTGCTTGCTTCCATGCCGAAGTTCACCATCATTTTCATCGTTCTTGGAACGAACGGAGCAAACGACGCAAGGTGTTCGGCCATTCGATCCACCTCTGCCTTTAGTTCTTCTCTTGGAACAATTCGAGTAATGAGTCCGATTGATAAAGCACGTTCTGCATCAATTGGTTCACCCATTAGCAACATTTCCATCCCCCAGCCCCGACCTACAATTCGAGGTAAACGAGCAGTTGCTCCCCCACCAGGAATAATGCCCAGCTTGCCTTCAGGTGTTGCAAAGCGGGAATCGGGTGTAGCGATCCTGAGGTCACAGCCTAGTGCAACTTCCAGTCCGCCTCCCATGCATATCCCATCGATTGCGGCGATTGTCGGCTTGGGCAAGCGCTCCAATTGATCAGCTAATCCTTGAACTATCGGTTCCAAGGCTTTCCGAAAATCCCGGTGTACGACCTCTGCCAAGTCGGATCCACTCGCAAATGCGCGATCTCCCGCACCGGTAATACTAACCACCTTAATTTCGTCGTCGGACTCCGAGAGACTTACGGCCTGTTGAAGTTCCTCTAGAGTTCGCAAAGAAATTGCGTTGTGTTTTTCCGGCCTGTTAATTGTGAGCTCGGCAAGAGGGCCGTGCCTCTCAAAAAGAATCTGGCTGAATTCCATCGACTGTTCGTACCTAATTTTTAAGACTCGGTGAAGTGCACATCTTGACAACGACTTGCTTGTTAAGTGTGACTAAGCCCTGTGTTTGCTTAAGACGCTTTCATCCAACTCGACTCCGAGTCCGGGTGCGGTTGGTGGAGTAATAATCCCCTGTTCGAAGACTATTGGGTCTTTGAATATGTCCTGGTGAAGTTGCCCGCCGTTGTATTCCTGAATCAGGAAATTGGGAGAGCATGTGTCCAATTGCACGGCAGCGGCAGCAGCAATGGGACCCACATACATATGTGGAGCAATCATGGCGTAATGGGTTTCAGCGATTCCGGCGATTTTCTTGGCTTCCATCAGACCACCGCATTGAGCTACGTCGAGTTGAATTATCTGAGCAGCTTGTTTAGCAAGGAGTTGGGCAAACTCGAACTTGGTAACCAGTCTTTCTCCGGAAGCGATGGGAATGCTCGTGTGAGCGGCAACCCGTGCCATTTCGTCGACGTTTTCCGGTGACACAGGTTCTTCGAACCAATACGGGTCGTACTCTTCGAGCGCATGGGCTACTCGTATCGCACCCGAAGTGCTGAACTGACCGTGCGTGCCTATTCCGACTTCCAGATCGTCTCCAACAGCATTGCGAATGCACTCAAAGATATTGGCCACCTGTCGGATGCGTTTTAGGGAATAGTCCTGCGGTGCCGGAAAGAATGGAACGAATGGATCGAGTTTGCAAGCGGAGTTTCCCTCTTCTACAAGCTGCAAGGCCACTTCGCCCGCCCGCTCGGGACTTTCATTGCGAGCATCATACGGCATGTACGCGTATGCTCGGAGCTGCTCGTGATACATTCCGCCGAGTAGGTTGTAAATGGGTTGGTTTGCGGCTTTTCCCACAATATCCCAACAAGCCATCTCGATGGCACTGAGGGCGGGAGTAGAATCTAAACCCGGGTGTCGAAAGTCGTGCACGGACCCGTAGGCTTGCTGCCACATGTACTCAATTCGAGTAGGATCATTCCCAATTACGTATCGGTCGCACAAGTTTTCGATAAGTTGGACTTGTGCTCGAAGGTCGCTAGCGTGTCCCGTAGGCTTCTCGCCTAGTCCGACAATTCCCTCGTCAGTAAATAGCTTTAGGAAAAGCCACTTCGCTCCTCCTCGGTAGGGAGGAATGTTGTTTACAGCGATCACTTCCACTCTTGTGACTTTCATCTCATTTTCCTCGTACCAAGTAAAAGCGAGAGTTTACTTCTAACGATTGGATTGAAAGGTACAAAGGAGCGTCTGGGGACAAGGTTGCCTAGATTGAGGACTTCGGTTTGGTCAGAGGAACAACCAGTACGGCGTCGGTGCCGCCTGTTCCACTTTCTTCTAGCGCTATTTCCCAACCGTGAATCTGACACAGCTGGGCCACGATAGCCAGACCCAGTCCGCTACCACCAGTATTGATGTTGCGTGACTCCTCTAGTCGTACAAATGGCTGCAAAACTCTTAGTCTGTCCTTTTTGGGAATGCCCGGCCCGTCGTCCAAAACATGAAACTTTAGTTGCTCATCTGTCACAGAAACTTGGACGCGAACCCCTGTTGCGTGGCGTTTAGCATTCACCACCAAGTTGGAAATGCAACGCTCCAAGGCACCTCCTGCCAATGAGATTTCTTTCGCCGGAGAACCGGTCCAGCTAATTTGAATGTCTTCGTCAATTGATTGCACGGTAGCACGAACTAGCCTCCTTAGGTTGGTCTTAGTAGCTTTTTCGGCTTCGCCTCTCGCAAAATAAGCTGCATCAGTTATCAACGCGTCCATAGAAGCAAGATTCTCTCGGAATCGTTTTACGAGCTTTGGATCGACGTTGTCAGGCAATAGCTCCAATGCCAAAGTCATCCGAGTCAGCGGCGTACGAAGGTCGTGTGAGATTCCTGCGGACAGAGTAGTTCTGTTGGCAATGAGAGTTTCGATCTCCTGAGCCATCCTATTGAAGCTCTTGGCCAATAACACAAACTCGTCGAGTCCTTTTTCTGGCAGAGGATCAAAGGTAGCGACACCACGAAATGTTGCAGCTGCCTCAGCAACCTCCTCTAGGGGACGGCTGATTCTTCGGACGACAAGAAACGAGATAACCAGCATGATCGCTACAACCACACCAAGCAACGACAAGCCTACGAAGACTTGCTGGACGTGAGGGAGATCAGGATTGAATCCGACTCGAAGCGAAGAGCCACTTTGGGTAGGCAGATTTACCCAGAGAGTCATGTCTTCGTCTTGCATGATGTCCACAGGCTCGCTGACTCGTTTCTCAAGTTCATGCTTGAGCAAGCCGTAATAACTGTGGCGAGATTTCATCAACGGCAGCTCCTTCGGATCCTCTGTCAGAATGAGCTGGTGTTGAGTGTCGACAGCGTGGGCGTATTGAGGTCGCCTTTGGGGAGGCAATTCACCCCAAATGTTTGCGGTCATCGTCATCAGGTCCGCTTTGTCCGCTGCGCTACGCTTCGTTAAGGGTTCGAGCGCGAATAAGTTCAGCGATACGGTCGCGGTAGCTGCGACAACCAGTGCCGAAGCGACGGTGACAAAGCTCGTTCGCGCTAGGATCGAGCCAGAGTGCGGTATTAGGCGGGATAGGGACAGAACATGTACCCCTTGCCCCAAATCGTACGGATAAAGACCGGATCCGATGGATCGGTCTCTATCTTTCCTCGAAGTCGAGTCACGCGAACGTCAATGCTGCGATCAACTCCCGATCGGTCGTCTCGGTAGAGCAATTCTTGAATTCGGTCTCGGTCTAGCACTTCAAAGGGATGGCGCACCAACGCATGGAGCAACTCAAACTCACCGGACGTTAGTGCAACTATCGACCCATCTTTCTTCGTCAAACGGATGTGTTTTGGATCTAGGCAATAGTCCCCAAAATTGTAGACGTCATCGGAAAATCCCTCCGCACCTTCCAACGTAGAACGACGCAGTACGGCCTTCACTCGGGCGAGTAACTCACGTGGTTCAAACGGTTTGTTGATGTAGTCGTCTGCACCCAACTCGAGCCCAACAACTTGCTCCACTTCGTCACCAATTGCGGTCATGATGATGATGGGCAAGTCACCCGCTTGTTTTAGACGTGTTGCCACGTGCAGTCCATCTTCGCCCGGCATACGCAAATCCAGCAGGACGAGATCAACGTTATGGGTGGTCAGCCGCACATCCATTTCTCTCGCGTCCAGGGCCGTTAATACCTCGAATCCTTGGTTCGTTAAGTATTCGGCAAGCAAGTTTCGAATTTCCTCATCGTCGTCTACAACCAAGAGGGTCGAACCATCGTAGGACTGTTGTGTGCCAACAGATTCATGCCGCCGAAGCACAGCTCTGATTCTTGCCAGGAGCACTCGTGGATTAAAGGGCTTGCCCACGTAGTCGTCTGCTCCAAGCTCCAGACCCACAACGGTGTCGACGCTGTCACGCAGCGCAGTCAACATGATGATGGGCAAGCTGGAAGTACGCTTGAGGCGACGCGCGATCGACAATCCGTCTTCGCCAGGCATCATGAGATCGAGAATGACGAGGTCGTAGTCGTTCTGCGCTAGTGCATCATCCATTCGTGCACCATCGCCAACGGCAGTAACGGACAATCCCTGATTGGATATATATTCGGCGAGAAGTTCTCGAATATCCGGATCGTCGTCGACTACGAGTATCCGTTTGGACTCGTCGATCAATCTATTCCAAGGAGGCTATATTCCTAGTTGCCTTCCGACTTAGACTCTGATCGGTCGTTGTTGCGTTGTCCAGGCCGATCGTAGGTTGGAATGATCGAAGGAGGCTTGTCGCGATTTCGATCTCGAGCGTCCCGTGGGTCCAGCGGAACGATGGTGTCCGGTTCGGTAGCGTCACTGTGAGAGCTTGGAGGATTTACAGGAACTTCCACCAAAGTTGGGATTTCAGTTTTCTCATCATCGTCGTCCGACTGATACACGGCTCCGAACGGTTGGGAGGGCTCAATTGTCTCCATGTCGACATATGGAATTCCCTCTCGTTTTCGTCGATAGTTTTCTGAACGGAGCGACGTACATTCCGTGATGTTCAGCAAACCATCGGCGCACTTCTGGAGCAAACCCGTAAGTTGGTCCTTGGAAAGTGATTCCAAGTAATCCTTCGTGTACTTGTTCTTGGACTGATCCGACTCTTGTGTCGTTGAGATTTCTAATGCGTCTTCCGATTGAGAATTCGACTCCTCGGATTCTTGTGCAAAGCTCGCGACAGCAAAAAATGGTACACCTATTAGGAACGCAACAAAGGTTCGTCGCTTGCGCTTCGTCATTGAGGAGAACTTCCCACCCACCTGGTTAAACATTGGTTTCCAACCTCCCTGTCAGAGACCTCTCAGTCGCTTCTGTTTTTCTTGGCGACTGCGACTCAAGATTAAATGCGTAACGAACGCTGCGCATCCACTTGCAAGATTTCGAACATGATCCCGTTACCTTCGCAAGCAGTTTATGTTACACAATGCGGCGGACATTCCGTCACGCCGCATTGAAATTTTCTCGGATTTCTGTTGGGATGGCTTTACGCCCTCTCAAACAGACCTGCGGCACCTTGGCCACCACCGATACACATCGTGACAACGCCATAACGCTTGTTTCGTCGCTCGAGTTCACGCAAGATCGTTCCAGTCAATCGCGATCCGGTCATTCCAAATGGATGTCCGATTGCAATGCTGCCACCGTTCACGTTGTACTTTTCGTTGTCCAGTCTGAGCTCGTCACGGCAGTAGACGCACTGACTTGCAAAGGCTTCATTGAGTTCCCAGAGATCCACGTCGTCTTGATCCAATCCTGCGTTCTCCAGCAGACGTGGTATTGCGAAGACCGGTCCGATTCCCATCTCATCGGGCTCACAAGCGGCTACGGTGAATCCCCTGTAAATGCCCATGGGCTCGACACCTAGCTGCTCCGCGCGCTCCGCACTCATTAGCATTGTCATCGATGCTCCGTCCGACAACTGAGATGCATTTCCTGCAGTGACCGTACCGTCTTCTTCGAATGCGGGAGGCAGACCAGAGAGACCGTCCATTGTCGTTGTCGGTCGATTGCACTCGTCGCTATCTACCGACACGGTACGGCGGCTTTCCTCTTTGGTTTCCTTGTCCACATGAAGCATTTCTACTTCCATGGGAACGATTTCGTCGCTTATCAATCCTGAGGACTCAGCAGTTGCATAACGAAGCTGGCTTTGTAGCGCATACTCATCCTGCATCTGGCGCGTGACCTGGTAGCGTCGAGCCACGACTTCTGCGGTATTACCCATCGCCATGAAGATTTCAGGTTTTTCTTCTATGAGACGTTTGTTTTGTTGGGCTTTTCCAGGAGTCTGGCGATTGCGCATCGAAATGGAGTCAGCTCCACCGGCCATCGCGACCTGAGTGTGACCAGAAGCGATCTGATTGGCAGCAATCGAAATGGATTGCAGTCCGGACGAACAGAATCGATTGATCGTCATTCCTGCAGTGGTAATAGGTAGCTGCGACAGCACCACGGCGAGTCGAGCGAGATTACCATCCTGCTCTCCAGCATGGCTTGCTGCTCCGACGACGACGTCTTCGACTTCGTCTGGAGAAACTTTTGGGTTTCGCTCAAGAAGAGCGTCGATCAAGTGTGCCAGCATGTCATCGGAGCGCGTGAGGTTGAAACTCCCGCGGAACGATTTCGCAAGCCCAGTTCGCACACTATCTACTACTACGACATCACGCATGTCGACATTTCCTCCCGTATTGGAATATTGAATCTCAGAAATTGAGCGTACAAATTTGATTGTAGCAACTTGAACTTTTGGGTAGGCGTCAAGGGCACGTTCTCACTGGTTCGGTTACAGCGATGAAATCAAAGATTAAAGATGCTCTTTCGGACTTTGGGAGAACGCTGCTGGCCGGTAGGTTGCGAGATCACAAGTAAAATTTTCTTGCTAGGAGAATATGTTGATTTCGAACAATTCGAAGCACAACCACCCTGGACACGATTGACCCAATGCTCAAAGCGTCACCGACTTCGCACATCTATTTTTCACAACGACTACGGCTTCATTACGTAGACTGGGGAAACGACGACGCCCCACCGTTGTTACTGATCCACGGCGGCAGGGACCATTGCAGAAACTGGGATTGGGTGGCTGAGTCGTTACGAGACGACTATCACATCATTGCGCCCGATCTTAGAGGACATGGTGACTCGCAATGGATGGTAGGTGGTGCATATTCGATTATTGACTACGTCTACGATATTGCGCAGCTGGTTCGCCAGACCAAACTTGCGCCACTAACTGTAATGGGTCATTCATTGGGCGGGTCAGTCTCATTGCTCTACACGGGGCTATACCCAGATACCGTGACAAGGCTCATTTCAATTGAGGGGATGGGTTCGTACCGAGCGGGCCCCGGACAGAGGGAAATTGTTCACGGAAAACTTCAGCATTGGGTAGAGAACCTAAGGCAACTATCGGGAAGAATCCCCCGGCGCTACGCTACGCTGGAAGATGCTTTTCACCGTATGCAGACGGAAAACCCTCACTTGTCTTCTGACCAAGCAAGGCACCTAACCATACACGGAAGCAATCAGAACGAAGACGGTACCTACAGCTGGAAATTCGACAATTACGTGCGAATATTTGCACCCCTTGGCCTGAATTTCGAGGAAACACAGGAGCTATATGGACGCATATCCTGTCCCACACTCTTAGTCTATGGCGAGGAATCGTGGGCAAGGAATCCTCTGAAGGACGGTCGCGCCAGTCCGTTCAAGGATGTCAAAGTAAAGTCAATTCCCGATGCCGGGCACTGGTGCCACCACGACCAGCTCCATATTTTTCTTACGCTCATCCGAAGCTTCTTGGGAGAGGAGAACGGAAGCTAGTCAGGCCAATGCTCGCGAGTCACTGCTATCCGTATGGTAGCTCTCGACAATGGAATTGTTGAGGTCAAGCACTAGTTCCGAATGCGATGGAAAAGTCTATTGTCGAAAAGATTCATCTGTCGAATTGGCGCGGTGTTTTCTACGTCACAGGGGGTGGCAGTCTCTTGCTTTCGGACTTGCTTACGGTGCCGGGTGCTTCAGCGACGGTTCTGGATGCCCGTATTCCCTATGCTGGAGCTGCATTGGAGGAAGTAACTCACCAGGACTTGAGACAAGCTTGCTCGTCAACCGCAGCCCAAACACTTGCAATGCAAGCTTTCGTCAAGGCAAAAGAGCTAGATTCGCACAGCCATCTGTTTGGATTGGGAGTCACGGCCAGTCTGGCAACAAATCGTGAGAAAAAGGGCAGATTGCGAGCCTACATTGCTCTGCAAACCGCATCGAAATCCCAAGTGTCGGAGCTTTTCTTCTCGAGGGGCACTTCGAGAATGGAACAGGAGCAATTGCTAGCCGAAACTTCGCTCCGCAAGTTGGCGAGCGGACTAAATATCAAAGATTCGCTTAAAGCCAGCGATTCCGATCGAGTGGCTAAGGCAACTGAGTCAACCTCGCGATTATTGGGAGAGAAGTCATGCTTCGTCGGTAATCCTCAGTCGATTTTCCTACCCGGAGCATTCAATCCACTCCATCAAGGTCATCGACTTATGAAAGCCATGGCTGAACAATTCTGCGGGGCAAGGGTTCAGTACGAACTTTGTGTCCGAAATATCGATAAGCCACCTTTGGACTTTCTGGAGATTGAACGGCTTTGCGCACAGTTCTCGGAGGACGATCTGGTCTTAACCAACACTCCGAAGTTTAGAGACAAAGCGGGTCTACTTGCACCCTCCGGAAACGCTACGTTCGTTGTGGGGGTAGATACGCTCTTGCGTGTGGCAGACCCAAATTACTACGAAGATGGAGAGGAACTTGATGCAGCGGTGAGTCTCTTCGTGAGTAGGAATGACCGATTTCTGGTATTTGGTCGCACTGTGAATGGGCAAAAATTTGCGACATTGAACGACATTGATCTTCCCTACGAGTTGAGGCAGCAATGCGAAGGGTTTACCGAAAAGCAATTTCGAATGGACGTCTCCTCGAGCGATTTAAGGCCTCTCGCCGAACAAGATTAGGACATAGTTGCGACTCGGGAACTTTGAGTTTGTATGCGTACGGTTATCAATTGCGTATCGTGGTACTGTTGATGTCTTACTGAGTCAGTAATTTCCTTGAGTATCTTCAAGGAGACATTTTCTTCAACTCTTCCCAACATCGACTGCTCCTTGAGCACCGAAACCTGATCTTGTAGGTTTTGCTCAATCCCCGTCGATTGAAATTCGAGAACTACATCCTTGTTTTCCTTGTAAGCAACGAGTTCAAGTACGTGAGTGTCGTCCGTCTCTTCAATGTCAGAGTCTCTGTTTTCGAGCATGGACAGAAGCGTTTCCTCGGCGGCAACTTGGAGTCGATTGACAACTTCTTCATTCCAATTGTTCTTGGCAGCAAACGTTTCCAAGAATTCTCGGATTTGTGTGAGGGCAGCCAATCCAAACGGCAACTTCACGCGGTGCCGCCTGGTATCGGCGAAATTCATAACGACCATGAGCAGGATCGCCACAATTCCCCCTGAAGTCATTCCGTTTTGAAGCAGTCCGCCTGCAAAATCCGAGAAGAATTCTGGGAAGATGACCTTGTTTTGCAGACCGACGCCTAGCCAAAATGCAACGCCGACCACGATTCCCTTTCTATAGTCGATCCCATCTTGAAGCGCGATTCTCATTCCAGTTACGAACAACATTGAAATCAGGACCGTTACATACGCCGCAACAACGGGGCCCGGAATTGCCAACACGACGGCAAGGAACTTTGGAAAGAAAGCAAAGACAATAAACGTTGCTCCGATCACAATACCCACCTTTCGCGATGCGACGCCTGTCAGTTCAGTTACGGCGACTGAGGTGGAGTACGTGGTGTTTGGCACGGTTCCAAGAAGCCCCGACAGAAGGTTTCCTAAGCCGTCGGCATTGACTGCGCCCTGAACGGCACGATAGTCGATTGCCCTTTCTCTACGCCAGGACACTCTCTGAATGGCAATGGAGTCGCCGATAGTTTCGATTGCTCCTACAACAGTGACCAAAATGAAGGGGGGCAATAAGACCCAGAAGGTAGTACCAAAACTCAGATCGAAACCAGGCCACGCCAAGTTGGGAAGTCCAAACCATGCGGCGTCGGCAATGCGTTGAAAGTCAAAACTACCGACAATAGCTGCATGAACCGAACCAACTAGAACTCCAATCACCGGAGCCCACAATCGTAAGGGTCCACTTCCCTTGAGAGCGACGCCAATCATTACCACGATCGTGGAGAGAGCAATCCAAGCTGCAGATGCAGTGCTCGTGCCTTCGGGAACATCGGTCAGCATGTCAAAGACTATGGGCATAACGGTCACAGCGATCAACATTATCACTGTGCCCGACACGATAGGCGTAAATACCCTGCGAAAGAATGAAAGTCGTGCGGCCAGCGCAAACTGAAAGAATGCAGAAACCACAATTAGCGTGCACAACATGGCAGGACCGCCTTGCTGCAGAGCTCCAATGCAGACGGCAATGAAAGCTCCGGATGTGCCCATCAGCAACACATAACCAGCACCGATTCTTCCAAGGCGCACCGCTTGCACAATTGTCGTAATACCGCTTACAAGGACAGCAGCGAATACTGCCCACGAGAGAAACGACTCCTCGCCGCCCGCCGCTCTCACAACGATAGCGGGTGTCAGGATGACTCCTGCTATGCAAAGAATGGCCAGCTGCAGCCCCATTCCGAGCACGAGCGGTGCGGGAGGATTATCTGCTACTTCGAAACGTACGTTGGATGCGCCGGAATCGCTGTGCTCTGTCATAGTTCAAATTCCACTGATTTAGTTGATTACTAGCGAACTGGAGCACTTATTCAACACTCGGCAGATGCTAACCTCGCAAGACCCAATTCACCCTGGACTTTGAATCGTACGTTCAGAATACTACGAATTTTCGTTGACTCAGTTCGGGTCTCATAGATCAACAGTTCACGAACGAAAGAGACTTCCATCTCAATAGAGACGATTGTCCATTGGATCGAGCTTAAGAATTCGCAGCCACTTAAGTATGTTCGATCTACAACTGGATTGAACTGAATTGGACGGTCGGATTGAGGCGACAAATGGCGAAACGGGGAGTGGTAAACTCGCAACGACACTCCGCGAGTGAGCATTTCTCCCGAGCCAAAAATTGAAGCGAATCGTGTAGAAATGGATCTATTGACTACCAAGATTGGATTGAATTACGGATGAACACGACATACAAAGACATTTCGGTTAGTTCCGGCGAGTACGTGGCGACAGTCGAAATACATCGCCCTCCACACAATTTCTTCGATGTGAGTCTCATTCGACAACTTGCAGACGCGTTCAATACACTCGACGAAGATTCCAACTGCCGAGCTATCGTCCTCGTGTCAGAAGGAAAGTCCTTTTGTGCTGGAGCTAATTTCAATTCGAGTGACGATAGCGACGTCTCGGACAGTACAGAATTTACCGAGAGCGGGTTTCAAAATAGGACGGGTTCGTTGTACGAGGAGGGAGTGAGGCTCTTTAGTGCCCGCAAACCTATCGTTGCTGGGATTCAAGGTGCCGCCATTGGCGGGGGATTGGGACTATCTCTAGTCGCCGACTTTCGAGTAGCTTGCCCTGAAGCGCGGTTCGCAGCAAATTTCGTGAAGTTGGGTATTCATCCAGGATTTGGATTGACCGTGACACTCCCACGTCTAATTGGACAACAAAAAGCCAATGAAATGTTTCTGACCGGACGAAGGATAAAGGGAGAGGAAGCGCTGGAAATGGGTCTTGTAGATTATGTTGTGACAACGGAGGACTTACGAGAACGTACAACTGCATTGGCCAAAGAGATCGCAGAGAATGCGCCGCTGGCGATCTTGTCGACTCGGGCAACAACACGAATGGGACTCGCTGAGGCTGTGGAGAAAGCCACGTCGCACGAACTCAAGGAACAACAATGGCTGAGAACAACGAAAGATGCCGAAGAAGGAATTCGGGCGGTGGCAGAACGTAGGGTTGGGAATTTCATTGGATCGTGAAGGGTGATTAGCCATTGCAGCAGAGAGCATTTGGAGAGTTTCAAATGGAATTAGGAAAACTCGGAGTTTGGTACTTTACGGAAGGGTTTTCGGCTCAGCAAACTGCTGAATTCGCCACCAAAGTAGAGGAGCTAGGTTATTCAGCCTTGTGGATTCCGGAAACGGTAGGCAGGCATCCGTTTGCTCTGGCATCTTGGTTGTTGGCAAGTACATCCCGGCTTGTCGTCGCTACAGGAATCGCAAATGTTTACCATCGAGAACCCGGGGTAACTCTGTCTGCGCAACAGACCTTGGCTGAGCAATCCGATGGGCGTTTCTTATTGGGATTGGGTGTCTCGCACAAACCATTGGTGGAAGGATTACGTGGACTGAAGTATGGCAAGCCAGTTGAAACGATGTCTTCTTACCTAGAGCACATGAACTCTTCACCATATTCCGGTCCAGTCCCCAAGTCCAGACCGAAAACCGTAATCGCAGCTCTTGGTCCCAAAATGCTGGAATTGGCCTCTCGCAGTTGCGATGGTGCCCATCCGTACTTTACGTCCCCCGATCACACACAGATGGCTCGAGAAATACTGGGACCGGACTCGCTTCTTTGTGTAGAACAGAAAGTTGTGCTTGAGTCCGATCCAGCGGTAGCGCGTTCCGCTGCACGTCGTGCGGCCTCGATGTACCTTGCACTACCCAACTATAGAAACAATTGGTTGCGGATGGGTCTCTCGGAAGACGACATCTCCGGTCAAGGGTCCGATCGATTCATAGATGCAACTTTTGCATGGGGCAACGTCGACGCTTTGAGGGCTCGCATTCGGGAACACCTTGATGCTGGAGCATCGCATGTTTGCGTTCAACCCATCGGCACCCGTACCGAATCTGGATCGTTTCCGTGGGAGACGTTGGAAGCTCTTGCCCCAATTCATGAAGACTAATCGCAGGTATCAAGGGAGAGGAATTGATGAGTGAGTTTGAAGGAAAGTCGGTTGTAGTCACGGGGGCAGCAGGAGGTTTAGGTAGGGCTGTAGCTCAGGCTTTTCATTCGAGTGGGTCGCGTGTCACTGGTATTGACATCGTGTTGGTCGAATCAGATTACCAATTGCTTACGGTCGATCTGTTGAATTTTGATGACGCTCGGGATGCTGTTGCAGAGATCGGATCTATCGATGTATTGGCGAACATAGCAGGGGGATTCACTATGGGTGACACCGTTGCGGGAACGTCCGATGAAACATGGGATTTCATGATGAACCTCAACTCGAGGACGGTTCTTAACATGGTCCGAGCAGTCGTACCTACGATGCAAGAACAAGGCTGTGGAAAGATAATCAATATTGGTGCGAGGAATGGCTTGCGTGGAGTAGGCAATATGGCTGCATACTCAGCATCGAAGAGTGTTGTGATTCGGCTTACCGAGAGCTTGGCCGACGAACTGAAACAAGACAACATAAACGTCAATTGCATTTTGCCAAGCATTATTGATACAGAACGCAATCGAGAAGACATGCCGCAAGCGGACTTTAGCACCTGGGTTACGCCAGAAGCGATGGCTAAAGTCGTGATGTTTCTTGCATCGAGTGCTGCCGACCCGATTCACGGCGCTTCCATTCCTGTGGAAGGATTGGCCTAGGTACCAATCCGAGCTTGGATTTAGTCTGATTTCGCAAACGTCCCATATTCGCCTCTCAGGTATAGCAAGGGCGAATCTTCAGGCCGTCGAACGAGCACATTATTGACTGTGGAAACTACAATCGTGTGGTCACCCGCGCCGTGTTCAGTGCTGTATGAACAGTCAAGGAATGCGATGCTTTCCTCGAGCATTGGGACTCCGTTTTGTTGGGAGGGCGTCCAAGCCACATCAGGTACGGCACCAATCACAGCAAAGGCTTCACTGATCTCTCGGTGCTCGGATCCGAGAATGTTAATCCCGTAATGTTGTCCGCATCGTATCCTCGGCCAGCTTGTACTGCTCTTTTGCGGGCAAAAAAGCACGAGTGGTGGGTCCAACGACAAGGACACAAATGATTGGGCGGCGAACCCCACCAACGATCCACTTTCGATCCCGGCTACAACGACAACCCCAGTGGCAAACTGACTTACGGCATTTCGAAAGTCGTCGGGGTCTATTCGTGGCTTGGAACCCATTTTGAGTAAATTTCAGTTACAAGACACTAAGCAGGATTTGTTGCTTGCGATCTTGGCTGTACTAAGAAACTCGCGGTCGAAGAGGCAATAAGAGCTTGATCAGATTCACGAATTGCGGATCCCTCGATAATTGCCAGCTTTCCCCGTCGTTTAACGAGTTGTCCCCGCAACCTGATGGTTTCGTTGATGCCAAGCGGCTTGTGAAACCTCACATCGGCCTTCGCAGTCACGCAAACTTCACCTTGAAGGAAAAACAAATTGGCCATCACATCGTCCAATAAGCAAAATAGGATTCCTCCGTGAGTCACACCCTCATAACCCATGTACTCGATAGAGGAAGTCCACTCCGCATGACACACATTTTCTTCATCCAGGCGAAATCTAACCTTCAATCCAATGTCATTGCCGGGTCCACAGACGAAGCATCGATTTGCGGTCGAATCTAGCAATTGGAAAGCCTCTTGGACACTTCTAACAGACTGAACAATGATAAGCAAGCGAAGAGACTCGCCCATATCCAAAAGTGTCTTGACCAGTCGACTCCACCCTTTCCCAGGTTCGATCGGAGTTATCGTCTAGCAGCGGTTGCCATTGTGATTCGGTCATTAGGCGACTCGACCGACATCCTGTTTATCAAGCGAGCTACCGTAGACGGAGATCCTTGGTCAGGTCAAATGGCATTTCCTGGTGGTCACATGGATCCCGATGACTCTTCGCTTCGGATAGCAGCCATCAGAGAAACTGAAGAGGAGACAGGAGTAGACTTGACCTCCGCAGCCTATTTGGGGCGACTTGCTCACCAAAAACCCGCAAATCGACCACGCAGGAGCCCCTTGGCTGTCGTCCCGTTTGTATTTGGTGTGACGCAAGATCCTAAAATTGAGATCAATCACGAAGTTGAGGCGGTGGTTTGGGGAAGCATTTCAGAAATGTTGGACGGTACGTTGAAGGAAACTCAGACCTTTGAGTGGGCTGGAAATTCATCAATGTTTGAGGGCTACTTGCTAGAAGAAGGCAAGTTTGTGTGGGGACTAACGTATCGAACGTTGCAGTCCTTCTTTGAGACTGTGGATTTTGGTTCTGCTGCTTCGTGTTAGCAATCCACAGCAGGCCGAACCTGATTGATTAGCTATTGCAATTCTATTCGTTGAGTTCATGCTATTGTTCCTGAGGCACACTCCTCAACATTGACAAATTGAAGAAATTGGGTTGTAGAAGCGTGCTCACAATGGAGACACCTCCGACCTGCAGGACTTGACTAGCGGCTTGAGTTTGCACACAGAATCGGCATTTTGCAAGTCAGTTGTAGGGTCAAGATGGGCAACAAACAGATTAGATGCTCACAATTGATGCACTACGTGGACCGAGTCTCGCCTAGACGCGACCAGCGTCTGTCATTGTTCTTCGAGCCGTACCGACACAGAGCGCATTCTCCACTCTCGGTGGGGTGGTTTCTATTCAGTCTCCATTCTCGCAAGAGGTTCGATGTTGCAACTCACACCTGTTCCTCCTAGTCCACAATAGCCGTTGGGAACTTTGGCCAAGTACTGTTGGTGGTAGTGCTCGGCAAAGAAATAGTCTGTGGCTGCTCGAATTTCAGTAGTAATTTCCCCGTAACCCGCGTTCTTCAAACGTTCTTGAAATAAGTCTCTAGATGCGATGGCGAGCTGATATTGCGTGTTGGTGAAGTAATAAACTGCGGAGCGATATTGCGTTCCAATGTCATTTCCTTGTCTCATTCCCTGGGTTGGATCGTGTCCCTCCCAAAAAGTACGCAAGATCTCGCTGTATTCGACAACCCGTGGATCCCACACTACTTTCACCACTTCGGTGTGGCCCGTTCGTCCACTGCACACATCCTCATAGCTGGGATTCCTTGTAGTGCCTCCTGAATATCCAACGGATGTACTAAATACTCCATTGAGCAGCCAGAATTTTCTCTCGGCCCCCCAAAAACATCCCATACCCAAAACGATTTGTTCCATTTCTTCAGGATACGGTCCTACAAGTGGACTACCGTTCACGAAATGGTGTCTCGGAACTGAAACTGGATTTTCTCGGTCGGGGAGAATCTGCAGGTTGGAAGGCATACGGCGTTTGAACATTGGAAGTTCTCTCGATGTGACGCTAGTTATTTTATTGAGTAAATGGTTCGACGATTAGGCTACACTGTGCAAATGGAATCCCTTCAAAGACTATTGCTCCTTGCTGCGAGTTTGATGCTGGTCGAAGTCTCTGTCGCGGAAGCGCCAGAGGACTCCTATGCCGAACTGGTACGGACTGCCAAGAGTGAGAACACTGTAGAAATCTCGACGATATCGGATTCATTCGTCAGTGAGAAGATTGATGCTGATCTTCTGTTGGAATTGACCACGTTTGAGGACGAAGCAAGATCCCTCAATGGACAGCACTTGCGGCTAGGACCCATTGCCGTAGCCATTCTTGATCGATGTTTCGTTAGTTCTGTTGGGCATTCGTCTTTGGCGTCGTTTTACGAGCACGTCGGAGAGGATCGAGCGGCTATGCACCAAGACTGGGCGGAACAGATTCGTAGCTACATGTCGCAAGGCAGGGAGGGTACACGAGAGGATCCGTATAAGGCGTATACATCCGTTCAGGCAGAAGAGCTTCTCAAGCGAGATGGATATTCCATTATCGGATTGTCCTATGACTTCACAGATGAAGTTCCTCTATTACTCAAAGTAGCCGTCAATAGAGAAGGGCAGCGTTCAATTGAAAGGTTCTTTGACATGGAAGAATCATTCGACGCGTACTTGCTAAAGACGAACGAATATGAGAATCGAGCGAATCTCACCGAACGAGATCGAGTTCTTTATATGTTGGCAATCCGCGGCGACTCAGCTGCCCAAGTCAGCTTGGGTGAATTGTTGGTCAGTTCGGGTCGCTTTCAGGAAGCTCGACGTTGGCTAAATGCTGCTGCTCGATCTGACAACGGACTAGGACACTTAGCCGCGGCCCGCGCCTATGTTGATCGTGCGTTGAATGGACCTGGCGATCAAAGGGGAAGATTCCTAAACGTTGCGTACGACCACTATATGAGTGCAGCAAATCGAGGACTCGAGGTCGGATTTCAAGAATTGGGCTTCTTGCATGTGCGGGGCTACTACGGAAACGACGCTCGTTCCCGAGGGGTGGAGTTCTTTGAACAGTCTGCTCAGTTAAACGATGTCCAATCGCTTCTAGCTCTGGCTCGGATGGCAAATCAGGGGTTTGTCGTTGAACAGAGTATGAGTCGAGCAGCGGAATTCTACGAGAAAGCTGCATTACACGGTGATGTGGAAGAGAGGATAGAGTACTTTCGATTCTTGTCGGACGACGAATCTGGTATGTCAGTCAATCAACAAGCTCTCGATTGGTTAGAAGAGGCTGCAGACAATCTCAATACTGAAGCCATGTATGAGTTGGGAAACTGCTATGCACGTGGATGTCTTGGGAAGCCAAACTATCGGAGGGCAAATTCGTGGTATCGCAAGGCAGTTCAAACGGACCCTGAAAATCCCAGCATCGTCAATGCAGTTGCATGGACTCTGTCAGTTTCCAGCAACCGAAGTGTGCGAAAGCCTCGGTACGCAGTGCGCGTAATGGAACGAATGATGACCAACAACGAGGAGGCCCGACAATCGCCTCAGTTCTTGGACACCTGGGCAGCGGCCTATGCAGCAACAGGCAACTTCAAACGCGCAATCGAGCTTCAAAGCGAAGCCGTATCTTTGGCTAATGCAAGTGAGAATATTCCGGAAGAGCATCTTCAGGCTATCCGAGAGCATCTTGAAAATTTCAAGAGCGGCGAGAAAGTAACGGAACCCATTCCATAGTTTCTTCCGTATCTATCCTTGGTCCATCCAGAAATCGATGACTATGCGTATCTCTTATCCAACGAGATACCAATAATCGATGTCCGTGCACCAGCGGAATTCAGCCGAGGAGCTCCACCTTCTGCCCTAAACCTGCCAATACTTGACGATGCCGAACGTAAAGAAGTGGGTATTGCATACAAAGAGCATGGACAGGAAGCCGCTGTAGCAAGAGGCTGGGAGTTGGTTGGTGAATCCAATAGGATTCGGAAAACCAATTCCTGGAAACAATTTGCGGAACAATGTCCGAGTGCGGTCGTATGTTGCTGGCGTGGTGGGTTGCGATCTCAGATCGCACAGCAATGGCTTGCAGAGCAGGGCATTGACCTACCTCGTATTAGCGGAGGTTCAAAAGCACTGCGGCAATATTGTTTGTCTGAATTGGAGAGTTCTAGGTCGCGGAATCTCGTAGTTCTAGCGGGTCCTACAGGAAGTGGCAAGACACATTTGATTCGAGACGTGAAGCCGTCGATCGATCTCGAGAATCTTGCGAACCACCGCGGTTCCGCGTTCGGAAGAATGTCGAGTCCACAGCCACAACCAATCGCATTCGAGTTTGCGTTGACAACACGACTCTTGCAAAGGGAATTGGAGGCTCCGCTGTTGGTCGAAGACGAAAGCAGCATGATTGGTTCTCTGAAGGTGCCTGACCCGTTCTATGCGGCGATGTCAAAAGCACCACTTGTGTTGCTGTATGTTCCTCTTGAGGAGCGTGTTGCATTGACTTACGATTCCTACGTTGTGGATAGCAACCAAGAGGCTCTCGTTGCTGGCTTGAACAGGATCAAGAAAAGACTTGGAAGTGAGAGATTCAAAGAAATTCTTGACTGCATGAATTTAGCTTTTTGCACCCGCAAGCAAGTCGATCATCATCGCTGGATTGATTTGCTGTTGAGGCACTATTACGACCCAATGTATGAATATCAGCTGGACAAGAAACGAGACAGGATTGAGTTCGAAGGAGAGGTCACAGACGTGCTTACCTTTCTTGACACGTCCTACGGCATCAACTAGCGTGCTAAGTCCAATTATTGAGGTTTCTCTTTCTTTGCGTTCTCGATTGCACGTTCAACCATAGGTCGTCTCTTCTGATCTGGATGTCGAAGACTGAAATCGGGATCTTGTTCCGCCGTAGCAGACAGCATGTGCATGAGATGGCTAGCCTCTATATGCGCTTGAAATCCTTGAGCATCTTGCATGTGGTTTACAGCCTTTTTTGTCATGCGTAGTTGGAATGGGTCGTTTTGTGCTACTCGATGCGCGTAATTCAAGACACTTTGCTCTAGATCCGCATCGGGCAGAACTCTATTTACCAGTCCAATTTCAAGAGCTTCTTCGGCACTTAGGAACCTCCCCTCAAACAGCAACTCTTTCGCTCGACGAACTGACAGGTCCCAGGGAACGCTAAAGTACTGAAAGTTGCTGCCAAGGAACTTTGCAGATTCTCCTGCGTAGATGATGTCCATGGCACTAGCAATGATCCACCCACCAAAGATGCAGTAGCCTCTAACGCCAGCAATTGTGGGTTTCGGCAGATTGCGCCAACGCATGGTTTTTTCTACGTAGTTGTCGAACGAATGATCGAACGCACCTCGTACACCTTCCTGCAAGGGTCGTCGTTGTCTATCTTTGACTTCGTCTGGAGTGCCGAGATCATGTCCGCTTGAGAAATGTTCACCTGAACCAAATAGCGCGACTACATTTACATTCCGATCTTTCGCTGCGAGTTGAAAGCACTCGTCGAGATGCTCCAGCAATTCTCGGCTTTGAGCGTTGCGGTACCGTGGTCGATTCAAAGTAATCTGCGCAACGTGATTGTCTACTTCGTAGAGAACATCGGATCCTTCGCTCATCACTTTTCCACGCTAATCAAAAATAGGTAGCACTCCATTGGTTTGACGCACTACTTCGAATTCAGAAACTCCTCAAGCACACTCACTACCTCGCCTAATTGATCGTGGTGAGTCCAATGACCGGCGTCTTCAAGCGTTACTAGAGTTGCTTTTTGGAAGTGGCGTAACGTGCCGTCTTGGCCAATCCGATGTGGATACCCTTCATGTGAGTTAATGATCAGTACAGGGCAGGTTATTTGCTCCCATAGAGCAATGAAGTCACGGTGTGTTATGTCGTAGGGCGTGCTCGCTCGGGTGTGATTGTCGAATTTCCACGAGTGGGTTCCATCCTCGTTTTGGTGACTCCCATGAACCGTCAGGTACTTTGCCAAGTCTGGCTGTAAGTGCGGGTTTGCTGTTTGCATACGGCGGTAGGCCTCTTCGACGCTTGAGTAGCGTTTTGGAATTCTCCCAGCCAGATTGCGATTCGATGCAATCCAATATCTCAGTCGTGCTTGAGGGTCGTTCTCAAGGGTTTGCGGATAGAGACCTATAGGTTCGATCATCACCAACCGCTTGACTCGATCTGGATAGGTACCTGCAAATATCGAGGCAATGGTCCCACCCATCGAGTGAGAAACGATTGTTACATCGTTCAGTTCCCTCTGCCGGACCAGCTGTTCGATGTCACACGTGTACTCACAATACGAATAGGTGCTTCCCTTCGACCACTCCGAATCTCCATGTCCTCGCAAATCGGGTACTACAACATGAAAGCGGCTCTGAAACGCTTGAGCTAGACGATCCCATGCACGAGCTTGATCGCGAATGCCGTGTATCAGCAACATGTGGGGAGCTTTTTCGTTTCCCCAGTCCAAGTACTGCAACCGCAATCGTTGTGAGAAATACGTGTGTGTTGCGGGTGCCCGTTCGGAAATCAGACCTAGTCTTCCTTGATTACTTACTAAGATTCGATTCTATCGATTGACTCAGGTCCCTTGCTCTATACAAGCCTAGGAATCAGTCTTGGTTGCGAGCGATGAGCAGCATCTCGTAAAGGCGAACCAAGGCCATGTAGTTTCCCGAATTTTGCCTATTGGAGGCATATGCCTCAAGGCTGTCCGAACCGGAATGCCATCCCGCAAGCAGGCCTGCCCAATGTGTACCGGGACCGCCATGTTGTTTCGTTCCAAAAACGTCGGAGCTTTGTGTCAGATGATCAGGTACCAACATACCTGCTGGCAGAAAGTCGATAAGACTTGCAGTGGTCTCGCCGTCACCAACTGACGATATTTCAAACTGCGAGTATCCTCCCGCTTCAGCGGTGAATCGAATGCAGTGCAGGTCTTCCAACTTACTTATCACGCCTTTCCAAGTAGGAAACTCGAATGTGCCGCCGACCTTTAATTCGAGCTTAGTTTCGAACATCCACGTCGAAAGATGCTTTTGATCTGTGATTAGCTGCCAGGCACGTTGCCTTCCCGTCTCAAGCGTGCGACTATATCTGACGGTGCTGGGATCAAGCAATTCACAACATCTCTGTGCATTGGTCTCGAGTTGGTTCCAATTCTTGAATCCAAGGTTCTGCGCCACCCTACCTTGAGCCGTAGCAATGTCAATTCCGTAGTTAGCGCATTCTTGCTTGGCTAAATCAGTCAGATGTACCAAGTTTGCGTTTGCCGAATCCAATGGAAGGTTCATTCGTCATGTTCTGCACGGGCGAATCCACAGCCAGATATTAGCAGTGGCCACAGAGTCGAGCGGATGGAAATTCTCCAACTAGGGGAAACGGCTTTGATCAGTAGGAGAAGCCTTGAAACTAGGAAATGCTTATGTTGGATCGTGTATTCTCAAATTCTGCCTTGAGTGCATCGTCGGACCACTTCTCAGCAATGAAGTTGGCTTTCTCGATATGGCTTCGCGCACTCTCGAGGTCTCCCAAACCGCAATACGCCTCGGCAGCTGTTAGTCGAATGAACGCTTCGTCGATAGGTTCTTCGCCATTTGAATGAATTACTCTCAGAGCGGCTTGCGAGTGATCCCTGGCTCCTTCAAAGTTCTCGATCCGTACTTCTACCAATGCCAATAGATACAGAGCACGTTCTTCATTTATCCAGGTACCACATTTTTTCCAGAACACTAAAGCGGCCGTAGCACACTCAACCAGCAGCTTTCGGTGGTCGGAATCTATGCTTTCGATGTTCAAGAGCTCGCTTGCAACATTGTTGTTGGTGACCGCCAAGGACCGAATTGAAGTCTTCGGCAATTCTTTCGATGACGCCAAGTCATTTAATGCCTTGAGAATAGCGAACCCCTCTTTGATTGAACCGCTTCCTGCCAAAGCAGCTGCAAGCATCGATTTGATTAGCACATAAGAGCCAAGCGGATGTTCGGAGGAGATCATTGCATCCATCTCCGCATGCATCGCTCCTTGATGATCTTCACTCATGTAGTCTGCTACATACCTATAGCAGGCAACTCTCGAATCCCTTGCTGAGCGAGGGTTTGCGATCAGGACGGAGTGAACGAAGTCTTGCGCTCGCGACCAATCTCCAAGATGTTCTCCGATAGTGTGATTGGCGAGTTGCAGACTTTGCGCAACTTGATCTACTGTCAATCCGCCGTAGTTTGAGTTCTCAAGTTCGCTTGCCAAGCGTTCACTTTCTGTTTCGTGGTAGTTCCACCCACCCTCAACCAAATCAGTAATGTTCAAACTTTCTACCTACTAAGACTGCAAGACAGAGAATACGAAGCTCTTTTAGGTTTCTCGAGAATTCAATACGCTGTTCGTCATCGTCGCAGCTTAACGCCTGTTTCTTGGCAAAGCAGTAGCTTTCTCTCAGCGTAACGTTGTATGGTACTAATTGCTATAGCGTGCCATTGGCATAGGATTGAACCATTTCCAGCAGCGAGTGTCGTAGTTTGCTTGCTAGTTTTCATTGTTTTTGGATCACGTGATGTCTAGAGAAAAAGCTAGATCTTCAGGGGTTTCTGTCAGAGCATGGAACGACGGTGTAGAAATCGAAGATGGGGCCATGCAACAAGCGTACAACACTGCGCAGCTCGATTGCGTGCTACATCATGTGGCATTGATGCCGGACGCTCACCTTGGATACGGTGCGACGGTGGGGTCCGTGATTCCAACACGCATTGATGCAATTATTCCCGCGGCGGTCGGCGTAGACATCGGCTGCGGCATGATCGCCCAGCGTACATCGTTGAGTGCGAGCGATCTTCCAGACAGCTTGCGCGAGACGAGATTCCAGCTCGAAACCAAAATTCCACACGGACGTACTTCAGGAGGTCGCCGCGGTCGCGATCGAGGTGCGTGGGGAGACCCACCTAACTTTGTAGTACAAGCGTGGAACTCAGAGCTCAAGACCGGTTTCGAGAACATCGTCGAAAGACAGCCAAGGTTGTCGAAAGCTAACTCCGTACATCACTTGGGCACCATGGGTACCGGAAATCACTTCCTTGAAGTGTGTCTCGATGAATCGGATAGGGTGTGGTTAATGTTGCACAGCGGATCACGAGGTATAGGTGCGGCCATTGGCAAGCTCTATATTGAAAAAGCGAAAGAGTCTATGGGAGAGCGACTGGGAAGTCTCCCCGACAAAGATCTCGCCTACCTCGTCGACGACAGGAAAGGAGTTGGCGCTTTCAACGAATACGTCGCCGCCGTTGACTGGGCTCAGTCGTTTGCTCGAATCAATCGAGAACTGATGATGAATCGTGCACTTGAGACTTTACGAAGAGCTAGGTTGTTTCCTCCATTTGAATTGGTCGAAAGAGCGGTGAATTGTCATCACAACTATGTACAACGCGAGGCTCATTTCGGAGGAGAGTGCTGGATCACACGAAAAGGTGCTATTCGTGCAGGAGAAGGTGAACTTGGGATTATTCCCGGAAGCATGGGGGCACGTTCCCATATAGTCCGAGGCAAAGGTGAGAGCAATTCGTTCGAGTCTTGTTCACATGGAGCTGGACGTCGCATGTCTCGAAATCGAGCGCGCAAAACTGTCACTGTGGAGAGCCATGCGCAAGCGTTGGCAGATGTAGAGTGCAATAAAGGTGAGTCTACGTTGGACGAGACACCCTCGGCTTACAAAGACATTGATGCCGTCATGCGTGCTCAGAAAGACTTGGTCGAGCCCATACACACTTTGCGGCAAGTCTTGTGTGTAAAGGGCTAGAGGCAACTAGCTAACAAGTTGTAATTGTTGATTGACATGAGCACGATTTCACGCTTAGTGAAAACATTTCAAGTGTTACCTTTCGGATTACTTGTTACTTTTAGTAACATAACTACGCAAGTAACCAAGGAAGCACTCTCGTGTCCTAGTCCGACAGTACCCTCGAACTCCCTCAAAGTCGGACGTTCTGTTGCTCGCTTCGCAGGTTGAGGCGGCCTCTATCCCTCCCAACCCTACCGCCTTAACCTGCATACCCACCAAGTCCCCTACAATCTGTCGGTCAAGGAATCGACCTCTGAAAACTTGGTGATCGTGAATTCATACAGCAATCTGCTCGTTGAAAGAAACAGACATGTTTCGGTCGTCACGTTCAATCGACCGCAAAAAGCCAACGCGCTTGACCGAAGTCATCTCGAGGAGATAGAAGCAGTATCAAATTCGTTTCGCGACGACTCAGAAACTCGAGTGGTCGTATTCACTGGTGCGGGAAAACACTTTTCTTCTGGAGCGGATCTCAGTCCGGAGCCCGATCCAATCGATCAAGATGCTGCCCTCGTACTTCGAAGAAGACGAGCTCGAATTGGGGAACGGGCTGTGCAGGCGATCCTCGACATCGATCAAATCACCGTTGCGGCCTGGAATGGTGCTGCGATGGGCGGCGGTGCATGTCTTGCAACCGCGATGGACTTTCGAATTGGTTCGCAAGATTGCTTTATGCAATATCCCGAAATCGAGATCGGCGTCAATCTGATGTGGAAGAGCCTCGCTTTGTTGGTACGCATCGCAGGTCCTTCGCGTACGAAACGGTTAGTTGCAGGCGGTGAACGTATTCTTGCCCGCGAGTTGCTTCAGTGGGGAATTCTTGACCAAGTTGTATCCCCGGAGGATCTCTTGGATACAGCCATGGAATGGGCTCACAGGTACGCTCGATTACCCCCGATTCCACAACAGATGATCAAGCAAAGCGTCAATGCAATTACCAACGCACTCGATACAGCGATCATGCACATGGATGTGGATCAAAACTTATTGACGGCTTCAACAGAGGATCGACGCGAAGCAATCCGAAGCTATCTCGATAAGACCAACACCGATTTCAAAGGTGATTAGCACTATTGCTATACGAGATCGATGCTAAATCGAAATTCGTCTCCATCAAGCTCAACACAATGATCACAACACTCAGCACGACAAATCTCTGTTGCTAGCACTTCGCCAGCTACATAGTGCTGAAACTGTTCCACGATCGCCATCAAACGAGGCGTTGAATCGTAGCCGACTCTAATTCGATCGGTCACGTTGAGGTTCAGATCCTTTCGTGTCAGTTGAATTCGGTGAACTAGCTCGCGAGCGACACCTTCATCCATAAGCTCTTGGGTTAGGGCAAAGTCTAGATCTATAGAAACCAAACTGTCTGACGTGACTGATGATCCTTCGTTTGCCTCTCGATACACATTGATTTCGTCAAGTGTGAATGTCTCGTTGTTCAATTCGATACGACCGTCGGTTTGGAATCTTTCAAGGTCATCGGATCGCAATTGTTGAATCAACGTCTGGAACTCCTTCATACGCTTTCCAAGTCGCTTTCCAAGAACTGGGAAGTTAGGTTTGGCAAACCAGTTGATGTACTTTCCTTCGTCCGAATCGTAGAGGACGTTCTTTACATTGAGTTCGCCCTTCACGTAGTCCTCCAACGAACGGATGTCGTTCAAGACGGCATCGTCTCGATGGATTACGACCAGTGTGCTCAATGGAGTTCTCAACGAGACTTTCTTGAGTTCTCGTTGTTTTCTCCCGAGAAGAACAATCCTCTGCATCCGAGTCACCGCCTGCTCGAGTCTCACGTCCTGCAAGTCTTGATCCGGTTCTGGGTAATCGCACAGATGCACAGATTGAGCTGTTTCACTTGTGTTGGACAAACCCGCAAGTCCACGATAGACATGCTCGGAAAGAAACGGTGTGCAAGGAGCCATTGCAAGCGTGAGGTCATGTAGCGAAGAATAGAGCGCACTATATGCAGCTATTTTGTCTGGTGAGAGACCTTCGCCCCAGAATCGAGCTCGGTTCAGCCGAATGTACCAGTTTGTCAGATCCTCTATGAAATTGAAAAGCTGGGGAACCACATTGTCTAGGCGGTAGCGTTCCATTTCGGTTGAGATGGAAGCTTTGAGAGTCTGAAGTCGGGACAGAATCCATCGGTCCAAGACAGTTGCGTGAGTCAAGTCGTACTGATCGAGGGTCCATCCATCAATTTGCGCGTACAAATCGAGAAACATGAAAGCGTTGAACCAAGGTAGCAAGGCGCGTCGAGTCATATCTCGCACACCCGAGTCAACAAAGCGTTGCTCTTCGCCACGTACCAATCCAGAGTTGATCAAGTAGAGGCGCAGGGCGTCGGCACCGTGTTTGTTCATGAGGATTTCTGGGTCGGTGTAGTTGCCGATGCTCTTTGACATCTTCTTGCCATCGGCAGCCAATACCATTCCGTTCACGATGACATTCTGAAACGCCGGCTTGCCGAACATTGCGGAGCTAAGAGCGATGAGTGTGTAGAACCATCCTCGAGTCTGATCGAGACCTTCCGCAATAAAGTCCGCAGGAAAACCCGCTTCGAAAATTTCCTTGTTTTCGAACGGATAGTGTTTTTGCGCATACGGCATCGACCCAGATTCAAACCAACAATCCAGCACTTCGGGGATTCGCCGATACGTCCCCCGTTCACCGGGTAGTTGGAATTCCAGCGGATCAATGTTTTCTCTGTGCAGGTCATCTGGTCGAGATCCTGTCAGGTTCAATAGTTCTTCTCGGGAACCAACGCAGATACTGGATCCGGTCTCATCGTTTTCCCAGATCGGTATAGGTGTACCCCAGACGCGATTGCGGGAAATGCACCAATCTATTGCATTGTTTAGCCAGTCGCCCATGCGCCCGTTCTTTATGTGGCTCGGAACCCATCGAATCCTCTCATTGGATTCCAACAGGCTATCTCGTAGGTCCGAAACACGTACGAACCATGAGGGCACAGCGCGGTAGATCAGAGGAGATTGCGATCTGTAGCAGAACGGGTAGCTATGTTGAATGACGTCCTGTTCCAACAACGAGTCGCGTTCCTTGAGCCATGCAATGATGTGAGGATCGGCATCCTTGACGAATTGACCCGCAAAGTCCTCGACCTCCTGAAGGAATACTCCATTCATTCCGACGGGACAAATGAATTCGTCGATCGAATGTTCCTGGGCGATGCGGAAATCGTCTTCGCCAAATGCAGGAGCTTGATGGACTATTCCTGTCCCATCATCGGTATTGACGTAGCCATCCGCAAGTATCCGAAACGCTCCTTTCTTGGCCAACGGAGCGAAGTATGGAAACAGTGGCTCATAGGTCCGACCTTCGAGTTCTCCTGCCGAGACGCGTTTCTCAACCTCCAATTCATGCCTTTTTCCATAGGCTGAGAGACGTGCTTCCGCGATATAAAAGCTCTTATTGGTCGCTGAGTCGCGGACTCGTACATAGTCTATGTCGGGTCCGACACAAAGCGCGAGGTTGGAGGGTAATGTCCACGGTGTTGTAGTCCACGCACTTACAAACGCATCTTCGTTGTGAAGCTTGAAAAGGACGGTGATCGAAGGATCTTGTACATCTTGATAGTTGGAACTAGCTTCGAAATTCGACAACGGTGTAGCGAGAGCGGTTGAAACTGGCATCACCTTTTGTCCCTTATAGATCAATCCCTTGTCCCATAGCGACTTGACGACCCACCAGACCGACTCCATAAAGTCCGCATCCATCGTCTTGTAGTCGTCATCGAAGTCCACCCAACGCCCCAATCGTGTGATGGTGGATCGCCACTCGCGAACATAGCGTTCGACGATTCCTCTACATTCTTCGTTATAGCCAGCAATTCCTAGTTTGGCTACGGCCTCATGCGCCGGCATGCCAAGTTTCTTATCGATTTCGTGCTCTATTGGCAGACCGTGGCAATCCCAACCAAAGCGACGCTCAACAAAGCGACCCTTCATCGTCCAATAACGAGGTACGATGTCTTTGATCACTGATGCCAATAGATTGCCGTGATGTGGTAATCCCGTCGCAAAGGGAGGTCCGTCGAAGAACACGTAGGGTGCTCCATCTCTTCGAAGATCGAGCGATTTCTTGAATGTTCTATCTTGCTCCCACGAAGCCAGTACTTCAGATTCCATTTGTGGAAACGAAAACGCGGGGCGAGATTCTGTTGTGTCCGACATTGCTATTCGCCAAGTTCAGGTTCAAATAGAGGAATGCTGGAGACGTGCACTACAACTCCAGCACAGAAATGCGTCGAACTGAGTTAGTTCGACTGAATTGTCGGCTGAATAATGCCGAGTTCGATCGAAGTCTCAACTACCGATCGAATCGTGTCCTCCACTGGACGAATGGTTGCACCAAGAAGACTCTTGGCTTTCTTGCAATCGTTAACCGTATTGGAAACTACGTTGATTGGATCACCATTAGAACGCGTTGTAGTGGGCATTCCAATTCTGAATGACGGAAACTCTGCCTGTATCACTTCTCTGAGTTCAGTACTCATTTGAAGCGAGGAACGTCCGCCACTTCCATGCATGACATAGCGTGGACCACCCTTGGAGTTCCTATGATCGACGTTCGATTCAGCTGCAAGCCTATGGGCTTTAACCAAATCTCGTACGTCGATGATGTTGTAGTTCATGTCGTAGCGTGATGGCCATGTCGGGGCATCGCCATTGGCAAGTCGTCCGATTTGTTCGATCCACTGACCAACCTGAGCCTTAAATAGGATGGGACCACAGATCATGGCGGGGTTCATGGTTATGGCGTCCCATCGACCTGCGCTCTTGTCGGCGGCGTCATTGATCAATCGCTCTGTATCAACTTTACTGCGCGAGTAAGAGTTTCGTGGATCATTCCATTGTTCGGGTTGAACGTCGTCCGAAGCCCAGTCTTCCTCGGTCCACTCGTATCCTTTTGGCAATCGTGCACCTTTCGCACCCGAAACTGCTGCCATCGAGCTTGTGTAGACAAGCCGTCGGACGCTGCCACTTGCATTGATGGAGTCGATAACGTTTTGTGTTCCAACGATTCCACCGTCGTAGACATCTTGAGGTACAGAACCTGATCCTAGTGGCTGGCTCTTGCCGTCAGCGGAATTACCTAGAACAGCGGCGACATGAAATACAGCGCTACAACCTGAAAAGGCTTCGTCATACGAATGAGGTGTGAAGAGATCGCATCCATCTATAAGCTCTACATTTGGCAATCGTTCCAAATATTGAACGCAATCCTTGCCGCGCCATGACTGGGCATCACGTATGCAGGCTCGCACTTGATATCCGTGAAGAATGAGCTCTCGCACCATGTGTCCACCAGTGAATCCGGAGCAGCCTGTTACTGCGACTGGTCCGTCAATCGCGTTGATTGCCGACATTTACTGTTTGTTCCTTTGTTTGCTGTGTTCAGCGTAGTTCGGTCGCATGCCTAGTCCGATCTCAACCGGCCGCAACCTTTTTCTTGGCGGGCTCGGATCTCTTTTCCATGCGCTCTTTGTTGCGTTCAGAGGTCATCTTTCCATCATGGTGCATATAGTCGTACTTGGGCCTTAGAGTGGTTCGGCCGTTTGCAGGTTCTGTATCAAACAAGCTTCGGTACGCATTGATTGATTGTCCTCCTTTCGCACCTGTCTCTGCGTCGGTCAATCGGTCAATATCCCAATCGCTCTTACCGAAGGGAAAAAGGCTATAGACATCCATTAGTCCAGCAAATCGAACTGGATTTCGATCAAGGGCTTCTTGAGTCACAGTCTCTCGATACGCTTCTTCTGGCTGTTGTCGTCGACGCATGTACTCACACTGCAAGGTCATTCGCAGTCCTGGTGTCTTCTTGGGATATGAACCATGCCATGTATGGTTACCCCATATCACCATCGAACCAGCCTCTGCTTCTACGGCAACCGCTTCGTCCTTCCACTTTTCCGCTTCTGCCGCCGTCACTTGGCGACGCCACCTGTGGCTGCCCGGCACAAACGAAATCGATCCGTCGTCCTTGGTGTAGTCGGTCAACATAAAGTGCATGTTGCAATTAACGATTCGTTCTGGTTGTGCTTGGACGGCGGGGTCGAGATAGTCTCCATGTATTCCAGTACGAATTTCCCCGGGGCCCTTTACCCATGCCGCGCATAGGCTTAGCACGCAATCTGTGCCAAGCAAATACTGTGCGAGTCCAAGGCCGGCTGGATTGTAGGACAGCTTCTCAAAAATAGGGTCTTCCCATAGCATGAAGCGCTGTATGTCGTTTACGTTCCTCCAACGGTCTATCGACAGTCCGTCCGACCCGTAGCGACGGAGCATTGTTCTCTCTAATGCTTCTCGGACTTCAATGCAGAATTCTGGTGGACCGACCTTTTTGGGCGGTACAACTGTAAAGCCGAACGCATCAAGCTCCGCAATGTTGGTTTCTAGGCCAATTTGTCGTAGCTCTTGATAGAGCGGTGCTACGGACCCCGCTGACTTCCATTCACCAATTTTCACTTCAAGACCCCAAGCTGGTCACGCCACGCAGACTTGCAAGACTGCAAGAAACCACCCTCGATTCGTCTGAAGACTAACGTCCGTGATGAATGCCACACCGAGAAAAGCTGACCATGGTTGTTCACATTTTATTACGGAGCAAGATTCGATAGCTGAGGCGAAGAGATACTGGACTGTCAAGAAGCTGAATTTGTCCGGTTCTCACGGTGGCGTTCTACACGTGTTGAGTAGCTAGTTTCAGCAACCAAGGCCACTCATTAGGAATTTCGAGTGCTGCCTATCGAGTTGCATGCATAATCGCCCGCAAGTTTGGCAGTTCTTTCCTGATTACCGTGAAGTTTGGTGTAGTTTTCCCACATAACGAAATTGGAACCGATTCGGAAGCAATTAAGTCCTACGCTATCGGCGTTGATCGCGATCTAAAAGCGGACCACATGCTCATTTATGATCATGTGCTAGGTGTAGATCCAAATCTTCATGTTGGCTGGAGTGGTCCGTACGACAAAGACGTTGCGTTTCATGAGCCTTTTACCGTGTTCGCATTCATGGCCGCAGTCACAGAATCGGTAGAGTTTGCCACATCGGTTCTAGTTCTTCCTCAACGCCAAACAGCATTGGTTGCAAAGCAGGCGGCTGAGTTGGCAATTCTCTCCAATTACCGTTTGCGCTTGGGAATCGGTACGGGTTGGAACGAGGTGGAATATGAAGCACTCGATGTACCGTTTGACCATCGAGGATCTCGGCAAGCGGAGCAGGTCGAGCTCATGCGAAAGCTCTGGGATTACGATTCTCTACTGTTTGAAGGGCGATTTCACACTGTGTCTCATGCTTCGATTCTTCCCCGACCCGAGCGTGCCATACCTATATGGTTTGGGGGCATTGCACCTCCACTGCTGCGACGATGTGCACTACTAGGAGATGGTTGGTTTCCTTTGGGCACTCCTAACGAACAATCGGCTCGTGCCATAGAAACGATGCGACAGGTCCGAGAGGAACATGGATTGTCTTGGGAAGGGTTCGGAATTCAAGCTCAAGCTCAATTTCGCGGAGGCACACCTGAACGTTGGAAACGACACGCTCGACGTTGGGCGGATCTTGGTTGTACACACTTGGCCATTGCGACTCATAACGCCGGAAACACAACGGTTGAGCAGCACTTAGAGGCGGCGCGACGGTATTTGGACGCGGTTCGGTAGCGTTACTGTGGGTTTGCGGTCTTGACAAACTCTAGGGAGGCGTCTCAAGACTCGCACTCAAGAGTAAAGCCTTCTCGACTTGCTTTTCCAGCTTACTTGACCAGTTCAAGTTTTTGGGTGTCGGGTATTAGCCTCGAAAACCTGTTCGTCAGCTGGGTTTTTCTAGGAGTTCTCCAGGAGTCAGCGGACGTATTTGGACAAAATCGTGCACTGATTAGCACAATGCCACTCCTAGTCCTTCTCGTCGGTGGCATCGTTGCTGATCGCGTTGAATCGAAACGATTCCTAATTCTTATAACTCTCATTGCCGCATGCACTCCTTTGGTGTTGATCGGAGCAATCGCCCACTTGGCGACGTGGCACATAACTGCGTTTGCGGCAACGATGGCCATTTTGAACGCATTTGTCGACCCTTCTCGTCAGGCGGTGATCAACAAAGTCAGTCGGACCGATATTCAAAAATCGATCGCCATCGTCTATATCGTCCCAAGTCTATTGAGCATGATTGCGATGTCAGTTATGGCACCGCTAGAGTCTTTGGGACTGTCGTGGGTCTTAGTCACGGTGAGTGCGCTCTTCGTTGTGTCAGCCGGTTCGCTACTCGGAATTCCTTCCGTATGGCCGGTAGTCTCTCCAAGACTCAATCTCACAGGGGGCGTCTTGGCAGCCTGGAAAATACGGTTGATCCGTGAGGTAATTGGCTTGAACTGTGTGTCGGCATTGTTCAATGCCGGAGGGTATGTCGTCGTTGTACCCCTGATTGCAACAGGCGTCTATGGTGGCGATGCAGCGCTGTTAGCGCTCGTCGGGATCTTTTTCCTAATTGGTAGCACCGGATCAAATTTTCTATTGTTGATCTTCATGCCTATTAAACGACCCGGACAGCTTGTTGTCGTGTTGCAACTAACAAGAGCGGTCTTTCTCGTATTGTTGCTTTTTCATCCGCCGCAATGGATTTTCTTGCTGTTGGTTGGTTGTTGGGGATTAAACATGGGTGTGACCTCAACGCTAATGCGAAGCACCGTTCAAGAATTAGCGCCGGAGCGGCATAGAGCCCAGATTCTCTCAGTGATGCTTTTTGGGTTCATGCTTGCGTCTCCAATTTCGTCTCTAGTCCTCGGTGAGTTTGTGCATCGAACGAGTCCCTTAATGGGTTTGGTCCCCGGTATTTTGCTGTCCATAGCACTGTTTGGATGGGGATTCAAACTGTCAGACTTTTGGAGTTACACATCGGCGTCGGCCGAGCAAAGTCAGAGCTGGCTTAAGCGATTCACCTCCTGAGCTACGAGACCGGGGCACTCCATTGGAATGAAGTGCGAAAGTTCAGGATGAAAGTTATCCTCACCTTTGATGAATTGTCGGTAAAGTTCCGGCCACGTTGGAGACTGGGAAAAGTCTAGCTTCTTAGAGTTTGGATCGCGCGGTTGAGCACGCAGTACGACTACTGGGTGATCTATCTTTGCGCAAAGCCCAGATAGGTCGCTTGAACGAGAACCGACATAAATTGAAGCCTCGACCAGAGGCGGGCATGCGAGACTGTGGGTACCCTTCCGGTTCTTCAATAGACCCCACTTGCAGTAATCCATCAAACACTCTTCTTTCCAAAGGCTGAAAGGATGGCGATTTCTGAAGTTCTCAAACATTTCTTCTGGAGAATTCCAATCATTGCGTCTTCGCGAGACGGGATGAGACGCAGCTGAGTCCCATTGAGCGACTGAATCGATTGCGGGGTAGTCTCGAGGGTTTGCCATTACTGGGTCGACAAGTACAAGACCTTTAAAACATTGTGGATGCGCTGCACATGCTTGTGTCAAACAATGACCTCCCATAGAGTGTCCAACTCCAACAGCGTTGGAGACGCCAAGAACCTTGACAAACTGTGTTAGATCTCGACCAAACGTCCACCAGTCGTAGGGGGGAAGTTTCTGGGAGCGTCCATGGCCTCGCAGTTCTATGGCAATAACCCTGAACCTTGAACCCAATTTCTTCACAGTCGAATCCCAGCAGCGAGCGTGGAAACCAGTGGCATGTACGAGCAAAACTACGTCGTGCGCGGACTCATTCCATTGAAAGTAGCACGTGTTGACTCCATTCACGGTGGTGAAATGGAGACTGGGCGAACTCATTGCGAATTGTTTAGTGGGACAGGGAACGTGTTAGTCGGAGAACTGCTCGAACCCCAAGCGTGCACGATCAAAGGATTTTGTTTGGCAGACTAGCCTCACACAAGAGACTGATAAGCCAAGCGCTGAAAGGTCTCTTGGTAAGTATTGTCAGGCATTGCTCCGTGATTTGTCACTTGGGTCAGCACAACGCCCAACAATTCTTCCTGTGGGTCGGCGAAGTAAGTAGTACCAGCTGCACCTCCCCATCCGTATGTACCTACCGACCTAATCAAGGGAAATCGGTCGCGCCCGTGATAGGTTGCGACTCCCAGTCCCCAATGGAATCCAGGGCCTGTCATTGGAATTGTCATGTCGCCTGTGTGGTTTCCAATCATCAAGTCAACTGTCTTTCGGCCAAGAATTCTGATCCCATCCAGTTCGCCTCCATTCAATAGCATCTGACCAAATCGAGCGTAGTCGCCTGCAGTCGACAGAACCCCGCCAGCATCTCCTCCTCCGCCAAATTCTGTTCGTGGTCCAACGTTTTTCTCACTCGTTTCTGCTTTGTCTTGGATAGACAGCTGCATCCTACCATCCATCTCGCGAGGGGTATACATCGCAGCGAATCTTGGAAGCCCTCCTTCCTTGAGGTAGAACGAGGTGTCGTTCATTTGCAGAGGTTCAAAGATGTTTTCGCCGAAAAACTGCTCTAGGTCCTGTCCGCAGGCTTCTTCCAACAACGCACTGAGTATCGGGTATCCAGCGTGATAGACGAAGCTCTCTCCCGGATGTGCGCTTAGCGGAAGTTCGGCCAAGGCTCGAACGCGTTCGCGATTCGAGAGTCGTTCCCGTTCTTCTGATCCCTCGCGTGGTCGAACCCAACCCAACTTTTCCAGCGTTTCACGATATTGGTTGCGGAAATAGCTAGGAGCAAGTGCGGGATTGGTTAATCCTGTTGTGTTGGTAATGAGATCACGAATAGTCATTTGCCGTCGTGCGCGGCGTGGAAACATCGGCTCCGTAGGTGAGATAACTCGAAGATCCGACCATTCTGGTAGAAACTTAGCAACTGGATCGTCCGGCGTAAGCACTCCTCTCTCAAAGAGGATGAGAGTCGCAACTCCGGCTATCGGTTTGGTATTCGAGAACATCCGACAAAGGGTGTCCTTAGGTGCGGGCACTTGAGTGTCGAAATCGAGCACTCCTCGCGACTCAAAATGAACGACTTTGCCGTGTCGCGCGAGAAGAGTTACGAGATGAGGCACGCGACGGTCGTCAACGTACTTCTGCATCTCAGGTCCAATCTGCGCGAGACGCCCCTTGTCAAAACCTAGTTCCTCTGGATTTCCTTCTGGCAATGAAGAGTTGGGCATAGTTAATCCTATTGTCGCGAAGAGTGATTAAGTCTTCTTGTTGGTTGCTTGAAGAATCTAGTTCGATTCTTTGAGCACTGATCGGATTAGGTGAGAAGCATCCTTGACTTGCGTTTGGCGTCCCTTTCTTATTGCAGCTATACAACTGCGAAGCGTCTCGTACGCTTCGTCCGGATCGTCGTTCACCACCACATAGTCAAACTCATTGTAGTGAGACATCTCGGACTTGGCTTGAGACATGCGGTAGTCGATCACACTCTTGGAGTCCTGGCCGCGTTTGATAAGTCTCCGTCGCAACTCCTGCTCGGTGGGAGGAACAATAAAGAAGCTTGTGCTGTCTTTGCATTTGTTCTTGATACTCCTTGCGCCTTGCCAATCAATATCGAACAGCACATCCAGACCCTGTGATGTAAGGTCTTCGACGATTTTGCGGCGACTTCCATATCGGTGGCCAAAAACATGCGCGTGTTCCAAGAATTCGCCCGACTTCTCGAGGCGTTGGAATTCCTCGTCCGTAACGAAGTTGTAGTCGATGCCTTCTCGTTCTTGTGCTCGAGGCGGCCGAGTTGTCGTCGAGATGGATGCCACTAGGGACTTGTCATTCGCTAGCAGCCGTCGGACCAGCATGGTCTTTCCCCCACCCGATGGGGCCGACAGTATGAACAGCCTCCCTTTCCGCGGAGTGACAGAGCGGCTACTCACTCAATATTTTGAACTTGTTCACGGATTTGATCTACGTAGACTTTGAGATCCACTGCGAGTAGGGAGCAATCTCCCGACTGTGATTTGGAAGCGAGAGTGTTCGCTTCTCGAGCTAACTCCTGAGCAAGAAAGACGAGCCTTCGCCCCATTGGCGCGTCATCCGACATACGGGACTCAATCTCTTCTAGATGTACATCGAGTCGATCCAATTCCTCTGAAAAGTCCGCCTTCTGCACGATGAGAGCGACTTCCTGTGCGAGCCGTTGGGGATCGACTGTGGCATTGAGTGCTTCGAGTCGTTGCTCGATACCGGATTGAACAGACGAAACTTGGCTGTCTTTTTGGTGGCGCAGTTCTTTGCTGCAATCTTGGCAAAATCGCACTTTTTCCAACACAATCTGTTTAAGTTCCTCCCCTTCGCGAAGACGTTCGGCGTGGAATGAGGAAAGTGCCGACTCAAAACTCGACGTCAATGTAGGAAAGTCGAGTGTGTTGTTCAGCAATTGATCCGCATCGAAATCCGAAGACTTCAACAAAGTGAGCAGATCGACCGACGGCGAGACTCTAGATGGAAGCGATTGTGCGATCGAATCCAGTGTTCTTGCAAGCTCAATGAGATTGGACTGTCGTTGTTCAGAGTCGTTGATTGAGGAACGGTTCAACCGAAACGAAATACTTACTTTTCCACGGGACGTACTGGTTCGTACTGCTTTCACGAGGTCAAGTTCAAGAGGCTGCAGCTCGTCCGGAATCTTGACTCGAACGTCGAGTCCACGATGGTTCTCAGAGCGAATTTCCCAAAGAAATCCATCCCCTTCAACACGCGAAAATGCTGTCATTGATTTGGTCATTGTGAAATTTTAGCCTTCGTATAATTTTTAGAGCCCGATTGTGTGAACGGTTATCAGTGCCTACCTCCCAACGCCCCCACGGTCGACCGATAGACCAACTTCGACCGGTTGTAATCACAAGGGGGGTATCCAAGAACTCGGATGGCTCCGTTCTGATCGAAATAGGTGATACCAAAGTACTTTGTACAGCGAACATTGAGCACGGCGTTCCTCATTTCTTGCGGAGCCAAGGGACAGGATGGCTAAGTGCTGAGTATGGAATGTTGCCTGGCTCCACGAATACAAGAAGTGATCGCGAAGCCGCTCGGGGCAAGCAATCTGGAAGGACCGTTGAGATTCAGCGACTCATTGGACGCGCGTTGAGGCAAGCGATTGACTTGGATCGAATTGGTGAGCGAACCATTCGCATTGACTGCGATGTTCTTCATGCAGACGGCGGCACGAGGACCGCATCCATCACAGGAGCATGTGTTGCTCTGCATGACGCACTTGATCGATTGAATACTGGTGCATTTCTAGGTTGGGTTGCAGCAGTTAGCGTCGGTATCATCAATGGAGAGCGACGTCTGGATCTCGAGTATCGTGAAGATTCCCGTGCGGATACAGACTTCAACGTAGTCATGATGGAAGACAGAGGTTTTGTTGAGATTCAGGGGACCGCTGAAGGTGCGCCATTTCCGCAACAAGATCTAGACGAAATGATCGCTCTTGCAAACAAGGGCATTGTGGAACTGTTCGCCACGCAAAAATCAGCGACTGATTCCTAATGCATGCGAAGACCGCATTTGTTGGAGAAATGATTGATGCCGGTGTGCTCGCGTTCGGAGACTTCACACTGAAATCTGGACTGAACAGTCCCTATTTCTTCAATCTTGGAAATATCTCGTCCGGGCGCACCCTAGCAAATCTAGGGTACGTATTCGCAAAGTACATCTATGACCTCAATTTAGCACCTGACATTTTGTTTGGACCTGCCTACAAAGGAATTCCGCTCGCAACCACCATAGCGATCGCGTTGACCGACATGAAGCAAGATGTGTGTGTCACATTCAACCGGAAAGAACGTAAGGAGCACGGTGAAGGAACGGACTTAATGGGTGCCGAACTGGATTCCTCCAGGGTCCTAATTGTGGACGATGTTGTTACGGATGGAGCTACTAAAGCAGAGGCATTTCAGATGATTCGAGCTAAGGGGGGCATTCCAATTGGTGTCTTAGTAGCTCTAGATCGTCGAGAATTGGATCCATCAGGTCAAAGAACGATGCTGCAGGCATTGGAGATCAAGCTTGATGCACCTGTCTACAGCATAGCCACAATTGTGGACATCCTGATGTTCTTGGAATACCGTGGAATGGACAAGGAACACGCCACCATCCAAGCCTATGCGGAAAGGCATTGTCTTTTGAAATAAGGATTCTGGTTTGTGCGACCTATGCAGCGAGTCGTGAAACCAGTGTTCCAATACCTTGGTCCGTAAAAATTTCTAGAAGCAAGGCGTGTTCTACCCGCCCGTCCACAATGTGTACGCTTTCCACTCCATTGCGAATTGCCTCTTGTGCACACTTGGCCTTTGGCAGCATGCCCCCAGCAATTGTCCCGTCGTCAATGAGCCGATCGAGTTCGTTCTCGGCGAGTCCGATCAAAGTCTCTCCTGACTTGTCTTGAATACCAGAGGTGTTGGTGAGCAGCACTAGCTTGTTCGCATGTAGGTGAGATGCAACAGAAGATGCAACAAAGTCTGCGTTTATGTTGTAAGACTCACCGTCCGGACCTATGCCGATTGGTGCGATGACCGGTATGAACCCTCCTTCGGTGAGTGTATCGAGGACAGAGCCGTTGACTCGCTCCACCTCGCCGACATGGCCAAGATCGATGATTTCTGGTTCGTGCACATCTTCCGAACTAATGCGGGTCTTCATTTTACGGGCACGTATCAGGTCTCCGTCCTTTCCGGTAACTCCAATGGCACGGCCTCCGTTGGCATTGATCAATGAAACAATCTCCTGGTTCAATGAGCCACCCAAGACCATCTGAACTACATCCATGGTTGCCGAGTCGGTAACTCGCATTCCGTGCACAAACTTGGTCGGGATATCGAGACGATCCAGTAGTGCTCCGATTTGAGGACCACCACCGTGGACAATCACTGGATTCAATCCGACCAGTTTCAGAAGAACGATATCTCGAGCGAAGGCATGTTTCAGCTCCGGTTCAATCATTGCGTTTCCACCGTACTTAACGATGATTGTTGCGCCGTGGAATCGCCTGATGTAAGGCAACGCCTCAATGAGTACGTGAGCTACTAATTCACGGGCTGTGGTGGGACGCTCGTTCATAGAGTGCTATTGGATTAGGTCGGGTGCGACGCGTTTAAGTTGAGAGAGAAAAATGCTCTTGACGCGATCCAGTGCCACTTCGGATGTTGCTTCGAAACGCATTGTAAGGTTCGGCGTCGTGTTGCTGGCACGAATCAGACCCCAAGAATCCTTGTAGTCCACGCGCAATCCGTCCACTGTCAAGGCTCGTCCTTTTCCAAATGACCCTCTTCTGTGAAGTTCATCGATAACGGCGAACTTTCGCTCGTCGGTAGTCGGGATTTCGATTTCCGGTGTCGAAAACCGCTGCGGGAGAGATTTCAAAAAGTCGTCCAACTCTTGTGTGTCTTGACTGATGATTTCCACTAAGCGAGCGGCGGAGTAAAGGGCATCATCGAAGCCATACCATCTGTCAGCGAAACAGATATGACCACTAAATTCACCTCCTAGCGGAGCTTCCAATTCTCGAATTTTCTGTTTGATGTTGGTGTGTCCGGTTTTCCACATCACTGGATGTCCACCCAACGACGCGATAGTGGAAGAAAGCGTACTCCCGCATTTCACATCAAAAATGAAATCCGCTCCCGGATAGTCTTGGATTATGTCTCGCGCGAAAAAAGACATCAAAATGTCTGCAGAGACAATTTCACCGTTCCGAGTTACTACGCCCAGTCGGTCTCCATCACCGTCGAATGCAACTCCAACATCCAAGTTACGACTTCGAACAAGCTCGATTAAGTCTTTGAGGTTTTCAGGCTTTACAGGATCTGGATGGTGATTGGGGAAGTTGCCATCGGGTTCGGAATGGACGGCATGCACTTCACACCCGAGCTCTTCAAACAAACGAGGTCCTACAACTCCGGTGACTCCATTGCCGCAGTCGATACCAACTCTTACTCGACGATGAACTTTGACGTCTTCCAGGACGCGAATCAAATACGCCTCAATAGCATCTGTGCTATCCCGCGACCCATTGCCTTTCGTAAGTGTTTTTGTTGCGATTGTTTCGTATAGAGCTTGAAGATCTTCACCGGCGAACGGAATGTAGTTCAAGACAAACTTCAAGCCGTTGAATTCCGGAGGATTGTGGGAACCGGTGATCACAATTCCAGCTGAATGTTGAAAGTGTTCGGTTGCGAAATACAGCAACGGAGTAGGTGCTACTCCCAGATCCAGCACATTTGCTCCACCTAAGCGAAGTCCATTGATGAGGGCAGCGCGTAGAGGTTCAGTCGAGAGTCGAACGTCTCCAGCAACCAAGACGGTGTCAGACTTCTGAGCGAGGCATTCGTTGGCAAACGCTTGACCAATCAACGCAGTTACATCCTCGGTTAGTTCATCAGCCACCCTTCCACGTATGTCGTACTCGCGAAAGATGTGGCGAGGTACATGAAGAGTGCTCGTTCCACGCATGTCTTAGAACCCAATAAATGAACAACGACGATGCGAGTCGTTATGAGCGATGAGCTTTAGACGAGGGCTGACTCTCTCGAAGCGATGCTACAGTAGAGACAATTTGTTGGGCGATGTTGTCCTTGCTCTGTTTATGTAGCGTACTTTGCCCATGTGGATGCAGGATGGTTACCTCGTTGTCGGTACTTTCGAATCCAATTGTGGAATCTGAGACATCGTTTATGACAATGGCATCTAGGTTCTTTCGTTGAAGCTTTTCGCGTCCATATTCGATTGTCTTCTGGGTTTCCGCAGCAAAACCAACCACAAAGGGACGACTACTCGTCTTGTTCACACTCGCCAAGATATCGTCGGTTTCCTCCAGCTCTAGAACGAACTTTCCCGAACATTCCAAATGCTTCTTAATTTTCTGTTTTTTCCGCGATACAGGACGATAGTCGGCAACCGCAGCGACCGAGAAAAAAACATCGCAGTTGGAGATCACTGACAAGACCGCCTCTTTCATGTCTGACGCGGACTGAACGTCGATCCGATCAATTCCTGCGACCGCATCAAGTGCAACTGGCCCACTTATCAGAGTTACATTGGCACCTGCCTGTCTTGCAGCGCGGGCAACGGCAAATCCTTGCCTACCCGAGCTATAGTTGCTAACAAAACGGACCGGATCTAAGGGTTCTCGGGTCGGACCAGCAGTCACCACGACGTTCAATCCCTTCATGCATTGCGACTGATGTAACAGAGATTCGCTGAATTCCACAATCGACTCGGGCTCGCTCATTCGGCCAAGGCCAATATCTCCGCAAGCTTGGTCACCGAACTCAGGTCCAACAAACTCAACGCCGTCTTCACGTAAACGACTGATGTTTCTCTGGTTCGCTTTATGACGCCACATAGCCTGGTTCATGGCGGGGGCAATTACTACAGGTGCTTCAGTTGCCAAGTAAATGGTTGAGAGTAAATCGTTGGCGTGACCGTGAGCAAGGCGTGCTAGCAAATCCGCTGTACCCGGGGCAACGACGAGCAGATGGGCCCAGCGCGCGAGTTCAATGTGTCCCATTGCTCGCTCTGCTTGCTCGTCCCATAGGTCGTTTCGTACTTGGTTTCCAGAAACGGCACCCAAAGTGTGAGCTGTTACGAACTTCGCGCCTGCTTCAGTGAGTACAACCGAAACCTCACAGCCGCTGGCAATGAACTTGCGAACAAGATCCGGCGACTTGTACGCTGCGATCCCACCACCAACTCCAAGCAGTACCTGTACTGGCTGCGTTGTATTTGAGTCCGTTGTGCTAGATACCATGGAATTGTCGGAATTCTTCACTGGTTGCATCTCATGATTCGAGAGGATGTTAGCACTAAGCCTCGGCTCTCGGTTCGACTCGACGAATAAGAGAGAATCCCTCGACTATCGCCAGTTGTATGGGAAAAATCGGTGATATATACGAAACACCAGTACCATATGAGCCGAAGACTGGTAGCAGCCACAAAACCTTCAGGGATGCCTATCGTTAGACTGCCATTTGTGCTATAAATGCGCACCTTACAGTACGAATCCTACATGGAATGAGTCAAGTCTGCCAGGTAACCGGCAAGAGACCCTTGAGTGGCAACAACGTTTCTCATGCCAACAACGCTACGAAACGTCGATACTTGCCAAATCTGCACTATCACCGGTTTTGGGTTCCAAGCGAGAACCGATACATTAAGTTGCGGGTGTCCTCTGCCGGAATCCGTCTAATTGACAAGAAAGGCATCGAAGTCGTTCTCGCCGAGATTCGTGAGAAAGGAGTTAGGGTCTGATGAGAGAAAAGATCAAGTTAGTGTCCAGTGCTGGAACAGGCCACTACTATACGACGGACAAAAACAAGCGCAATACACCCGACAAGCTCGAATTCAAGAAATACGATCCGAAGATTCGAAAGCACGTTGTCTACACCGAAGCGAAAGTAAAGTAGATTCCCGAACTACCTGAGGTCGAGACGACCCGGCGAGGTATTAGAGAGCGTCTTGAAGGTAAGACTCTTAATGCTGTTGTCGTAAGAGAAAGTCGACTTCGCTGGCCAGTTTCCCTTCCGTCCACCGTTTCTGGTCAAAGGCTCAACACGATTTCTCGAAGAGCCAAGTATCTTCTGTTTGAATTGGAACATGGATGCCTCATTCTTCACCTTGGTATGAGCGGAAAGTTGATCTTTGTCAAAGAGGACATGCCACCCCGCCAACATGACCACGTCGATTTTGTGTTTGAGAATTGTTGTGTGCTACGTTTCAATGACCCGCGTCGCTTTGGAAGCATCCATTGGCAACCTTTGGGTTCGCGTCACAAACTGATTGCAAACTTGGGTCCAGAACCACTATCCACGGATTTCGACACCGACTACTTGGTCACGGTTGCACGAAATCGCAAGACGGCAATCAAGAACCTCATTATGGACTCAACAGTGGTTGCCGGCGTTGGAAATATCTACGCCAATGAAGCCCTCTTTAGATCCGGAATACGCCCACGAAGGAGTTGTCGCAGAGTTAGTCGAGCAGAAGTCCAGACGCTCGTTTGTTCAATAAAACAGACACTGTGCGATGCGCTCGACGCGGGTGGGACGACAATTCGTGACTTTCAATCGGTAGATGGCTCCCAAGGTTACTTCAAAGTCAAACTCCGAGTGTACGGGAGGGAAGGGTTGCCTTGCACTACGTGCCAGACTCCCATAAAGCGCGTTGCTTCAGCGCAGCGTCAAACTGTCTATTGTCCAAAGTGTCAATCGTGACTTAGTCGGATTTGGGTTGGTTATTCGTTGCGAGGTGGGCTGCTACAGCGGGGTGTACGAAGGCGGAGACATCGCCTCCAAGCGACGCAATTTCCCGAACGCGAGTTGCAGACAGAAACGACCATTGGCTTGCGGTGGGAAGTAGCACGTATTCGATTTCCGGATCGAGATGTCGGTTCATCTCGAGCATTTGAAATTCGTAGTCGTAGTCCGTCAATGTTCGTAATCCGCGCAGGATGAATCGCGTGTTATTTGCACGCACAAATTCAACGAGTAGACCGTTGAATCCTTTGACAACCACACGATCTCCAAAGTCTTCCAATGCTGTGCGACACAAGCCGATTCGCTCACTCAGATATTCCTCAGGATCCTTATCGACCGAAGTTCCGATGCCCACAATCACTTTGTCGAATAGATTAAGTGCACGTTCTACGAGATTTGCGTGACCGTGGGTGAAGGGATTGAAACTCCCAGGGTAGACGACAACTGGCACGATTACGTTGATTCCTAGGATTTCTCCGACACAATGTTAACAGGACCAGCAAGTGTGATCGGAGGGCGGAGCAACTCGAACTGAACCTCGCCAGTGACGGACGATTTCCACATGGTGTAGTCGAGTCGGTCGATCGTGGACCGCTTGCTGAACTCGAGATAGACGATGGACTCTGGCGAGAGCTGATCAAGTAATTCAGCCAGTACTTTTCGATAGAGTTCGGTTCGGTCAAACGGAGGATCTACAAATACGATGTCCCACTTGTTTGTGTTTGCCCTTAACCAACCTATGCTGTTGGCTGAAATTACGGAAGCCTCGGTTGCGTCTAGGTCGAACTTCTGGCAAGCTTTTCGGAGCATACTAACTGAGTGTCTGTTCCTTTCGACAAACGTAGCGTGTGCCGCTCCACGAGAAAGGGCCTCGAATCCAAGCGACCCGGTACCGGCAAAGAGATCGACGACTTTTGCTCCCACGACGCTTGATCCGAGCCAATTGAAGAGAGTCTCTCGAACGGCATCTGGGGTGGGACGAGTGGCTTTGGACGACGGAACTTTCAGTCTATGTCCTTTCCACTTGCCTCCAATGATTCTGAGTGAATGTTTCATTCCTTGCACAGGAGCCACTCGAAGCTCGTCGAGTGACCACAGAGAGGTCAACGGACCATGACTCGCTAGCAATGCTACATTATTCGCTCGGTGAGAACGAAGCATTGAGATTAGATGCCTAATACAACACATGCAGGCACTGGTACTTGGAACCGGTTTAGTAGTGCGCTAGCAAAGACGCGTAATCGCATGGCGGTCGGATTCGGCAACCTGCTGTCTGGAAAGGGTGCCGTCAGTCAAGCGATCTTGGACGATCTCGAAACGGGTCTGCTTATGGCGGACGTTGGAACGCAAACCGCTCATCAGATTGTGGATGGCATTCGCAATAAGGTAACGCGCCGAGAGCTCAAAGACCAAAGTGCACTTTCACAAGCTCTCGAGAACCAACTACTGAACATCGCAAATTCTTTGAGCAAAGACTTCGAAATTACCAGCGATCGTCCTTTTGTGGTGCTCGTTGTTGGGGTCAATGGAGTAGGCAAGACGACGACCATTGGAAAGCTTGCTCACAAATTCAAGAGTCAAGGCCACTCAGTAATGTTGGCTGCCGGTGACACATATCGAGCTGCGGCGATTGAGCAACTAGCGTCTTGGGCGAACCGAAACGAAGTTGCTTTGGTGGCTCAAAGACAAGGCTCTGACAGTGCATCAGTAGTTCATGATGCTCTACAGGCCGCGAAAGCCCGCTCAATAGACGTTTTGCTTGCGGATACTGCGGGTCGACTGCATTCCAAGTCGCACTTGATGGAGGAACTTGCCAAAGTGAGACGGGTTGTCAATCGGTTGGATTCAAGAGCACCACAAGAGTGCATACTCGTCTTGGACGCGACGGCGGGACAAAATACACTAGCGCAAATCAGAGAGTTTGACAGAGTTCTAAATCTGTCGGGACTAGTCATGACAAAACTGGACGGTTCCGCAAAAGGTGGGGTTGTCCTCGCACTGCCGTCCTTTACGTCACTACCTTTATATTTTGTGGGACTTGGCGAAGAGATCGATGCTCTTCGCGAATTCAATCCACAAGCCTACATTTCGGGTTTACTGTCGACGTGACCACGATTGAGCTCAAGTCAGTCGGAAAGGAGTTTCCAAATGGCTTTCAACTGTTCAATGACCTCAACGCCATCTTCGACGATGGCGCAATAAATTTTGTAATCGGTAGATCGGGAGTGGGCAAAACCACCCTTCTACAAATAGTCGCAGGATTGCTCTCTCCTACGCGAGGCGAGGTACTTGTAAACGACGTCAACGTTTCGGACTTTAGTCGAGTAGAGATGTTGCGTTATCGAAAGTATGTTGGAGTGGTAACCCAAAACTCGTCGCTGGTGCTAGACAGGTCCGTTTACGAAAACGTTGCCATGCCATTGTGGATTACGGGGATGCGGGGATCAGACATTCGTCATCGTGTAGAAGCAAGTCTCCGGATTGTGGGTATGTCGGACGCACACAATCAGATGCCTTCTCGTCTTTCCAGCGGGGAACGGCAGCGAGTATCCATCGCTCGAGCTATTGTTCACCGCCCCAAGTTGCTTGTGGCGGACGAACCGACAGGAAACTTCGATCGAGATCTTGCAATGGAAGTTTTGGGATTATTCGATCTGTTCGCGGAGCGAGACACGATAGTTCTAGTTGCCACGCACGATCCAAACTTGGTTTCGGAAACACAAAGAGTTTTCGAGCTTGAAGGCGGAACGATTGAGTTGCTCTTCGGGGAAAATCCCAAACAGGATCCAGTGGCGTGACGTGAAAATTCAATCCTTTCCATGGCCAGATGATGGTCGCGAGGCACGCGAATCCATTGCACGTGTCCGAATGCGCAGCGTCAAGGAAAGCTTTGAGCATATTTGTAGGCATCCTCTTGTCACAATCTTTGTGTGGTTGCTAATGGGCATCGCTCTGTCGCTTCCTGCGGGATTTTGGTTAGTTCAGCACAACATTGACAAAGTTGCAAAAGAACTCAGCACCGACACTGGATTTACTGTCGATCTTCGCCTAGATCTCCCTAGTAAGGATGTGGAATCATCCGCCGATGAACTTCGGAGAAATCCCATAGTTGAACGAGTCGATGTAGTCACTGCCACTCAGGCATTGGAAGAGTTTCAACTTTCGTCAAACTTCGACGAGGTCCTTTCGGCTTTAGATTCAAACCCTCTTCCCGCTTCTCTAATCGTAACCGTCAAGAAGGGCACTGAGCGGGAGCAGATACTCTCCTTAGCGGAGAAATTGGAGGAGCAGACAAGTATCGCAAGCGTAGAGGTTGATACGGAATGGATGGTTCAGTTGCGCCAAATCCAGCAAATCGCGACTCGTCTTACTTGGATTCTTAGCGCTCTCTATGGGATCGGCGTCGTTTTCGTCTCGGTTGCAGCTGTACGTTACGCCATGGATTCGAGATTTGAAGAGCTACGAGTCATTTCGTTGCTCGGTGCGTCTAATCGGTCTATGCGAAGACCCTTCGTCTACTGTGGAACGCTCTACGGCTTTGGCGGTGGTGTTGTGGCCATGTGTATAGTTATTTTGGCTTTGATGGCGATCGAACCTCCTCTGCAAAAATTAGCAAGTCGCTACGGCGGCAGCGTCGGGTTTGTTGCAATGGACTACGTTCTTGGTGCCGTGCTAGTGTTTATCGGAAGCGTCTTGGGACTCGTTGGTGCACTTCACGTGACGTTCGTTCAGATGCAAAAGAACAGCTACCTTAATCGTGCGAGATAGCCTCTACTTCGAACCGTAATAGAAGCGGATCGACCATTGCTCGAGTTCACCGACATGGTCGCTGTGGGCGTCGACAATCTTGAGCGACCAGTTCCCATTGGGAGACTCACCGTAGAACGCGTTGGAAAGTAGCTGCCAATTGAGGTCGGTGGTCCCAGCGAGCGAGTCGTTGAAAGCTGGATTCAAGACGCTTTCAGTTCCGGCCGGCGAAACCAACGTAATCGATAGGTCTGATAGGAATTCATGCGCTCCAAAAACATTCACGACAACGGCTTCGATCGTTGCGGAACTTGGGAGATTAGTTACCTCGATACTTGAGGAAACTCCGTCACTGTTGAAATCGGGAATCGAAAGTGCTTCGGCGGTTGTAATCCGACCCGAGTCTTCGAAGTCCCCGAGAGTGTCGGTAGAGTAAGAACGCGCCATCGCTAGTGCAGCATCCAAATCTACCGCTCCGAATCCAAACCAATTGTGAAACCAATAGCCAGCCTCGTTAAGGGTCCAACCATGGCGAAACGTGTGGGGCCGCCCACCGCCGAAGGCTATTCGAATAGGCGGACTAGCTACATCCAGTCGTCGGGCTGTTGAAGCCAGGATGTGTTTCACATCCCGCCAGGTCAGGTTGGCATTCTCTGACAAGATTGTGGCAACTGCACCTGAGATCATTGGAGCAGATGAAGAGGTTCCGTTGAATGTGCTTATGTAGTTGCCGCCGTCGTTCGCTGAGTCGTCCAACGCAAGTCCACGAGAGACCAACACATCGTATCCTCGGTCCAGACCTTGCTGGTCTGTGGTAACCACAGCAGGCGATGTGGAACCGAACTGACCAGCCGGTGCGGTAACCCATATATTGCTACCAGCCGAAGCGTAACTCGCTCGTTCGTCGTCTGCATTGAATCCTCCTGCAACGATTAGATAGGGGAGATTATTTGTTGAATCGCTGTTTGATGACCTGCAACCCAATTCTGACCGTAGGTCGTGCTCAATGCTGAGACAACGGTTAAATCCGTTTCCAGCGGACTTTACGTAGATGGCTCCCAAACTTTCTCTCAGTGCTGTGGTTCCGTGCAAAAACACACTTGTCAGCAAAGCGGATGGATTTCTTTGAGATCCGATGGTTCCATAGGACATGTTGAAGACCGCAACGTCAGATGAGTTTGGATCCATAGTGCTTGAGCCAAGGGAACTGGCATGTGAACCATAGGAACTGCTCAGGAAGTTGTAGCCCCGAATTAACGATGAAGGAGCTATCCCTCGACCTCCAACCCCATTGTTGAGCGTGGCAGCAATGATTCCAGCAATTGCTGTTCCATGGTCGCCAAGACTGTAAGGATTGAATGCATCGGTTTGAACAGCACCATGCCAAGGAAATGGCTGAAGTGAATCGGCAGCAAAATTGTAGGAAGCGTTGGCTTCGATGCTGTTCAGTAAGTCGGGATGGCATTGTTCCAGTCCGGTATCCACGATTGCAACTCGAACTTTCTCGCCAAAAGGACCGGCATCCAGCGTTGATTCCATGCTAAGGTCCGCTCCTGCAATTCCTCCAGCTGAAGCAAAAGCAGATTGACCAGTGTTTGAGAGGTGCCATTGGTCGGAAAATAGTGGATCGGGTCCTGTTTGAATCGATGGACTTGAGCTCGGTTGGCATCTTGTAACCACGCGACGGTTCGAGTCTAAACTAAATCCCAGGTAGTCGTGGCCGTACTGAGAAGAAACGGACACTTCCTCTTCGGTTCTCCTTAAGACAGCGAATCCATAAAGTGTTGTCGCAGGTGGGAGTATGGCGAGAGGAACTTCCACTGATCTAGAGTAACTATGGAAAGCCGCTAACTCCGGGACACTGAGAGAATGGCTGTAGACGTTTGTAGATGCGTTCGCCAAATCCGTGCGTAGGACTAGATCGAGATATGTTGAAGACGCGTCAGCTGCGCCGAGATTGAAGACTCGCAAGTCGAATGTGACTGCATCTCTTTCGATTGTGAGACTCGAATAAACTCTGAGGTCCGCACTAATGTTCTCTTTGTAGTTTGGAGGAACGGGTCCATCTTCCAGGCTTATAGTTATTGAATCGGGTTGACCCGCTTCCAGGTTGCCGGCTAGTGGTCCAATTCGGAGGATTGCGGACTCGCCTGGGTCTACATCCCAATCAAGGATTGGAAAAACTCGCGCCATACCGTTTGTGTCGCGTGCGGGAATTCGAATGACTCTAGAAGAAAGTTCGTAGTCGACGTCCACTTCAGCACTTCCCGACAATTCAAGGCTTATCAGAACTGTCTCGTTGACTGGTCTGTCCGCGTTGGCCCAGATAGAAACTGAGTAGCTGCTAGTCTCAGCGATTTGCGTTTGAGACGCTGTCAGTGTCACAACAATGGGTGGAGGACTGGAAGAGCCACCACATCCCCAAAGAAATAGGAGAAGACATGAGAGCGGGACTCGAACAGAACAGCGAGGAATTTTTGGAAGAACGCGGAGGAGATTCTTGCCACATTTCTTCAATGCGAGAACCCTGACGCTCAGCTTAAGCCAGTACGCTTGCGTCGGCCACAAGCGCGATCGCTCCGTCGTTTTTTTCGATCCAAACGAAACAGTGGAGTGCTTCCGAACGGGTGGGGTGAGGTCCCAATAGTCTTCCCTTGACGGTGACGACATCATCACACCAAACAGGGTTTGTGAATTTGAGATCCAGTTCACCGCTCGACCACCACTGTTCACCGAAGAAATCCTCCAAGACTCTTGCCGTGTAGGCCAATGTCATTCGTCCGCCAACGACCACGTCTTCAAAACCTAAGCTCTGTGCTGATTCCTTGTTGGTGTGATAGTTGGCATCTCCGTGAAAGTAGATTCCGCACATCTCTCGCGTTATGGTGCGTGTCAATTCCCCTATTCCGTGGCCTTCTGGAACTTGAAACTTTCGAGCACCAGGTTTATCCATGGGCTTGCGAAATTCCACCGAGTCACCAGTCATCTTGTTGGACAGGAAACTCTGATGGTGGTTCGAAAACGCAGCAATCTCTCCGTCGGGTTGAGTCAGTTTGATCCCGTAATGTACGACGTTCCGGTTGCGCTTTGAATAGATTTCCTCAATCGTCCCCGATACTTTATAGGTTGTATTTTTTCTTAGAGGACTGAGTAGGCGCATCTGTTGGCGCAACCAAAGATGTCCTTGTTGATAGCTGTAGGCGATCTCTTTGAAATAAGCATTGTCGGGCTCACTGATGATGGTGGATGGTAGCAATCCTGTTGAGGACGGACTCAGCTCCAGTCCGTAGTAATGATCTTGAAGCAGCTGATCTGTGACCTCGAACTGTGTGGTCGAAAGCTCTTTGCCCTCAAAGGGTTCTGGATAATCTGAAGAACTCAAGATGCTTCCCCTATCAATCACACTTTCACGTTGCTTAACTGTACCAATCTGACAGCGTAAAAGAGCACACTTGCGCTTTCTTCTTCAAATAAAAAGCACGAGACGGGAGCATCACGCCTCGTGCTTTTTCAAAGTCGGTTCTAGACTAACGGTAGAAAGTCATACGGAAGTAACCAAGCGCACCATTGAAGCCGAACGGAGAGGTGATCGGGTACTGTGCTCCCACAACGCCAGAATAAGGATTCTCCGTGGGATAGGTGTCAAGCAAGTTCTCGAATCCCAAAACCAATGCCGTCTGTTCGTCGGGTGTGAAAGAAACTTCGACGTCTAAGAGGGCTGCAGCTTCTACGTCGATGGGGAAAACATCAGAAAACACGTGCGGTTCCCAGAATTCCCCGTAGTAACGAAGGCGAGTCATTCCCGCCCACATTCGTCCGAACTGGTGTGTACCCACTATCGAATAACGAAGTCGGGGAATTGCCTCTTCTAGTTCCCGTACTCTTTGTGAATTGATTATGACAGGATTGAAATGCTCTACCGTAGTAACTGTGTAATTCGCCACTAGGTTGAAATTGGACTGAATCCGACCCCAGTTGACACTTCTTGCAATATTGAGCTCCAGTCCTTCGGTTCGAGTGTCGAAGTCGTTTGTGTAGAACGATATGGCAGATAGGTTTTGATCGACCGTTTGACCTCGTTCTTCAAGAGTGGCGATGTCGGAAGGAGTTACTGGAATGGGTGAAGTGCGTGCAATTCGATCATCCACGTCTATGCGGAAGTACTCAAACTCGATATCGAATCCTGCTTTGTTGTAGGTAATTCCCGAAGTGAGATTGCGTGAACGCACGGGCTGTAAAACTTCGCCGCCTTTCAATTCAGAAAGAGGGTCCGTCGGAGAAAGTGTTACTTCGTCGGTCAAACATGGTTCGCTTGGCACTGCACACACCGGACTGATCAAGAAGTTTGTCGATACGTTCCTGATATTTGCTTGCCCGGCAGTTGGTGCACGAAATCCCGTGCTAAACGCTCCTCTAACCGAAAAATTGGGCGTGTACTCGATTCTTGTGGCAAATTTGAAATCAAGAGTTTGTCCAAAGTCCTCGTAGGACTCGTAGCGTACAGCGAGCGAGCTGAGAATGTTGGATGTAAACTCCTGCTCCGCATCAACCCACAGTGCATAGCTTGACCGTGATTCATCGACTTCGGCTGAAGGTGGGAAACCTGGAAATCCGTTCGACCCGATACCAAAGCCTTGGGCTGCTATGTCAGGTACGACCATCCATGAGTCCTCTTCGCCTCGAGTTGTGGTGAATTGTTCCGTGCGATACTCAAACCCTGTGGCGAAATACACGTCGCTCATTCCTGATGCGACTTCCAGCATTTTTGCCATCTCATAGTTGAAGACGGTATCTGTTTCCTCATGTTGGCCCGGTTTATAGGAGGTCGGTATAAAGGTACGCTCCCCAACCAACTGTGGATTAATTGTGTTGTGCATGAAATACGTTACGCCGCTGTAACCCGTAACTAGGCTTACGTCGAAGTCCCAGTCGTCGAGGATTACCCCTCTGAGCCCAACCGCTAGGCTTTGATCGACGATTTCCCCTCCGAATTGAGGTGTGAATCCGCCTGGAAAGTTCGTATAGAACGTGTAACAAGTCTGACTTCCGGCTAGAAGTGAGAGGGCGAACTCATCCGGAATCAGATTGACTATGGGTACGACCGGACAGTCCTGCCCGTCTTCGAGGTCAAGGTCTGCTACAAGGAGAGTCTGCCCGCCGTCGGCTGTGAACACTCCAGCTCTAGTGGCAGGATTGCGATAGAAGAATCCACCTTCCACCTTTCTAGTGGAATAGTTCCCGAAAGCATAAGCGGCCGAGTTCTCGCCCAAGTTCATTTCGGAATTTGCGAAGAATCGTCGATCGTAGTGGACCTCAGGGTTTCCCCATATCTGCACGGCGGGCTGTCGAATGTCTGCGACTTGCGCCGCAATCAGACCAAGTGCATCGTCACGTTGTACGCTTCGAGATGTGGTTCCGGCGCCGTTGAGTTCCATACTCAATGTAACAAAGCCATCCGACAGGAAAGGAAAACTGTAAAGTCCCGCAAATGACTGAGTGTTTCCATCGCCTTGGAAATACTGTCCCATTTTGTACTGAAAGATCTGATCGGAATTTGATCGCTTGAGAACGAAATTTACGACTCCAGCGATGGCATCCGAGCCATACTGGGCTGTGGCTCCATCTCGAAGCACTTCAACGCGATCCAATGCTATTGACGGGATGGCCGCAATGTCAGGTCCTTGAGAACCCGCATTCTTGCCTCCAGCCAACAAAGCAACAACTGCACCGCGATGTCGACGTTTTCCATTTACCAACACTAGCGTTGCATCCGCAGGCAGTCCGCGCAGATTCAGCGGTCTGATTAGCGTTGCAGCATCGGCGATCGGAAATCTCTCAACATGCAAAGCCGGAATTTGCATTGCAAGTTGATCGAGTAAGTCAGCAGATGCGTTCATATCCAATTCATTAGCTCCAATGACTTGGATGGATGCTGTGGATTTAGCGACCGAACGCTCGGGGTTTCGAACCCCAATGACGGTCATCTGCTCCATCTCGGATTCGTCCTCCGAAGCCGACTCCGACTCGGTCTCCTCTTGAGCACTCGCCGGAAATCCGAGTAGTAGGAATGCAAAGGCTAAAATCGACAAGTAGCCTGAAACTGTTCGTGTAGACATGCTCCTCTCCAACATGTTGCGAGCTAGGCGATACAGCCAAGCGTCGTACCCGTGTCTAGCGGGAAAGTACCTTACAGAAATGTTACGAGATTTTACTTGGAATGACATTGATAGTTTGTAAGTGACTATGCTTTTCTACTGTTAGACGAGTTGGAAATGACGATCACAACGAGCAAGCCGATCCCTTCGGACGATCTAGATTTGTGAACATCGATAAGCAAGTGGGTTTAATGAAACGGGTATGCATCGTGGTTGCAATTACTTCCGTATTCGTGCTTGTCCCGTTGACGGGACAGATCAATTCCCCGCTCTTCTTGTACGAAAAGAGCGAACTGGTGATTGAAACGGAGGATGGAGCGACCGCAACGTTCAAGGTTGTTGTTGTTTCAAGGTCGGAGGATCTGGCTCAAGGACTCATGAATGTTCAATTCATGCCGTTGGATCAAGGAATGGTGTTCTTGCACTCGACAAAACGTGAGGTCTCCATGTGGATGAAAGACACCCATATTTCCTTGGATATGTGGTTTGTTTCGGAAACTGGATTGGTTACAAGAGTTGTGTCAAAGACTCATCCGGAATCCACCGACCTAATACGTTCGAACGGACCGGTGGTTGCGGTCGTGGAAGTCAACGCCGGATTGAGTTCGCTGATTGGAGTTACACCCGGTGCACAGCTTCGACATCGTGTCTTTTCAAACGTCTCCAAGGACTAGCAGCTCTTCACTCTTATTCGGCTAGACAATTAGGAAGTACATACAGTCTGCAATTGTTCAAAATCTACAGTCATTCGCAGACATTGTCGCCCGATTGACTGTACGAATTGTTAGTTGTTCTCGGCGTGCAAAAACAGTTTGGACTTGGCATACACTGTATTAACATTGCTTTGAAATTGGTTGCCCTGCTCTTGCATTGGATTAATCCTTTCTAGTTCATGACCGCCGAAATTCGATCTCCCGCAACCCAAGTTGATGTGCCATCTCGTCCCGACGACGGGCACTCTGACAGGACTTCTCGAGAGAGCAAAATAGAGAGTGCTAGTAGGCGCAAAGTCTCTGCGCCTAGGTATTGGCCTTTGTGGTTTCTGCTCGGAATCTGTTGGTTGGCGACGTGGCTTCCCATGAGGACGCAGCACTGGCTGGGTCGTGCTGTAGCAAGGGTAATTTTCAAGATTGCGCCGCGCCGCAAACGAGTGATCGAAAAAAACATCGATCTAGCGTTTCCAGAACTGAGCGATGCCGAATGTAAGGCACTTGTCCAAGAAACGATCGCCTCATTCGGAATGACTGTTACGGACACTCTGTTTGTTTGGATGCGAGGAATTGAGCCACTGATCGATCGGGTCAAGATCTCTGGTGTGGAACATCTGACGCGTAAAGATGGCGACGAATCTCCCGGAACTGTCATCCTCGGTGCTCACTTTGCATCACTTGATCTAGTTGCAGCTGCATTGTCGAGAAAGTGCGCCTTTGGAGCCACATACCGCCGAGCCCACAACCCGGTGATAGACCTGGTTTGTCAACGGTCACGACAACGCTACTACGACCAAATGTTGGAGGCAAACCGACTTCGCTTGCTGGCCCACAGTCTGCGCAATGGAAGGACTGTGTGGTTTGCAGCGGATCAGGACATGGGTAACCGCAAGTCGACCTGTTTTGTTCCATTTTTTGGTGTGGATACTTCGACAGTAGTGACTCCCTTCAGATTGGCGCGTGCGACTGGTGCTCGAGTCGTATTCATGAGTCACAGGAGAAACACAGAAGACCTCACCTGGGAGTTGACTCTGACGCCTATCCAGTTGGCGTCCGAGTCCGATCCGCAGTGTTTCTCGAAAGATGCGAGAAACGTCAACAGACTGATCGAGGACGCCGTGCGAACAGCACCATCCCAGTATTTTTGGGTTCACCGGCGATTCAAGTCGATGGCGAATGGTAGTCGTCGTGACTACAAGACAGCTTAGTCTTACTTAACGGGCGTGCGCCACTCCGGATGTCCCGAAGATCGTCCGTGAACTTCTTCAAGGTACATTGATTGAAACTTTTCGGTTACTGGTCCCCGAGTGCCCGTTCCAATCCTTCGCCCATCCAATTTTGAAATCGGCAGTACTTCCGCTGCAGTTCCAGTAAAAAATGCCTCGTCGGCGATGTAGAACTCATCGCGGGTGATCCGTCGCTCAATCACTTCAAATCCAAGCTCTCGAGCGAATACCATTACGGTGTCGCGAGTGATACCGGCAAGGCACGAAGTCAATTCAGGCGTGTGTATCACGCCACTCTTGACGAGAAAGATATTTTCGCCAGTGCCTTCGGCTACATATCCTTCGTTGTCGAGCAACAGTGCTTCGTCGTAACCACCATCGTTCGCTTCGCTCAGTGCCAGTATTGAATTGATGTAGTGTCCCACTGCTTTGGCTTTGCACATGCTGATATTGACGTGATGGCGTGTGTAAGACGAGGTTTGAACGTTCAAGCCTCGTTCTTGAAGCACTGGATCCATGTAACTCGGCCAAGGCCAAGAAGCAATCGATACATGAACCGACAAACCTTGGGCACGTAGACCCATGGCCTCAGAACCGTAAAAGGCTAACGGTCGAATGTAACCCTCATCCAATCTGCTGGCACGGAACACTTCTCTTTGTGCTTCACACAATTCCTCAAACGAGTACGGAAGTTCCATTCGCATGATTCTTGCGGAGTCGAGAAATCGCTTCGTGTGATCTGTTAGACGGAAGATCTGCGGACCCTCTTGTGTGGAGTAGGCTCGTACTCCTTCAAAGACTCCTACCCCGTAGTGAAGTGTGTGGGTCAGTACGTGAGTTGTAGCTTCGCGCCAGGGAACGAGCTCTCCATCCATCCAAATGGAACCATCGCGGTCTGCAAATGAAGGCTCGGGCAGGGTCATTTTTGGTAGGGTTGTATCTCTGTGAACATTATCTCACTTCCATTGGATTTCCCAGATGAGATTGGTTCATCCGAACAGCAGAATTTGTCTCAAATGAACTCAATTCGGATGAGAATAGTCCTTCCACTTTGAAACCGTGTACGATGAGATTTCCAGTGGCTGGGGACTGTACCAGATGTTGCCCACGTTCTCAGAAATGTTAAGGAAGCTGGTGAGCAGCCCTTCGGTTAGCAATCTCGATCCTACTCTAGATCGTTCGAATAAGAACGTTCTGAGTCATTTGGCTAATTGGCTCGAAGACTTGAACTTCGATGTCAGCATACATCGTGTACCTGAATTGCACGAAAAGTACAACTTGGTTGCTCGCAAGGGATCAGGGACCGGTGGATTGCTTCTTGGTGGACATACTGACACGGTGGCGTGTGACGAGTCGTTATGGACTCGTGACCCCTTCGACACGACCGAGATTGAGGATAGGTATTACGGTCTCGGAAGTTGCGATATGAAAGGATTCTTTCCGCTGGCCTTAGAAGCCGTAAGTGCATTTGACGAACGGAATCTTCGGTCACCTGTGACAATACTTGCGACTGCTGACGAGGAAACCACGATGGCAGGCGCGCGATACTTGGCTGAAGTGGGGGAACTGACATCCAAGGTTGCTGTGATCGGAGAGCCCACTTCAATGCGACCTGTTTACGCCCACAAGGGGATTTTTGTGCTCAGGGTCCAAACTGTGGGATCTTCGGGACACTCATCGAATCCAGCTCTCGGAGTCAATGCTTTGGAGGGAATGCACGAAGTCTTGAGCGAGCTAATTCGATTTCGCGGTGAACTTCGGGAAAACTATCGGCATCCGGGATTTGAAGTGGCATTTCCTACACTGAATCTTGGTTGTCTTCACGCTGGAGACAGCGCAAACCGAATTTGTGGTCGAGCTGATCTGCTAGTGGACATCAGAATTGTTCCTGGGATGTCGACCAGTGTTGTGTTGAGCGAATTGAAAAACCGATTGACGGATCTCGAGGATCGCATTGACATGCCTGTTTCAGTAGAAACAGGATTTCCCCCTATCGATCCATTTGAAGCTTCTAAAGATAGCGAGCTAGTTCGTCTTGTTGCGGAATCCTCCGGAAATGAGCCCATGACAGTTGCTTTTGGAACGGAGGCCCCGTTTCTTCAGCAAATGGGAATCGAGACCGTCGTGTTTGGTCCTGGTTCGATAGACCAAGCCCACCAGGCAGATGAATACTTGGGGAAAGAGCAAATCGATCCGACAAGGAAAACTCTGCAGGAACTCATCAACAAGTATTGTTGCGAAACTAGTTCAGTTTGAGCACAGTCGTTACAAGCTGGAACGGCTCTGCGCTTAAGTTTCACGACAATTCACCGAACTTGGAAAATACTGCGCACTTCTTTGCAATTTTGTATCTAAACAAGGAGAAAACACATGGCCAATAGACGACCTTACTCGTCTGTCATCGTTGATGGTCTGGAACAAGCTCCGAGTCGAGCCATGCTGTATCCCGTTGGATTCTCGGAAAACGACTTTAGCAAACCACAGGTGGGTATTGCGTCGACATGGAGTAACTTGACACCTTGCAACATGCACATCGACACATTAGCAAGAGAAGCTGCCCGAGGTGCGGACGAGGCTGGTGGGAAAAGCGTGTCATTCAACACTATCACTGTATCTGATGGAATCTCTATGGGGACACCCGGAATGCGCTATTCCCTAGTCTCCAGAGAAGTCATTGCTGATTCGATCGAAACGGTTGTTGGTGCTCAGGGATTTGACGGGTTTGTGGCTATCGGTGGTTGTGACAAGAACATGCCTGGATGTGCGATGGCAATGGCTCGATTGGATCGTCCCTCTGTATTCGTCTATGGAGGAACAATTCAACCTGGATCTGAACGCCGAGACATTATTTCTGTCTTCGAGGCGGTAGGTGCACGCGCGGAAGACAGAATCTCAGCGGAAGAGATGCTTGAAATTGAACGAACCGCAATTCCCGGGCCGGGTTCGTGTGGCGGGATGTACACAGCAAACACTATGGCAAGTGCAATCGAAGCTTTGGGACTTTCGTTGCCAAACTCTTCTGCACAGGAAGCGATAAGCAGCGCGAAGTTGGACGACTCTCGAGCGGCTGGGTCAATGGTTGCGAAATTAATCGAACAAGACATCAAACCATCCGACATTTTGTCGAGAGAATCGTTTGAAAACGCTATTTCTTTGGTGATTGCTTTGGAAGGATCAACAAACGCAGTACTTCACCTTCTTGCTATTGCTCATAGTGCCGGGATACCACTCGAATTAGACGATTTTTCTCGAATAGGTGAGCGTGTGCCCGTATTGGCGGATATGCGACCAGCGGGTAATTACTCAATGTCAGAACTCGTGGCAATCGGAGGAATTCAACCACTCATCAAAATGCTGCTGGATGCAGGTCTGTTGCACGGTGATTGCTTGACTGTAACGGGACGAACGCTTGCCGAAAATGTAGCTGCTGTCGAGGATTACAAACCCGGTCAAAACATCATTCGTTCCTTCGACAATCCAATTAAGAAGGATAGTCATCTAGTGATTCTTCGCGGCAATCTCGCTCCGGGAGGAGCGGTCGCAAAAGTCACTGGTCACGAAGGTGAGACATTCGAGGGAAATGCTCGTGTGTTCCATGGAGAAGAGGCAGCCATGGAATCAATTATGAACGGAACTGTAGTGCCTGGGGACGTAGTGGTCGTACGTTATGAAGGTCCCAAGGGCGGACCTGGGATGCGAGAAATGCTAAGTCCAACAAGCGCAATTAATGGGCGGGGGCTCTCCGGCAAAGTCGCCTTATTGACGGATGGTAGGTTCTCCGGAGGCTCTTCTGGTTTTGTGGTTGGTCACATGACTCCCGAGGCATTTGTCGGAGGTCCCATTGCCTTAGTTGAGGACGGTGACCTGATCTCGATTGATGCGACTCAAAAAGAGATCACTTTGAAAGTAGAAAGCTCCGAATTAGAAAAACGTCGTGTAAGTTGGAGAGCTCCCCCACCCTACGCCCAAAAGGGTGTACTGGCAAAGTACGCCAGAGTTGTTGCTTCGGCAAGTGAAGGAGCAGTAACAGACGTAATGTAGTTGCTTGACAGAAAGACAACGTAGAGGAGTGGTGGTAGACTTGACATTGCCTATTTGTACAGAATTCACCCATTGCAGATCACAAAAGTGACCCGTCGAATTCAAGAATTGAAGCGATCCGATTTCTCGGTTACAAACCTCGATGAAATAGCGCGACGAAATGCGATTTGGTGGACTAGGGTCTCTCGAGTATTGCTTGTCTTTGCCATACTCGGAAGTTCTTACAACGCAATTACGGTCTTAAACGTACATTGGTTGGTGGTGTCCTTTTGTGCACTTGTTGCAATTGCTTCGCTGTTCTTGGTTCTTAAGATTGTCGCTTGATATCGAGACTTGAAACAGAAAGATTGAATTCTGAAAATAGCACGGAGACTGTAGTGTGGTCTTTGAAGAAAGCAATCTAACAGGCTGCGATTGTCTTCCTGTTAATGCAGGTACGCCTTAAGCTCAATTTGAAGTTCGACGATACGCAATGCTGCGACGACCAATGCGAACTACGAGAACTACGAGATCGTTTTTGTGAACTTCATACAGGATGCGATAGCTTCCAACCCGGAGACGTCGCAGACCTTGCAGATCGCCTTTTAGTCGGCTACCGAAGTACGGATGTTCTGCCAACTGATCTATGGCTTTTGCAACTCGCGCCTGATCTGATACGGGGAATTCTCTCAGTTCTCTTGCTGCGCTTCGCTTAATCCGAACTGAATAGGTCACGCCGAACTTCTTCCCAATCTAGCACAGGATCGTTGGGATCTTGAATGCGGTCCAGTGCCACCGAGAGATCGTCGTAGTCTTCAAGGTAGTGCTCTATCGCAAGTCGGATAACCTCCGCTCGGCTGCGCCGCAATTGAGATGCAGCCGAATCGATTGCGTCGACCATTGCATCGGGTAGTCGTGCTGAAACTTGTTTATACATTGAGAGCTTGACTTTAAACTAATGTACTTGACATTAGTTTAGCTTAGATAGGTGCAGAATGCGTAGAGCTGTTAGAAGCAAGCCATTCATTTGTTTCTATGAATTTTGGGCAGAGTAGTAGTGCACGTATTCGACTAGAGCTTTTGCGTTGTCAACGGGAGTTTGTGGAACGATTCCGTGACCTAGGTTGAAGATGTGACCAGGACACCCGCCGACTTCGTCCAATATCCGTTTCGCATGGATACAAGCCAAGTCAGTCTCCGCACAAAGAGCGATGGGATCCATGTTTCCTTGGATTGCAGAACATCCGATTTCTCTCCACGAATCTATTAGTGAGACTCGCCAATCTAATGCAAGAAAGTCCGGTCCCGTTTCATACATGCTTGAGAGCAGGTGTTGATTACCGGTCGCGAAGTAAATCTTTGGGACTCCACCGCGAATTCCAGAAAACAGTTTGTGTGTTGCAGGCGCGACGTAACTGCGATACTCAACTTCGGAGAGGCAGCCTACCCAACTGTCAAAAATTTGGACCGCATGGACGCCTGACTCGATTTGGAGATTTATGTAGTCGATGATGGCATCGGAAAGCTTGTCTAGCAATGTAAACCAGCATTCTGGGTGTTGGTACATGAAGCGTTTGGCATATGTGTATTGCTGTGAGCCTTTGCCTTCAATAGCGTAGGCAGCCAGGGTAAATGGAGCACCCGCAAATCCGATGAGTGAAACATCGGATGGCAAGTCTTGAAGGATGTTTGTCACCGTGTCTGCGATATAGCCGACTCCTTCTTGCGCTGAGACGGATCGAAGTGACGCGACGTCCTTTGTGTCTCGAATAGGGTTTTCGAAAACCGGACCAGTACCAGGCACGTATTCGAGTCTCAACCCCATGGGAATGAGGATAGGCAGGAGATCGGCAAAGACTATAGCCGCATCCACATTTAAGATTCGTTGAGCGTCCAACGCGGCTTGTGCAGCGAGTTCTGGATTGGTAAAAAACTCCAAGCTAGTGTGATTGCCCTTTAGCTTGTGGTACTCGGGCATATAGCGTCCGGCTTGGCGATTTAGCCAAATGGGAGTGTAGTCTGTTTTCTCGCCTCTACAAGCCTTGAGAAAGGTTGTCACGGAGTGGATTGATCAGCAGTGCGTTGTTGAAGGTCGACATCACTTTCATAGTCAACATCACTGCGACCAAACCCAAATAGCCTCAAGAAGTCTGACCGAAAGCCGGTTATGTCGGCAAGTTCGTGTGCATTCGACGAGTCGATCGTCTCCCAATATTTCTTGACCACTGCTTGAACATCGGCATCAAGCTCAAAATTGTCCATACGAATTCTTCCAGCGTCGTCGACGCGCCGATTGGATTGGAAGATCTGGTCACTGAACATTCGATACATGTGGGCTATGCAGTCTTCGTGTGTCCCGTGCTCTTTCATCACCTTGAAGAGTATCGAGAAATAGAGTGGAACTACGGGAATTGCAGTGCTTGCTTGGGTGACGACCGCTTTGAGAACAGCAATCATGGCCTCGACACCTGATTTACCATGATTTCTGTTTATTTCGTCTCTGGCTCGATCAAGATCTTCCTTTGCTTTCCCGAGTGTTCCGCCTCGATAGATTGGCCAAGTCAATTCGTTTCCCAAATAGGTGTATGCGACGGTCTTGAAATTGCTCGATAGCACACCCGCATCTTGAAGAGCGTCTACCCAAAGAACCCAGTCCTCGCCGCCCATGACTTGGATGGTCGCATTGATTTCCTCATCGGTTGCTGGCTGCAAGTCGATGCTTTCAACTTCACACTTACCACGCAAGATGTCTAGCTTGACAGTACGAGAGCTCAGCGGGCTGCCGATTGGCTTGATACTCGATCGGAACATTTCGCCACTCTCTGGGTGTACTCGGACCGGAGACGCCAAGCTATAGACAAGCAAATCAATCTCTTGTAGATCGGCCTGGATGCGTGTGATGACTTGCCGCTTGATTGCGTTGGAGAATGCATCCCCATTGAGAGTCCTGGCGTACAAGCCGCGTTGTGCCGCGGACTCTTCAAACCCGACGTTGTTGTACCAACCTGCGGACCCTGGTCGTCGCTGTTCAGGTTCTCTCTCAAGTGAAACACCCAAAGTGTTGGCATGGCATCCAAAAGCAACCGCAATTCGCGAGGCTAGTCCGTAGCCAGTGGAACAGCCCACGACTAAAGCATTTGTCGATCCCTGCAACGATGGACGGTCTTCTACGTAGGAAACTTGATCCTCAACGTTCTTTATGCAGCCTGTTGGATGAGCTGTTGTACAAATGAAGCCGCGTATGCGGGGTTTAATAACCATAGTGATTTCTACCGATTAGACGCGTTGTCGCCGCATATCCCCCACGCTGCTACGCCTGTCAGTTTTTGGATCATACCCTCGGATGACTAGATAATAGCGAAGGTCAAAGTTGGGTTTGTGTACCTTTTCTTTGGTTCGAAGTAGTACTACGAGAACCTGAGCTTAGTCAGCCGAACAGAAATCGGAATATAGCACAGGGGCGACTCACTCATGACTCAGATCCTGTGCGCTTTTCATGCCGTGTGCACCCGGAACCAAGACATCGTAGTCTTCATTCAATGAGTATTTCGGAGGCAGACAGTCCGCAAAATAGTTTAGTGCTCCAGCTGGCTGAGAGTAGCCAATGAGCCGCTGCATTTTCTTCGAGAGTGTCCTTGCCAGTTTTGGAGGACAGGAAAGGAACTGGTTTTCCTCTTGGGATAGGAACGACAAGCTGTAGTCAATATTCATTCCCACGCGACGGGACTCACTCTTGTTCGCGCCTGCGCCGTGCACCGTCCAACCAGTCCAGATCAGAACACTCCCCTTGGGCATGGTCGCTTGAACCGTCTCAAAGTCCGATTTTTGGAACCAGGTCATCGTTTGACTCTCCTGTGGACTGATCACGTCCGGCCACTTGTGGCTGCCAATGACAACGTGAGTGGCTCCGTTTTCTCTAGTAAAGTCCGTGAGAGCCCACATCGTCTCAATTTGAGGGTCGAGTCGATGACCGGCGAGATTGTGAACCCAAAGACCATTACCCCTATGGACTGGCTGTCGAGCCTGACCCGGACCAACATCAATGACTTGAGTGAGGCCAAGCCTCCAAGGATATTTGCCTTTTCCCTTGGGCGATTGGATGATCTGAACTTCGTTGCCTTGACGTGCTTGGTCGCCCAAGAGTCTTTGGCACACATCAAGAACTGTTGGATGTGCAATAGCATGGTGCGAACTTGGCGAACGGGCAACAAGTGCACCGACTCGACGAGAGTTTTCCAAGCCATGCAGCCCATGAGGTGTTGTATCGATATACGGTCGCATCTCCGCAATAATCTCATCCATGATGGTCGCATCAAGCGCGTGCTCGACGATTACTGCTCCATCAAGATCTATTGCTTCGAATACCTCTTGATTGAACGAGGCAGCATCTTCCTGATTGCCTACAGACTTAAAGTCAAGTCGTCGAATACTTTGATCCATGCTTTTGTTCAATGGGAGTCGAATTAATCGCGAAGAGCTCGCTTCAATATTACAAATGCTGCCACATAGAGAGTGTTGAGGCCCGAAGTACCGCGAGCACAACAAGGGTAGCGTCATCGTGATCGGGAACTTCGGTCTGTACTGAGTTAGAGGAAAGTAGAACCATTAAGGCAAAGGCTCAGCTGATGGTTCGCTGAGCGCAAGCCACGAGTACATAATTGTTAGGTACAGCCAGTCGTTTTAGTCTCATGAATCAACATTCCGAACGCATTGTCAATGAAGCGTGGGTTAACCAGGATGCACTTTCCACAGAAACCACGGGAGAGATTCGCGCAGCGGTCGAAGACACGTTGAACGCGTTGGATGCCGGGAAACTGCGGGTTGCACAAAAAGAAAACGGAACGTGGATTGTCAATGAGTGGGTCAAGAAAGCCGTTCTCTTGAGCTTTATTCTCAATCCGTTTCAACGAGTCAGTGGCGCACCGGACGCGACAAGCTGGTGGGACAAGATTCCATCCAAGTTCGCGGAATGGGGAGAAGCAGAATTTCGCGCAGGTGGTTTTCGGGCCGTTCCGACGTCCTATGTTAGGCACTCTGCATACATTGCACCCAATGTGGTCTTAATGCCAAGTTTCGTGAACATAGGAGCATATGTGGACAGTGGAACCATGGTTGATACTTGGGCAACAATCGGGTCCTGCGCTCAAATAGGAAAAAACTGCCACATTTCAGGAGGGGCTGGCATCGGAGGGGTGCTTGAGCCTCTTCAGGCATCCCCAGTAATAGTTGAAGACAACTGTTTTATTGGAGCCCGCTCTGAAGTTGTCGAAGGTGTATTGGTTGAGGAAGGATCCGTGCTCTCTATGGGAGTTTTCTTGGGTAAATCAACCAAAATCATTGACCGCCAGACAGGTGAGATCTTTCAAGGTCGAGTGCCTGCATACTCTGTGCTTGTCCCCGGAACGTTGCCTCAACCACCGATTGAAACTGGTTTACCTCGCCCCAACCTGTACTGTGCTGTCCGAATCAAAACAGTGGACGAACGAACACGTGCAAAGACTTCGATTAACGACTTGCTTCGCGATTAGCTGCATCTCTATGACTATTGCCGTGACGTCAGGAGTGTGCGCGACTGAATACTTCCATCGTAAAGCTATACGGATGTCTGGCATCGCTACGGTGATGTACTGAACTCTCACATGCCCACTTGGATTCGTCATACAGTGGAAAGAAAGTATCACCTTCTATTTCAGCTTCAACGATGGTCCGATACAACCTATCTGCACGGGACAATGCCTCTTCGTAGACACCCGAGCCACCAATTACAAATACTCGTTCGTTTCGCTTTTTGTTGTCTGACTGTGCAAGTCTTAGTGCGTCGTCGAGACTCGTGGCGTGAATGCAACCGTGAAACTCTGTCGCTGACTTCGACATCACGATATTCGTGCAGTCCCTAATGGGCTTTCCAACTCCTTCGAAGGTCTTCCTTCCCATAATTATCGGGCTACCGCGTATCGTGTCACGAAAGTACTGAAGTTCATCAGGCAGTCTCCACGGAAGTCGGTTGTTCTTTCCGATAACACGATTTCGAGACATTGCCCAAATAAGTGAAATTTGCACTAGACCCTGCGAGCTAAACGGAAATTTCAGCTTTTATAGCTGCATGACTACGATAGTCTTGCAGTTCAAAGTCGTCATAGCGAAATCCGAATATATCTCGAACATTGGGATTCAAGCACATTCTAGGCAGAGACAAAGGTTCACGACTCAGCTGCAATCGTGCTTGATCGAGATGGTTCTCGTAGAGATGGGCGTCACCGAACGTATGTACAAAGTGCCCTAATTGAAGGTCAGTCACTTGGGCGATCATCATTGTGAGAAGTGCATAACTTGCGATGTTAAACGGAACACCAAGAAAGACATCTGCGCTTCGCTGATAAAGCTGACATGAGAGTGAACCGTTTGAAATGTAGAACTGAACAAGTGCATGGCATGGAGGCAGTGCCATCTGGTCGATTTCAGCGACGTTCCAGGCCGAGATCATGTGTCTTCGTGAACTAGGATTGATCTTTATGCCCTCAATGAGTCGGCTAATTTGATCGATTGAGTTTCCATCTCCATCCGGCCACGATCGCCACTGTCGACCGTAGACCGGTCCCAACTCTCCGTCCTCATCGGCCCAACCATCCCAAATGTGGACGTTGTGGTCTCTCAGATACTTGATGTTCGTCGAGCCCGAGAGGAACCACAATAGTTCGTGGATTATTCCCTTCAAGAACATTTTCTTGGTGGTAAGAAGCGGAAAACCATCTTCAAGGTTCACTCTGAATTGATGCCCGAATATCGAGATCGTTCCGGTTCCTGTGCGATCCTCTTTTGGAACTCCCTCCTCGAGAATTCTGCTTATCAGGTCTAGATACTGTCTCATGAGCTTGTTGTCTTTTGTTGAAGGAATTTACTAACGGGCGGACTCAAAAGCACAATCCCTCCGGCGATTAGTGGAAGGGAGAGCAATTGTCCCATTGACAGCCAGTTACCGAGAATAAACCCTAAGTGTGCGTCGGGTTCTCGGAAGAACTCAGTACAGAATCTTCCAAGACCATAGAGTGAGAGAAACAATCCTGTGACCGAACCAAGTGGACGTTGTCGAGAGGAGTAGATCCATACAACCACAAAGACTATTACTCCAGTCGTGAAGGCTTGGTACAGACTCGACACGTGCCGTAGGACTGGTTCGTACTCGCCAATGCAGTTTGGATTGAGAGCGACGACGGCGTGGCATGGAAAGTGGACACCTATGAAACTCTCAGTGACTCTGCCTGGCAGCTCTGTATTCGCAAAATTACCGAGTCGGCCAAAACCAATTCCGAGGGACACTAGTGGCGCGACAAAGTCTGCAATCTTGAAGAAACTCTCGCCTTTGAGCCGTCCCCACACGAGGAACGCAGTGAGCACTCCCAACAGTCCACCGTGAAATGACATTCCTCCCTCCCATATTCGGAACACCACGAGCGGATCTTGCAGAACTCGACCAAGGTCGTAGAACAACGCATAGCCCAGGCGCCCTCCAATTAACGTTCCGAGCATTCCGTAGAAAACCAAGTCGCTCCATTGTTGGGTCGTCCAGACTTTGCCAAACTTCTTGCTGCGGTAATTCCCAAGTAGATAGCACGCAATGAATGCAATCACATACGTCAGTCCATACCATCTGAGATCGATTGGTCCGATGGAAAGGAAAATCGGATCGATGATTGGGTAGTGCATTAACTTGGCTTCACTGGGGTCTGAAAGGTGATGCGCGTCCTAGTGGCGGATCTCCAGGTCGCAAGAGAACGGTTTGTGCCACTAACAACCTCAAAGTAACTATCACTAAGGAATTGTAGCCACACAAATTGATTGAATTACTACACGTTTCGAATTGTTAGATCATGCTCAGAACGAAAGAGAAACACGACAGAAACCTTCTGGAATCCAAATGGTGAGTTTGCGAATGCACAAGAAGGCCTGCGCCATTGCAATGTGAGTCCATTGCTAAACTAGCCTCCTAGTTGCTGCTACCCGTGCTGTGTGCATCATCCTACTCGCATACCGGACTGACAAGAACTATCCGCTAATTGTCGCTGCCAATCGAGACGAGTTTTTTGACAGACCCGCAACTGAGGCTCACTTTTGGACGAATGAGCGTAGAGTCTTTGCGGGAAGAGATGAGAAGGAAGACGGTACTTGGTTAGGGGTTACTCGGGGTGGGCGTTTTGCAGCCATCACAAATTGGACAGAAAGAACCACGTCGACCAACGCATTCTTGTCACGGGGACACGTCGTACGTGATTTCTTGGAGTCAGATGTTGCCGCCCAGGAATTTGTGGAGAGACTAAACGGGCAGGTGTATCGTGGGTTCAATTTGGTAGTTTTCGATGGCTTCGACTTGGTTTATTGGTCGAATCGAAACGAAGAACGAAGGGTACTTGATCCTGGCTTCTACGGCATCACGAACACAAGCTTCGACAACAATTGGACAAAAACCAGAGTCGGCGTGTCGATGATTGCTCAGGTACGAAATAGGCACGATGTCGATTCACTCATCCACATGCTGAGAAGACACTCGTCAAGTGACGAAGCACGGTCGGTTAACCAAGATCCTGTCGAGAGCGGCCAATCTCCGTGTTTTGTCTTCGGTGAGACCTACGGAACTCGTGCGAGCACGGCAATCGTGTTTGATGACAGGCGAATATATTTCAAGGAGCAACAGTATGGCCCGAGCGGCATGCGGGGCTCGTTCGTTTACGAATCCATACCCATTGAGGACTAGGAGAAAGCATGAGAGACACACTTGCAGGTAGGACTGCACTGGTCACCGGAGGGAGCTTTGGCTTGGGTAAAGCCATGGCGAAGGAATTCCATTTCCACGGGGCGAATGTTGCGATTTTGGCTCGTAGATTGGAACCCTTGAGGTCAGCTAGGACGGAGATTGAACAAGCGGGTGGTGGTCAATCTCAGGTCCGAGAATACGTTTGTGACGTTACTGACCCGTTGGCAATCCAGCGTACCGTCGACCAAGTGACCAAAGACATCGGGGACGTTGACATACTGGTCAACAACGCAGGTAAGTCTGAAGCTCATGCCTTCCTGGACGTGACGGACGAGATTTGGCAAGGTGATTTGGACCTGAAGCTCTTCGCTGCGATTCGACTTGGACGTCTGATTTTCCCAAGTATGTGTGAACGAAAGTGGGGAAGAATCATCAACATTCTCAATATCGCCGCCAAAGCTCCTGGTCCTCGATCTGCGCCGACCTCCGTGTCCCGTGCGGCAGGGATGGCTCTGACCAAAGTGCTGGCCGGCGAGGGTGCACCGCACAATGTCCTAGTAAACGCGTTGCTGATTGGAAGAATTGAGTCGGATCAAAGTCGTCGAGCATACGACTCGAGTGCTAGTTCGGTGACCTACGAGGAATTCCTTGCTCAAGCTGGAAAGTCCCTGCCAATGCGCCGAATGGGCGAAGCACGGGAATGTGCGGATGTCGCGATGTTTCTTGTGTCGGAAAAAGCTTCCTATCTCACCGGGTGCGCAATCAACATGGATGGCGGTTTATCACAGGTAGTTTGACGCGTCACATTGAGTTTGAATGCCTATCGGGCGAATATGGCTCTCGATGCGGCACAACTTTTCCTAATCCCATATCCTCCATTTGCTGGTGAATGTACTCAAGAATGATGTGAGCATCGTTCATTCTCAAGACCCGACTCAATATGCGACGACACCTGACCAAGGTCATGTTTCGAATCACCCACTTGACCTTAGGAATATGTGTTGCATTCATCGACAGCACGTCGTACCCCATTCCTACACACAAAATAGCTCCTTCGACAGTACCAGCCAACTCGCCGCAAATTCCGATGGGCTTGTTTTCTGCATGGGCATCTTTTACAACGCTTCGAAGAGCCCACAAGACTGATGGGTGCAATTCCTGGTACAGACTCGCAACCCTCGCGTTGTTGCGCGAGACAGCGAGCATGTATTGCGTGAGGTCGTTTGATCCGACGGCAAGGAAGTCAACTTCGCGGCAAACTAGCCGCGCTTGATAAATCAATGCGGGAACTTCAATCATGACTCCCACGTTGGGCACCCTGACCGCAAATCCTTCATCCCGAAGTTCTCGGTATGCCTGATCTATCAGGTTCTTGGCGAAATGGATCTCTTCCAAGTTCGAAACCATTGGCAGCATGATTCGAAGCGGGCTATTGAGTCCCTCGCTGGCTTTCACCATCGCCCGAATTTGAACTAGGAAAATTTCTGGATGGTCAAGGGTGACCCGAATTCCGCGCCAACCGAGAAAAGGATTGTCCTCTTTCACTGAGAAGTACGGTAGAACCTTGTCCCCACCGATGTCAAGGGTTCGCATCGTCACTGGTTTTGGGTCAAACGCAACCATGTGTTTGCGATATATCTCGAGTTGCTGAGCCTCGGTAGGGAATTGAGCGCTATCCGCGAAAGGAATTTCGGTTCGAAAGAGTCCTATGCCTTCCGCGCCACGATCCAGTGACTGAGATATTTCATCAATTAAACCGATGTTGACCCAAAGTCGCACACGGTGTCCATCGCGAGTCTCTGCTGGCTGATCTCGCAGTTCAGACAGCTCTCTTGCGAAAGACTCACCTTGAGCCTTCAAGTCTTGGTAGTGCCTGAGAATGCCAGGAGTGGGATTGCTGACGATCTCGCCATAGGTACCATCGATAACTACAGTCATGTGCTGTGTTTCAAACAAAGGAAAGTCGGATGCACCCATGACGGCGGGGATTCCCAACGCCCGAGCGAGAATTGCGGTGTGGGAATTGGCAGACCCAGTCAGTGAAACGATGCCTTTGAGATGTTCGTCTGGAATTTTGGCGATCATCGATGCCGTAATTTCCTCCGCGGCGAGAATTGTCTCCTCGGGAAAGACATTGCTCTGAGTTGCTCCGTAATCCTGTAGTTTCGCAACCAGTTGCTGTGCAATATCGCGAAGGTCGGTGCTGCGTTCAACGAAGTACTCGTTGTTCGTTTCCTCCATGTGATCAATGTGCCTTTGAAATACACGCTTGATCGCTCCTTGAGCCCACTGCCCGTGTTTCTCGATTTCCTCGCGAACTTCCCCTCCCATGGCTTCGTCGTCGAGTATGTGCACATACACATCAAGAATCTCTTGCTCGATTGTGTCTAGGTTCGGTTTCAAAGTTGCATTGATGCGCTGCATATCGTCTCGAACCGACTCCAATGCCAAGTCGAAATTTTGAAGTTCATCTGCGATGTCGACGGCGTCTCGGTCCGGAATGTGTTTGATGTCTGCGGGTGGTTCAACGAGCGCGACTTGACCAACGGAAATCCCCGGCGAACCAGGAATGCCTTTGAACTCTCTCGCTCTGGCTAGAGAGTCGACTGAAGATGAAGGGGTAGCAGGTGTCCCGAGAGCGACAGCGTGAGCGACAACGGGTGAGAGTTTGGTCGCCAAAGAGAGTAGAAGGCCTTCTTCGTCATCGGTGAACTTCTCGTACTCTCTGCGTATTGTCAATACGCCGATTGATCGCCGATTGTGAACTATTGGTGCGCCGAGAAAACACTTAAAGGTGCTTTCATCAATCGATTCGATTTGTTCGAACGCTGGATGCTTTGTGGCATCCTCGACATTGACGGGCTCTGCACGGCGAGCGACAAGTCCAATGATTCCCTTGCCAACGGGAAGAGTGATTTGACCTGCGATGTGCTCCGAAATTCCATCATTGGCTACGAGGTGGAGCAATTCGGACTTGGACTCAAGCACGTAGAGCGAACAGTAGTCGACTCCGAAGATCATGCTCACTCGAGCGACTGCCATTGCCGCGGCTTTATCGAAGTCCGGTTCGGCCTGAACGTCACGAACCAATTGATTCATCGCGTCAAGCAATTAGTATTCCTCGCCGAACAAGTAAGGCTTCAATTCCGTCAGGGCTCGTCGATACATGTCACGCTTGAACGCAACAATGGATTCGACAGGTTTCCAGTAGTCTACCCATGACCAACAATCGAACTCTGCATGCCTGACTCCACAGACATCGATTAACGAATCTGATCCATGGAATTGAAGCAAGAAGAACATTAGCTCCTGCCCCATAAAGTCTCTTGCTAAGTTGTTGGGATCAGGCATGATCTTTGGAAAGCTGTAACGTAGGAACGTGCGTGTTTTCGCAATGATGGTTGCGTGAGCTTCGGAGACATTCAGTTCTTCTCTCAGTTCGCGAAACATGGCTTGATGCGGCTCCTCACCTGGATCTATTCCTCCTTGAGGAAATTGCCATTGACCGTGCATGTCGTTACGTCGGGCAAGAAGGACTTGACCTCTTGGGTTCGCAAGAACAATACCAATCCCCTTCCTATAACCGCGCGTTCGTCCACTCGTCATCGTTGCTCAACTTGATTGTTGCACACAAGTCCCAAGTTAGAGAAACTTGATGTATGGCACCATTTACTTGACTCCCAAAGATCTCCCAACAGTTGTGAGAGCCCAGTTCGGGGACTCACTATGAACAAGCTTCAATTCGAGACCAGTCCTTATCTTAAGCAACACGCCACGAATCCGGTGCAGTGGTATCCGTGGCGGGAAGAAGCCTTGGAACTAGCTCGCGAACTTGATAAACCAATCTTGTTGTCAATCGGTTACTCGACCTGCCACTGGTGTCACGTCATGGCCCGAGAGTGTTTCCAGGATCCCGAGGTGGCCGATGTGATGAACAGTCACTTCATCAATGTCAAAGTAGATCGTGAGGAGCGACCGGACTTGGACAAGATTTACCAATCTGCACATGCGATTCTGACTCGCAATAATGGCGGTTGGCCGTTGACCGTATTCCTAAATCCAAGGTCACAGATTCCGTTTTTTGCGGGAACCTATTTCCCAAAAAGATCGCGATTTGGATTGCCGGGATTCGTCAATGTCTTGAATCGAGTGGCTGAGGCATATCGTGATAACAAGGAGAATCTTGAGCAGTTCGAGGAAGAATTGATGCAATCCATGGCCCAATTCCACGGATCCAAAACAGGAAAATCCATTGAGGAGTACGATGAACTTTCGAAACGCTGTCGAAACACCTTGGTTTCGATATACGACTCAGAGTTTGGAGGCTTTGGATCCGCACCGAAATTTCCTCATCCAACGCGCCTAGATTGGTTACTTCGGCACTGGCAAAACAGTCGTCAAACCAATCTTCACGATCGTGACGCATTGGATGCCGTGGTCCACACTTTGACTGAAATGGCGCGCGGTGGAATCTACGATCAACTTGGTGGTGGATTCTTTCGGTATTCAACCGATCAAAGGTGGGCAATTCCTCACTTTGAAAAGATGCTAAATGACAACGGAATGTTGCTAAGCCTATATGCCACAGCGTTTCAAGTAACAGGCGATGATCTATTCGAAGAAGTTCTCAGAGGAACTGCACATTGGATGGTATCGGAAATGAGGAGTTCAAACGGTGGCTTCTATTCGGCATTAGATGCCGATACAGAAGGTGAGGAAGGCAAGTATTACGTCTGGAGAAGAAACGAGATCAAACGCTGCCTGTCCGATGAGGAGTACCTTGTCTTGGAGACTCTATTTGGATTCGACAAGCCAGCAAACTTTGAGAATCGGTGGCATTTCCGCAGAACCGACTCCTGGAGATCTGTTGTGCGCAGACTTGGAATGGATTTCGATCATGCCAATGATGTTCGAGAAAGGGCGCGCGAAAAGCTCCGGAGTGTGCGCTCGACCAGAGTTAGCCCCTCGACTGACATAAAGATACTCGCTTCATGGAATGGACTGACTATGAAGGGGCTAGCGGATGCAGCTCAAGTGCTAGGTGACCGAGACTTGCTCAGCGCAGCTCAAGGAGTTGCCGACTTTTTGCGAGAGAACATGTTTGATGGAGAGAGGCTGAGTTCGGTTTGGTGTGAGGGCGAATCCCGAGTCTCGGGTTACCTGGACGACTACGTGCATGTTCTCGATGGACTGCTCACTTTGTTGTCCGTGGAGTGGCGGAGCGAAGACATGGAAATGGCATTGGGGTTGGCGGATTCCATTGTGAAGTGGTTCTACGATTCGCAGGACGGAGGATTTTGGTTTACTTCTTACGACCACGAGAAACTCATTCAGAAATTCAAGCCGCTCCAGGACGAATCGGCTTCATCAGGAAATTCCATTGCTTGCCTTGCCTTGTCAAAAATCGCCTGCTTAACCGGCGAGCCCAGCTATCTTGAAGTCTTTAGCAAGAGTATTGAATGGATGCGTGGAGCGATCTCAGGTCAGGAGGTGATGTACCCAACTGCTCTCCGTTGCCTTGAGCGAGCGAAAAGTGGATCTAGCCACGTGATAATTCGAGGTCCAAGAGAGAAGCTTGATGAGTGGATGCTTAGACTATGCGAAGAATATCGACCCAATACCGACATTTGGGGGATACCTTATGAAGACTCCAGTCGCGTCCCCGCTTACTTACCGCCTCAAGCGTCTCAACAGCTAAACGAGGTAGTTGCTTACTCTTGTCGAGACTTTGTTTGTTCGTTGCCTATTCAGTCGTTGGATGAACTTAAGGAGACGCTTTCGTAAACCAAATTGTGTCGAAGAAGTGTCTAGTCTTTCAGGATAAAAACGCTGACGCGATGTTCGCAACTTTGTCGTTCTTCTGCGCCCTCGGGTGCTAGTGGGTTCTCAAAGGCAGAGTGGTAACACGCGCCGAACGGAAGATCCGAAGCGTCTTTGTTGATGTGAAACAGCTTTAGCGCCATAACTTCGTTGACGGTCATGCGAGGGTAGTAGTACCACGCTTGAGAACTGTTGTGTCGAAGTGAGAGCTGGGTCGACACTTTGCCGGTGAGCGTAAATCCCTTGAGTCCACTCAACACCAGATCGTCATGTTCCACAGAGTTTGCATCCAAGACCGCAAGTGGCATGTGTTCCACGGGACTCGACATGTGAACAGGTCGCCAAAAGTTGATCATCATAAATGCTCTTACCTCATCGTTCTCGTATTGCTCGCGCCACAGGCGAGCTTGTTCGGGTGTACCGAAAGCCTCCGTGTTCGATTCAAAGTCATCGGCCGTTATTCCGTAGTCGTTGTGGATATTCAAGCCGTAGTACGGGTGTGCTGTATTCGTGCCACGTCTTAGAACCATGTTGGGCTGGTTGATCCGGAGACTCCTCCCCGGGAGAAGGACACTTCGAATGAGGTCTTCAACTTCCTGCATGTAGTACTTCTCGACCTCGTTTTCGCCGGTCGGCACCACTTTGTCCCGATTTTCAACTTGAAAGGTGTCGGACTGTCCGAATGCGCCTGAGTCCCAGTTCTGTACTTGTGACTCATGTGAGAGCAGCACAAATCCATGTTTGGCGAAGAACCTACTCTGAAAATCAGGTTTGAGGTCGTTTTCGGAGTCTTGTAGGTCTCTAGCGTCACCAACAGTCGATGTGACCGGTGGGATAACTCCCTCGGTGGTTTCAAAGTCTGTTACATCTATGATCGTCTTTTCTTGCGACGTGTAATCTGCTCGAAAATAACCGTTCAGATTGGTTTCAATGGACATTGATTGCGTGTCGGACATGTGAAGTAGCTACATCATTCGAGAACAGTTAAGTTTAGCCAAAGAGCGCTAATCACTCTTGGACGAACGAGCCGCACATACAGGAAGTTGCCGGTCTTCATCGTGAAGTGATTCTGAATTCTCCATCAGTAGACTTTAGATTGTGTCGAACTAGAGATCGCACAAGAGTCATCTGACACTTGCGCGTCCATAGTCAAATAGCCCGAGTGCTAGGATACACTCGAATTTCATCGACTAAGGAGGGAGTCCATGGAAGGTTCCAACCACGTTTCAGCCACAAACAATGCCCACCCTGATCTTGAAGTCTTGCGGGGTGGAGTCGCCATTGTTACGGGCGGTGCTTCGGGGATCGGACTGGCTCTCATCGAGAAGTCATTGGAACATGGATTGCACTGCGTCATTGCTGACATTGAAGAGTCCGCGATTGGGCGAGTGATCGGTGAATTGTCCGTCAAGGCGGACGAGCACGATGTAAAACTATTGGGGGTACGAACGGATGTTTCCTCAGCAGAGGACGTTGACAGTCTTTCGGAACAAATTGACGACAAGTTTTCCGGAAAGCCAATATCGCTGCTGTGTTGCAATGCGGGAGTGGGTGCTGGTGGGAGCGTACTGGGTGCACGAGACGTCGACTGGGAGTTCGTTCTAGGGGTGAACCTTATGGGCGCGGTCTTTTGTCTTAGGAAATTTGTACCCAAGATGCTGCAACAGGATGCGCCCGGGTCCGTGATGGCTACATCTTCTCAGGATGGACTATGCGCGGCGTCTGGCGTTTATGGAGTATCGAAGCATGCCTGTGTGGCGTTAATGGAAGCGGTTCACGCAGAGGTTTTGGGTCGCATATCGGTACATGTCCTATGTCCGAATGCAGTCGCCACTAATATTGTCACGTCGGAGCGAAATCGACCAGTCCGTTTTGGCGGAGTGGAGGGAGATTCCTCAAATCGGGTTCACCCTGCAGCCAACCGTGTTGCCGAGCGATTCAAGCGCTATGGTATGCCTCCGTCTCGTGCCGCTGGGATGGTCTTTGATGCCATTCAGTCGGGTGTTTTCTACATCCTCGCTGAAGCTGAGGACGATGAGGGATATGTCAGGCTGGAAGCCGAGACGCGAATGAACGCAATACTAAACGGCACACGTCCTTACCGTCCACGAAGTGCGTTGCTTACAAAGATCTTTAGCGGAGACTGATCTAAAGATTGATTGCGTGACTCGTCCAATAGCGATCAAATGTCACTCAAATGGCTTCTGTTTCCTAGGTTTCCAAGACCGAGAGCTTCAATTCTCTGAAGGGCAACGTAGTTCCCAATATGTCGGAGACACGCACGTCTGTTGAACACAATTCTGTGTGCGCTACAAGACGGCTGCTATTTTTTTTGTGTAGTTTTTCTCGATTGCGGTTGCCAGGTCAAATCTAGCTCTCGTGCGGCTTTGACTTCATCCAATCTCTTTCGATATTGGTGGTGAGGTGCTTCCAAGAGTTTTCTCGGATTGGTTTGCGCCTCCATGCGCATTGTGCTCATGGCATGGACAAATGCGTCAAGCTGCTCTTTGGACTCCGTCTCCGTTGGTTCAATCAGAAAGCACTCCGGAACTAGTAACGGAAAATACGTGGTTGGCGCATGAATGTCGAAGTCGAGAAGTCGTTTTGCGAAATCCATTGCACGTATTCCGAACTTGGCAGTTTCATCACTCAATGTAATAAGGAACTCGTGCGTTGCTTTGCGATCGGGATATGCAAGTTCAAAGCCAGCTTTTTCCAGTTCTTTAGCTAGATAGTTAGCATTGAGTGTCGCGTACTCTGCCACCCGAATCATTCCTTCCCGCCCCAGCATCAAGGCGTACGACAGAGCTCTTATCAGTATTCCGGTATTGCCCATGAACGCAGACATCGTTCCAATCGAGTTGGGTATCTCGTCGGATCCAAACCACTCGAATTGATTGTTTCGCTGGCCAACTATTGGGATAGGAAGAAAAGGTACCAATCTTCCATTCACAGCGACAGGGCCAGCTCCAGGCCCTCCTCCACCGTGAGGCGTGGCGAAAGTCTTGTGCAAATTGAGGTGAAGCACATCGAAACCCATATCTCCAGGACAAACCTTTCCAAGTATCGCATTGAGGTTCGCGCCATCGTAGTAGAGAAGTCCGCCAGCATCGTGGACAAGCTGAGAGATTTCGACTATTTGTCGTTCAAATACGGCACAGGTTGACGGATTCGTGAGCATGATGCCGGCTGTCTGCGGTCCGACGACTTGCATGAGGTGCTCTAAGTCAACATCTCCATCCGCACCTACCTTTGTCTCAGTAACCTTGTAGCCCGACATGGTTGCCGTTGCAGGATTCGTTCCATGGGCAGCCGTGGGCACTATGATTTCGTCTCTGTGTGACTCACCTTGGCTCTCGTGATACGCGCGAATCATGAGCAGACCGGCTAGCTCTCCTTGTGCGCCCGCCATAGGGGCTAATGACACAGCATCCATGCCCGTGACATTTGTCAAGATCTCTTGCAGCTCAAATAAGCACTGCAATACTCCTTGGCTTGCTTCGACCGATGTTAGTGGATGCCTGTTGAGAAATCCGGGTTGGCTTGCTGCTCGGTGTGCTCCCCGAGGGTTGTACTTCATCGTGCATGAACCAAGGGGGTAGAAATTTCGATCGATTGCAAAGTTTTGGTGGGATAGATTTGTGTAGTGTCGGATAGCCTGAATCTCTGAGACTTCAGGAAGGCACGGACTAGAGTCCCTCAAAAAGTGTAAGGGAATGTCGGAAAGACTTCCCATTTCCGGAACTTGCGCCCCAGCGAAACGGTTGGGACGAGAAATGTCGAAGATGGTCTCGTTATTGTCCATGAGCAAGACTCTTGCAAGCATTCAATAGGGTTTCGCTGAATCGATCCATCTCAGCTTGTGTGCGACGCTCTGTCGCACAGATCAATAGAGAGGATTGAAACTTGGGAAACGACTTGCCAAGCGCATAACCAGCGAGTATTTTTTCCTGTCTGAGTAGCATGTCGCACACAATTTGCGCATCACATCTGAGATCCAATGCGCACTCATGAAAGAAGGGCTCGGCGAAAGTCCTCTTTACCAGACCAGACTTGCAAAGTCTATCGACTAGGTACTTAGTGTTTGAATGACAAGTAGAAGCTACGTTTCCCAAACCTCTTAGTCCCACAATTGACATGTAAATCGTCGCTGCAGTGACTAGCAATCCTTGATTAGTACAGATGTTGGATGTTGCTTTCGCTCGGCGAATGTGTTGCTCTCGAGCTTGCAATGTCAGCGTGTAACCCAAGGATCCAGCGCGATCAGTCGTTCTGCCAACGATACGGCCAGGCAATTGACGTACGTGTTGTAGCTTCGTGCACAAGAATCCAAACGAAGGCCCACCTGAAGACATAGGAACCCCCAAAGGCTGTCCGTCGCCGCTACAGATGTCTGCACCTTCAGCACCCCATTCCCCGGGAGGTTTAAGAACCGCTAGCGTCATGGGATTCACAACCGCGATGACCATTGCATTCTTCGTTCTCGCCCAATCGCAAATTTCGTCAACGTCCTCAAGAAGTCCAAAGAAATTTGGTTGTTGCACGACCACGGCACATATTTCTTCACCTTCACCTAAGTCAATTGCATAGGTACCGTTGGTCAGATCTCCCTGGACTAACTCAATCCCTTGTCCACGAACCAGTGTTTTGGCCGCTTGAATATAGAACGGATTTACTGCACCACAAATCAAGATCTTTCTGCTGCGGTTTTTTCTGTTGCAACGCACAGCCATGAGAATTGCCTCTGCCAAGCCGGACCCGCCGTCATACACGGAAGCATTGGCCACGTCCATTGCTGTGAGTGACGACATCATGGTTTGAAATTCGTAGAGAACTTGGAGAGTTCCCTGACTGGCTTCGGCTTGGTAAGGTGTATAGGGAGTTAGGAATTCACCTCTGCTTGCGAGATCCCACACTGCTGCCGGTATGTGATGGTCATAACTCCCGGCTCCAATAAAGCACGAGCCCACTTCGTCCTTCTTTGCCCGCTCTGAGAGAACGCGCAACATTTCCATTTCGGTGACGCCACGAGGGACCGAAGAGAGATCGGCTCGGTCTATCGAATGTGGAATTTCAGAAAAGAGATCTTCGACGTTGGAAACTCCTATGCTTTGCAACATTGCAGCAACATCGTCACGTGTGTGCGGAATGAACGGCATCGGAAGGAGACAGGTTCTTAGTGTTCGTTCTCTTCCGAACTACAAAACTCCTCATAACCGGTCGAGTCAAGTAGTTCTCCGTAGTCATCGGAGTCAGTGGGACTGATGGTGAAAATCCAACCTTCGCCATAGGGATCGGAATTCAATAGTTCTGGTTGTTCATCTAGCAGTTCGTTCACCTGAATAATCGATCCGCTTACGGGAGAATAGATATCGGATGCAGCTTTTACAGATTCCACAACGGCAACCTCTTCTCCTTCTTTTACATCGTCACCGACAACGGGCAATTCAACAAAAACGACGTCTCCAAGCGCATCCTGCGCATAGTCGGAAATTCCAACGACGACTGTGTCGTCATCGAGTCGTGCCCATTCATGGGTCTTTGTATATCTGAGTTCAGAAGGTGTATCACTCACTTGTGTACTTTTTCTCCTTTCCTGACGAATGGTGGACGAACGAGTCGCCCTTCTTTTTCTCGATTGCGGATGATCACTCTGCATATGCCGGCCGCCGCAGCCGGGACGCGAGCGAGTGCAACACTGTAGCCCAAAGTGGGAGAATACGATCCGCTCGTTATCACTCCACTTCCTGAATCAGTCAGTACCTCTTGTCCGGCACGCATAATTCCGCCTTTCAAGACGACACCTGTGAGTCTCCGATGGGGGCCTCGAGTTCGCTCCTGTGTCAATGCTTGCCGACCGATGAACTGTCTCTCCTCCGGGTCCCAATCTACCACCCATCCCAATGCGCTTGCCAGCGGAGAGATGTCAGGGTTCATGTCTTGTCCATTGAGATTCAGTCCGGCTTCCAATCGCAATGTGTCTCGAGCTCCCAGTCCACAGGGGCGAACACCAATGTCGTGCAATGCTGCCCAAAGCAATTCAACTTGCTCTGACCTGCACAGGACTTCGACGCCATCTTCTCCCGTATAGCCAGTTCTACCAATAAAGAAACCATTAGATTGGATGCAATGGAACGGTTTCAGATTGTCCAGAAGTGTCGCTCCAATGATTGTGGATGACTTTGACAGGGCGTCGGGTCCTTGTATTGCGAGTATGTTCAAGTCGTGTCTAGGAGAAATATCGACGCTGAACTCTGAATCAGCCCTTGAATATATCCATTCCAAATCTGCCTGAGCCGTACCTGCGTTGAAAATTGCACGATATTTGTCGCTAGCAAGTCTGTACACAATGAGGTCGTCGATGATCCCACCATGTTCGTTCAGCATGACTGTATAAGAGGCCCGGCCATTTTGGTTCAATTTTTTTTCGACATCACTAGCCAACATCAATTGAAGGAATCGCTGGCTATCCTCACCGTTGAAGTCAACTGGAAGCATATGTGAGACATCAAACATTCCTGATGCTTGGCGCACGGAATGATGTTCTTCAATTTGAGAACCGTAATGCAGCGGCATTTGCCATCCAAAAAAGTCAACAATCTTTGCGCCGAGTTCGACATGACTACTGTAAAGATGTGTCTTCAATCGAGGCTTCCTAGTGCTCCGAATCCAACGGCTTCACGCATTACTTGTTGCTTGATGAAGTCCATTCTGTTAAACGCTCTGATTCCTACGTTCCGAACCCAGCGAGAACCGGGTCGCTTCCATGACCAAGTGTTCAAGAAGAACGCCATGGCAAGAATCATCTTCCGAGCTTTGAGACGTCGTTTGTGCGCAAACCTTGTAAGCGATCCAGGATTGAACAACTCCATTGTTCCGTTTCCAAGGTTATTAGCAAGAGTTCTCGCGTCTTCCAATCCCAGATTCACGCCTTGTCCCGAAAGCGGGTGCAAAGTATGTGCTGCGTCACCAATGACGACAACCCAGGACTTGGGACAGAACGTATTTGCCAAAGATTGTTTGAGCGAAAAAGTCCTTCGTTCGTCGATTTCGACTATTTTTCCGCAGACGCGTTCACTTGTTTCCGTGAGTAGTCTTGCAAACTCGTCGTCTTGCAAAGAGAGCAAGTGTTGACATCGCGCATTGTCCTGGCTCCAAATAACCGAGACTAGATTGCCATCGAAGGGTAGAAACGCAAGTATTCCGTCACCAAATTTTTGCCACGCAGTATTCCTGTGCCCGTGTTCCGTTCTTGCCAATGTAACCAATGCAGAGTGACCTAATTCTTGTGACTCCCAAGCCGATCCAGCAATCTCGCGGGTACGACTGTTTGGGCCCTCGGCAATACAAAGAAGCTTGCAGCTGATCGCTCGTCCATTGCTCAGTTGTACGGACTGATTTGTACTTTCCAATTCGACGATTTGTGTGTGATCGAACACTTCGACATTTTTCTGACACTTGGTTCTACAAGCCTCGATTAGCGGACCGTGTTCAAAGATTGATGCCAGACTTGTGAGACCGACCGTGTGAGCGTCGAACGTGACAAGACCCGATCCGTCGTGTTCCCACACTTGCATTCGTTCGACGGGATAGCAGAAGAGGGAGTCTTCGAAGTCTAGAGCTTTGAGCCAATCAACGTTTACCGGTGAGAGTGCAAGCGTACGTAGGTCATGTCCAAACCGTCCCTCTGATGATGCGGGATCCGAGGCCTCAATCAAAGCAACTCGTAGTCCCTTTTGGTGTAAGGCCAAGGCTGTAGCCGTCCCCGTAAGGCCTGCACCACTTACGATGACATCAAAGTCCATTAGCCATCAGTGACTCGATATCGCTAAGTTCTTTTGGTGCTTTTGCGGATAGGACGCGATTGCCGTCTTCTGTTACTAACACATCGTCTTCGATTCGAACACCTATTCCTCGCCACTTGGAATCCACTTCTTGCATTTGCTCGTTGGACGGAATATAAATGCCCGGTTCGACCGTCAAAACCATTCCCGGTTCAAGTATGCGAGACTTTCCGTTATCTTCGAACATTCCCACGTCGTGAACATCCAATCCCAGCCAGTGAGAGCAGCGATGGACGAGAAATTTCTTTTCCTTTCCCTCTTCGATTGCGCCATCTACCGATTCGCTATCGATGATCTTGAGGTCTATCAATCCCTGGGTTAGTACCCGTCTAGCTGCTTCATGAGGATCGCTGAATCGTCGGTCCGGCAACGCTGATGAGATTGCGGCTTTTTGAGCTTCTAGACACAATTGATATAGGTCTCGCTGCTCTGGGGAAAACTTGCCGTTAACTGGAAAAGTTCGAGTTACGTCGGAGGCGTAGTGATCGAGTTCGCACCCTGCGTCGATTAGTACTAGATCTCCGTCGTTGAGAGTTGCATCGTTCTCTATGTAATGCATGATGCAAGCGTTCTCGCCACTCGCGACGATACTGGGATAGGCGGAGAATCGAGCACCATGGTCCATGAACTCGGCGAGTAGCTCTCCTTCGAGATTCCATTCGCTCTTGCCTGGCTCACACGAAGTCATCGCTCGGATGTGGGCTTTCGCAGTGATGTCTGCAGCTCTCTGCATCTGATCCTGCTCAAAGGGCGACTTGATTACTCGAAGCTCGTGCAGCGACTGCGCGAGGTTGACGAACTCTCCAGGATGCGAGCGGCGCTGAGACTTTACTTTGTTGATCCAAGAAAAAATCCGCTGATCAAAAGCGCTATCAAAACCAAAAAGCGCATGTAACGCACGACGTCCTTCGATGAGCTTTGGTAGTTCCTCATCCATGCTGGCCACGTCAAACGCTTGATCAATACCCAATCGTTCTGGTGCGGCATCAACGCCTAGGCGAATACCTGTCCATTGTTCGGCGTTGGGATCTTTTGGATTCAGGAATATCGTAGCCTCGGCTTTTTCCGCACAGGGTGCCAAGACCAAAACGGCATTGGGCTCAGCGAATCCTGTTAGGTAAAAGAAGTCGCTTTCCTGTCGAAAAGGAAAGTGTGTGTCACCATTGCGTCGTAGCTCTATTGCTCCCGCAATGATTGCGACGCTATTGGGACCGATTGCAGCCATGAGCCGGTCCCTTCTATGAGAGTACTCGAGCTTGTCCATTAACTCTTGCCTTGTTGCACGATGCCGTGGATCAACATTGTGCCAACGCGCACAAACTCTACGACATCGACGTATGCGGATTCTGTGTCGGGGGTATTTTCCACGTTTGGATCCACTTTGGATATCTCACCAAAGTCGGAAAGCGTCTCTTCGATTTCTTCGTCCTTCGCGTGTTCAAAGCTGTTATAGCCTTCCAGAAATGCTCCAACCCAGTCTCCAAGTGCTTCGAGACGGACTTCAATGCGTTCGTCGTCGTCGGGCAAGAGTGGATGAAAGGAAAAGTCTTCGGCAATGACTTGCTCGTGCACGGAGCCACACAGTTCGCTCAAATGAGACTGCGTGCACAGTCCGGGACGCAAGTCCTCAACAATGCGAGCGGCCGTAATTGGGTCCTCTTCCGGCATCGACACAACAACACCAACAACCAGACCGTGCAACTCCCATTCAGGCAATGCAATCGATGTGAGAACCAAGAGTTCAGTCAGGTCGTCCACGGCTCTTGATAAGGGATTGTCCAGCGTCTTGAGATGCTCATAGTTCCATTAAAATGCGTTTCTTCCCACCTAATTTGCCTGCCTTATGACATCCGAAGCACTTTCAGACTTGGAGTCTGTGATTGAAGAGCTCATTCAACGTTGCAAGAGTCTCCAAGAACAGAATTCGCGACTCATCAAGACGCACGAACAGTGGATGGAGGAGCGTCGACGCTTGTTCAAGAAGTTTGAAAGTGTCGAAAATTGTATCGATCAAACTATTAGCAAACTACAGTCCATGCAGGCGAGTGCCTAATGTCGGATATATCCCCCGTTGAAGTGAACGTTCAAATACTTCAGAAGCAATATCGACTGCAGTGCATGCCAGAAGACGTTGAGTCGCTGCAACAATCCGCACAAACTCTGAACGACTACATGAAGGAAATGCGTGAGTCACTAGCGACTGACGTATTTAGCAACGAAAAGCTCGCTATCGCGGTTGCGGTAAATCTCATCGGGACTATTGCTCGAAAACAACAAGAGCTCGACGAATTGACACAACGCGTTGATCGGCTCAAGAACCGAGTCCTGGAAAACTCGAAAGAGCTCTTTTAGTCAATTTCCTATTCAATTTTCTAAGTCACAAGCTTGCAAGCTGTAATAGCCGCGCCAAGAACCTTCATGAACAGTGCATGGACAGAGATGCACGTTTCCGTTCTACGTTTCTATAATTCCAACAGTCTCCGGGGTGTTTGCGAGTCGGTTTTCGTCCCGAACCGTTAGAAGAAATTTAGGAGACACTGGTGAATTGTTGGTGTGCAGGCCGGCGGACTATAGTGCCGGAAGCCTAATGCCTTTCCCGGGTCACCGCCTTGAACCACAACGGTTCAGGGTCTGACCGCTCACTGCATCCCGGAAGCACAGCCCTTGGTAGTGAGTGATCGACGCAATCACCAATCGCAACGATCAAATCCGAACTCAGATACGCTCGGCTCGAAGAGCCATGTCGCCGTATCTTCTGCGTGAGCACTCTACGCGGCTCACACAGAGACTCAGGAATCGATTAGACATCAGCAATTTCAGCTGCGTGGCTGGATATATGGCTAACGATGGTGAAATTGACTTATCCAAAGCCTTCAGTTGGTTTCATGAGAAGGGGATTACGGTAGCGGTTCCCCATTTCCGCAATGGAAAAATGGAGTTCGCTCGTCTATCACACCAACAACAATTCATTCGTGGGACGTTCGGCATTCGGGAACCAGATCGCATTGAAAGGGTAAATCTGAGCAGTATCGATTTAGTTTTACTGCCGTTAGTGGCTTTCTCGGCAACGGGCAATCGACTAGGACGCGGCGGTGGTCACTATGATCGGATGCTGGAGAAAGCAGATAGTCCAATGACTCTGGGAATTGCTCACGAGTTTCAGTTGAACGACGAGTTTTCCACAAACGCGACAGACGTTGCATTGGATGCTGTTGTCACCGAACGACAATGGCGGTTGTTTAGTGAAGCTGCCGCCAAATTCTTACGGGAGCATTGAATTGGCTGTACGCAAGATCATTCGCATGGGCCATCCGACACTTCGTAAGATAGCTCGACCTCTGTCCGACTCCGAAATTCTCAGTGACGAAATTTCCCGACTTGTGAGCGACATGACCGATACATTGCACGATTACGGAGGTATTGGTCTGGCAGCGCCTCAAGTCAACGAAAGCGTACGACTGGCATTGATTGAAATCCCAAGCGAAGGGTCTCGATACGGAGACTTGGAGTCTCTGTCATTGACAGTATTTGTAAATCCCAAGGTTTCCATTCTCGATTCTCCTCATGCAGGATTTTGGGAAGGGTGTCTCTCGGTTCCTGGCTTGCGAGGATGGGTGGAAAGACCGCAGTGCGTTCGTGTGGACTACAAAGACTTGGAGCTGAAAGAGCATTCGCAGGAATTCGAAGGCTTCCAAGCAACGGTGATCCAGCACGAGTTCGATCATTTAGATGGAATCCTCTATGTCGATCGAATGACCGACATGAAGCAGCTACTGTTCGAGGAGGAATTCGAACGGTTGGCAAAGTCGGAGGAATATAGTTGACTGAATTGGATCAGGACGAACTGAAACGTCGCGTGGCTCGAGCCGCACTAGATCATGTGTCAGAGAGCATTAGTCCCAATTCAATCATTGGTGTCGGGACAGGGAGTACAGTCAATTTCTTCATCGACCTGCTTGTGGAGATCAAGGACTCTTTTAGAGCGACGGTTTCAAGTTCAATTGCAAGCACAGGACGGCTGAAAGACCACGGTATAACAGTTCTTGAAGCTCACAAGGTAGAGAGTACGGACGTTTACGTCGATGGTGCAGATGAGGTAATTCAGTCGCGAGCGCTCATAAAGGGCGGTGGGGGAGCACTCACTCAAGAGAAGATTGTGACCTCGATCTCCCAGCGTTTTATCTGCATTGTGGATGAATCGAAGCTTGTAGATCGATTGGGAGCGTTTCCATTGCCAATCGAAGTCATTCCATCGGCTCGAACAGCAGTTATGCAATTCGTACGATCAATCGGAGGCGAACCACACGAGCGCACGGGGCGAACTGAAAATGGCAACGTTATCGTGGATGTCGCCGCACTTACAATCAACGATCCGGGATACTTGGAACAAACACTAAATAACCTGCCCGGTGTTGTAACAGTTGGTCTATTTGTCGCACACAGACCAGATCTTGTCTTGATTTCTAAACGAGACGGATCCGTAGCAAGTCTATAAGGTTAGGATGAAGTTGCACCTCCAATGTGCCTAAGAGGATTGGACCTACAATGCGAGCTTCAAATCGCATTTACATACATCATTTCGAGGCAAGTTTTGAGTCCGAAAAAAGTCGTAATTGTCCGGCGATACTAGGTCCGATCGGAGTTAGTCTTGAATGTTTCGATCAAGTGCCACGGGGGACTTTATGAGGTTACCACGAGAGCTCGTTGGTTGTCTGCTGATCGTATGTTTGGTTTCAGGCTGTGTATCAATGAAACCTGAAATCCACCCCTACGGTCCAGATGAATACTTCTGCAAGACGCTGGGAGGCTACCAGTCATACATTCAGTTCGATGCAGCGGAAGACTTAATTGGTGACCGACAAACCGAAGTTGAGCTTTGCCTAAGAAAAGGCACATTCGACATATATTTTGGCTGGTATGATGTCAAATATCGATCTTTCGTGTGGAATAAACAACCATTTGGTCTCGAACTTGCGGTTGAACGGTCGTGCAATTTGCAGAGCTTTCCTTTCTCGACGCGGGGACACTACGTAAAGGACTCACGAATTCAAGTTCCAACTGAAAGCATGAGAGAGTTCCTTGACGAAGCCAGAGAGTCCGGTGAAGAGCAAGTTCAGAAGTGTTCTTCCCGAGAAACTAAATAGGTGTTTCATTTCGAACTGAAGGATGCACTCCGACCTCATTGACACGGAATCTAGGGGTATCAAGTGACTGTCGATCTAGGCAACCAGCTACGCTTTGCATCACAGCAAGACTATCAAGTTCGAGCTTCCTTGATCGAAGAGCCAATCGACCGCAAGAGACTTACTCGACCGACGACCTGACTGCAAAGAGGGTTCAGGATTTACCTAGATTAGAGACAGCATCTGCAAATTTCGTAGATCTACGAGGTATCAGCACTGCGGTGGCATACTTGTATGAAAGTTTGCACTACTGGAGAACAAATAATGACACTTGCAGAAGACCTAAGAATTCTCGGCAAAATGAGCTATCGCCAACTTGCGTTGATTCTGTTGGCGGGTCTGGTCTCGTGGTGGCTAGCGTCAGCGTTTATTACATTAGTCGCTCATATCCTGTGGGATGTTTTGCGGAGCGCTGAGCCAGAGTCGCTAGGACATGCAGCTATGGTGTCCTTCTATGTGAGGTCCCTTGCAGAGCCTGTCATGACATTAGCAGGCTTGATTGCCGGTCTGTGGGTTGGCTACCTTACGTTCAGCAGGTTCAAGAAAACAACGACTTAGAGAAAGGTTGCGGACCGGGGCTAGCCCAAGAATAGGCGACAAGTAATTTCGATGTAAATGACAGACCTTGTACACATGTCGCAGTGGGCCTTCTCTAGAGTGCAAGAAAGCGACAGCTCATTCTGACTCATCGCTAGCTGTCGCAAAAATTTTTCCAGGGTTCATAATTCCGTTGGGATCGAATGCATCTTTTATTGCTTTCATTCTGTCAATTTCGCCTTGACTCCGGCTAAACCTCAGATAGTCTCGTTTGAGTAGCCCAACACCGTGTTCTGCTGAAATACTCCCGCCTCGCTTCTGTATTAGTTCGAAGAGCAACGGGTTGATCGCTCTACATCGTTCTTGAAACTCCGAAATCTCTAGGTCTTGCGGCTTCAATATATTGAGGTGGAGGTTCCCATCTCCAATGTGACCGAACCAACAGACATCAAGGTCTGGATAGTGTTTCGCCACGACACTTCCGACATCATTTAAAAATCCGGGAACTTCAGAAATTCGAACGGAGATGTCATTCTTGTAGGGTGTGTCTGCTGCGATGCTTTCGGTGATTCCATCACGCAGTTCCCAAAGCCTTTCAGACTGTGATGTGGACTGGCTGAGAACACCATCGGTAATCCACCCGTTTTCCACACAGTCGGAGAAAGCTTCTGTAGCTGAATCGGCCACTGATTCGTCATACTCCAGCAAAGCGTAGTACTCAGTCTCGGTGGAAAAAGGTCGGTCGAGCCCCCTATGACTGAGTACCTTAGACATCGCGAATTCCGAGAAAAACTCGAAGGCGGACAGTTCCAGTGAACGTTGAAATCGCTGAAGTATTGACAAGAGGTCGTTCAGAGAAGTAACGCAGACAACCATTACACGTTGAGGTTCGGGGGGTACACGTAGTTGCATTTCAGCTTCAACGACAAACCCTAGAGTTCCTTCAGATCCCACGAAGAGGTGCCGTAAGTCGTATCCAGTCGCATTTTTGACCAGCCCTCGATTTGCGACAACCAAATCGCCATTACCTGTAACGACCTTTAAACCCGCCACCCAGTCCCGAGTCAGTCCATAGCGAATCACGCGAATGCCGCCAGCATTGGTGGCTATGTTCCCACCAATCTGACTAGAACCTGATGAAGCAAAGTCAACGGGGTAGAACAGTCCTTTGTCGACAGCGTATTGCTGAAGTTGCGCAGTCACTACGCCAGCTTGACAATGAACTAGCCTGTCGACCGGGTTAAATCCTAGAATTCGGTTCATGCGATCGAAGGAAACCACCACCTCATTATTCGATGCTACGCAACCGCCCGACAGTCCCGTTCTCCCTCCCGAAGGAACCAGCTTGTAACCCTCTGCATTTGCTACGTGAACAAGCTCAACTACCTGTTCTGTGCTAGTTGGAAAGACAATCGCCAAAGGTGCCACTTCAAACGAACGCGTCCAGTCTCGCCCCCAATACTCTAGGTCGTCTCTAGCGAGTTTGATCTGATCTTGTGAGAAGACAGCCTTTGTGTGTCTTACAAACTGATCTTGGTCTCTTTGAATATTCGAGACTTTTCTTGAAAGAGACATTCCTAGCTAAACCGACCGTTTCTTTGAGCTAGCCTAATCGTTCTCAACTCGTGGCTTGAGTTCGAGCTGCGTGGTCCTTCAGAGCTCTCAACGCGGGCAATTCCTTTCCTTCGACCAAGTTCAGAAATGCACCCCCACCCGTGGAAACATAATCAATCTCATGACGCAATCCATTTCGATCCATTGCTGCGATGGTGTCGCCACCGCCAGCTAACGTTTCTGCGAGAGTGTCTGCTATCGCTTCTGAGACTACGCGAGTACCTTCTCCAAATTGATCGAATTCAAACACTCCCATTGGACCATTCCATAGCACAGTGCCAGCCTCTCGTATCAGTGAGGCATATATACGAGCTGTAATCGGACCAATGTCTGCAATTATGTCGTCGTCTTGAATCTCCCTGGTTCGTCTCACAGTAGCAATGCTTGAAGAAGAAAGCTCCTTGCATGTCATGACATCGCTTGGCAGTGGAATATCCGTAACGGAGGCTATAGAGCGAGCCTCTCCGACCAATTCAGGTTCGACTAGAGAATTCCCAATGTGGAGACCATTTGCAAGCAGAAAGGTATTAGCCATTCCTCCACCAACGAGAATGGTGTCGGCGATTTCCGCTAAGCGATGAAGCGCTTGTAGTTTGCCGGAGACCTTAGCACCTCCGATGACTGCAACAAGGGGACGCTTTGGATTGCTTACTGCTCTTTCTATTGAGTCGATCTCATTGATGAGCAATGGACCCGCACAAGCCATCTTGGCGGAATCGATCGCAGCACTTGTCGATGCGTGGGCGCGGTGCGACGTACCAAACGCATCCATGACATAGACCTCTCCAATTGATGCGAATTCTCGTCCGAGATGGGGGTCGTTGCGCTCTTCTCCTTTCTCGAAGCGAACGTTCTCCAACATCGCGACCGTTCCCGGTCGAACGCCTAGAGATGATCTTGAATTTAGGAAAGTCGCTCGCCAGTTTGCGACAAGAGTGACCGGACGATTAAGGAGTTGTGCTAGGTAGTCTGCGACAGGTTGTAACGAATATCTTGCATCTACTCGACCTCTTGGTCTGCCCAAATGAGACAGCAGGACAACTTCGGCTCCTCGTTCCCTGCACAACTCCAAGGTCGGCAATATCGCACGTATTCTCTCGTCGTTCGCAACTACTGTGCCATTTAGCGGTACATTTAAGTCGACTCGGATTGCAACGCGCTTTCCCTCGATGTCGGTATCGACAAGCGTCTGGACGTTCACGGATTAGTCCATGACGGACCGTATGGCGTGAACGACGGATTCCACGTTCATTCCAAGCGCGTCCATTGCGACGTCACCAGGAGCTGAGACACCAAATCGATTGATTCCGACGCTCACTCCATCAAGTCCCACGAACTTGCTCCAGTAGTCAGTGTGCCCCGCCTCGACAGACACCCGCTGACGTATTTTGGAGGGCAGAACCGACTCGCGATATTCATTGTCTTGTTCGAGAAAAGTATCCACACTGGGCATGGAAACAATGCGAACTCCGTCAGCCAGTTTTCCAAGCCTAGCGACGGCTTCAACAGCCAGTTCCACTTCAGAGCCAGTTGCAATAACGACAACGTCGAGTGAACTGCGTTCAGCATGCAAGACATAGCCTCCGCGCGATACGAATTCCACCGCGTTGTCCGAGCGAGCTTGAGGTTGTGTTTTCTGACGAGTGAGGACTATCGCCGTTGGACCGTGAGCGCGGTAGAGGGCACGTTTCCAAGCGACTGCAGTCTCAACGCTGTCACACGGGCGCCAAACAGACATGTTGGGAGTAGTTCGAAGGTTAGTGAGTTGCTCAACAGGCTGATGCGTTGGCCCGTCTTCTCCCAAACCAACCGAGTCGTGGGTATAGACAAGTATTTGGCGCAGTCCCATGAGTGCTGCGAGTCGCACAGCATTCCTTGCATATTCCATGAAGACTAGAAATGTTCCGGTATAAGGAATGAAACCTCCATGCAAAGCCATTCCATTGGCTATTGCAGTCATGCCAAACTCGCGAACGCCGAAGTTCAAGTATCTGCCGTCCTCCCATAGCCAACCCGCTCCGTCCCACTGAGTGTTGTTAGATCCCGTGAGATCAGCAGAACCGCCGATGAGTTCCGCTAGTTTTGGTCCGAGGAAATTGAGGCATGCACCAGACGCCTTACGCGTCTCCAAAGATTGAATATTGTCCTGGGTATGTTTAATGAATTCATCGATGGCATTCTCAAGACCTTGCGGGAGTGTGCCGTTCATTCGTCGTAAGAACTCTGCAGCAAGTTCGTCGTACTTCTCTGCATATTCCCGGAACAATGATTCCCATTCCTGTTCGTTGGTTCTGCCCGCGTCCTGTCTGTCCCAAGTGGACCGAATTTCTTCAGGAATATCGAAAGGATCCCATTCCCAGTTTAGGCGCTTGCGCGCGGCGTCTACTTCCTCTGCGCCAAGTGGAGAGCCGTGGGTGCTTGCGGTTCCGCCTTTCGTGGGCGCACCGTAGCCAATGGTGGTCTTGCATGCGATGAGAGTTGGTTGGTCGGAAGATTGTCGGGCTGAATTCAATGCAGTGCGGATTGCTGCGATGTCGTGTCCGTCCACATCGGAAATGACCTCCCATCCATATGCTCGGAATCGTGCGGAAACGTCTTCGGTGAACCAGTACTTCGTCTCTCCATCGATTGATATTCCGTTATCATCGTAGATCGCCGTGAGTTTCCCTAGTTTCAGAGTTCCGGCTAGGGAAGCCGCTTCGTGTGAAATTCCTTCCATCAAGCAGCCGTCTCCAACGATTACCCAGGTGCGGTGATTGACAATTTCGAACCCCGGCTGGTTGAATTGCTTCGCCAAAAGCGCTTCGGCGAGAGCCATTCCTACCGCATTTGCGAGCCCTTGTCCCAATGGCCCAGTCGTTGTTTCAACGCCTGGGCATTCACCGTATTCTGGGTGTCCTGCAGTTTTTGAATGTAATTGTCGAAAGCGTTTGATGTCGTTGATCGAGACGTCGTAGCCTGTCAAGTGGAGCACCGCGTACAGCAACATCGAAGCGTGTCCGTTGGAAAGAACGAAGCGGTCTCGGTCGAACCATTTCGGATTTCTTGGGTTGTACTTGAGATTTTCAAGCCACAGTACTTGAGCGACGTCAGCGAGTCCCATCGGAGCACCTGGATGTCCCGAATTCGCTTGTTCCACGGCGTCCATTGCGAGTGCGCGAATCGCATTGGAGCGTTCTCTGGTTGTGGTCATAACGGACTCGGATTGAAATCTGCAATCATTTTGTAGTTTGGACTAACAAATGCAAATTGAACTCGATTCACCTCATTTCTCACAAAGTGCCGAGAGTTCGAAGAACCTTTGAAAGCTCCCAAATACTTCCGAAACTTAGAATACTCCGCTATTCAGTGGAGAAGACATGTCTGAATACGCAATATTCACATCCGAATCCGTTTCGGAAGGACATCCGGACAAACTCGCAGATCGAATATCCGACGCAATTCTCGATGCGATTCTAGAACAGGATCCCGAGTCTCGACTTGCGTGTGAGACGCTAGTCAAGGCTGGTACGATCGTAATCGCTGGTGAAAAGCGAACAACTGCGGATGTCGACGTGGAGTCGATAGCGCGTGACGTCGTACGTCGGACGGGCTATGTTGACGAGGCTACTGGAATGGATCCAGATTCTTGTGAAATTGTTAACGTTTTGGGTCAACAGTCCGAAGACATCGCCATTGGTGTGGACGAGAAAGAGGGCCATGAGCAGGGCGCCGGTGACCAGGGAATGATGTTCGGCTATGCGTCCGACGAAACCGATGTGTTCATGCCAGCCCCAATCACCTTCGCTCATCGACTCATGATGAAGCATGCGGAAATCCGAAGACAAGGTCTTCCTTTCTTACGGCCTGATGCAAAGTGCCAACTAACATTTCGTTATTCCAACGGCACGCCCACTGCTATCGATACTGTTGTTCTATCGACGCAGCATCATCCCGACGTTTCGCAATCGGAGATTCGGGAAGCGGTGATAGAGGAGATAATTCGACCCACGTTGCCCAAGAACTTTTTCTCTGATGAGACAAAGTGCTATATCAATCCAACTGGACAATTCGTGAAAGGTGGACCGGCAGCCGATTGTGGGCTAACGGGACGAAAGATCATCGTGGACACTTACGGCGGCATGGCACACCATGGAGGAGGTGCGTTTTCTGGCAAGGATCCGTCCAAGGTCGACCGATCTGCTTCCTACGCGGGTCGATATGCGGCGAAGAACGTTGTAGCGGCCGGACTTGCCCGAAGATGTGAAATTCAGGTCAGCTATGCAATTGGCCGTGCCGAGCCAACCTCGATTTCATTGAATACCTTTGAAACGAATGGCATACCTGATGACAAGATCGTGGAGCTGTTGACCGAACATTTTGACTTCCGCCCCAAAGGAATCATCGACATGCTGGACCTTAAGAGACCAATCTACGAAGCCACCGCTTCATATGGTCATTTTGGTCGCGAATTAGAGGAATTTTCTTGGGAGAAAATGGACCGTAGGTATCTACTCCAAACCGAGTCGAACCGTTGATGCCACATGTCTGCAGCAAGTCTCCATTTAAGCTTTGAGTTTTTTCCTCCTGCCACGGCAATTGGACAGACCAACTTAGCGAAAGCCGCAAAGACTCTGCAACGGTTTGGGCCTGAGTTCTTTTCCGTCACATACGGGGCGGGCGGGTCAACCAAGACCAGAACCAACGAGACTGTTGCGGGCTTGATTTCGGAAGGATGCACCACAGTACCTCATCTATCTTGGGGCGACTCGCCCCGTGAGCATTTAGTAGCGCAACTCAGAGACTATCGGGAACTGGGAGTTTCTGGACTCGTATTGCTTCGAGGAGATACGCCATCAGGGACTGTCGCTCAGACAGTTCATCACGCGGCGGAACTCGTGACGCTGGTTCGTGCCGATTTTGGTGACGAATTTGAGATTTTTGTAGCGGCCTATCCCGAAATGCATCCTGATGCTCCGAATCCCACCCGGGACATAGAGTTTCTCCGTGCAAAAGTTGACGCCGGCGCGGACGCATGTTTCACCCAGTACTTTTACAACCCTGATGCCTACTCTTACTTTGTCGAACAGTGCAGAGCTCATCGAATCGATGTGCCAATAATTCCGGGTGTTATGCCGATTACAAACTGCGAGCGATTAGTTCGGTTCTCGAGAAATTGTGGTGCAGAAATTCCGAGGTGGATCGAGAGCAAGATGTTTGAGTACAAGGACGATCAAGAGTCACTGGAAGACTTTGGCTGCACAGTTGTTCAGGACCTTTGTCAGAGACTTCTCGACAACGACTGCCCGGGATTTCACTTCTACACCCTCAATCGAGCACAGGCAACATCTAGAATTCTTCTAGGCCTAGGTTATTAGTTAGCAGAACGACCAATTCCGGTACCGGAATGTCCGTCGAAATCCATTTCAACTCGGAGAACTCTGATCCGAATCGCAATTGTTGAGATTCATCGTCGGTTGTAGCAATCAGTACTTGAGTGCTCGATAGATCGCCGTATCGTCTCATCAGACGTACCTGATCGAGCCAGTTCGTTCCGTTGTCCGAGTCCTGAAGTACCAAGAAACGTGGTTTGCGTTCCTGTATGGCACGAATTGTCTCAGAGATTCCATGAACGACTTTGCTTTCGATATCCAATCCTCTTGTGGCTACGTAGAACCTGTGCGCAAGACTTGCGGATATATCGCATTGGTACAAGCAGTAGCGCGTTTGGGGTGTGGGACTCTTGCTGGGAGAGTTGAACGTCTCATTCGACACGTTGGACTGCAGGTCGAGCTGCAGCAAGTTGTTTGGAGGGAGCGACATTGTGTTGCCAAACTCTATATTTGAGCTTGATCGGCTCAAAGCCAGAGTCTCCATTTCGTGGATTGTGTCAACGTAAATGGCTACTTTCCGAGAGTTGCAGTCCATCAAAACCATAAGTCCCAAGTCACTTGAACTTACTTTGTCGAGCTTTCTAGTCGATCCAAACGTACGGTATTCGTACGACAGCTTCGTGTGTACAACTATATTTCGATAGATGTCACAGGTTGCAGTTTTGGCTGGAACTACAGCTTGGACCAGGTACGCTTCTATCCCGTAGCGATCTGAATCGATAGTTACCGGGACTACTTTAGTTATACGCGTGTTCTTGTTCACGGTCGCCTTGATCTCAAACTCTCCTCGCTCAAGTCGTTCAATGAAAAGTAAACCCCCAACAGACTGAACGGATGTTGCGAATGTGAGAAGTGCAGTCTGAATCATCGTGAAGGATGTCGTGTCTTTTTGCGAGGAACCTTCATGAGTCACTTTCTTGGAAGAACCGGCGGACGATAGTGACCGAAGGGTCGAATCCATCTGATCTGCAAGTTTGGACTTGATTCCTTTCAATCGGAACGAAAAAGCCATTTCGTCGGACTTGGACACAGTCTGAAATTCGAAAGACGCTTCGGGTCGGTTGACAGCGGTCGCCGTAAAGGTCTTCATCAGCGCTTTGATGATCGGAACCAAGAAGTTGGCAAAGCTCTTGTAGACATAGTCATTGCAGTTCGAGTCTTTTTCGATTTCAATTCGAGCACGGTCGGATTGCAATTCTGAATCAGACTTGATCGAGTCAGTTAGTTGCTTGACAAGATCATCGACCCTAATGAAGGATTGTTCTCTGATTCGAGCCTCAATCGAGCCGAGCTGCTGAAGGTGTCGTTCAATGAGTTCTGGAGCACGTCGGTCGTTGCTGTTCCCGAAATTGGAGCTAAGCAAGCGTCCTGTGCTTCTCCCTTGTTCGAGCACGCTGGTAAGTATTGGGTCCTCAACATGTGGGGAGCTTTCGATGGGGAAGTCGAACTTTGTGAATTCAATTGGTGGGGTACCGACACTTCGATCTCTCTTTGGAATCTCTTGATCAGTGCCTCCCGAGGCGAGATAATCTAGCCTCTCAAGTAATTCATCCACCTCTTCAATATCCAACGGAGAAGTATCTTCCGCTTCGGACGTACTGTGTAAGAGGTGTGCAAGATCTTGCAGCACCTGGCGCAAGCCTTCTTGGTCACTCAAGGTGCCAGTGCGGACTGATGCCAAGAAGTTCTCGGTCGCCCATAGCAGATCTCCCAATGGACCTTCAAATTGGTTGCGCGCCAACGAGATTTGTTGTACGAGTCGTTCGATTTCTCGAGTTCGGTCTCCATGTCTTTCGAGCGTTGCAAGTCCAAACGCAATCGAATCGATCAGGTTCGATTCGTCGAGTTTGCTTGGGCCAATAGAGTCGATCATGCAATAGAAGAGGTAGTTGCGAATTGCAACTACGAATGAATCAAATTAATACGAACAGTGCGAGTCGCTGGTTACAATTTATAGCCGATCAACTGGCCTATCAATGTCACGTTGATCGCTTCCCTTTACTACTCCATTCTTTAACTATGCGTATCGGTGTACCTAGAGAAATCAAGACTGACGAGTGTCGCGTCGGTTTGACCCCAACAAGCGTTCGAGAGCTAGCACGCCATGATCACGAAATTGTCGTGGAAAGTGACGCGGGCTTGCTCCTAGGCATGCTCGATTCGGATTACCGTGAGGCAGGAGCCACCATTGCCAAAGATGTCGACGAGGTATTTGACTGCGACATGATCGTCAAGGTGAAAGAACCTCAACCGGGGGAAATTAAGTGTTTGCGTCCCGATCAAATTCTGTTCACGTATCTCCACCTGGCACCGAATCCAGTTCTTACCAAAGAGCTTGTGGACAGCCAGTGCACTGCGATAGCGTACGAAACGGTTACCGACAACAATAGTCGCTTGCCTTTGCTTGCTCCAATGAGCGAGGTTGCTGGACGGATGTCTGTTCAGGCCGGAGCGCACGCACTGGAAATAGCACAAGGGGGAAGAGGGTCGTTACTTGGTGGAGTGCCGGGAACACCTCCAGCCAAGGTGACCGTTCTCGGAGGTGGCGTTGTCGGCATGAATGCAGCCAGAGTTGCCTTGGGGATGGAGGCAGACGTCACGTTGCTTGACATTAACTTACGTCGGTTGGCAGAGTTGGATCTCTTCTTTGGCCCAGCGCTTAACACTGTTTTCTCAACCGTGGATGCGGTTCATCAAAACGTCGCAACTTCTGACCTTGTCATTGGAGCTGTGCTTGTACCTGGAGAACGCGCTCCCAAGCTCGTATCTGAGGAAATGGTTCGAGATATGTACCGAGGAAGTGTACTTGTGGATGTTGCAATCGACCAAGGGGGGTGCTTTGAAACCTCCGTGCCTACCACTCACTCGGATCCCACTTTTGTAGTTCACGATGTGGTCCACTACTGTGTGGCAAACATGCCAGGAGCGGTCGCTCGTACCTCGACGTTTGCGCTCAATAATGCAACGCTACCGTTCACGATTGCGCTTGCAAACAAAGGACTGTCCAATGCGATGTCCAGTGATCCCCACCTCCGGCAGGGATTGAACGTATATAAAGGTACGGTTACTCATGCCGCAGTGGCTGAGGCAGTGGGAGAGGCACACTATCCTGCTGAACAGTATTTTCCTTCAATCTAGTTGAACCGGCAGTTTCCACACCGTTTGAATTTTCGATGGGCAGAACTAGGCTAATTGGTAAAATTGTTTAGTCGCGCGTGTCAACCAACATTGTGGTACCGCGTTAATGAGATTTTGACTCTTCACAGCAGACTAGCGACTCACTCTCGACTTGAAAGGAAGTAATACCGAATGCTCATAGCCGCAATTTTGTTAGTGGTCGTCCTTGGTTCGGTCATTTTCAATTTCTTGTCGCCGTGGACTTTTTTGGAACTTGGATCCAACTGGGCATTGATTGACTTCACGGTTCTAGTGACGTTCGTGATCTGTGGTGTTGCTTTCGTAATACTGGGTCTATACATGGTCTGGTGGGTCTACAAGTATCGGTATGTTCCAGGACGGCTGGCGGAGTACGAACCCGAAAACCCAAAACTTGAAGCGCGCCTAACAATCATTACGACAATAGGCGTGGTAGTAATGCTCGCGCCAGGATTGGTTGCGTGGGATCAATACGTTAGAGTTCCGCCAGACGCTACAGAGCTTGAAGTAAATAGCGAACAATGGAAGTGGAGCTATCGGTTGCCGGGAGAGGACGGCATATTCGGTTTCGCACATAACAAGTACATCACGTTCGAGAATCCCATGGGAATCAAAGACGGAGACCCGTACGCTGAGGACGACATCATCATCACATCTCAAACCGTGAAGATTCCCATTGACCGCAAGGTTAAGGTGCTATTGCGATCCAAGGACGTGCTTCACGACTTCTGGGTTCCAGAAATTCGTGCGAAAATGGATTCTGTTCCCGGTATGGTCACTTACTTCTGGTTCCAACCGACCTTATTGGGGGAGTTTGACGTCTTGTGTGCGGAATTATGCGGTCGAGGACACCATACGATGCGCGGAGAAATGCACGTAGTCTCGTTGGACGAATACGAAACCTGGCTCGGTGACCAACTAACTTGGGCTGAAATGAAAGCAGGTGCAGTTCCCCTAAGTCCTCAGGCCCTTCAGGGACGATCAATTGCCGAGTCGAATGGCTGCTTCGCATGCCATTCGCTTGACGGGTCGAGAATGGTTGGACCAACATGGACGAATCTTTGGGGCTCGACAGTTCAAATGGAAGACGGCACCTCTTTGGTTGTAGACGAGGAATACGTGCGAGAATCGATAGCAGAACCCGATGTGAAGATCCGGGAAGGATACAGTCCGGAAATGGTCGCGGTTGAACTAACTGATGAAGAGGTCGCTGCGGTTATAGACTTTCTTAAGTCTCAGGTTCAGGAAGAGTCTTCCGAGCCGGTTGAAAGCGTCGAGTAATTCTGACCGATGTGAAGAACAGATTTTCATAGATGAGTGAATGGGATTGCGACGTAGAGTTCGAAACTTGGCAATCGTGAATTCGAGGTAACAAACAGAAACAATGGCTACAGCAGAAATTCCCTATCAGGAGACTGTACCGCTGCACCACCCGAAAACGTGGTTGGGCAAGTACGTTTTTAGCCAAGATCACAAAGTGATCGCGGTGCAGTATGGAATCACTGCCATGGCAGTGGGACTGGTTGCGCTGGTTCTCTCTTGGCTCATGCGCATTCAACTAGCGTTTCCAGGTTTTCTGGAAGGATTTGGAGCGGACGAGTATCTATCGGCGATAACCATGCACGGCATGATCATGGTTATCTATTTGTTAACGGCGTTTCTACTTGGCGCGTTTGGCAACTTCTGCGTGCCCCTCATGTGCGGCGCGCGCGACATGGTGTTCCCGTTCGTGAACATGCTCAGCTATTGGGTTTACCTGATTTCTGTTCTAGTCTTGCTTGTCGTCTATCCGCTCATGCTGTTTACAGATGTTCAGGCGACTGGCGCAGGCTGGACGCTCTATCCGCCACAGACGATCACAGCCGGTACGCCCGGAGCAGATTGGGGAATTGTGCTCATGCTGGCATCGTTGGCCATATTCATCGTGGCTTTCACGATGGGCGGTTTGAACTACATCACAACCATTCTGCAGGCCCGAACTCGCGGTATGACGCTAATGCGGATGCCTTTAACGGTCTGGGGGATTTTCATTGCCACCTTCTTGGGACTAATCGCGTTTCCCGCGTTATTCGTGAGTGCGGTGATGATGCTGCTTGATCGTTTGATTGGAACAAGCTTTTTCATGCCAGCCATCGTTTCATTAGGCCAGAAGCTAGAGTATTCGGGTGGTCAACCCTTGCTGTTCCAACACCTCTTCTGGTTCTTTGGGCATCCCGAGGTCTATATCGTTGCCCTTCCAGCCTTTGGTGTCGTTTCTGACCTAATCTCCGTTCACGCCCGCAAGAACATCTTTGGCTATCGAATGATGGTCTGGGCGATCGTAGCAATCGGAATACTGTCGTTAATCGTGTGGGCGCATCACATGTATGTTGCTGGAATGCATCCGGCTTTCGGTTTCTTCTTTGCGACGACAACCTTGATTATTGCAGTACCAACGGCCATAAAGGTCTATAACTGGACTCTCACGCTGTGGCGAGCCAATATCAAGCTCACAGTTCCCATGCTGTTCGCGTTGTCCTTTGTGCTGACTTTCATCATGGGTGGAATCACTGGCCTGTTCTTAGGGAACGTGATCATTGATATCCCGCTGTCAGACACGTATTTTGTAGTTGCCCATTTCCATATGGTGATGGGAGTGTCACCCATTCTGGCAATTTTTGGCGGCATCTATCACTGGTACCCCAAGCTCACCGGTCGCATGTTGAATGACACGGTAGGAAAGATTCACTTCTACTTCACTTTTGTCGGAACATATGTGATTTATTTCCCAATGCACTATCTTGGGTTCGTGGGTGTACCTCGACGTTACTACGAAACGGCACTGGGTGGACATTTCCCCGATTTCTATCCGTTATCGGCCCATTACTTGAACATTTTCATCACCATTGCTGCCCTGATAGTGGGAGCTGCCCAGATGTTGTTCATCTACAACTTGGTCCATAGCTATTTCAAGGGTGAAAAGGCCAGCGACAATCCTTGGGGAGCAAACAGTTTGGAGTGGAGAACACCACAAACGCCACCATCCCATGGAAATTGGGATGAAAGACTACCCACTGTGCACCGATGGGCATACGACTTTGGCGTACCAGGTCACGACACCGATCACATACCCCAGGACGTACCAAGAAAGGAATCAGCCTAGAAGCCTTAACAGCTAGGCGAAATCGAGCAAAGGAAGCGCAAGTAAACCATGACCGATGCCACGGCACCAAGTACGGAAAGCGTACTTACTAGTACAGCTAGAGACTGGTCATCTGACGTAACCACATTCAAGGGCGTGCCCTGGGGCAAAGCCATGATGTGGATATTCCTCGTTTCGGATACCTTCATCTTTACGTGCTTCCTCGTTAGTTACATGACGGTTCGAATGACCGTCACTGAGCCATGGCCAAATCCCAGCGAGGTTTTTGCGCTTGCAATACCGAATGAGCTCTTCGGGTGGCAGTTCCTGGAGAGTCCCATTCCTGTACCTTTGCTGTTGATTGCAATCATGACCTTCGTGTTGATTTCCTCCAGTGGAACGATGGCGATGGCAGTCAATATGGGCTACCAACGCAACAAGAAAGGCGTGGTGCTGCTCATGTTGGCCACAGCATTGCTTGGTGCCACGTTTGTCGGGATGCAAGTTTTTGAGTGGTCAAAGCTTATAGGTGACGAAGGAGTCGCCGCTTGGGAAAATCCGATGGGAGCGGCCCAGTTTGGTTCATTCTTTTTTATGGTCACCGGGTTTCACGGTCTGCACGTATCAGCAGGAGTGGTATATCTAATTATCATTGCCATACGTGTCGGGTTGGGACACTACGACAAGACCAACTTCGAGATTGTGGAGATCACTGGACTCTACTGGCACTTTGTGGATTTGGTTTGGGTATTCATCTTCGCACTCTTCTATCTCTGGTAAGCGGTTGAGAATCGGCAATGGCGACTGAAGGACAACAACATCCCATCAAAATTTACTTGCTTGTGTGGGGAGCGCTCTTTGTATTTAGTGCAATTTCATACGCTAGCGATTACTTGGATGACGGAGTCTTTCGGACGAGTGTTATCTTGCTATTTATGATTTTGAAAGCTGCAGCCATTGTCGCTGTGTTCATGCACATGCAGTGGGAACGGTACGCATTGATATTTGCGATTCTTCTTCCACCACTCGCGTTGATGGTTCTTATGACGTTAATGGCGATTGAGGCGGATTACGCTTGGGCAACTCGTGTTGAATACATGGGTGAGCCTATCGCTCCCGAACCCAATCCACCACCGACCCACCACCACTAATAAACCAAGCTAGCTAAGATTTTCTGAGAATGTAAATCGCGCCTGCTGTCTGCTGGTCGACTCGCATCCTAGTTTGTTGCTCCTTATCGAGCACTTCGTCCAAGTGGACAATCTCAACGCGAAACCCCTGCTTAGCCAAGACTCTTGGAAAGTCAGCTCCGTAGATTCGGAAAAACTCTGGCGGAGCCTCTTGCCCGTCTCCAGGACGAACTTCAAAAGTCTTCTCACCTTGAAACGGAACACTTACTAGTGCCCATCCCTGTGGGTTTAGAACACGGTGGATTTCTTGAATCGCCAAGTCGTCGTGTTCCACTTCGGGAAGTACGTGACTGCAAAAAATGATGTCGAACGACTCGTCGTCAAACGGCAGTTGCTCAATGTTTAACTGAACATCCACGTCCTGTCGGAATAGGTCGCACGATATGTACTCTCTTTGTCCCAATTCTCTGATTGCGGGACTCAGACATGCTTCCGGTGCGATGTGTAGAAGCTTGCCATTTGGTATGCGCAGGTCAGAACGTGTTTCCAGAAAGTAATGCATGAGACGATCCCGCTCGCGAGACCCGCACACCGGACACACAGCATTAAGACGTTTGAACTTGCGTCGTCCTGCTGCTCTAAACGAACGATAAGTTCGATCACAGAACGGGCAGTAGACGTTGTTGCCCGCATAGATCAGCGGCGAGAGCTTTCTACGTAACTGCCGCACACGAAATTCAAGCCCTCGGAGAATGCGCATCGTTAAATGTCCGTTCGCAATAGTTGGATGCGCTCATCAAATCTGGAAATTTTGCGTTCGATCTTGAGACGTGCAACCGGCTTGAACCAGCTTGCTATCGGTATCCATTCGCTGTTACCCAAGCCGTCCACGATTACCAATCTGCAACAGTCAGCCACATCCCGGACAGCGATGATGTTGTGAGGTAGGAGATTTCGAGTCAATACCAACTCCGAACGGAGCCAATACTTGAACTCGTCGATTGCGACTTGGAGCGGTGTGTCGATTCCAAGCGGAATCTGCTGCTCCAGATTGAGAGGAAAAGCTCCGTCGTAGTTGCGAAACACTTTGGTAACGATTCCGATCCCTAAGTCTGTCTCGACCGCTTCGTAGAACTCAGGGATGTGATCCCATACTGAGTCTCCGTGCCGCGAGATCAATTCCTGATACGCCAGGCGCTCCTTTAGCTGATCGTCCCAGTGTCTCAAACTCCGAAACTTCCGCAGTCCCGTGGCAAGTCTGCGTCTCTCATTTGGTGTTCGATCCGAACGCAGCACTTTAATGCAGCGACTCTCGTCAGTGGGGTCCAAGTAGCACAAACGGGTTCCGCCAATCGCAAACGGTTCTCGATTGCGCAGTTCGATTGGTCCACTAGCCATCAACAGGTGAGCCTTGAGCCACGCTGTCTAGATGAACAGACATAGTGCTTGAATCGCATCGGAAGAAATAGTCGTGACCATCCCACCGAAAGTAGGTGCAATTGAACTCTGCGGTGCTACATTAGTTCCTTTATCCTGGGAATCCATTGTGAAGATCTGGCCACGAGTCGTCGAAATTTTAGGAATACTAGCCATTGTTGTACCAATCCTTGGATTGGTTGGTACCCGACTAGGTTGGACAGGGTTTCAGTTTGGCTTCTTGTGCCTAGGATTAGGTGTGGTTTCCGGAGCCCTCGCATTCTTCGCTGGACTTGTTGGGCATGTCGTTGTCTTTGCAAAAGGTCTAGGACCCATGTCAGATCGACCTGCAAAAATCCACATTCGTCTGGTCGTAGGTGAATTGATGGGATTCGCGGTATCTGCTCTCGTCTTAGTGCTTTTCCTCCAAGCTCTTCAGTATCCATTGCTCTACGACATATCAACGGACGTTGAAGATCCGCCGGTCTTCAAGAATGCCGTCGAGATTCGAGGTCCAACGTCGAATCCTCTTGCATACAACGAAGGAATAGCGGCAGCTCAGCAAGTAGCCTATCCAGACATTAAGCCTTACATGAATGAGGAGATAACAGTCAATTCGGCATTTTCCCTTGCGTTGGATGTGGCATTGGAAATGAAGTGGGAAATTGTGTTTCAAGATAAAGAAGACTCTGTTTTTGAAGCTGTCGCTACCACTTTTTGGTACGGATTCAAGGACGACATAGTTGTACGAGTGCGCCCTAGTACCAAGAATCGTGGATCAATCGTTGATATACGTTCAGCTTCTCGAGTTGGAGTAGCGGACATGGGAACCAACGCAAGACGAATTGGAATGTTTCTGCAAAACTTTGCAGAAAAGGTTAAGGACGAAGAAGGCGATATGGATTCCTAGCGTGGAAAATCGACGTCATACACGGATCTAATAGTGGCTTGGTCGGTGTCTACACAAGGCCAAGCTTGAGTTAGAACTTCAGCAAGCTCGTGCGCATTGACGCAAGATCAACTACGCCGACAGCATTCAAGCCTTTCATGTGACCGGCGCACTCGCCCGGGTTAAAAATCGTGAATCCGTCCCTTTGCTCGACATGGAGGCGGTGTGTATGCCCGTGCAAGGCGACATCAACATTTCGAGTGAGCGTACTGCTCAATTCTCTTGGGTCGTGCACCACGAGTAGGCGTCTGTCATTGAAGTCTAGGTACAAGGGAGGTTGTCGAAATTGAAAGTTGTATAGGGAAGCAACATTCTCCAAAGCATCGACTTCCACGTCGTTGTTTCCAAAAACTCCCGATAGCGGAACATTCAATCTAGAAAATAGTTCGAGGGTCTTTGCTGTGGTGATGTCTCCTGTGTGTACAACATGGTCAACTTCTTCCTCGTTGAAGATGCGAATGATCTCGGAGACGTTGCGGGATTGATTATGAGTATCGCTTACGACGCCAATTCTCATTCAGCTAGAACCTTGTACATGAGTTGGTTGCAATGAATTCACCGACAGGTAGATCAGTGAATCTTGCGGTTCCCTATCCATCGTTGATTCATTATGACTGCGATATTTCTCCACGATTTGCTCGTTCATACTGTTTTCTCCGCATCAAAATACAAACTCTCACCGTCTCACATTCGAATGTCACAGTAGAGTTCAGAGCCAGTTTAGATTGTGCAAATGAGTACGAACAGACCCGATTGCGTCAGTTCCAATCTATATAGTTGCGTACACATCGCTTAGGCGAATTTTCGCCTAACAGTTGACAATTAGCCTAGAAAGTTTTATTAATGCACATGAAGTCTAAAGAACTGAATAGGTGCTTGTCGATTTGACAAGACTTTGGTCTTTTCGAAACCTTGCCCTAAGGGATAGAAACAGGGGGTACATATGCGACTACGATTAGGATCGCTGGCTGCGATTCTGGCTTCAGCCGCTCTTTTGTGGACGGCGTCTGCTATGGCGCAGGAAGAGGAGAGCGACGAAGAGGAGGATGTTGATGCTGCGGAAGCTGAAGAAGCTGAGGCGGACGACGAAGGCTCGATGGAGAATCTTCTCGTAACGGGAACAGCGATTCGCCGCGACAACTTCGATACTCCTTCTCCAATGGACATCATCACCGAACTGGACATTTCACTTGCTGGTACGCCTGACTTAGGAGACATCATCTTCGATCAGACATACCAGATAGGAGTAAACGCCAATGCCGCTCCGTTTGAACACCCAACTGGGCGTGCAGACGACCAGTCGGTACAACGAGGCGTTGAAGTCTGGGCCAATATTCGTGGGCTAGGCACTCGTGCCACCATGACGATGATGGATTCACACCGAGTTCCCGCCAACGTTCAAGGCTATGGACCTGGAACACGTCGTTCCGGTTCCGATGTCAATTCGTTGTATCCGGGAATTGCTATTGGTCGGGTTGAAACCGTACTTGATGGAGCGTCAGCGATTTATGGATCCGAAGCCGTATCTGGAGTTGTTAACGTAATTCCACAAAAGAATTTTGACGGGTTCCGAGCCAATTACTCGACGCAACAAGCAATCGAAGGCGGTGCTCCGTCCAAGTCGTTTGAATTGCTAGCGGGCGCACAAAGCGAGAAGTCTAGTGCGATTTTTGCTATGGCAATTCGGGACGTAGACCGAATGGCCGCCACAGAACGACCTCAATTCATCATTTCTTCGGCCGGATGGACTGGTCAGCTTCTTCCAACTTGGAGCGAGACAGGATCAAGCAATCCGGGTGATTGGCGAGTTCCATTCCGCGACGAGAGTGGCGAAATTGTCCCTTGGACACCTTCGGGATGGGCACAGTTTCCAACAGGTACGCCTCCTCCTGGATTCCTTGCTAGTTCGCATCCCTGGTATCTCTATCCGGCGGGCGAACCAATTCGTTTGCAAGTAGACGACTTCGACGGCGACGGGGTTCCAGACGTTGAGGAGTTTGGATACGCTGGCACAACGATTCAGGACACACAAGGCAGATTGAAGGTGCTGCGGAAGGTCGATCCTGGATGCGGCTATGACTTTGGTGCTGGCCACAACAGTCTTGACGGAGTGCGATTTGCAGCCGGGTCGGTCTCAGAGGCAGGAGGTCTCGGCTATACCGATACAACAAAACCGGGCAACTTCCTGAACGAATATCTAACAGGAAACGTCTGGGGCCGCGAGACCAGAACAACCGGCGACGAACAAGGAAGCCACGGATCGGAATACGACTGTCGTCGTGTTACCACAGACTTTCAAGACATGCAAACTCCCCAAGATCGGGAGCAAGGCATGGCGTTCTTTGAGCACAGATTTAACGACTACGTTTCATTCCACGGCGAGGTCACCATCAGTCGGCTTGAGAGCCGTGGGCGACAAAACGACTGGTTTGGAATCGACGAATGGGGTCAAGCAGCTGGTCAGGACAACCTTAGTCCTTTCATACCATTTGCAATTGGATCCAATCCCGGGAACCCCTTTCGGGCATTCGCAGATGGATCGAATACGTGCGATCTGCTGCCCAACTTGCCAGGATGTGACGAATTCACTAACGGCAGATGGTTCACTTACATAGACGATAACGGAACGCCCGACAATACTTCTGACGATGTGGAAAGAACTATCGATATACATGACGAGACAGAATTGTCATATGTCGATGCCAACGGAAATGGAAAGTACGACTATCTGCAAGAAGCGGGTGAATGGCTCGTCTACGCCCAGGATTCAAATGGCGACGGATTGCCTGATCGTGACGTTAATGGCGATGGTATCGCAGAAGATTGGGAACTCAACGACCGAACGGCACAGCATAGTGCGCAAAATCGTGTAATTCTGCTGCCGCTGGACAGCGATGTGGACGGCGATGGAATTCCTGACAGATTCGATCCAGATTCGCATGGAACCATAGGTGTGCGCTTGTTTGAGGATGCAAGACTCTCTCAGTTGGCGGCGCATCCAAAACAGCCGTACGTGCATGAGAGCTATCCATGGCTGAATGGCGATATGAGCTTCGATCATCGTGCACAATTGAATGACATGCGTCTGCGCCTCGGGACGACGATTGAGATTCCCGATACCGAGTGGTACATCAATGCCGACTGGGTTTGGGCACTCAACAAGCGCGAAAACGATTGGCTAGAGCCGATTTGGCACTGGGCGGTCAATTCGTTCAGATGTTCTGGAGGTCGAGACGGTCAACAATGTTTCAATCCATTCAGCACGAGTTGGTTGGACTCGGATCCCGAAACAGGGGAATTGTTGCCGCAGTGGCGGGATAAGGATGATCCGGCTTGGAATACGACGCTAGAAACCCGAAACGCCGGCATTATTCCACGAGCCGATCAGCGACTTGTTGGATTTGTGCTAATTGACTTGATTGCATCAAACTCAAACTTGTTCAATCTTCCGTACAACAATGCGCCCGTAGGGTTTGCAATTGGTATGCACCACCGGATTGAGTCAGAGGAATATCGACCCAATCAAGTTGGTGCTGCGTCATTGGGCTCCTCGATTGTGAGTTTCCAATACACGGAAGAACAGACCGATGCTGTATTTACTGAGTTTCGTTGGCCGCTGATTTCGAACCCACGTTGGGGCGAGATGGAAGTTCAGACTGCCATCCGTTATGCGGAATTCACGGGAAGGGGTTCTCTGTCGGCTACGGGTGAAGTGGCAAACTTTGATGTTACGATTCCTAAGTTCGCTATGAGCTATACGCCAAACAGCAACCTGTCCATGCGTTTTAGCCGAACAGAAGGTTTTGTGCTTCCTGGAATGTTCCAGCTGTTTAACGTGACGGACGGCGAAAACTCATCGGAGCAAACAGTTCGTGACTATGTATGCGATGGACTTCCGGAGTTACCGCAATGCTCAGGAGTTGGACCTGGCGGTGGTGTCCCCAATGTCTTGGTGATACCAAATTCTGCGAATAGAAACCTTTCTGCCGAGGTTTCCGAACTATGGAATACAGGATTTACATTCCGGATGTTTGACGACGACTTTAGAATGGACATCGACTACACAGACGTAGCGTTTAACGGACGTGCGGAACGAGTCGGTGCGCCAGCCGTCGTTAATCAAAACGAAGCCGGATTCGAGCAATTCATCAAGGATCGATGTGGAATTGATACGTTGATTGACTACGACAATCCAAACAAGTATCCGGTCGACCAGTATCCGAACATTCCTCGTACACCGCTAGACTACGTTGCGCAAACGCCGTTATCCGAACAGCAGTGTCGTCTTGCAGCTGTTGAGGAATGGCTTGGGCAAGAAACTGCCCTTGCAGGTGGGGTGATCGTTCGTGAAAACGGACGGCTCGTACAGGCTTCGAATGCTTGGATCAATCAAGGTGAATATCGAACTAGGACGCTTATAGCTCAAGGTGGGTATAGCTTTGACAGCGAAGAGATTCCCTTCATCGGCGGAAACTACGGGAATTTCAATGCTTCGTTCTCGGTTACACGAATGCTTGAACTTAGCTTGACGAGATTCGGGGCTGGCTCCGGACACGGTTACGCGGGTCTCAATGTCGATGGTGTTGGTAACAGGAACGCAGTCGCGTTCTGGGCTGGGTCGGATCTTGCAACTCCACTGCCCCCAACACCGGAGTATCGAGTCAATCTCGGATTGCGTTGGTTCTCAGGACCGCACACTGCTCAACTGAGTGTCCGTTGGCACGACTCGCTGACAGATGTCAGTGCGGCGTATGATGAGATTCTTGAGTGGACCAAGTGCCGCTTGCGACCTGACGGAACTTACACCCGCAACAATGGAGACTTGTGCTCCGAGACCGAATACCTGACGGACCCCAATGGTTGGAACAACAACGAGTTCAACGGAAAACCGGTGTTCAACGTTGACGATTCCGACGAGATTCCAAATTTCGTATGGGACGAATCTCAAGCCTGCATAGATCAGGATAGAAACCCCTACTGCAAGATTCCTTCGGGGGCGTATTGGGACTTTAGCTATACGTACAGCCGTACCGGTTTCTTGGGCATGTCTTCCTTCTCTGTCAATGTTTCCATCCGAAACCTTCTTGACCACTACCCAACACCGATCCCTTCAGGGGTTGGTTTTGAAGCGTATGTGGACAACGGCATGGGTCGGTTGGGATTCGCACGAATCTCTATGAGCATGTAACGTTAGATCAGTTCAGTCACTAGACTGACAACTTAAAAGTCCGGCACCGAAACTTTCGGTGCCGGATTTTTTTATTCTGTGTAGATGGAAATAACCATGGGTCACTTTAATCGTTTTGGCTAAGGCTGTTTTGAATAGACTGGGTTCGACTTATTTGCTTTGTTTGTGGCTGACCGTCCTTTTCCATATCTCTTCATGTAGCAATCAGGTTCAGAATTCGGACATCGTGGAACGGGCTTATGCCATCGACACATCCCAAATTGACACAGAATTAGCTGAAACCATATCCGAGACTCTTGAACTCATTGCCGAGGCTCCCCACTCGTCATCGCTACGAGGAAGACTGGGCATGATCTACGATGTGAATCACTTTCCTGATGCAGCGAGAGTCATGTACGAACAAGCATCGACTCTTGACACTCGTGAATTTGCATGGTGGTACTTCGGTGCACTCATTGACCAACAAAAAGGCGACATAGACCGAGCCCTCGAGAAAATAGCGCATGCAATCGAAATTGATCCTGAGTATGTTCCAGCACATTTGCATCGAGGAAATTGGTCGCTTCATCAAGACCTTCTTGATGAAGCGATGGATGCCTTCGAAGACGCTGCTGCACTCGGTGCGGGGTCTCCCTCTGCCGAAGGCATAGCACAAGTACATTTGCGCAGGGACGAGTTCGAGGAAGCCGTAGACGTCTTGGTTCCCTATGCGGAAACTCTTCCGCACCCACAGATCTGGAGGTTGCTCTCCACAGCCTACGCCAGACTAGATTTGAACGAGGAAGCCGAGGTTGCTCGAGCTTTGAGCAAGAAAGTATTCCCAATGCTCTGGTTGGACCCAATCAGACAGAGACCCAACAAGTATGTACGGGGGTTCGGACGTCGTTTGGTTTATGCGCAGAGTCTTCTAAAGGCTGAGCGCTATGAAGATGCACTACGGGAACTCCAGCGACTGGAGGAGATAAGACCGAATGACGAAGCTCTCATAAGCAGTTTTGCTGTCGCATACGAAAAGACTCAACAACCCGAAAAGGCAAAAGACATTCTCCAGCGGGGCATTGAAATGATGCCCGATCAATTTCGCTTCTATGTGCAACTAGGGGATTTGATGTATAGAGGTGGACAGAACGAGGATGCTCTCATGCTTCTAAATCGCAGCACAGAAATCAACGAGCGCAATCCTGAGGCTTACGAACGACTAGGTTCCGTGTTGATGCGTGTGGAACGATTTGACGAAGCAATCGCTGCATTTGAGAAAGCGATTGACTTCGGTTTCAGCGATGTAGCCGGGATTCGGTTGCGCATTGGAACAATGTATGGTTACCGGAAGCAACTGGCTGAAGCCATCGATGAGTTTTCACAGGTAGTGGAACTCGAACCGGGAAATGTGAATGGACACCTTTACTTCGCACATGCACTAATAGAAAAAGGTGAGATCGACCGAGCAGAAGCTACTCTAAACTGGGCTCGCAGACTTGGTGTAGACCCTGAATTGCTCCAACAAGCCGACGAGCTAATCGAACAATACAGAAACCAATTAGATTCTGACGCGCCATGAAAAGTACTGACACAATCTTCATCTCGTTGGTGTGCGTCTATACGTTACTTGCAGGCTGCGAAGCTCCTGTGGATCGATCTGGAAATGAACCAATGCAGAAAGTCTGGTTTATGGAGGAATCCAAGCATAGAGGGGTCGACTTCATTCACCAATCCGGACACCGCGAAAAGCACCTACTACCCGAAATCACAGGCAGCGGAGTGGCGTTGACAGATGTCAATGGAGACGGATGGTTGGATATTTACTTCGTTCAAAGTGGTTCTCTTCTTGAGGAAGATGCTCAGCCTAATCAGCTATTTCTGAACTTGGGAGACGGGCAATTCGAAAAGTGCAGGAATGCGAACGGATTGGCTGACCGCGGATACGGGATGGGTGTAGCCGCGGGGGACTATGACAACGACGGAGACAACGACATATTTGTGACGAACGTTGGTGAGAACAAGATGTTCAGAAACAACGGATCGGGTCTGTTCGCAGATGTGACGGACGAGTCAGGTCTAGGCGACACTCAATGGGGAACTTCCGCTGCATTTCTTGACTTGGACCGAGACGGTGACCTCGATCTCTATCACGCAAATTACTTGCACTGGAAATTGGAGATCGAACTGGATTGCTTTGGAAGCGGAGTATTGACATATTGTCCACCGATTAACTATCAAGCTCCAGCGATAGATCGCATGTTTCGGAACAATGGAGGCGGAAGCTTTACGGATGTAACGCGTCAAGCCGGTATCAATGCATCGTTCGGAAATGGATTCGGCGTAGTCGGCGCGGATTTCGACCACAACGGCTATATCGACGTGTTTGTTGCCAACGACCTCACAGTCAATCAGCTCTGGATGAATCAAGGAGACTTGTGGTTCGTGGACGAATCGATGACTCGTGGTTCTGGGGTTGATGGATTTGGAACCGCGAAGGCAGGAATGGGTGTCGTGTCGTCCGACCCTGATCAGGACGGAGACTTCGACATATTGGTCGTGAATCTAACGGGAGAATCGGATTCATTTTTTCGCAATGAGGGAACTCACTTTACCGACTCCACTAGTGAGATTGGACTGAGTGCTCCAAGTCGCAGATATACGAGATTTGGAGTTGTAATGGCTGATTTCGATAACGATGGACAGTTGGATCTTTATGAGGCGAACGGAGGAGTAAGTCCAGTAGATCTGGGTGCCGAGGACATTTACGCCGAACCAAACACTTTGTTCCGAGGATTACCTAATGGACGTTTCGAAGAGGTAGAGCCACATGGTGGCACTTTGGAATCGCTTGTTCACACAAGCAGGGGTGTAGGAATTGGAGACTTGGACAACGATGGAGGTTTGGATCTCGTGGTTGTAAATCGAGACTCGAGGGCTTACGTCCTGATGAATCGATATTCCAATCGTGGCAATTGGATTGCATTCAGGTTGCTGAACCAACATGGAAGCGATGCAATTGGTGCCGTCATTACCCTTATTCGTGATGATCATCGTGTTTACGGATCAGTTCAGCCGGAAGGTAGCTATCTGTCGTCCAACGACCCTCGAGTGCACTTCGGACTCGGGTCGGCTGTAAGTGTAGAGGATGTGAGAGTGTTGTGGCCGACGGGAGAAATCGAAGAGTTCGGAGATTTCAATAGTGGAAGTTTTGTTACCTTGAGAATGGGCGACGGGTCCCCGTCCACATGGACCAGATGAATTGAATCGTATTGAATTGACTAAGGCGGTAAGTCGTAGCTGTACACAAGGCAGTCACGCAGCAAAACAGGTAGGGAGAGTATTGATCGCGTTGATCCTTGCGGTTCTTGCTTCTACCTCGTGCTCAACGCTGCCAGATTCCGATTTAGTCGTGTTTCCTGTTGTAGAAGAACCAGTACTTCCCGACTTGAAGGACATTGATGAAGGTCTAGCCGACTACATAACTGTTCGACACAATCAAGTAATCCAATACCCAACATCGGGTTCCGAACGTGGCCGGCTTGCCATGACGTATGACGTGAACAACTGGTCGCGTCAATCAATACCCGTTTATGAACAGGCGCATTTACTGGATCCCTATGAGTTCATGTGGCCGTATTTTGTTGCGCATCAGAATGCCAAGATAGGCGAATATGAAGAGGCTGTCGGAATGATCGAAGTCGCATTGACTATCGATCCGGACTATTCTGCGGCGTGGCTATGGTTAGGCACATGGCTGCTGAGGTTGGATAGATTTGACGACGCCGAATTGGCATTCGAACGGGCTTACTCCATTGACCAGAGCTTCTATTCCATTGTGGGCAAGGCACGCGTCAAATTAAGAAGCGGTAACTCGCAGGAGAGCATAGACTTGTTGGAACCTCTTCGAGTCAAGACGTTGCACCCTGAAATCTTTAGGCTGCTGGCAACCGCATACGACGACTTGGGACGTTCCAATGAAGCCAATGTCGCTAAAGCACTAAGCAAGCAAGAGGCCGCATTGAATTGGCCAGATCCAATTGTCATTCGTAGAGAGAAACATATACGCGGATTCGGTGGACGATTGGCTCGAGCCCAAAGGTTGCTACAGGTCAATAGAGTCGAAGAGTCCCTTCGAGAGCTCTTGTCTTTGCGCACCCAATACGGAGATCGACCTTCCTTGGTCAGCACATTGGCATGGGCATACTCGGCACAAGGAGAAACTACGATGGCAATGGAGACGTTGCAAATAGGAATCGAAGCTAATCCCGAGCATCAGCCTTACTACACGCAATTGGGGGACTTGGTCAGCCTTACGGGCAACCTCGTCACCGCTGAAGGGTTGTTACGCAAGAGTGTCGAACTAAACGAATCTGACTCAGAAGCACACTTGAGACTAGGAATTGTCCTGATGCAACAAGAGCATTTCGACGAAGCGATTTCTGCATTCAACGCTGTGTTGGATATTGGGTCGAGCGCAATTGCAGAGGCGCATCTGCATCTTGGAACCATCGAAGGCTATCGACAACAATGGGATGAAGCTGCAAGACACCTGAAACGTACGATCGAACTCAATCCACGTCACATCGCTGCACATGAGAGACTGTGTTATGTGTATATCGAAGCCCGTCAGTTCGACGAATTGGACGCTGCATTGCTCTGGACTCAACAATTGGCGATCCCACCCGAAAACTTCGCTCAAGTGCTCAAGTACCGTGACGAGGTTCTTGCCAATTCGGAGTAACCGATACTCCAAACTCGTAATGGAGCACTGCCTGCTTCTCATCTCCATCGGTAATTCCCCTGAAGGAGGGTTGTAGCTGGTGGAGAAAACTCCCCTACTAGGCTCTCTATGCGTCAAGCAGTTTGTACGAAAAACGACTATCGTTCTTTGGATAGGGATGGTACTTGGGGCATGTTCAGCTGATCGTATAGCTCAAGATCCACAAGAGAGTTCCTGGTTTAGCGAAGAGTCAACCGATCGAGGAATAACTTTTGTGCATAGCTCCGGTTTTCGCTCCGTACCACTACTTCCCGAGATCAATGGCAGTGGTGTTGCATTGGCTGATCTGAACGGAGACGGATGGATCGACATCTACCTAGTTCAAAGTGGGAGCTTGTACGAAGACGAAGCAGACCAATGGCAAAACGAACTTTACTTCAATCAGCAAAACGGTCGATTTGCGAAGGCATCGAGTTCTAACGGTACAGGAGATTCAGGCTATGGGATGGGTATTGCGGCTGGAGACTATGACAATGATGGAGACGTTGACTTGTATGTCACCAATGTGGGGCCAAATGTGCTGCTGGCCAACGATGGAACTGGTTCATTTGAGGACGTATCTGTAGTGGCCGGCGTGGATGACCCGTCTTTCAGTTCCTCTGCATCATTTCAAGACTTTGACCGAGACGGGCATCTTGACTTGTTCGTTGCCAACTACGTGAACTGGAACATCAACTCAGAAGTTGAGTGCTACGAAGGTGGCATTCGTTCCTACTGTCCGCCAGAACGCTACGCGTCACCTGCCACCAATCGTCTCTATCGAAACAACGGTGATGGAACCTTCACCGACTACTCTGAAGAGAGCGGAATCAACAAGGAATCTGGACACAGCTTTGGTGTGGTCAGTGCGGACTTCAACTCAGATGGGCTGATTGACTTCTACGTGGCGAATGATCGTACTCCCAATGAACTGTGGATTAACCGAGGAAATCTCAGGTTCGCAAATGCCGCAGAGTCGTACGGCGTAGCAGCGGATGGTTATGGACTGGTCAAAGCGGGGATGGGTGTCGCAACCAAAGACTACGACCACGACGGCGACTTCGACTTGCTTGTTGTGAATCTCGTCGGTGAAACCGACACTTTCTTTCGAAATGAAGGTACCTACTTTTCCGACGTCACAAGCAAGACAGGATTGAACACCGCAACTAGCAGGTATACACGTTGGGGTGTCGTTCTCGAAGACTTTGACAACGACAGAAAGACTGACCTCTATGTCGCGAATGGAGGTGTCTATCCGAACGACCTGCGTACTGGAGACATTTATGCTGAACAAAACTTGCTTTTTGCTGGGCAAGAAGAAGGATCATTTGTCGAAGTACCTCTAGGAAACTTGCAGGCGAATCAGCTAATCCACACAAGTCGAGGTTGTGCTGTGGGAGACATAGACAACGATGGTGGACTGGACCTGGTTGTTGTGAACCGAGATGCATCGCCATACTTGCTGCTCAACGACATCAAGAGCAGAGGAAATTGGCTGTCACTAGACCTTAGAAATGGAAATGGCAGTTCCGCGCTAGGCGCAACCCTCAAGTACAGTGTCGCGGGCGAAAGTCGTTACGAGATGGTTTCTAGGGATGGGAGTTTCATGTCATCCAGCGATGCGCGTGTACACATTGGACTTGGTAATCACGAAGCCATAACAGACTTGGAAGTTCGTTGGCCCGACGGCCAGTCTAAGTACTTAGGAGACTTTGAAGCCAATCATTTTGTTGTAATCCAACAAGAAACGGATTGACCTAGCTAAGTCGGGCTGTTCCACACTTTGAGTGGCGAACCCAATTCTTAACCATTACTCTAGGAACCAAAGTGGTCTTCCGACTACTTATTTGCGCTCTGCTTTACTAACACCGAGCCTCTCTTGCAGGAGAGTGCTCGTAGTCGTATATTGCAAGTGGACCTTTTCGCCCGGGTTGAGTCGCTCCTTGATTGCGAATGCTGCCAATGCAGCTTCATGAAATCCCGAGAGAATGAGCTTTTTCTTCCCCGGATAGACAGCGATATCTCCTATAGCGTAAATGCCCGGAATGTTGGTTTCGAATTTTTCCGTGTCTGTGATTACTTGGTTGCGTTGTAGATCCAAATCCCAAGTCGCTATCGGTCCTAGGCGGGGAGACAATCCAAAAAAAACCAAGAGATATTCGGCGGACAAGTGCTCCACTTCGCGGTTTGGTTGAGTGATGTGGACTTCGGTCATGCGGTTGTCGTTGACTGTGAGATCAGTGGCATTGCCGACCATAAATCGCATCTTGTCATCAGCGACAAACTGCCTCATCTTTTCTACGGTGGCGTCCGCCGCGCGAAATTTCTCACTCCGATGAACAAGGGTCAATGAACGAGCATCCTCGACCAATTCAATTGTCCAGTCGAGAGCTGAATCTCCTCCGCCAAGTACTACTACGTCTCTATCTCGAAAGAGTGACGCATCCCGAACTCGGTAAAAGATTTGCTTGTCTACGAGGTGATCAACCCCCTGGACCCTTAAGGGCATCGGTTGGAAAGAACCAACCCCTCCAGCAATCACGACTGCAGCTGAATCAAATTCAACATCTTTGCTAGTTCTCACATTGAATCGGTTGTTCTCCGTGGGACTGAGCTCTGTGACTTGCTGGTCGAGATGAAAGACAGGATCGAAGGGCTTGATCTGTTCAAGCAATCGATCCACGAGCTCCATTGCTGAACAAACGGGAATGCCCGGTATGTCGTAAATGGGTTTGTCAGGGTACAGTTCGAAGCACTGTCCGCCGATGCTGGGAAGGGCATCCACAACATGCGCAGTCATGCCTAGGAGACCAAGCTCGAAGACTTGGAACAATCCGCAGGGCCCGGCACCAACTATTACGGCGTCAATTTTTTCTTTCATTTGTCATTCCAGATCGCTGGACTAGGACGAAGTGAGCTCGCGGAAAATCTCGCTCAACTGTTTGGGATCCGCCTTTCCTTGAGACATCTTCATCGCTTGACCGATGAGAAATCCCAAGACCTTGGATTTGCCTTCAGACAGTTGTTTTACTTGATTTGGGTGGTTTTCTAATACGGTCTGTGCTAATTTTCGCAGTTCTCCACTGCCAGAAATCTGTGTCTCTCGCACTCTATCTAGCGCTTCGTTTACAGAAATACCGTGCGCTAGAACTTGGTCGAACACTTGCTTGGCCATGGCATCCGATATCTCATTTTCGTCTACATGGCTGAGAATTTCTCCGAGTGCCTCTGGATTCAAGGGAAACTCTTCGATAGTTATTTCGTCTCGATTCAATATCGAACCAACATTTCCCAAGATCCAATTCGCAACGAGTCGGGCATTGCCTGTAACCCTATTAGCTCTCTCGAAGTATTCTGATGTTTCTCGGTCCCGCGTGAGGAGCGCCGCGATGCCATGGTCCAATTCCAATTGGCTTGTATAGCGTTCTCGACGAACGTGTGGTAGTTCGGGCATCGATCGACGAATGGACTCTACCAAATCCTCTGAGACTGCGACAGGTAGCAAGTCAGGATCGGGAAAATACCTATAGTCGTCCGAGTATTCCTTTCCGCGCATGCGACGAGTTTCGTTCCGCTCCACATCATATAGCCGAGTTTCTCGGCCCACGCTCTCACCCTGTTCAAGTAGCGCAATGTGCCGCTCGATTTCATAGTGGAGTGCACGCTCGACAAACCGAAACGAGTTGACATTCTTGATTTCCGTGCGATTTCCCAGGGCTTTGTCTCCACGTTGTCGTACAGAGACGTTTGCGTCGCAACGCATGGACCCTTCATTAAGGTTTCCGTCACATATTCCCAACCAAGTAACGAGTGTGTGGAGTTGGCGAAAGCATGAGGCGGCTTCAGAGGGTGAATTTAGGTGGGGTTCCGTAACTACTTCCAAGAGCGGAGTACCTGCGCGGTTCAAGTCGATTGCCGTCGTGTTCGCAATTCGATCATGCACGGATTTTCCAGCATCTTCTTCGAGATGAGCTCGCGTAATCCCAACCGTCTTTGCACTCTTTCCTTCAGTAAGGACATCTATAGATCCCTTTCCGACAATCGGTTCCGACAGTTGCGTAATTTGATACCCCTTGGGCAAGTCCGGATAGAAGTAGCTCTTGCGCTCGAATCTACACGTTTTCGAAATACGTGCAGATATTGCGACTCCGAACAGGATTGCTTTGTGCAAAGCTTTTCTATTGAGTACGGGAAGCGTTCCGGGGATTGCGAGATCGACGATGTTGGCATGTACATTCGGGTCAGGGTTTACCTGTGCGGGAGATGTGGAAAACAATTTGGACTGAGTGTTCAGTTGAACATGGATCTCCAATCCAATCACGGGTTCCCATTTTGATGAGAAATTCATGCGAGAACGTTAGGAGTTTTAAGGTGCCAGTCGGTGAGGGTCTGAAACTGCACGCCTAGGGAGAATAGTCTTGACTCGCCAAAATGTGGACCAATCATTTGGAATCCAACTGGCAGTCCTTCTGCGAATCCGCAGGGAATGCTCATTGCGGGAAGCCCAGCCATATTTACAGGGACGGTAAATTGATCCTGTTTGTACATTTCCGTTGGTTCTCGATCCAAGGCGTGTAGCCGAAACGCGGTCGTCGGAGATGCTGGTGAGAGTATGAGATCTACTTTCTCAAATGCTCGAAGATAGTCGTCTCGAATCAGTCTTCTAACTTTCTGTGCTTTGACATAGTAGGCGTCGTAATGTCCCAATGAAAGTACGAAGGTTCCGGTCAGTATTCGGCGTTTGACTTCTTGTCCAAAGCCTTCACTCCGTGAGTGCTCGCATAGTGAGTCAAATGTTGAACCATGCGCGCTTCGATGCCCGTAACGGATTCCGTCATAGCGAGCGAGGTTTGCGGATGCCTCGGCACATGAAATTACATAGTAGGCGGCAACTGCTTTGTCGAAGTGCGGAAGGTCAATCTCAATGATGGTGTTCCCTTGACCTTCAAGGATCTTTCGAGCCTCTTCGAGGGCGCTAGTAATCGAAGAAGGTAGGTCGGAGAACAGTGATGCAGGATAGCCAAGCGTCATTCGCTTCGGAGTTGATGTTGTGGACGAGATCGGTGATCGTGAACTCGTTGAATCGTGCATGTCTTGACCTGACATCGCGTCAAACATTATTCGTGCATCTTCCACAGTACGCGTAAGAGTTCCTGGATGATCAAGACTCGATGCGAATGCAACCATTCCAAAACGGGAGTTGAGTCCATATGTAGGCTTAAATCCTGTCACTCCGCAAAAAGAGGCGGGTTGACGAATTGAACCTCCAGTGTCTGACCCCGTGCACGCTGGAGCAATGCAGGCAGCCACAGCGGCGGCCGAACCGCCCGAAGATCCGCCAGGTACACGGTCTAAGTTCCAAGGATTTCGGGCAGGACCGAAAATGCTTGTCTCATTGGACGATCCCATAGCAAATTCGTCCATGTTTGTCTTGCCTAGACAGACTGCACCGGCATTCTCAAGGTTTTGAACGATTGTTGCGTTGTAAGGAGCAACGAAGGACTCAAGCATTCGGGAACAACAGGAAGTCTTCTCTCCCTTGACACAAAAGACGTCCTTGTGACCTATTGGAATGCCCGTCAAAGGCTTTGTTCGCCCGCAGGCTCTGTCCTTATCAGCCAATCTAGCGGCACGTAATGCCGCTTCTTCGTGCAAGGAGACAAAACTATTTAGTTGCTTATCGATGCGACGGATGCGATCCAAGTACTCACTCGTGATTTCAAACGAGCTAGCTTGCCGCGCATCCATGAGATCGCACAACTGCTTGATCGATTGGATGTTGTCCATTAGGGATCGATGACCTTGGGAACGACGTAGAACCCATCCAGGGTCTGTGACGCGACTTGTTGGTATTTGTCTCGTTCTATGTCAGCGATTGCAGAGTCATCGCGCAAGGCTTGCACAGTATCGAGAGGATGCGCCAACGGTTCCACGTCTTCAGTTGGCACAGACTTTATTTCGTCCACGAATCGCAATATAGTGCGCAAATCTTGAAGCAAAGCGGAGCGTTCTCCGTCTTTCAGGAGAATTCGACTAAGGTGTCCAAGCCTTGCGAGTGTTGCGTCGTCCATGGTGTACTTACTACAAGAGGAAAACTGGAAGATGGTCTCGGATGCTCTATCTGGTTCGCGCTGCCTCACTCGATGTGCGCTGCCTGTGAACTGGCGAACATCACACAGTTGACTACCGCGATTCGAGAGCGCGTATTCTATTCTTTGAGTTCGTCCTCAGTGCCATGGTGTCCTTTTTTGAAAGCACTTGCCTTCCCAGGACTGGGTTGTACGCTTGAATACAGCCAGAGGACGAGTTGCAGAGTTACCTCTCTGTGCCCCACAATAACAGAAAACACTTCAAAGCTCTTGAACACATGGTTTTTTGCTTATACACTTTCTTTGGTCTTAACTGAAAGTTCCTCTTAGTACGTAGCGAGTTGAGCGGTACTTTCAGTAGTGATCTCGATTTGATTGAAATGGCTGCAAGCTCACAGTTGTAGTGCTACAATCCGTCGATATTTGGAATTCCCTTACGTTTAAGAGACATGTAGATGTTGAGAGCAATACGCGGCCTCTTTTCCCCGGACATGTCCATCGACTTGGGCACGGCGAACACCTTGATTTTTATTAAGAACCAAGGCATTGTCCTAAACGAGCCCTCAGTTGTGGCTATTCGTCCAGGCGACAGGCAAGTTGCCGCTGTGGGCACTAACGCTAAGTCGATGCTGGGCAAGACTCCCAAGGAAATTGACGTAATTCGTCCCATGAAGGATGGCCAAATCGCGGATTTCACTGTAACAAGTAAGATGCTTCGCTACTTTATCGACGAGGCGATTGGCGGCAAATTCTTTGCTGGCAGTCCGCGGGTTCTAGTGTGCATTCCATGCAGGTCGACACAAGTTGAACAACGAGCGATTCGCGACTCGGTCGACTCCGCCGGCGCACGAGAGGTGTTTCTCATCGAAGAGCCATTGGCCGCCGCCGTCGGCGCGAATTTGAACATCCAAGACGCAAGAGGCTCCATGGTCGTCGATATAGGGGGAGGAACTACGGACATTGCAATCATGGCCTTGAGCGGCGTGGTCGTGTCCGAGAGCATTCGTGTCGGTGGCGATGAATTTGATAATGCTGTGATGCTTTATGTACGCCAGAAAGAAGGATGTGTAATTGGTGAATCGACCGCAGAACTAATCAAGAAGAAAATTGGAACCGCTGTTTCTGTGAATGAAGTAAAAGAAATGACAGTGACGGGTCATCACCTGTCAGCGGGAGTTCCTCGTAGATTCGTGCTCAACAGTGATCACATGATCGAAGCTCTGCACGTTGCAACTCAGCAGGTCATGGAAGCAGTTCGTGCGGCATTGCAACGTTGCCCTCCGGAACTTTCCGCCGACATTGCGGAAAGTGGAATCATGCTGACTGGAGGCGGTGCTCTCCTCCATGGTCTTGATGAACTGTTGCAACAAGAAACTGGGTTACCCGTAATGGTGGCTGAAAAGCCGCTCACTTGTGTCGCGGAGGGATGCGGCAAAATCTTGGACTCAGACTTCATGGAAAGACTCACGCTCAACGCGTGATGTGAACTCCAGCTTTCTTGCGAATTGGTAGACCACAGCTTGACCAATGAGTGTTGCAGCCTCTGAGCACAAAGAACTCACCTAACCGTGTGATCTAGATTGGCCACAGGCGCGAGAAAGCGTTTTAGTACGCCAACAACCTTTGTCTTGCTCATCCTCGTGTCCATCGCGTTGGTAGTGACAGACCTGAGCGGACAGCTCCTTGGCGTGCCTCGACAATTGATGACTTGGGTAACTAACGGTCTCTATAGTGGCGTCAATGCGCCGGGACGCTGGATGTCGTACTCGTCCTCCTACATCCAAGACCGCCAAGAACTCCTGGACTTGCAACGGGAACGAGAACGTGAGTACCAGGATGCAGTAGTCAAGAATCGGCGCTATGACACCCTAGCCAGAGAGAATTCGGAACTAAGGCACGCGTTAGCACTAGTGCAGCGCAGCCCACACCTGACTCTAGTGACCGCTGAATTGAGTGCACTAATAGCCGTGCCAGGTAGAAATGAAATATTGATTAATCGCGGTAAGACACATGGTGTGCAGGACGGTATGGCTGTTTTAGACAGTACTGGAGTTTATGGCCAAGTGGTTGAATCATTGCCATCTACCAGTCGAGTGATACTCATAACCGATCGCAGGCTAGCAGTTCCAGTTCTTGTAGAACGGTCAGGTACTCACGCCGTTATCACTGGGGTAGGGAACTCCTCTGAGCTTGTCTTGGAACACGCCGAAGTAACCGCTGACATTGAGAGTGGAGACTTACTTGTTGCATCGGGCTTGGGTAGTGTCTATCCGCGTGGTTATCCCGTAGGCATTGTGACCTCGATAGAACCAGAAGCTTCTGGTGTAGAAATGCGTGTACTCGTGGAGCCGCTTGCTGCGATGCATCGTCGCACCTGGCTACAAGTTGTCGTGGGTGGAGCAACTAGTGAAGTTGCCGAGGAATAACGTCGGATTCTCAATTTCGCTCGTCGTTGCGCTGTTTTTGACGATGGTTGATCTACCCCACTTCGCGCCTGATGTCTTGACCTATTTCACACCGAACTTCGCATTGTTGGTCTGCTATTACTGGGCTACCAATTTGCCGACAAATTTTTCGGTCTTGGTGGCCTGGTTGTTTGGTTTTCTGTTCGATGTTCTGTACGCGGAACCGTTTGGATTGAACGGCCTACTATTGTGTGTGGTCGTGCTGGTCGGACTAAATCTACCGCGCCGTTCGAATCGACCAATTGTTGGTTATCAGCTTTTAGGTCTGTTTGGAGTGGTGATATTTTCCGAGATTGTGCGTCTAATAGTTATGCAGTTTGTGGAGTATCCCGTGCAAGGTTTAATCGTTTTGGTGCCGTGGTCGATTGTTGCGTCACTGGCTTTTTGGTTCGTTGTCGCAGTCGTTCTCGACAGATGGATTTACGTCGAAGACAAAGACGTCTCTTTCTCCTAGAGCAGACTGGTTTCCCTGTCTCTTGTCATGGGTCAAGTCTGAGGGTCACTTGAAGATCAAGAATCCGATTGCTCAAGACATCGAACCGAGCCGTCGAGGAAAGGTTTGAAGTTCAATCTTCGCAGCGTGTTTTTCCTCACGGCTACCACGTTAACTGCTGTGTTTGCATTGATGTGCGTCGTGGGACGAATCCTCGCTTGGTATGCACCAAACCATGAAGAGGGGATCAATGAATATCTCGTAGCACACGGAGTGAGTGTTGAGGGCATCGGGATTCGTTGGTCTGGACTAAACCCAATTGTTACCTTCGACAAGATCGAGGCAACGGGTCTCTTGGCTGAAGACGTAGAGCTCGAGCTCGATGTCTTTCTTTCGTTGTGGAGAAATCAGTTCTCGCTTTCAAACTTGTCGGCATCGCATGTCCAACTTAGTCTTAACTTCAGCGAACTCAAACTCGCCACCTCTAACCCGGGCTCAGTCGCGGCAGGTCTAAGTGCTTTCAATGTTCTTCTCGATTCGCGAAATCTTGATGTCAGCTTTGCAACTATCACATCGGCGGGCGGCTCCGCTCAAACCATTGAAGGTAGGGTGCAGACCCAAACGGCGGGAGCTCAGAAGGATGTTCGAATCGAATTAAAGACCGAGATGTCGTGTGAAGACTGCGGTTTAGTTCTTCACTATTCCAAGCGAAAGACATCGTTCTTGTTCCCCGACACTATCGAGACGCTACAAGTAGCAGCACATCAGTTTGAGTTTGTTCCTCGTGCCTGGAATGTTTCCTACCTTCAAGACCTGGCGTTGAACGGAACGCTTGATCTCAGGTTGCGAAACGGACTTGGAAAGGGTTTTTGTGACATTGAGATTCACACGGGTAGTGAGCCTTTATCTTCGACCTCACTAAGGGGCAATCTCGTTTTGAATTTGATTAAGGATGAAATTCATGGCGTTCTAGAAGACGCTTCGTTGACCAATGGCACAGAAGACACAGAACTTTCTAACTTGAACTTTACAAGCCTTGGCTCTCCTCGATTGAGTCACGCTTGGGTCGAACGCATAAGTACAAAGGATCTAGTCTCGTTGGTTAGGGGATTTGGAGACCCGGCGCACGCAGGAGTCGCATGGATTACGGGACTCCAACTCGAAGGTGAAGTACACGATCTGCAGTTGCGATATGAATCCAAAGATCTTGTTCTTCAAGCTTCTGCGATTGATCTCAAAACCCACCCTTACAGCGCAATTCCCGGAGTAAACATTCCGCAGTTAGCGATTTTTGGACGAAACCGCGATTTTCTTCTGATGCCGCTCTCAACGAGTATGTCTGTCGAGTTTCCCCAATGGTTTGAACATTCCAGGTCCTTTTCGGACATCGACGGATCAATGCTTCTTGGATTGAACAGGAACCACATTGGAGTCCGCTTAGCCGTTAACGGTGCTTCTTACGATGGACAAAAGATCTCGGGGAATTTGGGCTTCTCAACCGATTACACAACAGGTCGATCATCCATCGGACTCGTCGCGGAGGCTATTGAGCTAGCTGTCCCAAACTTCCAGCAGTTTGTTCCACGTGGGACAAACGAGGCAATTCGGGTGTGGTTGGCGGACAACATTGAGCAAGGAGTTCTTCATGACATTGCTGCCGTCTACCACAACGTCCAACTATCAGATGAACCACAAAGCTCCTCGGTCTTTGAGGCGCGAGTCAATCTAGATCAAGTACTGGCGCGATTCCATGAAGCATGGCCCCATTTGGACGATGTGAGAGGAAGTGTGTTGCTGACAAGAGACTCTCTCGACGTCGATTTGGAATCCTGTCATACGGCTGGCGTGCTTGTAAGTTCGGGAGATGTCAGCGTTTCGCTCGATGATGCTAATGTACTTGTAAATTTTGCGGCTGATGCGCCTGTAGCCTTGTTGCTGGACTATGTACAAAGTACTCCATTAGCAGAAATGGCAAGATTGGATCTCAGCCAGGTCATCGCAGATGGTCAGGTGGACATTGAATCCTCTTTGCAATTCCGAAGGGACAACGACCAACCGCTAGTCGATGTCCGGTTGGCGTTTGAAAATGCATCTTTAAACTTGGATTCGCCGAGCATAGACATTGCGCAACTATCTGGAAGCATTTTGTACTCAACGCCGTTCAATGTATCCAGTCGTGATCTGAAAGGTTCGATTTTCGGAAATGCAGGTTCAATCGAGATTGGTTCGGACTCTCATCCTGACGCCTCCACTCTGAGAGTCTTACTGCTAGGCCGGTTTACACCCACAAACATCGTTCCTTATCTTGGAGAGTGGATTAGAGATGTGGCTGTCGGCGAATCCGACTTTCGTTTAAACATGGAATTCGCCATGAACGGAACGAGGACATCTACTATCGACGTCGAAAGTTCGTTGGCCGGAATAGAGCTCAAACTTCCCGAACCGATTGGCAAGAAAGCGGAAACACCACGGAGCACCAGAGTTCGGATTGAACTCGAAGACGTCCCCCTTGTACATTTCGATTCTGGCGCGATTTCCTCGGTGTTTAGTCTACGCGAGGACGGCGGTTTGCACGGAAGCGTTGGATTAAATGTACCACCCTTGGATTACGGTCCAGAAGATGTCGGACTGCTCGTTTCGGGTAACTTGGAGTTTTTCAAATTCAGCTCCCCCAGTGGGGGAAACGAGCTGAAATTGCCAACGCAAGTCAATCTGAAAGAACTAACTGTAAATAGAGTGGAAGTACAGGATCTCACGTTTTCTGATGTTTTAGTGGACGGAACCTATTCGGAGTTCGAGACCGACTTGACCGTCAAGTCCAACGAATTGGAAGGCCGCTTGTCGAAGTCAGGGCAAGAACCAATGCTTGTAGAAGTAAGTCGAATCCAACTAGAAGTGCAAGAATCAAGAACGAGCGATCCATTTTCTCCAGAGATGTTGAATTGGATCCCAACCATGAACCTAAGGGTCGAGGACATCGTACTGATCGACCAAGAACAACAACAGTCCAGCTTCGGGTCCTGGAGCATGTTCATCGATATTCACGAGAAAGAATTGAGAGTCTCGGAGCTCAATGGCAGTGTTAGGGGACTGCGGATTGAAGGAAGTGAAGCAGGCGGGATCACATGGAACACAGTAGACAACACTACAAGATTTGTAGGGACAGTTCGAACCGATGAGCTTCATGATGTCTTACCACAATGGGACTACGACCCTAACGTCGAAAGCAAAGCGCTCACGACTGAGGTGGACCTCAAATGGCCGGGTTCTCCTCTCATGTTTGAACTCTATGACACGACGGGGTCGCTAATAGGAGACCTGGATGAAGGGAGATTCTTGGACGTCAATGCAGGGGGCGGAGCGCTACGTATCGCGGGACTATTGAATTTTGCAGTAGTACTGCAACGCCTGCAGTTGGACTTCAAGGACGTGTTTCGTGAGGGAACGAGTTTCAATCGTATTTTGTTTGACGTTCAAACAGAAAACGGGATTTTGCGTATTGACGAGCCATTGCACATTAAGACTACTGGGTCAGACATTCTTCTTGCGGGAACCATGGATTTGAATAACGACTCACTTGCTATAGAGGTTGTAGTAACCTTGCCACTTTCGAGTAGCTTGCCTTGGTGGGTTGGAATTGCCACAGCAAATCCTATTGCTGTCATCAGCGCATTAGTGGGTAAGAAGATATTTGAAGGACAATTGGATCGAATGGCTAGCATGAAGTACCGTGTGACGGGATCGTTGGACGATCCCAATATTCAGTTCGTGGGCTTGTTTCGAGACAACTTGAATAGCGAGAACGAAGACAACCATGAAAACGGAGAAGTTGTAGAAGGAGAGGAAAACAATGAGTGACACTCAAATGGCAAATCCGAAGAATCAATTGTTGGATGCCAGTGACATTACGGACAGCAAGTTAGAAGACTTGATGGGGCGAATGATGTCGCGTCAAGTCGATCGCGGAGAACTGTACTTCCAGAGTTTCCGCAACGAATCCTGGGCGCTCGAGGAAGGTATGGTCAAAGATGCTGGCTTTTCAGTATCCAGAGGCGTTGGTGCGCGAGCTGTCAGCGGCGAGAAGAGCGGTTTTGCGTATGCCGACGACATACGTCCTGAAGTTCTTGAGCAAACTACAAGCGCAGCAAAGTCAATTGCAAGGCAAGGCAGCGGAAAGGTTGCTCACGTTGAAGCGACCCGAGATGTGCCGATGTTCTATGGAACTTCAGATCCGATAACTTCTGTTTCAAAAGACGACAAAGTGGCCTTGCTGTCAAGGATTGACCGCTTCGCTCGAGGCTTGGATCCTAGGGTTAAGGAAGTCTCCGTTCGAATTGCCGCAACGCATGAATCAGTCTTCATATATTCAAGTGACGGAATTAGTGACGGTGATGTTCGCCCGTTAGTACGGTTTAGTGTGTCTGTGATTGCAGAACAGAATGGCCGTCGCGAGCAAGGAATGTCCGGTGGGGGTGGTAGACATGACCTAAAGTGGCTCTTTGAAGGCGAGAATGCCGAGGACTTCGCTCGTGAGGCTGTACGTCAAGCTTTGGTGAATCTAGATGCCATCGATGCACCAGCTGGTCCATTGCAGGTGGTCCTAGGTCCGGGGTGGCCCGGTGTTCTGTTGCACGAAGCCGTTGGTCATGGATTGGAAGGCGACTTCAATCGCAAGGGAACTTCCGCGTTTTCCAACCGAATTGGTCAACAAGTGGCATCTCCACTGTGCACCATCGTTGACGACGCGACGATACCCAATCGACGCGGCTCTTTGTCGATAGATGACGAGGGCACTCCCGGGCAGAAGACCGTTCTGATCGAAAACGGAGTGCTCAAAGGCTACATGCACGATAAGCTCAATTCCTCCCTGATGGGAACGACCAGCACTGGCAACGGACGTCGGGAATCCTATGCTCATCAACCCATGCCTCGAATGACTAATACATTTATGTTGGCAGGAGAGAGCGATCCGGAAGAGATTATCAAGAGCGTGGATTTTGGTGTATATGCAGTTGCGTTTGGAGGGGGACAGGTCGATATCACATCTGGTCAGTTTGTATTTTCCGCGACGGAAGCGTATTTGATCGAAAACGGCAAGAAGTCCTCTCCAATTCGCGGCGCGACTCTTATAGGCAATGGTCCCGAAATCATGACTCGGGTATCAATGGTGGGAAACGATCTTGAATTGGATCGTGGAGTTGGTGTTTGTGGTAAGGAAGGACAGGGAGTTCCGGTCGGCGTGGGTCAACCCACACTGAAAGTTGACGAAATCACTGTAGGAGGAACTTCGACGTGAATACGACGAAGGGAGAAATTCAGTCAAGCGTGGACTTTCAAGAACCACATACTAGACAAGATGAAGAGTCGCTCAAGGGTTTTGTAGAGAGAATCCTTGCCGAAGCTAAGCGACAAGGGGCAACAGCTGCTGAAGTAGCCGCGGGAGACGACATTGGCCTGTCCGTAGTCGTTCGTTCAGGCGACCTCGAGACTGTGGAATTTAGTCGGGACCGCGGATTTGGAATCACCGTATATCTTGGCAACAAGAAAGGCAGCTCTTCAACCACTGATATCAGCGACGACTCTATTCGTGAATCGGTGGAAGCTGCCGTAAACATCGCTCGTTATACCGAACCTGATCCCTATAGTGGATTGGCGGATCCTGATCGATTGGCTACAGAATTTCCGGATTTGGATCTCTATCATCCTCGACCAATGGATGTCGATGAGGCAAAGGAAAACGCACTAATTGTTGAGTCCTCGGCGGAGAGCGTCGACTCAAGGATCTTCAAGTGCGACAGTTCTCGTATCGGTGCCGCCTCGGCTTGCACGGCATATGGAAACAGTTTGGGTTTTATCCATGCGGAACGCGAATCTCGATACAACATGTTGGCGGACGTGATTGCGAAAGACAGTGACGGAATGCAGCGCGACTACTGGTATTCAACGAGTCGAGATGCAGCCGAACTGGATTCTCCCGCTAGCGTTGGGGAGACTGCGGCCAATCGAGCATTGAAGAAATTGGATCCCCGCCCAATACCAACCGGCGAGTATCCCGTGCTCTTCGATCGTGGGATAGCAAGTGGCGTGATTGGACACCTAATAAGTGGTCTTGGAGGTAGAGCGCAATACTTGAAGTCGTCATACTTGCTCGATTCGATGAACAAGAAAATTGCTACGGATGCGTTGACCCTGCGAGAACATCCTCACTTAAAGGGTGCGCTTGGAAGTCGATCATATGACTCGGAAGGAGTTGCAACAACCGAGAAACCCTTCGTTGAAGAAGGCGTGGTGTGCAACTATGTTCTGAGTAGTTATTCTGGTCGGCATCTCGATATGCCAACGACGGGCAATGCCTCAGGCGTTTGCAATCTAACCGTGGAAGCGAATCTCCAACCGATTGATGACATTCTCAAGCAAATGGGCACCGGGTTACTCGTGCAATCGTTGATGGGTCAAGGCGTAAACATTGTCACGGGAGACTACTCGAGAGGAGCGGCAGGTTATTGGATTGTGGACGGAGAATTTGCTCACGCCGTCGATGAACTCACCATTGCAGGAAAGTTGGACGACATGTTTATGCGACTAATCGCATTTGGAGATGATGTAGATCTTCGTAACAGCATTCGGACGGGATCTCTATTGGTAGAGTCCATGACCGTAGCTGCCAACTAGGAATATTGGTTTACTCCGCTTCTCCGAAGCGATCTTTGATCAGGTCGGTCAATGCGAGGAATGCTTGTTCCGCTTCGTCACCTTCGGTTACGAGAACGAGCTCGGTACCTTCCTCCGCAGTCAGTGTCATGATGTTCATGATGCTCTTTCCATTGACTAAGGAATCTTCAGAGCGGCCTAGTTGGATAACGCACGGAAAGGACTTAGCTAGCTGAATAAACTTGGCAGCTGCTCGGGCGTGCAACCCCAGCTTGTTGACGATCATGACTTTGCCAGTCGTCATGAGAGGGACTCATGCTGCTCTCGATGTCGAACAAGAACATTTGGATAAGCGTCGCGAAACGCATTGGCCAGTCGTTCGGCCATGTAGACGGAGCGATGTCTCCCGCCTGTGCACCCTGTAGCCACCGTCATGTAGACGCGGTTCTGTCTTTCAAATTCTGGCAACCATTCGTGCAGAAATCCCACAAGTTGATCATGCATCTGGTCGACGATTTCATGCCGAGCGAAGAACTCCTTGACGGGTTCGTCCAATCCAGATAGCTCGCGTAAACCAGTTTCCCAATGCGGGTTCGGTAGACACCTGAGGTCGAAGACAAAATCTGCATCCACTGGCACTCCGTTCCGGTAAGCGAAGGATCGGAACAACAAGGAAACGGTTCTGTCGTCCGCTTCTACGAGTCTCTCCTTGGTCATGAGCACTAAGTCGTGCGTTGACCATTGCGTAGTGTCAATTTTTAGATCCGCCATTTCAGCCAGATGCCTAAGCAACTTGGACTCCAAGTCGATTGCTTGCCGAAGATCCGTTTCGGTTTTCTCTAGTGGGTGTCGTCGACGGGTCTCACTGAATCGCTTGACGAGAACAGGACCGCTAGCATCTAGGTAGATAACCCGAGGAGTGAAGTCGTCTCGAGCCACAGACTTCAAGATGCTTGGTAGTTGATCTAATGCGGTTGGAGGGCTTCGGGCATCGATTGAAACTGCGAAGTCTTGGGTAGTCTGCTCTTCGGAGGTGTCTTCGACAAATTTCTCCAGCAGCCGGGCTGGGAAGTTGTCGATGCACATGAATCCTTCATCTTCAAGAGCGTGCAAGACGGTGCTCTTGCCGGACCCCGATCTTCCTGTAATTATGTACAACCTCATTTCGCACTCACTTCGCGCGCGCATCTTATGAACGTCGCATACAGGTCCGATGAAGACTGAACCGCTAGGAGTTGGGTGAGGTTTGAGGAAGCACTACACACCAACGCTATGGTTCTCAGGATGTCCAGGTGGTCTTTCGAAGCTTCCTTCGGTACAACGAGAGCAACGATAAGCCTCACTTGTTCCTCTTGCCCAAACGGAACTGCGGTATTGACTCGTAAGAGTGCAGCTAAGGGAGCTTTGCACCCTTCGTGTCTACAGTGGGGTATCGCTATTTCACTGTCGTCCAAAGCTGTACTTCCTAGTTCTTCCCGCTCGATAAATTTCTCTAGGAGACCACGCCTATCCAGTTCCTCTTGGTTTCGGCTGAGCAGACAAGAAGCTATTTCAAGGATCGACTTTCGCGACTCGCACTTTTCGATAATCTCGACTGTTTCGGGTTTCAGGATTTTTTCAAAATCTATCACTTGCGGTATTCGCAATCTCGATGTCTAGCTCAGCGATGCGTCGCGCGATCACGATGTCGAGTGGACTTTTCCTTGTGCTTAATAACCTGTCGGTCGAGTTTGTTCACCAGAGAGTCTATGGCTGACAGGATATCTGGTGCCCGTGTATCGGCAAACAACTCGTTACCGTTTACGTGTACGGTGGCTTCAGCACGATACTGTATCTTGTCGACTGACAATATCATTCTTACTGTTGTAATCTGATCGTAGTGGCGTTCGATTCGAGACAGCTTCTTCTTGATATTGGAACGAAGCTGGTCGTTGATATCGACGTGTTTGCCAGTGATGTCGAGTTGCATCCTTGTCCCCTTAATCTTTACGTTTAGTTCTTACAAATATCTTACAGTCAAATGTGACCAATCCGACCTGGTCGCCACCTCAGATGGATATTTGGCGTGCTTTGGAAGGCGGGATAGACAATGACTCGCGATACTTTGCCACCGTGCGCCGTGCGATTCGAATGTCTTTGTCTCGCAGCAAACTCACGATGCTGCTGTCTGATAAAGGTTTTGCAGGATCCTCTTCGTCAGTGAACTGCCTAATTAGTGCTTTGATTGCTCGACTCGATATTTCGTTTCCCTGCATGGTGTGAACATGACTTGAAAAGAAGTAAGAGAGTTCAAAAATTCCACGTGGACATGACATGTACTTGCGCATTGTGATCCGGGAGACTGTGGATTCATGCACGCCTAGAATCAATGCGATATCAGATCTCAGCAAAGGTCGCATGAACGATTCTCCTTTCTCAAAAAAGGCTCGTTGTTCCTCAACTATTGCTGTGACCGCCTTCAGTAATGTGGAGGAACGGTGCTTCAATCCATCAAGAAGAACTTTAGCATCTCGAAGCTGGGCTCTTAGAAAGGACCGTTGCTCCTTAGAGGTGGCTTCACTCACGGCTTGCGCGTAGATCGAATTGATTCGCACTGAGGGTATTGCGTCGTCATTGATGTCGACAACCCATTCACCATCAATGTGCCGTACGAATACATCTGGAATTATGTAGTTGTCCTCCACATCACAGAATTCCGCGCCAGGTCTTGGGTTTAGAGTCTGAATGAACGATATTGCCTCATCCAGTGACTCTCGACTCGATCCCGTCATGCGCTCCAGCGCACTGAAGTCTCGGCTGGTTATTTCGTCGAAACACTCGTCAACCACTTGGAATGCCAATTTTTGAACCGGGTCAGCGGCGTGAGTATCTAGAAGCTGAATTAAGAGACATTCCCTCAGATTCCGCGCTCCAATTCCGGGAGGATGCAGCTCCTGAATTTTCGTGAGAACGGATTGAAGCAGCTCTTCATCTATCGTCTCGTCTGTGTTCGAGTCTAGAGCAATTTCCAGTAGCGAATCTGTTAGGTAGCCATCTGGATTTAGGGACTCGATAATTCTCAATGCCCAACTGAGTTCGTTACTGGGCAAGTCGAGCTGCTCTAGTTGGTCGAACAGGTGCTCCGTGAGCGAAGTCCGGTAAGTTTGAAGCACCATTCGATCCAAATTGCCTGTGGAAGTAGCGAGGTCCGTCAAGTAGGTATCGGACCACTCTTGTTCAATAGAGCTATCTACCGCGTCCAGATCAATGCCGGGATCATGGTCGAGAGCTTCGTGCAGTTCGTTGAGTTCGCCTTGGTCAGAAGACGCTTCATCTTCGTCTAACAGCTCTTCGCTGTCTTGGTGTGGGTCATCGGAATAGTCTTCTGCGAGAGGTTCGTCGTAACTGGCTTCTTCGTCAACGGAAGACTCATCAGCCCAGTCGAGCATGACATTGGACTCGCATGCAGTCTGAATTTCTTGACTAAGTTCGACTGACGAGAGTTGCATCAGTCTGATGTTCTGCTGGAGTTGTTGTGAAAGTCGTAGCTGTTGCCGCTGCTGGAATGTGAGAGTTTGTTTCATACCGCAGCTTAGTCGTTATAGCTTGAATTCCTCTCCGAGGTACGAACGACGAACCACCGGGTTTTCCAATATAGCGGCAGTGTCTCCCTCCGCAATCACATGACCTTCGTTGACGATGTACGCTCGGTCGCACAGATCCAGCGTATCGCGCACATTGTGATCTGTTATGAGCACTCCGATACCTCGTGACGTCAAGTGGCGCACGTTGTTCTTGATATCAGCGACGGAGATCGGATCCACTCCGGCAAACGGTTCGTCCAGTAACATGAACTTGGGTTCCGATGCTAGTGCCCTAGCTATTTCAAGCCTTCTCCGCTCTCCTCCAGAGAGACGTTCTCCCAAGGTATCTCTGACGTTCTGTAGGCCGAATTCTTTCATAAGGTCGTTCGTTCTCGCGGACCGTTCCTGTCGGTTCAAACCCCGTTGAAGTTCGACGATTGCGAGTATGTTCTTGTAGGTGCTCAATCTGCGAAACACGCTTGCTTCCTGAGGTAGGTAACCCAGCCCGCGACGTGCACGAATGTGCATTGGTGAGTTGGAAGCATCAAAGTCATCAATACTTATGGATCCCGCATCCATTTTTACGATGCCCACGATGCAATAAAAGCAGGTTGTCTTTCCAGCCCCGTTTGGACCCAGTAGACCAACGACTTCGCCCGTGGACACGGAGAGTGATACATTCTCAACAACCTGACGCTTTCCGTATCTCTTGGATATTCGACTAGCGCTTAACTCGCTCACAGTGTCTGATCACCTCAATCCACGAATTGACATTGCTATTCGTTTGTAGGTTTCTTGTCCGCATCCAAACTGTGTAGGATGATTTCAACCTGGTTATCGGAGTCGAGAGACTCCGCCTCAATTTCGTTCTCGTTGACATCGAGCCGAATCTTGTTTCCGGTGATCGTGATTTCCTCACTCTCGACTTTGGCATCTCCTTCGAACTCGATCTGATCTTCTGTGATGCTGTAGATCACAGATGCTGCCTTGGCGTAGACTATCCGTTGTTTTTCGTCAGTGGCTAGAGAGATTTCGAGAAGCACAGGGTTTCCTTTCGCTTCAATTCCTTGGAACGTGTCATTTTCGACTTGCAATGTCACGTTGTCGGCCTGCAATTTCAGCGACCCTCGAGTCAATTCCACGTTCCCACTGATAACGGCGCCTCCATTGATTGAACCCCGGAAGTCGTCTGCAGAAATTCGAAGAGTCTGTTCATTCGAATCGTCTGCGTTGACTACACTGGCGAGAGCCAACAGAAGGAAAAATACTGCGCAGCAGCTGTTATTGAACGGTACTCGGTGCGTATTCAATTTCCACACGATTAGTCTTGCTTCCTATGAGGTGGAACTCATTGCTCTTTAGGTCGAATTCGAATGAGTTTGCATTAAACGTAGCGGACTCATTTTGGATGGTAACAGGGTGCTGGCTTTCTAGCATTCGCTCGTTTGGGTAATAGGTGAGGTCACGACCAACCAACGATAGGATTAGTTTCCGGTCAGCCTCGTTCATCACATGAACATCTCCAATCAAATCAATCCTGGCTCGTTCTTCGGTCTCAGACTGAGAAGTTGCGTTTCGAATGACCGCCGCCGATGCCCCGAAGCTCCAATTCGACCCACCTTCAAGCGCTACTTGAACATCAATATTGTTGAGTGTCACAGTATCTGAATGCTGAGAGTGTTCCATGGCCGAAGCGACGGCCTTGTATAGAACCGAACCATCGTCTCCGTATTCGAGCAATTCCACATTGCCAATACGAACGTTTGGTTCGTCTTGCAGGTCTTCAACGGACGATGCTTCGTCATCGGAGGACATACGCGTTAACAGGAACCATGCGCCGCCACCTACGATGAAGACCATCACCGCGGCAGCAATGAATCTTCGCTTCATCTGTTGTTTGCCTCGAGCAACATGTCACAAACTTCTCTAACAGCTCCTTCGCCACCAGGCTTGGAGGTTACAAAATCTGCTGACCTGCGCGCGATTTCCGTTCCATTTGGCACACAAACAGCCACTCCCACTATGTCGAACAAACAAATGTCAGGAACATCGTCTCCAATATGGGCCACTTGCTCAGTTCTAATGCTCTTGCGAGTGCAGAAGTCGTGCAGCGCAACTGTCTTGTCTGCACTTGCTTGATAGACCTCCTCAATACCCAGTTCAGAAGCTCGTCTCTGCACCGCCTGCGACGCCCTACCAGAGATTATTGCGACTTCGATGCCTAGCCTTTGTATGGTCTTGATTCCGTATCCATCATGAATAGCGAACGATTGGTAATTGTGTCCGTCTTCGTCATAAGTAATCCGACCGTCGGTGAGCACGCCATCTACGTCGATGGTCAAAGCACGTACCTTGGCAACTCGGTCTTGTAGCTCTTCAGAGAGAGAGTCAAACTGGCTCATAGATCCTGCCAGTAAAGCAACAAGATGTAGCAGCAGTATGATGCCAAGAAGATGACACCCTCACTTCTTGTAATGATTTTCTTTGCTCCTATTCCGTTTGCAAATAGCGCTAGCAGCATGGTCAAAATGAACATGACCCCAAAGTCTCTCCAAAAGTCAATAGGCGTTATGTCGCTTGGATTCAGTAATGCGGGCACTGAGAGAACGGCAAGAATATTGAGGATGTTAGATCCTACGATGTTACCGATTGCAATCTCGGGACTACGGCGTAAAGCGGCCGCCATTGTGGCGGCTAGCTCAGGAAGACTTGTACCGGCGGCAACCACGGTTAGACCAATAATCATTTCGCTCACGCCGATAGTTCGTGCGATATACTCGGCAGAAGTCACAATAACCTTTGCGGCGATCAATAAGAAGATCAGGCCTACCGCCAATTGAATCCAAGAACGCAGTGGTGACATGCGCTCTAGATCTTCGACTTCACTCTCAATCTCCTCGGGCAGTTCTCCTGTGTTCCTAGTATCTCTAACAAGTCGGTAGAGAATGTACCCCAAGAAAGCTAGCAAAATTAGCCCGTCGATGGGTCCAACACGGAGATTGGCGAGGCAGAATGCTGTGATGCAGGTCGCCACGAGAAGCATTGGAAGCTCGCTGCGTAACACTCGTTCTTCAAACGGCAGTGGTACGACAATGGCTGTGAGCCCTAGTACCAAACCAATGTTGGCAATGTTCGAACCTATGGCATTGCCAATGGCGACATCGGGGCTCTCCGTATAGGAATCCATTATGGCAACTAGAATTTCTGGAGCGGACGTGCCGATTGATACGGCGGTGAGTCCAATAATGAGCTCCGAGACCCCGAGGTAGTGGGCAGATATCTTGGCTGCGTCAACGAAGTAGGAGGCACTGACGACAAGAACGACAAATCCCACTACGAGCAAAACAACCCACAGCCAAATCATGCTCATTCGATCTTGTCTCGGGGTAAATTGCGATTTTACCAATCACTTTGAGTCGTAAGGCTTGGCTATTCAAGCATCCCTGTCTTAGTCACAGAGAGAGTTAGAGGTTTAAATTGATTCCACCTTCGTATGGAGGAAGACGGCTAGTCAGTTTGCCAGACAGGCTCAATCTTCCATGAAATAAGGCGATGTCGTCAAGTATTAAATTCCGACATGGTATAGTTTGCGTAGACATCTTTCACTATTGACGAAAGCCCCATGGATTTGCAAACTGAGATAGAGAACCGCTTGACAAACGGCTTTGAAGGTGCCGAAATCGAAGTTGGGGTGCAAGGAAACCACGCTAGTGTAAGAGTGGTATCGGAGCGGTTTGATGGATTGCGGCCCGTCGAAAGACAACGATTGGTATATAGCTGTCTAAACGAGCTCATTCGGACTGGTTCACTCCATGCCGTGACGATCGTTGCGAGCGTCCCAACGTCGCAATGAAGATGACCTAGCACTTTGGACAAATTGCTTGTTCGAGGTGGTAATCCACTTCAAGGTGAAACGAGGGCATCGGGGTCCAAGAACTCTTCACTTCCCATTCTCGCTTCCACCTTACTTGCATCCAAGCCAGTGCAGTTGGACAACCTTCCTCATTTACGAGATGTCACAACCATGCTGGAATTGCTTGCCGATCTTGGAGCAAGGATCAGTGTGGATGAGAAACTTGGCGTAACTGTCGATACCGACTCTATTTCGAACTTGAGGGCGCCGTACGACTTGGTACGAAAAATGAGAGCGTCTTTTCTTGTCTTGGGACCATTGCTCGCTCGATACGGCCGTGTCGAAGTATCGTTACCGGGCGGGTGCGCGATAGGAACTCGGCCAGTGGATCAGCATCTGAAGGCTTTGGAGCTCATGGGTGCCACTATCAGTATTGAGAACGGGTACGTCATCGCAACATGTCAGAGAGGTCTCGAAGGCGCGCATATTGAAATGGACGTCGTTACCGTGGGAGGAACTCAGAATGTACTGATGGCTGCAACACTTGCTCGAGGTACGACAGTGATCGAAAACGCAGCGCTCGAGCCTGAAGTAGTCGAGTTGGCAACGTGCTTGCGTCAGATGGGGGCGGACATTGTTGGTGAAGGTACGAATACGGTCACTGTGAACGGGTGTGGTCAACTTGAAGGTTGCTCCTATCGAGTGAAGTCGGATCGAATTGAGGTGGGAACCTACTTGATCGCGGCAGCTGCCACTCGGGGCCGTATATGCATTCACGATGCTTGTCCCGATGTATTGGTGGCAGTATTGGCCAAGTTGAAGGAATTTGGTCACCAAGTTCAGGTGAATGAATCGACGATTAGACTAGATGCAACCTCCAGCGCATCTCATGCAACCAACATTCGTACGGAAGCCTATCCGGGAATCCCCACAGATCTTCAAGCACAGTTCATGGCTCTAAATTGTGTGTCAGAGGGGGTTAGTCGGATTACCGAGACAGTCTTTGAGAATCGGTTTATGCATGTCCAGGAATTGGTGCGATTGGGTGCAGATGTCCGACTGAAGGACGCCAGGACCGCAATAGTCAGGGGTGTAGAGGAGCTTCGCGGTGCGCCTGTAATGGCCACGGACCTCCGTGCTTCATCAAGTCTATTAATAGGTGCTCTTGTGGCGAAGGGGGAAACAGCAATAAATCGAATCTATCACATTGATCGTGGTTATGAACGAATCGAAGAGAAGCTCGGGTGGTTGGGCGCAGACATTCGACGAGTTCAAGGATAGGTCGTTAGAGGAGTGTTGAGATCCTCTTGCCGTCACAGGATCATCGAGAGGTAGGGACCACGTTTGAGAACTCAAACCACACTTTGTGTCTCAAGGGAAAGTCTTTGTACCTTGGTCACTTCTAAGGACCCAGTGATGAAATGGAAACAACCGAAACTCCATCCGGGCGTGTGTAGGCATAGGAGGGAGTCGCTGTAATCACTAGCATTGCCGCTGGTTCTCCTACTTTGTTCAAGTCAATCTTGTCGCGTAGTCTCTTTAAGTTTTTCGCTGCCAACTCAATGTGATCTTTTCCTCCCAGCTTAACCTCGATTGGAATCCACGAACCTGAAGCGGTTTCGACGATCGCATCAATTTCCAGTCCTGTGTTGTCCTTGTAGAAATACACAGCAGCGTCATTAGCGTCTGCGTAAACCCGTAGATCGCGTACAACCATTGACTCGAACAAGAACCCAAAGTAGTTGAGATCTCGGCTGAGCTTCATTGGGTTCGATCGCAGGGCAGCTACAGCGAGGGAGGGATCGCAATAGTGTAGCTTGGGAGTTAGTCGCAGCTGGGCTCTGGACCTAAGGTGGGTTGAGAATGCCAATTGGGGCTCAACGATGTGGATATGTTGCATGTGGTTCAGATAGTTCGAAATAGTTCGAGTTTGAGCGGCCGAATCTGTGTCTTTCTGTAATGTTGTAATCATTACATTGGTCGCTATGTTTCGAGCTAGTGACACGAACAGCTTTCGCATTCGGACTGGGTCGAAAGTGATATCGCTGAGAAGTTCCGTTCGAGTTGCCTCTTCAATGTATGCGCGGCAGTACTCCAGACGTTGAACTGCGCTCAATTTTGTCAATCCAGGCCACCCGCCGCAGCATACCGCCTCAACAAGCATGTCGAACGTAATACTAGGTCGATCGCCGCTAATCGATCGACTACTAAAGATCTCTTTCAGTGACATTGATCCGTCCGAGAGTTTTTGTTCGAAGAGCGACATGGGGCGTAGGGTTAAGCGCGCTATTCTTCCTGCGCCGGAGTGGCGAGTGACATCGTCAGCCGGGCTAGAGGATCCAGTCAGGATGAATTGTCCCGTCTTGTTTCGGCGGTCGCACTCTCTGCGAATGTGATTCCAAATTGCCGGGGCGGATTGCCATTCATCGATTAGTCTTGGAGTATTGCCATTAAGCAAGACTCCAGGATTGACCTGTGCGGCGAGTCTCGCGTCCTCGTCAATGTCAACTAAGACTTCACTCGATGCCGTTTGGCGTGCGGTTTCAGTCTTCCCAACGTATTTTGGGCCTTCGATAAGCACTGCAGGCACCACTTTGAGCATCGAACGTAGTTGTTTGTCGGCTATCCGGGGAATGTAGCTTTCCATGAAGTTTTCACTCAATCCTGTGGGGCTTCTAGGCTGTGTGCTACTAAGAACGCACTATTCGCAAATATCAAAACGCACTCTGAATAAGTTATAACACGCATGTATTGTAAATTAATCAACGCACCTTTTAGAGAATTTCAATCTGAGAAGACCTGGAACCGGCGTCATTTGCGACCTCATCTGACGATAGTTCTGACACTGGTTTGTATGAAGTTTCCCCTGGTTAGACTCCTAATGCGTTGGCCTAGCTCATCTCGTACTTCCGAACCTTGTCCGCTTGATTGTCTCGAGAAACTTGGCCATACGACCATCTTGCCAGCGAGTTTCGTCTGGATGAAATCTGAAAGCACAATCGTCGTCAATTATTCTTAGCAGCCATTCAAAGTCCTTTGCGAATTCCTACTTGAGCACAGACACAAAACTGAAGCTCGATCCGTTCCAGCAAGCTCTAGCCAATCGGTTGGACATCTTGTCTCTCAATGTACAGAGAGATCAAAAGCACAAGTCTTCGATTCAAGCTGTCGTCGGACGATTGCTCGGCCTCAGACGACCGCTGCAGAGAGGACTGTACATTTGGGGTGGCGTAGGACGCGGAAAAACAATGCTTATGGATCGGTTCTTTGAGAGCTTGCCCCTTCCAAGAAAACGCCGTTGGCACTTTCATCGGTTTATGCAAGACGTTCACGAGAAACTTGCAGAAGTAGCTGGAAGCTCCAATCCACTCGAGGCAGTGGCGGAAGGCATTCATCGCAATGCAACAGTGGTGTGCCTTGATGAGTTTTTTGTCTCAGACATTGGCGATGCGATGATTCTGAGCGAGCTTCTTCATGCACTATTCGAACGACATATCGTTCTCGTTACCACATCCAACATTGCTCCGTCGATGCTTTACGAAAACGGGTTGCAGCGGCGTAGGTTTATTCCAGCAATAGAACTGATTGAAGAGCATATGGACGTTGTTTCCCTTGAGGGTGACGTCGATTACCGGCTAATTACATTGCGGAACCGTGACCTCTATCGGATTGGAACTTCAGCCACGCGCCAAATGATTGAGGACGATAGAGCCGAACTCGTTGACTCCTCCAGCCTCACCTCCGATCCCATAGTTGTGAACAAACGAGCTATTGAGTGTGTATATCGTGGAGAAGGAATCGTTGCGTTCAGATTCGCGGAACTTTGTGAGGGACCGAGAAACGCTGCTGATTACATAGAAATTGCCCGAATACACCATACGGTAGTGATTTACGACGTTCCGACATTGACACAAACCAAGGAAGAAGCCACCAAACGCTTCATCAATGCTGTAGATGTGTTCTATGATCGAAACGTAAATCTTGTACTGCATGCGCACAAACCGATTGAGAGTTTGTATATTGGTACTCGCTATACGAGTGAATTTGAGCGGACGAGCAGCAGGATCGCGGAGATGAGCTCTACGGCGTACTTAACGAGGGCACATCGTGCATAGACAGACACCATTGGGAATTCGCTTTCAAGCTTCACAAGTCAACATGGAGCGTAGTTTGCTTCGCCCGGCAACTAGATTCTTGAAAAGGAGCTTGGTTGCGGTTTTCGTATTCGGATCTTGGGTCGTCCTTGCACAGCCTGAGTATTTCGTTGGAGCCATGGAGTATGGGGCAGAGGACTGCACGTTCTGCCACGCAACGGCGTCCGGTGGCGAAGCACTGAACGATCGGGGTCAGTGGCTGATCGAAGAACGCGAGCGCCGCGAGGTGGACAAAATTGATGTCGCATGGTTAGAGTCGAGGGGCGATGAAATCGTCAAGACTTCGGAGGATGCCGGTGGAGAAGGGAACAGCATCGGCTCTGAATTGGAGCCAGAAGGAGAGTCCGTTAACGAAATGGAGGTAGTAATCGACCCCGAACGTCCATTCGACTTCACAACGAGTTTCGGTGAATGGCCCGCCTATGGAGGGGACATCGGCGCACGCAAGTATTCGCCTTTAAATCAGATCACTCGTGAGAACCTCGACGAACTACAGATTGCTTGGGTTTGGGAATCGGAAACCGATACAGGCGTGCGAGACGCGCGAAACGCAGCCAAAGCTCCCGACATGTTCAAAGGAACGCCGCTGATGGTGGATGGTCGGCTCTTCTTACGAACGCGCTATTCGGCGGTGGAGGCAGTCGACGCGCAATCCGGAGAGACACTGTGGTCCTACGATCCAGGCACACGAGAAGGACCTCGTCCAGCCATGTTTGGTTTTACTACTCGGGGATTGGCGTTCCACAAGGATAAATCCGGTGGTCGAGTACTTTTGACAACAAGCGATGGTTGGTTGATTGCGCTTGATGCTGAGAGTGGTTCGCTCATCGAGGACTTTGGCAACAAGGGGAAAGTAAATCTCCGAGAAGGGTTGCGACGGCCATTGGATCCTCGTCGCATAGCGTGGAGCCATGCGCCCAACGTTTGTGGAGACGTTGTTGTCATTGGTAGTCAACCTGACGACGGCTCGCATTCCTGGAGCGTAAGGCCGCCTTGGAACAGTAATCTTCCCTTAGGCGATGTTCGTGGATTCGACGTCAAGACGGGCGAACAGAAGTGGGTGTTCAAGACGGTTCCCCAAGAGGGCGAAGAAGGAAACGAAACTTGGGGGAACGAAAGTTGGAAGTGGATGGGAAATACGAACGTATGGTCTACGACCAGTTGCGACCCCGAACTTAATCATGTGTATCTTCCCGTCACGGCACCATCGAACCACTTTTACGGCGGCGCCCGTCCGGGCGACAATCTGTTTGGTACATCGCTCGTAGCCGTTGATGCCTCAACGGGTGAGTATGTTTGGCATTTTCAGAACGTACGTCACGACATTTGGGACTACGACAATCCCGCTGCTCCGGTGGTGGCTGACATCAATCGCAACGGCAAGACTGTCAAGGTCGTGGCTCAAGTCACGAAGACTGGCTATTTGTTCGTATTTGATCGGGTCACCGGAAAGCCAATATGGGAAATTGAGGACGTGGAAGCACCTGGGAGCGATCTTGAAGGTGAAATGCCTTCCCCTACTCAGCCCAGACCAACTTGGCCTCCGCCTTTTGAAATGCAGGGCCTCGTCGAGGACAACGTAATTGATTTCACTCCCGAAATCAGAAAGCAAGCCATGGCTGCTCTCAGCAAGTTTAAGATCGGGCCTCTCTACACTCCTCCTTCAACCCAAGGGACATTGATTCTGCCCGGAATTGGCGGCGGAGCTAACTGGGGAGGAGCTGCACTCGATCCTATCGACCAATCACTGTTCGTAGCCTCCCGAAGAATGCCCACACTCATTGTGTCTATTCCAGACACACGAAATCGAGGAATCAAGTTTGGTGGTTTTTTCACGATGCCAGAGTTCAAACCAGGACTTCCATTTATCAAGCCTCCGTGGTCAAGCATTACGGCCTATGACCTGAACACAGGAGACATCAAGTGGACGGTTCCAAATGGAAGAGGACCCGTAGGTCACCCACTACTGAGAGAATTAGAGCTTCCGGACTTGGGCCAAATAGGAGCTGCGCCCGGACTACTCGTCACTCCGACCGCAATTTTCTATGGTTCTCGAAGCGATGGCGACCAGCTGGTCGCCATGGACAAGGCGAGTGGAAAGACTCTTTGGAGTCACAGAATTACGGGATTTTTCACTGACGCTCCCCCAATCACGTACTTGTCCGGTGGAAAACAGTACTTGGTCATCGGGACTGGAGGATCATGGGAACCAACCCGATTGGTGGCTTTTTCGCTAAGCTCTTCAGAGTGACTCGTTTCAAGGCTAAGGGTTGTTCGGCCGACGAAGCGCACTGCGGAGCAACAAGAGCTAACGCGGAACAATCCCTGATTTGATGGAGTATTCAGCTTTTCACGAGGAAGTCCGGGAAGCGCTCTCGCAAATTGGAAACCCCAGTCTGGGGACCAAAATAGCACTAGATCGACGTTCAAGTCTTGAATATCTAGGTGTTCGATTTCCGGCGCGACGCAAGATTGTGTCGGCAGGTTTCTCCTTCAGCGATCTTGACGACGAACAGGTTTTGCGCATTTGGAATGACCTTTGGATGAATTCCACAAATGGGGATGTGATGTTCTGCGCGCTCGATTACTGCAAGAATCAATTGAAACGAGCTGTAAATCTAGAGAACTGGTCCACTGTGAGGAATTGGGTAGAACGGGTAGAAAACTGGGCGCACTCCGATGAACTGTGCACGATTTACTCAACCTACTTGGCTTTGAATGATCCGGTTTGTTGGAATGACCTAGATAAATGGAACCGATCGGACAAGGAGTGGTACAAGCGGGTATCCATCGTTAGTTTGCTACGCAACAGCACTAAGTACCCGACTTACGTACCATTTGAACGAGCGAGACCGAATCTTGAGCGATGTCTTGAAGATCGACGTTTCTATGTTGAGAAAGCCGTGGGATGGGTTCTGGGCGAATTTCGCAAAGACTATCCGTCTCAGGTCGACCAGTTCTTGAGCGTCAATCTCAAGGCAATCAGTTCACCGGTCCTCACGCGGGCTCTTGAACGAGCGACGCGAGAAGAACGACGCCAATGGAGACAGCGCAAGAAGGAACTCTCTTAGCGACAGGCTTGCTGCACAAAGATCTCTTCTTGCTATTCCTTTTTCTTGCGGACGTAAAGCACGAGGTCATGGTCCACAAGCTCAAACCCGCGTGATTCGACAATTTTTCGTTGAAGGCTCTCGATCTCTTGGTCCACGAATTCATAGACCTGTCCGGTTGTGATATCGATCATGTGGTCGTGATGCTCCGCCGTCTTGAGTTCGTAGATGGCCCGACCGTCGTCAAAATTGTGACGTTCGACTATATTTGCTGACTCGAACTGAGTTAGAACTCGATATACAGTGGCGAGGCCAATGGAATCGCCAGAACTTAGCAATTGACGGTACACATCCTCGGCGGAAAGGTGGTGCGGTTCGGCTTTTTCGAGCACTTCTAGGACTTGAAGGCGTGGCATCGTGACCTTCAATCCAGCGTTCCTAAGATCCTTCTTGGACATGTGACTTGGCTCGTGCTAGTATCGGAGTCCGATATGGATAGTTTAATTGGAATTTCCGTGTCACAGCATCTCTTTCGGGAGTAATTTGGAGTTTACGCCGATTTGATTGCAAGAAAGGTTTGTCCTGAACTAGTATCCGCTAGCATAGTCATCGAGTTCAGAGGCACTTGATTCGAGTGTCGGGTTGTTAAGGAGAAGATGTGCCAAGTATCTTGGAGGTAAACGACCTTAGTGTAAGTTTCGGTCAAGAAGAAGCCGTGCGAGGCGTTTCGTTCAATATAGACCAGGGCGAAACGGTGGCACTTGTAGGTGAATCCGGATCAGGAAAATCGGTTACCGCACTTTCTGTACTTCAGTTACTTCCCTATCCTCTCGCAAGCCATCCGACGGGAAGCGTAACTGTTGACGGTGAAGAGGTTATTAACGCGTCCCAGGAGACACTTCTCAATATTCGAGGTGGAAAGGTCAGCATGATCTTTCAGGAACCCATGACCTCGCTTAATCCACTGCACAAGATTTCGAAGCAAGTCGGAGAAGCCCTTCGTGTGCACAAAGGATTGTCTAGGAAAGAGGCTTTGGATCGAACGCTTGAGCTCTTGAAACTGGTTGGACTGCAAGATGCAGAACATCGGTTGGGTGCATATCCACATGAACTTTCCGGTGGCCAGCGCCAGCGAGTGATGATTGCCATGGCTCTTGCTAACGAGCCCAAACTGCTGATTGCGGACGAGCCTACCACCGCCTTGGATGTAACGATCCAGGCACAGATCCTTGCGTTGCTGAAGCAACTGCAAACGGAAATGAACATGGCGATGCTCTTGATCACACACGACTTGGGAATCGTCCGTTCCGTCGCAAACAGGGTCTGCGTGATGACCGAAGGTCTCATTGTCGAGCACGGATCCAACGAGCAAATTTTTGGATCACCCAAGCACGAATACACAAAGCACTTGTTGGCAGCCGAGCCATCTGGAGATCCTGCGAGGACAAATAACCAAGCAAGTGTTACCGCCGAAGCGAGGCACTTTACCGTGAAGTATCCCATTGGAAAGGGATGGTTGGGCGGAAACCAATACATGACAGCGGTCGACAACGTAGAGGTCGTAGTTCGCGCGGGTCAGACAGTAGGAGTTGTAGGAGAGTCAGGCTCAGGAAAGACAACTCTCGGTTTAGCAATGTTGAGATTGCTAGCGAGCGAAGGAGAATTGGAATTCGACGGTCAGAGCATTCTCGACGTGAAAGGCAAGGCACTCACACGATTGCGCAAGGACATGCAGGTTGTATTTCAAGATCCGTATGGAAGCTTATCGCCTCGCATGACCGTTCAGCACATTATCGAAGAAGGACTAGGGGTACATCATCCGGAACTCTCCCGTGCCGATCGACAGAATAGAGTCGCTGAAATTATGGGAGAGGTTGGTCTTGATCCGGCAACTATGGTTCGTTATCCACACGAATTCTCGGGCGGGCAACGGCAGAGAATTTCGATAGCACGGGCAATGGTCCTGCAGCCTAGGTTTGTAGTCCTGGACGAACCCACATCAGCGTTAGACATGTCGGTGCAGGCGCAGATCGTAGATCTCTTGCGGGAATTGCAGCAAAAGCACAATCTGGCCTATTTGTTTGTGAGTCACGATCTCAAGGTAGTTCGCGCTCTCGCCAACTGGTTGATTGTCATGAGGGACGGCGAAATTGTCGAACAGGGACCGGCACAGGAGGTGTTCGATGCTCCAAAGAGTGAGTACGCCAATGCCCTGTTTGGTGCAGCACTCGATATGCGTGTCGACGAAGAATTCGTCCGACAATAGTCCACACCGAAGAATTGAGCCATCTAGCTCGAGATGGAGCGTTTGAGCTCTTTGTTTTGCTGTACGGGAACGACTCAAAACATTTGGCCGTTGCATTTCAACGCATTTTTCCTAGCTGAACCTCGGATCTTGACGATTGAGCAACTAAATTACCAGTACCAAGCATGAAGGCAATTGCAGATGGCTATGGTTTGATCGAAGCTCCCGTGTGGCACACGGAACTCGGTCTGATGTTTAGTGATGTGATTAATGGTGGCGTATATCACCTAGACTCACAGGATAGGGTGCACGTTGTGTTTCCTCACAGACGAGGTATTGGAGGCATGGTCTTGCACTTCGGAGGAGGCGTTGTCGTGAGCGGTCGCAACATTTCCTTCAAGCGGTTTGGCGAAGAGGACTCTGTCGTTCTATTGGACAGAGATCCTGATAACGACAACGTTGGCTACAACGACATTACAACCGACGAGAGCGGTCGGGTCTATGCCGGATCCTTAGGGTCTAGTCCTGTTTTTGAAGATGGAAGAGAGCCAAAATCGGGCGACTTGTATGTCATAGACGTCGATGGATCGACCAGAGTTGTTGCTGAGGATGTCTTATTGACCAATGGTCTTGGATTCTCACCGGACGGAAAGACCCTTTATCACTCCGATTCAAGAAGAAACAAGGTCATGAAGTACTCCGTAGATGACAACGGAGACTTGGGATCCAAAGAACCCTTTGCAGAGTTCGAAGTGGGTGCGCCCGATGGATTGGCTGTTGCAGAAGATGGATCGGTTTGGATCGCCTTGGCAGGCGGGTCCGGCGTCAGCGTATGTTCTTCGTCGGGTGAACCCTTGAATTTCATTGAGATTCCGTTGCCGATGTGCACGAGTGTTTGCTTCGGCGACGAAGACTTGAAGACCCTCTACATAGTCACGGGCTCAAATGGAGTAGAAGGAGAAAACCGAGGAGCTGTATACCGTTATCGGACCAATTCAGCAGGTTTAGAGATTCCTCTTGCCCGAACTGCTTTGCAAGAATCGGGTTAGCTGCTTCTCAAAGACTCAGGTGGCTGGCGTAGAGCCTTCGTCCTCCGGATCTGTCGGATCTGTTTGGGTCAGTCGATGCAAAGACTCCATCAGGTTCACTGGCAGTGGAAAGACGATGGTCGAAGACTTCTCACCTGCGATTTCAGTTAGAGTCTGCAAATAGCGTAACTGCATCGAACCGGACTGCGCCGAAAGTTTCTCAGCAGCATCAACAAGTCGAGTGGAAGCCTCGAATTCCCCGTCAGCGTGAATGATTTTTGCTCGTCTTTCACGTTCTGCTTCTGCCTGTTTCGCGATCGCACGAACCATGGTTGCATCGATGTCGACGTGCTTAATTTCGACATTAGCGACTTTGATTCCCCACTGATCGGTCTGTTGGTCCAGAATGGCTTGAATGTTCTCGTTCAGACGCTCTCGCTCCGCAAGCAACTGGTCGAGTTCATGCTGACCCAAGACCGATCGTAGAGTAGTTTGAGCCAGCTGCTCAGTGGCGAGCATGTAGTCCTCAACATTAATAATGGCTTCCTTCGGTTTAAGCACTCGAAAGTACAAGACGGCGTTCACCTGTACTGAAACGTTGTCTCGCGTGATCAAGTCCTGTGTAGGTACGTCCATCGTTACGGTTCGAAGGTCGACTTTGATCATTTGCTGAATGATCGGGATCACGATTATGAGCCCAGGTCCTTTGACGTCTTGAAAACGTCCAAGAAATAGGACAACGGCACGCTCGTACTCGCGCATGATCCGTAATGAGGAAATCAGAAAGATTACGAGCAAAAACGCGATTGCAGCAAAAAATATGATCATGGTCTCAAGCTACCTTTTCAACTGTTAGTGTGAGTCCATCCATAGACTTAACGATGACTGTATCGTCTTTTTCCAGTGGTCTATCCGAAACTGCGGACCAAATCTCTCCAGCAACGCGAACTCTACCACTCTTTTCGAACTCTTCCACAACCGTAGCTGTTTCACCAATGACAGCATCAACTCCAGAAACTGGTCCGCGCTTCCAATGCTGATATGCCCTGCGTCCGACAAAGAAAACAAGTGCTACGGTGCCAAGACCAAACGCAACAATAATCTCTATCGACACGCGGAATCCTTCGACATCAGTATCAAACAGCAACAGTGATCCAGCGAGGAATGCAACGACACCGCCCAACCCTAGCACACCGTAGGTTGGTGTGAAGACCTCGGCAACAAGCAAACCAAATCCTACAACAAGCAATGCAAGTCCGGCAAAACTCACCGGCAACATCTGCAACGCATATGCCGCCAACAGCAAGCAAATCACGCCTACTATACCGCCAGCTCCGAGTCCAGGACTGTAGAACTCGAACAACAAGGCGTTGATTCCAATTATCAGAAGCAGGTAGGCGATATTGGGATCCGTGATTACCTTTAGGAACTCGTAGCGCCAATCCGTTTCCACTTCTACGACGGTTGCATTAGCCGTTTCAAGCGTTACATCTGCGCCATCAACATTGGATATGGTCGTGCCGTCTATCGCTTCAAGCAATTCCTGCAGGTCGTTCGCAACGTATTCGATGACGTTCATTTCCAATGCTTCAGAAGAGGTTAGGTTGGCGGCCTCTCGTACTGTCAATTCAGCCCAATCGGCGTTGCGTCCTCTCAGTTCGGCGAGGCTTCGAATATACGCGACTGCATCATTGACGACTTTCTTGTCCATCGCTGATGGATCACTAGGTGGAGATTCTTCAGATTCCTCACCTTGCTCATCGGAGTTCCTGGGATCGTCAAAACCGCCTGGAGCAGGAAATCCCCCACCTTCGCCACCAATTGAAACTGGAGTGCTAGATCCGATATTGGTTACAGGAGACATCGCGGCGATGTGGCTTGCATACATCAAGTACGTTCCTGCACTTGCCGCACGAGCCCCGTTCGGTGCAACGTAGACGGCAACCGGCACAGGCGAGGCCAAGATCTCTTTGACCATGTCCCGCAAGGAACTCACTAGCCCTCCTGGGGTGTCGAGTTTCATGACCACTAGTTCTACATCGTCCTTGGCAGCTTCTGTCAATGCTCTAATGAAGTAGTCCGCTGTGGCTGGACCGATTGCTCCGTTAATGTCAACGACACGCACTTCTTGCGCACTGACCATGGAGCTCGAAAGGGCGAGAATTGTTAGTAGACAGACGAAGGTCGAAGCAATCTTGAAGGAAGGATGTGTCTTCATGGAGAGATTCCTACTCTAATCCCAACTTGCGAACACTTGAGTATTGGACATGATACGCCGTTTACGGTTGCAACTCCTAGTAGATCAACGACACGCATTTCAATTCTTGATGTAGCTATGGGGTCATACGCTCCAGTAGAAGAATGAAATTGCTCGCCTCCGGTTGAGTGATCGATTTGGATTGGACCAATGCACCGTCAGACTGGAATGAATAGCCGCGTCACCGGGATCAATTTCGATCGCAGTAGCATGGTCGCCTGACTTGTCGAAGTCCTTAATGCCGACTTCGTTTGGGTATTCCACCCGATGACTCCCTGCTGCGTAGTAGAGGCACCCATTACTGATCCGTGCGGAGTCCAACGCAATCCAGACAGTGGCGCCCCAACTACGGTGACCAATTGAATCAAAGTGCGGTTCGATGCCTGCCTCTTCTCCGGGAATTCGTTCGAAATAGGCAGCGGTGGCGGGTTTCAACTCGGAATCCAAGAGACCGCTGACGAGTCGATACGGTTTGCCGGATCGAAGTTCCATATCGAACCACGGTGAGGCATGCTGCAGGTTTTTTCGCGTACCTCCGAATGATCTTTTTGATGAAGATTCGGTCTTTGCTTTGTAGCCGATAGTGTCCAAGTAAGCCTCGGTTTGAGAGACCAATTCACGAAGTTCATCAGGATTGAGGAAGTGACGTATGACAACGAACCCCTCTTTGTCGAAGTCACTACGGAGGTTCGAATAGTCCGTTTGAGTTTGAGAATGATTCAGGACGAAGGACATAAGCAAAGGCTAGAACCATACAAGATACACCATTCGATATGGATGTTCTCGACTAGCCTGAACGTGAACATCCATGGATGCACGCTCTACCTCAAGAACCGAACCGCATGTTGCATGAGGTTGGCAAGCGTAAAATCGCTGTTTGGCTGAAACGATGTGTTCATTTCTTCCTTCCGACAGGTTTATGGCTGAATCAGTTGGCGTAGCTCACGCTTCTAAACGGAAAGCCGAACCGGAGTGGAGAGAGGAAGAGAAGGAAGCTGAGGATTGAAGGAAGTATGACCTGTCGAATTGTCGTAACCAACGATGATGGGGTTGACTCTGCTGGCATTCATGTACTTGCCCGTTTTCTAGAGCGTGAAGGACATCAAGTTACGGTAATCGCTCCAGATTACGATGCATCAGGCACTGGGACGTCCCTGGGTTCATACTCGGCAACGAATCCGATCCGTTTCAGAGAGAAAAAGATCGAATCGTTCGATGGTGGCGTGTATGCAGTAGCTGGTCCGCCTGCGTTGTGTTCGCTCCTCGCTTCCAACGAAGCCTTTTGTAGTCGACCAGAAGTAGTTGTCTCTGGAATAAACGCTGGACTGAACGTAGGTAGGTCCGTTGTTCACTCTGGAACTGTAGGTGCTGCACTCGCAGCTCAGAACTTCGGAATGAAAGGTCTTGCTGTAAGTCTAGGTGGAGCGGCTCGCTGGTTCTGGGAATCTGCAGCTGAACTGGCAGTCAAGTTAATTCCGTCCATACTTGCAGGTCCCGACCGTTCGGTTACCAACATCAATGTTCCCGGCCTGCCCATGGATCAGCTCAAGGGATTGACGTGGGCTCGCCTAGCAAGATTTGGGTCTGTCAAAGGAGTTGTAAGACGTGTGACGTCAAGAAACGTCCATGTGGAAAACGTAAGAAATGACTACACTCCAGAATTGAATACCGATCTCGCTTTGACCAGACACGGCTACGCTTCGCTAACCTGTCTTCAAGGGGCCTGCGAAGTGTGGAACTCCGACGTAGTTCCGGGTCACGCATTCGATCCAAGTCTACGAGTTAGCGGAGCGTTGGCTGGGGACCCTGTCTGTCCGCCTCTTGCGTATTCTGTAGAAGAACTCGAGGAATCGTACGGAAAAGGCTAATTCCCAATCTGTTTCTTTAAGCCTCCATTTATACGTGAAATTCCGAGGTTCAATCGCCTTGGACCATAAATGCAGACGGTGCGAGCTGTTTGAATATGTACAAAAATACAGGTAACATAGAGCATAAGAATTGGGAGAGTTAGGGACCTGTAAATTGTGCGCAGTGATTTAGCTCTTCTTCTCACAGGCCTATCATTTGAGATCGACACATAAGGCATAACGATTCTTGGGACTCAAGAATGAATCAAGTAGACAACGGCAAATTGCGAATGGCGTTTATAGGCGGCGGAGGAATTGCACGCACTCACATGCGGTATTTGAGCCGAATGGATGACGTCGAAATCGTAGCAGTAGCAGACGTGGTTGAAGAGAACGCCAAGAGACTGTGTCGAGAATTCAACATTCCGGAATCGTATTTGGATTTCGAGAAGATGTTGGAGAATGTTCAGCCAGATGCTGTAAGTGTGTGTACTCCAAACGGAATGCACGCTCCTTGCACCATAGCTGCTATCAATGCGGGTGCGCACGTGTTGGTTGAGAAACCTCTTGCAATGAATGCCACAGAAGGTGCGCAAATGGTCGATGCGGCTAAGTCGAAAAACCGCAAACTCGTCATCGGTTTCCAACATCGATTCGAGCCACGTACAAGATTTCTCAGAAATGCCGTAGCAAACGGTGAATTGGGCAAAGTGCTGTATGGACGTGTCCAAGCTCTTCGACGGCGCGGAATTCCAAATTGGGGTGTGTTCGGCCGAAAGGAACTGCAAGGCGGCGGCCCTCTCATCGACATCGGTGTTCATGTGCTGGAGACGACACACTTCGTAATGGGCTCTCCCAGACCTGTATCGGCCTCCGGACAGACATACACGTACCTAGGAGACAAGCCATCTACCGTTGTTTCGCAATGGCCAAACTGGGACTACAAGACCTACAACGTCGAAGACTTGGCCGTAGGAATGATTCGATTTGACAATGGGGCGACCCTAAGCATTGAAGCCAGCTTTGCAGCACATATTGAAAAGGACGACTGGAACTTCAATCTCATGGGTACGCACGGAGGTGCTTCATGGAGTCCCCCACGAATTTTCAGTGATGCTCACGACCACATGGTGAATACAGAGCCGCAATGGTTGCCTAGGGAGCGAGCGGGAGATGAGTTCAGACTGAAAATGCGAAACTTTGTGGATCACGTTCTCTATGACACTGAAACTCTCGCACCGGCCGAACACGGTCTAATGGTGCAGAAAATGCTCGACGCGATTTATGAGTCTGCCGAGACAGGACGGGAGGTGGAAATCCAATGACCGACATTGAACGAGAAGCACGGAAGAATCCCGATAGTGGTCTTACTATCGAATCGATGGAGACCGCCCAACAGTCTGAATTGAAAACGGCAGGTTTGAATATCGACCGGCTGGAAATTCTCAGAATGAGAGTACGAAAAGATGTCGAGGAAGGGCTATTGCCTTCAGTTCAGTTTGCGATAGCCAAAGACGGAAGAGTCTTGTGGTCAGAGACGCTCGGACAAGCATCGGAACAAACTCTGTATCCAATATTCTCGTGTACCAAGGCGATTATGTCGGTGGCTGCTTGGACTCTTATTCGGGAAGGCAAATTGAATGTGAATGAACGGGTTGGAGACATCATCCCAGAATTCGACACCAATGGGAAGCAAGATGTTAGAGTCATTCATCTCTTTTTGCACACCGCGGGATTTCCGATGGCTCCGTTCAGACCGAGTGATTGGGAAGATCGAGATCTACGAGTCGGGCGATTTGCACAGTGGAGATTGAACTGGCCGACGGGAGAAAAGTTCGAGTACCACCCGAGTTCGTCGATGTGGGTGATTGCCGAGATTGTTGAACGCAAATCGGGGCAAGATTTTCGTTCATTTATTCGCGAACGTGTGATAGTTCCTATAGAGGTCGATGATCTCTATGTTGGTCTCCCGCATGCAGAGAACGAACGCATATCGACATTGGTTCATGTTGGAGACGCTTTCACGAGCGAGGACTTCAAGAGGCTTGGTATTCCTGAGCCCCCAGTAACTGAGGTTACGGAAGATGCAATTCTGAGTATGAACAGACCCGAAATACGGGCTGTAGGCATACCTGGAGGAGGAGGTATGGCAACCGCAACTGCGCTTGCTTTGTTCTATCAAGATCTTCTCTCTGGAGTTAGAGACGATCGGTCTAGCATCTTGAACAAACAAACGCTTGATTACGGATTGAAAGTTGTCAGCGAAGACTATCGCGATCCGTTGTATGGCGTGAAGGTCAACAGAGCTTTGGGTTTGTGTATCGCAGGCGATTCACAACGAAACTTCCGAGGTTTTGGGCATACCAATTCAGAGACTTCATTTGGACACGGCGGAGCTGGCGGACAAATTGCATGGGCTGACCCCGAGACAGGGTTGTCGTTCTCGTATCTGACGAATGGACACGACCGTAATCCGGTCCGAGTGGGCAGACGCACTGTGTCGATTTCAACGAAAGCCGCGTCGTTGTGTGAATAGGAGAGCATAGGACTGGGGGATTGAACGAGTCGAAAGTGATCAAGGGACGTGGTGCAACGGCAAGTCCCAAACCTCGATTCCTAAACACAACCACTGTTCCGATCGATGACGGATGGAGTACTCACGACCTTCTCAATTCAGAGTTTCCTGAGAGAGCTCCAAGAACCAAACTCTTTCCCGACAAGACGCGTTCGCTGATCACTACCAATCAGTCGCCTGATGTTCCGTTCGATCAATCCATCAATCCGTACAAAGGATGTGAGCACGGCTGTGTCTATTGTTTTGCACGACCGACTCATGCATTTCTAGACCTTTCTCCTGGGCTAGATTTCGAAACAAAGATCTTTTACAAGACGAACCCCGTCGACCGACTGCGTGAGAAACTAGACAATCCACGTTACGCTTGCGAGCCCATTGCGATGGGCACCAACACCGATCCGTATCAACCGGCTGAAAAGGAACTTCGTGTAACCCGACAAATTCTCGAGACTCTACTGGAGTACCGACACCCGGTCAGTATCGTTACAAAGGGCGTTCTAATTCTGCGAGACATTGACATTCTGCAAGAACTGGCTCAGCAGGAGTTAGTTAGCGTGGCAGTCAGCATTACAACTCTGTACAACGAGCTCAAGACTAAACTCGAACCGAGAACAGCTTCACCAAAGGCTCGTCTGCGTATCGTGAGAGCAATGGCCGAGTCTGAGATACCCGTAGGTGTCATGGTCGCGCCGATCATCCCAATGCTTAATGACCATGAACTTGAACAAATTGTTGAAGAGTCTGCGAATGAAGGGGCTGGATTTGCGGGTTACATCATGATTCGACTACCGCTCGAAGTTCGCCCATTATTTGAAGATTGGCTAGAAGAGCACTATCCATTGAAAGCTGAACGCATCATGAATCGAATTCGAGACTTGCACAAAGGCAGAGAGTACACGGCACAATTCGGAGAGCGAATGCGAGGAACCGGTATGTACGCTGACTTGATACAGAAACGGTTTGCTCTGGCGTTGGCAAAGTGTGGCTTGCCAAGCCATTCTTCAGAATCTAGCAGTAGAGAAGGAAAACGCAGACTGTTCGCAAACACTCGTGGATCAGGCGACTTGCGGACTGATTTGTTTCGACGAGGCAATGAACTCTCTTTGTTGTTCGATGACTAGAACGTTGTGAAATCCCTTCAGACTTCAAGGCGATTCTTGACTGCCTCGTGCTTCAATCAGTCTTGATGACTAAACGTATACCCATGCACCAAGAACCGACTAGGTAGCTGTTTGTACCTTTCGCCGAATACCAAGTGCCTCGTTAATTTCTTTGTAGGGTTTTTCTTCGGCCTCTCCGGTAATCACTTCCACTTGATCTCTTGGCCCGTAGAAATAGGATCCAGGTCTAAAGTCGTAGCCCAAATCCCCCAGAAGTCGTCTTTGCCGTGGTGAACACCATTCTGCGAGTGCGGGAGTGATCTCGAAGTCGTACTGCCGCATGAACATCTGACAGTAGTTATAAAGGATCGTCTTGCGTGCTCGTCCTGAACGGTTCTTACAGGGACCGTGCCACATGGCATGTGGAAACAAGATGCAGTCGCCGGCTTCACCCATAATTTGCAGCGAACCAGACGAAGTTGGAGTGATTGGATCGTCTGTGTTGTACGGTATCTGTCGACGATGACTTCCTGGAAAGATTGTGAGATTTCCAGAATCCGGCTCGGTAACGTCTGTCAGCAAGTACATGGCTTTCATGGCTAGAGGATGGCTAGTTTCAGATGGCCGAATGCAGCGCAGTGCTTCGCCACCGTCGGTATGGGTGTAGCCAGGAAAAGTTTCAGAAGGAGGACGTACGATGGCTTGCGTCATACTCAGACAGAGGTATGGACCCATGATGTCGACGATCAAGTCAAATACGTCTGATCGGTCCATCAAGTCGACGAAATGCTTGCCGTAAGGAAGGAGATCCCGTCGATCCATCCAACCCGTGTCGTCCAGACTGTCAGCATGAGGAAGCCAGCCGTAGTGACCAATTGGCAATTGCTTGTCGCGAACAGGCTCGAATCCTGGAATGCGACGTAGTCGATCGATTTCCGAACTGAACAGAGCTACTTCTTGAGGAGTCAATGCCTGCTTGAGAATCAGGTACCCTTGAGTTTCCCAATGATGGCGTTGTTCATCTGTGAGTGTTTTCATTCTTCGATTGGATTTGCAACCAATGCTCAAGTTTACTCACTCTCGCCGCAACCGACACAAAATGTCGTGTCGGCCAATATATTCTCCTGCACATTTCAATACGAGGTAGCAGTATCGTGATCCAATTTGAACAACAAACTCGAACGATAGCGAGTTCAAACGTAGATGGCTGATGTACTGATACTCCATCCCGGTGAAATGGGATCTTCGATCGGACAAGCTCTGGTGTACAAGGGGCACCACCCTTTCTGGATTTCTGAAGGTCGCTCGGAATCCACTCGCTCGAGAGCTCGAAAAGCGAGCATGTTTTCTCACGAGACATTGGAAGCGGGTCTGGCGGACGTTGAAATCGTGATTTCGGTATGTCCCCCCGAATATGCGATTGAAGTAGCAGATCAAGTATTGGAGCTAGGATTTGATGGTCTGTACTGTGATGCGAATGCCATCGCACCCACTACAGCGAGACTCATTGCTGAGAAATTCGGAGATTCCTATGTGGATGGCGGGATCATTGGACCGCCTTTGTATCGGCATGGGACAACTCGACTATATGTGTCGGGAAACAGTGCGCTCAGGATTGTCAAATTGTTTGCCGGTTCGGCATTGGATACGCGTCTAGTCGAAGGAGATTCAGTTGCGGCGTCAGCTCTGAAGATGTGCTATGCAGCCTATACCAAGGGTTCGTCTGCTATGTTGCTGGCGATACGCAGCCTCGCTCAGGCACACGGTATCTCGAGTCCGCTGCGAAATGAATGGGAAATGTCACAGCCTCGCCTCTGGGACAGGTCTGAAGGCTCCGGTCCGGGTACGACGCGTAAGGCTTGGAGATTTGCGCCAGAAATGCGTGAGATAGCAAAGACCTTCGAGGATGCAGGTCTTCCCTCAGGATTTCATCAAGCGGCAGCAGATGTGTACGAACGCATGGCTTTTCTCAAGGACTCCGAGCCGGTTTCGACACACAAGATCGCAAAGATATTGCGCGATGATTAGTCTTGAGGCCTAGGCGGAGAGTGATGTCGCTTCGTCCGAAGCTAGTGACCATTTCAACTAGGTGCAAGCGCTTCCCTAAGGTAACAGTGCTCCACCTTCTACGTCGATAGTGGAACCAGTCATATAGTCGTTCTCGATCGCAAATAAGATTGCAGAAGCTACCTCGTCTGCGGTTCCGGCGCGTGGAATCAATGTTCGCGCGGTTGCATTGGCTAGAAATTGTTTCCTTTGCTCTCCCTCATGCGGGAACATTGGAGTGTCAATAAGCCCTGGACACACGATGTTGATGCGTCTCGGTGCAATTTCAGGAGCAAGTGCTCGTGCGAAACCTTCTACAGCATTTCCCACAGTGGAAATGGCAAGAGAACCCGGATTGCTCTTACGAGCGGGGAATCCACTAACTAAGACCATCGCACCATCGTTCGAAAGGAATTCAGCACCTAATCGTACAGAGTTTGTGTAGCCCCACAGCTTTCGAAAGGAAAGTTGGAATGCATCCAGGTCCATTTGTAAGAAGGGACCCGATGCGCGGGCACCGCCAGTAGCGCTATTGACGAGAATGTCAAACGGGGCTTCGTCTTGAAATAACTTGGAAAGCGCGTCGCGATCTAGAGTATCGACCTGTCGATAGCTCACTCTAGGTCCTGTACTTGCGCTTGCGCTCTCAATGTTCTTAGCGTTGCGACTACCTGCTACGACTGTCGCTCCAGCATCTTCCAATTGTCGGGTCGCGGCCAGGCCAATGCCCGATGTACCGCCTAGAACGATGGCTTTTCTATTCTTAATGTCCAATGTTGAACTCCAATTCTCGAATGTCGGATTAGATCAATCCGAAGATCAATCTCCGCATTGCAATCTTGATGCGCTCACTGAGCGCGTGAAGGAATACTCGGAATGTACTTGAAAGACGGATCTGCCAGGAATTTGCGTTTCAACTCAAACATCTCCGTCCAAGTGGCTCGTAGTCCATGGGTCGCTGGAGGAAGATCGTGCTCGATCGCTTTACGTAACTTGCCTAGGTTGTAAAACGGTACAGCCGGGTACATGTGATGTTCGAGGTGGTATTGCATGTTCCAGTAGTAGAAGGCGGGAAGCCATGAGCAAGTGAAAGTCCTTGTGTTCAAGCGGAAATCTGGTTCGTCCGAATTTAATCCATAGTGTTGCGGAACTCCACACAAGAATCCTAGCCATCCACAGTAGAACGTACCGAAAGTGATGGTCACGATCAGGAATGGATGACCCACCAAAACAAAAACCAATGCCAATACAGCGTGACCCGCGAGAAGAATGCGCGCCCAGTTCTTGTGTTTCCTACGAAGCTTTGTGTTTGACTTCGGCAATACGTGGTTGTACCAGTCACCAATGATGGTCCCGTTTGCGTGGCGCCAAACAACTCTTAGTCGATTCCACGTCGCTTGAGGATTCCAAGCAACAAGACCAAGCCATACACGCCATCGGCGCAAACTAAACTTGACAGGTAGTCGCACCTCGCCGTCGTTCTCTATGTGACAAGTAGCTTGATGGTGAAGGTAGTGGCTTGCCCGGTACCAAATGTGGTCGGACCAGCTTATGAACGAGTACAGCACCTCGAAGAAGAGATTCAGATTTTTCGACTTGAAGACCGTTCTGTGTTGAAGCTCGTGAACGGCGATCAAACCCATGAACGGTCCAATAGTTCCGTGAACGAACAACGAGACAAGAAGCAAGGGTACCGACCAGTACCAATTCGAACCCGAAATGTTGAGGAATGCAAGATAGGACAAGATTGCCGTCGTAAAGAACAGACCCAAATGCAGCAAGGTTTGTAGCCACGCCTTAAAGTCGTTGCGTTGCATTAACTGCTGCAGCAATTCACGATCAATGGGTGTGCGATACCAGCTTATGTTGACGTTGTCGTCAAACGGATCTTTCTTGGATTGTGGAATTGAAACTGCCTCTGACATTCTGGTTGCCTATCTCGATGAGATGTGACTTAAGCTCGTTGTAGGTTCAGGATTGATCCCAATCATAGGACACCTCTCCTGGCTCTTGACCTCGACTGCGGATTGCTTGCTTGACATCCTCCATTGCGTTGCGAAGCTCATTGGTGTTGGTCCCACGCATGACAAGCGTGGTACCAAATCGTCCGTCTCGATTGAAAGGATAGCTTCCTAAGTCGATAGCAGAACCATAACGATCTTGAATGCTGCCGAGTTCCCGCGAAATCTCGCTCTCTCCCATATATGCCGTGACGGAGCACGACCGAATAGTTGAGCCACCTTGAAAGTCAATGGTAGGGAGCATCGCTTGTAGGACACCAGGGATTCCCGCCATGACATAGACGTTCTCGACAGAGAAGCCCGGCGGTCCCCCGGTGAGGTTGTCGATAAGTCGGGCACCTCTTGGAATGCGGGCCATCCGGAGGCGGTTTTCCATGATGTCTGGTGGCGCGGGTCTGCTGCGAATTCGTTTCTCAATGGTTTTGTCAACGACGAGTGGAAGCTCGAATGCAGCGGCGATGCACTCGGCTGTGATGTCGTCATGTGTAGGTCCAATTCCTCCGGTGGTCAGTACATAGTCGTGACGACTTCGCGCACTGTTGACTGAGGAAATTATGACTTCGTGAATATCGGGAATTACATGAGCTTCCGCTACCACAACTCCTTTTGTGTTCAAGTGCTTGGCGATGTATTGAAGATTCAGATCTTGTGTGCGCCCGGAGAGGATTTCGTTACCAATGATCAGAACACTAGCTGTGACTCGACGGTCGCTCATCGTTGTCCCTCTCGGAGTTAGGTTCCGCTGAATTTTGGGCGACGCTTTGCTGCAAAAGCCTTTCTGCCCTCTTTATAGTCTTGCGAGTTGAAACAATCCCGAACCATTGATCGAACCTCTTGTATCGCATCGTCATCCGGTTGCGATTCAAATGCATTCACTGCCGCTTTTGCCGCTCGAACGGTGAGCGGCGCGTTGTTAGCGATACGTTCTGCATACTCAGTCACATCGGACTCGATGGAATCTCGTTCCGAAATGAACTGAACAATCCCACACTGATAGGCTTCTTTCGCAGACAGGAAACGAGCTGAGAACAAAATGTCTCGAGCACGTGCCGGACCCACGATGCGAGATAGTTTCGCGAGCCCTTCGTAGTCGTACCCCAAGCCTAGTTTAGCCGCTGGGATGCCAAACGTGGAATCGGGAGTGGCGAATCGAATGTCAGCGTGTAGTGCTGTTGCTAGACCTCCACCGATGCAATAGCCCGTAATCAGAGCAATCAGTGGTTTGCTCATGCTGGCGAGTGAACGAGCTCCTCTGGCCGAGACTTTTCCGTAGTCCTGTTCTTGTTCCGCACTCGATCTATTCTTGTCGAACTCGGTGATGTCGGCGCCTGAAACGAATGCTTTTTCGCCAGCTCCTCGCATCACGACGACTCTTACATCTTCGTTGGACTCGAAGTAATCGACGATCTCGGAGATTCCTCTCCACATCTCCAGAGATAGTGCGTTGTGACGCTTGGGATTGTTGAATACCATCCAACCGATCCCTTGATCAATGCGGGCAATCATGCGGTCGGTCTGGAGATTCAAAGCCATTTGGGTCCCCGAGTGCTTGTCAGGTTTAAGCGGATTTTAGAAAACCACAATTCTTGCTTGTCCTTTGACTTCGCTAAACTCCACTTCAACTGCGATGTTTCTTGGTCGATAGGCAGCATGGATTTTCAGACTAATTCCGAACACGATCTCATACGCGACGCCATTCAAAAGATATGCGCCGACTTTCCTGACGAGTATTGGTCGGATTGCGACGAGTCGCATCGATTTCCATGGGACTTCTACAACGCTCTCGCAAAGGGCGGCTGGATAGGCATCGCCATTCCAGAAAAGTACGGAGGAAGCGGGCGCGGGATCACCGAAGCATCCATCGTCTTGGAGGAGGTTGCAGCGTCCGGAGCTGCTATGAACGGCTGTAGCGGAATTCATCTTTCTATATTTGGAATGCAACCTGTAGTGAAGTACGGGTCGGAAGAAATGAAGCAGAAGTACTTGCCTAGAGTGGCGAATGGGGACCTGCATGTTGCGTTCGGCGTCACAGAACCGGATGCTGGCACGGATACGACCTCGATCACCACAAGAGCTCGGCGTATAGGAGATCACTACGTGGTGCGAGGCAGGAAAGTTTGGACGACAAAGGCTCTGGATTCGGAACGTGTGCTTCTGCTCACTCGAACTGAGGATAAGGACAAGGTGGCACGTCGATCCCAGGGAATGACATTGTTGTTCGCTGAACTGCAACGACCGGAGGTATCGATTTCACCTATCGACAAAGTCGGTCGGAACGCGATTGCAACCTGTGAAGTTGTCTATGACGACTTGCCCGTCTCCGTATCCGATCGAATTGGTGAAGAAGGAAAGGGGTTCCGTTACTTGCTGGATGGACTCAATGCAGAGAGAGTTCTAGTTGCGGCAGAAGCTCTCGGAATAGGGAGAGCTGCGTTAAAACGAGCAACCCAATACGCTAAAGATCGTGTGGTCTTTGGTCGCCCGATCGGTCAGAATCAGGGAGTCTCGTTTCCACTTGGCGAAGCCAGAATGCGCTTGGATGCCGCCGAACTCATGATTCGCAAAGCTTCCTGGATGTTGGACCAAGATCTTCCCTGTGGTTCAGAGGCGAACATGGCGAAGTGGCTTGCCGCTGACGCCTGCTTTCAAACTGCGGATCAAGCGATTCAGACTCATGGTGGATTCGGATATGCCAAGGAGTACCACGTCGAACGTTATTGGAGGGAGGCCAGGCTTCAGAGGCTCGCCCCAATATCTCAGGAAATGGTCTTGAATTACGTGACGGAACATGTCATGGGACTGCCGCGGTCCTACTAGTTTCGATTGATGACAGTTCTGAAAGTGATTAGCGGCACCTGCGAATCAGTTGCTTGGCATCTCGATACTTGGTGAGAGACTTAGTGGATTGAAGTCGCTCCTCACTCAAAGCCATTGCAGGAAAGCTAATGTCTAACATGATCGAATCCTTTCCCGCACTTGGCCTCTCACTCGCCCACGAGGTCATCCTTTCTCTTCCATTTGGCGTGAAATCCCTCTGGATCTGAAGAGCGAAGTTCTTTTGACTCCCAACTAATTCCACGATAGGCGGGTAAGACATCGTATATACCCATCTGTATGGCGCGAGCCTCGAACACCGAAAGTCTGTGCCAGTAGCCTTGATCGGCCGAAACCTCATTTTCTTTGAGCCTAGCAATGGTGGTTTCACATGTGTCCTCGGAGAAAATCCAATTTCCGCCGCATACGTAATCCACCAATCTATCGAGATCGACTCTAATCCCAGCCTCCTCGAGTTCTCCCCACACTTTTAGAGCAAAATTCAATGCTTTGTCGCGTGCGTCGGAACCTGTCTCCACGCTAGGCTTGCTCATGGTCGATCTCATAGTTCTCAAGTGAAGCTTCCATGGCATGTGCTCTGCTTCGTGAGCGTCCCATGCATCGTTTTCCTTGGGAGATTCGTATACAGATGCAGCCCATTCATCGCCCAAGCGTGCCGCCATCGATCTCAAGACTTCAAATGCACGATCATAATGTCCAGTGTTTTCTCCCAATCGCTTCCATATAGCCATCAGTGTTGCGTAATGTTGGGAATCCAAAGACAGTGTTTCGGAGTCAGTTCGCTTACAAGTCCTTTCCACAATCCAACGTCCTTCCAAGAGTCGTTCCCCCGCCCACTCGCTCGACCGTGGATTTTCCCAGTCCCACATGGAGTATCTTTGCCATACATTCGGCCAGAATGCGGGTCCGTAGAAAAAATTCTGCGCCATGTCTAGATCGCTCTCCAACTTCTCCTCCACATACTGGCAAAAGTAGAGGAAGTTTGCATAGTTTGTGAAGGACTCTGCGTGACACGACTCCTTCAAGTCCCATCGAACCTCGCCCTCTTCCAGTCGACACTCAGGTTTCTTGAGAGCTGAAAGTACGTTACTTCGATCTGTTGCAGGATCTGCGAAGATCCGCTGATACGTAAGAGGAAGAGGAAGCCAGTCAAAGTCGTTCCACACGAAAGGTCTGTCCCAGAAGTACACATCTAGAGCTTGCTGGCACTCCGTAGAAAGTTCTCGGAGGGGTCTTTCGCAAGCGTCAAGTGGATGGACCGCTGACCGAGATTCGGTCGGGTCTGAGTTCACAAGTGGCAACTGGCTCTCAATTGATTCAACGGGCTGTTGCACGTTGAGACTAGGGTCCGTTTGCTGGTTTACCGCGTCAGAACTGGCATTCCAATCTCTTGTATTCCAATGCAGAACCCCGAAGATTATCGTGAGACCAACCACTACGAAGACGGCTTCCCTGAAGATTGAGGAAGAACGAATCTTGCTCAACATGAACTGAGCTCGTCTTGGCTCTCGTCGTATGGTTGTCCGTGAGTGCGTTTCATGAGACTTGAGCCATTACAAGAACTCGAGACACAGAGTTTTCGTCTTTTGCTTGGACTCGTATGGCGTTTTCTTTTCACTATACATAGATTAGTAGCAGAATTGCGACTGTTCTTGTTCGAGTTGGCTGCAAGACGCTTTTTGCCCCGATACCGTTTTGCTCGATTCTCTGATGGCCTCCGGTATCAGGTACGCCACAGTTCTTGTCTGCAGATGTCATTGATGGGGCTGGGCTGCTTAGGCTTGAATCGGTGACGGTTTAGTCGAGCGAGTTTCTTTGTGTGTGGCTCTACGTGTCGCCCAGGGTCGTCAATGGATAGATTTTTTGGAGGGAGCAACTGCATCCTTAAGTGACTACAATTCGAACGGCTTCTTCCACTGGAGACGTGAGAGTGCAGAAGCAGACAGACCAAGATGAACGCACACCTCCATTGGGACGATTCTTTGATGAGGTCAGCCACCAGCTGGAGGATGCTCGTCGTGATCAAGAGCGTGAGTATTCCGAGTTTTTCTCAAATCTGTCCCATCGTATTACTACTGCAAGGCGAATCGAATTAGAACTAGATCGACGTTTAGCTCGTCGATTCAATGTGCTCGACTATGTCAGAACAGACGAACTAGGACTCTCTCGAATCATTGCAGACTTACTGAATCCTAGTGCCACTCACGGGCAAGGCACTCTCTTTCTCGAGCGGTTTTTCTCTGTGTTTTCGGAACATGTAGATTTTCGGAAGCGTTTGGATCTCGACGTTTTACACATCTCAGTTGCAGTTGAAAAAGAGATCACTGAACAACGCAGGATTGATGTGTTTGTAGAAATCGTGGAGGGAGAATCAAAGTACGCATTAGCCATCGAAAACAAGCCTTTTGCGGACGATCAGCTTCGCCAAGTTCACGACTACCTTCTCTATCTTCGAGAGCGGTTTGGGAACCGGTTCTCGCTCATTTACCTATCTCCCCCGGGAGAGGGTCCATCGGCAGAGTCAGTTTCATTAGAAGAGCTCCGATCCAACTGGAAGGAACGATTTCGCATCCTTTCTTATGCGGGAGTGTCCGAAGCGCTGCAAGATGATCGTTTTAGACCGTTCCGCATTCCAGAGCTATCACTAGATGATTGGCTCCATGCGTGCCGACGGGACTGTGAAGTTGATCGTCTGCGCTGGTTTCTTGGAGATGTTGCTGATTTCTGCCATCGCGAGTTTGGGAGGTAAGTGATGCCGACACCAGCTGAGAAAAAAGCAATTAGTGACTTCCTGTTCGAGAATTCCAAGAACATTGAAGTGGCGTATTTGGTCTACGAGACCTGGACGTCAGTTCGTGATGAGGTGTGCAAGGAGATTTTGAGGCAAATTTTTGAGCACATTAAGGCAGATCGATTTCTGTGTGAATGTGGCGCGGATATCAACATTGATTTTGAATACGGGGGAGACAAACGTTACTCGAACTGTCTTTGGCTTTATCGAGAGAGTTGGACACCAAACGAGGCTAGCTCGGCAGTTGTTCATCCACGTGATAGTAATTGTGCTGCTATCTTGCTCGAAAACGCATCCAATGGTCCGAATAGTTGGTTCATCAGCGTACGGACCCCAAAGACTATCAGTGAGACTGATGACTCGGGAATAGAGCATGACGGTTGGTTACAAGAAGAGTTGAAAAGAGTATTGGGCAAAAGCGACGGCAAGCCGGAGCTCAATCTGCCTTGGTGGAGATATATTCGTTCGGATTTTAGGAACTGGGAATCTCTCGTTCATCGACTGCATCAGGAAAGGCAAGCACCTGTCGATGGAGAAATCACACGCTATTTTGTCGACGAGTTTGTGAAAGTTGCCACGAAAGCCATCCCCGTATTGGACAAAGTCAAGAAAGCCGAAACCTGAATAAACACTATGGAATAGTCTAGACTAAGGAATCAGTTAATCTTCTCAACGGACTCAGGGACTATGAAGAGCATGAATCGCCGTCGCTACATAGTCGCTAGTGTTGCAGTCGTTTTTTTGATTTCCTCTCAGGCAGCCCAAACAAATCCGTTGGCAATAGTAGATGAGGAGACTGGAGTTGCCACCGTGAAGCACATAGTTACTGCTCTATCTACTAAGACACCTACCACTGCACAGTCCGGAAAACCTGACACCCAACCGGATGTCCCGATCATGGATAGATTGTCGAGCGACTCCACATATCAAACTGCCTTTCGGGGTTTCGAAACTTGGCTCAAAAACAACATCAGAGCGCATATTGACAATACAAAGCGTATCCACGGTTCGCAAGCAACTCTTGGCGACACACTGCAAATAGCCAAGAGAGTCCTGCAAGCATACAGGGATCATGTAATCAAGTGCGAAAAGGACAATGGAAGGTGGGACGAGTCAGGGCATGTATGTCGTGTGGAAGGTGAATTGACTTTAAGCTTTCGCAATACAAGTGACACAGCACTTCGAGGCTACAAGAATTGGCTTAAGGACAACATTAGTGACTTTCGCGAAAGGACACTTCGCATCCACGGCCCCAAAGCGACATTAAATGACTCTCTGCAGGTTGCGAGACAAGACCACGAAATCTATTGGGATCATGTCGATAAGTGTACAAAGGAATATGGAACGTGGGATGAGTCAACCCATGAGTGCTGGGTGGGCATTCGTCTGGATTTCTCTTTTAAAGAAGACTGAGTTGTCGGATCTACCAACACTGACTCAGTAAGTAGCCACAGTTGGTTGCAATTGATTCGCCTTAATCGAGCTTGATCGAAAGGCCTTTCCCGACGGAGCACGAATCAACTGATTGATTCTCTAGCGGTTGGAAGTTGTTCGCCTGATTGTCTTGAACGGTCTGAATTGCTAATAGTGCATACAATTCGTTCTTCGCCCTGCGACGAACCACAACATAACGATGAAGCCTGAAAGGCAGTATTGTTCGGAGATTTCAGCTGCTGCTGGTGAGAATCAACTTGGCACTGCACCTCAGGTGGATTTTTGGCTCCTAATCGAGTATCGGCAACAGTGGACGCGAGACCCTATCGTCGAGAATGATCTTCCACAGTCGGTTCAAGCGTGGTTGGAGAATCTCATTGACTCTCTAATGAGTCAAGGTCGTTTTCCACGCGTCCAGTTCTTGCGTCAATCCCGCAGAACGAAAGATACGCTTCAGTTATTTGTGTGCCAGCACGGCGAATTGCGGTCGCATACATTTACTTCGTATGAGCAGCTCATAGATCTTGATATAGAGAACGATCTGGGACCGCCGCTGAAGGCTAATTATTTCTTCGTCTGTACTCACGGGACTCGAGATCTTTGTTGTTCACGCTTTGGATTGACAACGTGGCGCGAACTGCAGCTTCTCTCGAATGGAAGATCGTGGCAGACGAGTCATTTAGGCGGGCATCGGTTTGCGCCTAATGTCTTAGTTCTTCCTCAAGGGCGACTGTATGGGCGAGTGCACAAGGAAAATGTACAGGAGTTTTTTCGCACCGTCGAAAGAGGGGAAATTGCGAAGAGTCACTTACGCGGACGTTCGGAGTTTACGAAAGAAGCTCAGGCATGCGAGTGTCTGGTTGATGTGCTAGTTGGATCAGTCGCTTCCCTCAACGATTGCAGTGTGACCTTTGCAACAAGTAACGGCAAGGTTGAAGTTGGTATACCCAGCCGTGGAGAAGAAATCGAAGTGCTATCGAGTTGTAAAGATGAAGAGCTAACTCGCGTGAAACCCTTTATCGGTATTTAGTCGTACCTTTGCTTAAGTCATTTAGTACGAAATCTCTCAATTCCTCAGTGTCCGTTTGGATGTCCCCTTCGGAATGGAACGCTTCGCCAATGGTCAATCGGTACTTTTGACCTGTCTTGTTCAGAAGTTCTCGAAATAGCGTTATATCTTTCAATTCAGTATTAATAAACCAAGCTAGGTAGTAGAAGAGGGTGTTGTGACCTTTGATGTTCATGGGAACGACAGGAATAGCGTACTTCTGGGCAAGATTTAGCGCTGTAATTTGCCATGGGCGTTCCTTTAGACCTTTCAATGTGGGTCGGGCCAATCGACCGGAAGGAAAGATCACGATGAGACGTTCACTCTTTATCGACTGAACCAGTGCATGAATCGTCTCGCGGTTCCTTCGTGCAGTTCGGAACTCATCACGCCACTCAACGGGAACGATGATGTCCGCCAGACCGGGCGAGACTCGGATGGCATCCCGATTTGCCAGGAAAATGACATCTTGTCGGATTTCCTTAATCGCATCGTAGACGGCAATTCCGTCCGCAATGCCCGCTGGGTGGTTTGGCGTGATCAAAGCACAACCGGACTTTGGCACGTTCTCAATGCCTGTCAAATCCAGCTTCAGCTGTAAGAGATCCGACATGAAATCGAAGACTTCGCGGCCGCGCAGCGGTGCAATGCTGTCTGCCATTTGCACGGCACGTTCGTAACCCAGGATTCCATCTCCCAATGCACGGAGCAATTTCCACGTAGTGGGATGTTTCATCAAATTGATGGCACGTTCTTCGATTAGGACATCGATAATGTGCTGCTCTCGCGCCGGATGCGCGTCTAGTAGAGAGGATTCAGTGAGCATGAACGTGCAGATTGAATTGTTAGTCAGCGTTCGGACGACAAAACTGGTCTCGGCAGAATATTGAACTCCCGATCCTTAGACCAAACTCGTTGTTGCATGTTTCCAATCTGACTTCTATACCCGTGCCCAACCATTGACTAATTGTAGCGATGACACGTGCAATGATTCAACTCGAAAATACACCGTTATCGTTCTAAGCAGTCTCGCACAGCATCGACAAATTCGGTCGTGGAAGCGTTACCTCCCTGATCCGGAGTGAGTGAGATACTTTCTCTGTAAACATGTTCTGTCGCTCGATACAGTTGTCTTGCAATCGATTCATACTCCAAGTATTCGAGCATCATTACAGCGCTGAGAATGGTCGCGGTTGGGTTTATGGTGTTCGTTCCGGCAATGTCGGGAGCAGTGCCGTGTGCAGGTTCGAAGTAGGCGTAGTTTTCTCCGTAGCATCCACTTGCGGCCATTCCCAGGCTTCCCAGCAGTCCGCCAGCGGCATCGGACAGGATGTCTCCATACAAATTGGGGGTTACAACGACATCAAATGCTTGTGGCTCAAGGATAAGCCTGCAGGCAAAGTCGTCAACGATATAGGACTCAAAAACTAGGTCAGAGTACTCGTCGACGATGCCCTTTGCGAGGTCCAAGAAATAACCGTCTGTTTCACTCAGCATGTTGTGCTTTGTGACGCATGTGACCGTTCTCTTTGAACTCCGCTTTCGTGCCAATTCGCACGCAAATCTGACGACCCGCTGGGTTCCGGCTTCCGTGATGACTTTTACAGCGTAACGACCTGTGCCATATTGGGAAATATTTTGGCGGGTGGTTCTACTTACCTTCTTGAGAAATTCGAGCTCATCTAATCCTCCTTCCATTCCGACATAGAGGTCCTCCAGGTTCTCCCGCACAATCACGAAGTCGATCCCTTCGGGAGATTGCAACGGACTGGAACATCCAGTCATGTACTTGCATGGTCGAACATTGGCGAAGGTTTCCTTACCCCATCTCAAGTACCTCAGCGCAGCACTTGAAGGGCCGCTTGTAGAACCGAAGAGCGTTGTATCTGCGTGGTCAATGCACTCGCGAGCTTCTTGCGGAAATGTCGTCGAGAACTTGCTCATAGCTGACTCTCCAACTTCCGGATATACCCAACTAGCATCTGACAGGAGATTGGAGAGAAGCTCAACTACTGGTCGCACCGCCTCTGGTGCGGAGTCTTCCCCTTCAATGACTGCAATTGTTTTCGCCATGGTCCAAGTCGTCTAAGCGGGAAAGAGTAATTTTCAATCGTTGCACAACTGAGTGTTTGAGTTTAATCTTAGTGTTGTGCAAGCGAGTCGGAAATCAATCCGTTGAAGTCTAGTGCGAAGTCGTCTGAGACACAGTCTGTCCGTTCTTGCACCAATTTCGATGCTTTGTGGTTTGACTAGTGTGAGCGAAGAAATTTCGAAATCTGACATTGAATACCTAGTTGATCGTATTTTTGAGACTCCAACGTCGGACCCCCTGGAAGGATGCGCTTATACAGTTCAGACAACAGATGGAGATGGCAACGAAAGACGCGAGCGGTACGATCCGTATTTTGATGACGAGCGAGCGTGGAGTCTGGTGAGCATAAATGGGGCTGCCCCATCTGCTGAACAACTGGACGCCTATGAACCTGTTAAAGGTCCACGCCATCCTGCCGCTATATCCTTCGACTTCATCGACGACACAACTATAAAGTTTGTGGAACAAACTCCCGAGGAACTGAAGTTCTCGTTTGAACTGAGCAGCGAGCTTCAGTTTGAGAACGAAGACTCCATAGAGAACACAATGCTCATCGATCCCATCTCGGCTCAAATCAACGAGATCCGACGCAAGTCAACGGAAACGTTCAAAATCGGCAAGTTCGCGAAAGTGTTCGAATTCGAGACCATGTACAAGTTTGAGTTTGAAGAAGAGACGCAGACAGTAGTTCTTGTAATGAGTACTGTTCGGCTAAAAGCCAGAACAGGCGAGCTGGTTGTAGACCAGTTTATCCAACGAAATTTCAGTGAATTTGATTGCAGTACGGTTCGAGCGGAAGTGCCTGAAACGCATCAGGAGGGTTCTCAGCAGGATCGGGATCAGTTCTTTCTCGAACCAAGGTCTCCTGAGCTTGATCCATAGTCGATGATGTATCAGATTGTCATCGAGTGAAGATTCAACCGGAACTTCATTAGGTGGCTTGGCTCAAAGTCGCTTTTGTTGTACCCCGAGATTCGGCCGACCCTGTCTCCCTGTCATTGCAACAAACTGGAGCAATAGCTACAAGTCTGTTCAACGCTGATTCCGAGGAAATCGTGGATGCTAGCCTAGGAACAGCGACGTTGTGGTCCAAGGTTCGAGTGGAAGCACTGTTGAAGGTTGGGATGTCTCTACAGTCCCTTCATGGATTGTTGGGCGAACATGGCGCAGAAGACGTGAGCGTTTCATTCGTTCAAGATGCGGAGTGGGAAAGCGCATGGCGAAAACACACGACCAGCAAGCAGTTCGGTCGTCTTCACGTAGTGCCTCGAGAATCGTCCGCCAATGTCGACGGTCCGTTTGTAAGACTAGATCCTGGATTAGCTTTCGGAACCGGTGAGCACGCTACTACCGCGATGTGCTTGAGTTGGCTCGAGATCATTGATCTTGCCGGAAAGAGAGTTTTGGATTTTGGATGTGGATCGGGAATTTTGGCATTGGCTTCCGCTAAATTGGGGGCTAGCCAAATCACAGCAATCGATAACGATGAGAAAGCTATCGAGGTCACCCAGCAAAACGCAAACTTTAATGGAGTTAATCTCACATTGGGTAAGACCATTCCTGTGAATCAGCAGTTTGATGTTGTGGTTGCCAATATACTTCTCAATACTTTGGTCGAGTACGCTATTGACCTAACAAATTCCGTCGCACAAGGGGGAGTTATCGGTCTCACCGGTTTGCTTGTCCCTCAACAAGAACCAATTGTCGAAGCGTTCCCAAGCGTTTGTTTTGAGCGACTAGTACAAGAAGACGAATGGATTCTGATGATAGGTCGGAAATCTCTTGATGACATCTGAAACAGGGGCCGATTTAGGCGACTTTTCCATCAAGAACGCGCTTGTGAGCGTGTCGAACAAGAAAGGGATTCTGGAACTTGCGCGATCTCTGACCAATTGCGGCTGTAACGTGTTCTCGACCGGAGGCACCGGCGGTGTGTTGCGAAAGGCAGCGATACCGTACACGGAATTGAGCGATTACACCGGCTTCCCCGAACTGATGAACGGCCGCGTAAAGTCGTTGCATCCTCTTGTACATGGAGGAATTCTCTCTCGTAGGAGTTTAGATCGCGCCGAGGCGAAACAACATGGAATCAGAGAGTTTGATTTGGTCGTTGTAAACCTCTACCCCTTTACAGAAACCATTAGTCAGGAAGGGAGTACATGGGAAGAAGCTATTGAGAACATTGATGTGGGTGGACCCGCAATGATTCGAGCCGCGGCAAAGAACAATGACCACGTCCTTGTGGTTACAGACCCTGACGACTATCAAGAGGTGTGCAGTCGCATTGAGAGTGCGAACATTGATGAGAGCTATCGTCGCAAAATGGCAGCAAAAGCCTTTCGCTACACGGCTTCGTACGATGCAACCATAGCTGAGTATTTCGGAGACTCCGAACTGTTTCCGGATACGCTTGGGCTCCAGTTCAGGCGGAAATCTCACTTGCGCTACGGCGAGAATCCGCACCAGAAAGCTGCGCTATATGTACGAGAATCCGGCCACGAGTCCAATGCCCCGACTGTCAGGCAAATTCAAGGCAAGCAGCTCTCGTTCAATAACGTCGCTGACGCTGACTCTGCTTTGGAATGCGCCAAGGCATTCGATGCCCCTGCCTGCGTCATTGTGAAGCACGGCAATCCATGTGGTGTCGCGGTCTCATCAGATACTACAAACGCCTATGTACGAGCCTACGCTACAGATCCAACATCTGCGTATGGAGGAATTGTCGCTTTTAACGCTCGATTGGGCGCCGAGACCCTTAAGCAAGTGATTGACAATCAATTTGTGGAAGTACTTGTCGCACCATCAGTTAGCAATGACGCAGTGGAACGGGCAAAGAGTAGGAAGAATCTGCGCCTGCTTGAGGTATCCGAAGCACCAGAGCGATCCAAAGAGCTTCAAATGAAGCAGGTTTCCGGTGGATTGTTGGTTCAAGAAGCGGACATTGCAGAAATTGCATTAGAAGACTTGGAGTGTGTGACTGCTCGAAAACCTAGTCAAGAAGAGATTGAAGACTTGCAATTTGCATGGCGTGTGGCTCGTTTCGTCAAGTCCAATGCCATTGTTCTTGCCAAAGATCAACGCACGATTGGTATCGGTGCGGGGCAAATGAGCCGTGTCGTGAGTGCCCGAGTCGCATCAATGCGAGCAAGAGAAGAGGGTCTAGACAAGGAGGGATGCGTCATGGCCTCAGACGCTTTCTTTCCGTTTCGGGACGGCATTGATTCCGCAGCCAAGAACGGTGTGACAGCTGTGATTCAACCAGGAGGATCAGTTCGAGACGATGAGGTTATTGAAGCTGCAAACGAACATGGAATGGCCATGGTGTTGACTCAGATGAGACATTTCCGACACTAGGAGACGAACGTTGAAGATTCTATTGGTTGGATCGGGCGGACGAGAACACGCGATGGCGTGGTGTTTCGCACGATCGGAAAGCGTTGATGAAGTGTTAGTAGTGCCAGGTAATCCTGGAACTTCACAAGAGAAAAAAGTACGCAATATCGAACTCCAATCAACCAACTTCTCCGCGCTTGCGGAGCTGGTCCGACGCGAACGCGTGGATCTCACGGTGGTTGGACCCGAACAGCCCATAGCAGAAGGAATTCGTGACTACTTCGACGAGCAAGGATTGGACTGTCTTGCTCCCACCAAGGCGGCAGGAAGGCTCGAATCCTCAAAGTCATTTGCTAAGGAGTTCATGCAGCGCAACTCGATCCCAACAGCCCAGTCAATTGTTACGGGCAACATTGACGAAGCGAATGACTACATCCAACGCAAAGGGCCACCAATCGTGGTTAAGGCAGATGGACTTGCGGCTGGAAAAGGTGTCGTCGTTGCTCGTACGACATCCGAGGCCTTGGAAGCTGCTCGAGGAATGCTCGTCGACCAACGGTTCGGAGATGCTGGCAAGACAATAGTTATTGAGGACTTTTTGGCAGGAGAGGAAGCAAGTTTCATCGTTTTGTCCGATGGCGAAACGGCACTACCATTCGCTTCATCGCAAGATCACAAACCAGTGTTCGATGGCGATGAAGGTCCGAACACGGGAGGAATGGGCGCTTATTCACCAGCTCCAGTAATCACTGAACATATGAGTGACAGCGTAATGAATCAAATCATTGTTCCTACGATTCGCGGTATGTCATCAGAAGGGACACCATTACAAGGATTCTTGTACGTTGGACTGATGATCGTGAATAGCTCTCCATTCGTCGTAGAGTACAACTGTAGATTTGGAGATCCAGAGGCACAACCGGTGCTAATGAGGCTACAGTCCGATTTGGCGCATTTTTGCAAAGCAGCTCTCGCACGAGAGTTGTCGGGACAAAGTCTTAAGTTTTCGGAACAAAGTGCATTGGCAGTGGTACTGTCTTCTGAAGGCTATCCAGGAAAATACGAAACCGGCTTCAAAATCGACGGATTGGACATTGTGACGGAAGATTCCAAGATCTTTCACGCAGGCACCTGTTTGGAAGGAGACGAGGTAGTCACCAATGGGGGAAGGGTCTTGAACGTGGTTGGTCTCGGACGAGACGTTGCCGAAGCTCGGGATATGGCGTATTCGCGGGCGACTGAAATAGCGTGGCCCGGAATGCATATGCGCGGAGACATCGGTCATCGAGCGATTGGAAGGTGAACGACGAGCAACACCCATTGTGTTCCGTGAGAGATTCAAACTATGACCATTCGAAGTGAATCCCTACTTGATCGGCTAATTGGTGTGGTGGACACGGGATTGAGAACTCTCGTGCGGGATGATTCAACTACCTCAATACCTCCTGAATCGGACATGAAACTCTCGTCCGACGAAAAGAAACAATCTGCGTCGCTAATGCGTGTCAATCATGCAGGAGAAGTATGTGCACAGGGTCTCTACGAGGGGCAAGCATTGGTGTCTCGCAACAACTCCACACGTAGTGAGCTTCTCCAAGCAGCGCGGGACGAAAGGAGACACTTGCAATGGTGCGAAGAGCGCTTAAGTCAACTCGAAGACTCAAGAAGTGTGCTGGTTCCCATCTTCTACGGCATGTCCGTTTGCGTTGGTGCGATTGCGGGTCTCGTCGGAGACAAAATGAGCCTGGGATTTGTAGAAGCTACAGAAGATCAAGTCGTAAAGCACCTCGATAAGCATTTATCTGAAATGTCGACCAATGACACTTGCAGTCGAGAAATTCTTGAACGGATTCGTGAGGACGAAAAACGCCACGGACTCAGGGCGATCGAGAAGGGTGGAGTGGAGTTTCCGAAGCCTGTGAAGTCTGGGATGACCCTAGCTTCCAAAGTAATGACGGAAACTACGCGTCGCATCTGACGGATTATTCCTTGGTCGACTATAGCTTCTACATGTAGCCCTGATCGGCAAGTGTGGTCCACGGCTCCGATTTTCCCACTCCCCATCCGCTAATCAAGGTCTCGCCAAACCATTCCCGAAACTCCGGGAATTCATTCAGAGGTTCGATTGCATACAAAGCATCAACTAGCGGAGCCGTGTCGTAGGGAACATGTCGGTGGTAGAACTCACCATTCTCTATTACGCCATAGCACGCAACGGGTTTGCCGCATCGGTTTTGACCCACACTACCTGGATTGAAGAATCGCTTGTTGCCGACTCTCTTTTCAAATTGCACGTGCGAGTGCCCGAAAAGCACCCTATCTGCATCGCCGTCGTGAGTCAAAGCAAGGAAATCATCGATTGGGCTATGGGGTAAGAGATGTCGAAATCGTCCTTTACGTTCACCGTGGCACAGGTGGAGATCCTCGCCTCCAACCTTGTAGTTTCCATTGGACTGGAGCTTTCTCAAGTACTCGAACTCTCTCGACGAGAGACTACGTCTCACCCAGTTATCAAGCACTCTCCAAGGTTCCGGCCAATTCTCCGTCATCGATGGATTGAGCATTGCTTGGTCGTGGTTGCCGCAGATGTGAACTCCCGATAGTTCGTTTAAGAGTTGGACGGTTTCTGCGGGCTGCGGACTTGGAGACACTGCGTCCCCGAGAAAAACCAAGTCATCAAATGACGGTTCCTCGTCCAGGACAGCTTGAAGTGCTTCTCGATTGCCGTGTATATCGGAAATAACGAGAACTTTGCTCTTGTCCGTCGGACTCATCTATTCGTGACTCGAACTATGGCGATCCGCAGCCTTTGCCTTCATACAGCCCAACATCGTCAATCTGAACATCTAGCTCGCTCTGAGCGAGATTGAAAGAAATACGAGCTGTTGAATCCGTTTCAATTGGGACAAAACGGTGGTGGAACTCGAGGTATGCCCCATTCAGGCTTGCGCCAGTGTCTCTTGCGGGACCTCCGACTTCTGGCACAAATGCCGTCCCCATCAATGGTTTGTAGCCACCTAGTCCGTCGTCCGGTGGGCCAGTATCCACAGTTACAGTGAGGTACCTGCTGTCCTCGCTCTTTGCTTTGTAGCAGAGACTGTATTCCTTCTCCTTGTTTACAGACACCGAGTGGCTCAGACCAACTCGCCAAGTCTGCATGGGTGCGGTATCGTGAATGGTGAAGTTGGCTTCGCCATCCCAAGTGACCTCGGCCATCCCGTCGCTCAGATTCGCACTCCAATTTCCTGAACCATCGAAGGTTCCTCCGCTTGAAATGAGATTTCCGCTTTCCGCTTGGAATTCCTCGTCAAGCACAAAGAAAGGAAGGTCGTTGCTGAATAGACCATGCGGGTTCTGAACTTGCAATAGATGCATGCCAATCGTTTCTGGCAGTGAATCAAGTTGCACCAGGATGATGTTGTCTTTGCAGCTTGGAAGTTCGCCCGTCTCGCATCTAATGGATCCGTCGACTCTTCTTCCATTCAGTAGGATGTTCGCGCCTGGAAAAATGTGTGAACCACGCAGACGCATTGGTCCATTTGCGACGAGCTCGGGAAACTCTGCGGGTCTCCCTCCACCGAAAAGCGGCACAACCGGTAGTCCGACATCCCAGATTCCCGGTTGCGGATGTTCGTAATCAACGCCTTCGCCTAGTCTTGCAGTCAAAGTCGCAAGCAACCGTTCCTGTTCGGCGAGATCAAATAGCTGACTTCGCGTGTAGGAGGTGCTCGGTTCACCCACAACAAAGTAAACGCCGCCTCGATAGTCGAACTCGATTGCGGTACCCTCGCCTCCATTCTCGTCAAAGAGGATTCCCTCGCCCTGCAAGACCACAGCCTCTTCGGTATCTGAAGTTTCAAGAGCATCGAGTAGAGATTGGGTTAGAAAGTTAGACTTGGCCTTGCTGTTCAGAGTGACTTGCCGTCCGAGTGAGCCTGAGAATCCGACGCTTCCTTCCAAGATCATTTGGAACATGTCGGGATCGCTCGTAAATCCTGTTCTCTCTGAAAATCCCTGAGTATCTCCTGCAACTCGATCGGCAAAGAAGAATCGATTTTGCGGTGCATTCTTCCATCGATCGTTGGCCCCTCGCCATGACGGGATATCCATTCCGCTACCACCGATGTTTGTATTTACCCAGAATGGCAGTCGGTGGCAATTTCCACACTGTTGCTCGTAATGGAACTCGTGAATGCCTTGGACGGCTTTTGCGGAGAGTTCGTTGGTATAGGATCGTTCGACGGAGGGAGGATAGGGAACGCTCAACAGGTAGCGCGCAAGCGCGTCACGTTCGTCCGCCGACAACTTGCCAGACTTGCCCTCGTCATTGACTTCGCAGTCTTCCGGATCGCACATCGTCGTCGCGAGCGAACCATCGATGAGATGCAATGTGCAGCTTTCCTCGTTCTCAATATCGCAGTTGGGATCTAGCAGCACATTGTGACTGGCAGTGTTGATTCCACCAAAAGGATCGCCCACCGTGCCGTCCCAGTGATAGGGTGCGGAGCCACGCAGCCCTCGAATATCCTGGACGAGCCGAGGTTGGATTTGATCGCATCCCTTGCTACAGATCGGAGTTTCCAATACCCACAGAAGCTGGTCAGTGTGTCCATCAGGATGGCAACCTGCACAGGCGAACGTTTCCGTGCTGGAAGCACTGGCGTCATTGAAAAGGATTCGTCCAAGTTTCAGCACGGGATCTGTCGGATCGTCAAGCTGAATCGTTGTATCGAGCCTGGGGTTGGCCATATCTTCCAAGTTGACCAGCGAAACTGAATTCTCCAGTGCATTCAAGACCCACGCTTCTCTTGGAGCACCCTCTGTGTTTGACAGAAGAGCTAAGCCTCGTGGGATAGCTCCAACTTGAACTCTGCCTAGTACCTCGCCCGTATTTGCATCCATTGTGAAAACTCTATTGGATGCAGCCGCAGTGACCACAAGTGTGGCATCGTCCTCACTGATTTGTATGCCGAAGGGGGTGGCGAGAGCCATGCCAGGTTCAGGATCTTCGGGTGGTAGAGGTTCGAGATCAAAGAAAACGGGTGTAGTGCATTCGTCTCCGCTGCAGTCGATCTTTGTGATCTGATTTAGAAATGCACGGTTTTCCAATTCAGCTAGTCCATGGTCTTCCGTTCCTGCCTTGCCATTGGCGTCGTTTCGTGCTTCCGTTTGAGCTACATACACCCGATGCTGTGAATCCACCGCGATGCCATAAAGCAAAGTACCGACTGTATCGACAATCTGCATTGGTTCGCTGCGAAATGGCGGAGCATTGGTATCGAATACATAGAGATCGCGATCGGGAATCCGATCGTCCCGCACGATATCAGCCACATACCCCGCAGAAGTGCTTTGATCGGAACCATCCGTTGCCTCCACAACGTGCTCAATCGCATCAAAGGTACAGTTTGGATCAGAATCCATATTCTCCGGGTAGCAACCGGATATCTGCGTTTGATTGTTCGACTCGAACGGTATGACGTACAAGCGTTCGTCCTGTACAGCCAATGCGCGTGGATCCTGAGCAGTGACCGTCAGGAAGTCAGAGATACCACGCGTCGAGACATCGATTTTTGCAACCCGATTCGACGATGAGAGCGCAACATACGCAATGTCGTTGTTGGCAAAAACAATTCCTACTGGTTCGTCAAATAGCGTGTAGTGATCCACCAAGTCGAAGATTTGAATGGTGTGCAACACTTGATGCAGAGTGGAACTCTCTGGGTCCGTGTCAATGACGCAGACTGAGTCTGAAACATGGTTGGCTACCCATACTTCTTTGCCATCTGGTCGAACAGCAATCCCCACTGGATCTATGCCTACGTTGATTCGTGCTACGACACTCTTGGTTTCGGAATCGATGACATTCACGGAATCGGCTGAAGTATTTGTCACATAGACGAGGTCGGAGAGCTCGTTGTAGACGATGGGGTTCGAATGAGGACTTTCAAAGTTCATGTGTCCGAGTTGAGCTACGCTCTCATCGGTATTCTCTTGCTGGAGCTCAAGAGTGGCTAAACTAGTGCAACTTACGAGCACTAGCGCAATGCACAAAGTACAGCTTGCCAACACATGCACAAGCAGTAGATGCAAATTACGACCGATCACGGTCTAGCAACCTCGTATGTACGGTTGGAATTCATCGCATGCTTAGAAGAGCAAGCTCAACTCCAACTGTTTCGTTTCGTTGAACTCCTACAGTATTTTGCAAGATTTCGGGTGAAGTACAAAAAAATTGAGAATAGAACTGTCGAATTGAATTAGCATGTATAGTTGTATAGTCCGAAGAATGATATAGGTGCCTCATGGAGGAGGGAACACTGCTCCATGGAGGACCTCAAGAGCCTATGCTAGATTTAACTACTTTCACAAACTCCGATTGGATCGCAGTGGGATCCCTAATTGTCGCATTTCTTACTTTTCTGTGAACAGTCGGATTAGGAGTCTTGATGGAGCGACGAACAAGAACAAAACTGCAGCAACTAGAAGAAGCTATGAGTACCAACGTGTCGACTCTGGAACACAAGATTGTGAAAATGGACAAGGGCTTTGCGTATCTAATCGGCTACCTTGAGGGTGCACGATCCAAGAAGCAAGAGGGGGACTACTAACGGTGGCAAAGTACATACCGGGAGCACTAATAAACGAAGCAACAGCTCGAATACAGGACAGTGAAGCTGTCAAGGTTGCATTTGAGAAAGGACTGTACCATGGTCAATACGTGGTGGCAGAAGAGCCTTCGCCTCACCTGACGGCAGAGCTTGAAGAAATCCGGTCTGACGCTTTAGCACGATGGCCTAACCAATTGGTTAGTCTTGATGAGATCCTCAAGTGGGTCGGCGATGCCATCGAACCAACCACAAGAGCAAAGCTAAACATCTTTCCATCAAGAACAGATCGAGACACTGCCATATTGCTCATAAGCAGAGGAATCTTCGAACGGCACTGGTAATCGTTCGTCAGTCCTATCAAGCTTACTGCCAATTAACCACTTGGCTCACAAGAGCAGTAGCGAGCGTGTTTCACGGAATGACTCCTTGACACGCTTCGGGAACAAATTGAGTGACGTGCCAATGCCAACACACATAGACAACTAATCGAGCACGGAGGCTCACAAGCATGCAATATTCGGTCGTAGTCCATAAAGATGTCGGAAGCGACTTTGGAGTTACCGTACCTGACCTGCCAGGCTGCTTTTCGGCTGGACAAACGTTCGTAGAAGCGCTTGAGTCGGTGAAGGAAGCCATTTCTTGCCATTTGGAGGGACTACTCATGGACAGAGCCCCCATTCCAGAGAGAGCAACGATGGAGTTGCATCAAGCAAACCGTGATTTTCGGGGTGGAGCTTGGGCGACTGTCGATGTGGACGTATCTAAACTTCGAGCTAGCGGAGTCTGATGGATAAATCATCGCTCGCACATTTAGCTGCATCTGACAATCTAGCGGAATAGTGCAAACGGCAAAATTTCAATACTGTTCGTTGGTCCCACAGCCAACGCAACGACGGGAATCAAGGCGACTAGCACGCAAGTCCCAGTGTTCCTTCCAGTCCAGGTCTTGAGACCATTGACAGCGATGTAGAACGTCCAAATTAACGGAATCGGGATCAAGAAGACATTCGGAACCATCATTCCAAACCACCAGAAAAACGGGTAGGGAGAAAAATCTCGGCAAGTTCGGTTGTGGCGAGCTTGAATAGCACCATGCCGAAAAGCGAGCCAAGGACTGTAGGAACTGCAGTCCAACAGGTGAAGCCAAACCAGTTTCTCCAATCCGATTTGACTCTGAGAGTCTTGCCCACAACCCAGTAATAACCAGCCCAAACCGAGAAGAGAATCAGTGTCCATATCGAACCCCATACCGATACGAACACTGCTCCGAGAACACTGAAGACAAAGTAGTAGGGCACATGTTCTTGCACTCCAGAGTCCGTTATGACCGAAATGGTCATACTGTCGAAATCGATGAGGGAAACTGACTGGCAGATAAGCCCCACGACGAGAATTGCCCACAGTGGCAACGAAATGGGGGTCCATTCACGTATCTCGTCAAAGACCTTCCGCGGTTGGTATAAGACTCTCCACAAACGGTTCATCTAGGTATCCCTTTCAATCACTCGAACCAAAATGGTGGACTCATCCTCATTTTGGCATTTGCCGATAGCGAAGCAGTCGCGAATTGTGCACAAGTTCAATTTGTGAGACTAAACTAAAATTTGCCTGATCGTTGAGTCACGATTGGACTAGAGAAGGCCCACAGAAGACCTGCCCAATGAGTACCCCGAATTCATGAACCACCTCATTGCTCCGTCGTTACTTGCTGCCGATTTCTCTCGTCTTGGTGAAGAAGTACAAGGTGTTCTTGATGCAGGTGCCGATGTGATCCACTTCGATGTCATGGACAACCACTATGTGCCGAATCTCAGTTTTGGACCCCTAGTCCTAGACTCTCTCAAACGTCGATTCACGGATACTCCGTTCGATATACATCTAATGGTCAAGCCCGTGGAGTCAATGATCGATGCCTTCTCGGAAAGCGGCGCGTCGTACATTTCTGTGCATCCGGAAGCTACCAATCACCCCGACGCTGCATTGAAACGAATCAGGAGCGGTGGCGCGAAAGCAGGGATCGTAATTAATCCCGGTACTCCTTTGAGTGTTTTGGATTCTTTGTGGGGAGAGTTTGATCTTGTTCTGATTATGTCAGTGAACCCGGGATTTGGAGGTCAGAAATTCATCGAACGAAGCGTCTCGAAAGTCGCTCAAGCGAGTGAGATGATCAAGTCTCGAGACATCGACGTTCGACTAGAAGTTGATGGAGGAATTTCAGCTCAAAACATCGGATCTCTAAGCCAAGCTGGGGCAGACATGTTTGTTGCCGGTTCTTCAATATTCGGAACGGACAACTACGGACGCGCCATCCGTGAGATGCGAAGTGCCATAGAAGCTCGTGTATAAGGCGTTCCTGTTTGATTTGGACGGAACGTTAGCGGATACGGCTCCGGATCTCCACTCAGCCCTGAACTACACACTGTCTTACGTGGATCTCGGACCAGTCAGCTTGTCGCTCACCCGGCATTGGGTTGGACATGGCGCTCGTGTCATGATCGTTCAAGCACTCAAAGACCTTGGAGAGGAAAAAGCACTTGGAGATCGACTCGACGAGCTTCACAGCCATTTCCTTCACTACTATCAGAAGAACATCGCTGTCCATAGCGTGCCGTTTGGTGATGTCCAGGATCTTCTGACGCAATTGGCAATCCGTGAACTACCCATGGGAGTCGTAACAAATAAGTTCTACCACTTGTCGCTTGAACTACTCAAAGCACTGGATTTCTACAAGTACTTCGATGTACTCGTGGGAGGCGATACGCTCCAAGTACAGAAACCAGCTGCCGAGCCGGCACTGTATGCGTGCAATGAGTTGAATGTGGAACCCAAGAGTGTCTTATTCGTGGGTGATTCCATCACAGATGTTGGCTGCGCACGGGCCGCGGGTTGCGATGTAGCAATCGTCCGTAATGGCTACAACCAGGGGCGTGATCCCGTGTCCTTAGGGGCGGACAGGATCTTCGATTCCTTTCTTGAATTACTGGATGAAAATCCAACGTGAGCTCTCAAGAGTGTGCCAAGTAAGCCATGCAATCCAATTCGTCTCGCCAAAAGAACTCACGCTCGTCGTGCTAGCATTTGTGCGATCTACTCTGTGCTGCTAGATGTGAGATGAAGTTCGCGAGTAATTGGAAGAGAGTCCTAGTTCGTGCACTGGCTTGCATTGGAGTTCTCTACGTCTTCAGCTGTGTTGCGGAAGTCACTGTCAAGCTTGCAGATCTTGACCCCGATGAAGGTGTTATGGAGTCGGGAGCAAAGCTGATGGGCCTACCACTCGGTCTACATCAACTTGAAACCGATGAAGAGTCATCCACAGGGCTTTTAGTTGGCGTGCACGGGTACATGAGCCGGGGTTATGAATGGGTATACCCATTGCAGACAATCGACGACGACGAGACCACAACCATGTTTTTTCGTTGGGATTTTTCGAAGTGCCCTCATACCTCAGCGAAACTGCTCGCCGAATCGTTGACTGAGATGGTGGACAAACAGGACAACCTCAATCAGATCACCATCGTGGGTCACAGTTTGGGAGGTGTCCTAGTCTCAACGATGGTCAGCGAATGGAAGATCAAGCTTCCGACCGATTTCCATGTAGTAGCCGCTCCTCTCGGGGGAGAGAACCCTCGATTGAAAGAATGCGGCGACGTCCTGCCTGAACGCATTTTGCCAACGATTCGATTCTTCCAGTGGCGTACTCAACACAAACTTGATGGTGCATATAAGGACTTGGAGATAGACCCACAGGTAGTTTCAATTGACGGAAGCCTCGCCATTACCTTGCCAAAGACCTATCGTGAACGTCGGTTGGGGCACAATTGGTCCGTAAGCTACGTCGCAGATCGAATAGCAAACGCTAGCGAAGACGAATGAACCGCTTGCCGACTGCAATATGCAAGTAGCTGTTTCCGCTGCACAAGATCCAGCAGAGCCCCCACTAGACATTTGCTTGGTTGTATCGGGGCCAAACGAAGGAGGTGGTATTGAACGACATGTTCGCGACCTCGCGCACGGACTAGCAAAGAATCACATAGTTCACATACTGGCACACGATTCGTTTCGTTCCATGTTCGATTCAAGCGTTCTCTATCACCAAATAGCATTTACGAGTTGGCGTTTCGACGTGTGGTTTCTGCTTCAGTTTGCATTGCAGATTCGCAGAATCCGTCCGAGCATCATTCATGCTCATGGAAGAAAGGCAGCAAGAGTTGTCAGCATGTCGAGGAGATTTTTCTCTGCTCCGTGCGTTCTAACCGTTCACAATTTGAGACAGCATGATCGACTCTACAGCAAGTTTGACAGTGTTATCGCAGTGAGCGACGTTGTTGCGCAAGGAATCGAACATCCGAGGGTGTTCAAAGTACTTAACGGTTGCTAATGGACTCAAATCTCAACGCCATTTCCGTTGGCAGGCTAGTTCCAATCAAGAACTTCGACGTTGTCCTAGATGCCTGGACAGAGTTATCCATACCGCTTCGGATGGTGGGAGACGGACCGGAATACAGGAACCTCGAGAATCAGGCGCAAAGACTAAATCTTCTCGACAGAGTGGAGTTGCTAGGCGAACGATCCGACGTGAGTGAACTCATGGCTCGATCAGACTTGTTGGTTGCTGCCTCTGACAGAGAAGGGTTTTCCTATGTAGTGCTAGAAGCCCTTCGTTCGAGGCTTGTTGTCGTAGCAACCAAAACGGGAGTCGCAGCTGAATTAGTGCCTAGCAAGTTCTTAATCGATCATCCTAACTCCGAAATTCTCGCCAAGACGGTGTCCGAGACCCTAGCTTCATGGGAGCAAACCAAGCAAGAGTTTGAGGAAGCTTGGTGCAAAGCCGGAGAGCTAACGACGCAGCGTATGGTGAAAGCGACCGAGTCTGTCTATCTCGAAACCCTTCGTTTGGTTCCGAGAAGAGCAAGTTGATTCGCAGGGGAAACGACTTAGTTTCTCTCGTACGTTCCCACCAATCGGTTCATTCCGATTACTGAAGGTTCGATCGCTTTGAACAGTTCAAGCATTGTCAGTCCTTCGGGAAGATTCAGTTCTTCGTTAAGCGCGAATACCCAGAAGTAGTACTGATGCACTCCGTGTCCGGGAGGAGGCATTGGTCCGCCATATCCAAGATTGCCGAAGTCGTTGCTTCCCTTTGTATAGTCGGACGAGTCTTCGGGAAGATTGCGAACTGATCCGGGAATTCCGTAAAGCACCCAATGGACATATCCATAGGCTTCGGGAGTAAGCAATGGAGCGTCTGGATCATGGCATACGATTGCGAACGACTTGGTTCCATCGGGGACATCGTCCCATGCAAGACTCGGTGATGTATCGGGTCCTTCACCAGTGTGTTCTTTTGGAATCCGAGAACCACCAACGAAAGCCGTGCTCGTCAATGACATCGTAGTAAGTGCAAACCCCATGTTCAGTCTCCGTTGGATTGAAGTTGATTGTGTTCTTGTTGAGTCAAGAGATGTGTCTGCATATCGAGGATGCTGTAACTTTCATGCTCGCTTCCCCTCATTGCTTCGTTCCTAATCTCTTGTCACGTATTGGAGTTTAGATTCTATTGACTGAGTCGGGAGGTAACTTCCGGATTGGTAGACAGCGTATAGATTGAGTTCACTGGTCCAATGTCGCACTACAATCGGATTCTCGTAGTGGCCGAAGAGTTATGGTGGCATGAAGATTGAGTACCTGTGGAAGGAAGGTGTCCACTTTTCGGCCATTGGACCTAGTGGAAACCCGGTGGAAATTGATGGACCGCCCGACATCGGTGGTAGAGATCTCGGCATGCGTCCGATGGAATTGATGCTTATGGGAATTGGAGGATGCACTTCGGTCGATGTCATTCACATCCTTCGTAAGGCCCGGTGTTCGATTCACTCTTGCCGGACAACCGTCACTGCGGAGAGGGAAGATGCTGATCCCAAGGTCTTTCGACAAATACACATTCACTTCGAGTTTATGGGAGAAAAACTGTCTGACAGCAAGGTGAGCCGCGCTGTGGAACTTAGTTCCGAGAAGTACTGTTCGGCATCAATCTTGATGAAACGTGCTGGGGTGGGGATCACCCATAATTGGACCATCCTCCCTCGAGGTGAGAACGAGTCTGCTAGAGATTCAAACGAGACATTAAGACCGGAATCTACACTGGGGATGCACCATGTAGCTCTGCTCTCGTCTCGTTATGAACAATCCCGAGAGTTTTATGCAAAACTCATGGGAATGGACATCGAATGGGAACCAGATGCAGACAACGTGTATCTTTCCTCTGGAAAAGACAATCTTGCTATTCATCGTCGCAGTTCCGACGAAAGCTCTGTTGACTCTCGACTTGACCACATAGGCTTTGTCGTTTCAAGCGAGAACCAAGTGGATGCTTGGTACCAATTTCTCAAAGGCCAAGACGTGCCCATCGCCGCAGAGCCAAAGACACACCGTGATGGCTCAAGGAGTTGCTATGTATTGGATCCGGACGAGACTCAGGTGCAAATCATTCACCATCCGCCGCTGACGGAGTCGTTGAGCTAGGGACTGCAATCCCAAGAAAGCGCTACGGGGAACAGCTACTCAATCGACCTGATCCATTTAGGCCGGTGGATAGGTTCACTTGGACGTCGCTCCTAACAGGTCGAAGGCGCATTATTCCTGCGGGCAAAGTTCCTTCGAATCTACACCATTAGTTGCTTGCAGTATTTCTGTTCAAAGACCGATATTCGATCACCATAACCACGAGAACACAAAGCAAGGGGTATGCGACGAAATATAGCGGTATCACAACGCAGAGAGCACCGACTCCGACTGTACCAGCGGTAGCCGTGGACTTCACTATCCAAGTAGATAGCGCTCCGAGCAATGCGACAACGAGATAAGTACGCGTACGCAAAAAGCCTCTCTTTATGGCAGTTGCCGTCCTCCTCAGAAATCCTGGGGTTGAAGTATCGAGGTTGTTGATGGTATTTTTCGATGGATTTGGACAGTCTATGAAATGGGGTCGATTTTGCGTATTTCAAGGGAGCAACCACTGATTGGTGAACAAATCATGAACGTATTGATCGCGTTTTCGGTCTTGGGTAATTTCTAAGCTATAGTCAACAGCATTCGAGAGTTGAGGGACGAACTTGTGCTGTAAACCGTCCTATTTTTGCCCTTCATCCGAAAAAGGGTTCAAGTCAGGTGGAAATTACTTTGATGTGTGCAATTCGACGGTGCCCGCATCTCCATCGATAGTTATCTCTTGCCCATGCTTGATGCGAATGGTCCCGTTACCCACTCCAAGTACGGCCGGTATTCCATATTCCCGTGCCACGATTGAACCATGGGCCAAAATACTTCCGACATCGGTTACCAGTCCTGCGGCATGAGCAAATAGCTGAGTCCAAGCAGGGGTCGTCAAAGGACTAACTAGTATGGTTCCCGGCACCATTTTGTCGAACTCGGAAGCACCGGTTATGACGCTGGCTGGGGCAGTAACTCGACCGGAACTCACGGGAAACCCTCGCATTGTTTCTGACGACTCGTCATTGAGGATTTGAGTTTCCTTGAATGCAATTCCGTCGATTTGACTCGCGATTTTCGGCAGCGTTCCGGGTGGATGATGCCGCTTCCGTGCTTCTCTCAATTCGCGCATTACTTCGGCTTGCTCCCCAAGGTGTGGCAGTGCCTCGTTATTCTTTCGACCCTCAATAGCTTGTTGAAGTTTAGATGTGGTAAGGAAGAACGCATCTTCTTTTTGTTTCAGTGTTCCTGCAGATTCAAGCCTGCTTCCCAGCTCGAACACCATGGGTCGGAGAACCGACCATGTGTAGCCGAACAAAAACGCAACATCTTCACGCATGTGGTTGTACTTGCGAGCCAGCCAGAGCCTAAACCTGAATTGCCAGTACTCCAATCCACTTAAATGTTCGGTGATCTCTTGAAGCTTCTCACTCCGTGTTCGAGTTGCTCGTTCATCTTGATTCTTGGGATCGTAGTGCGAATCTTGAACCATCGCTCGGAGTGTTGCAAACAAGCCTGCTGGCTCTTCAAGTTGGGTGGGCTCGATGAAATCCATGCTATATCCTTGGTGCCCATAAGTGTTGAGATAGTCACTGATTCCATCGAGTAATTCCTGGCTGTCGTCTCGCTCCTTCAAGATACGCAGCAGGAACTTAGATGGTGTCGTGAGCACGGCGTGGCTAAGCTTTTCGTTAGATCGAACTTTCTTCGCGATTTCAAACAGGTCGGCATTTGCTTGCATGGTCTTGGATTCAATCCCCGACAAGAATTGACCACTGATGAAGTGCTTGTCAGGCAGCGTCTCTCTCAAGAAGCACTGCAATTGGTCATCCGTCGATTTAGCTACACCAAAAGTGTGGCTTGAGTTGCTTGACCAGTAATAGCCTTCCTCTATACCCATTTCTGTAATGCCTTCGAGCAAAAGTTCGTCGGAGGCTGTAGCAACATCGATCTTGCTCCACTTTTCCTTGATGCCGAGTAGTCTTGGTCGGGTCGTCTCAAACCACTCTCCGATCTGTCGATTGTTCCACTCTGTGTTGTTGAAAGCGACATAGGTTGGGTTCTTGCTCTCTGGCATCGTCAAACGACGAGCTATATCGGCTTCCTGGCCTTCATGCCATTCGGCAAACTTTTTCTTGTCCGGGTCGCTAAGGTCGCCTCGAAATCTCTCTACGTCCCGCTTACGCAATTCGATATCGCGTTCCTGCCGAGCGCGTATCTCTTCTATTGTTGGAGCTTTCTTTGCCTGGACCCTTTCTTTTCGAACCTTTTCTTCAGCTCGGATTTCAGCAGCGTCGATGTCCTGCTCGGTTGTCTTGAGGAGATCCTTCTCTGCCGCTTGTCGATGCACCATCTCAAAGTCAAATCTCTGGTAGGCATAGCCATTGATCGCGATGAACATCGGACCACCTCCGACCATTAAGCTCTTGCCCTCTCTTGACGATTCCAGCCCTCTAGTTAGATAGAGCTCCTCGAACAGCGGACAGATAGGATCGGGCATGTTCTCAACGATTTGACGTCTTGAGGCATACACCGCGGGAGCGGGGACTTCCCAGTTCAAATCGATTGGTTGAATGGGCAGGTTGGTGATTGGTCGCGACTGCAAGATGTAGAGTTGATCTTCTGAGATTGCCCATTCGATGTCTTGTGGTACATCGTTGTATAGCCGTTCTATATTTAGTGCTGCATTAAGGAGTTCTTTGCATTGTGTCGGAGTCAAGGAAAGTTCTCGTCGATGCGCATCATCTACTTCGAGGGACTGTGTTCCGCCCTCCGCGGAGGGTACGATTTGCATCGCTTTGGGACCGATTTCGGACTGTTTCACCTCGCCTGATTCACGATCAATGATGAATGTGTCGGGTGTAACTTGCCCGCCAACGACAGCTTCACCTAGACCATAGCTTGAATTTAGCACGACCTCACTACGTTCTCCTGTGGCGGGATTAGCCGTGAATAAAATTCCGGAGACGTCGGAGGAAACCATCTCTTGGACCACAACTGCCATTGCTACCGAGTCTTGCTCGATACCGTTCTGGTGCCTATAGCTGAGCGCCTGCGGCGTCCACAGAGAAGTCCAACATCTCTGAATTGCTCTCAGAATCTCTTCATACCCCACCACATTGAGAAATGTCTCTTGTTGTCCGGCAAACGATAAATCGGGAAGATCTTCGGCGTTGGCAGAAGAACGTACTGCAACGGGGCAATCTGAGTTGCCAACCTCTTTGTAAGCGCTCAAGATCTCAGACTCAATTTCCACAGGTAGCGCTAATGTAGAGAACAGCTCGCCAATCTGTTTCGAAGCGCGTTGGAACGATACGACTCCGTCTCTGAACTCAGGTTTGGCTAGTTGAAGAATAAGGTCCTGCAGTCCGTTTTGTTGGACAACCTTTTTGTATGCAGCAGTCGTTACGTGAAAACCGGGAGGGATGCGGAATCCGTTTCGGGCCAAGACAGCCAGAGACCTTCCTTTTCCGCCGACAATTTCTAAATCGGAGAATTGCGTGTCAAGACGAGCCGTGAAGCCGGCTGTATATCCCTTATTCACTGGTGGAGAATCGAGTGGGTTGTGCGCTCGATTCTAGCCTAGAGATTCGATTCACACAGTTGCTATCCGTTTGCAGGAGTTTGTAATTCCAATCTCACGCAGTCAGAAAACGAACTCTTTTCAAGCCTTGGGGAGAGCCGATGTCCACCCATGTCCCGTCAAAAGACTCTCCGGTAACTTTTCTTTCATTTGCCAACGAAAACAACAGGTCGTGAGTTAACGAAAATGCCTCTTTGTGGGCAACTTCAAAGATTCGGGGATGCAGGAGCGAAATACCACAGAATGTGTGCGTGTGGTGGGCACGATCCTGATTGCGACTGACAATCTTGTCACTCAAGGCAAAGTCTCTACTACACGATTTTGCAACTGTTGGTCGAAGCACCAGGTGCGCAAAGTCTGTAGTTGATTGGGTTAGAGAACGAAACTGATAGTTGGTCCAGACATCGCCATTCAGAACGACAAAGGGATCACTTCCAAGGTACTTCAATGCATTTGCAATGCCGCCACCGGTCTCTAGTAGTTGGGTCTCTCGGCTGAGAGTTATCCGCACTCCCAGGTGACGACCAGATCCTATACAGGACTCAATCTGATCGGCGAGGTGATGCACATTCACAACAATGTCTTGGATTCCTGCACGTTTCAACCACCGAATCTGGTGGACTATCAACGGTTCGCTATTGATGAGGATCATAGGTTTTGGAATCTTCTCGGTGAGCGGTAGCAGGCGTGTTCCTTTACCTGCTGCAAGGATCATGGCTTTCAAGTCACAGACTCTAATCTTCGAGAAACTTCAGGAATCACGCCATCTTGAAGCCAAGACCCCAGCTCACTCAAATGCCGTACCTGACTGCAAAGTGACTGGGCCTTGTTCAAAGTGGGAAGAACGTGCGGAATGTGAGTGGTCTGACTCTTAGTCATCCAAAGTCTGACGAAAATGCCCGCTGCCTTTAAGAGCCTTTGTATAGCTGTGAACTTTGTAGCCTCTGCAAGTTGAAAACGGGTATCGACGGTCGGGATATCAAGCTTTTTCGCTGTGTTCCAGTATTTCGTAAGAGCTGACTCAAACGCTGCGTGAGAGTGATTCCAATAACAGTCGAACAGTAACGACGCTAGGTCGTAACTAATGGGTCCAAGTAACGCATCCTGAAAGTCAACTACACCGATGTAGGGGAATTGATCAAGATAAAGCAGATTCATGCAGTGAAAGTCCCGATGCACGGTTACAGTGGGCAACTTGCCGATTTGGTTCACCAAGACCGGAGCCGCGCTCTGAAACACCTGATCGACTGTACCAAGAATGGTCTCGCAGATGTATTCACGAAAGATCTGCAATTCGTCGTGAAGTCTCTCTGTGGTGTAGGACGGTATTGCTGGATCGTCGATGGTCTGAATATTCAGGATCGTCTCGACTGCGACACTGAGCGGTTGAGCTACCGTGCCTTCTCGATATGACGAAAGAAAGGATCTCTTGCCTACGTCTGAAACGACCATGAAGCCTCTGGAGAGGTCGCAAGCGATTACTTTTGGAACAGGAACTTTCGCTTTAAGGAAAACATCAGATAATGTGACAAACTGCTCGTTGTTTTCCGTGGCAGGAGGGGAATCCATGAGGATCCAGGATTCAGATGCGCTGGAGCACCGCCAGAACTTTCGCGTACTTGCTTCCGCTGGAAGTTGTTCGACTTGGCAAACTTCTAGCTCGAAGTGTTCCGAGGCCCAAGCGATCAGTTCGGGTTTCATTGAACACGCCATATTGGAAGTATATGTACTAGGTGCTGTCTCAACTGTCCAATGACCGCGAGTCTAACCAGTCGCATAGGTACAAATCAAGCACTATTACAGACAGAACCACATACACCGCAATATCAACGATCCGTCAAATGCCTCGCCATTGTCTCCCTCAACTATCGGTACTACTTGCTCTATTCTTATACGCCGGTAACGTTATAGGGGAAACCACACTTGCTGAAGAACTTTGGCACAACGAAGACTCTCGGAGCAGCTGTGGGGGGAGCTATATCGTCGTTCCGGAAAGCAGTAGCGATTCTCCAGAAAGCACAAGATTGTTGGCAGACAGAGTACGAATAGACCTAGATGGGACAGGACAAGTCGTCGGCAATGTTGTGATTCAGCGAGATGGTCAGACGCTCGAAGCTCCGTCCTTAGATCTCAATACAGAAGAGAGAGTATTCAAGACTCCGCATGGAGCCCAGATCGTATCGAGTGACATTGCCGTTCGTGTAGCCCGGAGCAGTATTGAAGTCGAATCCGAATTGGTTGATATTCAAGATGCTGAATTCGTGATGCTTGCAGAACAGTACCGTGGATACGCCGACACGCTAAGAGCTAGTGCTAACTCAATCGAATTGTCTGGTGCATTAATAACTCAGTGCCCACCCAATAACAACTCATGGTCTCTGATGACCAATCAATTGCGTGTCGACCGCAACGAGAACATTGCTGTTGCCAGGGGAGTAAGTCTCAGGTTAGGAAGAGTTCCGCTGCTGTACGTACCCTACGCACGCTTTCCAATAGTGCAAAGTCGAACCAGCGGATTGCTGTTGCCTGAATTCGAGAACAGCAGTTTGCTTGGTTTTCAACTTGGTCTACCTGTTTACTTCAATCTGGCTCCAAATTACGACCTTACCTTGACGCCAAGGCTCTCTACCAAACGCAATCACACAATGGAGATTGAGTTCCGTCATAGAAATTTTCAATCCAACTCAAAGCTCGTTGGAATTGTTCTGCCATCAGACCACCAGTACCAGAAGTACGTCAATCGACTCTTGCGTGAACCATTCACGTACACGGAAGGTAGGAAAGAGCGATGGTTGTTGGACGCCAACAGTGACCTCTTGTGGAATTCCTGGAATGCGGACGTGGCTTATTCACTGGTAAGCGACACAGACTTCTATAGAGACTTTGGAGAATCATCGGGCGATTTCAATCACGTCGGGTTGTCTCGAGTTTTGAGGATTTCGAGAATTGGTCGCAAATTCGACCTTGGAATCTTGATGGAGAGGTACGACCCTTTCCGGCAGTGGGGAACCCATGTGGCAAAGTTGCCGCAAATCACATTAAGCGGGGGCCACTCTCTTGGACCGCTGAAGGCAGCTATCAAAGTCGACTGGACTCGCATGGAGTCGCACGGAACTGAAGCTTCAAGTGAGTTTGATCGAAGCCATGGAGAGTTGTCTGTCAGTTTCCCCGTTAGCAGGACATGGGGCTACAGTCGTTTGAAAGTGCTCAGAACATTCACTCGATACCAATCTTCGAAATACCGACTTGATGACCGGGAGACAACCACTTACTTGCTCGACACGGGACTGTGGCTTGAGCGAACTCGTAAGGATGCTTCTGTTGTCTCCCACCAGCTTGAACCGCGATTGGTTTATGCACGCAGAGCGGGAGTTCCGCAAATTGGATTTCCCGATTGGGACACTGGTCCCCCTAGTGCAAGTATTCGAACATTGGTTGAACCCTTTCGGCGTGCTGGTATCGACAGAATTGGGGAGTTGAATGCACTGTCGGTTTCATTGGTCGCACGTTTCATGGATAAAACGACACAAAGAGAGAAGACTCGGATCACAACGGTACTCTCGATCCCCAGTGAAGGCTACGGAGTTGAAATCGAAAATAAACTTGGCGGTGAACTTTCTGTCACTGGATTCCATCTAATAAGACCAGATAGATGGACACAAGAGGCTACGGGTTCTTCTGTTCGCTATAGTCGAGATGGAATCGAATTTTTGGGCCAGATTCGCTATCACCAACCGGATGATCTATTGCAGTCATTTTTGAGCGCAAAGATCTCGCTTAACGAGAAGTGGACGATCTATGGTCGCTGGAACTACGACTGGACTTACGATCGACATGTTGAGTCCTATGCGGGGTTTGAACGTTCAGGCTGTTGTGTCGCGTTCAGATTCTTATGGCGAAAGTCTTTGCGTTATGGATTTGCCGATTGGGAGGATTTGCGGGCTCGAACGGGATTGCATCTTGAGCTGTCACTAAAGGGCCTTACTTCATTTGGAGACAATATTGCGTCAATCATCGAGAGACGCGTTCGTTAACGGTTCTGATGGTGCTGGTAGTATCCACGCCTGACTACGGAGGTTGAGAGTGATCAAAAAAAATATATCAAGAGTTTCTATCACGACTCTCGTGATTGCAGCGTTTTCCTTGTGCTTCGGAGCAACACGGATTGTTGGGGAGACTTTGGATGCTGTTGCAGTGATTGTGAACGACGGGGTGATCACGCTATCGGAAATTGACGCGAGATATGAGAGCTTCTTGCAGCAAGCAGCCGAAGCAGGCGTGACGGATTTACCTCCTAAAGATGTAGTCATAGAGCAAGTTATCGAGCGTCTTATCTCGGAAAGTATTCAATTGCAAGAAGCAACTTTTCACGGGATTGTGGTTGACGACGAAGCACTCACAGGGTGGATTCGAGCGTTTGCGGAAGAACGAGACATGGAACTGGACGAACTACGTTCCGACTTGGAGAGCAGAGGAATCTCCTATCGATCGTTCCGAGACGACGTAAGAAGACAAATGCTACTTGAAGGTATTCAGCGACAGATTTTCGTGCAACGTGTTTTTATAACGCAGCAGGACATTAGGGACTTCAGAAATTCTCCTTTCTTCGAGGTAATGGCATCGGATCAGTACCACGTCGGTCACATTCTGATTTCAGCGGAAGGATCAATGGACTCAGAAGTAGTCAAGGCGGCTGAGACCGAGGCGCAACAAATTGTCAAGGAACTACGAGACGGAGCTGAATTCGCGAAGATGGCGATTAACCATTCTTCCGCGTCCACTGCTCTCGAAGGAGGTGATTTGGGGTGGCGCTACGCAGAGGAAATTCCGAGTTTGTTTGCTGAATTGGTCGTCGAAATGAAAGTTGGGGAAACCTCGGATCCCCTACGAAATTCGCTTGGATTCCACATCGTTCAATTGATGGATAAACAAGGTGCATCGACATCGGAAGCCGAACAGTCTTTGGTGCGGCATATCTTGATTGTTCCTTCCACGATCAAGACCAAAGAGAAGGCCTTTGAAGAAATCACCGAAGTGCGTAAGCAGATCTTGGAGGGCGAGGACTTTGCAGAACTTGCTAAAGAGCACTCGGAAGATCCTGGCTCTGCTCTTGCTGGGGGAGATATGGGATGGTTAGATCCTTCACGAACGGATAGGCCTTTGGATCCCACTTTTGCCACAGTCATGATCACAACCGAAGTCGGGGAAATCTCAGAAGTGTTTGAATCCGAATTTGGATGGCACATACTTGAGGTGCTAGACCGAAGAACTGAAGATCTATCCGAGAAAGCAAAAGACGACCTGGCATTACGTGCATTGCATCAGCGGCGTGCTGGCGAAGCTTGGCAGAATTGGTTAAAGGAAATACGCGACGAGGCGTTTGTAAAGGTTGTCCGAAATCCGAAGTAAACAATAAAGGATGGGACAAACTAAACGGTCGATGTGCCAAGGAAGAGATTTGGACAACACTTTCTAGTTGACCAAGAAGTAATAGATCGCATTCTTCGAGTTGTTGCGATCCGAAAATCCGATGACGTACTTGAGATTGGACCGGGGCGCGGAGCTCTAACTGCTGGACTGGTCAAATCCACTGAGAAACTGGATGCAGTCGAGATCGATCGAGAACTTATTGCCGATCTCCGAGCCCGTTTTCCGACTGCTTGCTTTATTCAGGATGACGTCTTAAACCTTAGCAGCGAGTCTTTTCGAAACAAGAGGATTGTGGGCAATTTGCCGTACAACATCTCTACAAGCTTGCTCTTACGTCTGGTCTCGGTGAACGATTTTTTCGACATGCATTTGATGTTGCAGAAGGAGGTTGTTGACCGTATGACAGCTCAACCATCTTCGAAGAGCTGGGGAAGACTGTCAGTCAAGGTTCAACGATGCTGGGAGATTTTTCGTCACTTCGATGTTGAAGCGAGCGCATTCAAACCCCAACCAAAGGTTACGTCGTCTCTTGTCAGAATTGTGCCCTTGAGCGACCCCATTTATGTTCGAGACGAGTACATATTCGACAATGTACTGAGATCGGCTTTCGGTCAACGACGAAAGAAACTTGCAAATAGCCTTCAGCAGTTTGCCATTGAGTGGGAAGAACTGGGGATTAGTAGATCCAAAAGAGCAGATCAGCTAGGAGTCGAGGACTACGTGGCAATCGCGAATTCCGTTCTTCACTAGTTTGCACTCTTGATTGTGCGAAGTCGTTTTTTAAAGTGACATGGCCATTTACGCAATCGGCGACGTTCAAGGTTGCTACACAGAATTGAGACGACTGCTGGATGCAATCTCGTTCGATCCTGATTCAGATCTGATCTGGTTCACAGGTGACCTAGTAAATCGTGGACCTGACAATGAACAGACCCTTAAGTTTGCCAAGGGTTTGGGGTCACGAGCTGTTGTCGTACTTGGAAATCATGACTTGTACCTTCTTTCCGTTGTCTTCGGCGAACGAGCGTTAGACCCAAACGACACGATCGGAGATGTGTTGCAGTCCAACCACTGCGAGGAGCTGTGCCATTGGTTGCGCGTACAGCCTCTGATTCATGAATGCGGAGACCATTTACTTGTACACGCTGGGATTCCACACATTTGGTCTCGTAAGCAAGCAGTTGCTCTTGCATCCGAAGTGGAGAATGCGTTGCGAAGTGACGACTATGTGGATTTCCTACGAGGAATGTATGGAAACCAACCAAGCGTCTGGAACGATTACCTGATCGGGACGGAACGACTGCGATGTATTACCAACTACCTTACTAGGATGAGATTCGTCAACTCAGATGGTGAGCTTCGCTTTGAGTCGAACCTGGGTCTCGAGTACGCTCCAAGTGGGAGCAAAGCATGGTTTCAGCATGAGCCAAAGATTAGAGAATCTATAGTGTTTGGACACTGGGCATCATTGAATGGGCGCACTGACAATCCGCAATTCATCGCCACTGACACGGGATGTGTTTGGGGAAGAACGCTTACTGCTGTCCGATTGAGTGATCGACGAACCTTTGCTGTAGAAGGAAGCTCTGAGCTCCAAGCATAGATCTCGCACGCGTATATGTCACATCCGCTAAAGATTCCAGGACAGATCTATCGAGTAGGTGGGTCGGTACGCGACGAACTCTTGGGAATCGCGCCAGCAGACTCAGAGAACGGTCATTCGGATTGCGACTGGGTGGTCACAGGGTCGACTCCGGCAGATATGGAACGAGCAGGTTTGAAGAGAGTCGGCAAAGCCTTTCCAGTTTTTCTCGATCCAAGATCAGGAGATCAATACGCGCTCGCTCGAACAGAGACAAAGACGGGACGGGGACATCAAGAGTTTGAATTTCGCTTCGACCCCAACGTGGAACTTGCCGATGACTTGAAACGCAGAGACTTGACGATCAATGCAATGGCACTTGATCCGGATGGAAAGCTTATAGACCCGTACGGAGGGCGGCGCGACCTCAATGACAAGGTACTGCGCCATGTGTCGGACGCGTTCACGGAGGACCCACTTAGACTCTTTCGCGTAGCTCGTTTCTCGGCGACGATGCCGGAGTTTGAAGTAGCTCCTGAAACGCTCGAATTGCTGTCATCAATGCGAAACGAACTGTCCGAACTTTCTGCAGAAAGGGTTTGGCAAGAATACGCCAAGGCGATGAACGGTTTGACACCTTTTCGTTTTTTCGAGACGCTGAGCGAATCCAATGCATTGGATCCTTGGTTCAGTGGTCTTGCTGTCATATCACTAGTTTCGCTCTTGCGCGAGCTTTGGTTACGTGATATCGATGCAATGGCTGCTGTTGCTTGGCTGCACGACGAAAACACATCGGTTTCTCTAATGAGACGTCTTAAAGCTCCTGGACATGTCATTCGACTCACCCGAGACGTGGCGAGGCACGGACATTCTTTAGCGAGCTACACCGCGCTCAAACCAGAGGAAATCTTGGTTCTCTTGGAGAAGTCCAACGCCTTTCGCCCAGGGCAAGCGTTTGGCCGACTCGTTAGTTCAGTACAAGCCTGCTCCTCGATCGACTTAGGCGAGCTTGTTGAGTTGGTCGATGAAGTGAGGAGGGTCAGAGTGTTCAATGTTTCGCAGGACGAATACGGCTGGTGGTTGAGACGGGCTCGACTGGAAGCAATAACAAAACGCCATGCCGATTGAGCGATACAGATGAACCGCGTATCTAGAAACTGAATCGAACTCAGTAGGACCTAAAGACTTTCGAGACTCTCTATGTTCCAGCGCGCCCGCGAGGAAATTGACAGAGGCTCTCGGTATCCCGCGTTCAATCGTTGATAGCCAGCGAAAGCAATCATTGCACCATTGTCAGTACAGAGGTCCATCGGTGGATAGAGGACTTGACAGTCCAAACGCTGCATGAGATTCCTAAGTGTGCGGTTCGCAGCGACACCACCCGAGAGTACAAGAGTTTGAGCCTGAGTCTGATTCAGCGCGCGTTTGCACTTAACTATAAGAGTCTCTGCAACAGCTTGTTCAAAAGAAGCTGCAATGTCAGCCGTCAATTGACCTGAGAGGGGAGAACTTGATGCAACCACGTTCTTCACAGCAGTCTTGAGCCCACTAAAGCTGAAATCCAGCCCGGGTCTATTGGTCATGGGACGCGGAAAGTTGAACTTCTGCGAGTCGCCTCGTTCAGCAGCTCTAGATATTTCCGGTCCTCCCGGATAGCCCAGCCCGAGTAGCTTTGCGGTTTTGTCGAACGCTTCACCAACGGCATCGTCCAGCGTCTGGCCCAAGAGTTGGTATGAACCAATTTGCTCAACAAGAACAAGCAATGTGTGTCCACCCGAGACAAGCAACGCCACAAAGGGAAAGGTCGGCTTTGATTGGGTCAGCAAGGGAGCGAGCAGGTGTGCTTCCATGTGATGCACACCGATTGCAGGGACTTCCATAGACCAGGCTAGAGTCCGTCCGAAAGCAGCTCCCACCATGAGCGCTCCGATGAGTCCAGGACCGGATGTATATGCCACTCCATCAAGACGATTGACGCTGGTTCCAGCATCGTCTAGGGTCTGTTGCACCAATGGTGAAATCTTGCGAATGTGATCGCGAGAAGCCAATTCTGGAACAACACCTCCATAGTGGCTGTGAAGTTCAAACTGGCTGTAGACGTGTTGTGACTTTACTCCGTCGACTGCATCGTAGACTGCAATACCAGTTTCGTCGCATGACGTTTCTATTCCAAGAACACTTCGAATCATTGTCAAGGTGATTCCTTAAGTATCAATTGATAAGGGTCTTCAACTGCCTAGGATCGTCCAGTTTGTTGGTCGAACCCAACGCCAATGCTGAAGAAAATAGAGGACAGACGCATGCTTCACAAGACAGCAGTACAAATTGGGAGGACAAGTTGGCGTGAGCCGATCGTACATAAGGTACGATCCTACATCAATAGTTATGCAAGACCACTACATTTGAGCTTTTCACTGAGGCTGGTGAATAGATGGAACTGTTGAACACAATCCGAACCTCGAGGCTGGGTCCCTATGTGTTCGGCATCTTGGCTTCCTTGTTGATTCTTGTATTGTTCGCGATCGTTCTTGGTAGTGCGCCTAAGAACGAGAAGCAAGTTCGTTCGTCGGTTTCGTCGGCTCAAGGTATCTCCCAAGAACAAAGCACATTTAGAAACGAAGCGAGCCCAATACCGTCGAATCTGGAATATGAAGTTAGCTTAGGCAATGGTCAACTTACTAGTGATTTTGCCCGATTGGCCGCACTTGGGAAACAACTCCTATCGGCCGATGAAGCTCAAATCGTCGATTTGTTGGTCGAGTCAAACAACATTGACTCCCTATACCGACGAGATGCAACTCAATTCGAAATTTTTCGAGCTCTTTCATTGCGAAATCCCATTGGCGCGTTGGCTCATGCAGCAGAGTTCCCATGGGGTCAGCAGAAACGTTTTATACAGGCAGTATTCTGCGAATGGTCTCTCAATGACTTGCCGACCTCAGTTGAATACGCCCAAGAACTTGGGGACTTGGAAAGGCAGATAGCAGCAATAGCAATTCTTGATGCTAGAGACGATCTTTCGTTCCACGAACAGTTGAAAATAGCTACCGATCTTGGATTTCCAAACATCGCAGCGGTCAAAAGAGAGGAATTGATCGTGGCGGCATCTGAATCCGATCCAGAAAGCGCTTGGTACAGCATTATTGGCGATTCAGCAAGTGACACCGATCAGGTTAGTACCCTCGTGTCAATTGCTGAGGTGTGGATCCAAAGTGCTGGTCCTGAGATTCTTGACCAGGCTTTGGAATCGCTCTTAGGAGAAGAACTTCAGCAAGAATTCCTAGTTGAGCTATTAGGTCGAATTGCGGAATACCATCCAATGCAGGCATTTCAGGTCGCAAGAGACCACTTCATTGAGTCTGAGATTCAAACGTATCTAACGGCTGTTGTAAGTTCGTGGGCACTTAGCGATCCTTCGGCCGCACTAAAAGCTGTTGCGAGACTCTCTCCCAAGAGCTTCCGCAAGGCCCTGCGGGAAACAATAGTTTGGACGTGGATTACAGCCGACCCGAATGACGTATTAGAGAATATTTCTGCCATCCCAAGGGAAATTCGTTCAGCGGCGCGCGAATCAGCGATTCGGTATCTGTCTGCTTTTTTTCCTGAACAAGCAGCACAGTACATAGCAAGCGTACGGGACAAGGAAAGCAAAGGGTCACTAGCTGTCGCGATTGCGAATGAATGGGCCGAGAACGATGTCTACGATGCACTAAATTGGATTCTGACAGATGCACAAGTTAGCGATATGCGCGATAACCTGCTATATAACATCGTCGATGAGCTCACTGCCGAAAACCCAGATCTTGCTTTGCAGACTGCTTTGGATCAACCGCTCAGTAGCTCAGGATACCACTTGGAAGCATACGTCGTAGAGCGAGTCGCTCGATCGAATGTAGACCAAGCAGTGGAAATGTTGGCGAGTGTAAGGGATATGAGCAAGCCTTTCGCCTTCAGTAGGGTTGGTTATGTGTTGCTGCGTAATCAAGATTCTCAGCGTGCGATCGAATTAGGCAAAGAACTAACTGATACTTCACAGTTAGTCTATTTCGAATACTTGCTGGATGATTGGGTCAGTGAGGATTTCATGGGATTGTTTGACTCGATTGACACTTTGCCAACAGCGAAAGCACAGTCAATTGCAGCTAAGCGTCTCGAGAGTTCTAACAAGAAAACAAAAGTACTCACGGAAGATCAATTGGACTACGTAAGATCGCTGCAACAAGAACACAATCCGCTTGGTTCTTAAGGTAGAGCCAATCGAAGCGCAGCACTCCGCGCTTGGTTCCTAATTGCCTGACCCGCTGGACGCTGGAAGACGCCAATCAGGTGTAGAAGAACACAAACTCAATGTCGACTCCTCCCTAGAGGAGATACCAACTTTCGGCCCATCGGAGTATTGAGGTTGAGACGTCGCTGCTGAATTGATTGTGAGTTTATGCTGGGATAGCCAGGGGCGCTCGAGGGATTGGTAGTGCCTAATGGTGTATGCACTTCAGCCAGCTTAAAGAGCGAGTTGCAGCCCACGAACGAGTTCGTTTAGGTTACTTGCGAGACCCACAAGCCACTAACAACATCGCAAGTTTCTGTGCAAACTAGGGGACGACTTCAAAAACCGTTTGGGGCTAATTTCGATCGCACGTTGTCATTCTCTAGGTCTTGAGAGTCTTCGCTGGTAAGTTGTGACTTAAGCTTTTCAGTTTGAGTTGAGGATAAATTCGTTAGATGCTTGGGTCGCACAAGAAGCCACAATGCCGCACGAGATTTCGACTCCATCGTTGGAAGGTTGTCGATGCGTTCGCGTGCGGTGTCAGGATCTTGTAAGGTCCAATGCTCAAAAATTGCGTCATAGAAGTAAGAGCGTTGATTGGTTGGAAGTTGCGAAGCTAGTTCTTGGACCCTCTCGAATTCATCTGACGCGATCATTGTTATACCGATTGCCGAGTAACTAAGTAATCTTGTTCGTTCATTTCGTACTTGTGGTAACAAATCGATGGCCTGGTTTATGTCGAGTGTGGCCAACTTTCCGATGAGACTGGCCTCCAATCCGATACTGTCTTGGTCGATCGGATGATCGAAAATGGCTTTAGAAAAGACTTCTAGGTTATCGAGCGTGAGATGCTCGAGAATTGCCGTTACAAGCTCCTGTTGCATGCCTTCAATTTGCGAACTGGCCAGCGCCCAATTTAGTGCTTCACCAATATCGACGTTCGACCAGTGCTGCGCTAGTTCGCGAGCCAATTCGTAACTTTTTTCTTTTTGTGGAATCTCTGATAAGAGTCTCGCGGCTTCATTGGGCGACTGCAAGGCTAAAGAGCGAATGACCTGGTTTCGCGCCTCAAATTGCATTTCGATGGGTAACAGCGAAAGATTTTCTAGCAATTCCCAAGGGTCCGTAATTGCCCAACTCTTGATAACAGAGTCGAATAGTCGAGTGTGTAACGTGCTTGGTTCAAGCTTCTTCAAGGCATTCAATGCATCTTTTGGAGCGGATCGTGCCCAACTGCTTAGGACTGTTTGCACAATTCGCCAGCTTGTTTCATCCACCAACTCGACTGCTGTTTCAAACGCTTCTTGTGGATCAGAATATACGTGCTGGCCCAACACCATCTTTAGTACGTTCGCTCGTGTTTGCCCATCTTGTATTGATTGAGCTACGTTGTGCAACACCTCTAATCCATCTCGTGTTACCCACTCTTGCGCAATGAGAAAGAGTTCTTGTCTTTGGTCGATGAGTTCCCATGGATCACTCACTAGCGCCAACCAGGTTGCTTCGGGATCTTCAGTGCCAATCGAACCCTGCACCCGCGATTGGTCCAACAAATTACTTGCATGGAATTCTTGACCCAGTCGATAGCCGATATCGATCAGGGTCTCCTCGAGCAGATCGTCACGAACACGAACTATCGCTTCGATTGCAATCTCTCTCTCGGCACTATTCAAGCTCTGAGCAAAGCTAATTGCTTCCTCCAAGTCAAAGACACTCCACTCACGAAAAATCAGGTCAATAAATCGAGAGGTTTGATTGCGTGGGAACGTTCTGGAATATTTGATCGTTTGTACTGGATCGTCCACAGCAAGTCGCCGGATAATCTGTGACTGTGCCAACGTTCGCTGATACAAACTTGCGATACTCTCAGACTCAGAAAGCAAGCCTTGTGTTTGCCGATAATCTAGTCCTAATAGGAGTTGCTCAAAAGCTACTGATCCCGCGAAGGAACCTTCATAGTTTTCTAGTGCGCTTGCCGTAGCAGACATGTGTCCCTGTGTAACTGAACTCTCATCGGTAGCCCGTTCCTCAGAGAACTGTACAACGTCTGCTTCCAGCTTGCCTGACGAAGAATCTCTCGTGACTTGGGCAGTTCGGGTTGGGAACTCAAAGACTACGACCATCAAGACGATACAAACGAGAGCAGTCACAGTGAAACTGATAAGGAACTTCTTCCAAAATCCGATCCTTCCCATGTTTCATTTGCTCCGAAACTCAATCACAGTCCGGCTTGAGGACCAGGACTCCGAAAACACCTTCAAGTTCACACTCATGTTTAAGACTTGAATGGTTGCTCCCCGCTTTAGAACGCGATGGTTTATCCGAAACTGACATATCCTTGGAACGCCAACCCGAGACCCCCATACAACAAGGATCAACAGCCAAAGTCCCCAAAGGTGTGGGAGATTATTGCAATAATAGACTCAGGCATTTCAGATGCTATCGTCATTTGTCACAGGGTTCCTCGACCACTGAGAAGAACAAATTCGCTGCGTCGCAGCGACCCCGTCAGCAAGAAAGCTCATTTTGCTTCTCGATAAGATTATGGACTTGATCCTGCAAGATTGGTGTTTCTTGGTTCATCGACGAGCACTGACTTGACACTCTTGTCGTCAATAAACTTCGAGCTTCTTGGATTCTGGCTTGAATGAGCTAGTAGCCCTCGTCATTTGACATCTCAAATGACGATTGCACCGTCATTTCCCTCGAAAATTACAAGGATTTAGGGTTTTCGCTGTAGCTAATAGATCCCTGAACGTAGTTTACGAACAGAAGGCGACAGTTTGCGGTACTTGGACCAGCAGAGATTCAAGTAGCGCTAATCCTTGTCTAGAGAGTTGCTAGGATTCGCAACTCCTCCAATTAGGTCACCTGGCAATGGATCAAGAAAATTGCCTAGTGTTGCTCTGGCTCTTTCGGTTGCAGCGAGATTTTGTATTCGCTCCTCGACTCCTTCAAGGTGACGAATTGCTCGAGAAACTCGAACTCCTCGTGAAACACCCATATCGAGTAGTCGTCAGGCGGCAATTCCTCGAATCTGAACTTTCCCCATTGGTCCGTCGTAGTCGTGTCGACGAACGAGTCTCCGTACGATTCGCCGTCCGATCTCAGCAAGCTCACCGCGGCTCCGGCCGAAGCCTCTGCCGGCTCGAGCGTTCCTTCCAAGAACAACGTGCCTTTGGGTCGCAACGAAACTATGAAGTCACGGCGAGAGTCCTCAAGGGAAGTGCTGGTCTGAAAGAACAGAAAGTCGTCGTGGTCCGCCATCACAAAATATTCGCCTGCGTGGAGACCATCGAACTGAAACGTTCCTGTCTCGTCCACCGTGACGGATCCTATCCGATGTCCATCGTCTCCCCGTTCCAGCCGCACCACTGCCCCGGCTGAAGATTCGAAAGGTTCCACGGTTCCCGCGAGCACAAGAATCCCTTCGGTCCTCGGGATGAGCTCAATCTGTAGTCCGTTCACGCTGGTGACAACGGAGAGGGTCTCCTTGTACGGCACGAAGTCAGCGTGAACTACCCAAAGCATGTAGGTGCCGGACTGCACGCCCTCAATGCGAAACTCTCCATTTCTGCGGACGCTGGTGGAGTATCGGGGACTGCCGTCCTCCGACTCTCGAACCAGGTCTATTGACACTTTCGACAAATCTCCGTCGAGAAAAACACTACCCGCCACGAACAACGTGCTCAGCTGAAAGTCCAGCTTGGTATCGCCGGAGATTTCTATGGTCTTCCTTGCCTCTTCCATGTGAGTCGAGTGTGTCCCGTGACTCTCGACGCGCCACAGGCCGACTGTGTAGGTTCCATCGTCGAGCCCGTGGATTTCGTAGGTACGATCGTCGTTGACCAATCTCGCTGCGGCTGTGGAGCGCGTATTTTTTGGCTGGGCACGTACTTCCAAGAAGACATTCGATCCCCAGGACGACTCAACGATTCGGCCGTGCAGCCGCGATGATCCCTCGAAGACAAGGCTGATGTCTGCGGTGCCGTCCTCGCCGAGCAATTCAAAGGTGCGCGTCAGCTGACGATACAGATTCGTGGTTGCGGTGAGCGTAAACTCGCCCTCCCCAATGCCTTCGATGGCGAACTCGCCGTTCTCGACTTGCCGTGCGTTCCGAATCTCTTCGCCTTCGCCGGTTGTAATGACCAAGTCTGCGTACTCTTTGTGCAGCAGTCCGTCCACGCGTCCCAGCAACCTTCCCTTCGCTTCGACGATCAACCGAATTTCGTACGAATTGCCTGTCTTCACGTTCAAGTTAACGATGTTCGACTTGCCGAACTTGGTGCTTGCCGAAACAGAGTATCGACCAATTCCGATTGGGCAGTCGAATGTTCCATCCAGATCGGAAGCACAGTCCGTTCTTCCCTGTCTCAAGTCCCGATTCCATTTGCGTAGCAAACCCTTTACAGGTTCGCCCGATGTAGTTTCGATTCGACCGATAATTCTGGTGGTCTCGGGGTCCCACCTTCGCAAGGGCATGTCCAGTGTCTCCTGACGTGCGCGAACCTGCCATCCCTCGTACTGGTACCCTTTTGCATTTGAGTGAACAACGACTTGATTACGTGGAACAGGACTGAGAGAGTATTCGCCTTCGGAATTGGTGCGTGCAGTCACTTTCGAAAGCAAATAGCCCGTCATGAAGTTCTCCCTGAAACCGTAAGTTTGATCCTTCTGGGGTTCACCTGTTAGCGCGATCTCCACGCCTTCGATAGGCTCCATGTCTTCCGCATCGAAAACCCGGCCCGTAAGAGTTCTTCCCCGCTGAAGCTGGATCTCTCCTAGGTCGAACTCGCTGCCGGCCTCCAAGGCAACACGCAAACGAAAATGAGCGAGGTGGTCGGAGGCGTCCACGATGAAGTCCCTTGTCATCGGGCTTACAAACGCGGACAGTTTTCCCGCTACTTCGATGTGTCTATGTAATCTGTCAGGGTAACCCGGAGTGGTCGTCCACAGCACGAAATCATTGAGTGGTTCTCCGGTGTCTGCGTCGGATACATTCCCGATTACATGCGTAGTGTCCAGCAGGCGCAGTTCCAGCTCGTGCGTACCGGCGAACACCGATCTTTCTCGGGAAGTGCGGATCTGTTCTTCGCGAGCTACTACATGCAGTCTCCAGCTCTTCGGGAAAGGCCCCAAGGCAAAGGACCCATCGTTGCTCGACACTCCAATCGGTAACAAGGGAACGCGCCAGTCCTCCGGTAGGGTGGCCTCAATCTCCGCACGTGCGACAGGGCGTCCCTCCTGGTCGGCCACGATGCCAGCAATGATGTACGCATCGTCCAGCACAAAGTCCTGTTCACCGGTCCCCTGCCCCCCGACTAAGACCGAGAACTCCTGGACGGGCAAGTGCGAAGTGGCAACATGGACGGTGTGCTTTCCTTCAACGAGCCCTCCAATGGAGACTTTTCCACCTGAATCGCTGATCCATGAAGCGCGAGCGTCTTCAGGGATTGATGTAGGCGGCGGGCCGAAAGAATTCAGGGTCAGAACCGCATCTTTCACCTCGAAGCCGTCGGAGGACTTCACGGTGGCCTGCACGGCGTGACCGCTCTTGAACTCCAAATCGACATGAACCTCTTCGCCGCTTGATTCAATCGTGTGAACCAGCGGCACGGAGTTCTTTCTCAATGCAACGAGCTGGACCTCTTCTGAATTGGGTACCGTCAGATTGAATTCATCGGAGTCGGCCGAGGTCCAACTCCATGAGTCGGGCTCGTTGTCGGTCCCAATCCCGATCCATACTGTGTGGTCAGTCTCATCTTCCGATTTGATTTGCCCCGATATTTCCAGACCCTCTTGGGCGTGCAAGATCCACGCTTGAGATAGGAGCAGAAAGAAGAAGACGAGGCGAGCGTCCCACATTGTGCTAGCTTCTTCAGGTAACGCACACAACAGATTTCTTTCAATCGGCTGTCAGCAAATCACCTAAGTGAAGTACACGGGAAGGAACTGCTTGGCTTGTGCGAGTATCTCGCAGTCCTTGGTTCGCCTGTTGGGTTCAAACCTTCTTCTGCGGTCCAACCAGACGTAAAGCCGGTTCAGTCCAGGATGGGAGGACTCGATTACTTGGTGATTGGAGAGTGAGAGCTTTTCGTTGAGCCACTGCGACAACTGCTTGGGATTCTGAATGTCCATCGACTTCATGACTCGGCGATAGTTTTTGCGAGCGGTGCCGCGACGAGCGTGTCCGTGCTTCTTGAATGTTCCCAGCAAAGATCGAGAAGCCCTTGTGTCGTCCATTAGCACGTGAAGATCGTCTTCAAGCTGGACGACGATCTGTCTCCATTCCTCACTCTTCATAGCTTTGGCAAGCAAGGTGCCAATTGCGTGAGCGGCGCTGTTTCGTTCCTTCAACGAACCGTGAGTGGCAATCCGTAAGATGCCTTTCCAAGTCTCGACATCCTTGACTTGGTTGTTTCGACACGGACAGAGATTCTTCAATATCTGTCTCCGTTCGTTTATCTTGCCGCCATAGCCGTCTAGGACCCTGTTGGCCTGAGTTTGGGACATATCAATAGCGATTCATTTGCTGCAAGTATTTTACGGGCGAATTCTCAGTAGAACTGCGGTTCCGGGGACCATTTGATTGAAGTCTTGGACACTTGAACCATCGCCATCGGAGATGGTTCATCGATGTAGGAGCACTTCGACGTTCGAAAACAGGTGACGTATCATGAGTTTTCGAGAGCAGTTGCACGGAACCAAGTCCAACATCATTGTGGGTTCTTGGCTGTGTCGAAATGCTTGGTTGCATCTGCCCCTAACGCGTGTGGGTTAATTTGATCCGGAGGAATTTGTGGGTCCGTTAGCAGGAATACAGGTAATTGAACTCGCAGGAATCGGCCCTGGCCCGTTCTGCGGCATGATGCTGTCGGATATGGGTGCCGAAGTGATTCGCGTTGACCGCATATCTCAGTCGCGGAGAGCCCCGCCCGATGTTCTTCAAAGAAATCGGAAGTCGATATCAATAGACCTAAAGTCTGACGAAGGGCGCGAACTCGTGCTCAGAATGGTGGAGACTTCTGATGCTTTGTTTGAGGGATTTAGACCAGGGGTAACCGAACGACTTGGACTTGGTCCTGACGACTGTCTTGAGCGAAACGAGAAGCTTGTCTACGGTCGAATGACCGGATGGGGTCAGGACGGTCCCCTTGCTCACGTGGCAGGTCACGACATCAACTACATTGGCTTGTCTGGAGCTTTGCATTCGATTGGGGAAAACAGCGGAAAGCCGATTCCTCCTCTTAACCTCATCGGCGACTTTGGTGGTGGCGGAATGCTCTTAGCCTTCGGCCTTGTATGCGCCTTGCTGGAGACCAAGCAATCAGGTAAAGGACAGGTCGTGGATGCTGCAATGGTGGACGGTTCGTCTGCCTTGATGGCAACTTTCTACGGAATGGCAAATCGTGGATTTATCGATGAGCGCGGTGCCAACTTGTTGGATGGAGGCGCACACTTCTACAACACGTACGAAACGAGTGATGGAAAATACGTATGCGTCGGGTCCATCGAACCACAGTTCTACGAATTGTTACTCAAACATTCAGCGGTGGATGCGGACGAGTTCTCCGAGCAAATGAACCGCGAGAAATGGCCTTCTTTGCGGCAGAACCTGGAGCAGCTCTTCAAGACCAAGACTCGCGACGAGTGGTGCGAAATTATGGAAGGAACAGACATCTGTTTTGCACCGGTGTTGTCCGTTTGGGAAGCACCAAGCCATCCACATAACGTGGCACGAAACGCATTCGTTGAAATGGATGGAATAACTCAACCAGCGCCCAGTCCAAGGTTCAGTCGGACCGAGCCCAAGGTAAGACATGGAGCTCGTATTCCAGGTCAGGACGGAGACGATGTGCTCAGTTCGTTCGACTATTCAGACGAGGAGATCGGCCAACTGAGAGAATCTGGCGTGATCGGATGAGTCTTTCTCCAAGGAATCTCTCATTGCTCCGCGTCGTTTTGGAATCTCAAGAGACATAGATTAGGGATTGGATGTCATGGATCTCTATGAGGTTTCTTACAAGCATGCGACCGACGATCCGGTTGAATTTTGGCACCGTCGCGCTCAAGAAATCGATTGGATTGAAGAGCCAAGAAGGATACTGAGTACGGACCCTAATGGAGTGAGCCGGTGGTTCGAAGGGGGGAAACTCAACACTTCATGGCTGTGCTTGGACCGTCACGTCGAAGCTGGTCGAGGCGACCAAATTGCTTTGATCTACGATTCGCCGGTCACTGGGACGATTGAGCACTACAGTTTCACAGAGTTAACGCGGCGCGTGTCTCTTATTGCGGGTGCTCTGCGCAATTCTGGCGTCGGGCTTGGCGATCGAGTTGTGATCTATATGCCCATGATTCCCGAGACAGTCATGGCAATGCTTGCTTGCGCTCGCATTGGAGCGATCCACTCGGTGGTATTTGGAGGATTTGCCGCTCGTGAGTTGTCGTCCAGAATTGACGATGCGACTCCAAAATTGATTCTCACTGCCAGCTGTGGAATCGAGTTCGACAGAGTCATTCGCTATATGCCGATGGTTGAAGGGGCACTGCAATTGTCTTCTTTTGACCCCGCCTCGGTCGTTGTACTTCAACGTGAGATGGCACGAGAGACTCTGAATCAACCTCGGTTTGTGGACTGGGACGATTGGATGTCAAGCGCTTCGAGTGTTGACGCAGTACCCACCGATGCTTGGGATCCGCTGTACATCCTGTATACATCAGGTACAACCGGAAAACCCAAAGGTGTAGTTCGAGATTGCGGGGGACATGCAGTAGCGCTTCATGACAGCATGGATTCAATCTACGGCTGTGACATAGGTGACGTTTTTTGGTCGGCATCGGACGTGGGTTGGGTGGTCGGACATTCCTACATCGTGTACGGACCGCTTCTTAAGGGCTGTACGACAGTCTTGTACGAAGGAAAGCCAGTTCGGACACCTGATTCTGGTGCAATTTGGAGAGTAATCTCTCAACATTCGGTAAAGACGTTTTTTGTTGCTCCAACAGCATTTCGGGCTGTACGAAAAGAGGACCCGGACTGCTTCCAGTTGAAACACTATGACATCGAGTGTCTCGAGTACCTGTTTGTTGCTGGCGAGAGGTTGGATCCTCCAACGTGGTATTGGCTCAAGGAGCACTTAGATGTTCCAGTCATTGATCACTGGTGGCAGACGGAAACAGGTTGGTCGATTTGCGGAAATTTGGTGGGCATGGGACTAAGAGAAACAAAACCCGGCTCGGTCACGCTACCTGTACCGGGATACGACCTGCGAGTACTTGATGATGCCGGAAACGAACTTCCATCCGGTCAGACGGGTAACGTCGCCTTAAAACCACCTTTACCACCTGGAACGCTGACAACGGTTTGGGGAGACCATGAACGGTTTGTCTCTTCCTATTGGACTCAGTTTTCAGGTTACTACGCAACCGGAGACGGTGGATACCGTGACGAAGATGGTTTTGTCTACATCATGGGGCGAGTCGACGACGTGATGAATGTCGCAGGACACCGACTCTCCTCTGGCGAACTCGAAGAAGCTGTCGCCTCGCATCCAGCTGTAGCTGAGTGCGTCGTTATTGGGGTGCGTGATGAATTAAGAGGTCAAGTTCCTATCGGGTTGTCCGTTCTGAAGGATGGTTCAAATGTCTCGGCAGAAACGCTGGAGCAGGACTTGGTGGAGATTGTTCGAGGAGACGTGGGGGCAATTGCCAATTTCAAGCGCAATTGCGTTGTGGAGCAACTTCCGAAGACTAGATCGGGAAAGATTTTGAGGCAGGTATTGAGAAAGATGGTGGACGGTGAACCTTACACCGTACCGTCGACCATCGACGATCCCGAAATCATAGAAAAGATCCGCAAGAAACTCCTCGATCAAGGAATGCTAGCCTAGCCCAATTGGATCAAGCAAAGCCAAACCGACATCCACAAATTACATCGTGGAGGAGAACGTTGAAAAATGTCTAGTGATCATGTAAAGCTGCGTCGAAAGGGGCATGTAGTTGAACTAGGACTTGCAAACCCACCCAGGCACACTATCAACGCACGCGGGTCACAAGAACTGTACGAGCAGCTTCAGATTCTGGTGAAGGACTCTTCGGTTCGAGTTGTGGTCTTGATTGGAGAGTCGGACGGCATCTTTGTTCGCCACTACGAGGTGGGTGAACTAGCAGATTCTTCGGAACGAGTGATAGAACGTGGTCAGGAACCCAAGCGACCGAGTACGAGTGGGAATCGAGTTCGTGCTGAAGGCGGCCTGCGCGGAGCAATGAGAGTCCTGGAATCCATGCCCCAAGTAACCATCGCGGCAATCAACGGAATGGCGCATGGTGGCGGATTGGAACTTGCACTAGCGTGTGACTTTCGTCTTGCTCGAGAAGGAAAATTCACATTAGGTCTTCCCGAGACAGGGGTGGGAATACTTCCAGGTGGGGGTGGTACGCAGCGACTTGCACGAATTGTTGGAGTTGCACGAGCACTCGATCTAATTCTTCATGGATCGGTATTTGATGTAGCAACTGCCCTCGAGTTGGGCATCGTCTCCAGAATACTGCCCCATTCTTTAGAAGAATTTCGTTCCGCTGTAGAGGAATTCACACAGAACCTGGCACTACGGGCACCCGTGGCGCTAGCCAAAGCCAAACAAGCGATCCGAGAGGGAATTGAGCTACCTTTAACGGAAGGACTTCGTCGCGAAGCAGAATTGTTTGGAGAGCTCATGGCTACCGAGGATGCCGCTCGGGCACTGCGCGCGGTGGTAGATGGAAAGCCGATACCGCCATTTAGAGGGAGCTAATCGCGGACTACCTCAATAGTCTGCTAACTGTGGCTTCAGGTTCAATTCAGGCAGAACTTAGTCTCGTTCGACTTTCGCGTCGCGCTACAGGTCATCGGGATTTCGGTCGGGACTAAGAAGATCCCGCAATCTCGGCTTTCCCCTTGTCTCCAGTCTCTTCCAACGCCAAATGAACGAGCCGACGACAAGAATGATTACGGCTAACAGTATGAAGAGTTCGAAAATTCCCATAAACTCAGGCACTTGGAATTGTGTCTGCATTCTATGCCGGTGGTCGGCTCACGTATACAAAACCGATTGCTTGTATAGATCGGAGGATTTGCGGTAGCAACCAACCTAATTCTCTCTCGAATGGATCCTAAAGGTGTACCAATTTTGAAAATCGGATCCGAAAGTGGTGGCAAGAGCAAGCTGGAAGCCACTCTTCGTTCGAACAATAAGCGAGTTATGCAGTGAGGCGTCCAACAATGTCGCTGGGCTCGATTAGCGACGTCTCTCCTCTTCGATAACGATATTCCACCTGGCCTTCTTTCAGTGCACGTTCACCAACCACAACACGATGCGGAATACCAATCAGATCTGCGTCAGCAAATTTGACGCCGGGCCTTTCTGATCTGTCATCGTATAAGACGTCAATACCCGCAGCCATGCAATCTGAGTAAATCTGATCTGAGGTACTTTGGACAAGCTCGGATCGTTCTGCATTCAACGAAAGAATATGCAGAGTAGCCGGTGAGGCTTCAGTTGGCCAGTCAATACCAGTCTCATCATGCCGTTGTTCAACGATTGCGGCTGCAAGTCTTGTAATACCGATACCGTAGCATCCCATCAATGGAAATACATTGACTCCATTGGCGTCTTGGACTGAAGCCTGCATCGATTGTGAATACTTGGTTCCAAGCTGAAAGATATGTCCCACCTCAATTCCTCGAACTATGGATAGAGGACCGCTGCCGTCAGGTGCAGGATCCCCTTCCCGAACCCTTCGAATATCTACGCTGTTGTCACAGGAGACGTCTCGATCCCAATTGACTCCGGTGAAATGAAACCCAGTTTCATTCGAACCACAGCAAAAGTCCGCCAAGATCGCCGCTGCACGGTCGACATACACAGGTATCTTTAGTCCCACTGGTCCAATGGAACCCAAGTTGCAGCCCACGGCCTCCAGTACTTGGTCTTCAGTGGCGAATCTCAAGGGTTGTTCTACGTTCGGCAAGCGGGCTGCTTTAAGCTCATTGAGTTCGTGATCACCTCGCAAGACCAACGCGATGGGAGAATCTTCCCCTTCGACGATGATGGTCTTTACCGTCGAGACAATATCGATGTTGAGAAACTCTACGAGTGACTCGATGGATGTAACGCCCGGGGTTGCTACTTTTGCGAAGTCCTTTGTAGAGTCCGGTCGGGATCCTTCAACAATTGCTTCGGCTCGTTCAACGTTCGCAGCGTAGTCACCGTTTTGGCTAAAGGCTAGAGCATCCTCTCCTGTTTGCGCAAGAACGTGAAATTCATGACTGTCGCCATCGCCAATTAGTCCCGGATCAGCTTCCACCGCGCGAAAGTCAAGATCCAGTCTTGTCAATATTGCGGCGTAGGCGTCGTACATCGCTTGATACGTCGCGTCGAAAGTCCCTTCGTCCAAATGAAAGGAATAGCCGTCTTTCATAATGAACTCGCGAGAACGAAGTACACCAAACCTCGGACGAATCTCGTCCCGGAATTTCGTATTGATTTGAAACAAATTGCAGGGCAGTTGTCGGTAGCTTGAAACGTTATTTCGAAACAAATCCGTAACGACTTCCTCGTGAGTTGGACTCAGACAATACTCGCTGTCGTGTCGGTCTGCTAGCCTCAACAACTCAGGTCCCATCACTTGCCATCGTTGCGACTCCTTCCATAGTTCGGCAGGCTGAACGAAAGGCATGAGGATTTCGTAAGCCCCTCGTTTTGTGAGTTCCTCTCTCACAACTCGTTCGACTTTCTGAAGGACGTTTACACCTAGGGGTAGCCACGTAAACAGTCCTGCACCAAGCTGGCGGATCAATCCTGCACGAAGAAGAAGGACGTGGCTTGGAATCTCGGCGTTTGCCGGAGCCTCGCGTAGAGTTGGAATCAGTGACTGACTAAACCGCATAGATTGAGCAGATGTAAAGCGTGAACTGGTTGCGCAAAGTGCAAGAAGAAACTAATGAACAAGGGCGCACGACGAACGTCGTGCGCCTAGGAATCAAGAATTTAGGTGCGCGAACCTAGTATAGATTGCGCGCAAAAGCCCAACTAGCTGGGCATACTTCGGAGCTTTTTGAAGGCCTTGATCTTGACATCCCAGTGTGCCGGTTTTGCTGGGATGACTATGGGCTCGCCAGACTGAATGTTGCGGCCCTGGCGTTCTTTTCGAGCCTTGACTTTCACCGCGGAAATTCGGAACAGTCCGCCTAATTGAAACTGCTTTGCACCGCGAACCCGAAGTGAACGTTCGATGTTGTCCTCCAGCGCATCCAATACGTCGCTGACTTGTCGCTTGGATAGTTTTGTTGAATCCGCGATATTGGAAATTAAGTCTCCCTTGCGCAATCGTTTTGTGATTGCTGGCGACCTGCGTGCAGCCGGTGCCGCCTTGGCCACTGCCTTCTTGGCTGCTGCCTTCTTGGCTGGTGCTTTCTTAGCCGTAGCCTTCTTCGTTGCGGCCTTCTTCGCAGCCGCTTTCTTTGCAGTCGCTTTCTTAGCCGCCGCTTTCTTTGCTGCCGCCATACTTTGCTCCCTCTTTTTTGCTGTATTAAAGACAACTGGTGAATTGCAATGCGCTAAATGCATTGCTGTTCCAAGTGCGCTTTATACTCCAATTTGCGCGTCTTGTCCAACTAACAAGAGCACATTGGTTGCTATCGAATCGGTCTAACCGTTGATTCGTGCGAGTAGATTGCTTCCCTATAATTGCCTTCTCGCTCGAGACTAGTGCGGGGAATAAACTTGCCGATATACGAGTACCAGTGTCGTTCCTGCGGCTACAACTTCGAGACAATCCAAAAAATGAACGAGGATCCACTCGTAGTTTGTCCCGCGTGCGAACAGCCTGAACTCAGGAAGCTGATATCGCCTGTTGCATTCCGTTTGAAGGGCACGGGCTGGTACGAAACGGATTTCAAGAAGGACCGCAAGAAAAACGTTGTAAACGACGATGCATCGGAGTCCAAACCCGCGGAAGAAGGCGACAAGAAGACCAGCAGCGATGAATCCACAAAGTCTACGAGTTCAGACTCGAACGGGGAGAGCAAGAACTCCCAATCAGAATCTTCAGCAAGTTCAGTTAACACCTAGTCTTACGCTTCACTTTTCCTCCCTTCACTGGGTTCCTTCATGAGTTCCTCAATGCGATCGCATTATTGCGGTGAGTTCCGGTCCGAGCACATCGGTAGGGACGTGTGTGTCTGCGGGTGGGTTCAATCCCGTCGTGACCATGGTGGTGTGATCTTTCTTGATGTTCGAGACCGAGAGGGAATCGTTCAGGTTGTCTTCGATCCCGACAATCAGACTGCATTCGAGATTGCTGAAGAACTGAGAGGCGAGTACGTTATTCGAGCATGTGGAACCGTACGACATAGGGGATCGGATCAAGTCAACCCCAAACTGCCGACAGGCGAGGTCGAAGTGCTGGCAGCGACCGTCGAAATTCTCAACAGATCTCGTGCAATTCCATTCAAGCTGGACGAATACTCAACCGCTGGGGAGGACATCCGTCTAAGGTATCGTTACCTGGATCTTCGCCGACCCGAAATGCAGGAGCACTTTCGGATTCGTTCAAAGATTGCTGGTGAAACCAGGTCGTTCCTCGAACGTGTGGGGTTCATGGAGATTGAAACTCCCACACTGACCAAGTCCACTCCAGAAGGAGCGAGAGACTACTTGGTCCCCAGCCGCACCCAGCCTGGACAGTTCTACGCATTGCCACAGTCGCCTCAGCTGTTCAAGCAAATGTTGATGATGTCTGGATTTGATCGTTACTATCAGATTGCTCGATGCTATAGAGACGAGGACTTACGAAGAGATCGACAACCTGAGTTTACGCAAATCGATATAGAGGCGTCTTTTGTTAACGAAGCGGACATCATGAAGATTACTGAAAAGATGCTTGGACATGTCTTTGAAAGCGCTATTGACGTCCGTCTGGACCAATTTCCAGTACTTACACATTCGGAAGCCTTAAATCGCTACGGTTCTGACAAGCCTGACTTGCGCAATCCCTTGGAACTGACTGAAATTGGAGATCTTGTTCGCGACGTGGAGTTCAGGGTATTTGCAGAGCCGGCAAGTAATGAGAACGGTCGCGTGGCTGCGCTTCGTGCTCCACAAGGCGCAAACCGACTATCGAGAAAGCAAATTGATGATCTTGTTGATTTTGTTGCTGATTTTGGAGCAAAGGGTCTTGCTTATATCAAAGCCAACAATGTGGAAGACGGGATAGATGGGCTGCAATCCTCTATCCTCAAATTTCTTGACGAACCGACGATTCTGGCGATTATTGAGAAATGCAAGGTTGAGAACGACGATCTCTTGTTTATCGGTGCCGGAGAAAGCGAAGTTGTAAATAACTTCATGGGTGCATTGCGCCTGAAGATCGGGCAGGAGTTCGAACTCTTGCATGATGGGTATCGGGCATGTTGGGTTTTGGACTGGCCCATGTTTGAACGTGGAGAACGTGGCGAGTTCGTGCCGGCGCACCACCCTTTCACTCAACCGAATTGCAGTCGAGAGGAGTTTATCAATTCGCCCCAGAGCGCCAAAGCCCATGCATACGATGTTGTGATAAACGGATTTGAGCTTGGAGGTGGTTCGTTGCGAATTCACGATGCTCAAATGCAACGAGCAGTCTTCGATGCCTTGGGAATCGGTCAGGAAGCCGGTGTAAAGTTTGGTTTCCTCCTAGACGCATTGGAATTTGGTTGTCCACCTCACGGTGGCATTGCGCTCGGCCTGGACCGATTGGCCATGATCATGACAGGCTCGGAATCTATACGAGACGTAATCGCGTTTCCCAAGACCCAAACTGCATCGTGTCTCGTATCCCTGGCACCAAGTGAAGTAGATATCGCTCAACTGCGAGATCTCCGTCTCAGAATTCAAGGAGCTAAGTAGTGGCCGGTCACTCCAAATGGGCCAACATCAAGCACCGAAAAGCTCGTCAGGACGCCAAGAGGGCGAAAGTTTGGACCAAAGTGATTCGAGAACTGACTGTGGCTGCTCGATTAGGCGGCTCAAGTCCTGCAGACAATCCTCGTCTCAGAGCTGCAATTGACAATGCACTGTCAGTCAACATGCCCCGCGACACGATGGATCGAGCCATCGCTCGGGGCGCGGGTGATTCCGACGAGGGATCCCTGGAAGAGATCGTATATGAAGGATACGGTCCTGGAGGCATTGCAATTCTCATAGAGACCATGACTGACAACCGTAATCGAACAGTTGCGGAGATAAGGCATGCATTTTCGAAGCACGGTGGTTCATTGGGCACTTCCGGGTCCGTCTCTTACCTCTTTGATCGTCGTGGTGTTCTGCAGTTTGACGACTCATTCGATCCGGACAGAATCATGGAGGTCGCGCTTGATGCCGGAGCTGAAGACGTCGATACGGACGAAGATGGCAACACGGTGGTTTTCTCGACGTTTGAAGAGTACGGAAGCGTGTTGGATTCCTTTAACGCAGAGTCGTTGAATCCGCTCTTGGCCGAAGTAACTATGTGGCCATCGACAACGACAGAATGCGATTCGGAATTGTCGGAGAAGACTCTCAATCTCATTGAGACGTTGGACGACCTTGACGATGTGCAGAACGTGTATACCAACGCATCGCTATCCTCGCTTCCAGATGAGGGATGACCTGCATTCTCGGCATCGATCCTGGATCTAGAGCCACTGGATACGGATTGATTGCACAGGATGAGACTAGCATTCGATACGTAGCCTCCGGGTGCATTCGAACACACAGTGACGATTTCCCCTCACGGCTAAAGGAAATCTACGAAGGTATTGATCTCGTTGTGTCGGAATACGATGTCGACGAGTGTGCAATAGAAGAGGTTTTCGTCGCCCACAACCCAAATTCTGCGTTGAAATTAGGTCAGGCTCGTGGCGCTGCTATGGTGGCCGTACTCGCTCACGAGATTTCAATTAGCGAATATGCTGCACGTTATGTGAAGAACATGGTCGTTGGAACCGGAAGTGCAACAAAGGATCAGGTTCAATACATGGTTAAGATGTTGCTGCATTTAGAAGGCGACATAAGCAAAGATGCATCAGATGCGCTAGCGATCGCAATCTGTCACGTATTCTCGAAGCGAACAAATGATTGGCCGACTGGTAGGTAAGATTGTCGATTTAGACGGCTCAGTCGGAGTCATTGACGTCAACGGTGTGGGCTACGAGGTTGAAGTTCCTCTTGGCACTTTTGACGAATACAGTGTTGGCGACGAATGCACGCTTCACACTCATCACATCGTTCAGCAAGATGCACAAGCCCTTTATGCGTTCCCCAACAAGCCGATGAGAGAGTTTTTTCGAGTTCTCATCAAAATATCCGGCATCGGACCGAAGAGCGCTATTTCGATGTTAGGAGTGCTTTCGCTGTCAGAACTAGTCCGCAGTGTGAGCCAACGTGATACTACCGCATTGATGAGGGTCAAGGGGGTTGGCAAAAGAACTGCCGAAAGAATCTTGGTGGACTTGTCCGACCGCGTTGAACGACTGCCATATGCCCTCGCTCAATCGCAGATTGACTCCTCTTCCCTTCAAGCCGACGCTGAGACTGCTTTGGTTCAGCTGGGGTTTGGTCGAACGGCTTCGCGCCAAGCAATAAATTCGGCTTGGTACGATGGTATAGAACTTGAAGAACTCATCAGAACAAGCTTGCAGCGCTTGGCTCGTTGACCATGAGCATTAATCCGGACAAAGTACGGGTTCTCGACCCTCTACCTAATAAGGAGGATCTCTCTATGGACCGTCAGTTACGACCTGCGACATTAGATGAGTTTATAGGTCAGCCCAAGCTCAAGGAGCAAATGAACATATGCATAGATGCCGCTAGAGATCGTGGAGACACGTTGTCTCACATTCTCTTCTACGGTCCGCCCGGTTTGGGAAAGACGACCCTAGCTCACATTGTCGGAAACGAGATGGGAGTGCCTGTGCGAATGACATCGGGTCCTGTTCTCGAACGCGCCGGAGACATGGCGGGAATGCTCACCAATCTCCAACCTTCAGGCGTGCTCTTTGTTGACGAGTGTCACAGGCTGCCTGTTGCCGTCGAAGAGCTGATGTATCCCGCAATGGAAGACTTCAAACTGGACATCATGATTGGCGACGGTCCAGCCGCCAAATCGGTGCGAATGCCCTTGAAGCCATTCACGTTTGTGGGTGCTACGACCCGTATAGGTCTGCTTACCACTCCTCTTTATGACCGCTTCGATATCGTATTGAGATTGGATTACTACGATGCTGAGGACTTGGCGGAAATTGTCCTGCGTTCAGCACAGAAGCTCAAAATTCAAATCGACGATGAGGGAGCGCAAGAGATTGCTAAACGATCGCGGTCAACACCCCGAGTAGCCAATCGTCTGCTGCGTCGTGTACGTGACTTTGCTCAAGTTCGAGCAGAAGGCTCAATCGATGCGGAAATTGCGGACCAAGCCTTGACTCTGTTTGAGGTTGACACTCAAGGGCTGGACGGAATGGACACGACCTATCTTCTGACCATAATTGAGAAATTTTCGGGAGGACCGGTGGGAATTGAAACGTTGTCCGCAGCCATCGGTGAAGATCGTGGTACGCTCGAAGAAGTGGTAGAGCCATTCCTCATACAAAAAGGCTTCCTAATGCGAACCGCTCGTGGAAGAGTCACGACTCAAAAAGCGTGGCGTCACTTAGGACTAAGGGGTGGTCCCGCTATCGAAGGAGAACTTGACTTGGACCCAGACGACTAACCAACATGAACGATCCAGTTTCCTTTACTTCATTGGTGTTTGGCGCATCATGGCCAGTACTTTCCATCATTATTCTCTTGGCAGTGGTGTCGGTGGTCTCCTGGACGATGATTTTCCAAAGGTACATCGCGCTATCTAACGCACGGCGAGAACTCCTGGACTTTGAGGACACCTTCTGGGGAGGTACCGACCTGCGTCAACTCTACTCGGAGATTGTGGAGTCTGAATCGCAATCGGGCATTGAGACGATCTTTGTTTCGGGATTTCGCGAATTCGAACGGATTGTCGACGATGGGAACGTCGATCCCGAAGCTGTCTTGACTTCGGTAACACGAGTCACGAGGGTTGCTGTATCGAGGGAAGAGGAATCTCTCGAGACACATCTTGGCTTCTTGGCTTCTGTGGGGTCAGTTAGTCCGTATGTCGGGCTTCTTGGGACCGTTGTGGGTTTGATCAACGTCTTTCGAGATATAGCCACAATGAGCCAGGCGTCACATGCGTCCCTCGCACCGGGAATTGCGGAGGTTCTAATCGTAACGGCCATGGGTTTGTTTGCGGCAATACCAGCGGTAGTCGCTTTCAATCGCTATTCCGCACGGGTTGAAACGTTAAGCAAGCGATATGAAGGTTTCGTCGACGAACTGGTGTCAATTCTCTATCGTGCGGCCAGAGCTGAGACGACGTAATGGCAGACCGCCGTCGACCCATGTCTCAGATCAACGTAGTTCCGTTGATCGATGTCATGCTGGTTCTCTTAGTGATTTCGATGGTGGCAGTTCCGATGCTTACGCAAGGTATTGATGTGGATTTGCCACAGAGCTCCTCGGAGTTGCTTGAAGGTGGAGACGACAATCCACTCGTTGTAACGCTAAGCGAAAATGGTCGCATCTATGTGAACATAGGAGTGACGGACATCTACGACGAGGACGAATTTGTTTCGTTGGAAGAACTCAAGGATCGAACATCCAAAGTCTTGAATGCACGTCCTCGGGTACCAGTGTTCGTAAGGGCGGACGAGAAACTGGCATTCGGACAAGTCATTGAAGTCATGCAAGCACTTCAAGATTCGGGTGCTTCGGATGTAGGACTCATCACCGAGCCTCCGGAAGTTTAAATGGCTAAACTCATACGAGATTACTCAGTACCGATCTTGCTTGCGGTTTTGTTGCATGGATTCGCCATCGCGTCCGCATACGTTTTTGACATCAGTGGGGCATCTTCCGAGAACTCTCGCGTCTTTGAACCGAACACAATATCAGTATCCCTACTAGTTCTTGAGAGGGAGACAAGAACAAGCAAGGTATCACCGAATATTCAAGATGTGGTGCCTTCGGTGAACATGTCTCCGGAAACAAGTGACGAAGAGGGAGATTCCGACTTAGCAGACGAGTTCCAACAAACGGAAGAGGAACGCAGAGCGGCAGAGCGAATTAGATTGGAAGAGTTGAGGAATAAGATATTTGATCAAGGATTGATTCGAGAGACCGAAGACTTTCAAGATGCAATCTTCGATGAGGAATCAACCTCTTACGTCAATGCCATATATTCGGCAATTGTCGTAAAGTGGTCTCGACCGCCTAGTGCGACTAGGGATATGGAAACGGTATTGCAAGTAGAACTGTTTCCCAATGGCGAACTGGATACTGTGGAATTACTCGAGTCTAGCGGACACGAGGCCTTTGATCGGTCCACAATAGCGGCAGTGAAGGCCGTGAAGAAATTCGCTGTTCCCAAGAATTCCGAATTGTTCGAGCAACGATTCCGGTCATTCAATCTTAGATTTCGAGGAGAGGACCTACTACGGTGAAAGCGCTAATAACTACGGTGATGCTGTTTCTATGCATCGGCACTCAAGGTTTCGAGATCATCATTGATCAAGGGAACGACCAAATCACACCAGTTGCGGTTGTACCCTTCAGGACAGCGGCAGGCATTCCTGACATAACTCCCATAGTTGAGTTTGATCTTGCACGTAGCGGTCAATTCGCTCCCATGGACTCGTCCAACATGCTGTCATTTCCTCACGAGCCAGAAGATATTGCGTTCAGAGATTGGCAAGTCTTAGGCGTTCAATACGTCATCATTGGCGATGTTATCGAGACAACAGCCTCCGAAATGTCGATTACCTATCACGTATTCGATGTGACTGGAGAGCGACGGATTCACGGAGGGACAATTTCGGGCGCTCGAAACCAGCATCGAGCTATTGCGCACCTTGTATCGGATGAAGTGTTCGAGGCAATCGTTAATGTGCGGGGCGCATTCTCGACGAAAATCATGTATGTACTTGTACAAGGTCGCGGAACGGAATTTCCAACGTACCGGCTTCAAATAGCCGATTCAGACGGTGCGAACGTGAATACGATTCTGGAATCTCTGAGTCCAATCATGTCGCCGACTTGGTCGCCCGACGGAAAGAGAATTTGTTATGTGACTTTCGAAACGGGTCGTTCCACCGTGGTAGTCCAGGAACTCGCTAGTGGAGAGAGAGAGACTATTGCGGAGTTTAAGGGAACCAACAGTGCACCGGCATTCTCACCGGACGGTACGAAGATTGCTCTTACACTGTCGAGAGATGGAAATACTGAGGTATATACCGTCGACTTGAGAGATCGAGACTACCGACGGATAACTAGCCATAGAGCAATAGACACTGAACCGTCTTGGACGATCGACGGGTCTTCTTTAGTCTTTACTTCGGATCGTGCGGGCAACCCACAGCTTTATATGGTCAACTTAAGGAGCCTATCGCCGAGGCGTTTGACCTTTGTTGGCGACTACAATGCTCGCCCGCGTTTGTTGCCGGACGGAAACATGTTGTATGTGCATCGCGCGGAGGACGATAGTTATCACATTGTCTGGCAATCACTCGAAATGGATGCACAGCCCCGCATATTGACGAGCAACGTGCTCGATGAGTCTCCCTCGGTGTCCCCAAATGGATTGATGGTAGTTTTTGGCACGAAAGAGGAGAACAGGGGAATCCTCGGAGTTGTTTCCGTGGATGGACAAGTGGAATTGAAATTGCCTTCTTCACAAGGAGATGTTCAAGAACCTGCATGGTCACCATACCTCTCGTCGAATCTGACATCGCGGAAGATTTAGTGGAGCGTTGGCCAAATGAGATGCGTTAAACTAACAACTCGATTCAAGTTTTGCTAGACGAACATTGGAATGCCATTTGTACTGCAGAATGGTGCACTAGCAACGTGCTGGTTAAAGTTGCGGATGTCAGCAGAGTTTGAGTTGGAAAATGATTAGAATGAAACGGATTTGCAACCATATGCAATTCGTAAAAGAGGGCGAAAAGTGTCGAGGAATTGTCGGCTTGGATTGCTCAAGGTCGGAAGGCCAATTACGTGCAGTTGATGTCTCATGGCTAGAATTGCACAGAAGTTGAGACACTTTGGATTGAGGACTCAGGAGAAATTGATGAAGTTCAAGAATTTGCGTGACGGGATATTGCTAGTCTCAATGCTAGTGTTCATGTCGGCTTGCGCTCTTTTGCCGTGCGATGTACCGCCACCTGAGGAGGTAATGACTGAAGTAGTCGAAGAGACTCCACCTCCACCTCCGCCGCCCCCACCTCCACCACCTCCACCACCTCCGCCTGATTACGTTCCTGGCGAAGACCAACAAGGGAACCCCATTTTGGTCATCATGGAGGACGAAAAGCCCGTTGCAAACACGTTCAACTTTGATTTTGACAAGGCAGATCTTTCTTCGGGCGATTTCTCCGTCTTCAACCGATACGCCGAAGTTCTTGTTGCTAATCGGACATTTACTGTCACAATTGAAGGGCATTGCGATGAGCGCGGTACTCGAGAGTACAACTTAGCTCTTGGGGAACGACGAGCACAAGCGGTTGCCGACTATCTCATCGGTGCAGGAGTTCGGTCGTCTCAGATCACGACGGTATCTTTCGGAGAGGAAGTTCCGGTAGATACTGCTAGCGATGAGGCGGCATGGGCGAAGAATCGACGTGCCGTGCTTAAGGTGAAAGAATAGATTCAACTAACACTCTATGCATGGACGCAAGACCCCGCAGTATTCTGGGATACATGTAGCTTCTAGCACCGTTACGCTGACCCGGCTGTGCAGCGTGTCGTTCGTTGTCGCTGTTGTTTCAAACCTTCTTGCGCAGGATGAGGATCTAGGGCTTGTGTTTGAAGCGAGTCCGATATCTCAAGCCGAAGAACAGTCTACGCAGGAAGAGAGTCCGAAGTCCATTGAGGATGTGACGGTATTTCCGCATACCGAGACTAAAGAACCTACTATTGAGAGCGGTAACTTTGAGCTTGGTTTCTTAATAGAAAGAGTTCGAGAGTTGCAGGAAGATAACTCTCGGATGTTGGGGCGACTCGAAGAACTCGAACATCAAGTGCAGTTGCTTCGACACGAAAATCGTGATCGGTATGTCGAGCTAGACGAACGAATTCTAGGACTGTCAGGACAGGCAACGGTCTCAACTAACGCGATTTCCACTGCTCCTCCGGATTCTGAAGCCGGAATGTATCGAAATGCTTTTTCTATGATTGAGGACGGAAACTACGAGGATGCGGTTGGTTTGTTGGAGGAGATGGTAAAGGCTTATCCAAACGGGACCCATCTTCCGGATGCTTTCTATTGGCTGGGTCAAACCTACGCGCAGATGGAACCACCTCTCCTCGAGCAAGCAAGACAGAATCTTGTGCAGCTTGTACGACTTTTTCCCGATCATGCCAAGACACCGGAAGGCATGTACAAACTTGGCACGATCTACGACCAATTGGAAGACAAACCCAAAGCTCTTGAGTACCTAGAGAGAGTCGTGAACGACTATCCAAGTACTACAGCGGCACATCTAGCAGAGGAATACGCAACAACTATTCGAAACGATTAGTCGAGTAGATCCCGTGCTTGCAATTCGTACGGTGCGAGCAATGGTGGGTCGTCTGGGGCTCGAACCCAGGACGCGCGGGTTAAAAGCCCGGTGCTCTACCAGCTGAGCTAACGACCCTTGGCGGAGTGTATTTTAGACATCGCAGTCCGCAAGAATTCCCTCGCAGAGCATCAATTCTGCTTGTCTAGCCCTCGCCAATTAGGGATTCGCGAATGTGCCGCCTCGCGTACAAGACAGAGAGTTTCTTGCTTGCGATACAAAGTGAGTTAGAGAGTTGAGCCGAAACGAGCCGTTAGAATTTCGCGGTTGCTAAGAATCGTTGAGAACTTGAATGGCTTTGTCGGAACTGAGTCGATCCATATCCGGATCCGTCGCGTTAATTACGGGTGCGGCAAGTGGAATGGGTAAAGCTACCGCGGAACTGTTTGCGGAACAGGGCGCGATTGTTGCTGCCACCGATGTTCAAGAGCAGCAGCTCGATTCAGTTGTTGAGAACATAACCAAAGCCGGATACTCCGCGCACTCGTGGGTGTTGGATGTGAGTGATCCAGCAGCAATTCAAACGACAGTTGAAACAATAGCGCGACAATTGGGCGGTCTTGACATCGTTATCAACAATGCGGGCATAGGTGCTGGCGGTCCCTTTGACGCAGATGATTTCGAGACGCGTTGGTCTCGTGCGTTGGATGTCATGTTGAGTGCACATCAGCGAATTATTCGAGCTGCACTTCCTCACCTGCGCAACTCTACATCTCCGCGCATCGTAAACATTGCGTCCACTGAAGGACTAGGAGCTACAAAGTACTCAACTGCTTATTCGACGGCAAAGACCGGCGCTATTGGCCTAACTCGCGCACTCGCCGTAGAACTTGGTTCTGAAGGGATTACCGTCAACTGCATATGTCCGGGACCAATTCGAACAGGGATGACCGCCAGCATTCCTGAAGCTGACAAGCAAGAGTATGCGAGGCGGAGAATTGCACTCAAGCGTTACGCGGATCCAGAAGAAGTCGCACACATGACACTGAGTCTTGTATTGCCGGCAGCTTCGTTCGTGACTGGAGTTGCGCTACCAGTAGATGGAGGGCTGACCATCAAGAACGCCTAGAGACTCAGTAAACGCGATTCATTAGGTACGACTGAAACTGTAAGCCACAGAAGTTCATTTCGAGTTCGAGTTGTCCATCAATTACGCTATGCACTTATTCACAAACGCGATGAAACACGATACTTTTCGCAGTTTCGCTATTGCATAGTCCGCATCGGCATTTGTAGACTGCTCGAACTGATACGACGGCTTCTGTATAGCCAACCGTGTAAACTGCAAGTGACTATGTGTTGGAGCCCTCTCTGGCTACGCGAGACATCTTTCATGCGCTAGGCACAGCTGATTTTCGCCATTTGTGGGTTGGAACTCTGACATCGTCCTTCGCAATGAATATGCAGTTGGTGGCGCGTGGGTGGTACGTCTACGAGCTAACTGAATCGGCATTGCATCTAGCTCTGGTTCTTGTGTCTTTCACGGTGCCACAAGTGACGCTCTCTCTTCTTGGGGGAGTTGTTGCGGATCGTTTTCCAAAGCGCGGAATCTTGACAGTCGGTCAATTTTTGAACGGAGTGGCTGCACTTGCCATGGGCTACTTGGTCTTCTCGGGAAACGTGCGATTCAGCCATTTCATAGTTTTCGGAGTATTGAGCGGCACCATTCTCGCACTGTCTTTCCCGTCGCGTCACGCAATAGTGCCCAACTTGGTTCGTGACCACTTAGTTTTTTCCGCAATCGCACTCAATTCCACAGCCATGAACATCGCTCGAGTTGCCGGGCCGGCACTTGCTGGACTGCTGATTGCATGGATTGCAGGCGGAAACACATCAAGCGATGTGGGTGTTGGCATTGTCTACTTCGTTATTGCGGGACTCTACATTACGGCATCTTTAGTCACGTGGACGATTTCGGTGTCGGGAAGCGTTGAGGTTCAGCAGACGGTACGCCATGCCTTTACGGACATGGCTGAAGTAATTCGATTCGTTCGCAGACATCCTTCCGTGTGGGCATTGGTGTGGCTCGCAGTGGTACCGTTTATGTTTGGGCACACGTTGAACACTTTCTTGCCAGCGTTCAACGAAGACGTGCTCAATGGTGGAGCGGACAGTTTGGGGTTGCTACTGTCGTTCATGGGTATCGGCGCAATCCTAGGATCGTTGACTTTGGCAACCGCGAGCAATTTACGCAGAAAGGGCGCATGGTTGTTTGCAATGGTCGTCACTTGGGGACTAGCAGTCTGTGCATTTGGATTCATGCATAACAGCGTATCAGCTCTTGCCTTAGTGACCCTAATCGGTTGGCTATCAAGTTCCAGTATGGCGATGAATCGTGCTTTGACTCAAATGCATACGAGAGATCGAATGCTCGGTCGAGTCATGAGTATCGACATGATGTCGCACGGACTTATGCCAATCAGTGCTATTCCCATAGGAATTTTGGCTGACACCGTGGGAACTGCTTTTGCAATATCGACAAGTGGCGTGTTGCTAATGGTGATTGTGACGTTGATGCTGTTTGTATCGCCAAGCCTGAGACATCTCACAAAGCCCGATTAGGTTGGTGATCATCGCCGGTAGCCTATACTCTCACGCCATTTCTATCGTTATCCACGCTAGACACGATGAGAATCGGACTCGTATCAGACACTCATGTACCGGAGGCGACTCCACACCTGTGGCCACAAGTCTTCGAAGCGTTTGAAGGAGTTGACTGCATTTTTCACGGGGGCGATGTTCACGAGTTCGAGTTGTTGGATCAATTTGAGGGAATTGCGCCCATTTATTGTGCGCGCGGAAACGGTGAAGACGGTTCTGGAGGCCGCCCCGTGCAACCTCAGGATGATCGAGTCAAGTATGTGTGGATGCATGAGTTTGATGGATTACGTATTGGACTCACGCACTACATTCCAGTAGATCAATCGACACCTGATGACTACTCGATGCAGCCATGGATTGATCGGTACTTCGACGGTGTGGTACCAGACGTAATCGTATTTGGAGATACTCATGTCGAAGTCGTTCGAACGATCGACGGAATTCTCTGCGTAAATCCAGGATCCCCAACTTATCCGCACAACTACGACACACAGTACGGAACCATTGGCTTTCTAGATATTAGTGGCGGAAGAGCTAAAGCGTCTGTATGGCTCATTACAGACGAAGGCATCGTCCCGTTTGACTGGGATTCAATTCCTCCTTGGAGACTGCGCAGATAGCGTCTCTGAGTCACTTATCCAAGCGAGTTATCCCAGACCCATCATTGGATTGATAGGCGGCCAAGAGTCCTTCGTTTCGAGAATTGCTTCGCCCACTGCTTCCACATCCCACGGACCCTCAGATTCGTTTTTTCGCGCAAGCGGTTGCAAATTCCAGCTCAACAGTGAGACTCTGTTTCCTGCAACAAGCCACGTGCGCCCCGTTACCTCCTTGGCCTCATCCGAGCATAACCACACAACCATAGGAGAAACTCTATCCGGCGGTAGTTGGTCTTTTGCACTGTCAGGAAGGATATCGTCTGTTAGGCGAGAAAGGGCGGTTGGAGCCAACACATTCACGGTTACGCCGTACCTGACTCCCTCGAGATACAGGCAACGGGCCATTCCCGCTATTCCTGCTTTGGCAGCCCCGTAGTTGGTCTGGCCAAAATTCCCAAACAATCCGGAAGTCGAACTTGTAACAACGATTCGTCCCCCATGTCCTTGAGCGAGCATTTGGTCGTAAGCGGCTTTGGTGGTCAGATACGTGCCCTTTAGATGGACGTTGACCACGACGTCCCACATATCATCGGTCATGTTCTTGAACGACTTGTCCCTGAGTATTCCCGCATTCGCAATGCAAATATCAAGCTTGCCGAACTCGGTCACCGCAAGCTGAACCATTGCCTTGGCATCGTCGGGCTCGGCCACGTTTCCATAATCAGCAACTGCACGACCACCTTGACTCTTGATTTCCTCGACGACAGTGTCGGCCATGTTGGTACCAGACCCTGTTCCGTCCCGTGCGCCTCCCAAATCGTTGACGACGACGCTAGCTCCTTCCTTGGCAAGCAGCAAGGCATGCGTTCTACCCAAACCACCGCCTGCACCAGTAACTAATGCAACTTTTCCTTCCAGAATCGCCATTTCTTCCTCCACTAAGTTTCGCTATTGCTTGACTCACACGATTAGGACTCACGGAATCCAAGAGTCTGAAGCATCGGGCGAAAATATGGTATCAGTCGGCACTGAAATCGATGGCCAGTAACTGCCGTTGTAGATTGATCGCTCAGATTCGATAGTTCCGAAGTCTATTTGGTGATAATTCGCAACAACACGGCATGGATGAGCACTGAATGGATAGTTTGTTTGAGTTCACGGGAAAAGTGGCAATGGTTACGGGAGGTAGCCGAGGACTAGGTCGCGCAATGACATTGGCGTTCGCACAACGTGGAGCAGACGTTGTAATTGCGAGCCGCAAGCTCGAGGTTTGCCAGTCTGTTGCGGAAGAGGTTGAGGCATTAGGGAGGAAAGCACTTCCCATTGCATGCCACGTGGGGCACTGGGACGAGCTCCAAGTCTTGGCTGACCGAGCCTACGATGAATTTGGTCGAGTGGACATACTCGTAAACAATGCTGGTATGTCGCCCCTGTATCCGTCTTTATCGGCAGTCAGCGAAGAACTATTTGACAAAGTAGTTGGAGTTAATCTCAAAGGGCCTTACCGGTTGTCAGCCATCATTGGTGAACGTATGGCGCATGGGGACGGTGGGAGCATCATCAACATCAGTAGTACGGCGGCTGTACATCCCAGTCCAGAATCGGAACCTTATGGAGCTTGTAAGGCGGGAATCAATTCCCTGACCCTGTCTCTTGCCCATGCGTTTGGTCCTAAAGTGCGTGTCAACTGCATTCAACCGGGTCCTTTTCTAACCGACATATCCAAAGCATGGGACATGGAAGCCTTTAATCGCAGGGCTAAGACAAACATCGCGCTACAACGAGGTGGGGAAGCGGACGAGGTTGTCGGTGCTGCCCTTTATCTCGCAGGCCCGAGCGGTAGCTATACAACGGGAGCTGTCATTGCTATAGATGGTGGAAGCAGGTGAATCTGGATTTGAGATGTCTTAGTCAACGAACTGATCGAGTGGTGTTTTAGTTATCCAATGGCACTTGATTGAAGTCAGCAAGTGCAGATAACCTCTGGTTGACCGGAGAAGCACCAATTCAGGTCTCTCAGCTCTTCCAAGCTTGCGACCGGGCGCATACTTTTGTATAATACACAGGTGACTCTACTAGCTAAAGATTACACCCTAGACTCCAACCAAATACCTCAATTCGTTCCAGAGCAACTCTCGGAGGACGAAACCGCCGATCTCAAGAGTGAGATAAAGGAGTTGCTACAAAAACAAGATGCCGTACTGGTATCGCACTACTACGTCGATGGAGCTGTGCAAGACATTGCGTCCGAGACAGGGGGTTGCGTATCCGACTCCCTGGAAATGGCTCGTTTCGGTCGGGACCATCCAGCCCCCGTTCTTGTTGTCGCTGGTGTTCGTTTCATGGGCGAAACAGCCAAGATCTTGTCACCTGAGAAAAAAGTGGTAATGCCTACGCTGAACGCGGAGTGTTCACTTGATCTCGGCTGTCCACCGGATGAGTTTGAGCAGTTCTGCAACGATAATCCCGATCGTACAGTCGTTGTCTACGCAAACACCTCAGTGGAGGTCAAAGCTCTGTCAGACTGGGTGGTCACGTCTAGCGTCGGTCTTCGTATCGTCGAGCAGCTCAAACTTGGAGGCGAGAAGATCCTCTGGGCTCCTGACAAACACCTCGGCAATTACATTCAACAAAAGACAGATGCAGACATGCTGCTCTGGTCAGGTGCGTGCATTGTTCACGAAGAGTTCAAATTTCGAGCTTTGCTCGATATGAAGAAGCTTTACCCCGCTGCAGGAATACTGGTTCACCCCGAATCGCCTGCGGCCGTAATCGACTTAGCGGATTGTGTAGGTTCAACGAGTCAGATATTGAAAGCCGCTTCCGATCTACCACACGACACCTTTATTGTCGCCACGGATCGTGGCCTGTTCCATCAACTACGACGAGCGGAACCGTACAAGAGGTTCATTGAAGCACCAACAGCGGGAGATGGTGCAACCTGCAGGAGTTGCGCACACTGTCCGTGGATGGCAATGAACGAACTCAAAGCACTCCGCGAGACATTGGTGAACCTCGATAACGAAATCAAAGTGGACCCCGATGTGGGACGACGCGCAATGGTACCGCTACAACGGATGTTGGACTTTCGCGTCTAAGGCATTGGGTTCTTTCGACTTGCGACATAGGTCGCAAGCTGAGTACGTCGATTACTAGCTAGACGCCCTGTTCGGCTCTTTCTCTCAATTCCAATATTCGTTGATCCAAGCCTGCGTCCACTCGGAAACTAACTCCGTTGTTGGCTTTTTTCGCTAGTCTCAACTGCGAAATGGCCTCATTGAACTGGCCCCGGAGAGCATAGAACTCTGCGCGAGAGCGGTGAACTTCAACAATGTCGTCTGCCAATCCGGCCGTTTCAGCAAGTTCGAACCAAAGATCTGTGTCATAGCTATGGAGTCTAGCCTGCTTCTGCAAGATGGAGGTTGCTTCTTCGAACCTTTCAACGGATTTCAATGCTCGAGCGTACATTATCGAGAGAGGTGCGTTATCTGGAGTATCTGCCAAAGCTTCCTCAAGGACAGAGATAGCTTTATCAGCCTTTTCGGACTGTGTGAGAAGCTCTGCATAGCACGAAATAGCCAAAATACTCGTCGGCATTTGATCCAGGACTTCCTTCATTTTTGCGACCGCAAGATCGAATTCTCCTCTCTGATGTAAGACGAGGGCGAGTTCGTATTGGTCAGCAACACCGTCCCCTCTCATGGACCCAGGATTGCGAACAAAGCTAGTGGTGCTCTCTACGAACCGCTGCAGAGCTCGGACACGCATTAGCTGGTAGTCGTTACTTGGTTGGAACTCACCATCGGGCAGTTCCTGAGCCTTTGCATACAAGTCGGCTACACGTTTCTGCGATACAGGATGGGTGCGCAAGAACTCTATGGCATCGTCTTGAGTTCCCATACGCTCAAACATTCGCGATGCGCCAAAGGGATCGTATCCCGCTTTGGTTAGGGCGTTGAATCCAATGCGGTCAGCTTCACGTTCCTGGAGTCTACTGTACTTTAGATTCTCAGCCTCCACCATGCTATAGGTACCCAATAGTCCTGCCAATCCAGCATCCGACGCACCCGATGCCAGTACGGCTGCCGAGGTCAGGAATCCAACAAGCTGGGCGACTGTCAATTGACGCTGTTGATCCAATCGACGTGCAAAGTGACGCTGGCTCAGGTGTGCAAGTTCGTGGGCAACGACTGAGGAGTATTCATGCACATCCTGTGCAAATCGAAAGAGTCCAAGGTTGATTCCAATAATCCCGCCCGGAGCGGCAAATGCATTCAGTTCTTTGGCGTCAATAATGACTGAATGAAGTTGGGTATCAGTCAGGTCAGAATATTCGGCCAATTCGAACATGTTTGTTCTGACAAAGTACTTTAGGATCGGATCTTTGACCGTACGTACATTACGGCGTAGCTCAATAAGGAATTGCTCCCCAATCACACGTTCTTCATGAGGCGAGAGAACCGATGATTCTCGATCTCCAAGATCAGGCAACGGCTGTTCCTGGGCAATTGCGAGAGTCGCAATCAAGGCGAGTGGAATTGCCGCGCACAAGAGAAAGAGACGTTTGGACATATGGGCGATAATACTTAAAGCCACATCAACTTGGACAGCAGCAAACTCAATTTGTTTGATTGACCAGAGAATCAAGGTATTTTATGAATGAAACTACGACAGTTCTTGATGTAAAGGGTCTTCAGTGCCCCATGCCGTTGCTCAAGGCCAAGAAAGCGCTGAACGAACTTGGGCCTGGAGAGCTACTCCGTGTTGTCGCGACGGATCCGGGATCAGTTAAGGATTTTCAAGTCTTCTCACGCCAGAGTGGACACGAACTCTTAGAGTCGGAGGACGATGCCGGAGTGTATAGCTACTTGCTTCGAAAGAAACTAAGGTGAGGAGTGAAGACTTTGGTCTAAGTTTGCGTGACAGTTGTCACGACCAGCGAAAGTAAACAGACCTTGAATGAAGTGCTAACAATTGCTTCTTGTTACCATGAACTCATAGTGCATCGCCTTGTGCACATTCCGAGGTGACCAATGATTCGTGGTAGTTTGGTAGCTCTCGTGACTCCAATGCTAGAGTCCGGTGCAATTGATTGGCGGGCTCTGGACGGTTTGGTAGACTGGCATTTGGAATGCGGAACCCACGGAATCGTTCCTGTTGGTACGACCGGAGAGTCGGCGACCCTGAACGTCTCGGAACATCTCAAGGTTATCGAGGCAACGGTAGAACGAGTCAACGGAAAGGTTCCGGTAGTAGCTGGAACAGGTGCCAATGCAACTGCGGAGGCAATTCAGCTGACTCGCCATGGAAAGTCAGCGGGTGTAGATGCTTGCCTCGTGGTCACTCCGTACTACAACAAGCCAACGCAAGAGGGCTTGTACCGTCACTACAGCACAATAACCGATGCTGTGGACATACCGATTGTGCTCTACAACGTTCCCCCACGAACAGCGTGCGACATGTCAGCGGACACCGTGGCGCGGCTTGCTCCCAACGAAAACATCATTGGCATAAAGGAAGCTTGCGGAGATGCCAAGAGAGTCAAAGAGATTAGACAATTGGTTTCGGACGACTTCATCCTACTATCTGGAGAGGATGCTCAAACTCTGGCTATGATGCGAGATGGTGCAGTTGGAACTATTTCCGTCACTGCAAACGTTGCGCCCGAGCTCATGGCACAATTCTGCGAACAATTCCTAGCGGGAAATGTCGAACAAGCTGAAGCCATTGATGCAAAGTTACAACCAATCCATGAGATTCTGTTTGTCGAAACAAGTCCAACTCCCTCCAAGTGGGCGCTGAACATAATGGGACGTATTGGAAGTGGAATTCGACTTCCGTTGATCGAGCTTTCGAATGAGCATCGACAGGAAGTTAGAGACCTGCTGAACGAGGTTGGATTGCTCGGATGAAGACTGTAGTTCAATATTGCATAGGCGGATTTTTAGCTTTGGCACTTTGTGGGTGCTCGATTCTTGGCAAGCTCCCGTTCATTGGTAGTGTTCCGGAACGCATGGAACATCCCGAGGACTACTTGGATCCCGAGCAAACTCCCGATCTATACATTCCCACAGACATGCCTCATAGAGCGATTGAGGACAATTGGGTTGTTCCCCCTATAACAGATCAGCCACGACCTAGGCTGTTTCCGCGCACAGCACCCCGTCCAGAAAGTATCGTTGGGGAGGCTGATCCTGACTTGGTTCGAATTCAGACGCTAGGCCCGTCAAGAAGCTGGATGGTCGTTCAACGACCTCCTGAAACCGTCTGGCCTGTCATTAAGCAGTGGGTGCACGACAATAGACTTGGAATTCAACATGAAGATCCAACTTCAGGTTTGATATTTTGCGAGCAACTTAGTCTGGGCGGACTCGATCCTTTGGGTTTGTACGAAAAGATTAGAGCTGGAAAGGACGGTGCCCAATTGACCAACGGGATGGATTGGGTTGCTATTCGGTTGGAGACTTCGATGCGTCACGGTTCCTCTGAGGTTCATATCAGATATCTCAATCAATCAGAAATACCCGATGTCGAAGCATGGCCCGTATCTTCGACAAGCTATGACATCGAGCGTGCGATTCTTGAAGTACTGGCTAATTACGATGCCGCGGGATACGTTGCCCCAACCGTATCTAGCATTGCTCAAAACATTGCTTTGCGCCTCAAAGTTGAACAGCTAAATGATGAGAAAGGCTTTCCTTTGATGCGATTGAATGTGGACTTTACGCGTGCATGGGCAACTTTGCAAAAGGCTATCGAGAACTCGGAACTCAAAATCATCGAAGGCAATCTGGAAGATGGCTACTTCGACATAGAGATGTCACGCAATATGCGGAAAGGAAGAAGACAAGGATTGCTTGCAGGATTCATTCGACGTAACTCCGATGCCATTACAGAGTTGTCAAGCATCAGGGTGCACTTAGAAGAAATCACGGAAGATAGCCATAACGTGATCGTTGACCGTGTCAATCGTTCTGAGATTACCGCCGAGTTCGCTCAGGATTTTCTGTCTGTCTTGCGTGAAAACGTAATTTAGCGACTCAACACAGCTAAATCGCAGCAGTTTGGAGGGCTCCGATTGCAATTTACCTCCTTGGGAAGCGGGAGCAAGGGAAATTGCACCGTTGTTAGCAACGGCAAGTCCACTATCCTCGTAGACTGCGGTTTCGGAATCACAAAGACAATCGATTCCCTCGTTGCAAGGGGCGTTGATCCGCACGAAGTGTCTGCCCTATTCGTAACTCACGAACACGGCGACCACATTCGAGGTGTACGCATGCTTGCCAATCGGTTCGATATACCCGTATTCGCAACTGCGGGAACTTTTTCCAAGATCTCCAATTTGCATCCCATGTTAGTCAATGAAATTGGCGGTGGCGATGTCATTGCGATCGATGGGATTAATGTTCGGAGCGTCGACGTGCCACACGATGCTCTTGAACCAACTCAGTTCGTCTTTGAGTCGACCAAGGAGAGATTCGGATTGCTAACCGACATCGGTTCTATTAATGATGCCGTCGTAGAGCACTATTCGGGCTGCGACTCGTTGTTTGTGGAATCCAACCACGATATCGACATGCTGTGGAATGGGAATGACCCTGAATTTCTGAAGTATCGAGTGTCGGGTGACCTAGGTCACTTGTCCAATCATCAGGCAAAGGAATTTCTGTCTCGTGTCAAACACTCCCGTCTGGCAAATGTAGTCATTGGACATGTGAGTCAACGAAACAACAACACCGCAATATTAGAGCGTGAGTTCGAGCACCTCAAGCGAGAATGTGCAGTGACATTTGCGACCCAGGAAGAAGGAACTTCTTGGCTTTCTGCCAAGGAATAGTCAAGGGAGACTGCTGGCGTCGAAGGTCATTCCCATCTTAAAGAAGCGCTTCTGCTTTCGCACCATTCGTAGGACCGACTCTTCATGAGTGAAATTCCCGACATCTTCAATGTAGATCCACTTTAGGTCATTTGACTCGGCAGTCTCTTGAAGAGTTTGGAGTTCGTCAGCAACCAGTAGGAATCGAATGTCGTAATGGAAGTGTGCCGGTTCTTCTCGATATAACGGCACTTGGTGAACATCCATGTCGAAAATGTCAAGAGTTAATGGCGACGGCGCCAGTCCCGATTCTTCCTTGACTTCTCTTATTGCTTCTGATAGCAGATCTCCACAATGTTCGAGGTGGCCACCAAGTTGCAACCACTTCCCGATTTTCCGATGGTGCATTAATAGGCATTTGTCATGTCTCGGATTGACGACCCATGCTGATGCCGTCAAATGTCCATCTTCATAGCAGTTTCTACTGAGGCAATCAGGTTGCGATTGAACAAACTCGAGACACTTATTCGGCGCAACTTCCAACGGGTATCTTTGTTGGTAGTGATTGAGCAACTCAGTTAGGCCGTGCATTGCATGTCCAACTTTCTTGCTCCAGATTCATAAAATTTGACCTGTACGGAGAGGTGCCAGAGCTGGTCGAATGGGCCTGACTCGAAATCAGGTGTGCCTTCGGGCACCCAGGGTTCGAATCCCTGCCTCTCCGCCATTCATCAGACATTCGACTCGACTTAGTTGGAGCCAACCTTCAGCTACGCAAGGTCGTGCTTCGTTTTGCGGTCTAGCATTTCCTTAGGTAATTCCCCGAGCTTGCTTCACAGTTTCCCAGGCCGCTTGAATCTCTTGTGTTTTCCTATGGGCAGCATCCATTAAGAAATCTGGCAGGTTCATGGCGTGTAGCCGATCTGGATGGCTCTCCTGTATGAGTCTTCGATACGCCATCTTCACTTTACTGTCCGACTCCGTGGATTCGACTCCAAGTATTCGGTAGGCGTTGCTGAGAGTATGGTGCCGAGAATCGGTTTGCGCTCGAGTTTGTCTTTCTCTGTCTTCAGACGAGGAACGACTATACGATCTCTCAGTTCGTTGAGCTATGTACTCTTGGGCCTCACGCGGACGAATGCCCACGGATTGCGCGTACTGAAAGAGTATTTGAATCTTTTCTTGCGTAAGTCCATCAGCTTCCGACATCTCCACCATTGCTTCGAACAACACGGCACCCGCAACTCGATTTAGTCCTAAACGCGACCGAATCTGGTCTAGCGTTCTGTCAAGGTTGAACTCTGGGCTCTTGCCTTGATTAAAACACTGTATTGCAACTTCTCGAAGAGGTACTGTGAGAGACAATCTCTCCATCACCTGTGAGGCTAACTGTATTTCCTCGGAGGAAATTCGCCCATCGCTTTTCGCAATATAGCCAGCAACTTGAAAAAAGGATCGAAAGGCGATGTCCGTGATTTCCACGTGCGCTTCTTGATAGTCCTCAAATGGGTTTGAAGTCTGCCCCCAACCCATTTGCCGGAAGCGTTCACCCGACTGAAAACGACTTTGAGATCTTGAATTGCGAGGTGCAAACGCCAGTACCGCGGACGCAACAAAAATACCGACTGCCAAACCCCAAAAACCAAAGAAGATGAGGGACAGAGCTACCGTTGCAACCGCTGTGAAATATCTCATTCTCGTGAGTCAGTGAACTGTCAATTCTTGAGGTTCATTCATTTTATGCCGTGAAGCTATGACACTACTTCTTGTGGAACAGCAAGAAGTGCGGATGTACTCCACGATTTGCACGATCTCTTGGTCGCGTGCTGTTTCAGATCGGTTGCTACAATTCGCAAGGCTCCCGCACATCAGACAAGTATGGACGTCCAGCAAAGCGTGTTCGAGGTAACGCGCGAGTCTTTCCAAACCGATGTAATCGAACGTTCTCGATCGGAACCTGTTGTGCTCCTATTCTGGACAGATCAGGTTGCTCCCTCAGTCGATACACGAAAATCGATGGAGAGACTCGTCCAGCAGTATCAAGGAAAGTTCTCATTGGGACTGTCGGACGTCACAAAGGACCAGGTCATTGCTCGTGAGCTACGGATACAGGCTGTTCCAAGCATTCGCGTGATTGTGAATGGGGGCGTGGCCGACCAAATGGATGGTCCTCAGGGAGAATCTGTACTTCGCGCAATGTTGGACCGTTTGACGATGTCGAGCGGAGAGCAGCTTCAGACGACCCTTGACGAAGTAGTTGATCGAGAAGATTGGGACACGGCAATGGCAATTTTGCAACAGGCCTTGAATGAAGAGCCTAATAATCCAAAGTTCAAGGTTGAGTGGGCCGATGTGCTTCTACACAAAGGTGAGCCCGAGGAAGCTCGCAAGGTTTTGGACACGATATCAGAAGACGTGGCGGAGCGGCAACGACCTGCAACGCGATTGGAGTTGCACGAGGAAGCGGCAGCAATGCGACCATTGCACGAGATTGCAAGAGCACTTGAAGCGAATCCTGAAGAATTGGACACTCGCTATGAGATTGCGGTTCAGTTAGCTGTCCAGCGCAACTATGAAGAGGCATTGCAACATCTAATGTTCATTCTTCAAACAGACCGAAGTTATCGAGACGATATTGGGCGTGAAACTATGGTTCGAATCATGAATCTAATGGGCAAAAATTCACCCATTGCTAAACAATATCGACGACGAATGTTCAACTTCATGCATTGAGACATCGAATAGACCATTTCATTGAATAAAAGATGTAGAAAATTCAATGCCTAATGACTGTTAGATTGGATAATTTAACTAATAATCTGTTTAAGTCGTTTTAGTTGTGCACAAGCCAAAAAATGGTCGTAATATCAATGATTAACGGTGTGAAGCGAAATCATGTTATCAAGCAATTTCTTCTAACTATATGAAAAACAACGATTTTGCTTGCAACTTGCACAAAGCGAGGCTTAACACTCATGAACTCTTCCACAGATTACAAGTGAATAAGTACGGAATTATCCAACGAGTTTTCCACAATGGCGCCATTGCACCGTGAATTCCGACCTGACGGGCTTCATCAAACGGTGTCAAGATGCGGGACAGGAGTCCGTTCTAATAGGATTGACTGACCTCGACGGGGTTATTCGGGGCAAATACGTAGACCTTGCTAAGTTCGAGCGACTTATGATCGCAGGCGGTGGATTCTGCGATTGTGTGCTCGGATGGGATGTGGACGATCACTTGTACGACTTCCACAAGACCGGACTAGATATCGAGACTCCTTTCACCGGATGGCATACAGGCTTTCCTGACGTGAAGTACCGTCTGATTGCATCGTCCCATCGGACTCTACCTTTTACGAATGTACCCTTCTTCATTGGTGAATTTGTTGATGGAGAGTCTGACTACCATTCTTTGTGTCCTAGATCGTTGCTGCGAAAAGCTTCCAACACTCTTCTGGAACAGGGCATCAAAGCGTTTACCGGCTACGAGTATGAGTTCTTTGTAATAGATGAGTCTACGATTGACTCGCTTCACCGAGACTACAGTAACTTGAGGTCAATACGACGCGGAAAACTGGGCTACTCCGTTCTGAAGGCGGCAATGGATTCATCTCGGCAGCAAGAGTTCTTGAATTTCTGTCGGGAGTTCAACATGTCTGTTGAGGGTTTGCATTTTGAAGCAGAGCCAGGTGTGTGGGAAGCTGCACTGAACAAGCAAGACGCTCTAATATCGGCAGATAGCGCTAGCTTATTCAAGACGTTTTCCAAGTCATTCTTTCGATCTCAAGATGCAATTGCTACGTTTATGGCGAAGTGGTCGATGGACTTTCCTGGACAAAGTGGACACTTTCACTTCTCGCTAACAGACTTGAACGAATCTGGATTGCTCTCGTCTCGTGATGGAGAATTGAACGACGCTGCTAGGTTTGCAATCGGAGGTTTGGTTAGATACGTGCCTGAATGGCTTCCGATGCTTGCTCCGAATGTCAACAGTTTCACTCGTTTAGTTCCTGGAGCGTGGGCACCCACGTGGGCTTCTTGGGGCCACGAGAATCGAACATGCGCCTTTCGTGTGATTCCAGGACGAAACGGCGAATGCCACATTGAAAATAGGATTCCTGGGGCAGATTCAAACCCGTACTTGGTGGGTACTGCGACGTTGTTAGCAGCTTCGCTCGGCATCAGGGAACAAATCGAGCCACCGCCACCTGTTATTGGAAACGCCTACGACAATTCGGAAATTAGCGAAGAGCAAAAATTCCCAGGGACGCTAAGGGAGGCGTCACACCGAATGATGAAGTCTGAGACAGCACATGAGATGTTTGGGCAAGATTTCGTGGAGCACTTCGTTGCATCTCGATTGTGGGAGTCCCACGAAGCGGAAAGAAATGTGAATGATTGGCAATTGCGACGGTATTTCGAGGTCATTTAGATGACATTGATTGGATTATTGGTTGCAGACACGGTAGATGAACCTTTCAAGAACCGTTTCGGAGGATACTCCGACATGATTCGCAATATGTTTGAGAAGGCAGGAGTGTTTCACTACGATTTCAAGAGCTATGAAGTTTATCGACAAGACTATCCCAAGCAAGTAGACGAATGCGACGCATACGTGATTAGTGGAAGTCGACTCAGTAGTTACGATAAAGTCCCCTGGATTGAACGATTGCTCGACTATATCTTGAAGTTGCATCGGCATCGGAAGAAAACTGTAGGCATTTGCTTTGGACATCAATGCATGGCTACAGCTCTTGGGGGACGTGTCGAAAAGAGCCATCGTGGTTGGGGTGTGGGTGTACACGAGTACAACATTCTTGATTTGAAGGCGTTTCCAAGTCTAGATGGATCGCCAGTCCAACTGCAATGCAGTCACCAAGACCAGGTGGTGGAAATGCCCACAGGTGCGGAACGGATCTTAGAAAGCGAGTTTTGTCCTCATGCCGGAATGAGAGTCGACAATCACTTCATCTCAATCCAGCCTCATCCAGAATTTTGCCGAGACTTTGCGGAGTACTTGCTACGTTCGCGAGAGGATGAATTGGGCTCTCGTTTCAACTCGGCGATGAGTTCTCTTGCAATGGAGACGCACGCGAACGAAATTAGTCAATCGCTGTCCGCGTTTATTGATTCAAGATAGGCTGTCCGATACAAGCCAAACGATCGTGTCTTGATGGTTTGCGGAGTCGCATGCCATTGCTATAACGCGACCGTTTGCTTGAGTCGTTTAGTACGGTTGCCTAGTCGCCTCGGAAGAAGATCACCCAGAGGATCAGATAGCAGGCTACCGTGATCGCGGGGTGAAAAATCAGAGCAACGATGGTGGCTATTCGTACGATGGCTGGGTCAATTCGAATGCGCCATGCAATTCCCGCACACACACCCAATATCCAACCTGTATCGTCTCGAATCGCTCGGCTGATTGTTCGGCTTGCGGAGCTTTTTCTCATGTCTGGTTCACCTATTAAGCAGCGAAGTGATTCTGTTTGTCTCTTCAACTGACGGTACTTTAAGGGTACTAAGTGATAAGCAAAAAACGTGCCAACAGTTTTCGATACGTATTAGGTGGTGCGATCAAGTCCGTGTCTAGCATGGTTTTGAGACAGTCGCGGTCAAAACAACCACGTTAGAGTAAAAAATTAGCTAATTTGCACTTGTTAGTAGTGAGGGGTTTAAGATGCAGCAATTGAGCTTTTGGACAGGCATGCACGGCCTAATGTGCGGTGTAGCAAAGACAGACAACCATTCGCTAACTTAGGTTATCCATCCTGTCGATGAAACAGTACAACGGCAGCATGAATTCGACTGATCCGATTCGCTACGAATCGTCATTTCCCTCTCGTGCCAATTCGTTGCATCGGAAAAAACAGAATATCCAAGGACACACGCTCTTGGGACGACTCTAAGAGACTCAAGTGTCCCTGCTAAGTGTTTTTTCTAGTCGTCGGTCTCCAAAGCTTTCAAGAGGGCTTGAACTGGATTCGCATCCTTTGCCAATCCTTCCACGGACTTCACAAACGTTACACCGTCTTTGTTCAGCACAAAACCGTCGGCATCCAGATAGCCTCCTGATCCAGCAGATCGCATCGTGACAATTACATCCGCTGTGTCATCGCCGTTGAGATCTTCAAAGAGAAGCTCCTCAATGCTTCCGTCTCGAATACGTACATCTCCATCCACATAATTGTCGAAGGGCCATTTCGGCTCGTACGGTACATAGAACCGCAGTGCGTAGCTACCTATACTTCTGGGTTCAAGTGGTCCTTCGGTAACTGTTAATTTCCATTCAGTCCCTGGGACCGTCTTGCTAATCGTCCGCTCAAGAGACGAAGCTTTTCCGTTTGAGGAAGAGGTGTTTTCGTGGTCACTGGCAAGAACTGCAACAGCGATTACCGCGCAAATCAAGGCAGCTAGACAAAGAAGTGGTGTGTAGTGATGGATTTCAAGATGTTTCATAAATTTTTTGTTTCGATGGTGTTCAGTACACATACTGGGAGTTGAGCATACATTATCCACGAGACCGAACTTGATCGGTTTAGGAATGTACCCACTTGAACAGAACCAAATCGGGAACTCGGGACAGGTTGCGGTTACCACAAACACTACACTACGATTGACGCGTAGACGAGGAATCTTTCAGTGCTCGAACGGGGAGTAGCGGTTGCTGTATATGGCACATATTCTGTCACTACAATTATGGTGTGCGGTCAAGATGCGACAGAACGAGCACTGATCTACTCGCAGTAGAGAATCACGGACGACCAATCCAATACGTCTTTACGGGTTTGACAGCTCACACGAGAGTTGAGGAAGAGGGGAGATATTTATGGCAGTGGACTTCGCAACTGCATGGGAATCCATTGCAGATCTAATCCCGGATCGCGAAGCGTTGGTATGTGGCGACGTTCGTCGCACTTGGTTCGATTATGACGATCGGGCGGCAAGGCTCGCTTCATTGCTTCAAGAAAACGGAATTGGTAATGGGTCGAAGGTCGGTATTTATGCACACAATTCGAACGAGTACCTTGAAGCGCAATATGGCATTTTTAAGACCCGAGCCTGTCCCATAAACGTCAACTATCGGTACACGTCCGACGAGCTCGCCTACATTCTTGACAACTCTGATTCAGAGGCATTGTTCTATCAGGCGTGCTACGCGGCACGAATTTGGGAAGTCAGAGATCGCTTGACAAAAGTAAAGCTGTACGTCCAGATTCCCGATGGGACGGAATCACTGCTTGACAATTCACTGGACTACGAACAGGCGATCAAAACCCATTCGCCGTGCGAGCGAAATCCGGATCGCTCGCCCGACGATGTCTACATGCTCTATACCGGTGGTACTACGGGAATGCCCAAGGGGGTCATGTACACACAAGGAGAATTTATCCATCGGTTGTTGTCAGCTTATGCAGTGGATGGAGTTGCAGCCCCAGAGACGCCGGAGGATTTCGCAAGATTTATAAGGGCCATTGAGATTGTTCAGCAACTCCCCGTCTGTTTGCCAGCATGTCCGTTGATGCATGGAACAGGTATGTGGTTGGGAGCGGTCATTCCGTTGCTTTGTGGTGGAACGGTCGTAACGATTTCAAAATTGGGTTTGGATCCTCACTTGATCTGGAGTGAGGTGGAACGAAACAAGGTCGATAAGGTGGTCATAGTAGGAGACGCTTTTGCACGACCAATGTTGGATGCACTCAACGAATCCATCGTCTTGCAGCGTCCTTACGACATTAGCTCTGTTCAACAAATTATTTCGAGTGGAGTCATGTGGAGTAGCGAAGTAAAGGAAGCGTTGCTAGAACATCACGAAATGCAACTGATTGATGCAATGGGGTCCACGGAAGGCGGAATTGGTAGTTCGGTTTCAAATCGAGACGATACTTCGAAGACTGCGCGGTTCACGTTGAGTCCCGGAGTCAAAGTCTTTGACGAAAACGACGAAGAAGTAGTGCCTGGAAGCGGGCAGGCGGGGCGGTTAGCGACCAGCGGTCTCGTGCCGATTGGTTATTACAAGGATCCGGAAAAATCTGCGGCAACATTTCGCGAAGTAGATGGCGTTCGATACAGTTTCCCAGGAGATTTCGCGTCAGTCGAGAGCGACTTAACCATTACATTGCTCGGTCGCGGAAGTAACTGCATCAATACTGCGGGTGAGAAGGTCTATCCTGAGGAAGTAGAAGAGATCGCAAAGCAACATCCGGATGTATTCGATTGCCTAGTTGTTGGAGTGCCGGATGAACGATTCGGACACCGCATTGTGGCTGTGGTGTCTTGCATTGAAGGACGAGAACTGGACGAACGAGATCTCATTGACTTCGCTAGAGAACGAATCGCAGGCTACAAGATACCGAAACAGGTTTTCTTCGAGGAAACCGTTAGACGTTCGCCCGCCGGTAAGGCGGACTACAAGTGGGCTCGCACTCGAGCCGAGGAGCGCATCAGGGAAATCGAGACACAGTCTTCAGCTCTTCACGTAGGTGATGAACCTGAGCTGTCTGAAACTCTCAACGAGCAAGAAATACATGCTGAACGACGTAGGTTAATTTCCCAAGTGATCGAACAGTATGAGAATCCCACCAACTTGGCCCGAGCGTTGAGCAAGACTGCTGGTGAGCTAGGCTATCCTAGGCAGTTCAATGCCGGACAGCTCTCGTACTTGGCGACCAAAGCCAAGTTTCGAAACATCGATCCCGTTCTCATGCTGTGTATCGAGAGGCTGTCGGATGGCCGAATAACTCGCCGTGAATTAGTACCTGAATTGTTTCTTGACATCACCACTTCTCAAGTGAACTAGTCGCAACGAATACCGTGCGTGGCGGCTCTACTAAAACTCATACTGTGTTCAGCTCTATAGCAACCTGAGGTCTTCGACAATGGGAATGCAACACACGCCGCTAACGATGTCTCGGATTATCAGCCGCGGATCGACTATTCAACCCAATTCCGAAATTGTGACAGCGACTGAAGACGGTGTTCGTCGACAGACCTACTCTGAAACGGTGAAGCGCTCAAACCAGCTGGCAAACGCACTGAGTGGAGCGGGAATCGAGATTGGTGATCGAGTGGGCACTTTTATGTGGAATGGGTCACGACATGTTGAGGCTTATCACGCCACAGCCAACATGGGAGTGGTACTGCATACTGTAAACGTTCGACTTTCGATAGTAGACCTTGAGTATGTGATTAACCATGCAGACGACAAGTTAATGATTGTCGATGCAGATCTACTTCCGGTTGTGGAGCAGCTTCAGGATCGCATTCCGACGGTAGAGCGCTTCGTTATTGCAGCTGAACCGGGATTCGAAGGCTGGGAAACTTCTCTGCCCAACGCCATCGACTATGAAGAGTTCATTTCCGGAATGTCGCACGAGTTCGATCCGCCGAACATCGATGAGAATTCACCATTAGGGCTCTGCTATACCAGCGGCACAACGGGAAATCCAAAGGGAGTGGAGTACGAACATAGATCTCAGTTTTTGCACACTTTGGCGATCTCGATGACCGATGCTATGTCGTTGTCGGCAACCGACACACTTTGTGGGATTGTCCCAATGTTTCATGCAATGGGATGGGGATTACCTTGGGCTGGACTGATGTTGGGATGTAAGCAGGTTCTCCCCCATAGATTCATGTCTCCCGAGCGTTTGGTAGTCCTCATGGCTCAAGAACAGGTGACACTTTCTGCGGGAGTCCCAACAATTTGGCAGGGAATCAAAGCCTTTCTTGAGCAGAATCCCAAAGATTACGGCTTGTCGCGATTGAGTCGCCTTACTTGTGGTGGGTCTGCTCCACCAGAGTCATTGGTTGAGTGGTATTGGGACGAGTTAGGTGTGGAGATGATTCAAGGTTGGGGCATGACCGAGACCAGCCCACTGGGAACGCTGGCTCGACGCACGTCCAAGCTGTGGCACATGGACGCCGCACCCTCTCAATTGACCCAAAATTCCTGCAAGGCCGGACTACTGATGCCTGGGCTTGAACTCGATGTATTTGATGAGGACTTCAATCGACTTCCACACGATGGAGAGACTGTCGGTGAGATATTGATTCGAGGTCCTTGGATCTGCTCCGAATACTACCGTGACCCCCAACCCACGAAATTCCACGAGGACTGGCTGATCACCGGAGACGTGGGTTCAATCGATCCCGAAGAGTACTTGATCATTGCAGATCGCTCTAAAGATCTCGTCAAAAGTGGAGGGGAATGGATTTCATCCGTTGACCTAGAAAACCATATCGTTGCGATGGACGGCGTCAGCCAAGCTTGTGTTGTGGCGCAACCTCATCCGAAGTGGGATGAACGTCCTGTTGCTCTTGTGGTGCTAGACGACGGTGCTTCGGTTAGCCATGAAGAGATTGCAAGTCACTGCGCGTTGAAGTTCGCAAAGTGGCAATTACCTGACGATGTCTTGTTTGTAGACCAGATTCCTCTCACATCGACGGGCAAGTTAGACAAGAAGAACGTACGAGCGCATTTAGAGCAAAACGGTTACTTACTACCGGACTTGCGCTGAAAAACCTGTGTGGGTCCGCCCTGCGCGTTTGATGACCCTATCTTTGATCCTCGGTGTATTCGTGCTCGTTCGCACATTGTTCGTTGAGGACTACACCTAAGCCGGGTTCAGTCGGAGGATTAATGTATCCATCCTCCCATTGAATGGGCTTTTCCAGAATTTCAGCGTGAAAACCATCAAATCTGCCGATGCTCTCTTGTACGAGGAAATTGGGACTGCAAGTATCCACTTGAATGTTTGCGGCAGCCTCGATGGGTCCGCAATATAGGTGCGGTGCGATTTGTGCGTAGTAGGCTTCGGCCATTCCAGCGATTTTTCGGGCTTCGAGAATGCCTCCAACCCGGCCCAATGCCATTTGGAGTATTGCTGCAGCTTGTTTCTCGAGTAGTTCGCGAAACTCGAACTTTGTAGACAATCGTTCGCCGGAAGCTACAGGAATACTTGTGGCTCGAGCCACTCTCGCCATTTCGTCTCGGTTTTCAGGTGGAACGGGTTCTTCGAACCAAAGCGGATCGTACTTCTCGATTCGCTTTGCAAATCGTATGGTTCCTGACGTAGTGGATTGACCGTGGGTTCCAATGAGAATGTCGGCTTTGCTTCCCACAGTTTCGCGAACTGCCTTGACCACGGACTCTGCGTTTTCGAGTCGATCCAACGGAGGTTCACGAGGATCTTCCTTTCCCATGACGTCAATTAGCGGATCGAACTTGAGTGCGGTAAATCCCTCAGCAACATGAGCGGCAGCACTTCGGCTGGCAGCTTCAGCATCAGTGTGAGGTGACTTTCTAGAAGTATCGCCAGGTGCAGGCCAAAGATATGTATACGACCTTAATCGCTCGTTGTACTTGCCACCTAGTAGGTTGTAAACCGGTTGTTCGAGTGCTTTTCCAATGATGTCCCAGCATGCCATTTCGATTGCACTGAGAATGCCCAAGACAGTGTGATCTGGATGCTGGTGATGGTCGTGCGCTTCGTAGCCTTCCCCGTAATAGACGCCTCTCCAAAGGCTTTCGATTTGAAACGGATCCTTATCTATGACATAGGTCTCGCATACGTCTTCAATCATTCGTGCGACGGTCAGCGGGTGAAAGGGCACCTTGTAAGCTTCTCCGATTCCCTCGATGGAGTTGTCGGAACGAAGCTTCACGAACACCCAGTAGCGACCACCTCTATGAGGGCGAGGCGTTTGGATTACGTACGTTTTGAAATCGACAATCTTCACTAGTTCCTCCCTGTCTTGAGCTGACTAACTTTCTAGCAAATATGTCTGGCGCGGCCAGCACACAAAAAGAGCGGGTCCAATCTAGTCAAAACTGTATATTGGACATACAGGTTTGTTCTTCGCAGATTTCTCTGCCTAGCGAATGTACTCCAGTGGGAGACCGCGTGTGTCGGATAGAAACTCACCCTGCGAGTACATGTGATTGCCATTTACAAAAGTGTCCGTCACCTGTGTCGAAAAAGAGGTGCCGGCAAAGGGAGACCAACCGCACTTTGAGTGAAGTGCGGACTCGCCAACATTCGTAGCTCGGCTAGGATTGACTACCACAATATCTGCCCAATATCCTTCACGCAAGAATCCCCGCTCTTTGACTTCAAACAACCTAGCCGGGGCATGAGCAACTTTTTTGACTATATGCTCCAACTTGTAAGTGCCGTCTTTCACGAATTCCAATACACAAGGCAACGCGAACTCAACCAAAGGAACCCCAGCGGGCGCATCCAGGAACGGTAATTGTTTTTCCTGCTGAGTATGAGGAGCATGATCTGTCGCAATTACGTCAATACGGTCTTCGTCTAGTGCAGATTGAAGCGCTAGTTGATCATCCCTGCTTTTTACCGCTGGATTGCACTTGATGTCGGCCCCTTTGGTTTGATAGGAATCAGAATTGAAGTAGAGATGGTGGATACACACTTCGGCCGTAATTCTCTTTGACTCTATTGGCCCTGTTTCAAACAGTCCCATCTCGACCGCAGTTGTGAGGTGTAGTACATGCAGTCGGGAACCAAGCCGCTTTGCTAGGTCGACTGCCAGACTGGAGGACTTTAGACATGCTTCTGCTGACCGCACCCGAGCGTGTACTTCCGGAGGTGCGTTTGCGCCGAACCGTTCGCGAGCTGCCGCTTCATTGGCCAGTATCGTTGGTGTGTCTTCGCAATGCGTAGCAATCACAAGAGGACAAGATGCAAAGATGCCTTCCAGTGTTTGAGGATCGTCCACAAGCATGTTGCCCGTAGAAGCACCCATGAATACCTTGACTCCGCAAGCCTTCTCTTTATCTACAGACTTTACATCCTCGAGGTTGTCGTTGGTTGCACCTAGATAGAAGCCGAAATTGGCGAGTGATCTCTTGCTGGCACGATCATGCTTGTCCAGCAACCGAGATCGATTGATTGTTTGAGGGATGCAATTTGGCATCTCCATATAACTGGTAATACCGCCAGCAAGAGCAGCTCGAGACTCTGTGGCAATCGTGGCTTTGTGCTCCATACCAGGTTCTCGAAAGTGAACTTGGTCGTCGATCATGCCGGGCAAAATCCAAGATCCGGCGACATCAATCTCTCTTTTCGCTGTCGCTGTTCCTCCTACCTGGGAGATCCGACCGAAATCGTCGATTGCGATATCGCCTTCAATTCGATTGCCTTCGTTGACAATAGTGCCGTTCTTCAATACGTAGCTATTGGGCACAGTTCCTCCGCGTGTTTTTGATTGAAATGCCTGTGCGAGCCTTTGCATGCATGTTAGCGAAGTGGCGATTCCATCGAAGTATTACCCCTCACATTGTCCTAGGTCCTATAAATTGCAGAACGACTGAGAAATTGACACAATGCACGTTGGATCGATGTTGCAACATGCCAGTTCCACGTTCTCATCCATTTGTACTCTAAGCAACCAATCCAAGTTTCTTCGTAAGACCGAGCTTCCGTGACGAATTCAATTGCTCTTCAGCTACTAGAAAGCGAGCTGCCAAGCCGCACAATCCTGACTCATCGGAGCGAAGTCAAACCGTTTGAGACGGACGGATTGACAGCCCATCGACAGACGCCATGGGTGGTTGTCTTGCCGGAATCGGTGGCTCAAGTTCGAACTGTGTTACACATCTGTAACGAATGCAGAGTTCCTGTCGTCACGCGCGGAGCTGGTACGGGACTCTCAGGGGGTGCACGCCCCAATTCAGACGGTGTGCTTCTTGTGCTTACCAAGATGAGGGAAATCCTAGACATAGATCTGGCAAGTTGTACTGCGACAGTGGAACCCGGGGTTACCAATTTGGCTATTTCCGATGCCGTCCGACAACATGGACTTTTCTACGCACCTGATCCTTCATCGCAAATCGCCTGCAGTATCGGCGGCAACGTGGCCGAAAACGCCGGTGGGGTGCATTGCCTAAAGTACGGATTGACCCTGCATAACGTCATGGGGCTAAAGGTACAGACCATCGAGGGCGACGAGCTAGTTCTCGGAGGCAAATCGTATGACAGTTCCGGTTACGACTACATGGCATTGATGGTCGGATCCGAAGGTATGCTCGGCGTAGTGACGGAGGTTACGGTGAAACTCCTACCTCTTCCCTCCGATCGTTCCGTATTGCTTGGCGCGTTTGATGATATTGAAAGGGCGGGCGACTGCGTGGCGGGAATTATCTCGAGCGGTCTTGTTCCTGCAGGACTAGAAATGATGGACAAATTGGCCATTAGAGCTGCGGAAGAATTCGCCAACGTGGGATATCCAACGGGCGCAGAAGCAATTCTGTTGTGCGAGATTGATGGTGGCGAAGCGGACGTCAAACAACACACGTCCCAAGTTGAGCGCTTAATGAAGTCTTTTGGTGCACTCGACATTGACGTGGCTATAGATCCGGCAGAATGTGAACGATTGTGGCGAGGCCGAAAGTCTGCTTTTCCAGCGGCAGGAAGAATCGCCCCAGACTATTACTGCATGGATGGAACAGTTCCAAGAGGCAAGATTGGTTCGGTACTTTCAGCCATAGCTGCGATGTCCGAGAAGTATCAGCTTGCAGTGGCAAACGTGTTTCACGCCGGCGATGGAAACTTGCATCCTCTGATTCTCTATGACGCCGCGGAAGAGAATCAACAACAACGTGCGGAAGAATTCGGAGCTGAAATCCTAGAGTGTTGCATTCTCGCAGGAGGAACGATTACCGGAGAACACGGTGTAGGTATCGAGAAGATCGATCAAATGTGCTCCCAGTTTTCCAACGAGGAATTGGAACAATTTCATCAGTTGCGAAAGGTGTTTGATCCAACTGGCCTAATGAACCCCGGCAAGGCGATTCCCACGCTTGCTCGGTGTTCGGAAATTGGGGGAATGCACGTGCATCGTGGCGAGCTTCCACATCCGGAACTGGAACGCTTCTAGTGCCCGATCGAGACGACTCAACGTATCTAGTTGGCACGATTGAAAACGCAGCTTCAAGTGGCGAACCCATAGCGATCTTGGGACACGGAAGCAAGCCGCGTTTGGTCGAGAACGACGACATTGCGTTCCTCTGCACATCGGACCACACCGGTATCCTCGATTATCGGCCGGATGAGCTAGTCATTACCGCTCGATCAGGTACCCCACTCGAAGAGATTCAGGACGTTGTACACGCACAGGGACAGATGCTGCCATCGGATCCACCGATGTTCAATCGAAAAGGCACCGTGGGTGGAGCGATTGCCAGTGGTCTCTCGGGCCCAGGCAGACCTTGGTACGGTTCCACGCGAGATAGTTTGCTGGGAGTAGAAGTCGTCAACGGCAAGGGTCAACGTCTAAACTTTGGTGGGAAGGTCATAAAGAACGTTGCGGGCTTCGATATTGCTCGGCTCTATGCGGGGTCGAAAGGAACTCTCGGATTGATCCTGAGTGCTACATTCAAGCTGTTACCAGCGTCGGAGCATGAAATCACCGTTGAACTTGAGCGTTCAGATATAGATGCATTCCACCTTTTAGAGTCGTACAGTCGTCGGTCGTCGACGCTTGCTGGATCCTGTCATATCGAGCAGACTCTGTATCTCCGCTTCGCAGGTGCAACCTCTGCTGTGCAACAGGATTTTTCCACGCTGAACGGTGCAAGTCTGTCCTCCAGCTTCTCGTGGAGTGAACTCCGGGATCAAAGCCTTTTATTTTTTCACGACAGCTCGCCGCTTTGGCGAGTTAGTCTGGATCGGGGCAACTTGTATCAGAACACCGACGAACTTTCAGTTCTCTCCGAGTGGAACGGGAGCTTGGTGTGGGTCAAGACTCCAACAGAGTTTCCGCCACCCGTTTCAACAGACATTGGTCGCGTTGAACCATTTAGACACCTAGGGATTCAATCGAAATCCTCTCTAAAGTATGCATCTCGGTTAAAGCAAGCCTTCGATCCCCTTGGAATCTTCGAACCCGAGGTCGTTGTTTAGTGCACACGAGAATTGCCGCGACGCTAGAACAGGATGACGCCGCCATTCGTAGTGCGGAGATAATCCAAAAGTGCGTTCATTGTGGATTTTGCAATGCAACATGTCCCACGTATCGAAACTCTGGGGATGAATTGCAAGGCCCCCGCGGACGCATCTATCTCGTAAAGGGATTGCTGGAGAGCGATGAAATCAATCACACGCTCGAAGAAAGCCTTGCAAACTGCCTGACTTGTCGAGCGTGCGAATCGACTTGTCCGTCCGGTGTGGAATATGGCGAATTGGCCGAATTCGCTAGAAATACGATGAAGCGGCGCCTTCGGAAGACGTCAATACTCGAGCGGATGTTGCTGTACGTCATACCCAAACCTAGTCTGTTTCGGGCGTTGTACAGGTTAGGGCGTCCCTTTAGGTTTCTTCTTCCTGCTCGGTTCAGAGAAATGCTGAATCGCCGACTAAGACGCAAGGAAGACTTATTCACCCAAAAGGGTAGAGTCGTGATTCTTCAAGGCTGCGTGCAAAGATCTCTGACCCCAGAGGTCGTGAAACACTTGACTGGGCTGTTGTCGCGGATGGGCATCAAGTATCGAATATTGGAAGCCGAGAAGTGCTGCGGTGCTTTACATCTTCACCTAGGACATCACGAGCAGGCGCAAACATTCATGCGAGCTAATCTTGAAGCGATTTCACTAAGAGACGGAGAGTCGATCATTTCTACTGCCAGCGGTTGTGGGGCAACCCTGAAGGACTATGGTCGAGTATTGGACGGAGACGATGCTGCAAGGAAGTTCTCGGCAGCGGTGCATGACGTGTCCGAATTTCTGCAAGGTTTCGAGTTCACTAAACGGTTAAATCAGCAACGCATAGCGTTTCAGTCACCGTGTACATTGCAACATGGTCAAAAGATTTCCGGGTTGGTCGAGAATCTATTGATTCGAGCGGGTTATGAGTTGTGCTTCGTTCCAGACGCACATCAGTGTTGCGGTTCTGCAGGCAGCTACTCAATTCTTCAACCCGAAAATTCCCGATCGCTACGCCAACGAAAGATCGAAGATCTGCTTCATGAAGATCCAGAGCTCATTGCCACAGGTAACGTTGGATGTCAGCTGCATCTAGAAGTGGCAGTAAAGAAACCCGTCAGGCATTGGATTGAATTATTGGATGCCGTAGGTGAAGACTCGGCGATGTAATTCAGTTCGATTCCTCAACTTCGACATCGTCTGACGGATCTGTTGGTGGAGTTGTAGCAGCGTCTTCTGACTGTTGTCCGTTGACTTCTTCCTCAGAGTCGGAAGCTTCTTCATCAGTAGGGAGTTCACCGCTTCGAACCATTTCGATCACGTCAAAAAGTGCTCGTACCGTCTCCTGCTGTTTTGTTTTTGGTGGAACCACGTACTTGTTTGCCACCAAGAAAGTCGGAACCTCGATTACTCCAAGTTCGCGGACGAATGTGGCCTCGGAATCAAGGATTGATTGGACGCGGTCACTTTCGAGTATGCGTTCGAGTTGATCTTTTTCGATTCCATGATCGTCAAAGAACTCCGATGTAGACACTAGCGTGCCAAAGGTCCTTGGACGCTTTTCGACTTCTTCAAAAATTCGCCGCTCATTTTGTGTAACGAGATCTCGTTGGCCCAGCGCAACGTGAATCCGTGCAAGATTAGTAGTCTGAATGGAGTGAGCGACATGTACTTTCCTAAACGTCACATCGTCAGGTAAGGACTGCTCCCAATCCTCAAGCAGGCCGTGTAGTTCTTTGCAGTTTGGACAAGCGTAGGAAAAAAACTCGATTACCTCGATTGGATCACTCTTGATTTCGCGGTCGGGAATCGTGAAGTACAGTTCTCCGCGATTGGGATCCAAAACTCCAACGGTGTAGAGAATCGAGTAGCCGAGTATCACGAATACGATGAGCGCAATTGCACCGAGAATTGCATTGCGCACCAACGTGATATTGGGAGTCTTCCGTCTTTGAGCCATGCTTTTTAGTTACTACACCTGAGAGTCGGATTGCGAGTTAGTGCTACGGTTTCTTCCTCCACACAATTAGACTCGCAGCACCTGAATTAGATTACCAAAGAGCACCGTTGTGTGTAGTCTCCAGAAACGAAAGTTCACGGGATTGCGCTATGCATGCTTAAGGCGCATTCACCAGCAAATTGGCTTCGGCAGGCTGGAGTCTATCTTCCGATTCGAGCGGTCGCTTCGATCTCAACTAGTGCATCATCCTCCACCAGCTCTTCAACGATCAAAACGGACATTGCGGGAAAGTGTCTTCCAAAGACCTCGCGGTAGACCTCGCCAATCTCTTGTTGCTTCGACAGATACGACTTCTTGTCCTTTAGATACCAAGTCAAACGGACTACGTCTGTCGCTACGCCTCCTGCGGACTTTACTACATCAAGAATGTTTTGAAGTGCTTGTCTAGTCTGGCTAACCAAGTCATCTTGCTCTATTTCTTGACTGTGGTTCCACCCAATTTGTCCCGCTACGAGTAGCAAACCATCATCTGTGAGGATTCCATTCGAATAGCCCCGGGGGCGCGGCCAATTCGGAGGATTGATAACCGAGTTAGTCATCTATGTTTGTGAAGAAGGAGTGATCACACTGAAGTTCTAGCCACTCCAGTGAGAAGGATGAACTCAATTACATAGAAACTCGAGGCTAAGCACGAACGCCAGATGTTCTGATCCACCACAAAGAGATTGTTCACGTTACTTGCTTCTTCACCTGGTATTGGTCTTCGCGCCAGCACTCGGAATTCATGATGCTCTCCATCGTTTGTGCTGCTTGAACGATGTCGTTTTCGTCCAAATAGAGAGGGGCAATGCCGAATCTCAGAATGTTGGGTTCTCTGAAGTCACCTATTACTCCTTGGTCAATGAGCGCTTGCATTATTGAGTATGCATCGTTGGATTCGAAAGACACCTGTGATCCTCGATTCAGCGCGTTACGCGGAGATGCGAGCTCTAGCGTAGGACAACGGCTTTCAACTTCCTGAATGAACTGTTCGCTAAGTCTTATCGAAGCTTCGCGAATGTCCGACATCGAAATCTGCTTCCAGATCTTCATTGCGAAGTGCAGAAGTTTGAATTGCACAACTGGCGGAGTTCCAATCCGAAATCGTTCAGTATTCTGTGCAGGGTCATATTGAGGGGCCATAGCGAATGGATCTTTGTGCCCCAACCATCCCGAAAGAGCTGGACGAATGGAGTTCACAATGTCAGGGCGAATGTAAATGAAAGCGGGAGCTCCGGGACCCCCATTTAGATACTTGTACGTACACCCCACCGCGAATTCAGTACTTGTTTCTTCAACCGCCAACTGAACTGCTCCGGCGGAATGGGCCAAGTCCCAAATCGTTACTGCTCCATGTCTGTGCGCTCGCTCTGTGATTGCATCCATGTCGTGGAGTCTTCCTGTTCTATAGTCGACATGAGTCAGATAGACAACAGCGACATCGTCATTGATCATGTCCATCACATCTTCGGGAGATGGAGTTAAGAGTTTGTGTCCTCGATCTAGTGTGTCGATAAGTCCTTGTGCAATGTAAAGGTCTGTAGGGAAGTTCCCAGAGTCGGACAGAATCACTCGACGATTGGGACGCAATTCCAATGCTGCCGCTAGAGCTTGATACGCCTTGATGGAGAGTGTGTCTCCCATGGCGACGCTACCAGGTTGTGCTCCGATAATCGGGGCTATCTGATCTCCTACGATCCGGGGCATTGACATCCAATTCGCACTGTTCCATGCTTGGATTAGGTCTTTTCCCCATTCGTCGTTGATAACCTCGACTGCTTGCCTCGAGCTTTGCCTCAGAGGAGGACCAAGAGAGTTTCCGTCCAAGTAGACAATGCCACTAGGAATATTGAAGAGATCTTTCCTGGGAAGAAGACTGTTGATCTGGCTCAAAGATCCCCTCGCACCCGCCACAGTTCGGGAAACAAGACGACATCCAGTCTCTGTCTGAGCAACGGCACGCCAATGGTTCCGCCTGTGCCACGTTTGTTTCCGATAACACGTTCCACCGTAGTCACGTGGTTGAATCTCCAACGGCGAAAGTAGTCCTCCAGATCCACAAGCTTTTCTGCCAATTCATACAGAGGCCAGTACTTCGTAGTGTTCTCGTAGACGATCCTCCAGTGGTTTTGAATGGCTGGATCAAGCTTGCGCGGTTGCCGCAATTGGTATGGGGGAGCGGGTGTGTCGAATCCGTCGACGATGCGGTAGAGCAAACACACGGCAAGATCGTAAATGCTTGGTCGAGTAAGTTCTTCCTGAAGTGCTTCATAGTGCCACGGAGTCTTCTTGTAATTTTCGACAAACTCAATCACTCGATTTCCCAGGATGTATTCGATCAACCGATATTGGAAAGATTGAAATCCTGATGAAGTTCCCAGTGCCCGTCGAAACTCGGTGTAGTCACTAGGAGTCATGGTGCGAAGTACGTCCCATGCGCCGTTTAATTGATCGAATATTCTCGCAACGCGACTTAATGTCTTAAATGCTGGTTCGAGACGGTTGGCCGCGATGTCTTCGCGCACTACAGTGAGTTCGTGGATCACCTGCTTCATCCATAACTCGGTTGTTTGATGCTGAACAATGAACAGCATTTCATCGTGAGCGGAAGTGTGAACACATTGAGCTGCTAATATCGTGTCGAGGTGCAGATATTCGTCGTACGAACTTACTGAGATATCACCCGGTGGGTGTTCGATTTCCTGTTCGTAGTCTTTCATGTGCTGGACCTCAAACGATAGCGCTGAACTTTTCCTGTTGCCGTCTTGGGCAGTTCGTCCACAAATACAACAGATCTTGGGTACTTGTAGGGAGCAATGGTTTCTTTCACGTGGTCCTGAAGCTCTTTCGTTGTGTCTTCGCCCGGTTGTATACCCTCAGCGAGTACAACGTGTGCTTGAACAATGGACCCTCTCGCTTCGTCGGGAACTCCGACTACAGCGCACTCAACAACGCTTGGATGAGAAAGAAGCGCAGCCTCGACTTCTGGTCCTGCAATGTTGTAGCCAGAAGAAATAATCATGTCGTCGCTTCGTGCCGCGAAGTGAAAGTAACCCTCTGAGTCTTGCGAAAACGCGTCACCACAGATATTCCAACCATCGCGAACGTACTCAGTCTGCCGATCTCCACCCAGATACCTGCACCCTGTCGGGCCTCGCAAGGCCAAACTACCTGTCACACCTGGCTCTACTTCCTGACCATCTGCATCGACAACCTTTGCTTCGTATCCCATCACTGGCTTGCCAGTGCAGGAACCTCGGTGGTCTCTGATGCGATTGCTAATAAATATGTGCAGAAGTTCCGTGGTACCAATCCCATCCAGGATTGGTCTGTCAATCTTTTCCATCCACTCATCGTATATGGGGCCGGGCAAGGTCTCGCCTGCGGATACTGCTAGGCGTAGCGATGAGATGTCTTGGTCTTCCACAGACTGTAAAACCACTCGATATGCTGTTGGGGCTGTAAAGCAAATTGTCGCTCGATGTCGTGCGATGATTTCTCCCATCACCGGTGGAGCAGCGGCTTCGTACAAGACGCTAGCCGCACCAAAACGAAGGGGAAAGATTGCCAACCCTCCCAAGCCGAAGGTGAAGGCTAGCGGCGGCGACCCCACGAAGACATCATCAGGAGTAACTCCAAGTATTTCTCTCGCGTAGCCGTCTGCAATGATCAGTAGATCGCGATGAAAGTGCATTGTGGCTTTTGGTTCACCAGTAGAGCCAGAAGTAAACGCCAGCAAAGCGACATCATCTTGGGAAGTTTCAACTGAGGTAAAGTGCGATGGCTTGTTGATTGCTAGACGATCGAGTTCCGAGTCGTGGCCCGCGGTTCCATCAAATCCCACAACTGATCGTAGCACTGGACATTGTCTTTGGCACTCCAGCAACTCATCCATTAGCCGGGAGTCGCAGAGGGCGTGACTAACTTCTGCTTTCTCAACGTACTTCACTAACTCCGTTGCCCGAAGCAAGGGCATTGTGTTAACCGCTACTGCTCCCACCTTTGTGACGGCTAACCAGCATGCAACAAATGCGGGGTTGTTTGCGGACCGGATGAGTACTCGATTGCCTGGTCTTACATTTAGATCGTCAACTAGTGCGTGAGCGAGCTGATTAGTCCAGTCGTTGAGTTCTCGATATGTTCTTTGCCGATCTTGCCCAATCAGTGCAGTTCGATCACCGAATCCCTTGGCGACCATTGATTCCGTGAGCTCGGAGGCCGCGTTAAGCCGATCGGGATAGTTAAATCCATCCAGCAATAGATCTGGCCAAGTATGGGAGGCTGGTAGATGATCACGTGCGAACGTGTCTTCGTGCGCAGACGGTCTTAACATTCACACCTCTCTTGCGTGAAATTTATGGACAGAGATTTGATTCGGTTGCCAGACGAACGACAATATTGAAAGTGAGTTTTGTTGACTATTCTCCTTTGAAAGTAGGTTGCTGCTTTGCGACAAACGAGCGATATGCATTCTGAAAGTCTTCTGTCTGCATGCATAGAGCTTGTGCTTGCGCCTCAGATTCAATCGCCTGTTCTAGCGACATCGACCACTCCTGAGCAAGCATCGTCTTTGTCATCATATTTGCAAACCCTGGTCCAGCGGCAATCCTTGTTGCTAGTTCCACTGCCACGTTATCAAGTTCGGGTTGTGCAACAACTTGGTTGAAAAACCCCCAACGCTCTCCTTCGTCTGCGGTCATTGATCGACCCAGAAGCAGCAATTCGGACGCGCGGCCCTGCCCAATGATTCGGGGCAGTATTGCACATGCTCCCATGTCGCAACCGGCTAGACCCACACGATTAAACAAGAACGCGACTCTAGCTTCAGGCGTGGCAACACGAAGATCGCAGACCATAGCCATGATCGCGCCGGCACCAGCACACACTCCATCAACCGCAGCGATGATTGGAGTCCCGCAATTGAGCATGGCTTTTACCAAGTCTCCAGTCATTCGCGTGAACTCGAGCAGACGCTTGGTGTTCATTTCAGTGAGGGGACCAATAATGTCGTAGACATCTCCGCCGGAGCAGAAATTGCCTCCGTTGGATTGGACGACTACACACTTGACATCGTCATCGAGCCTAATGCCTTGAAACCAATCACGCATTTCGGCATAGCTATCGAATGTCAGCGGATTTTTGCGATCAGGACGATTGAGGGAAATTTGCGCAATTCCGTCCGAAATTGCACAGTTGAAGTGCTTTGTTTCGCTCTTAGCGGACATATCGTGAACCTCGCAAGCTGTTCGCGATCCGTTCACAGTTGAGACTCACTCTTGAAGAAAAGTGCGTCGAGTCGGGACGGACTGATTCACGTGTAGAGCGCGAGTGGTACAAGTTTCTAGATTTCTCCTCCTGATAGACACAGTGTATGTCCATTTACAGCACTCGAGGATTCCGAGCACAACCATTTCACTGCGCTTGCGACTTCCTGCGCCTCAATGAATCTCTCTTGTGGATTGTTCTTGCGTAGCATCTCGTTTGCTCGTTCGTAAAGCAAGCCGGTCTTGACTTCGATGTTACGCAGCGTACGTTCGAGAAGGGGCGTGTCAGTGTAGCCCGGACAGATCGCATTGACCGTGATGCCTGAGGTCGCAAGTTCCAAAGCAAGCGAGCGCATGAGACCCACCACCGCATGCTTGGATGCGGTATAGGCCGAAACGTATGCGTAGCCTTTTAGGCCGGCTGTAGATGCAATCACAATCATTCTTCCCCAACCCTCTGATCGCATGTCGTCTAGTGCAGCTTTCCACACATTGAAGACCCCGATTGTGTTGACAGAGAACATGTCACTTAGGAGCGTTGGGTCAGTTCGTTCAAACGGCTCGCTCTTCGCAGCTCCAGCGTTGGCCACGACAATCGAGATTGGCCCTTGATCGGACCGTGCTTTCTCGAAGACATCGTTCACTGCATCAAAATCAGAAACGTCGCAGACGTGATAGGGAAGGCCTTGTGCTTGTAGCCTGTCTTCGGATCGACCCAAAATAGTGACGCTTGCACCTGCATCGTGCAATTGCTTAGCGGATTCTGCTCCGATTCCGGAACCACCACCTGTGACGACCACATGTTTCCCAGACACACTCAAACTTGATTGGCCTGGTCCGCTTCTCGGTCGGCCAAGCGCCACAACTGATCTCGACCCTGCAAGTAGGGCGATGGCCAGTCTTCCTCGCGATCTCCGATTTCGGTTGCTCGATGGAGGGTCCAATATGGATCAGCCAAATGCGGTCTTCCGATACAAACAAGATCTGCTCGACCTGCCAACAGAATGGAATTTACATGGTCAGCTTCGTAGATATTGCCTACTGCTATCGTCTTCAAATTGCCGTCGTTTCGGATTCGATCCGATAGGGGAGTTTGAAACATTCGACCGTACACCGGCTGTGCGTCCGTAGTGGTTTGACCAGCAGACACGTTGATTATGTCCGCTCCCGCTTCCGCAAACATCTTTGCGATCTGAACGGCATCCTTGGGTGTTACACCTTTGTCGTCCAACCAGTCAGTCGCGGATATTCTGACCGAAATCGGCTTGTGATTCGGCCACACAGAACGCATGGCACGCAATACACCCATCGGATAGCGCATACGATTCTCAAGTGATCCCCCATAGGCGTCGGTTCTTGCGTTCGAAACTGAAGAGATAAAGGAAGAAATAAAGTAGCCGTGTGCCGCATGGAGCTCAATCATGTCGAAACCAGCCGCATCGGCCATTTCAGTTGCTGCAACAAACTGGCGCTTGATTTCGTCCAAGTCTTCCTGAGTTGCTTCTCGTGGATTAGAGTTCTGGGACGACCACGGAATGGGCGAAGCAGACACCACTTCCCAGTTTCCACTTGGAAGCGGCTCATCCATTCCCTCCCATCCGATTCGCGTGGATCCTTTACGTCCTGAATGACCAATCTGGCAACAGATCTTTGCATCTGTTTCTTTATGCACAAATTTAGTGAGGCGCAACCATGCTTCGAGATGTAGGTTGTCGTATAGACCTGGACATCCCGGAGAAATCCTTCCAGTGTCCGACACGCAAGTCATTTCGGTGTAGACGAGACCTGCACCTCCCTTTGCCCGCTCTCCATAGTGAACAAAGTGCCAATCAGTTGGACAACCGTCGACTGCCTTGTATTGAGCCATTGGAGAGACCACGATGCGATTCTTGAGGTCCATGTCGCGTAGCTTGAAAGGTGCAAACATAGGTGGGCGAGTACGTGCGTTGGAAGAGACACCGGCCTGCTCTTGAAACCACCTTTCGGCCGACTGCAACCAGTCACCGTCTCGCACTCGCAAGTTCTCGTGGCTGATGCGTTGGCTGCGGGTCAGCAGGGAATAGTTCAATTGCATGGGGTCTAATTGAAGATAGCGTTCGACATTCTCGAACCACTCGACCGAGTTGCGAGCTGCCGATTGGAGCCGAAGTACTTCCACGCGTCGAGATTCCTCATACTTGGCCAGAGCATCGCTCAGATTGGGTTCTGTATGGATGAATTTGGCAAGAGCAATTGCCGATTCCAAGGCCAACTTGGTTCCAGATCCAATAGAGAAATGCGCGGTCGCAGCTGCGTCTCCCAATAGCACGATGTTTTGGAAACTCCAGTGTTCACATAGAACTCTAGGAAAACGTATCCAAGCGGAGCCACGAATATGACTAGCGTTGGTCATCAGCGAGTGGCCATCCAAGTGTTCAGCAAAGATCTTCTCGCAGACTTCGATGCTCTCCTGCTGAGTCATCTCACCGAACCCAAAGGCCTCGAAAGTATCTTGGGAGCACTCAACGATGAAAGTTGCAGTGTCTTTGTCGAATTGGTAGGCGTGAGCCCAAATCCAACCATGTTGGGTTGGTTCGAAGATGAATGTAAATGCGTCGTCGAACTTCTGGCGGGTACCTAGCCAAACGAAGTGGCAAAGTCGTTTATCGATTTTGGGTTCAAAAGCATGTTGAAACTCGTTGCGAGTTCGTGAGTTCAGACCGTCACTGGCTACGACTAGGTCGTAGCTCTGGGCGAGCTCAGCAACGTCTTCCACCTCCGTCTCAAATTTCATCGTGATTTCGAGGCTGTGTGCTCGTTCTTGAAGGATGTTCAGCAGTTTCTTGCGACCGATTCCGCAGAAACCGTGCCCAGATGAGACGAGCCTCTTCCCTTTGTAATGCAGAGCTATATCGTCCCAATACGCAAAGTGGTTCCGAATGGATGCCTCGCTTATTGGATCGTTTTCGTGAAGCTTGTGCAGGGTGTCGTCAGAGAGTACGACGCCCCATCCGAATGTGTCGTCCGGCCTATTGCGTTCAAAAACAGTGATGTCGTGCTGTGGGTTTTGGAGCTTTAGCGATATTGCGAAGTACAGACCGCCAGGACCGCCGCCCAAACACGCTATTTGCATTCGCCCGTACCCTCGGCGACTAGTCGCCAGCGGCTGAGAAACCGCCTACATCAATGAGATAAGTAGTGTATCTTAGTCTCGCACTCAATTCTGATCGATTGGCTAGAGCTGTCAGAGTTCTTCAACGTGCCGACTGTGTAAATTTCTGTCGATTTGGTGTGCCACAGGGTTGGATTGGTATGCATGTTAAAAAGGAACAAGACCAAAGTGTGTCCATACAACTGATTCATTGCAAGGCTCAATGGCAAAAATAGACTGGGACGAAGCGTTCTCAAACGCGAAGTACATTCCCCAAGGTACGTCCTATCCTCAAAAGTGGAAGAACGCTTCTTCGTCTTTTGTTGATCAATGGGAGCACGTTGAGCTCAACATCGCCTACGGGTCACATCCACGGCAAGTATTCGACCTGATTTCTCCCGAGTTCTGTCCTCTCGGCTTGGCGGTTTTCATTCACGGAGGCTATTGGATTGACTTCGACAAGTCATACTGGTCCCACATGGCAAAAGGAATGTGTGAACACGGCTGGGCTGTTGCGATCCCAAGCTATGTACTGGCACCGGAGGCACGCATATCGGAGATCACGAACATGATGGCATCGATGATTGAACAGAGCGCTGACCTGATCGCAGGACCTATTCTTCTAGTAGGGCACTCTGCTGGTGGTCACCTAGTTACCAGGATGGCCTGCAAGAATGTGAACATGGCGAGCAACACTCGATCTCGGATCCGAAGGTTCGTTTCCATTAGTGGCATTCATGACCTGCGGAATCTGCTCCATACCCAGATGAACGACAAACTTCAGCTAACCCTCGAGGATGCTGTCTCCGAGAGTCCATCTTTGCAAGAACCCGTTGAGGGTATTTCGTTATTGACTTGGGTGGGATCGAAGGAGAGGCCTGAATTCCTCAGACAATCTGAGATTCTTCATGAAAAGTGGAAGAACAAGATCAGTAGAGCTGGAAACGTTGTTGAGAACGGCAGACATCACTTTGATGTCATCGAATCGATGAGCGCTAAGGAAAGCGTTCTGGTAAGGTCGGTCTTGGGTGCTACTTGACTCAAAACGGAGTGGCACAGTAAACGTCTCAAGCAATCCTTAGTCGAGTCGTTACCCTTCAGAACCAAGACTCTAAGCATTTAGAAGTCTTCTTGATCGTTCAATCCTTGCATACATCGCCCTAAATCGAGCATTTGGCATGTTTCTTGCTAGCCCAATTAGAGGAAAGGGAATAAGGTCACGGGGTATGCCAACTGATGCGCAAGCAAGAGTCGCGTGGCTAGCTAATCGAGACACGTATTCCCTGATTCAAGCGATCCTCGATCCACAAATGGATCCGTTCGTTATTCGAGCTCTCCTCCTGAGCTCCACTAGGAGTTGAGAACATGAACGCTTCCAATCTCTGGGCTGTTGTCTCTGCAGAACTACGTTCTGGCCGACGGCTCATTCGCACGTGGGTTTTTGTGGCTATAGCGTTAGTTGCTGTGGGTTTCACATGGCTGTGGTACAGCTTAGGACATACATTTGTGTCGTGGGTTTCCCCTTTTGCGGGCTTACTTGGACCCCACTACATCGTCTCGAACCTAGGAAGCACGATCGTGCTTTTGTTCTCCGTAGGGATCATCTTTCTAGCTTTTGATGTTAGGACGAGGGATCTGAGAGACCGAATCCAAGAAGCAATCGATACATGTCCTATTTCGAATTTTGAACTCTTGCTGGGCAGACTACTTGGAGTCCTGCTACTTCTAGCGATTCCTGCGATCACGATGATTTTGATTCTGTGGCTATTGGGATTTGTTGCCGAAGTTGCTAATTTCAGATTTGGTGCTACTAGCGAGCCGATCAGTGTTGTGTCGTTTCTAGTCTGGGACATCGTCCCCAACCTATTTCTGTGGGGCGCGCTAACAGTCTTCGTCGCCGTCGTTGTTCGTTATCGGCTCTTGGTCGTTGTGATCGTGGGCGGATTGCTCTTTGCCTATTACTCACTGAGCAACAGAATTCCATTCTTCCTAGCGCCTGCTTTGTCGACATACACCGGAGCTGATGCCTATCCGTCTGCTCTTGCGCCTCAATTCTTTAACTTGGATATCTTTCTCAATCGGGCTTGTATTTTGCTTTTCGCTGGTGGCCTGCTCGCTGTTGTCTCAACAATTCTTCCACGGCAGAGTCCTCAAGGAAGAAATGTCCGAATTTTGACAGCTGGAACTGTATCCGTCGCACTTTCCGTATTTGGGGTTCTTGGTCTGGTTCAAGCCAAGCTCGGAGAGTTTCGACTGGCAGAATCTTGGGCTGCACATCACGCGCAGTATCGATCAGATTCTCAAACAAATATCGAATCGATCAGTGGAAGAGTGGAGATTTTTCCGGGACGAAAAATCGAACTCGATCTGCTACTGGAAATGTCCTCATCAACGTCGAAGTCTGGAGATGTGTGGCTAGTCGCGCTCAATCCGGGATATCGCGTCAAGACTTTGGAACTGAACGGTAGCCCAGTGAGTGATTTTGAGTTTGAGAATGGTCTGATCAAACTCCCAGCGCGGGACACAGACACTGGTGCAGCAAAATTGAGGTTGATCGCCAGCGGCGTTCCAGATCCGATGTTCGCTTACTTGGATAGCTCTCTAAAGTGGACCGAAATGGACTATATGCAAGCTCGAGGAGCGTTCCGTTTTGGCACGAAGTCATACATGTTCCATCCACAATTTGTAGCTCTCCTGCCGGGGGTGAGTTGGTTTCCCGCTTCGGGTTCGGCGTTCGGCGTGAGCAATTGGGAAGTTCGACCTCAGGACTTCTTCGATCTTGACATCGAGGTGTCGGTACCTAGAAATTGGACTCTTGCCGGTCCCGGTGCTCGAGAGTTGGTAGAACAGGCCAGGAGAACCACGTTTCGTTTCAATCCGAAAAATCCTATTCCTGAACTTGCCTTGGTCGGTTCGGTCTTTGAACGGCGATCTATGACGGTGGAAGGCATCGAGTTCGAGCTGCTTCTCAGCAAGAAACACACAACAAACCTGGAGACTTTAGAGGACGTCGTTCCTGCGCTGAGAGATTGGATTGGGGAGACACTTAATAAGGCTAGAGAAATGGGGTTGGAATACCCATACGATTCCTTGACTTTCGTAGAAGTGCCTGTCTCTATGAGGGTTTACGGTGGCGGATGGAGAATGGACAGTGTATACACTCCACCGGGCATTCAAATGCTCCGTGAATCTGGTTTTCCCATAGCCCGGTTCGACTATCTCATTGAAGCACAGCGCGCCGAACTAGACGACCCTGAGGTGCTAAGCAATTACATGCTTGATCTCCTCAGAACGTACTTCCAAAACGACTTTGATGGTGGTAACCCGTTTTTGCACTTCGGAACAAAATACGTTGCTCATCAGACCCTGCCAGAAGGTCGAGGTGCTCTAGCCGCGGACTTTCTAATCACCGAACTTGCTAACGATCTCCTGACGAGCGAAGAGGGTTATTTTTCGGTCCAGACTGCGTTGTCGGGAGACGTTTTATCCCGTGTCTCAAACTCAACTATAAATTCAGGAGGAGGATTTGGATCAAATGCTTCATTTGAGAATCTGAACTGGCGAGGGCAATTTAGTAGGAAACCCTCAGTTTGGGAACTCATGATCGAATCCCCTCTAAGCGAGTTGGACTTTGAAGGAAACCCAATCGACGCATATCACGTATTGCTTCTCAAAACTAGCGAAATTTCTGAACAGATCCTGGAGTTTGGAGGAGAAGAGAAAGCTGGTGCATTTTTGAGTGAGTTAGTCAGTCGGTACCAAGGCGAGAGCTATGACGAGGAAGATCTTCTTGAAACAGCAGCCGACATTGGACTGGACTTAAACTTCATCCTCGGAGATTGGCTCCACAGCGTTGGATTGCCAGGGTTTGTTGCAGCGGAGCCAAAGGTCGAACGACTAGCAGATTCCAGTAATGGGGAACTGATCTACCAGACCAGTTTTGTGATTCGGAATGACGAACCTACTCCCGGCGTTGTGGGTGTTTCCTATGTTGACGACTTGAGCTCTGAAGAGGTGACGCTAGAGACTCTAAGGATTGATGGTTTGACCTCGATTCGCATTGCATTTCAAAGTAGTTTTCCTCCAACAAGAGTCGTAATTGAACCCTACCTGTCTCTCAATCGAGAAGTTTTTGAACTAAGCATCCCAAGGAGAGAAGATCACGAAATTTCAGACGTTCCGATATTGCCTTATACAGCTGAGGTGGAATGGGAGCCGTTCGATAGCAAAGTGTTAGTTATCGATGATCTCGACGATGGGTTTTCGTCCATTGGACAGTCGGACGAAAGTGAAGAGTCAGCGGTCGATCCATTGATACCCAAGTGGCTAACATTCATATTGGGAGTGGATGCGACGCCGCTAGAGATGGATCAAGGAATGCCACAACTTAGCCATGCTCTAAGGACTTTGTCGAACAACCCGTTCGATACGGGGCAGTGGTATCGCGAAAGCGAACCTTCAAGCTATGGAAAGTACCGACACACGCATGCGATCAACTTCAAGAGATCAGATTCAGCAGAAGCCAAGTTCACGGCCAACATGCCTTCATCTGGGATGTGGAAGCTGGAGCTTCATGTTCCGGAGGTAGTAAAGCGAAAGCAATACGTCTCCACTTATAGCCCTAATGCAGGATCAATCATCTCTTGGTCAAGGTCCATTTCCCTAGCGAATCTTGAAATCGCAATAATCGCTAATGGGGTCAGCAATAAGGTTGACTTTGATGCACAGAACTCGTTAGACGGTTGGAATGACCTAGGAATTCATCACGTCGAGTCAGGTAAGACAGATGTAGTAGTGACTCCTACAAATCACGGAGTAATAGTTGGAGATGCTGTGAGGTGGTCGCTGGTGGAGGATTGAGCTTCAATTCTCGCAGTTGGGATCAACTAAATTGAGACCAGACACGCAAGAACACTTGATTTGTACGTTGCTACCGGTGCATTCTCCCAACGAACCAATAAACACGATTTTTTCCCAACCCGATTTCAATGCAAACTTTCCCAACCCTAGTCCAAAGTGGTTCAAGCGGTTTAAGCAACGGCTAGTTTGAGGGGACTTGAGCATTGGCTTCCCCGGTTCACCCGCTAGCCAGTACTGCTGGTTTCATCGACCAAGATATGTAGAAACTCGGAAAGCCCTTGGACTTCGACATCCCTAGAGATTCTGTGAGGTCTCTGCTGCATACAAACAACAAAGCTCCTACGAGGGTTGAGGGCGTCGACAGCTGAAAAGAACCCTTTAGATGGAGGACGCTGCATTGATTGCTTGATCTCGATGGCCCAAAGATCACCTGTTCGATGCCATTCAAGTAGTAGATCTATCTCAGCTCCATCTACCGTACGGTAGAACAATGGAGTGGCATGGTCTTCAGTGGCTTCAATGACCTGTTCGATTACAAACCCTTCCCAACTGAATCCGCAGATGGGATGTCGCATCAGATCGTCGTTTGATTGTAGATTTAGTAACGCATGCAAGACTCCGCTGTCGCGAATGTAAACTTTTGGCGACTTTACAAGACGTTTGCCGAGATTCGCACCAAAAGGATTCAACCTGCGGACAAGGAGCAAGTCGTCGAGAAACCCTACGTGTCTCGAAACGGTCGGCGAAGTAACTTCGAGAGAAGTCGCCAGTCGGGACGAATTGAGCATTGTTCCGTGATTGTGCCCAAGCATCGTCCAGAGGCGAGTAAGCAACTCCGTTGGCACTCTTGGATTGAACTGAAGCATGTCTCTTTCAGCGTATGTACGAACGAAGTTCTTACGCCAGACCAAGCTGTCGTTATCGCTCGAAGCAAGAAAACTTAATGGAAATCCTCCCCGTAGCCAAAGCTTGACAAGTTCGTTTACTTCCACCTCAGCAACACTTAATGGACTGAGGCCCACATACTCGATCCTTCCAGCGAGGGATTCACTGCTTTGTTTTAGAAGGTCTACTGACGCAGATCCAAGTATGAGAAATCTTCCGGACGTCAAGCCTTTCCGACGCCCTTGGTCAATCAATCCTCGTAGTTCAGGAAAGAGTTCTGGTGCCCGTTGGATTTCGTCCAATACAACGAGTTTGTCTTCGAATTGTCGTAAGAAAAAAGAGGGATCTGTTAGGTTCTGTCGGTCTTCAGAGTTTTCGAGATCTAGATACACATGATCTTGACCTCTGGCATACTCGAGTGCCAATGTAGTTTTGCCAACCTGGCGTGCACCAAGTAGAGCTACAGCCGGCTGACGCTTTATTGCTGCATTCAGTTTCTCGAAGCAGATACGTTGTATAAACACCGTATATTTAAAATGTCACTTTAAATATACGGCTTATTATAGTGAATATACTACGCTTGAGGTTGATGTTATGGAGATTACTCGGTGATCGTCGGTCCGAACAATGATTCCGTCCAACGCACTGGCAAAGTAAAGTGGTTCAACGATCCGAGAGACTGGAAACTCTGTGAACCGTTTTGTTCAACACTTTCAAGTGACCAAGAGCATACGCAGGAGAAGTACAGACTCTGATCACTGCAAGTCGCGAATCCGACATTCGAGTTGTACATGGGCTTCGAAGCAGAAAACCAGCCTATACGCCGTCGAAATAGCTAGGACAATTTGTTGGTTTGAACGATTGACCAAGCTAACTCAGATCGTTCACGTGCGACTCCTTCGTACTCAAGGGCAGTACTAGAACTGGCGTTGCCATCGAGTCCACGCTTGTAGACACCTTGAATGATTCCTGCGGACCGGAAGAGGTTGAATACAACGTAGAAAAGCCAGTCTTCGATTTCTCCTATTTGGGCATGGTTGCAATAGGCTTGAATTAGTTCCAGCTCAGTAGGAATGCCCAGCGCGTCGAGATCAGCGCCCGCAATCATTCCTGGTTTCTTAGACGCCGGTGAATGGTATTCCTGGCACCAATAGCCTAGGTCTGCCATTCCGTCCCCCAGGGTGCAAAGCTCCCAATCGAGGACTGCGACAATTCGAGGATCACTCTCGTCCAAGAGAACGTTCCCCAACCTGTAGTCCCCGTGAACGATCCTAGGAGGAGTTTCGTCAGGCAAATTGTCGGGCAGCCACTCCATCAGTGCATCCATTGCATCGATTGTTTCAGTTTGTGAAGCTACATATTGCCTGCTCCAACGGCCAACCTGTCGAGCGAAGTAATTTCCAGGTCTTCCGAAATCTTCCAGACCGACAGTGCTGGGGTCTACGGAGTGGAGATCGGCAAGAATTCTCGCCATGTCGAGATAGACTGTCCGTCGTTGTTCTCGTGTGAGTTCTGGAAGAGCTGTAGTGGTATAGAGGCGTCCTTCAACCATCTCCATAACATAGAACTTGGTACCTATAACTTTTGTGTCTTCACATAGCGCGTACATTTGTGGCACTGGTACAGCGGACGAGAACAATGCCTTCATGACTCGATGTTCTCGATCGACTTGATGCGCCGAAGGTAGAAGATTACCTGGGGGTTGTTTCCGAAGCACAAATCGCTTGTCAGGCGACTCGATCAAGAATGTGGGATTGCTTTGGCCACCCTCAAATTGCTGGATTGAACACGGACGCCGAAATCCTTCGACGTTTGAGTTCATGTAGCTTTCAAGAGCTTGCTGGTCGAATCCATGACCAGCACGTATTGGCGTGAGGGAGACTTCGCTCACGAAGGCGCTCGCGTTGCGCCTCCTTCGTCCTGCGTGGTGGTGCCCTCTGAATCGCTTTCGTCTTGCTTAATTTCGGGCTGAAAGTCCTCTGGTTGCTTGTCTCGCTTTTGCATAATGCTGATTCGAAGAATGAACAAATGAATGACGATCAAGAGCAATGCGAGGTATAGGATCGTTTTTTCCACGCGGTTTCCCAGTCTTTGGGTGCTGGGACTTACCTCCAAGCCGAAATTTTGGTGCTTTGTATTTTAAGTATTAGGTCAGAACCGAGTGATTTCAGTTCCTGCCCCTAGGTAGCTATAACCATAGATTCACCTTGTTTCTTTGATGGTTTCTTGGATTTCTCTGCACGTCGACGGCGATGAAAATTACTGACATTACATTCACTCCGCTCAAAACAGGCAAGAGCCTCGTTCGCGTCCAAACTGATGCATGTATAGAAGGATGGGCGGAAGCACCTGGTGGTCGTCAGACTCGATCGGGCAAGTCCTATTCGGTGTTTGAGTCATATTTGGAGACGCGAATAAAGCCTGCACTAATAGGCGAAGATCCGCGGCAAATTGAGCGACACTGGGACACACTCGCGCTCGGCAGGGACGAACGTTTCTTCAAACTCCCCGCCGGTATTGTCGGTGTTATTGACATTGCACTCTGGGACCTCTTGGGTAAAGACACGGGATTGCCAGTTCATGCATTAATGGGTGGAGCTGCTCGCAGAAAAATAGACCTTTATTGGTCCGTAGGGTCCGGATGGAAACTTGAGCCGAAAGAGATGCTGAAGCTCGTCGAGCGAGGTTGGGAAGAGGGATTTCGCGCGTTCAAGATTCGGATGGATTGGCGTGGATGGCGTCAGGACGCAAACCCGGCTAATGATCGGGAACACTTCAAGATCGTTCGCGACTTTCTTCCTTCAGGCATTTACCTTGGATTCGATGCGAACAACGGATATTCAGTATCTACAGCTATTCAACAAGGACGATTCTTTGAAGAACTTGGGATAGATCACTTCGAAGAGCCGATACCTCACAATGACCTTCCAGGTCTTAAACAAGTAGCGGATGCTTTGGACGTAGCGGTTTCTGCAGGAGAGCAAGATGCGTTTCGATGGTGGTTCCATCATCTCGTGTTGCTTGGAAACCCAGACATTCTCCAACCGGATATTCTCAATGCAGGAGGTCCCACCGAAGTCAAGCGAATATACGACATGGCAACGACGTTAAATAAGCCCGTTATGCCTCACTCGCCGCAGGCCGGAATCAACAGTATTGCCTCACTTCATGTCTATTCAACTATTCAAAATGCAACACGTCCACATGAGTATTCGGTAGAGTTTTCGGGTCCACTTGACGATCTTGCCGCATTGTATGGGGAATCTGTACTCCCGCGTCACGGGTGTATCGAACTGTCGGATGCACCTGGATTCGGAATAGAACTTGACGAGAAAGCCGTTCAACGTCTTAAAGCAGATTGAGAATTCGCAACCATTACCGAGTTTTTTTGCTCTTCAAATTGTGTACGTTTTACATCTCCGCTATTGAATATCCCGCGTCGAATCGCTATCATTCGCAACCGAATTCCCGACCCGAATTGGATTTGTCTTGAAGACTCAAAGCACACGCCCAGCGGACGTAGTGCATGACTGGTATGTGGTCGACGCGTCCCGCTACACGCTAGGTCGTCTAGCTTCGGCAATAGCGCCGCGACTCAGAGGCAAACACAAACCACAATACACACCGCATGTTGACACCGGCGACTACATCATCGTTATCAATGCGGAAAAAGTTCGGGTGACCGGGAGAAAAGAGGAAGACAAAATCTACTATCGGCATTCGGGCTATCCCGGTGGAATTAAATCTCAGACATTGAGAGAAATGCGCGAGAAACATCCCGAGCGCATTATCGAACTTGCTGTGAAGGGGATGCTTCCAAGGAATCCGCTGGGTCGTGCGGTCGCTCGCAAATTAAAGGTCTATAGAGGTAGCGAACACCCGCACAGTGCACAACAGCCACAGGAAATGAGTGTCTGAATCCACCGAGACAGTTGCGCAGCAGAAAAGAGAAACAACTTATTCAGGAGAGATTGAGTTGGCGTTAGATACTGGTTATGGAACTGGCCGTCGGAAGACGAGCACTGCGCGAGTTTTTCTCGCGAGCGGTAATGGCAGGATTATTGTGAATGGTCAGCCTGTGGACGAGTACTTCGGCCGAGAAACAGCTCGAATGATCGTTCGTCAGCCATTGGACGTGACGAATACAAACGATGTCGTGAACCTGCGCGTAACAGTTAGGGGTGGAGGAAGTTCAGGGCAAGCTGGTGCGATTCGACACGGAATAGCACGAGCTCTGCTTTCGTACAACGAAGAGTTGAAGACTGATTTGAGAAAAGCGGGATTTCTAACTCGCGACGACCGTGAGGTCGAACGAAAGAAGGTCGGGTTGCGGAAAGCCCGAAAGCGTCCTCAATACTCAAAACGATAGTTTGTAATCGATTCGTACGCGTGTTCTTGTTCAATCGCAGATCAGATTGTTCCATTCGCTATACAACAACCTTGACCCAAAGGGAAGTATCAATTGACTGATTCAGAATCCAATTCAGTTACCCGTCGATATCTTTTGTTAGCCACCTCAGGGGTTGCAGCCGTTGGAGTTGTCGGAGCCGCGGTTCCCTTTGCCCAGTCGTGGAATCCGAGTGCCAAGGCTCGCGCTCTCGGGGCACCTATTCGATTAGATATTTCGAAGTTAAAGCCGGGAGAGATTCTCCGTCCCACTCCTAAGTGGCGCGGACAAACAATCTTTGTTATCTACCGTACGGAGTCCGCCCTTGAAATCTTGGACAAAGAGAATAGAGACTTGGCCGACCCTCAGTCGAAGAAAAGTACACAACCAGATTACGTTGCTAACAATTTCAGGTCGATTCGACCGGAAATTGGAGTTTATCTTGGTCTCTGTACACACTTAGGTTGTGTTCCCCAGTACTACGGTAAAGCAAAACCGGAGGATTTCGATAGCAGTTGGAGAGGAGGTTTCCACTGTAAGTGCCACGGTTCAAAGTTTGACTTGGCCGGCAGAGTTGAGAAAAACCTGCCTGCTCCAACTAATTTAGTTGTTCCTCCGTACAGATACGAATCCGAGAATGTGATTGTTATTGGCGAAGATACGGAGATCGCCTAATGACCGAGTCGACTGACCGACAGGGCTTTATCACACGATGCCGAACATGGATCGATGACAGATTCCCATGGACGGATACGGTAGATCGGCACGCAACCAAGTATTACGCTCCACGAAATTTCAATTTTTGGTATGTCTTTGGCGCGTTAGCAGCTTTTGTTCTGATTCTCCAGTTGCTAACAGGTCTTTTTCTAACCATGTCGTACGTACCGACTGGCGAAGAAGCTTTCCGATCAACCGAGTACACCATGAGAGAGGTTGATTTTGGTTGGTTAATAAGGTATCTGCATTCGACAGGAGCCTCGGCGTTCTTCGTCGTCGTGTATATCCATATGTTTCGCGGATTTGCATATGGTTCCTATCGCAGCCCTAGAGAACTCATCTGGCTCATCGGGATGGGCATCTATCTCGTTCTCATGGCGGAAGGATTTTTTGGATATCTACTTCCGTGGGGCAACATGTCGTACTGGGGTGCACAGGTCATTGTCTCTTTGGTGGGTGCTATTCCTTTCTTCGGCCCTGACCTTATGGAATGGGTCCGGGGCGATTTCGTCATGTCGGGGATCACTCTGAATCGCTTCTTTGCTTTGCACGTTTTTGCGTTGCCGGGAGCACTGGTCGTGCTGGTGTTCGTTCATATAGTGGCACTTCATCATGTGGGATCCAATAATCCAGATGGCATTGAGATAAAGGACAAGAAAGACGAAAAAGGCGTTCCGCTGGATGGGATTCCGTTCCATCCCTATTACACCGTGCACGACTTCTTCGCAATTGTTGTTTTCTTGATCATCTTTTGCGCAGTCGTCTTTTATGCCCCGGAGATGTTCGGCTATTTCATCGAGAAGCCCAATTTTGAAATTGCAAATCCCCTAAAGACGCCAGAACATATTGCTCCTGTTTGGTACTACACGCCGTTCTATGCCATGTTGCGGGCCACTACGTTCCCTCTGTTTGGAATCGACGCCAAATTCTGGGGTCTGGTGGTCATGGCTGGCGCGATATTGATTCCAGCCGCTTTACCATGGTTGGACAAGAGTCCGGTGCGGTCCATTCGCTATAAGGGGAGGATTTCCAAGCTCATGCTAGGGTTGCTTGTTGTGAGCTTTTTCGTCTTGGGCTACTTGGGCACAATTCCACCGTCGCCTTTCGCGACTCTGGTCGCGCAAATAGGCACCATGGTTTACTTTTCCTACTTCTTGCTGATGCCTTGGTACACGCGGAGAGAACGAACGAAGCCCGTACCAGAGCGAGTTACCGATTGACGCGAATATGGTTCCGACTCAAGTGAAACACAGAATGTCATGGCTCGCTGCCACGTTGATTTGTACTTTATCGGGTGTTGTTTTTGCTGCATCCAATTCAACGTGGGAGATGGATCCAATGAAGCCCGATTTGAACGATGTCGAGTCGTTGCAACGAGGATTTGCACTCTACGCGAATTTCTGCATAGGGTGCCATTCACTGCAATACCAGCGCTATGAGAGAACCGCAGATGATCTGGGCGAGATTCCTCACAATCTTGTCATGGAAAACATCATCTTTACGGATCAGCGGATTGGTGACTACATGACGACCTCCATGTCGGAAGAAGACGCCACGAATTGGTTCGGCGCCGCTCCCCCGGATCTCACGATGGTCACTCGAGTTCGTAGTCCCAAATGGGTGTATAACTTTCTCAAGACCTTCTACGTAGACGAATCTCGTCCGTACGGAGTCAACAACAAAGTTTTCCCAAACGTCGGCATGCCACACGTGCTATTGCCGTTGCAAGGAATTAGTGAGGAAGTTTGCTACGGATACGCAACTGTCGACGTGCTTGACAGATTGAACGCTTTTGATGAAGCTCAAAAAGAAGGTGTAACCGACTCCATTGACAGACTTCAAGGTCGCGAACTAAATTGCCCGGAGATTAGAGTGATCCCCAATTCAGGTCTCTACTCCGTAGAGGAATTCGACCAAGCTGCCTTTGACTTGGCAAATTTCTTGCACTACGTGAGCGATCCAAGCCGACAGCAACGCAAAGCGCTTGGCACATGGGTCATCGGATTCTTGGTGATATTGCTGGTGCTCGCATACTTCTTGAATCGAGAGTATTGGAAGGACATTCACAAAGACAAGCCCGCCTAAGCACGAGTTTGCACCAAGGAATTTCTAAGCCATGAGCATTTCCGACAATCGGATACCGATGGTGCTTTACTCAACGGGCACCGACCAATACAGTCACCGAGTGCGCCTCGTTCTAGCTGAGAAGCGGATATTGGTCAAAGATCATCCTTTGGACAAAGCTACTCTGGATGATGAAGTCATTGAAGACAATCCGCCTGATCAAATTCCGACGTTGATCGACAGGGATCTCTATCTGTTCCACAGCATGGTGATCATGGAGTACTTGGATGAACGTTATCCACATCCTCCGTTGCTTCCGGTCTATCCACGCGCACGTGCCGAGTCGCGACTGATGATTCATCGCATCGAAAAAGAATGGGCGAGCCGAGTGGATCTCTTGACAGGAAAGGGAATTCGAAAGACTCAACGAGACCGGGCAAGAACCGAGTTGCGCGAGAGCATCATTTCGTTTGCTCACGGGCTATCGGATCAACGATTTCTAATGAGCAATGACTTTACTATCGTGGATTGTTGTGCAGCGCCCGTCCTGTGGCGTCTGGATATGTTGGAAATTACGCTCCCCACTCGTCAGACACGCAATTTACGTCGCTACATGAACACTGTCTTCTCTCGAGAGGCGTTTCGAGCTAGCCTCAGCGAGGAAGAAGAGGAAATGCGAATGTGACCTCGTTTCGTTGGTACTTGGTCGACGCGTTGATCCGCTGGCTACTGGACAATGAGTGCATCCCTCACGTTGTGATTCAGGCCGACCTCCCCGGTGTCGATGTTCCGAGTGAGCACGTCAAGAACAATAAAGTGGTATTCAACGTATCTCCGCAGGCGGTGAACGGCTTTTCGCTCGGTCCAAATGGGATCGAGTTCGATGCGCGGTTCGGAGGGATGTCCAGACATGTGCGCGCACCCGCAGGTGCCATTGTTGGCATCCATGCCAAAGGCATTGATGTGGGGTTCGAGTTTGAGCCGGAAGAGACCACTTCCGAACAGAGTTCGGATGTCAATCCAACAAAACAGCCTGCAAAACGACGTGTACCACATCTTCGTTTCGTCGACTAAGGATTCAGGCTAATCTAAGTAGTCGAAAACCTTTACTACTTTTTGAACCCCTCTTATGTAGCGGACAGCTTCCGCGGCTGCGCTTCCTTCGTCTCGAGTAACGACTCCAATCAAGTAGATAGTTCCTTTGTCTACAACAATCTCCATACGGTCATTTGCAACTTTGTCGTTCTCAGCAAGTTTGGAGCGAGCAAGCATTGACAAGACCGAGTCGGAAGTACGACCAATCACCGTACGCACCGGTTCCGTCAATATTTCGTTTTGAACAATCCTGACGTTTTCGACTCTATACGCTGCATTGCTAGCCAATTGCTTTCGTTCGGCTGTGGAGAGTTGTCCTGTGAGCAATACGATTCGCTGATACACGGAGACACGGACTCTTTCGTCACGCAGCTGACCTAGTTCCCCAAAAATCTCCTTCTTGACGGAGCGAGTTATCACTACGTCGTCCAACCTCTCTCCAGGGGAACGGGTGTCGGTCTTAGCTTGAGTCGAAATGCACCCCTGCACGGTCAACAGTAAGCATAGAGATAAACCGACGAAGAGAAGCCGCAGATGCGGAGTTTTCGTGGTCACGGCGGATTGCTCAACAGGGTGGACGAATGAGTTCGGCTCGGATAAGAAATAATCGGCGCAGGCTCGAGAGCGTGCTGCGCAACAATTCCCCATACTGGTTCCCGTGATATCACACCGGATTCTTGAATCGAGAGAACTCCCGTTAAACCGAAAACGGATTCGCCTTGCCGCAAGTTTGGAATGTTCATTGCCACCCGGTATGCGTCTATCCCAAACGCATAGAGTGGAAATAGATCATCAGCATCGCTAAACGAATCATATACGTCGTCTGCTAGGGGCGTTGGATATAACGCTGCGGGTATGCTGGTAAACAGCGTTCCGCTTTCGTACTCGACGCGTTGTTCCCGATTTCGAAAAGTAGGTTCGGCGACCAAGATGGGGATGTCGCCTGCAAAGTGGTATTGCAAAGCTGCAGTCAGCGATCCGAATTCGTCGTAGTCCACAAAAGCCACGATGGCGTCAATGTCGTACCGTCTCCGCGCGTTGAATTCGACATCTCCAACCAAGTTCTGAAGACGGTCATATCGATTGTTGCTTTGGGTTACACGCAAGACCTGTGCCACGTCCTCGGTCACATCGCTCAAGTCAGTCAGCAGCGATTCATCAACAATTTTCACTCCGGATAACAGTGTCTCCTTAAGTGCTACAGATGCTCGTGCACACCAAAATTCTCGGCCAATCAACAGCAGAATCCGCTTTGCTCTCATGTCTTTCAGCCGTTCTGAGATCGCAACGACATCGTCCTCTACGATTAGACCTAGTTGTAGCGCTGACGAGTTTGCAATGGTGGATTCTGGAACGTGATTGAGTGCGATGATTGGGACCGAAAGCGTATCGCCACGGACGAGATAACGCACTCGGTCCTTGTCCAATGGACCCACAATAACGTCCACACCTTTCGCAATCACCCGATCGACCAAATGACCAATATCGCTTTCTTCAGTGTCGAATAATTCAATCTGTACGTTTCGATTCGTTTCATTGTTGGAAAGGTGAGCTGTGAGAAAACCGTTGCGTATTGCACGGGCTGCACTCGAAAGCGCACCCGACTGAGGGAGCAAGAGCGCAATGTGGCCGGGCTCGTGTCTTTTTGACGAGTCAAACTCAACGGGCGGAAACCGCGATGCCAAGTGGTTTGGGTGACTGACTTTCCAGTGCTGGTATCTCTCATATTTCTGATTGGTTGAAATCGAAGTACCGAGCAAACTTGCAAGTTCCCACCACACTGAAGCGCTTTGGGTGTGTTCGCCTAGAACGTGTTGACGACGATACGAACACCAGCTATTGAGGATTTTCCAAATCCTCTTCGACATAGCTCGACTATCGACTGGACCGTCAGGCGAAAACTCAGTCAGTTCATTTACTGCTTGTTCACAGTCTTTCAGAGTCCAATGCATGTGTCCAAGAATCCATGTCTTCACCCCGGATTCAGAGTAGTTCTTGGGGTGGAGACTTTTCGCAAGTTCGAATCCAAGAGTTGGACTGTCCTGAAATTTCAATAATGCTCTAAGAGAATAAAGTTCAAACATGGAGTTCGTCGTGAGAGGTCTCGCTTCTATTTGGCTAATCACATCCTTCAGAAATCGTTTCGATTCAGTGAATTGACCAAACTTGTTGAGACTTTCTAGGTGGTCAACAAACACTGTCAACCTGTGGGACCGAAAACCGCCATCACTTGTTTGAGTTTGCTCTGGATTCTGTTTGGATACCAAGCTGTCATCGATAGGACTTCGATGTGATGTACTCTGACATCCGCTTCCAATGCCGACTAATGCAACGCAAATGAGCCAACAACAGAAAACCAGCGGAACTCTGTACGTTGTTGCGGTACACATTGGAAACATCGAGGACCTATCTGTTCGAGCTGCTCGTATTCTTCAAAGCGTAGATCGAATCGCATGCGAAAGTGTGGCACACACCAAGATACTACTGAATAAACTTGGCATTCCGTTAGGTCGTTCCAAACTCTTCGTACTTAACGACATCAACGAACATCAAGCAAGCGAGTACGTTTTGGACTCAGTTGTTCAAGGAAGCGATGTTGCGATCGTTACTGACTCAGGGACTCCATTGATTTCCGACCCTGGCTATAGCGCTATCCGACGGGCGTTTGAACGGCATATATCCGTGGTTCCCATTCCAGGTCCATGTTCGCTCACAGCGATTGCTTCCGTCTGTCCGATTCCTCTCAATTCATTCCAATTTATTGGGTTTATTAGGCCTGGCGGACAGGAGAAGAGGAGACACCTCGTGTCTATTGCCGAATCGACTGCTGCAACGGTCTTCTTTGAAACAGCAAAACGCATCCTGTCCACCCTTGCAATCCTAATTGAATTGGGCTTTGGCAATCGCGCGTTGTTTCTTGGAAGAGAACTCACGAAAACCCATGAAGAGCTGCTGTACGGATCCATAGATGAGATCTATTCCGAATTAGGTTCCCGATCTTCGCAACTCGGTGAATTCGTCTGCGTGCTTGCAAAGAATGACGTAGACAGTAAATTGCTCGATTCTGACAATCTCATCAGGGAGTTGCTCCCCCATCTAAAGGCTTCCCAAATCGCTGGAATCGTTTCGCGGCTTACATCGTTGGATCGAGATACCGCGTACTCACGCACAATCGAACTACAGAAGAGGTTTCTTCGATCCAAGAACCAAGAGTGATCTTTTCTTGAAATAGAGCAGGTTAGATTTTCGCTGGTGTCTCCGGATTTATCCATTCGCAGGCATCCAACTGACATCACCGTAGGATCTACAAACATCGGACTTAAGCCAATTTCACTTGAATTGGTCCTATGAAGTGTGTTCGCAACGAACCGACCTCGGGTATGGCTGTCTTCTATTCAGTTGCAATAATTCTTAGTATGTGTGCAGAGACGGCTAGGCGATCGCCGAACCAAGCAGTTCGGAGGAAAGTCCGGGCTCCATAGGACAGAGCGCCAGGTAACTCCTGGGGAGTGCAAACTCACGGAAAGTGCAACAGAAAATAAACCGCTGCGCGAATTTTATGAGTTGTAGTAAGGGTGAAATGGTGCGGTAAGAGCGCACCGCGATATCTGGTAACAGAATCGGCTAGGTAAACCCCGCTCGGAGCAAGACCAAATAGGAATCGAACCACGTGGTCCGCGTGCGATTCGGGTAGGTTGCTAGAGGCGCATGGTGACATGCGTCCAAGATGGATGGTCGCCCACGACAGAACCCGGCTTATCGGCCGTCTCTACCTCTTTTTGGATAGGACCGTCAGAGTGATTTCTTGAATCGCGCGACCGAGTCCAGACACGATTGCAATCTACGTACTGTCGTAAGGCTTCTAGACGTTCCGTCTGCAGCTTTTTGTATATCCAGAAATAGTTGTACAAATCCCAAACATTGAGTAATATTTGATTGTCGGCGTGAGGAATCACGGATTGATGAATGCGCCGATTCATTGAAGACGTGAAATCGATTGAATGGAGGCAACGTGCGAATTTCACGTAGGGTCCCCGTTTCCATTTCGCTTTGCTGCGATTCGAGCGGACCGTGCAGCTAACGCATACACCTGTTCTGGTCGACGAGACTATGTCCGCGCTGGTCGTGAACAGCGACGGCTCTTTTCTTGATGCCACCTTTGGTGGTGGCGGTCATACACGGGCTCTATTGGAGAAACTCAGTACCAAAGGGCGAGTGTTTGCTCTTGATCGTGACCCTTCCGCTATTGAGTGCGCAGCTTCGCTCGCGGTTGAAGACGACAGACTAAAGGCCACAAAAGGATGCTTCAGCGATGCAAAGCGACTGGCGCAAGAGAACGAATTTTCGGAGTTCGACGGCATATTGATGGATCTTGGGTTGTCGTCTATCCAATTGGAAGAAGCGGAACGAGGGTTCAGTTTTCTGCGGGACGGAACGCTTGACATGCGCATGGATCCCACATCTGGTTTCACGGCTTCGGAGTGGCTAAACAAAGTCTCTGCGGGCGAGCTCGCATCGGTATTCAAGAGGTATGGCGAAGAACGCAATTCTCGGTCGATTGCACATGCCATAGTGGGTGCCCGGCCATTGGAAACCACATCTCAACTAGTGGATGTCATCAGTCGGTCATCGAGAAAAATTGACAGTAGAAAGCATGTAGCCACTCGTGTCTTTCAGGCAATCCGAATTCACGTAAATGATGAAATCAACGAATTGCGGAAAGGCTTAAGGCAGGCTTTTGACCTGCTGGCACTCAATGCACGACTAGCAGTAATTTCCTTCCACAGTTTTGAACACCAAGTCGTACGGCGTCAGTTTTCTGAGTGGTCAAAGGATCCAATTCCTCACAAAGTGCCCGTACGAGGCAAAGGTACGGGGCCGTTCAAGGTTGTAGTGCGTGAGAGGCGTCCCTCTCGATCGGAAGTTGAAAGCAATCCGCGCTCCCGATCGGCGATGTTGCAGGTAGTAGAGCGTGTTCGCTGAGAAAGCTCCAAAGGTACATGCCCCTCGCTGGATTCCATCCCCAATGTGGTGGGTTTTCTGGCTGTTCATCGTTATTGCTGTACTTGTGACCGGATTTCTGACGCTTGAGCAAGTTCGTACTTGGCACGTCAAGTACAACCAAGTGCTTGAGCTGCGGGCTCAGCAGGAGGAATTACTCTCAGAGCATACGCGTCTGCAAATTGAACGTGGCAGCGAAAACTCTTTCGATCGGGTGGTGCAAGTAGCTCGCGAAGACATGGGGATGAAGTTTCCGGAGAACGTCGTCACTGTGGAAGTGGGAGACGCCGAATGATGAGGTCGCGTCTTCGATTCGCAATCATGGCATTTATCGTTGTGGCCTCGGTTCTGTTGGCTCGCATGTTCATTCTTGCAACGTATGATCGAGACTTCTTGCAAGAACAGGGCGACCGAGTCGCACAACGCGCAGAATCGGTGCCCACAACCCGAGGGATCATCTACGATCGAGCAGGACAGCCGCTTGCCATAAGCACTCCGGTTCAGTCCATATGGACGGACCCAGGCATCGACAACATTCCAAGCGAATCGCTGCCAGATCTTGCCCAAGCTCTCCAGATATCTGAAGAGCAACTGAGAAGCACTTTGCGGGAAGCCCGCAACAGGCGTTTTGTGTATCTCAAGAAGCGAGTTTCACACGAAGTCTCGGAGGCAGTGGGGCAACTGGGAATCTCTGGTGTCAGATTCTCGACGGAGTTTAGACGCTACTACCCAGCCGGAGAAGTTACAGCGCATGTTGTGGGACTCATCAAGAACGATGGGAAAGGTGCGGAAGGTCTTGAGCTATCACGTGATGCAGAACTCACCGGTGAAACAGGACAGAGACGCGTACTGCGAGCAAGGGACGGCCGACGTTTACGTGACATAAGGCTTGAGGACGCTCCGAAATTTGGTGAAGACATTACGACGACAATTGACTTGGGATTGCAGTACTTGGCATTCCGCCAATTGAGACAGACAGTAGCCGAGCACGAAGCAAAATCTGCAACTCTGGTGCTCATCGATGTCCTAAACGGCGAAATACTCTCACTCGCTAGCTATCCGTCATATAACCCAAATGACGGTGGAGATCGTTCGTTCAGTCGCATGCGAAATCGTGCGGTAACAGATACCTACGAACCGGGATCCACGATCAAGACCTTCGCTTCTATTGCGGCTCTTGAGAGCGGCAAGTACCAGCCCGAATCAAAAATTGACACGTCTCCGGGCTATTTTGGAATTGGTCGTCACTTGGTAGAAGATCCGCGAAATTACGGAACGCTCACATTAGAAGGAGTGCTGATCAAGTCAAGCCAAGTGGGAATATCCAGAGTTGCGTTGAGTATTGACAAGTATGCGGTTTTTAGCGCATTGAATCGGGCTGGAGTTGTGGATGAGCCTCACTCAGGGCTACCGTATGAAGCAAATGGGCATATCAACATCGAGGACCTAGAACGAGATATTGGTCGTGCAACGATGTCCTATGGATATGGCCTTCGTGTGTCACCGCTGCAATTGGCTGTCGGCTACTTGACAATTGCAACCGGAGGTATTCGACGTTCGATTGGAATTGTCCGTGAGCCCGCTCCATTCAAATCGCCGGATCAAAGGGTTTTCAAAGAAGAACATGCTAAGACCGTTCTTCAAATGTTGGAAGGTGTAGTTTCGCCCATCGGTACTGCGCCAAAGGCCAATCTCGAAGGATTCTCCGTTGCGGGAAAGACTGGAACAGTGCGAAAAATCTTGGACGGATCGTATGACGAAAGTCGTCATATTGCATGGTTCGTGGGGATTGCTCCCTCGACAAATCCAAGAATCGTCTGCGTCGTTGTAGTAGACGAACCTATGGGCGAAACGAGATCGGGTGGAGGGGTTGCCAGTCCTGTCTTTGCCGAAGTGGCGCGTCACGCATTGCAATTGATGGGATTAACAGGAACACCTAAGAGGTTGATAGCCGATGGGAATGCAGCTTAGAGAATTGCTGAGCCGAGAGGATGTCCCCTCCATCGTCGTTGGAGGCATTTCCAGTGACTCGCGGTCCGTTCGTCCTGGCGACCTCTTCATTGCCTACAAGGGCGGTGAGTTTGACGGTCACGACTTTGTGGACGAAGCCATCAAAAGGGGAGCGGTGGCTGTGTGCGCGGAACGCGCGGAATGGAATGGTTGCAGAGTACCTTGGATTCAAGCTGAAAACATTGAGCGATTGCGTGGGTCACTCGCTGCCAAGTTCTATGGGTATCCGGCGCAAAGCATGCATGTTGTTGGAGTAACGGGCACCAATGGCAAGTCTTCAGTTGCGTATGGCTCAGCTTGTTTGCTTGATGCAACAGCATCGGTTGGAACCCTTGGATGGGGCAAGCCTCCGGGATTGTGTCCGTCGTCTCTCACCACTGTAGATCCCATTGCCATGCAAGCGAACTTTAGTGAGCTGCTCAAACGAGGCATTCGTCAGGCAGTAATCGAAGTGAGTTCGCATGCTTTAGATCAAGGGCGTGTTAACGACATTGACATCTCTTGCGGCGTGTTCACAAACCTCAGCCGAGACCATCTTGACTACCACGAAAACATGAAGGAGTACTCCGATGCGAAATTCAAGCTGTTCGAGAGGCCCGAACTTCAATGTGGCATTGTCAATGTGGACGACCCGTTGGGTAACCGAATTGCAAGTCATCTCACTAATCGAAACATCAGATGTTTGAGATACGGGATTTCAACTGATGCAGATTTGCGGTGGACAAACGTGGAATACGCACCCAACGGAATACGTGGCACGTGGCTCGGTGCTTGGGGTAGGACAAATTTCTACATTCCATATGTAGGAGAAATGTACGTAGCAAATGCTGCGGCTATGTTGCTCGTTACCAGCTACTTCGGAATGGAATTTCACGATGCCGTTGAGCGGATGGAAACCACTCCGCAAATTCCCGGACGCATGGAGTTCTTTTTCGAGTCCGGTCTGCCGTCTACTGTACTGGACTACGCCCACACGCCTGATGCACTTCGTTCAGCACTGGAAGCTGTTCGATCTCACACATCAGATCGGATCGTCTGTGTATTCGGTTGCGGTGGAGACCGAGACAAAGGCAAGCGTCCTGAGATGGCGCGCATTGCCCAGGAACTGGCCGATTTTGTGGTCGTTACTTCGGACAATCCCCGCAACGAACCGCCGATGGACATCATTAATGAGATATGCGAAGGCTTCGAAGTCCCCGCCCAATTCTTCATCGAACCGGACCGTGCCAAAGCCATCGAGTTCGCTGTTAGTCACGCCCAATCAGGAGATACGGTACTTGTCGCTGGTAAGGGTCATGAACGATATCAGGAAGTAGGCAATATTCGTCTCCCTTACAGTGACCGTGCCGCGATACAGAGAGTCTTCGGAGTGAGAACCTGATGTTGCTCTGGCTTACACGGTACTTGACGGAGTTTTTCTCTGTATTCAATGTCTTCGAATACATCACTTTTCGCACCATCGTCAGCGCGGTCACGGCTTTGGTCATTGCGCTAATTGTGGGTCCCGTCGTGATCCGGAGGTTCGCTCAAAGCAACATTGGTGAGACCATCCGCGACGATGGTCCGTCTTCCCACGTCTCCAAACGTGGCACCCCTACGATGGGTGGCCTTTTGATCGTAGTGTCAATCGTGATCTCGACGTTGCTCTGGGGTGATTTGACCAGCAAGCACGTTTGGATAGTCGTAGGAGTAATTCTGGGTTTTGGACTAATTGGCTTTGCAGACGACTACGAAAAGCTTCGGAAAGGTAAGGGCATTTCCATTAAGTGGAAGTACTTCTTCCAATCAGCTGTAGGTTTGACCGCCGCAGTCGTTATGTTTACTACAGCCACGACTCCTGCTGAAACCGAGCTGATCATTCCGATTTTCAAGCAGGTCGCCATTCCTCTTGGTTTTGGCTTCATATTTCTTGCGTACCTGATGATCGTGGGAATGAGCAATTCGGTCAATTTCACCGACGGTCTCGATGGACTTGCAATCATGCCGACCGTAATGGTGGGTGCCGCACTCGGGTTGATTGCCTATTTGGTGGGACATAGTGAGTTTGCGGAATACCTACAGATTCCGCACATTCCTGGGATGGGAGAAGTTGCAATCATTTGCGGCAGTATTGTTGGCGCTGGCTTGGGATTCCTTTGGTACAACACCTACCCAGCTCAGATGTTCATGGGCGATGTAGGTGCGTTAGCGTTAGGTGCCGCTCTTGGAACCATCGGCGTACTGGTTCGTCACGAAATTGTCCTTTTGATCATGGGCGGAATATTCGTTCTTGAGACGGCATCTGTGATCGTGCAGGTCGTGAGTTTCAAAATCCTGGGTCGACGAGTATTTCAGATGGCGCCTCTGCACCACCACTTTGAGCTGAAAGAGTGGCCCGAACCCCGAATTGTTGTACGTTTCTGGATTATCGCCTTCATGTTGGTCTTGGTCGGCTTGTCCATGTTGAAACTGCGATGAGTATGTCTCCGACAATGGTGGTAGGACTCGGTGATACCGGGGTTTCGGTTATTCGTCACCTGAGATTGAAGGATAGCGCGGTGTCAGTTTGTGACTCTCGCCTGGGCAAACGTACCAACGAGGTTCCGCACCTAGTGGAAATTCGGAGAGACTACCCGGATGTTTGCGTTGTGCCACCCCGTCAATTTGCTCGAGCGGTGGCACGAGCGAAGAGAGTAGTCGCTAGTCCAGGGATTGGTTTCGACGACACGTTGCTCAAGTTTGCGACGATCGAGCGGGTTCCAATAATCGGCGACATTGATCTATTCATGGACGAAGTGAATGTACCCGTCATAGGAATTACCGGCACGAACGGAAAAAGCACTACTGCGATGCTGGTCGGGGCCATGCTGCAGTCCGATGACTTCAGAGTGTGCGGAAATATCGGACTTCCGGTGCTAGATGCTCTGGATTCCGGCGGCAGAGGTTTCGTCGTTGAGCTCTCAAGTTTTCAGCTTGAACGTCTTCACACTGCACGATTTGACGTGGCCGCGATAACGAATATCGCCGAAGACCATCTTGATCGGCACAAGTCCATGCTTGACTACATCGCGAGCAAACGTCGTGTGTACGACCATTGCTCTTTTGCAGTCTTCAACGGTCAGGACGAAAACACAGACCCCGGAAAAACTACAGACTCGATTGCAATAAATCGCAGTCCCGATTGGTGCGTGCTCGCAGACGGTGTGGTCATTGATGGGACTTTCATTTCCTCTGATGACATCGCCCTGAAGGGTAGACATAACAGCTTCAACTTAGTAATGGCAGCTGCCATCGCATCAAGATTCGGAGCGACAAGCGAAGTGATTCATGAAGTGGCTTCGTCTTTCTCGGGTTTAGATCATCGGAATCAATTTGTGGCACGTGTAAACGGAGTGGATTATTTCAATGACTCCAAGGCCACCAACGTAGCGGCATCAGTTGCAACCATCACAAGCATGACCCAAGAGTCCAACAATTTGATTCTTATCGCTGGCGGAGAGGGCAAAGATGCGGACTTCAAGGAGTTGGGCGAGACAATCGACAGACAAGTCTCCTATCTCGTGCTAATTGGTGAGGACGCTCAAAGAATTGCCGCAAATACAACGCAGGTAGGTTACTCGTTTGCTTCAAGTATGAATGAGGCAGTGCGGATTGCCCAAGAACAAGCCGAGAATGGAGATTGCGTGTTGTTGGCGCCTGCATGTGCGAGCTTCGACATGTTTAGGAATTTTGAGCACAGAGGGACTGCTTTTGTCAATGCAGTAGCGGAGTTGGGTTCGTGATTGCACGTATTGACACTGCGTCTGCTTGCGTTTGGATGCTATTGATGGCCTTGGGCTTGATAGCAGTATCAAGTGCAACGCTGCATTTGGCGAATACCCAAATCAATCCGTTTGTTCTTAAGCATGTTTTCTTCATGATTGTGGCGGCGGTCGTATTCGTTGGGGTTGTTCAGACCCCATTGGACGTCGTTAATCGGTTCCACAAGATTTTTTTTCTGCTGACGTTGTTGTTGGCCATCCTCGTTTTGGTTCCTTGGATTGGATTGGAAGCGGGAGGGGGAAGACGGTGGATTGACCTGAAGGTCGCTACGTTGCAGGTTTCGGAATTGGCGCGGCTCTTGATTCCTCTATTCGTTGCCGGGCATATTGCGGCTAACAAGGAAGCTTTGATGACCCGTACGGGTGCAGTCATTAAGCTCATATTTCTTGTTGGGGTTGTGTTAGGTCTGATCTTCCTGCAACCAGACTTCGGATCTGTTGTGCTAATAGGAATGGTCACAATTGGAATGCTCTTTCTGGCAGGCGTCCGGATGAGAGATCTATTCCTGATGGGGACGCTCGGCTTGCCAGTATTTGGGTACTTCTTGTATGAACGTCGCAATCGGCTGGCCGCATACTTGGATACGTGGGCTCATGCATCCGACGAGGGCTACCAATTGTCTCAATCCCTAATTGCATTCGGGCGAGGGGAATTCACTGGTCAGGGTCTCGGAGACGGCGTTCAAAAGGTTCTGTACTTGCCTACTCCGCACAACGACTTCATTTTTTCCGTAATCGTCGAGGAAGTCGGTTTCGTCGGGGGAGCTTTCGTGCTTGCAGTGCTGCTCGGACTCGTCTTCCGCTGTTTCTGGATTGGCAAGAAGGCTCTGGATTCCAAGCACGACTTTGCAGCGTACGTCTGCTATGGCGCTGGATTGATGTTGGGATTGCAATCGTTCATTCACATTGGAGTGGCAATGGGGGCGTTGCCTACGAAGGGATTGACATTGCCGTTTCTCAGCTACGGAGGAAACAGCCTTATTGTCTCTAGTGCTCTTGTTGCCTTGGTGTGTCGTGCACACATGGAAATGACACAACCCAAGCTACCCAAAGTGTGAGGCCCCGATGATCGAAAGCTCTTTCAATGTCACAGACATGCCTCCCATGCGCAGAGTGAAGAACATCCACTTCGTCGGAGTCGGCGGAGCAGGTATGTGTGGAATCGCTGAGGTCTTGTCACACCAAGGCTATTTGGTTAGCGGTTCCGACTTGGAGAGCTCGAACGTAACGAACCGACTTACTCGATTGGGAGTGAGAGTCCGAATAGGTCACGAAGCCAGTCAGGCCCGCGATGCGGATGTTCTTGTCGTGTCAAGTGCAATTAGTGATGACAACGTCGAGGTTGTCGAAGCACATCGTCGTCGGATTCCTGTCGTATCAAGGGCAGAGATGTTGGGCGAGCTTATGCGCCATCGCTACGGAATAGCTGTAGCCGGTACCCATGGTAAGACCACAGCCACAAGTCTCATAGCGAGCATATTTCAAGTCGCTCAATTGGATCCAACCTATGTGATCGGAGGATTGCTAAAGAGCGAAGGAACTCATGCGCGAATGGGGTTGAGCCGATACTTCGTAGCCGAAGCCGACGAAAGTGACGCATCGTTTCTGTACCTCAATCCTATGGTAGCCGTGATAACCAACATCGATCGCGATCACTTGGGAACGTATGCTCAAGATTTCACGAAGCTTCTTGAAGCGTTCAAGGAGTTTGTGCACCGATTGCCGTTCTACGGTCTGGTAGTTGTATGCATTGATGATCGAGGGATTCGATCAATTATTAGCGATTTGGCCCGGCCGATCTTGACCTACGGACTCTCGAAGGAAGCCGACTATCGCGCAGAAAACGTGGCGCATGAGGGACCGAATTGCAGATTTCGTGTGCATCGTCCAAAGGGACTTAGTTCTTTGGACATTGAGATCCGATTGCCAGGAGAGGAAAACGTCCGGAACGTCTTGGGTGCAATCGCAATCGCATCGGATGAAGGAATCGAAGATCAGCACATCCTTCAAGGTCTAAGGGACTTTGGTGGAATTGACCGAAGGTTTGAAGTTCGTGCCGCAGACGTAAACGGATGCCATGTGACTCTGATTGACGACTACGGGCACCATCCCACTGAAGTTCAGCACGTTATTTCGACAGTCCGCGAAATCTACCCCAATCGTCGTTTGGTCATGGTTTATCAGCCGCATCGTTTCACCAGGACTCGGGACCTCTTGCATGAGTTCGTAACTGTGTTGGTGAAGGTGGACTCTCTGGTTCTGGTAGACACCTATGCGGCGAGCGAAACACCCATACCGGGTGCGTACGGATCGGACTTGGCTAGAGAGATTGAGGCGACGGCAAAGGTTCCGGTGGCTTTTGCAAGTACCGCCCAAGAGGCTACGACTCTAGTTGGTCGCTTAGTCGAAGAGGACGATGTTCTTGCCATCCAAGGAGCAGGAAATATTGATCGAGTCTCGGTGGCGTTCAAGGAGGTGGGGCAATGTCCGCTATAGGTCGATTCCTGGCGGGCTTGTTAATCGGGATCGCCGTACCTCTTGGTGTCACTCTGGCGTGGACGAAACTGAGTGGAACAGAACCCGTGATTGTGGTGCATGGCGATGTGACAGGAGAACAGGAAACAATTCTAAGATCCAGAGTCGAAAGCTTGATTGAAGATTCGGAAGTTGAACTGTCGTCCTCGGAAGTCGAGGCAAAAATCGAATCGATCGGCTGGATTGACGATGCCGCTGTGTGGCGGACTCTAACCAATCGATTGCACATAGACATCGTGAACCAAACAGCTGTGAACTCGACCAGGCAATCAACTGAGATCGAGACGAATTCCACCTTCAAGAACTCTGACGCCGCAACCGTTACGCCTTCAATAATCAATGATTCGACGCTAAAGAACATTGGAAGTCGAGTCCTTGAGCAAGGGGATGTGTTAGAAAATGCGTTTCAAACAAGCGAAGGATTGAAAATCGTATTAGAATCTGGCACTAGCGTCTTGTTAGGAACCCGTGATCTAGAAGAGAGAATGAATCGATTCTTAGCTGTGTACGGCGAACTTGAAGGTCAGACGGACCTGTCGCGTTTGGTCGCCGATGCGCGATACGACCAAGGTGTCGCTGTAGTTCTTATGGATGATGAGGACGACTCCTCGTTTAGCAATGACGACGAAATTGCTTCTGGTCCCCTAGTAATTACTCATGAGTGACGAACGTGATAAATAACTCCTCAGTGTTAGTTGGATTGGACATTGGCACCACTAAGGTAGCTGTGTGTATTGGCAAACGCAATGGTTCAGGAGCTGTTGAAGTAACTGGTATCGGAACTCACATGTCCACTGGTGTTCGCCAAGGGATGATCGTCAATATCGATGCAACGGTTGAAGCGATTAAGTCGGCATTGAATCAAGCGCAGACGATGGCCGGCCAGAGTGTTTCTTCAGCGTATGTGTCCATCGGCGGAGAGCACGTAAAGGGAGTTAACTCTCAGGGCAATGTAGCGATTCGTACTGGAGAAGTGGGAACGGAAGAGCTCGACTTGGCGCTGGAGTCCGCTCAAGCCGTGCCCCTGAGCAATGATGAAAAGGTCATGGACGTAATTCCCCAAGAATATGTCATTGACTGGCAAGGCGGCATTCGTGAGCCCCGGGGGATGTCCGGGACAAGAATGGATGCGAATGTGCACGTGGTTACCTGCGCCAAAAATGCAGTGCGCAACGTTACAAAGTGCGTAAGTCTGTGTGGGATTGGAATCGACGACATTGTGGTCGAACCTATAGCTTCCGCTTCAGCGGTACTCGCTGACGACGAGCGGGAGCTTGGTGTTTGCTTGTTGGACATCGGCGGAGGAACAACTGACATTGCGGTATATACGGATGGTGCCATCAGGCACACCGAAGTGGTCTCGATGGCTGGCGACTCAGTCACCAAGGACATCGCAATGACGTTGCGTACACCAGCACAACACGCCGAAGAGTTGAAGATTCGCTATGCCTGCGCGTTGCAGGACTTGACCCACGAGAAAGAATCGATACGAGTACCCGGAGTTGCAGACCGTCCAGACTCGAAGCTGTCCCGCCAGACTCTTGCTGCGGTAGTGGAATCTCGATACCGAGAACTAATCGGCATCGTTAGGGAAGCTCTAGATAAAGCAGGTATTTCTACAACAAAACTTGGTTCAGGCGTGGTTCTAACAGGAGGCGCCGCGAACATGGAGGGTGTTACTGAGCTCGCAGAAGAGGTCTTTCATCTTCCAGTATCTTTAGGACGCCCAAGAGATCTCAATGGTCTCGATGGCATTCTTCAAAACCCGGCCTATGCCACTTGTAGTGGGTTGTTGTCCTATGCGAGTAGGCAGATGCAAGAAGGTCGGTCCCAAAACCATCAAAAACGTAACGCGATGCAAAAGGCCGTGCACACTGTTGGAGCATGGATGCGCAAGACTTACGACAGTATTTGACAAGGATGTAATCATGGATGGAAGCTCTGAGGAGAAGCAACCTTTTGCGTACAAGATCGCGCCAGACTCGGATGGCCCCGGCGCAAATGGCGCGAAGATCAAGGTAATTGGCGTTGGCGGAGGTGGTGGCAACGTCATCAACTATATCGCAAATCAAGGGTTGGCAGGAGTGGAACTCATCGCCGCCAATACAGACACTCAGGACCTCAACACGCTGCCGGACACGGTCGAAAAGGTTCAACTTGGCGCAATGAAGACGCGCGGACTCGGGGCTGGAATGGACCCGGATGTGGGATGCGCTGCGGCTCAGGAAAGCGTCGGTGATCTTGAAGATCGCCTTCGTGGTGCAGATATGGTGTTTCTCATTGCATGTATGGGTGGCGGTACTGGAACAGGGGCGTCGCCTGTAATTGCAGAAATTGCCAAGGACATGGGAATTCTGACTGTAGGCGTCGTGACACGACCATTTAGCAACGAGCAGGAGACGAGGACTAATGTTGCACAAGCCGGAATTCGTAAGTTGCATAGTTGTGTTGATGCGCTCATCACGATTCCCAACGACAAGCTCACGAACATATTGGGCGGAGAGGTCTTCTTTTCGGATGCGTTCAACCACATAAACGCATATACCGCCGAAACGGTTCGAGGAATTGCGGATATCGTTAACGTGCAGGGAGTCATGAACTTGGACTTCGCTGACGTGAAGAGCGTGCTCTCTTCAAACGGCAATGGAGTCACTCTCATTGGAACGGGTTCTGCTAACGGGCAGAACAGGGCGGAAGAGGCAACACTGCAGGCGATCAAGAGTCCCTTGCTTGACGATGTTGACTTGAAAGGATCACGCAATGCGTTGTTCAACATCAAGACCGGCAAGCTCACGCTCGATGAGTACAACACGATTTCTAGAGTCTTCAGCGAAATGATGCATGCCAGTGGACGAGTCTGGCCAGGCCTAGTCGAAGATCCGGAAATGGACGACGTAATTGAGGTTACAGTTCTGGTGACCGGTGTAGACGATACATTTGGCATTCGCGACGATTCAATTTCTCAATTGCCACGAAGGCACTTACGAACGGTTGAACAGGGTGCTCCGGCCAACGAGAGATTTTCCGGCCGTGAGGGAGGAAGCCGAGAAGAGAACGAGGAAGACTCAAGAGTAGCCGGTTTGCGAGATCGAAGTAAGGAACGCGGTATGGGTCGAAGGATTAGTGCTAGCGATATCCCTGCACTATTTCGTGATCAAGCGGACTAGTGGCGCAATAACACACAGGAGTTCGTAAACATTGATCACTCAAAAGACTTTGAGAAATGAAATCCGAGCTAGCGGCATAGGTTTGCACACTGGTCGAAAATCCCAGATTGCGATTCGCCCAGCACCCCCAAATACGGGAATTTCCTTTGTACGTAAGGACTTATGCAATGCTGGATTGATTTCCGCCACAGTGGATTCTGTGGTGGACACCACACTTTCTACCACCATTGGTGAGGGAGATGTAACGATCTCAACAATCGAGCATTTGATGGCAGCACTTGCTGGGCTTGGAGTGGACAACGCTCTCATAGAAGTCGATGGCGAAGAAATACCGATCATGGATGGAAGTGCAGCTCCGTTTGTGTTTTTGATTCAGTCCGCTGGATTAGTCGACCAACCCGTCGCCAAGCGTTTTATCAAGATCCACCGTAAAGTGGGAATTCAAGATACTCGGAGCGACGTATACGTTGAACTCCAGCCGAGTGATGACTTTTGCGTGAGATTTCGGATCGAGTATGAGCACCCTGTATTTACCAGTCATGTTGACTACGCTGCCGTAGAGTTCTCGCAGACGGCGTTCATAAACGAAATAAGTCGTGCGCGAACATTTGGATTTCTTGCGGACTACGAACGACTAAAGTCAATGAATTTAGCTCGTGGAGGAAGCTTCGACAACACGCTGGTTATTGGTGAGAACTCCCTGCTTAACGAAGCAGGACTTCGATTGAAGGACGAATTTGTAAAGCACAAGATTCTTGATGCGATCGGAGATTTGTTTCTGTTGGGTCACAATCTGATTGGGACATTTGTTGGCCATCGATCAGGTCATCGCACAAACTACGAGCTTGTCAAATCGCTAGTTAACTCTCCCAATTCGTGGCAATACGTCACATTTGAAGATTGTTCGGAGCTGCCTCTGGGCTATCGAGCCAACTACGACGAGAGTCCCGCAACTCAGACCGAGTCTATGGCTGTTGCTGCTGGAGGGTAACGGGTGCTGCTGGAGGGCACTCGCGAACGATTACGCCGGCAGAGTTGAACGACCAATTGTCGCGTTGGTCACAATGATTGCTCTTTGGACTTTGGCGAATTGCTCCATATGGTGGAGCTCGTCGACTAAGTGCTTGCACTGAAAGCGTAAACGATTGGCCCAGGAAGCCGAATCCGCCAAGACGACGAGCGTATCGCCTTTGATGGATGCTCCGATGCAGTGACTCGCTTCGCGGTGAGGAAGTAGTGATCGAACTATCTCAAGGGTGTTCCTTTCTTTCTCGATCCGACCCATTAGACGCGACAAGCCACTCTTTCGCTGAGCGTTAGGACTTAGCACGTCTTTCAGTCGATAGATAGACACTTGAATTCCCGTGCAAACAACCCGATATTAGATCCATGCAAGACATCCAGACCAAGGATGCCAAGTAAAATGAGGGGCGTAAATAGCCCGTAGATTATATGTTAGACAATTTCCTGAAGTCAGTCTTCGGAAGCCGAAACGCTCGTGAATTGAAGCGTATGGGAGGCTTAGTACGCAACGTCAATAGCCACACGGATTCCACAAGTCAACTCACTGACGAGCAGTTGTCCAAGAAGACTGCTGAGTTCACCGAACGCCATAGTCGAGGCGAATCTCTGGACCAGTTGCTTCCAGAAGTCTTCGCATGTGTGCGTGAGGCGGCGGATAGGGCAAACAACACTCGGCATTACGATGTTCAGCTAATCGGTGGCATCACGCTTCACGAAGGCAAGATCGCCGAGATGCGGACCGGGGAAGGTAAGACCCTCGTTGCGACCTTGGCTGCGTACCTCAATGCGCTCTCGGGTAAGGGTGTCCATATCGTAACTGTGAATGACTACTTGGCGCGTCGAGATGCCGAGTGGATGGGTCCGATCTACCGTGCGCTTGGCGCGAGCGTTGGTGTCGTGCAATCTCAACAGGATCAGGAAGAAAAGCGCATTGCCTATCAAGCCGATGTGACGTATGGGACAAACAACGAGTTTGGATTTGATTATCTGCGCGACAACATGGCTTTCAGGATGCAGGATAGATTCCAGAGAGGTCTAAATTTCGCTATCGTCGATGAGGTTGACTCCATTCTGATCGACGAGGCTAGGACTCCTCTGATTATTTCGGGTCCGACTGAGGAAAACACAGAACTCTATAAGCAAATCAACAAGATAGCACCGCGCCTCGAGCAGCAGGAATACGTAGAGGATGCTCTTCCTGCGGTGCTCGGAGGTGAAGCTCCAGAGGACACAGGAGATTACTTCATCGACGAGAAAAATCGTTCCGTCGAGCTCACGGAGCGTGGTCATCAAAGGGTTGAGCAGCACTTGATCAAAGCCGGACTGCTAACAGAGGGGGAAAGCCTCTATTCCTCAGGAAATCTTGGACTGCTTCATCACGTAAACGTGGCATTGAAAGCCCATTTTCTCTACAAGAAAGACGTTGAATACATGGTGACAAACGGGGAGGTCGTCATCATTGACGAGCACACAGGTCGCGCCATGCCAGGTCGAAGGTGGTCTGAAGGAATTCATCAAGCTGTTGAAGCCAAGGAAGGCGTTTCGATTCGACAGGAATCGCAAACGCTAGCGTCAACGACGTTCCAAAACTACTTTCGTCTATATACCAAGCTCGCAGGTATGACGGGAACTGCAGACACAGAAGCATTTGAGTTCAAGCAGATCTATCAGTTGGAAGTGGTCGTCATTCCAACGCACCTCCCGATGATCCGTGACGATAGAAATGACTTGATCTACATGTCTCTGGACGAGAAGTACGATGCCATTGTTCAGGACATCAACGAGTGCACTGCATCGGATCAGCCGGTCTTGGTAGGAACCACGTCCATCGAGAGTTCAGAACGCCTTTCGAAAGAACTGAAGAGACGCAAGATTCAACACAGCGTACTCAACGCAAAACAACACGAACGTGAAGCCGAAATTGTGGCTCAAGCCGGTCGGCCAGGCAATGTGACTATTGCAACCAATATGGCCGGGAGAGGTACGGACATTGTATTGGGCGGCAATTACAACGCTGAAATAGCAGATTTGGGAGAAGATCCTGATCCTGATAAAGTCTCGGCTCTTATGGAAAACTGGGAGAAGCGACACCAGCAGGTCATCGATGCAGGAGGTCTCCACATTGTTGGGACTGAGCGTCACGAGTCCCGACGCATCGACAATCAATTACGAGGCCGTTCAGGACGCCAAGGTGATCCGGGTTCCTCCCGTTTTTACTTGTCAATGGAAGACGACCTGATGCGACTATTCGCATCGGAACGTTGGAACAACATGATCCAGTCGTTGGGCTTACAACCCGGCGAGGCCATTGAAGCTAAGATGGTCAACAATGCCATCGAAAGAGCCCAACGGCGTGTGGAAGGTCGTAATTTCGATCTGCGGAAGAACCTACTCGAGTTTGACGACGTGGCCAATGTTCAAAGACAGGTCATCTACCAACAACGAGATGAACTTCTTGATGTTGGAGGTGTGAGCGAATCTATCGAGCAAATGCGTTGGAATGTGATCGACGACTTAAGCAGCAACTACATTCCTCCGAACTCAGTTCCCGACGAGTGGGATGTCGCGACAATGGAGAGAGTCCTAGGCTCAGAATTTGGTCTGCAAATTCCCATTTCACAATGGATGGAAGATGGAAGCGTAGAGAACGGAGAGTCCATTCGAGACAAAGTACTAGAGGAAGTCGAGTCCGCCTATCAGACAAAACGAGACGGATGGGTTGGAATGGGAATCGACGCAGATTCCATCGAGAAGAGGATCATGCTTTCAATCCTCGATCAAAAGTGGAAAGAGCACATCGTGGCGATGGAGCATCTGAGACAGGGAATTCACCTACGAGGTTATGCACAAAAACAACCGAAACAGGAGTACAAACGCGAGTCATTCTTGATGTTTGAAGAAATGCTTGCGAACAGAGAGCATGATGTTGTTCGCATGCTTTCACGTGGGGAAATACAACAGGATGTCGATCGGCGTGCTGAAGAGGTACGTCGTCAACAGGAAGCTATGCGTCGCTTGAGGTATCAGCACGATAGCTCCGCGAGCAATGGGGAGCAGGAGTCCGCGGCCGCCAAACCGTTTGTTCGTGAAAAGCCGAAGGTAGGGCGAAACGAAGCTTGCCCTTGCGGGTCTGGCAAGAAGTACAAGAACTGCTGCGGCCGAAGCGGCTAACCAACTAAGCACTCTCTCCCCTTAGCTCCATGCCAGTCAATCTTCCTCCAACCTTGCCATTGCGTCCTATCAAAGGTGTAAGTCTTGGATGCACGTCAGCAAGAATTCGCTATGAAGAACGCGATGACCTCGTCGTGATGGTCTTCGATGCTGGCACAGTTGCTGGCGGTGTGTTCACTCAGAACACATTTCAAGCTGCGCCTGTCCTATTGTCGCGAAGCAGAATGGGTCTAGTTCGAGGGGTAGTGATCAACAGTGGAAACGCAAATGCGGCCACAGGCGACCGAGGCATTGAAGATGCTCGTTCCTGCTGCGCTGCCCTCGCAGGTCTTATAGATTGCGAGGAATCCCAGATCTTGCCCTTTAGCACCGGTGTGATCGGGGAATTCTTGCCGATGGATCGAATGGAGAAAGGCATTGGAGAGGCATATGACTCCGTTAGGGGAGATGGATGGAATGACGCTGCTGCAGCGATCCTCACAACGGACACTGCTCCGAAGGGAGTTTCGGTGACGTTCAGAGTGGATGGTGAAGATGTCAATGCAAGCGGCATGGTCAAAGGATCGGGAATGATGCGTCCCGACATGGCCACCTTGTTGGCCTTTGTCGCTACCGACGCTCGGGTAAGTGAGCATGTTGCGAACTCGCTAGCTCTCGATCTCGCCGACCGCAGCTTCAATCGTTTGACTGTTGATGGGGATACTTCAACGAATGATTCCTTTGTCATATTCGCCACAGGAAAGGGTTCGGTTTCGACAGTCAACCAGGTGGATACTAAGCAGTACACAGAATTGTTGGACGGGCTAACTCCGTTAGCTCGAGAGCTAGCAATACGCACCGTTCGCGATGCTGAAGGCGCCACCAAGTTCATAACAATTAGGGTTGTTGGAGGACTGTCGGAGCAGGAATGTCTGACAGTTGCTTACACCATAGCCCATTCTCCGCTAGTCAAGACTGCGGCCTTTGGGGGAGATCCCAACTGGGGCCGGTTTTGCATGGCGATAGGGCACGCTGGAGTCAAAGATCTCGATCCTTCCACAGTGTCACTGAGAATCGATGACGTTCCTATTGCACACAATGGGCTTGTCGCTCGAGACTATGTGGAAGAACTGGCCGCCAGGCGGATGTGCGAACCTGAGTTTCTCGTACAGGTGGACTTAGGTCGAGGAAATGCTACGACGGAGATTTGGACAACGGATCTGTCCTACGAGTACGTGAAGATCAACGCCGAGTATCGATCCTAGACGACTTCGGTAGACGTTTCGCTAAGAGATTGAGCTATCAGGAAATAAGTCATGGACTATTTCCCTTCGTTCTTCAACCCACTCGCCTAAATCAATGAGCTTGCATCGTTCAGAGCAAAACGGACGGAAGGGACTCTCCGCTGACCACTTGACTTTCCTCTCGCAGGTTGGGCAACTTACCGATTCATGCTTCGTATGACCGGTTTTGCGATCAGTCATGGCGCACTCTTTTGACCATCTCTCGTTTTCCCCAGAACACATTCAATATACACCCAAAGCTTCGCATCGCAAGCGATTAAGTTCAACAATTATTCTTGGTGCTGGGCAACTTCTTGGAATTGTTTGATGCACGGTTCAGGAATTGCTCATGTAGGTCTTGAACGATTGGAGACAGTTGCTCGACAGTTCCCTGGTTCTCGATGACTTCGTCCGCGAGTGCAAGGCGTGCATCGCGATCGATCTGTGCTGCAATCATAGACTTAGCCAAATCAGCGCTTATTGTGTCTCGGTCAACGATTCTTTGAACTTGGACTTCGGTGGGAACATCGACGACAAGCACGCAGTCGTAGGAACTACTACGGGCTCTTAGCAACGGATTCACAAGGATCACATACGGTGAAGTTGCTTCTTTGAGAAGTTCCAGCGTTCGAATTCCGATCAATGGATGCAAGAGACGCTCAAGCCATCTGCGGTTCCCGGGGTCGGCGAAAATCTTCTTGCGAAGATCCTCCCTATTTAGAGATCCGTCCGATTGAAGAACCTCCTCACCAAAGTACTCAGCAATTTGTGCTAGTGCCTTAGATCCCGGTCGCACGACTTCCCGAGAAATGAGGTCTTGTTCAACAATCTGAACGCCGAGGGACTCGAACAAACTGGCGACAAGACTCTTTCCACTTCCGATCCCACCGGTTAGAACTACGGTCCAGTTGCTCACGAATGAGTACATCCGTCAGCGGCAAAGCTTCCAAGCGCTTTGGAAATTGAGAAATTGAACTTCACGCTCTGAGAAAAGTCCAGGTGTAGATCTGATCGTGCAAGAAAATCGTCACTATTGCTGCGAAAGCAAGGAATGCTCCAAATGGAATCCCTGCCGTGAGAGAGTATGTTCGCTTGAAGAGTTGTAGTAAAGCGAAAACTAGCGCAAGAGCGAAGGCAAATACGATCATGTATGGCATGAGTTCCCATCCGATCCATGCACCTATCGCTGCATTCAGTTTGAAATCTCCTTCGCCCATTCCATCCCTACCGGTAACGAGACGAAATGCGTGATTTATTAGCCAGAAAGACACGTACCCGATTACGGCTCCAATAACTCCTGATTCGACTGGCGCAAGAAAAGGCGACGTGGGTAGAGCAACGCTTGCAACCAAACCCAGGAACAGAAGGGGATATGTGAGCTCATTGGGCAAGAGTCCCCTTCCTAGGTCGATTGTGGCGAGAGCCACGAGCAGTGAAGTACCCACAATCAATACCGCTGCCTCGAGCGAAATTCCAGAAACAAGAACAGCAAGAATCGAAAGTAAGCAGACGTTGAATTCGATTAGGGGATAGCGAGGTGAAATTTTTGCCCCACACGTAGCACACTTAGCACGGAGCAGAAACCAACTCAGAATGGGAACCATGTGCATGGGGTGCAACGGAGTTTTACATACTGGGCAGTGCGACCGAGGAAGGAATAGGTTGAAGGTCGGTCGGTCGGGAATTTCGATGCTCAGAAGGTCAAAAGCTTCCATGCGAAGCTTCATTTCCGTCATTGTTGGGATGCGAGAGATAACTACATTCAAGAGACTCCCGAGGATGAGTCCCAGAAGCCCTGCACAAGCGAAAACGAACCACTGTTCCATATTGAAATTAAACCATTTTGCCGGCAGCACCACTTGAGGCGTAGGGAAATATTGGCACGTTGGGAATGAACCGACGAGCGAAATCGTGGAGCATATAATTCTTGGTCTTCAAGTCTGCCGGAATAGCTCAGTTAGGCAGAGCGACTGATTCGTAATCAGTAGGTCCGCAGTTCGAATCTGCGTTCCGGCACCAGGTCCCACTTCGGTGTCGTGAAACCGATGCAGCGACACTTCGATGCGCCAGTGGCTTGGCTGCACGAAGCTGTCGAACATCTCGGCCATAGTACCGCCCTTGTTCAACAGAAAATGTAAGCGGCGGGTCGACCTGTTAATCGTTGAAATAATCTACTCGCTTCAAGACAGAATGAGGTGGTTGCTGGAAGTGTGAATTCTGATATCTGTGCAGTCGACAGCATCGACTAAACGATATTCGACAATTTCAAAGAATGGAAGAAGGCTTCTTACCTGGTGACCATTTAGTCGAATCGGGGCGTGTGCCGGATGAAGTGCTTTGCTCTCCGATTGCTAATTGAGTTTTCGTATACCCGAATTGGATCAATGCGAGCGGGGATTCAAGTGGCAACCGACTCTGTCTCTTTCGATAATTCCAAATCAATTCATCGGTTCGAGACATTGGCTTGCAGCCACTAGCCTTGTAGTTATTGGTGTTACTACCTAGATCGAGCAGGACAAAACCATGAGCTCAAGAGTATTGCAGTTGTCTGGGGCTTGAAAAAATCGCCAACACTCCTCCCACTAATGCCACGACCATAAACACTTTCACAAGAGGTACACCTACAACCGCCCCAGTCGCCGCGCAAACGATTAGAAGTACAGCTGGAAGACGCCGTTCAACAATGAGACATATCACTGCAAACACGCATGTTGCCATCGTAAAGAAAACGCCGACCCATCTGAGACTGGCTTTAATGACGAAGTCCTGAGAAGCAAGGTGAGAGAATGCAAATTGGGAATCCAATCCAAAGCTGCCAAAAAACAAATCGCTGTAAGGGTGCGCCAATTCCAGGTGCCATAGCACCAGACCGACAATAGCAGCGAATAGACCAAGAAATCCGCCGATTAGAGCAATTAATCCACCAAGCTTTTTCAATAAGGTGTCACGATCTCAAACAATATTTGAAAGGCTTTTGTCACTAGTGAGTTGCTTCGTTAGAACCATAGTTCACTGTTGAAGTCTCTTTGTTGCAAGGTTGGGTCTCAACGGACCCTAGCAACTATACGAGAAAGACCTCCTAGGTTGTTGAACAGAGTTCTTGAGTTCCCCAAAAATGGGCAAACTCCTGCCGCAGCTATGAATCGATTGTTTCTTTATAGTAGATCTAGTGAAACGATCGTTTCTTTAGGAAGGATCAATGATACCCCCCACGGAAGCACTACTGATCGCGCATTTAGTGGATTCCAATGACCAAGAAAGAGAGCAGTCTACAAGTCCTCTGACATTGTTCGAGGAGTTCTGTCAAGGATTGATACCAAACGAGAAATCGAGACTCTCGACATCCTTAGTTAGAGTGCCCAGCGAGATGTAGCTTACTCCCGTTTCTGCAACTTGCACAACATTGGATCGGTTGATTCCACCGGAAGCCTCGAGGTCAATTGATTTCTCTTGAAACTTGGCGTAACTTCCGGCAAGCCTAACCGCCTCTCTGAGTTGGAGAACGGTGAAATTGTCGAGCATGATTCGATCAACTTTGCAGCGAATGGCTTGAACTAGCTCGTCTGTGTTTTCAACTTCGACCTCAACAAATACATCCGGATGTGCGGTTCGTGCTCGAGATACGGCTTCTTCGATGCCTCCGCAGGCGGCGATGTGGTTTTCCTTGATAAGAATGGCGTCAAACAGGCCAATTCGGTGATTGATACCTCCTCCTGTACAGACGGCGTGTTTCTGGGCCCATCGAAGACCGGGGACGGTCTTGCGAGAATCGAGGATCTTTGCTTGAGTGTGTGCAACTAAGGAAACGAAATCGTGAGTGCGAGTCGCTGTACCCGACAGCAGCTGCAAGAAGTTCAGAGCAGTTCTCTCGGCAGCAAGTAATGCAGAAGCTGGTCCAGATACAGAAGCCAACAGATCGTCTGAAACGAGTAAGGAGCCATCCTCCTTTTTCCACTCAACATAAACCTCATTCGACACTTGGCGGTAGGTTTCATTGACCCACGCCTGTCCACACAGAATGCCACCAGATCTACATATGATTGATCCAGTGACTGACCCAGATTCTTCAAGCAACTCGCTATGGAGATCGCCAGTTCCTAAGTCTTCCTCAAGAGCAGATGCAACGTTACTTCGTATGATGTCTATTGGTACATCCATTTGAATGTCTTGATTAGAAGTGAAGGTTGACGCGAACCACAATCTTCAGCAAATACGCCAAGTTTCAAGTCCGAACTGCGACGCGAGACCAGCGGGTGAACGAATTTCGCTCGTCGTTATTCACGCAATATCGCTGCCACCTGGGCATTTTGGCACAAAGTACATAGAGGACTTGTTTACAAACAGCATTGACGTGAGCGCACATTCAAGCTTCGAATCGCTCAAAGGAGTTCGAGTGTCAAGCCACCTTGTCGTCACCAGAGATGGTCAGTTAACTCAGTTCGTACCGTTCAATTTGAGAGCTTGGCACGCAGGTGAGTCAAGTTTCCATGGTCGGTCTAATTGCAATGACTTTTCCGTTGGCATCGAACTCGAAGGAACAGAAAGTGATCCTTTCACAGATCCGCAATACGACACTCTTGTGGACGTATTGAAGGTATTGATGTCGAATTATCCGGACATCGCACTAGGCAATATCGTAGGCCACAACGAAATTGCTGGAGGCCGGAAGTGGGACCCTGGTCCGGAATTCAACTGGATTCGATTGATGCGCTCACTAACAGCGTAGTACGACATGGAGAGGAGTTGTCAGTTATGCGCATAGGAATTGATCTTGGTGGAACCAAAATCGAAGGAATCTTGATGGACGAGTCAGGAGTCATCGTAAGTCGAGAACGAGTTGATACTCCGACCGATTACGCCAGCACTTTGCTGGAAATCAAGGGTCTAGTCAATCGTCTTGACAGTTCGTCTTCTGCCCCTTCTCCGGTCGGCATGGGAACGCCAGGTGCTTGGGTAGAGTCGGAACGCGCCATGAAGAACTCCAACTCTACGTGTCTGAATGGCAAACCATTCTTGGTCGATATAAGAAAGGTCTTGGGACGCCCTGTCCGTATACAAAACGACGCAAATTGCTTTGCGCTCTCTGAAGCTGTTGATGGAGCAGGCGAGGGTTCATATTGTGTCTTTGGTGTGATCCTCGGAACTGGAGCTGGGGGAGGCTGGGTGGTAGACGGAAAGCTCTTAGCAGGCCCCAACGGTCTAAGTGGTGAATGGGGACACAATCCTTTTCCAAAGTACCGAGAGGATCCTGCGACCGCTGGGTTGGAGAGTCTCTTGTCCAATCGGAAATGCCACTGTGGACAAACCAACTGTGTGGAGGGTTTTGTATCGGGGACTGGGTTGGAACAGACGCATCGTGAATTGACTGGAGAGGCTCTGACAGGACGGGAGATTGCCAAACTGGGAATGTGTCAAACCGTAGATCTCTATATCTCCCAGTTGGCCCGGTCGTTGGCGGTGATGGTGAACGCCATAGACCCCGATGTGATTGTGTTGGGCGGAGGGGTATCTAACATATCCGAGATCTACGACGAACTGCCTCATCGACTTCAGTCGTACGCATGCAAGTCTGACGGAAAAACGCGGATTCGACCTGCCAAACACTCGGATTCGAGCGGAGTCAGGGGAGCTGCTTGGTTGTTTCCTTCACATTCAGTTCGGTAGGACTAGACAATCTCTCTCTTCGATTGAGAGATTCTGCGTCCCTGATGACCCGAATCTCGGCTTAGACTCACACGTCCGAATGCTCCAGACTAGTAGACAGCGGCATGGCGCGCTTGGAAGCGGCACAACCACTTCTTCAACTTAAGCCATCGACTAGCTACAAACAGAAGTAGACGCATAGCAATCTAGTTGAGACTTTCCCTTTCTCTTTTGACATTGATGCTAATTTTCAGTAATATAGTCTTTTCAGCAAATGTTGAAACGATTAATTAACTGAAATTACCAAAGCAACGAGGTGACATCAATCCATGAATCAAGAAGCAAGTCTTTGGGAAAGCGACATCACCCAGTCGGTTGAAACTCTGCTGGATAGTCTGTGCCGTGACTTGGAAGATGTAACTCTCGAAAGCATTGATTTCGAAGTGGCAAACAACTCGCTCAGCTATGTCTTCGACGCGATCGCGCGAATGAACGTGCTTGGTCGGCCAACGAATCTGGTGTTTGAAGTGAAGTCAAACGGACAACCTCGCTATGTACGTGACGGGATCCTAAAACTGAGCAATGCGATTAGTTCTTCGAAACTGGATGCAATCCCCGTATTCGTAGCTCCATTTCTCTCAGAACAGTCCCGACATATCTGCAAGTTCAATGGGATCAACTATATGGATCTGGCCGGCAACTCGTACTTCAAGCTGCCAAACCTACTAGTTGACACTTGCACAGCCACTACACCTCGCCCGGAACGACGTGAATTGAAGTCACTGTTCGGCACTAAGGCATCGAGAATCGTGAGGACAATGCTCAAGTACCCAAGTCGGCCTTGGAGGGTGAAGGATCTAAGCGCTGCTTCAAAAACTAGTTTGGGACTTGTAAGTCATGTACGTCGCGGTCTGCTAAGCCGTGAATGGGCAGAAGAAACGCACCAGGGGATTGTTTTGACTAATCCCGATTTCGTTCTAGATGCCTGGAGCGCAAACTACAGTCCAAAGTTCGAAGAGGTCTCACTCTACACAACTCTATTCGGAGAAAGATTGGAGAACTCAATTCGAAGACTATTTTCGGAAGCACTCACCAAAGGACGCGTGATGTACGGGTTCTTCTCCGCGGCCCGTTGGATTGCACCCTATGGTCGGGCAGGGACGGAGTTTCTTTACTCGGCACCCGAGCATCTTGAGTCCATCTCAGAAGTGTTAGATGCAACTCGGGTTGAGCAAGGAGGAAACGTAATCGTGCAATTGACAAGCGATTCCAGTGTTCTAGAGGACGTAATTGAACCTGTCTCAGGTGTCATTTGTACTAGTCCTATTCAAACCTACCTAGACTTGAGTCGTGGTGGTGAGCGAGGAAAAGAGGCGGCTGAATTCTTGAGGCGAAATGTCCTGAATTGGAGAGGATCGGAAAGTCAGTATGGAGGATAACTCAACCATCAACTACTCGGACCGAACGACCGATGCCGTAATGTCGGTCTTGGTCGAAATGGGACAGATCCTTGGTAGTTTTCGAGGGCAGTTTGTCGTAATTGGCGGATTGGTCCCATGGCTATTGCTCGATAGCGAGGACTTGCGCCATGTTGGAACAATGGATTTGGACATCTGCCTTGATCCGGAAGCTCTAGCTGACCATAGATATGCAGACTTGATCGAGACTCTAATGGAACACGGTTATAGACAAGATCCTGCCCGCCGCAGGTTTCAATTGATCCGAGAGGTTAGTTCAATCGACAATGGACCACCAATCGACGTCGTTGTTGACTTCCTCATGCCCGAGCATGCTCAAGTCACACGTCGGTCTTCGCCACTTTTAGAAAACTTTGCGGTCATTCCAGCAAGTGGCGGCGCTCTCACTCTTGAGTTCAGTCAAGCGTGTCAGATAACTGGTCGAATGCCGAACGGAAGTAGGAATCGAGTCGCCATCTCAATTGCGTCAATACCTGCATTGCTCGTAACCAAGGGCTTTGCTCTCAATGGGCGACATAAAGAGAAAGATGCCTATGACATCTATTACTGTGTAAGGAACTATCGAGGCGGACCAAGCAAACTTGTAGAGGACTGTATACCGCTACTAGAACACGAAGATGCAAGACGTAGCTTTTCGTTCATAAATGAGAAATTTGCAACAATCGATAACTATGGTCCGGTTTCCGTGGGAAACTTCGCACGTTCAAGTAATACCTTGCAGGGTAGGACAGTTGAACAGTGGAAGCAAGATGCATTTGGGCAGCTGGACGCTTGGCTGTGCGGGTTGGGAATACGAACATAACATCAGATAGTGCAGCTGTGCTGCAGACGGAGCTCAGGTGCCGCTGACCCCTACGATTGATTGCCCAAACTCGGGTTAATTCGTTCCATCGGCAGTGACTAGGTAGCTGATCGACGTCTACACATACGTATAGATAGCGCTAATTCTGATTGTTCGACCGCTCCAGTTCGGTGCCTTCAATTGGATAAGAATTAGATTGCCACTTAAGGGAGAAAACTAACAAATGGTTAAGGAGTGGGTTGCCATATTGCTCTAAGCACGCGAGATCTAGAGTCTATAATCTGACAGCGAAAAATCATGCTTAACAGATGGCTCGACCCCCTCACGTACCGGATCAAAATCCCCAGGAAACTCAAGAGTGGCTCGACGCTCTTGAGAATATTCTTGAACACGAGGGGTGCGAGAGGGCTTCGTATCTACTAAGTCGGCTCTCTTCAAGAATTACGCGAACGGGAGCTCCGCTCCCGTTTTTAACAACCACGCCCTACAGAAATACCATTCCTGTTTCTCGCGAGGCTACGATGCCAGGCGACGACCACATCGAACGGCAGATTCGGAGTCTTATCCGATGGAATGCGCTAGCTATGGTAGTGCGTGCCAATCAGAAGGACGGGGACTTGGGTGGGCACATATCTACCTTTGCGTCAGCGGCCACTCTCTATGAAGTAGGCTTCAATCACTTTTTCAGAGGTCCCGCCGAATCCAATCTTGGTGACCTCATCTACTACCAAGGGCACAGTTCTCCTGGCATTTACGCTCGTTCCTACCTCGAAGGTCGACTCGACGAGCAGCACCTGGACAACTTTCGACAAGAAACCGGAGGAAGAGGACTATCGTCCTATCCACATCCGAGATTGATGCCCGACTATTGGCAATTTCCCACCGTTTCTATGGGATTGGGACCTATTCAAGCGATCTATCAAGCCCATGTGATGAAGTATCTCGACGCTCGCGGGCTTGTGTCTATGGGTGACCGAAAAGTGTGGGCGTTCCTGGGCGATGGTGAGTGTGACGAACCTGAGTCTCTCGGAGTCCTTTCCTTGGCGGGTCGAGAGCGTCTTGACAATCTCATCTTTGTCGTGAATTGCAACTTGCAGCGGCTTGACGGTCCCGTTCGAGGAAACGGAAAGATCATTCAGGAGCTGGAAGGAGAGTTCAGAGGGTCAGGATGGAACGTCATCAAGGTTGTTTGGGGACGACGTTGGGACCCTTTGTTCGAACGCGACAGCAAGGGTCTGTTGCAACAGTTGATGGACGAGACTGTCGATGGGGAATACCAAAATTTTAAGGCGAAGGGAGGAGGCTACACCCGATCGGAGTTCTTTGGTAAATACGACGAACTCCTTGAACTCGTCTCAGATATGTCGGACGATGCAATCGAGAGATTGAATCGCGGAGGTCACGACCCACACAAGCTGTTCGCTGCCTACCACGAGGCTGTGATTCATCGAGGTCAGCCAACAGTCATACTGGCAAAAACGGTAAAGGGCTATGGCATGGGTGACGCAGGTGAATCTGAAAACACCACCCATCAAGTCAAGAAACTCAACCTCGAAGAGTTAAAGCAGTTCAGAGATCGATTCAACGTGCCGATCAATGATTCTGAATTGGACTCGGTTCCCTACTACCGTCCACCCGCAGAGAGCACGGAATTGACCTACATGCGTCGGCAGCGAGAGAAGCTAGGGGGATGCATTCCACGTCGCATTGAAGTCGATGATGAGTTTTCGGTTCCGGGTTTGGATGCATTGAAAGCCCAGACCGATGGATCTCGCGACCGAGAGATCTCTTCGACGATGGCATTCGTTCGGATCTTGGCCACGTTGTTGCGCGACAAAGAGATACGCGATCGGATTGTGCCGATTATTCCGGATGAGGCCAGAACTTTTGGAATGGAGGGAATGTTCCGACAGTTGGGCATCTACTCATCTGAAGGTCAACTTTACGAACCTGTGGATGCAGGCGAGCTTGCTGCATATAAAGAGACTCGCGACGGACAGGTCTTGGAAGAGGGCATCAACGAAGCTGGGGCATTCGCCGCTTGGCTGGCTGCTGCCACATCGACGAGCAGTCATGGATTTACCTTGATACCGTTTTACATCTTCTACTCGATGTTTGGATTCCAACGTGTGGGAGACTTGACGTGGGCCGCGGGTGACATGCAAGCTCGGGGATTTCTACTTGGAGCCACAGCAGGACGAACCACTTTGAACGGAGAGGGGCTGCAACACCAAGACGGCCACAGCCATGTACTCGCCAGTACTAATCCAAGTTGTGTAGCGTACGATCCGTGTTTTGCATACGAACTGGCTGTAATTGTGTGCGACGGGCTTCGCCGTATGTATGCCGAATCGGAAAAGGTGTTTTACTACATCACCCTAATGAACGAGAACTACGTTCAACCTCCAATGCCTGACGATGTAGCCGAAGGGATCGTCAAGGGTATGTACCAGTTTTCCACTGTTGGAGACAGCTCTCGTATCAGCGGGCGTGTAGTGAATTTGCTCGGGAGTGGTGCCATCCTTCAACAGGTGATTCGAGCAGGCCAACGATTGAGTGAAGACTACGATGTGACCGCTCGAATCTGGAGCGTTACAAGCTTTACTGAACTCATGCGCGACGGGAACGCGACAGAGCGGTGGAACATGCTGCACCCCGAAGAGGAACCAAGAAGACCCTACGCGGGAGCATTGCTGGATGGAGAGATTCCGGTAGTAGCGGCGACTGACTACGTTAAGTCTCATGCTGAATCAATCAGGGGGTGTTTCGAAGCCCCTTATTTTGTGCTTGGAACCGATGGATATGGTCGAAGCGATACACGAGCACAGTTGAGGCATCACTTTGAAGTCGACGACAGATTCATTACCGTAGCAGCGCTTCGATCTCTTGCGAACAGTCAAGTGATTCCGTTTGCCGAAGTTGCGGCTGCCATAAAGGCATTGGATATAGACCCGAGCAAACCCGACCCACTGCATCAATGACCTCTGAACAAGTAGTAATTCCCGACATCGGCGACGCGAAGGATGTCGAAGTGATCGAGATTTGTGTCTCGGTTGGCGAGCGCGTCGCTGTAAACGATGCGTTGATAGTCATTGAGTCAGACAAGGCGTCCATGGAAGTCCCTGCTCCATATGAAGGGACCATCGCTGACATTTCCTTGGTTCTTGGAGATGTCGTCAACACAGGCGACTCCATAGCGACCATCGACGTGGAATCTACTGCAACTGAACCTGCTGAAGAAACGGAAGAACGACACTCCGACCCGACACCAGAAGGAGCAGCAACTAGCAGCGAGCTACCAACTTCAGAGTCTACGGTCGACTCTCAATCGAAGGACCAAGAAGAAGATCCGGTGTCCGAACCTGTGCACGCAGCTGGAGCTTCTGTCTACGCAGGTCCCGCAGTTCGAAAACTTGCTCGAGAACTCGGTGTGGACCTGACTCGTGTCAATGGTAGTGGCGCGAACGGTCGTATTGTCAAGGACGACGTCAAGTCCTTTGTAAAGAAGTCTTTCACTCAACCAGAGTCGCTCGCGACGGGAGCAGGAATTCCATCAATCGAGCTGCCTGACTTCAGTCGCTTTGGTGAAATAGAGGAAGTTCCCCTGTCTCGAATCCGGTCTCGTGGCGCGGAGAACTTGTCACGAAGTTGGCTCAACGTCGTCCACGTGACACAACACGACGAAGCGGACATCAGCGAACTGGAACAGTTTCGGAACAAGCTAAATTCAGAAGCAGCAGATAAGGGCGATCGTCTAACACCAGTTCCTTTCATCATTAAGGCGTGCGCAAGTACCCTCATTGAGTTTCCTCAGTTCAATTCGTCAATTAGCTCAGACAGGAAGTCACTAATTCAGAAGAAATACATAAGCATTGGGATGGCAGTCGATACAGCTGATGGGCTCGTAGTTCCCGTGATTCGGGATGCCGATCAGAAGGGCGTGCGCGAAATTGCGGAGGAGGCGAACTCGTTGGCCGCAGCGGCTCAAGACAAGAAATTGAAACCCGCCGATCTGCAGGGTGCGACGTTTACGGTTTCCAGTCTAGGCAATATCGGTGGAACTGGTTTTACTCCAGTCGTCAACGCGCCTGAGGTGGCTATCCTCGGTGTAGCACGAATGACGGTTAAGCCGGTTTGGATGAATGGAGAATTTGTTCCTAGAAATGTACTGCCCTTGTCCCTGTCTTACGATCATCGCGCGATTAACGGGGCGGAAGCTGGGCGTTTCGTTCAAGCTCTTGTGTCTCGACTGGTTGATATTCGCAAGTTAGTCCTCTAGCTGATCTACGCTTCCTCCAGTAGTCAGATCGGAAGCGAAACAAACTAAACGCTAGACTTCCGGCTCACAATTAAATCTCTTGAGAACCACTTCAGCACATGTCGAAGAATTACGAAGTGAGAGGTTCCCAGAGTTGCTCGCGATCCGCTATGGTTCGGGCCACAACGAATAAGTAATCGGATACACGATTCAGGTAAGCGCCAAGCCCTGAGTCCTTGAGCTCATCAGGGGCGTGTTTCCAGAAGACTCGTTCCGCACGCCTAACACTTGCTCTTGCAACATGGGCAAGTGAAGACGCCAGTCCACCTCCAGGAAGAATGAATTCCCGGAGTGGCGGGAGGTGATCGTTTAGATCCTTAGTTGTTTGCGTGATGGAATCGGATTCGCGTTGCCAAACTGGCTGAGGTTCTCCTGTGGCAACAGCCGCACCCAAGTCAAAGAGTCTGGACTGAATTTCGATGAGTGTGCTTCGAATTGGGTCTTCGACATACTGAACGAGCACACCGATTGAGCAGTTTGCTTCATCAAGCATTCCAGCCAGTTCGACTCTACCGTCAAATTTGTTGAGCGTCTTGCCGTCCGCCAAAGCTGTCATGCCTTGATCGCCCTTGGATGTAACGACACGAGTAATTCGGTTTGCCACGTTTTGCTCGGAATTTTCGGAAGGCAAGATTTTAGAGACTATTGGATCCGTTAGAACCTTTCGTGTGAGTTGTAGGAGAGATGTCAAGTTGTCTCGACGGACTATCAATCTGCGACTAGAATTCCATACATGAATTCGAGGCTAGACTTGCGCTACGTCCCCGTACTTATGTGGGTCATGTACTGGGGGAGTGCAACGGCAGGTTATTTGATATCTGTATCAGAAGGAATCGTTCCTCACTGTTTCCCTCACATTCAAGGGTGCACCACGATTAGTCAGTCGGGTCGTGAGGGACTCAGCTTCTTTATTTTCAAGGCCGTCATGATTCCTGCGGCGTCGCTCACTGCGGTGTATTGGGTACTTACACATCACTGGTTGAAGTCGCTGGAACGAGATACGCGCTCGACATTGGCTATCACATCGCTAGGTTTACTTGGCGCAATTTTCCTGGTTGTCTATCTCACTTTTTTGGGATCCGAAGGCGAAATTTATCGAGCGTTGAGAAGATACGGAACGATCATTTTCTTTGTGTTTACGTTTATTGCGGAATGCATGCTCACCTATCAGTGCCGCCGCCGTCTAAGGCTCAATTGGATTGTTATCGTCAAGATCGGCCTTTGCTCTCTTGTTCTCCTCGAATTGCTTGTACACGGTGTAGCAAAGTTTCTTATGGAAGAAACTCGCTGGCTGGAGAACTCAACTGAATGGCGGTCGGCCAGCGTACTGACGTTCTACCCTGTCTTGACTTGGCTTCTATGGCGGCAAACCGGATTCGAAATCCAATATCGCAGTCAAGGATTGGGCAAGTAACCGAGCGAGACCACATCAAGGACACAGCACTTCAATTATGCGGTTGCACAGTGAGGAAGTGGCACTAACGACCTAGAAGCAATAGTGCTGTGCGTTGTGCGTACTGACACCAGCCGAATTTCGCGGTTTTTCTTGAGGACTGAATCCGAAAGGTGTAAGGTAACGTTAACCGAACAAAATCTAGATCTGACCTTAGTGTTGAATAGATCGGTGAACTATTACTCTTCAGACTCCTTGGATTCATCGCCTGAGACAGCTTCCTTGACAGCCTCTATGAGTTCGTCGAAGTCTGGTCTCTCGGAGTACTTTTCCTCAGCGCGCTTCAAGACGATCTTTCCGTCTGAATCCACGAGCATTACTCCGGGATGTGCAACTCCGTAGGCAAAGGAGCCTTCTTCGTAGTCTTCGTTGAGTATTCCCAGTCGACTTACAGTCTCACCACCTTCATCTGAAAGCAGTTCATAGAAAAGTCCGTTATCGGTGCTGAATTCTCGATTTTGCGACACAGCGTCATATGTCACCGCTGCAACTGCGACGTCGAGCGTTGTAAGTTCTGATTGTCTTCTTTGCAACTCACCTAGCTGCCGTTTGCAAAAGCCTCACCAATTCGATGTGCGCACGAAGAAGAGAACAATCCCTTTCTCGTCTCCGATGAGATCTTCGAGAGTTCGGTCTTTTCCTTCAACATCTTTGACGGAAAGCTCAGGCAATTCTGAGCCGACCTCTGGCCCCCATTCGTCCTGGTAATCAGAAGCTACCACAAATGACCCAGAAAGGAAGAGCATGACCGTAACGGCAGCTCCAACAATGTGCTTCTTCATAACATAGTCCTCCAATCCCAAAATCGTATCACACATGGCGATGAGGTTGGTTCGGAGGCGGATGCAAATGTTCGAAGTCGTTGCTATTGTTAATATTTCAACCAATCTCATGTCCATTGAGCGAAATGCCTGAATTTAAGGTACCAAGCGGCACAATTTGCTTCGACCAAAGAGGATCTCGTGCATCTCCTCCCATAGTCTTGATACATGGACTGGGTTGTCAGTTGATTCATTGGCCTGATTCACTCTTGGATGGTTTGGTGAATGCGGGCTACAGGACTGTTGTGTTCGACAATAGGGATGCGGGACTATCGTTTGAGTGCAAAGCTCCACCTCCAACCATACCTGACTTGATTCAGGCTTTAGACGATCCAAACTCATTGACCCCGAGCTACACACTCGCGGACATGGCATCCGACTCGATCGCATTGCTGGATCATATTGGACAGTCTGGTGCTCACATTGTCGGTGTTTCGATGGGAGGAATGATTGCGCAGTACATGGCGATTAATCATCCTGAACGAGTCTTCAGCCTATCCTTGTTGATGAGTTCTACTGGTAGTCTGGAAACACCTAAACCGGGACCAGAAGTGATTGGCGCACTCGCCACGAGCATTGTGACCCCCACACGCGAGGAGAAGATAGAGGCCACTCGAAACTCAGATCGTTTGTTTGGCGGACCGCACTATGACTCATGCGAAGTCGGCGTGGGAAGATTTGTTGAACAAGCCTATGATCGTGCCCATCGCCCGGACGGTGTCTTGAGACAACTTGCTGCTATCTTGTCGGATGGAGACCGACGGGAATTATTGAGAAAAGTCGAGACTCCTTCGCTTGCATTTCACGGCAATGCAGATCCTCTCGTGGATTCCTTTGGATCGAAAGACCTCGCAGCGACCTTACCGAATTGTCAATTGCAAGTAATTGAGAAATTGGGGCACGACTTACCAGAGCCGGTGATTCCGGTCATTTTGGAGGCGATTCTCAACCACCTTGAGTCGGTTGAAGCTGCCCGATAGTGGCCAGTGTTGCGGTTACTCATATATTATATCAGATAAATGTCTCTCATGAGAGAATAGAGCAACAGGTTCTGAAGCCTTCGGAGGCTTAGAACACTTCACAGGTTACTTGGAGTTGCTTCAATTCAGACATCACATACAAGCTACAAACAGTGCATCGCCCCACCAGTTAGTGCAAATTGATTCGATCTGATTCTCAGCTCACAACCTAGTTGATGGATTCCATTGAATGATTCGAAGATCGTTTCCTAAGTAAACTAATGGCTCGGGGAGAACGGGTCTTTCTGAAGAATATCCACGAATGTCGTTACCTCTTGACCTGCTAAAACGGATGATCAAAGCTGGCACTTTGTGTGTCGTCCTACCTGACGGAAACGAACATAACATTGGATCAGGTGAACCTTCGGTCAGTTGGAACATCCACAAAAAGGGAACTCTAGGAAAGATTGCTCGAAATCCTTTCCTAAATTTGGGCGAGACCTATATCGAACAAGAGTGGGATGTCCAAGAGAATCGCTTGGCTGACCTATTGACGGTGTTGCGATCCAACTTGGAAGCATCGTTTTCGGTCCGATCGCCTCTGTTCATCTTTCCTGCATTAATCCAGTCCTGGAACAACATTAGCCTTAGTTTGCGAAACGTGGCGCACCACTACGATCTCGATGAACGACTGTTCCGAAGTTTTCTCGATACGGACATGCATTACTCGTGCGCGTACTTTCGAGAGTCCGACATGACTTTGGAAGCGGCTCAACAAGCCAAGTGTGAACACATTGCAAAGAAGCTCTGCTTGAAGCCAAATGCCAAGGTCTTGGATATTGGATGTGGCTGGGGTTCGCTCGCAATGCACCTTGCTGAGAACTACGATGTCTCTGTGACTGGCATCACATTGTCAAACGAACAACTGAAAGTTGCTGAGAGTAGAGTTGCGAAAAGAAATCTTGGCAATCGCGTGAAATTTGCATTGCAAGACTACCGTCAGCATGAAGGAGAGTACGACGCCATCGTCTCGGTCGGCATGTTCGAGCACGTTGGAAAGCACAACTTTCTTACATTCTTCAGAAAGGTGAAATCGTTGCTAACGCTTGACGGACTGGCACTCATTCACACGATTGGAAGCCACGCACCGCCGACCGCTACAAACCCATGGATTCGAAAGCACATCTTTCCGGGCGGTTACATTCCCTCGTTGTCAGAGGCTAGTCGAGCTATAGAGAAGTCCGGTTTGATTTCCAACGACATCGAAGTTTGGCGTAGGCACTATGCAGCAACCTTAAAAGAGTGGAACCGAAGATTTCAAAGCGTCCGTGAAGACTTCGAGAAAACCCATGGTGAAAAGTTCTGCAGGATCTGGGAGTTTTATCTCTGTGCATCGCAAACAGCGTTTGAATTAGCGACGCTTCTTGTCTTTCAGTTTCAACTAGGTCATCGCAACGATTCCGCTCCGTTGACTCGCGACTACGTCTACGCATGACCCATCTGAGTCGTCTGAAGGCAGTCTGCCAACGAACTGTCGCAGTCGTAGCTTCTACTCTACTTGTTGCCCCTTTAGCAGCTGACGCGTCGTCCACGCTACGCATCGGAAGTCCAGGCGACCCACAAACTCTGGATCCGCATAGGTATACGCTCAACGTGGAGGAACACATCCTCAAGGACATGTTCCTCGGTTTAACCACAATGGATGCCAATGGAGCTATCGTTCCTGGTAGCGCGGAATCATGGGAGGTGTCAAGCGACGGATTAGTGTGGAAATTTCATTTACGAGACAACTCCTGGTCAGACGGTATCCCCGTAACGGCTGAGGACTTTGTCTACAGTTTTCAGAGGTTATTAAATCCTGAGACGGCAGCCCCTTTGGCTTACTTTCTCTACGGTATTGAGAATGCGCGAGAAATTAATGGAGGTACGCTAGATCCAAGCAGACTCGGAGTCACCGCACTAAATGCGAAGACTCTGGAGATTAGATTGGAGCGGCCATTTCCCTATTTTGCGGAACGATTGTTCTACCCAACGGGTTATCCGGTCCCTCGACATGTGATTGAAAAACATGGAAAGGATTGGATCAAGCCACAGAACTGGGTTTCAAATGGTGCCTTCTCGCTGAAAGATTGGAGGCCGTCTCAAGCCGTCATATTGCAATCCAACCGTCACTTTTACGATCGGGACAACGCGAAAATCCAAAACGTCGAATACGTGCCAGTTTCGGATGCGCTAGCTGGATACCACCGCTACTTGGCAGATGAGCTAGATGTCATTGGAGACTTTCCGGCAGGAGAAATATCATCGTTACGCAAGTCGCATCCGGAGCACCTCCAACTCTCACCGTTGTTGTCGACGATGTACCTGGTTTTCAACGTTTCTGTGGCGCCTTTTGAAGATGTTCGCGTCAGACGGGCGTTGGCAATGGCGATTGATCGAGAAAAACTCACTCAAAGAGTTCTACGTAGCGATGAAATTGCAAATGCATCCATGGTCCCGACCATGGTTCCCGACTATCAGTCGTTGGTTGAACTGCGGTCACCCAATACGACACTGGCCAAGTCGCTACTCGAGCAAGCTGGGTTTACTGAAGAAGAGCCACTAAAGATTACGTTGCGCTACATCACCGGTTCTGAGAACAAGCAAATTCATGTAGCAATCGCAGCAATGTGGCAGGAAATCGGTGTACGCACATCGCTTCACCACACCGAACTTAAGGTGCACTTTAGCGATTTGCATGGTGGTGACTTTGAAGTTGCTCAAGCGGGCTGGTTTGGAGAGAACAACCCTGAGCACTACGTTGAACTGCTTTGGTCGCAGATAGGATCGATCAATTACGGTAGATATAGCTCACCAGAATTTGACGAACTCATCGAGCAAGCAAAGGACACGGTTGATCGAGATGTACGCGCCGAATTACTAGGACGTGCGGAATCTGTTGCGCTTAAGGAATTTCCAGTCGTCCCCCTTTATTCCGTTACGATCCGAAGTCTTGTCAATCCTCGTGTTGGTGGTTGGTATACCAATCCGCGCAACTCTCACGGCGTTCGCTACATGACATTGAAGTAAGTCGCTAGAGCATGGCTCGATTCGTTTTAAAACGAATGGCTTTCATGCTGGTTACTTTCTGGTTGGTAATCAGCGTAACCTTCTTCCTTCTCCGTCTTGCACCAGGTGGACCGTTTGACGGCGAACGTCGAATGCCTCCTGAAGTTGAAGCAAATCTCCTGGAGGCCTACAACCTCGACGATCCTCTTCATTTTCAATATGCTCGCTACCTGTGGGATTTGCTGAGGTTTGATCTCGGCCCGTCGATCAAGCACCACGACTTCTCGGTTAGTGAACTCATCGCCGCTGGACTTCCAGTCAGTCTGAGCGTCGGTGCAATGGCATTGGCTATTGCCTTGGCTTTGGGCATTCCAATTGGTTGCCTTGCAGCATTTCGTCACAATTCCTGGTTGGACACAAGTTTGTCTGCTTCGACGACTTTCGGTCTTGCGCTACCTCCCATTGTGACGGGACCTTTGTTTGTCCTTGTGTTCGCAGTTTCCTTGCGCTGGCTACCTGCGGGTGGACTGGATTCCAGTACAAGTCTGATCCTGCCATCGATCGCGCTGGCGATTCCTCATGCAGCTGCGATTGCAAAACTCATGCGAGGTTCATGCATTGACACTCTTCGGCAGAACCACGTACTAACGGCTCGCTCCAAGGGAATCAGTTCGTTTCGCCTTGCAATTCATCACGTATTGCCGGCTGCGATGATTCCCGTCTTGTCGTTCTTGGGTCCAGCTGCGGCAACGGTGATTGCGGGATCGCTAGTTATCGAGGAAGTCTTTGCGTTGCCCGGACTTGGTCGATATTTCGTTCAAGGTGCATTAAATCGCGACTATACACTTGTCATGGGCGGAGTGGTTGTGTATGCAAGCTTGATTCTGTTGCTCAACTTTCTTGTGGACACGCTCTACTTTCGTTTCGATCCACGAATACGTGCCCACGGAAAATCGGAAGCATCGTGAACTCCGCAACACAGAGCATTGGATTTCGAATCGCTCTGGTAACACTCGCTTTCATCGCGGTGTTGGTGATTGTGGGTCCTGAGTTTTTGCCGTGGGATTACTACGAGGTTGATTGGGACAGTATTCATGAACCGCCAAGCAGGGAACATTGGTTTGGGACGGATGCATCGGGAAGGGATGTATTTGCGCGCACACTCGTTGGTGGACGGATCAGTCTGAGTGTCGCCCTCTTAGCCACATGCGTCAGTTTTGTAATTGGTCTACCGTGGGGTGCGGTTGCAGGCTTCATGGGTGGACGTGTCGACCAACTGATGATGCGCATTGTGGATGGGATGTACGCTTTGCCGTTTGTACTTATCGTGATATTGCTGGTTGTGCTATTCGGTCGGAATGTCTATCTGCTGTTCATTGGACTAGGCGCAGTCTCGTGGCTTGACATATCCCGAATTGTGCGCGGACAGACACTCGTGGTGCGCGGAGAACAGTACATCTTGGCTGCACATGCTTTGGGGGCCTCTCAAACATGGATCGTGTGGAAGCACGTTGTCCCAAACATCGTCGGTACAGCATTTGTCTATGCAACGTTGACAATTCCAGGCGTGATCATCGCCGAGAGCTTTATTAGTTTCTTAGGTCTTGGAATCCAGGAACCACAAACTAGCTTGGGCGTGCTCATTTCCGATGGAACGAGGGAAATGCACTCGTCGCCTTGGCAACTTGCTCTTCCTGCAACGTTCTTGGTTATTACATTGGTCGCGTTGAACAAAGTTGGCGACACCTTGAGAGACTCGATTGCTGGTGGCGGAACACGTTGACGTATTTTCGATCACTGGAAGCTAAGCGATGAATATTCTCAATTCAAGTTGGGATTTGTCGCATCACGGATAATGCTCACTTTCTGGAAGCGGCTATTCTCCATGTCGGAGCACGAAGTCATCTCGATTTTGGGAGGCACAGGCGACCTCGGGACTGGTTTGGCCATTCGCTGGAGTCGTGCTGGCCACAAGATCATCATTGGATCGCGAACTCAAAGCAAAGCTGACAATGCTGTTGCGAATCTTCTAAAGATCAGTCCTAACACTCCTGCTGAGGCAATGGAGAACCCTGAGGCAGCACGAAATGGAAGCATCGTTGTCCTCACAGTCCCCGCTGCGCACCAAATCTCCACACTGGAGTCGGTCCGCGAGGGATTGGATGGGAAGATTCTGATCGACGTGACGGTACCCCTGATCCCGCCAAGAGTGGGAACAGTACAGTTGCCGGCCGTAGGTAGTGCAGGGAAACAGGCTCAAGATTTCCTCGGGGAAGGAGTCATGGTAGTGAGTGCGTTTCAAAACGTAGCTGCACACCTACTGCAACGTGATGTGCAAGTGGAGTGCGATGTCTTGGTAGCTGGAAACAAACGTGCTGCGAGAAAAAAGGTCATAGAGTTAGTCGAGCAGGCAGGAATGCGAGGGTGGCACGCAGGTCCTATCGAGAATGCGGCCGCTGCCGAAGCACTGACCAGCATTCTGATTCAAATCAATCGTCGACATGACATCTCGCACTCTGGAATCAAGATCGTAGGACAGGATTCTCATCCCCGGTGAGCCTTTCACTGATTCCGCTTCGAGGTCTCCCGCTCATCACGAAAGGAGATGACTTAGCTGAGCTTTTGGTGGATGGTCTCCGCGACTGTCAAGTGCAGCTACAGGATTCCGATGTAGTTGTTGTAGCTCAGAAAATCGTTTCGAAAGCCGAGGGTAGGCAAATCCAGCTCGATAGCGTTACGCCATCGGAATACGCCATTCAGCTAGCTTGCGAAACCGAAAAGGATCCACGACTCGTCGAGCTAATACTTCAAGAATCAACCGATGTGGTTCGCAAGAGACCGGGAGTCCTAATTACAAGACATCGGCTAGGTCATGTTGGTGCAAATGCGGGGATCGATCAATCCAATGTCGATCATGAATCTGGCGAGTCTTGTCTGTTACTTCCTGTGGATCCAAATGCAAGTGCGCGTCAATTGCAGCGAGACTTGAGTGAAGCGACGGACAGCAATGTTGGTGTGATTATTTCGGATTCGGCAAATCGACCGTGGCGACTTGGGTCCATTGGAATCGCAATTGGTTCTGCAAATGTGTGTGTTCTGGACGATCGTCGAGGGGGTCACGACTTGTTTGCGCGAGAGTTGAAAGTAACACTTGCAAATGTAGCCGATAGCATCGCCACCGCGGCAACACTTGTTATGGGTGAGACTACAGAGAGAGTACCCGTCGTTGTGGTTAGAGGGATTGATGCTCCAACCGGGTTTGACGACGCATCCGCAATCAATCGCCCGATTGAGGAAGACCTGTTCCGATGACCGTACTTGCTCTGACGGGAGGAGTAGGAGGGGCGAAGCTCGCGTTGGGCCTAGCTCACGTTCTTTCGCCTGAGGAAATCATTTTTCTGGTTAACACCGGTGACGACTTTGATCACTTCGGAATGCATATTTCGCCGGATGTCGACACTCTCATCTACACGTTGGCGAATCGGGCGAATCCAGAGACGGGCTGGGGACGAGAAAACGAAACGTGGAGCTTCGAATCGAGCCTGAAACAACTCGGAGGAGATACGTGGTTTCGATTGGGTGACAAAGACCTGGCTACTCATGTCTATCGGACGTCTCTGCTCAGCAATGGCGCAACTTTGACTGAGGCAACTGCAAAGATTGCTCGATCTTTCGGAGTCGAGCATGAAGTTTTACCGATGAGCGACGATTCAGTTCGAACGGTCGTCGGTACGTCTGAAGGTGTACTACCTTTTCAGGAGTATTTCGTCCGGAGACAATGTGAACCTACTGTGTCGCGAATCGAGTATCAAGGCGGAGCTAGCGCAAACCTGAATCCCAAGTTGGATCTTGATTCGGTCTCAACTGTGATCGTGTGCCCTTCAAACCCCTTTCTCTCAATTGACCCGATTTTATCCGTCCCTGAAATAGCTGGCTTTCTGCGGAATACGAGTGTCCCTGTCGTTGCTGTTACTCCCATCGTAAAAGGTCTCGCACTCAAGGGTCCCACAGCAAAGATGATGCGTGAATTGGGCGTTCAACCGAGTGCAACAACCGTTGCGGAACACTATCGAGACTTGATTTCAGGGTTCGTACTAGACAGGGAAGATGAAGAGCTCAGTGTCCAAATACGCAGAATGGGTGTTCAGACCGCAACGTTACAAACGATAATGCGCACTTTTGATGATCGAGTCGAACTTGGAAGGAGCGTTTTGGACTTTTGCGAGACGCTTGCCAACAGCTGAATCGTAATGTGGGCGATAGTTCCATACAAAGGAGTGCCATCGGGCAAAAGCCGATTGGCGGAGCATCTTGGCGAGGAGCAGCGAAGAGAGTTGTCACAAGCTATGCTTCACGATGTTCTTGAGGCTTTAGCAAGCGCAGCATCTCTTTCGGGTGTAATCGTGTCGTCTCCATCCGTTGATGCACTGAAAGATGTGCGAACGGCGGGAGTCAGAAAGTTCCGCGATCACGGATCGACGCTAGCTGAAGCGGTGACTGAGGCAGCCAAATATGCCATGAGTGCGTATTCAGCCAAATCAACATTCATAGTTCCGGCGGATATTCCGCTGATTCAGAGCGGTGATGTCGATTTCGCCGCAGATGGTCACACCCAAGTAACAATCATTCCCGATGATCGAGAGATAGGTACTAACGGTTTGATTTGTACACCACCGGATGCAATCGAGTACGTGTTCGACGGCAAGAGCTTTGAACCGCACAAACAAGCCGCGTTGGCGAAGAATTTGACACCCAAGTCACTATACATCGAATCGATGGGTCACGATATTGATACGATTTACGACTTGAAAAGGGTGCTCGAACTGGGTCCGACAAGTCGAACGGCAGATGTCATTCGCACTGAAGGTTTAGTGACCATGCTGGAAGCATCGACAACATAATCCGATGAAAATCAATCTTTTCGAACCTAGTCAGGCGCACTTGGTATGAGTTCTTCCATTCGACCGCAGCCTTCCGACAGTCAAGCTCTTAGACTGAGCAGCGCCACGGACACGTCCGAAATTGCGGAACTTGCGTGCTCACTTCGGGACGACGGTTTTGGCGACACCATCACCTATTCGAAGAAAGTCTTCATACCTCTCACCCAATTGTGCCGTGACGTGTGCCACTACTGCACGTTTGCACAGACTCCACGGCATCTTGAATCGGCTTATTTGTCTATTGACGAAGTGATTGCCGTTGCGGAAAGCGGCGCGCGGATGGGTTGCAAGGAAGCACTGTTTACACTGGGTGAAAAGCCGGAATTGCGCTATCGAGTAGCTCGAGAATGGCTGGACTCAAATGGTTTTTCTTCGACTGTTGAGTACATGGAAGAGGCAGCACGAAGAGTTCTTGGAGAAACAGGTCTGCTGCCTCACCTAAATCCTGGCAATCTCACAGAAGAAGAGTTGATATCGTTGCGAAGAATTGCACCCTCGATGGGCATCATGCTTGAGTCCGCCTCTGACCGGCTTACGGAAAAAGGCATGCCTCACTACGGGTCCCCGGATAAGGTCCCAGAAGTGCGATTGGATACCTTGCGACGTCTAGGAGCCGGTCGTGTCCCAACAACAACCGGGATTCTTATCGGAATTGGCGAGACGAGGTTGGAACGAATCGAATCCCTCTTGGCCATTCGATCCGTTCACGAAGAATTCGGCCACATTCAGGAAGTGATCATTCAAAACTTCCGAGCAAAGCCGGGCACCAAAATGAGAAGCGCTCCTGAACCAGATCTCGAGGAGCTGCTCTGGACAATTGCTGTCGCACGAATTCTCTTCGGATCTGAAATGAGCATTCAAGCACCACCAAATCTGAGTCCGGGAGTTCTACCGCAAATAGTGAAGTCGGGAATAAATGACTGGGGCGGAGTATCGCCCCTGACTCCAGACTACGTAAATCCAGAAGCACCCTGGCCTCACTTGGAAGAGCTGAGCCGAGCGACGGAATCAGCCGGTAAGTACCTGCACGAGAGATTGACGGTGTATCCGGAATACATACGCAGCGCTCAAACTTGGATTGCAGAAGAACTGAAGGCAGAGATTCTTGACAAAGTTGATGCGGACGGTTTACCGAGAGTGGATTCTTGGTGTCCTGGAGACACGAACGATCCCCCGAAAGATTTCCTGGATCGAGTTGCAAATCCATCATCGCGATCGACTCGATTGAGTGAAGTTCTTGAACGTGCAATGAGTGGTGAAGATCTCAATGAGTCGCAAGTCGTCTCATTGTTTGAGGCTCGAGGGGACGAATTCGATGCAGTTGTTCGGTCAGCCGACGAAGTGCGCAAACAGGTAAATGGCAATGTGGTTTCTTACGTCGTAAATCGCAATATCAACTACACGAACATTTGCTACTTCAAGTGCCAATTCTGCGCATTTTCGAAAGGGAAACTTTCGGAGAATCTTCGAGGTCGACCTTACGACCTATCCAATGATGAGATCCAACGCCGTGTCAAGGAAGCTTGGGATCGCGGCGCTACTGAAGTTTGTATGCAAGGTGGAATTCATCCGGAATACACTGGAGCGAAGTACGTCGACATTTTGAGTGCTGTAAAGAATGCTGTGCCGGATATGCACATTCATGCGTTCTCCCCGCTGGAAGTGTGGCAAGGTGCTGCAACGTCGAATCGATCTCTTAAGGGCTATCTCCAGGAACTCAAGGAAGCGGGACTTGGAACACTACCGGGTACGGCGGCTGAAATACTCGATGACGAAGTTCGCTCTGTGATTTGTCCGGACAAGATCAATACCGCACAATGGTTGGAAGTCATGGAGACTGCACATGAGGTGGGCTTCCGAACAACTGCGACCATCATGTACGGGCACGTAGAAGAGCCGAAGAATTGGGCGCGGCACCTGCTTCGCATCCGACAGTTGCAAAAACAAACTGAAGGATTTACCGAGTTTGTTCCGTTGCCGTTCATACATATGGAAGCTCCCATGTATCTAAAGGGCAAAGCACGACGCGGTCCTACGTTCCGCGAAGCAATATTGATGCATTCGGTGGCACGACTCGTCCTACATCCTCACATTCGCAACGTTCAAGTAAGTTGGGTGAAACTGGGGCACAAAGGCATCGTCGCCGCCTTGAATGCAGGTTGCAACGACTTGGGCGGAACCTTGATGAACGAGAGCATTTCCCGTGCTGCGGGAACACTTCACGGACAGGAAACTTCCCCAGACTACATGGAGGAGCTCATCCGCTCGATCGGTCGTACACCTCGCCAGCGCACAACACTTTACGGGGATGTAGACAACACTATTCACTTGCGCGGTTTAGACGCACAGCCTCTGGAGGAACTTGTGAACACATCCGCAAGAAAATACGAACGCATTCGAACCCACGAATTGGTGAGAAACCAAGCCCTCTAGGTTCGTTTACCTGCTAAGCAATGAATTAGAGCTCCAAGTGGGACTAGGAACACAACCGTTTACACACGGGCTTCACGACTTAGGATCGGGAGCTTTTGCGTGGCTTCAGCCTGACGGTGGCTGGGGCTGGAGCAATGCGGGGCTCGTGGTAGATAGTGGCGAGTCGCTGCTAGTCGATACGTTGTTCGACCTTCGCCTGACACATGAAATGCTTGTTGCGATGCGTGCTGCTACTGATGATGCGAAACACATAAAGACTCTCGTCAATACGCACGCAAACCAAGACCACTGCAACGGAAACGAGCTTGTTGATGCCGACGAAATTGTCTCCTCTACTGCGACTTATCGAGAACTGAAAGAGGATGATCCTGAACGTCTGGTGCAGATCATGCGTAACACTCCAAATATGGGTCTGACTGGCGAGTACTTGCAGAGATGCTTCGGCAAATTTGATTTTGAAGGAATCACTAAGACCCTGCCGAGTCGAACATTTGATGAGTCTCTAGATCTTGCCGTTGGTGAGAAGACGCTTCGACTGAAGCAAGTGGGTCCATGTCACACTCAGGGAGACATTCTCGTCCATTGCGTCGAAGATCGACTGATGTTCACAGGAGACATACTGTTTATAGAAGGTCATCCAATATTGTGGGTGGGTCCTGTTGGCAATTGGATTTCTGCATGCGACTACATACTGAACTTGGACGTAGAAATCATCGTTCCTGGACATGGTCCCATCACGGACAAGAACGGCGTCTCAGCGGTCCGAGACTATCTCGTCTATATCCGAGATGAAGCCAACGCAAGGTTCACTGCGGGTATGTCGGTTTACGACGCGGCTATGGATATCTCATTGACGCAGTATTCGGATTGGGGAGACTCTGAACGCATTGCAGTCAATGTTCAAACACTGTATCGAGAGTTTGGCTACGAAGGCCCGCAACAAGAACCTTTCGAATTGATGGCAAAGATTGATCGAGATAGACGACCGAATTAAGGGTTGTGACCCCTCAATTCAGGATCTCAACTAGCCTAGACAATCATCGGAGCTTTATATCAGCATCCGATCAGTCAGTTGACTATATGGTCGCTTCCTCCACCAAGTCGTAGTCGCTGGCGTCGTTTCCAATCGAGTTTGGAGGAGACGTTTGGTCACGCTTCGCGGTTTGTGATTCTCTTGAGTGCAATTCATCTGCAACTAATCGAGGAGAACCAAATCGTAGCCACGCCGACCAGACTTTACGAGCCACTCTTTGCGAGGAGTGACGCTTTCTGACGAATGACATCGTTGTTATTTCCTTGTAAGGACATTGCTAACTCGCTGCTCGTTCAACTTGTGGTTGTTCGGCAGTCCGACTGAGGAAGACATTAAGCCAATGGGTAGTAGGCGACAGTTTTCCCCATCCGTTTTCTTAGGCAAGCAATATTGTAAAGAGTTCACACCAAAATAGATGAGATTTGGTCAAAACTGGTTACTCACACGAAGCAAAAAGAGTGTAGTAGGAGACAATCTAGAACACGATGCAGCGAACCGATTTGTACCTTCCGGAGTACATCTCAAGATAACGGTATAAATTGATCTCGAGTGGCGCGAACCAGGATACAAACCAACCCATAGAGCAGACTATCCTGCCCGCTATTACAGAGTCAGATGGCTAGGGCTGTGGAGATTTCGGGCAAATAGTGATCGAACAGCAGCCCGGCGAATAACACAGTCAAGTAAGTAATTGAGTAACGAAATGACTTTAGAGGTAAGGTTGCGTCCTCCACGACCAACATAGCGATCGAATAGCCCAAGTAGATCAATCCCAACAAAACGGCGACAACGAGATACACCCAACCACTCATTCCGATCAGAAAAGGAAGTAGCGTCGAAACAAACAAGAGGAGGGTGTAAACGAGAATCCACCATCGCGTATACCGGTCTCCGTGGGTGAGCGGAAGCATGGGAATGCCTGCCGATTTGTAGTCCTTGATGCGGTCGATTGCAAGAGCCCAAAAGTGAGGCGGTGTCCACAAGAAAATAATGAGCACCAGAACTAGGGCTCCTGGTTCGATCGTACTAGTAATAGAGACCCAGCCCAGAAGCGGCGGTGCGGCACCGAAGAGTCCGCCTACGACTATATTTTGCGAAGTGCTGTGTTTCAAGAAGATCGAATAGCAAATACCGTAACCGAACCACGAAGCCAGATTCAACCATGCTGCCAAAGGATTGACGAATACAAAGAGTATGGTTGCGCCGCAAACGCCGAGAACTAGTGAGAACAGAATTCCATCTCGAGGGAGTATTCGACCGGTTGCAACAGGTCGGTCTTGAGTTCGAGCCATTCTTCGATCCCACTGTGCATCGATCACGTGGTTCATCACTGCGGCACTTCCCGCAACGAAAGCAATGCCAATTAGTCCAGCCAATACGAGCGGTATGGAGACCGAATGCTGCGAAGCCATGAGCATACCGACAAGTGCACATACGAGCATGAGAAGCACCACGCGTGGCTTCGTCATGTCAAACAAGTCGAGGACTATTCGGGTTTGTTGCACTGAATCGAACGACAGCAGCCGAAATTTGGAGACGTATTTTAGTTCTTGCGGAGACTCCGACCGACGGATGGAGATTCGCGTATTTCGCTTATGGTCGTCACTCGAAGTTTTCGAAGCAGCTGATCAGCCAAAGAGACTTCGAATCTAGCCGGAGTCTCAATTCAGACCCAACACGCGTCGATTCATTGAGGCATCAGAAGACACCGCCACGAAATCATCGAAAGCTTTTTCGGTTACGCGAATGATATGGTCTCGGATGAAGGTAGCGCCCTCTCTCGCTCCATCTTCTTGATGTTTGAGGCAGCACTCCCATTCAAGCACGGCCCAGCCTGAAAAGTCGTAGCCGGCCAACTTCGAGAATATCGACTTGAAATCAATCTGACCGTCGCCCAACGAGCGAAATCTTCCGGCGCGGTGAAGCCAGTCCTGATAGCCACCATATACACCTTGACGACCCGTAGGATTGAACTCAGCATCTTTCACATGGAACATCTTGATTCGCTCGTGATAGATGTCGATGAAGGACAAGTAGTCCAACTGTTGCAGTATGAAATGACTTGGGTCGTACAGAATGTTTGCACGTGAATGTCCACCGGCTTCGTCGAGAAAGCGTTCGAATGTTATGCCGTCGTGAAGATCTTCCCCGGGGTGGATTTCGTAGCAAACATCCACTCCATGTTCTTCGAATTCGTCAAGAATCGGTCGCCAGCGATTTGCAAGCTCTCGAAATCCTTCATCGACGAGTCCTGCTGGACGAGCAGGCCACGGGTACATCATCGGCCACATCAAGGCACCAGAGAAAGTCACATGAGCGTCGAGATTTAGGTTACGACTCGCCTTTGCGGCCAGTTTGACTTGCTTGACAGCCCACTCAGTGCGCGCTTGCGGATTGCCCCGAAGTGGTTCTGGAGCGAATCCGTCAAACAATTCGTCGTATGCAGGATGAACTGCCACCAATTGTCCTTCGAGATGAGTCGACAGTTCAGAAATCTCAATTCCAAACCGACCCACACGTTCCTTGAGTTCGTCACAGTAGGACATGCTTTCCGCGGCCTTTTGAACATCGATGAAACGAGGGTTTCCGATAGGAACCTGAATTCCAACAAATCCCAGATTTGCAGCCCACTCTGCCATAGATTCAATGTTGTCAAATGGTTCGGAATCGTCGATAAACTGCGCCAAAAAAATGGCTGGTCCCTTTAAGGTTTTCATTGAATTTGCTCCTTACTTGCTAACCTCGATCCATTGCGAATCACTCCGGGAACTCTCCACGACAGCGTCGATGAATTGCATTCCTCGAACCCCATCTTCGATCGAAGGAAAGTCCCGCTTACACTTATTCACGTCAGTGCCTTTCTTGAATTGCATCACTGATTCGGCAAAGTTCCTATAGAGCAGCGCGAAAGCCTCAAGAAATCCTTCCGGATGCCCAGCCGGTAATCTTGTCGCGCTGGATGATGGTCCGTGAATCCCAACTCCACCGGTACGCCTCACTTCGTATGGTCGATCCTTCCATCGAACTACTAGGGAATTGGGTTCCATCTGAGACCATTCGATTCCACCTGTCTCCCCGTAGACTCTAAGAGTTAAGCCGTTTTCCACTCCGACAGCGACTTGGCTTGCACATAGCACTCCCTTGCCACCATTGGATAGTTGGAGCAGCACATTCCCGTCGTCGTCCAACTTCCGACCAGGCACAAAGGTTGTTAAATCCGCGCACAATCGTTCGATTGTGTGTCCTGTAACGTACTCAGTCAGCTGAAATGCATGAGTCCCAATGTCTCCCATACAACCAGCAGCGCCTGCGCGACTCGGGTCGGTGCGCCACTGAGCTTGTTTGTTCTGCGTTTTTTCCTCCCGTTCGGAAAGCCATCCTTGTATGTATTCGACATTGACGCGCCGAACAATACCCAGTGCTCCCGTTTGTACAAGATGTCGTGCTTCTCGAATCATCGGATAGCCAGTGTAGTTGTGCGTTAGTGCAAACAGACGGCCAGATTCTTGAATACATTTAGTTAGATCTAGTGCTTCTTGTAAGTTGAGGGTTGCAGGTTTGTCGCACACTACGTGAAATCCGGATTCCAACGCAGATTTTGCGACTGGAAAGTGCAGATGATTAGGTGTGACGATTGCAACCAGGTCGATTCGGTTGTCCGGACTCAGAGTTGACTCTGCCTCAATGAGCTCGGTATAGCTCCCATAGCAGCGATCAGGCGAGAGACCATGCAACTCAATGCCGGATTGTTTCGATCGTTGAGCGTCGCCCGAGAACGCTCCGGCAACTAGTTCGATCTTGCCATCCAATTCGGCCGCGATGCGATGTACAGGTCCTATGAAAGAGCCTTCCCCACCACCAACCATTCCCATTTTTAACTTCATTGCAGGCAAGCCATTCGACGTACCACTTGAATGCTACAAGATACACCCAGATAAGAGAGTTAGGCAACTTAAGAGTAGACTCAAAGATGCAGTGTTTACCGCGTGTGCATTCTTCGACGCCGCATAGACTTACAACAACTCAAACTTGCCGATAGCGAATTTGGTGTCGTTTATGCTTAGTTTGTTGAACCGCACGACGCTCTCATGAGCTATACACCAAAACCGATTTCCGTACAACTCTATTCACTGAGAGACGAATCCTTTCGAGACTTCGACTCGGTTCTAGAGCGACTGGCACAAATTGGATACAAAGGCGTAGAACCGTTTGCATTATTCGGCAAAAAGCCCGAGGGCTTCCTCAAACAAGTGAACGATTTGGGAATGGAAGTATCTTCGAGTCACCATCCATGGGCCAATCGTTCGGACATTAATGAAGTCATTGATGTCACGAGGGCTTTGGGTCTGACGCGAGCGGCGGGTGGGTTCGGGCCAGACGACTTTAGGACGTCGGATGCCGTCAAGCAGACCGTCGAAACGGTGAATCTGTTGGTAGAGCAACTGAATCGAGCAGATCTAGAGTTGTTTTTGCACAACCATTGGTTTGAATTTATCCCTGTTGATGGTGAACTGCCTTATCACACGCTTCAGAGGGACTGTCCCGGTGTGCTCTTTGAAGTGGATACCTATTGGGCAGCAAACTTTGGTGCATGTGACCCGGTCGCGGAAGTTAGTCGGATAATGCATCGTGCTCCACTGCTTCACATTAAGGACGGCCCTCTCGAACAAGGTAAAGCACACGTGGCTGTGGGGAGTGGAATCTTGGACATTTCGGGAATTGTGCATGCAGCAGACGTCGATGTTCTTGAATGGCTCATCGTCGAACTGGACTCGTGCGACTCGGACATGTTTGAAGCAGTTGAAGCGAGCTATCGTTTCCTGACTTCTACCGGTTTGGCAACTGGAACCGTTTAAGCTCCGCGGCCCGTTTTCAATTCTTGACAAGCTTGCGACCGTCGTCCAACCATTGACCGAACGGAGGTTCTGGTTGGAAAATCTGACCGTGTGCGGATCAAAACCAAAATCGGATTGGTTCAAACGCTGTTGTAGTTTGCTACCATCAGTCCGAAAATTGCCGTGCAACAACATGCTGAGCACTCGTTTACTCAGAATTCGTACTGACTGAGAAACGTCCAAGTTGTGCTTTGTCACGGTGCGTTAGGAACAGCATTGGCTCGGACTCACTTCAACTAGCGACATATGAAATCCATGAAGAACCAAAATCAATTGTCCATCTCAAGTATCTTCCAGAGGCTCGGAACTCTCCTAGTCTTCCTTGTGGTGTGGTTATCCACGGCTACACATACACAGGAAGCGTCATCTTCGGTACCCAATGGTGGTCCGATAGAGGTCAAGTACGTAGGTGACCGCATCATGGTTCGTGTGGAACTACAAACAGAAGTGTGGTTCAAGGACGCGTACGTTATCTTGGACTACGATATGCCTTTCGCGATGGTGATGAACTTTCCAGTAATCCGAGACTTGAGATTTGGCGAAGGCGAGACCACCCTTCTAGCTCTAAACGAAGACTTCCGCATAGAGATTCCTCGGTCGGGAATCCTCGATGAGAGAGTGCTGGGGAATCCACAATTGTCCGCAGAGCTGTCGGCCTGGTACGAAGATGAATTGGATCGAGTCGCCATTATTGGAATTGTGGGTTGGCCTGTATTGAAGTCATTCGGTCTGACTCTTGACATACAGGACAACTCGCTAATTTTGCATCCCGAAGGCGAATTGTCTGCAGACGAAGTTCAAGCCGCTTCCGAAACTTTTGCGCGAGGAGTGGAAACGATAGGAGATTCCATTTTCCTTCCTGTGAACTACGACGGCGGACAACGAGCATTCATGAAACTAAGCACGAATTCCTATCACACTTTACTTAACCGAGAGGTTTTGGAAGATCGCGAAGCGGGGGTAGTCCAAGAAGCCTATTTCGGTTTTGACAAGACCATGAAGGTGTCGGACATGGCTGCACTTTACCCACAAGATCTATATATGAAGATGTGGGATGAATACGCGGCGAACAAGCAAATCGAAGATCAAGTCCGTGAGGAAATGCAGGAAAGAGGTGAAGTCTTCCCAGAGGAATTTGCCGTTCGCCGACCTGACCAACCCAGTTCCGATGTTTTGATGGTCGCAGGCTTGAGCGTACTTTCCGGTTACCGAATTGTGCTTGACCATAAGCAGGGATTCCTCGGTTTGACTCGAACCATAAACAGCAATTACACCGATGCGGATCATCAGTTCTACATGGCGACAGCGATGGACGATGAAGAGAAACTCTTTACGTACTTGGAAGAGAATCCCGAGGATCGAAACGTACAAGAAGCGGTTTCGGATGTGTTTGACTTAGGACTCGAGAGCGGTGCAACGATAGAGAGGCAACTTGAGGCTATTCAGTACGGGTTGGACCTTGCCAGTGAACGCAGGAAGTTCAAATATGTGGCAGACTTTGTTTTCCAACTGTCGGCTACGTCGGAGTCTCGCGATCAACACACTGATTTGATCATTGCGGTGGGCGAAGAAGCTCTGAAATACACACCTAAATCCGACCAACCCCGACTTAGGCAGCAAGTTCAAATGTTGGTCGGTGATCGATACATCGCGCAAAATGACGCGCAAGAAGCTTGGAGGCACTTCATAAATGCTGCCTTCAATGGTGACCCCGAGCTCGAAGCATTTGCGAAGTACGATCTAGGTCGTGCCCTCGAGGCATTGGGAAGAGACGCTCGAGCCTATGTGAACTATGCAAAAGCTATTGAAGTAGGCCTGCCCGCTGAACAGAACCAAAAAGCAAACGAAGCGCTAGACAGACTTCGTCAACGTATTGCTCCGGATGATCCAGCTTTGCAAGCCACTACAGAAGAGGGTTGACCCAAAACGACTGTGATATGAGCAACCAGCGTCAGAGTTCGTGTCTCTAAGTAATTGCCGAGCCTTCAGGACCAGAGCTAAGCCAGGTCTTTCTCTCGTTTCTCGACAGGTCGCAATCCTGTCGATTCGTTGCTCCTGTCTGTTGATCGTGTTGGCAGCTCTTTGCTGCAATGCTCAAGAGTCCGTTGAGACAGACTCAGCTGGACCCGGTGGTTCCCTGGATTTAAAAATTGCCGGTGATCGAATTCTCGCTCGAGTCGAAATGAACACCGAAGTGTGGTTCAAAGACACTCACATTGTCTTCGACTACTCCATGCCGTTTGCAATGATGATCAATCCCAATGCGGGATTGCAGTTTGGTGGCGACGAGACAACTCTCAAAATTAGTCAAGAGAATTTCGACTTCGAGATTCCTCGTGATGGCATCGTTGCAGAACGAGGGAACACGACCAGCGAGCTCACCGCAAAGTACGACAACTTCCTAGAACAGATTGATGTCCTTGCGATTGTTGGTTGGCCAGCTTTGCGCAATTTTGGGATTACGTTGGACCTTCAGGAAGAGAAACTAGAACTGCATCCCAAGAGTTCTCTCGATCCGGAAGAGATACGAGCCAGTTCAGATGTCTTCATCGAAGGCATTGAGATCATCGGAGACTCGCTTTTCATTCCCGTGAATTACGACGGCGGCCAACATGCTTTCATGAAGTTCAGTACAAGTGGCTACCACACCGTGCTGAACAGGGAATTGCTGGACGATCGTGAAGCCGGTGTATTACAAGAAGCCTACTTTGGGTATGACAAGTCGCTCAAGCTATCCGACATGGCAGCTCTTTTTCCACAGGACTTGTACACGCAATGGTGGGATGCCTATGCGGCTGCGCGCGCTGTAGAAAAAGAAATGCGAAAGCGTTTTGAGGAAGAGAACCAGCCATTTCCCGACGAGCTTGTCGCCAAGCCTCCTGATCAGCCCAGTTCGGATGTTCTGCTGGTTACCGGACTGAGTGTACTTACTGGGTACCGCTGGGTCTTGGATCCCTATCAAGGATTTTTGGGGGTAACACGCACGCTAAATAGCAATTTTTCCGAAGACGACCATCGGTTCTACATGGCTTTGGCTTCTAGCGACGAAGAAGCGATCTTCAAATACTTAGAGGCCAACCCTACGAGTCGCAATGTCGAGGAAGCCGTCGCGCAGTTTTTCCAGCTTGGACTTCAGAACGACACGCCAACTGATCGACTCGTTGCAGTTCTTCAGCACGGAATCAATGTCCAGGAAGAGCGTCGTAAGTTCATGTACGTCTTGGATTACCTCTTCCCATTGACCGCAAACCAAGAGTCTTTGGAACGCAACACTGAACTGATTATTGCTTTGGGATCGCTCTCATTACCTATGCTCGCAAGATCTGAGTCTCCGAGATTTAGGCAGCACGTTCAGTTGATATTGGGCGACCGCTATCTCGCGCAGAACAAACCCGAGAAAGCGCTTGAATGCTTCATGTCTGCAGCATTCAACAGTGATCCCGCACTTGACTCAAGAGTCCGCTATGAACTTGCTCGAGCCTACGAAGCTTTGGGCTGGGACCGTCGCGCGTATGCGAACTACGACAAAGCAACTTCACTGGGGTTGCCAACAGAGCTCGCAAAAACTGCTAATGAAGCACTTGCACGAATCAAAGTGCGGCTCGATCCAAACGACGAACTTCTTGAAAAGGCCTCCGAAGGAGGCTAATATTTGTCATTCGTGCGCATTGTTCGTGCTTAGTGTGCAATAATGTTGCAACTGTAACTAACTCATCCATAACCAACGGTGAAAGAAATGGATTCCAGACATAGTTTCTCCTTGCGTTCCATCTGGGCAATCGCGGCTTTGCTGTGTGTACTTGTCGTACCCATGAATGTGGCTGCTCAACAATCGGCTACCGGTTCTCCCGGTGGCGCGTTGGATATCAAAGTCATTGGTGACAAGATTCTCGCGCGTGTCGAGTTACAAACCGAAGTTTGGTTTAAAGACACGCACGTCATTGTCGACTACGACATGCCCTACGCAATGATGATCCAGTCTTGTGTATTCGGGAATGTTCGCTTCGGCGAGAACGAAACAAACATGAGGATTCTCAACGAAAACTTCAGGGTGGAAGTTCCCAGAGCAGAAATCGTACCGGAACAGGGAACCGTATGTGGTGAACTTACGGGCAAGTATGACAAACATCTGGACCAAATCGATATCGTCGCAATTATCGGCTGGCCACTGTTGCGTGAGTTTGGGATGACTCTTGACATTCAAGAAGAGACCCTCGCGCTGCATCCTGCAGGTGAACTTGTCGCGGCGGACGTAAGAGCTGAATCTGAAACGTTTGTAGAAGGCGTAGAAGTAATTGGCGGATCGGTTTTCGTACCGGTGAACTATGACGGCGGTCAGACTGCATTCATGAAAATGAGCACCAAGGGCTACCACACTGTGTTGAATCGAGAGATTCTTGACAATCGGGAAACTGGTGTCGTAGAAGAGGCTTTCTTCGGGTTTGACGATTCCACAAAGATTTCGGATATGGCCGCTCTCTATCCTCAAGATCTGTACACGAACTGGTGGGACGACTACGCAGCAGCGAAGGAGGAGGAAAAACAAATTCGGAAGGCTCTAGAAGAGCAAGGACGAACCTTCCCCGAAGAATACGCAGTGACTCCACCGGACCAACCATCCTCGGATGTTCTCTTGGTTTCCGGGATGAGCGTTCTGTCCGGCTATCGAATTGTCTTGGATCCCTCTCAAGGCTTTGTAGGTATAACCCGCACGACAAACAGCAATTACTCGGATGCTGATTTTCAGTTCTACATGGCTGCTGCCGCTCAAGATCAGGATGCGCTATATAAGTACATCGAAGAGAATCAAACTGACCGAAATGTTGAAGAGGCTGTAGGTGAGTTTTTCAGCCTCGGCTTGGAGAATGAAACGTCAGAAGAGCGATTGATATCCGCAATTGACTATGGGTTGGCGGTAAATGAAGATCGACGCAAGTTCATGTACGTTGCAAACTTCGTTTTTGATCTCTATTCCACCGTTGAATCCAGAGATCAATTCACTGACTTGATTGTCACGCTTGGAGAAAAAGCAATCGATTTCTCCTCGCGATCTGATCAACCACGATTCCGTCAGCAGGTTCAATCAATCGTAGGTGACCGTTATCTCGCAAAGGGCGAAGCAGTGAAAGCGAGGGGATTCTTCCTTTCCGCACGGATGAACGGAGACCCCGAACTCGATTCGATTTCACGCTACGATCTGGCTCGAGCCTATGAAGCTATGGGTGCCAATGAGAGAGCCTATGCCAACTATGGTCAAGCGTTATCTATTGGTTTGCCTCCGGAACAAACCGAGTCAGCTAATGAAGCTCTAGAAAGACTGCGACCAAAGATTGATTCCGATTCAGGATTGCTCGAGTCGGACACGCAGGGTGGCTAATTTAGAAGATCTACGTCTGCACCTTGACGGTCTCGCCCGTCGAGGTGCAGGCTACCTAAGGCGCTATGCGCTAAAGAACGCAGTCGAAAAGGCGATGGGACATGTCCACATCGTCGCTTTGATTGTTCCTTTGGCGTTTGCCGTTGCAGCAGTTGCACAACGCTTCACCGGCGAACAGTTTTGGCTACTCAATCCAATCCTCACGGTGTTACTCGCGCTTGTAGTGCCAGTGCTCTATGTTTTGGTTGCGGCACTTTGGGGATTCGTTTCTCGTCGTGTAAGCAGAAATTATGCGTTGGCATTATTCGATCGTGAACTTGGATACAAAGACCGACTTCAAGCCGCGGATGAATTTCTTGATCTGGGCAACCTTTCAGATTTTGAGAATGCTGCAGTCGCCGATGCCATGCCATACGCTGAGAAAGCAACCAACACCAAACTACGAGATATCAGGATTGCCGCTCCTACTATATATACAACCAAGTGGGGTCACGGCTTAGCTGCGGTATTGTTCTTAGTAGCTGGAATGCTTGTGCAATTTCTGACATTCAATCCAAACTTGGAGGCATCTCCCATTCTGGATGAACCACTTGCGATCAGCACCATAGATGACTTGGAGATGGAGGAAGAAGCCGCTGAGGCTCCTGTGGAGGCTGACAGTGAATCTCAATCTCCACCCAAGAACGTGTCGACTGATCGAACCAGTGAAGGTGCGGTGCTGGAATCGACAGAATCCAAGTCGCAGGACTCTGCACTTCGACGAGCTAACCCGTCAGACAGCGACCCCTCGGAATCCATGCAAGTGGGTTTAAGTGGCGGCGCATCACAGGACAACAAGGCTGGTAGTTCCTCGTCAAGTTTGTCTGGAGAGGGTGACCCTGAGAAGAAGCAACAACAATCTGATCAACCTCCGAAGGAACGCGAAGCCAAAGAAAAGAAAGAACGTCCGGACGAAGATGAACCAGGCGATGAGTCAGCGAAAGGCATCGCTGGAGGAAAGGGATCGGGTAGTGGACGCCAGTCGTCTTCCGCAGAAATGACCGAAAACACGTCGCGTCCGCTAGAGAACGACTTCGACACCGGCGTGGATTTGGAATCTGACGACGAAGAAGACGAAAAACAAGAAGCCACGAGTGCGGCTCGCCCTATGATCAATCAGAGGAAACCTCCTGTTGATCGCCAATTGTCGCCTTCTGGAATGGTGGGTCAGGAAGAAGACGAACGTGCCAATGGAAGAGGCGGAGCAGGAGCCCGAAAGAAGACACGTGGTGTGGCTGCAATGTTGCTAGGCGTTCCAATGCCTGATCAGTTGCGGTCGCAAGTAAGTCCTGGTCGCGTCAAGATCCAACGTGAGCGATCTGTTCCACATCCTAGTCAAGTAGCAAGTGTGGAGAGCAAAGATCGTGGGTCAATAGACGAGACAATAGGAAAGGTCGCTCACCACGAACTCAAGCCATGGATGCGCAATGTAGTTAGCAATTACTTCACCGCAATGCGCCAAGAACCAGTAGAAGAAGGGGAATGATTGAATGGCAGAACAAGCAACTACAAATGTAGATTCCCGCGCCGCTGAACAAGCGGCGCATTTCAAATCGGTATTTGAACAGATTCGAACCGAGGTGAGCAAGATGATGGTGGGCCAGCCCACGGTCGTCGACGGAGTACTTACGGCTTTAATGGCTGGTGGGCACGTGTTGTTGGAAGGTGTACCTGGACTTGGCAAGACGATGCTCGTTCGTTGCTTGAGCGATGCTGTGAGCGTAAAGTTCTCGAGAATTCAGTTCACGCCTGACATGATGCCTGCAGACATACAGGGAACGATGGTGCTGACCGAAACCGCGAGCGGAGCCCATGAACTGAGTTTTCAAGAAGGGCCTCTCATCGCAAATCTCATCCTTGCTGATGAGATCAACCGGGCAACGCCCAAAACTCAATCCGCACTGCTCGAGGCCATGCAGGAACGTCAGGTCACCGTAGGCAATAGGACTCTTCATCTTGATGAACCGTATTGTGTGATGGCAACGCAGAATCCTGTCGAGCAGGAAGGGACCTATCCACTTCCAGAAGCTCAGCTCGACCGCTTCTTGTTCAAACTCTTGGTGGACTATCCCGAAGAGAACGAGTATTACGAAATTATCGACCGTACAACCGGAACCGAAGAAATCGAAATTAGCCACATCACTGATGGGGCGGAAATAGTCAAGCTCCGCGAGATTGCTCGTGCGGTAGCGGTACCGACCAACGCAAAGACCTATGCAATTCGATTAGTGATGGCAACGCAACCCAATAGCGCATATGCAACGGACAAGTCCAGTGCTTACGTTTCGCTTGGATCGAGTCCGAGGGGAGTTCAGGGACTGATGCTAGCTGCCAAGGTCCAAGCAATACTGAACGATCGTTTCTCCATCAGTACAGACGATATCAAGGCAGTTGCGTATCCCGTGCTGCGACATCGCATTATCCTCAACTTCCAAGCACAGGCTAGCAATGTAACGCCCGACAGCATCATTGAGGACATTCTTGAACAGGTAAAGTTACCGAGATCGGTTGACTAAACGCTGAGCAAGGAACGTGGCGGTTCAACTTACGTTCGAAGAACTCTTCGATCCAGAGTTTCTCGACGCTTTAGAGACATTTAATCTTAGGATCAAGCGCTTTCTCCGCCAAGGTCGTCTTGGTGAGCAGGTAACGCACGATCGAGGGATCGGCTTGGAGTTCAAGGACTTCAAGCAATATGTGGCAGGCGATGATCTCCGTGCCGTAGATTGGAACATATACCGAAGACTCGGTCGGTTGTTCGTACATGTCTTCGAGGAATACCAGGATCTTCCGCTTTATCTGCTTGTTGACCGTTCACGAAGCATGTTCCTCGAGGATGCTCCACGTGTACACGCTGCCTTGCGTTCTGCTTTGGCACTGTCATCTATCGCACTCAGTCAACACGACGTCGTCGCGTTGTTGTCGTTTTCCGATGAACTGGAAATGCACTCGAGGCCAATAGCAGGGAAGAGACAGCTAACGCTTCTTGGACAAAGGATGGTGAGTCTGTCAGAGCAAGAGGGCACTCAGCTATCTCAGTCCATTCACCAACTTGCTTTTAGAAAGCTCCGACCGGGATTGCTTGTCATCCTTTCTGACTTTTTTGATCCACAAGGATTGGACGCTGTTACTGATGCGCTCAAGACGTGCAGGCATAAGATTCTTCTCGTTCAACTGGTCAAGAACATTGACAGTGATCCGACGCAGAACGAAGAATTGGTGGGAGACATTCGACTAGTAGACTGCGAGACAACTGATGCCGTTGATGTATCGGTTGAACCGGCTGTGCTTAACCGTTATCGAAGAATCTACGGTGAATTCAATCAGCAGCTTACAAGCTTCTCCTCGCAACAAGGAATTGGACTAGTTCGTCTCAACGCCGACGAGGACGTGTTGGATCAACTTGCGGGCCTGTTTGAGTCTGGAGCCTTGATGGTATGAGTTTCTTCAATCTCTCGCCTCTCCTAGTTGGTCTTGGCCTGTTGGCTCTAGCAGGATTGCTCTTTCTCTTGCAGCAACTCCGAATTCGCTACACCGAGTTACCCGTTGCAACAACAATGTTCTGGGCAGCAGCTGTTCGTGAGGCCCCCGTGCGAGTTCTGCGTCAAAGGTTTCGGCACTTGTTGGCCTATTTGCTAGCTTTGCTTATCTGCTGGTTGTTGTGGATTGGTTTTGGAGGACCGCTTACAGGTGCGCAACGCACATCCGGATTCAATGTGCTTGTAATCGACGGTTCAGCCCATGCAGCCTCTGGCGATACATTTCAACAATCCAAGAGGCAGCTTCTCAACGATGTCTCCAAGTACGCTCGGGATTCACGTGAGGTGTTCCTGTCGGGTGCCCAAAACGTGCGAGTCTTGGCCACAGGAGAAGAGAAGCTTGTTCTTGAGCGACGATTGGATGAATTCGAGCCGGTGGCAGCAAGTTCATCGCTTGAAGAACTCCTAAGACTTCTACCTAGGAACAACAGTTATCCCGATGAAGTAAACATCGTCGTCTATGGAGGAGCACCGATCTCCCAACACGCCTTGGATCGACTTCCAGATGGCTATAGTGTTTCAAGGAAGATCGAGACCCTTGACGACTTTGAGAACAGAGGAATTGTCGCTCTTGGAATCGCAGAAGCGTTGTCCGGTGAATGGGATACGGTGGATGTGTTGTTTCGCATTCTCGCAACCGAAGGGTTAGCTATCGAGCCCGATGATTTTCGAGTGCAGATTGGCGAGCAGGAATTGGCCGCTACGCGATTGGAATCGATCTCTTCAAATGAGTTTCGGGTGCGAGACGTACTGGCCGATGGTTCAGTGTTCTCTGTGTCGATCGAACAATCCGACGACTTGGAATTCGATAACGAAGCTCTGGTAACCCTTCCGACGAAAGAACGTATTTTGGTCGCACTCGGAAGTGACGTTCCAACAGCGATCCGACGTGCAGTAGACGCAGATGAAGGAATCGAGATTGTGGGTTCGGGGGCAAGTGTCGCAATTCTCGGACCAGCTGACTTGGAGTCGTCAATTCCATATCTACGTGCGACGACAATGGGAGCCCAAGAGAAGGCGTTCGTCATAGGTTACACAGGCGAGCTGGATGCGAGAGAAGCTCTGCATCAAAGCATAGCCGATCTTGGTCTCGCAGAAATCGATTCAGTTGCGATGGCTACTGAGTTGAATCAAGAGATAAGCATAGAACTCGAAGATTCGGACATGCGCTATATTTCTGTATGGAGCGAATTAGTAAGCGAGAGTTTCAACTTCAAAGATAGCTTGAGTTTTCCAATTTTCGTTTCGAAGTCAATTCGCTACTTGGCCGACCAAGAGGCATGGTACGCTTACTTGGCCGCTGGCCGACAACCAGTTGAACAGACATCAGGTTCTTCGCTTGCTAGTTCCGATTTGCTGGCGGAATATGCAATTGGAGCGTCATACGTAAGAAACGAGGCGGGAACACTCGAACTTCGCGACGGAAGTTCACTGCAAGTGTCCCTACTCGATCCGTCGACAGCCGTTCGAGCGGGCTCTCAAAATTTGACTGACGCAGTGATGGAGACATCCAATGCTCAGACCGTATGGGGCATTGCGACATGGCTGGCTTTGCTGGCTGTCCTTCTTCTCGGTTTGGAGTGGTACCTGTATCAGAGGGGATTGATGCCGTAATGGAACTTTCGTTCAACTATCCGCTGTTTGCTGTGCTGGCGATTCTTGTTCCTGCTCTTTGGTTTTTCCCAACTCGCCCCAAACGAGTGTGGCACGGCGTTATTCGAACACTTGTGTTTCTCTCCTTAGTTGTAGGACTGATGCAACCGGTGGTTGTCTCAAATCTGCCGAACAGGCACTACGCAATTGTCTTGGATCAATCAGACAGTCTGTCAGAGGAGAATAAAGCGCGTGCAGTTGAGTTGGCCGAAGATGTAATCGGAGAGTTTAGCGGTGAGGGTTCGGTGAGCGTTGTGCAAGTTGGCGGAAGCGAGAAAGCAGTCGATACGCCAAACTTTGTCCATATGAACGCCGACGAAAAGTCACCTCTAGGCGATGCACTTGAAATTGCGGCCCAGTCTATTCCATTTGGAGTCAGTGGTTCGGTTACCGTTGTGTCGGATGGATTGTCCACCGATCGCCATTGGGGAAGGGCATTCGATCTCATAAGAGAACGAGAAATCCCCGTCCATAGTATTTCTATCGATCCTCCTCCAGACGTGTATATCAGCGATGTTCGATCGACCGACGTTCGTCCTGGCGAAAATGTTTCACTCTTCGTTGAAGTCATTGGGACCGCCCCTGAAATGTCGGTGAAGGCAATTCACGACGGTGAGGCAATCGCCCAACTAGATGATCTTGCAAGTGACGGGCGAGAGACTGTCATGCTAGAGTTTAAAGCCGAAGAACCAGGGTTCATGGAGGTGGTAGTTGAGATTTCCGCACCCGAAAACCTTGATTCTGATCTGACCAACAATGAGTGGCGCCATGTCGTCACCGTTCAGGACCCCATTCGTGTCCTGTATCTGGGTAACCGGCAGTCTGGAGCGGACGAACCCCTGTCGGATTTGTTGGGTGTAGGATTCGAGATTGATGCACCGGTTGCGTCATCGCTCTCGGACGATGTGGACCTGTCAAACTACGATGTTGTCATGCTCGACGATGCGCCGACGAGTGTCGTCCAAGAGAGTGTGCAAGACAAGATCGCAGACGCTGTTAGCAACGACGGTTTAGGTTTGATCCACAGTGGAGGTGAAGCGGCATTTGGAGATGGCGGATATCACGATTCACCGTTGACCGATCTCTTCCCCGTCGATATTCCAGGCGATCAGGACAAGATCGATCCCAGTGTCGGTCTGGCAATCATATTGGACACATCGGGATCTATGGCTGGAACGCGTATCGAACTAGCTAAGCACATTGCGAGAATTGCAGTCCGTCGAATGAAGCCACATGACCGCATAGGAATTGTGGAGTTCTACGGAAACAAGCATTGGGCAGTTCCGATGCAACCGGCAACCAACAAGATCGAAATCGACCGTGCAATCGGTCGAATGAAGGCAATCGGCGGGACTATTTTGTTCCCAGCCATCCAGGAAGCCTACTACGGCTTGCAGAACGTAAATACCCGTTTCAAGCATATCGTTCTCATAACGGATGCTGGTGTGGAAGATTCCCCATACGAATCGATGACTCGAAGAATCAATCGAGATCGAATTACGGTTTCCACCATCTTGGTAGGACAGGGCGGACACAATCTGATTATGTCCGACATCGCTAATTGGGGCGGTGGCCGGTTCTACGCAGTTGGAAATCAGTTTCAGTTAGTTGAAATGATTTTCAAACAGACTTCCACGAAAAAGTCTCCAATGTACAAGAGAGGAATGTTTGATTTGGAAACCAGCCATGGCCAAGGTTGGTGGGGCGAGGTTCAATCCGATGATGTTCCTGCTCTCAATGGATATGTCGAAGTTGAGGCACGAGACGGCGCGGAAGTGCTCGTGGAAGTTTCAGATACCGAGCATCCGGTACTAGCAACGTGGCGTTATGGATTGGGGCGAGTCACCACTTTAATGACCGAACCTGTCGGAGAAGGTACACGCAACTGGGCCGGTTGGGAAGAGTATCCAGAGTTTCTTGGTCGAATTGTGCGGCGTAACGCTTCGTTTACGAATAGCTTCGAGATTGACACACAACGGCGCTTTGGTAAGACAACTGTCTTGGCCAATAGAGTTTCGCCCAATGAAGCACTCATCCCGGAAGCTCAACTCTACAATCTGGACTCAACCTTGGCTGACGAGCAGACGTACTCTTTTACAGAGACTGCTCCTGGCCTCTTTGAGCTAGATATGTACTCCAATTCGGATGAAGACCTATTGATTGGAGTTTCTGCCGGAATGGAAAGCTCAGTTTGGAGAAGCGCTAGTTTGGCAATATCGGACGAAGTTCAAGAAAACCAGGTAGATCCAATGGATGCTCTGGATCTTGTTGGATTGTCTGAGGCGACAGGAGGACAAAGTCTCCTAGAGTTGGACGACGACTCTATTGCCTTGGCAAGTGTTAGTTCAGGCGAGCTTTCTTTTGTCGTCGTGCAGATTTGGCCTTGGCTGTTGCTGCTGGCCATTCTTCTCTACTTAGGCGACATTCTTTATAGACGTTGGCCTCGAGAGTGACGATGCTGCAAGACCACGCTGAGACTCTCCTTAGCTGCGAGAAGCATTAGTTCTTCATTGTTGGGTCCCTCGATGGGCAACAAAGTCACCTATCAGTTCGGCTGTGGCTTCAGAAAAGTGGCTATTCGTTGGACTGAAATCTGCTACCTGACTTGGTGCGTTTGCACATGGTGGCTGCCCGGACTCTTCACCCATAGCAACTAGACATATCAAAAGACTATGAACAAACCGTATTTCTTCAAACTTCAGCTTATTGCCGTTCTCGCATTGTGCGCGACGCTGTCGTGGGCGCAGGGGGATCCGATGGATGCATTGGGATCGTCGAACGCGGGACCGGGTCGTCTGGACGTGGGTCTGGTGGACGAGGTGTACAGTCGCTGGGTGATGGAGACGAAGAGCGTGGAGGGCGCGCTGGAGGGGCTGGAGGCGGTGGCGTCGGACGCGGGCCGACCGGCTCTGGAGCGCTCGAAGGCTCGGCTGTCGCAGGCGCACCTGCACTGGCAGTACGGTGACCGGGAGAGCGCGCTGGAGAGCGTGGACCTGGGACTGGAGCTGTCGGAGACGGTGGACGGGACGCTGCTGAAGGCGCGTCTTCTGGACGCGGGGGGCGACGAGTCGGGTGCGACGGAGTGGTACCGGAAGGCGCTGGACGGCACGGAGCTTGCGGCGGAGCGGGAGTTCATCCGGATCCGGCTGTCGATGATCGGGGTGGACCGCCGGAACGTGGAGGGACTGGTGGACCTGGCGCGGGACCGCGACCAGGAGTTCAAGAACCGGGCGGCGATCACGCTGGCGGTTCTGGGGCATCCGGAGCGCGCGCTGGAGCTGTACCGACCGGACCCGGAGTCGCCGCGGCACTTCCGTCAGCTGGTGCGTGTGGCGGAGTGGGCCTTGAAGGCGGAGGACTACGAGCGCGCTCGGGATCACGCGTGGCGGGCGTACGACGCGACGGAGCTGCGGTTCGACGGGCTGTACGCGCTGACGCTGGTGGACGAGGCGTACCGGGGCGAGGGTCGGATGGACGACCTGGTGCGGGAGCTGGAGAGCCGGGGTACGGCGAACGAGGATCTTCTGGACCTTCGGATCGACCTTCTGATCGACCTGGAGCGGTACGACGACGCGATCGATCTGTTCCACGCGATCAACCGGGACACGTCGGACGTGGAGGCGCGGATGCGCCTGATCCAGATCTACGACACGGCGGGGAAGTCGTCGGAGATGGTGTCGGAGTACGAGAACCTGATCGAGCGGGAGCCGACGGTGGTGCAGTGGTACGTGGGTCTGGCGTCGTACTACATCAACGTGGCGGAGCCGGAGCGTGCCCTGGAGGTGTGGGAGCGCTTCGAGGAGAGCAACCGGGATCTGGTGGAGGTTCTGGTGCTGGGCGGCGAGTTCATGAACCAGATGGGATACGTGTCGGAGGCGGTGGCGATGGTGGAGGGCCACGCGGCGTCGCACGGGCCGAGCGTGCACGGGAACGTGTTCCTGTTCGAGACGCACTTCGCGCGGGGCCGCGAGGCCGAGGCGGAGGGTGCGGTGGAGGAGCTGTGGGCTTCGCTGCCGCCGGACTCGGGCGACCTTCGGGTGGTGGCGGACTCGTTCGAGCGACTGCGCAAGTACGAGCGGGCGCTGGACGTGTACGAGGCGATTCGCGAGCACGAGGGGAAGCTGGGGTACGACGACCGGATGCGTCTGGCGTGGCTGCACAACGTGGTGGGCAACCAGGAGCGGGCGCTGGAGCTGTGGCGCGAGATCTGGGTGGCGGAGGAGGCTCCGGCGCGCCGGAGCTTCGCGGAGAGCCAGCTGTTGCAGATCGCGGCGGAGCTGAACGCGCTGGCGGACATCGCGGTGGAGCTGGAGGGGAAGCTGTACTCGGGGGAGGCGGACCGGAACGAGATGAACCTTCTGGTGCGGATCTACACGGAGGTGGGGGACTCGTTCTCGGCCACCGAGATCGTTAAGGAGTTCGCGCGGAGCACGGACATGCCGGAGGTGGAGAAGCTGCGCCAGCTGGGACTGGTGTACCTGCAGCTTCAGGAGTACTCGAAGTACGACGAGGTGCTGCGCCGTCTGGAGCAGATCGACCCGGAGCACCGCCTGGAGCACATCCAGAACATCGTGCTGAACCTGCTGGCGTACGACCTCGCGGAAGGAACGAACGAGCGGTACGAGGACATCAAGCACTGGCTGGAGGAGCTGCGCCGGTACGACGCGGAGGCGGTGAGCGGCGAGTTCGAGGCGAGCGTGCTGTCGATGGGTGGCTTCTCGGAAGAGGCGATCGAGAGCTACCGCCGCGCGCTGATCGAGCAGCCGGAGCACAGCGACAACCTGCTGCTGATGGCGGACCTGATGAAGGAGGACGATCGGACGATGGAGGCGGTGGCGCTGCTGCAGTACGTGGCGGAGCACGCATCGGACGACAACGAGTTCGTGGTCGCGGTGGACGGGATCATCAACATGGTGGGCCAGCGTCTGTTCGGCCAGCAGCTGTCGGCGGAGGTGGAGGCGGTGTTCCGGTGGACGCACCGCGTGATCCTGGAGCGGATCACGGGCCGCGAGGACAAGTTCTACCTGTACACGCTGCTGGCGGAGATCGCGCAGGAGACGAACGACCGTGAGGGGGAGTTCGCGGCGATGGAGAACTCGGTGTCGGAGGCGGGGATCCGCCGCCTTGCGGTGCTGCGTGAGATCGTGACGATGGCGACGCCGAACGCGGGGTTCTTCTCGATCTACCGGAACGAGGGCGATCCGGACCGTCAGCTGACGTACGGCCGGAGGCTGATCGGGCTGCGGCAGCAGCTGCCGCCGGAGGTGTACATCAGCGTGGCGCGCACGCTGCTGACCCGGGGGGACACGGTGGGCGCGGAGCGCTCGCTGTCGCTGGTGCGTGACATCACGGGCCAGATCGACGTGGTGAAGACGAAGGCGGACCTGTTCCTGGCGGCGGGGTACAGCAAGCAGGCTCTGGCGTCGTACAGCCAGGCGCTGACGGTGAACCGGGACAGCCTGGAGCTGCAGTTCAAGACGGCCGCGCTGCGCGAGGGGAACGGCCAGCTGGACGTGGCGAACGCCCTGTACGCGAGCGCGCTCGACAAGGTGATGCGGGGACTGCCCGCAGCGCTGCACGCCGCACCGCCATCAGGTCGTGCAGGATCAAGCATGGCTATGGCTGTTAGTGGAGGTGTGGCTATTTCCATGTCGTCATCAAGAGGGGTCAATACCGGAGTCTCTCGGGACTTCCGCACGTACTACGAGATGCTAATGCAGGGACTCATCGCTACTTGGCCAAGTTCCGAGGAGGAACAGAAAAAGGTTCTCGATGAGTTCTTGGGCATGTTCAACGAGGAGTTCGACAAAGCTATAGCTATCGTCGAGGAAGAATCGGTGGAGGCAACTGAAGAAGCGGAATCTGAGGACGAAGAGGCAGAAACGATTTCTCTGGCACGTTTTTCACGTTTGTCTCATCTCTCGCAAATGCTGCGACGACTGTGCTTCGCGATTGATCAAGGGGACATTTCGGAACAGTTGGATCAACGTCTACTCGAGCACTTCGGCGAAGACGAGGACTACATTGCGACGTTGCGCTATCACTACACCAAGGTTGGATTTGAGATTAGCCCAGTTCTTGCCGAAGCCGTGAAAGTAGAGGAGTCCAAAAACTACCCAGAGGACGCTACTCGAGTGGAAAGAGAATTGCTAATTGCAATCGATGGACCTCAACTTGAGAAACTTGTGCGCCTTGGAAGAATTGCCGAATTTCCTCAGCCTGTGGAACGACTGTTTCGAGACTTCTTGAGGGAGGAGAACTACAACGTCCTTCGCTATGCTTCTGTCGCTCTCGAAGATGCAGACTACACCCGGCTGTTGAACATGGCAATTCCGATGTTGCAGGAAGAGCCAGCGGACCTCATGAGATTTCTCCTCAACGATCCCATATTCTTGTTGGAAATCGAAGAACGCATTGGCGATCGGGTTGTAACTCTAGATTCAGCATTCCTGAAAAACTCCGAAGTTCAGCAAGCAGTTCAAAGGTTTGGGTTCCTTGGAACAGCGGGATTGTGGTTCTACGTCAACAAGCGCGGCAATCCGGATGAAATGGTCATGGTGTTCGAACAAATAGTGAAAGGAGTTCGAGCAAATCAATTCTCTTTGGCATTGGACATGTTCTCCATTCATGCTCACCTGCTACAGACTTCTTTGAACGAGGAGCTACAGGCGCGCTTTATGGAAGCGACTAAGGAACTCCTGCAAAAAGTCGATTTGCAGGACGAGTTTATGCGGCGATATGCGATGTACATGATTTACAACTTCAATGTTGCTCCCGAAAATGTTGAGTTGTTTCTTGACATTGTCAACCACTATTACGCCGTTGCACCGGAAAACGATAATGCATCGCCCATATTGAAGAGCTTCTACGAAGGGTCGGTGGATGAGGCGTTCGACGCGCTGGTTGAAATCTATCGAGAAAATCCCGATGTGGGCTTTTATACAAACGATTCCCTCTACACAGTATTCAGCTCACAGTACTTGCAAGCTCTTCAGGAAATTCGCGACGGGACAATGGATGATCTGGAGTTGGCAAAGTGGTTCTTGCAATCCAGTACACGAACCTTTGAAGACCACGATGTCCTACCCGATGTCGAAGAACGCTTGAATCTGATCACGGGATTGTTCGAGCGCTTTCCAGAGGACAAAGAGCTAGCTTTGCTAATTCTTGGAGGGAAATTGGGAAGTCAGCAAATGAATGGACTGCTAGGCCACCTGCAAGACTACTACGAGATTGACAGCAGCGAAGAGTCCATCCGGATGGCGTATTACCTGACGGCTCTCAAGGACGAAATGTACGATCAAGCATTAGCAATTGCATTGGATGGAGGACCCGATCTACGGCATCCCTTGATCCGCGAAGGCATTCTGGATCGCAATGACTCGGCCGAACCCTACGACTATTTCGATCCAGCAGCGATTCTGAGTATTGTCCGCGGTAATGATCCGTTCAATCGAATGATGCGGAGCGGATTCATGCCTGAAGGATTGGAGTCTATGGTCGCCCGGGTTCAAGACCAAGTAGCAGAAGAACCTCTTGATGAGGAACAAGCAAAGAATTTGGTGCGATCACTGTGGCGGGGCGTACAGGCAGCGAGCATAGGTGATGCTGCTAGCGGATTTTATGGTACGCGAAACTTTCTACCGACGTTGCTTCTTTGGCCAAGTCAGGGCAGTCCGTCGATCGATACGATGTATCTATCCTTAGGAGTTTCATACTTCGCGATGGGTTCGGAAGAGGAGAGTTTGGAAGAAGGGCAAAAACCAACGCTTTTCGAAACTCTTGTCTCGAGTGCTCCATTAGGAGAAGAGCTAGAGTTACTGATGAACTCTCTGTCCCAGAGTGAACAATTACGTTTCGATGCGTTGCACGATCTTGTTTCGACAGCCTACAGAGAATACCCGGAACAGCTATCCAAGAGAATCGGTGAGTTGTCGAGCAAGGTTGTAGAGGGCACCGCCAGTGACCTTGATTTCATGTTTTGGATGAGACTGGTTCTCGATTCGGAAGCCTCACTGACCAAAGAAGAATCTGAAGCCTTCGTTTCTCGTGCACAGGGGATGAAGTCTCCAATAGACCAACAGTTGTCAAAATTTGCGACACTTTTGTCGAAGCAAGGCCACTTTGACCACGCCGTTGATTGTTACGAACTGCTTGCAGTACGAAAGGCACGACTCAATGAGTTTGCGCCATCTGGACGGATCGTCATACCAGGGTCATCGGGCAACGGTCAGTCATCGAGCATACTGCACCTAATCGAGGAAGCGTCGAATCACCTTCCGAAGGAAAAGCTACAGACATTTGTTCACCGAGTGGTTTCCCTTGTTCAACCATTCAGAGATACACCTGAGTTTCGAAGTGTTTGGGAAGCTTTTGCAATTAAGGCATTTGCAATTGCTTATGAGCTTCCGGAAGTTCTTGAAAACCTAAACAAACACATTCCAAATGTGGACCGTTCCGGAGATGTTGTGCAAGGATTCGATGGTGTTCGCCTTGTCGAATTAGTGAGACTTCATCACCTGCTTGGTAATTCTCGAGAGGCAGACCGTTTGTCGCGAACTTTTTTCACAACGGAGAGCGCATCCAAGTCGACACAACTGACAGAAGTGGAGTCGGTAAGTCCCCGAATGTTGGGACTAGGATCTACATATCAGTCATTGAGCAACGTTCAATCTCTAAGCGGACTCTTGGGTCTTCGCATACCTGGCATGGGCTCATCGATGGTTTCCATAAATGCTCCGTCGGTTCCGACAAGCGGCGAACTGTTTGTATTTTCGTTGTCTGAGACTCTCAATTTCGATGACTCGGCGAGCGTTGATTCAACCGCTGATGCCTTTCTCGATTGGCTCGACGACGATGACATAGAGAAATCCTCCGTCATCAAAGGCCTAACGAAAATAACCAATGTCCTCGTCTCCAGGAAAGAACTAGATCGAGCTCAAAGAATCGGAGATCGAATCCAGAATTGGTTGCTGAGTCAACCAGTTGAGCAGATAGATTCAGAACTCGTTCGATCGATCGCATTGATGGGATCCAAGACTCAATTGTTGATTGATCCTGAGATTGCTCAGATCGTGTTTGACGACGGATTGCTCGATGCGGAGCAAGAGTTGGAATTCGTGAAATTGCTTCAAGAGCAACTCGAGAGCCCGACACTGGTCAGTTCCATAAGACACATCGATTTAGAAACTGCAGGATTGAGCTTGTTACAAGGGTTACGTCCAATTGTGGAGCAAGCAAACGATGTGGAATTCCTCAAGGAACTCGATGCGAGGATTCTGACGCTCGAAAATTCGTATGAGTCGATCGAGGTTGTTGGTGGTCTAGATTTGGAAACTGTCGAGTCCTCATAGTCCCGGTGTCCTCCCACACCTTCTCAAAATAGAATCGACGTGCACACCCCTATGTGCACGTCGATTTTTGATCTATTGAGCTACGTGATTTCTCTGCCTCACGACGCTGCGAAATATTCGGTTTGGTTGTCTTGCCAAATGGGATTTCTCAGGCCAATGCCATTCACCAAGCTATTGACATTCTTGTAAGCAAGGCTGCTTAGTTGCGCCTGTAACAATCTGCTTTAGAATAAGTGCGAGTCAACTCGGCTTGCTCTTACACCTTTCACTCAGTGACATATTCCAGAGAACTATGAACGAACGAACTTCTTTCCGAGCTCAGCTTATTGCCGTTCTCGCGCTGTGCGCGACGCTGTCGTGGGCGCAGGGGGATCCGATGGATGCATTGGGATCGTCGAACGCGGGACCGGGTCGTCTGGACGTGGGTCTGGTGGACGAGGTGTACAGTCGCTGGGTGATGGAGACGAAGAGCGTGGAGGGCGCGCTGGAGGGGCTGGAGGCGGTGGCGTCGGACGCGGGCCGACCGGCTCTGGAGCGCTCGAAGGCTCGGCTGTCGCAGGCGCACCTGCACTGGCAGTACGGTGACCGGGAGAGCGCGCTGGAGAGCGTGGACCTGGGACTGGAGCTGTCGGAGACGGTGGACGGGACGCTGCTGAAGGCGCGTCTTCTGGACGCGGGGGGCGACGAGTCGGGTGCGACGGAGTGGTACCGGAAGGCGCTGGACGGCACGGAGCTTGCGGCGGAGCGGGAGTTCATCCGGATCCGGCTGTCGATGATCGGGGTGGACCGCCGGAACGTGGAGGGACTGGTGGACCTGGCGCGGGACCGCGACCAGGAGTTCAAGAACCGGGCGGCGATCACGCTGGCGGTTCTGGGGCATCCGGAGCGCGCGCTGGAGCTGTACCGACCGGACCCGGAGTCGCCGCGGCACTTCCGTCAGCTGGTGCGTGTGGCGGAGTGGGCCTTGAAGGCGGAGGACTACGAGCGCGCTCGGGATCACGCGTGGCGGGCGTACGACGCGACGGAGCTGCGGTTCGACGGGCTGTACGCGCTGACGCTGGTGGACGAGGCGTACCGGGGCGAGGGTCGGATGGACGACCTGGTGCGGGAGCTGGAGAGCCGGGGTACGGCGAACGAGGATCTTCTGGACCTTCGGATCGACCTTCTGATCGACCTGGAGCGGTACGACGACGCGATCGATCTGTTCCACGCGATCAACCGGGACACGTCGGACGTGGAGGCGCGGATGCGCCTGATCCAGATCTACGACACGGCGGGGAAGTCGTCGGAGATGGTGTCGGAGTACGAGAACCTGATCGAGCGGGAGCCGACGGTGGTGCAGTGGTACGTGGGTCTGGCGTCGTACTACATCAACGTGGCGGAGCCGGAGCGTGCCCTGGAGGTGTGGGAGCGCTTCGAGGAGAGCAACCGGGATCTGGTGGAGGTTCTGGTGCTGGGCGGCGAGTTCATGAACCAGATGGGATACGTGTCGGAGGCGGTGGCGATGGTGGAGGGCCACGCGGCGTCGCACGGGCCGAGCGTGCACGGGAACGTGTTCCTGTTCGAGACGCACTTCGCGCGGGGCCGCGAGGCCGAGGCGGAGGGTGCGGTGGAGGAGCTGTGGGCTTCGCTGCCGCCGGACTCGGGCGACCTTCGGGTGGTGGCGGACTCGTTCGAGCGACTGCGCAAGTACGAGCGGGCGCTGGACGTGTACGAGGCGATTCGCGAGCACGAGGGGAAGCTGGGGTACGACGACCGGATGCGTCTGGCGTGGCTGCACAACGTGGTGGGCAACCAGGAGCGGGCGCTGGAGCTGTGGCGCGAGATCTGGGTGGCGGAGGAGGCTCCGGCGCGCCGGAGCTTCGCGGAGAGCCAGCTGTTGCAGATCGCGGCGGAGCTGAACGCGCTGGCGGACATCGCGGTGGAGCTGGAGGGGAAGCTGTACTCGGGGGAGGCGGACCGGAACGAGATGAACCTTCTGGTGCGGATCTACACGGAGGTGGGGGACTCGTTCTCGGCCACCGAGATCGTGCAGGAGTTCGCGCGGAGCACGGACATGCCGGAGGTGGAGAAGCTGCGCCAGCTGGGACTGGTGTACCTGCAGCTTCAGGAGTACTCGAAGTACGACGAGGTGCTGCGCCGTCTGGAGCAGATCGACCCGGAGCACCGCCTGGAGCACATCCAGAACATCGTGCTGAACCTGCTGGCGTACGACCTCGCGGAGGAGACGAACGAGCGGTACGAGGACATCAAGCACTGGCTGGAGGAGCTGCGCCGGTACGACGCGGAGGCGGTGAGCGGCGAGTTCGAGGCGAGCGTGCTGTCGATGGGGAATTTCACGGAGGAGGCGATCGAGAGCTACCGCCGCGCGCTGATCGAGCAGCCGGAGCACAGCGACAACCTGCTGCTGATGGCGGACCTGATGAAGGAGGACGATCGGACGATGGAGGCGGTGGCGCTGCTGCAGTACGTGGCGGAGCACGCATCGGACGACAACGAGTTCGTGGTCGCGGTGGACGGGATCATCAACATGGTGGGCCAGCGTCTGTTCGGGCAGCAGCTGTCGATGGAGGTGGAGGCGGTGTTCCGGTGGACGCACCGCGTGATCCTGGAGCGGATCACGGGCCGCGAGGACAAGTTCTACCTGTACACGCTGCTGGCGGAGATCGCGCAGGAGACGAACGACCGTGAGGGGGAGTTCGCGGCGATGGAGAACTCGGTGTCGGAGGCGGGGATCCGCCGCCTTGCGGTGCTGCGTGAGATCGTGACGATGGCGACGCCGAACGCGGGGTTCTTCTCGATCTACCGGAACGAGGGCGACCCGGACCGTCAGCTGACGTACGGCCGGAGGCTGATCGGGCTGCGGCAGCAGCTGCCGCCGGAGGTGTACATCAGCGTGGCGCGCACGCTGCTGACCCGGGGGGACACGGTGGGCGCGGAGCGCTCGCTGTCGCTGGTGCGTGACATCACGGGCCAGATCGACGTGGTGAAGACGAAGGCGGACCTGTTCCTGGCGGCGGGGTACAGCAAGCAGGCTCTGGCGTCGTACAGCCAGGCGCTGACGGTGAACCGGGACAGCCTGGAGCTGCAGTTCAAGACGGCCGCGCTGCGCGAGGGGAACGGCCAGCTGGACGTGGCGAACGCCCTGTACGCGAGCGCGCTCGACAAGGTGATGCGGGGACTGCCCGCAGCGCTGCACGCCGCGCCGCCAAAGAACGAGAATCGCTTGGGACCCGGAATGTACATGCCTGTGATGTACTTGGCACCTGGCAGCCGAGTAAACACAAGCGTTACGCGCGATTTCAGGACTTACTATGACATTCTGGTCCAAGGATTGATAAGCACTTGGCCTAAAACAAAAGAAGGTTCGGAGGCGAGACTAAGCGAAATCCGAGAACTCTTCGACGAGGAACTCGTCAAGGTTGTGGAGATACTGGAGGAAGAGGCCAAAGAGGAAACCGACGAAGAAGCTGATCCACAGCAATTGGCTAGGTTTTCCCGATTGGATCACGTTGCTCAACTTCTTCGCAGATTGTGTACGGCGACCGATAACATCGATCTCTCGAATGAAGTCGATCTCCTCCTAGTTCAACACTTCAGCGACGACGAGGATTTTGCGGAAAGCTTGAAAGCTCACTACGACTCTTCAGGAGTCTTACCAGCAGCATCTCTACTAGAACAGTTGCCGGATCTTGAGGTCGAGACAATTCCTTCCGATCAGACTCGAATAGAAGCGGCGTTGCAGAAGGCGATTGAAGACAAAGATATCGAACGAGTGTCCCGAATTAGCAACATTCTCGAGACGCCAGAACCTTTGGACAGGTTGTTTCGCGACTACATGAATGAAGGCAACTACCGAGCCGGATTGCAATATGCCTCTGTTGTGTTTGACGATGCGAGCTACAGGAGACTGGTAAATGTTGCCGTTCCTCATCTAAAGGAGAACCGAGGAGACTTACTACAGTTTCTCTATGACGATCCCAATTTTATGATTGAACTTGAAGATTTGATTGGAGAACGCCTTTTTCCAATCACCGAAGAGTTCATGAGGGACGCTGAGGTAAGAGACTCGCTACGTCAAAATTACTATCGAGTTGCAAGTCTTTGGTACTACGCCAAAGAACGAGGCGGAATTGACGAGCTCCTAGTGCTCTTCGAGTACTTTGTAGATAACTTGCGAGAAAATCAGGTTTCTATTGGTATGGATCCCGGCCAAGTATTCAAAGACTTTCTCACAAGTTCTTTGGATTCGTCCCAACAAGAGAGAATTCAAAACACGACAATCGAGTTACTTGGAAAGATGAACTTACAGGACGAGTATGTGAGACAAAATGTCCAATCAATGATTTGCTTATTTGATGATGTGCATGAGTCAAACATTGAATTCCTTCTGCAGCTGTTAGATGATTTTGAGTCTACCGTACGAGGGTCAGAACAGATCGTAAATGTTGTAAGGGAGTATCACCGGGGAAACATTGATGTTGCGTATCAAGCCATACTTGATCTATATACATCCGCACAAAACTCTAGCTTTCGTTTTTACTTAAGAGATCCTTTGTTCAGCGCTTTCAAAGAGCAATACATAGAGTCTATGAATGACATTCTCGAAGGAAAGATCGATGACGTCGAACTTGCCAAAGTACTGGTTGATCAGTCACCGTATTACTTTGATGGAATTGATCCAGAATTAGAGGCAATTCGCAGTAAGCGTGGAGAAATTTTCGAGGCATTGAACGACAAGTTTCCCGAAGAAAAGTACTTTATTGAGCGGTTAGTTTGGTCCAAAATGCACTCAGAAGAGATCTTGAGTTTACTAAAAGACTACTACGATTTGGAGGCTGACAACGATGACATTCGCATGGCATACTATGTTGCGGCACTAAACTTTGAGAACTACGATTTGGCATTGGCGATGGCATTGGACGGTCGTTCCGATCTTCGCAGGCCCGATGTTCGTGAGGAAATCTTCAAAGAAAATGATGCCCCCATAACCGGCCAAAGAGATCCTAGTGCGGACATCTTGCGAAACATTCGAGGCGTGTCCGCCAATTATTCTTCTCCAGACTACTTGCCTGAAGGTCTTGAAGCAACATTTACTCGACTGCAAGAGATTGCGAATAGCGACGAAATAGAATCGGATGAAGTTCCAAATCTCCTGCGATCTCTTTGGCGAGGTACTCAAGCTGCTGGTCTTGGCGACTCCATGCGAAGATTCTACGGCAGCGGAAGTGTTCAACCCATGCTAATCCAATACCCCAGTAAAGGAAAGCCCAGTTCCAATGTCATGTATATGTCGAGTTCTATGGGATTTAGTACGATCATAGGTCCAGGTGGCTTCCCGGTCTCGGGTCGTTACAGAGACGAGGAGGAAATTCCTACGTTGCTTGAAGTTCTCATGTCTAAAGCTCCGCTCGGTCGAGAGTTGGAGCTCTTTGTCTCAGCACTTTCTCCGTGGGAAAGGCAGACATCAATGCCTATGTATGAACAAATAGCGAAGGCGTACAGAGAATTTCCTGACGAACACTCGCAACGACTAGATGAGCTCTCAAATGAAATCATCGCAGATACAGCAGATGACCATGAATTCATGATGTGGCTAATTTTGGTTAACGATGCTGATATTGAGCTAACTGATGACGAATCTGCGGCTGTAGCTGCTAGAGCTCGGAGAGCGAGTGGATCCAATCCAAACAGACTACACAACATTGCGCGAATTTTGGCTAAGTCAGGTCGTATCGCCGATGCTGTTGACTGCTACGAGATACTTGTGCTCAATCAAATTCGATATAGAGAGTTTAGTAGTCAATCTCGCAACATGATCGTTTACCGCATGCCTCAAGGGCCTTCTTCGAACGTACTCACGCTAATCGAGGATGCAAGTGAGCATCTTCCTTCCCAACATGCTCAAGCTCTTGTTAGTAGAGTTATCCCATTGGTTAGACCGTTCGATGGCGATGAACAGATTCAAGATGTTTGGAAGGCCTCCATGGTTCGATTCCTGTCAGCAGTATACGAGCCTTCGGATGTTTTTGAACAAGCAGAACAAATCGATCCAGACATAGCACAAATTGCTGAAGAAATCGAAGTCTACGACGCTATCAAGCATTTGGAAATTGTTCGTGTGTTATTCAAGGCTGAGGAATTTTCTAAGGGTATGCAGTACCTCGAGCGATTGTTCAGTCCAACGAGAACAAGCGAAGCGCCACAGTCTGCTCAAGTCATGAGTTTCGGACCGAGCTATGTCGTAAGTGATGCTCAACAGAAGGCGGCGAGCATCGAATCCATCGCCCGAGTCTTGGGATTGAACTATCCGCAACTCTATCGTTACGGAAGCTTTAGTACCTCAGAAGAGGACCAACCTCCCGTCGGCGCTGAAATGTTTCTATTCGCGATCGAAGATATTGTCGACCTTGAGAATTCTGACGCAGTCGACTCGTTGATTGGTTTGTTTGAGTCTTGGCTTGGAGATTCGTCAATTAGTCAGGTGGCAGTGTATAGTGCGTTGAATCGCATGGTATGGTTATGCGAAGAGCTCGAGCAGCGGGAACGAGCTCAAGATATTGCTATTTTTCTTCAAGATGGGTTGTTGAACAAACGCGATGAAGAACTGAATTCCAACTCCGTTCGAACTTTGCTCTCGATTGCTTCAGAGCTCGAGTTTGTAGTTGATCCAGAGATTGTTAGGATTTCCCTCGAGCGGGACTTGCTCAGTTACGAACGCAGAGTGGAATTGATCAAGTCTCTACGTGAAACGCTTGAACCTTCCCCTGCATTAGAGATCGCGAGACTTGGAGATACCGAGACAGCAGGACTCAGCATGCTACGCGAACTGAAGTCGTTAGCCGAAGAAGCACTAGATAGCGACTATGCGTCAAATTTGGAGACGAGAATCCTTAGATTGGAGAATGCGTACGAATCGATCGAAATGGCTGGTGGTTTGATCGAGGAAGACGAAGACGAGGAGGAATCTTCCTAATCCTTGTCGGTTTTTGAAGTCGTCTGGAAGCTCACTTCAACGAGTTCGGACCACTTTTCGATCAATTAACCGATCGATGGAATCATTGGTGTAGCCCAATTCTCTCAGCAACGATACAGTCGAACCGCCTGCCGCCTCCGTTCCGGCATAGGAACCGTTTTGGAACACGGACATCGGTCCGAGACGCTTGTATGGTCCCCAATCCGGGTGATTGGCGTCCACTAGGATGCCTTCGTGTGCAACGTGGTTGTCAGTCATAAAGAATTGTGGTGGTACAGGTCCGCTCGCTTCTACGCAACCGATTCCAGCACTTGTGAGTTCGGTCTCCCAATCTCTGACCGCTTTCGTCTTGAACAGATCCGCTAGTACAAATTCAAGATTGTTTGCGTTTAGATCTAGTTTCAGAGCGTTCGACAGCGATTGCTTGTCACTGGATGTAACAACAGCTAGAAAAACCCATCCATCAGCGGCTTCGTAAAGTCGATATAGCGGACCCAAACCGAAGCCGTCTTTGTCGACTTTCGGTCTAGGTTTCTTACCAGGATGTGAGAAGAAGTCATCCCAATTTGCATATGCGTTAGCACCAAACATATCTAAGAAAATCTTCTGTCCTTTTCCGGATGCAGAACGTGCACACAGGCCCAATATTGCAGAAGTTGCAATGACCATAGATGTATTTGGGTCCGGATTGACTTCGTTGGCACGTAGCAGCTTTCGAGACGCTTCTCGTAACTCAGCGTTACTGAGCTCCTGGGCTGGATCTGGCATTCCACCAATCTGCCATACAACGCCTCCAAGCGCAGCTCCCGGAACAGGGTGAGTCGAAGGTCGTTTGGCTCCGGGTCCCTTGGGACCGTAGCCGTTTGCCGACAAATAGATCAGGCCGGGATTTATAGACGAAAGCTCTTTATAACCAATTCCCAGTTTCTCAGGGACACCTACTCGGTAGTTGTGGAGCCAGATATCAGCTCTTGAAGCCAGTTTGTGTGCGATGGCTTGTCCTTCATCCGACTTGAGATCAACACAGATGGATTCCTTTCCAACGTTACATTTTGATGCCCCAAGTGCTCTCATCATTCCTCGGAAAGGATCGCCGGTGAGTGGCTCTATCTTTATGACTCTAGCCCCTAGATCTGCCAGAGTAGAAGCGCCCAATGGCGCGGCAATTATGGTCGCACTCTCAACGACGGTCACTCCCTCAAGAGGCAGAGCAGGACTACTTGTTGCGCTCGATGTAGAAGAAGGCACTCGATCTTGCAATTGAAGGAATGTCGTGTCTTCAATTGAACTACCGACTTCTCCTGGGGTTTCTGTCAAATTGGCAAGTAATCCAAGTTGCCGAGTCTCACCTCTTGTCACGACGTGCCCATTCAACACAACATCGGGATCGGATAGGGCTTCTTGAGACGACTGGTATGGATGTGCGGCAACCTCACCATCTTCTATATAGTGATTCATCCACTCTTCGGCTGTACGCGTTTGCATGTGCTCGAACATAGCATCCCGAAATTGCTCTAGCACCTCTGGATCCCATCGAAACGGATCACCTTTGTATTGAGGATCTTCGAACACATACTCGAACCCGCTTGAACGAAAGAAATTGTCAAGTAAGTGTGGGAGAAGGTTTCCAAGCTGTAGCCACTTGCCATCCTTCGTGCGAACCGGGTGGTAGTTCAAAGTGGGCATGGAAACCGTACGATCACGTTCGCGGCGCGGTCTCTGAACAATGCCTTTGTCGTAGAGTTGCGACAATGCCGAAACGCCCATTTCGTAGGGGATCATGCCGCGGAGTAAAGAGGTCTCAAAAGTGAGACCAATACCTGTCTTGCGTCGGTACTCCAGCGATGCCAGCATGCCTGATGCCAAGGTCTGAGATGCCGCATGTATTCCTACTTGCAACGCTGAGAAGTTGGGACCTGGTCGATTTGCTATGCCGGCAAAATTCATCATCCGACCTGATTTTGCCGCTACGAGTCCTTCGTAACCGGGGTAATGAGAGTAGGGGCCTTTTTCTCCAAATCCGGATACAGACCCGTAAACAAGATCATTCCTGGTTGCTTTAAAAGATGCCGAATCTAACCCTAACGACTCTCGTTTCTGCATTCGCAAAGTAGTCATGACTCCGTCAGCGGTGTCGATGACGAGCGAGCGCAATTGCTTCAAGTCCGAGGAGTTGCGCAGATCCACGGTGAGGCGTCGTTTTCCTCGAGTCCAAAGCACCGAGGCTGGCATTTCCGAGAATGTATCGCCTTCAGGAGGGTCGATTTTGATTATTTCAGCGCCGAAATCTGCGAGCACCATTCCGGCTAGACCGGTGATGGGGCCGTTGCCGAGTTCTATTACTCGATAGCTCTCCAATGGTTTCACGGGGAACCTTCTATGACCTAGTACTTCGTGGCGGTTTGAAATAGCCACTCATGATACTAGTGGGGATCATTCAAACCGGAGGAGCTTGTCTCGCTAGGCCCTCGTACTAAGATCATCTACTCCTCGTTGAAGTTTGTCGATCAATTCGTCGAGGCGTTTTCGTTCCTTCAGGGTTAGGACTCGGAGTACCTGTGTTTCGTAGCCGAGAGCCATCGGAACGATGTTGAGATAGACGCCTCTCCCCTCATGTGTCAGATTGAGATGTACCACCCTTCTATCTGTCTTGGAGGTTAGGCGAGAAACGAACTGCTTTTGGACGAGATCTCTTACTGCTCGAGAAACGGTCACTTTGTCCATTGCAGTTCGTTCAGCCACTTGGCCATGTGTTAGACCGGGAGATTCTCCTAGCACAGCAATTGTTCGCCACTCCGGAATTCGAATTCCAAAGGACTCGCTGTAGGCAGTTGCAATGAGTGCGCTGATTCGATTGGTCAGAACAGAGAGCCGGTACGGCATAAAGTTCTGAAGTACAAGAGTTGATTTTTGTTTCATTTGTAACTATATTCAGTACAAGACCAAGACGGAAGAAGACAATGCCCAAGGAACTCATTGGCACCGATGGGTTTGAATTCGTTGAGTTTACAAGCCCTGACCCAAATTGTTTGCGTGATCGGTTCGAAAAACTCGGTTTCTCCCTAGTGGGAAAGCACAGAAGCAAGAATGTCCATCTGTATCAACAAAACGATATCAGCTTCATACTGAATGGAGAACCCAATACAAGCGCGTCGCACTTTGCCGCGGAGCATGGAGACTCTGCCAACGCTATGGCATTCCGTGTTCAAGATTCGCACCAAGCCATTGAATTGGCACAAAAAAGAGGGGCGACTCGTGTCGAGGCTTCCGTAGGACCTATGGAACTATCAATTCCTGCAATTGAGGGAGTTGGAGGCTCTCTAATCTACTTGGTGGATCGCTATGGTGATCAAACGATCTACGATGTTGACTTTCAGCTTCTACCAGAGTGTTCAAGGAATCCCTCAGGACCTCTTACACATGTCGATCACCTTACACACAACCTGAAGCGGGGCAATCTGATGAAGCTCGCCGAATTCTACGAGCAGGTTTTCGACTTTCACGAAGCACAACGCTTTCAAATTCAGGGGGTTCAAACAGGCCTTGTTTCAAAAGCCATGACGGGCGCGTGCGGCAAGCTGAGGATTCCTCTCAATGAATCGGCTGACGACCAATCGCAAATCGAGGAGTACCTGCAGCGCTATGGAGGCGAAGGAATACAACATATTGCATTGCATACAAGTGACATCTACCAGGCTGTGGACGAACTTCGGAGTAATGGAATAGAGTTTCAATCAACTCCGGACACCTACTACGAAATGTTGGAAGATCGCGTCCGAGATCACGGTCAGGACGTTAGCAAGATGCAAGAACGCCAGATTTTGATTGATGGATCTCCCGAGGACGGGTTCTTGTTGCAGATATTTACACAGGACATGATTGGTCCGATATTCTTTGAGATTATTCAACGTCTTGGTAACAAAGGCTTTGGAGAAGGCAATTTCCAAGCTCTTTTTGAGAGTGTGGAACGTGATCAACAACGTCGAGGAGTGCTAAATGAAACCGTTTAACGCAACATGGCAACAAGGGCAGACTTCCCGACAAGCTCATCGCGACCTACCCGAAGGTACGTTTGAACGTGAATTGGGAAGAGAGGGGTTCAACGGGCCCTCGGCGCGTCTCTACCATCGCAGGCCTCCTACAGGTTGGACGGCTGTCGACGGACCTCTTCGCCCGAAAGCATTCAATCTCAACGATATTCCGGACTCTTCCAATCCTTGGCGCAGCACACAAATCCTAAGAAACGATTATGTAGAAATTTCGTTTTGGCATATGACCCAACAGATGGATTGTCTGTGTCGCGATGCCGATGGAGACTTGACTGTCTTTATTCACCAAGGATCTGGAGATCTGTTTTGCGACTTCGGACACATGAAGTTTCACACAGGCGACTACTTGGTAATACCTCGCGGCACGATGTGGCGGCTCGCAAGCGAAAATCCGGTCCGAACTCTCCTAATCGAAGCGAAAGGGGCCCAAATTCAGCTGCCGGATCGCGGATTGCTGGGTCCGCACGCTATTTTTGATCCTGCAAGTCTTGATACACCAACGATGAACGAGGCTTTCCTAGAACAACAGGACGAATCAAACTGGGAGGTTAAAGTAAAGAAGCGCGACCAAGTCACGTCCCTTTCCTATCCCTACAATCCTCTTGACGCTGTGGGTTGGACAGGCGATCTTGCACCGATTCGCCTCAATGTCCGGGACATATTGCCCATTAACAGCCACCGCTACCACTTACCACCTTCTGTGCACGCGACTTTTGCCAGTGACAGATTTCTAATTAGTACTTTTGTTCCGCGACCCTTTGAAACTGATTCCACTGCTATCAAGGTTCCCTTCTTTCACAACAATGAGGACTATGACGAAGTACTGTTCTTTCATGATGGGAATTTCTTTAGCCGGGATCACATCGAATCGGGCATGCTCACATTCCATCCAGGCGGAATAACTCACGGGCCTCACCCCGGAGCCCTGACCAAAATGTACGAACAGCCGAATTCACATACTAATGAGGTCGCGGTGATGGTTGATGCTCGCGATCCATTGGAAGCGTGTACTTCGGAATATGAGATTGAAGGTTACGCCACTAGCTGGACAACACCTTCCCAGGACTAGAAAGTCTACGTTACGGTGAACTCAATCGAGCCGAGTTCGCCGTAGTCGGCTACATGAAATCCCGGTTCAGCTGGGTGGATTCCTCCGCATGCACCTGTAATGAGGAGCATTCCGTCCGCGATATCCAGTCCGCGTTTGTTGGATTCTTCAAGCATCCAGGCAAGTGCTCTTTTGGGACCGCCTAACGCATCAGCCAGGCTCGCTTCGCAAAGCGTTTCCCCATCGCGAGTCAGCGTAACCGAAAGCGACTCGTAGTCGTCGCGGAACGCAGAGAACCTACCCACTATATAACGGTCTGCACCGACATTGATCGCCGTCACGTTCGATCCTTTGGCGTCATCTGGAGTCGACCAAGCCAGATAGGGGACTTCGATCACGGGTCCCGCAGACTGGGGAATTCCCTGATCGTCGACAATGAGCCCGATTTCGCACTCTAGACTCACACCTGGTCTTGATTCGAACGAGGTGCCTGACTCTCTTCTTCCCCATGAGTAGAGCGAACCGACGAGGGGATGTGTAAGCCCAAACAACTTTTGCGGACCCGGTGCGGTCATTCCCGCCTTAATTCCAGCGAGAGGCCCGTCTGCCAGAGTATCGACCAATTTCCTCTGAATCGCATACCCTTCTTCAAGGGTCAGCGCATCGGGCATTTTTGGTAGTGGTTGTTTCTCGCGAATAGCACTTGCGATTTCTGAGACAAGAGAACTCATAGCCAAATCCTAGTTTCCAAAGTCCCAAGTCTCTCCGGCATGGTAGCGACGAAGCACGTTTTTCGCAATCAAGATTTTGTGAACCTCATCGGGACCATCTGCAATTCGCAAAGTACGTGCCCCTGTATACATGTCAGCAAACGGATAGTCACCGGAAACACCGGCCGCACCATAGACCTGAATAGCTCGGTCCACAACCCGGTGATATGCAGCAGGTACGTAGACTTTAATTGACGAGATGTCGGTTCGCGAATCTGCACCCGCTTCCATTTTCTGCGCGCAGTCGACAACCATGAGTCGAGAAGACTGTATGTCCATATAAGAGTCGGCAATGAAACCCTGCATGAACTGTTTATGTTCCAGAGTCTCGCCTCCGTGAACCTTGCGCTTGATGATTCGATCAACCATGAGATCGAAGCACCGCCACATGGCTCCTACTGAATTCATACAGTGATATATACGACCAGCTCCCAAGCGATCTTGAGCTGCTTGATGTCCAGTACCAGTTCGTCCCAGTTGGTTTTCTTTGGGCACCCTCACGTTTTCGTACTTGATTTCGCAGTGGCTTGATCGCTTGCCCCAAACCGGCACGCCTCGAATGATGTTCACTCCGGGAGTCGTTCGAGGAACGATGATTTGAGTCATTTTCTCGTTCGCACCTGTTGGATCGTCCATGTCCGCCGTTCTGCACATCACGATGTAGAAATCGGCAGCATGGCCGTTTGACGTAAACCATTTGTGTCCGTTGATTACCCATTCATCTCCATCTAGAACGGCACGCGTAGTGAGTGAGCGTGGATCTGAGCCAGGGTTCATAGGCTCTGTCATGGAGAATCCAGATTGCATTCGACCCTCTGTAAGCGGGATCAACCACTTTTCGTGTTGCTGGGGAGTACCGTACTTCACAAGGATTTTCTGGTTTCCGGAATTTGGAGCTACCACTCCAAACAACGAGGCTGCCCCGGGGGCATAGGCGAGTACTTCGTTCATGTAGGCGTGTTGCATGAAACTAAGACCCATCCCACCGAATTCTGGAGGAAGATGGGGAGCCCAAAGCTTCGCTTTCTTGACTTCGTTCTGAACGTTCCGGCGTAGGTCCGCAGCTTCTGACTGTGCTTGTTGAGACGGTGCAGTTCCGTCAAGGTTGCGAGCCCAAAGTTTGCCTTCGTACGGAAGAATATGCTCATTGATGATTTCCGCAGTAGCAAGTCGAACTTGGTTGACTTCGTCGTCAAGTGTAGGTACAGGGCTAACATTCATTGGCATCGTATTTCCCTCCCATCGATGTCGTGGTTGCGCATTCGTTCCGAATTTTGCGGACTTTGCACATCGGCTAAATGTTACTTGAACCGTACAGTTCGAATGTTTCCCAGCGATAGTGGGCGATTGTTCTTGCATGGAAAACCACTCAGGACTTGGGTGATCGATAGTTTGTAATAGCCTCCCGCCCTTTCACAAAACACCATGACGTCATTGGTGTAGCTGGAATACATAGAGTCAATCATTGCTGATGAGAGTGTTTTGCCTTCGCGTCGCGGGTTTCCGGATGAATCGGGAAAATTGGCTGGGCTCCGATCAAAACGTGTGCGAAGCTGTTGACGGTGGGCGAGATCAAGTCCTTACGATTTCGCCCAGATCCAGATGAGCTCGAATTTTTGAGCAGTTCAAGTTGGATCTACGAGGTTAGCATGTACCTAACAAGGCTTGGAATTGGCACGCCATAGGTACCCCGATGTTGTCTCATGAGCAATCCGGACCGAAGTGCTTCGTCCATAAACTTCGAGATATCAAAATCCTCAGTAGAACGACTAATCAGACTAGCCATGGTCTCCTCTATCTCGGCCCGAACTGCTAGATTGCCATTGTCGAACATCGCTCCAAATGCACGGCGACGTGTTGGATCATCCAGGTAACTACACCGCTCTAGTCGACCCTCGTAGTAGTTCACACGAAACAGGTCACATTGGTTATTGATTTCTTGGATGGACTCGGGTGTCAATAGGAAACTGCAATTCGGCAAGACTTCACACGCCGAATACATCCATGAAGTCAAGTGATGAGGCCAGCCATCGCATTTCTCAGCGATGTCGCTCGCCAGCGTGTCGCGTGATACATTTGATTGGTAGCTGACTTCCATTGAGACAAGAAAGTCTCGAATGAGCGACTCTGCTGCATCCTTAGGCAGAGAACCAAGCGCAATTTGGCATTGTTCCAGAACCCGACTGACACCGGCATCAGCAAGCACAGTGGGTACGTTCGCCAGTCCAAAATAGACAGGCACAATTTTGAGGACGAGACCGGCATCGTGCAATGGTTCACACAGTGACTCGGGGACATTCTTCAGATTTTGGAATTCGTCAATACATAGAACAAATACACACTCCTTCAACGTCCGCGGAAGTTTGTCGCTGTACCTATTGAACCAGTCCACATGAGCAGTTTGACCGGACATTTCTGGTTCATCCATGTGTTGTTCACGGGCAAATCCGGTTCCGGCGACTGTCAAGGAGGTTAGATCTCCAAACTCTTTCCTGAATTTACGCACAACCTCGGAGAAATTGCGGGTGGGAGGAAGAGCGGACAACAAACTCTGCATCAGTGCCGGTGCATGTGAGAGAGCTATGTGTCTGGCGTGCACTTGAATCACGTGTTGGCCCTGAAAATTACTAAACGTATCCATGAAGCGCAACAGAAGCTCGGACTTGCCAGCACCCGGCGCACCGCAGACGGTTGCTGTGCGGTTGTCTATCACGCCGTCAACGGCACGATCCACATTGGCGTGTAGTTCGTTTAATTCAGAGTCACGACCGCGGAAAAAAGGGTTTGCCCGTCTACTGGCAAGAGATGCTCGCGTTCCAACCAGACGGAAGTAATTGAGAACAGATTCTCGATCGGCAACGGAAGTGTTCATCATGTACAGCAATATAGCATTACTTGGTTGTATTACGTGTTTGTCTAGAGCAAATACGAGGCGTTCGTACCCCGTTAAGCGTTTGGCTCTACCGATTTCAGCCCAATTGCCCCTTGGGGCGTCATGTCAATACAAACAGGGCACTTAGTCATTAGCTAAATACAGTTTGCTGAACTCGCCAGCGGTCCCGAATTTTAGAGATCATGTACAGAAGAACCCTACAGAGTGGGTTGACGCAACCGACTTCAACGATAGTACAGTCCAATTCAGGCAGCAGACTTTGGATCGGGTGTTCGAGTGGTTGGTCTGTCGATATTGTGTCAATTGCTTAACGGATTTGCTACACCCGCCGCTAACACAACGCCGCTGCGCGGGGGCCAAACTGCACCTACGCGAGTGGTGCAGCAAGTTCCGTTCTTCGAGGGTTCCAAGATTCGTATCGTGACCTTGGTTTGGACATCGTCGGATTCTGCTATGACACCTGTCAGCACGAAGGACATGCTTCTTGAAACGATATTGGCAGTAAGTCTGACTGGCAGTCTCGTGATGTGGATCAAAAGTTTCACGATTGTGCAATCAAACACGGTATTGCTTGGCCCACCGTTGCTGACAAGGAATTTCATCAGGGATGGGTTTTACAAATGTGCCCGTGCATTTGTCGTCGACAGGCAAGTTGTGCTGTATAGCCCAAGACGAATCGGCATATGAACTTGCGAGTGAACTCTGTCGCACGAGCGAGCCCCTTTAGGTCGTCCGTAACGCCAAATTCGACGGCTTTCGAGAAAACTATAATTGCGGCGAGAGTGACATTCTCCCTCTGTGCGGTGGTTACGCACAAGTGCTACAACCTTCATCCGCATGCCAGAATCTCCGCATCAAGCCCTGCAACGCAAACTACGCTATCCATTTAGTGAGCATCCAAAACCGGGAAGACTAGTTGAAGTCGCCCCTGGCGTTCAATGGCTGACAATGCCCATGGGCGGTTCACTCGACCACATCAATCTCTACCTTTTGGAGGACGATAGTGGATGGTACGTGGTGGATACCGGATTGGGAAACGACCAGACAAAGCATTTGTGGGAACAGATATTCGAAGAAGAGCTTAAGGAGAAGCCGATCCTAGGTGTTATCTGTACGCACATGCATCCCGACCACATCGGCCAAGCTGGAATGATCACGAATCGATTTCGTGTCCCCCTCTTGATGACCCATGGGGAGTACTTCCAAGCAAGATCGATGTTCGCAGGTGGAGCTTCATTCGCCAACAGCTGGGAGGGTGCCGAGTTTTACACGAGAGCTGGGATTGATCCTCGTTTCATGCAAAGAGCTCGGGAGTCATGGCGCAAGAAGGTTGCTTCCGGGAGGGGCAACAGACGACAAGAAACTGCATTCAATGGCACTCCTACCTTTCCCTCTGGATTTCAAAGACTCGTCGACGGCGACATACTCACAATCGGAGGACACGATTGGCGGATCAGAGTTGGTTCCGGGCACTCTCCAGAGCATGCTTGTTTGCATTGCATGAGTCTCAAGGTATTGTTGTCGGGCGATCAAATTCTTCCAATCATTACGTCGAACGTCAGTGTGTTTCCCACCGAGCCCCAAGCAAATCCTCTTAAGGCATGGATGGATTCACATGACAGATTTCTCGACTTGCCAGCGGATACTTTGGTCCTTCCTGCACACAATCTGCCTTTCTACGGGATACGCGAGCGACTACGTGATTTAATCAACCATCACGAGGACAGGATGCTAGCGATCGAAGAGCACTGCGTTGAGCCGCGAACGGCAATAGATCTTTTGCCAGTACTCTTTAAACGAAAATTGGACCCAAGACAGCAAATGATGGCGTTGGGCGAAGCGATTGCGCATTGCCACTTGCTTATGCACCGGAATCGTATTGAGCGATCGATGGGTGCAGAGGATCGCTATTGGTTCACGTCTATTGATCCCGACTTGAGCAGACGCGCCACACCGGGGCACCACGACGAGCTCGACGATTCTCCAATCATGGTTTGAATATGACCAAGAACGCTTTCTTTCGTGCCGCAAAAAGGCTAGTTCTCAAAGGCCTGGAATTTGGAGAGAGGTTGCCTCTAATCGCACGCTTTCCTCTTGGAATCGGGCTTTGCATAGGCGGAGTTCTGGGTTTCTTGCCAATTCTCGGTTTTTGGATGTTGCCTTTGGGGATTTTGTTGATCGGAATGTGCATTCCAGGTATTGATCGAAAAATCAGGCGATGGATGCAGCGAACGGAAGCGGAATTGGCGGTACCTCGAATCGCTCCGGCAAGGGATGAACTTAATCGATCCAAGTAGCTTGGTCTCAACCGATTGTTCTATTATTCAACTGCATCAATTTACGCGAGGTAGCCGACGGTGAGTTTTTCGGATTTTGCTTCGGTTCTTGGGGATGTTCCAACGCTCCTGACTTTAAAAAAAGGAATGAAACCACGTCCCTTGGACGATGTTGACTGTTTTGGCAGGCACGTGAGTGCAACGGCACAAAAATATGGCAGCGACCTCGCTGTTGTCTTCGGTGACCGTTCCCAAACATGGCGTGAACTCAACGACGAGTCGTGTCGCTTTGCAGGAGCACTCGCAAATTTGGGAGTGGGGCGAGGAGATGTGGTGTCCCTCATGATGGAAAACCGACCAGAATTCATTACGTTATGTATAGCGATTAACAAGCTTGGTGCTGTAGCTGCTCTAATCAACAACAACCTTCGCGAGAAACCCCTCCAGCACTGTATTACAACATCCGATTCAAAGTTGTGTGTGTTCGGCACAGAGCTTAGCGATGCGATCGCTGGAGTCCGTGATTCTGTAGCGCTTGGTGAAGACGGATTTGTTGCAGTACGTGACGACGACTCGAGCGAAATTCCCGATTGGGCTGCAGATCTCAATGCATTGAGCTCGAATCTAGAACCAACTGAACCTTCAGCACAGGACCATGTGACCCTTCGTGAGACTTCTTTTTACATCTTCACGTCGGGTACGACGGGACTGCCAAAGGCAGCGGTCATGTCTAACCGCCGCTTCCTGCAAATGGCGAGTCTCTCTCATATTGCGGGCCTGCGGTGCAAGCAATCGGATCGGGTCTACCTGTGCTTACCACTGTACCACGGCACAGGATTAATTATTGGTGTTGGGGCTTGCATGCTCAGTGGAGCGGCCATTGTGTTGCAGAGGCGATTCTCCGCAAGTAGATTCCTTGATGACTTGCGCCAGCATAAGGTAAGCCATCTGGTCTACGTTGGAGAGATGCTCCGCTATCTCTACAACTCTCCAGAGAAGGCGGACGACGCGGAAACTCCACTTCACACAATGATTGGAAATGGTCTTCGACCCGATATTTGGATTGATTTCAAACGAAGATTTGGAATTAAGCGGGTGACCGAGTTCTATGGAGCGAGCGAGGGCAATGTTGCGTTCGCGAACATCTTGAATAAGGACTGTACCGTAGGACTAACTGCTTCGACGGTTGCTTTGGTTCGTTATGATCCAGAAAGTGCCGAGGTAGTCCGTGACGAGAATGGGAGGTGCGCAGAGGTTGAAGACGGAGAACCAGGACTGTGCATTGGCTACATAAGTCCAAATTCCGCATTCGAAGGATATACCGACTCTTCGGCTACGGAAAGCAAAGTATTGCGGGATGTATTTGAACCGGGCGACAGCTGGTTCAACACCGGAGATTTACTCAAGACCGTAGATGTAGGGTTCTCACTGGGTTACAAGCACTACCAGTTTGTAGATAGACTTGGAGATACGTTCCGTTGGAGATCGGAGAATGTTTCCACCAATGAAGTGGGAGAGATCTTGAATGGTTTCGAAGAGATTTCGATGAGTAATGTCTTTGGAGTCGAAATTCCAGGGTCGGAAGGACGTGCTGGAATGGCAGCCGTCTGCCTAAACGAAGGTCTGGATCAGTTGGACATAAACAGTTTCTCCGAATACGTGCAAAAAAATCTGCCCCCATACGCTCGTCCCGTTTTTGTTCGCGTACAACCTGCACAAGAAGTAACAGGCACTTTCAAAATGGTCAAGAAAGATCTGCGTGACGAAGGATATGACGTTTCTGTAGTTGAAGATCCGATTTACGTTCTCAAACCTCGGGATGCAAACTACTCAAGACTCGACGACAAATTCCTAACGGAAATTCGAAGCGGTGATGCTCGTTTCTAGGTGACCACGTAGATTTTCTTAGCGATTAGCTGTAGTAGTTGCGTCCGGGGATACGCCGAAACCGCTTGTACTCCCATTGGTACTGGGCAGGGTCACGCTGAATTGCTCGTGCAATTTCGTCATTGATTGTTTGAGCCGAGATACTAGGGTCTGCGTTCAGGACGGCGTGTGACATAGGCTCCACTCGAATGTGAAATCCATTCGGCACACGTTCAAACGTCAGCATGACAATCGAGGACCCCGTGTGCTGAGAAAGTGATTGGACAATCGTTGTTGTGACAGCCTCGACGCCCATGAACTTAACGATCACATTCTTGCCACGGGTTGGTACTTGATCGGGTAGCACGAGCACTACCTCTGACGATCTCAATGCTCTCAGCAAGACTTTCAGGCCCGACGGCAAGATTGAAGCCATGGACAATCCAAACCGGCTTCGCATTTTTGTAACGTGATCGTCGTGGTCAGCCAATCGTCTTGCATCATAGAGAGCAGTTGCTTTGTAGTTCAAGCCGAAAGCGAACGATGCGACCTCCCAATTTCCCCAATGAGGGCATACACAGATTACTCCTCCTCGTTTAAGCTCTTGTTCTAGGAGATCTCTGCCATCGAATCCGACGATGAGACTCTCCAAGGCTTCGGGATTCCAATACCAGATTGCTGCCATCTCGAAGATAGTGCATCCTGTCTCGCAAAGCGACCTCCTTGCTAGTTCACGAAGCTGCTTTGGGTCCATGTTGGGATAGCAAAGACCCAAATTTGTTCTGGTGGTTCGGGCAACTCGCGTTGACGAAAGGCTGGTTATCCAACCGTAAAACCTCCCAAACATTCGGAGAATACGGAGTGGGAATATTGCAAGAGTGCGGAGAACACCTGCTACTATTCGGTCGCTTAGCCGTTGAATTTTCGAACCCCTTCGGCGTACTGCAGAAATTCTAAGGTAGCTAGGCTTTCTTCAAAAGAATCGACCAAATCGAACAACTGGGATACGATATTTTGGAATTTGATCGAATTTGTCTCGTACTGTTTGACATGGGCGGGGTTGTAGTCTCGGTACATCCTCATCGGGTGTTTAGGCACTGGTCCGAAGCTTCTGGAGTTGGATTTGACGAATTCGTAGGACGTTGGTCAATTGAGCAACACTACAAAGATTACGAGACGGGACAGACAACATTTAAGCAACTTGCGAACTGTCTAAGCACTCAACTTGGGATTGAGATGAGTCTCGAAGATTGGAGGACTGGTTGGAATGCATTGGTGGGACAACCATTTCAAGACGTACTAGTGTTGATACGTCAACTCGCAGCTGAGCTGCCTGTTTACTGCTTCACCAATTCAAACCCGGAGCACGAATCAGTCTGGGGGAGCGAGTTTAGAGAAGAGCTTTCTGTCTTTCGAGCAATCTTTAATTCATCGACTATTGGATTGCGCAAACCAGATGTTGAAGCGTACTTGAATGTTTCAAGTCGAATGAAAACTTGCCCAAGCCAGGTCCTGTTTCTGGACGACAATAGGGAGAATGTCATTGGCGCAATTGACAGTGGCATGCAAGCTGTACATGTTCCTAGGAAAATCGACACGATCACGGTGTTGAGAGCTCTCTTGAGACATGATGGTACGATGCAGAGTTAGATAAGATAGAACCGTGAGTTTCCGCAGCGACTTTTGGCGAGCGCATGAACGAAAAACAGTTCCCAGTACTCTTCAGGAAGGCTGAATGACCCGGGTTCTATTGCCACGTCAATGGCGAGGGAATGCTCTTCGCAGACTCTGAGGTAGACCACTTTCCACACGACCTACCTCCATGCATCTTGGTAGTCGATTTTTCAGTTCTACTACGAACCCAATCCTAATGAATTGTGACTTGAGGAAGTACTTAAAGCACCATTAGTCAGTCGGGAACGCTAAAGATTGAAACCAAAGTACTTGAAAATTTCGGACGAAATTGAGCGGTTGCTTGCACACCGGCTGAACCTAGCCCTGTTTTAGCGATAGCTTGTCCAATCTACAAGCTCTCCCAGAATTCGACGTGCTCGGCGTCTTCTTCGTTCAAAAATGTTTTGACATGTTCCATTTGCTCATCTGAGAGGACTGGATCAAACTTGTTTGCTTTGGCTAGTGCCAAAGCCATGCTTGATTTTTGCTCATCAGGTAGCCGAGGAAGCTCCTCAAGCATTTCCAGTGGCCTTGCACCAGCCCATGAGGATGCTATCGAAGAGTAATAACCTGTTCGCTGTGACTCTGGTAGTTCTTCACCGAACAACAATGCACGCTTGCTCTGCCCTGTCGTAATCAAACCGTCTCCAATACTCGAAACTGCGTACTGCTTGGATTCCTCTCGTACTCTGGGTAGTAGTTTGATAGCCAACTCAACGTTTTTCTCTCGGCATAGATCGCGTATGACATCTGACTCCATGCCGCCCCCATACTCCTTTAGAGGCTGCTCCAATGCCACGTCAAATGCCCGTAAGGGATCAACGCTTGTCAATTCACGAACAACAATTTCTAGCATGTCCGATCGTCGGGGGTTGTCTTGGCGGGATTCATCCAATACCCATTCGAGAGTTGCATTCGCGTCAAGCGAAGCCCAACTCATAGCGAGCCTGTATTCGATGCTTGAAGTATCTTCAAAGACGTCGGCCACAGTTTCCAGCAGTGCGACTGCCTCGTGCGGAGAAGTGCGAGCCACGGTTCCTATCGCTGTTTCGGCAGCCAACAGTTGCATCTGTGGCTCAAACTGTTTGATATGCTGAATAACCCCACTTTGGTCACGCCGAGCCCAAATCCCAACGAAGTTTCGTCGGAGAGACTCACCTTGGATGTCAAGCTCAAGCTTGGAAAGCGCATTGATTGCTTCAATGGGGTTGGTTTCCGCCCATGTTGCCAAAATCGTTGGGATCTTGTAGCGGTCTAGTCCGGACAGACCCAGCACGTACTCAAAAGCGGCTTCAGGATCATAGTCGCTTATGGCAGCCACTACACTGTTCGTTACTGCCTGACTACCACTCTGACGATCGCTACCATGTGGATAGAGCCTAGAAATAATCTCAACCCCTTCTTTTTCAACCCACAGTTCGGCAACTCTAACGAGTGCTTCGAGCTGATAGGTGTCATTTAGGTCGTCATTTGTCAACAAATGCCAGGTTTGCTCAGGATCATCGACAATTTCGGTGACTTCTTCCCGACCGGCCATTAGCAATGCATCGACCTCGGCTCCGCGAACTTTGGCGACTCTCTGACCTAAGCTGTCGGACAAGTCACTTCGTGCTCTTAGTACTGCTCTTGTGGCCCAAGATCTATTGCCTCTGGCAAGATCCATTGCAGCATTGATCGCGTCGTCCGGGTTTGAATAAGCCCAATCTTGGAACACCCCACGAACAAATGATGGTTGTTGTAAGGAAGGAAGGTCCCTTACTTTGTTCAACGCATGACGAGGATTACTCGCGGCAAGTCCGCGACCTAGAGTTTTCTGAATTTCGTCGCGAAGGCGGGTTTGTGCAATGTCTGGGGATTGCTCAAGAAGACTATCCAATTCCTCCTCACTCGATTCTGCAACGATTCGGTGCAAGGCAGCCGTGAAAGCAAATCCACCTTTGGAGCTAACTAAGTCTGTCAATGAGTCATTCTCGAATATTCCCAAGTTCGCGGCCTTCGAATCACCATGTTGCACAGTCGACGACCGCTCAGGAGCGAGCACCGTATGACTTACTTCACTCTGTTCAGCGCTCGTGGAGTCGAATGCCAGGTACACGAGTATCGCTCCTATAGTCAGAACCGCTCCAATTGCCGTTCCCACGAAATAGTCGCGTCTTCCTTCGGTCTTTTCTTTGGAATTTGGACTCATTCCCGAGACTCCAGATGTTCATCTTGATCCAGATGGATTAAGTTGTTCATTTTTCCGGCTACTGGCGTTGTTCCCATTGATCTACGGTCTTTGCATCTTCTTCTGTTAGTAGCGACTTCGCATGTTTGACTTGATCCTTAGAGAGGATAGGACTTCTTGCGTTATTGAGTAGCAGTTGCTTAGCCATAGTCGACTTTAGCTTTGCTCCAGGTAATTGCTCAAGCTCTTCATACATTTGAATAGGATTGGTGTCCGCCCACTCACCGCCAATTGAACCGTAGTAGAAGTCGCGTTTGGATTCGGGCACTTGCTCACCTAGCTCTAACGCCCTATAAGGATCTCGCTTCTTCACAAGGGCTTGGCCCACCCACAGGTAGGAAATGCTCTTCGACTCCTCTCGTACCTTAGGAAGAAGGGAAATAGCAGTTTCGATGTCAAACCGCGAGAGTTCACTAATGACATCAGATTCCATGCCATTGTCATGTTCCCAAACCAACGGTTGCTCCAAGCCGATCTGGAATGCGTATTGAGGATCCTCATGAGCCAGACCGCGTAGCGCACTCTCGATCATACTTCTGCGACGGGTGTCGCCTCTTTTAGGGTCTTCTAGCAGCCAATCCAACGCCGCTCGTGGGTCGCTTCGCGACCAGTGATAGATGAGGCCGCTCTCTATGCTGGATGTATTGCTTACTTTCGTTTGAAGCTCCTCAATGAGTCTTGCAGCTTCCAGTGGATCCTTGGTGGCAATGGAGGAAATCGCCTGATCTGCAGCTAGCATCCGCAGTTGGGCGTCGAACTGTTCAAGGACAGCCAATATTCCATGAGCGTCATTCCAAGCCCAGGAGGAAACCACATCCTTCAATAAAGACTCAGCATCAGAGACGGGTTCAATGTTGGCTGCGGCTTCGAATGCTATCTGTGGTTCGATTCGTGCCCATACTCTAACGACCGAGCTTAGCAAGAGTTTTCTTTCCTCGCTGGGCAACGCTACAGCGTGGTTGAATGCTGACAAGGGGTCGACTTCGACGATGCTGCGAATTAACTCCCTTCGCACAGAGGAGCCGAAGCTTTCGTTCAGAGCTGAGGACAGGTTGGACAGGACAGAGAGTCCGTCGCGGTCCACCCATCCTAACGACGCCTCTCGCAGTTCACGCAATTGATAGGCATTGTCTATATCGTCATCCATGAGTGCTTGCCAAGCACTCTCGGGATTGTCGGCATGCGATGCTGCCGTTTGCTCGGTAATCAGCCTATACGCAAATTCCTCCCTCCCGAATTGTCCCGCGATTTCGCGTCGCCGACTTTCTGATAGATCGTTTCTCGTTTCCAGAATTGCCTGCAAGGCAATTTGTGCGGGTGCCGAATCCAAAGTCTGAGCACTTGCTATGGCTTCATCAAGGTTCGAGGTCGACCACTCGTGGTAGACACCAAACAATAATGCTGCTCGTGTCGACTGCGGGACGTCCTTAACAATCTCAAGTGCTAATTGGGGATCTACCGCAGCAAATTTTCGGCCGATTGCAATCTGAGTCGTACGACGTCTGCTCGAATGATTGATGGTATTGGAACGTTTTGCTAGATCGATCAGCTCCTCTCGGTCTGCTCTCTCCAGTAATGCATACAAAGCAACACTTCGTGCGAAATCGCTTCTGTATTGGGTTAGTTCGGCTAGATCCTTGCCCAAATCTGATCTTGAGGCGGACGTTCCCTCTTGACCGCTTTTGGAAATGTGACCAGTCTCCGAGCTGTCATACGAAAGTGTTTCGTTGTCAGAATTGACCCATCCGTCGACAGTCAAGAAAGCGAACCAAGCTAGCAACGCGATACCTACGCCGAAGACGACTCCAATCAAGAATCGGATTATCTTGGACACTTTGCCATCTCTAGCAAATCTCTTCCGGGAACCCAACTAATTGTCGATAGCAGAGGTTGCCGTCGAGGTGTGACTGGTGGATCGAGGAATTCATGGACTACGCGAGACGATCAGATTGGTTGAATCTGTGATATCACAATAATACATTCCTCTGTAGATACGGCATGTACTGTATACAAATACATGAATTCGAGAATAGCGCTTAGCAAGATGAGAACGTATGGAACGACCAGCTCCCAGGAATGGATGCATCGCCTCCTGACGGCGTGTGCCAACCACTTTCGGTTCCTTCGAAGATCCTGTATGTTGAACGGGGGCTGTCATAAACCCAGAGGCGAGTAACGGTTTCTTCAAATTGCAGCGACAACGTCATTGACCGTGTCTGCAACAATGTAAGAATAGAGATAGTTCAATTCGACACTGATTAGGAGAAAAGTCATGCAGGATCGCGGCAATATGTATGTGGCGGTTCCGGGACGAGTGATTTGCCTTCGCAAACGGGACGGCAAGGAGCTTTGGCGAACCAAGTTGCCAAAGTGGTTCTCGGACATAACCACGATACTCGTCGAGGAAGAGGCTATCTTCGCCGCCACCCAAGGCGAAATCTTCTCGCTGAATCCTCAAACGGGCAGTATTGATTGGCACACGCGCCTTAAGATTGGAGGAGTGTGTATTCTCGGAAGCGATTCACCAGCTTCGTAGTGAACGACAAGAATAGACCGCAACCTAGGCAAGAACAGTACTCATGCTAGATCGGGGCAACCTCTACGTTGGTGTAGGTGGACGAGTAACTTGCCTGCGCAAGAGCGATGGCAAGGAGATTTGGAGAACAAAGCTTCCCAAGCGTTCTGACATTACCACCATACTCGTCGAAAACGAGAAAGTCTTCGCCGCATCATCAGGAATTGTCTTTGCACTAAATTCCAAGACGGGAGACATCCAGTGGCAAAGCCGGATAAAAGCTGGTTGGCAAGTGACCATTCTTGGAAACGAAGCTCAGACCGGAGCTGCAGCGGCCATTCAAGCTGCACAGGCAGCAGCAGCAAGTGGAGCGGCCGCTGCCACCGCCGCTGCTGCAGGTGCTGTGATGGTGACGACATCTACTTAGTACAGGCTGTCTCGAGCCCGTACCTTGAAAGTCAAAGTTGACCTAGGAGCTACTGTTTATTCCACAGAAATTGAAAATTGCTACAGATTGCCTACGGGAATCATTGGTTGGTTAAGAAATAGATTCCAAGAGCTTTATGTCGTGATTCGGGATCTCTCAGCTATCTCTGAAGTTGTTATTTTCGTGCCCAATTCGGACCAATTGTGGAATCGTCGGAATTCTGAACTAGCTGTTGGATCTTCTTACAAGAGTCCATTTCTTGTAGAGCAGGAAAAGTGCAGGAAGCACTATTAGTGTGAGCACCATCGCACTGATCATGCCGCCAAACATGGGGGCGGCAATACGCTGCATGACTTCTGATCCAGTGCCTTCATCTAGCATGATTGGCGCTAACCCTAGCACTACAGTCAGCGTGGTCATGAGAATGGGTCGGATTCGCCGCATCGCTCCATCTCTTATGGCACCCAGAACATCCTCAAGTTGAACTGAGCCTCCAGATTTCTCGATTTCCTCTAGACGTCGATTCATCGACATGTTGATGTATGTGAGCATCACCACTCCGAGTTCCACGGCGACTCCCGCAAGCGCGATAAAGCCAACGCCTACAGCTACCGAAATGTCATAATCGAGAAAGTAGAGCAACAAGACTCCACCTATCAATGCGAATGGAACAGTTCCAATGATGAGCAGCACTTCCGTCACGCGCCGGAAGTTCAGGTACAGAAGTAAAAGAACAATAGCCAACGTAAGCGGACCCATAATCGCAAGACGTTGCTGCGCTCGGACTAGGTATTCATACTGCCCGGACCATTGCAGCGAGTAATTCGGCGGAAGGTCAACTTCATTTGTAACGACTTCGCGAGCCTCAGCAACATAGGATCCCAAGTCTCTACCAATGATGTCGACAAAGAGCCAACCAGTGGGTCGCGCGTTCTCGCTCTTGATCACGGGCGGACCGTCCGCGATTTCAACATCTGCGACATCGACAAGGGCAATCCGTGCACCATTTGGCGTAATGATTGGAAGCATCTTGAGGTTTTCGATGGAGTTTCGAAACTGCTGCGGATAACGAATGTTGATCGGATAACGATCTAGTCCTTCGACAGTTTGCGAGACGTTCATTCCGCCTATAGCAGTACGTACTATTTCTTGGACGTCGTCGATGTCCAATCCGTGGCGAGCGGCACGGGATCGATCCACAACGACGTCGATGTAGCGTCCGCCAGCAACCCTTTCAGCAAACACGGATGCTGTGCCTGGAAGATCGGCAAGAGCTCTTTCGATGGAAGTTCCAATCGATTCGACGACTGTAAGATCGGGTCCGGAGATCTTTATGCCCACGGGCGTCTTGATGCCCGTTGCAAGCATGTCTATTCGTGTCTTGATGGGCATTACCCACGCATTATTTAGTCCAGGAAACTGAACTCGACTGTTCAACTCATCTCGTATGGTTTCCATGGTCGTACCCGGTCGCCACTCCTCTCTGGGCTTGAGCTGAATCATCGTCTCGATCATCGTGAGAGGTGCGGGATCGGTGGCGGTGTCTGCGCGTCCCACTTTTCCGAACACATTCTCAACTTCCGGTACGCTGCGAATCAGTTTGTCAGTTTGTTGTAGGAGTTCTCGAGCTTTGTCCACCGAAATGCCTGGATGAGTCGTTGGCATATACATGTAGTCGCCTTCATCCAACGGGGGCATGAATTCGGACCCTAGTTTTGTTGCCGGCCAGATACCCGCAACAAGCAAGACCAAACAAAAACAGAGGATCGACTTTGGAAACCGTAGAACGAAATTCAGAATCGGTTGATAGCCGTTTATGAGAATTCGATTGATTGGATTGCGTTGTTCTGAGTGGATGCGGCCTCGAACAAAGAAGCCAAGCAGCACCGGAATGAGAGTTATGGCTAGCACCGAAGCAACAGCCATCGAATAGGTCTTGGTGAATGCGAGAGGGGTGAAGAGCCGACCTTCCTGTGCTTCAAGAGTGAATACCGGAAGAAAGCTGAGCGTCACAATCGCAAGTGAAAAGAAAATCGGAGGTCCGAGTTCGGTTGCTGCTTCTCGGATGGTGTTCCATCGAGCCTCTGATGTAATCTTCTGACCTGATGTAGTCAGTTGCTCCAATCGTTTGTGCGCGTTCTCCACCATGACAATTGCGCCATCGACCATCGCACCAACCGCAATTGCTATTCCTCCAAGAGACATGATGTTGGCGTTAATTCCCTGCATTCGCATGATTGCAAATGCTCCGAGAATTGCTATTGGCAGGCTCAAGATCACTACCAGAGAAGATCGAAGGTGAAAGAGAAACAGTGCACACACGAGAGCTACCACGATGAACTCTTCTATGAGAGTGTTGCGGAGATTCAGTACAGAGCGTGTAATCAACTTCGAGCGGTCGTAGGTTGTGACGATCTCGACTCCGGTTGGCAGGCTATGTTTGAGTTCCTCCAGCCTTTGTTTCAATCCGTCTATCGTAGAGAGGGCGTTTTCGCCGGCACGCATTACTACGATTCCACCGACAACCTCTCCCTCGCCATCGAGTTCAGCGATTCCTCGTCGCATCTGAGGTCCGATTCGTAGCTCAGCAACATCCGAGAGCTGAAGGGGCGTTCCTTGAGGACTGAGTCCGAGAGGGATTTGCTTGAGTTGCTCGAGACCACTAATGTAGCCTTTTGCACGAACCATGTATTCGGCTTCACCCATCTCGATGACCGATCCACCAGTCTCTTGATTGTTGGATTGGATGGCTTGGCGGATCTGCTGAAGAGTTAAGCCAAATGCGTAGAGTCGGTCGGGGTCCACAACGATTTGGTACTGTTTGACCATTCCGCCGACAGTTGCCACTTCGGAAACACCGGGTACCGTCTGCAGTTCGTACTTCAAGAACCAATCTTGAATGCTACGCAATTGATCGAGGTCGTGATTGCCTGTCCTATCCACCAGCGCATACTCGAAGATCCATCCAACTCCGGTTGCATCCGGTCCCAGGGTGGGAGTTACTGTGGAAGGCAATTGGCCCTTGACTTGGTTGAGATACTCGAGGACTCGGGATCGTGCCCAGTAGAGGTCCGTTCCGTCTTCGAAAATGACATAGACATATGAGTCGCCAAAGAACGAATAGCCTCGAACGGCTGTGGTGTGGGGGACAGAAAGCATCGCAACGGACAATGGATAGGTGACTTGATCCTCGACCACCTGAGGAGCTTGCCCGTGAAATGTTGTCTTGACTATGACTTGAACGTCGGACAGATCGGGAATTGCATCGACGGGCGTTCGCAGGACACTGAACACTCCACCGGCCACGAGGAAAGCGGTTGCGATCAAAACGATGTTGCGATTGTCTACGGACCAACCAATAATGCGTGCGATCATGATTGTCTGGTCTCGTTGCGAGCGCTAAGGAGGGGTAAGAAGTGATTCAAAGGAGATTGCACGAATTTCGGACCACACCGCATCTCAAACTTCGAATGTGGAGGGCTCACCAGACCTTCCGACGGACTAGGGGGACCCAGCTTCAGTAGTCGATTGTGAATCCGTGACCTCTTCTTCTCTAGATTCGATCGCGACGATGACGGAACCACCTTCGCGTTTCTCAATGTCGAGAATCACTTCCTGGCCAGATTTCCAATCATCGAGCATTTGTGACTCTGCCACTTTCAGTTTCATTGTCATTTTGGGCCATCCCCACTCTGGAACCGGGTCGTGAGAAATACGAAGCTTCCCTTCGTCTTTAACGCTACCTCGAATTACGGCGTTAACGGAGACTTTCGATGGGGGTTCGGGTTCATCTTCTTGCGCTTGCTCTTCTTCGAATCGTGCCAATGCGGCTTCTATATTGGATTCGGAATCGATCATGAACTGACCCGAAGTGACCACACTGTCCCCCACTTTGAGTCCTGTGAGAATCTCGACGCGATCATCAACTTCCATTCCAATCACTACGGGAGCAGATCGAAATTGTCCGCCTCCCATTTCCAGCACAACGCGGTCTGTGAGCCCTCCGCGAATCACTGCAGTACTTGCAACATGAAGAACCGGCTCCGTTCCCTTAACCAAGATCTCCACGCGAGCAAACATGTTTGGCCGAACTACATCCTTTCCTCTGTCAAAGGTAATTCGTACCTTCAGACTTCGAGACATCGGATCGAGTTCTGGGTATACATAGTCGACTTGGCCCTTGTAAGTTTTTCCTGGTGCGGAGTCGAGTTCAATCTCAACTTGCTGGCCAACCTCGATGTAGCCAGCCTGACGCTCCAATACTTCGGCTACAAGCCAAATTCGATCCAGTTCTGCAATTGACATTGCGTGCGTAGAAGGGGTCACGTGTTCTCCCTCGCGAATCCCCAACTTTCCGACGACTCCGTCAGACTTTGCATAGACTCGTACACGTTGACTGGCTGTTTTAGACTCGCCGAGTTCCTTGATCTGTTCTTCGGTTAGACCTAGCGCATCCAATCGCTCTTCCGAGGCAGAAATTATTTCTTCATCGGATCCAGACTTGGCTCTCAGGTATTCCTGTTGAGCATTCAAGAGTGTTGGGGAAAAAATCTCAAAGAGAATTTGCCCTTCCTCTATAGGATCACCCTGAGCTTTAACGCTCAGTTTCTCGATCCATCCATCAACTCGAGTGTGCACGTGGTGCATAGCATTCTCGTCGTACTCGATATAGCCGACAGTACGAACATGTCGGTCGAGACGGCCGCGTCTCACCTTTTCGGTTCGCACACCAAGATTTTGGACCACGTGTGGGTCGACTAGGACAACATCTTCCTCAGACGAGGCGCTGTCTGCATACACAGGAACTAGGTCCATTCCCATTGGAGACTTTCCGGGTTTGTCCCTTCGGTAATTCGGGTCCATGGGTGCGACCCAGTAGAGAATCTCCCTTTCTCCCGAGCCTTCTGAAGACTGTTCGGAACCTGACTTTGGAAATAGGAAGAATGCAATTGAGAAACCAATTCCACCACCCACAAGGGTTAAGAGGAGATATGCTGCAATTCGCTTCACGGGAAAATGTCCACTAGAGAATCAATCGTTGCACAGGCTTTGAGTCGATCGACCAATAATCGTTCATAGGAAAGTTGAGTGTTGATTTGGTCGATGTAGCTTCGCGCGACCTCTGACAAACCAACAGCTTCATTTCTGTACAGACCAAGAGTTGCCTGTGCGTTTTCACTCGCTTGCTCGATTAGCTGGTCCTCATAGAGTTTCACTCTACTCGACAGAGTAATCCATTTTGAGTGGGCAATTTCAAGCTCGTAGTTCAAGTCTCTTAGGATTGAAACACCACTTTGGATCTTTGACTCAGCCCGAAGAGAAGCCGCCGACATTTTGCGCCGTAGACTTTCTCGATTCCATAGAGGCAAGCTAACCGAGACGGAAGCACTTAGGAAATCTGCCCGCGACTCTCCATTGGGGAGTTCGCCGTCGCGGTAGGCATAACCAACATCGAACGCCCACTTGGGGTTCAAACTTGCTTCCTCAACCTTCCTTTGTGCGACATCTGCGCTCTTCCTGGCATCGATCGCTTCGAGCTTGGGATGTGATTTAAGAGAGTTCGTTAGTTCTTCTAGTTCAGGAATGGAGTTCCAGTCGGGAAGTTTGTCTTCAACGGAGGTGTTTACGTCGCGTCCAAGCAACTGACCTAGGCGAATGTAGGCCTCACGCCGAAGTTGCTCGGCATGCGATAAGTGATCATCCAATCGCAACAGTTCCATTTCGGCTTGAAGTACGTCATTTTGATTGCGCTCACCCACTGAGTAAAGAGATGTTGCAATGTCCACCAGATCCACGAATAGCTCTCGTGAATCCACCACTAACCTTACTGCCCTGTCCTGGTAGTAGGCTTCAAGCCACGCGTGACGAACTGCCAAGAGTATGTCAAGGTGGCGGTCTCTCGCTTGCTCTCGCTTCTCTTGTGCGAGATGTTCGTTTTTCTGAAATAACGCCAACCGTTGGCCCGTCGGAGGAATGTTCTGTCTCACTCCAAAGGTGAGTTGGGTCATTCCTTCACTACGAAACCCGCCGTGTTGAATGGGAAAATTCAAAAGGCCAGATCGAAGCTGTAAATCCGGCAAACTCATGCTCGATTCAGCAATCTCGTCGTAAGCATCAGCTTGAGTGTTCAATGACTCGACTTTAGGTTCCTCTGTAAGCGCTATTTCCTCCGCCTCAGCGAGAGACAATGAATCGGCTTGTTCACCGTACGTGTCCAAGCAAAGTAAGAATAGTGCGCTCGCACACGCGCATTTGAGGTATAAGTTCTGAGCCAAGAATTTCCTCTTGCTTGGCGTTCCGGGGATACGACTTAGTACTGTGATGCGGTATTCCCCTGTCGGCTGAAAGTGCGGCAAACTTTACCACACAATAGTTGGAAATTCGGACTATTGACCAGGGATAAACCCTTTAGTTGAAACACTGTTTTCGAGTCTCCCAACAAGATCAACGAACCAAGGTCTTAGTGCATGATAGGAGCTAGTATCGGTTGTTTCGTCCGATTCCAAGAATAGCGCTACGTCCGAAATCCTTTGAGTTACCATAGAGTTCACTTGGTTTTCTCAGCCACAGATGGGAGTAGAAAATGGCAGAGTTAGCGGTTTCGAGCGAATCTATCAAGCGTCATGACTTGGATATTCGACCTCTAAGTGGGGCGATGGGCGCAGAAATAAGAGGTGTAGACATAGCAGCGCTTGACGACGAGGGATTTCAAGTAGTTCGTTCTCTACTCCTTGAGTACTGTGCGATAGCACTGCATGGAAACGAACACTTGACAGACGATGACCTCCGCGAGTTTGGGATGCGTTGGGGAAAACTCGATGTACATGGGTACTCTCCGACGGTGAAAGGCTACGAGGACATCTTGAATATTAGTTCAGGACCAAAGACGCGTGGAAGCGCAGAAGGCTGGCACTCCGACGTTAGCTGGAAAGAGATTCCTCCCAAGATTTCAATGTTGCATGCACGACGTATTCCCGATGTCGGCGGAGACACAATCTATGCGTCTCAGTACAAAGCGTACGAAGACTTGTCTGACAACATGAAGGAATTCTTGGACCCTCTCGAAGCTCAACACGATGGAAGAGGATTCGACATTGACCTCATACGGACTCCATCGACTCACCCCATCGTCATTAGTCACCCGGAGACAGGGCGAAAAGCGCTTTACGTCAACAAAGGGTTTACTCGTCGAATACCTCAGCTACCGCCAATGGAAAGTAACGCGATACTGAATTTTCTGTACGAACACTGTACCCGCCAACGCTATCAAGCTCGAATCAGATACGAACCGGGTACGCTGGCGATGTGGGACAACCGATGCGTTCAACACTGCGCAGTTCCGGACTACGGGTATGAAGTGAGAGAAATGCATCGCGTGGCAGTTCTGTGCGATGCACGTCCAGCCAAGTAGTCTTTCAGTTAACTTCGGAACTGCTTGATGGAGTGGTTTCCTAACGCTTGCTCCGGTTAGGCAGTTAGTTCCTCAACAATCTGCCCGCGATCCTCTGAGGAGAGATTGCCGTATGCGGCCGAGGTCCGGTCAATAACGTCACCAAATCTTGACTTGATTTGGTTTGCAATGTCCTGCGGTTCAGCGACGATCGCGAAGGCGTTCATGACATCGTCAGTGAATAGCGAACCCATTTCTGTCCATCTTCCCTGTTTCGACATTGCATTGAGTTCGGGTTGTAGTTCGCCTGCACCGATACTGTCGAGAACCGGCTTGTAAGCTGGCGTCGATCCGTAAAAAGCCAGTTGCTGCTTGGTCGCGACCTTGGCTCGATCAAGTTCGGCTTCATCGCGTCCGGTTACAACAAAAACGGGATAACTGATGTCGAAGTCTTCTCTCTTCTTACCGGACTTTGCCCAGCCTCGTTCCAACGCCGGTAGCGAGACTTCTCTGAGATAGGTTTCAGTCGTAAACGGATGCACAATCATTCCATCGGCCACTTCTCCCGCAACCTCGGTCATCAGTGGACCCACAGCAGCAAGAAACACACGGGGAGCTCCGAATTCCACGTTAGTCGGCGAGAAGAAGGGCGTCATGAGCGTATGTGTGTAGAACTTTCCATTGAATTGCAGCGGTTCTTTCTCGTACCACGTAGCCCAAATCGCGCGTAGGGCAAGTATGAACTCGCGCATTCGAGCAGCAGGATGGGACCAAGGCATGCTGAATCGTTTTGTTATGTGTGCTCTGATCTGTGAACCCAGCCCAAGGACAAACCGACCTTGAGACGCAAAATTAATGTCGTGGGCTGTATGGGCCAATACCATAGGAGTACGAGCGAAAGCCACCGCAATTCCAGTGATGAGATCGACGTTGCTGGTGTGCAAAGCTGCCAAACTTAGTGGTAAGAATGGATCATGCCCAGTTTCAGCGGTTTGTATTCCACTGTATCCCGCTTCCTCGAATGCTCGTGCTTGATCCGCTACTTTCGCGAGATCGGTTCCTATTCCGATATCAACTTTCATGGAGATTCCTTATGCGCTCACGTGCGACGACACTGGCGGCTATGGTACCAATGGCACGTCGACTGTGCTCTGGCGACCAAAAAGTAGATCTCACTTGAAATGCAATGGCAGCACACCGGACATTTGAGTCATTTTGTTGAGCACAATGTGTCGAAGAGTCGATACAGAGCCCAAAATCTGAACATTCTTATAGGAATTTTGATTTCTGGGCATCGTCTCTCGGAGCATATAATTTTTGCATCCGCAGCGCGACGTGATCGTCCGCAATTACTGCGAACACACTAAGTCTGACACTCCCAATCACATTCCCAAGAACTCACTATGCCAGCCATTCCAGCAGAACGAATAGAGACATCGAACACACTCGGACACTTCATTGACGGAAAGGAAGTTGTTGATCAGAACCGTACGCTTGCAATTACCAATCCAGCTACCGGAAGTGTCTCTCGAAACGTTGCTTGTGCCAACAAGAGCATGGTTGAGCTGGCTGTTGAAGCAGCATCCGCTGCGCTTCCAGCTTGGAAAGGCACCGAGCCGCTGAAACGAGCACGAGTTCTATTTCGGTTTAAGCAATTGCTCGAAGAGCACTCCGACGAAATCGTGTCTTTGGTTACCAATGAACATGGCAAGACGATTGATGACTCTAAAGGCGAGCTAGTCCGTGGAATTGAGGTAGTGGAGTATGCATGTGGAATCCCTGAACTGCTTAAGGGAGAACACACACCGGACGTTGGACCGAGCATTGACAGTTGGTCACAGTTTCAACCGCTTGGAGTAGTGGCCGGCATCACTCCATTCAATTTTCCGGTCATGGTTCCCATGTGGATGTATCCGATTGCAATCGCTTGTGGCAACACTTTCGTTCTCAAACCGTCGGAAAAAGATCCCAGTGCGCCGTTGTTCTGCGCGAAATTGCTCGCGGAAGCCGGCTTGCCCGAAGGTGTCTTCAATCTGATCAACGGGGACAAAGAGACAGTAGATGGGATTCTTGAACACGAGCATATTCAGGCCGTGAGCTTTGTAGGATCCACTCCCGTTGCAAAGTATGTCCACTCAAGAGGAACTGAATTCGGCAAACGAGTACAGGCTTTGGGCGGAGCGAAAAACCATGCTGTGGTCATGCCCGATGCTGATATTGATCAAGTGGTTAATGCGTTGCTTGGTGCAGCCTATGGTTCGTGCGGCGAGCGCTGCATGTCGATTTCAGTGGTCGTATGTGTTGGAGACGAGACAGCTGATGCATGTGTGAACACTATGAAGGAAAAACTAGCACAACTAAAAGTAGGTGATGGCACAGACCCCTCGTGCGAGATGGGACCACTTGTATCCAGTGCTCACCGAGAACGAGTACGAAATTATGTCGAAGTTGGAATTGCTGAAGGTGCCTCACTAGTTGTGGACGGCCGTGGACTTAGGGTTGTTGGACGAGAAGACGGGTTCTTTCTCGGTCCTTGCCTGTTCGACAATGTCAGCGCTGAAATGCAGATCTATCGTGACGAGATCTTCGGACCGGTACTTTGCGTTGTTCGAACCAACTCACAAGAGCGCGCCATGGAGCTAATCAATGATCACGAGTACGGCAACGGCACGTGTATTTTCACGCGTGACGGGGAAGCTGCAAAGTACTTCTCAGACAACATCAAGGTCGGTATGGTGGGTATAAACGTGCCGCTACCAGTTCCTGTTGCGACGCACAGCTTCGGAGGATGGAAACGGTCGTTGTTCGGGGACCTCTATGCGTACGGTCCTGATGCGGTGCGCTTCTATACCCGTCGAAAGACGATCACGCAAAGATGGATGTCAGGCGGTGTGCGTGAGAAGCTGAACTACGCTTTTCCTAGCAACCCGCTTTGACGAGTTATAGATCTTGCACTCTTAGTACTGCGGTACTCAGACACTCATTAGTCAAACCGGAAGTTCTTGCCTGAAAACGCTTCAAACGTTCTATAGGCATGATCTAGTTCGCGGCCGACAGGGGCGATAATGCTTGTGTTAATGCCCTGATCGGCATGTGTTTGAATCCGCTCGCGACATTCATCTGCGGATCCAACTACGCCGATTTGATCTACTAAGTCGTCATGGAATGCGGCCGCTGTCCTATTTCGATCACGAGCCGCCCACCCCTCAAGGATTTCGTTGGCTTCTTCCTCAAAACCACACCACTTCATGAAGTTGTTGTAGACAGGATTCGAGAAGTACGGAATGAAATGCTGTCGAAATTTCTCGTAGCCCTCTGACTTGTCGTCGGTCACGATCACGGCAAAACGGTTAACGACCTCCAAGTCTTCCAGTTTCTTGCCCGCTCTAGCTGCACCAATTCGAATGTGTTCAAGCATGCGTGGGAGTGCTGACTTAGGCCATAGATTCAGAATTACTCCGTCTCCGAACTGTGCGGCCATTTCCAGCATCTTGGGTCTGAGTCCGGCGAGATAGATTGGCACGGCCGGATCCGCCGGTTTTTGAGAGTAGCCGCGACTGAAGATAGTGTCCAAATCCGTGAAGTTGGTTTTGTCGCCGTTGAGCATGCTCCGTACGACCAAGGCGGTTTCTTTCACCCGGGTAAGCGGCTTTTCGAGCTTAATTCCGTTGAAGTTCTGCATGATGATTTCGCTGGAAGACCCCAATCCGAGAATGAATCGACCTGGTAGAGCCTGTGCGATAACGTCAGTCGATGCCGCTAGAACAGTCGTCGATCTAGTGTAAACAGGCACAATCGCCATTCCGATTCGAAGCTTCTTAGTGTGAGCGGCAATGGCCGCCGCAGTTGTCATGCCGTCTGGTGCGCCCGGATCTGCAAACCAGCCATCGGTGTAACCGTTTTCTTCAGCCCACTTGACGAGATCGATAGTGTCTTGAAGAACTTGGTTGAGTGGCAGCGAAACCGCCATTCTCTTTTGGAAAGTCATGAACTCAATCTCCTTGAGCCTCTACGAGCTCGGGTTTGACGAATACTCATTGCCATGAGTGGTTTGAAAATAGCCCGCAATTCTATTGCCTCTATGTGCCAGCAATTCGCGAGCTGCGCTAGTACCTGCCTCCCAATTTCGAGTGATCCCATGAAATGAATCGTTGCGGAATGAACTTCAGTACGACGCGCTTTGATGCCGTACCACCTACCGATTCCCTTAATCTCTCTCGTTGTTCGTCGGTGAGGGTTCGGCCTTTTGCGTTTATGTTTACCAACGTCTCAGTCACAACTTCTTGATCTTCGACAATCTCTGTTTGCGCATAGACAACTAGACCCTTCAGTTCTGCGTATTCCTCTCCTGACTCTATCAACAAAGAAGCACGAGGGTCGCGTTTCCAGTTTTTTACCTTTTGACTCTTGGCAAAAGTCGTGCAATAGCAGTTTCGATCTCCATCTGCATAGAACCACATTGGCATGGGATGGGGGAAACCATTACGTCCATTGGACACGATGATTAAAGTGTGTGAGGTGGTTAGATACTCGTCTAATTCCGAATCCGTAAGTTCAATAATCTTTCTTCGTGATGGCATGTTGTAATTCTCAGCTCGAAATCGGATCTTCCATTAAACACAATCCGTCTTAGTGTTGTCTTGGGTTTGGTATCGTATGGAATTCTTCGACCCCTGTGAGCAAACATGCGACTCGGACTACTCTGTGGCATTGGCAGCAACTGGCGAGACACAATCGAAAAGGTTCGTATTGCTGAGTCGCTAGGCTACGAAATGGTGGCGACAGGCGAAGCTTGGGGTCCTTCGACACTGCCATGGATGACGCTATTGGCCACACACACCGAGCGCATTCAGATCGGCACCTCGATTCTCAACGTCTACTCGAGGACTCCCGCAGCCATCGCACAAGAATTCGCCATGTTAGATGTGCTCTCCGGCGGGAGAATGATTTGTGGACTTGGTTCCTCCGGACACCGGGTGATAGAGCACTTCCACGGAATAGAGTTCAACACGCCATTGCTTAGACTGCGAGAGTACGTGGAGATCATCAACACGTTGATCGCGGGAGATCGACTCGAATATGAAGGCAAGATATTTCAGATGTCTCGTGGCTTCACTCTAGATTACGACCGTCCACGGAATCACATTCCGGTCTACATCGCAGCAATCACGCCAAAATCAATCGTTCAAACTGGCGAGATTGCGGACGGGGTCTTTCCAATTCATTGGCCCAGAGACCACTTCACTACGCTTCGCACTCAGCTCGCACAAGGAGCATCGAAAAAGGGTCGCGATGTAGAGGCTATTACCATTGCTCCCTTCACGAACGTCTATGAACTCTCTGGAGAGAACGACGAGGGTGTGTGGATGGCAGCTCGTGCTCCATTGTTTCACTATATCAATCGCATGGGTGATTTCTACTGGAATATGCTCGCCGACAATGGTTTCGAAGAGGAAGTCTTAGCCTCGCGAGAGGCTTGGAGCCAACGAGACCGCTCAGCAGCAATGTCAGCAATAAGTGAACGGATGGTTCGGGAGATTCAAGTGATTGGAGGTCGTGAAGAACTGTCTGTGCAATTGCAAGAGCGATTCGAACTTGGTGCCGATGTCCAGCTCATACCGATGCCGACAGGAACAATCGAGCAAGTTGCTGGTCAACTTGAGCATCTCATCGGCCAAACCTAGTTGGAAGAATCGACCCAATCGACAATGACTTTGGGTCGATCCATCCCCAACAAACAACGAATGTCCAAGACGAGACGATGACTACATTGAATGACTACGAATTTCGTCCGATAGATTCAGACGAAATGAAGCAATTCCTTAGCCTGCAGCGTTATGTGTTTGCAGGCGATCCAGCTCCCTCCAAGGAGAAGAGGGAACAGGAGGATAAGAACCTGTTAGAGCGTGAGGAGCCAACGGCTGCGTTCTACAAAGGCAAACTCGTTGCAACCTTCGGACAGTTTTCCTTCCGAATGCGCTTCAACGGCAAAGACGTTCGAGCGGATGGCGTCACTTCCGTAGGAACCGATCCGGGGCACAGACGAAAAGGAATTGTGCGTAGATTAGTCATCGACAGGCTGCACAAAGCTCATGAAGAAGGTATTCCAGCTTCCGTTTTGTGGGCTTCAATGGGTGCCATCTATCAACGATTCGGCTACGGGTTGGCATCGTCAGGGTATAAGTACCGATTTGATCCTCGAGAGGCGGAGTTTCAGTTTGGTGCGAATCCTGATAGTGGTTATGTCACCCGGTTTGGACCGGGCGACACTCCTCCGCAAGTTCCTGAACTCTACGAAGAGTTTCGTGCCCCGCGCAATCTCTTGTTACACCGTCCGAAGTTGGCCTGGGAGCACGCATACTACGGTCCTAAGCCGAACTACCACTATGCAGTCCACTATAACGGGAGCGGTAAGCTCGATGGCTACGTTTCCTATCGCTTGCGTGAAATTCCCAAGTCCACGGATGGACCTGACCAGAGGTTTGGTATTCAGGACTTTGTCTACCTCAATAACGAGGCGTACAGAGCGCTTTGGGACTACATTCGAAATCACGATCTAGTCAAGGAGGTCGTTCTCTATGCTCCTCTCGACGATCCTGCAACTCAAATGATGCTTGAACCTCGCTTGCTACACCCAGAGTGGTTTGAAGGGGTCTGGTTACGCGTCGTCGATGTCCAGCAACTGACGTCCAGCCGAATTTACTCAACCAAAGGCAACGTCAGTTTCGAGATTCGCGAAGACAGAGATTGCCCGTGGAATGTGGGTCGATATCGAATAGAGTCAAGTGGAGAACAGTGCGAAGTCTCAAACAACGCCAACACTGTTGATTTTCAAATCAGTATTAACGGGCTTGCGTCTCTGCTCAGTGGTCAGTCGTCGCTTTCCGTGCTCTGCTCATCCGGTAGAGCACAGGTCCAAGATCTAAGTCGCTTGCCTTACTTTGACGCATTCTTTGCGACCAAGTACAAGCCTTTTTGCATCGACGATTTCTAGCTTGGAGAGATTTGGTTTGTGGATGGATTTCGCGGAGAAGTCAATCCAGCAAGCACTCTAAGTGCATGCCGATGCAACGCGCAAGCGCATTCGGATCGTAACCGCCTTCCATTGTTGAAACAACGCGCCCATCTGCATAGGTATTAGCCTTGTCCACAATCCACTGAGAGATCCAACGAAAGTCTTCATCTTGCAGTTGGAGTTGTGCCAACGGGTCATCAGCGTGTGCGTCGAATCCAGCGGACACCAGTATGAGATCAGGTCGATGTTGTTCTAGTGGACCAGACCAACTTTGCTCAATTGCCATTCTGAAGCTCGGACCGTTCGTTCCTGCCGGTAAGGGCGTATTCACAATGTTTGGTCTGTCAACATCCTGCATTCGATAGGGATAGAACGGAAACTGAAAGCTTGAACAAACTAGGACTTCGGGTCTGTTTGCAAACATTTCTACGGTGCCGTTTCCATGATGAACATCGAAATCGAGTATGGCGACCCTTTCGACCGTATCCAACGCATAGTCGCAAGCGACCGCAACGCTATTGAACAGGCAGAATCCCATCGCCTGCGCTGACTCCGCATGATGTCCTGGGGGCCGGACAAGACAGAAGGATCTTTGATGGCGTCCCGTGAGAGATTCCTTTACAGCTGCGATTGCTGCACCCACAGCTCTACGTGATGCGTTCAGTGAATTAGGACCCATTGACGTGTCTGCGTCAATGCGAACCAATCCGGACTTGGGACTCAACATCATCAGTTGATCAACCAATTCTTTGTCATGGACTCGTGCCAAATCATCAGTGCTTGCGAGATCGGGAACTATCTCTTCAACTTGGGAAAGAAGTCCAGAACCTTCGAGGAACCGTGAAACTCGAGCGACTCTCACAGGAGACTCTGGATGATTCGGAGGTGTTTCGTGGAGCAGAAAGTCCGGGTGTGTGAACAAGGCGGTCACAGTAGTTTGCTCAGGTTATTCCTCGAATTCCTTTCGAATTGCTTCGCTGTGCTCGCCTATTCGAGGAAGGCTAAGTTTTCTCCATTCTCTGTTGACATCGGGATGTGCTGGAATCGAGACTGTTCCTGTCTCGCTTCCTACTTCCCATCTTCTTAATTGGCTATGACGCGAGAAATCTTCCATTGAGTTCAACTCGCCGAAAGCGATTCTTGCCGACAGCAGCAAATCGAACATTTCATCACGTGCGCGTTTTCCGAAGAAATCTTGAACTAGCCCGTCCACTTCTTCGCGTCGCAGCATTCGAGCTGCATTGTCGACATAGTTCGGATCTGTGACCAAGTCTGGACGGTTCAGCACCTTCTCGCAAAAAGAAGCCCATTCCTGGTCGTTCTGAACAGAAATCACAATCACGTGTCCGTCGGAAGTTGTAAATCCTCCGTAGGGCGTGATCGAGGGATGCGCTAGTCCAATCCGTTCAGGTCCTTTTCCCTCGTGTTCGTGATGAATCAGAGGAACACTCATCCATTCGCCCATCACGTCGAAGAGCGACAACTTGATGCTTGTTCCCAAACCGGTCCTGAATTTGCGTACGAGAGCTTCGTTGATGGCAAGTGCTGCCGAAATTCCTGTGGATGTATCGACGACCGATACGCCGACACGGCCCAATTCTCCGGGTCCACCTGATATTGAGATCAAACCAGATTCGGCTTGTATCAAGAGATCGTACGCTTTCATTTCCGCGTACTTTCCGTCTTCTCCATATCCAGAGATGTCGCAAGTGATGAGATGTGGAAATTCCTCTCTCAAGTCGTTCGATCCCAATCCCACTCTGGCTGCGGCTCCTACTGCTAGGTTCTGAAGAAAGACATCGGATCTTCGGAGTATTCTCTTAATGAGAGCGACATCGTCTGGGTTTTTGATGTCCACGACCAACGATTCCTTTCCCCGATTTGCCCACGCGAAGTAAGCGCTCTGTCCGTTAGCAGCCGTGTCGTAAGTTCGTGCGAAGTCGCCCGTTTCGCGTTCTAGCTTGATCACGCGAGCTCCTGCATCAACAAGACGACAACTTGTTACTGGGGCTGCAACGGCTTGCTCTAGAGAGACGACAAGGACACCTTCTAAAGGCAATTCGGTGTTTTTCATACTGCAAACACTGTTTCAGCTGGCACTACAAGTAAGAGCATCGATCGCGACCAATGGTGAGTTTCACATATTCTCTTGTGAGTCTGGACAAGATTGGAATTATGCAACTGCTCACTTCTCAATGAGCAAACATGCAGAAATTGTGACTGGAGTGCCGGGCTCTAAATGATCGAGACTGTGTTAACGATTTCGATTGAGAGAGCGTTCAACGCCCGCACGATCTGAGTCAGTGAGTTGCACCCAAGCACTCTCAATTTGGCTCTCGTTCAAGATTGGATTGCGTTGGTTATTTTGGATTAGTATCCTGGCAGCTAGCGATCGAGTGTGTAAGGATTGGAACGATTGAATTCGCTCAAAGAGCTGCACACCATCAAACTGAGCCCATTCGTGAAAGACTCGAACGTAGTATGAACCGCGATCTCTTCCTTGAAGTTCTTCTGCCAGCCGCACAACTTCTTCAGGCTCATTGTCTTTGACCTTTGCAATTCCAACAACTGCATAACCGATATTTTTGGAATGCTCTCGCAATCGAGGTAGCATTTCCTGCGCGATCTCGACCTGCCCTCGATCGGTCAGTGCTCGGATCACGTCCACTTCCAGTTCGGAATCGTTCTCATCTGAATGCTCTTGCGCAATCTCAAATGCTTTGTTGGCACTCACATGAACAAAGCGTGGCAATACCCACTCTAACAAGTCCCTTCGGCGCTTTTTGTCCCCATCGTGTACAGTGAGAATCCATTCGACAGCTCCCGCAGAGTCGTGGCGCGACCAAGCTTCGACGATCGAAGCAACAATGTATAAGTCGTCTCCAAGATACTTCTCAACCTCGTTCAAGCGTCTGATCGCATCGTGTGGAGCCGACAGAGCAAGCTCACGCAATGTATCTCGAATTACAGTTGATCGGCGGTTCGTGCTTATGTTCTCTATCTTGTCAAGCAAAGCTCCTGGATCGGACTTGGCCCAAGTATCGAACACTGAATCTAGTAGTGACTCCCGCAGAGCCGCCGGTTCGACGGTTGAGATGCGTCTAAGTGCACTCTCAGGGTCGATACTAGCCCAGCAAGTAGCGACAACACTTGACAGAACGGTCCGTTCATACTGAGGGAACTCTTGAACGTATGCAAATGCTCCCTGAGGGTCTAACCCGACAACTGCTTGCACTAGTGAATTCCGAAGTTCGGAGTCGGTAAAGTTGGCATCTTGTATACGTGCGAGAACTTCAAAACCTTCCTGATCTCTCCATGTTTCGGCGACTTCTCTAAGCAAGTCCTCTTGAACCACATCATTAGTTTCGTCATTGAGAATGAAATACCACGCCTGTTCCGGTTGTTCTACGAGCTCCGCTACCTTGTTTGCGGTGTTCAATTTCAGCGCGAGAGTCTCGTTCCCTAGTTTGCGGCCGATTTGCCTGACATCGATATCGGACAAGTCACTTCTAGTCTCGAGAATCGCTCGCAGTGCATGGGCTCGCTGCGAGCCACGCAGTGAGGAGGCTTCATCCACAGCATCGTCCACACTTGAGGCAGCCCATTCTTGGAATACCTCGTAAGTGAGCGATGACTGGCTCGAACCCGGCAGTTCTTGTATGTGTCCTAGTGCGCTGGAAGGATTGGTTGAGGCGAGTTTGCGAACAAGCGCCATTTGAATCTGTTCTCTACGTTCGGCATGTCCGATTTCGTTGGACTGACGCAAGAGGTTAGACAATTCGTCCTCGCCGACACTTGCAATCATTGCGTACAGTTCGTGGTTTCTCTGGAACGCGTCTTGTAACTCTGACAAGTCCTGGAGACTTGCTGCCATCCCGTGGAAATCACTAATTTTCCTGGTGTCTTGAGAGCCTGATGAATTGTCTAAATCGCTTCTTGTGAGGTCTCGACCATCGACGCCGTTTGGTGAGGAATCCCAACCAAACAACAGAAAGGAACCAACAATCCCAAGAGTCAGTCCCATGGCGAAAATCAAGATTGGATTCAGGCACTTTCTCATTCAATTACTGATTTGTGCAACACCTTCTCACTATCTGCAACACCTTCGCATTCAAGAGAGTGGTTCGAATTTAATCACACAAAAAGCGAAAGTTTGCGATACGTGACCTAGGGACGTTTTGCCAGAATTCTTTAGCTAGAACTCTGTGCTACGTCCACTCGATTGGTTCATACAGCTACCGGTGCTGCAGCAGGTGCAGCATGTACCGAAATTGAACGACGTGGATCGAGGGCATCCCTCACAGCCTCACCAATGAAGATGAGCAACGTGAGCATGACCACCAGCGTAGAAAACACTCCAGCGGCAATCCACCACGAATTGAGATTGGCTTTCGCAGTCGAGAGCAGCCTGCCGAGAGATGGAGCGTCGTAGGGGAGGCCAAAACCCAGAAAGTCCAATCCCGTCAAGATTGTGATCGAATTCGTGAGGATAAATGGGAAGTAAGTCAGGGAAGCAACCGCTGCGTTTGGCAATACGTGGCGTAGCATGATCAATGTCTGACGCACGCCGAGTGCCTGAGCGGCTCTAACAAATTCAAAATTTCGGGCGCGGAGAAATTCAGCTCTGACCACGCCGACCAGAGCCATCCAGGAAAACAACACAAGAATTCCCAACAGCCAGAACACGTTGGGTTCGATCATGCTCGCTAGGATGATCAAGAGGAACAAGATGGGCAGACCTGCCCAGATCTCTACAAATCGCTGGCCAAACAAGTCGACAAGCCCTCCGAAATATCCCTGAAGTGCTCCAACGAGTATTCCGATGGCTGAACTCAAAATGGTTAGCGTTAGTCCAAACAACACCGATAGGCGGAATCCATAAAGCAGCTTCGCGAAGATGTCCGATCCTAATCCGTCGGTTCCCATTAAGTGAATGCCATCGGGGCTTGCTGGTACTGCGTTCTTGTACCAGTCAATGGTGTCGTGAGAAAAGCGTATTGGAGGCCAGAGAGCCCATCCATCTGAAGCAATGAGATCTTGTACGTAAGGATCGATATACCACGCTTCCGTCTCCAGCACTCCACCCAGATCCTTCTCCGTATAGGTAAAGATCATGGGCAAGTGCAGTTTTCCATTTAACGAAAAGACGATTGGTTTGTCGTTGGCTATGAACTCTGACAGCAAGGTAACGACGAAGAGAGATAGGAATATCCAAAGAGAGTAGAAACCTCTCTTGTTGGCCTTGAAGTTCGCCAACCGTCTTTGATTGAGCGGACTCATGTACCCCGTTTCTCAAAGTCGATTCTTGGGTCAACTACCACATATATAAGATCGCCAATCAGCTGCATCACAAGTGCAAGAAGGCTGAAACAAAAGAGTGTTGCGAACAAAATGGGGTAGTCCCTCACGACGACGGCTTCGTAGCCCAGCAAACCAATTCCATCGATAGAGAAAATCACCTCAATGAGAAATGCTCCGGTGAAGATGATTCCGACGAATGCGGCAGGAAAACCTGAAATGACTATTAGCATCGCGTTCCGAAACACATGCCCAAAAAGCACTCGCCGCTGAGTTAATCCCTTGGCGCGTGCTGTCAGTACGAACTGCTTGCTAATCTCTTCGAGAAAGCAATTCTTCGTTAGCATTGTGAGAGTCGCGAATCCGCCCATAGTCAGGGCAATCACAGGCAACGCGATGTGCCAAATGACGTCGAACACTCTTTCCCAGAAACCCAATTCGGTAAACGACTCCGAAAACAAATTCCGCATCGGGAACCAATTGAGCCACTCTCCACCGGCGAAGAACACGATCAGAATGATGGCGAACAAGAACTGAGGAATTGCATAAGCCGTGAACACAATCGCACTCGTCCAAATATCGAATGGTGCTCCGTCTCGGACTGCTTTGGCCACCCCAAGTGGAATTGAAATTACATAGATCAAGAACATGGCACTCAAGCCAAGCGCTAGTGAGACTGGAAGTCTTTCGAGCACGATCTCGAGCACCGGTCGATCTTGAAAGTAGCTTGTCCCAAAATCCAGTATTGCGTAGTTCCGTAGCATGAGAGCGAATCGCACATGTGGCGGGCGATCAAATCCAAAATGCTCGTTGATTTCTTCAATAAACTCTGGATCGAGACCGCTAGCCCCCATGTATGCAGATTGGTTTGAGGGGCCCATGCTTTCGGCTGTGGAAACGCTGGCAGTTGTTGATACGTTAAGACCGGAGAACTGCGCTATGGCCTGTTCGACGGGTCCTCCAGGCGCGAACTGGATAACGACGAAGTTCACCAGCATGATGCCGAACAACGTCAGCGGGATGAGAATTAGTCGCCGGAGGATGTATTTGCCCACTTAGTTGCGCCCCGTGTATTCGTCTACTGCCTTGGCCTTTTCCTCGTCGAACCACCAAAGGTGCACATGACTCGTGATGCGATTGAGTGGCACGGGATCTGGTTGACCAAACTTGTTCCAATAGGCAATCCCTACCTTTTCTTTTGCCATTCCCGGAATGAAATAGAAATTCCACAAGAGGACACGATCAAGTGCACGAATGGCAGCTGCATAGGTCTCGAAGTCCTCTGCTGTCTTGATCTTCTCGATCAAATGATCCAATGCTGGATCTTTCACATTTGCCCAATTTGAACTGTAATCGACGTCAACAAGTGTGCTATTGAAGGCGTTGTCAATCGTGGCGGTAGGCGTGTTATCGGGCAAGAACCAGATAGCGCCTGCATCAAAGTCTCCGGCTCGCATTCGGTAGAGCCAGTTAGAAATCTCTGGTGATTTGATCGTGGAAGTAATTCCGACACGTTCGAGGACTTGTGTGTAGTGAATGAACGAGCCACCTAGAGCAGGCGAAACCGCGACAAAACGTATGTGGAAGTGTTCACCTGTCTCTGAATGAACGAGTTTGTTCTTTTTGACTACCCAACCTGCCTCTTTGAAGAGTTCCTGAGCTCGAACAATTGTTTCTCGATGCCAACCATCTCCCTGTTTGGGCGGAGGCCGATAGGGTTCAGTGAATACACGTGGAGGAACCAAGTGACGCACTTCTTCCAAGAGTTCCAACTCTGTTCCTTCTGGTACACCTTGAGCCGCATAAATAGGAGAACCATGAAAGAAACTGGTGGCTAGAGAATAGAAGTCGTAGTTACGTTTGTTCAACCAAATGAAGTCATTGAGAAGCCAAAGGGCTTCACGGACACGTATGTCTTGAAACCGTGGTTGCTCTAGGTTCCAAAATATTGGCCACCAAAGACCTGCAGGACGCATTTGCGGTACATAGCTCTTCTTGAACAATCCTCGATGAAAAGGCGTAAAGTCGTAAGCTGTTTCCCAAAGACGGGGAATATTCTCTACGTGAACATCAACCACATTTCCTTTAAGCGACTCGGTTTGCACTTGATCGTCTCGAAAGTAGTCAAACTTGATCTTGTCAAAATTGAACCGTCCGCGATTGATGGGTAGGTCCGCGCCCCAATAGTTCTCCGCACGTTCGTACGCTACCCATTGACCGACATAGAAATCTGAAATTGCATACGGACCAGATCCCAGCGGCGGATCTACAGTGGTCTTGGTTATATCTTCAGATTCCCAATAGTGTTTTGGAAGTATGGGCAACACGCCAATTCGCATTGGGAGCAACGGATTCGATCGTTCACTTTCGAGTACGTGGTATCGCACCTCGCGATCATTGAGCACTTCGATGCTTGTGAACGGCTCCAACGGATTCTGGATTGAAGGATTAGCCTGGTTCTTGTACACGTCGAAGCTGAATACAAGATCTTCTACGGTGATCGGCTTTCCGTCATGCCAACGCGGTTTGGGATTCTGCCTCAGACGGAAACCAACCCAGGACTTGTCCGAGGGAATAGCAATGCCGTCAGCTACAACTCCGTAGATGGTCGATATTTCGTCAGCGGCGAAATCTACAAGTGAATCAAGTAGTAGATTGTCTGTCGGAGAGCCAACCGATAATCCTGCTGCCACTCTCCCGCGTGGTGGGACGGGATTGAAACTGTCCCAATTGCCCATTTGGGGAATCCGAATCGTTCCACCTTTCGGTGCATGAGGATTGACATACTCTAGATGCTGAAAGTCAGGCTCGTACTTTGGTTCGGAGAGGAACGCATAGCCGTGTTTGTACTCTGTGGCGCAAGCTAGGCCAGCGACTAGTGCACTAATTCCTGCCGCCCAAACTAGGTACCGACGAGTCATTAGTTTGGTCTCTTATAGAACTAGATCTTGTACACTTTTGCCGCCGTTCCGTAGAACATTTGGTCCTTCTCGTCCTCGGTAAAGTCGCTCACAATTTTCTTGAGACCGTTCCACAGAACGTGATATGAAATCGAGAGGCGATCCACGGGAAAATTGCTCTCGAACATACAGCGTTCCGGACCGAAGCACTCAATTGTGTGGAGGTAATAGCGTCGTTGGGCTTCAACGAACTCATCAGATGTTGGAGGAGTAGGGTTTTTGTCCCAGCCGAATCCGTTGTCTGGCATCGCCATTCCACCCAGCTTTGCGTGGACATTAGGGCACTGTGCGATCTCGGCCATATCGACCTTCCATTGTTCGAAGATCTCTTCTTGACGCCCGGCATACGCTCCTACTCCAAGAGGAGTTCCGAAGTGATCGAGAATCATTGTCGTATCGGGTACGGCCTTCGCAAGCTCCAAGTATTCTTGGTTTTGATGGTAGAAATGCCAAGTGTCGTAGGTATAACCAAGTTGACCTAACCTACGTACTCCGGATTGAAAGTCCGCTCTTGTATAGGGGCAGGGCTGTCTGCTTCCACGATTGGTTAGCGTGCCGGTTGTGTCATGAGGACCTGCGTGTCGAATCCCTCGAAACAAACCATTACCTGCTTCTTCGTGCGCATTCAGCACTTCCTCCACGCTGTCACCAAGTGTCATATTGGCGTGCGAAACGATAGCCGCAATGGTTGCCTTTCCATCATCCTTTGCGCTTTCCGCAGCTACCGAAGCAACGAACTCTGTCTCTCCGATCGGACGCATATGCTCGGGTGCGTCCATTCGATAGTTGGACCGGCAATCGATAAACACCGTCTTCTCGATGTTGTGCCCGGACTCAGTGTCGTTCCAGAGGTCCTCAAGTACATAACGACCCCACATGGATACCGATTCCCATAGATGGTGGTGGGGATCGACAATCCTTCGGTCCGGCTCGATGATGTCTTCTTGTACTAAGTCAAGCCATTCGTTGCTGCTTGGTGTTGCCACAGTCAGAGTCTCCCAAACCAATTGAAAACGTTGCGTTTCTCATCTTACTAAATCCACAAGAGACCAATGTGCACACAAAAACCGGGACGCTTGTCTCTCTCCAAAGAGCTGTTTGGGCCATTCTCAGTGGTTCTGTGTGTGTTGTCCGGGCGGTCCCGCATCGAGCTCATCCTCTAGATTTGTAGCTACAATTTGATTCATTTAAAAGCGAGCAGTCCAAATGAGAATTTTTCTGAATCGAATTCAATGCATATCTCTGAGCTGTGCATTATTTGCATCTGTGTCCATCTTTGGTGGAATTGAAGGCACCTATGTTTTGGATACTCACGGAGGAGAGGAAGACAGGCAGGTATGGAAGCCGAGAGAGACCACGTTGACAATCAGCGTCGATGAAAACGAAGAGTATTCGGCTACTTTGAAGAGTCCAAATTCGATATTGAACACGGAGGACGTTGCATTGGACGACAACGAGTTCCAGATCAAGTTCTTGAAAGAGGCAAGCCCATTTGATCTCGAACTCATCTATGCAGGAACCGTCGAAGACGGCAAGATGTCTGGGACGATCACGGCTAGCATGGATAAGTTCAGTGCTGACTCTGAGTTGATTGGCAATCTCAAGAAGCCAGGTGAAGATAAACCAGTTCGAAATCAGGATAAATCTGAGAACGCTCTTGCATTCGTGCCTATTTTGGGTGGGATTGAAGGCACCTACGTTTTGGATACGTACAGAAGTAATGAGGAAAGACCGGTTTGGAAGCAAAGAGAAACCACGCTGACAATCAGCGTCGGTGAAGACCAAGAGTATTCAGCTACTTTGAAGAGTCCATATTCGACAATGAATACAGAAGATGTGGAATTGGACGCTAATGAATTTCAGATCAAGTTTTTTGAAAGAGCAAGCCCATACGATGTCGAATTTACCTATGCGGGAACCGTTGAAGACGGCAAGATGTCTGGAACGATCTCGGCTAGCACGGGTGACTTCAGCGCTGACTCCGAGTTAATTGGCAATCTCAAGAAGCCAGGTGAGGAGTAGGCAGACCAAGAGCCAGTTGAGTCTCACGAAGAGTAGATTCTGTAGAGATGACAGCCTGATTTCAGCTCGCAGGATTTTTAGTGAATTCGTCAGGTGATCGGTGCATAACATCAGGAGGTGACGCGGAAACTGGGGTATCTAGATGCGCCGGCCTTAGCGATAGACGAATTCGTCGAGGATTTTCGACAGCTTGAAGAAGTCACTCCGTGAAAGGGTCCGAGCAGGAATCGCGTGAGGTTCGCCATGGCCGTGTGCACCTTCAGAAGCCATTTGTCCAACTTCTCGATGGTCGTGGTGTGCGCATCGAATACCAAGGTCTCATCGAGGACATGGAAGCCGTACGCACTCCCTCCATTCGTTTTGAACTCGTCGATTAGACACTTACGAAACGTGAGCGCAGTGTCCCTGTCCTTTGCCTCCTTGGCGAGAAAGCCGGCGCGACCGTAAGGGGAGTTTAAACATCAAGCAAGAATGTCACATTTCTTGCAACTTCAGGGGGCGGATTAGCCCACCCCTGCAAAATTTCTTCTTCATCGCCCCGCAGCTTCTCCCGAGCCATGTACCTCGACCGGTATTCGCGAAAGCGATGGCTCAATCCCTGGATGTTCACCACATAGCACCGGTGTAGCAGCCGGACCAGCATCGCTGGTCATCATGTTTTCCCCCAATACAGATCCCCACTCCTCGAAGCCTATGTTGGTCGTCAGGACCGTCGACGACGGCTCGCGCCGGGTGCAATGTACATGAATCTGATTCTTCGCCAGATCCAATCCAACCGTTCTTTCAATGTTCTCCATTGATGTCTTCCTTGCTTGTTAGCAACAAAACAGACACTACAGTTATCGGCAGCGGGAAGGCATCCATACCTTCGGTAGTGTCTTGAGAGCATGTAAGCTATGCCCTGTTCTTGCCGCTTACGGTTGGCTCAAGACTCCACCATCTTCGACAAACTTCAAGTGTCTTCATCGCTCGGTCCACTGGTAGCCCAAGCATGACCACCACAGCTTTGTCCAATTTGTGCCTTACGTGATCGTTCACTATATTGACTGCAGGTTTCAATTCTGACATCGACAGATCGTGAAAAGCAGACGCTGCTTTGTCTAAGGTTCTCTCCGACAAAGATGCAAGGTCAGGACATGGCATATTGCGAATAGCGCGTACTTGAGTGGATGACCGGCCTCGCTGGGAACGCTGACCACGGGTCCATTGCACAAAAAACCCCAGAGTCGAATTCGCCCAAAGCGAAAAAGCTTTTTCCACTCGATGGTCTTCATGAATCAAGGTTGTCCATGCTCTTCCTCCATGAACTGGCAACTTTGTTGAAGCTGCGAGAACTCTTTGTGAAGTCCATTGAATCCCCCGCTGATAGTGCAGTCTGCCTTTCTTATTGGAAAGTCTCTGAGCTTCTTGCTCGTTGTGGACTGACCCTTTGTGTGTTGGATGGACAACAAGGCTGTACTGTGATTTGGCGTCTGCTTTCCAAAGCGCTCGTAGTCCACCTACTGAGTCATCTTCTCCGCTCACGTCAAAGAATTCATGTGCACCGCCAGGGTCTCCTCCATGTAAGTGGCCGATGAGGTGGTGAGTCGGTCCCACTGTAAACACTTCTTCCATTCTTTTCATTTGAACTCGGAATTTCATAACTGAATCATTCTCGGACACATCTATCAAGTGTCCACGATCTGCAATTCCGCTTGCCGCTGCACTCAACTCAGGATTTAGGACGCCTAGTGGAGACCAAGGATTTTCCCCACGTGCGCAGAAATTCTCAACCGTTCCGACTTCCTCTTGTCCGATTCGTACAAACGAGAAATCGCCACGAAGTGAATCAACTGTCTTTAGGATGCTCTTGGCGAATTCTCCCGCGATTCCGAGATGAACAGGAACATACTTGAGACTTACGCACTTCACGGTCGAAGGTTGGACGTCCGATTCGTCCGACTTGCGCTTTGCCACCAAAAGCATCTCGCCGAGTCCCGTGTCTGCGGAAAGAGCGTCTCTACCTTCGCTCTTGCCGGCTTTACTTATCGCTATGATGTCGGTGAATCGCTCAGTAATCATTTGCCGGGTTTTTCCCCACGAAGAAGCGAATGCCGCTGTGTTTGGTAGCACAAATCCTATTCGTCCGCCCTTCTTCACCTTCTTCGCTGCCATGCAAACAAAGCTTGCACCCAACCCTGCAGTTCTAGTACAAGGTTCACTCTTGGTAATGCTTGCCCACCTCGCCTGACAGCCGTACCGTTGTCCCGTCGACAAGCCCGCGATGTCGAACGCGCTTTGTCCTCCTCGTGTTCGGCTGTAGGGTGGATTCATCACTACGTAGTCGGCACTTCCATTGAGTATTGAGACTGTTGCTGATACCGCGCTGGTAAGCGACTCTCCAAGGGTGGATTGGCTTATAGTGTCGAATAGGTCGTCAAGAGATTCTCGTTTCAGGAATTCCAGAGATCCAGTTGTAAGCTGACCATCTTTGGTGCCTTTTCTAGTGGAGTTGCCGATCGGCGTGCCTACGGAAACCCACCCGATTTGTGTGGTTCCATAGGGTCGCCCGTCTCCCAAGACAGCCATACTGCTGTTGGTCAGGTGGGCGGCGATGGGACTGACATCGCAACCACGTATCCCATGCTCCATTCCGAGCTTGTGCAAGAGTCCAAGAGTCTGTACTGTTCCGCCATTTGCATCGTGAAGTGAACGAATTCGATTGAATGCTTCACGCAAGAGTGTGCCAGTTCCGCACGCCATATCGACCACTCGGAGATCTTTTTCGAATAATTGAGGATCGGACCAGTCCGTTCGGTCACCTTCCTGAATTGTCAAGTAAACCAGCATCTCCGCGATACTCGGAGTGGTATAGAACGCAGACGCAGCTTTTTGGTCTACGCTTACCTTTGGAAACAGTTCCGCTCCAACATTGATATGTTCGCCCAACCTAGAACTCTCAATTGTGTTGACAGCCTTCAATAACCAATTCAAAGCGGAAGTCGTCTCTTTGTAAGCCCGCTCAGCAGACCGCTCCAGAACTTCAATTGCCGAAGCGTAGATGGAGTGCCAGTTGAGAGCCATGATTCGCTTCCAGGCATCTGCTAGATTGTCGATGCGAACGTCTGAGATAGGCAATACCTCTACTTCCACACCCTGCTTGCGAAGTTGCCGTTGTACCAACATCGCATCCATCCAAAGAATCATTACCGTACGAAACGCTGTTAGACTGGTTCGTTGATGGACCCTCTTGGCAATTTCTTGGCAATCCGACTCGGAGAGCCCATACGCAAGTTGCTGAGCACCACAATTCACATAGTCCGCAACCTCGTCCGCCACTCTTTCAACATCTTGCTTTGGAACCGCTACAGCTAGGACCATCGACGCAAGATCTTTGGTTGTTCCCTCGATATAGCCTGTATCCGGGAATCGGAAGTCAAATCGTTTCACGGCGTATTCCAATTTTGCGCCTTGAATCAGGGCATCTAACGCTTCAGACTCCGCCATATGTTTGAATTCTTTCGGGATGCTGAGCGAAATCGCTGTGTGGAAGTCACCTGTGCTCAGTTTGTCGTCTGCGTCCTTGTCGCGATCGCCTCCGTAGGAGCTCTCGATAACAATGCGAGGTATTCGTGGATCATCGATGATCAGGTCAGCCCGCTTGTCGCTTCGAGAAATCGCTCGGGGCCGTTCAGCTTTGATGAAGGCAGGATTCTCACGCCAGTTCGAGTTTATGTAGGCGAGAGCCTCTGCCAGTTTGTAATTGAACCCCTGTTCGTGGAGTAACGATCTATCTAATTGTTGAATCCTTGCCATATTTGCCTGTTGCCTACGATAGACGCGTTCTTTGGTCTGTACCTGTTCAAGTTGTGAGTCGGTAGAAGAAACGAAAGTACCGGTGACCACTCAGATCTCTTTGTCGCTTACAGAAAACCTTAGATCTAAGAACCACTGGAAAACACGCAACCAAATCTTGAACTACAGAATACTATCGACGGGAGGCCTGAATAACCATGCGATTAAGTTCCATGCATAAGTGACTTTAGCACCGGTTTCATCCGTCCACCCAAGTTGGATAGGGCCACTGCCATTCTCCTCTCCAATTCGGGACTTTCCACAAGACCCCTGTCGGATAAGTACCTAAGACATCATCACAGTGAACAGAAAATGTGTAGAGAAGTAGTACTCGTAAGACATAATATTTTGGGAGCATATGTTAGAGAAAGCTAAATGCAAAATCAAGGACTTAAGAAGCAAGATTTGAGATACGATCGAAGAAAGACAACCAGATTCGCCAGAAAAGCGACACAGCCAAAGAGTTGAGGGATAGATTATGCTCAACGAGCATTCTTACCTTCGAGCACAACTTCTCGAGTTGCAATTCGAGCTATTCGATCTCCGCCTATGGTCCTTCCCGTTGTACGGTCCTTTCCATGCAGAGTCCTAAACTTGTGGGTGTGCTGTGAAGCTATAGTGCCGACCAATACTTCGACGCTGTGAAATGAGGCTTGTAAAGAGTCTCCAGTATCCATTGTGCAAAGTCCGGCAAGTCGACATAGTTCTGCGCACTGCACATCATTGCCAAGTAAACCACATGCGTCGGCTCAGCTGGGCAGCTGCGTAAGCTGATTAGCGTGATCTGGAGAGTACGCTGCCAATGCTGGACACGTTTCATGGCGTATCCGGTGCCAAGCTCAAGTAGTAGCTGTACAAGTTCCTTTATAGGTACAGTCGCCGATATTGGGAAGCCTAGCTTCGGAATCGTCTTCTGTCCCCATGTGCTTGCCACTTGTCTAGTGTTGCCAGAACTCGGTATGTTGAGGTGCGTCGTCTTAGCTACATAGGCGTATTACAGAAGGATCTTTTTCCAGTATCTTTGAGTGATCTTCAGTTGACTCGCGAAACCCCAACACTAACAGTGTAGGAACAACCTATTTGTACCCCAGCAAACATTCGGAATTCGTCTCATCATTGAGATATCGTTGACCCAAAAACGGCTAGTCCGAGCAAAATCGGCACAAGCCGTTATTCTGACCATAAAGCTTGATTTTAGGGTTTACGTCGTCGAGGACGACCCGGATTTGCGCGCTAATCTACCCGACCGCATTGAGAATCTTGAAGTTTCTGCAATTCCTCTTGAACGGAATGTAGCGAATGCGTCATGGCTGTTCCCTTCCACGGCAGTTTCACAACCTCCATATCGCCCCTGTGGTCCGTCCCACACAATTTCGTTACCAATCCCAACCTCCACCACGAGTGCGACGATCTTTCAACCGACATCGAGATGCCGACTCTGACAAATTTACGGACAGTGCTCGAGGCAGAACCAAAAACTGGCACATGGAAAAAGGTGTGCAAAGGTGTTTCTCGGCAACGTGCAGTACGGTTTGAATTGTCTCGCATAAGAGAAGACCCGTAAAGGAGTCGAGAAACGCTAAACGACCGCCAATCCATCACTTGACTCTTCCCTAACGAATGTGCTGTAGAACGTGCGCAGACTTGACTGCCAAAACCGAACCACACCCTTCTAGACTCATTGGAGAATTCACTGGTGTTTCAACGTCCAACCTAAATCAGCAGTGGGGTTGCGAACCTTTGTTGAATGTTGAGCTCGGTACAGCTTTGGCGAAGTGATTTTGAACCTTCCCACTGCCACACGAGTATTGATCCAAAGCTCGCACGAATATCCCTAAATCACTCACTCCCAATGACATTGCTCATCTGGTCTACGTAACTGGGACAGGTCTGTACACCAAGCTCCATCACCTGGGTTCACGCATTCGTTTGTATTCGACCAATCGTGCATGAGCCTTGCCGTCAACATCTTGCGTATATCCGCCCTTCAACAATTCACTTTGTGGATCCAAGTGACCTTGGTTGAATCGCAAGAAATGGGACTCACAGCCTGCGATCCGAAAAATCCAATTGGCATGTGTGTACTTAATATAATTAATGCACCTCAGTTTTGGTTCCTACATAGTTGCAATAATTAATACGATCGTGTACTATAAATGACTGCTTGAACAAACTGGAACCCAAATTGAAAAAGAAACCAACGATTGCAGAGCTCGAAGCCTTGCTCGAAGACGAGGAAGACACTCCCATCGAGATTCTCCCAAACGGCGAGATTAGAGCTGTCGGAGGTAGCGATGCGGAAGAGCGGGGCTACAAGAAGCCGCTAACGATGCGTGAGAACCTCGGAGGTGAGTATGTATCGAGGACCACACCGACATGAACCTAGCCCGTATCCGTAATGACATATCAGCGGCTCAGCAATACTTCGATTTCGTTGAAGGCTGGTCGACCGCCAGCGGCGGCTTGATGGCTGTGGTCGCATTGCAAACAAGTACCCGTTTCTACACACTTGAAGTGACCTTTCCGGAGTCATATCCGAATTCGATGCCAAAGGTGCATGTCAGAAAGCCTTCAGTGAGTTCAAATGTACATATGTTTAGTAACAACCAAATTTGCTATTTGCACCCGCATATGTGGAATCCGGGTCGCCATGACCTGACGTTCGTCATATCACGAGCATCCAAGTGGCTTGCAAAGTACGAGATCTACAAGCGAACGAGCAAATGGCCCGGCGCAGGATTGGATCACTGATCAATGGACACGTCTTTGGAAAGCACTGTTCTCAGATTGAGAGAGAGGATGCAAGCAGGATCACCGTCACTTACTCCACACATTGAATTCAAGACTCTCTCGATGATGGAACTACGAGGTAGCCCTGGAGAGGTGTTGGACGAAGTATCGAACTATGGAGCAGCTTACTTGATCGAGCGTAATGGGCAGCAGAAGGCATGTCTTGTTCCTGTTTCGAGTTTTCTGCCCGACATTCAAAAGTCTCGAGTGACTGCCGAACTCGATCAACTAAATGACTCGAACGAACACTATCGAGTAACGATCAGTCATGAACGTGAATTGCAATTTCGCTTCCGCGAGTTCAGTGGCGACACCCAAATCGAGGTGACAATCACGCTCCCTCACGGCTATCCGAACAACGCTCCAGTGGTAACAGCGAAACCCATTGAGGACAACTGCCCGCATCTCTGGCCAGATGGTGCGTTGTGCATTTACGGCGCGTTATCTGTATGGAACCCAGGCAAGCACGACATCATTCATACAGTAGCGTTGTTCAGACGGTGGATGCAACACTACTGGTTGTGGAAGAGCACTGGAGTATGGCCGATTGAGGAAAACGAATGAACGACGACAGATTGTTCGTCAGATTACACCGTCTCTTCGAAGTTGAATCCTTTAGGGACTTATGGGTACTGATTGCAGGATGTGGATCGGGAGGTGGGCACGTAGCAATGCAGTTGGTTATGTCTGGCATCAGACGGTTCATTCTCGTCGACATGGATTCACTGGAATTGGAGAACGTAATACGGCACGTGTGCGGCATGCGATACTTGGGTTGGCCTAAGACAGCGGCATTAGCGGACGCACTTCGGGACCGGAATCCTGAGGTGGAGATCAGACAGTTCGATGAGGACCTGCTGGACTGGCAAGGTCTCAGTAACGAAATTGAGCGAGCTAGCGTTGTCGTGGTTGGCACGGACAACGAACCCAGTCGGTATCTGGTAAACGAAAAGTGTGTGAATTCAGCGACACCATTCACGGTTGGTCGGGTGTTTACACGCGGCATAGGCGGCGAAGTCTACTCGTATCGACCCGGTACTGTTGGATGTCTTGCCTGTCTCGAAGGAGTTTTGGAACGAACACGTTTTCGTGACAAGGTTCGTGAGGTTGATCTAGTTTCGAATGAAGAGCGTCAGAGAGTCTACGACCTCGAGATCGACGAGATAAAGGACTCGCCAGGATTGTCGGTGGACATAGGCTTCATAGCGGCGTTCCACACGCGACTGACGCTAGACGCTCTGGGAAATGCTGCAACGAAACGACCAAAGTTCATGGTTCCCCTAGAGCACAACTACTACGTATGGGGCAATCGGGCCGTCCATCCCTTTACGAGGAACTTTGAACTGCAACGCATGACTGTCCAACCGCAGGAGGGATGCTTTGTATGCGGAAACAAGATATGAGAGAGATACAAGAAATTAAGCAAGTGCAGATTGAGATTCCTAAGCAGACACTCGAAAGTGTATTTGAAGAGTGTGACCGACATGATCGCGACGAGACAGGTGGGCGAGTGATCGGTCACTTTGCGAAAGAGGGCTCGAAGTTGTTGGTTCGGGTTCGCGGTGTGATCGAACCGGGTCCGAATGCCAAGCGGACTAGCACTAGCTTCTTCCAAGATGGAAACTACCAAACCAATGTCTTTAGGAAGCTGGAATCGAAAGACCCTTCGATTGAACATCTTGGAAATTGGCACACTCACCACGTCAATGGCTACCCGACACTGAGTTCTGGAGATATCTCCACTTACCAGCGGATCGTTAACCATGAATTCCACAACCTCAACTTTTTCTACGCACTACTTGTAACCAATCGAAACAAGAGGCGAGAAGGGTTGGAGCGCTACAACGTGCGTCACTTTTTTCTTTTCAGAGGAGATGGAGGCGTCTACGAAGTGGGAAATTCAAGGGTCGTCCTCACTGATGACTCAAGCATTTGGCCGGAGTATTCATCGACGTCCCGTGACCGCTCTCAGAGTGAGCGTGTTCAGAAGAACCTGTCCGCTGTTCGTGCACACGATCAGCAAGTCTTAGGGGTAATGTTCCCTTCGATGAAGCCTCGCCTCTCCACGGGTTCAGGTACGTTCTTTTGGAAAGGACCGTTGACTCTAGTGGACGGAAGTGAAGTCCCATTGCGGGTGTTAGAAGTCGAAGCAGGAGACCGGTTGGAGTATTACGCCAGATTGGTTGCAGTGTCTTCGAACAAAGCCTCAGAGTTGTGCCGCACGCCGTTTAATAGTGCGTCAGAGGCCGTACGGACGCTGGAATTAACGCTGAACCAAGAAATTTACGCACTTGCTACAACAAAGGAAGCCTGAAAGTCATGGAAGTACTGACACTCTATGTAGGCCAAGGGAATTTCGCGATCATCCGCCATGGAGCTCAAGCAATAGCGGTGGACACACATTGTCCCGCCGACAGATTCAACGACATAGAAATCAAGGTCAACAATTTCCTAGCCGCACACGAACTGGTAGGGATTGTGCTGACCGGCTTGGATGATGATCACGCCGATCCGGAGGGACTGGATTGGCTGTTGGATTATTGGCAACCAGCATGGGTAATGTATCCAAAGTACTACAAAGACACCGACAACACAAAATTGGTCTTCAATGTGATACGCAAACACCAGCGACGACGGGAGAACACATTAGATCCACTTGCTCGCGTGTCAGTCCGCCTCGACCAACTGAACTCGCGTAACCTAGATGGCTTGGCGGACGATTTTAGCTTGGAGCTCTTCTCGCCGCATATCGAAGACATGGACAATTCGAACAACTGCAGCATCGTTTTGAAGGTCGAGGGTATCGGAGCGGACAGCTTCACTTACCTCGTCACGGGCGATACAGAGTGCTCCCGCTGGGATCGGATTGTGGCACTGTTCAACAATTACTTGAAAGCCGATGTTCTTTCTGCTCCGCATCACGGTTCGAAGAACGCTGCGCACCCAGGAATGGCCGTGGCAGTGTCTCCCGATACAGTTCTTATTAGCGCAGGTGTAGACAACCAGTACGGACACCCTGACTCGAATGCAGTCCGTCTCTACTCCGAAGTGGCACATCACGTTTACTCGACAAACATTGAGCCTGGTGTTTCGTGGCTAACAAGATGGGCAAACAGTGAGCTCAAGACGTTAGAGGTTGTGCGTCGTTCATACTCGCAACAGTTGAAATGAGGAGTCACCAACACCATTAATAACAAGTCGACTGGAGGCAATATTGCAAGTGTTAGGCTGACACAATGGAAAAGCTCGTCGATAACACTGCTTGGACAGCAAGAATTAACGGAGGAACACTTTCAATGCACAAGATAAAGTTCTACCCCGTCGGAAACGGCGACTGCAGTCAGATCATTCTGGCATCTGGCAAGAGGCTACTGTTCGACTTCTGTCATCGACGTTCGGCAGAAGACGAGGACGACAAGCGAATCGATCTGAAGGACGCTTTGGATGCGGAACTGTCGGCAGAGGGCCACGACGGCTTCGACATTGTTGCACTTACCCATTTAGACGACGATCACATAGCCAAGAGCACGGAATTCTTCCACCTTGATCATGCGAAGAAATACCAAGGTAACGGACGCAAGAAGATTGACGAGTTGTGGGTGCCTGCTGCCGCCATCTTGGAGACGGGATTGACAGAAGAGGCGGCGGTCTGGCGGAGCGAGGCAAGACATCGGTTGAAGGAGGGTAAAGGAATCCGCATATTCTCCAAGCCGTCAGCGCTTGAGGAGTGGCTTGAGTCGAACCATCTGTCGCTAGACGAACGCAAGGACTTGATCACTGATGCTGGCCAATTGGTGCCCGGCTTCGACCTAGAGTCTGACGGTGTAGAGTTCTTTGTCCATTCACCCTTTGCGAAACACACAGACGGGAAGACGGTCTTGCGTAATGAGAGCGCTCTCATATTGCATGCAACGTTCGAATTAGCAAACACGAAAACCCGATTCTTGATGGTGGGCGATTCAACCTGGGAAATCTTGGAGGAGATCGTTGACATCACTTGTGCTAACGATAACGAAGAGCGTTTGCACTGGGACCTCTTTAACGTTCCTCACCATTGCAGCTACCTGGCACTTGGTCCCGATAAAGGCAAGGATCGTACCGAGCCTGTACCCGACGTCAAATGGCTATTGGATCAATGCCAATCTGGAGGAATTGCCGTGTCGTCGTCAGACCCAATTCCGAGTAAGGACACTATCGACCCGCCTCACCGACAGGCAGCGGCAACTTACCGCAAAGCAATCACAGACAATAGTGGACGAAAGTTCGTAGTAACCATGGAACATCCAAATAAGAGTGATCCAAAAGTCCTCGTTGTGAAAATCGGTGTTCGTGGTGCTGTAATCAGTACTTTGGGAGCGGTTGGCGTGCCTCTAATAACCGGAAGTAGACCACCAAGGGCTGGTTTGGGTTAGGGATGTTGTATGCAGTTGAGGGAGAACTGACCGAACCCGACGTGCTTGAGACGGACGGAGCGCAGCAAGTTCGAGACGCAATTAATAGGTTTCCATCGGTGGAGCTGATTGAGACACGGGTTCGGACAGTTAATGGATACACAGAAGATGTGCTGGTAATTGACGTTGAACCCGAATTGCCCCAGGTTCTCGACCACGACATTAGGTCCCCGGAACGGCTGGCCGTAGCGTTTCGAAAAGGAGAACTTGGGTGGCCTAAAGTGACCGCCTTGAGAGTTGACTTTCCCTCTGTTCCACACTTGAACTGGACACAGCCTGGAGAACCGAGGAGCCTTTGCTTGTACGAGGATGCTTGGTCGGAAGTGAGATTGCGGTGGACAGGGGCCGGATTCTTACGTCACGTCGTTTATTGGTTGTCTAAGACGGCGGTTGGCGAACTGCACATGGATGACCAACCGCTCGAACCGTTCTTGTTCGAAAGTCTGGATTCAATCATTTTTCCAGAGGAGGTGTTTGACATAGAGGCGAAAGAGAAGATTTTTGTGGCTACCACAGCCAAAGAGCATTCAGTAGGGCCTATTGCTTTGAAGCTTCAGAACATTGATGGGAGCACACCTCAAGACGCGGTGCGTATGTACTGTGCCGCTCTAGTTGCTAAACCTTTATCACAACAGGCAATGCGCGACTGTCCGGGCAACGTGAACGAGCTGAGCTTGCTACTAAAGGAAATTGGCATCGATTTGTGGGATGAACTACAGTCCCGACTTGAACTTTGGTACTTTGGGTCAGAACGATTTCGAGCTGACGACATACTGATCTTGGTGATTAAACTGCCACGGTTGCGTAGTACCGCCGAGAAAGTCGATTCGTTTCAATACTTGGCTTTCGGACTACAGCCAATGGAGGATGTTGCCAAGGCAAGCGGACGATTTGATGTCGAGCCTTCATCTGGCAAGCTCGTGCCGCTGATCGGTTCGGAAGTAAACGAAGATTTAGCAGGTGTTATCGGTGTGGATTCGATGCGGCCTATACAGTGCCTAGACAGTGACATGGCACGGCGTATAAGTGGACTTGCAAAAACTGAACACAAGCAGAGGGTAGTTCTCGTCGGCGCAGGCGCACTAGGCTCTCAGATTCACAATAACCTGTCGCGGATGGGATGGGGACACTGGACGCTTGTTGACAATGACACTCTGTGGCCTCACAACGTGACTAGACATCGATTGGGCGATAACGCCGTCGGACTTCCGAAGATAGAGGCACTTGACACGACCTGCAACATTGAAGTTCCTCACAACAAGGTGGACAAATCGATTTTCGCGAATGCGATGAATAGCAAGACAAATACAGATTTGGCGTCAGCATATACGAGCGCGGATCTCATTCTGGATGTCTCGACTTCCATTGCGGTCCAACGATTTCTTGCACAAGATTTGGATGCATCTGCCCGTCGAGTGTCGTTGTTTGTCAATCTCACAGGCAGGGATGCGGTCATGTTGATGGAAGATGTAGATCGGTCAGTGACCTTGGATGCCCTTGAGGCACAGTACTTCAGGGCTGTGTTGTCCGACAATCGCCTCGACGGACACATCACTAGAGTACGAGGTTATCGCTACGGAAATGGATGCCGAGATGTAGCTACGAGGCTGGCGCAAGACGATCTGTCACTGGCCAGCGGCTTACTGAGCCGTCAGATACGTACATGCGACTCGAATCCTGCGGCTGTTGTTTGGCGAATGAAGAATAACGGCAGCGTGGAGAGGATCGAGATTGAAGTTTCAGAGGTTGTTCTTTGTGAGACAGAGACGTGGAGAGTGCACTTAGATCGCTGTGTCATTGACCGAGCTGCGAATTTTCGACAGGATCGATTGCCCAAAGAGACTGGAGGTGTGCTAATTGGTTACTTCGACATGCCTCGTCGGACCGTATACGTGGTGGATGTATTGCCGGCACCGAAAGATAGCATGGAACAAGAGACAGCTTTCATCAGGGGTTATGCGGGATTGCAAGACAACCTTGCCGTTATCGAGGAAAAGAGCGGAGGACAAGTCAGCTACGTCGGAGAGTGGCACTCACACCCCAAAGGTACAGGGATCGGAATGAGCGATGACGATACGGATCTGCTCAAGACCATTGCAGGCGAGATGCGAATGGAAGGATGGCCGGGCGTAGTGATGATTGTCGGAGACCACGGAAACTACGGTTTGTACATTCAGGACTGAAGTGCGGAATTGAAGATCGGGCTGGCACTTTCGGGAGGAGGCGTTCGAGCTGCAGTCTTCCACTGCGGTGTATTGCAACGTCTCGCATTGGATGGACTATTGGAAGAAACGACGTTCGTTTCTACAGTTTCGGGTGGAAGCCTTATCATCGGTTTGATCCTCAGTGAGAACTCTCTCCGATGGCCAGGTAGTGACGAGTTCTTGAATGGCGTACTACCTAGAGTTCGTGCTCGTCTGACGAAGGTGGATTTGCAAAGGTCATATGCGCGGCGAGTGTACTTCTTCCCTTGGCGACTGGCTCGTGGCAGAGCGCACATTCTCGCGCGGCGGCTCGAAGCACAGTGGGAAATCCACGGTTCACTGCAAGACTTGCCGGATATTCCAAGGTGGACCATAAACGCCACTTGTTACGAGACCGGGAGAAACTGGCGATTCATCAAGTCTCGTATGGGTGACTATTTGACTCAGTACGTGAAGTTTCCAGAGATACCAATCGCGGATGCGATGGCCGCATCGGCCGCCGTTCCAGGCTTGATTGGTCCGTTGACAATCCGTTCAAGAGATTACGATTGGTACGAGTTCGAAGAAGACCAGTTGGTGCCAACATCAGCTCGATTAAAGCGATATCACCTTTGGGATGGAGGTGTCTACGATAACTTGGGAGTGGAGTCCCTCTTCAAACCTGGCGGTGGATTCCGTGAAGGCTTCGACTTCCTTTTGGTAAGCGATGCATCGGCTCCACTGTTATGGCAAACGCCCAAGACGTGTCGTCGATTCCTTCGCCTTGTGAACATCGCTAAGGATCAGGTGCGTGGATTACGCGCAAGATCATTGATTTCGGAGTATCAAGAGACCTCGGATTGTGGAGTTTACCTTCGAATGGGCAATACGGTCGACAAGATCTTCACCGCCGCAGGTCAAAAGCCTCCTTCCGGGCGAAAATTGGCAAGAAGCGACGTCAAACAGGCCACACAGTTCGAAACAACGCTCAAACGCATCGGCTGCGAGGAATTCGATATGTTGTTGCTCCACGGATTCGAAGTGGCAAATGCAACGCTAGCAACTAGGCAGTCAACCACATTCGACTATAAGGACTCTTTACTCTTTCAATCGCGACTTTGCTTGAGGTGAGAAAACTGTTAAATGATTCGAGAACCTCACCAAGTACCATGACAACCCGTTGATACGGCATCTCACCCTTCTTGCTCATTCCTATCGAATTTGTCAACCGCGGTCAATATCGCCAAACGAAAAAATCAAGCTGAGAGCAGCAATGTAACATGGACCTGCGTACTATGGCCGACTAGGAGCTGACAGCCAATTTGCAGACCGCATAGTCGATCCATTGCACTTGATTGCAAGCCGAAACCATGTTGTCGCCTGCCGGGAGTTCATGCTTCTTTATCAGTGTCTTAGGAGAAGTGCTTTAGTTCTTGGGCGAGTCGTCATTCAACTAAGATCGACATGTTTGCAAATCCTTCCGCCCTCTCCGTGTCGGCGGACCAAATTTGAAAACAGCACGCCGGTAGGAGGCGATGCGGAAGCTGGGTTCCCAGGACCGTCGCTTGTAGTGATAGACGAACTTATCGAGGTGTTTCTGTAGTTTGGGTGACCACACTTTGTGAAAAGCGCCTAGCAGGAAAGTAGACCGTATTCGACCAGACGGATGGACACAGACCGATCAATTGTCCCAAAAGAGGATTCGTCAAGACTTCCTTGCTTCCAGAAAAGTATTACAACAAAGCACGTACGCGGCACGGTCGCGATAGATTTGCGGAGATTAACGCATTAATGTCCGCATTTAATGCGGACAATACATGAATTTGCGGAGAATAATGTCTATAATATACGCATAAAGTGCGGAGAATAAACATGCGCTACTTGTGGGAACAAAAAGAATGGCCCAGAATGATATGGGATGAAGAACTGCTAGCCGCACCTCTTGCAAGGGCAACTCATGAACAAGGACACATGCAAGGCCAAATGGAGGCTTTGGGTATTGACCTGAGAAACGAAGCGCAGCTAAGCACTCTTACTGAAGACGTTGTCAATTCCAGCGATATCGAAGGCGAGCACCTTGACTCCAATCAGGTCCGTTCATCCATTGCTCGCCGGCTTGGATTGAATATAGCCGGACTCGTAGAGGCTGATAGACAGGTAGAAGGCATTGTGGAAATGACGCTCGATGCAACGGCTAACTTCGATGCACAGTTGGATGAAGAAAGGCTGTTTAGCTGGCACGCTGCGCTCTTTCCAACTGGACGAACGGGAATGGTGCGAATCGATGTGGGGAAATGGCGAGATGATCGTAACGGACCGATGCAAGTGGTCTCAGGTCCGATGGATCGAGAGCAAGTCCACTTTCAAGCACCTCCGGCGTATCGTGTCGAAGAGGAAATGGCCAACTTCCTTCAATGGTTCGAAAGACCCAACAAGCTTCACCCGGTGTTCGTCGCAGGTCTAGCACACCTTTGGTTCTTAACAATTCACCCGTTCGACGATGGCAACGGACGCATTGCACGCGCTATAGCGGATATGGCACTTGCTAGATCGGAAAAGTCTCCGAAACGTTTCTACAGTATGTCCTCTCAAATTCGTCATGAACGCAAAGACTACTATCAAGTTCTTGAGTGGACACAGAAAGGACCGATGGATGTCACACAGTGGATGGAATGGTTTCTAGGGTGTCTACAACGTTCTATCAGATTGAGCCGCAAAACGCTTGCAGATGTTCTAACAAAAGCCAAGTTCTGGTCTAGTTTTGGGACGGAGCCAATGAATCAACGCCAAATAAAGGTGTTGAATAAGCTCCTTGACGGCTTTGAAGGAAAGCTCACCAGTTCGAAATGGGCAAGAATTGCCAAGTGCTCTCAAGACACGGCGACGCGGGACATAAATGACCTATTGCAGAAAGCGTGTCTTCGAAGGGACTCAGCTGGCGGACGTAGTACCAGCTACTCTCTAGTAGTAGATTAATTCCTGTAAGTGCTTGTCGGTTAGACCCCCTCGGTCTGGACCGGGGGGTCTAAGACACTTTAGGGAATTTCAGAGTTTGTCCTCTTAAGTTCGTCTCCATCGCCAAGCCTTGCCAAGAGCTCGTCCGTCAATGTCTCGACAGAGAGATTCTTCTGGAGAATGCATCCCTTTGAGTCGATCAGATAGCCCTTCGGAATAAATCCGACGCCGTAAGCAACTGGAGTAGCCGCAGCAAACCCACCCAGGTCCGCGACGTCCAACCAAGGAAGCTCTTGCTCAAGAGAGGCTTGTTCCCATTCCTTGAATGTGTCGTCGAGAGAAACTCCGATGATCTCAAACCCCGACTCTCGATAGGTCGTATAGAGCTTCTTCAAGTCTGGAAAGCTCGCGATACAAGGACCGCACCACGATGCCCAAAAGTCAACTAGAACTACCTCGTTCTTCTTGAGGATGTCACTGAGCGCATGTGATGTTCCGTCAAGTGCGGGTAGTTCAAATTCTGGAGCTCTTTGACCGGGTATAAGCGAGTCGTCATTCGTCTCAGTCTCCAAACGCAGTGCAAGTGCGTTGCGGGGGTGCGACACACGACGAGCAACAAGGTCTTCATCCAGCAATCTCACAAGTGCGTCGTAGATGCTCAATGCAGTTCTACTTTCGTCGTGATCGGGACCCGAGAAAGCCCCTAACTCCAAGGACAGGAGTCTTAACATTGGATCCGCGTTGCGCATGGCGATACCATTGAGCGCATTCGATTGGATTGCTTCCAATTCTTCTCTCAATCGAACCGAAGGCGGGGATGGATAGTCGTTCAAGAGAGCCATGAGTTCATCCTTGAAACCGAGATTTGCAGCTACCGATGAAACATGCTCGCATCCCTCGGCGGCTGAAGGTGAGGATGCAACAGGAAGGTCTGAGGTCTCATTCTGTTCGAATACCAATTCTTCTACTTCCTCTGTGACTCCTCCAGTCTCTGTCGCGTCGTCTTTCGGTGAATCGTCCTTGGACTCGGACGTTAGGAAGTCCATTAGTTCCTGCTTGGCTGCATCAGTTTCTTCGTCCGCAGCATCCGCTTCACTGTCTTCAGAATGTTCCTTCTTCCACGCAGCTATGTATTCTGACAATTTCGACTGATACTCATCACTGTGTTGCCAACTCTCGATGAGCTTTGTGTGACTCTTACCATTGGACGAAGCAATCAGTGATTGAGGTGCTTCCTTAGATACAACGTTAATCTCTGCATTTGGTTCGATTACGGTGGGCGTTGAAGACCTAAATCCCCAACCGAGCCCCACTTCTACACTAATAGAAACGGCTGTGATCTCTTCAATTTCGGCTTCTATCTCGAAAGTGTTGTTTCGTACCAGTACGGTGCCCAATTTCACGTCCTGACGCGATCCTTTTTCATCAAACACCGAGCTTTGGACGCTGGCAATTGCCAGCGACAGATCAGTCATCTCTACAGCACTTAGATCGCCTTTGATTGTGAAGGCATTTGAAGGGTCTCTTGCGGCGCGTGAAGTTCCAACGAGGATTAGTTCATCTGCAGGATAGGTGGTTTGGCGGTCCAGCAATGCGAACGAAACTTCCTCACCATCAGGAACAAGAACTACGCTCGCACCTAGTCTCTCCTTTTCGCTAACCTGCGCGAAAATCTCTGCTTCAACAGGTTCGTTGATTCTTCCCTCGAAGTACACCTTTCCATCTGAGAAATTTGCTGAGGCGAGCTCTACCGTTTCTGAGTCGCCGTCTTCGCTCGTAGACTGATACTCGACTACGACCAGTGCGTTTGATAGGTCTATCTCTTCAGTCTCAGAGTCTCCATCGGTCATGAATCGAACCGACTCTGCATCTGGGTCAACACGGATGTATTCGCCTTTAATGATGTACTTGCCCGCTGGCTTGGATGGCTCTGTTGAACCCTTACTACAACCGACCAATAGAACTGACATACAAACCAACCCCAGTAGTCCACCCACTACTTCAGTTCGCATTGTTTCCTCCAAAGATTTGCGCTTTCACCATGCACAGGTCGCCTAAGTATCCCACAGACCGGTACCACCCGTAGGATTCCCGCAAACTAGGAATCAGAACCTACTCTTCAACATTTCCCATGATGTTATTCCGCTGTCGCTAGAAGAGGCAGGTTTGTAGAAAACGACAGAATTACTGAAACAAGGTTAACTTCGTGATTGCGCTAGAATTGGTTTGCGCCTTGTTCCGGTGGCACTTCTTCATGTGCATAGCTCGTGAAGGTTTCTGAGGTAACCAATTGTGAAAGCCAAGAACGAACTCGAAAACATGCAAGTGTTCGGTGAAACCGAGGTTGGTTGGTGCGCAAATACACCAGTTAACGAGACACTGGATGAAGCTGGAAATGTAGTTACGGATCGAAAGAGGCGTTTTGGGGTAGCAGACCCGTACTCACCCTCGAAACGTTTGTACGACGACTACGAAGTCTGCATGTTGCGGGAGAAACTCGAAAAATACAACGGTTACACCGGTCTAGATATCTGCGAACCGCACGAGATTGAAAAAGCAAAGACGATTTTCTTTCGAGATGGCTTTGTCGTAGTCAACAATCTGCTCGATCAAGAAACTTTGGCTCGATTTCGCGAGGGCTCAGCGCGTGTTCTAAAGGAAATTCTTGAGCCGGATGGTCATGACGGCCGCAAGTACATAACAGAAACCTCGCGCCTTCCGCATCGTTACAGCTACGGCACAACGTCGGCTTCACGGCAAATGCTCCATGATTCTGTATGGGCGTCCATGGTGGATTTGCCTACAACTACACCCTTGCTTACAGCATTGTTTGGCAACACGAACTACATGGTTACTGGTGCAGGTGGTGACTTGTGCTTGCCGGGAGCTGTCGAGTATCAACATTTGCACATGGATCTGCGCGAGCATCAGAACGTGCCTGAGACTCGCCGGAGTCAAGCCGAAGAATTGGGCGTCAACATGCAGATGCGCGAGGGTACGGAAGAACTGGATCTTAGGACGCAACGGGAGATAGTCGACCACACTCCACCAATTATCACAATCAACTTCGTGATGTGCGATCTCACATGGGAAAACGGCCCAATTCGACAAATTCCAGGTAGCCATAAGGCAGTTAGACATCCGCCCCCGCCTACCGAAGAGCCTGAATGGATGCGCATGTGCACTTTGGTAGGCGCAAGAGCAGGAGCTGGAGTATTTCGTGACAATCGGGCGTGGCATGGCGCAACGCCTAACCTAAGCAGAGAAATTCGATCATTGCCAAATGTCGAATATGGAGCTCCGTGGATAGCTCGTGGCGGACAACAAACCATGCCATATGAGATTTGGGAATCTCTTTCGGACCACGCAAAGCACATCTGTCGGTTCGTGAAAGCCGACCCAGGTGTCTGGCCTGCAGGAGCAGGCTTCAACCACTCACTCACATCTGAACGCAAACGAGTCAAGGAAGAAGCGCTAGCAAGAGCCGCGGGTTAAACGACCGGTTCTCTAGCACCTCAACTTCAACTCGAATCTTCCCAACTTTGTTGGGTCAAGACTGGATCTATGCAAAATCGTGCGCAATCTTGCCAGCGTGGAATGAATATATGAGTGACCAAGCCGTATTGTTCGATGTCGCAGACAAAGTACTTACGATCACACTCAACAATCCCTCCAAACTCAATCCCATTGCCGACAACATGTCGTTCCCTGCAATAGGGCGGCTTGGGGACGCAGTTCGGGATCCTGATATCGGTGCTGTGGTGCTGACCGGTGCAGGACGGGCATTCTGTGCTGGTGGCGACGTTAGCAACATGGGTGGGACTGATCCAAGCGGAAAGCCACTGACTTTTGAGCAGTCGGTAGATCGACAAAGAGAGCGACATCTGTTTCCATACCTACTGCACACAATTCCCAAAGTGACCATTGCAGCCATAAATGGACATGCAGTGGGAGCTGGACTGGGAATCGCAGCTTCCTGCGACCTCAGATTCTCGTCCACTAAGGGGAAGTTCGGTACCGCTTTTGCCAATGTTGGGCTTGGGGGTGACTTTGGAACAACATGGCAGCTCACACGACTATTGGGCGAGGCCAAAGCAAAAGAGCTCTTCTTTCTTCCCGACATCATTGATGCGGAAGAGGCGTTGCGAATTGGACTGGTAAATCGGGTCTTGCCAGCCGAAACCTTCTCAGAAGACGTACACGAGCTCGCAGCACGCATCGCCAACGGACCATTGGTCAGTTATCGATGGATGAAACAGAACATCAATCAGTCGTCGGTTTCCGACTTCATGACACTACTCGAGAAAGAGGCTGTAACACACTTGCGCTGCGCCCAGACCAACGACCACAAAGAGGGAGTGTCTGCATTCATGGAGAAGAGAACTGCAGACTTTTCGGGTACTTGAGTGAGTCTTGATGATTCTCAGCTCAATTTTCGCGCGAAACCCATCCGATCAATGACGAGAGAGCTTTGACCGAAATTCAAAAATTGGCTGAATCTGTCGATTCTTTGAAGATTAACTTCGAGGAACATCGGTACATTTGCAGCAACCAGATCGCGACGGCCGTCTACCTTGCGTATCACTTACGCAAGCCCGTTCTAATCGAGGGACCTCCCGGGGTCGGTAAGACGGAATTGGCAAAGACTACTGCGGACATGTTTCAGTTACCGCTTATAAGGCTGCAATGCTACGAAGGACTGGACGAAGCTAAAGCCATATACGAATGGAAGTACGGAAAGCAGCTTCTCTACACCCAGGTTCTCAAGGAAACCTTGGACGAAGTCCTCCAGGGAGCCCAGGGCTTTGCAGAGTCCGTCAATCGCTTGCACGAATTTGGCGACATCTTCTTCTCACAAGAATTCATGGAACCGCGCCCACTCTTGAAGGCATTGCAAGAGGAGGATGGATGCGTCCTTCTCATTGACGAAGTGGATAAGTCGGACCACGAGTTCGAGTCTTTGCTCCTAGAGATCCTTTCGGACTTCCAGGTCTCCATTCCTGAGATTGGTACGGTTAAAGCTCGGCGAGAACCACCAATGGTTTTTCTGACTAGCAACAACACTCGAGAGATTTCGGATGCGTTGAAGCGAAGGTGCTTGCATCTCTACATTCCGTTTCCGGATATGGAACTCGAGCAACGAATCATTCACGCCCGAGTTCCTGAAATCCCTGAGCAGCTCCGCAAGCAGCTAGTCGCATTCATTCAAGAATTGCGCGATATGGACTTAAAGAAAGTTCCTGCCATTAGTGAAACAATCGATTGGGCAAGAACGCTGCTGCTCCTACACACCGAATCGCTCGACCCGGATCTCGTTCGCGACACCCTTAATGTAATCCTGAAGTTTCAGGAAGACATCGATAACATCAATACTGACATACCATCGATCACCAACAAAGCAGTTAACGCGTGATCGAACCCGTGTGAGAAGTCAAAAGAATGGATCGCACGCTTACTAGCTTTATCTCAGCACTTCGAACTGCAGAGGTTCGAATTTCACCAGCCGAGACTCTTGACGCACTGAGTGCCGTTGAACTGACGGGTTATCACGACCGAGAGTTTCTGAAGAATACGCTGTCGCTTGTGCTCCCCAAGACTCTGGACGAGAAGGAAACCTTTGAAAATACATTCGAAGAGTTCTTCAGGTTCGTCGACATTTCCGGTGAGCGACTGACTGAACCCGACGAGGAAGAATCCGAGGATGAATCGGACAGTTCAGGAGAGGGATCAGGTACTGGTCAAGGATTGAGGTCGGGCAGCCCAACACGTGGGTCCGGCGGCACTGGCGAAGCAGGCGAAGAGAGTGAGGATGAATTTTCCGAAAATCTCGGGCGCGGTCCTCTCGCTGACCCGACATCCAGGCTGGGTGTGTTGCTCATGCAAAACGACCGTGTTGAACTCAACGTTCAAGTTGCTGCAGCAGCAAAGGAAGTAAAACTCCAAGAAATTCAAGTGTTTACTCAAAAAGGTCTGTATACACGAAGAATTCTCGAAGAGATGGGCTTTGCCGACTTGCAGCGCGAAATCAATTACGCGAAGACGAGTGAAGATCTCCCCGTACGGAGATTGGGCCGAGAACTAAAACACAGACAGGATTGGCTACGCGAGCAAGTCCGTGACTACGTAGAGAAGCAGTTTCTGCTCTACGCAGACGCTCACGGCTTTAAGCTACGAGAGGAGTTGCTGCGCAAGGTCAAGTTGTCCAACATTGAACACCGCAACTTCCGCTTGGTGCAGGAAATTGTGTATCGCATGGCGAAAAAGCTAGTCTCGTTGCATTCCCGAAGAAAGAAGGTGTACAAGCGCGGTGTGCTTAATGTTTCCCGCACGCTTAGAAACAACATGAGCTACGACGGGCACATTTTCGACCTGCATTGGAAATCCGTAAAAGTGGACCGTCCTTGCGTCTTTGCAATTTGCGACGTGAGCGGTTCGGTTGCGAATTATGCGAGGTTCATGCTGATGTTCCTGTACAGTCTTGAGGAAGTGATGCCGAAAGTGCGTTCCTTCGCCTTTTCGTCGGATCTTGGAGAGGTCACGGAGCTCTTCGAACGCAACTCACTTGAAGATGCTATTGCTAAGACATTGCGTGACTTTGGTGGGGGTTCGACAGACTACGGACAGGCACTACTAGATTTTCGAAAGAAGTGTTTGTCTGACATCGACAATCGCACCACGGTCATCATATTGGGAGATGCCCGAAACAACTACGGAGACGCTCAGCAAAACGTCCTGAAGGAACTTTATGACATGTCCAAAAGAGTGATTTGGCTTAATCCCGAATCTCGTACTACTTGGAACACCGGAGACGCTATCATGAGGAAGTACACACCCTACGTGCATCAGGCAGAGGAATGTAATTCGCTCATCCACTTAGAGCGCGTAGTAGGCAACTTGCTTCGAACTGTTCAGTAGAGGTCGCAATGACAGATACCACTCAAAGTGCAGCTGAACCTGTAAGCGTCAGTTCGGCATGGCAGCTAGCCAAGTACGGTCTCATTGGTCTGCTCTTTTTCGTCTTGCTACTAGCGGCACTGGGTTGGGTTACTTCCTATTCCGCAGCGGGAACCCGCTCCACCCAGGCAGTAGATTACGCTACTAACACGATCACGTTAGCGCTCAGCACTGAACCTCCTCAGCTCGACTCGACACGGGCAACCGACATGGTCTCCGGCATGTTGCTGGGACACACCATGGAAGGTTTGCTGCGTTACGGCCCCGACAATGAGCTCGTTCCAGGTATGGCTGAGTCTTGGGACGTCGATGAGAATGGAGGCACGTTTCACTTGCGTACCGATGCTTATTGGAGTAACGAAACTCCCGTAACAGCGCATGACTTTGTGTTTGCATGGCAGACAGCGTTGAATCCCGATACCGCTTCTCAATACGCATTCATCTTGTTCCCGATCAAGAATGCCATTGCAATAAACGAAGGAGAAAAGAAGCCTGAAGAGCTCGGCGCCAAGGCAATTGACGACCATACGCTTGAGATTGAGTTGGAGCAACCCACGGCATACTTTCTGAAGTTGCTCGCATTTCCGACGTACTACCCAATCAACGAGGAGTTCTATAGGTCGACGGATGGAGGGTATGGAGCGGAAGCGCACACCCTTATTTACAACGGTCCGTTCAAGATTACGAAATGGGTACACGATGCGAGCCTTCGCTTAGAGAAGAACGAGCTCTATTGGAATCGGGACCAGACAAAACTCGATGCTATCGACTACGCGTACATTTTGTCGGATGCCAATGCAACACTGAATCTCTTTGCAACAAACAAAATCGTCTACGCCGGACTCAATTCTGAGAATCTCGATCGAGCACTAAGAAATCGGTGGCACATCAAGCAGCACAACGACGGATCGGTGTTCTTTCTCGAAATCAATCATCGACCTGATCGGATCACGTCGAATTACAACTTGCGAAGAGCTCTTCAGTTGGTTCACAACCCATCTGAGTTGGTCTACAAGGTATTGAAGCTTCCGGGCAACCTTCCTGGCGAATCGATCTTTCCCGTGTGGCTTAATGGTGTAGAGGGACGTTTTCGAGACGAATACCCGGGTCCTAAGTACATCATCAACGAAGAAAAGGCTCGTGAGCACCTGGAAATGGCGATCGAGGAACTTGGAGTAGACGAACTTCCGCCGCTAGTTCTGTTGTCCGGCGACAATCCCGTCTCCAATAAGCAGTCTGAGTACTACCAGAGGCTGTGGAAAGAGAAGCTTGGTATTGAAGTCAAAATTGACAAGCAGATATTTAAGCTTCGACTCGAAAAAATGACTACCGGCGACTTCGATATCGTTGCGGCGGGATGGGGTCCGGACTATCACGATGTCATGACGTTTGGTGATCTCTTCGCTTCGTGGAATCTGAACAATCGTGGACGCTATGCAAACACGGAAGTGGATCGACACGTAGCAATTGCTCAGAGTTCAAGTGACCCTGTTGAACGGATGGAAGCAATGGATCGGGTTCAACAGCTCTTGCATGACGACGTGGCCATTCTCGTTCAATATGAACGAGGGAGCGTGTACGTTTCGGATGATCGCGTAAAAGGAGTCACTCGACGTGCTGTTGGCTTGGATCCAGACTACACGCGAGCTTATATCGCGAGAGATAGTGAAGACTAAGATTCGATGACCCGCTACGTTCTCTGGCGACTCCTACAGGGAGTCATCACAGTCTGGTTCATCGCGACGGTGACTTTCTTCGTCATGCACAACCTACCGGGCGATCCTCTCGCAGACGACAAGGCGGTTTCCGAGAAAATTCGAGCGAATCTCGAGGAAAAGTTGGGGTTGGACAAACCTGTCGTCGAACAGTATTTCATCTATATGAGAAACATGATCCAGGGCGACTTTGGATTGTCGTTTGTACACGAAAACCGTCGAGTCAACGAGATCATCCGCGACCATTTCCCGGTCTCGGCCATTTTGGGAATACTCGCTATAGTGATAGCTGGATTTGGGGGAATTCTGTGGGGTGCATTGACGGCACTCTATCGAAACAGGTGGCCCGACATTGCGATCATTTTGCTAGTGATCTTGGGAATCTCGGTGCCTTCATTTGTTTTTGCCACCGTGGGTCAGCTTGTACTAGTAACCATGAACAACTTGGCAGGGTTTGAAGTCTTGCCGGTTGCAGGATGGGGAACTGTCGCACACATGCTGATTCCGGCTCTTGTTCTGGGTCTAGGAACTATGGCGTTCCTCACTCGACTGATGCGAACGTCGATGTTGGAAATTGTCTCTTCGGACTTTGTGCGTACAGCTAAAGCAAAAGGCGTACCGATGGCGCAGATCTTCTCGAGGCACCAGTTACGCAATGCCGTACTTCCGGTCGTAACCGTACTGGGACCTTCGATTGCTGGAATCACCACGGGCGGATTCGTCGTTGAGAACGTATTTGGAATTCCCGGATTGGGTAGATACTTCGTTCTTGCCGTACAACAAAACGACTATGGCGTGATTATGGGAACCACGGTCTTCTACGGAGCATTTCTCGTACTGATGGTCATTTTGGTAGACATTCTTTACGCTGTCATTGATCCTAGGGTGAGACTCGAATGAGCGATCTTTCTTTCAAGCCCATTTCCCTTGACACCGATATTGAGGAGCGATCTAGACCGTCTCTTTCCTATTGGCAAGATGCTTGGATACGACTGCGAGCTAACAAGCGGGCATTTACGTCCCTGTTTGTAATTCTCGGAATGTTGGTGTTTGCATGTGCAGGGCCTTTGGTTTGGCGTATAGACCCCGATGCCCAGGACTTGGACCAAACATCGAAACCTCCATGGGGAGACAGGAATGCACTTGTCCAGACTTACGAACCATGGGAGGGGGTAGTTTCTGAAGAACCGCAAGGCGACCATTTGGCTCCGCAATCCCTCGAACTCGTGGGCGATGCTACGACAACGAATGTTCGACTTGTTTGGGGTCCAGTCCCAAATTCAAAGGGGTATCGCATCTTCCGGCAAATCATTGAACCACGACCCGGCGATCCGTTGGGATTGCCGATTGGGGAGACAAAGGGGTCCACGTCCGTAAGTTTCGAGGATCGTCTCGACATCAAGCCCAAGTCCTACTGGTACTCAGTGGTTGCATTCAACGAAGAGGGAGAGGACTTTCCTGAAGCGGCTACGATCAAGGTAGATGTTGCTTTTTCCACCACAGCTGCAAATGCTGTCGAACGGGGATACATCAAGGATCAAAACTCCGTTAGTGTTGGCGACACAATAAGGGTGCCGCTTCATCCGTTAGGCACGGACTACCTGGGACGCGATATGTTGGCTCGTCTGATGGAAGGGGCGCGGATTTCTCTGTTCATCGGAATCGTGGCTCCGTTCCTGTTCGTAATCGCGGGTGTGATGTATGGAAGTATTGCGGGGTTTCTCGGCAGAAATATCGATCACATCTTGATGAGGTTCGCCGATTTTGTCATAGCACTTCCGTTTCTCTTGTTCATGATCCTGTTTAAGCTGCTCTTTGGTATTGGACCGGGCGAAAGTGGAATCCTGCCCATGCTAGTTGCGTTGGTACTTCTCAGTTGGCCTGGAGCGGCGCGCCTTGTCCGGGGCGAAATATTGCAAATTCGAGAAGAGGGCTACGTCGAAGCATCGCGATTGCTAGGTACCAAGACTCCCCGATTGATTCTTCGCCACATGATTCCAAACACCATGGGCGTTGTGCTCGTGACCTTTACGTTCGCAGTTCCAAGTGCGATCTTTACAGAGGCATTTCTCTCTTTCATTGGAATGGGTGTAACTGCACCCACGGCGTCATGGGGATCCATGTGTAACGATGGGATCAAGACCATGGAATCCACACCTCACGAATTGATCTTCCCTGCACTATTTATAAGTGTCACCGTTCTTGCTTTTAACTTCCTTGGCGATGGTTTAAGGGATGCATTGGACGCTCGCATGCGGTACGGAGAATAAGAATGGCGGTGCTTGAAGTCTCCGACCTGCACGTAGAGTTCACGACCTATGGTGGAATCGTGCATGCCGTTCGAGGGGCGAGTTTTTCGGTTGATCGTGGCGAGACACTAGCGATAGTCGGAGAGTCAGGATGCGGAAAGTCCGTGTCGGTCCAAAGCATCATGGGACTGATTCCTGTACCGCCCGGGCGAATCACACATGGAACTGCTACATTGGACGGGCACGACATCCTACGAAGTCGAGTGATCGACGGCAAAGACATTCGCGGTAGTAAGGTGGGCATGATCTTCCAGGATCCCATGACTTCACTCAATCCCACGATGACGATTGGAGCACAAATCGCGGAACCCCTAAGAGTCCATAACGGAATGTCGAAACGAGAGTCAATGAATCGTGCAGTTGAGCTTCTTGATCTCACCCGAATTCCTGAGGCAAAGAAGAGATCGCGTCAATACCCATTTGAGTTCTCAGGTGGCATGCTGCAACGCGCCATGATCGCCATGGCACTTGCTTGCGAACCTGCCGTACTGATCGCCGACGAACCTACAACTGCATTGGACGTCACCATTCAAGCCCAGATTCTCGACCTGGTTCATGATCTACAAAAAGAAAAAGAGATGGCTCTGATCTTGATTACCCACGACCTCGGAATCGTTGCAAGAATGGCGAATCAGGTTGTAGTCATGTATGCCGGAGAAGTCCTGGAAACAGGCTCGGTGGATGAGATCTTCTATCAGTCTGCCCACCCCTACACAATCGGTCTAACGTCAGCAATGCCAACGAACCGCCGAGATGTTCAACAAAGCTTGATGCCAATTCCTGGAAGCCCACCAGATTTGTTCTCGCCGCCAGAAGGGTGTGGCTATGCGGCGAGATGTCCTTATGCAATGGAGGTGTGTGTTTCCAATCGGCCTGAAATTTTTGATGTGTCGGGTTCTCATGGCTCCCGATGTTGGTTGCACCATGAAGAGTGTTCGGTGCAAGTACCCGAGATTTCCACTACGTGAGCGAGCCTCTTGTAGCGGTCAGTGATCTGACCAAGCACTTTCGAATCGGGAGGAATCAAGTCGTTCATGCGGTGGATGCTGTGTCTTTGGATATATATGAGCGTGAAATCGTTGGGTTAGTCGGGGAAAGTGGCTCTGGAAAATCCACGCTCGGCAAGACGATGATTGGACTGCACGACAAGACAAATGGCCACGTATTCTTCGACGGCGAGCAACTCCCTCAGACCTATGATTCGAGCGACTTCCAGAAGTACGCGCATCGAATGCAGATGATCTTCCAGGATCCTTATTCGTCGCTCAATCCCCGAATGACAGTTGGAGAGATTGTGGGTGAGGGATTGCGTCTGCACACATCGCAGTCAAAGAGTGAGATTCGAGACGCGACGGCGGAATGGTTGGAGCGTGTGGGTCTGAACGCCGATCATATGGCACGCTATCCCCATGAATTCTCCGGGGGCCAACGTCAACGTATCGGTATTGCGAGAGCTCTCATCTTGGATCCGGATTTCGTTGTCTGTGATGAGCCGATTTCAGCTCTTGACGTCTCAGTTCAAGCTCAAGTTGTAAATTTGCTTGGTGAGCTCAAGGATTCGCTCGGACTCACGTTGCTGTTCATTGCTCACGATCTTTCGATGGTGCGATACGTCTCTGATCGGATTGCAGTTATGTACTTGGGTGCACTGATTGAGATGGGGCCGGCGGACGAAGTGTTCTTCAATCCGAAACACCCCTATACGCAACTCTTGGTGGAGTCCAATCCAGAACCTGACCCCGAGCACGAACGAGGACGAGAGTCCACTCGAATTCAAGGCGAGATACCGTCTCCGGTGAATATTCAACCTGGTTGTCGCTTTTCGGATCGTTGCCCTGTAGCCATGGAGCGCTGCAAACACATAACGCCAGAGCTCATGGAGGTTGGCGAGAATGGTGCGTCGAGAGAGGTCGCCTGTCACCTATACGGTGAAGAGGAACTTAGAACAAACGTTGGATAGAGCTTGAGGATTCTTGCTCAGCTCTCTATCGGACTCATTTGTTAGTGGTAGACAGAGCTTGATCAAGCTGGCAAGTTCGTTTTGAATACAATCTGCCAATTCGCTTTTCCTTGACAGAGGTGTAGGTGTGAAGAAGTACTTAAGACTATTGAGACGCGTTCCGTCACTAATGCTCGTGGCAATGCTGCCATTGTGCTTTGCGTGTGGAGTTTCAGCACAAGAGGGAGACGGTGGCGACGCCACCGCTGATGCTGATGCGGAAATGGAAGAAGTGACCGTAGTCGGTTCTAGAAGACTAGATCGGTCTGCGGCAGATTCTCCGGTTCCGGTAGATGTGATAGACGGCGAGGACATGCTGGCCTATGGTGCCAACGACATGGACGAGTTGCTGTCTGTAGCGGTTCCTTCATACAACGTTGGGATTGAGCCAATTAGCGATGCCGCAACGTTTATTCGTCCGGCAATGCTGAGATCCTTGGCCCCCGATGCGACGTTGGTTCTTGTGAACGGCAAGCGCAGACATCGTGCGGCGGTGATCGCATTGCTGGGAGCCGGCGCAGCTGGAGGGGCACAAGCTCCGGACTTGTCCGCAATTCCAGCAATTGCACTGAAACGTGTTGAAGTCTTAAGAGATGGTGCTTCGGCACAGTACGGATCCGATGCGATCGCGGGGATCATAAATCTTGTGCTCCGAGATAGTTCGGACGGAATCACGATTGATTCAAAACTAGGACAGCATTACGAAGGAGATGGACAGCAAATGTCCGTTGCCGCCAACATCGGTCTACCCATGACGGATTTTGGGTTTGCGAATCTCAGTTTCGAATGGAAGGAAAACACAGCCACAAGTCGAAGCACTCAGCGTGGGGACGCACAGGGACTGATCGACGCGGGAAACACCGATGTTCGACAGCCAGCTGCCCAGATCTGGGGATCGCCGGATATCTATGACGACTTCAAGCTATTCGGTAACTTCGGTCTTGAAATCAATCCGTCTACGGATGTCTACGCCTTCGGCAATTGGTCTGAAAGAGAAGTCGTAGGCGGGTTCTACTTTAGAAACCCACACACCCGAAATGGTGTGTTTCGTGGCCCGGTTGTAGATGGTGTACCTACTGTTAAGGTCGCAGACCTTACGGGAGACATGTCAGGCAATTGTCCAGTAGTGCCGATCGTCAACAATGTTCCTGACGCAGATGTCTTGGCGGGTCTCACAACCAACCCGGACTGCTACTCGTTAATCGAGAGATTTCCTGGTGGATTCACGCCCAACTTTGGTGGTCAGGTCGCTGACATGAGCATTGCCGGTGGCGTCCGTGGACATCTCGAGAACGGCTGGTACTACGACTTCAGCGCAACTGTTGGAAGAAGCTATGCGTTGTTCTACATCTTCAATACGATCAATCCACAGCTTTTGACGTTACGAAATGACATTCCTACGCACTATGAAGCGGGTGCGTATACAGAAACAGACCGAGTGTTCAACTTCGGCATGTCGAAGCAGAGAATGCTGGACAACGGAATTCCATTGAATATCGCATGGGGATTGGAGTATCGAACAGAAATGTTCCGAATTACCAACGGAGAACCCAATTCCTTCCACATTAACGAAAGTCTTGCTGCTCAGGGATTTGGTGTTGGATCCAATGGATTTGCAGGGTTTCCTCCAAGCGATGCGGGAATTAGCACTGTCTCAGCGGCATCTGCATACATCGACTTGGAATCGGATGTTTCCGACGATCTTCTTGTCGGCGGAGCGCTTCGTTTTGAACGATGGCCGGATTATGGGAATACCCTTGATGGAAAGGTGGCGTTTCGATACGACGTCAACTTCGACGTGGCCGTGCGAGGTGCAGTCAGTACCGGATTTCGTGTACCAACAGCTGGTCAAGCGAACTTGAGAAATGTAACAACGGAATTCAATATGGGTGCTTTGGCAGATATTGCAACTCTGCCTCCTACAAATCCCGTTGCGCAACAGAAAGGTGCCACAGCACTGACACCGGAGAAATCCATAAATCTCACATTCGGAGTTGTTGCCTCCATCAATTCCATCGATTTGACTGTCGACTACTACAACATAGAAGTTGAAGATCGCATTGCATTCACCAGTCGATTCAATCTGACCCCGGCAGACATTCAAGCATTGTTGAATGCAGGCGTTGCAGACGCAACAAGTTTTTCAAGCGTGCGCTTCTTCTCGAACCAGCAAACCTTGCGCTCGTCTGGAATTGACATCGTGGCTTCAATGCCAATCGACATGAGGTTAGGAGCTGTACTGCCTGGAACTACATCTATCACGCTTGCTGCCAATATTGGCGAAGTAGAGCTGGAATCCTTCAATCCTGAGTTCACAAGTGAGAACCGAAGGAAGCAAATCGAGGATGGTCAACCAGGATCAAAACTGACTGCAACACTTAACCACGATCAGGGTCAGTGGTCTGCAATGCTCAGACTTAGGTATTTTGGCGAGCATTATGACTCCCCAACTAACGACGGGTCTGTCTCCTACTATCCAGATCCAGCATTCATTTTCGATACCGAGGTTCGTTATCAGATAGACGAGAATTTCACGATCACAGGTGGACTTCAAAACCTCTCCGATGTGTATCCTTCCGACAATCCTGCGGGTGAAGTTGCCGGATTGATCTATGCGGAACAATCGCCTTATGGATTCAACGGAGGCTATTACTACGCACGGGTGACTTGGAGACGTTGATTCCGATCAACAAAAACTGATCGCCATCCCCTGTCGTTGAAAACCGGCAGGGGATGGGTACCCCTACCATCACGTATTCCGTCATTGTTCATGACGGTGTGCTATACGTAAATACAGTTGAGGCAAGAAATAGATGATTGCATTACTTGCAAAAATGAGTGTTGTCGAAGGAAAAGAAGCGGAATTCGAAGCCGTCATGGGTGAACTGATCGCGAGCGTGCGTGCGAACGAACCCGGGAACAAACTCTATACCCTCGTGAAGAACGATTCCGGCTACACAGTAATGGAGATTTACGAGAACCAAGAAGCTCTTGTCGCCCACGGACAGAGTGAGCACTTTAGAGCTGCGGGACCTAAGTTTGCAGGTCTACTAGCCGGAAGACCGGAACTTCTTCAATATGAAGTTGTAGCTTAGTCTACAAACTCGGATTTCTTTGCGAACTCTCTGGTTCTTAGCAAGCTCGCGAAAGCGCAATTCAATGAAGTCAGTTGCCTAGCGGTACAGTTGCAGTCCGAAGGATTTCTCCTTCCTGATCACGTATTTCGCCGATCACATGCGATTTTTCCCAATCGATCTCTAGGATTCCGAAGTTGTTGACTCGAACGTTGTCACCTGCAACTCTATAGCTGTTTGGCTCCCCGGCACCGAATCCAAAGGAAGCTGTTAGCGAGCTAGAAGTAAATTCATAGAGGTCGTATCCAACACCACTTGAATCTTCCTTCGTCAGCTTGGACACTTCGGCTAGGTGTCGATCTCCGCTGAGAATAATCGTTGTCGCACTCGCATTCTTGATCGCCGCTAAGAGTCTAGAACGCTCATCCGGCATAGTTCCCCAACGCTCAAAACAGTGCTCGTCGGGAATTACCTGAATGCCCGAAACGAGCAAGTGTAAGTCGGCATCCACTTGTAGTCGATCGACCAACCACTTCCATTGATCCTCTCCCAGCATTGTGGCGTCAGGATCGTCTGTCGGTACGATGTTGCGGAATGGACACTCTTCAGTTGGATCGGCGTGCTTGATCGGGGACCGAAAATACCTCGAGTCGGTAAGGATCACCTGCACTTTTCGCCCAGACGACTCAATCCACGCAAACCCGTACACTCCGGGAGTTTGAAATCGATTGGATGACTCGTCCACACCCCAGAAACTCAGGAACTTTTTCTGGGACAGATCTTTCAGTTTGTACTCGCGCCCACCGTCATTGGCTCCGAAGTCGTGGTCATCCCATGTAGCGTGAAATCTGGCGATTTTCTTTAGCTCTTGAAATCCGCGAGAAGAACTTAGTCGATCATAGTCCGGGTTGAATGCCTCATAGGTGCCTAGGCTGTTTACTGCCCGAGCGTCCACATAGACGTTGTCTCCCATGAAAATCATGTCGGTAGGGCTCACTTCGGCGATGGATCCCCATATCGGATGATCAGGATTTTCGTCGTTTGCACATGATCCAAACGCGATTACAACGGGAGTACTCTGTTCATCCGCACCGGATGCTATCGGTGTGTAACAGATAAGGCAGCAAAGCAGAGCAACATTCCAAGTGCGATTGTTATCTAAACAGGTCATGGATCAGTTCTCGACTTCAAATAGAGCTGCAAGCTGATCCGTGATCGCTCCTCCAAGCTGTTCGGCATCAGTAATGGTTACAGCACGGCTGTAATGGTTCGTGACATCGTGACCAATGCCAATGGCAATGAGTTCGACAGCAGAATAGTTTTCGATCATATCGATGGCGTACTTGAGGTGTTGCTCAAGATAGTTGCTCGGATTGACCAAGAGCGTGGAATTGTCGACGGGTAGTCCATCGGAAATCACCATGAGGACCTTACGCTGCTCGTTTCGACCGGCTAGCCGATTGTGAGCCCAAATCAGCGCTTCTCCATCGATGTTCTCCTTGAGCATCTCTTCGCGCATCATTAGTCCCAAATTTCTCCGACATCTTCGCCAGGGGACATCGGCTCCCTTGTACACGATGTGTCTTAGATCGTTGAGGCGACCTGGATTTGCAGGCTTACCCGAATTAATCCACTCTTCGCGCGATTGTCCTCCACGCCACGCGCTCGTTGTGAATCCCAAGACTTCGACTCGTACGGCGCATCGCTCGAGTGTTCGTCCTAGAATGTCCCCGCACATTGCTGCGATGGCGATTGACCTTCCTCGCATCGAACCCGAACTATCGATTAGCATCGAAACGACCGTATCTCTGAATTGCAATTCCTTTTCTTGCTTGAACGCTAGTGGTTGCATGGGGTTTACAACGACCTGTTCCAGCCGGGACGTGTCGAGCATGCCCTCATCAAGATCGAACTCCCACGTGCGGTTTTGTTTCGCCATGAGTCTGCGTTGTAGACGGGTAGCAAGCTTTGAGGTTGCGTGCTTGAGAGGAACGAGCTGTCGATCCAATACGTCTCTAAAGCGCACGAGCTCTTCAGGGTCGCAGAGATCTTCTGCGTGCACGACTTCGTCAAATTCAGTAGTAAACGGCTTGTAGTCCACTTCTACCCGAATGTGTCCCGCTTCGTCGATATTGGCGAGTTGTGATTCATCGACTTCAGCATCCGTTCCAAGCTCCGAAGTATCCAAGTCGGCATCCATCTCGGCCGAAGTGGTTTCTGTGTCGGCGTCGGCATCGCCCATGGAGTCTTCATCAAGCACAACATCCTCGGCAGAGTAATCAGGGTCCGGTTCGTCTTCTGAGTCGGATTGAGACTCCTGTTCGTTCTGTGCGAGTTCAGGTTGATCCTCGTAGTCGGGGACTAATCCAAGATCAAGAAGAATGTCGCGACAGCGCTTCGAAAACACTTGCTGGTCTTGAATGCAATCCTCGAGAGCAGCGATGTCCTCGCCCGCTTGTTCGTGAACGTATTCGCGCCAAAACTGTGCGACGTTTTCCGCTGCGGGAGGTAGTTCTCGTCCGGTTAGTTGTTGACGTACGATCAGACCCACTGCTACACCAAGCGGTGCTTCTGTCTCTGCAGTAATACGGTCAAAGAGCGATTGTTTACAAATTGCTTCGAGCGAAGCATCAAGATTTTTGGCTACACCCTCCATGCGAAGCGAGCCAATCGAAGCGACTCTAGCGTCCTCTACCCACTTGAACAATTCTTGTGCCGGTCCTGTCGATGGGCACGTTCGTTGGTAGATTCCCTCGTCGTGATAGCGGAGTCTTAAAGCGATCTCGTCGCCGACTCCGCGTACGACATTCAATTCATCGTCTGTGCAGCCAATGTCCGGTACGGGCACGCTTACAGAATTCCCTTGTACAGTGGGGGCACCCTTACTGAAGCTAACGTCGAGTTCGTTGTTTTCCGCGATTGCCCGAATTGTTGCGGTCATAGCCCTCTTGAAGGGCTCGAGTGGATTATCGAGTCGATCTTCCGACATCGGGACGGACTCTACGGTTGGAGCGTAATCTCAGCTGTGGCGTCTCCCAGATCATCGCCCATGCAGCGTTGGTAGTATTCAGCAATTACCGGTCGTTCCAGTTCGTCGCATTTGTTGAGAAATGTAACACGAAAACCAAATGCGATATCGTCAAATATCTCGGCATTTTCCGCCCAAGTGAGAACGGTCCTCGGCGACATCACAACCGACACGTCGCCGTTTACAAAGCCCTTTCGGGTGAGATCGGCCACACTGACCATGTTTGCGATCGTCCTGCGACCTTCGTTCTTGTCTTGCCACGTCTTAGCCTTGCCGTAGACGATATCGACCTCGACGTCGTGCGGGAGGTAATTCAAAGTCGCGACGATATTCCAACGGTCCATCTGTCCATGATTGATTTGCTGCGTACCGTGATACATTCCCGTCGTGTCACCCAAGCCTACTGTGTTCGTCGTGGAAAAGAGACGAAACCATGGATGGGGTGTGATGACTCGATTCTGGTCTAGTAACGTTAGCTTTCCTTCTACCTCCAGGACTCGTTGAATCACAAACATCACGTCGGGTCGTCCTGCGTCATACTCGTCGAAGACTATGCACGTAGGGTGCTGCAATGCCCAAGGGAGGATACCCTCCTTGAATGTCGTTACCTGCTGACCATCTTCAATCACGATTGCATCTTTGCCCACAAGGTCAATCCGACTGATATGGCTGTCTAAGTTCACTCGCACACACGGCCAATTGAGCCTTGCTGCCACTTGTTCAATGTGAGTGGATTTCCCTGTACCGTGGTAACCCTGAATCATTACTCGTCTGTTGTGCGCGAATCCTGCGAGGATGGCCAATGTGGTGGACGGGTCGAAACAGTAGCCTTCATCGATTTGCGGAACATAGTCCGTGCGTGTACTAAATGCCGGAACGGATAGAGCTCTATTCAATTGGAAAGCTTTCTGAGCATCGATGGTCGTGTCTGGAACCATGTCTGCGCTGAGCCCTGATTCGTGAACGTTCATTCGAGTCCTATTGTTAGTGCCAGAGCTCACTAGGCAATGACCTACTCTTGGCGTGTTCCGTTGGTAATTGCGCAGTAATTTTACGAATGAGTATTGAACAGACCCTCATTTGTTCGATTGTTTAATCTAGTTGCGAGAATCTTCGTATGAGGTATTGAGAATAAATGGCCAACATCTACTTTGTTCGTCATGGCGAAGCCGCGGCTACGTTTGCTGAGCATCACGATCCCGGATTGAGCGAATTGGGACGTCAGCAATCCAAACGCACCGCACTCCAACTCAAAGAAGTTGGTCCACTTTCCGTTTTCTCTAGTCCTCTGTTGCGTGCGCAAGAGACAGCTAGTTTCCTTGCGGAAGCTTGGAAGACTTCAGCGGTAATTGACACTCGGTTTGCGGAGGTCCCAACACCGTCCAATCTGAAGTTTGAAGATCGACCCGCGTGGTTGAACAAGGTCATGAGAGGGACTTGGTTACAACTGACCGCCGAATTGCAATCCTGGAGAAAAACCATGATTGACGCGACTCTTGAGTTTAAGAATGATTGTGTAGTCTTCTCGCACTTTGTTGCAATAAACGTCATTGTGGGTGCCGCTACGGAAGAGGAGAGACTCACATCCTTTCGTCCAGCAAATGCTTCAATTACTCTCGTTAGCAACTCCGGAGGTGTTCTCTCGGTTGTGTACAAAGGATTAGAAGCGAAGACAAAGGTGAATTGAGTCCCATTCCTACGCATCGTAGTCTATGGTGTGCGAGCGTACTCTCGGTTCGATGGTGGGTACCTCGCGTGAACCGGCAATTCCGATAAGAAGACCGCAAACCGAATTCCAAGCATCACCCGCTAGGATGCCCTTGCGTTGGCTGTCGATGTTCGTGCATTCCATCATGAGACGCTTGATATTTTCGAGACCGATCCTTCGATATGCGGCCTGTAGAGGTTGCAATCGGCGTTGGGACATATTCAATCGTTCACCAATCGCCAACGAGTGCATTCGTCGTAGTTGCGCAGCAATCAGTCCTATCAGCGATAGTGGTTCGGTTCCATCGCGTGAAAGCGACATTAGAGATTTGCTCATTTTGTTTGTATCGCCAAAACACGCAGCGTCAATCAACTCGAAAGCGCTCGTTGTGCTCCAGTTTTGCATATTGAGTTTGTCAGAGCTGATTTCCTCCTCAGATCCGAGAAAAGCAAGGTGAAGACGTTCAATTTCTTGGTGGGAAGCGAGAAGGTTTCCCTCCGTAAGGTCAGCAATTTCCTCGATTGCGTCTTCGGTCAAGTACAACCGCTTTTCGTTGGCTCGATTGGCGATCCATTGAGTAAGCTGACTTGCGGAAAGCGGCTCGCAGATTACGACTATCCCTTCCTTGGACAATAATCGAAACCAAGCTGCAGATCTATGACGGAATTGAAAGGTTCGTCCACGTACTAAGAGGAGAGCGTCAGGATGGGGGTTTGCCAAGTATGACTTAATGGCGGCACTAGACGATCGATCGATCGAATCCACTTTCATTGACAGATCGAAGAGGCGTTTTTCAGCAAAAAGAGACGGGCTCTCCGCCTCAAGTAGAGCAAGTTCCCAGTCGTCCTTAGTGGCAACTTCTATTGGAACCACCTCGTCAAATCCGTGTTCCCTAGCCTTGGAGACGATAGCCTGAGCACTCTCTTGCACCAGGAGCAAGTCTGTTCCAGCAACGTAAAAGAGGGGAGAAAGTTGCTGTTCTTGCAAGGTATGTTCTAAGCGGTGTGAAGGAATCTCCATTGAGTCTAGTTCTCAGTCTTCAGCATCCTCATTGGTCGTTGGGGACGACGGCCTTCGAACCTCATGGGAAATGGTTCGAATGATCTCATCCACAATCGTGTGGGAGAGTTCTCTCCGAACGAGCTGTTCCTCCATGGAAGTCGACAAGAGATTCTCGGCATTTACTTTCACCTTTCGGGTCGCGGACAATGAAACCACATCGGAGTTGGGCTCAATGTTGGGCAGTCCAATCCTCATAACGACTGTTAGAGTAAGTTCGTACTCGATCATTCCACCTAACGGGGCGAGTAACGATGCCTCCTTCTCGAAACTGTGCTCGGAAATGTGCACGTGAACGTCGGGTGTAGCGGATGCGTCCACTACGATTCCGAGCTCGTTAAGCTTGCTTTCAAGAGATCGTACGATCCTGGGAGACTTTGTTCCTGTGACGTCCACCGAGCTTATGTAACTGGCAAGGGTGTTGGTTCGAAGGTGAAATCCGCAACCGATGACAAACAGGCTGCAGATCAATAGAAGCAGCAAGCGTGACATAGGTACAGCGGCAAGCGTAGAAATGTTTGTCACACCTTAGAAGCTTGTTTAAGATTCTTGGGACACAACCAAACTGAGCATCCGTCCGGGCACGTAAATGACTTTCCGAATACGATCATTGTCGGCGTAACGGGCAACATTTGGAAGTTGTAGAGCCATTTCCTTAACTTCATCTTGGGTAGCGTTGGAACTGGATTGCAGTTTTCCCCGGAGTTTTCCGTTTACTTGAACTGCAATTTCCACTCCTTCGTCCTCAAGAAGCTTCTCGTCGAAGGAAGGCCACTTCCCAGAATCGAAGATACTCGAAGTATTGCCCATTCTCTCATGGAGCTCCTCGGCAATGTGCGGGCAGAACGGTGCTATCAAGGCAACAAGTGGTTCGACCTCACGTCGCTTCGTTTTTCGACCTTCTGAACGTACAACATTCAGATATTCCATCATGCTCGCGATGGCGGTATTGAAGCGAAGCTCTTGGATGGCGGAAGAGACGTGTTTTATCGTCCGATGAAGTGCTTTCTCAACATCAGGGTTAATTTCTTCGTCTACAGCTTCTACAACTGACTGCCAAAGACGATTTAGAAATGATCGAGGACCTAGAATTCCGTGTTCTTGGTAGTCTCCTCCTTGTTCGAATGGACCCAAGAACATGAGGTACATACGAACGGTATCCGCGCCGAACTCAGCTATGAGGCTGTCGGGAACGATAATGTTTCCCCGGCTCTTTGAAATTTTCTTGCCATCCTTAATTAGTAATCCGTGCGCTCGAAATTTTCGATAGGGTTCTTCGAAGTTCGTGAGTCCCAAATCGGACAGAGCCATCACTAGAAATCGTGAGTAAAGTAGATGCAAGACCGCATGTTCGTTACCCCCTATATAGGAGTGAACAGGCAACCACTTCTCGAGCAATTCGGATTCGAAGGGTTGCGAATTGTTATCCGTACACGGATAGCGAAGAAAGTACCAGGCACTATCGAGAAACGTATCTGAAACGTCCGTTTCTCTCTGAGACGCCGCACCGCAATTCGGGCAAGGAGCAATGCTCCAGTCCAAGTCTCTCGAAAGCGGACTCTTACCGTCCTCCCCAGGTTTGAAGTCTTCAAGATACGGGAGAAGAACGGGTAGATCGTCTTCTGGTACTACCACTGGTCCACACTCGTTGCAGTGGATGATGGGTATGGGAGGTCCCCAATATCGTTGTCTGGATATGCACCAGTCGTGAAGTCGGTACGATGTCGTCTTACTTCCAAGTCCACGCCCGGCAAGTTCATCGACGATTTGTGCTTTCGCTTCGTTGCTCGGTAGTCCGTCGAAACGACCCGAGTTAATGAGAACGCCGTCTCCTTCGTAGGCTTGCTCGAAATATGTTTCCGATTCATTTTGAGAATCTTGTACAACCTTGCGAATCGGCAGCTCGAATTTCGTGGCGAACTCGAAGTCGCGCTGATCATGCGCTGGAACAGCCATGATTGCTCCAGTGCCGTAGCCTGCCAGAACATAGTCTGCTATCCAAATCGGAATGCGTTCTTTGTTCACCGGGTTAATGCAGTAGGAACCTGTAAACACGCCTGTCTTGGCGCGGTCTATCTTTTGTCTCTCGACTAGGTCTTCAAGCTGGACTCGCTTGACGTAATTCTCGACCTCCGTCGTTTGTTCGGGTCGAGTTAATTCCTGAACTAATTCGTGCTCCGGTGCAAGGACCATGTAGGTTGCACCAAAGAGCGTGTCGGGTCGCGTAGTAAAGACTTCAATGTATCGTTGAGAACTTGCAACTTCAAACTGCACTCTTGCACCATCACTTGCCCCAATCCAGTTCGTCTGCGCGATCCTCGTTGTGTCCGACCAGTCTAGCTTGGGAATGTTTGCAAGCAAACGCTTTGCATACTCCGTAATTCGTACAAACCACTGTGGAAGTTGACGTTGCTCCACTTTCGAGTCGCAGCGCTCGCACAATCCTTCGATCACCTGTTCATTCGCCAATACAGTCATGCAGCTTGGACACCAATTAACTGCTGCGTTGCGGCGTACAACAAGGCCGGCTTTGAAGAGTTGAACAAAAATCCACTGCGTCCAACGGTAATAGGATGGATGTGTTGTGTCGACCGTGTGATTCCAATCAAACATCCCGCCCATTCTTCTGAGCTGCTGTGTGAAATTCGCGATGTTCCTTGGAATCAGTTCATTGGGATTGGTGCCAGTGTTTAACGCAAAGTTTTCGGAGTGTATGCCAAACGCATCAAATCCCATCGGTTGAAACACATTTTTTCCGGTTAGTCGTTGATAGCGACCTTGAACATCTGCTCCGGTGTAAGCGTAGATATTTCCGATGTGTAATCCTTCCGCCGAAGGATAGGGAAACATCATTAAGTTATAAAACGGACTCTTCGCTTCGCGGAGATCTGACTCGGAAAACGTATTTGTTCCACTTTCTTCCCAACGACGCTGCCATTTCTGTTCGATTGCTATGGGGTCGTATGTGTCCATTTTGCTGGGTTTTGGGGCGAGGAGAAAGGCGGACAATAGCGAGCGATGATACCACTCGGGCATCCGTGTTTGACGTCACTTCGCCGTGTGCTTTGTAACAATGTCGAAGTTGTCGTAGCAACCGGACTCACTGGATCCGGATGCGCTTCGACGTGAAAAGCCATCTCCTTACGAGCTAAAGACAACATCGTATCGCCATCAATTCTGTCTAACTTGTACTACCTTCCAACAGTGTCTTGTGTTAAATTGAATATGTTCCGACATTTTCAGGGCATATTGAACGTGTCCACCACACTTCTAGATTTATTGCACAGCTTGAGATTGTTAACGGTCGCATTGTTTCATTTCCTAGGAGTGAAGCGAATACAGAGCGTGGCCGGGATTGTTCTCATGGGTGTTGGAATCTACACCATTTGTACCTCGCTAGCTGACTTCAACATTGTGAAATCGGAAATAGGAACTTTGCTCTTCTTTCTCGGTGCAAACATACTTGTCGGGAGTCTTGAACGCTGACATCCCACGATCACAGATTGCGAGACATGTTTGAGCGTGCAAGCGCTCTGACGAGCAGCCCATAATTGACCTCCCCTAATATTGCGACCTACACTGGGCGAAATGAGTCCTGGGCTCGTCGTCGGCAATGTCGCATCTGTGAAAAGTTACAACTCTTAAGATATAGACCTCTGCTGGCTCTTGGTCGGCTTGTGTTTTAAGGAGAAGGCTGTGAATGGATACGACCTAGTAGCAAAGTGCTTGAAGGCGGAAGGAACGGAGTGGATCGCGTGTTTTCCGGACAATCCGTTAATCGAGGCTTCTGCCCGCATAGGAATTCGACCCATTGTGTTTCGGCAGGAGCGGGGCGCAATCAATGCTGCAGATGGATATTCCAGACAATCGGCTGGCAAGAAGATTGGAGTATTCGTTTCACAATCAGGTCCTGGAGTCGAGAACTCCTTTGGCGGAATTGCACAAGCATGGGGGGAAGCTGTACCGCTACTATTTCTTCCGGGAGGCAGCGGAGTGGGCAGGTACGACATTCAGCCAAACTTCTCGGCTGTGAAGAATTACGAGCACGTCTCGAAACTAGCAATATCAATCGATCAAACCGACCGCACCACCCGTGAAATGAGACGTGCTTTCCACACCTTGAAGCAAGGTCGACCGGGACCAGTGGTAGTTGAACTTCATGGGGATGTCTTGGGCCGAGAAGTGGCGGAAGGTGCGGACGATTACCGTGTACCTGAATCTATGCCCACTCAACCGAATTTAGGAGATGTCAAGGATGCAGTTCGGTTACTAGCAGAAGCGCGCAATCCGGTACTTTGGATCGGTCAGGGAGTGCTATACGCAGATGCATGCGAACAGCTCATGGACTTTGTGGATCTTGCACAAATCCCGGTGATAACGACGATGCAGGGAAAGAGTGCTTTTCCGGATGATCATGCATTGGCTTTAGGGTCTGCCAATCGGACGGCTCCGAAGACTGTGTTCGAGTGGTTGGGTAATACAGACTTGGTATTTGCTGTGGGTTCAGCACTAACGAGAACAGGATTTGGATTGGAAATTCCAGCGGGCAAGCGAATAGTTCAAGCCACAAACAATGCGTTGGACATCAATAAGGACTACAGTGTTGAAATAGGTCTTGTCGGAGACGCAAGACTCACTTTGGACTGCTTGATTGAAGAATTTAGGGATCAGGTGGGGGACAATGGGCGACCCCGAAATGAACCTCTTGCCAAAGCCATAAGAGACAGCAAGCAATCATGGATGAACGACTGGAACCCAAAGCTCAATTCATCCGAAACTCCAATAAATCCATATCGAGTGATCAACGAGATCAACAACGCGATCGACCACGAGAACTCGGTGGTCACCCACGATGCGGGCAATCCCCGCGATCAAATCATGCCTTTCTACCGCGCCTCAAGACCATACGGCTACATTGGGTGGGGCAAGACGACGCACCTTGGCTATGGTTTGCCGCTTGCGATTGGAGCTAAATTGGCAGCCCCAGAGAAGTTCTGCATGAACTTCATGGGAGACCTAGCCTTCGGCCATACTGGCACTGAGATTGAAACGGCAGTCCGAGCGGATGCGCCGATTACTTCGGTGATAGTCAACAACGGAACCATGGGCGGCTATGACAAGAAACTGAAAGTGGCAATGGCGAAGTATGGTGTTGGCAATCAGTCTGGGGAGTACGCCGCCATGTCTAAAGCACTCGGAGCAACTGGCATTGTGGTTACACGCCCTGAAGAGATCGAGCCTGCGCTAAAGTCAGCACAAAGGGAAAACAAAGAGGGGAGGACCACCGTAATAGAAATCATCACTCGACAAGACACTGATTTCTCTCAATATCCCGCTTTTCTCAGGCCGGCTGCCTGAGGTTTTGTGGATGAGTTTGCGGTTAGTCTTGATCGATTGAACCGAACAGACCACGTTCGGAAGAAGGCTCAAGTACTTCTTGAGTGTTATTCCGAACATTGTTCACTCTTGTACTGACCGCATGGTACAAGTATGGCCCACGATAAGGTGTCTGAACGAGATCCAGCAATGATATAGCCGACGAACTTGGGTCCAACCATAAGTCCCAGTCGTTGGAGTCTACGATTGCCGGTTGCCGGTGATGAATTCTCGAAAGTTCGCTCGTCGCTTGTGTTGTGATCAGCGTGAAGGTTTCGAGCGATTCTCCATCCTTGTCCCAAGACTCCCAAAGTGCTGCTATGGAAAGTGGATCAGCGCTCTCAGATGCTATGAAGTATGGTTGTTTTCGACCTGCTACGGACGACCATTCGAACCATCCATTTGCAGGGACTAGACACCTTCTCTGGCGGAAAGCGGCTCGAAATGAAGGTTTCGAGTGAACGGTCTCAGCTCGAGCATTGATTAGACGTGATCCGATGGATAGATCTTTCGCCCAAAAGGGTACGAGTCCCCAGCGAAGTATGGAAATTTCTCTATTTCCTGATTTGTTTAGTCGACAGGTGGCGAATTCTTGGGTGGGAGCACCGTTGAATCGTGCTGGAAGGGAGGTCTCCTGAGGAACGGTATAGACGCTATAGAGTTCGTGTAACTCCGCCCAGCTCATTTGTTGTGTGAAGCGACCGCACATTTGTTGGATTCTTTTCTTCGATAGAAACACCGGGCACCGGCAGCCCAATACACGAATGTACGACACTGATCGGGCGAACAATCATACTAGCAGTATGAGTCCTGGCCAAAAGAGGTAGGGATCGAACGAGACGAGCAAACTCCAGAACGGAGTTTGCTTTAATGAAGTTTCCAGCTCAGCAACGACGCCTTCGTGTAGGTCAATTGGTGGTTCGACTATGGCTTCAATAGACATTCCCTCGAGCAAGGAGCAAATCACGACAGAATGGCTAGTACAAGCTCTAGGGGAGTCATTTCCAGGCGTCGGTAGAGCGATCAAAGGCATCGACATTTCCGAAATTGGCGTTGGATTCGGATTGATGGCCGTCCTCTGTCGGGTGAACATCGAGTACACAGAGACGACCCAACAGTATCCCAGTTCGGTTGTAGTCAAGATATCTAGTTCGGATCCAGCAAGTCTCAAGCTAGCCAAGTCGTTGGATCTCTATCGAAGAGAGTACGTTTTCTATTCCGAAATTCAGCAAGTAGCGAAGATTCGAACCCCCAAACTATATTGCGGTGCCCACGACAAGAAAGAAAATCGCTTCTTTTTGATCTTGGAAGACTTGCAGACGATGAGGGCTGTAAATCAGCTGGACGGAGCGAGTAGCGAACAAGCAATCGTCGCCGTAAAAGCCATCGCTAAGCTTCATGGCCAATTCTGGAATCGTACAAATGCTAAGGAACTCAAGGATGTCTATCGAATGACACCCTTGAATGCTGCGGCTATACACTTTGTGTACTTGGCAAATGTTGAGGGATCGATCGAGAAGTTTGGGCGGTACTACACTCCACAGTCGGAGCAAATAGTTCGAACCATCGGACGTCGAGCCACAGAGTTTCTGATCGGATCTGGGGGTACCGATGAAACATATACCCATGGTGATTACCGCTTGGACAACTTGTTCTTTGACGATAACGGTGAGTGCGCCGCTGTTGACTGGCAAGTAAGCGGAACCTCGAACGGCTTTTTCGATCTCGCATACTTTTTGACAGGTAGTCTTGAGCCAGCCACACGGCGTGAGGTGGAGCGAGAAGCCGTGCGGAACTACTGTGAAGTTCTTAGCGACTCACTGCCAACACCAATTACCTTTGAGGAAGGCTGGGAACTTTATCGACAAGCTATTCTGGCTTGTCTGTTCACCTCTGTAATAGTTACTGGTGGATTGGATCTTTCGGTTGATCGAAGCAACGAATTGGTTGTAGAAGGCTTCAAGCGAACTCTGACTGCTATTGAAGAACTGAATTCGGGGGAGTTCTTGAACGAATCGATCAAGGAGTCCGTTTTGGGAAAGATTGCTAATTTCCCCGCAAACTTTGCTTATTCTCTGTACCGAGTGTTTCGAAGAAACAGCTAGTTCTCCCAAAGCACGAAAGTCGGCGGCTACTCTTGGGACGAAGCTCGATTCTGTCTAACTCTAGCAACAAGAGGTACACAGGCTGCAGTCACCATGAGGCTTAGTAGGAAGAAACCATCGAATATTCCCTGGACGATGCCTGCAATGAACATAAACGGTGTCGAACCTGTTCTCTTTTCAATTGTGGTTGTCAAGACGCCCGGTTCGTTTACTGGCAAAACCGCAACCAACTTGCCCTTCGGGTCCACAACGCCTGTTATCCCGCTGCTTGTTACTCTTGCAACATACCTTTGAGTCTCGATAGCGCGCATCCTGGCGATCTGCATATGCTGGGCTGGACCCATGGAATTTCCAAACCATCCGTCTTCGCTGATCGCAACGAGAAATTCGGTGTTTTGAACTCTTCGGCCGATCAAGTAGGGAAAAGCAATTTCGTAGCAGATGCTCATTCCCACTTTGCAACAGTCCAACTCAAGTGGCGACTGACGCGCGGGACCAGCCTTAATGTTGGAATTTGGAATGTTCATGCCACTCTGGATGGGTTCAAAGAGCCACTCTAGTGGGGTGTATTCCCCGAAAGGCACTCTCTTGAACTTCAGAAATTGATTTGTATTGCCGACAGGTTCTACGCTCACAGCTCCGTTGTATGCCTTCTGGCTACCCCGAACGTCATCCCTGATGTAAACACCAGTCAAAATGCTTGTGTCCAAGTACTTGGCCAATGATTGAATGTATTCTCTAGCTTGGTGCTCCGCAATCGGTAACGCTCCTTCTGGCCAAATCACTAGGTCAGCCTCAACTGCACTCCTCGATAGATCAACATGTGTGGACCAAGCGAGACCAAGTCCATCCTCCGAATACTTCTCTTTTATCGAAACGTTAGCTTGCACAAGGGCAACATTTACATCCTCACTCACTACGGTCCATTCCTGTTGAAGAGCCAGTAGTCCGGCAAACCATGGCAGTCCAACCAGGGCTACACTCAATCGAGGCATACTGGCAATCATGAGCAAGCCCACTGCAACTGCCAACGCTCCCGCGCTAACAAGTGTGATGCCCCCAAGGGTTGCAAATCCAGCGAGCCATGTATCGGTGAAGGCATAGCCAATATCGAGCCATGGAAACGATGTGTCGAGAGCCGTGACGTAGTTGGCCTGTTCAAATACCAACCAACCGGCGCAAAAAGGTAAAGAACGTATTGCCAAGTGTTGTGAACGTCTAAACTGAGGAATTGTCGCTCCAATCCAAAACTTCACAACTGTCAATGTGAACGCAAAGAACAACGAATAGAACAGAACGAATGCAGATACGAGACCGGTTGCAAGCGAAGGTGCAATGTTTCCCAGAGTGATAAGTCCGTCGTATGTCCAAGATGCGCCTATTGAGTACTTGCCTATCCCAAAGAACAGAAGAATTCCAAATGTATTTAGGAGAGTCGTTCGATTTAGGCACAAAAGCAAAATCACTGAGGATGCGATAGCGACAGGCCAGACCTCGTATGGCGCAAAAGCAAGTGGGTATGCAGCGCCCGCAAGTAGAGCCAGCGCATAGTAGAGTAAAACTGGCCTTTCTATGATGTCGACTTCTTTACCTTCAAGAGATCGATTTTTCGACTACCTGCGTTCAAAACGGTACAGGTAAAGCCATCTATTTCGAGCACTTCGTCGGGATCCGGTACGTGGCCCAAGCGATTTGTGACGATTCCACTTATGGTGTCGAACTCCTCAGTCGATAGCTCAGTCTCGAAATGCTCATTGAATTCGTCAATAGGGGTTTCTCCCTTGACTCGATATGATCCGTCGTCCAATCGGACGATGAGGTCTTCATCGTCTGCGGGATCATGCTCATCTTCAATTTCACCCACTATTTGCTCGAGAACGTCTTCAATCGTGATCAGTCCAGCGACATGTGAGAATTCATCGATCACTAAGGCCATGTGTTGACGTTCGCTTCGAAAATCTTTCAAGAGCAGGTTCAATCGTTTACTTTCAGGAATGATCTTTGCGGGACGCAGAAGTTCATCGAGATCAAGACCGTTTTGTCGTGAATTAATGAGCACCGAGTCAATTAGGTCTTTTGCATGCAGTATTCCTCTGATGTCGTCAATGTCCTCACCACAAACCGGAAATCTCGAATGCGGAGACTCCGCGAAAGTATCCAGAATCTCTTTCAAGGAGTCATTGGATCGGAGGAAGACCATATTGGATCGGGGAACCATAATGTCACGCGCTTGCATGTTTGACACTTGTAATGCACCGTAGATGATCTTGACTGTATCTTCGTCAAAAAGCTCGCGACTTGCGGCATCTTTCACCAGACGGTAGACGTCTGAGTCTGGCTCCTCGGACTCTTCATTTCGAAAGAGGGGAGCTAGCCACTCTCGCCACTTTGGCTTGTTCTCGTCGGTCTCAGACATTTTGAGTGTAGGGGTCGTCGAATCCAAACGTTCGTAAGACTTGAGCTTCTCTGGCTTCCATTCTCTTTGCTTCTTCGACCATATTGTGATCATAGCCGCATAGATGCAACGTTCCGTGAACAACAAGGTGCGCTAAGTGAGAGGTGAGCGACTTTCCTTGGCTGAGAGCTTCCTCAACGGCCGTAGGAATGCAAATCGCAATGTCACCGAGAATACCCTTCTCATGAGCCGGAAACGCAAGTACATTGGTTGCATCGAAAATTCTTCGAAACCGACTGTTTAACGAACGGCCTTCCTCCTCTCCGACAAATCGTACGCACACAGTGCCAGTCCGGCTTGCACGAGCTGCCTCAACCCAAGCAGTCACTTGCTGTGCGTCCAAGTTCTCAGCTTGCGCTCCGAACTCAACCCAAACTTCATTGTTGAGGTGAGGTGTGTGGGAATTTGGTTCCACATCAGTCTTGTGATCGAGTGCCATTTGTCTTTTTTGATTCGGAATCCGACCTGTCGTAAGCTTCGACAATTCGTTGGACTACACGGTGTCTAACCACGTCTTTTCCGCTGAACCGTACGATAGTCAATCCCGGTATCCCCGAGACAATTCCAAGAACGTGGACCAAACCCGATTGTTTGGCAAACTGACCTTGAGGTAGATCGATTTGCGTCAGGTCTCCCGTAATAGCCACCGTTGATCCAAATCCAATTCGCGTCAGGAACATCTTCATTTGCTGAATCGTCGTATTTTGTCCTTCGTCCAAGATGATGAAAGCGTTGTTTAAGGTGCGGCCTCGCATATAGGCCAAGGGAGCAATTTCTATTACATTTCGCTCGACGTATCTGCTTACTCGATCTGTACCAAGCATTTCGTACAAGGCATCGTAGAGAGGTCGAAGGTATGGATCAATTTTCTGTGCAAGGTCTCCGGGCAAGAATCCCAGTTTTTCACCCACCTCAACAGCCGGTCTCACAAGTACGATTCGGCCGATTCGTTCACTCTCGAGAGCTTCAACTGCACACGCGACTGCAAGATATGTCTTGCCCGTACCAGCGGGTCCGACGCCAAAATTCACGTCGAACTTGCGCATGTTGTCAACAAATTTCGATTGATTCGGGCCGCGTGGTCTGATGGTGCGTTTCCGCACTCGAATCTCGTTTTTGTCGACATCTGACTTGGAACCCTGAACGAGTTCGTTTACACCGGACTCCTGCAATGTCAGGTGTACTGTTTTGGAATCCAATGTTTCAAGTTCCTTTGTTTCGTCATAGAGGTGATTCAGAAGTGCAATTCCTGCCTGAACGTTCTCATGTTGTCCAACCAACTTAAACGCATTGCCTCGATTACTTATATAGACTTCCAAACGTTGTTCCAGTTGTCGAATGTTTTGATCAAAGGGACCGCACAATACTGCTAGTCGCCTGTGGTCGTTGGGTTCGAGATTGATGTTGGCGGTTACTTCCGCCGCTGGCGAGTCCTCGGTCAAGAGGGCTGCGATTGGAATCGGATCATCGCTAAAGAATATACGCTAACTTGTAGACGGTCAATGAAACACTGACCTGTTCAACGCTCAAGTAGAAAGGTCCATTCAGTGAAACGTAAACCATTATGTTCGTCTCTTCCCATAGGCTACCAGCCATTAGTCCTGAACCCTATTGAGTGATTGCATCAAGTTGCTCAATGTCATCCCACCACCGAACTTTCGCACTTGGGTGCACTACGATTCCATCGTTTAGCACATCAATCGGATCTCTTCCGTCGACTCCTAAGCCAAATCGGTGGTAGCCCAGTAGACGCTGCAATTTCTCAGGCATTTTCTTGACCTGCTCGCGAGGAACCGAGACCAATTGGATTTCTTGTGGACGTAAGTACCAAACTACATGGCTCATGAAAAACCCCAACCTTTCTCGATTTGCAGACGTATTGGCTCCACCGGCGTGCCACATTCCACCTTCCCAAAAAACAATTGATCCGGATCTCATTTCGATTCGGGTGGTTTGGACTTCTTGATCTACTCGCCGATCATGCCACGTATGACTGTACGGAACCAAGTGTGTGCACCCATTCTCGATATCGTGATCGTCAATCGCGAGCAATGCATTACAGAGAAAATGCGGGTGCGGTCTAGGTATTGGCCACAGTCCATCGTCCTGGTGAAGAAACTGTCGAGTCTCTCCAGGCAACACATTGAATAGAGTCGTAACGTTTACTTGTGTCCTCGGACCAATTACTCCCTCTACGATGGCTCGTAGCCGTTTATCCAAAAACATGAAATCCACGCCTCGGGTCTTGCCAAGGAGATTGTGCGATCTGAATGTCCTACCAGTCTTCGTACCTATCGCACGCATCTCTGTTATGGGGACTTCCGTGTTGAATACATGGCGAATGCGCTCAACTACATCGGGACTGATGAAGTCAGGAATGACTGTGTAGCCTTGCTCCTCGATTTCGCTCACTCGCTGAGTTATGTTGAGGCCATCGACGATCAATTCCTGACTGTCGTCGCTTCCATTTGAGCTCAACTTTTTCTTGCCGTCTGTCATCGTGAACCAAAAGCTACGCAGAGCCTTGTATCAATGTGCTGTCCTTCAAGATGATTATGCAAAGTAGCTGTTACCTCACATGCGTTTCGAGCGTTCAGCGGTCAGAGAAACTGGCACAATACAGGAAATGTTGGTGCGACGTGAACCGCAACAACATTGCTCGAATTTTGATAGCAAAGGCCTGACCTACATGGCAGACACCGAACTCATTGAAACCCTCGACGAATTTCAAGACGAGTACCGCAAGGGTATCGGTTCCGTACTCGGACATCGTCCGTCGAAGCAAGCGAACATAGACAATATTCGAAGGTACGGAGACGGTGCCGGCGACTACAACCCACTGTATCGGGATGCTGAGTACGCAACGAATAGCCGCTTTGGAGACATAACAGCCCCTCCAACGTTCTTGTATGCCGTGACACTTGGTGTGATAGCGGGAGAAACTGGTGCGATTGATCGTAGACGGGTATCAACTCGGTACTTGCCGGTCAACTATGCCGGAGCGGAAATTGAGTTCATTCAACCGATATGGAGAGACGACACCATTACTGCCGTTGAAACCGTTGGAGAAACTCAGCGAAAGACCAGCAAGAGGATTGGACCAATAAACTTCAATACCGGTCACGTCGTCTTTTCAAACAATCGTCAAGAGACTGTCGCCACGATCAGGACACTTATGGCCCGCTACCAGAACACAGGCGGAATGCTCGAGTACGACCGAACTCCAAAATCGGAAGACGGACAATCGAGTCGAAGTATTGTTGAACCTGCAGATCCGCTAGTCTGGGAACGTACAAGAAGAGGAGGGAACACACTCTACTGGGAAGATGTCATTGAGGGCGAGGCGATTCCGACACTAAAGAAGGGAACTTATTCCGTTACTGAGCTCTTCTTGTTTACTCACGGTGTACTTGGTACAGGACGAAGTACACGCGCAGCACTGGATTCGGAAGGCTCTCCTGACCTTGGTGGAGGAGGGAGATTCGACGAGGAACACGCGCAGAAAAGGCGCAATATGCCAGGGCAGTTCGACTTCGGTCCGCAACGTGTCTGTTGGTTGGCCCAAGCTGTAACCGATTGGATGGGTGACGATGGAACGCTCAAGAAGCTCAGTGCCTCAATTCGACATCCCAATGTCGTTGGTGACACCAATACGATTCATGGGTCCGTGACCAGAAAGTTTCGGTCCGAGAATCAGTACCTAGTGGAAGTATCTGTGGAGAATGTGAATCAATCTGGCTTACCCACGGCGTTTGGCACTGCCACCGTCGAGTTGCCGGCGCGCGGATAACGCACGTCTTTCTGCGAAACTGATTGTCCTATTGGATTGCTATAGCTCATGGCATGTGTTCTGGCAATTGATCAAGGCACATCGAGTTCTCGAGCGATTGTCTTTGACGAAGACCTTCGGCCACTCGGACTAGGTCAACGAAGTCTCCCTTCTATATACCCTCACGATGGATGGGTGGAGCAGGATCCCCATTTGCTTTGGAGATCAGTGCTAGAGTCAGGTCGCGAAGCCATTGCTCAGTCGAAAGTTCCACCATCAAAAATAGACGCGATTGGAATAACCAATCAGCGCGAGACCTCCATTATCTGGGATGCCAGTACATCAGAGCCGTGCTGCAACGCTATCGTATGGCAAGACCGAAGAACGGCTGAAATCTGTGAACAGGTTCAGTCCGATGGGTTAGAGGAACTTGTCACAACGCAAACAGGTCTCGTAATTGATCCCTACTTTTCCAGTACCAAACTGAAATGGCTCCTCGACAATCCAACATTTCGGAGACTTGCTGAACAAGGGGACCTGAGATGGGGCACCGTCGATTCATTCCTTGTCTGGCGTCTTACGAAAGGGAGAATTCATGCGACAGATTCAACAAATGCATCGCGAACTCAACTATTCGACATCAATCAAAACCAATGGTCAGACGAACTCTTGAAGTACTTCGGGATTCCAAGAAGCACATTACCCAAGGTGATGAATTCCATGGATACCTTCGGTGTAGCCGACAGCAATTGGTTTGGCAGCGAGATTCCAATATTGAGCGTCGTTGGAGACCAACAGGCAGCACTTCTCGGCCAAGGCTGTTTCGAGTCTGGAATGACAAAGACAACCTACGGTACTGGATGCTTCCTAATAACGAACACGGGAGCGGATCGTTACGATTCGACGGCCGGCTTGTTGAGCACAATCGCGTATCGTTTGAATAATCAAACGACGTTCGGAGTGGAAGGGAGCATTTTCAACGCAGGGACATCCATTAAGTGGCTGCGTGACAGACTAAAGTTCATTGACGCTGCCGCCGAATCCGAAACAATTGCGACCAAGATCGAAGGCAACACAAAGGGTGTTTATGTGGTACCAGCTTTTACTGGTTTAGGTGCGCCTCATTGGAAGCCACATGCACGAGCCCTAGTATGCGGGCTGACGCTGGACTCCGGTGACGATGAAATCGTCGTCGCAACATTAAAAAGTGTCGCTTTTCAAACTGCCGATCTGTTAGCTGCTATTAGACAGGACAGAATTCCACTTTCAAAGATGCGAGTAGATGGTGGAATGGTGCGGAATTCGTGGTTTTGTCAATTCCTTTCTGACGTAACGGAACTAACCGTGGACCGGCCGATGAATGTCGAGACGACCTCCGCAGGTGCAGCAACTTTGGCTCTATTAGGTCTAGGTCAGATTGGAAACCTAACTGAGGCAGCACGAATGTGGAGTCTAGATGAGTCGTTTCAGCCGACTATGGACTCCGACTCGAGAATTCGTGAGATTCGCGGCTGGACGGAGGCTGTACGCAGAACGTTCTAATTCTCTGCTTGATCGCTGCGTATCTTTTCAACGAGGCTTCTGATGAGGTCAGGTGTATGCGACTCAATCTCGCCAGCCTGTTGAACCAGACTTCGTTTCTTGTCATTGTCTAGTTCTTGATCGCCTGCCTTACTCAGGAGGCTAGACACTTCGGAGAATTGCTGAGCTAACGAGCTTGTCTCGTCGCACTCCTGTAATTCCCAGTTGTTGAAATATTCGGATGCCACGTGGCGACATTCTGACCAGACTTGAGCATTCCACCAGTTTCCGTGGGAATTGAACTCATTTGATCGCAAAGCGTCGGCCCATACTTCAAAACCACTAAGACCAAATCTATAGCCATCAGTTTGAAAGTCAGCAGCGGCTTCATACATACGCAACGCGCACTCAAGACCCCTTAACACTCGGACTGGCTTTGTGGCTGAATCGCACCTGTCAATTCTGTAGAACCCGAAAATCGGCGGATCTTTCTTCTTAAGGTCTTCAAACTCTACTCTCTTGAGGCATGCATCTCCTTCGGGTCCCCATGGAAGCGAGAGTTCAAGACCCTTTTTATCCGACTTGGAAACCAATTGATGTTCTAGTGCTTCCACAGACAGAACAGATTCTCGGGCAGCTCTTTCGGCTTCTATTGCGATATTGTTTTGTGGATCAGACGAGTAGCCGAGGGAAATGCGCGTCATGCAAAGTCCGAGGAGGCAAAGGTTTTCCAACACATGCTGATGGTTCCAACAGTAGGGTCCACTAGGGCAAAGATCTGGAGCAATGTTTAGCGCATAGGCAAATCCAGATTCACAGTAGAAGTCCTTTGGAACGATGCTCAATCCGTAATGGTTTGCGGCACCGACTACAACGCCCATAAAAGTAGCGTTGTAAGGAGGTTGTGTTGGAAAGATTGCGCTGGACATAGGGAAGTAGGAACCTTGTAGTTCTGGAACCCACGGCAGTTGACTACCAGTGGTCTCTGAAGCAAGCAGATTGTAGTTGCTAGAGGAGGAGTTAGAGACTGCAGGTTCTTTAGTAGGGTTCGAGTCTCTCGTAACCCTGGATGATGTCCTCTTTGGAAATCGTTCCGTTGGAATCTAGATCCCACCGGCCAAAATACGCTACCTCTTCACCTTGAAGCTCACTTTGATCAATGAGTTTGTCTCCATTCTCGTCTCGAAAACGGATTACAACGTCAGCGGTATAGTCGCCAAGGTTACGTCTAGCAGCTTGCCAGTCTTTGCCCTCCACATTAAAAACGTAGTTGGCATTCGGTTCCATGGGGAGCTCTTGGTTTCTGCGAACAGCCTCGGAGAACGCCAAAAATTCTCTAACAACTGAAGTGGGCAAATCTCTAGTGTTGCCAAGCTCTTCTTTGATACTTCGATGGCTCTTGTATTGCATGGCATTTACGGTATATACGGGTGCTCCGGTCCTACGGAGTCTCTCGCTAAACTCTTCAACTCTTTCCCACTTTCTCTCTCTCACGATTTTGAGCTGATCGGCAATTGGCATCAACACAGGACTTGCAACAAGGATCAAGAATGGGGGATAGTCTCGATGGTCTTGTATTTGGTGCAAAGGAGAAGCATGAATCCAAGTTTCGACGTTCGCGCCGAAAGCGTTATGAAAATAGCTGGAAGGAGTGTCTTTCAAGCTTTCCATAGTCTTAACCAAATCGTATGCTGCTGTATCCACTAGTACTACACCTTGGATCCTGGAGCGACTGAGTCCTGCGTTAGCCAGAAATTCGTCACTCAGGGTCAGTAAGCTAACCAAATGTGCTCCAGCTGAGTGCCCCATTAAGTAGATTCCGTCAGGGTCGCCGCCATATCGTTCAATGTTGTCGACAATCCAAGCCAGAGCCATTGCAACGTCGTTTACGTGATTGGGATGTTTTACGGTGTCTGAACTTAATCGGTAGTTCGCACTAACTACCACGTAGCCGAGACTTACAAAATATGGAAGCTTGTTCGAGTTGTACAAAAACTTGTCTCCGAACGCCCAGCTTCCTCCGTGGACAAACACAACCACAGGAGCATTCGATGCATTCTTTGGCACATGAATATCGAGGCTAGTCAACGCTGGGTCTATGTTCTCAGCAGCTCGGTACTGAATGTCGAGAAAACTCTTGAAGTACACCTTATTTAGATCTAGGTGGGCGCATCCAAGTGATGCCCATACCATCAATCCGAGTAGAAAGGTAATTGTGAAGTCTTTTCTTGAATTCATAGTCAAGCGGGACTGGTAGTCTTCATAACAAACACTTCCAATACGTCATGTTAGCGACTGACTTGTTGGATGTGAATACCGGGTGAGTGGCTTGTTCGCCTTTGAGAAGTATCAAGCGGTGTGATCGAATGCTTACTGAGCTTCTTGTAGATGGTTCCGAAGTACTGAGATTTCGCGCTTGCCGTTGTTATTCCGATCGCTTGGAAAGGACGCTAAGATGTAGTTTCTAGCCATCGAAGATTGAGAGTTGTGCACCTGATCATTGTTGTGGCACTTGTTAGCCAATTTCGGAACCGGGAAGCAGGTATTTGGCTGGTATTATCTGACCCTATCTATGGAAACGGATTTCCAATCGGTCGTCTACCCGACGTACTGATCTAGAGATGCTCAGGGAAGACAAGTAGCATGTTCAGCATTGAACCCGTAACCCAACGTTTCATCCTTGTGATTGGGATCATCATAGTCCTCATGATCCCGCTTCTGACCGTCATGATTTTGGTCTTTGAGCGTAAGGATTACTACGACGATGCAGTAGCAAGCGTCGCCCAGGCGTGGTCTGGCAGTCAGGTCTTCGCGGGACCGCTAGTTGTGGCCGAGACCAGGCTTGATTCAACAGCCGACATGTCTGACATCAAGATCGAATCCTTGGCTCTGATGCCCAGCAATCTGACTCTCACCCACAATTCCACGCACGAGATGCGTAATCGAGGGATTTATCGAATACCTGTCTTCAGCGCATCAGTCTCCGCTACAGCCACGTTTTCTCCTGTTAAAGCTAGCTCTTTGCCGGGAGAGATTCAAAGCGCGGCTATCGTGATGGGTATAACGGACAGTCGGGGGGTGCGAAGTGCAACAATTCGATGGAACGATACGGAACTTCAGGAACATTACTCATCGCAGCTGAGGGGCCTCGGAAGTGTCGTCAAAACCGAACTCAGTAGAGAGGATCTGCTGAAGGGAGGTACTGTGAATGTCGAGATCGAACTTCGTGGAACCGGACGATTTTCAGTTCTTCCGGTTGGAGACAAATCGGTCGTATCCATGAGTTCGGACTGGCCGCATCCCAGTTTTGATGGTCGATATCTACCGGATGAACGAGAGGTGACCGATGACGGTTTCTCCGCGTCGTGGACAACACATGAGCTTTCCCGCGGGTTCTCATCTCAGTTAAGCCTCGGAGAATTGAACAATGCTCTTCATACGATCAGTAGCAACTCTCGCCGTCAAGCAGATCTTGGCTATTCGATTCTTACCTTGAACACACCCTATCGTGCCGTGGAACGATCAATCAAGTATGGAGTGTTGTTTGTCGTCATGACTATGATCGGAATCCTCTGCATTGAATTGGTATCCAAGTCACGTATGCACATTGTTCAATACGGAGTTGTGGGCGTTGGATTGGTACTGTTCTTTCTAATTCTGTTGTCTCTGTCGGAACACATTGGATTTGGTGCGGGCTACGCTGTAGCTGCTTTGTTGCTCGCATTGATGAATACATCCTATGTTTGGTTCGCGAGCAATAATCGGTCTGTAGCTATCGCGATGTCTTCGATCCTGATTGTCTTGTATGTGGCTCTTTATCTCGTACTCCAAATGAATGAGTACGCGTTGTTGGTTGGGTCGGGTTTGTTGCTTCTACTGCTCGCTGCGCTGATGTTCGCGACTCGCAACCTTCGAGCTGACGACTCAGAGGAGAACGCTTGAGGCTCGCCCGACAGTCGGGTGCCGTTGAGCCACTAAGAATCTCATTTCATCTCTTCGGTAATGGCCTCTGAGAGTTTTGGAGCTATCGGCTGTACGGCGTTCAAGTAACTCTGCCTTCCAACAGGAAACGCATAGCAGTTGCTAGATCGCATACTGCACTGGTCTTGTTCGCAGCTATGTGTGCTGTGCGACAAATCAGTAGCGTGTTTGTCGCACCCAGAAGCTCTGAGTTTTCGACAGCAAGTCGAAATTCGTCGACAGAGGGACTCGTCGTCAGTTTTATTTCAATCGCCCAAAGACGAGAATCGCATTGCACGAGTAGATCAATTTCGCGACCATTCGCGAATCGAGCGTGAAACGCGTCAAATGACCTTCCCAAATTCGCGAGCGACGAAAGTAATTGTTCTATGACATGTCCTTCCCAACTCTGTCCCACGCTGGGATAACTGAACAACTGTTCACGGTTATCGATTCCCAGCAATAAATGCAACAGTCCAGTATCACGCCAATATAGCTTGGGACTCTTGACGAGTCGTTTGCCAATGTTCTTGTGATATGCAGGCAATCTCCGAATCAAGTATGCCCCTTCTAGATAATCAACATAAGAATTGACCGTGTGGTAGGAAAGCGAAAGGCTCTTTCCTAACTCACTTGCATTCCACACTTGGCCGTTACGATAAGCAAGCATTTTCATGAGACGCAGGGTAGTCGATGGACGAGCGGGCAGTCCCCATTCCGGCAAGTCTCGATACGCCAAGAGTCGAATGTAGTTGGACTGCCATTCGAGCGCATCCGAGTCGTTGCACACTCCACCATCAATGTAACCACCGAAAAACCAATGCCGTTCCCGTTGTTGATCACTGGTCAGTTCACCCTGATTGAGAGGACTCATTTCGACTAGAGCCAGTCTCCCCGCAAGAGATTGGGTTACTTGATGCATCAAGGCGGGAGAGATTGAACCTAGAAGTAAGTACCGTCCGCGGAGAGTCCTATTTTGATCAATCTCACCACGCAGCCGAGGAAAGACTTCGGGCCAACTTTGCGCTTCATCTAAAACGATGAGCTGTTCACTGTGGGAGAGGTTGTTCCATTCAAGATCGAGGCGTAAGCGGTCCGGTTCTTGTTCGAGGTCAAAGTAGTTTGGCGACAGTGTCTTTCCAATCGTGGTTTTTCCACACTGTCTCGGACCTACGATTGCGACTGAAGGATATTCGGCAAGACGTGATTGAACCAAGCGCGTAACTGTACGACGAATCATGATTGTGTAAAATAGAATTATATTTCTATTTTACACAATGACCTTAAGATTAAATGTGCAAATTAGAAATAGTTTACTATTTATGCTCACGTCATTGTCTGAGGGATAGCGTAAGAGTCCTGTTGCGCGTGATGAATTCACCTTGCATGTATCCAATGTCGTTTCGTTTCTCTTAGAGGTCTTCAGTTCTTGACTTGTGCAACTATCGTTGATCCATCGAGAAGGGACCCGACAATGTTCAGACTTCAACGATCAAATGCAAAGGATACGGGTCCACACTCGAAGTGAGCTATGGAAAGTCCGAATGGAGCTATTGGATCGCTGTCAGTTTGCTACCAAATGTCAGAAGAAAGACAATTTCAAATCAACTAGAGAGGGTCTATATAATTTCTGCTGACTTTAGGTTAGTCCGCTCGTTCAACCGTACGGGTACTAGTCCAATCGAGCCACTATTGGAAGTCTCCACGCTTTCATATCAACAGTATGGATTCAATCAACCGACGCCTCTACCGAGTTCAGTTTCATAACGCACGACAGATCTACGAAGTCTATGTGCGCGAAGTCTACTCAAGCGAAATGTACGGTTTCATCGAACTTCGCAAATTTGTCTTTGGAAAACCCGCACAAGTAGTTATAGATCCATCCGAGGAGAAACTGCGTGTGGAGTTTGGGGATGTCGACAGCACATTAGTTCCAATTCACTCGGTCATCCGAATCGACGAGGTAAAGAAGCAAGGCACTCCAAAGATTTTGGATTCCGATGGGAGCAACGTGACGCCATTTCCGTTGCCAGCACAGGATCGAAAGCGTTGATCGCTCCAACCTGCTCAAGAAAAGAATTCAGATTGTCGGACTAGACAGAGGTGTCTCAAGATAGATCGGGCGTCGTTGTCGTCGGAGGTGGACATGCCGCCGGTCAGCTCGCCGCGAGTCTGCGACAAAGTGGGTATTCCGAACCCATCAAAATCATCGCGGGAGAGGATCACATTCCTTACCAGCGACCTCCTTTGTCCAAACAATACTTGCAGGACCAGTGTGGACTGGAACGAGTCTATCTTCGTCAAGCTAAGTTTTACTTAGACAAGAATATCGAATGCATTACTGGGAGGCAGGCTGTTGAACTAGACGCCGACTCCAAGGTAGTAGTGCTGGAAGACGGACGAAGAATTGGTTGGGAAACTCTAGTCCTGGCGACAGGATCGTCAAACCGGAAACTCTCGATCGCTGATTCCGACCTTCAAGGAACCTGCTCCCTTCGATCCATCAGCGATTGCGACGAAATCAAAAGGCAACTTTGCCCTGGGGCTAGAGTCGCAATTGTCGGAGCTGGCTATATCGGGCTGGAAGTTGCCGCTTCCTGCAGAAGTCTCGGCCACGAGGTGGTTGTAGTTGAGCTACTAGACCGAGTACTCGCCCGCGCTGTAACACCTGAACTGTCCAAGTACTTTCAACAGATGCATGAGTCCCAAGGTGTCAAGATTCTCAATGACTCTGTAGTTGAATCAATAGAGAGGAGTGCGAGTAACGAGGTGTTTGAACTACACCTCACAAATGGTCTGACGATTTCATCGGAAGTAGTCCTAATCGGCATAGGCATCGAACCCAATATCGACCTAGCCCAGCGTGCAGGAATATCCTGCAACGATGGCATTCGTGTCGACGAGTATTGTCGAACGGAGAACGAGAACATCTTTGCTATTGGTGACTGCTCGAATCAGAGAAACGATCTGGTAGGTAGGTCAATTCGTCTCGAGTGCGTGCCTAGTGCGATGGAGCAGGCACGGTGTGCCGCAGCAACCATAGCTGGTAATCCAACTCCAAATCTCTCAGTTCCCTGGTTCTGGTCCGATCAGTACGCTGTGAAATTTCAGATGGCAGGATTTTCGACAGAAGCAGACTCTTCCGTGAAGCGAGAGAAACCTGATAACGGTTCGTGCATGTACTTCCATTTCAAGAACAATGTACTCTTCGGTTCCAGCGCTCTGAATAGCCCAGGCGAATTCTTGGCCTCTCGTCGTTTAATTGGAAAACGAATATCCCCAGATGTTCTTGCAGATTCGAGTGTAGATCTCAGATCACTTGTCTAATCTCGAGCCTAATCCTCTACGAAAGATCGCGTTGGACAAATGTGCCTTCGATCTAATTGCTTGTCGGTTCCTCTATTGACATAACTGTCAGTATGAATCCATAGGTTTCGGCGGTCTCACGAAGCGAGTCGTAGCGGCCGGATACTCCAGAATGTCCTGCACCCATCTGGGTTCTTAGGACCAATGGATTCTGGTCAGTCTTGAGCGCACGAAGTTTGGCTACGTATTTTGCGGGTTCCCAGTAAGTAACTCTCGGGTCGTTCAATCCGGCTGTAACAAGCATTGGAGGGTAATCCTGTGCTTCAATCTGATCATACGGCGAATAGGAACGAATGTACTCAAACGCTTCTTTGTCCAATATGGGGTTGCCCCATTCTGGCCACTCAATAGGCGTGAGAGGTAGTGACTCGTCAAGCATCGTATTGAGCACGTCTACAAAGGGTACGTGCGACACAACTGCACCCCAGAGCGAGGGGGCATCGTTCGCTACAACGCCCATGAGGGTACCCCCAGCGCTACCACCCGAAATTGCAATTTGACCTTCCCGCGTGTAGTTCTCATGGATTAAGTACTGCGCCACTGCTATGAAATCGAGGAATGTGTTTGTTCGCTTATCTAACTTTCCATCTTCATACCACTGGTAGCCCATCTCGCTTCCCCCGCGAATGTGGGCCATCGCAAAGACAAACCCGCGGTCGAGCAGCGAGAGGCGGTTGGTTGAGAAGTATGGATCTTCACTAATCCCATATGCACCGTAGCCCTCAAGGTATAAGGGTGCGGATCCGTCAAGTGGAGTGTCGTTTCGATATGCAATTGACACTGGTACCCGAACACCATCGTGCGAAGTGGCCCATCGGCGCTCGGTCGAGTACAACTCCTGCGAGTACCCGCTTGGAATCCGTTGTTCTTTTCGGGTAATTCGCTCACCCGTCTCGAACGCATAGTCAAAAATCATGCGTGGTGTGACGAGCGACGAGTATCCAATCCTCAAATGAGTGGGGTTGTCCTCAGGACTGTAGTGGAACCCTGCGCTATATGCTTGTTCAGGGAAGGAGATTCTCTCGAAGTCTCCATCACTGTTTGACAGCAAGACTTGATCGAGACCTTCCTCTCTCGCGCCCACAACAATCCTCTCTCTAAAGGCTTGCATGTTGGTGATATACCGATCATCCGACGCTTCCAGAACGGTCTCCCAATGCTGCTGTTCGATTTCTTGGTCCGATGTGCTTGCAAGCCGTGAGTTCTTGTGGGTGTCATTCGTGAGTATGAGAAATGAGTCCAGTCGATGATCGATTTGGTAGTAGTGGTTCTCCTTTCGGGGCGCAACAACGCGAGGTTGTTGGGAAAGATCATCGAGTCCAATGATTCTGACTTCGGACGTTACGTGATCGCTAGTGGACAGTCGTGCGTATTCTCGGGAAGTCGTTCGTCCAATACCTACAAAGAAACCTCCGTCGTGTTCCTCGTATACGATCCGGTCTTCGCTAGGGTCAGACCCGAGAGTGTGAAGAAGCACTCGGTTGGGGCGGAGATTGGCGTCCAACGTTACATACAAGAAACTGGAACTGTCATTAGCCCAAACTATGGACCCAGTTACGTTTTCAATTTTCTCCGAGAGAAATTCGTTGGAATCTAGATACTTGATCCGTAGCGTATAACGTTCGCTTCCGTCATGGTCGGTACTGTAGGCAAGTAACTCGTCATTCGGGCTGACCGTCATGCTACCCAGAGAAAAGTAATCAGAGTCTCCGGCTAGTTCGTTTTCGTCAATTAAGACCTTTACATTTTCACTGTCAGTGGGAAGTAGGTCTCCTCCAACCGAGGCAAAAGGCCATCGAACGTGCACACGATATTGCTTGCCTGATTCGTACTTCGATTGGTAGACGTAGCTTCCATCTCGTGTGGGAACGGATGCGTCTTCCTGATCCAAACGACCCTTGAGTTCCTCAAAAATCCGGTCTACGAGAGGTGAGATGGGTTCAATGAAATTCTCAAAGTAGCTGTTTTCGTTGCGTAGATACTTCAGTACATCCTCGTCGTCAACTGTTGGATAACTCTCATCCTTCAACCAGTGATAGGGATCGGAAATTTCGAATCCGTGGTAAATTTCGACATGTTGTCGTTTGTCCGCAACAGGAGCGTTTGGCATGGTTGAGTCCTTGTTCATCTGGCTGCATGCTGTAGAAAGTATGGGAACGACGATTCCGAGTAGTGCCCAAAGAACCCCGGAACGCATTGGTCTTGACGTGTGGTTATGGAGGGCACCGTCTGAGTAGGATACGTTTGAACGAGAGTCTCGAGAACCTGAGTGGTTTGATTGATTCATTCTGGTAGCTGCATGTGTTAGTTGAATGGTCGTGCTCGGTCGCTCGGAATCAGTGTCAATTGTGCTTAAATCGAAGAACGAGACATAGCCTATCTGCCAAGAGCCCATTTGTTAACAAATCGCCTCTATACGATTGCAGAATATACTGAAAGGCGTGATGCAACGGTCGAGGAAGACCTAGGGAAACTGTTGCGTAGCGATAAGCGTAGAGGTTCATCTTGAATGTCGTTCACCTGTTTGAAAGTGAGGTAACCAACAAAGTCTAATGACATATTGCTTGGGTATTTCAACGCGTGAAGGAATAGTTTTTGTTTCTGACTCGCGTACAAATGCGGGTGTTGATCACATTAATACCTACAGCAAGATGCACGTCTTTAAGCACGAAGATCGATTTCTCGTTTTGCTGGCATCCGGCAATCTCGCGACTACGCAGGGGGTTGTGGCTCAGGTCGAACGTGACCTCAAGGAACAGTCTCGAACGTGTCTGTCAAGTGTTGCAACTTTGGATGAGGCTGCGGAATACATCGGTGAGATATCTGTAACGGAACAAAACAAACACGCAAATAAGCGATTGGAAAAAGACTTTAGACCCGAAGCAGCTTTCATATTGGGTGGACAGCTTCTGAACGATACTCCGGGTCTCATTCATGTCTATCCGGAAGGAAACTTTGTTCATGCAAGTCAATCGACGCCATTTCTTCAGGTGGGCGAAGTAAAGTACGGGAAACCGATTCTCGATCGTATATTGGGAGTGGAGACAACCGTGTCCGTTGCGGTGATGTGCGGACTGGTGTCGATGGATTCAACATTGCGAAGTAGCGCTGCGGTTGGACCACCGATTGAATACTTGGTTTACTTGAACGACTCGTATGCTGCCACAATACATCGCAGCCTTGATGAGGACGATGAGTACTTGCTGACTCTAAGACGAACGTGGTCGGAAAACTTGCGAGGTGCGTTCAAAGCTCTTCCGGACGCACCCGGACTCGACCTCATCCAATCTCAAACACGCGCTGATATTCTCAAACTTTAACCAAACAAGTTTCGAGCCTTGGTGTTGGCTAGACTCCCTTGGCGCTGCTATCTGAGTGATCTCGTAGTACCTTAACATCGGCACGACCCATCCGCTTTCAACACTCTTGTAAAGCGGATTGCCGTATCTGATAAATTGTTCTAGCTATGAATACTTCAATGACTCACGACTCCGGCCTTATCGATGGCTGAACTAGAAACTCTTTCCAACACTTTTGAGGAAGAACTCGACTGGATTCCACCTAGACCGGAGAGTGTGGTTGTATGCTCTCGGTGTTCACACGTCTTGGCGGATGCAGCTGATACTCACGAGATTCAAGGAGCGATTGAGCACGAATTCGTAAATCCCTTTGGAGTTGTCCATCACTTTCGATGCTATCGACATGCACTTGGTTGCTCCACAAGAGGGACTGCGCATCATGCGGACACATGGTTTCCCGGCTATCGTTGGAAGATGGCGACCTGTGGGAATTGTGAGGACCATTTAGGTTGGTTGTTCGAGTCTGGAGATAGCTTCTTCGGTCTACTCGTTGCCAAGATTGTCACGCAAAAGTTGGATCGCAGCGGATGAGTCAGCCGCAGGCGTCGGAATACGACGTCATTTCTTTCGATTGTTACGGAACTCTAGTCGATTGGGAGTCTGCAATCGTCTCCACTCTTCAGGAAATGTTGCAATCGCATGACGCAAACATGAACAACGACGTGGTTCTGGAGTACTTCGCCAACTGGGAACCCAAGGAGCAGGCGCAAGGTGGGTCGTATAGAAGTGTGCTACGCCGAGTCTTGGATAGGTATGGATTCCGACTCGGTTTCAAACCACGAAATGAAGACTTCGACACGTTTGAGGAGTGTATCGCAAGGGCGAGTGCTTTCGAAGACACGATTGATGCACTTGAATCGCTAAAGAAGAGCTTCAAACTAGCAGTGATCACAAATACCGATAACGATCTGTTCGCCATCACAAGAGAAACGCTTTACGTCGAATTCGATTTTGTTGTTACAGCCGAAGACACGGGGTGCTACAAGCCGAACACAGAAATGTTCAATGCTGCTGTTGCCAAAATTGGTAAAAAGGACAGGTTGCTACACGTAGCACAAAGTGTCTTCCATGACATTTCGCCTGCAAATAGCCTTGGCATCGACTCCGTTTGGATTGATCGGACTTCTGGACGACCTGGTGCTACGAGGCAAGTCGACGAAGAAGCCAAGTGGACTTACCAGAACCTTCACGAGCTTGCCGATCAATTACTCAAGGATTCGTGAGAACCAACTCTCCTTGACACGATTCAAGCTGCAAACTTTGCTCTAAGTTCTAAATCTAGGTGTTGAATTTCTGACCGCGGCATTCCGCCTTGAGCAAGGCATTCAATTGGTAGAAGTGGAGAGCTAAGAAGCACCTCCTTCAGATTGGCTTTCATATCTAGCGCATCGAATTCGCTGCTCTGATACAGGCGATTCAACGCATCCATTGCAAATCCAACTACAAAGATGTTCTCTTCGTTTTCGATAATGCGGCACAAGGCTTCACAAAGAGGCTTCAATGTCCTACCTAATAACTGAGGGCCGTGTGTGCACAGAATCACAGTAGACCAAAGTGCATTCTCGCGTACGGCTGAGCGAACTGGTTTGAAACGAGAGAGGCCGTAGTCTATTCCGATTCCTTCGCAGACATCGCACTCGTCAGTGGGCCGAACCAACTTGATACTCCTACCCTGTGCTCGATCCATTGCTAAGCGGTTGACTTCTAATTCAAGGCTAAGAAGGATGGATTTCGCAGCCATTGGAACCATTGTGAGTTCGGAATCTTGACCGATGGATCTTCTGATGAAACATCCAAGTGCTGAGGCCGCCACACTTCGAACATAGACAGAAGGATCATTGAGAAGCAAGAACTCAATGCTCTGCAAGACTTCTAGAGAGCTTTCACCTGACTCGCCAAGGCAGAAAACAGCTGCTTTGCGGATCCATCTGACAGGAGAGTCGACAGCTCGAAGTAGCACAGGAGTGGAGAGGGAGCCAGAAGCTGCCAGTCCGTAGGTCGCTGCGCGTCGAACGCTCTCTCGGTCGCTATGCAGAGCATCCTCCAACACCGACAACGAAGAAGGCTCTTCAGCGTATTTGGCAAGTTCATACGCAGCGCCGATCCGACTGGGCTCGTTTTCGTCTCCAAGACTCAACATTTGCTGGCGTAGCTCTTTGAGTTCAGAAGCTGAAACTGCTGGACTTGGAGCGTTCTGAAGGTTGCTTTCTCGGTCAATTGAACCAGTGTGCATCCATTTCCAGTGGTAATTCCAAGTTGCTTCCACCCCACTGTCAATATCTGATCGGTCGACTCCGGTCAAATTGTCTGTGCCCAGTGCATTCCAATTGACGGCATGGGGTTTGGGACCATCAGATTCCAACGTTCGATATAGCCAGAATCGCCACATAAATCGAGGCTTGTCCCTCCAGTTTTCCCATGCGTCACGTCGATGGTTGCCGCGGTGGAGTAGATTGTGCGAATACAGGACGATACTTCCCGCTTTGAGTGGTCCCACTTCAAACGGCTGATTCAGTGGCCAATTCAGATTGAGTACTGCATTCCGCAAGCGCTCATCATGAGCGGTCTGCTGGCTTGTGATTTCCTCGACCGAATACGGTGACTTAGGCCCAGCAACTGGAACTCGTTCCATTCCATCCAGCTGATAGGCAAAGTCGAGATGATCCGCACCAGCAAAGTTGTCTTGATTCTCCTCGTGATTGAACGTCCAGTACTGGGAATAGGGCACAGTTGCGGTTGGACCCATGTCTGCAAGTACTTCCTGTGGGTAGTACAGAAGCTCCGCTTGAACGGCATGGTGGTGACGGTGCTTTCGTGCGTTGAATGGACCGTTGTCATCTTTGTGCCAGTGTTGGTCGTGAGAACCGCTCATAAAGGGTGTGTTGTGGGTAAATGGAACAATCGCCCAGTTTTTTCCGAGAACAGCGTCACATGCGCTCTTTACGCCGGGCGAATTCAGTACATCCAGAATTTGGGGTATTGAGCTGCAGTTAATCGATTTGCGGGCTCTCAAGTGCGCCACTTCTGACTCGAAAATGCTCTCATGAGTACTCGTTGGAATTCCAAGTGATTCAGGAGGCAGCACCACAAGGCCGCGACTGCAGAAGTCTCGGATGATGTCATGTTTAACAAGCGGTGTGTACGCCAACATAGGACTGGAACTCAACAAGCTGCTAGCCAAGAAATCTCTTCAACGGGTGTTCGAATTAAACCTTGACAACCGCATGTTAGGGGTTCCAAGAATTAATGACTTCTGATTCGGTAGCACCAATGCCACGGCTCGTAAATTACATCGAATCTGTTCTCACGGGGATATGAAAGATAGAAACCAAATCGCGAAGCGTTTCTCGTTAACCAGTCAAAAGCCTCGGTTTGTTCGAATTCTTCCTCGAGCGGCTCCGTTTGTTCGCTAGTCACGTCTACAGCACATCCGCTCTGATGCTCGCTATACCCTGGGGCAGCAACCCGCGTCAAGATATCTTCAATCAATTGTCCTTGACCAAGCAGTCTTTCTATTAACGAAGTCTGATAGTCAATTGATCGATATGCTGAGACAACCTTCACATCAATTTCCTGATCGCTGGCAGCATCTTGCATACGTGACCAGGCTGCGGCTGCTATTGCACGCAATCTTTGAGGTCTGCCAAATATGTCGCAACCTATTGAGACGAGGTCGTCAGGCGTGACTTGAAGCACGAGTCGACTACTACTCTCGTAATCGGCTGGAATACCCAGTCTTTGGTGAGTTCTTCGAAGATCTTCATCCATTGGGCAATGAACTATTGACCGCTAGCTCGTTTCTTGTTCACGATCCAATAATGCCACCATCTTTGCGCGATATGGCCACAGTGCAGTCACGTGGAATCGCATTCGTGCCACCAAGATCGGGAAATGTACGTCCTGTGGTTGGGGAACGTGCCTCGACTCCGGGATGCTGAATGTTGATGAACATCGTTCTACGATCGGGAGTAACAGCCAATCCGGTAATTTCGCATCCGCTGACGCCCGTGAACAATCTTCGGATTTCGCCTGAATTGGTATCCATGACCAGCAATTGGTTATTGATAGTGCTCTCGCCATCTGTTTGGGTTCCATCAGTTTCCACGAACAACCGGCCGTCCGGGTCTGCCCAAAGTCCGTCGGGGCTTGAAAACAAATTCTCTGTGTGTTGTGTGTCCCTGGCTAATGTAAATACATCCCAGGAGAAGGTCGTTCCTGTGTGATCATCACTGTCACGCCATCTCACGATGTGACCATGTACGTTTGGAGCCATTGGATTCGCGGCGTTGGGCTCGGTTCGACCAGCATTGTTGGTCAACGTGCAATAGACATCTTGGTTCGGGGCGATGGCAATCCATTCAGGTCGGTCCATGGGAGTTGCTCCGACGACCTTCGAAGCAATGCGAGGGAAGGTCAAGATCTCGGCATCATCTGCAAACCTCTCCGCCAACGAATTGACGTCCGTCGAGAGCTCAAGCCAGTCACCGGTGAAGTCGTCGTTGAATCGAGCGACGTATAAGCGACCATCTGAAAGCGGCGATACTCCTCTTCCCAGAGTCGTTTCGTAATCAGAATTACCCACAAACTTATAGATGTGTTCGCCTCCAGAGTCATCTCCCATGTAAACGACGACCCGCTTATCCCTGCCTACAACAACCGTAGCTCCTTCATGGCCAAATCGTCCTAATGCAGTATGTTTTACCGGTCTTTGTCTTGCGTTCCAGGGATCAATCTCTACAACCCAACCAAATCGATTGCTCTCATTTGCAAAACCATCGTCCTGAAGATCAAATCTGGCGTCAAAGTTATGCCATCCATAGAAAGATCGCCCCACTAGGTTGTATCGCTCCTGTTTTTCGGTTGGTTCAAATTCCGATGACGTGGATCCGAAGTAAAAAGGCCAATTTTCCTCGCATGTCAGGTAGGTGTCCCAAGGTGTGTGACCCATCGCACAGTTGTTGAGTGTGCCTCGAGGCATGTTATTGGCAGGGTTCTTTAGGAGGGCATGGTTTGCGACCGGACCCGAAAAGTCGACCGGAGTGTTTACATGAATGCGCCTCGAATTATCGCCCCCAACGACCTTCCATTTCCCTCCAACACGTTCGATATTGAGGATCGAGACTCCATGTGCATGTTGCGACACACGTGCCTCATCGAGATTCTGAGGGACTAGCTTGCCAAAAATCACTGTGGACGATCCATACTCGTGATTGAGTGCAAGAGCTCCTTTGGTGTTGGGGCGTTTTGGGTCCGGAAAGAACCACATACCGTCGTGTCCTATCCCGATTTGCCGTGCTTGGTCTTCGGGATTGGGTGGCCACGAGAACTTCGGACCAGAAGGCTCGATGGGGTCCCCCCAAGGAAGTATTAGTTCGTACTGATAGTCCGCTGAGATTAGTGGCCACTGACGGTTCGAAGGACTTGTTGCTTCTTGGAGACTGACTGGATCGAATTGCATCAGCTGGGAGGTGCTGTCATTGTTTTTATCAGTTGAGGAACGGGATCCTTGATTTGTGATGGCACAACCAAACATCGTCAGCAGAGCAGCGCCCGCCGTACCAGTCAATACAGTACGGCGAGAATACGCGTTCTCGACTACCTGATGAAAAGGCAATGAATGGATATGTTCATCTTCGGGAAACGTCTTCATTGTTTTGGTCGGGATCTACGGACTTCGAGGGAGAGTAATGAGAAATTCTAGCCATGTAGGGTTGGTTTGTAGCGAGATTTCAGCTACAAACCTTGCCTATGCAATCTCTAAGGGAGCAGCATATTGGCATGAAACTGAACAGAGCAAACCTCCAACAGTACAAGTGCACATGCTGTCACAGTCAGTCGCTCAAACAAAAAATGGAACGACAACTATCTCAATTCGACAGATCCCGGCGTTTCATTTGTTCGCCCCACTATTCATGGGAAGGTGGGCTAGAATGGACGAAAACACTGAGCTTTGAGAGCTTTATTCAATGAAAAATTTATTTTCCCTGATTGCAGTTGCGCTCATGGCAGCAATGCTTGCATCCTGTAGCTTTGAACCCCCAGAACCTTACACAATCACTGGTGAGCTCGTTGTTGTAGAAAATGACGAACCGCAAGAAGCAGCCCAGGATGGCTCTACGACCGATGAACCCGAAATGCGCCTAGACCCCACCTCCGTATCCGTGACGGTTTCCTATGAGACAACGAGATGGAACGGTGATGTTAAGACAGTTGAACTCGCCACTGGAGACTTTTCCGAGGGCACTTTGGAGTTAACCGGTGTAGTCGACGAGCCAACCACTGTCGAGATCGCCGTAGACGTAGGTGAAGACGAACCGCTAACGGCAACAGCCGTACTAGCTCCTGGTGGCAAAACAAGATTTGCAGTAATAGACTACTTGGGGTCCTACCCTGCGGACGAATTGGCCATGATGGGAAGTTCGCGCTTAACAAAAGATCCCAAAAAGAAATTCTCCATTTCCGGCGACTTCAGTTCGGTCGATGAGGACCTGTCGCATGCTGTCGTAACTGCTTCTGCAATGCAATACGATGACGAAGGCGAGTACAAAGGTCTCAGTTTAGGTGCGGTATTGCTTGAGAATGACACGTTTTTGATTGAAGGGGATATTGATGAACCCGCTCGTGTACAGGTGTTTTTGTCGGCACCAGGCAACTCTTACTACGCATCGACCCAAGACATATTGGTGGAACCGGGTGCTGAGATCACTGTCTCTGCGCGCGGTAGGGCGCCAGATTTGCTAGCAACATCAGGAGTTGGTATGCATGCCGCTCTAATCGAGAGCTGGCAGCAGACGGAAGAGTATCTGTCTACATTCGACAAGTACGCCGAAGCCCACACAAAATTCATGGCTGATTGGGAAGCTCAACGTGAGGCCGCTCAGTCAGGCACCGAAGAAAATCAAGATACAGAAAAAGCAGCTTCAGATGAAGAGATTGCTTCCGATTCAACGGAATCTGACGACTCCACAGAAACAGAAATCACTTTGGCGGAAGAGGACGATGGGGATAGTGCATCTGATGGAGAAGACTCGGTCGCTATGGCGTTAGAAGAACCCTCGACACCTGCAGCCGAAGGTTGTGAGCACGCTGTATTGGCAGCTAGTCCGACAGCCAGTTTTCGGACCTCGAGCTCTAGTGATCTACCTGAGTACTACAAACTCCGGCAGCAGCTCGAAGGAATTCAACAGGATGCTCTGCAAGCAATCGCTACACAGTCCGAGAGTCCGATCGAATCACTGCTCGCAATGGAGTTAGGAGCGTTTGGTGCCGAGAATCGAAGCAACGCGCTACCGGTGTACGACAGGCTTGTTACGTTGTTCGACGAGGATCGCTATGTCAAGCGCATAAATCAGGCTCGAGATCGGGTAGTTTGGTTCATCGAGTCTGAGAAAAACGACGAGAGTCTCATTCCTGGCCAGAAAGCACCGGAATTCACCTTGGCAAATTTGGAAGGGACGGAAGTTGCACTGTACGATGTTCTGGCTGAGAAAGAGCTTGTGCTCATCGACTTCTGGGCTTCTTGGTGCGGACCATGCATTGCGGATTTTCCTGAACTAAAGAGACTGTACAGTGCGTACAACGGCCTCGGTTTCGAAATCGTCGGTGTCTCCATCGATAGTGCACATGAGGATTGGGAAGGAGGATCGACAGAGCACGAACTTCCTTGGATTGACCTCGGCGAGATGGACGGATGGGAAGGAGCGACGGCAACCTCATACGGTGTTCTGGCTATACCCAAAGGATTTTTGCTTGACTCGAAGGGTTGCATCCTGGAGAAAAGAGTACGTCCGGCCCAGCTAGAAGAGGCACTCGTAGCTCGTTTCGGAGAAGTTCCCGAATTGACGGAACCTTCCACAGAGAGCGAATCGGAAATCGAAGATCCAGGCTCCGACGAAATGGGTGGCTAGAAGCTACGAACTAGAGCAACAACAGAATCTCCGGCGTATCGCACGTCTCAATTACAGACGGAGTGCGCCGGAGCGCTCTTCCTTTGGGTAGACCAACTAAGCTTAGAGTATGTTGGATAATTGCGTTCTTTACGGCGTTTTTTTAACAGTCCGAAGTGGCCAAAGGGTGCGTATTGACGAAGAGGCTGAATTCTTAATCGAATTCTTGCGAGACTTCAATATTGTGTATGTCGGCAAATCTTCGCGCGACACTCTCCCACGAGAAATTTAAAGACTCGGTTCTGACCACTTCGCGATCCAGAAGTAGAGCTTGTGAGACTGCTTCTTCCAGGTCCGAACCCATGATCCCGCTAACTCCGTTGCGGACCACATCCAACGGACCGGTCGTGGGATAGCTAGCAACAGGCGTCCCACATGCCATCGCTTCAATCAGTACAAGACCGAATGTGTCGGTCTTGGATGTGAAAACTAGACAATCTGCTTGTGCATATTCGCGTACAAGACTCTCGCCCTTCCGATAGCCTTTAAATTCGACATCAGGATACGCTTCCTGGAGTCGTTGGCGGTCGGGTCCGTCTCCCACGACAGCTTTCTTGGCATCAATAGCAAGATTCAGAAACGCTTCAATGTTCTTTTCCCTACTGACCCGGCCCACATAGAGCAATAAAGACTTGTCACGGGATTCGCGATCTTGTGGACGAAATCGTTGTGTGTCCACGCCTCCACCGACCACACAGAGATGAGCCAGCCCTCGCTCGGTCAATTCATCAGCTTGGTGCTTTGATTGAACAATGGTAGTTTGGGCGGGTTTATGAAACCAACGCAAATAGCCGTAGCCCCAACTCACCGGCGCGCCAAACAAGATTTTTATGTATTCAGGGAATTTTGTGTGTATAGCGGTCGTGAACGGAATTTCTCTCCGGGAGCAATAGGAACGCGCAGCGAGACCAAGCGGTCCCTCTGTTGCAATATGGACTTGCTGCGATTGGTTTCCAGTCAAGTGTGAGCCAATGCGCCATGGTGTGACTGCCAATCTAATTTCGGGGTACTTCGGAAGGGGAAGCGTAGGAAATAGACCCGGATGAATAACTTGGGAGTCAATTCCCAGCCGACGCAATGACTCGATCAACGCTGACAAGAGGATTACGACACCGTTCACTTGAGGGTGCCAAGCATCAGTGATGATCAGGATCTTGTTCTGCCCGTTCAAGATCGAAGGAAAGGACTATCTAGATGCGACTATTCGATGCTGCAGCGATCTTGCGCTTGCTTCGTGACGGTCGGGAACGACGTACGCTTAGCTTGGTTACGTTTGATGTTGAATCAGTATCACGATATACAACAATCTTGCCGCTGTTGTCCTCGAGCAGTGCAGTGCAACTCTCCACCCAGTCTCCGCAATTGAAATAATCGACCTCGCCAAACTTCGAGTGTTCAGCGTGATGTATGTGTCCACATACAACGCCGTCGAAGTTCTGACGTTGACACTCTTTAACCAGAGCAGCCTCGAAATTGCTGAGATAATTGACGGCAGACTTGACCTTACCTTTAACCCACGCTGAAAGCGACCACGTGTCGTATCCAAACCGTTCGCGCCACCAATTGAGCCAGCGATTCAATCCAAGCAGGATGGAATAGCCAATATCACCGAGCACTGCAACCCATCTGTGGTATCGCGTCACGACGTCGAATTGATCCCCATGTATGACGAGAAGCTTGCGCTCGTCGGCAGTTGTGTGAGATGCCTCATCTACCAGTCGTAAATCCCCAAACTCTGCATTTGAGTACTTGCGCAAGAGTTCATCATGGTTGCCTGTGACGTAGGTGACCTTTGTGCCCTGCTTGAGATGGCGCAGCAGTTCTCGGACGACTTCCATGTGAGATTCGGGCCAATAGAAGCTGGACTTGAGCTGCCAACCATCAATGATGTCGCCGACAAGATACATGTGGTCGCATGTGTGCGATTGCAGGAAACGCAGTAAGCGATCCGCTTGACATCCCTTTGTACCTAAATGTACGTCAGAGATAAAGATCGTGCGATAGTGACGAACTTCCTGTTCTCCGCCACTGCGAAGCGGTTCTCTCAAAATAGAGGTTTAGCCGAACGAGTTCAAAGCATGAATCGGAATTGTACTAGAACTTCTACCGTTGTAGGCTTACATTGCTCTTACATCTGCAAACTGATACCGTCTGGTAGATCGTTCTGCGCGAAACCTGTTTGACTAGTTGCTACGCAACACTCTTCCGCCGGTCTCTCCGGTTAACTCGTCGTTTTCCAAGACCACCGTACCATTACACAGGGTTGTGTGATAGCCCGCAGCTCTCTGAATGAACCGAGGAGCTCCGAAAGGAAAATCATTCACGATTTCGGGCATTCTCTCTTCTAAGCGATCGATATCGAAGACATTGATGTCTGCTCGTTTCCCTACTTCCAGGGTTCCTCTGTCAGCCAGACCCAGGACTTGGGCGGGAACAGCGGCAATTCGACGAACTGCTTCGCCAAGGGAATAGACGCCAGTGTCTCGATGCCAATGAGAAAGTATGAAGGTAGACCAACCCGAGTCAATCATCTGGCTAACGTGTGCGCCTGCATCGCCCAAGCCAGGCATGGCCCACTCGGTTGTAATGAGTTTCTGAAGCGAATTCAAATCCACATTGAATCCTCTCATGTGGAATAACGCTTTGCCATCGGTCTCGTCCGTTAGACGTAACCACGTCTCGACTGGATGTTCGTTAGCCTTGCTCGCAAGATGGAATAGGCTTTCATCTAGTTGATGGGTGTATTTTGGTCGAGGATTCGACCCCATGTAGAACCATCTCTTCATCCCGTTAAGCAATTGATCGCCTTGTGCCTTAACCTCGTCCACAAGGTTCTGTCGCACTTCCGGATTCCGAATCGCCGCAAGTCGTGTTTCGAAGTCCATCTCTCGCAGTGAGTTCCACGAATTGGTTCTAAAGAAGTTGCTTGTGGACAAACCACCGACGCCCCCTCCCGATCGGGGAACGGTTACTGATGTGACATTCAGCCCTTCGTCCCGCATGGCTTTTACCCGCGCATCGAGACGTTCGGTTCCGATTTCAGCTGCGCTGCTGAATAGTGCTCCACGCGCCGTCTTAGCTTCGTCTCGAATGAGATCCATCTCTGCATCGAAGTCGCGGAAGTCTGAAACCGTCTGCATGAGACCACCGTGTTTCCCTACTTCAACAGCAACCGCCCTGAGCTCATCTCGGTCTGCAAACGTACCCGGGATGGATCGACCGTCGGGCAGTCGATGACCTGGCAACCGATTAGTGGAGAAGCCCACAGCACCCTCTTGAACTGAACGACCAGCAATTTGAGCGATCTGTCGAATTTCATCGTCAGTTGCAGGTTCTTCTACTGCACGTTCGCCCATGACATTGAAGCGAACGGCGCAATGGCCTACAAGTCCACAGATATTGATCGATGGACCCAGTTGCTCAAGTGAATCCAGGTATTCCCCGTACGTTTCCCAATCCCAAGGCAGTCCATGAAGGATGGCTTGTTTCGGGATGTCTTCAACAGTCTCCATCATGCCGGCAAGAAACTCTCTGTCTTTGGAATGACATGGCGCAAACGTGACACCGCAGTTTCCAAAGAGCGCTGTGGTAACCCCGTGCCACGAGATTGAAGTCACTTGTGGATCCCATCCCACTTGCGCGTCCAAATGGGTATGCAGATCAATGAAGCCCGGTGATACACACAATCCGTGGGCATCAATTTCTCGCTTTCCTTTTTCGTCTACTTTGCCGATGGAAGTGATGGCGTCTCCATCTACGGCAATATCTGCGGAAAATCCCTCACCGCCTTTGCCGTCTATAACAGTCCCACCTCGAATTACTACATCGTGACTCATTCCGAACTCACCTCTAACAGTTGTCGACTCTATTTTGCGTAATGACCCTCCAAAAGCAAACCTCGTGCAGTTGGCAAACAATTCAAGGTTGATTGGGGAGAGAATCGGCGATCGTTGCTAGTTCCGATGGATCAGCAAGGTCCATTCAGCAAAATCTGTGGTTTGTTAGCATTTCTCCGGCGAGAATAGAGTCTCACCCGGTTGTAACAGAGCCCGACGCGCGTCGATGATTGCAAGAATTGACATTCACAAAGAGTCGCTCCACTTTGCTTGCGCACACTTCACTATATTTGGTAGCAACCACCGAGAGAATCTTCATGGGCACAACTACTTCGTTCGAGCTACTGCCTCCGGACCTATTGACGGAAATGGGCTCTGCTTTGACTACAACACGCTCAAGAACGAAATCGAGTCAATTTGCAAGAAACTGGATGAGACTACTTTGCTGGCGTCGGAGTCGCCTCACCTTGAGTTCGAGTCAGACGATGAGTACTTGACGGCTATTTTCGGTGACGAACGCTTGCCGTTCTTAAAGCGGGACGTCCTGCTGTTGCCTATTCGCAACATAACTGTTGAAGAATTGGCTGGGTGGTTTCTTGACGGATTGACAAGTAGTACAGTGTTCCGAGAACTAGCTATCAGTGAGCTTGAACTGTCGATTTCTTCGGGTCCGAGTCAATCCGCAACTGTTTCGTGGGCTTCGGAGTGAGTCTCGCCATCGTCAGTGGAGCCAGTGCCGGGATAGGACTCGCAACTGCGAAGCTTTTCCTTGCAAACGGATTTGAGGTCGTAAATCTGTCTCGCCGACCATGCCCAGACTCGCAAGTTCAGAACTTTGCGGTTGACTTAAGCAGATTGGACTTGAGTCAGGTGATTGAAGAGATCCTTGGGAAATTGCTGGGTGAATCAGTTCGTCCAAACCTACATCTGATACATAACGCCGCCCGTCTTGAGAGTGATTCCGCAACAAGTACAGACGATGAGACTCTCCGAACTGTAATGCAAGTCAATGTATTCGCACCAAATACGTTGAATCGGTGTGTGATTCCGAATATGGGAGAGGGTTCTAGCGTGGTGTATGTGGGGTCAACACTTTCTGAAAAGGCAGTACCGAGTTCATTCTCGTACGTAACAAGCAAACACGCCCAAATTGGCATGATGCGTTCGCTATGCCAAGATCTTGTCGGCACGGGAATTCACACAGTTGCCGTTTGTCCTGGATTCACAGACACCGAAATGCTTCGATCGCATGTGCCAGAAGACGTCCTATCGAGCATTGCTGCAATGAACACCTTTGGAAGATTGATTGACCCCGATGAGATTGCACGGATCATTTTTTGCGCGACTCAGAATCCCGTAGTCAATGGAAGCGTGATTCACGCAAATCTTGGACAGATAGAGAGGTAGCAGTCTTGCAAACTACCCCCAACTTTCGGCTTCGAAGACAAAGAGTGTTTCTTGTTCTGACCGGGATATTTCTCGGTACGCTCGCAGTGCTGAATGTCATCGGAATTAGCCGATTCCTCGACTTGTCGTTCACCGTCTTTGGGATTGAATTTCCCATGATTATTGCGGTGGGAGTCCTGCCTTATCCCGTGACGTTCTTGTGCACTGACTTGATTAGTGAGCTGTACGGTCGAAAACGTGCCTCAGATATGGTTTGGGTTGGTTTTGTCGTCAATCTTTGGGTGGTGTTCTTCCTTTGGCTGGGAGGCGTACTGCCAGGTGTTGGCGTCGAGGTCGATTCTGCTGGAAACATCGTCAAAGACGCAGCTGGTAGGGAACCCGTTTTCTTTGAGATTCGAGCTTTGGCGTTCGGAGCGGTGGCCGCGTCCATGATTGCTTACCTGACAGCGCAGTTCTGCGATGTGCATCTCTTCCATTTTTGGAAACGGCTAACGAAGGGGAAGCACCTTTGGTTAAGGAACAACGGTTCCACTCTAGTAAGTCAGATGGTGGACACAACTTCCGTTGTGTTGATCACGCACTTCTATGCACATGCCCTGTTCATTGATCCCGAGCGCGGACTTTGGACACAGTTGTTTATCTACATCGCTTCCGGCTACGTCTTCAAAATGATCGTAGCGATGGTTGATACCGGTCCAGCATACTTGGCGGTTCACTTGCTTCGGCCGTACCTAGGCCTAAAACCCAACGAGGAGATTGACCCGGGAGACTTCGAAACGACCGTTGAAGTCACACCTGTCGAAGGCTCAGAAGAAACAAAGTAGCGACTAAGAGCAGATTAGTGTCTCATGCTATGTCGGCAAGTAGCGTTAGCGACTCTTGACAGTCGGTGCTGGATATTCCTCGAATCCCCAGTCTAGTGGCTACCAAGTGTGTCATGTTTAGTCTCTCTCGATATTCGTCAAGGAGGTCACGAACTTTACCAGGACTTCCGATGAGTGCCCAGTCGTCGACCGACTGATCCGATTGTGCCGAGGCCTGGGTTCGAGTTTTCGCAATATCCAGTGCGACACGCGCTCGAACATCTCGTATTAGTTCTTCATCCTTCGAAACTAAGACTGACCGCATGATTGGGATCTCGGGTGGACTAGTCACACCGGCCTGCTTGCTCGCTTCGCGGTGGATTTCGTAGTTTTGAGCTAGACGGGACAGACCTTCTCTTGGGGAGGCCAGATAGGGAAGACCAAGTCGTCCAGCTTGGGAAAGCGCAAGCGGACCAAATGCCGCAACCCAAATTGGCGGATGAGGTTTTTGCAGAGGTAATGGAGAAATAGTTACTGGGTCTGAAGAGGAGGGGGCGACAGAATCTCCGCTCCAAGCTCTGATCATTCTGTGATAGCAATCTTCAAATAGCGATCGCTTTTGCTTCGCGGAAACTTCAAATGTTGTAAAGAGTGCGTCGGAGGCGCCGCGGCCGACTCCTAGTGTTAACCTGCCATTACCTAATCGGTCGAGTACGGCGACTTGCTCCGCTGCTTGTACGGGATGTCGGAGCGGCAACAAGTAGGAAGTAGTTGCAAGTCGAATACTACTCGTCGTAGCAGCGACAGCGGCTAGGAGCAAGAGGGGTTCGGGGATCGCTCTTCCCTTTACGAAGTGGTGTTCTGGAAGAAAGAAGTAGCCAATTCCCAACTTCTCCGCGAACTGTGCTTGTTCGCACAGTGCACTTGCGTCGTTAGTGTCGGAGATTGACCACGGAGTTATGCCGAGTTCCACGTTGGCTTCGTCTTCTCTTGTTCGTCTAGCAGCATCTGGCGTTGAGGTTGCATGTTAACCGGTTAGACATTTCCCATCAGATCATGAAGTCATTGCAGAGTTGAAGTGGGAGAAATAACTGCGAACGTGGCGAATAACCACAACTCTTGACTAATTTCGTTAGTTTTCCGAGAGTTGAATTGAGGTCGAGATGATGCGATTCGTTCTAGCACTATTCTTGTCGGGAAATACTGGCACAATTCTTGCCTACAAATGATTCGTACAAGTCCTGGGCCAGTTGGTCTCGAGGGACTTAGGCAGGTCGAGTGTACCTGTACAATGCATCGACAATTAATGGCTGAGGTTCGACATTGGCTGAACGGATTTCTTCGGGTAACGGCTCCTCTAACGCACCAGCGATAGAAGTTGAAAGTGTTACCCATAGCTACGACAAGAAAAGTAACGTCTTAAACGATGTGAATCTATCTTTGGGGACTGGTTTCTTCGGTCTTCTTGGCGCAAATGGCGCAGGCAAGAGCACTTTGATGCGAATAATCTGCACGTTGCTGCGCCCCACCGAGGGAAACGCTCGGGTGTGCGGCTTTGATGTTGTCGATGAGTGCCATAAAGTGCGTGAACGAATTGGCTACCTTCCACAGTCCTTCAGTGCATGGAGATTGCATCGTACCGAGGAGGTCGTAGATACTCTCGCGGCTCTTTCCGGAATGACCAATAAGAAGGAACGCCGCCGCCGTGTTGCGGAGGTCCTTGAGGAGGTTGGATTGTCCGATGTAGCCGATAGGAAAGTGAAGAAACTTTCCGGCGGCATGGTACGACGCCTTGGTGTGGCACAAGCCATGGTCCACGAACCCGAGGTGCTAGTTGTGGACGAACCTACTGTCGGTCTGGACCCGGAAGAGCGAATGCGATTTCGGCAAGTCATGACCAACATGGGACAGGATCGAACCATTTTGCTTTCTACGCACATAGTTGCCGACTTGGGAAGCGGGTGTTCGCAGATAGCTCTGATTGACGACGGTACCGTTGCATTTCAAGGTTCGCCAGCTACATTGCTTGGTCAGGCAAAAGGACAGGTCTTCGAGGCAACTGTGCCGTTGGAGAGTTCGAACGTCGTTGAAGAAAAGCACGAGATCGTTTCACGAACCATTCAGGGTTCTGATGTCACTTTCCGAATTGTGGTGAACAATCCAGGGGAATTGACGTTCGATGCGACCGAAGTGGAACAACCGAGTTTGGAAGAAGCCTATCTGGCATTTATGTCCAAACGTGGGAAGTTGGAAGGCGCGCGACAGGACGAGGAACACAACGCCCCTGAAGCGACTGAGGACAAGAAGGGTCGTAGACGCCGAAAGAAAGACAAGGACAAGGAATAGCGGTCCGTGAAATTGGGCATGCTATGGTCGGTCGCAGCGGCTGAATTGCGGTCTACCCGAAGACTGGCAAGAACTTGGGTATTCATAGTCATCGCGGTTCTTCTTTGTGCGGGTCAGTGGTTCAACTTGTCCGCGGCGCACGCTCTCTCGTCTTACATTTCCCCAGCCGCTGGACTCTTAGGACCGCGTTACTTAATCGTTGGGTTAAGTGCTGTCGCGCTGATGATATTCAACATCGGAATCGTGTTCTTAGCCTTTGACATACGTGCACGAGATATTAAAGATCGCATCGGAGAGGCCATTGACACTCGCCCGATGTCAAACCTCTCATTGCTCGCGGGCAGACTGATCGGGATCATTCTGGTTACGAGTATTGCAGTTCTTGCGATTTTTGCCTTCATTAGTTTTTTTGGGTGGCTAGCTGAGACAGCAGGATGGATGATCGGCAGTTCAATCGAGCCGACGAGTGTAATCAGTTTCCTACTCTTCGACGTTATTCCGAACTTTGCTCTATGGGGATCTCTGACCATTTTTCTTACAGTCGTTCTACGCAACCGACTCTTTGTGGTCGTTGTTGTGCTGGTATTGATGGTCGGGTTGTTCTTCGTGCTTACAAGACTTCCTTACTTCGTGACCGCTGCCCTGTCCACATCTTCCTTTAACCAAGTTTTCCCCTCGGACTTATTACCTCGTATTTTCTTCGCGGACGTGATGGTCAATCGAATTGTGATGTTGCTGCTGTCTGCGGGGTTCTTAGTATTGGCCGCAGCATTTCATCCCAGACAGGAGCCAGCGGGTCGACGACCTGTGTTTATGGGGGCGGGTTCTTTGGTCCTTGTTCTAGGAATAGCAGGAATCTTCGGACTCTATTTCTCAGAATCTTCAAAATTGCGTCAGGTGGAGGAATGGGCAGCATTGCATAAAGCACATCAGAACTCTTCTCAAACAGACATCGAGAAAATCAAGGGAACTGTGACTCTACAACCTGGCCGCCGAATCGCCCTCGATCTCTCGATCACGATAGTCTCTACCGACTCAGGAGAAACCAAAGATCTTCTCTTTAATTTGAACCCCGGGTACCAAATTCGGACATTGACTCTGAACGGGAAGAGACTGACTTCGAACGACTACCAATTTGATGGAGGACTACTGACAGTTGCGCGTGAAGAAAGGTCGACTTCTTCAGAGGAATTGCAGCTAGTTGCAGTTGGCGTTCCAGACTCGTCGTTCGCATACTTAGACGGCGCTTTGGACTTCTCCGAATTGGATTATTCGGATTTTGAGAGCTTGTTCTTCTATGGACAAGAGAATTACATTTTCCATTCAAATTATTTCGCCTTGATGCCTGGCGTAAGTTGGTTACCAACTTCAGGCAGCGCATATGGAACGATCAATTGGGAGAACAGACCACGGGACTTCTTTGAAGTAGACCTAGAGGTCGATGTCCCCAATGGTTGGCTAGTGGCGGGGCCAGGAACCCGTCAGTTACTTGATGAAGGAGAGAGAACCCGTTTCAGGTTCAACCCTCGCATTCCCATACCGGAAGTTGCACTCTTGGGATCTAAGTTTGCTCGCCGTTCATTGGCTGTAGGTGGCACGAATTTTGAATTGCTCTTGAGCAAGAAGCACACGAAGAATCTCGATGTTCTTGAACCGATGGTGCCTGCATTGGAGAGGTGGATTGAAGACCGACTAGAAGAACTGAGCAAAGTCGGTCTTGACTATCCTCTTGAGACTCTGACACTTGTGGAAGTGCCAGTGTCGTTGAGAGTTTATGGCGGCGGTTGGCGTATGGATAGTGTGTACTCTCCCCCAGGGATTCACATGTTGCGTGAATCAGGACTTCCCACCGCACGTTTTGACAATTCGTTACGGCAGGGGGGAGAAAAAACTGAAGACGCTGATGATCGGGCCGAATACTTGCTATGGATGGTTGGTACGTTCTTTGAGAATGACTATCACGGAGGAAATCCCTTCATTAGCCTCTCAAAGAACCTGGTGAACTATCAAACTTTGCCGGAAGGCACTGGTGCTACTGCTCTGTCGTTTGTAGTAGATGAAATCGCGAGTAGATTGGCATTTGAGAGGACGGGTTACTTTTCCATTCACATGGCGATGTCCCGCACCGACTCAAGCCAGGCAATGGGGGCTGTTGCCAGTGCAGGTTTTGTCAGAGGCATTGGGGAATTCAATTGGCGTGAGAGATTCTCCAATTTGCCGTCTGTCTGGGACAGCGTGTTAGCACAATCTCTGAGTGAAATCGATTATCACGCCGACCCACGGAAGGCCTACCACGCACTCCTTCTAAAAGGGAGTTCGATCGCAGATTCAATACTTGAAGGGTTTGAAGAAGAGGAAGTGGGATTGTTCTTGAGCGAACTGACCTCGCGCTTCAGTGGGCGATCCTATTCAGACCAAGAGTTTTTCGACACTGCCTTGGAATTGGGATTAGATTTTCAAATGCTGCTTGGGGATTGGCTACACGGTACAGGTTTGCCTGGTTTCATCGTTGCTGATCAAGGAGTGGAGCGACTACAAGATACAAGCACCGGAGAGGCGGTCTACCAGACAAGCTTCATTCTTCGAAACGACGAGCCAGTTCCTGGTGTTGTCTCTGTGGCATACGAAGGGCGTTGGGGAAAGGAGCATCGTGAAACGAGTCGAATGAAACCGATTCGGATAGAAGGAAATACGTCCGTACGCATCGTGTTTCAAAGTGATACTCCCGTGCATCAAGTATGGATTGAGCCCCACTTGTCGCTAAACCGTGAGTCTTTGTTGGTGAACATTCCACCAATGAAAGATTACCAACCAACTGATTCCCCGCAGTTGCCCTACGTGACCGAAGTGGAATGGAAGTCTCAAGATGCAGCGGCTGTGATAGTGGACGACTTGGACTCTGGATTCGCAGTGGAGACGGACGACGTCATTGAAGAGTCAGCTATGCCTGGGTGGTTGGGATATTTACTGGCTCTGCCGGACCCAGAATACGATCGCGGATTACCAACGTTGCGCAGCACCTTTGCATGGAATTTGCAATTCCCCATCATTGGAGATCAATTTTCTCGATGGTATCGTGATGCGGAACCCACAAGTTATGGTAAATACCGACACACGTATGCTGTCAACCCATCCGGGTCCAGCCTTTCAACTTCTACATTCTCCGCCCGGCTTCCTTCTTTGGGTACATGGAACTTGGAATATCACCTACCTAATTTCAAGAGACAAAAGAAGGAATGGGACTACATTGCCGCAAACACGTCTGGCTATCGTAGATTTATTGACTTCGGCAATCACCAGATCGAAATTCAAGCCGGAAATGGTGTTAAGAACATTGAATTTGACGTGGAGTCTGCAACACAAGGTTGGAATGATCTCGGACAATTCGACGTCGAATCACTGGAGGTAGCCGTTGTAATCACACAAAGTGATGACGTAGGAATTGCGGATGCAGTTCGGTGGACGCGTGCCGAAGAAGCAACAAATTAATTGGATAAATCAACAATGCCGATGGAACGTACAGTGAGAGCGACATTCTTCTTAGTCTTAGTGGCAGCACTCGCCACCGGCTGCAATCCACCCCCTCCACCTCCAGTAATTGAGGTTCGAGCTCCTGTGGAAGTAGAAACGGTGGAATTGGGGAACGTAGAAAGCGTTATCGTCGCGACTGGAAATCTGCGTACGAGGGATAGCGCTCGGGTTAATGCTCAAGTACAGGGAAGAATCTACATTGAACGTGACGAGGACGGAAATCGTTTTACTGAGGGTCGACAGGTGCGCGCAGGCGATGTCTTGGGTCAAATCACTGGTGAGGAAGCAAGGCTGCAGATTGCAATGGAGTCGGCTCGTCTGTCTCTCCAAAATGCAAGAGATGAACACAATCGGCGTACACGATTGTTCGAACAGGGCCACATATCCGAAGCAGAACTCAAACAGACGGAACAGTCGCTGCAACAGGCTCAAGATGCCTATGACCGAGCCAAACTAAGTGATGAGAACACTCAAATAATTTCTCCTATCGATGGCGTAATCCTAATACTAGCAAGGGATCAGAACGACATTCCCATTGCAGATGGTCAGCTAGTGAGCAGCGGACTCTTGGTTGCTCAAATTGCTTCTCTCGATGTACTTGAAGCAGATGTCGATTTGATTGGTCCCGAGTTAAGCCGGGTAAAGGTGGGCCAGCCAGCACGAGTTAGCCACTACGCATTCTCCGACGTGGACATAATGGGCAAAGTTGTCCGACTCTCACCAACGGTTGACCCCCAGACCCACACATTTAAGGCCGTCATAGAAGTGGACAACACCGAACGAGTTCTTCGTCCTGGAATGTTCGTTCAAGTAGACATCATCACTGAGCAACGTCTGGAAGTCCCAGTTGTCAGTTACGAGTCAGTTTCCCGAAGGGGTCGCGAGTCGGTAGTCTTCGTGTTGGATGGACAGAGAGTCAAACGCACTACTGTCCAACTCGGTCTTGCAGATGACGACCATCATGAAGTCATTGAGGGTGTTAAACCGGGAGACCAAGTCGTAGTTAGGGGCATGGAAATCCTAAGAGACAATGCGTTGGTTCGCGTGCTCGGCGGCTAAGTGAATTTCTTCGAAAGCCTGGCGGGTCTCGCAACTAGGAGACCCATCGCAATTTGCGTATTAGCAGTCTCCGTTGGGTTGGTTGGCGTGCTTGCGTTCAACCGACTCCCAATCAACCTTCTCCCTGACCTTCAAAGTCCCACAGTAACCGTGTCCATTCGTTCGGGCGACAGACCTCCTCAAGAGATGGAACGTCTCTATGGGGAGTCACTGGAGTCTCAGCTATTCAGTGTTCGAGGCGTGATGGACGTCGAGCAGGTAGCCCGGACTGGGCGCTTGATAGCCACAGTTCACTTCGACTGGGATACCAACATCGATACCGGACTCATTGATGTTCAAAAGCAAGTTGGTGGCTTTGAATCTAATCCGCAGATCGACGAAGTACTCGTAAGACGGTTCGATCCCAGTCAGGAGCCGATCTTGATCTTGGGACTGGTTGCACCGTCTGGAGACCCCGACCTTGTCGAACTTCGCCAAATTGCTCGGCGACAGCTTGCAACTTCGTTGGAAGCTCTTACAGGTGTAGCGGAAGTTCAGGTGACAGGTGGACGGCAACGTGAGATAAGCGTCATTTTCGATGAATATCGCGCGAGTGCGTTTGGAATTTCACTGGGTGAAATAGCAGGCAGAATCAGTTCCGAAAATCGCGACATAAACGCAGGAGTCTTGGAAGACCGCGGCAACGTATTTACCGTACGAGGTCGTATGCGATTCGAGGACGCCAACGACGTCGAAGACGTAATCGTGAGGTATATGAACATCGAAGGAAGCTCACGTGTGGCGGTGAGAGTGAAGGACGTGGCCGACGTGATTCCCGGTGTTGTCGAAATCGATCACATGGTCATGGTGAACGGACAGGAAGGCGTTGGGCTATCAATCTACAAGGAAGCTGGCGCGAATACGGTTTCCGTGTCGCAAACCATCACCGAGGCCATGACCGGTTTGAGCGAGGACCTACCGGACGTCGAAGTCCATATGATCACCGACAACGCGACGCTTGTGGTGGACGCACTCGATGACTTGCGTTTTGCCGCATTGGTAGGGATTGTGCTAGCCATTGTCGTTCTTGCGTTCTTTCTTCGATCCATTGGGGCCACATTTATCGTCAGTCTTGCAGTGCCGGTATCGATTCTCACTGCAATATTTTTCATGCACTTTGGCGACTACAGTTTCAACATCGTCACTCTAGGTGGTTTGGCACTTGGTGCTGGGATGCTCGTAGACAACGCGATTGTTGTGGTCGAGTCGATGTACCGAAGAATTCGAGCTGGAGACTCTCCAGTGGATGCAGCTCGTAAAGGAACGGGGCTTGTGGCAGGTGCGATCACAGCCAGCACGTTGACCACCTGCGTTGTATTTATTCCTGTCTTCTTCGTACAGGGACTTGCTGCTCGATTGATAGATGGAATCGCGTTCACAGTTGTGATTTCGCTTGTTGCCTCCTTGGCGGTTGCGGTGTTTTTCATACCAGCTCTCGGTCAGTGGTTTCTCGAGCCAGCAAAACGCGATGAACTGGGAAACCTAGTAGCAGAAAAAATCCACCCTATACGCAGAGGATTGGAGAACATGGTGTCTGGTTTCCTGCGCGTGCCGTGGCTCATAGTATTGATCTCCGCCGTGGCCGTCGGAGGAGCTGTGTACGGACTGTTGGGTCTAGGCACAGAACTCTTGCCGCCCTCCGATCCGAAGCAATTTTCGTTGCGAATAATTGGTCCAAGCGGGCAGCGAGTGGAGTCCACCGCGAAGCTTGTCGAAGGTGTTGAGTCGTCAATTCGTACGGGTGCGCCTGAGTTTGTCAATGCTACATTGGCAGAGATTGGGAGACTACCAGACGATGATCGAGTCATCCGCGAAGAAATGACCGAAGAAAACACGGCTCGGTTGATTGTGCGTTTGACGGAAGAAGCTCCACCGGGCAAGGCGTTTGCTGCAGCGATGTCCGATGATCTTACTCAGATTCCAGATACGGAGATCGAATGGGAACTCAACAGGTCTGCGTTGAGCGAGGCACTGGATACCGGAATGGCTCCGGTGGTAGTCGAGATTTCGGGGAATACGCTTTCCGATCTCCGGGATATCACCGAAGAGATCCGAGTGGCCATGGTTGCGTTGCCTGAACTCTGGAATGTGCGCTCTTCGTTTGAGGGAGGACCACCCGAACTCAGAGTACGTTTAGATCATGCCGTCGCGGATGCTTTAGGAATAAATATGAACATGGTCGCGAGTGTTCTTGAATCCAATCTCGATGGCCAGACCGTCACCTATCTCTCGGTGGGGGACGAAGAATATCCAGTGATGCTTAGGATGGAAACTGTTCACAAGGAGGAATTGGATGATGTGGTATTCCTCGCTGGCGGCGGCCGCAAAGTAGCCATTGGTGAAGTAGCTGAATTCGAAGAAGTCACGGGGGCTCGAGAGATATTTCGAAGGGATCAACGCCGGGTTGCACGAGTGACTGCGTTGGTAAACGAGGGATTCACGCAACCACAAGCAATCAATGCGGTGAACGAAGTCTTGAAAGACAAACCCTTGCCAACGGGCATGACCGTAGCGCTTAGAGGAGAGGAAGAAGAGCGTGCCAAGACTTTCGGTGAACTCCAATTGGCGGGCATTCTGGCTCTGCTATTGGTCTTGTTAGTTCTAGCTGGTTCGTTTGAATCGCTGTTGCAGCCTATAACGATTCTGTACGCCATTCCTGTGGGACTAATTGGAGTCGCTGCTGCACTGGTACCTTTTGGTGAGCCGGTAGGCGTGATGATTATGTTGGGTTTGATCGTTTTGGCGGGAGTTGCCGTGAACGATGCGGTACTCTTGGTTGCTACCGCTCGCCAGTTAATGGCCGATGGAAAGGAACGATTACAAGCACTGGCAGAGGCTGCTGGAATCCGCTTGAGACCCATAACTATGACGACGCTTACAACGACACTGGCTCTAACACCACTGTTGTTTGGTGGGGGCGAGGGCGCTGTGTTAAGGCAACCAATGGCCATGACGATTATTGGCGGACTTGCCGCGTCGACGGTCGGTTCGTTGCTAGTGCTTCCGTGTCTATACTTGATTCTTGACGATATTGGAAGATTCTTCGGTCGATTCAAACGTTAGTTTTCTGGGATGGGCGTGAATCGTACTTCACCTCCATCAAGAGAGAGCAGGCGTGCGTACAATGCGCGATTCTCTAAGCATGATGTTCAGGATTTCCGCGAACAACTTTCGTTCAAAAACGGTGTACATCGTCCATCTCGAAATTCTGAACTAGCAACACGAACAAAGAGAGGAGTAAGAAATGTTAGGTGAGAGATCTTTTCAAGGATTCCGATTGCGAGTAAGCACACTGGCGAAGTTTTTACTTGTAGCACTGCTTGTTAGCGTTTTGTCGGGTCATGTCATTGCTGACAGCGAATCGGCGAGCGCGGATGAAAAGGAAGTTTCAGCTGAGCAAGACGCTGAGCAAGACGCTGAGAAAGAGAGCCAAGATGATCAAGCTTCCGAGAGTGGTCTGTCTCTCCTTGAAGAAGTAAAGGTTGTAGCGCATCCGCTGTCTGGCGCAGGAGTGCGAGCAATTGGCAATATTGATGTGGTTTCAATCGATTACAACAATCTTGATCGAGTTCGTGTCGAGAACTTGGCCGATGTCATTGCATCGGTGCCGGGCGCCCGGAGTGCTTCCTACGGACCCGGTGTATCTCATCCCGTGATTCATGGCATGGATGGGCCACGGATTTTGGTTCTCTATGATCGCTTGCGACCCATGGACGTGGCGAGTTATCCTGGAGATCATCCGCCTCTGGTCGATCCCTTTTTCGCGAAGCAGATCGAAGTCCTGAAGGGACCAAACACGCTACTTTTTGGTTCGGGTTCCTCGGGTGGGGTTATCAATACCGAGACAGGGCGGATCCTTAGTGAAGTGCCACAAGATCCCACCAACTACCGATTGGAATTGCGGACACGAGACAACGATGGTAGGAACTTCTTGGCAGGAAGAGCGGACATCACTGTTGAGGATCTGATTCTGCACTTCGATACCTTCTACCGGAAAGCGGACTCGTACGAGATTCCTGGTTGTGCGCTGTCCGACCGGCTGGTGCACCACCGTGAAGAAGAGGAGGAGATGCACGAGGACGAACACGAGGACGAACATGAGGGCGAGCACGAAGATGAACATGTCGAGAACGAGTGTGGGACCCTGCCAAATAGCGACATCGAGAATCGCGGGTTCTCCGCAGGTCTCTCTTGGGTGAGGGACTGGGGATATGCGGGTGTTTCGGTTTCGACCTCGGACGCACTTTTTGGCATTCCTGTGGAACATGCCCACCACGACGACGAAGAAGAACATCATGATGAGGACGAAGAAGAACATCATGACGAAGACGAAGAAGATCATGAAGAAGAACACGAAGAGGAGCATGGAGAGGCAGAACGTGTAGTTATTGACTTGGACTACATTCGATTCGATTCGGAACTGGGCTTGAACACACCATTCCAGTATGTGGACCAATTGACGTGGAGATTGGGCCTGAGCGACTACGTTCACGATGAACTTGCGGATTCGGTTGTTGAAACAACGTTCAAGCGTCGCGACGCAATGGATACTCGGCTTCTGCTTACTCTCGAGAAGATCAACGATTGGACTCATGTGGTCGGAGGAAACTTTAATAGCAGTGAGTTCGTCTTCGCTTCTGAAGGAGTCAGCTCAGACCCGATTACTACATCCAGCTTTGGTGCTTTTTGGGTAGGTCATTCGGAACGGGATGGCACTGACTACCAAGTCGGGTTAAGACTTGAAAGTGTGACTGTCGACTACGAACCGGAAGGCGACAAGAATTTCAATCTGTTCAACGTATCCGGTGGATTTTCCCGCTCGCTGCAACCAGGTCTCGTTCTAGACGGATCTTACGACTACTCTTCTCGAGCACCTTTGGCCGATGAGCTCTATGTCGAGGGAGTGCACTTGGCACTTGGAAGCCACCTCGAACCTAACCCGAGTTTAGAGAATGAGCATATTCACTCTCTAAACGCATCGCTCGAATTCGAGGAAGGCTCGTTGCGTGCCAAAGTAACGGGCTACCTTCGATGGGCGGACGGTTACATCTATGGCACTCCAACGGGCGAAATTGAGGACGAACTTCCTGTGTTTCAGTACACGCAGGAGGATGCTTCCTTCATGGGAAGCGATATCTCTTTGAACTATCTGCTCTACAAAGGCAACGGTTGGCTCGTTGAGACGCTGCTCGGATACGATTTCGTCGAAGCGAAAATCGATCTTCCAGGAAATGACGCTTCGCCGCGGGAACCCGCGGACAGGTTCAGAGGTGTAGTTGAAGCCCACCGAGGAGACCTAATCTTGGCAGGCACGATTGAATACCATACGGAAGTGAGCGATACGGCTGACAATATCCTCCCAACGGATGCTTACACTGACATAACGCTTGACGTTGAGTATAAGTTCGAATTTGCAGACAGTTGGGCGCGAGTGTTTCTGCAGTGCAAGAATCTTCTGGACGCAGAACGACGACCGCACACGTCTCCGGTCAAGGATCAAGTGCCACTTCCTGGACGCTCGATAGAAATCGGATTCAATCTACAAAACTAATTGAACAGTGTTTGATGCGAGACCAGTCTCAATTGCATGGTCGCTAAGAAATAGAAAAAGGAAGAAAGCTGGTTTAACTGAGACGGTACACACGTCGGAGTTCAAGTAGCAGTAATCCGTTTCAGTACCACTACAGGTGACTGCCGAGGCATGTCTCGCATGGTAATGTGCATTGGGAAATCGGGATTCGAGAATTTCTCTATGAGGTTTGTGTTACACCTGGGTAGCCTTTAGGATCTCCTTTCGCAGGTAGTTCGCTGTGTGAGTATCCAATCCTTCAAGAGCGGTGCTAGACGCTGTCGTATAGATCGATAAGTTGCTCAAACCATAGCACCGATCCAGAAACCCTTGATTCGACTCTACATTTTGTATACAGGAGAACGGTACAACTTCTACATTTTGAGTTAGCACTCCTTTCTTGAACAGCACATCATCAGAGCGTAGGGCCACTCCACGTAACGGAACCTCAATCAGGGGATAGACCAACCCCACCAAGACAACACTTCCCCAAGAGAGGAGAAATAGAGTTCCAAACAAGTCAACGAATATGACTTGCAGGTTAGCTTCGATGAACTCAAAGATTAATACTGCGGTAACGAGTATGGCGAGTGGCCATGCGATAAGAGACATGGGCAATATGCCTACGATGTTTCTTATGTGGCATCTAAACCTCAGCCATGTTGCTTTTTGAGACATTGGCAACGATTCGACACATACAGATCCACTTTGCTGACTTGTAGAGTCGGTAAGAGTTTCCGAGTGGTGGGGCACTTCTTCTGGTTGACTAATCTCTCTTTGAACTGGCACCTCTATTGCTCTTCCAACATAGTCGCGCAGTCGTTCTGCAATGGAAATGTCTAACCCGTCAATCGATGTAGCAGTTCCATCAGCAGTTCTTACTTCTACGGATCTCAATCCCATTGCTCGGTCCAACGGTCCGCTTGAGCTTGAGACTTGCTGAACTCTTGAAATAGGAGCAACGTGCTCCCATCTACCCAAGACACCTCCTTTGTGGTAGATGCAGTCTTCGTAAACAGCATACTTAGTTTTCAATGCGGCCACAGGCGCATAGCAAACACGCCAGATCAACTGAATCCCCAAAATACAACTCACGGCAACAACGGGGTATTCATCGAATCCGTATGACCACTTGACTACCCACCCGATGATCCAAAGTATCGGTGCTACTCCAAAAACCGTTGTAACCAAGACCCTTACGACACTCTTGAGAGCATACTTTCTTGACAGCGCATTCCACGAAGTGTCTTTACCCAATGGATCCGAATTTGCCGAAGACTCCAATCTGGAAGTCTGGTTCATGTCCATGAGATGTTTCTGGTTCTGATTCTTTCTAATACGCTCGTCTTATATTCATTGGCTGTGCGCATATTCAGGTAGGGGATGGAGATGTCCCCACCCAAATAGAAGAGTGACAATTCGGATGTAGCACGGATCCGTTGAATCAAACTCTGGGTCATGCGGATTGTCTGTACTTTTTCTACCTTTACGAGCCTGACATTGCGACGAAATACACCGCCTCTTCTGGCTAGGAAGTCCCTATTGACTACATAACCTGCCTTTAACCATTTCAGCCATGAGGCTAGCCCCATGAAACATGGAAGCAACAATGCGTAGGGCCACAAGAACTGGCGAAAGTAAGGAACCCCGGTTGAAACCACTAATAGACAAAGTGGAGCCCAAATCAGGACTCGGTGGGTCAGCTCAACGAAAAAACTCACGATCGAGATGTGATGGTATTCTCTTGCTTTGGTCTGCAAAGACGGGATGTCGGTATTAGCGTCATAGACTTGTTGAACAAGAATGTCTGCTGTGGATTCATCCACAAACGGTACACGAATCGAGTGATCTTCTTCACTCTCAGACTGCTCGAACAGCAATGTCCCTCGACCGAACAAACGCTCTCTATTGGTCATGGAATACGTGATGACTTGGATGCGTCGCTTTTCGATTCGAGTCTGGTTTTTTGTAAAGAGGCCGCGAGCGACTACCAAGTGCGAATCCTCGTCCGCTAATTCAAACCCATAGTTGGAAGTTGCCCGTCTCAAAGTGGTCGTTAGGAAGAACAGGAATGTAAGTGCTACGGCGATTGCGGCTAAAAATGTGGCCTCCCCAGGTTCAGACTCAAGAAACTTTAGCCCGACGCTATTTGCAAGCCACGTCGTCACGGTGTCGAGATCTGACATTGCTTCGTGAGGCAGTTCAGTAATCCAACCCACAACTCTGTCTCGAAATCCATCGTCGTTGCTATCCGAGTTCCGGGCCAAAAACTGGCGAAATAGGATGTATAAAGATCCCAGACTGACCCAGCCTCCAATTACCGACGCAATCACTCCGCGGGAGCACAAGACAGACTTCACGAGATCGAGTCTTGAGAGACGAAACAGAACCTCGCGGCAATGCTCCATCGCAATCTCACTTGCGTGATCCTCTACCGAATCCTCTTCAATGAACGGTGAAACACTCGGCAGCTTGGATTGTGATTGTTCCAGATCCTCACCTGTCCTCGCTTGCAGTTCCTGAGCTACGGAGGTGGGTATGTTGGGTATTGAGATTTCTGCATCAGCCGAACCTGCGGTGTCCAGCGCGACGGAGCAAAGGCCAATCCTTCGTTGCAATGGGTCGCGGCTTACGTTGACTGCTCGCACTCTGGACCATTTGATGTCAGACTGAGCTTTGCGAAAAATGCCGGACTTGACTGAAATAGATTCTGAAGTTGACTGCCAGAGAAATGAATGGTATTTGCAAAGTACCCTACCTAGATGAAATACAACCACAATGGAGAGCGAAATCAAAATAGACCACTTCCACCCAAGACCACTATCTCTCGCAACGTAAAGAAATGGACCGGATGGAATTGCAACTCCTAGGAAGATCCTTCTTACCGTTGCAAATATCCGTCCTGGTCGCAATCCAAGGTAATACAGTATGGAGAGTGGTGAGGTTCTGATCCACTTACCGTGTTCGTTACGACTTTCTTCTACTCGATGCATCTGCTTGGATAGACAGGTCCTATGTACACTTTGGTTTTCTTAACCGTTTGCTCTTAGTTTTTCCTAGTTTGCCAGCGCTGGAACGCTGTGGGAAGGTTTGGAGTTCTTTTACCCAATCAGAGTGCGGCACGAGTCGCAGTCTCGAATCCTAGACTTGATCGCCGTTGTCAAGCTAAGAGTTCAGTTTCACTCGAATACGAGGGTGAATTTTCAAACACACTAGTTACGAGCAAGGTGCTTGTACTCAATGCCCCAGGTTCTAGGGGCGTTCAACATGCTTGTCAGATTATTGAAGTCTATCGATCCAATCATGGATTCGTCATTCAGAATGTTCCGTACGAAGAATGAGACACGATGTCGTGAGCCAGTGAGTTGAATTCCAACTCGTGCCCCACCTTCAACTGCTCCGTCGTCCCGATACTCAAGACTCTCATACAAAGTGAACCTTAATGCACTCCTCATCGCCCAATCTGTAGCGACTTCGAAGTCTCCAATTTCAAGTGCTCTCTCGTAGCGCACCGAGAAGTTAACAATTCGCTCGGGCGAGTTGTAGAGATTGTTGCCATCAATGAGGTACTCGCCATTTGGTAGTTGTGGATCCGTAACTGTACAGCCGCTCAACAACGTTGCAGAGCCGCAACCGTTTACAGAGAGGTCGGAGTCGCTGAGTTCTGTGAAATTGAGACTCAATCCGCCGGTTACCAACCAAGACTCGTTCAAGAACCAGTCAAACTCCATCTCCGCTCCAGAACCCACAAGCGTCGCGACATTGATGAGTTCGTTGACGTTTGCTGCACCGCCGATCTTTGTAATCTGGAAGTCATCCACGCGATAGTTGTACAAAGCTGCATGTAGTCGAAGACGCTTGTCCAAGGTCAGTGCTTTAACGCCGATTTCAACCGAGAGGCTTGACTCTGTGTCGCCGACTGAAACGGTGTCCTGAAAGAGCAGGCGGCCTTGTATGGACGGAGCCCGGTGGCCTTTCGCGACTCGTACGTAGCCATTGATACCCTCGGAAATCTTTGCGTTCGCGCTCACGTCCCAAGTCACGACAGTATCGTTTGGACTCACACTGATGGGACCGATTCCTCCAATTCCAAGAAAGGACAGAGGAGATTGTGTGCGTACCGCTGTGAAGTCTTTGCTGTCTGAAGACAATCTTAAGCCAGACGAAACATCCCAATCTTCATGGGAAATCAAGTCTATGGTTCCAAAAAGGGCAAAGGCCCGCGTGTCTTGTACCTGATTCACGTAGCCGTTCAAGGTATGAGGAACGAAGACAGTGTCAAAATTGAAAGTTTCGATTTCTAGATCTTCCAAAAAGGCGTAAAAGCCAACTAACCAATGGCGTGAACCGACTCTCCCTTCTAGTCGGAGCTCCTGCGTGATCTGCAAGTGATTGTCCAGCGTATCTGCGGTTTGAGCGTCGAAGGGAATTCCTGGTCCTGGTCCTGAAGGAAATATCCCGCCAAACACGGAGCCATAGCCACCATCGACATCGCCTCTTGAAATTTGGTCCAGCACTGAGTGGATGCCAGAAATTGAGACCAAAGACATGTCACCCAGCCTGTGCTTCACCGTGGCAAACAGTCCCAGCTGTTTTGACTCTTGGAAGTGTTGGTCGAAGGCGTCTAAGCTCACCTTGTCACGACTAAACCCATCGACGAACTCTCCTTCGCTTCCAGGTCGAATGGCGTTTGCATAGAAAATTGTGGGCGTTCCGTCCAATATGCGACCGTGAAGATTAATAAGGACGTTGGTTTGCTCTGTCGGTTGAACGTCAAGAAGCAAACGAAATGCGTAGTCTTCAAATCCGCCGAGAGCTTCGGAGACCTCTCGTCCCGGCGTTGTGTTGTCGATCCAGTCCCCCATGGCGTTTGCCATGAAAGCAAAGCGAACGTTTATGTTGCTATCGTTGAGGGGTTGGTTGAGAGCAATGTCCGCTCGCAGGTGGTCTCGTGCCCCCAAAGATAGTCTGAATTCTGATGAGGAGTGGGGTGAAGGTTTCTTTGAGTCGAACTTTAGAATTCCGCCCGTGGTGTTGCGCCCAAACAATGTACCTTGAGGGCCCCGAAGAAGCTCCAGGCGTTCAATGTCGAACAGAGGAAAGCTCTTGGCGGCAGGGTTTTCGAGAATCACATCATCGTAGATGAACGAGATCGGTTGAGATGCATTGAGGTCAAAGTCTACATTTCCCATTCCTCTCACGTAGAACCGTGGCGCTAGTCTTCCGTTGGATGACTCGATGTGCAGACTAGGCAACCGATTTGCGAGTCCCAATACGTCTATTCCACCTTGCAGTGCTTGGTCGATGTCCTCGTCCAGCATCACTCCCACAGACATTCCCACGTCCTGAATTGACTGATTTCGTTTTTTCGCAGTCACGACAATTTCCTCAAGGACTTGGGGAATTGCACTGAACGAGAACAGTAGAAGTAGGAATGCAGTTAAGAGTCGCATGTGGAAAGATCTCGATCCTAGCAGTGCTAACAATATCAAAACGGGGCTATGCAATCGCAATCGGTTGGGATGGACGTGCTCTTGAAAGTCTCAAGACTCCGGTCCTCGCTCTGTATGAGCTCGACCAAACTCAACCACGAGGAGTTGCAGGACATCGACGAATCATTCCCGTGAATCACACGTCGCATCTAGAAGGCAAATCGATAGGGAGGTAAGCCTGATTGTCGGAGCATTGACTCTTGTTATGTTGTGAATAACTCACCTATTGGATGGATCTGTGCTAGCGGCTGGAACCACTTGAACCGTTCCACTGTTTCCGTCTACGGTGAGCCGGTCACCGGTCTTTATCTTTCTCGTCGCATCGCCTAGTCCGAGTACCGCAGGAATACGAAATTCCCGCGCAATGATGGATCCGTGTGCAAGCATACCGCCTATGTCGGTCACCAAAGCTGATGCCTGAGTCAATAGGGGTGTCCATGCAGGCGTAGTTGTAGGACACACAAGCACCGCACCTGGGATCATTTCTCCAGCTGACTCGGGGCTGGGGAGCACGCATGCGGTTGCAGTTACGATTCCAGGACTTACGGCGGAACCATGAAGTTTGTTTGAGTGTTGGGGACTTTCCCTCTTCGGAATCGGGAAATCAGGGTGGCTGCCGATTCTCATTGGAGGATTGAGGACTTTTCGAGACTCGCGTAGCTCCCTGAAGTAGCGCGCACGCTGCCGAATCGCCGTAGAATCAATGGATTCGGTAGTCAATTCATCAAATGCCTTGTTGATCTCGTCGGTTGTTAAATGGAATACGTCCTCGGGCTGTTCAAGTGCTTCCTCCTCCTGGAGTCGGCGACCGAGCTCCAACGCCATTCGACGCAGTGGTTGCCACGCTCGCCCGAGGTTGGATTGCGCTTTGCCGCGGAGATAGTAGTCGCGCTGAGCACGTCGCAACAGACGATGAAACCGCACTCGGTTCCACAAGCCAAAGTGTCTTGCCGTTTGTCTTGTTGCAGATTCTCGTTGAGCGTTCAATTCCGCATTTTGTCGATAGTAGTCGTAGCCCCGATCAACGATGAGAGCAAACAAGCCGTGGTAGATGATTGATGGCGACTCGCAAGGAGCAGGCTCTACGAAGTCGAGACTGAAGACTTGTTGCCCGTAGCGTTCGATGTAATCGCAAACACTTTGTTGAATTGCAGAAGACGAAGCCGAGTTTAGTACTGATTCCAGTCCGCTGGGCCCATGCTTCAAGACACAGTCGAGCAAGGCCACGTCGGAGCGAACTGCGCTTGCAATTTCAAAAAGGTTTCTTTGTGCTTCAGACGATTGGGTGTCGATTCCCGCCAACAGCAGGCTGCTGGTGAATCCAGCTTCACTCGAGTACTTATCAAAGAATTGATTGAGGCGAAGCTCGTGATTCCGTACAAGCGCCATTCCATAGTACGATCCATTGAACCAATGGTCAGCTTCGCACCTCGCCAATTCCCATATTCCATCTAAGAGTTCCTTGCTAGACAGCTTGGATTCGTCAACGTTGCCCCAGCGTTCTATGCAGGAGACATACTTTGGCAATGCATCGTGCAACCAACGTCGTAGCCATCGTTCTCTCTGTCGGAACGTGCTCCGCCATACAAGAATTCGTTGCTTAAGACCCTTTGAGGGACGCTTGGGCCGTAGGCTGTGTCGGGGTTTCTTTGGGGTTCCTACGCGTTTGTAAGCGTAACCGTTGACAGTTGGATGGACGACAAACGCCCACGGAGGTTGTGTATGTTGGTATTTGTAAATGGACCCATAGCTCCTCGCAAGGTTCCGACCCCAGGATTCTTGGAGTGCGACTGTGAGGAAGGTTTCTTCGAACAATCTACTGACGGGTCCTGGAACGTGTTCAACGAGTTGATGCCTCAATAAGAGGGCGTTTTCCTCTGGTGCCTCCCATGTAATGGATGTCAGGGGAACAGCGGGAAGACTAGTGATGGGGCGGGATTGCAGCAGGTGAACTTTACCTTTTGCCACTGCCCATTCGACATCTTGAGGGTTGCTCAAAAATTGCTTTTCTGCGCGAAGCGCTAGCTCTGCTATCTCGCGGAGAGTGGAAGGCATCAATAGAGACGTGGCTTGAGCTTTTTCCTTGAGTCTAGTAGCTCTTGAATGGTGGCTGCTTTTGTGTGTCGAGATCTCTGGCGTACTCCGAGTCTCGCTCTTGAACACATTCAACGACTCCCGGTTTAACACAAAGAAATCGGGAGTCAAAGTGCCGCCTACTGTAGCGTCACCAAGTCCGTGGCTTGCATTAACCAGAATTCTAGAGCGATCTCCAGTTGAGGGGTCGGCGGTAAAAGCGATCCCGGCAACTTCGGGCTGCACCATCTCTTGCAGAATGACTGCCATCTCAATCTTATCGAGTGCGTTTCCGAGCTTGTACCGATATGCCATGGCTCTATCCGACCAAAGCGAAGCCCAACACCCGCGAACCGATGCGACTAGAGCCTCAATTCCAACCACATTGAGAAATGAGGAGTACTGACCCGCGAAAGACGCGTCTACGGTGTCCTCGTCCGTTGCAGACGACCGAATTGCCATCGGTAAACCCACTGGAAAGAGTTCCAATGCTTGTTCGAGCAATTCGTAAACAACCGAAGGAAGGGGCGTATCCAGAAAGATCTGTTGAATCCTTTGGGACCCGTTGCGGAACGACAATGTTCGATCTGCTAACTCGGGAATTGCAAGTTCTTCGATCGCGGTTTCGAGCCTGGCTTCTAACGCGAAAATTCGATACACGTCAGTACAAAGCGCAACACTATTTGGAACTGGAAGGCCGGCATGTCTCAGACGAGCGAGCGCAAGTGCCTTACCGCCAACAGCCGATGGGTCGAGCAAATCGGAGTCGAGAGTTTTCAGCATTCAAAATCCACAAGACTTTGAGCTACTTCCGAGCGAGTTCATGACCACTTACTGAATCATGCTTGCGAGAATGCGCATTATCGGCTTATCGGAAATTTGTTGGCCTTCTTCATCGTCGGAGCAAAAGTCTGTTCGGGGAAAGGAAGAGGAGTGCATGTAGTTCAATCCACCCAATTCTCTTGTTTCGCGTCTTCCCCCACTCAATGACAGGGTTTGTGTATCGACGACCACTCGCATATGTGAGAGTACTCTCCTCAAACGTTCGCTACGTGAGACTAGTGAAGCAGAATGAAATCACTGCGAAGCCCAAAAAAATGCGGCCCACTCGTGTGGGCCGCACCGTCAAAGGGATGCAAGTGGGCAACCGATAGTCACCCGGATACTTGCTACATCATTCCGCCCATGTCGGGCATTCCACCGCCGCCAGGTGCTGCAGGTGGTGTATCTTCCGGCATTTCGCTGATCATGGCTTCTGTCGTGATCATCAAACCAGCAACCGATGCCGCAGCTTGCAGGGCTGCTCGGACAACTTTAGCGGGATCTGGAATTCCAAGCTCAATCATGTCGCCATATTCGCCTGTAGATCCGTCGAATCCGTGATTGTTGTCAAGATCTCGAACTTTATCCACGACTACGGCTGGTTCCGCGCCGGCGTTCTCCGCGATTTGACGCAGCGGATGGCTCATGGCTCGCAGTGCAATTTGAATGCCGACGTTTTGGTCTTCATTCTCGCCTCTGAGAACATCGATCTTCTGCAGTGCTCGGATGAGTGCAACTCCACCACCAGGCACAATACCTTCTTCAACCGCAGCTCGAGTTGAATGCAACGCATCTTCGACGCGTGCCTTCTTCTCTTTCATCTCGATTTCCGTAGGTGCTCCAACCTTTATGACTGCTACGCCACCGGCAAGTTTTGCCAACCGTTCTTGGAGCTTTTCGCGATCGTAGTCAGATGTGGTGTCTTCAATCTCTTGACGAATCTGTTTGATACGTCCTTCGATTTCATCCTTCGCACCGGCACCGTCCACAATCGTGGTGTTTTCCTTGGTACTGGAAATCCGCTTCGCAGTCCCGAGATCGTCGAGTGAGGTTCCTTCTAGAGTCAAACCGACTTCTTCGGAAATGACCTGAGCACCGGTGAGTGTTGCAATGTCCTGCAACATAGCTTTGCGTCGATCACCAAAACCTGGTGCTTTTGCAGCGGCGATTTTTACGATCCCACGCATGTTGTTCACAACCAGGGTGGCCAACGCTTCGCCTTCAATGTCTTCGGCGATTACCATCAGCGATTTGCCGGACTTGGCTACGGACTCCAAGACAGGAATCATGTCTCGGATGTTAGAAATTTTCTTGTCGCACAACAATATGTACGGTTCTTCCAATTCCGCAGACATGGAATCTTGGTTGTTGATGAAATAAGGAGACAGGTATCCGCGGTCGAATTGCATTCCTTCGACCACATCGAGTTCGTTTTCGAGCCCGCTGCCTTCTTCTACGGTTATGACCCCTTCCTTACCAACTTTTTCCATCGCCTCGGCGATAATCTGGCCAACGGATGTGTCGCTATTGGCAGAAACCGTGCCAACCTGTGCAATGGACGTTGAGTCTTCGCAAGGAGTGGACATGTCCTCAATTTCTCTAACTGCCGCAGCTACTGCTTTGTCAATTCCTCGTTTGAGGTCCATTGGATTCATGCCAGCGGCCACTGACTTCAGTCCTTCGACCAAAATACCTTGTGCTAGCACTGTTGCAGTTGTAGTGCCATCACCGGCTTCATCGGAAGTTTGACTTGCGACTTCCTTGACCATCTGTGCACCCATGTTTTCGAACTTGTCCTGTAGTTCGATTTCCTTGGCTACTGAGACGCCATCCTTCGTCACGGTGGGTGCACCGAACGATTTGTCGAGGATCACATTACGTCCCTTTGGACCCAACGTAACCTTCACAGCATCCGCAAGAACATTGACGCCATTGAGCATTCTTGCTCGAGCGTCGTCTGAAAATTTGACTTCCTTTGCGCTCATGTGTATCTCCTGTTGCTAGTGCCTAGTCTTCAACGACGCCAAAAATTTCGCTTTCCTGGAGGATTAGCAATTCCTCGCCATCAAGCTTTACTGTGTTGCCGCCGTACTGACCGAAAATCACTTTGTCACCGACTGAAACGTCGGGGGCACGTACATCGCCGTTGTCGAGAACTTTGCCTGGTCCAACTGCCAAGATTTCGCCTTGGCTAGGTTTTTCCGAAGCAGAATCCGGCAGTACGATACCGCCCGCCGACATCGTCTCTTCGTCGAGACGGCGTACAACGACTCTGTCCTGAAGTGGTCGAATATTCATGTGTCTGTCTCCCAAGATTCTCTTGAAACAACGATTAGCACTCTCAATATGAGAGTGCTAATCGTTGCGTATGATAGTGGCAACTTTTTTGATTTCAAGTCAAAAGTAGCAATTTCTTGGCTAAGATCAGAAGTTAGTCGCGTAGAGGTGTCGAAACTCGTAAAGAAAGTGGCTGTTTCTAATCGCCGGTGACTGACATTAGGTATCCATTTAGGTCAATACTCGGGGGACCGAGGTCACCGTGTTTGGATTCTTCGAGGACGTCCTTCGAATCCCAATCTCAGTTCATCACATTGAAAGTGTGGCTGTACTTGACGACAAACTCTTGATGCTCAAAAGTGTCATCGTCCGTGCCGAGGCCGAAGTAAGAGTAGACAACGTACAGCCCGGAATTGGCGTTCCTTTGCCACCGGTAGCGTAAATTGATAGACCAAATGTCGTCGATACGATTGCGTTGAAGCTGTCCAAAGACTTCACTCTGCGGCGTAAATGAGTAAGCAAATCCCAAATTCCCATTCGCCACAGTGACATCCTTTTCTAACGTGGGAAATCCAATTTTTCTATGTTGGTAACCGACACTGAAGCTCAATGATTCGTCTTGCTGATAACTAAAGAACGCGTTTGTGTTTAAAAGCTCTCCGTTGTAGAACCCGCCATTAGAGAGAAAGGCTCCGCCTCGAATTCGATGGGTATTTGGAAGGTTTCCCGCAAGCGTGAATTGCTTGGTGTTGTACTTTCCAGGCAGTATGAGCACGCCTGCTACAGGAAAAGGCTCTCGAACCTCCTCGTATTGAAAGTCAACGGCCATCCATCCGTCCGCTCCGTTGTCCCACACGGGCCAAATCTCGAGATGGAGACCACCATTTTCCAAGTAGCCATCCAGGTTTCGAGTCATGCTAATGGAGTAGTACTGGTTCCACTCTTTGAGACCCACAAAGTCGTCGACCGCATGGGTGTATCGCAGTATCCCTCCAGTTGTTCTCATGTTTCTTCGAGACACGAATCCAACTTCAGGATTGAATCCCTTACCTACTTCATGTATCCATGCTTGGTATTTCCAAGTTGGTGAGCTGTGGTTCACGTAGACATTGAATGCGTGTGCGTCGGAGCTATATGCATCGCTTCGAGTTGTAGCTACAAATGTGTGGATATCGGTGCGTTCTCCAATCCCAAAAGAACCATTTATGCCCAACGTGTCGCCAGTCGAATGGCTATCTCGCCTTCTTGAACCGAGAAAGCCTACCGAGGATCGATTCTTCAAGTCTCTGCTCAATCGCAGCACTGTAAAGTCCGATTTGTCGTCATTTGCGTGTGAGTCGGATCTCATTTGAAGAAATCCCAAGTTAGTTTGGTCCGTGATTTTTCCTGTGACGCGAACTCCCCCGTCGAGCCTTAGACGTTGCCCATTTGGAGCGATTCCGATTCGTCGACTGTGAAACAGTTGCGTCTGCCAAGGTACTCCTACCGTGAACAAGGCTTGATTCTCCAGAAAGAACGGGCGAGTTTCTGGAAAGAACAGTGCATAGCGGCCAAGATTGACCTGAAGCTGGTCCGATTCCACTTGAGCGAAATCGGTGTTAAAGGTTGCATCCAACGTCAAGCGGGACGTGATCGAGTACTTCACGTCAAATCCTGCATCATTTCCTTGATCATCGTCGGAGAAATCTGACTGAACGTCGCCGGTTCGTACGTAGGGAGTGAATCGAAGACTTCGATTCATGGCGGGTACCCCAATGCCATGAATCCGACCCGCTAAATCGATTCGATACATGTTGAATTGAGCGGGTACGGGAGACCAATAGGATATTTCATTGTCAGCGATTGTCACGCGTGCAATGTTCACTCCCCATGTTTGTACTCTGTCGCCTCCATAACGTAACGAACTAAATGGAATTTCCATTTCTGTACTCCAGCCGAACGGCGTGCGAAGTGACTCTACCCGCCAGGTGGTTGACCAGTTCCAGTCCGTGTTGCCACTAGAGAGAGCACCGTCCCATAGTGGTCCATTTGGGTTGGTTGCAAACACAAACCCGGTACGTCCGTTCAAGAAGGTGTCCAGAATTATTGCGACGGAATCTGATAGCTCGCCGTTGCTAGATACAACAATCTGACTGGGATCGTCCTGGTAGCACAGGAACGCTATGTGCAGTGCCGATTCAGTGTAGCCAAAGTAAACCTCTGTACGGTGGGATGCAGGTTCTCCGTTTTCGGGGCGTAATTGACTGAAGTTTGAAATCGGCGATTCGGCTTCCCATACTGGATCACCCCGAACCTTTCCGTCAAGTTCAGGTTTCGCCGTCAACGCTAACGCAGTCGTCTCGGCCCGAAATGTAGGATCGGTCTGTGCAAGTGTCACAGTGCACAACAGTGTGAGTAGTACTGCGAGCAGCCGTTCGGACACGGAATGCCTCCGAATCACAGATTGAAAAGAGTTGACCAAGTGAATGAACGACGTTCGGTGAACGCACATTGGCGCATTGTATTGAGACAGACAAAGAGGTGTCCGAATTTTTCCTTCAACGTAGATCATGGCTCTCCTCAATGCCCAGAGATTCAATAAAATTAATATGTATATTAATTTTATTATACAAATACCCCAGTAATATGCATTTATCTAAGTGAAATAGACTCATTTTATAATCCATAACGAATGGTTCTTCCAATGAGAGTCTCATGGTGTTTAAGGACCTAATCGAAAGTGCAGACCAGAATCGAGGACGTATAATCGAATCGCTTATAGTCCGAGTCGGGATGCGACAAGGACTGTGAAGCATCGCTCTTCAAGGGTTCTGAATGGTTTCCATGGTCAGTTCCCTCTCCGCAGCCGCTCTGACTTGCGAGTTGAACTAGATTGTTATCGTCCTGTCCAAACTTGATGCTTCCACCAGAGGGGAGGTATTAACCGCTTCATGAAGCGTACTCGAACGGCGGTAATTGTATCGCTGGTGATCGGAACTCTGATGTTGTCTGGTTGCCAGATGATAGTGTCTCGGGTAAGTAACGACTTTGCCCAGAGTTTGTCCACAGCTATTCTGAACAGCGAGGACCTGCGGGTTGTTGAAGACGGGGTACCGGCTTACCTCATTCTTATAGATGCATTGCTTCTTCAGAACGAATCAAACGCGGATCTGGTACTAGTGGCTTCGCAGATTTATGGTTCATATGCTGCAGCATTTGTCTCTGACCTTGAACGTCGAAAATTCTTAACTAAAACGTCTCGAGAATTGGCGTTCAAAGGAGCGTGTTTAAAGCAGAAGTCACTATGCGAAATTGAGTCACTACCGTTTGACGGTTTTGAATCGGCAATCGACCAGCTTGGACACAAAGATGTGGCAGTGATATACGGTCTCGCCAGTGCTTGGGCAGGATGGCTTGAAGCGCACTCGGATGACATGAAGGCTGTTGTTCAATTGCCACGAGTTAGGGTGCTAATCGAAAAGATGTTGAAATTGGACGAGACATACGACAATGGCGCACCGCATATGTACATGGGTGTGTTTGAGTCGCTTACGCCGCCCTCGCTTGGAGGACGTCCTGAACTAGCACGTAGGCACTTTTTGAAGGCTCTTGAAATAAGTAATTCTCAAAATCTGTATGCCAAAGTGCTATATGCACAAAATTACGCTCGGATGATGTACGACAGGGAGCTCCATGACTCTTTGCTGGATGAAGTGCTTGAAGCCGACCCAAGAGTTGAGGGCTACACACTTCAAAACAAAGTCGCCCAAAAGATGGCACAGGAATTGAAACGAAGTGCAAATGAGTACTTTTAAGTCTCAGTGCTTGAAATTGTCTTTTCTTTCGGGCATATGCACGATTGCGCTGTTCGCTCAATCTGACACGACATTGAAGGTAGCAACCATTTCTCCTGAAGGTTCTGCACTCATGGTTGAATTGCGAGAGGCGGCCAATGCCATTGAAGAGGAAACCGAAGGCAGGATTCAGTTCAAGTTCTACGCTGGCGGTGTCATGGGAGACGACTTTGCTGTCAAACGAAAGATGCGTGCTCGGCAGTTGAACGGTGGAATCCTTCAGACTAGTGTGTTTACTTCCGATGTCCCCAACCTTAACGTTTACAACCTCCCGATGCAGTTCAAGAATGTGGACGAAGTTGCGGCGGTTCGTAGAGATTTGGACAAAGTCTTGCGTACCGAACTTGAAGATGCAGGCTATGTCTCGTTCGGATTTCTTGGGATCGGTCTCGCTTATGCGATGGGCTCGAAGGCGGCAACCACTGTTCAGGAAACGAGACGATTGAAAATCTGGGTTCCTAAGAACGATCCTAGCACGGAACTCATGCTCAGGGCATTTGGAGTCAATCCGATTCCCCTCTCCACAGTGGATGTACTAACCGGACTTCAAACAGGTCTTATCGACACGGTTGCTTCTCCACCCGTAGCAGCTGTAACGCTGCAATGGCACACACACATTAAGTACATGCTTGACGTGCCGTTTCTATATGTCTTTAGCGTGTATGTACTTGACGGGCGTTCCTTTCGAAATGTTAGCGACGACGACCAGGCGGTTGTTCGCAAACACATGGACAACGCAATGCAAAACGCGGAGCGGAAGGGAATCGAAGATCACGCATCAGCGTTTGAGGCAATGCTGGACCAAGGTATAGAACTGCTTCAGCCGGACGAAGGTGCACTGTCTGAATGGCAACGCAACGCTGACGGTGCTGCTGAGGAGTGGGTGAATAAGAAGCTTGTGAGCCGTTCCGTCCTCGATCAGTTCAAATCCTCGCTCCACAAGACTAGAAGGAGCAATGCTGACTAGGATTCTGAAGTATCTGCGATGGTTTGAGTCAGGTCTTCTCGTCACGTTGTTTCTCGTCATGCTACTTGTGGCATGCGCTCAGGTCGTTGCTCGAAACTTTTTCGGAACCGGTTTCCTGTGGGGCGACGAGTTGGTCCGAACGGCCGTTCTCTGGACCACTATGTTGGGTGCATTGGCAGCTATCGGTCAAGGTGGTCACATTCGAATCGACGTTATGGAAAGACTTCTGCCCGATAAATGGTCACCGGTCTTGAACGGTGCTGCCAATCTGTTTGCCTCGTTAATCTGCTTAGTCGTCGCATATTTTTCGTGGGACTTTCTTGTTTGGGAGTTTGAGGAACGAAACTCCGGGATTGGAATCATTCCCTCCTGGATTCTTGTTTCCGTAATTCCCTGCGTGGCATTTGCGATGGGTGTACGTCACGCAATACAGGCGTTCAGGCCACGACAAAAATGATCTTACTAGGATTTGCAGCGCTGGTCATTGCGGTCCTATGTGGAGCACCCCTATATGTTGTGATTTTGGGCGTGGCGATTCTTGGATTTCTGGCTTCCGATATTAGTCTGGTTGTCATCGGGATTGAGTTGTATCGCATAGCAGACACTCCACTGCTAGTCGCACTTCCTCTGTTCACTTTCGCAGGTTACATACTCGCTGAAGCGAACACTTCTAAACGCCTCATGGATTTGATGCGTGCATTATTTGGATGGATGCCCGCGGGATTGGCGATTGTGGGTTTCGCTACCTGTGCAATTTTTACGGCGCTGACAGGCGCTTCGGGCGTCACCATAGTCGCTCTTGGCGCATTGCTCCTTCCCATGCTGGTTCAATCAGGGTATTCGGAGCGTTTTAGCTTGGGACTCGTCACGAGTTCTGGAAGCTTGGGACTGCTGATTCTTCCAAGTGTGCCGCTCATTCTCTACGGGATCGTTGCTCAGCAAGTCAATGTCGGAGAGAGCTTTACGATTCGTGATCTCTTTTTGGCCGGGTTGGTTCCAGCTCTACTGATGATCATCGCATTATCGGTTTGGGCGTCCGTGAAACACAGAAGCATCCCAGTTACGAAATTCAGTGCGAGTCAAGTTTGGAAAGCGATTGTCGCCGCTCGATGGGAACTGCCGTTGCCGATTGTTATTTTGGGAGGAATTTACTCGGGGTTCTTCGCGATTTCCGAAGCGGCCGCAATTACGGCTGTCTACGCGCTTATCGCGGAAGTACTTCTCTACAAAGAGGTATCGATCAAGCGATTGCCTGCTGTCATTAGCGAATCGATGATCATGGTGGGGAGCATCATTCTGATACTGGGAGCAGCTCTAGTACTCACAAACTACTTTGTTGACGCCCAGATTCCACAACAGCTATTCGAATTTATCAATTCAGAAATCTCAAATCCAATTGTTTTCTTGATTCTCCTAAATCTCTTACTGTTAGCTTTAGGAGCGGTACTGGACATATTCTCAGCTATTGTGATCATGGTGCCGTTGTTGCTGCCGGTAGCAGCCGGATATGGAATTCATCCTGTGCACTTGGGAATCATCTTTATGGCGAACATGCAAATTGGTTACTTCACCCCACCGATTGGCATGAACCTTTTCATCGCTAGCTATCGATTTGACAAGCCTATTGTTGATCTCTATCGAGCGACGTTGCCGTTTATGGGAGTGCTTCTAATTGTCCTCGTGCTCATTACTTACATTCCTCAGCTGTCCTTGTGGTACCAGCACTTCTAGAGATTGGATGCAGGCAATTCAAGCGCATTTCACTAGCTAAGAACGTCATCAAAAGCAATACCATGTGCAAGGAGAAAAGCCGACCTTAGGAGGCAGTCCCACAATGAGCACGACACGGAAGAGTCGGATAATTGAACTGCGTGGAATCAAGTACATGATTTCTGCGGAGCGAATGGATCGCGCAATTGAGTTCTATCGCGACACAATCGGGTTGCAAGTTCAGACGCAGTCTCCGTATTGGAGCGAACTTTCGTTGGGCAACGCTACCGTTGCACTACATGGCGGCGGAGATGGGACGTTTAGAGAGACTGGTCTCTCATTCACGGTCGGTGACATTTCCACCGCGTGCGAAGCTGTCATTGAAGGTGGCGGGTCGGTTCGAATGCAGCCGGAGGATCGAGGCGACGAAGGCATTTACCTTGCTATGCTCACGGATACCGAGAACAACGGCTTCATGCTTAGCCAAGAGAAAGAACCTAGCCTCTAGTTCTTTCTGATTTTGGTTGTCACCGATGGGTGTGGTGCGGCTTACACCAATTACTGGGATACAGTTCAAGAATTGAATTTGCGAAGAAAGTGCTCTAGCGAAATCGAGGATTGTCTTCTTTCATCTGCTCCATCCACTTCTTGTGGCCCTCGGGGTCAAGAATCATGGACGAGAAGTATGTGAGCATGTCGCGATGGTTTCGAGGCAGTTTGGCTCGATTCATCTCCTGTTCTCCAGCGGGACTCGAGATGAACCGAAACGACTGTGTAACCGAATCGTCGTACCCCAAGATTTTTTTGGCCTCTTCATTCATTATGGCCAACACATGCTCGAGATCTTCTACTTCTAAATCGAGCTGCTCAGGTTCTAGTACTAGGTTAGACCACAGAGTGCAGAGGAAGAGTTGGTAGCGATTCTTGTCAACGAATGAATCTGCGACGGAGGAGTTGTCCTGCATTTGATTCAGGACTGGACCGAGTTTCACTCTTAGCAGATCAAGATCCAATGAAGTTGTCCGTTACTAAAGCAATAGCGCTAAGTTCTTGTTGCACTCACTAGTGACTCGATAAAGATATCACCAACTTCGATTGTTCATGCTGGGCGGAAATTACCTGGCTATGACCACACTCATTGCTAGGGTCTGGGAAATTCAATACTCGACTAGGTAGATGCTCTGTGATACACAACAAGACGTGAATCAGACGCTTACTTGAGATTGACAATCATTTTGCCGGTATTTGCACCTGTGAATAATCCGATGAACGCCTCAGGCGTTGATTCAATTCCTTCATATACAGTTTCTCGATACTTCAATCGGCCACTGACGACCCACTCAGTCATATCTCGCATAAAGTCGGCTCTTCGTTCGTTGTAGTTGGAGACAATGAAGCCCTTCAGAGTGAGTTGCGATCCGATTGCTATTGCAAGATTGTTGGGTCCAGGAACTGGTTCGGTTGCGTTGTACTGTGAGATGGCCCCACAAAGAGGCAAGCGACCGTTTGGTCTCATGCAGTTAAGAGCGGCTTGTAAGTGGTTGCCTCCCACGTTGTCAAAATACACGTCGATACCTTGAGGCGCACCGGTTAGGATTTGGCGTTCTAAGTGTCCGTCGTGATAGTCGAAAGCGTGATCGAAACCCAGATCCTCGGTGAGATGCCGAACCTTTTCGGCAGATCCTGCGCTTCCTACAGCCTTGCAGTTCTTGATTTTTGCGATCTGTCCAACTGCGCTTCCCACAGCCCCGGCCGCACCGGAAACGAAGACTGTCTCTCCTTCTTTCAACTCTCCGACATCAAGCAATCCAACATATGCAGTCATGCCAGGCATTCCAAGCACACCCAAGTAAGCGGAAGCAGGAGCTCTCAATTCTCCTAGTTTTCGCAATCCTCGCCCCGAGGACACAAACCCTTCGCGCCATCCTAAGTGACTCTCGACGTAATCTCCTTCTTGATAATCGGAGTGGTTCGATTCCACGATTCTCCCAATGGCTCCACCGGTCAGAGTCTCATTGAGCTGAAATCCCGGAACATAAGATTGCCTATCGACCATGCGACCCCGCATGTATGGATCGACAGTCAAGCTCACGTTTTGTACCAACACCTCTCCTTCCTTTGGGTTAACAAGGTCCACCTCGACAATCTCGAAATCGTCGGTTTTGGGCAATCCTGTCGGTCTCCGAATAAGCTGTATTTCACGTGAATTCATATGTAGATCCCTATGTTTTCAACAAGTCATTTTTCTGGCGTTCGACTCGATTGAGGACAGCTTCGATCCCACTCCACTAAGATTGCGGATCGAAGTGCTCGTACCGAACGACAGACAACTTCATGTGCGCGAGTGAGCCTAACACTTCATGAGCATAGGCTTCGGGAAATTCTATATGTGTGGCGTCCGCATGGGTTTGGTTCCAGGTGGGGTCGACGTTGCGTAGGCGATTGTCTTGCAAACGAACTTGATTCCAAGCATGGACCCCAAACGAATTCGAAGACTTGTCGTACGCAAGTCCGTACACAGTGCGTGACTGAAATCCTGCTGCCACTGCCAACGCACTTAGCAAGTCTGCGATGTCCGAGCAATCACCGGTCTTGCTGTGCAAAGTGGAGGCAACAGACTGAGGTGTTTCTGACTGCGCATACATCACATAGTCATGGGTGAATCTAACAATTGCGTTGAGTTTCTCGTCTTCATTTGAGATTCCCTTGGTAATTGACATAGCCAAGCGGTGAATCTCATCTGCTGTAGACCGAACATCGGCAGGAAAGTCATCGAAGATGCGCGAAACTCCATGTGATTCGCTTGTTGTTGTGTAATCAATAAGCAACGTACCGGACGGAGTTAGGAGATTGCTCCAAGGTCCGGGCTCTCCCTGTGCAAACGTAACCGAGAGTTCAAGCAGAGATAGTTCGGTGGGTCGTGGGAGTGTTCCGCTAACAGGAACGGTTGTAGCATGCCTACCGAGTTTAGAGACAGCCGGCGTGTCGACTTGAGAGAGATTGCCAACGTGACGAAGCGTCAAGCCAGAAGGATGACGAGAAATCTTCAATTGCGGAATTGAGTCTGAGGTCTCGTACTCGGACTCGATGCCCTGTGAGGAGCGAATCAAAACGCTCGATGGTGTCATTTCTACCACTGTCCATTCATCCATAGCTGACTCTTGCTGCTCCAGCTTGATCGTGAGTAGAGAAAGTTTGTCGCCTATGTAGATTTCTTTATCCAAGAGCCACATCTCTATACCCAAGTAATGTTGAAGTGCGTAGTCGTGAGGCAGATGCTTGGACGAAGACGCCGCTCCTTCTGCCGTCAATCCAGAATCATCCCGCTGAATACCCATCGTTTCATAGGCCATACTCTCTCCCGAACGAAATTTTTGGAAGCTGGCATGATCAAGCAAGTTGGGCACTGATGCGGAAAAACTCAGCGTTTGCCTCGCTGTGAACGACGTGTTCCGCATTGATGTGAGCGTGAATTCGTGGGTGTATACCAACTGGCTCTCTTCGTTGAATCTACCCTCTGTAATGTGAGTGCCGACGGGAGTGCCCTTGTACTCCATGACATATGCCTGTTCCTTGAACTTTGCTTGTGCGAGAGTGTCAATGCTCGAAATCTGGACTGTCTTGGAGCAACCGAGCAGAAGCGCGACCATTGAGGTGCAAATACAGAAAAACGCCGTGAATCGCAGCCGTGCGTATCGAAGACTGGATGTGAATAAACACCTGAACATTAGTGTTGTTCGCATTCGAAATACAGAATTAGCGAGAATCCGGCCATTCCTACAATGAAACCATGAAAAACGAAGACTTGCGTGACTTCATCCGCAATCGGATACGGGAGGACATCGCCGCAGAGCGGGTCTCAGGCAGCGTGACCACTCGTTTCCCACCTGAACCCAACGGCTATCTGCATATTGGACATGCGAAGTCCATTTGCCTCAACTTTGGTATTGCTAACGAGTTCGACGGTGTAACCTACCTGCGTTTTGATGATACGAATCCGCTTACCGAAAGTCCCGAGTACGTAACCGCGATTCAAGAAGACATTCGCTGGTTGGGATTCGACTGGCAAGAAAACTTGACGTTCGCATCAGACTACTTTCCCCAACTCTATGCGTTCGCTGAAGAGCTGATCGGACGTGGAAAGGCATTTGTCTGTGACTTAAGCCAGGACGAGATTCGAGACACTCGAGGCACTTTCAGTCGTCCGGGGGTAGAGAGCCCTTTTCGGAACCGTTCGATTCAAGAGAACTTGGATTTATTCCGCAGAATGCGCAAGGGTGAATTTGAAAACGGCACGCGTGTCTTGCGAGCCAAAATTGACATGCGTTCGCCCAACGTAAATATGCGGGATCCGGTGCTATATCGCATCTTGCATGCGAAACATCATCGCACGGGGTCGAAATGGTGCATCTATCCCATGTACGATTTCACGCATTGCATCTGCGATGCTTTGGAGGGAATCACGCACTCGCTTTGCACCCTGGAATTCGAAGACCATAGGCCGCTTTACGACTGGGTGCTCGACAACATAAACATAAATTTCCATCCTCCTCAAATCGAGTTTTCGCGACTGAATTTGGAATACACCCTAATGTCGAAGAGAGTGTTGAACAAGCTCGTGCAGAGCCACTTTGTTGAAGCATGGGACGACCCGAGAATGCCTACTCTTGCAGGTCTGAGGAATCGTGGTATTCCAGCAGCGGCAATCCGTGAGTTTTGTCGAAGAATCGGTGTTACAAAACAAGACAATTTCATCGAAACTGAACTGCTGGACTACTGTGTCCGCAATGAACTGGAACAGTCTACGCCCAGAGGCATGGCACTGCGCAACCCACTTCGAGTCGACATTACAAATTTTGTGGGGGAGGAAGTGGAACTGTCGGCCGATTGGCACGCCAAGAACAAGGAACTGGGGTCACGAAACCTCACGTTCGGTTCTACGATCTTCATAGATCGGTCGGACTTCGCTGAAGATCCTCCACCCAAGTACAAAAGGCTAGTCCCAGATGGAATTGTTAGGCTACGCTACGCATTCATCATTCAATGCGATGAAGTTATTCGAGACAACAATGGTGAAATTGAGTCGTTGCGAGCCAGCTACTTTCCGGAATCGAGGAGCGGAGAGGATACAAGTGGGCTTCGACCCAAGGGAGTGATTCAATTCGTATCAGCTCCAAATGCCGCCAAAGTCCAAATCCGCGACTACGATCGATTATTCAACACTCGAACCCCGGGAAGAGATGAGCTTGAATCTGAACTAAACCCCGAATCAAGAATTGTGTACGAAGGAATGGTTGAAAGAGCCGTTTTGGAACACCCGGTACCAAGATTTCAGTTTGAACGGATCGGATACTACCTTCGCGATTCGGCTTCGAACTCCTGCATTCCGGTATTTCACAGGACAGCGGGATTGTCGGAAGGTTGGAAACCGAAGTGACAGGTCTCTCTCGAGAGACAGTTGTGGAGGCGGCTTCTCGTATTCGACCACATATTCATCGCACTCCTGTCTTCACATGCCGTACGCTTAACGACATGTTGGGATCGGAGCTCTTCTTTAAGTGCGAGAACTTTCAAAAGGTGGGTGCGTTCAAGGCACGGGGAGCCCTAAACGCCGTTCTCTCCATTGAAGACGATACAAGCGCGGTCGTTACGCACTCCTCTGGAAATCATGGTGCTGCATTGGCTTGGGCGGCGAGTCTGCGTGGCATGGACTGTCATGTCGTTGTGCCTAAGGATGCGTCAAAGTTCAAACGTGCAGCCATGAGGCGCTATGGAGCTCAATTGATCGATTGTGGTCCCGAACTTGATAGTCGAGAAACCAAACTTGGTGAATTTCTGGAGCAGAGTCGTGCTCGTTTCATTCCTCCGTACGACGACCCGCACATCATTGCAGGACAAGGAACCGCAACACTGGAACTCATGGACCGAATTGCTAATCTTGATCAAGTCTGGGTCCCAATTGGAGGCGGGGGCCTTGCATCGGGAGCCATTCTGGCAGCGAACGGTCAGACCGAGGTCGTGGGGGCAGAACCTGAACTGGCGGACGACGCCTTTGAATCCATGAAGTCTGGAAGACGGGAATCTCCTCGTGAGCCAGTAACCATCGCCGACGGACTGCGATCTTCTTTGGGGGACCAAACCTTCGAGATTCTGTATCGAGCACGTACAACCATAGCCTTGGCGTCAGAGTCCGAAATAGCCAAAGCTATGAGGATGGTATGGGAGCATATGAAAATCGTGGTGGAACCATCGAGTGCCGTCACACTGGCAGCCATATTCAGGAATCCGCACTTGGTAAGGAAGAGGATCGGTGTTGTGTTGAGCGGGGGAAATGTGACCTTTCCAGATACACTTCAGGACTAAAGTGATGGTCGAATTTGAAAAGAGTCTCCAACAGTCTCGAAAACAAGCTCTAGCTCTTCCAAACCGCGGTCCACTTGTCATGAAGGGAAACGGGTCCGTCGATCGCGCAATAATAGAAGCCTATTGGAAATATGGTTTCTACGTGCTAGAAGACGTCATTTCCATTGCGGAAATTGATGACTTGAACTCGGAATTCCAGGACTTGCTCGCGCGATCTCCCTTGTCCTCTGGAGCTACAACAGATTCACTCGGCCGATCCTTGACGTTTGATGAAACCCAGAAAAAGCTGTTTCGCTTCGCGCGTCCGCTAACCGATCCCTATGGAGAAACGGATGTTGGGGGAGGCCGCTACCAAGTACGGATGTCGGAACCTATTGCACCCGATGGTGCGCCGGAAGAGGTCTTGCTACAAATTGGTGGGATATTGCAATTCCTCGATGCTGCACTGAGAATTTATGGGCATCCGCGATTGCTTGCGTTAGCGGAGGCTGTCAATGGGCCAGACTTCACTCCCTTTACAGAAACCATGTGGATCAAACAACCTCGACTGGGGGCAGCGGTCTCGTGGCATCAAGACGGCACCACCCATTGGAGCAACCCCGATTTGGATCAGGGTTCGCACGGATTTAACTACATGCTCAATTTGAGAGAGACTACACCGAACAACGCGCTGTGGGTGATTCCAGGATCTCACAAGAATGGAAAAGCTAATTTGAAGCAAATGGTGAAAGACTCGGGATCGGAGAGGTTGGAAGGCGCACTCCCACTGTTGTGTAAGTCTGGCGATGTAGCAATTTGCAATCGACAAATCGTGCATGGATCGTTTCCAAACACATCCTCTAATCCTCGCTACACCTTGGTGTTCGGATTTCATAGAAAATCTTCGGTACTCGGTGTGAAGGGATGGGCAAAGGAACCGTTTAGCGAGGATTACATTGCGAGAAGCTGCAGACTTATCGCTACCGCGATAGAAGCGAGGCGAAAAAAGTACCCGAAGGAACAAGGCTACCAGTATGCACTCACGAAGAGTCAATCACGGACCAACTCGGAAGACCTCCCACTCCTTGCAGAAATGACGAACTATCAACAATACGCGATCGGAATTTAGGTCACCAATCACGGGTTTCCTCAAGAATTCAGTATCTCTCGAAGAAACGCATATACAATCCTAATCCTCGAGACTCAACGCTGCAGAATCGCGAGTCGCAAACGCTGCACAGGAACCTCCACTTGACATGCACATTTGGTTGTCAGGCTTACAACAGTTTGACAAGATGCTGTGTTGCCGAAGTTCGTGAGATCTGCTAGCTCAAACATAGGAGAAGTCGTTCAAATGAAGAACAAACTTGCAATTGCGGGATTACTCGGCATGGCAGTGCTTATAGCTGCATGTAGTGGAAATCCTCAACGTCCGTATACAGTGACGGGAGAATTCATCGTTGCTGATCTGGAGGAAGTGCCGTCGTATATACAAGAAATGATCGATTCCGGTAGGATTGAAGTAGAGCCGCCCATCGATATAGCCGCTGTAACCGTTTCGGTTGTCCGCGTAGTGAAGAACGATGACGGTGATATGTCGGACGAGGTTTTGGCGTCCGGATCGTTCGAAAACGGAACCATTGAACTCGAAGGAACGATTGCTGCTCCAACCGAAGTTAGCATCTCCATCGATGTAGGATTCGACGAGCCTATGAAGTTGAATGCCATTATCGCCCCGGACCAGGGAATAGCATTCAAACTCATCGATCAGGTGACACCCGCTAGTTACGATCAGCTCATGTTAGTGGGAGAGTATGGAATCCACGAGGAATCGGAAGACAAGTACGTGATTTCCGGTGACTTGAGTGGTCTTGAAGGAGACCTGGCGTTCGCCGAAGTGGAAATCTACGGAAGCAAATGGAACGACGAGAAGCAGACAATCACAAATTTCGCTTTGGGACCGGTAAATCCAACGGACGGGAAGTTTATGTTTGAAGGCACGGCCAGTGATCCAGTAGTTGTCACTATGTTTGTTCGGGTAGGAAGTGGCACTTACAAGAACGTAGGGATTATCGCCGAAGCTGGCGTAGAGGTGGATGTCTCGATGGATGGATCGACTCTTGTAGCAAGCGCACCTGAGGGTTCTCAACACTACACCGTGATCAATAGTTGGGCAATGGATGAGGAATATCTTGCGAAGGTCAGCGCATACGAAGCAGCATTTAGCGCTTTCCAACAAGAGGCGGAAGCGCGACGGGCTGAGGCCGAAGCAACGCAGGAGGAGGAAGCTTCTACAGCCGAATCCGATGCGTCCGCAATGGAAGGCTCAGAGGACTCAACTGAGTCTGAAGCAGTTGCAGTAGAAGCCGAAGCCGAAGCCGAAGAACCGAAGGTCGCGAGTATAGACTTGGCTCCGGCAGCGGAGGGTTGTGAGCACATTGACACGAGCAGCTTTGAGCCGTTGGACCTCTGGAGCTACGAACGGGCTGCTAACGAAGATGCACCGGAGCATATGAAACTCCAAGCTGAAGTTGCCGATTACCGCACCGCGGCACTGCAGCGAATTGCTGGGAATCTCGATGATCCTTTAGCCGCACTCTTAGCAGTAGAAATGCGTGCCTTTACATCCAATGAAGACCAATTGGCAGCATTGGACAAGTTGGCCACTTCATCACTCGACTCCGAACTCATAGAAAAGCGAGTAGTACCTCAGCGAGATACGATCTTTGCGAGGATGGAAGCTGAAACCAATGACAAGGGACTAGTTCCAGGCCAAGTGGCTCCAGAGTTCACGCTTGCTTCCTTGGACGGCACCGAAGTCTCTTTGTATGAGACCATTGCAGAAAATGACCACGTCTTGGTTGATTTTTGGGCATCTTGGTGCGGACCGTGCATTGCAAGCTTTCCAAAACTGAAAAAGCTCCACGCAGCGTTTAACGACGACGGGTTTGAAATCATTTCAATATCTATTGATGAGACCTTTGAAGAGTGGGAACAAAAATCCTTAAGCCTTGAACTGCCCTGGCTCGATCTCGGTGAAGTAGACGGCAAAGAATTCCAAGGAACGACACCTGTCGCCTACGGCGTGGGGTGGATTCCGAAAGGCTACTTGATTGACAGTAAGGGTTGCATTGTTGACAAGGACATGCAGGGAGAAAAGCTACAAGAGCTACTTGTTGCACAACATGGCGACAAGCCCGAGCTACAGGAGGAGGTTGAGGAAGAGGAAGCAGAATCTCCTGATGACTCCGATACCGAAGTCGACGAGGTGTAGCCTCTAGCAGATTGCCTGTCTACTTTAGATCGCGGTACTACAACAGTGCCGCGATCTATGATTCCGTGTCTGCAATACCGACGGAAATCTTCCTGATAATGAAGTGCCATTCTTCGTTACTTAACGTAGTCTTCCGAGAAACTCCGTTTACGTCAGAACGAACATTCGCATAGCCTTTAGAGTCGCTGATCCACGGAGCTACATTGTTAAGTTTCGTGGCAAATTGTCTCGTTTCAGCCAACTGTCGTATGGAACGTTAGCTGGCGGTATTGGGAACTTACATTCCCTTTCTGGTATCCAAGAATAGTACGCACTTCATTCGCCTTGCGAGATCAATCAACCCCAACGGGAGGATTCATCAAATGATTAGGAGACTTGCTTCTTCAATGGCATTAGTGGCTGGATTGTTCTGCCTGTTTGGAACTTCTGTTAAGGCTGTTGACTTGGAAGACGTTTACTTAACGGGAGGAGTCGTTCATTGGCCGGAATTTGGTTCTTCCAATCCTCGATTCTCTTTTCCATTCCCGACAATCGCTCCATATACGCGCACTACTTTCTCAGAGTCGAGCTCTCAGACCAGCTTCAAGATTGGCGCGGGCTACTCCCTTAACAACTCATGGTCCATTGAAGCAGTCGCAATTGTCGGCATGAATCATGAGACCCACATTCCAAGCTTGTTTGATGGCTTCTACCCAATTATTTCCGAGGTGGTTGGAGACGTTTTTGATGATGATCTCGTGATTGATTACGATCTCAGCGTAACACACAGTTTGAAAGCCTCCATTCTGAGAATCAACCCGGTTTATACGGCTTCCCTCCAGCGAAACTTTTTTGTGTTCGGAACTGCTGGGATTGCTTTCATTGAGCGCGACGTGAAAATGTCCATCAGAACGGAGTACAGATTCGACGATGAATTAAGCCAACCGATTGATATTCTCTTCCCTCCGTCTGTACAGATCTCATCAGAATCCGATTCCACCGCAAATCTTTTTGCGTCTGCCGGGCTTAAATGGAGTCCGAATGGTGGGCGATCTGCGATTTCGATTTCGTACTCGAACTACTTCGACACACCGGGCGATGTTACGAATTCACTGGAATTGGACTATCAGTGGAAATTCTGAGCACTACGGGATCAATCACTTGCATGCACTGGTGGTTCTTGTGAAACATCGTGGGATTTCGAGATTTCCAGCCCGAAATGTCAGTGAAAGTCAACATTGGTGTCCGGGCATGAACTACAATCAGAGTGGTCTTGGAATATGAAACTGGCACCGTGTGCCGGGGTGTTTCATGGATTCCAGACTGCGTCCTTGCGTCGACAAAGTCAATGATCCTACAGGGTAAAGAGGAATCCACAAGTGAAAAGCAAAACCACGTATTTCCTGACCAGATTGATCGGAACGGCGCTCGTTTTTTGCGCTGCCTCCAGTTCAGCTGCAGCCCTTTTCCCGTTTTACGTCGCAGGGGGCATAGTCCACTGGCCATCGTTTAGCAACAGTGTTGAGACGTCTCTTCAAGAGTCACCGGGTGGCATTCCCGCAGATTCCGTTCAAGTGTCTAACAAGGACACAGGTCTCCGAATCACTGTTGGCTTCTCTTTTAATGAAACATGGTCGGTGGAAGGATCCTACATTGTGGGTCCATCACAAGACGGGACTATAACGGATCTTCCACCAATAGGCTTCGAGGATGTGTTTGCGTTGGACATCGAAACTGAATTGGAAGCAACCATTTACCGAGTCAGTCCGGTGTACGAATATGTACTCAGAGATCCAATTTCCGTACAGTTGAAAGCAGGCATTGCGAGAATTCAGACTGAGGGGACCGCAACCACCAGGACGAGAGTTCTTGGATCTGAAGTGCAGCTGCCAAGTCAAACAGTCTCGGAATCTATGAATGAAACGAAGGCATTTGCAGCTTCAGCACTAAAGCTAAATTTTCGGGACGGCAAGATTGCGGTAGTTGCATCGCTTGTGCAATACTTGGACCCTCTTGAGGGATTGGACAGAGCTCTCGAATTGGATCTGCTTTGGAGATTTTGACGGTTTAGCTCCAGACACCTGAACCGCATGTCCATGCCACGCTGGTTCAACTGATGATCCCTGCAGGTAAAGTCCCACCTTTGCCATTCAGTCAAATGATCTAAGGCGAATTGGAACTTGACAGTCCTACGAGCAAAATTTCGAATCTTGATGTGTGCAATCGCTGCAATATCGCTGGCTGCATGTTCGACTCCCATCGAGGACTCTGTAGCACCGGCTCCGGTTGACTCGCAATCGGATACTCCTCCCGCACCAAGCAAAGGAATAGACTTCTTTGATGGTTCTTTCGAAGACGCTCTAGCACTCGCCTTTGAAGAGGAAAAGATGGTCTTTGTAGATGTCTACACGATCTGGTGCGGACCTTGTGTGGTGATGCAGGAAACGGTGTTTCCCCTGACGGAAGTTGGAGAATTCTTCAATGCCAGATTCGTTAACTTCAAGCTTGACGCCGAGAATGAGGAGCAAAACGGACCGGAGCTAGAAGCTCGTTTCGCTATTGGAGCATATCCGACGTACTTGATTCTGGATCACAACGGCAACGAACTGCATCGCGCTGCGAGTGCCTTACCTAGTGATCAGTTCATATCCATGGTGAGTCGAATGCTTGGGGAGTCTGAATCCACGTTTGAAGAGATGCAGAAGAGATACGATTCGGGCGAGAGGGCGACGGAGTTCATTCGGCAGTACCTCTTGGACGCAACCGTCGAACTTTCCTTCCGTGATCTGGACAACCAAGACATCGAAAGTGTAAGGGCATACTACGAGGAGGGAGAGAAGTACAAGACGATCGCTAGCGAGTACTTTGCAAGCCGACCATTGCTTGACCTTATTAACGAAACCGATATTCAGCTTGTCATGCACTTTTGCACAGGGGATCCTCGAGGGCAGGAGATTGTCGAGTTTGTGATCGACAACTACGACAAAATACTCGCAGTCTCATCGGAGGCAGCCATGAGTCAGTTCATATTGGAAGCTACGTTGACGTCAGCTGCGGAAACTGCTCAAGCAGGAGACGAAAAATTCACCGAGTACATTGATGCGCTCGATTCCTATCCTCTAAGCAAAGCTGTGGACTATGAGCGTAATCGCGATCCAAACAGTCGTATGTTGCCGGAAAAGCTAAGGTTTTCGTGGGAAACTCCGTATCTGCTTGCACGGAAGGACTTCGACGGATTGATTGAGGTGTACGAGGGAAGGTTCGAAAAGTGGGGAGACGCAACTACTGCTGATCACTACAGCTCAGCGGCATCGAAAATCGTTCGATCGGAAGAGTTGGTTCACCGCAAGGTAGCCTTTGAGTATGCGGAACGAGGTTACGAATTGGATCAAGAAGATCCTTTTGTTGTGGCTACCTACGTCAGCGCATTGATGGGAGTTGAGAGGAAAGACGATGCGCGGAGCATCGTTGAGGGGTATAGAGCCGGGTTGAGTGACTCCAATATAGATCAAGACAAACTTAGGATTTTCAATATCTTGACACCCAAGGAATTGAAAGAAAGCAGCAAAGAGCTTTCGGTGGACTGAGGTCTATTGAGTTCCCAAGACAAAGCTCTTTGCGATATGCGCCAATTCGACTGCCTGTCGTAACTCAGCGCGATATACGAACTACTGTCTTGTTTTGATTCACGATCGCAGCTGTAGTAGCTGGGTGAAGCTCCATTAGCTGCTTAGTCTTTGAGATAGAAACGAGTCCCGCAAATGTCTACCTGCTGATCGTTCACATAGCAGCTGCGTTCCTTTGCTCGTTCGAGAATTCCGGATCGATTGGCGACAGCAATGTCGAGACCGCCTAGTCCAGGTCCACGGCCATCTGCTGCTTCGACAAATCTCAATGTTGCATTGTTGAATCGAATGTGAATCTCGCCATCTACGATACTCGCGGGTTCACCTGACACTTTGCTCCAGAGTTCCGAAACCCCAGCGGGGTCAGCACTTTGAAGCTCAACTCCTACATAGTCGACGGTTGAAGATTGATCTACTTTGTCTTCCCACTGCATGCCTCCCGACGGCATCCACCAACCATTAAAGTCGTTTGGTTTCATCCAGTCAATCTCGAAGAACGAGGAAACCATGTCTCGGGGATGGATTTGACAAATGCTCCAATCGAGGCGATCACTCTCGTGCGCGATGCGAATTTCACTGTCTAGAGCTCGTTGTCGAATCGCTTGTTGCTCCTCTTTGCTGTGAGCTTGGCAAATGACCATGTAGCCACCGTCTCCTCCCCTTCTGTCAAGGAACCTTCCACCCGCAGTGTTTTCCTCAACCGGAGCAACTACCTCCAGGAAATTCCGTCCGACGCACATGAGTGTGTTTTCCAATCCAAATGCGCCGACTCCTGGGTCGACAAAACAAGACTTGATGCCCAAGACGTAAGTCAGATCGTCAATAACCGGTCGCAGCTCTCGTGCTACAAGGCAAATCTGTCTTAGTTGAATCGTCATTTTGAACTCCTACAAGTTTGTGTGACTGAGGTTCTGACTATGCCTCTTGCAAGTATTCCAAACACTCGTTAGCCGAGAGTAACTCGCGTAGTTCCTCGTCTTCTGAAAAAGCACGATATTTCTCCCGCAATACAGCGAGGGACTTTGCGTGATATTTCTGTGGTCTTTGGGTCCATTCACCGACACTCAATTCAATCGAGAATTCTTCGTGTCCACCATCGATCGCCCTTCTATTTGCGTCACTCCAGCGCAGAAACACTGGGCCGACTTGCGTAGCCAACAGAGGACTCAAGGTGGAACTTAATGAGGACCACTCTTCAAAGGGACCCAATGAAATCGGATTGAGCATTCTGCTCAGCCATGCTTGGATGTTTCGAGTCTTCGAGATTATCTGAGCAGGCGTATGGTCTCGATTTGCGTTGTAAATCTGTCCCCACAGTCCAAAGTCGGCGAATGAAGGACGATCTCCAAACAAGTAACGCCGAGACTCAAGATGCTGATCAAGCAATTTCAGTGAATCTTGAAACGAAGCCTCTATCAGCGGAGCCGTGGTTTCATTTGATCCAACAAACCAAACACGGCCCACCATACGTTCTCGAATACTTTGTGATGCCTTCGTGATCTGTTCTTCATCGGCATTTGGATTGACCATTGCGGCAATTCTTCTCGCGCATCCAATTTGGTCAATCTCTCTCGCCCATCGAAGGTGAAACATCCATTTGTTTCCCCACTCATCGCCGAATTCCTCAAGCAAAATCGATACAAAGCGACAGACTGGTTCGGCGGGATGGATTGAAGGCTCTGGAATTGTGCTCTCCATGCGCTCAATGATTGGAGTGGAGTCTTGAATGCCGGTGCCGTCAGGAGTGACGACGAGTGGAATGAGAGGAAGCTTGGCATGTTGTGCGAACAACTCGCCGGACTCGGCTCGCGTTGACCACGTGTGGGGGATGTTCTTGTAGCGGAAGTAGGATCGGACCTTAACGGAGTAGGGCGATTCCTCCGCACCGACAATTAGGTAGTTGGATTCGGTCACGTACGAAGAACGTTACTACCAAGTGGTAGCAGTCGTTCAGGACTCGAGACTATTCCGCTAAACTCGATTCAAAGTAAGCGAAGCTACGCTCTCGTACCCGTTAGTGGGGCGTTTCCGAACATTCCAAGCTGGACATTTCCGCTCATTTCGTCGCCGTTGACTTCTACAGAGAACGAGAGTTTCATCGACATCGGCTCGGAGATTTGTGCGGTCCAAGTTAGCTTGTTGCCGTCTACCGCGCCGTCGGTGATATCAAGAGTTCCGCGATCTCCTGACATTGCCCCAGTGAAGCTGTCGCCATCGGAACTTACGGTTAGTTGGCCTCGTTGCTCACCCATTGGTGTGTTCACTACTGTATTCCAGGTACCGTCTACGTCGCTCATAGTTTTCCTCTAGTAAGTGGACAGTAAGAGACCATAGCGTCCCGCACTGTGTCTGACTCAATCACTTGACATTATAGGTCGTTGCCGAACCGTGAAATTGCTCACTCCATGGTATGAACGCGTTGCGATTTGATTGTCCAACAGAACGAATAACCATAGTCTTCAAGCTGTTGCGAGTTGTGTGCAGACTGGTGAAAGGAAGATTGTCATTTCAAAAAAAATTGCACGTTAGATCCCAGAGACCCAAGAGAGCTTCAAGCCCGTGGATTGGTTCGTAATGGGGTCACTAATACAGATTCTGTGGTCCGGAATATTGACGGTAAGAGTTTTCATTCGAGCGGCGCAAAGTATCTTTGGCAATTGGTTACAGGTGGACATGTTGTAAAGGCCTCCATCATTCGCAAGGACTCAAACCAACGACGACGCAATTTGTTTCCATTACGGTACATTGAACAGTCAAGAGTTATGCTGGACCCTCGCAGCGTCTTGTTATAAAGCTCATGGGAATGCTAAAGTTTCCCAATTTGTTCTTAAAAGAGAATTGTAGAGTTGTGAAAGCGTGGATTAGGGAAGTTTTGGACTCAACGGGACGGGGATTCCTCACAACAGTTGCTGACAATGTTCCTCACGTAGTACCAGTGGTCTTCGTTCGGCTCGGTGATCTGATCTTTTGCCCGATTGACGGAAAACCAAAGTCGAAGGGAATACTCCGTCGGATTCGCAATCTCGAAGCCAACCCGCGTGCAGCTCTTGCACTCGATCACTACTCAGAAGACTGGGAAAAACTGTGGTGGTTGAGACTAGATTGTCAGGCTTCGATAAAAGCCATGTCACCTGAAGTCGCCAGAATGCTGAAGCAGAAGTACAGAGGCTATGAGACTTACGATGTGGGCACGAGCGTGATCAAGTTGTCTTGCCACAACTGGAATTTTTGGAGCATGTCAGGGAGCCACGAGGATCTAGCCGGAGTTAGACGGACTACTGATTGCAGGAAAGAGCCAAACGAAGCTGAGTGAGGGGAGCTTATTCTCCTAACTCAGGAATAGCTATCTTCACTACATCTGACAAGTTTTCAACGAGACTGACCTCGATTTCACCACGAACGTTGTCAGGTAACTTTTCGAGCTCCGATTCATTATCTTTAGGCAAAATCACGTGACGAATTCCTGAACGGTGCGCCGCCAGAATTTTCTCTCGTATTCCACCGACGGGAAGAACCAATCCAGTAAGAGTCAACTCTCCCGTCATTGCTATGTCGTCTCGTACAACTTTCTCGCTGTAGGCACTGGCAAGCGCGGTTGCCATCGTGATGCCCGCAGACGGGCCGTCCTTCGGAACTGCACCTGCGGGAACGTGAATGTGTACACCTGAGTCTTCAATAGCTTCGCGGTCTATATGCAAGTCCTCCGCAGCAGCCCAAATGTAACTTCGTGCGGCTTTTGCTGACTCTTGCATCACTTGGCCGATATGACCGGTGATAGTGACCTTTTCGTCCTTTGCAGTAAGCGATGCTTCGACATAGAGGACATCTCCACCTGTTTCAGTCCACGCCAGTCCGGTAGCCACACCATTCGTAAGAGACTTACGACTTCGATCTTCCTTGTATTTCTCAGGTCCGAGAAGATTGACAATCGTGTCGACATCCAAAGAGTCCTGATCGCTTTCGAGCATTAGGCTGTTCTTTGCCCTCTTTCGAGCTATGCTCTCAATAATTCTCTCGAGAGAACGAACTCCTGCTTCGCGGGTGTAACGCCGAATCAAGTGCTTGAGGCCCTCACCCGTAAACTTCATGTGTTTGTCCTTGAGTCCCGCATTGAGTGTTTGCCTAGGAATGAGGTAGCGCTTCGCTATCTCAAGCTTCTCAAGTTCGCTGTATCCTGTGAGCTCAAGGACTTCCATACGATCGAGCAGTGGACGTGATATTCCCTCCAGCGTGTTCGCCGTCGTAATGAATAGCACCTTTGACAGGTCAAAGGGAAGATTCAGATAGTTGTCTCGAAACTCCTTGTTTTGCGCTGGATCTAGGATTTCCATCAGGGCGGCTGAGGGGTCACCGCGAAAATCCGCACCGAGTTTGTCGAGTTCGTCAAGCATTAGCACTGGATTACGAACTCCGCAGCGACGGATTGCTTGCAAGATACGGCCTGGCATTGCACCGATGTAGGTTCTTCGATGTCCGCGTAATTCCGCTTCGTCGTGAAGTCCTCCTAGGCTCATCCGCTCAAACTTTCGCCCCATTGCTCGTGCAATGGACTGTCCCAAAGAAGTCTTACCCACACCAGGGGGGCCCACAAAACACAAAATTGATGCCTTTGCATCAGGATTGAGTTGCAGCACCGCCAAGGACTCAAGAATTCTGTCTTTTACTTCTTCTAGTCCGAAGTGGTCCTCGTTCAGAATGTTCTCAGCGTGTTTGAGGTCGAGATTGTCTTCCGTGATGATGTTCCACGGCAATTCCGCTACAAGTTCAAGGTAGCTTCGTGCGACCTGAAAATCTGCGGCGTTCGGCGACATACGGGAGAGCCGCTTAACTTCCCGATCTACCTCTTTCTGTGCAGCCTCGGGCAGATTTGCTTGACGCAGCTCTTCCTTTAGTTCCGCAATTTCGTCGTCACTTTCGTCTTCTCCTAGAGCTTGTTCGATCGCTCGCTTTTGCTGCCTTAACATGTGCTCGCGCTGTTGCTGTTCGAGCCCTTCGCGGGCTTGGCTCTGAATTTCTCGCTGAATTTCGGTGACTGAATACTCGTGCTTGAGCGACGCCATGATCGTTTCCATGAGTTTGTCGGTGTCGTCGATCTCTAGGATTTCCTGCGCTTGACTTAAGGTGAGGTGTTGAGCATATGCAGCGAGACGGTACATCTGAGTAACGGGATTCTTGAATTGTCCGATGAATTGGTTAAAGACTTGCTCGCTCTTATCTGGGTTGATGATGTCTGTCAGTCGCTTTGTTAGATCCAGGGCCGCTTTGTGAATGCCCGTTGCTTCGGCACTGAGGCTATCTGCCTGACTCGAAAGATCGGGTAGAGCTGTGTACTCGACAGCGAGGTATTCGCCTACCTCCACGGGATCCCCAAGTCTGACACGAGCAACAGCTTCAGCAATTAACTGAACGCCAACTTTTCGTTTTTCGATTCGCGCTACTTTGCAGAGAGTTCCAACATCGTGAAGATCTTCACGATTAGGATCTTCATTGTCTTTCTCGAGTTGCAGGGCCGTAATGATCTTGTGACCATCAGACATTGCTTCATGGATGGCATTCATCGATTTCGTGCGACCGACGATGATGGGGACTACTTGGTCCGGGAAGACGACCAAGTCTTTCAGCGGTAGTACTGGAAGATGTGACATTCAGAAAAACCGTTGCTCTCTGGATCTATATAAGGTCCCTAGATTGAGATTTCAAGACCATGCGTTCGTTGAGGTAGAGTTAGTTTACCTATGTGTGCTAATGCATTGTTACCTGCGACACTCTGAAATGTTACATTCTGTGTCAATTGAAATCGATTTGCCAAGGCTGGATCGGATCACTACCGTTTTCGAGTATGACTAGCAAATGCCACTATAAGTTCAACTCTTGCCAGTTCACTTCAAAGCTGAAAATCGCCGAGACTTGACCTGCCAGTCTGACGAGATTCCTCACATAATGGAAAAGTGTAATGGTTGCAATTGAGGTTCACTTCAACTGAAGAACAGTTGAGTTCAGGTGTGAAATAGTTATGCTTGCAAACTGCCCTCGGCAGCACTCGGCACATAGATTGTTAGCAATTGGAAAACCTTGACCTCATGGTCGCTTCGCAAGACAATCGTTCAATCGTTACCGAATTAGTTGATTTTGAACGGTTTTTTCCCTGTCTCGAAGACATGGTGCGATTGCAACTGCTGCACAATCGTGATGTCCATCCTTCATGGGATACTCAAGGGTATCCGTTTTACAGAGCTATATGGACCGAGTGTTCTGAATTACTAGACCACTATGGGTGGAAGTGGTGGAAGCACCAAGCCACCGATTTGGATCAGGTCAAGCTTGAGATTGTGGATATTTGGCACTTTGGATTGTCAATGATTGTCATCGAAGACCGGTCGATCGATCAGGTAGCGAATGAAATGATTGTGGGACAATCTTGCGGCGACTCTGTTGAGTTTCGGCTCGCTGTGGAAGCTCTCGCGAGGGCAGCACTTGATGGGTCATTTGACGTTGAGTGTTTCATGACCGTCATGAGTGCAACTCCAATGTCACTAAATGAGCTCTACGGGATATACAAGGGAAAGCATGTCTTGAATCGGTTTAGACAAGCCAATGGCTACAAGGAAGGTTCATACCAAAAGACATGGAATGGACGCGAGGACAACGTACATCTTGCCGCAATAGTCCGGAACCTAGACGCTTTTTCGGACGAATTTCAATCTGTATTGAATCAAGCTCTTACTGAGACCTATTTTGAGTCTACCAAGAGTCCGGAAACACATCGATAATCCCCAGTGAGCCAGACTTTTCCCGCTTAAGTTACTTCGAACCAGTCCAGCGAAGACGGGAAAGAAAACGGCAGTTTCCTTCTAGGAATCATTCCTAGCTACAACTTGAGCGCTTGAACTTAGAGAATTTCCGGAAGCAGCGGTCTTGGTCGTTCGACGCGCACTCTTCAGTTCCGCATCAATGGTTGCCAGTCCTCGTGTCGCGTCCCAGAAGTTGTAGAACCCTCCGCTTTCCTTTAATTCCTTCACGCTCTCACGACGGGTAAATAGATCGAGTTGAGCATTGAGCAACTTCACGTCGTCCGGCGTTAGTGGAAACTCGTTGCTTTCGATAACGATCGTGGCCATACGAAAGGATTTTTGCGATTCGTCTACGCTAGGAACGCGTTCACCGATCCTCTCAATGATTCGGCTAATACTCCACGTCGAAATTCCGGACGCAGCGAACTTTGGCCGAAAAGCATATTGGTGAGTGACACGACTGCCGTCTTCCTGTTCGAGCCAGAATGTTGCGTCTTCCGCAACCAAAATGTCTGGCACTTCATCTGCAGGTAGCCAACCTGCGAGGTACATTTCAAGTGGAGCATAAGGTCTTGCGACGCCCCAATTGCCGTGTATGTCGAAGGTACTCGAAACTTCGAACAAACCGTTTCCTAGGTCAACAAGCTCCTCTCCATTGAAACCTCCCAATTGGCCGTTCACGCTACTGAATCCCCAATGTGCTCGTACCGATGTCGGGATGATTTCAGTATCCAAAACCCACAAGTGCATGATTTCGTGCAACAGTGGACCTTGCATGATGAATTCATTGGAAAAGAGGGAAATTATCCCCTTGAGTCTGCTTGGAGACCCGTAGTGTCTTCCTCTGTCGAACGTTCTTACACCATCTCCAAGAACCGAGTTCCTGACCAAGGTAAACCATCCGCTGGAGTTTCTACTTTTGGAAGGCTCCAACTCACTCGGTACGTTGTAGAGAATGACTAGCAGATCAAATTCATCTTCGTAGTGTCGGTAGAACGTACGACTGATCTCCGTTCGACCCACATTGCTGCTCTCGAGCAAATTGCGCGACGTATTCATAACAACAAAAGTGTCGAATTCGTGCGTTAAGGTCGGTTTAACGAACAAGTGCATACAGCCCTGCAAGAGTACTGTTAGCGCGAGGACGAACAGCAACGAGATCGTTCTAACCTTCATAGTTCTATCACTCGCTTCGAGTTTCTTGGCTGTAACGTTCACTTGAATGTGGATTCGAATCTAAGTGCTTGCCGTAGGTTTGCAGCCTAGAAAAAGATTGCCACAATCCAAAATGGATATTTCTCTTGAAGAGCGCGGCTCGGAGCTCATACAGACGAGCGACCAAGTAGGACAAGAAGTATCGAGAGTAAGCGAGTCTCGCTTTTGTGGTTCGAAGTACTAGCTCACACCTTGCGTGACAGTGTCTACGGCCGCAGATAGAGCTTCGACCATGGTGTCTAAGTGCGATTCATCAACCGTCATCGGGGGACCCATCAAGACCACGTCTCTGACAATTGAAGTTCCTGCACCATAAAAATGAACGCCATTGTCGAATGCAGTCTTGATGACTTTCGCGGTTACGTTTTCTTCAATCGGATACCGTTCCAGTGTCGAACGATTCCTGACAATCTCGATGGCTTGTAGCAATCCCTTGCCACGACACTCCGCTACATGGGGGTGGTTCGAAAAAGCCGCTTGCAGCTTTGACTCCAAAACCTTACCCATCTCTTGAGTACGTTCCACTAGTCGCTCCTCGTCCATGATCTCCAAGACCTTGCATGCCGCAGCACAAGCTGGGGCAAACGATCCGTAGGTGTGAAACATCACGCTGAATCCTGGTGCTTGTTCAATGGGTTCGGCTACCTTGTCGGTAGAGAACAGTGCATTCAATGGAGAGTATCCAGCAGTTAGACCTTTCCCGCTCACGAAGATATCGGGTTCAAAAGGCCAATGCTGATAGCCAAAGAGCAACCCTGTACGACCAAATCCTGTCATGATTTCGTCAATGATGAGAAGAATGTCGTACTTGTCACACAGGGCTCTTGCACCTTCCCAATAGCCATCCGGTGGAACCATCGCACCCCCGCTAGCCCCTGCAATCGGTTCTGCAAGAAATGCCGCTATCGTGTCAGGACCTTCCTCGAGGATCGTGCTTTCCAACTCGTCCAAATAGAACTGAGTAGGATCGCTGCTCTCGCAGCGCAGGGTGTATGGGGTAGGAGCAACCGGAAATTTTTGAAGCGTGTGCTTTACGCCGATTTTGCGAGATTCGTGCCCACCGATGGAAATCGTCGCAAACGTTGTGCCGTGGTAGGAAATGTCGCGACCAATGATCTTGGCCTTGTTCGGTTTACCTTGAGCTGAGTAGTGCATGACCGCAATGCGCATCGCCGCTTCGATCGCTTCCGAGCCGCCGCAAGTCAAGTGGACGCGGGTGAACTCTGGCCGCAACCATTTTGCGGTTAGAAGATCCACGAGATCCTCACGTTCGTCGCAGTGCCACGGTGGCAGTACGTAGTCCGTTTTTAGTGTTGCGTTCCGGACAACATCCGCCACTTCAGTTCGCCCGTGACCGATGTTGCAAACTATTGCGCCAGCTGCACCATCCAGAATTTGACGACCTTCCTTCGTGTAAATATAGACACCTTCCGCTCGGGAAATATGCGTGGGCTTACCGTTCTGTAAGAAAGGCCAATTTGACATTGGAGATGCTCGTGGACTATGGGGAGAATGAGAAGGCTAAGTCTATCACCGCGAGCGGTTGCCAAAGAAACTCTAGAGTGCAATTTCTCGTATTGTTATGCAACGAAATTCATAGTCCTCGATAGGACCAACCAATTGCTTGAAGTTTGACGATGGACAGCGGCGATTCGGCATATTGAGTAGCATTAGAGCAACGGACGCTAGGAGTCCAGCTTGAACTGGACAGTTTAGGCAGAGGAGCTTCACAAAAAACATGTCTGAAGTTGAAGGAATTGAGTATCGGAGCGTGTGTCGATGGATCGTTGAACACGTTCCGTCTGTTGAGCCACCTCTCGATTTCTCGTTAATCGCTGGAGGGCACTCCAATCTGACGTTTCGTTTTGTTGACTCGAAAGACGATGCATATGTACTTCGACGCCCTCCGCTCGGACACGTCCTTCAGAGCGCGCATGACATGGGACGTGAGTACCGAATCATTTCTGCCTTGGAAGATACCCGAGTTCCTGTACCCAAGACATACGGACTCTGCGAGGACGCAAGCGTCAATGGGTCCTCCTTCTACGTCATGGACTTTATCGAGGGAAGTGTTCCGCACAACGCTGATGTCATGAGCGAACTCTCTGACGACGAACGCCAGGCTTTTGGGACTCACGTGATTGAAGTGCTTGCTCACCTTCACCTAACCAATCCCGACGATGTGGGTCTTGGACAGCTTGGTCGTAAGCAAGGCTATATCGAGAGGCAGCTCAAACGTTGGACGCAACAGTGGGAAGCAACTAAGACTCACGAGATTCCTGACATGGACGAAACACTACGTCTCCTCCATGCAAAGCATCCCGAGCAGATTGGCGCATCAATCGTACATGGCGACTATCGTCCCGGGAACATGATTATCCGTGATGGTTCCATGGCTGCTCTTTTGGATTGGGAACTGTGCACTCTAGGAGACCCCTTGGCTGATGTTGGTTATCTCTTAAACAATTGGGGAGAACCTACAGATTCACCGACCGACGGTTCGCCGACCAGCATCGGCGGGTTTCCATCGCGTACTGAGATTTGTGAACAGTACGAGAAACTTACGGGAAGAAGCCTTGCTCAGATTAGCTACTATCGAGCATTCTCTCATTGGCGTTTAGCTGCCATTGCACAGGGTGTTTACAAGCGTTACTTGGTTGGAGCAATGGGAGATCAAGAGTTTGACTTGGAAAAGTATCAATTGGGAATCGTCGCGAAGGCAAAGGCAGCGCGTGAAATGCTTGAGGTGAGTGCTTAGTACTAAGTTTTGCGAGAGCAACTCTTTCGCAGCTACATGACGAATCTTCAAGCAATCCCTTCGTATTTTCGGAAGCACGAATGGGCTATAGTGAATTCGAAGCGTTTGGCTGTATGTCCGCGAAAAGGTAATCGATATACGCATCCAGAATCGTTTTAAAATGCGTGACTGTCACCTGTCATGCGACGGGTTGTGTGAGAGTTCGACATAAGCAACTTCGAAATCTTGTCCAGAACGGGAATTCGGCGGGGCTTCCACCACAATTGGTTGGCCGGATCGAACGCATCGTGGCACTATTGGATGTTGCGATGAATCCTTCTAACCTTAATGGATTGCTGGGACTTGACCTGCATCCGCTACGTGGATAGCTTCAAGGATTTTGGAGTGTTAGAGTATCTGGGAACTGGAGAACCATTTTTCGTTTTGAAAGAACAGAAGTCGTCGATGTCGATTTAGTGGACTATCACTGAGGCTTCAAGGTAACTGTTGTGTGTGATAAAAATACTAGCGTCACAATGCTGACACCCCCTCATCCGGGTGGGATTATTCGAGATAGTGTAGAGGCTGAAGGATGGACTGTAACTGCAACGGCGAGCAAGCTTGGCGTTGGACGACAGACACTGTCAAGACTACTCAACGGGCACAGCGGAATGTCTCCTTCGATGGCCTTGGCACTTGAAAGAATAGGTTGGAGTAACGCACCGTTCTGGATGCGATTACAGGCGAGTTGGGAATTAGCGCGAGAGAGAAAGAAACAAGCTGCTTAGATCGTAGATTTGTCTGCCCGTCTGGAAAGCACCAAGATTGAGTTGTTGGCTGTCGATTCTGGTCTGGTGCCGACGCATGCATCATGACACGGCCGCCAATTGGTTGCTCTCAAGGTGAGCGAATTCGATTCCTATGATTCTCGGGTGGGACTATCGGGCACCTCGTGACAATTCCTGCAATTGCCTTGTATAGCGACTAGACAGACATAGAGGTTAAAACGGACATTTTTGAATGCGAGTCACCATCTGCATAAAGCAGAATATAGACCATTCGTGTAACTACACTTGGGAATTGCGGTCTAATTTCGGTGGAAGCCTTCTGTATATGGAGCAACACAGATTCAGGAAAGCAAACTGAGTCCAGAGAGATATGGCAAACCTAACCATTACCGAAGAACTGATTGTTCTTTTTGTTGACGAGAACGAGGGATCGTTCGTACACATCGACCCTGATCGATTGGATTGGGCGATGGCTGCTGGTGTCATTGCAGATCTCTTGTTGCTCAACAAAATCAGTGTTTCGGGCAACAAACTGTCAGTTATTGATGATGCTCCAACTGGCGAGTATCTCCTAGATCCGACGCTTTCAGACATAGCTCAAAGCAAACGTGACCGAGACCTGCTCTTTTGGTTGAAGCACACAGCACTTCGAGCGGAAGTGCTCCGTGACTTGGGGCTTCGACGCCTTGTTTCCTGTGGCGTCTTGCGAGTCGATGAAGACGGAGTCTTCAAGCGTTCTCGGTGGGTGCGGGACACTCGGAAGTATCCAAGTTCCGTTGACTCAAGTGAGACCGAGGTCCGTACTCGATTAATGGAAGTTCTCCTTAGCCGAAACGAGACAAGTCAGAGGGATTCGACGCTTATAGCGATCGTTGAGGCATGTGACGGATTCAGCGAACTGATGTCAAACGACGAATATCAAGAGATTGAAGCTTCGATTGAAAGCACCATTCACTCGGACTCCAATCTGCAATCTCTCGCCGACACTATCCAGCGCGGGATTCGAATGCGTACTCCCACTCCCACTGTGCGCGGATTGCCGGTGATTGGAAACACCATCGAAATGGCGGGAAACGTAGGGCAGTTTCTCACGGAGCAATACCTGAAACTTGGACCCGTGTACCGAGTAAAAGTATTGAATCGGGAATACACCGTCTTGGCTGGCGCAAATGCCAACAATTTCGTTCATCGTCATGGACGGGACTACCTCCGGTCAAAAGAAACTTGGCAAGACTTTGATCAAGAGTTTGGAGCGTCCCGGTCAATGGTGAGCGTTGATGGCGACGATCACGTCAAGTTAAGAAAGTGCATGCGCAACGGCTATTCCCAACGTGTCGTCTCCGATCAACTCGACAAAGTGGTATCCATTGTCAAGAGAGAGATTGGCAATTCCAAAGACGACAAGCCCCGGCGTGTTCTGTACACCATGCAGCGTCTGGTATCCGAGCAAATTGGCATTCTGACCACAGGAGTATCGCCTGCGGACTACATTGATGATCTGATTCTCTTTCTCGAAACGATGCTGTTGATTCGAGTCACGAAGGCGCGACCGAGCTTGGAACTTTCCCGTCCTCGCGTAAACAGGGCTCATCGACGAATCAAAGAATTCTCCCAAAAGGTGATTGAAGCCCACGATCCCCATCTGCGCCAAGACAGAAGTCCAGACTTGATCGACATGTGTCTCAAGATGCACCGCGAAGACCCCGCTCTGGTGCCTGAGACCGACTACACCTTGACCACACTGGGTCCGTACTTTGCTGGCTTGGAAACCGCTGCAGTCGCTACTTCATTTCTGCTCTACGCGATGCTCACACAACCTGAACTGATGGAGCGGTCTAGGGAAGAGGCAGAGCAGTTCTTTGAAGGACACCTTAACGGAGCATCTGCACTTGCCACATTGGATGTTATTGGTCGAGCCATGATGGAGTCGCTGCGAATGTGGCCGGTTACTCCATCAATTGTTCGAACTGTCTCAAATTCCTTCGATTTTGAAGGCTATAGGATTCCTGCAGGTGAACAAGTGATGATCGCGACAAGTGTTCCACATCTCTTGGAGGAGTATTTCCCGAATCCCACCAAGTTCGATATTGATCGCTATCTACCAGGTCGTGACGAGCATCGCCAGCTTGGAGCATTCGTTCCCTTCGGAGTAGGTGCACATAGATGCCTTGGCGCAGACTTCGCTCAGCTGCTTGTCATGACGAATATCGCGACTCTCATCCACTTTTTTGACATAGAGATGAGTTCGTCCAAGTACTCCCTAAAGATCAGGCCCATACCTACACCGCATCCTGATGATGGCTTTAAGGTGTACTTCGAGCCCCGGAAATCCCGTACGAGTCCCAAGAAAGTTCCTCAAGCTCAGACTGTTTGATTGGTATTTGCCATCGAACTACGTCCTCGTTGCAATTTGGACCCAGTGCGCCCAAACATCTTCGGTTGTTTCATGGACTAATCTTTCTAGATAAACCGGTGGACGTATTCTCAAAAATGGGATGAGTACGATTAAGGGGTCGATAATTGGTCTGGTGAGTTCACACTCTCGATCTGTTCAAATTGACTTCAAAGAACCGAGTTTTAGCGTATCCGCGGAATCTCCAGTGAGAAATTGAACCGACTTCGACGCTACTTGGACGACTCTATCTTCAAGTCACGGTTCATCGCTGATCTTCACCACTTTGTCCAACATCAATCCAATGGTTTGACCGAGCCTCGCCCTAATTTTGTCGCTCTCAATGTCGTTTTCGCTTCGACTAGCACTCCCGCTACTAGAAACGCGTGCGAAAACCTCTATGTCGCCCTCGGGAAACTCGGTCTCGGGCAACATGGTGTCGTTTGCAGATAGAGAAAGCGAAATCGGCAAGTCGCTCGCTAGGACCCGTTTCACGACCAGAGGAGGTCCCGGCGTATCGATTCGTCTTCCAATGATGAACACCGGCCAGTCGTCTTCAGCTTTCAAACCTTGGTCCAGTGCAACCGTCACAGCAATCGAGTCGCTAGCCACACTTTCCGTTAATCGCATTGAAACAGTGGCATTTGACGACGGACTTACCCATCCACTTTGAATTTGACTCGCTTGGGCGACGTCTGCTACATTCGAACTTGGGGACAGTCGAGCAACTACTGCAACGCGATCAAAAGAAGAGAGATTTCTCCCGGGAACCATCGACACAATGTCATCCAGTAACAATGCGTAGGTACCAGGGGCGGCATTGGCCCGCCGCACGACAGCAATCGGGGCAGAGCCGTCGTCAGTGTGTGCGAACACGGTGAGCCATTGGTGGGGAGTTCTTAAGTCTTCGATATGCAGATTTACTCGTATCCCGACATGGTCTGGTTCAAGATTGCTATTGACCCTGGACAGGATGGGATCAAAGAGCGCGACGACGCGTTGACCGACTGGTTGTCGAAGAAGCCTCTCGATGTATTCCCGAGCCTCGGGAAAATCACTCATTGCATATGATTGGAGTGCAAGTAATTGCAGGATCAATGGATGGTCCGGCACTTGGGCAAGAATGCGATCAACAACAACCTGTGTTTCGTCGGTAATTCTGTAACCATCAAGTTCGAAAGCCGCTCGAACGCGGTCAACGTCCGAGAGTAGCGAGTTGGTACCTCGTTTCTCAGCCAATTTGTGCTCTCGTACCACACTCTCAAAATCCTCTTTGATGAAGTAGACATTGATCAAGTAGTTGGTGGACCCCATGTCTCCATGTCTCGACGAATTTCTCGCTTGGAGCAGCTCAATAACCTCGTCGAGCTCTTCCTCGGTAGAAGCACTCTGAGCTTGATCACGAATACTCTCCAGACGAATAGCGAAGGGATCGCCCCAAATGAAGTAGCCAGCAATAGCAAGAAATGCAAGAGCTGTGGCCGTTGTATAGGGGAACCAGCCACTTGATGTGCTTGGTGTTTCTGAAGTAGTCTCGGAGCCTACATCGTCGAGCAAGATCAGATCGATGTCCGATGCTTGTTCTGATTCGTCCGGTTCCGGGGAGACTTGCTCGTCGAAGACATCGGATTTACGTTCTTCGTGGATCGCTAGATTCGCATCCCGTCGTGTCCACCTTCTTCGTTGGAGATGGTATTTGGCATCAAGGTGGATCCAATACCCAACAATTGCAAGAGCAAGTACGAAGACAAGAAATATCACGAAGTTAGGTCGCGCAATCGTTCAATTTCTTCGGTCGTAAGAGCGACGGAAGACCTCCTGTCCTTGAGCCGAAGAATGAGCCAAATACCAGCCAATACAAGAAGAACTGGTGTGAACCAGAGCATTAGGGTCTTAGGTGTCAATCGGGGGTTGTACAGAATGAAGTCGCCGTACCGATCTCGCATGTATGTTCGAATTTCTTTGTCTGTCTTACCTTCGCTAATCAGTCTGTGCACAGCTCTCCGCAGATCTTGCGCAATTGGAGCATCGGATCCAGCTAGGTTTGTATTGAGACACTTTGGACAACGAAATTCTTCGATCAGTCTCGAATAGCGATTCGCATCCATTTGAGAATCGAAATGAAAGTCATCCACCCCCACACCGACACTCAGTGCGAGAACAAGAAACGCAGATGCAATCATTCCTAATCCCAACTCTTGAGGATGGGCGCGATCTGGTTTGTCCAAACTTGCTCTGTTAGTGGACCTACATGTTTGTAGCGAATAACGCCCGTTGCATCCATCAGAAACGACTCGGGTGCCCCATAGACGCCAAGATCCACACCAAGATCGCCGTTTAAATCAAGAATGCTAAGAGAGTAGGGGTCACCTAGGTCGAAAAGCCACGACAACGCATCATGTCGGCGGTCCTTGTAGTTGATTCCAATAATCGAAACATCGCCGCGTTCAGCGATTTGGCGCAAGAGATTGTGCTCTGTCCTACAAGCAATACACCATGAAGCCCAAACATTGAAGAGACGAGGTTCTCCTAGGAGGTCACTTAGCTGAACACTTTCCTGGGAGTGAAGTGACGGTAGTTCAAACTCAGGAAAGGGTTTGTCAAGTAATGAAGAGGGATGAATGTCATGCCGCCCGATATCGAAACCAATGGTCAAGACAAAAGCCAAAACAAAGAATCCCAGTAAAGGGCTAACCAGCAAGATTCTTCGTTGTCGACGAGTCACTTTGAGGTTGCCGCCTTGATGGCGTCGCGTTTGGCGAGGCGCTTGTAGCGTTTGTCCAGACAGGCGACCATGGCAGCAATTGCCATGACAAAAGCGCCAAACCAAATCCATCGAACAAGAGGCTTTTCTTGCACTCGAACGCCCCAGGATCTATTCCCAATCGGTTCACCTAGGGATATGTACAGATCACGAAATAGACCGGGGGCTATCGCAGCTTCAGTAGTAATTGTCTGACGAAGACGGTAGTTGCGTCTCTCCGGATACATGCTCATGACGCCATTTACACTGAAGTGAGCTCGGTCAGCAATGTAGTTCTGCCCTTGTGTTTGGCCAACATCAACGAGTTCGTAGGTCCTGTCGTTGAGAACTAGTGACTCTCCGGGTTGTAGTCGAGCGTCACGTTCGTTCGAAAATGCACTCGTGACGGCCACCCCCGAAATTGCGATAGCGAAGCCTACATGGGCGACAACCATACCTACAAATCCTAGTGTCAGAGAATTGCGTTGTCTCCAAAATGACTTGCAATGTGTTGCAATGATCCAAAGCGCGAGCGCAACGGCACAAGTCACGCCAAAATTCAATGAACTCCAGAGTATCCAAGGTAGGAACAGAGCAACGACTGCGGACCCCGCCAACAGAATCGAGCTCTGCTTAATGAGCAATATCGGTGTGTTCTTCCACTGTGATATGGGTGCAAGAGCTAAAAAGAATGCCAGTACAAGCATTAGTGGCAAGAAGATTCGATTGAAATAGGGTCCACCCACCGACAGTTTGTCTCCATCGTTGAACCATTCATAGCCGATGGGATAGAGGGTTCCAAGCATGATCGTGATGACGGCTATTACCAACAACGCGTTGTTGATAAGAAGAAGGAGTTCCCTCGACATCCCCCAATATTGGATACGACTCCTAATGGTTGAAGCTCGCACAAAGTAGAGATAGAGTGCACTTCCTACCACCACAACCAAGATTCCGAGCAGAAACAATCCACGTTGTGGATCCACAGCGAAAGCATGCACGCTTGTCAACACTCCGCTCCTAACGAGAAAAGCCCCCACCAGACACATTGAAAACGTGAGCAACGCAAGCAGAATCGTCCAGTTCTTGAATGCGCCACGCTTTTCCGTCGCCGCTAGTGAATGGATGAGCGCTATTCCGGCCAACCAAGGCATGAAAGATGCGTTTTCTACAGGATCCCAGAACCACCAACCACCCCAGCCTAGCTCGTAGTACGCCCACCAGCTTCCCAATGCAATTCCAATCGTGAGAAATCCCCATGCCATGTTGACCCAGGGTCGGGTCCAACGTGCCCACGCGGAATCAAGTTTGCCGGTGCACAGCGCGGCTATTCCAAAACTGAACGCCACCGCAAATCCTATATAACCGATGTAGAGCATGGGAGGATGAATGACTTGACCAGGGTCTTGCAGTATCGGATTGAGGTCAGCACCTTGAAGAGGCACATTCGGAACTAGCCGATCAAATGGATTGCTGGATGCAAGGAGAAAGAGGAGAAATGCGACGTTGAGAAATCCCAATGTTCCCAACACGTAGCCGTGCAGGTCCAATGGGAGATTTTTGGACCGCAATGCGACAGCAAGTGTCCAACATGCAGTCACTAGAGTCCATAGTAAAAAAGAACCTTCGTGAGCGCCCCAGGTTCCACTTACCTTGTAATACCAAGGTAGTTCGGTGTTCGAATTGTTGGCTACATAGAGAACAGAGAAGTCATCTTGCAGGAAACTCAGGATCAACAACAGAAACGCAATTGCGAGTGCTCCAAATTGGAGTTTCGCAAGGCGAATCGACATTTCGACCCAAGAGTCTTGGTTGTTGAACGCGCCCCAGAATCCGGTTGCAACGATTCCGATCGCCGAGGCCAATCCAAGAATTGCTGCGAAGTGTCCAAGCTCAGGGATCATTTGCTTCGTGTAACTCTTTCAATTCCGGTGGGACGTAATTCTCGTCGTGCTTTGCAAGCACCTGATGGGCAACGAAGGTCCCTCCAGGTTCCAACTGGCCGACCACAATAGCTCCCTGACCCTCCCTAAACAGGGTGGGCAAGAGTCCTTCGTACTCAACGTTGAACGTGGAACCCTTGAGATCACTGAGGTCGAACGTCGTCTTTAGTCCATCTTCGTAATGTTTCACACTATCCTGAACAACCATCCCGCCGGCTCGTATTTGACGTTCTGTTGGGGCAGTACCGTCAAGTACTTCAACGGGAAGATAAAAGTGATTGATGTTCTGCTGAAGTGCGAGGATCGCTAAGGCGACGGTTACAGATCCACCGCAAAAGAGAAACGTCAGTATCAGTATTCTTCGGCGCCGCAGGGCGTTCATGCAACGTCCCTATCTCTCGAGAGTCTACGCTTTAGATTCTTCAGCGAAAGCACTGGATACAGTCCAAGCCCAATTAGAAACACTATGCCCACAAAGTAAACCGTCCAAACATAGACTCCGTGGTCTCCCATTGCGAGGGCTTCCATCCCAATTACTTGTTCGCCAGCCAGGTTTGTGCCCACGAAGTGTGCTGATGTCGGAACAAGACCCGCGAGCGCATCCACGCAAGAACAACTCCTGCAATGTATATATAGAGACTAGCGATGTTTATGAGCAATGGAATGAGGAACACCATAGATATAGCACTCTCTTCGGTCAGAGTGATGCTAGCTGGCTGGTGGAGCGTTTGGAACCACTCCACGGAATACTTGATTATTGGTATGTTAATCGCACCGACAATTGCCAACACACTCACTGCAAATGCTGCACGTTCAGGGCGCGAAATTGCTTGGCGCAATGCAATTTGGCCAAAGAACAGAAAGAACAGAATCAGAACCGATATGGTTCGAGCATCCCAGACCCACCATGCTCCCCAAGTAGGTTTTCCCCAAACAATTCCCGATATCAATGCCAACGCAGTCGTGATACACCCAATCGGTGCAACGGAAGCCATGAAGATGTCAGCCATTTTGGCGCGCCAAACGATGTACACCACTCCAGCCACGGCAGATGCGATGTAGACAATCTGCGACAGATGCGCTGCGGGCACATGAAGGAACATGATGCGAAAACTATCACCTTGAAACTTCTCAGGCGGCACAAAGAACAATCCCCACACGCTACCGACTACCAATCCCAAGATTCCAATCGTATACAGGCAATACACCCAAACTCGTGCTCCACGGAAGAAACTCTCGGGAGACAACATGCGATGCAGTGTGTCAGAGAAGAGGTTCACGTCTCTAGCTATTGCGCGATCTGTTAGGTTTCAAGTTTTTGAACACCGAATTTTGGGGAAAGTACGACTTACTGGTCTTGACTGAAACGAAGAATTGGTGCAATGGAAATTGGAATTGCCGTGATCGATCCAGATAGGATTGCCAATAGACCCAAGAAAGGGGGGACATATTCTGCATTGAATTGAAACTGTTGACAAACACCAATACCTAGTAGCAATACGGGTACGAACAAAGGCAGTACTAAGAGTGTGAGCAAGACTCCTCCTCTGCCTAAACCGACAACAAGTGCAGCCCCGATAGCACCCACGAGAGTTAAAACAGGAGTCCCCGCCAGCAGGGTCAATGTGAGCATGCAAAGTGTCTCGAACGAAAGTCCAAACCCTAGTCCGATTACTGGTGCAATAATGCTAATGGGCAAGCCAGTTACCAACCAATGTGCCACCAACTTCGCTATGGTGGCTGGTAATGCTGATTCACTCGATACAAGAATTGTCGCCAGTGTTCCTTCCTCGTGCTCTCGGCGAAATAGCCCCTCCAACGCAAGCATGTTTGCAAAGAGCGCAGTGGTCCAAACGACAGGAATACCCGTGAGTTCTCGAGTTGCGTGATCGTTGCCAAGAACCAGGGCAAAAATCACCCCGACCAACACAAGAAACATGAGCGGGTTGAGCATTTCCGTTCCCGTTCGTAGAGCAACTGTCAGGTCGCGATGTAGCGTTGCAAGGAATCTCTTCATGCCTTGCCTAACTCGAAACGTTGGTCGGCTTTCGATGCAAACGACGAATGCGTTGCAACAATAGCGGCTCCTCCAGACTGGCAATGAGTAATTACCGCTTGACTTAGTAATTCTTCGCCTTCCGTGTCGAGTGATGCTGTAGGTTCATCAAGTAGCCACAGTTGGTGGTTTGAAAGAACGAGCACAGCCAGTGCAGTTCTCTTGGCTTGACCCGCAGATAGGTCTTTAACAAGTGTGTCGACGCAGCTTCCGAGACCAAATCGTTCCAACACTTCTTGGGTGCTGGCTTCCGTGACAGTGGTGTTCGACATTGCAATCGACCAACGGATGTTCTCTCGTACCGAAAGCAACCGTGCAACACCTAGTCGATGGCCAACAAATCCAAGACTCTTTGCATGCCGTACTACCTGGCCCGAGTCGGGTTTGAGGAGTCCGGCGAACATGCGCAATAGGGTTGTCTTTCCTGACCCATTTGGACCGCAGACCTCGACGAGTTCATGGGACTGCACAGTCGCGCTCAGTCCCGCAAATAGCTCTCGTCCTGAAGTCTCGTAGAAAAGTCTGTGTGCGGTAACTAAGGAGTTTGGCAATCTTGGCTACCCTTGGGCATGCGCCGGAGTTCCTCGGTTGTCCAAATGTGAGCCGATTCCGTGTCGGTATCGTAGGTAATTTGCACAGTCCCTTTCCTGAGCGAACTCAAAATGCGTTCACGTTTTTGCTCCAGGGTACCGTCCGTTACCGTGCTATCACGTGTGATGAACTCATCGATCAAGTTTCTCAAGGCTTCGTCCGACAAGTCCCCGTAGGGAATCTTAATCATCGCATTCAATCCGATGCATTGGTAACAGCGTGAACATTCAAGAGGTTGATGGCGGACGTGTTCGTGCCGAACGGATAAAGACGATGGTCTCCCATATGTGAAGGCTTGATGTTCCGGATTGCTCGAGCAATACCCTCTACACGACCCGGATGCGAAAGATCCCAGGATTGAATCATTTTCTTTAGTTCGCGCCTTTGAAGTTGTTCCTGGCTTCCGCACAGGTTGCAGGGAATGATTGGGTGTCCAATTAGCTTTGAATACTGTGCGATCAAGTGCTCCCTGACGTAATACAAGGGTCGGATTACGTGATTGAGGCCATCATCCGAAACGAGATAGGGAGGCATCGACTTCATGGTGCCGCCGAAGAACATGTTGAGAAATAGAGTCTCAACGACGTCGTCCATATGGTGCCCGAGCGCAATCTTTGACACTCCTAGTCTTTGTGCACATGTGTACAGAATTCCACGTCTTAACCTTGAACAGATCGGACACTGAATCTTTCCTTCAGGCGTAAGTTCTTGCGTAATTGAGTATGTGTCTTCTTTAATGACTTCGTACTCGACCTCTTTTTCGCGAAGGTACTTTGGAAGTACCGACTTGGGAAACCCTGGATGTCCTTGATCTAGGTTTACCGCAATAAGAGAGAAATCAACCGGAGCATTTCGACGTAGTGAAATGAGGGTTTCGAGCAGAGTGAAGGAGTCCTTCCCCCCTGATACGCAGACCATGACCCGATCGCCGTCTTTGATCATTTGATAGTCGGCGATTGCGCTTCCCACAAGACGTCTGAGTTTTTTGGAGATCTTGTTGAGACTTGCTACATCGCTTCGCGTGGTGGATGCGACACGCCCATTTCCGGAATTCTCAACTGTGCTTGATTCGAGCATTTCCTGTACTTCGTTCTCGTCTTGCTTATCTGCGTGGTGTGGGCTGATTGTTTGGGTCTAGCGGTTGTGCTCTCTTACCTATATGGTATTGGTTCCGTTTTTGTGCTAACGCCATCTGTTTTGCTCGTTCGCGCAGGCCGTCGCGACGTTGGTCTGGGATTTCATTCCAGCAGTGGGGACAGCTGATCCCCTCCTCGTATTGATCAGTCACTCTATCCTCTCTAGTGAGCGGGCGACGACACGCATGACACTGGGTGGCAGTGCCTTCTTGCATGTCAGCAGTTACCGAAACTCGCTTGTCGAACACAAAGCACTCCCCGGTCCAGTGAGACGAATCCGGATTGGATGCAAGATAGTTCAATATCCCACCGTCTAATTGCGTCACACTCTCAAAACCAATCTCATCAAGGAGTTGTGCTGCTTTTTCACATCGGATGCCTCCCGTGCAATATATGCCAACCGGCAGTCTCTTTAACTCGGGTTTGGCGTTTTCTGCCCACTCTCGAAACTCGCCAAAAGAGTGTGTGTTCGGACTGATGGAACGCTTGAAACGTCCGATCCTCACTTCATACTCATTGCGTACATCCAGAATCAAGCAGTCTTGATCATCGAGCATTTGGTTCCACGATTCGGAGTCGGCCCGAGGTTGTTTCGGTTTGCTGAAATCGAATGACTCGCCGAAAGTCACGATTTCGTCCCGGACTCGAACGACTAATTGCTCAAAAACGGCGGTTGTGGGACCGGACTTAGAACGGTTGATGAGAAGATTGCCCAGACTCAAAGAGTCAAGAATCTCGTCAAGACAGACTTCGAGGTCTTTCTCTGAAATTGCTCCGATGGATGCGTTAATGCCTTCCGTCGCCAGAATGATTGTCCCTTTGACACTTCTCCCTCGGCATGTCTGCTCAAGTGAAACACGTAGCTCGTCAAGCTCTTTGAGTTGAACAAACTTGTAGAAAGACGCAATGAACACTGCATCACCTGTAGGTTAGCCCGTCTTTGATCCACCTAAACACGGTGGAGACTTTGGCGCTTCTCCAAACCTTCTTGTCCAGTCTGAATCGGTATACAAGTGAAGGGCCAGTGCGTGAATTGGCCCTTTGAGTTCTTCTGACAGCAGCTCATGTATTACTCGGTGCCTCTGAATCGCTCGAAGTCCCTCAAATCTTGAGCACACCAATACAACCTTAAAGTGAGATTCCGACCCCGGGGGAACATTGTGATTGTTGCTCTCATTGACAACTTCCAGATGGCTCGGATCGAGCGTTGCTAGTTTGGTCTCAATTACTTGCTGAACAGTCATTACTTGAACTTAGCTACCACTGCAGTGATATTGTCGGTGCTCCCGTGTTTGTCTGCTGTCTCGATCAGGCTACCTAACAAGATTGGGAGACTGTGCGAGTGTGCATCCATGATCTCGCGTATTTCCTCATCTGAAATGAAGTCTGACACACCATCGGTACACATCATAACGACATCTCCGGGTTGAAGTTCGTGCACCGTGATTTCCGGTTCTACATGTTCGTAGGGACCAATGCATCGAGTGACAATATTTCGATTGTGTGCCACGCGTGCTTGTTCAAACGTAAGCTCTCCTCGATCCACCAGCTCCTGTACAACTGAGTGATCTCGAGTCATGCGAGTGAGTTCCTTTTTCCTCAGTAAGTACGCTCTCGAGTCTCCAACGTGCCCCAGAGTCGCCTTGTAATCATTTACCACGATTGAAACCAGCGTCGTGCCCATCCCTTGAAAGTCAGTATAGATTTGGCCACGCTCATGAACCACCAAATTAGCACTTGTTATCGCTTCTACTATGTCGATTGAAGAGATAGCACGACTCTTGCTGACCTCATGTAGGTGATCGGACACCTCATCTACCGCAATTCGGGCAGCAATGTGACCAGCAGATGTACCTCCCATGCCATCTGCAACTGCGAGGAACCCGAATTCAGGCCGGAGCGTGAATACGTCCTCATTACGGCTTCGCATACGCCCGATCCAAGTTCTACCACGAGATTGCACGGCTTGTGTCGAAGTTAATTCACGCAAACACTCCTGCACTAATGATAGTGTTTGACACTCGTTAGGCTTCTTTGAAATTTGTTCAAGTAATTTGTCGACTACGTTCGGTAAACATCGGCTAACAGAAACCTGCCACTCACTATTGAGCGGCAGCATTTTTGTATCCTAAAATTACTGCCGACGACTAACGCACAACGGATGTAGAGAATCATGCTCGTATTGCTGTCCCCATCGAAAAATCTGGATTTCAAGACGAAGATAGCAACGAGAAAGCGTTCGGAGCCCATGTTCCTGAATCAGGCTCAAGCACTCATTGAAGAACTACGCCAACTCGATGCAAAAAAGGTATCCAAACTAATGGGTATCAGCGGCGAACTGGGCGAATTGAACGCAGAACGCTATGCACATTGGCAGCCAAACACCAAGGGAGGTCGACAAGCCGCACTTGCGTTTCGCGGAGACGTATATCTCGGTCTCGGGGCGAAAGATTTTTCGGAACGCGATCTAACTTCAGCACAGCGCAGAGTACGTATTCTGTCAGGGCTCTATGGTGTGCTGCGTCCGCTTGATCTTATTCATCCCTACAGATTGGAAATGGGTACAGGCCTCAGGACTAACGGTAGTAAAGACCTCTATGGCTATTGGAGCTCGACGATTACCGACCAACTGAATTCGGAATTGGACAATGAACGCAATCCATTACTAGTGAATTGCGCGTCAAGTGAATATTTTCCTGAGGCCAACCAAAAGCGAATCAACTATCCAGTCGTCAATTGTCGCTTCCTTCAAAGACACGGTAGCGACTATAGATTCATGAGCTATTTCGGGAAGCGGGCACGAGGTTTGATGGCACGCCACTTGGTCTTGAGTCGAGCAAGCACGAGAAAGGAAATCAAGGCATTCAATTCGGAAGGCTACTACTACTCTCCCGAGAGGTCGACTAAAGATAACCTTGTCTTTCTACGCGACGAACGACCTAGCCCCGCTTCCTCTTAACCCATGAAGTGCTAATCTGTAGGAGACTAACGAAGTTCCGTTTCGGAGTCTAAGCCGACTCCGTACAGCTCCTTAAGCTCTTCCCAGGATTATGTCGCAGTTTCGCGTGGGACTGCCGAGTAGTACAAGTCTCCCAGTTGTGCTTTGCGCAAAGGAACTTTAGCTCTAGGACTCAGTAGCATATTCAACATCTGTACGCCGAATGAGAATGCCATCGTGACGTAGATATAGCCCTTGGGTACGTGTGCTCCCCAACCTTCGATGACAAGAACGACACCAATGAGCACGATAAAACACAATGCGAGCATCTTGATAGGTGGGTTGGAGTCAATGAATTTGCTGATCGGAGCGGCGGCGAACATCATCACCAGGATTGCAATGACAATGGCGGCAATTGCGACACCCACGTATTCGACTAGCCCGACAGCAGTTATTACAGAGTCGAGGGAAAAGACGATGTCGACCAATGCGACTTGCACAATGACTCCTGCAAAGGTTGCCGTCTTCGCGGACTTGCCAATGGATTCATCGACAATCTCTAGTGAATTGTTGATTTCTCTAACACCCTTGAAGATGAGAAACAGACCGCCAATGAGCAAGATAACGTCTCTTCCACTGAACGCATGTCCTGCTATTTGAAACCACGGTGCTGTAAGCCCCATCATCCAACTCAAAGACAGCAGTAAGAGGACCCGAGCAATCATGGCCGCACTCAATCCGATAACGCGACCTACGTTCCGTTGTCGCTCCGGAAGCTTGTTGGTCAAAATTGAGATGAAGACGATGTTGTCGATGCCCAGAACGACTTCGAGAAGGGTTAGGGTCAGAAAGCCCGAAATTACTTCGTAGCTGAAGATTAGCTCCATAAGTTTGTCCTTTCTACACAGGGTGGACGTCGTTGGGATTTGCTACCATCTTGCACCTCCTACACGGCCACATTAGGCGCAGTCATGGTAGACGAAAGCGAGCAATCACAAGATGCATTGGAAGCTGCTGTATTCCGCCGGTTAGTCGAGCATTTGAGGGAGAGAACCGATGTTCAAAACATCGAGCTCATGAACTTGGCGGGGTTTTGTCGCAACTGTCTTTCTAAGTGGTATGTCGCTGCCGCAGACGAAGCGGGAGTTGAAATTCCGTATGAAGACGCTCGTCGAATGGTGTATGGAATGCCGTATTCAGAGTGGAAAGATCAATATCAGAAAGAAGCTTCGAAAGAGCAGTTAAAGGAGTTTAAGTCGGAGTCAAAAGACTGAAAGTCAATCGCATTTCAATTCGAGGATTCAATTCGTAGAAAGTAGGATCGATGGCTAATCAACGTAAAGCACGCAAGAGTTGGCGCCAGCACTTGCACACTTTTTGGAGGGAGTGGCGTGCATTTGTCATATTCGTGATTCTCATGTTGATATTTAGATCAGCGATTGCAGATTGGAATCACGTTCCCTCCGGAAGCATGGAGCCAGGAATCCTTGAGGGCGACCGACTTGTTGTGGACAAGATTGCCTACGACATACGATGGCCATTCACGCTGACGCGAATAGGCAGATGGGATCATCCGAAGCGGGGTGATATCGTTACATTCCCCAGCCCCAAGTCAAGAGATCTCTTGATAAAGCGGGTGGTTGCGGTTCCTGGGGATACAGTACAGTTGGTACAGAATCGGCTGATAATCAATGACATTCCTGCAACGTATGCACCACTCTCAGAAGAAGAAGTTGCTGCGATACCGTTGCGACACCGTGATGCTTACCACTTCGTTTATGAGGAACTGCTTGGTGACCGTAGGGTTGTGATGTGGGCAAAGCGACGTCAGGGTGATCACGCGCCATGGAGTTGGGGACCTATTCAGGTACCGGATGGAACGTACTTTATGATGGGAGATAACCGCGACAGGAGCAGCGATTCTCGCGCAATTGGAGTCATCGAGAGAAGAAGGGTCATTGGCCGTGCCCATACAGTGGCGTTCTCGCTCGACATTGAAGGCAACTTCGTTCCGCGTCCTAGGCGTTTCTTCAAGGAATTGCTTTGAAACTTAGTTTTGGGACACGGCATCCTCTTCTAATTGAGCATTGCATGTAGGTGGGACAAGACCGTTCTCGGTGGAACTGCTTCGTATGTATGTAGTCTGAGAAACTAGATCACACTAACGTTTGGCCACAGGCAAGCATTGTGTAACATGAATCGAATCGAAACTGCGAACCTGAGTTCTCCGCAGGTTTAAGCGGGCAGGAGCTACAAGAAAGTAATGAAACAAGGAAAACCGATGCACAAGATGATTTACTGTTTGCGAACGTTGTCTTTCGTCGCAATTTGTAGCTTTAGCATCGTGGTTTGGTCGGAAGGTTACAGTTCCGAACTTGAGCCAGTAGATGATCACCCTAGAACAGCGAAAATGATTGTGGACCAAGTTCGCTACAACCATTTCACGCAAAACACCCGTCTCAACGATGACATGTCGTCGGAAATCTTTGACGAGTACTTGGATTCACTCGACTCACGACGAATGTTCTTGTTGGCCAAGGATATCGAGGAATTTGAAGAACACCGTTTTCATTTGGACGACTCACTGCGACTTGGCAAGCTCGACATCGGATTTGAAATGTTCAACCGAGTCCAAGAACGCCAAGTGGATAGGTATCGTTGGGTAATTGATCGATTGTCGAAGGGGATTGGTTCGTTTGATCTTCAAACTGACGACACGATGCTGGACAGGCGCAAGGATGTTGAGTGGCCAAGTGACGAAGCCGATGCCGACAGACTCTGGGAGCAATTGTTAGTCGACAGAATCATTCGCGCGAAACTACGCGACGAAGATGGGAACGACGATGAAATCATCAAGGATTTGACTCGTTTCTATGAAGGAGGTCTGCGGCACGTATTACGAACAAATTCGGACGAAGCATTTGGAGTCTATATCAACGCATTTACTCGTTGGTTTGATCCTCACACAGAGTACCTCACTGTAAGCCAAGAAGATAACTTCAACACTCAGATGTCGCTGTCACTCGAAGGCATCGGTGCCCAGCTCCGTTACGATGACCAGTATGTGCAGATTCAACGCCTAATTCCTGGCGGTCCAGCGGCTCTTCACGGGGAAGTCATTGAAGACGACCATATTCTCGCCGTAGGACAGGAAGCTGATGGACCAAGAACCGAAGTCGTTGGCTGGAGACTTGATCAGGTAGTTCAACTCATCAAGGGACCGAAGGGAACGACTGTCTATCTGGAACTGGCACAACCCGAGTCCGAAGAACCAAACCGCGTTGTAGCCATCGTGCGGGATACAGTAAAGCTTGAGAGTCAAGCTGCAAGCAAGCGAGTAATGGAAGTCGACAGCGGAGACCAACGACGTCGAATAGGAGTTATTGATCTTCCATCCATGTACGTGGATTTTGAAGCGAAACGTCAAGGTAAGGCGGACTACAGAAGTGCGACCCGCGACGTTCGCAAACTAATTAACGAATTACTAGCCGAAGATATCGATGGACTTGTAATCGATCTCAGAGCAAACGGCGGTGGATCCTTGGAAGAAGCTCACACGCTTACTGGGTTGTTTATTCCCACTGGTCCAACAGTACTAGTGAAGCCTTCTCGCGCTCGAGTCGCGACCTATCGCGACTCAAGTCCTGAAGTCGCATGGGATGGTCCGCTGGCAGTGCTGGTAGATCACCGCTCCGCCTCGGCGTCCGAGATTTTTGCTGGAGCCATTCAAGACTACGGTCGCGGACTGGTGATTGGCGAGCAAACCTTCGGCAAAGGGACGGTACAGCAATTGGTACCGGTTCGTCGTGGTCAGTTAAAGATTACACAAGCCAAGTACTACCGAATCACGGGTCAGAGTACGCAACACTTCGGCGTGACTCCCGACATTGAATTCCCAAGCGTAGTGGATACTTCGACAACGGGCGAGAGCCGGTTTGACAGCACTCTAACATCTGACGCCATTGAGGGACCCACGTACAAGCCTATCGATGACTTGACCTCGTACATTGAGGAGCTTGACGAACTGCATGCCGACAGAACGCGCGAGAACCCTGATTTTGTTTACTTGCGAGCGGTTGAGCAGCGCATTCTAGAGGACGAGAAAAAGTCTGAAATTTCGTTGAATCTGAATAAAAGGAAAGAGGAACGCGATGAATATAACCAGTGGCATCTCGGAATAGAAAATGCGCGTTTGGTTGGAAAGGCAATGAGCCCTGCGGAGTCTCTTGAGGATTTGCGCGACATTCAGGAAGAAATCAGCAAAAAGGAACAGGATCAACCGGACCACATTCTTAGAGAAGTAGGCAACATCCTAAACGACTTCATCAACCTAGAGGATTTGTTAGCGCTGACCGAATAGGGTCAAGACTTGCGAGCTGTTGGTCGTCGTTGGATTCTTCTTGATTGGCACAGAATCTCAGCGCTTGTACGAGACAACTTTATCGATCGGAAACTTCTCAATGTTTGGAACTGTGGCATTTTCCTTCGGATAGCCGACAACTAATAGCAAGTACGGCCGTTCTCGTTTAGGACGCTCCAGTATCTGATTCAAGAATCCCATCGGACTGGGTGTGTGTGTCAATGTAGCCAATCCTGCGTTATGCAACGCACAGATTAGAAATCCTGTAGCAATACCAACGGACTCAGGCATGTAGTAGTTCTTGATCCTTTTGCCTTGTTCATCGATTCCATAGCGTTCTAGAAATATGGCGATCAGGACCGGTGCTTCGGTAAGAAACGGCTTGTGTTCATCAGTGCCAAGTGGACGTAGCGCTTCCAGCCATTCGTCGGGAGCTCGGCCGGCATAAAACTCTCTCTCTTCCTCTTCTGCCGCGTCTCGTATTTGTTGCTTTAGTTTCGGATCGGAGACTACGACAAATCGCCATGGTTGTCGGTTTGCGCCGCTTGGAGCTGAAGCGGCTGCTTTGAGCGCATTCTCAATCACTTCGTCCGGTATCGCACGGCTCTCAAAATCTCGGACTGTTCTGCGCCGGAGCAAATCCGAATAGAACTGATCGGATCGTTCAATCATTTCATCGGGTGTGTATTCGCAAAAATCTAACTTCACAACGATTCTCCAGGACTTGATGGGAATTTGGTTTGGGATTCTCGATGAACAAAGTGAAATCTTAAGGACACTGGTGTAGCCACTGTTGTGTGGGTAAGAATCTTGTAGAAATTCAGCCTAGATTGCACCATAAAATCGATGAGATCTGTGTAAAGGAAGTTTCGATGAGCCAGACATCTCGCAATGACTCTTTCACGCTTATGAAACGGCTCTGGAAAGGAGCTCTACATGTCCTAGCTGTTGCAAGCTACATCTCTTTGATCATCGGCATGCTTGTGATCGGGGGCTGGCTAGCTGGGTTTGTGACGCTTGGCTTGGTCTTGCTCGCACAAGCGCTGAGATACATCGCTAGTGCAATGGACAGAATTGCACATTCGATTTCGCAGAAAAAGCAGAGCGGAGAAGGAACAACGAACTCCCAGGCTTCACCGATCCTTTCAGCGATCTTTGTCTGGGTCTTGATTCAGGGATGTAACGCCGCGATCGCTCTGTATGCGTTGAATTTGGGAAGCTTACAGTCTCTAATTCGCGTTCTCGCCGTTCTCTTTTTCATTGAGGCGACATATCTAGCACTCAGATTTGTTAACAGAAGGATTGCGTATGAACCTGCAAGTTTCGGAATAGCAGACAGAAACGTTTTGCGTTCGGGACCTGATTCCTATGAAAATCTACCATCAAGAAAGAAGGAACGCATTGAACGCAGCCTGCAGAGGCTTAAGGAGATGGCAGATCGAGGAGACATATCAGAGCGTGCGTACTTGCGAGCTAGAGACAAGTACCTGGTTCGCTACGAAATGGAATATGAACCCGCCGATTTGGACATCATCGACTCCCGTGAGTGATTGAGCCGGAAATTTGGATGATATAGATGCCTTCTTGCTTTCTGAATTGGTATACGATAGGTCTTGACGTGCTCTCCACATGGAAGAGAGAGTACTTTTTCAACTTTGAGTACGAGATGGTCTCATCGGCTATGCACTCCACGGGTAGCTAACAGATCTGGGTTCTGTGCGCACGATTGTGGTGACGACTCTGATACTAGAGCGTTCCGGTGACCGGTTGAAGACAGACCAGAGTGACACTGTCAATGTCAAGAAAAAATCTCTCACTTGTGGCATCTTAGTCTGTCAAACTTAAGGCAACTTCATCGGTTGGGCTGGCCCACCCGATGAACAATTTCTTCTTCCCGACCCACAACTATTCCTGAGCCTCGCATCTCGACGGATTCTCGTGCATGCAATAGTTCGGTCTCTGGTTGTTCACTACTTGGCGACGATGTTGCAGACGGATCAAGCAATTCGTGCTGTGCAGGAATCTGAATCTTTCGCGGCAAGAATGTCAAGACCATCGTGACCGCCGGGACTCACCGAATTTCTGACGAGATGTGGGACACTTCAGTTTGCAGAATCCTTTTTGGTATCATATAGATGTGTCGAGAATGAAGGGTTGCGCCCACAGTGAGAAAACTTGAGAGAAACCGCCAAATGCATCACTTACGTGTATCAATGCTCTGTACATTGCTATTGTTTTGTATAGTTGGGACTCACGTGTCCACCTCGGAAGATGTAGGGTTTCAGGACTATTCGAATTTGTCTGTCAAGATACAACCACTAAAAGGGGCACTTGATCAAGATTCGACATCAAGCTTTGACAACATAGCACTATCAGTAAGTTCTGTTACGTTCTATGAGACCTTCGCCCAGAACGATACTTGTGGTGGTTCATCTGGCTACGCAACGCAATGGACTCAAGTTAATACCGAATGTCTTCGATATTCCATAAAATCGTACAAGACCAATGTAGTAATCACATGGCCTGACGGAACATGGATAGAATTTAATGGGGATTGTACCAAGTGCTTTGGAACGCCACCGGAGTCAATGCAATTTACATCAAACCCCTCGAAGCCTCTTAACGAGAGATTTATTGATATTGCTAATGGGTCAAGTACTTCGTTCTCTAGCATTTCTAGAGATTGGCGAGGATTTCACACTATTGCTCGATCTAGTTTAGGAAATGAGGACGAGCTGGTCTCAGGACCAGTGTCTTTTCTACAAGTTCTCCACGAAACCAAGGAAAGGCCACAATTAATTGCATACAATCATGCTTTGCTTGCAGAACAACGAAGTGATCTTACCAATGGCAAACGGGAAATGCCATCTGGGCTAACCTGTGCAGTGCAGAGTACAGCCGAGTTGAAGCTTGTCGCTGTACGATCTTCGGATGCAGAGGACAATGACTGAAGTAATGTCACGAGTTCGCAGTTTACTGAAGTTCAAATCCAACACTGATTGTTCTCATTGCAGACTGATAATCTAGTTTCGGCGGCTCCCTTTGATTGAGGAAAGACCACATCATGGCGGCCACACCGTACTCGGTTGCAACTCAGCCCGACTGGATGCCGGAGTTAGAATACACAAGATTCCAGGACAATAAATACAGTCTCTAGGAAACAGGACAGATGAGGATCGACTCAGTCAGAGTTCATGATTAAGAGAAGTCACCGTCTGAAACTGTTATGCTTGAATATGGAGACGGAGCCCTCGCACCGTGTGGCATAGTCATGCGAAGACCGGTTTTGTCAGTGGAGGACGAAGAGTAGCGAGTTGTATATCAAGCTGGAGAATCGAAAATCAGAAAATCGATGGAACGTACAAATCTCTCCCGTAGATCTTTGCATTGCGAAAGAACAAGTATTGGGTGCAACAGATCGGTTCGACAAGCGAATTGGGCATATCAATGAAACAGCTTGCTGCTTTGGCGGGGAGTTTGATCTGCTACGTCTACTAAGTGATTTCTCCCACCTACCATCGTATGCTCCAGATTCAAAATGAGACATCTGTTAAAGCTGAGACACTCTGATTGCTATCAACTGTGAGGTAACTCCATGCAATACTTACTTAGAGAGACTAACACCGTTCGCAGAACGAGTATAGCCTTAGGGATTGTTGCTCTCTGTGTATTTACTTGTAGTACGTCCGCATCTGTGGCTTTCCAGGACGCAATTATGGCAACACCTATTGCTGAAGATTCAATTCCAGTACCGATTGAGGAAGACAAGTCGCCCATCTCAGAACCTTTAGCATTTACGAGAATCGATAGATATTACAAGACCTTTGTATCTCCCCATTGTTGTCGCCCCTACAAGTACGTGACATACAATTGGAACAAGGTCGATGGTGATTGCATTAGCGGCAACATTAAGGCTTACAAGACAATAATACTTTTCTTTTATCCTGATGGGTCTTATAGTGCAAGACATGGAAACTGCACCCGGTGTAGCGGTGGAACTTCTCAAGGAGCATTAGGTATGAATTTTTCGCGTCAGAACGTCGGACTACTCTCAATTGAAATCTCGGAGAGTGACCTGAATGGAGACGCATTGTTGTGGTCGGATGGAGGAAATCGTGATTCAAATCCAACGCCGCCGATTGAGCACTTCGAATATGCAATAGCGGCTACGCTCGTTGGACAACTGCAGGTCTCTAAACAAGCTTCTTATACAAGAAGAGAATCTCTATTCTCAATGATCAAACGCATCCTCGAACCGAAAGGGTGGAGGTGAAGAGCGCAGAAAGCAATCACATATGGGTTAGACACCTCATCAGGCTTAAAGGGTTTTCTCAAGCTGACGAACGAAGAAAAGTCTGACCTTTTCAGATGGCTGGTGGAAAGCGAGTACACATACAGGACCAACTCTGTAAAACTAGCGTCTTCCGCCAACACATTCAAGAGATGTACTAATATGTGACATCTTGGGATCAATCTGAATTTGTAAAGACATCCGAGTAATTCCCTTAGACTTCAACTCTATACGCTTTTGAACTGTTTTGGGTTCCATTGGCATGGAATGGTCAACATCCTTGTCGAGTGCATCGTTATCAGAAATTGACCTTCCTCAGTCGTCAATATACACTCGTTTGTGAACTTGTCGATAGGACTCTCGCTCACTACTATCTAGAGACTGAGGTTTTCTCTCACAGAATGCCGCAAGACCGTTGGGGATTCGATTAGCTAAACTCCAGTCAGAAACAACCTTCCGAAATCTCATCTCGTTGCTCCCGATCTTCTGATAGTCCCGAAAGTTGAATCATCGTCTTGACGAGAGCTCGCGAAAAAAAATTTTATTCAAGACCGCGCATAGTCGCTGCGCAAATCGTATCGAAAATTTTGCCGCTTTCATCCTCATCACTGCCGAACAAGCAGTAATGATGAAGTTTTTCTGTGGCTTGCATCGCCGTATTGAGACGAAGACTCTAGTCTTCTTCGTCCTCGAGGAATATGCGTTTCCTATTCTTCAAACTAATTTCGCGCTTGATTTCAATCCTCACTTGAATGAACGTGTCGTCGAGCAGCTGATTCGTGCCTTCTTTCTGTCGACTACAATCCAACGAGTTGAAAGCGTTACTGACACTTTGTGAGTATGCAATCCTCACCTTTGTAGCCAAGCAGAATGGACTTCCACGTACCGTCTTTTCGTAAGTTCTGGCCTGCGTAGAGCTTCACAATCATTAGCTTGCCGAATGCAATGAAGGCTGGAGAGGGTGTCTTAGCCTTCCGACAGCTCAAGCGAGATCTGGTGAACCGGTGCCGATTCGCGACCAGGAAGGAGGCGACCGAGAAGATCGACGCGTACTTCCTGAGAATCTACAACCCGCTGCGCAGAGCCCCTCTGCTGCGAGACGAACTGGAGGAAGTCGCGCAGCTTGAAAAACTGGCCGAGAAATGACGCCCGAAAGAAGAAAATTCGCAAAACAAGAACTGTCCCTTAAAACGTGCGCAGTACCGCCAGCTTCCCGTTCATGTCGTGAATAGGCTTCCACAAGATTTCTTTGCGTGTTACATACAAGGATTCAACATCCACATGATACTTTCATCTTCAAACTATCACACTGATAAAATTCGCCATCGTTGCAGGAGAGACCATAGTACAAGAAAAAATCTGCCTGAGTTAAAGAGTCAATATTAAACAGACTTTCTATCGCAGCATACCGTGTAGCGCAGGCGGAACAAATTTCTCAAGTCCTTTCTTCTGTTCTGGAGAAAGGTATTGTAGTACTGAGTTCAATGATGCCAATTGGGTTGCGAGGTTCTCCGCGATATGATCTGATTGTAGAATTCGGAGCTTCTCGTACAAGTCCACAGGTTCGTGGTATGCCCACATATTCGACAACGAATCAAAATATTCGAACTGAAATTCTGGCGGTGTTTCCTTAATTAGCTCAATTGCCTTATCTGAATGCCCTTTTACCACCATTGCATTTCCAATAGTTAGAAGTGCCGAGTGTCTTGTTGTACTATTGCGGACCTGATCTAAGAGAGCAATTGCCGTATCCAAGCTCGAATGGACCATTTCCTCAATCACAGTGGCTTCTAATCCTATTTCAGCTTCCATTGCTATAGGTTGGTCAAGGGCAAGACTCATAGCTAATTCGGGATCTTCGCGTGTAATACTACGCAATATGTGGATTTGCAGTTCTTTGTTCCATTCACGAACCTCCGGATCGGAGCTTGCCCAACGTATAGCAGCATTGGGGTCAAGTTTGGCCCATTCGTAGGCTATTTTATGTGAAATTTTGATCTTAATCTGAGAGTCTCCGACTGTTGAGATCATGGAAGCAACAGTCTCCGGATCTATATCAACAATAGCCAGAAGAGCTTCCTGTTGGCTCCACTGCCTCACTCCTGCTGGCAATTGATCTAGTGTTTCAAGCACCTCATAAGGGTCAGACTCCACCCAAGAAGCGACTGCTACTCGTTGCAATTGTAAGCGCGTCGACTCGGTTGCAATCGTACTTGTTGCATCGAAAGCTGACTTGGGATTGATTTTGGATGTACTAGGTATGAGTTGCGATTGCGCCGCTTGATCTTCTAGACCGCTGCTTTCGGCCAGTTTTAATGCTCGACGGGGGTATTCCCTAGCGACTCGTTCCATAACGTGCACGAGTATGGACTCGTAGCTATCGCTTTCGCTCAGTTCTCCATAAATTTCTAGCCAAACTTCATCGCCCTCCTCAACAATCCAAGAAAAAGCAATACTAGCGATGACCTCCCGTTGCGTTCTACTAAAATTCTCAAGGTCACGACCAGATGCTTCAAAAAACTGCTTCCATTGTTCCCTTGGATTTCGAACGCCCCCTCCCACAATTGATAAAGATATCTGATCCAAAACGAACTGCTCAAGACCCAGTTCACGAGCGATTTTAAGTTGGTCGTTGATTGATAGCTCATTCTTTGCAGCCAATATCCCTTCCAAAGCGACTTTCTTGTTTTGCCCGCTAAGTTTCGCAGAACCCAATATTGCTTGGTCTAGATTCACAACTGACCATTCTTGAAATACCAATCCAATCAAATTACTTGCTCGAGAGTCTTCCAATTCTTCGATCAACTTCAATGTCAGACCGGGTTCGTTCATCGCAAGACGTAAGACGATGGCTTCTTGTATCTCTCTTCGCAAATGCGACGATCCGACCTGGCTGGATTGCTTCAAGAACACTTCAAGCTCATCAGCATTAGTTTCCTTGACGAAGCTGTATAGGGCCATGGCTTGGTCAGCTCGGCTCTTGGATTCTAGGAAATCGCAAAGCTCAGAGACATTTCCTATGGATTTGGCTATCAAGGTAGGCTTGGTAGGAATGTTCTCTTGAATCGACCGAGGATCTTCGTCAGAGGAAACAGAAGACTGTTTTTTTAATAGAGGCGAGTTGAGAAGGTTAGAGTCGACCAATAGGACTACGACAGTTCCTATTGCTATTCCAACAACCGCACCCAAACCAATCAACAAGGTGGGCCAATTCTTGCGGCCTCTCAATTTGGAAAAGTTCATTCGTGACCCTTTACTGCTAGTCAAAAGCGACCAACTTCGATTCGTTTGACACACGATGCGAATCCATTCTTTGAAACTGCCCTAAACTGAATGGATGGATATCCTGATGACGTGTCCTACTTCGGAAGAAAACGGGCTAGTTCATTAAGTTGCTCGGTTGAGAGGACAGAGGTATTCTTGTTCACCAACACCAGCACTTGTGCCAAGTTCTCTCTAATTTCCACTGACGGCATACTCTCCAATCGATCTAACATAGATTCCGGATCACTTAATGCCCAAGTAAGTGCCAGTCCATTGAAGTAATCGAATTGAAAATCTTCGGAAGCGCTTGTGGATAGCTCCATTGCTCGATCAATCTCCCCCTTTTTTACCAAAGCTGAACCAACTTCGATGTACGCGATCTCAAGCGTCTCTTGGTTTCGAGCTTTCTCTAGCATAGCAATTCCTTGTTCGCTGTCCGCGAGCGTGGCACCACCTATAACAAGAGCCTCCATCCCTATCTGAGAATCCGTTAGTGGTTCGTTCAGCGCAATACTTAGTGCAAGTGATGGGTCATCCTTGGCAAGGCTTTTCAATATCACGGGCATTAACTGGGTTCTCCGCTCGTGGACTCGAGGATCCGATCGAACCCATTTTAAGGCACTGTGGGGATCACTTTCAGCCCATCCTCGTGCAAGATTCCCTATGACTATATCTATTGTTAGACCACTCTCAGCATTTTCAAGGAAACCAGGCACTAAGTCTGGTGACATCCATGTCATCGTAAGCAGTGCTTCGTGTTTGCTCCATTCCTGTAATCTTACTGGTATATGGTCCACATATCCTAACAATGACACTGGATTACTCTGAATCCATGCTCGTAGAACAGATCGCTGAATCCGCATTCGGGAGTCGCCGGATTCAATTTTTGTTGCGGTCTTGAGTGCTTCTTGCGGACTGCCGCTCTGGGTCCAATTCGCCATTGCTTGGGACAAGACTTCGCGGTCCTTTACGTTTAGCCACTGTGCCATTGCAAGAGTACTTTGTGGATTTGACGATTCGAACTCTTTCAAGAGTCTGGAAAACAATAGAATGCGGCCATCGTCATTTCCAAGTGACGAATAAATCATATCCAAAGTGTAAGTTCCATTTTGCTCGATGCTGATTTCTGCGATATACACCAGCAGTTCGAATTGGTCCTCACTTAGTGATCCGATGTCGTTTCCGTACCAGTCTAAGACTTCGTTCCACTCTGTAATGGGGTTATCAAGGATATTTCCGACTCTTGCTCGTGCTATTTCGTCGATTACAAATTGCTCATTTCCGAATTGAATAGCAATTTTTCTGAGTTGAGTAGTCGAAAGGCCCTCCCTGCCTTGCAATATTCCGCGCAATGCTCCTTGTCTGAGTAATGAATCAAGTGAAATTGCATGTTCAACGGCATTGTCCAGGTCTTCAATTGACAACTCTTCAAAAATTTTCTCGACTAGAACGCCTATCCGCCTTTCGGAAGAGACCTTATTCAACTGTTCAATTGCTCTCAACGGACTAAGTATGGACAGTTTTCGGATTATTGCATCTTGAATCTCATTTCTAAAAGAAGATGGCCGAGTACTTTCGGCTAGAACAAACAGATCTTGAAGCTTTTCCTCACTCGCGCCAGCTAGAAGGATGTGTAAAGACAACGTACGCTGAAAGGTACTAGTGAACTCAAGCAATTGTTCAATATCTGAAGAATCTGTTGCAGAGACGGGAGAGTCAGATGAATTTGGCAATCCAGTTGGAGAATCAGAAGGGAGAACACTGGCCAATCCATATTCATGCTGGTGAGAGGGCATAAATTCTTCGTTATCGAAGGATATCAATACGAAAACGGACAATGCTAAGAGACCTACCGCAACACCCAACGAAATATAACCTGAGATACTTAGTAGCCCTTTCTCTCGCATCATGTTTTGTTAACCAGATGGTGGGTTGCAAAGGGATAAATTCACAATGTTCAGATTACTCTCAATGAGCATGCTGACTTGGAGGTCTTGCCCAGACTATTCCTAATCAGACTGTAATCGTCAGAACCGCAATTAGGAGGCACCCTCAGTTGGCCCAACCTTAACCGACTTACAGCCAACTTTAAGTCAACAATGTTAACAAGACATCTTGCCATAATCCAAATTGTACACGAGAGGGGTTACAGAGAGCTGGTTTCAAATGTCCTAGACAGATTCACTGACTCCACAATAAGCCGAGGCTGACCATCCGCACGTATACAGACAGGCTTTCTCTGTAATGGTGAGGGCTCAATTCTAGATGGTATGGATGCCTTCCCGCTACCACAAGTGGTAGCTTATTGTTTTCTTCGAACAAGGGAAGACATCCATGGAGAACATTGTAAAAACTGTAGGCTTGGATCTAGCGAAGGATACGTTCCACGTGTTCTGTGCGGACGCGGAGGGAAACTGTGCGCGGTCGAAGACGTTGAGGCGCAACCAGGTTCTGCCTTTCTTCGAGGAGCTGGGCGCGCCGCCCTGCATGGTGGCGATGGAGACATGCACGGGTGGGAACTGGTGGTGCCGCCTTCCGGTCAGGTCGACGAATCAGGAGGCGCGTAATGGTAGACTTGAAAAAACTCTCGCTGGCAACCTCCGTTCGGCCTACGGCCTCACTCCGATTGCCAGCGCAAAGAGGTGGGGAATTCTCGTGTCGTTTAGGTGGGGAATTTCAATGTCGCCTGACACCATCTCGCCATCGCCCTCGGTCGCGCCGGCATCCGCGAGGACTACTCGGTGCGCTACGTCACGGCGTCGACGCTGATGACCACGCTGATGCGCGCCCACGACACGGACCAGTGGGACGTCTGCCTGCACGGCTTCGCCAAGCCCCATCTGCTGGTGATCGACGAGTTCGGCTACCTGCCGGTGCCGGCCAGCGCAGCCCATCTGCTGTTCCAGGTAGTCGCCGAGCACTACGAGAGCGGCAGCGTGTGTCAGGCGACATCAAAACTGACGCAACGGCGACAACAGAACTGACGGTCCAGAGTTCGGCTCGAGGCCGAACTTCGAAGCTTGGCTGTTCGCTTGCAGGGAGATGTCATGAAAGAAGAGCGAGAGGCTACCATCCTGTCGACCCCGTCGAACAAGGAGGTTCGCCGAACCATGAATACTCGAGAGGAAGTGGCGCACATGCTTCGACTTCGCTGCCAGGGGCTCACGCTCTACCGCATCGCCGCCGGGGGACCAGCTGCAGATCGACTTCGGCTCTAAGCAGGTGGAGATCGCGGGACTGAGCTGCAAAGCGCACGTCTTCGTCGCCACGCTGGGGTACTCGCGCCGCCAGTTCGCGGCCGCCTACCAGGACGAGACGCAGCGCTCCTGGATGGACGGGATGGATCGCGCCTTCCGCCACTACGGAGGGGTGCCGCGCACGGTGCTCATGGACAATCCCACGGCGCTGGTGGCGGTGCCGAGGAGCGGAAGCCGTCCTCCGGTGTTCAACGAGCGCTTGCAGGCGTTCGCCCGCTACTGGGGGTTCGAGCCGCGGGCGTGCCATCCGTACCGGGCCCAGACCATGTCAATGTCAAGTAAAAATGTCACACTTCTGGCAACTTCAGGGGGTAGGCTAGCCCACCTGCTGTTCCAGGTCGTCGCCGAGCTCTACGAGAGCGGCAGCGTGCTGCTGACCTCCAACCAGGCGATCGGCGACAGGGGTCAGGTGCTCGGAGACGAGGTCGTGGCCACGGCGATTCTGGACCGCCTGCTGCATCACAGCCAGGTCATCGCGATCCGCGGCGAGAGCTACCGCCTGCGCGACAAGCGCCGAGCGGGGCTCGTCGCTCCGCGCGCTACCGCCGAAGCGCAGGGAAAAACGTGGTAGAGTGGAAACGACGCCCCTTGCCAAGTGCCTCAAAAGTGGGACATTTTTTCTTGACAAAAGTGGGACATTCTAAGTTGTCACCAACACACCGGCTACTTGCCCACCGATCCGCGTCCCGCCTTGATGGCGGCCACTCCCAAGCTGACAGCGAGGTGCGTCTTGCCCACCCCCGGGAGGGCCGCAGAACCGCACGTGTCAGGCGACATCTGCGTCCGCTCCACGCTGGGCTGCATGCTGAAGTCGAAGTCGTCCAGGGTCTTCAGGTGCGGCAGGCGCGTGGACCTCTTGGCGCTCTTCAGACGACGCTGGACCCTGAGCTCGAGCTGTGCGTCTAAAAGGAGTGTCAGGAATTCCGAGTATAGGCCCTTTCCCAGTTCTCCCCCGAGGGGGAGAAAATTTTGCCGTTATCCGATTGTACCATGTTACTTCGCCTTGGACACCCAACCGCTCGAAGGGTTGAATCTCCCTTCGAAGTGGATGGCGAACTCGCGCTTGGCCGACTGCCAGTTCAGCATCGGACCCCCCATCGACGCATTCAACGTGTCTGGCACCAGCGTGCACACCAATTCCCGGTCGTCCGCCAGTCTGCTCGCCGTCGTCTTGATTTCCTCGACCCTTTGTTTACAATTTACCCTTGTCATTGGTCATGTCCTTCAACATCAACGAATGGTCTGCGTCCGAATGCCCCATGCGTTCGGACGCATTTTCTTCCACAGCAAAAACGCAATCCAAAAAATGGCTTTTTCCTCGTTTGCAGAAGGGATCAGTGAACCCTAAGAAATGGTTTTCGATTGGGGAAGACAACTGACACAATAGGGAAGAATTCAAGAATCACATATTTCTTGCGTGTAGTAGCGGAATCCGGTTGTCAAATGTCCTAGAGAGCATGGAGGCAATCCAATTGGATGCATATAACCATGCTTTACTTATTGATATTCGGGGAAACTTAGCCCGATTGGTGTGACCAAAAATTGCTCATGGAGTCATAGGAATGTCCCGAAAATCTGGACCATCAAAACGTTTGGCCTTCTTCCGACGAGGCAATACTAAGTGTCCCATATGCCTAAAACAGTTTTCGCGTACCAGCGTCGTGAAAGGTACCGGTGTGACCCTAGAGCACGCCCCACCAAGAACATTGGGCGGTATTGTTGTCTGTTTGACCTGCAAAGATTGCAATGCCGCTGCCGGAAACAAGATTGATCAGGCAGTTGCAGATTACGCGAAAGCGGAATCAGAGCGTAAGACTGGACGAGGCGTTGAAGTGGAAATTGACATTGGGGGAACAAAGCTCACGACTTATCTTTCGGTCGACAAGCCCATGAGCCCTCTGGACCTCGCTCGAGCAAGTCGTAATGAGCACGCCAAGAAATTCATCGATGATCACCCAAATCATGACATCCACTTGATTGTGGAAGGCAAACGGGGAACGGTCTGGGATGCTAATCGGGGCATTACGATGACAGTCAAGAAGAAACCTGAACCCAGACACAGGGCCGTAAGCATGTTGCGTACCGCGTATCTCCTCGTCTTCTCGCTTCTGGGTTCTCGTGGTTACACTTACGCCGAAAGTGAGCCACTAATACAAGTACGTGATCAAATAATACAACCAGATCAAGACATAGCACCTCTCCTCTTCTGCGACTTTTCACCACTCCCCGAGCCAAAGTTCGCAATAGGAATTCAAAATTCGGTCAAACCACATTTTTGGTTCGTCAAAGTTGATTCATTCGGCGTGATTCTTCCTCACGGTGGAAGTATTGAAAACTACCAACAGCTGATCGAGTTTTCAGACCCCATTCCGATTCGTTCCTACAAGCTATATTGGGGTCTAGTTCCTTTCGGTCGTGTACCCACCTTTGATCTAACTATGAATACAGACTCTCCGCAAAAGGGCAGAGATATCTTTGGTCAAGAGCTCAATTTCACTACCCAGGGCCATGAGTTTCGTTCGGTTGCTACATATCAACAAGGTCCGCAAGTCTCATTCGCAACAACTGCGCCCACAAGGAAAATTACATAGCTCATATGAATCCCTTTGGAAGCCTGCCTGCTGGAGCGGGCAAACCGTTTCAATCGCTCCGTCAGCTGATTGCGGTACCGATACGGCCGCGCTGTACGATGCTTGTCGTACTTCACACTGCGAACAACACCGGGTGCGAATGGTTCTAGCGCAACTAGATAGTCCAGAGGCACAACCCTCATACACAACGGATCATGACGCTAAACAGTGACCACCAAATTGATTGTGCTTTAGCGGGATGGAATCAATGGCTCATCTCTCCAGCAGCCTAGACTGGTTGGCAAAGATAGCGCAAAAAACTCTAGACATATTTGAATATACGGGAGTCTACCACTCCACCTCTATTTGTTAGACTGAATAAGAAACTAGCTATTCACTGCGAGAGAGTTGGTTTGAGTTCGTGGCACTTTCTGAGACAGTTCGTTAGCATAACCAACTGTGGAGGAGGCATTCCACGATCATGTCCAAGCGTAGAAAGTTCGAACCGGAGTTCAAGGAGCAGGCCGTTTCGCTCGTTTGAACTCTCAGCTGTCGCAGACGCAGATCAGCGAGGAGCTGGGGATTTCCCAGAGCTTGCTGTCGCGATGGGTGAGAGAGCACCGCGAGCGTTGGGAGCAGGGAAGCGACTCGGAGGAGTTGGTCCGGTTGCGGCGCGAGAACGTACGTCTGAAGCAGGAGTGCGCGTTCTTGAAAAAAGCTGCGGGCTACTTTGCACACGCGTCCAACCCAGATATCAAGTGATCTCGGAGGCGACCGGGTCGCTTTCCGTCGTGCGTCGATGCGCCCTTCTGCAGGTTTCCCGAGCCGGCTACTATCGCTGGAAGGGTCGCGTCGCCCGAGAAGCGGAGGATCGCGACGCGAAGTTGCTGGAGCGCATTCGATCATTGCACCTGCGATGGTATGGAGTATTGGGTTTTCGTCGCGTTCATCGACTTCTGGAGCTGGGCGGCGTCCACGTGGCGCAACGTCGCGTGCGACGCTTGATGAAAGGCCTCACTCCGGTTGCCAGCGAAAAGAGGTGGGGAATTCTCGTGTCGTTTAGGTGGGGAATTTCAATGTCGCCTGACATCCACCATGGACGGCAAGTTGTACCTGTGTCAGGTGCGCGACCTGTACGACGGCGTCATCGGGGGATGGTCCCTCGACCAGCGACAGACCAGTCGCCTGGTGATCGATGCCGCCGCCATGGCGATCCGCACGCGTGGCTCCGAAGGAGATCGTCTTCCACTTGGATCGCGGCACGCAGTACACCAGCAAGGTCGTCGCCTGATGGCTGAAGGACCATGGACTTACGGCCAGCATGGGCGCGGTGGGAAGCAGCGCGGACAATGCGTTGGCGGAGAGCTTCTTCGGCCAGCTCAAGCGGGAGCTGCGGGAGATCTGTCGTTACGACACTCGCAAGCAGGCGACTGTTCGCATCAACGACTACATCGTCGGACTCTACAACGTGATGCGTCGCATGGCCAGCGCGGAGACCGCCGTCCAAAACGTCATTCTGGAAACCGAAGGTCGATAGACCAATGTATTACTTAAGAAAAACCGCTAGCATAAAGGTGTCTACAAAAAACGCCACAAACCCATTTGGGAGTCTCGAGCGACTGAAGACAGTGTAGCTTAGCTAGTTGTCGGGGAAGTTAACGGAAAAGAGCAATTGGAGAGATTGCTTGGTGTTTGTACGCATAAGTTTATGAGTAAAACTGCCAGCACATGGACGGAGAAGGAGTGGATGAAACACGAAGTCGCAAGTAGCCGATATAAGTGGTCTGATGAGTCGGTGATCAAGTTTGCGGGAGGACAGGACCCGATTGGGAGAATGGAGAAAGAAGCAAGGGAGGCAGTTCTGGATGCCATAGACAAGGGTTGGCAGGGACCTCCTTTCGATCCGATTGATTTGGCGGAGCTGCGAGGAATCAATGTTAGTCCGAATGCAGCCATAGTGGATGCGCGGGTCTTCTGGTCGGATGGACAATTCGAGATCGAATACAACCCTCACCGATCTCGCGCCAGGCTTAACTTTTCCATTGCTCATGAGATAGCGCATACGTTTTTTGAAGACTGTGCAAACGTGGTTCGCAACCGAAGCCGAGAACAGTGGGGTCCAAGCAATTGGCAGCTCGAAGTGCTATGCAACCTCGGCGCAGCTGAAATGCTAATGCCGTTTGGAACCCTTTCTACAGACGAAGACATTGTGACGATCGAGGAGATGATGCGACTACGGAAACAATTCCAAGTATCCGCAGAAGCAATCCTGATTAGGCTAGTCAAACTTGCTTCTTCGCGAATTGCGTGTTTTTCAGCTACTCGTTTAGAGTCGGATAGGGGTGTTGGCGAGTACAGTCTGCACTACCACATTAGTTCAACGTCCTGGCCAGAACTCGAACGGGCGATCCGAAATTCCCGTCGCTTTGTCTCATCGGTACTGGATGGGTGCGTCGCGATTGGCACAACTTCAAAAGGAAAGGAGCGTTGGGACCATGCTGCGCCTGAATTACAGGTCGAAGCAGTGGGATTGCCTCCACTGCCTGGAACACAGAATCTCCGTCTGGCGGGATTTGTGCAGCCCGCTTCCGAGGTTGCAGACGTAAGAACCATTGGCTATCGTCAAGGCGATGCGTCCACTTTCGCCGCAGAATCAAACGCGGCTATCGTTCATATTGTTAATGACAGAGCTCACCGTTGGGTTGGAAGGGGATTCGCACTAGCAATGAGAAGGAAGTTTCCGGACGTGTACGACGAGTACGTGTCGTGGTCCACCGGGTGTCCAGAGCAAAGGCGACTCGGAGCGATACACATCGGTGAGTTGGATAAGAATCGTTACGTGATAAGTTTGGTTGCCCAAAGTGGCTATGGCAAGTCGAAGTATGCGCGCATTCGCTACAGTGCATTGGACAGTGCACTGATTGAAACTGTGCGGGTATTGAGCGATCTTGGCGTACACCTTGTGCAGATGCCAAAGATAGGCACTGGTCAGGCAGGTGGGAACTGGGATGTAATCGAGGGGCTGATTCGCGAGAGACTAGTTGCGGCCGGTCTGAAAGTAAGAGTATTCGAGCTCCCTCCTCAATGAGCCCAGTCAAGTCCAATGTACTCCGACTAATCGTTATAAGCGGAGGTCTGGCAAGCGGAAAGAGCTCGCTGGCGAAACAGTTGGAGAAGCAGATTGGTTGTAAAGTCGTCAAGACCAGCGAGCTTATACGCAATCTACTGCCAAAGACCAAGAACGACCGATCTTCATTGCAACGTGCAGGCAACCGGCTGGACAGGGAGACCAATCAAAGTTGGATAGCTAAAGAGATTGCAAGAAAGATCAGAGACCAATCTAACGCTCTGCCAATGGTCTTGGAAGGCATTCGAAAACCGCAGCAAATTGTCGAGATTCAGAATGCAATAGGTCACCGTCATGTAGTGCAAGTCCACCTTGCAGTGGATAAAGAAACCCAGAGGCAACGGTATGAGACATCGAAACGTAGAAAAGACTCTGGAATTGACTTTGAGAAAGCAATAGGAGATTCGTCGGAGCGCCAGGTTCAAAAACTCGAGCAGTATGCCGATATCGTCATCGACACCCAACGTCATACCGAACGCGATGTGTTTTGTCGAGTTAGCGCGAGACTCAATCTCCAATCGAGATCGTCCGATAGCCTAGTGGATGTTCTAGTGGGCGGCCAATACGGTAGCGAAGGTAAGGGGAACATAGCTGATTATCTCTCTCCTGAGTACGACATATTGATGAGAGTAGGTGGGCCGAACGCTGGACACAAAGTCTTTGGGGAGCCTCCGTTCACGCACATTTCATTACCCTGTGGTACACGTAGAAATGATAGTACGCAGCTACTCATTGGACCGGGTGCTGTAATCGAGCCCACGCTGTTGATCAAAGAGATCCTGAGCTGCGGTGTGGAACCACAGCGTCTTACGATTGACGAACAGGCCGTAGTTGTCTCTGAGTCTGATATTCAGTGGGAACAAGACAACCTCAAGAGCGCCATTGGATCGACTGCCAATGGAGTGGGCATGGCAAGTGCTCGACGAGTCATGAATCGCTTTCGAGACGAAAGGGCTTGCTTACTAGCCAAGGACTTGAAGATGTCCTTCCCCGAACTAATGCCTTATGTCGGTTCCACCCTCGAGAAATTGGAACGAGCCTATGCAAATGGAGAACGCGTGCTCTTGGAAGGTACCCAGGGAACAGGGCTCAGTATCTTCCACGGAGAGTATCCTTCTGTCACTTCACGAGATACATCTGTAGCGGGTTGCCTCTCCGAGGCAGGAATTGGACCCAAGCGCGTAAGGCGCATAGTTCTAGTGTGCCGAACTTATCCGATACGAGTAGGTGGCAATTCGGGAGATTTTTCCAAGGAGATCGATTGGAAGACTGTAGCGGAAAGATCGGGCATTCCAAGCAAGCAATTAGAGGATCAAGAAGTTGGGTCAAGATCAGGTTCGAAAAGACGGGTTGGGGAATTTGATTGGCAAATGCTACGAAAGTCCTGTCATCTAAATTCACCAACTGATGTAGCTCTAACTTTCGTGGACTACCTAGATGTACGCAACTGCAAGGCAGTCCGATTCGATCAATTGACTACCGACACAATCAAATTCATAGAAGAGATCGAATTGGTGGCAGGCGTTCCGTGTTCGCTTATTGCAAACCGATTCGACTACAAGTGTGTGATTGATCGGAGGCATTGGTGAAACCGGAGGATCTCTGGAATACCTATCCAGTTCTCTACCACATCGCGTGGGGAGGCAGTTGGCCGAACATTAGACGAAAAGGCCTGTTGTCAACAATCGCCTTGTTGAAGCTTTATCGGAAGAGTGCTACGGAAATCGACCGACTTACGCGATTCCATCGGAATCATTGGGTGACGATTGAGTGTCCTGGCTTGCCTAGAGCAGTCGTTCGCGACCAGAAACCGATGTCTGATGAGGGTCTGCAAAGGGCTCTTGAAGGCTCAACAGAACCCTGGGAGTGGTATCAGCTCCTAAACTCTATGGTCTTTTTCTGGCCCACGCGAAGTCGTTTAGAAACTATGTTGGGAGCAAGAGCATACAAAGACATTCGCCATGACGTATTGGTTATTGACACAAAGAAGCTTGTCGACATGGAGTGTAAGAGCATTCGTTTATCCCGAATGAATAGCGGCTGTACTAAGCCGATCCCACACGAGCGCGACATGGATTTGTTTAAGAGAATTTTTGACTACCCGTTCGAGGAAAGGCGAAAGTATGGTGTACACAATGCACTCGCTGAGGTTTGCGTGCTGGACAAAGTCCTGCACATACACCGTGCCGTCAAAGAGGTCAAGTCTGGTTTGTCCGAAGAGATTCTCGCGAGTCTGAATTAGCCCGCTTTCCCAGGATTACACAGGGCGAGCGCATTTGAAATCCAATAGTCTCCACGGACACTGAGCGTAGACTTTGTCTCGTTCCGTGATGGGTTCCAGGAGGAAAATTGCTTGGGACGCGCGGACGATAGAATCAATGTTCAATAACAGGTTGGAACGAGATGGTACACCAACCTCGCAGTGCCATCAGCGAGCAACACCCTATGTGGGTCGTACATGTCGGTTGCAAGAGAAACCTCAGGACCATCGATCTTTGATCTAACCGTGCGGCCCATGTACCCGAAACTCAGCGAAGGCATCTCTTTCAGTCGCCATCGCAAACTTGGCGACAGCGAGTGTTATGTATTTTTTTGCAAAACTCCAAAAACAACGAAAACTCAACGTAGATAACCACAACGGCGATAAACATTCTTACAGGACACACGGGAACCTGAGTATTGATTGCCGGAGACGTTCGCCAATTGATCTGTAGCTATCCAAGCAATCTGTACACAGTGCCTTGCTTGAAGATGCTCGTATCGTTGACGGGGACACGAGGTCGGCCGACTCTACATCCTGAATTCTCCATAGCCCATCGGCACGTATGACCAATCAATTGGCGGAAATTGTCACTCAATTGGGAAGAGTTGGCTCCACAACTTTGACTAACTGACGAAATCTGGGCAAACGATGAAGAGCACCAGCAGCGGATTGATCTTGGTTAGCCATGCCTCGCATCAAGTAAATTGCCTCTCGTGAAAACACTATTTCCCAAGTTTCCGGATATCGTTCGACTGTCCGACAACAAAAGTCATGGGGAACGTAGTCAGGAATCATAATCTCGCTCATCGTATTCTTGGTTGCTAAAAAAAACTATTTTGCCATCGTGTGTTCTTGTTGCTCGCAAAAGGATCGAGCTGTACAGACGGAGATATTGAATCTATACAGAAGGGTAGGAGTAACTGGCTGAAGGCAGCTAGCCGAAGACCTGACCCATTGACTCCTACGGAGTGAAATGCCTTGAGAGTCCGTACTTTAACCGTCCAAATTACCCTATCACGCCACCCAGCACAAACACTTTTCACCTCAGTAGCTTCAACCACATTCAGATCCATGTGTTTGTTTGTAACTCTACATATAAACATATCAGATGCACGGAACTGGGCGCAATGTACGTCTACACAGAGGCCCTGGATTCCCAGTGATCGTTCTTAGCAGATTCAGAATTCTTTGAAACTGTTGGAGACCCTCTGTCACCGCGAGGTCTCTCCATGGTTTGGCTAGCCATTCACCCAAGTGAACTTCCTTTGAGATTTTGAAGCTCTTTCCAGATCCTCGAGCCTTCCTTGTCAATTGGGCTCTTTATGAAAGTAAAGACTTTCACCGGAGCGAAGGCTTTCGCCCCAAATCTTGAACAGTCCTAGCGTGTTCAATGTGCACGGAGACAAATCTCTCAGAGTATCGAGTTTTTCCGCCCTCGATGAGCTTTGAGTTCCATTCGAAGTACAAGAGACTTCAGTGTTCGAATTTCCAAACGCTTCATCGCCCGAGAACTTTCGGGTTCTTGTCAATGGTTTAGTATCGTTTCTTGTGTGTTAACCGTCACACTTCGTTACTTCGTGCATCGCTGTGTGATGCACGACAACCAAAACCAAATCGAACATACAACTTCACTTGCTCGAAGAATTCCGCAGTCTCCTAAATTCTTGCCTTTGATTCGCACTAGGTTGGCTCTGCGTTTTCAACCATGAACAACTAAGACTTTGTTCTATCATTGGCTCGATCACTGGGGAATTACTCGACTGTTGAACCTATCGACTTGGAATTCGAACCTGCATATAAGGAGACTTCCATTCGATGAATGAAATTGATTTGGTCCCACTCACAGTTGCAAGTCCGTGTCCGTTGCATTCCTCTTCGAACCGAAACTTTTTGGCGTGTTCATATTGCACGTTTCACGCGGTTTTCAGACTGCAGCCAAAGTACAAGTGTCGCACAACGGCGTTTAGAAATCGAGTGTTCGAGACCAGTGTGAATTGGAATAGGTGGATAAATCCATGACGAATCAGCCGGACTACGGTATTGCGCCTCTCGCCTTAGAAGTACGTGAAACGTGCCATAAGGAAAGAACAAATGGCATCCACACAATGGCGAGCCGCCACAACCACATTCAACAAGAGTAGTTTCCGCGAGTCAGCAACGCACACGTTTTCGCTTCAGCGGATGGAACCGAAAAACCTTCACAGGTTCTTGCTGACACAATCACTGATCGTGCCGTGTTCTTTCGATGTTAAATACGAAAGGGTTTTTCGTCCTCTTCCTAGCTGTCGACACATGATCGCTCATTCCACGTAGTACAGGTCATTTAGGTAACATCCTTGAGGGTTGTGGATCACAGTGTGCAACTCAACTAATGAGTTCGGTTCGCTATCGTCCACGCTGGTATCGTCGGCACCCAATGAATCCTGCATTGTTACATTCATTGTGGATGAACATCTAAGTCGCTAGCGGGGTATTGAGCCTGCTTTACGAAACCTCTTCGTCCAGTAGCAAGAAACGCGGATCGACCCGATCGTGGACCAGCCACTGCATGGATAGATTCCTTGTGTGCATGACCAATCCCTTCTTGGATCTCAAACTCTTTCCTCGGAGATCATGCCTTCGACGCAGGAAAGTTCTCGACGGATGCCATGAACGAATTCCAAGAAAACCAAAAAACGTGGGGCTATATACACTCGTTGGCAACTGAGGGTGTGCACACGAGTTTAGAGACTGCTGGCGCATGATGTTCGGTAAGCTGACCGGTAGGTGTAACGCTTGACCGGCCGCGTGGGAGACCTCGATCTAGTCAAATCAGTGATGGAGATCGAACCCATTGTAGATCGAAAACACGAACCCATAGAACAGTTACGGTCCCGCCCTCAAGCCTTGGTGTGTGGGCTGTGGTGGAGAGCAAGGTTGAAGGATGTAGATTCAAGGCAACAGCAACCTCAAATCAAGCCAGACTCTCTTGCTTCTCTTGGCGCAAGTTCACACCGAATGTTGACGAACTCTGGATTGCACAATTGGTCAATTCTCAACCCAACCAAGACGACCCCGGCGTTCTTTCGGTTAGGTCGTCATAACCGTCTCTAATTGGTTCTTCTTCCAGTTTGTCTATACCTTCCCTATGGTCGAGAATTAGTATCGAAATCACAGTGCCATAGTGATCGGAAAACAGAACCAATTCTTCACAGGGCTCGTCGAACCAAATACCTGCTTCATGACCCACTGATCGATTCATACGCACATTCTGCCGTGTGGCAAGAGATTGTTCAGGCACGGCAACCGGACGCAGACCTACCGATCTGAAGAAGGTCAGTGTTTTCATGGCCGACTTACTCGACCGAGACCAAAGAATATAGCCATCTCGTGAAACAACAACGACGGATCGAAGTCGTGTGTGGTTAATCCAGTGAATAACAGCAGCAGTGAGTGACACTCCGTAGCGTGTTGCACAAACAGATAATTTGTCGAAGGAAGGCCAGTCTGAAAGACTCAAATGTTCGCAAAAGTCGTACATGGGCATCAAAAGATGTGCAGCAAACTCATCAGCCTCTCGTTCAATCCGCCCGTATTGATCCTGAGTTTCTTGAGAAGAGTCCAGTGTGTCGCACGAGAATCCGTCTGGAAATTCTCTTCGATGAAGTAAATAGTGTCCAAGTTCGTGAGCAAGAGTGAAACGGATTCGACCTTTGGAATGTACCGAATTGCTATAAACAATCCCCCATTTCTGGTGTTTGGGAGTACGTACAAGTGCTCCGTCAAATTCTGGTAAGTCGTCGCCTTCTACAAAGACGATTGGATCGTTGGGATAGCACTGAGCGGTGTATTCGCGTGCAAGATGAGACACATCCACTGGAAATCTCGACGGTTCGTCTGCAAGAACCGTGTCCAGCATTCGACCGAGTCTGTAAGCAAGAGACCTTGCATCACGAAGACTACTCATCTTGGTCCCAAAGGTCGACCATCTTTCGAATACGTTCTCTAGTCTCTTTTGGCTTTTGACGGTATTTTCGATAGAACTGCAGATCTGTTGCTTCCTCTTCGGTTACTTTTCCCTTTTCATCCAACAGGTAATCAACAGTTGTATCGAGTATGGATGCAATCTTGGTAAGTTTCTCCGCAGATGGTCGAACAAAGCTTCGGTTTTCAAGCTCCCATAAGTAGCTCTTGCTCGAATCCGTGAGTTCCGCCAATCGGTCGAGCGTCAGTTGCTTTTCCTTTCGCAACCGGTGAAGTTTCTCTCCTAAGGTTGACATCTTTCCTTGGGCTCCATTCAACAATAGCAATCATACTCTGTCTAAAGATCGAACAGATAATCGAACAGCGTGGAGGCCAACTGAAATCGAATTTGGTTACAGTATTGAACTCAGTTGGCTGATCATGTACAATTCGGTATAACGAACTTTTTATACCTCTAAAGAGGGATCAATTATGACAGACAAAGACACTGTGACGCTAGAAATTGCGACTCCAAAAGGATTGTTCAAGGGGGCTTTCAGTATGGACCTGACGATTTCCGAGGTCATTCAATACGTCCTGAAAGAAATGGGCTTAGGCTCGGGCGACAAGTACGAACTAGTGCGCGATGGGACGAGCCTTGGTTCCAATGGCAAAAAACTATCAGAACTTGGACTCTCCGGCGTTGAAAAGCTCGAGCTGGTGGCAACCGGGAGAGGTGTCTGAGTCTGTGATTGTAACCGCCTTGGTCTTTAACGATGAGTTCTCGCACCTCAACTCAATCGCTCAGAACAAGCATTGGCATCTGACTCTAACAGAAGTACCTGGGTTCATTCTCGTTCTACCCGCTAGAGACGGCTCAAAATTCGTGCTTCAAGTGGAATGTGATAACTATCCAGAAACTCCCCCATCGTGGCGTTGGACCAACCTGGAGAGCGGCGAATTGGACCAACCTCAAGATACCCCAGCTGGAGAGAACGGATACTTTCACCCATCTAGACGTATATGTGCGCCTTGGAACAGAAATGCATATAGACAGGTTGACGAAAAAGGACCGCATAGAAACTGGAAGCTAGCCGCTTGGATGGAAAACTCTTCCACGGGAGAATGTACGACGTTATCTGCGATGGCACTGCGTTTGAGTGTTGAACTTCTCAGCGACCGCTACAAAGGGCGAATGGGATAAGACATGTGGAATCTACTTAAGAGTATCTGTGGGTACCGAAAAATACGTACTCCAAACATCGTTAGAGAACCGAGATTGATCTTGACCGAGGCAAGTATCTCTGCACTTAAGCGTTGCATAGCCCCAGAGATTAGCAAAGAGCACGAAGGAGTTTCCTATCTCCTGGGTCGTGCCTTGGACGAGACGACTTTGGTTGTTAGCGCTATCAGACCCGACGCGGAGACGACGAGCGGGAGCTTTTCGGTAGGAATCTCTGCCATGGCAAAGGTTGTGCGTGCTTGTTCTAAACACGGATTGCACGTTGTTGGGCAAGTTCACACGCACCCAAACGGTGCATATCACAGTATAGGCGACATAGAGGGTGCACGCATTGCCTACAGGGGCTACGTTTCTATTGTGCTTCCTGACTATGGTCGTCTACTTCCTAGCCTTGAAAGATCGGCAACCTACATATTCGAACAAGAAGAGTTCTGCCAGCTGAGTAGTGACGAAATTGCGATTGTTCCAGGACGACTAGGTTAGTGACATGGATTGGTACGAAGAAAGGAATAGTCGTTCGATCCTATACGCAGGTCGAGTGTTAGATCCGAAGCAGTGGATTACCATAGAAGCGGACCCCGACTATGTCTCCAACTACGACGGGCAAGTAGCCATCCTTACCATCGCCAATCTCTTGGGAAGAATGAGTCCATCGATTGCTTTTGACCTGCCTTCAGTTGCAATCGTCGATCCCCTGCCGAACCGTGGAAACAAGCTAAATGACACTATCCAGCAAATGCTTGAACAGATTGATCCCTTTGGAAGTTTCGAGTTTCGCCGAGCACGTACAACTGATTTCGTGATTTTCGTTGGGAGACAAGGAAGAAGCAAGGTAGTGCATGGGTCGGGCTGGAACTCTTTCTGCGGAGATGAGCCGTCGCCGATAGCGAAGGACAGCACTCTCAACCCTATTGGACCTGCTATGGCTGTAATTCTCGCTATTAGTCAGGCTTTTCGTACAAATTTGACAGAACCCTCAACAGATTTCTCGTTCAATGCACTGCATTGGACTCCGAGACTAGTAGATCCCACCCCTTCTACTAGTGTAACAACCGATAGTTTTCTTGGAAACATGTGGACTGTTGGGACTGGATCTGTGGGCACTTCAATCCTATATTTCTTAAGTCTTGCGACCAACAAGTTTTCCGGGGCTCTGTTTGATATGGACAGCGTCGAATGCCACAATTTGGATCGTTCCCCGATTTTCACTTACCAAGATCTTGGGCGCCAAAAGACGACTGTTACTCAGGAATACCTCTCTAGGGTTGGCGTTCGGATGAAATCGGAACCAGTGGCACTCGACGAGTCTGAGTTATGGAAGGAACGCAAACAGGGAATACCTGATATTGTCATTACGGCAGCAAACGAGCGTAATGTGCGAACGATAGTTGAGACTGGGTTCCCTCCAATTCAGATTTACGGAACCACGGGCCAAAACTGGCAAGCCACAGTACTCCGACATATACCTATGCGGGATCCTTGTTCCCGATGTGTCTTCTCAGATTCTCAGCAAGAGCCAACTGTTTGTGCAACATGTTCGGTAGTCGATGGTTCCAATAAGAGCACTGAGCCCATCGTGGATGCCGCACTTCCGTTTCTATCGTTTGCGGCGGGAACGATGGCCGCTTCAGAAATTCTCAAGCTTCAGCTTCCCGAATATCCGTTTAACGCCAACAGAGTCCTGTTGTATACGAACGATGCTCCAAGAGTAGTGCCGGTCCCGCTTAGACCACGCGAACATTGCAATTGTAGAAAGCGAAGTGACACAATTCACAAGAAGGTAATAGATGGAAGCAGATACGCGAGTCTTGTCTCAAGCTAACAAGAAGCTTCTCACTACAAAAGTGTCGTCCTTTGGACGTATTGTTAGCACAATCGAATGACCAAGCACCACAAGAGGAAACTGGAAGTGCACTCAGTGAAGATTCCTGTTCGCAACGGAGATTGCAACCAAATCGCCCTGCTGTAGATCTCTGGATAGGCAACCGATGTCGTTATTTCCTTGATATAGTGAGTGTTCCGCTTTCCCTTTCACCCGAACATCATGGAGGCAGAATTGCCAGTATTTGACTTGTATTCCTATCGCAGACGTCTAGCAGAAAATGACGAGCCTGAAGTGTTTGCATACGACAGGTTACCCGATCGCCTTTTGGTGCAAGTCATCCACATTTGGAGGGATGCAATAGGACCCTACAATGCTAGCGACCCACACGGAATGACGGCCTACGCTGCTAACAATAGTGGCTGGCAGCAAATTGAGAGTTTTGTAGCGCGGGAGCACGGACTGTTCCGTCTCGGCGAGGGTCATGAACTGAGCGCTTTCGAACGTTGCACATACAGTTTGCGCGATCCTGCTTCATTTGACCTAGCTATAGACTTGATCGAATTCAGTTTCTTATATATCGATCAAATTATTCGACATTTCGACGGGCACGAGCAGCAAGAATGCGGAATTGCTGTATCGGCTGACGATGCAATTGCGGAACTCAATGAACGATTTCGTCGTGCCGGTGTTGGGTACCGCTTTGAATGCGGAAAAATCATTCGCATAGACTCGGAGTTGATTCATGCCGAAGTCGTGAAACCGGCACTTCGATTCCTTCAACACAAAGGATTTGAAGGTCCTCGCGATGAGTTTTTGCAAGCCTTTGATCACTTCCGGGCGAGGGAACACCGTGATGCGATAACTGATGCAAACAACGCATTCGAGAGCACTTTGAAGGCTATTTGCGCTAAGCGACGATGGCAGTTTGACTCAAATGCAAGAGCGAGCGATCTTCTCAAGGCAGTGAGAGACAATGGATTGTTCCCGACATACCTAGACAATTCCTTCGATCAATTAATCGCAACGCTGAAATCGGGACTTCCAGAAGTTAGAAATAACGAAGGATCGCATGGTCAGGGAGCGGAAATGACCGAAACACCTGCATATGTGGCAGCTTATGCAATCCACTTGGCAGCAACCAACATCTTGTTTCTTGCCGAGGCCCACAAAGCACTGGGTAATTGATCAAACTTTGGTATTCTGGGGGTTCGTGACTGATTGGGCAATGAGTCTAGAGCCGCGTAGGCATGTAATCGGCGAAGTCTTCGCGAATTGGTGCGAAACGACAACGTTCGCCAATAGCCTTAACATGGTCTCTTCGAACCGTTCTCCCTTCACGGGCCCTCAGAGATCGCGCAACTCTAGTACCTAGAATCCTCATCGAGATCCCTACGTCCATTCGTTCGAGTACGGGAGGGCCTGATGGTTGAGTTGTAACTGAACGGATAACATCACTCGAGGGTGAGAACCCTCCTCGGTTCACAAAGACCTCCTCGAGGAATTCACGTATCCAACCCGAGAAAGTCCGTGCCGGGTTCCTTTCAAGTACATTGAAAACTCAGGAAGTGCGTGGCCCTAGGAACTCACTGGAAATTGCTGATGGCAAAATAAACCAACCCGCCTATGCAGTTGTGACGCCCCACTTTCAGCATACAGGGACTTCGATGGAGGAGCCGGCACGAGGCGATGCGGAAGCTCAAATCATCGCACCAATGAGTCCAAAATTTGTAATTGGGCGTACACTCTTGGCAAGCATGACTTATGCTGTACGAACTTTAACAGTCCTAGAGGCCACCAATGTCCATTTTAGGAGACTGTCGACTCCCAATACGTAGTAGCGTAAAGCGAATCGAGAACCAGATTTGTCAAAGGTCTAATTTCGGTCCATTCAAACGTTTGGCTAACGTGTGTAATGTCAATGCCAAGTTGTACTTGGTAATGCTGTCATCGAGTCCATTTGTATTTGGAGCAGCAGAGTATCTCAAGAGCGCTTTGCTTACCAGCGAGGCTCAATTCCTCCGCGGAACTATCTAGCTTGCGGGAGGTGCATGTTTCTGTTTCTTGGGATTCTTCATTTGGACGAGATCCAAGATGTGCGCTGGCCCCTTCCAATCGACCATTGTCTGTTGCTTACATACCTAAATTATCTTCTCATGCCTCTGTGCTTTTTCGCGTTTGGGATGGGATTTTCTATAGTGTTCCTGTAGGCGAGGACACATTGGTCATCGAAGTCTCAAGTCCGCTTACAGTCTAGACAGATCTGTCTTGTTATCGTAAGTCGTGGGACTTATTCGATTTAGAGGAATTTGGTCGGTCGTGCCTGACTCTACGGCCTTGCGTTCCCAACCGGTATCCTTGAGTTTCCTGAGGGCTGCCGGCACCTATCCCGGACATTTGGGAATGATCACCGCAAGGTCGTACATGTAGACGTCCGCCGGCGTGAGCGGCCCTTTGGAAGCCCGTAGCGCTACGGTCATCTCGAAAGTGACCTGGTAGCAGGGCAAGCTCCAAACCAATGGAGGAAGTCCAGGTTTCCCATCGTGGTCTGGCTGGTCGTTTCATGTCTTTTTTTGAAAGCGCATGCATGGTTGGTCACGATTCACCGGACTTCAAGGTTTTTGAACTCTAGCTGCTAGCTCTTCTTTGTTCCGAGTTTGCTTGGCAAACCTTCTTATTGTCGGACATCGCCGATCAACCGATGTTTCGAACGTTGCCAATCGCTCTCTCGCGTCCAAACAAGGGGTTCATTGCATGGACTCTAGCTGGCTCTCACGAAGTAGCTGTCGATCTAATGCGTAGCTTCAACCACGCCCCGAAGATCGCGGTGATGGTCTGCAAAGGCGTGAGCTACGATCCGGCTCGTGAATTCATCTAAAGAAAGGGTGCGTAGAGCTACGAAATTGCTATGACACTTGAAGGAATCAAGAATAGACTTGGTATCAGAGATAATCCGTGTGGAATAGGTAACGTATGACACCTAATCTGGATTGGGAGTGGGTCCCTGCATGCCCAAAAAACAGATTGGGACTGCCATTCTGCAAACTGGTCAAGTTGAGAAATGAGAGTCCGGTTTTTGAACAGAACGGATCCAAGTACTGATCAAGGCCAAATACTTGGAATCCAATCACACCAATCAATTGGCTCCGCTAGGTACCGAACAATTGTGTATCGTAAGAGTCGCTCGTAACATTTTACATTCGCCAATTGCGTTGATAGGGTAGACAGCTCAAACTTCGGAGTGAACCGGGCTGTACAACGCTTTAAGCCTCTTGGAACTCCAACGAGCGAATGTTGATCGTTTCGAGAATGGAGTCTTCGAACTTGCCCAAAGCCATGGTCGCTTGTTCCCGTATCCCGTAGCGCCTTAAAGTTACCGTACCGTCTTCCTGCTCTCGAGCTCCGACAATGAGCAAATTGGGAATCTTTGACACTGTTCCCTGGCGTATTTTCTTAGAGACAGTATCCGATTCGGGTGCCAACTCCGCCCGAACGAAGCAGGACCGCAATTGGTCAACAATGCGTTGGCCGTACTCATGAAACTGTTCGGAGACAGTGATTACTTGAACCTGAACGGGAGCGAGCCAAGTAGGGAACGCCCCGCCGTAGTGTTCTATGAGGTAAGCCACCATCCTCTCGTGAGTAGAGAGTGGTGCTCGATGTATGCAGTAAGGTACATGTTCTTCACCGTCAGGACCTATGTAGGAGAGATTCAAGCGAGACGGAATTGCGAAATCCAATTGGATAGTGCTCACAGACTCATCTCGTCCCGTTACAGTCGGAAACTGTACATCGATTTTGGGACCGTAGAACGCCGCCTCTCCGATACCTTCAGCGTAGTCCACTCCCATTTCGTCCATTAGCTCGGTCAGTAGTGCTTCTGACCGTTTCCACGCTTCAGGATTTTCTACATACTTCTCCTTCCGTTTTGGATCATCGGGATCGTACTTGGAGAGTCGTAGGTAGTAGGTCTCCAATCCCAGTATTCGGTAAGCTTCGTCGTAGAGTTCCATGATCGCTTGAAACTCCGACTTTATCTGGTCTTCGGAACAGTAAATGTGAGCATCGTTCATGCACATGCCGCGCACTCTCAAGAGCCCACTAACAGCTCCCGATTCCTCGAAACGGTAGACGTGGCCATATTCGGCAAGCCGAACGGGAAGCTCTCGATAGCTCCTCGGTTGAGCGGCGAAAATCTTGTGATGGTGCGGACAATTCATGGGTCGCAACATGTACGCTTCTTTGACTACCTCACCGTCTTCGGATTGCTCGGAAAGTTCCATAGGTGGATACATGTCGTCGGCGTAGTAGGGAAGATGTCCTGTTTTGTAGAACAGGTCCTGCTTCGCAATTTGTGGAGTGGCGACTCGTTGATAGCCCGCCTTGAACTCGAGCTCCACGGCAAGTTTTTCCAATTCATCGCGTACCACTGTACCGTTGGGTAACCAGAGGGGCAGGCCACGACCAATATCGTTGTCGATTGTGAAGATTCCCAGTTCTCGTCCAAGCTTCTTGTGATCGCGTTGCTGGGCTTCCTCATATGCCTCAACGTACTGATCAAGTTCTTCCTTTGTTCCGAATGCCCAAGCGTAAATTCGGGTCAGCATTTGGTTGTCGGAATCGCCCCTCCAATATGCTCCGGCAACACTGCGAAGCTTGAATGCATCACGCGGGATGTCTTTGGTTGTATCGACATGGGGACCCTCGCACATATCCACAAAAGGGCCATTCCGATAGAAAGTTAGCGAATCGAGTCCATTCTTCTCACACAACTCAACTGCATACTCGCGCTTATACGGCTCGCCCATCTCGTCGAGTCTTGAAAGTGCATCGTCCTTTGCCAACTCCTCGCAGTAGAAGCGTTGACCGCTCTTGAGAATCTTGCGCATTCTGCGCTCAATTTCCGGAAAGTCTTCGTCAGTAAGCGGTTCTGACAGCGCAAAGTCGTAGTAGAAGCCATCTTTTATTGGCGGCCCGAATCCCAGAGTAGAACCTTCGCGAATGCCCAAGACCGCCTGTGCAAGCACATGGGCCAAGCTATGTCTAATTCGATAGAGTGCTTCGTCCTCGGCGGCGAAGTCTCCTTGGTGTTCGTAGGGCATTTCTCTCAGAATCCGTGTGACCGAGAAGGGAACTTAGCCTGCTTCTGTCAGTACGTTGTCGAGGACGTATTGAAGAATTCCGCCTCTTCGAAAGTACTCGACTTCATTGTCGGTGTCGATTCGACTCAATACCTGGGTGATTTGTTCCTCACCGGATGCACGCTTTACCATCAATTGAAGATTTTGACGCGGCTTAATCGTCGAATCGCCTGGAACGAATCCGATGTTTATCGATTCGGATCCCGTGAGACCCAGTGTCTTTCGGGACTCACCTTCTTGGAATTGGAGAGGGAGCACGCCCATTCCAACAAGATTGGATCGGTGGATTCTCTCGAAACTCTCGGCGATAACTGCACGTATACCAAGAAGTCGGGTTCCCTTGGCCGCCCAGTCTCTGCTTGACCCGGTTCCGTATTCCGTTCCGGCGAATACGATCAGGGGAGTATCTTCCGCGGTGTATCGCATGGCTGCGTCGTATATGGAGATTTGATCGCCGGTAGGAATGTACTGTGTATAGCCTCCTTCGACTCCCGGCACCATTTCGTTTCGAATTCTGATGTTTCCAAATGTGCCCCGCATCATCACTTCATGGTTGCCACGCCGTGACCCGTAGGAATTGAAGTCTGCTACTTGAACTCCTTGCTGCTGCAAGTACTCCCCTGCGGGGCTAGCAGGTTGAATCGCACCTGCGGGAGAGATGTGATCAGTTGTTACCGAGTCACCCAACAAGGCAAGAATTGAAGCGTCTTGGATTTCTACGGATTGGTCGAGTTTTTGACCAACGGAGAAGAAGGGAGGTTGCTTGATGTAATGAGAGGGGGACCACCCGTAAGTGGATGTAAGTTCTGTCTCGAATTCCTGCCATGCTTCAGGACCGGCAAACACATTCGAATACTCGCGATCGAACATGTCTGCGGACACTTGGTCCATCAAGGATCGGATTTCATCGTTGGATGGCCAGATATCTCTAAGAAAGACATCCTCACCGTTAACGCTCTTGCCCAACGGATCCTTTGTGAGATCTATCCTTACCGTACCGGAAATGGCGTAGGCAACCACCAGCGGAGGAGATGCCAACCAATTGGTGCGGACCTCTTGGTGAACTCGTCCTTCAAAGTTCCGATTACCCGACAGCACAGACGCAACAACAAGATCTCCTTCACTGATAGCTTCCGACACTTCCTTCGGAAGGGGACCTGAATTTCCAATGCAAGTGGTACAACCGTATCCAACGAGATTGAAACCAAGTTTGTCCAGTGATTGTTGAAGCCCGGTTCGGTTCAAATAGTCCGTAACAACCTTGGAGCCCGGTGCTAGAGATGTCTTGACCCATGGACTCGTACGAAGTCCAAGCTCTAGTGCCTTCTGGGCGACAAGTCCGGCTCCCAGCATTACGGCAGGATTCGATGTGTTGGTGCACGACGTAATAGCTGCAATTACCACATCGCCGTCTGAAAGTCCGTAATTTGTTCCTCTAACGGGCACTTCCGCCCGCGAGGAAGTTGATGACCCCTGACTTGCAGCAAGATCGAAGGTTGCTCTTAAGTTTTGAAGGGAGACTCGGTCCTGAGGTCTCTTTGGTCCGGCCAGAGATGGTTCAATCGTGGAAAGATCGACTTCAACGGTTGATGAAAACTGAGGTTCCATGGATTCACTTCGCCATAGCCCTTGGGCTTTGGAGTACGAGTCCACCAAGTCAATTACTTCTTTGGGTCTCGACGTAAGCTTCAGGTAGTTGAGAGTCTCATCGTCAACAGGAAAGAACCCGCATGTTGCCCCGTACTCAGGAGCCATGTTCGAAATCGTCGCACGGTCGGCAAGCGAAAGCTCCGCCAGACCTGGGCCATAGAACTCGACAAAACAACCTACGACCCCAATGTCTCGCAATACTTCGACAACTCGTAGGACTAGGTCAGTGGCCGTCACTCCTTCGGCTAGTGAGCCCGTCATGCGCACCCCAACTACACGAGGGATCAACATGGAAATTGGCTGTCCAAGCATTGCCGCTTCGGCTTCGATGCCTCCAACACCCCATCCTAACACTCCAAGAGCATTGATCATCGTCGTATGGCTATCAGTTCCCACCAGCGTGTCCGGGTAGGCCACTGAGGATCCATTCAGTCCTTTTGTCCAAACTACCTGGGCCAGATATTCGAGATTGACTTGGTGGCAAATCCCCGTTCCAGGAGGCACGACTCGAAAGTTCTCGAACGCAGACTGCCCCCACTTTAGAAAGCGATATCTCTCACGGTTTCGTTGTATTTCCAGCTTCACGTTTTCTTCGAATGAATCGGAAGAGCCAAATCTGTCCACCATAACTGAGTGGTCGATAACTAGATCCACCGGAGTCAAGGGATTGATCAAGGATGCGTCGTGCCCGGAATCCACAACCGCGTTGCGCATGGCCGCGAGGTCTGCTACGGCGGGAACGCCGGTAAAGTCCTGCATCAGAACCCGCGCTGGACGAAAGGCGATTTCGCGATCGCTTGCCGACCCATTGCACCAGTCACCCATCGCTTTGATGTCATCGGCAGTTACTGTGTTGCCATCCTCAAAACGGAGGAGGTTCTCCATCAAAACCCGGAGAGAGACTGGCAAATGAGAGATCTCTCCAGCGCCGTTCTCGCTTGCTCGATTAAGGTCGAAGAATGAGTAGCTAACATCTCCGATCGTTAGAGTTCTCTTGCTGTTGAAGCTGTTCATACTCAAGAGGAATGGACTCGCGGATAAGTACTGTTCATTCGGACTCGGCATTGGACTGACGCACACTTGAGATGCCGACCAAGCGATCCAACGAGTGCATTTTACGAATGGCTTCGGTGTTAGGACCGGAAGGGGTTAGCCGATACACTCGTCTTATGAAGAGAGCGTTTCCGATCTAGCGTTTTCAGTCCATCACAAACGCTTATGCAACAAACTATCCGTCAGACCACAAACTGCTCATTCAATCAATACCGGGAAAATCAGTTGATTCTTGAATTGTTAAAGCCTCAGAGAGCACTTTTCAGAAAGTTTCTGCTTTCTACGACAGCTTATCTAATATCCACCGTACTTTTCGTGTAAATATATCGAAAAAGAGAGATAAGAGTTCCTACTCCCTCTCCGAGACTTGTATCGACGATGTTCGCGGAGTGGGATTAAACACTCTAGCCAAGAGATTGCCGACAGCACCCAAAATCTAGTGTCTCTTTTTTCGGACTTGATTGAAGTCCCTATAAAGAAATGCCACCTATTGAGTGGAGAGATTCAAGCAATACAAAAAGCAATAACATTAGTGACTTAGTGCTCATACTCTTAGGCAATATGGTGTGTAATCGCTATGGCACACACTAGGTTTCAATCGGCAATGTTTTTGCTGTTTGGGCTCGTAGTGGGCGTTGTAGTAACCGGGGCGATCGCGTCTGTCTACCTAAACTTCGATATACCAGATCAAGTGACCAATGCAAGATCAGCAACGGCTAGTACTGATCAGTTGGAAGCCGACGAGACAGAAAGACTCTTAAGTGAGTCGTCCCTGCAGAACACTGAGATTTCAGCTCTAGATCTTCAGGAGCTTCCAGGCCAAAGCAAATTCAACCGCTCAAAGGAGCTACACAACCACCTCTTGAGTGCAGATTCTGACTCTGTCACCAACTTTCTCTATCAAAGCCAGAACATAAAGCCATCGAGTTTGCGTAGAGAAGTGCAGGAAGCGGCAATTCGTCGATTGGCGATGCTCGATCCTTCAAGCGCATTGGGCGAAGTCAATAGCCTTTCTTCGCCGTATCGCAACTCTTTGATCAATGTGGTTTTCCAAGTGTGGTCGGTAGACGACTTGGAAGGAGCTCTCGCACACGCGCGAGGACTTAGCGAAAGGGATCGGCGAAACGCATTGGAAGGGATTCTGCTCTCGAGGAACGACCTGTCAGATGACGCGCGCCTTGAATTAGCAGACCAACTTGGTCACGAGCAAGTATTAGAGGACAGTCAACTTCTCTCGTTGGCTGGAGAGTCCGTGGCAGACCCTGAATTAGCATGGACTAAGTTCCTCAGTAGTCACGGGGGCGATGTAGCAAATCTGAGCGACGCCCAACTCGCAGTGCTAGAGAACATTTTGGATTCTTGGATAGATCATGGTGTCGATCCGGAAGTGTCGAGCACAGTTAGCTCTGCTCTGCAAACCAGCGGTAATGAATCAGCTGTGCAAATGCTTCTTGAGACACTTGCACGAGTTGACCCGACGGTCGCATTCCAAGCCACAACTTCTATAGAGGACAACGAGCAACGAAAGCAAATGCAAGAGGCCATTGTGAATGCGTGGATTGACTTGGGGCCTCTTATTGTTCTGGACTCTATAGGACTCATTCCGAGTGAACTTCAGGACTGGAGCAAGCAACAAGCACTGGTGGCCTTGTCTGAAACATCGCCGGCCGCGGCGGCAAGACGGCTAGAGATGATTTCAGATCCAGATAGTAAGAGAGATGTCGCGCGGGGTATTACGACTAATTGGGCAAGATTAGACCCAGACGCTGCTCATGATTGGATAAATTCGGATTCAGCGGTCCAAGACTTTCGAGGCGCACTTATGTACAGACTAATACTGGAAGTTTCTCGAGTGGATGCAGCTAAAGCTTTCAAATGGGCACTCGAAGAGCCAGTAAGTGAACACGCACGAGGACGTGGTTTAGAGCAAAACGTGATACACAACGTCGCGCTTCAGGGAGACTATGAAAGGGCTGTCTCAATGGCGAAGCAGGCACGAGACACTCCAAATCAGCAATGGTCGTATGTTTGGATAGGGAATGTTCTTGTGAATAGAGGCAAGAGCGCTGAAGCGTGGAGCCTGATGGAAGATATGCCGAAGAGATTTCAAAGTCTCTACATGAGCCAGGTGGTAAACAACTGGGTACGGGCTGAGCCAGACATTGCCTTTGAGAATCTGGAAAGTTTGTCCTCCCAGGAGATGAAGGAGACGGTGGCTCATGCACTGTTCTATGAGTACCAAAGTCATCGCACAATTTCGACCAGACAAGCGAGCACTCTGAAGAAATACCTGCCTGAGTGGTATCACCATCACATCGAGTAATCCAATGGATCATGTGAACTCTGATACATCCAATTTGGTAGCTTATGTGGAGCACCGAGTCATTTCGCCTCTGCAACTCATCGCGGGATCTCAATCTCTCGGTTTTGTTTTTGACAGTACCTCAAAGTGAAAACACTCCTCCATTCCGCCCTTCCTAGATCCAGAAGATCGCTAATGTTCTTCGTGGGGCTGTTTATTGGAGTTGTTTGTGCCGGAGTAGGAGTGTATTTTTGCATTGATAGAACGAGCACTGACGCGTTATCACAAGATTCAATGTTCGGCAAGACTGGTGAGGTGAGCGGCGAATCGAGGAATGAACGCACATCAGAGAAATTACTAAACATCGCCGATCTCCAAAGGCTTATACAACACAAGAACCCTCTTGAACGTGCCGTGGCGGTGCAAGCTGCCGTGGCTGGAGCTGATAAAGACGAACTCAGTGACCTACTTACAAACACCGACAGCATTCAGCCAGCAAGTCTTCACAATGAGATTCAAGACTCGATAGTTAGGCAACTATCTCTGCAAGATCCAAACATGACGCTGAAGAACGTCATGGATTTTGTCAAGGTTCGTCGCCATCGTTTGATTGAGGTTGTCTTTGAGGAGTGGTCTGTACTCGATTTGGATGAATCGGTACGGGTCGCACAGCACATGGAGGAGGGAAACCAAATCGCGGCACTCAAAGGCATTCTCGGTTCCCGAATTGACCTCTCCGATCAAAGACGCCGAGAAATAGCCCAGCAACTCAATAACGATCAACTAATCCTCGACCAATGGGCGTTGGCAGCTAGCCAAGATTCCATAGTCGATCCCTCTGCCGAATGGGGCGAGTTTCTAACAGTTCATGGCAGAGACTTTGAGCGACTTAGCTCGGAACAGCGAAGTCTTCTTGCAAATATCGTGCGGTCGTGGATTGGACGTGGTGGATTCGGTGAGATGACTCAAGAGATGAAGGAATCTCTATCTGACTACGACTCTTGCGTAACTCTGATGGAGTTGCTCTTGGACGAGGTTGTAGCAGAAGATCCGAGAGTCGTATTGGAAGCTGCAGGAGATATGGTTCCTGAGGTCCGATCGATTGTCATGCAAGCTTTGGTGAGACTCGCCAATAAAGATCCTTTAGCTGCATTCAGGATTGCATCTATGATGGAAGCCAATAGTTCTCAAATTGTGCTTCAGCGAGCTGCACTCGGAGGATGGATTGAGTCTGACCCGAAAGCTGTACTCGAAGCTCGTACCACATTGCCTGACACATTTAGAGAGTGGATTGAACATTCCGCGCTGATGAGCATGGTTAGAACATTGCCGGAGGAGGTACCAGAGTTCATATCCACAATTAGCGGCCAGACTCAATTGGAGCTTGTCGTGATTAATCTCTCATTGAATTGGGCACGCAAGGATCCAAAGGCAGTCTTTGAGTGGTTGCAGTCAGAACCAAAAGCTCATCAATGGTATGAAAAAGTGCTGTCTGATGTCATTCAGAATCTCACAATAAAGGATCCAGAGGAAGCGATTCGCTTCGCCCTTGAACAACCGCCTCGAGAGTACGATGAACTTGGTTGGGAAGTCTCGGTAGTTAGGAGTGTCGCACAAACAGATGTTGAAGATGCCATCGCCCTTTCAGATCGTGCACGCGACGAGAAAACTCGAGACAGTATGTTCCAATCCATTGGGGGAGTACTCATATATCAAGGTCAATACCAACGGGCTTTGGATTGGGCCGAGAACTTAAAGGAAGAGCAACTAGAAGACCACTACTCGCGACTTGTTAATACATGGGCATCGGGAAATCCAGAGCAGCTGTATGAGAAAATTGATGAATTGCCGTTAGAAGAAACGAGAAGACAAGCTGCCGAATTGCTCGTCCTCTTTAATGATCGTAATCATGCTTTAACTGCAGAGCAGATAGAAGAGCTAAGAGAGTACCTTCCCGACGAAACTTCCGACGTTCAATGAGTCAGACTGTGAATCACCATCTGACTGAATTCTGGAGCATCGCTCAGTGCAACAACGTGGTTGTCTTGGAAATTTAGTCTGAGATGCTGCGAAACAAAATCCAACTGACAGTGCAGCAAGTCCAATTCTTGGCAGGAGCTATAACATCTACTTGCTGAGAATGCTTCCGGAAAATCTAGTGGGCGAGAGCTATGGTTCGAACTAGGCTACAGACAGCCTCCTTTTTCTTATTGGGGCTGCTAGCGGGAGTTACCGTCGTGGGCGCGATCTCATTTGTTTACTGGAACTTCATTTTCGCTGAACCCAAGTTTGCAACGCACACAGAAACGATCTTTCCAGATGACGTCGAGACGGAAGAATCTGGCATTCAAGAAAGAAACCCTTTTCAGCAGAGCATTGAAGTAACTGACATCGATTTTGAAGAGCTACTCAGTCAGAGCCAATTTGATCGCACCAAGGCAGTGCAGAGACATCTGCGAAGCGCGGACATTCACTCCATCGACAGTTTTGTCGAACAGAGCTGGAGCATAGTTTCCCCGATCTTGCAACGTGAAGTTCAAGAAGTGGCTGTTCGACGTTTGGCGCAACTTGATCCAATCGAAGCGTTGCAAAAAGTAAGCAACCTCTCCAAGTCTGTTCGTGATCCATTGACGACCGCAGTATTCGACGAGTGGTCAGGAGAAGACTTGGAAGAAGCCTTAGCACACGCAAGCTCACTTGACGAAGAAGACAAACGCAGTGCATTGAAAGGGATACTTCTCTCGAGGTTCAATCTGTCAGATAGTCAACGCCTCAATTTGGTGCGTCAACTTGGCCATGAGCAAGTCCTGGTGGATAGTCAGGCATTGACAATGGCAGGAGAGCTAGTTGAGAACCCCGCATCGGCGTGGAGTGAATTCCTTGAGCGACATGGCGGCGATGTCGCTAACTTGAGCGACGCTCAAATCGTACTGCTCAGACACATTCTGAACTCTTGGATTGATCTTGGTGTCACGACTGACGTGGCAAGCGCAATTAACTCTGCCTTGGAAAGTAGCAGCAATAGTTCGGCAGTTCAATTGCTATTCGAGACTTTGGCAAGACACGACCCAGCAGTCGCATTCAGCGCGGCAATTTCAATTGAGGGCAGTGAAATCCGCACGCAGATGCAAAAACACATCGTTGCTGAGTGGATCAAAACGGATCCACTCGCTGTGCTCGAGGGATTGGAACTTATTCCAAACGACCTTCAGGATTGGAGCAAGCAAGAAGCATTAGTCGCGCTATCGGTGACAGCACCAGCTGAAGCAGCAAAGCGACTTGGGATTCTCTCGAGTGACGACGCTAAGAGTGAAGTCGCTCGGACTATCGCAAGCTATTGGGCAGAACTGAACCCCGAGGCTGCACGAGACTGGGTGAAGTCTGATCCAGAAATCCAGGATCTTCGTTGGGTACTTATGTATCGGATAGTTTGGGTTGTTTCTCAAGTCGATCCAGACAAGGCTTTTAAGTGGGCCCTCGAGGAGCCGGTCAACGAACAACAGAGAGGACAAGGTTTAGAACCAGCCGTGGTCCGCAGTGTAGCCCTTCAAGGGAACTTTGAAGCGGCTATCTCGTTGGCTAAGAAGGCACGAGACGTTGAGAATCAACAGTGGTCCTATGTTTCGATTGGGAGTGTATTGACGGATAGAGGCAAGAGTGATGATGCATGGGACATACTAGAAGACATCCCCGAGAGATTTCACAGCATTTACTGGACTCAGGCCGCATTTAGTTGGGTAGGAGCTGAGCCAGATGTCGCCTTTGAGAGTTTGGAGAGTTTGCCCTCTCAAGAAATAAGAGAGCATGTGGCGAGTGCTTTGTTCAGCCACAATCAAGTGACGCACATGTTTTCGAACGAGCAAATACGCTCTCTCAAAAAGTACCTTCCTGAGATGTTTCAACATCTCATTGAGTAGTCCATTTGGTACTGGAGTTCCATGCTCACCCAAGATGATTTCAATGCGGATCACAACCGTCACCGTAGCAATCTGAGTTAAGCTCAAATTATGTTCTTGTTAGCTCATGAAGTTGGTCTCAGCAAAGCTTGGAGGTGAAGTTGGAATCTCAATCTGACCAATCGAGACCCAAGAAATGGCCAGCGTTGCTCATGGGGTTAGCTATTGGAGTCATTGGTGCCGGTGTAGGCGTGTACTTTCTTATCGAACACTTAAGGCCTAACTCCTTTCCTCCAAAATCGGAATCTGATTCATCACAGGATTTAGCCATCGATGTGGAAGTAACTGATAGTTCTGTACTTGTGAAGATTGACATCGATGGCCTTCGGCCTCTTCTTGAGGCTGAGAGCTCCTTTGAACGGTCGGTCACGCTACACAAGGTCATCGACAGACATTCTGAGCTAGAGCTTCTCAACCTCTTTGCAAGTGTGGAGAGAGTTCAGCCGACCAGTCTTCGAGACGAATTTCAGCGCGCCATAATTCGACGCATTGCCAAAGAGAGACCGCGGAACGCGTTGGACCAAGTTGCTAGTCTTGCTGAAGTGCGCAGAGTTCCTTTGATTGACATTGTTTTTCAGGAGTGGTCTGCGAACGACCTGAACTCTTCTATAGAGTTTGCAAAGAGCATAAGGGGTACGAGCCAAACCGCTGCGCTGGAAGGGATTCTTCGGTCTCGAATAGATCTAACTGACGCTGCACGTCGAGACATAGCTATACAACTAAGCAATGAGCAAGTCATTCTCGACCAATGGGCTGCCCAGAAACTACAAGATGAGTTCGAAAATCCGTCATCTGAATGGAGTGATTTTCTCTCCATCCATGGGGGCGACTTCGAGGAGCTAAGCCCAGATCAATTGATTCTCTTCACGAGCATCGCACGTTCGTGGATCGAACAAGATGGATTTGGTGGAATGGCTCAAACGATTAATAAGTCGTTAGGTGACTACAGCGCCAGTGTCTCAGTGGTTGAGCTGCTGTTGAATCAGCTAGTAATTCATGATCCTCGGGTTGTATTGGAGGCTTCGAGAGGTATGAGCTCCGAAGTCAGATCAATTGTCGTGCAAGCATTGACGAACCTAGCCAAGAGAGACTCCGAAGCAGCCTTTGAGATCGCATCTGTGATGGAATCTGGGAGTTCTAGTGTTGTACTACAACGCGCTGCAATTGGAGGGTGGATTGAGACCGATCCTAAAGGCGCACTCGAAGCTCGCGCTAGGTTTCCAGATACCTTTCAGGATTGGATTAAGCAACGGTCACTGATGAGCATGGTGCGAACAATGCCAGAAGAGGTGCCCCAGTTCATTCCGATTGTCAGTGATGGGACTCAGATGGAAATCATCGTGAACAATCTCGCGATAAATTGGGCACACAAAGATCCCATGGCTGTCTTTGAGTGGTTGCAATCGGAACCAAAGGCTCAGAAGTGGCGTGGAGATGTACTTGATAGCGTTATCGAGAGTCTAGCAAGGAAAGATCCTGAGGAAGCGATTCGTTTCGCGCTCGAACAACCAACCCGAGAGAATAGTGAAGTTGGTTGGGAACGCTCTGTCGTATGGCATGTTGCGCACACGGACATCGATGCCGCTGTGGCTTTGATTGATCATGCTCGAAACGAGCAGACACGAGAAAGCATGTATCGCTCTATTGGACAGGTCCTAATAAATCAAGCTCAATTTGAACGGGCAATGGGTTGGGCAGAGAACTTGAAAGAGGATAAGCGAGAAGAGTACTTCGAGCGAGTTGTTAGTTCTTGGGTCTGGGGAAACCCAGAACAACTGTACGAGAAAATGGATAGCTTGCCTTCGGACAAACTCAGAGAAGTAGCTGCGGATTGGCTTATCGACGCCAATGAACATCAAAACGCTTTCTCAAAGCAGCAGATCGAAGAACTTCGGAAGCACTTGCCAGAGGAGTCTACTGAGAGCCAGTAGCGATCGGTGAGTTGTCTTGTGGCAGTAGCGTCGTCTGAGGCAAGATCGAAACCAGCTGGTTCAAGTGTTTCGTGCACCGGCCGATCAGTCGGCAGGAGAGGAATCTAACCCAGCAGCAAACCCTGCATTTCGGGGATCGCTTACACCAACCGCCGAGTCAGCAACCCAACCGGCTGTGTTGGCGTCTCCAATGGCTCGTCGCTCGCGGATTTCATGACCTTTGTTGCGAAGCTGCTCCAGAGTTTCGCCTTTGAATCCGCCGCTTTCGATCGTAACGATGTCCGGCATCCATTGGTGATGAAACCGAGGCTGTGTGACAGCTTCCGAAATGGACATTCCGTGGTCGATGATGTTGACGACGATCTGTAGGACTGTCGTGATGATCGTCGAGCCACCCGGCGAACCTGTCACAAGAATGGGTCGGTCATTGGCGACGACAATTGTCGGAGTCATTGAACTGAGCATGCGCTTCTTTGGTTCGATTGCGTTCGCTTCCGCTCCAAGCAGACCAAATTGATTGGGTACTCCTGGTTTCGAAGAGAAGTCGTCCATTTCATTGTTAAGGAGGAATCCAGCTCCTTCTACAACGATGCCGCTTCCGTATCCGCTGTTCAGAGTTGTAGTGAATGCAACGGCGTTGCCAGCGGCATCGATCGCCGACAAGTGCGTAGTTTCTTCACTTTCTTGGGGCAGGGGCAGATCTCCCGCAGCAACTTCTGACGAAGGCGTTTTCTTTTCCTTGTCGAAGCCTTGAATTCGGTGAAACGCATATTTCTTGTCTGTTAACGTGCCAATGGGAACCGGGTAAAAATCCATGTCTCCTAGATGCTTTGCACGATCGGCATAAGCTCTCCGTTCTGCTTCGACCATCGTGTGCATGGTTGTGGGATTGGCCGACCCCATCTCGCCGAGGTTGAACTTCTCCAACATATTCAACATTTGTACCAACAGGACGCCTCCTGATGACGGAGGCGGCATACTGAGAATCTCGTTCCCGCGATAGGTACCTCGAATCGGTTCCCTCCAAACGCTCCGATAATCTTCAAGGTCCTCAAGAGAAATTAAGCCACTTCCACGTTCCATTTCCGCCACGATGAGCTCAGCTGTCTTACCTTTGTAGAAACCGTCTCGTCCTTGATCGCGAATTCTCTTTAGTGTTTCGGCGAGATTTAGTTGTGTGAAGAGGTCTCCTTCTTCATAGTTGCTCCCATCTTGTTTAATGAACGTCTCTCGGGATCCTTTGGATCGCAACCAAACACTGTTGCGGCCACTGATTTGACGAGCAATGTCGGGAGGAAGTGGGAAGCCTTCACTCGCCAACAGAATTGCTTCTGCCATGACTTGCTTGCGCGTCAGTTTTCCGAATCGTTCGTGGACATCAAGCAGTCCGGCCACAGAACCTGGTACACCAGAGGACAGATGGCTGCGCAGTGCTTTCTGCGGATCGTACTCTCCGTTGTCGTCGAGAAACATGTCGCGGAATGCTGCATTCGGAGCCATTTCTCGATGGTCATTAGTTGCTACGGTCCCATCCGCCATTCGAATGACCATGAATCCTCCTCCGCCAAGATTGCCGGCAGAGGGGTAGGTGACAGCAAGCGCAAAGCCAGCCGCAACGATTGCGTCAATCGCGTTGCCACCTTGCGCAAGTGCCTGAGTTCCAGCTCTTGAGGCGAACTCAGACCGTGACGTCACAACTCCATATTGCGAAGTAACTTCGTTTGCGATGGAACTTGCCTCAATCAGCAAAGCCAGACAAACTAACGCGCAGCTAAATGCAGCAACTAGTCGATAGTGCTTCATGTACTTTGGATCCTCACAGAAATTCTCAAACAACGTCGAGATTCAGTCTTAGTCTTGTGTCAGCGATAGTAGGAATACTCGAAAAACAATCCGGAGTTTCCGCCGCTGGTGGTGTTGTTGGATAGTTCAATAGCTCCAAATTCCTCGTTCGTATCTCCCACCGAGATTCGTACTCCAAGAGTTAGATTGACGTTGTCGGTTGGTACGTAGGAAACATTCGTTTGTACTAGAAAACTGCGATCATTTGCATTCACAAGCAACGAAAGGGATTGATTCCATAACGGATGCCATGTGAAGCTAGCGCCAGATGCAATCAAGTGCTTTCCGAATGCGAAAACTTCCCCTCGTTGGATGCCTTCCAACAGTCGAGAAGGTAGAGATGCAAATTTCTTGTGCCTTGAAGTTACTCCGAAACCGTTGTAGAAGTACTCTGCGAATGAATAGAGCAGTCCTCCCATGATCCCGAGGCTGTGATCCATGTTTGCAACAAACGAGGTAACACAAGATCCGAACTCTTCGCATGTCAGGACGACATCAGTCCGAACCAAGAATGGTCCAAGCGGAGAAGCGATCGACAAACCAGCAATGGTTTCTCCCCGGTGTTCACCCAGAATGAGATCAAACTCATTCTCACCAGCTGGAAAATACCCTTTGAACACGTGGGTGGAAGCTTCATTGGAGCTTTCATATTCGTGATCTCTAAAGGTGCTCAAGAATTGAAGTTCTGATCCATTACCGAATAAACGCTCCAACACGAGGGAGTCGTTTCCTGGTTTGAATTCCCGATCGATTGCGGTGGGAGGATACGCGTTGAAAACATCGAGAGGTTGGTAAACAATTCCCCGTCCCCATGAGACAGGCAGTCTACCGATCATGAACCTCCAATCCTCCGATTGATACGAAAGTCGAATTCGATCTACAAAGACTGATGCAGTGTGTCTTCCGCCAGATGTCAAACTCTTTGACAAATCCCAATATCCATTCGGTTCAGCATTGCCCTGAGAGGGGTTCGCCGATTGCCCTCGAAGATAGCCAACATTGCTAACAAGACCTTGTGCGACTCCATGAAACTCGAAACTCCAACGGGACTTCCTCTTTTCGTGCATGTAGCGTAAGTTAGCTTGAAGATGCTGCAAGGCAGACTTGTCGAACTGCTCCTGGATTACATCTTTTGAGGAGAGCGGAGTGTAGTCACCTGACAACTTGAAGCGTAACCTACTGTCCGCAGAAACACCTGCACAAACTGTCAGGGTGATCAAGCATGACCACAAGACTTTGCGGGTCACGCGTCCGTTTCCTGGCGAATCTTTCCGTCTTCAAGTTGTATGGTTCTTGTCGAATAGCTCATGACCACAGAGTCGTGTGTAGCAGTCAAAATAGTGGTTCCATGTTTCCGATTTATGGATTGAAGTAGTTCGCACAATTCTCGAGTCGTCGTTGAATCAAGATTTGCGCTTGGCTCGTCGGCAATGAGCAACAAAGGATTTCCTACAAGTGCACGAGCTACAGCGACTCGTTGCTGTTGTCCTCCCGACAACTCTCCTGGTCTTCTGTCGGCTGCATCTGCCAGGCCTACCGAGTCCAAGACTTCAAGCGCACGAGCATTGCGGTCCTTTTTCTCCACGCCCTGAAGTTGAAGAATGAACTCAACGTTTTCGCATGCCGAGAGAACGGGTATTAGATTGAACGCTTGAAACACAAACCCCATGCGTTTGAGACGCAAATCCGAAAGTTCGTTACTTGAGAATGTAGATAGGTCCTGATCCTCAATGGTCACTGTTCCGGAAGTTGGCGAGTCCAATCCGCCGATCAGGTGCAACATCGTGGACTTGCCACATCCCGAGGGTCCCACGACACAGACGAATTCTCCTCGATGAATTTCTACAGAGATCTCTTGTAGAGCATGTACGGCCACATTTCCCTGACCGTATATGCGAGTCACCTGTTTGAGTTGCACGACAGCATCGGACATAGACTGAATACCTGTTAGTGCCTTAACGCATCCAAGGGATTCATGCGGACAGCGCGTCGGGCGGGATAAAAACTTGCAACAACAGAAAGTACTACGGATACAAGAACCACCACCAACACATCGTGAGCGACTAGTGCGGGTTTCATCTGAGACGACATGCCCATCATCTCTACACCGGATGCGAATGCACTTAGGTCAATACCGTCATGAAGCCAAGCGAACATTAAGAGACTGCCGGCAACTCCGAATACGATACCCAGCAACATTAGACACACCGACTCGGAGACTACTTGAGCAACGATGATTCGAGGCCGCATTCCAACCGCTCGGAAGAGACCGAATTCACGAGTTCGTTCCAAGACCGCTGTTATCAAAGTATTGACTAAGCCAAATACCAACGCTCCCAGAACGATTCCCAACCAAATGTAGATGACCATGTTGACGGTGTTGTACATAAAGGCCACGATGGGATTTACTTGCTGCCAGTCGAGAACATCGAGTTCGGGGAAAGTTTCTCGTACTTGGTCGAAGTCCTCCTGCTCGACATAGCGAGTCTTTAGCCTTATCGACACCTCGGTTACATTCGAGGAACTGAGTAGTTTTTGCAGTGCATTCCTTCCTGTAAACACCATCGTTTTCTCGAGATTTTCGGACTCAGCGTCGTAGACCCCAGCAATTCGGAACCCGATTTCTTTTGACATTCCGTACGAATCCAACGTAGTAAGAACGACTCTTCTCCCGAGCTTTGTTCGAAGCTCTTCGAGTAGGGTGCGCCCAATAATGATTCGAGAATCGGCCGTGTCCGCTAGCGATTCACCTTCTATCGAAAGACTTGAAACAATTGAAATGTGCTCTTGGTCCGGATCAATTCCGATCAGGTTTGCACCTCGAGTTTCTCTTTCGCTCGTGATGACAGCGGGGATCGATATCCGAGCAGCCCAACCGAGAACTGGTAGACCATCAATTGCTCTTGCGAGACGTAGAGGACTTAGAGAGAATCCTCGTTCCAAAGACGGATCATCACGATAGGTCAACAAGTGGATCTTGATGTGTCCCGACAGATTCTCTACAACTGATTCAACCATCTGCACTTGCATTCCCCGAATCAAGCTGTTAAGCACGATCACTCCACCGATGGCGACCGTGATGGCAACCAGCAAAATCGAGTTACGCCGACGCTGTCGCCACAGATTCCGAAGACTGAGATTGAAGACGAGCTTGACACTGTTCATTGCGGCACGTTTTCACTTACTCTCTGGAAACTCAACATTTCTCTATTCCTGGTACCTCAACGCATCGACCAAAGACAGTCTGTAGAGTCGAATCGATGCCAACATTGTTGAGAGGACCATTCCTATTCCGATAGAGACGGGTGCTACTAGAATCACTTTGAGGTCAATTGCAGGGTAAATGCGGTCGGGCAGAAAAAGAAGACCCGCAAATTGATCCATTCCCATTGAATCCATTCCCACGCCAAATTTAATAAGTGGAAATAGTGCACAACTACTCAGGACGTAGCCGATCACAACTCCGAGCACCCACATGAGGAGGGTTTCAGTCAGAAACATGCTGAATATGGAATTGTTTCGCATCCCTACAGCCCGCAGCATGCCGAATTCTCGAGTACGCTCGAACATCGTCATGACGAACGTATTGGCGATCGACAGGACAACTATCACCGTCAACGTGCCGTAGACGATTCCATTGCTTATCTTGTCCAAGCGGATACTCTGGCTGATTTCAGGCATCAATTCTCGCCAATCCAGCAGAGATGCCGGGGATGGAACTAGAGGTGCAATCGCATCCAAACTGCGTTCGGGAAACATCGGCTCATCAACCATGATCACTACACGATGCGCACCATCTCCAAGCAAAAGTGCATCGTTGATCAATCTTCGTGGGACTTGGACAAGAGATCGATCTAGGGCGTCGTTTCCGGTCTCAAAAACCCCTGAAACCGTGGGTGCAACGAAAGCAACGCTTCCGTCCACATCTGAGCTCAAGATAACGATTTCGTCTCCAACATCGACTCGGAGATTTCGAGCAAGAGCACTCCCGATGATGGCTGAGTTTGGGCTCTCAAGGTACATCCCTCGAGTGATTTGCTGAGCCAAGTGCGAGGTGGACGGGTCGACCAATGGATCGACTCCCACCACAAGTGCTCCATAGCTTCGTTCCTCCTTGGTTACAAGACCAAAGGTCTCTGTTCGACTTGAAACGGCGACGATCTCTGGAACTTCCAGCAATGCGCTCCTTAAATTCGTTGCGTTTGATACAAAGCGTTCGATCCGAGGGTCATCTTGGTAGTCGCCTTGTTGTATCTGCACGTGTCCGCTAGCAAATCGAGTGGAAACCTCAACCATTGGTTCATAGCTTCCGGCTTGAAATGACATGCCGAGTTGGACTAGTAGCACAGCAAAACCTACCGCACCTGCAGTAAGTAGGGTGCGCCGTCTATTGCGCCAGAGATTGCGCCACGCAACCTTTATAGACAGCAAGCGTTGAATCCTCGGTGTGCAGAACCGAGTATGAGATTCCTCAATCTGAATCCCTTAGAGCAAAAAGAGTGAATTTCGAGTCGGGAATGTCGATGTCAAAGTCCGCTTCTTCATACACGATCTCGGTCCAACGATCGTGTGATTCGTTCTTGGTAATGCGCATTCGCTTAGGAATTGTGCGTCCGTCGAATTCTTCGATTTCGAGAGTTTCCAGCCACTTGACCAAGACCATTTCTTGATCAAAGTAGGAGTGCTTGAGAAGGACGAAGTCATCTCGAAGCTCGAGCACTTCCTTGCCCCATACGATGGCTGCATTTTCTTTCGGAACGGCTTCGATGGTGTAGATGGTTCCGTCATCTGTCTTGTCGATTTCCTCGAGACTTAGCGAATACTGACTGAGCAGATCGTCTGATCGCGCTAAGTCGTTGTAAGAAAAGTCAGAACCTGCCCAGTCTTGAGACATCATAGACTTAGGCAGTCGAACCGTTCGTTGAATCTTCGGTGAATATGTCCACATTCGTTCTCCCTTCCTTAAGGTCGCTAGTCCAGCGTCCCGGGCTGGTGCCGTGAATCGGATCAGCGCGTCCTCACGGCCCTGAGTCCAAACCGAAAATGAAGAGGTACGCTGCCAGTCAGGCCTGTGTATGGTCATGGTGAGCTCAGAATAGGACGAGAGACCCCGAGTTTGATCGAGTACGCGTGCAACCAATTCTTCAGCGGTTAGATCAGACTGGTTGGCGACTAGCGGTTTTCCGCTTATAGAAACTACCGCAAAGAGAGCGATTGGTACGATACCTTTCATGGCAGTGAGACCGGACTTGAAACGGGTCTTGTTACGTACATGATAGAGAGTAAATAAACACTGCTGCGAACGCATTGACCAGACTTTCTTATGTACGAGATCTCAATCGGCTGATGATTGCACCAGTGAAACCTCTTGGGAGGTAGAGGGCGGTATGGGGATAGAACTTCGTCATGAGCAACACTACGCACAACATGGATTTGCAATTGTTGAAGAGTTCTTGTCGCCCGAGGAGCTGGAAGGGGCTCGCAATGAGTTGAGAGAAGTTCTCCCTGGATGGATCGAGTATTGTGACGATCCAAGCGAAGAGCCGTCGAACAGGACTCGCGGGTCCCGTCGTCCGGTATGGAGATTTCCGTTTCCCGGCACATGGCTAAACCGTATAACCTTACATCCCGAACTGAGAGCGCTAGCAAGCAAATTTGCGGGAGGTAGCGCTTTGTATTGTGAGCAGGGTAGCCTTCATGCAAAACGCAAAGGAGACGGTTCTGATGTAGACCAAAGCATGCATTGCGACTACGGAAACCACACCTTAGCCTATCCTCCCGACGTGCCGGAATACTGGCAAACGGCTTACTTGCTTTACTACACCGATGTGACTCTGGAACACGCACCTACGGCAGTATGTTCATGGGAACACTATCCCGAGAGTCTACGTGTGCCGGCGCACTTCACGCGCGATCAGAGGCCCGAGCTCTATGAAAACGAAGTAAAGGTCGTGGTGCCGGCAGGTGGACTGCTGATCTACAGTATGCGGACCTTTCACCGTGGAACGCCGTTCTTAGCGCCCGGCGGACGTGTAGGGCAGTTCATTACGTATTCACCGGCCGCTTGGAGATGGCTCGGAATCGACAGTTGGTCCGCGGAGGCGATTCGTCCGGACTTCAGAAAGTGGATCGAGACTGCTGCCACTGACGAACGTGAACTGTTTGGTTTTCCAGCACCTGGTCACGAATATTGGACAGAAGAGACTATTGAAGGAGTGTCTGCCCGATATCCTGGCATGGACATGAAGCCCTATCGCGACGCAAAAAAGAGCGTCTGATAGTCATAATTAACCGGGTGAGAAAGTAGTTCGGGCGTAACGGAAGAAAGTATGGGCGTGTGCATCGATAAGTCTTCAGTCGTCGCACCTGGCGCTGAACTTGGAACTGGCTGCATCATTGGACCATTCTGCACGATCGGTCCCAACACTAAGATAGGTGAACGAACGCACCTTCACTCGCATGTCGTAGTTGATGGCTATACGGAGTTAGGTGCGGATTGCACAGTGTTTCCCTTTGTAACCCTTGGCGTTCAATCCCAGGACCAGAAGCATATCGAAGGTACAAAAACCTTTACCAAAATCGGAGATCGCAACACTATTCGAGAGTACGTGAGCATCCATAGTGCAACGGAGGAGCAAGGAGTCACAGAAGTTGGAAACGATTGTGCTCTGTTGGCTCATTCTCATGTGGCACACAATTGCAAGGTTGGAAACCACGTAATCATGTCTCACGCAGCAACCTTAGGCGGGCACGTTGTCATAGGCGAGTATGCAAATATCGGAGGCTTGAGTGCAGTGCATCAGTTTTGTCATGTCGGACGCGCCGCCATGGTGGGTGGCATGGCTCGTGTTACCCAGGATGTTTTGCCGTTCACAATTGCAGAAGGTTTTCGAGCGACCATGAGGGTAGTAAACAAGATTGGTATGGAGCGTGCGGGCTACGACACTACGGCAATACGAGAAGTTCGATTGGCATTTCGAACACTCTTCATGCGCGAGTTTCGTTTGGAAGAAGCCGTGGCGGAAGTAACCGAGAAACTCGGTCATAGAGACTATATTCGCATTTTTCTCGATGCGATAGCATCATCTCAACGGGGACTGGCCCGGCCAGACTCTGATGCTCTGGAAATTAATACGGACACATAGCGAACGATTACATTGATCGGTGCCGAGTCAATCACACGACTAGCACCGATATCCATCCACTTGGCAATACAGAAATGAACGGATCATGACTACACGTTGGGGAATAGTTGCAACCGGACGAATCGCCCACAAGTTAGCCGTCGCAATTCAGCAGTCCGACACAGGACAGTTGGTTGCGGTGGGGAGCCGAACCCAAGAGAGTGCTGATGTATTTGCTAGTAACTACAACGGCGTTACGGCGTATTCCTCGTACGATGAGTTAGTCACAGCTTCTGATGTGGATGCCGTCTACATCGCTACCCCACATCCCCAACACGCGGAATGGACGATTAAGTGTTTGAACGCTGGGAAAGCCGTCCTATGCGAAAAGCCCATGGGTATCAGCCATGCGGAAGTTATGGCGATGGTTCACGCAGCTAAGTCGAACAACCGTTTTCTGATGGAAGCGTTTATGTATCGGCTACATCCACAAGTAACAAAGGTTGTGGACCTCGTTCGGAACGATGCAATTGGATCAGTCCGACACATTCATGCGACGTTTGGATTTCACGCACCGTATGACCCCAAGTCTAGATTGTTCGCGAATGACTTGGCTGGAGGGGGGATTATGGATGTGGGTTGCTATCCAGTTTCGATTTCGCGTTTGATCGCAGGAGAAGAACCCCACACGGTCGAAGGGACTGGAGTACTTTCCGATGAATGCGTAGATTTGTATGCAGCAGGGATGCTGTACTTCAAAAACGGAATCACGGCACGAGTGGCAACTGGAGTTGGCCAGCAGCTCGACAATACAGTGAGAGTCTTTGGCACCCAGGGAAGCATTCAAGTTCCTTGGCCTTGGCGCTCACCTCAGAAGTGGGAGATTGAGTTGACCAAGCAAGGCGAGAAGGAAATCATCAGTGGAGATGCGAAGGAAATCTATGTAAGTGAAGTCGATGAAGTCGATCGATGTTTAAAGGAACGAGCAGTCGAATCTCCTGCTATGACTTGGGACGATTCGCTGGGTAACGCACGAGTTCTCGACGAGTGGCGTAAAACCGTTGGTGTCAAGTTCGACCGAGAGTCGCTAGCCAATCGTCCGATGCCGATTCATGGTAGCTCTTTGTCTCGCAAAACCGACACCATGCGATATGGGAAACTGCCCGGACTCAGCAAAAACATCTCTAGGTTGGTTTTTGGGTGCGATAACCAGCCCAATGAACTGCACGCCATGGTTATGTTCGACGATTTCTTCGAGTCTGGCGGCAACACATTTGACACCGCTTTCATATACGGTGGCAATCGCCTTGAACAGTTCCTAGGCTTATGGCTTGAGTCTCGAGGCGTCCGAGACGAAACGGTAGTTATTGGGAAGGGTGCACATACTCCGCATGATCGGCCAGAATTCGTCGAACCACAATTGATTCAGACGTTGGAATCTCTTCGATCGGACCATGTTGATGTTTACTTCTTGCATCGAGACAATTCGGATGTGCCCGTTGGCGAATGGATTGACGTGTTGAGCGACCAACGAGAACTGGGTCGGATAACGATGTTCGGCGGGTCCAACTGGTCGCTGGAACGAGTCAGAGAAGCGAACAATTGGGCGGAACGCCACCACAGGACTGGATTTTCCGCCGTTTCGAACCAGTTTAGTTTGGCGCGAATGAATGAGCCTGTGTGGCCTGGTTGCATATCGGCTAACACCGATGAATATCGGGAATTTCTCAAGGAAAAAAAGCTGGCGTTATTTCCTTGGTCCTCACAAGCACGCGGGTTCTTCACGGATAGGGTTGATGAAATACTCAGGAGCACTACATCATCGAAAACCCGGCATGGTCTACACCCTTCTGATTCAGAAATTCAGAGATGTTGGTTCTCAGAGGACAACTTCGAAAGAAGGGCTCGAGCGTATTCTCTAGCTAAAGAGAAAGGTGTCGAGCCAATTAATATTGCTCTAGCCTTTGTCTTGGCTCAAGAATTTCTCTGTTTTCCTTTAATAGGACCCAGACTGATGTCCGAAACCCAAAGCAGTCTAAAGAGCCTAGTGGTAGAACTGAGTGAAGATGAGGTGCACTGGCTCGACCAGTCCGCAGCACAATAGTTCTGAGCCCAAACCAAGCTGAAAACGTTCTACGAGTTCAGACAAACTTGGCAACGTACAAATCCAGCTTCTTACGCAAGTGGTTGGCTCGTTCTACAGCAGACAGAGTCATGTACGCCAAAATGTCGCAAATCTGATTTCTCCAATCGAGAGTGCCATGAATACCAAGGATGCATTACATTGCGCATTGCATTTCAATACTTTTTCCTGAGTGAAGAAATTACTTACTTTTCGCACGACACTGATCACCGAATGGATTGTGGACTACGCTATCTCTCGTTGAAGGGACAATCTTCTAACAACTGGTACTGTACGAACCCACGCCGGTCACCGTCTATTGAACAGGTTGGTTTGGATCGCGAAGTGATACCGAACCTACAATTCGTGTAGTCCAAATTCGGAGGATTTTCGGCTAGAGATATTAGTTCACAATCTTCGTGTTCCTTTCACTTGGATATCAACTCCAAACTGTGACTGTCTCTAATATTCCATTGTTCAACAATTTGATGAGCGAATGCGTCGACTAACTTGTGGAGGAAAGGCAACCCTCAAGCCTCTCTTCCCTTCATGCGCACGGTCGTTTGTCAACGTCTTCGAGTCTCTACACGCCCACGTCATCGCCGTTTCGCTCCAAATCCGAACGGCGTCAAATTTCGTTGCGAGAACGCTTACTTTAAGCCTCTGCGAAGTTCCCTGACCGGCAGGTCTAAAGTTTTGCCAATCGCCTCAATTTGACGCATCCAACCAATCTCTGAATTGACGAACCCTTGAAAAGTGAACTTGTCACCCTACAGAATTTGTAAGAGTGGGAGTCAAATTCTACTGATCTGTTGCTGGCAACCTTCAGAATTTTGTTGTAGAACAGCCTCTCATCGCTCGCCGAGCTAACTTCCTGAGCGAGCAGTCAACTTGTCGTCTTGACGAGAACCGATGAGATTGCGACACTCCTCTCCCCATCTTGATCAAACTCAAAATGGCAAATCAACCGAACCAATAAGTGCTAGAGCAGTCGTCCATTCCCCCAGCTGCTTGTTGAAGCTGCGCGTCCGTCAGCTCTGCCGACGCCGGCAGCACGAGATGTGCTGTGCGCGCATCGTCCTCGTGTACAACGACGTTGAAGTCATCGGGAAGTTCAATATCAAAGACCTCCTTCAATGCCGAACCTGGATTGGATAGCAACCGACCACGGAAGTCCGTATCTTCTTCCGCTTTGGCTATCAACTTTTCCATCATGCTTTCTCGCGTATCCATAGCATCCTCCTCCGTGATGCGTTTGTTTGTTCTTAGTGATATCCGCACACCTATTCAGTTCCACTTTCGTGTTGGAACACACATGCTTGTCTTACCAATACAAGTGGCGCGAACTTGCTACTGGAGAATTTCGTGATTGACACACCTTGATTTCAGTCATGCAGACTGCCACCACAAATTCACTTAACAATCGGCTTAGAGAGCCAAGGATTGACATGGAGGTTCTGGTCTGTACGCACCGACTGAATGTTTGTCTCAGTGACACTGCACGTGTGAGCGTCGGAAGAATCCACCGCAAGACATTCTCGTAGGCCTAACAAACACTCTCGAAATCCCCATGTGTCGGATTCTACTCAAAGTTTGAGCATACCACAGAAAAAGAGTCAAATCTCAAAGAAATGAAATCGAAGCGGAAGCAGTCTTGACACTCTTCGACCCCGTTATTGTGCGAGGAAAGGCCAAGGGAGGTGGTGGGGACACTCCAAACTTTGTGAAAGAGTGGTGGGAGGTCGCGACATGAAGAGGCTTGTGCTATTTCTATGTTGGCAAATCAATCCTAATTTTCTTAAGGAACGCATGAATATAGTCTGTCGCGCGATCAGGCGATATTGCGGCAATTGAGGCGTGTGAGCAATGTGTCTTGGCTGGTTACAGTCGTTCGACCGCACAAGATTGGAATACGGGTGCAGACACGATCATGGTCTGTCGGAACTGATGCAGGACGACGAGTACCCCAAGATTATTGGAACACCCGACGACGAGCCAGCCCCCAGAGCTCACGAAACGTCCAGTTCACTCCCGCGCATTTCTCCAATACCAACGTGTAATCCGACAACTGAGTCTGGAACTCGACAGAGCGATATCACTGACTTTTCTCTCCCTTTCTACACCGATGTTCGTAGACTCCTACAGTGCTGGACTCCCTGTAGAGTGGTACAACCCTTTGAACCCAAGTGGAGGCGAATTTCATTGGCAGAATGCAACTTTCCGCTTCGTTACTTCGATTTACATGCAACATGTAGCTCTAAAGTCCGGCAAAATTAGGCAATTTGACAAGCGTGCCGGAATTAGAATAGTCCAGCCCTCATCCAGTGAGCAAGACATAGTACTGCGGTACCGAAAATAGGAGACCAGCGCGTAGTGCGTTATCGATCCATTGCTAGCAACCAGCCGAGTGCTGTCCAGGTAACATCCCCAAACAGCTCTTTGGATTATGTTCCTAGACGATCGAAGAACTTATCGACTTGACTTGAGCCACTGGTCGCAATTCTATCCCCGTGCTGCTTGTTGGAGTTGTGCGTCTGTCCACTCTGCAGCGCCGGCAGCACGAGATGTACTGTGAGCGCATCGTCTTCGTGGACTACAACGTTGAAATCATCGGGAAGTTCAATGTCCAAGGTTTCCTTCCATGCCGAACTTGGGTTGGTTAGCAACCGACTAGGGAAGTCCGTATCTTCTTCCGCCTTGGCTACCAACTTTTCCATAATGCTTTCTTGCACATCACTAACATCCTCCACAGTGATTCGATCGTTTGTTCTTGGTGAAATCCGCGTACCGATTCAGTTCCGACACCGTGATGGAACACAAGTGCTTGTCTTGCCAACACAAGTGGCGGGAACTTGCTCTTCAAGAGTATCGTGATTGATACCCAGGATTTCAATCATGCAGACTGCCACTGCAGATCCAAATGACGAGCGTCTTTCTAGAGAGGATTGACACGGAAGACCACGTCTCTATGCACCGTCTGTAAACTTGTCTCAGTGACAAGTACATGTGCGAATATCGGAAGAATCCGCCACGAGACCGTCTAGCAAGAACAACACGTACTCACGAAATCCTCAAGAGTCGAATCCAGTTGAGAGTCTAAGCACCATCGAGGGACAGAATCAAGCACTACAGAAGTAGAAATAGCTTTGTCACTTCGTATTCTGCGATTGAATGGGGTAATGGAGATTTCCTTTGACGATACCCTGTTTGCATCCGTCTTGAGATGAGCGCATGTTTAGGCGTAACTCATACGGTCAGGGGATCGAAGTTCTATGGGTTGAGTCGATGCAGATTCATGACGTTCACCGAGCTTACGGTAAAGAGAACAACGATGGTTTTAATGAATCAAAACACACGGATGCGGGCCAGAATCAGCAAGACAGCGATGTTTATGTACGACTGCCTGTCTTCATTTTCATTGAGCAGAACTGTACCACTTAGCTTGTCATACTTCCGCAATCGTCAACTCAGTTGGCGCTGAACCAAGTCTCGGAATTTTCCCTCGACGTCGACCAGTCTCTCATAGGTTCCATGCTGCACGATCTTGCCGGCCTGTAGCACATAGATTTGATCCGCATTCCGAATGGTAGATAGCCGATGGGCAACTACGATCCGCGTGATTTCCAAACCGTCGATGTTCTTCATCACATCTGCTTGACTGCGGTTATCGAGCCAGTTTGTCGCTTCATCAAGGAATAGTATACGAGGGTTTCGAACTAATGCGGCTGCAATTTGAATTCGCTGTACCTGGCCCCCTGAGAGAGAAGCCGCGTTTGGTCCAATCACAGTGTGCATGCCCATGGGCATCGCCTCGATGTCATCGCTGACAGACGCGATGCGAGCCGCTCGCCATGCGTCGTCGGTCGTTAGGCTGCTGGACACGCCGTTTATGGCTTCTTCTATGGAACCTTCCGGTAGGTCACCATCTTGTAGTACGACCCCAATGTGGCGTCTGATTGCAACCGCATCCATCCGTTCAATGTCGTGTCCATCGTAGCTGATCGAACCCGACAAAGGATGTGCGAGGCCGAGAGCTAACCTCAACAAAGTGCTCTTTCCTGCTCCGGACTCACCTACGATAGCGACGAATTCTCCTGGGCGAGCACGCACCGACACATCGTCGAGAACGAGAGGTCCTTCCTCATAACCCCAACTCACATGTTGGAGATGAAGCTCTCCGCGCATTTCAGCGTCCTGTTCACGTTTTTCCAGGACCTCACTTAAGGTTGACCTGTCTGATAGTCCAAACCGAAATCCGGCCGATGTCCTCACGTCTAGACTACCAGTGGTTAGCTTAGTCACCAGATGAGGGTCCGGAGCCTCGGCGAGCAACGGCTGCACTTGCTCGACACCGGGCAAGACTCCCGCAATAGCGGCAAATGAATCTCCAAGACGCGTGACAGCCAAGTAGAACACCATTGAGGCGGTATAAATGGTTAGGAAATCGCCTGTTCTGCCCTCGAATAGTGCCCACCCAGCTGCTAGTAGCATCGCCGCGGCGAAAGCTGGTGCGGCGACTCCGAGAGCTACGAGGTGATGATCGTAAACGCCGATATCGAGGTAGGCCTGTTGCTGCTCCCGATACCTGTGCGCCCAGATTGCATACGCACTTGCTTGCGCACCCGTAGTTTGCAACTTACCAATTCCGCGAAAGAACTGTCGCAAAACACTCGACATGTCTCTATATGCCGCAAACCAACGCCTCTGCGGTTCGAATTGCCTAAGTCCGAGTACCGCACCAAGGATCACTCCAATTGCTCCTAGGATCAAACTGAGAAAACCTATGGTTGTATCGTAGAAGAACAACAAGCCAAACATAGGAAGTAGAAAAACAGCGGACAGGAATGAATGTACGACGGTGCCTGACACGCGATCGCGTAGGTCTCGAAATGTGCGAGCACGGGTTGCAAGATTTCCGGAGGTAAACTTACGGATGAATTCCGGAGAGAGTTTGAATATCCGATCCTGAATCACCGCATCAAGACGCAAAGCTAAACGAGCCTCGATTTTTAGAAGTGTCGATCCTTGCAGTATCCGAAGCAATGTGCCAATCGCTCCAAGTGCAATCAGCAACGAAATTAGCTGAACAAGGGATCCGTGTGCATTGGCCGGAATAATGTAGTTGGCAATCACGCCGGTTACGACCGCAGGAGTCAGCATGACCATTCCCGCCACCACGCCCAGCAGCACGAGTCGGAGCAAATCAGAACCAAGACGATGCTTCGCAACACGAACCACGTCGGTGCGGCTGGCAATTCGGTCCTCAGGCAACGACCGCAGAAAAGACCATGCATACGGGTGCAATGACAGTGCTCGAGTCGCGTTCACGCGTCGTGCGCCTCCCGCGGAGATCATTCGATAACCTCCATACCAATGGGGCAATAAAGCAACTGGCTCGTCACGTTCTCGAAAGAAGCCCAGGAGAGCTCCACTGTCGTTCCGCCACCAGTTCTCGTCTTCGGTTAGAGCGACTCGCCGATAGCGAACACCGGTTGCGCGCAAAATTTCATCAAGCTCGTGACCTCTACTCAAGTGTTCGTGGCCACCGTCAAACGAAATTCCTTCCCAATCACCAATCTCACTCAGTGCCGAAGCCAACGCACCGTGCCAGTCTTCGTCCAAGTCGTTTGTCGAGTGTCCGCGAAACAATCGCGTTCCGCGTCTCAAAGTGCTGAAGAATCTTTGTCGAGCGGTACGTTCTCTTGCCAACCGATGATGCCGTGTCGCCAGTTGCGCATTTGCCATGTCGGCTGCGAGTAATTGACGATTTAGTAGTTCGGCGTTACCAATCAGATTATGGAAGTCATCCAATGCACAAAGCAATTTACCTTCGTTTACCAGCTCTTCAGTTGTTGAGATAAAGAAGGTTCCCTGTTCCCCAACATCGATCCAAGCTGACGGCGTGAGCGGAGCGTATCTTGAGTTAGCACCTCCCATCGACTCAGTGCTAAGGTACTTTACGCCTCGTTCGTTAGCATCCTCTGACGCCCAACGAACACCACGTCGCGCGACCATCACAGTTCCTTTGGCCATTACAATTTCGCCTGTCGCTTCAACGCGCTTTGCAAATTGCGGAAGTAGTGTGATGTCGCGTGTAACCGCGTCGCAAAGTGCGGTTATCCAAGCATCAACACAATTGGACAGTTCCGAGGTCAAGTTTGCTCTGAGAAGCGAATCGAAAGGCACGCGGCGAAGTGCTGCGCCCGCTGTGCCTCTTGCCACGAACCGCAATGCCGAGTCTGACATTATGAAAGGTAGCGCAAGATCACCAGAATCTGCACGAAAGACGTGCTTAAGTCCAGAATCCGATTGTTTGTCATGAGCGCTTTCGATAGCAAAGACATCCAAAGAGCCGCTTTCAACGAACCACACAAAGTTGGCGTCGTCCAAGGCAATCATTCGGTTAGCTCCACCCAGAAACGCCTCACCGGTACTGAGTGCTACTTCCCGCAAAGACTCAAACTTGCCAGATGTATCCATTTGGGGTCTTGTTTAAGCCGCGTCTCCGAGAAGTTGAGTGTAAAGACCGTCTTGTTCTAAAATCAACTCTTCGTGAGTGCCACGTTGCAACTCCTTACCAGCCTGGAGCACAACAATCGAATCGGCATCGCGAATCGTGCTGAGTCGGTGTGCAACAATGAAGCATGTGCATCCACGTCGTCGTAACGCGTCGTCGACGCGAAGCTCCACGACTGGATCTAGGGATGCCGTAGCCTCGTCGAGAATCAAGACCGACGGATTATTGACAAGAGCTCGGGCGATTTCCAGCCTTTGGCGCTGGCCCGCGCTAAAGTTAAATCCTCCTTCGGCAACAAAGGAATCGTATCCATTCTCGCGGACAATAACCTCGTCGTGAATCGCCGCATCCTTAGCGGCTGAAATAATGTCCCCGTCCGGCACTGTCGGATCCCACATGGTTAGGTTGTCTCGAATAGTACCCTCAAATAGCTGTATGCGTTGGTCCACGAACGCAATGGAGCGAGTGAGCACTTCTGTAGGAATGTCGATGAGTCGGTGACCATCCAACAGTATTTGCCCCGACCACTGGTTGTGAAGACCGGCCAGCAGGTGGGCGAGCGTGGACTTGCCTGATCCACTCGGACCAACAATCGCCACGCGTTGGCCCGGCTCTAAGACCAGGTCAAAGCCCTCTACGAGTGGTGAGTCGCGTCGGTAGCCAAACGTAACGTTTTCGAAGCGTACCCGACCAGTTGCTCGTAAACGACCGTCTATTGTTGCGATTCCTCCCACCGCGACGTTTGCTGTCGGCTTCTTCCGCACCAAATTGGAATTAGCCGCTAGAACATCATCTACGCGGAGTACGTCAGCCTCAAGAATGCGGAGATGATCGACAAACTCAAGAAATCGGCCAACGGGACGAAGAAAATTCTCGGTGACTACGAAAAAGCCCATCAGAAGTCCTAGGCTCAAGTCTCCCGTCATTACGCGCCAGCCACCAAACCCCAGAACAAGTGCACCGCCCAAGAACTGGAACAATCCTGGTAGCGAGGCGTTTAGTTGACCAATTGCGAAGAATTTCTGTCGCGCTACAACTTCCCTTGCCTGGTGTCCGCTCATACGGGCGAGGCAGTCATCCTCTTGAGCCTTGAGATGCGCTGTGTCGATGCGCCCGATGCTTGACATCTCGACACCGTGCAACATACCCATTTCCTTGCGCCAGATTCGATTGCTGTCCACTCGAATGCGTGACATGAACATCATGAGCAACATGCAGAGGACCGCCAATCCACACACAGCCAAGGCGAGCCAGATATCCATGGCTAACAATAAGACAAGAAACAAAATGCTCATTACAAGCTCGATGCTCAACACTACAAGCTGCCTAGATGTCGACTCTGAGGTTTGATCGATGGATTGCAGCCGAGCCACCAAGTCTCCAGGCTGTCGTCTCGAGAAGAAGCTGATTGGCAACTGTAGCAGCGTAGCTACAAATTGATCGGCTTTGACTATCGACATGTTCAATGAGAGTCGGCGCAAACACCGTTGCTGCAACCAAGTGAGCACGTACAGGAGTACAGAGACTGCGACCATCCACGCTACAAACCATCCTCCTAAGCTCTTCTCGTTCCCCTGCATTACATGGTCAATAAATCCAGCTAGCAGAAGCGGAGATGCGAGACCGGGCAACGCAAGCAACAACCCGCATCCAGCGGCGTAAGTCAGAGGGCTGACAAAGTCGCGTAGCCACGGCCAAAGAAGTTTTGCCACGCCGGGTCGCTTTCTACCACGTTGGAACGCTGGCGTTGGTGACATTTCAAGAGCCACTCCTGTATACAGTTTGCTGAATTCACTCTCGTTCACGGCGCGGCGGCCAAAGGCAGGATCGTTGATGAGAAATCGTCCCCGTCGCACTCCCTCGAGAACCACGAAGTGATTGAAAGACCAAAACAATATCAGCGGCATCGGCATTTGCGCTAGCTGATGAACTCCCTTGCGCCACCCTCTGGCTTCGAGACCGTATCGTTCAGCCGCACGCCGAATATCGGCGGCAGTGCAACCGTCGCGACTGACGTGGCACGCCTCGCGCAACTCCTCAAGAGGCAACCACCGTCCGAAGTATTCGAGAACGATGCCCAGACACGCCGCACCGCATTCCACCATTTCCATCTGCATGACGATAGGTGTTCGTGCTCGCTTTGATTGCGTAGCCAAGTTACTTTGAACCTTGTGTCGTACCCAGCAAAATTTCCAACGGAGTCCGTGGATTGAGCGGTATGTGCCCTTCACACAGAGTACCGTGGGCGATTGACGCAGACTCCGATAGCATCAATGAAACTTGGTGATTGTTAGGGTCAAAGCCAGCGTCACTCACAAAGTTGGAGTCAACCAGGTCTTGCGGAGGATCACTAATCACTCGTGCGGTAAGTGTCTCATCACCGTGCGGACCCGTACACGAGAGCAATACATCGGAGTTGATCGACACTCTCTCGCTACTCACATGCGAAATAAAAGTGATCGCGAAAGTCTCAGCAGATTCGGCGATGCGTACGAGAACGATCTCTTGCCCTACCGTAGCTACATGGCCGGCAGAAACACTCAAATCTACGATTTCACCTGAGTATGGACTAGAGATGACTTCGTCATTCTCGATTGCAACGACTAGGGCGGCCGACTCCGCTCGACTCTCGATAAGCAACCGGGTCAGCTCATTTTCGTCACCGGCCATCAGCCTCACTTCTTCGCGTATGATCCTTTCTCGTTCCATAGCCTCGGTTAGTCGGCGACGCAAGTCAGGTGCCACAACACGGACGAGGGCGTCGCCCGCATCCACTCGCACTCCTACATCTACCAAGACGTCACTCACGCGCCCAGTCATTGGTGACACAACGGTTCGGTCATCGGTTGGTTTGATCACCATGACATCCACCGGTAACGTGAGTTCGACTTTCACAAACGCCGCCCAAAACACCACGAACAAACACACTGCCGCTAGCAGTAGTAATACCCACCAATCATAGGGTACCGTCACCTGCGCGACTCGGTCTAACGGTTCACGCGTCGATTGGTGTTTGATAGCTTCTTTTCGAAAAAGCGATGCTGATGGCATCCGTTACCCACTTGCTTCGGTATCACGCATGAACGGAAAGAGACACTTGACTATATGATGCGACAATACTTACCGAAATTTCTATTCTTACTTCAAACCTATGTCCCGAGCAAGTACACGACGGGCACCCAAGTACGCTTTTGCCTCGAGGGGCTCGTTTTTTCGAAGACTAATCTTGAAGTGGCTAATTCCCTTGATCAACACAAACATTTCGCGTCCAAACAGATCCATATAACCACACCATCGTTGCAATCCCCTAGCCTTGTCGGTACGGCACAAACCGTTTACAACTAGTGCGTTGACAAGTGGTTGCCAGTTCGCAAATCGAGTAGCAAACCAACCACCTCTAGCAGCCACCTCCAGCCCAATGCGTTGTCCGACCCCGTCCTTGGAAACATCGAGCGCAATACCGAAATCAATGTCCTCGAAGTCGAAACTTGAAACGACTTCAATTAACTTAGCAACGTTTCCAGACCAACCAACTGCTTGAAGAAACTCTTCTATAGCCTGGCGGTCTTCGATACGGACAAGAATTCTGAAACCGCTTTTATCTCGTCCCAAGAAACTTCCCACTTGAGTAATTCGTCCGTAAGTCATTGTAGTTTCGGCAATATTGCGAAGCACTGCAACTCTCTGATCTTTCTCGGACTGCTTCTCTACTTGTTGAGGGTTCACCATCTGATTTGAAGCAAGATCGAGCATTCGAACAATCTCCCACATCTGCTCTGGCATCACATGATCGGCGAGACCCCAGAAAACTCCGGGTGCAGAACTTCGTCCTCGCGAGGGTTCCACAACGTCGTACTCCAAGATGATGGAACGAGTACGAACGGCATTGTTGGCAAAACTTCCAATACGGGCAATTTCCGATAGAAGGTTGCATAGTGTTTTGTTGCCAGCGTGCCACTCGGAATCAATATTTAAACGGTGTGGTGAGTGCACGACTCCGTCAATCAAACGTATGTCCTGGTCGACTTGCGGAAAGCGCAGAAACTCCGAAGCCCTGCTGCTTCCAGCTTGGACAGTGACACACAGGTCCGCAGCTCGCTCAGAACGGCCGAGCCGTAACTCGAAACCAAAAATGTTCTCAATCAGAGAGGCAGGAACTGTAGCGGCACGGATGAGTAAGCGCTTCCAACCCTCACTGTCAATCAACTCGATCGGAAAGATCTGGCGTACATCTTGCAACTCAGATGCCAAAGATCTTGGCATAGATAATGTGGCGTCATCGTTCATCTAGTGTCGTTTTCTACCTCGTATTCTTTTCTGATGAGATTACACACTCCATAAAAGGCGGAGGATGTGAATACTAGTCGGACTACACCAACGGATCACTTCACACCTCGTATTGGACAGACAGGGAAATCCATCCTTCGGGTCAAGACACTTGCTAGCGCGCCCGTGGTCTTGAAATCATCGATCGGAAAGTAATGCACTTAGTGGAGCATACGTCATTGAATACAAAGCTCGATTTGTAACAGGCAACTGGTAGCTGAAAAGCAGTCCGATTTATTCCGCACGAGGTATCGCCGAACGGAGGCCTACTAATCCAAAGTTTGGACTGGAGCGACCTCTGTAGAAACACATGGTTCCAGTAGCCACCTTGTCTCTGCACGGGTCATAAGGTTCAACCGTTGCATTGCCCGATCCGCGACTCACTTTCCCTATCCGAATGGGTCCCAAGCACATACACGATCGAGAACAAGGAAAATTTCACTTGCGATTTCAATCACAGATCAACATTTGAATCTGAGCCTTCTTACACACTAATATACTCTCAACACACTCGCCCTAGGTCGCACCGAATTTCGATCGAGATGTGCGAGTGCAGGAGAGGGCGTAGAACTAGTGATCGTCAATAGGAGAACGATTGCGGTCAGTTATGCTCACTTCCTTATTGGTTGATTGGTCGGTTCGTTCTGCGTAATGGTTTTCGACAGCAGGAGTCACTTTGACACCGCTGCCTTTTTTGCTAGACAGAGGTTGCAGGGAACAGTTATGCCTGAACTCGACGGTACGGATTTGAATGCTTGGAATCACCATTGGCAAGCTGTTCCCATTCGAGTACGCAATGCAAGACTATTAGATCCTTTACCGACGTTGGAAAGCCACGGATTCGAGTTGGTGCGAATTGAGACTGCGGTCAGCGAACGACAATCCCTTCGAGAACGTATACGCGCATATGAGGATGAAGCTAGACGAATCATCGAACTCCTATGTGGGTGCTGTGAAACCCGCTGTCTCAACATTGTGTTTCGCGGAGGTTTCAATGAGAAAGTTCCTGGTGAGCCGTTAGGTCGATCTGAGTCAGAGTTCGGAAACGTGTACAACTATGCAAGATATGCCCATACGGATGTTTCTCCTTGGCTTGAAATGCAACCGCTCTGGAACGCATTCGCGGATAAACGCCATTGTGCAATCTACAACGTCTGGCGAAATACCGACCTATCGAACCCCGTGGAACAAATGCCGCTAGCAGTTTGCGACCCTCGAAGCGTCGCTCTAGACAACATGATTGCTGCTTGCAGTTCAGGACTGCTACCAGATGGCAATCGAATGATTGGCTACAACTTGGCGAGGAATGTGTTTCAGTCTTGGTATTACTACCCGCTCCTAACATTCGATGAAGCCTTGGTATTCAAACTCTACGACACTAGAGAACCGGTGTGCTCTCGACGCGGAGTCTTTCATACTGCTGTGAATGATCCATGTGCAGCAACAGTCGCAAAACGCCGAGTGTCGCTTGACATGCGCATTGGTGCTGTGTTCGAGGAGGAATCAGATTACGAAGCTCGGCGCAGACAATTCCTTGCTGATCTTCCTTCCGTTCCTGATGAGTTTCATCCGAGACCAACGGGATAAGACTTTCAAACGTCTCAGCATAACTGCACGTTTCGCAACTTAAGATTTGTGGCTTGCTTTTGAGTCTAGTCGGAGGAACACAGCTTGAGTGTTTCGCAGATTAATCTACACCATTCGATCAACAAAGGATTCGACTACCTTGAAGCCGAAATTGATGAAGCGGGCGCATGGCCATCTTTGGTGTATGCCAATTTGGAACTGGCAGGAGAGACGAAGTTGGAGCATGTTCCTTTCGTTGCAGCCCTCGGTTCTATTTCTTTGGCTAGTTGTCCTGGTTTCCGGTCGGAGCGAATTCGCGAACTTACCCGGTCATATCTCCTTTCGACTATGGAATACCCAGGTGTGTGGCGCTACTGGGATTGGCTCCCACCAGACCTAGACGACACGTCTATTTGCAATTACGTAGTCGGGTCACATGTCTGGCTGGTACTTGGAAGAACACTGCCAACTGTCTTTCGTAAACGGGACAAGAAAGGAAGGTTTCTGACTTGGCTTGTAGAAGGGGATGATTCCGCAGATTGGAATGACATCGACAGTGTAGTCAACGCCAATGTCGTTGTTTGGTTGAAGGAGCACCCACAAACTGAAGAGGCGCAACGATGGCTAAAGTCCTTGATTGATGAAGAACGTGAGGTTGGTTCGTCGTGGTACTACCCAAATCCAATGGATCTTTATGCTGCCTTGTCACGTCTGGGACCAAATCCTAGGGGAGTAAATGACACATTGCGTGGATTGGGACAGGTTCTTGCAAATCGGATCATGTCCAGTCGAGACCCATCGGGGCAGTTTGGCGCAACTCAATCTACCGCGCAAGCGCTCTCGGCCTTGGACAGGCTTGATGCTTGGCCTAGTACCTTAGATGCGGACCGTGCAGTTGAGCACATATTGGAATCTCAATGTAAGGATGGTAGCTGGGAGTCGGGACTCGTCTGGCAGGGACCGCCGCCTCCCAATTTGCCCTCCATTGGATTTGCATCATCAGCGTTACTTACCGCCTATTGCATCGAGTCACTGTCACGCTGCGGACGGCGGAAGTGGCCCAATGATCCATTTATAGGTTTGAATTGAGAATGAGTAGTCGGTGAATCGGCCAATCCTGACGAGACCAGGCAGATACTAGGCGAGCACACGAATAGCCAGTCATGGTAATCAACAAAGATACAACGGAGGGACAGCTAAGAGGTCACTGCACTGTCGTAGGTTCTTCAGCAACTCATCCACGAGCCACTCTCCTGACGTAGTTCGCGCCATCCAGCCTTCAGTCAATTTAAGGGGGCAGCTACAGCATTCCACACCATGTCATTCCTGATAACTGTACAAAGATTCATGGACACGTTCTCCTCTTGGTCTAGGTTTGGTAACACCGCAACTATCCAATAGTTGAGGTGTTATGAGAGGTCAAGTCTATGCCTCCTAAAATGAGTATTTTGAGTAGTCAGGGTCACAAGTCTCTAATCACATGAAACGTATCACTGTTCATCAATCACCAGTATTGAGCTCTCAACTCGGCAAGGTTCAGGAAGGGCTTGAGCGGCTCTTGCCGAGTACTTGGATCACCTTATTCTGCACGGTGTTGTGCAGTGCAACATTGCTAGTTGGGTGTTCCAAGGACATGTCCGATGAAGCAAACATCGAGCCGGATCTTTCCAAGTTATCGGCTGAACCCGAAGCACAAGGAATGAATTTTTTTAATGGTAGCTTTGAAGCTGCACTCGCGCAGGCTGAGCAGGAACAAAAGAAGGTATTCGTGGATGTCTATACAACGTGGTGTGGACCTTGCATCGTCATGCAGGAGACGGTTTTTCCCCAGCCTGAGGTTGGGGAGTACTTCAACGCAAGGTTTATCAATTTCAAGTTTGATGCAGAAAACGAAGATGAGAACGGACCTGAGTTAGCCGCAAGATACGACATCGGCGTCTACCCGACCTATCTGATTCTCGAACACGACGGTACCGAAATCAGCAGGGCAAACAGCGCAATGTCCGGTCCACAATTTGTGACGCTAATTGGACGTATGCTCGGCGAAACATCTGGGAATTTCGACGAAATGCTTAGTCGCTATGAGGAAGGCGAACGTTCCGCTGAATTTGTACAACAATTCCTTATGGACGCAATTGTGGAGTTTTCGTTGAGTGCCGTAGACAGTGACGATATGACGGCGATGCTGGCTTACTACGAGAGAGTCGCCAAGTTCAAGCAATTTGCCGCTGACTACTTCACGACCAAGACGTATTCCGAATTAGTAAACCCAATCGATGCACAGTTGGTTCTGTACTACAAAGATAAGACCCCGCGCGGGGATGAACTAGTGGAGTACGTGTTTGACAACTACAACGAGTTCCTGGCGGTTAGTTCCGATGCCGCAATGAGCCAATTCGTGCTAAGTGCAACTTGGTATGCCGCACTTGACGCCGCCCAAAACGGGGACCAAAGCTATGTGTCCTATGTGGAAAGTCTTGAGCTTGATCCTATAAAGCATGCTGCCGAGTACGAACGCAATAGAGATCCCGATAGCAATTTGGTTGGGGAAACATTGAGTAGTAGATTGCGTTTGATTTACCTTCAGAGCGTTGAGGACTGGGACAGTATTTTCAGTTACTACCAGTCAGTATTGGAGAATACGGATACCACTCCGACCGCTCGGTCTTTCGGTGGGGCAGCTCGAAATCTCTCAAGGTCTGACAACCCAGATCATAGATCTGCGAGTGTGGAATATGGAAAGCGTGCATTCGAGTTGGACAGTAGAGATCCTATGATTGCGGCTGACTACATTGGAGCACTTATGGCTTCGGATAAGACAGACGACGCCCAGAGTGTTGCACAGTCCTATCGATCCGGTCTCACGGATTCGGCAGCCGATCAGGACAAGCTAGAAATATTCGAGCGGATCACGGGCTGGGTTCTAAATCAACCACAAGAATCTGAAACTAACGACTAAACTCTTGAAAGGGACATGTTGCGACACATGTCTGATGTCTCTGCCTGTTAGCTTTTTGATCAATTGACGGGTTGTGCCACAACCCTTGAGCACGTGCCTAGCTCCGAAATCTCGAGCAACGACTCATTTGCGTCATGAGTGGAACAAAGGAGCAAGTTACCTTAGTTCAGGATAGAGCTCCACCGCCGGACTACTACGCACAAAACCTGAGTGTATTGGTTCACTTCGTTCTTGAGCAATACGACGATTTGTTAGACAAGTCAGAATTGGATTGCGCAAACGCTATACTGGACATATCACCAGATGGATTAAGACTATTTGCTCGGATAGTTGGTCGCAAAGGACCGGTCTTCTTTGTAAGTCAAATGAACTATGGCGAAATTGAAGATCGGGATGCGGCACTATCGGAATTGGAGTCGCGGGAATTGATTGACATGAACCCGTGTTTGCCTGCTGACGAACTACTCGCACGAGTGACGATTCCGCAGCTCAAATCAACTTTTCCAGATGTTACTAACGTCTCTCCAAAGTCGCGTCTCATCAAATCGATTTTGGACTCAAATTCGGAAGGCTGCGTACGTGCCAAACTGAAGAGCAAGAATCCGTGGTTTTGTTTGAGTCACCCGGAGACTCTTGATTTGTTTCGACTACTGTTCTTCGGCGACCGGGTATCCGATTTGAGCTCGTTTGTGATTCGCGATCTCGGGATCGTGGAGTACGAGTCATACCGATTGGATAGGAGAGACCGGCAATTCGCAAGTCGTGGCGAACTTGATACATATTTGGAATGGATTTCACTGAGCGACGCAATGCATGAAGATGATGAAATTCATACGGTCGATCAAGCCAATGTCTACGTTGAAGCACTGAGCGGAGTTCAGGAGAATCGAACAATCGACCGATATCGAAGCCGAATTCTCAACAGTCTGGGTCGTATTCTGGAGCGAGCAGAGCGTCCCCGATTGGCAATCAAGGCATATAGAAGGTCAAGCCGCCATCCGGCTCGAGAGCGTATGGTACGAGTTCTGTACCGATCGGGGAGACGGCAAGCCTCTGCACGGATACAGGCAAGAATTGTCGAAAGTCCTTGGTCTAAGGAAGAGGAGCAATTCGGAATGCATTTTCCGTCCCGAAGGAAACGCACTGATAGCTTTGTGGTTGATACAGTGGACATTCAAGAGAGTCCGTCGATACCGATCGAGCAATACGCATTGCAACTATTGGGTGAGGAAGAGGCTGTCGGCTGGCACCTAGAAAATGCGCTTCCTCTCACGCTGTTTGGACTGGTTTATTGGGACTGGATGTTTGCGTCCGTACCGGGGGCATTTACTAACCCCTTTCAAACTGCGCCACGTGATCTCTTTTGGTCAGAATTTATTGAAGTGCGACAACGACATTTCGAGGACCCTCTGAACTCTCAAGTGCCTTTGATCACTCGAGTCCTAGAAACAGCAAAGGCAAAACGCGGAAAGGCAAATCGACTTGTTAGTTGGGATCTCTTTCCGGATGCTAGATTGGAACGCATCGTCAACGCACTTGGTGAGTCATCCCTATCCCAACTAATCAATTCCGTTAAGTCGGATTTGCGGCAATTCAGATCCGGCTTCCCCGATCTCACCGTGATCTATTCGAACGGAAAGATTGGATTCATTGAGGTCAAAGCACCGGGGGATCAAATCCAGCGCAATCAGAGGATTTGGCTTGAGGAGTTGGCAGCCGTCAGTATTCCAGCTCGCGTAATGCGATTCGTTGTCTCCAATTGAACTCGTCGATTTCTGTCACCGACCTTGCTGAGTTCGTTCATCGCAAGGGCGACATAAACCACACTCTCGATGGACGTGTAGACCCTATCGAAGGACTGCTAACACAACAGTCGTACCAATCCAATGTAGTTTCGTCTAACCCCCATTACGAAGTGGAAATGAACTGTCGCACGGAGTATTCCGCGCACGGGGTATTGCTCAAAGTCTCCGGACGCATCGACGGGGTCATGTTGAACCCCATTCCAATGGTCGAAGAGATTAAGACGTCGCGACTTCCACCAGATCGAGTCTTCAACCGTCTCGGCTCGGTACATCAGGCACAAGCAAAACTATATGGTGCAATCTTTAGCAAGAGCAAGAATCTTGACAAATGCGAGGTTCGACTGACCTATGTAGACCCTGACTCTCTACGAAACCATTCGATATCCGAACTTCTCTCGGCCGACGCCCTCTGGGAGTTTTTTGAGTCGACATGCGACACCTACTTGGAGTTTCTGTCTGATGTGCTCAAGCGGGCAGATGCACGTAATCGCGTCGCAATGGAACAGGAGTTTCCATTCGATAGTGTTAGTGAAAATCAACTCCGAGTTGCTCGTAGGGCGTACAAGTCAGTGCGCGACAAGGAAAACATGATGCTCGAGGCTCCAACAGGAACCGGCAAGACGGTTGCCACGTTGTATCCATGTGTCAAAGCTATGGGAGAAGATCTCATCGATCGAGTGATTTTTGCAACCGCGCGAACGACTGGAAAGCGAACCGCTATCGATACGATGCAAGCTCTCCAGGAACAGAACGAAAACCTCACCACGGTTGCATTGATCGCAAAGGAGCGAATATGTTTCACTCCCGGCGCTACATGCGCGCCCGATCACTGCAAGTATGCAAAAGGACATTACGATCGGGTGGTGCAAGCACGCCAAGACCTACTTGCGCGCAAGACAATTGATCAGCCCGACACCGAGCTTGTTGCTCGTGCACATAAAGTGTGCCCCTATGAACTTGGCATGGATGTCGCGGAATGGGCTGATGTGGTCGTCGGCGACTACAGCTACGTATTCGATCCACTAATCGCTCTGAATCGGCTTCAATCTAGACACTTTCGTCGAGTCTCGCTGCTAGTTGACGAGGCCCATCGGCTAGGAGAGAGGGTAGTGGACATGCTCTCCGTTAGTCTTCGGGAGAAGGGCCTCATTGGAGTCATCGAAGCCAGAGCGAGCATAGCTATCGAGAACTTGGTTCGTCGGTTGATAAACATGCTGAACGATATTGCTCTCAACTGCCTTGGGGACACGCCAGAGGCTGTTGTACCAGACATACCCAACGGCCTGTGGAGCACGGCAAGTGATCTCCTGGACCGGCTGTTGGACATTGATCTAGACACTACAGATAGTGCACTCTTCGAGTGTCTCAGCACCATGACTAGGATCTTGAATGCAAAAGATAGATACTCTGACGAAGACTACTGTTGGATCGTTAGCAGCGAGAACCAGCTCATCACACTAAGTCTCAGATGCCTATCTCCTGGTACCTGGATTCGATCAGTGGTCAAGGAATTTCGGAGTAGTATTCGATTTTCGGGAACGCTCTCACCTCCCGAAGTGTTTGCAGAAAGTCATGGTCTAGAAGGGACCTTCCAGCGTTCTCTGGTGGACCCGGACAACACACGCTATGGGGTTATGTTGGTTCCTGACATATCTACATACTGGAAAGACCGGCCAAATTCCGTTCAGTCACTTGTGGATGTCGTCCGAGTGGCAAGACAGTCCCATGAGTCAAATTGGTTGGTCGCGTTTCCATCTTTCGAGTATTTGGGCATGGTGTATCAGCGAATGGGTGATGATCTTTCCATCAAGCATCAGGAGTTCGATATGTCCAATGAGGATAGAGCGGACTTCATTTCTTGGATCTCCACAGGATCTCGACGTGCTGCTCTTGTGACAATGGGCGGAGTGTTTACCGAATCAGTTGACTTCGACAGCGATGCATTGGCTGGTGTCATTGTTGTGGGTCCGGCAACGCCACCATCTAGTTTGGAACGCGAGATGATCCGAGATTCCTCTGAATTAGGATACGAACTAGCTTATCGACAACCCGGTCTGACGCGGGTCGTTCAAGCGGCTGGGAGAGTTGTACGACACTTGAAGGATAGGGGAGTGATATTGCTAATTGACCCTCGGTTTACGCATCGAGAATTTCAATCGTACTTTCCGCATCACTGGCTTCCTAGAGTTGTCCGGTCGACCGACCTAAGTATCGAACTGCAAAGATTTTGGACATCTACTTTGTCCGGACAGTGATGAAGCTTGGTTCTCTGCACATTACCTGGAAATTTCGCCGACCACGTTTGAATCACAGGAATCTCCCAAGAAGGGTCGGTGAAGTCCTGCGAGCTGAACTGGCACGCCTGCTACTGCCGTCTTTGAAATTAGAGGCGATTTTCTAAGAATTCGACCTCCAACACCCGCAAATTTTGGGTTCTTGGATTGTGTTTAAGACATGCGACACATGCTGTCGCATTGAAGTGGTTAATAGCACTAGTTGGTTCGGTAGTCATGCAATCTCGGTGCGATTAGGAGGTTGCAAGTCAATAGACACTCCGGACATTTAGTCTTACTCACTGAGGAGTAATCGTATGAATTTCCGCAATCGCTTTCGAAGGAGAAGACGAACTAGTCGCACTCCGATAACGATTTTGAATGATCAACTTGATCCGCTTCGTAAGCTCTGGATGCTTCGCTATCTCACACTGTGCGGACGCAAAGGTACCTTTATTGAGAAATACGGCTTTGACGACGACAAAATCGCTACAGCATTGGGTTTCTCAGAGTGTACGGATGACGATGAAGACTTCAGCCACGCACAAGCAGCGCGGGAACTCAAAGCATTGACCCAACAAGCAGAAATCAAGTCTAGCGAGGCTCGATTCCCCGCAGTGCTAGGCAAGAACATCAAGAAACTCTGTAAACACATTCCTCTCACTGAGTGCGAACAATGGATTCTGGGTTTCGCAGTCATGGCTCAAGAAGGTTCCGAACTTCATTCCGTGCTGGACGGTTCTCTTCAAGCCACTAAATCGACTCTTAGCTCATTGCTTTCTGGGATCTTGGGTTTGCCTCGGGCGGATGTCGAACGTGCACTGGATAGAAACGGCTCGCTTTACGGATCAGGACTCCTGAAGAACGAATCCTGGGAAATCAAAGGCGGAATTACTGAATTCTTGACTCCGTTGAATGACGAATTTGCGAATGGACTGGCTCATGACGATTCAGATATCGTGTCCCTGTTTCGTAGTGCTTTTCGTGTTGCCCCAACTACCAAAATGTGTGTCGAAGATTTCAACCATCTTGGACATGATCTCGAGATGCTTCTTCGACACGCCAATAGGTCTATGGAACAAAAGAGAACGGGTGTTAACTATCTTTTGTACGGTGCTCCTGGTACAGGAAAAACGGAGTTGAGCCGCGTTGTAGCTGATGAACTCCGTCTTCCTTTGCACGAGATCGTTGTTGCTGACGACGACGGTGATTTCATAGGTGCCGGTCAGCGGACAAGTGCTTTCAAATCAGCTCAGACCTATTTACGGTTTAGCGAATCCCTCATCGTCTTTGATGAGGCCGATGAAATACTTGGGGCAAGACCAAGTTTTCTTGATTTGCTCATGGGTTCAAGCTTTTCTCATAGCTCCCACATCTCCAAAGCTTGGATTAATCGAACTCTCGAAGAAAATCCCGTACCTGCGATATGGATTTCGAACGAAATTGAGGGAGTAGACCACGCCGTACTCCGGAGATTTGATCGGGTCATTGAAGTTCCAAATCCTCCTCGAAATCAACGAGAGCGGGTCATACAAAAGTTGGTTCCGGAAGTGGATCCCGATTTCGCCCGAACGGTGTCCGCGGCTCCAGATCTGACACCGGCCGTTTTGGAGAGAGGTGTGGAATTCGCGTCTGCCGTGGTAGAACCAACTGGCTCGGAGCTATGGCGAAAAACGGCAATCGATGCCATAAATGGAACGCTACGCAGTCAGTCCTTCACGACGATCAAAGAGAACGATCCCGCACTTCTCCCAAATTTCTATGACATCGAATTCATTAACACAGATGCCGATTTGCAGACGCTCGCAAACAACCTCGAAACAGTTGAAAGTAGTAGAGTCTGTCTATACGGTCCGCCGGGCACCGGCAAGACAGCATTCGCGAAATGGGCCGCGGAAACTTTTTGCCGTTCGTTGTCTCGAGTGAATGCGTCCGACCTGCTCAGTCCCTACGTAGGTAAGACAGAGCACAACATTCGGAATGCGTTCGCGCAAGCAGAGCGGACCGGATCGATCCTTTTGTTTGATGAAATCGATAGTTTCCTGTTTTCGCGCGACAGTGCGCGGCATAGCTGGGAAATATCTCAAGTAAACGAATTTCTCTCTCAGTTGGAATCTTTCAGCGGAACGTTGTTTGCAACCACAAACTACGAGAAGATCCTGGATCACGCAGCACTCCGGAGATTTGATCTCAAAGTGCAATTTGATTACCTAAAGGCGGAACAGGCAGAGTCACTCATTGACGCATGTTGCGACGAATTGGATATTGATGCACCTAGTTCGAGTGATCTTCGGAGGTTGAATTCAGTGGCCAATTTGGCGCCCGGCGATTTCGCAACCGTGCTGCGTCAGAGCAAGTTCACTGGGCTCTCCACCGCACGTAAACTGATTGATGCACTAATGGCCGAGTGTGCAATCAAACAAGACCCAAAGCAGTCTATAGGGTTCAATTAGCTCCGGCATCTAAGACCCTTCTTCGTGATATATAGTGGACGCAAGGCCTCTTCCTATGAGGTCTGGCGTCTAATCGGAGAAACTTCCATCCAACAAGAAATAGTTAAGGCGATTCGGCATCTACATCCGATGCGGTTATCACTAGTTCTTGATTACATGTCTACAAAGTCTTACATTGGGTCGAGCCCCTAATGAGTTAAGGTAACGCTCTTCCATCGTCGCAGAAGCTCGCATGTCTAAGAGAAGCTCCAATCTAGAGGCTGTTCGCCTGTCCTTGGAAATACTCAAAAGAATCTCGCGGTATAGGGAAATCACATCCACCGAACTGAAGAACCAACTTGCAGAAGCGGGCATTAACCGTGACATCCGGACAATTCAAAGAACTCTCAACTTTTTGGTAGGAAACTTCTCAATCGAATGTAGTGAAGGCAAGCCTCGCAGGTACAAATGGAAAGCAAAAGCGGAAGGTTTGCTAATTCCATCGCTTGGTGAGAACGAGGCATTGATGTTGGCTCTCGCGGAACGCCATCTACAGACATTGTTGCCCCAAAGTTCATTGCCTTCCCTAGACAGCGTGCTCCACACTGCCAACTCGCTATTAGAGGAGAAAAAAAGCTCTCACGGCGCATGGATAGACAAAGTCCGCAACGCGTATCCAACGCCCGTTCTGATCCCGCCTCGGATTGAGGACGAAGTACTCGAAGAAGTATCAAAGTGCCTGTTCGAGAATCTAAAACTACGTGTGGAGTACCAGAACAGACTTGGAGAAGTTCGAGAACACATTGTGATGCCGATGGGGCTTGTAAACAGAGCCCAAGTGCTCTATCTGATTGTCATGTATGACGATTTGAAGACTCCCTATCGATTGGCCATCCACAGAATGAAATCTGCGAAAGCGATGACAATTAAATTTGAACCTCCCGAGAGTTTCGATATCGACAAGTGCATTGAAACCTATGGATTCTCCCCTGGGCATCTTGAACCCGTCAAGCTTGAATTCTTCATCAAAGAGAAAGTAGGAATGCACTTGACTGAGTCAAGACTCTCGGAGGACCAGACATGGGAGACTTTGGACGATGAATTCCACATTAAGGCAACTGTTCGAGACTCGGTGGAATTACGACACTGGTTGAGGGGATTTGGCAACGATATTCGGGATGTAACCATCAACGGAGAACAGTTCGACGAAAGTCATCTGCGTTGGTCGGAGACAAGCGATGACAGCATCTAGGTTACAGAGCAAGAAAATGTATCGTCTACTACGTGACAGTAAGTGATTCCTAGCGATAAAATCTGTGATCAGCAAGTAGAAGTAGAACTATCGGATCTCTCAAGTACAGTCTCAATGGCAAGGTGAGCGAAGTTCGTGACTGCGCGACCTGAGATTGTCTAAGGTACACATGCTCCGTACTGATAGAGATTGCTTGCTATGTTGAGGAATCAACGCTGAGCGGAGATGTGCTTTTCTGGCTTGAATACGTAGTGGACTTGAAGAGGTTCACATCCGGGAGTGTCTTGTCGCAGAATCGGTAGAAGTAGTGGAATGAATTACACTCTTGGATCGACCGGGTTGGGTCATTGCATCAATTCTGAATGAAGCACTCACCCTCAGCCGAACTACATACTTCAACGACCGGCTTTGAGAAAGCACTCGGCCAGTACTTCACTCCTAACCACGTGGCGCGATCTTTGGTGCATTGGGCGAGACGGACCCCCGAAGATCGCATGTTAGATCCTTCATGTGGAGATGGTAGATTTCTTGGCCTACACAGACAATGTGTCGGTGTAGAAACAGATTCAAAAGCACACGCGGAAGCTCTCTCACGAGCACCGTGGGCTCATATATACCACGACGATTTCTTCTCGTGGGCCCGAAAGACCGAGGAACGGTTCGACTTTGCGGTTGGCAATCCTCCTTTCATTCGATATCAACGATTCTCGGGAAACATGCGTCAAGAAGCACTCGAGTTGTGTAGAAACCTCGGTGCTAATTTTTCCGCATTGACTTCATCATGGGCTCCTTTTCTTGTTGCTACAGCAAGTTTGCTACGACCCGGTGGACGTCTTGCTTTTGTTGTGCCCGCTGAGATTGGCCACGCCCCGTACGCTCGGCCTTTGCTTGAGTACTTGTTGAAGCACTTTCGGTTCTTACAAATTATTGCAATCAGAGAGAAGATATTTCCTGATTTGTCCGAAGACGCTTGGCTACTGTATGCAAGCGGGTATTCGAACGAATATGTAGATTGCGAGTTGAAGTTTAGTCTTGCGGACAGATTTCTGCACTCATCTGAACCTCCGAAAGCGGGTCAGATAATCAGTCGACGAGATATAGAGCATTGGCGAAGTCGACTTCGTGCGTTTTTGCTTCCTAAATCACTGAGAGAATTATATCAGAATCTGGGAGAATCAGACAAGACTTTTAGACTTGGTCAGGTTGCACGAGTAGGAATCGGCTATGTCACGGGTGCAAATGATTTCTTCCATCTTCGTCCATCCACTGCAAGACAGCTTAGTATTCCGGAGAATCTCTTGCAGCCAACCGTTCGCACGAGTCGATTCTTGCCCCGTCGCGCTGTAACAAAAGCGACAGTTTCATCGTGGCTAAATAGGGATGAACCAACTTTACTCTTGCGACTTAGGGAAGGCGCATCAGTTCCAGCGTCCGTACGACGCTATCTTGACTCAACCGCAGGGCAGGAGGCAAGAGAACGCTACAAGTGCCGTAGTAGAAGTCCGTGGTATTCCGTTCCAAACGTAACTATTCCCAAGGGGTTCTTATCTTACATGAGCAGCCGCATGCCCGCGCTAGTTGCGAATCGAGCGGGCTGTGCTTGTACGAATTCCGTTCATGCGATCAATATGAAACCAGGAGAGCGGTTCACTCAATTGCAGCAGGCTTGGTCGAGTGACCTAGTCGCCTTGAGTTGTGAACTGGAAGGACATCCTCTTGGAGGAGGAGTTCTCAAAATCGAGCCGGGAGAAGCGGCAAGAGTCTTGTTACCTTCGCTCAACCAGCTTGATTCATCAGTTGTAAAGAACATTCAAGAGGCGACTAGAGTATTGCGAACATGGAGACACTATGGCTAATCCTGAACCATGTCGCTGGATTCCACTTCGAGAAGCGATGGAGAACTTTGCTTCTGGAGGTCACACCACGCAAAGTGCACGACACATTAAGCCTCTGCATTGGTATATTGCATGTCGCCTTGTCTTGGAGGGAGGCATTGATCCCCATGAAATTACTCCGAGACCACCCTTTATTGTCAAGGGTACCAAGCCCAGACCTACATTGGTCTACGACCGGTCCATAGCAAGAGGACATGAGAGAACGTTGTTTGGTGGCCTAAAAACCAAGAACGTAGATGTGGTCGTTACAAAAGAAGGTATCGGTCCTGTCATCGCAATTTCAATGAAAGGGACTCTGAATGCTTTTAGAAACTTAACAAATAGAATGGAGGAGGCGGTCGGTGATTGCACGAATCTTCATATTGCCTATCCCGCTCTCGTTTATGGATTCCTGCACATTTTGAGAGTGAACGTCGAAGGAGACAACGTGGCTGCAAATGATGTCTTTGTTCTCAAGGACGGAACTGTAAGCGAAAACATCAACCGCTATCACGACGTGATGGTGCGTCTGTCAGGAAGAGTTGATATTCGAAATGACGTAAGTAGGTATGAGGCTGTTTCTCTAATTGCCGCTGAGACAAGCCCAGAGAAACAAAAGGACATTAAAGACTCCTATCCGTTTACATCTAGCCCGCTACACTTCAACAACTTCCTGAGCGCTATCTACACAAAGTACGATGAGCGGTTTGTATATGCTGCTCCTGCACTTAAGAGCAAGACTCAACGAATGGTTTGGAATCCGAACTCTCCGGCGTTTTCGGAGATTGTGACTGAGGAGTTTGAGTTTAGAACTTCATAGTAGTCACGCCGTACGTGCGGAATTGGTGGAATTGACAAGCATGAACCGAGATGAGCTACAGCATGCTTTACAGGACTTTCACAGTCTTGGAAACATTGAAAAACTGGCTTCCGACGACGCTCTCCGAGTTACAGAACAACCAAGGCTCGTCAGCCGATACTACGATGCGGTAACGTCCTTTTACGAGTTCGGATGGGGTGCAACATTTCATTTCTCTCCGCGACGCCCCGGAGAAAATCTCCGATCGTCTCAGCAAAGGCATGAAGAAGGAATCGCAAAACTCCTTCGTATCAGTCCCGAAATGAACGTAGCGGACATCGGGTGCGGAGTTGGTGGTCCACTCATAACCATCGGTCAGTCTACGGGAGCGAAAATCGTTGGCATTAACTTCAATGCCTATCAGATTCAGCGTGGCGAGAAATTGGTAGGTCGGGCGGGGTTAAGTGATTCATGCTCATTTCTGTACGCAGACTTCATGGATGTTCCGTTGAAGGATGGCACCTTCGATGCCTTGTACTCCTTCGAGGCAATTTGCCATGCGCCGGACAAAAAGAGGACATTTTGTGAACTCTTTAGGTTGCTAAAGCCAGGTGCCGAAGCCGCATTCATTGACTGGACTCTCACAGATAAGTTTGATGCGGCCAACACTACACACACTCAAGTTAGAGCTCAGATTGAACGCAACAATGCAACACCAGACCTTCTGACAGCTGACCAATATGTCGAAGCGGTGGAATCTGCTGGCTTTGAGGTGGTTGAAGAGCTAGATCAACAAGCGGTAGCAGGTGATCCGTCCACTCCTTGGTACATGGCGTTGGAAGGGCGTGATTTTTCAATATCGTCAGCTGCTCGCACTCCGGTGGGACGATCTCTTACAGCTGTTCTAACACGCATTCTAGAAGGGTTGAAGTTAGCTCCGAAAGGTACTTCCGAAACATCCCGAATTCTGAATGCTGCTGCCGATTCGCTGGCTGAGGCAGGCAAACTTGGAATATTTACGCCCAGTTTCCTTGTACATGCTCGCAAACCAAGCTAGCTATCAGCTCGATGCAGGAGAACACTCCCCCACAACGCCTCGCCGTATCATTACTCAATTGATCTGAGCTAGATCGGAGTAGTTCATTGGCAAAACACTGACTTGCCACTCTTTCGCCAATACTAGGTAATTCTCTAACATTTGGGAAATAAGCACTTGGTGTTGTACTATTTGGGACTCCCGAGGCACCTTGTGGGATTGGGTGCTGGTTGGTGACAAATGTTTCCGTACGTTTAAAGAGCAAGTAGTGTGGACGCAGAAGTAAGACAAACTGATCGTATCTCTCAGTCTAAGAAACTCGCGAGTAGCCATGCGATTGAGTATCAGACTCATGCGCTCAGCCGGGTATCGCGGACTTTCGCATTGACGATTCCTCAATTGCCTCCCGACGTGCGCTACGCAATCGGGAATGCCTACCTCCTTTGTCGCATCGCCGACACGATTGAAGATGAACCGGCGCTTGAGGGATCCTTCAAGAAACAGTTTCTACATCGGTTTGCCGATGTTGTACGTCGCAAAGAGTCGCCGGATTCATTCACCGCAGACCTTGCGCCGCTGCTCTCTGACGGAACTAACAAAGACGAGAGAGATTTGGTGGACAATACCGAGCTTGTGGTAGGACTGCACAAGCAGATGCCACGTTCTCAAACTGATCCAATCGAGAAGTGTGTTGAGACCATGTGCCAGGGTATGAGCGAGTTTGTTGATACAGGATCTGAGGGTCTCTCGGACCTCGAACAGGTTGATCGTTATTGTTATTTCGTTGCTGGCGTCGTAGGAGAGATGATCACTGAAGTGCTCTGCGACTATTCCGACGATATTGCTTCTCGCAGGGATGAACTGTTCTCACTGTCATCGAAATTTGGTAGTGGATTGCAGCTCATCAACATCATGAAGGACCATTGTGAGGACAAAAAGCGAAGCGTCTGCTGGCTACCTCGTAGTCTATTCTCCGGTCAAGCCGAAGCCGCTCAGGCCTCACAACGAGGTAACTCCAGTGCGGACCCGAGAATCGTGAGGCTTCTTGGAGTTGCAAGAAGTCGTCTTGAAAAGAGTTTGCGTTACCTCACCCTCATTCCGAAACAGGAAATTGGTATTCGTCGCTTCCTTGGTTGGACCCTCGCATTTGCCAGCCTGACTCTCCGTCGAATCCACGACAATCCCAAGTTTCGAAAGGGAGATGAAGTCAAGATTTCGCGTCGTCTAGTGTACAGTTCGGTTGCTGCAGTCAACTTTGCACTTCGTTCAAATCGCGCATTGCGGTGGTTGTTCAATACCACGGTGCCTACTCTATCTGCCATCGAATCTCTAGTCCGCAAAACTCGTAGATGACTCAGACTTCGGGGAAGGATTCCCCGGCAGAAGTCGAGAACGACGAGTTTGGCACCAGCAGAAAGCCAACGATTCGTGTGCTGTCATTCACCACACTTGTCGTGGTTTGCTTGACTGGAATTGGACTAGGCACTCGATACTACTTGCACCAGGATCTTAGTCTCGTACATACGATTCTCATCCTGTTCTTTTCTATTAACGTACTGATCTGCTACTGGGAAGCGTGTCTGTATCTTCAGCGATCTCGTGTCGAAAAACGAACCGTGTATTGGCGAGAACGGAAAATCAAAACGGGCCGAATTCCGCATTTTGAGTTCTTTGCATCCAAAGTTCCGTGGACGCAGGTCCTGTCTCCTTCACTTTGGGCTGATGTGTGGGCTACTTACTCGCAGTACGACCCGTCGTTTGCAGATCGACGGACGTACGGTTTCAATGTGGACACAGCCAACGGTTTCTTGTCGCTTCTTCCAACACTGTTGCTTTACGCATCATTTACGGTCTATTTCCTACCCCCGCGTGTGGCGGGAATCCTTGGACTAGCCATGTCTTGGCAGTGGGTCTACATGACGAGTGTGTACTGGATCAGTTTCTTCGTCGCTAATCGCCAAGCCGAAATCTCTCGACGCGACCTGTACCTCTATGTCCTTGGAACGAACGCCCCCTGGGTCCTTTGTCCGCTCTTGGGACTCTTTGTCTCCATCCGCATCATTTTGGATGGCAACTACAGTGTGCTGGGATAGAGTCGAGTCAATTGGAGGACTCGTAAGCGGCTAATTCACTAGTACCCCGATCCATTGCGAAGAGCAGCTAGTAAGCTCTTTCCTGATCTAGAGACGAGTTACAAGTTCTCAACTGGCAACAGGTCTCGAGAAAGTCCCATTCTGTGCGCATTGTGGAAATGTTGGAGAGCCACCTCGTTTCGCCCAAGCACAATCTCCGTTTGCGTCCCTCGTTCGGCAGTAACCTGCATGTCTGCGGCGATCGCGTAGTCCTCATCTTCAACAACTGATCTGAATCTCTTCATCCTGTCCTCGTATGCTGACTCGTGATCTTTGAAGTACTTTTCGACGTTGGGGTCGATGTACCACGCATGAATTGTCCGTGACTTGGAAGGTGAGTTGTCCAGAGGAAAGATTCGCAAGAAGTCTACGCCAAATAAGTCCACCAACATGATGACGTTTGGATAGAAGAAATAGACCGTGTAAGTTATTTGCTTGTAAGGCCATTTCTCTCGAATTGGCAACAGCAATCTCATTAGATTGAGCTTCTCGTTGGCGATAACCATGCGCAAGTTCTTGTCAAAACTGTCAAATGTCTGCGCGTTACCCACGACCTCTTTGTCCAAAGTCTTAGTGTGTAAGACGTTTAGATGGTAAATCTCACCATAGGAATCGACACCTATCTTCCAGTTCATCCTTGCATCGATGATCTGCGTACCTGCGAAAGAATAATCTGGAAAATTCCAGTGAACCAAGTCGCGTTGAAGACCGCCAAGACATTCGTCTTCATCTAGCGGGCCTCCGGGAGTCGGTCGTACCCACAATGTGCCATGAAATTCCGCAGAGGGCAATTCGATGAGATGTAGGTCCAAGCTCGAGACGTCGCCGAAGTGATTGCTTTTGTTCACGGACTCCAATTTGCCATCGATTCCGTAGGTCCATGCATGGAATGGACACGTAAAGCGCATTTTGGAGCCACGACCCTCTAGAACAACTTGACTGCCTCGATGCCGACAAGCGTTGGCATAGGCTCGAAATTTGCCTTCTTCATCGCGAACCATGAGGATTGGGAGACCCGAGGCATTGTCAGACCAATATGTGTAGGGCTTAGGAAGTTCAGACGAAAGACCCATGCATAAAGGTGTGTTTCGAAACAATACTTCGCACTCTTGTTCAAGCAGTTTTGGGCATGTGAAGTCTGACATCGGCGCACGCATGATGCCACCAGCATCTGCAGTCGTATCGTTCGCAATGTGACCGGTAAGGACATCCAGTATGTGAGTGCGTTCAGACTTTTCCACGAGTCAAGGTTCCTTGATGTGGCACGGAATATAGCTCGAATTCACAGTGTAATTTGCTTCGGAATGTAATACAAGACAACAAAATATTGACTTCATGAGCTGATTTCTGGAATCGTTTCTGTTTGGCAGTCTTGTGACTAGTTGCAAGCTCTAAGCGGGAGCGGCCGTCGAATTCCCAACTTTGCGTGCCTCGCGTCGTTGCTCGTACAGGCTAAGTGCATGAAGCGGAAAATACTGTCGATACAGAGCGTAGTCCAACAGTGCCGTGCGGAAAAACACCCCCACCATATCCTGTCGCTCCCACGAACCGTCCTCTAGTTGGCTATCAGCTAAGAATTTTGCACCACGAGAAATCGCAGTCCAGTTCGATTCTCCAGCTTCAAGCAGACCAATCAACGCCCAAGCGGTCTGAATTACCTGGCTTTCGTCATGAGGGATATAGCAGCCCTTCCAGCAGCCGCTGTGGTGCTCACCCCATCCTCCATCCTCACGTTGTTTCTCGAGTAGCCATTTGCAGGCAAGCCGCAGTGCAGCATCACCGGGATTGGCACCGGCCGCCTTTAGTCCTCGTATTCCGAACAAGGTACCGTAGATGTACTGCACTCCCCATACTCCACGCCAAGATCCATCACTTTCCTGGGTCTTGCGGAGCCATGCTTCACCCAGAGAAATGGAACGCTCGATAGCCGCATCTACGAGAGTGGGAAAGTGAGTGCGACTGCTAAATAGGGCTTCCAGGCAGGAGGACGTGCACTCGACATAAGAATTTTCAGTCATTGACTCACCGAACATTTCGGCCGGATTGAGCCACTCTAGGCTGGACCGAGAACGTCGAGCTTCGTAGCTCCCAAATCCTCCATCTTTGTTCTGTCCGCGTAGCATAAATTCAATGGCTTCGCGAACTGCTGCGGGATCAATTGCGTTTGGTCTCGTTGCAAGTACTCCTAGTATCGCCTCTGCGGTGCAGTCAGTTACAGGCCAGCCGTGCCATATTCCTGCAAAACACCAACCACCCTTCGGGTCATTTCGGAGAGCTGCCTTAAATCCATCGAAACTCTCCCGTATTTGCTGGCTCACTAGGAATTTGGTTGCTCGGTCGAGGGCATCTGGTACGCCGTCGGTTTTTGGATTGTTCGCGAGCGCTTGCAACGCGAACCCCGAGTCCCAGGAAGCGCTTCTTGCACCTGTTATTCGAGTGCCATCTTGTTCGTCCTCCCAAATCCATCCCTCGATCCGGTCTAGTGCTTTCTGACAGTCGACATCGTGTGGATCTTGCAACCACAATGCAAGAATATTGAGGAAACCGCTGACTGGAGAGATGCTGGTGTGGTCTGAGCTGTTCAATTCCCAGCGAACTCTCTCGACCAGTTCACTAACACACTTTTTTCGAAGTCGTTTAATGTGGAACAGTTGATATATCCGACCCAACGCATAACAAACTCGTAGCCGGACAGTGGGTGGCGAGAATACTTCCTCGCTTCGGATTCGGTTTCTCGACGACCTAAACTTGATGCTTTCGAACCTGTCCTGATAAAGCTCGTCTCGCAATTCCGAAATTACAGGAGTAACAGGTACCTGGAAACGGCTTGCGTAGACAACGGACATAGCCATATAGATGAGTCGCGTGTGACAATACCAGTTAGAAGGGTGCAACGGAATCCGATGAGGGAGAATCCACAGTTCCGGCAGCACTGCGTTCAATCCGTTCCAATCGTAGAGATTCAAAATGGCTAGCCAGAACTTGCCCCAACTTGGTATGCCAGTCACATCCTCGGTTCGTATGAAGTGTCCAGCCTCTGCGATTAACGGGTCATCTTTTTCGACATCGAGCAAACGAGCAGCAACGTACACCAGAGTGGTGACGAACAAGTAGGGATGCGAGTGCTCGTGTAGACCCCAAGTTCCATCCTCTAATCGAGTACGTTCGAATTGTTTGAGCACAAGACGTCGCCGACGAGGCTCGAGAGGTTGGTTCAGTACGAAGCTCAAGAGCACGTATTGAGCCGTAAGCATTGGACACCAAAGCATTTCACCTTCCCAGCTACCGTCTTCGTGTTGAAGGGAAAGAAGTTGCTCAATTGCTCTTTGGAGAGCTTCACGGCTACCGTGTGGCTCTGTGTCGTGTTCCACTTTGGCTGATTGGGGCTTGATGTCGTCCGATTTAACGGAAACTAGCAGTGATCGAGACAATCTGTTCCAGACACGTTCGGTTTTCTTCCCTGTGGCACTGTCTGTTGCTCCAAAAGACTGGAATCCACCTAGAAAATGTCCTACCCGAGACACTAACGCTCCGGTAACGTCCCGTGCCCGTCGCCATTCGTTAGTCTTGAACGATTTTGGATAACAGCTCGCAATAGCACGAGCCATAATTGAGAAAAATGTCAGTCCTAATCGAATAATCGATACGTTCTCGCAAGCAAGAAGATTCATCGTGTGTTTTCGAATCTTATAGCTCTTCCGCCATCGACGATAGGTTGCCTGCCTAACAGCGACTGATTCCGGACGATGGTCGGCAAAGACTTCGTAAAGACCAAATGCGAGGCGTTCGGGAGCGCGGACAGAATCCAGCCTCTTAGCGGTGAACTTGCGAAAATCCTGAGTCTCTGCAATATCCAGTGCGTCACTAAAGCCGAGAGTTATTCCGACCGCGGTCAACGGGTGGTAGTGGCCTGCGGCATCCCCAATTAGCACCCGACGAGAATTTCCGTAGGTGGCTCGCGGAAGCAATTCATTGCCTGCAGCTTGAAACACCCCATCGCGGAGCGCTGTAGAAAATGGTTCACAGATCGACTCCGGCAAGAGATTAGCGTAAGACTCCGATAGCATTGACACCCGATCGCGGGGAGTCCAGTGATCCAAGGGGACGTCAACGATGATGCGGATCTTATCGTTACCCAAACGGAACATGAGAATGGGACCTGGCCCGCCGATGATCACATGCCCGTAGCCCTCGTACGGGAGTTCGACTCCTTCCAGAACGACGCCGATCATGCGCGAACATGTCATGCGTTCTGTGGGCAGTCCCAGCGACTTGCGGACGATCGAAGCGCGCCCGTCTGCGCCAATTAACCGATCAATTGCAAGTGATTTCTGCTCACCGTCCATAGAAAATGTAACTCTTCCATTCTCGGCTGAACGCACTCGAGCACCTTCGTAACGGTCTACTTCGGTACAGTCTTCGAGAGCGTTGTGAAGCTTGGATACGAGAGTTGCATGTTCGCATGCCATGCCCGTGGTTTCTCCGGGATACGGGAGCTCAATGGGTTCCGAACGGTCTTCCGGAAAAACTACGAAACCGGTTCCCGGGCTACTGTGAGGAGACGCGTCCAAATGAATACCTAAGTCGCGTAGCATGCGAACTGCAGGTGGATGCAGCCACTCGCCAGCTAATCGTCTAGAAGCCTTTGGATTGGCTTCAAGCAGAGCTACTCGTGCGCCCTTTCGAGCGTGGGCTAAAGCACAGAAGCTACCGACAGGCCCCGCACCAACGATGGCCACATCGTAAGTAGCAGAGACGGATTCAATCAATGAAAGACGGTGTGTGATGAACGACTACGGTAATGTAGTTCACAAGGCAATTTCGGACCAGTGACCCAGCTACCGTAATTTGGACATGGAAATGGCGCTTCGAGCGAAAAATCAAAGCGATCCATCAAGACGGTCCAGAGTGCCTTTATCTGCAAGATCGCGAAATTCTTGCCCATGCACCGGTGCTTGCCACCACCAAAGCCTATCAGTGCTCCTACATCCTCGCCGGCAGGAGCTTCGAATCGATCAGGATTGAACTGATCTGGATGGGAGAACAAATGTGCAAGTCGGTGGGAAACAGCGGGAGAAATCATTGCCAGAGTGTTTTCCGGAACGATTTGATTCCTGAAATTCAATGGTTTCATTACTTTGCGGACGAGAATTATCAGTGGTGGATGGAGGCGTTCACATTCCCTTACTGCATTCTCCAATATCCGTTGCTTCTTGAGACCTTCAAAGGTCAAGGCACCTGCTTCTCCGAAAATCTCCCCTATCTCCTGTCTGGTCCGACTGAGATACGAATTGTCTCTCACTAACTCGAGCCCGGTCCAAGTGGCAAGTATTGCACTAGTGTGCTGGCCTGCAAACAAAGCAGTCAGCAAGATTCCGGTTACTTCGTCAACGGTCAATTTCCGTCCGTTCTTGTAGCGAGCATTCATAAGGGTTTGCATGAAGTTATCGCTCTCGCTTCCAGAGTCCGATTGCTGGTCCATGACGCGTGTGAAAATTTCGGTTATCTTCCGCCGCGCTTTATCCCGCCGGCGATGTGAGGGTATCGGAATCCGAGGAAAGAAAAAACCCAGCGTATTGATTCCGTTCTGAAGTTCGTGATATGCATCTGCGAATTCCTCATCTACTTCTCGCCGAATTTCCTCCCCCAAGAAACAACGACTGGCGATGTTTACCGTGAGTTGATTCATCGCTACAGGAAGGTCCAGAACACCTTCGGTTCCCATTCCGTCTGCGAAGGTGCTTGCCTCTTCGAACATAATCGCTACGTAGCGGCGCATAGAGGATTCACGCAGTGCGGGAAAGAGAAAACCGAGTTGTTCAGTCATGACTTCGGGTGCAACATCGTATGCGACACCTCGCCCAAAGATCGGGACTGTAAATTTGTAAACAGACTTCGGATCAAGTTGATCGTCCGGGGCCTTGAAATACGCTTCGTGTGCCTCTAGTCCACTGAAGAGAACGAAGTCACACGGTCCGATTTTGAAACGGAAGAGATCGCCGTGCTCGTCATTGCCTTTCAAGAGAAACGAGACAGGATCCGTCTGAAACTCTCGAAGGTGCCCAAGAAGAGGTAGCCCGCCAGCCAGTACTGGGACCTTGTCACCTTGAATCGGCCGTTCGATGCGTGTTTCTTGAACTTGGTCTGCCATCGGTTTTCTCAGTGGACAAAGGGGATCATCGAGAACCGCGCACGTTCTACGTAACGGTCCCAAAGTTCACCGTATTTGGCACGGCACCGACGTTCATCACGCCAGGATCGATGCAAGAGCAATCCCACTAGCCATGCCAACAAAAGGAAAGGGATCCAAGACTCAAAACCGGTGGTGAGAACAAACGCAAAGTACACACAGATTTCGCCTGTGTAGTTCAGGTGGCGGCCAATACCCCAAAATCCGGAAACTAGCAATCGACCATCCAAAGTCTCGGCGGGACGTCCCCATATTTTCGTTTTGTCGTCTTGTTTGAATCGGTGCTTTTGCTCGTTAGCTCCCCGGAATAGCCAGAACCCAAACACGAACAATAGCACGAGTGCTCCTCCAAAGATTGGCGATAGCGTTCCTTCGGCATGCACCAGCGACCAGCCAGCAATGCAATAGAAGAAAGGAACCAGTACAAGGTTTCCCCATACCAACATCCAGCCGAATCGTTCGCTGACGATATCCCATGTGTGAACCATTCCGTACTCGAACTGAAAATAGTTGAAAACGTACACAAACGTGAAAATCTGATAGAGCACCATTGCGAATGACAACTCGCCGTACGTCTCAAACTGCACGACTGCAAACGAAAGGTTGAAGAGTGCGAGAGCAATCAATGATGGACGATAGCTAAAGAATTTGAGGTCAATTCCAAACCAGACCGGATTGAGATCCCGTCCTAAGAAAAACTCTCTCAAGAAGCCCTTTGGGCCTTCACCGACCGTAGCACTCCGCACATAGAGCCAACCTGCAAGGGTAAATGCAAGAACATTTGCCGCGATGAGAAGGGCGACAAAATGGTTGTAGAGAAACGCAAGTGAGAACCAACCCAAGACTTGTCCCATGCCAACAACGAGAACGGTAACTAAGAACAAAGTAAGACCGTTTAATTTGAAGACACGAGGGTCACCTTGGTTCTCTGCCAATTCAATTCTTCGTCCTGGAAGTAGAACAGATCCAACCAGAAGGAAGATGACGAAACCAAGGACAGTTCCCATCGCCAGCAGAATCGAAGTACCAGTTAGGACCATCGGCTAACCTCAGGATCGACTGGGTAGTGCAACAGTCTCCTCACGGTCCAGCCACTCCCGCCACTTACGAACGGTAAGCGTCTGAAAGGCATTTACTGCGGGATTCAATTCAACTGGCGGCGCATCCCAGTGTTGCTCGTAAGCCTCTTGTTCTGCCTCGACTGCAAATCGATCTTGATCGAGCAACGGGCCGATTAAGAATCGATTGGAGATCTTCATTACTCGTTTCATCGCAAATCGAGGAATTCGCACAGGTAAAAGTGGAATCTTCAACGATCTGAAATAGAACAAGAAGAACAATCGCGTGGTTCGTTCGTCAACAGGTAATACAAAGAGCCAGTGCTTAATTGCGTTGTCTGTGTTGGACCACTGATACGGGTATTGGTAGCAAAGTTCAATGTGACTAGTGTCGATCTGGTCGTGTTCGACAAACCGACCAGAAATACGTCCTCGACCGACCCGTGAGTCATAGGCAACGTGAACGCTGTCCTCTATCGTCTCGCACCGTGTAAGGTCGGCACCCTCGAATGGGCGGTACTTGCGATGCAGGTGTGCATGAGTGAAGTCGCTGACGTTGTCAATCACCATCGAATGATGAGCTGACCAAGTGAAGGCCAACGGAACACAAGTCCATGGTTTCGAACCTTCAAGTTCCGGTATATCGGGAATGTGTTGTTGTTCTGCCTTTTCGGGATCACCCGGAAACAGCCAGACCAAACCGTAGCGTACTTTGACAGGATATGTCTTCAAAGTAAGTTTTGGAAAACCTCGTCCAAATCGTTCGTGTGGAATCTCCACGCACCGTCCGTCTTCGTCGTATTGCCAACCGTGGTACGCACACACAAGACGACATTTATCAACGGTTCCCAGTGACAGTTTTATCTGTCTGTGCGCACATCGATTTTCGACTGCGTGAAATGAACCATCTTCGGATCGAAAGAGAGCGATGGAGTGCTTCCAGAATACGATCTCCACGACGGATCCTGGCTTGATTTGTCGTACTTCCTCTACTGCATACCAGTAGTTAGGGTCCAAGCCAGTGGCCCGAGCCTGTTGCCGCAGTCGTTTTGCATCTTCGAATGCTGGCGGGTGATTTGCGCTAATTCTCATGATGGTTTTGAACCTCCATCCCTAGCTTGTTCATCTGCTGTGGAAAGTGGTTCCACTGGAGCTTTAGCTCGGGGATTTGTAATCGAACCTCGAGCATAGTGAAATGCATAGGCTTCATGCACTGCTGAACGGATGCTTGTAGGCTGGTAGCCGAGTTCATGTTTGGCTTTTTCAATGCTAGCGTGTCGACACAATTGGAGCAAGCGAATTGCGCCAGGTGTGAATCGTTGAGGAAAATTCGGATGAAATCGGCTCAGGTAAGAGCTTGCTACTTCAGATAATACATACATGATAGGTGTTGGAATACGCCGGTGCGTACGTGGAATCCCTGTCACTTCCTCGTACAGGTCCAACATGTCGGAAATGGTCTTGTACTCGGTTGCAAAGATGTACTTTTGACCTGTTCGGCCACGATGCATACACAACAAGTGCCCTTCAACTATGTCTCGTGCCGCGACAAAGGCAAACCCACCATCTACGTACGCTCGAACCTTGCCACTGGTGTACTTGCATAGTGTCATTCCAAGTCTAGAAGGCAAGTAGTCTGCGCCACCAACTACAGCACAGCAAGTGGCAATCACAACGTCCTGGCCGAGAGCAACGGCTTTGAGGCACTCATGCTCTGCCAGCACCTTGCTACGTTCGTAGGGCATGGTTCTTTCCATTGGGTAGAACTGCATAGTTTCGTTACTGGGTGCGGACGGATTATCGAGGTCGTAGCCGACTGCACTGAAAGATCCAGTAACCACAACCCGACCAGCGTTTGCCTCACGAGCGGCTTGTAGGACGTTTCGAGTTCCCATTACGTTAGTCTCGAAGATTTCCCGCTGGTGTGCACTATTGCCGTCGATAGTCGATATCTTAGCGGCACAATGAAACACCGATTCACAACCATCAACTGCTGCGCGGGTCGAATCAAGATCCTTAATGTCTGCATAGACTCTTTCTACATCGAGTCCATCCAGTGCCTCATTGCTTTCCAAGCGTCGTAAGAGAACCCTAACGCGAGCTCCATCTTGGAGAAGGCGGCGTACAAGATTTGCCCCGACATGGCCGGACGAACCAGTCACAAGGACGGGTGGGTCAGTAGAGTCGGAAATCGCAGCCTCGGAAACCTCCGGTTGTTCCAATGCAGGCACCATTTGAACTACCGAATATAGTTTGTTAGATTCATTCGCACTAGCGCAAGATCGAACTCAACTGCCGCCAGCTTCAAAGGCTAGTGCTTCATATCCCATTGCTTCGACGCCTGCAACCACTTGCTCCGGTCCGTCCGGACAAAGAGCAACTACCGAGCCTCCACCCCCGCCGCCAGTCAACTTTGCGCCAACAGCGCCATACCGACGGGAAACTTCTACGATTTCTTCGATTTCTTTTGTCGATACCTGTAGAGCATTGAGAAATCCCTGGCTGATATTCATCAGTTCTCCAAGGTCGTCCAGCGATCCGTTTCGGGCTGCTTCTGCACCGGCAAGAGTCAGCTCGTCAATTTGATCAAAGATACGTTCGTAGAGTACCTTGTTGCGTTGCCAAGCTTGCCTCACCTTTGCCACCGTTCCAGCAGTCAAGCTCTCTTTACCCGTCATTACGATGACCAACGGCAACGGACTTGCGATGGCTAGATCTTGAAACGACGAACTACCATTTTGGCTCGGTCCTCGGAAGAGAATTGGCTTGCCGTATGTCGCGACGGTGTTATCGACGCCTGAGGGAGTACCGTGAGCAGCCTGTTCGCAGTCGAATGCAAAGTCGTTGATTCGACTGTCATTTAGTCCTAATGCGAAGTGCAAGTCTAGAGCACGAATCACACTCACCGCTAGCGCTGCAGATCCGCCCAATCCCACGGCCCGAGGAACGTTTGGAAAGACTTCAATTGTCATGGACCGATTGGTCAATTGGAGACGTTGTAACAAGAGCGCAAGGATTCCTGCAGCACCAGCCGGATGCTCGTCCAGAGGAGGGACTCTTTGCTCAACTCCCCACCGAGGTATGACGAGGTGCACACCGTCATCGGCATCGACAACACGAGATTCAACAGCCAGTGGAATTGGAGCGGCCAAGGCAGAGCGCCCGTAGACAACGGCGTGCTCACCCAAGAGTATTACTTTGCCGCTTGCAGAACTTCGTGGTTCGGTCTCCGCAGTATTTACTTCGTTCGTCTTTTTCTGAATTCGGAGAACGATTTCCTCGGCATTCCAAACCTTGATTTCGCCACTCTCAATTAATGCATCAACAACTTCGTCGAATAGTTCCTCAGGTACTTTTGCTGTCGATGCAACACTGCGAGCATGCAGCGTCATATGATTTTGCTGGATGCCTGCTGTAGACAATGATCTCAACGCAGCATAGTTCTGCGCCAAACCAACAGCTCCAAAAATTCCGGCCAGTTGCGTTGCACTTGGATTGCCCAGCAGACGATGATTGAGACGAACCGATGGGTTAGTCTCCAAAGAACCACCTACAGTGCCCACCTTTACAGGTATTTCAATTTCGCCTTTGAGATGGCCCTTGTCTTCTTGGTACCATCGGGTGAGGGCGCAATAACGCCCAGACCGGGCAGCATAGGCGTGTGCCGCCGCTTCGATTGCTCGGAAGTCGTTGCCTGTCGCAATTGCGATGGCATCGACGCCATTCATGATGCCTTTGTTGTGAGTGGTTGCGCGATAGGGATCGACAAGAGCAAGATCATTGGCAAGTACTATCCCGTCTCGAACTTCCTCTCCGGAAAAGCCCTTCATTGTCAAATTCGTGACCGGAATTCGAACATGTGCCCGCACAATCGCGCGATCGGTCAAGTTCGAGAGGATCCGTAGAAAGACTCTGCCTCCTGCTATGCGCTCGATGAGGCTGGCAACGCTCTCGCACATGCTGTTGACAATGTTAGCGCCCATCGCCTCCCGAGTATCGACTAGCAAGTGCAGTACAAGCATGTCACGTTCCGGTGCACCTTCCAGTCCTCCTTCGGGCACACGGTGATGAAACACCTCTATTCCCTGCGCTCCACCTCCTCTGGCAACCATTTTCGGATGTAGACTGTTTGCAAGACTGACAATTTCACTCTCGCTGTCGAGAAGAGCTTGCTTTGCCAAGTCAACATCGGTCAGATTTACGACTTGTACCTGCCCTATGAGAATTGGATCCGAAACCTCCGTGCTAAAACCGCCGGACAATCGGGCTGTTCGGGCAGCGCCGGACAACCCCGCGACTATTGAAGGTTCCTCAACCGACAGCGGCACGATCACCTCGCGGCCATCGATCAGAAAATTGAGGCCGAGTCCAAGCGGCAAGCCGAAAACGCCAACCACATTTTCGATCATCTTGTCAGCCACGTGGCATCTCAACGTGTGAGTTCCGTGTTCGAGTGCTAAGAGATCGTCGTCTGTTAGCTCTGTATGCGCGCGCAAGGCATCAATGCGATCTTTGATGCTCAACTTGAAGAAATTGGGGATTCTCGACCTTGATTTGGCTACGGTATCGATTGTCATGCTGAAAGCAGTCCTAAAGCGCGACCGGTCGGGCGAATGAGGTACGACATTCTACAAGTTTGATTCAAGATTGGCTTGGGCTAACAGCGACAAATCGCTGGTGTCGGACTCTTGAGGATCCGTCCTGTTAGCCTACATTTGGTGGACGAATTTGGTTATTAAATTCGGTCCGCAACCGGTCCCACTCGATTCTCAGCCAGGGAGTGAAAGCAGAAGGCTCAGCTGCAATCTTTCTATCTAGATCACTGGGAGAGACCCACTGCCAATCCTCGATTTCGGTAGTGTTAACGAGCGGGGCTTCATTGGTGTGGCTAACAAATACTGAACAAAGTTCGAATTCTGAACCAACGTCCTGAAACGAAGCTCTATATTGAAACTTGAACAAGAAGCACGGTTCGACTGACAGGCCTAGTTCCTGTTTAGCACGGCGTACAACAGCTTCATCGATTGGCTCTCCGTTTCGCGGATGGGAACAACAGCCGTTGGACCAATATCCGGGCCAAAGCCGCTTGTCAGCATGCCTGCGTTGCAGGAGTGTAGCACCCCGTGAATTGAAGACGAACAACGAGAAAGCCCGATGCAAAGTCCCGTCTCCATCGTGGCAGGCTGACTTGTCGAGAGTACCGATCTGCTGGTCGTCTCCATCGACAAGAATCAGAGGTTCGTCGTCGTACGAGACGACTTCAAATCGAGTTGAGTTATTCACTATTCAAGTATAGACGTTGAGAAAGTGGCAAAGCCACCGGAATCGAAGAACTAACCTCAATCACTGATACTTGCAGAATTCGGTGACCAAGTCTTCAGACTACAATTGCCCACAACTTTCGGTCTCTCGCAACACGAAGATGAGAGTAGGAGGGCAATTGGCAAACCCAGCAGCTCAATTGAAGTCAAAAATACGTAAACATTTCACCACTATTGCTCTCTGTACGGCTGTCGTCGTAACGAGTGCGGTTCTGCTGCATGTAATGTTCAGTGCGGATGTTTCCAATCTGACAATCGAAATACTGGCTGCTGTGGTTGCGGTTGTGATGGTAGTTGTCTCAGTTGCGGTGACCCTGCATTTTCAGGTGGAGTATGAGGCAGAAAAGGAGTTCAAGACTGAGGTATTCAAAGAGAAGCTACAGAAGTACTACGAGCTCTTAGCGACTTTTTCTGAAGCAGACGACGACGATGTAATCAGTTCGGATGAATTGAATAAGATGAAGAATCTTGCAAGAAGTGTTGCATTGATTGCTCATCCTGATGTGGTTGTTACGTTGTCGAATTTCCTCGAGAACGTCGAACGACTTGAAAAGTTCTATATTCGAGAGGATGAACTCTCAAACGAAGTTAGTAGTGAACTCAAGGGTACATTTCGCAATTTAGTCATTCGAATGCGTACAGATCTCGAGGTCGTTGATCAGTTGCGCAAGAATGAAGTGGAGCAGGCTATAGGAAAGTTGGTTGCGCCAACCAAGAGAGCGGATGAAAGCAAAGACATTGCGGTTGGCGCCGCTGGGTCCGATTAGCACTCGTTCCCGTGGCTAAGTCCGTTTTGTCAAGCGAATATACTGTATCGATCAGTATTTCTCCCCAAGGATGCTCCAAATGAACTCGTTGGACACGTTTCGGCAAGAAACACGAGATTGGCTGGAATCGAACTGTCCTCCAGGTACAAGGAGCGGGGGGCCTGATCCATCACTGATCCCTGGTCCCCAAGACCGAAGAAAGGATTCGCGTCTTTGGCTCGAACGAATGATCGAGAAAGGGTGGACGGCTCCGACGTGGCCGGTCGAATTTGGCGGTGGAGGTCTTAGTACCGATCAATATATGGTCTTGATTGAGGAAATGCGCAGGATCGGTGCTCAAGTTCCGCTAGGTGGAATGGGAATTTCGCTTATCGGCCCGACACTTCTAGAGTTTGGTACTGACGACCAAAAAGAACGACATCTACCACCGATCGTCCGTGCAGAAGCCACATGGTGCCAAGGGTATAGTGAGCCAAATGCGGGATCTGATCTTGCATCGCTCCAAACCCGAGCGGAGGACAAGGGCGATCATTTCTTGGTCAACGGATCCAAGATTTGGACATCCGGTGCTCAATATGCGAATTGGATCTTTGTTCTTGTTCGAACTGATCCTGACGTACCTAAGCATGAAGGTATTAGCTTTGTGTTAATGGATATGTCACAAGAAGGCATCACTGTGAAGCCAATCCGTTTGATCTCTGGGGAATCACCGTTCTGCGAGACTTTCTTTGACAATGCCATTGCCAGAAAGGAAGACTTAGTTGGAGAGTTGAACAAGGGCTGGACTGTTGGAAAGCGACTCCTACAGCATGAACGTGGCAGTATGGCTTCGTTGGTCGGAGGAGGAGCATCTCGAGCCCAGGGTCCCTCGTTGGAGCAAGAGGCCAAGGAATACGCTGGGACTATTCAAGGGCGAATCGCGGACGATTCACTGCGCAATCGAATTGTTGCAACCAACATGAATTCGCACGCTTTTCAACTAACACAGCGAAGAACAGTTGAAGAGACGGAAGATGGCAGCACTCCGGGACCGCAAACATCTATTTTCAAAATGTATGGGACAGAACTTCAGCAGACGCGCTCGGAACTTTTCTTGCAAATCCGAGGATCCGCAGGTCTTGGCTGGAGAGGTCAGCAGTTTTCAGCGCGCAATCTTGGTGACACTCGCGGTTGGCTAGCAGGCCGAGCTTCTTCCATATATAGCGGAAGCAACGAGATTCAAAGAAACATCGTCGCAAAGCGAGTGCTAGGACTTCCAGATTAGCAATCCAGCGCATATCCATTGTGTGTTGAGTTCGAGTGCTACCGGCGAGCACTTGGTTGGCGAGATACTCTTAGATCGTAGGCACAACCCTGACGTAAGACCGTCGCTTGGTTTGAAGAGGATTGAGCACTCGCACAGAGTTAACGCTCACGCCCAACAAGACCATCTATTGCAGCCATCATGGCATCGCCGAGACCTGAGACCTCCAATAAGAGAACTGAAAAAATTGATGTAAGAACGACCACAAGAAGATCTCTCGGCCTTAGCAAACGTTGCTTTTTGGGTTTGGCAGCTTGAGCCGATTTTGGAACCTTGTAGGGATCGTCACGCTCTTCAGTTGCCATTGTGAGCTGGCCAATTTGAAATGTAATGTAACGAAGCTAGCAGACCTAGCGTTGAGGAAAGGAAGATGTCAGAGCAAGACGGGGTTCAGCCTTGAGCTGCCAAAGAGGTTAGCGAATTAGCAAAGGTGAGCCTGTTTGCCTAATCCATCGCTAGAGTTCAGGTTCATGACTTGGTGTCTTTCCAACCGATGGTGTAGCCACAAGGAATTGTTTGGGGAAACTGGTCAGTTTCGTGCGCTTCTAACGAAAGCATCACGGACTTGTCAAAATCCGCGAATTGTTCGCCTAGGGCTGATATGGAAAATTGTGATGTCGAGTGCAAATTACCCACGATGCTTTCTCTTGTCCACACGTGCGGGATACTGAAATTTCGGTTCACAACACGTTGAAACCCGGCCTCCAGAAGACGGGAAGTGTCATGATCCTCGCCACGCCATCTTCTCAAATCGTTCTGTCGTTTCTGTTTTGTCCATCTCTTGACTGCATGGCGTAGAGAATCTTGCCAAGGTTGCGAGCCGTGCAGAATTCCATAACAACCAACAATGGCGACGCATCCGTTGCTTGATAGCCATTTCCGGATATGCCCAAGTATCAAGTCTTGGTCCAGTCGATGAATTGCCTCTCCGATTGTTACCACGTCGACAGAACTTGGATCTATTTCGTAACTCTCCGCTCTAGCTTGAACCCATTGGACATTTTTCAGACCTAAAGCCCGAGCTTTGGATGCACCTTCTTGCAGCATTTCAGGTTCGATATCGATAGCAACAACCTTGCGCACGATAGGTGCGAGACGCAGCGCGAGCCGTCCCGGACCGGTTGCCAAGTCCAACACAAGCGACTTACTGTTTAGGTTTGCATCTCGTTCAAGTTGTGTAATCAAGCTTTGAGGATACGGCACACGAAACCGGCTATAGAATTCAGCAGTTGACTTGAAGGACTTCAGTTCCAATCTCCCAATTCAGCAATCGTACGGTGGGAATTTTGGCTCTTTTCTAGGCACTAGTATGCTAACGGCTTTTCTGCATTTCTACCGAGGTTTGTGTCACGTTCGGTACTCGCGGATGTGGTAGCTGGCTACCTAAAAGTTCTCCATGGTGCAGTAGATGGCCTGCATGCATCGACGAGGGCATCACGTCGTCGTCCAGCATATAGTCCAATTCTCAACTTGCGCCTCCTCATCTCCTCAGCCGACAAAAGGTCTGAAACGATAAGCCATCGACCTATGTTCAAGACTTAGGAAAGTGGTGGTGTGAGACTCTCAGACAGTCTCCAGCGTTGAACAATACCGCCTTCTGAATTGCATAAAATTTCTGTGATTTTCCGAAAACCAAACGTTTCAAGGGTGTTCTACTATGGCCTTACGGATCAATTCAACAGCCCCAGACTTCGTTGCTAATTCCACTCACGGAGAGATCTCATTTCACGAATGGATTGGCCACCATTGGGCGATCTTGTTTTCTCATCCAAAAGACTTTACTCCTGTATGCACAACAGAACTGGGCTATATGGCCGGACTACAAGAGGAATTTGCGAATCGCAATTGCAAAGTCATTGGTCTGTCCGTCGATGCTGTGGACCAACATCATGAATGGCTAAGAGACATCGAGGAAACCCAGGGCAACGCTGTGACTTATCCTCTCATCGGAGATCCGAATCTTGAGGTAGCTAAAGCCTACGACATGCTTCCAGAGGACGTGATCGATTCGAGCTCAGGACGCACTGCAGCCGACAATGCAACTGTTCGTTCCGTGTTTGTGATTGGTCCCGATAAGCGGATCAAAGCTATGCTTACCTATCCGATGAGTACCGGAAGAAACTTTGACGAAGTGCTGCGACTCCTCGAGTCCTGTCAGTTGACGGCAAAGCACCAAGTGGCGACACCAGTGAATTGGAAATCGGGAGAAGATGTAATCATTGTTCCCGCAGTCTCTGACGACGAAGCGAAGTCTCGCTATCCGGATGGTTGGAAAGCACCAAGACCCTATCTCCGAATTGTTCCTCAACCAGAGCAAGATTCGCGCACCTAGAAAAGAGAGTCTTAGGTCGTTTCGCTTAGGTGTTCAATTTCGTGCAGATTAGGCAGAGTAGCTTGCTAGATACTGATTGTTCGTAGATGAAGCCAATTCAAATAGCACTTCTCGTAGCAGTAATTCTTGTCATCGTCTGCTTCTTTGCGTTCGGTTTAACCGAGTATTTTTCGCTTTCTTACCTGCAGGAACAACGTCTGCGACTTGTTGGTTTTTATCGGGACAACCCTGCGGTCACGATCTTGGTGTTTGTTCTACTTTATGTCGCACTTACTGGATTGTCGATTCCAAGTGCGACGGGGTTAACACTTCTAGCAGGAGCGATTTTTGATCTTGTAGTTGGCGTTTTAGTGGTTTCGGTCGCAAGTGTATGCGGAGCAAGCATCGCATTCGTGATTGCACGCTATCTCTTTAGAGAACCGGTTAGAAAAAAATTCCCTCAACAATTTGCCACCATTAACAAGGGAATTGAGAAGGATGGAGCGTTCTACTTGTTCGCAATACGCTTGGTTCCTGTAATCCCATTCTTTGTCACGAATGTCGCAATGAGTCTTACCACGATCAAACTCTGGACTTTCTTTTGGGTGAGCGCTATCGGCATGCTTGCGGGAACGGCGGTGTTCGTAAATGCTGGAAGTCAGCTCGGGCAACTCGAATCGTTCTCTGGCATCCTGTCTCCAGCACTTGTCGGATCACTAGTTCTACTCGGAGTTTTCCCACTGTTGGCGAAGTGGTCGTTGAACTTCGTGCGCAAACGACTCTCTACCAAATAGAAGCCAATCGATATTTAACTGCGGGTTACATCGTCGCTGCAACTCTCGTTTCACGCGATGGATTGCGTTAATTGCTCGATGTGGATTTTTGTGTGATCGCGATAGCCATTTGTTGCTTTGAGGATTGGTTCCAGATACGGACTTGACCGAGCGGGAACGTTGTTAATCTCTTCGATCGCGAAGGATTTCTCGTCGGTTACCGCCAAAGACATCTTTGCGAACAAGAGATGCAGTCGCTCATCAGATTCATCGGTGAAAACGTACAGTCTCCGACCTTGCGCAGTTGAACTGCAAACAACCTCTCCATCAACCAGTCCCAAGTAGTTGCCCACTCTTCTCGCCGGCAACTCCGGCCAGTCAATCCCCAACCCACAAGGAGAAATCGAGTCGTAGGCTGATATCCACAGGGTTCCTGAAACGTCGTGATTTCCCAACACTCGAATCGCATCGTTTCGAGCAAATTGAGGTCCCGAGAAACCAGACACAAACAAGCCCGTCGTAACTTCGCCCGACAATTCCATCAAACGGAAGGCTTGAAAAACTTCTCGCCAACGAAAACCTTCGCCCTCTCTATTTGCCGTCTCCTTGGTGACCACACCGTAACGGTCCAAAAGCACTTTAGCTCGCTCCTTCTGGTTTTCTAAGCGTTCCAACTGTTCGTTCGGTTCAGGTTTGGAGGTTGTGAGGTACCACACTCCGGGCCAAGTGGGAAGCATCCGCGACCTGACTGTGCGCCGGTGCGATCTATAGTTTGGAGAGGAATTCTGAGTTACACGTACCGGACTGTTGAACTTTTGCTTTATCCCTGAACGTAAAGGTGTGAGACTGTCAGATGCAATGCTGCCACTCCAAATGGCGTCCCAGAAAGCCCGATTGAACTCTTCAAGCGAAATCGTGCTGTTCTTTCTTAATTGGGCAAACGTGTAGCGACCACCGGGGTCGACGAATGAACTCTCAATCTGCTGAATTTTTGGATTTGGTAGGGTTGTGAATGCGATGTCTTCGTGAAATCCGAATGCAATTTTCTCTCGGTCCGTTCCACGCCAACACGTCTCATGAGAGTTGAGACTCTGTTCAATCTCGTCAATCGGAATATCACCCAACCTAGGTAACCACACGTCACGCAACCAAAACGTGAGTGGTGCAGAGTATCCACGCATGTATTCAACAATGCTTAGAGGTGATGGAGTCTCTTCGTCTCTCGCCGCGAAGTCCTGCCATGCGATGAGAAAGCGAGGCCATTGTCTTACTGAAATGGGTTCAACCGAGACTCTGTTCGCGGATCGTTGAAGTCGAAGGAGGATATCTAGGTTTTCGCGATCACAGATAAGCCGTTCTTCTTGGTCGCTGACCAGTACGTCGTCAACTAGGACTTCGCTTGCAATCAACTCATCCACGATCGAATCCATTTGGTCTCGTTCGATTGGAATTAGCTGAAACAATCTTTCGCGTGAATGGGGACCGTAGAACTGAAGTGAATTCGCTACAGCTTGCGTAGGGTTTTCTTGAATCAAAGCTTCGTTTTCTGGATGAGTGTAGCCGGACCAGCTTTCTGTCTTTAGCTCTGACAACACAGGAGGCGGTTCGAGTTCATCAAACCACTCGTCACTTGAAATCCAAATTCGAGCTTTCACCCATTCCTCCAGCTCCAAGGGATCTTCAGGTTCGTAATTGAGCTCTCGTCGTTGAACTTTCCGTTCGAATTCACTGATGACAGAACGCTCGAGTGTTGGGCGAAGTGTTGGATTTTGAATTGCAGTATCGATCAGGTCACTTGTAATGCCTGAACTTTGTCTCTGCTCTGGTTCGTCTTGCTCATACATGTACCTACCGATTTGGTCGTAATTGATGCCCATTGCAAACGGGCTCGGTAATTTGTTGCGTACGACGATCGTCTCGATTAGACCTTCGGCGACTCTTTGAAGAATCTGTTCTGTCGCCTTCAGGTCAAATTCATCGTTTAGGCAAGTTCGCCACGTTTCCAACAGTATGGGAAAGTCATCGTAGTCCTGGGCCGCGGCCATGAGCTTCTTGGACTGCATTCGAGTCATCCAGAGGGGAACTCGTTGATCGAATCTAGCTTTGTTTAGTAGCAGCGCACGTCCTGCACACTCTCTAAATCGTGCTCCAAAGAATCCGGATCGTTCCAACGCACTGGACAGGCGTTTCTCAAAGAGAACTGGGTCTAGAAACTTGAGGATCGAATCTACATCCGCCTCTTGCTTCAATTGAATTGCAATACTGTAGTTGTCGCAATAAATGTCAGGTTCTGTCCGATACACCTCTCTCCACGCAGCTCCTAAAGCTAATGCGATGGGATGATTAACGCGGCCTCCCCAATTGGTGTGAAAAATAACTTGCTCATCGCTGGTGCCTGATACATAACCTCCAGGTCCCACTCCTACCAGTTCAACGACCAAGTTGTCCTTGTGAGGAAGGACGTGTGTACTTTCCCGTTGTCGAATCAGTAGATCCAAGAGGTGTGCGGCCGCAGATTCCTCAAATCCTCGACTCAACAAGAGGTTTTGCAGAGAGGAACTATCTCCTTTTTGCAGTAGTTGGTCCGCGTCTGCTAGGAAATCGCCCACTAAGTTAGAAAAGTGAAAATCGCGATTTAGAGACTCAGATCGAAAAAACGGAACAGTAGGAGAGGATGAGCCAATGGAGCGAACATTGACATCATTGTGGGTTATAGATGTGACTTCCCATTGTTGTGTGCCAAATGTCAGTCGCTGCCCAATTTTGGCTTCCCAAACATATTCCTCGTCCAGCTCTCCGATTAGTGTTCCTGAGTCCACATGACGCAGCCGATAGTAGCCTCGATCTGGGATGACACCGCCGGAGGCATATAGAGCAAGTGAAGCACCCTTACGGGCAGATATTTCTCCTTTTGCTCGATCTAGGGCGACTCGTGGCTGCAAACTCCTAATCCGGGCTTCCTCGTATCGTCCAGTCAATAGTCCGATTACGAGATCGAACTGTTCTCGTTCAAGTGTCGAATAGGGGAAACTACGTGATATTGTCGAATAAACTTCGTCCACTGAACAGGGACTTGCCACCACATGAGAAACAATGAGCTGAGCCAGAAGATCTAGTGGCCCGGTCATGGGTTTCAGCGGTTCAATGTCACGTTCGTCGATGGCTCGAACCAGTGCGGCGGCGTCAACCAAGTCACGTGCGTGGGTGGGAAAGAGCCGCCCGCGAGAAGTGTCTCCGACACAATGCCCGGAACGTCCTATTCGTTGCAAAGCCGAAGAGACTCGTTGAGGCGATTGGACCAAGAGCACTTCGTCAAGTGCGCCGATGTCTATACCCATCTCTAACGAGCTAGTTGCGACTATTGATCGTAACTCTCCTTGTTTTAGTCGCGATTCCACTTCCTCACGGATTTCACGAGACAGTGAGCCGTGATGCGAATACGCAATCAGCGATTCGGAGAGGGAGTTCAAGTCATGGGCGATCCGTTCCGCCATGCGACGAGACTCTACAAATACAAGCGTAGAGTTGTTGCTGTCGATTGCCGCGTGAAACTCCTTAACGAGATGTTCCCAAATTGGTTGTGATTCTTCGTATGCGCGAATGGCACTTTCGGGCATGTGTACGGTAAGCGAGATTTCCTTTGCCGAATCGGATTCGACCATCCCTACCGTACGGGCATTTCCGTGTTGATCGAAACCTGCTACGTACTCTGCGATGACCGAAAGAGGACGTACGGTCGCAGACAGAGCGATACGATGGAATTCACCTGAGAGGTTGACGATGCGTTCCAGACAGGCCATGAGCATTGCTCCGCGGCGATTTTCCACCATGGCATGGATTTCGTCCAATACGACAGTTTCCACGTGATCAAAGAGTCGTTGGCTGCGTTTTGCCGTGAGCATGAACATCAGACTCTCGGGTGTAGTTACCAAGATTTCTGGCGGGCGACGAATCATCCGGGCACGAATTGACTGTGGCGTGTCTCCACTTCGTGTCTGAACGTGTATTGACGGAAACGCGAGTTCAGATCGGTCGAACAATTCTTGTAGCTCTCGCAATGGCTCGATCAGATTGCGGTGTATGTCGTTGTTGAGAGCTTTGAGAGGAGACACATAGACAACTCGAACCCAGCCAGTTTCAAGGTCACCTTGAACAAATCGATCTATAAGGGAGAGAAAAGCAGTTAGTGTCTTGCCGCTTCCAGTTGGAGCCGTGATCACCAAGTTCTCTTTCTCGGCGATTCTGGGCCAGCTACGCTCTTGAACTTGAGTGGGAGATCCGTACTTATTCTTGAACCACTCTTGGACGAGAGGATGGAACCCAAAATCCGTTTGTCTTGTGTGTACAGTCACTGAGAGATGCTAGAGGGGCCTACTCGCACGAGACTCGGTCGGTTCGAGTGCAAGACCTGAAGACTTTCTAATACCAATCGTAGTCGACTGTTCCGCCTGCATTGCACAAAATACGGGTTCCCGTCATGTAGGAATTCTCGGCCGACACAAGAAACCGTACAAGGTTTGCGATTTCTTCTGGTTGGCAGACATGACCAAAAGGAGACACATCGTCCAGCTCTCCAATGTCCAAGATTCCTGCTCGTGCACGCATGAGACGTCGTCCCATTTCTGTATCCACCAATCCGGGAGCGACAACATTGGCTCGAATTCCGTGATCGCGTTCTTCTCTTGCAATGGTGTATGCCAGTATTTCTAGGGCTGCCTTGGCCATGTTGTATGGTGCGCCATTGGCAATCGGATCTGAAGTAGTCGCGCTGGAGATCATGACGATGTCAGCGCGCTCCGCGTGACGCATTTGAGGAATGAGCATTCGGCAAATCGTATGTGCGGCGAATGCATGGATTTGCATTACTTTCTCCACTTCGGCGGCGTTGGTTTCCGCTACGGAAAGTCCGCGACTTGCAATGCCCGCATTGTTCACAAGAATGTCGGCGTGACCAAGATCCGTGTTCACTTGGTCCACTAGCGACTCACACTCGCTTTCAACTTCCAAATGTGCGCAATAGGCTTTTGCTCGAACGCCTTCCTTTCTAAGATCTTCCACGGTGCTCAGCGCAGCTGCTTCATCTCTGCGATAGCTGAGAGCCACGTCAGAGCCAGCCGCGCCCAAAGCCATCGAGATTGAGCGACCGATTCCTCGTCCGCCTCCCGTGACAAGCGCAATTCGACCGCGAAGGGAAGTCATTAGCGTCCTTTGAATTGTGGGTCGCGTTTCGTTAGAAAAGCAGAAACACCTTCCGAATTGTCTTCCGTCTTCCCTGCTTCCGATTGTAAGCGAGCTTCCATGTCTAACTGTTGTTCGTACGCGTTGTGCGGCGATGCCCAATACAACCTTCGGATCATTCCGAGAGAAGCCGGTCCTCGAGCAAGCCTTCCTGCTATTTCCATTGCGCCTTCCAACAGCTGCTCATTGTCTTCGTATATTCGGTTGATTAATCCCCATTCCATTGCTTTTTCGGCAGGTAGTCGTTCTGCGAGCATTGATAGCTCAAGTGCTCGGCCCCATCCAATCAAACGAGGCAAGAGAAATGTAGACCCACCGTCCGGGACAAGCCCAATCCTTGCAAATGCCTGCAAGAAGAAAGCGTTCTTGGATGCACAGACAATGTCGCCCATCAGTGCGAAGCTCATTCCAACGCCTGCGGCAGGCCCGTTGACTGCCGTTACGATGGGAATTTCCAAGTCTCTAAGTGTGAGAAAGAGAGGGTGGTATCCCCCTCTCAAAGACCCATCAATATTTGAGCCGCCACCTAAATCGGAGAGATTGGCTCCGGAGCAGAACCCCCGACCGACACCTGTAAGTAACAGACACCGAGCGTTACTATCTGGTCGTGCAATACTCGCAACTGCTTGTTTCAATTCTCCGAGCATTTCATTTCCAATCGCGTTTCTGACACTTGGGTCGTTGAATCGAATGATTGCCACATGGTCTTGAGTTTCGCATTCAATCTTGTTGAAATTCACTGTTCTGCTTATATTCCTGTATTAGAGTCCCTACATGGATTGTGCATGAAGTGGATGTCTGTGTGAACTATCCGATATGGTTGTGCCGTTTTGAGAGTTGAACTAACACCGACAAAAGTCCGAAGAATCGTCCAGGAAAACACTGAGATTTCTATTCAAGATGTCTCACTATTGGGTGCTGGATTCGACTTTGAGACCTATCTGGTTAATGACGAATGGGTGTTCCGATTCCCGAATACACCCAATGAAGCCGATGCACTTGTGAACGAGAATCACATCCTGAATGATCTTTCATTACCCACGGCAACGCCGGTATACGAACACTGGCTGAGCAGCCCAACTGGGTATCCCATGCCGATCGCTGCCTACAGAATTATTCGAGGAGAGTGCATGGAGTCGTTGGACCCGGACTCATGCGACACCACTCAATTGGCGAAAGATCTTGGAAAGACTCTCCAGTCGCTACATGGAACCAATGTTCACCATGAGAGACACACTGCGAACCTTGATGACTTTACGTTAAGAGAAGTCGTTGGAAATCTAAATGCTGTCACAGCCGAATTGCCAACCAGCGAGCAATCGACTGTCACTCAGTTTGTTGAGCGGTATCGTCACAACAACAAGAACGTACGATCCGCAAGGATTCATGGAGACTTGGGAGTAGAGCACGTAATCACAAGAGCAGGTCGCTACCTAGTAGGCGTCATTGATTGGTCGAATGCAACGATCGGCAATAGATTCAAGGACTTTATTGGCCTATGGGGTTGGGGAGGAGACCGTTTTGTACAAAGAGTGCTGACCTATTACCATGACCGGCCTCAGCACATCGACTGGGGGTTTATCCGGGTACATGGATTGATGTATTGCCTTCATCGACTCAAGCTAGCCGTATTGCACAATCACAACTATTCGTCAATCCTACGCAATCGTCTTCGAAAGAGAATCAAAGAGACAAGAGGAATGTGTCCGAGCGATCTGCCATGACAGAACCCTTCATTGAAATCGAACTAGCTCGAAACCGAGATGCTCGCTCAATTGCTTTGCTTGCACGTGACGAAATTGAGTATGGGTTGGGATGGCGATACCGCCCGGAAGCGATCCGAGGATTCATGCACGACCGCGAAACATTGGTTCTCGTTGCACGAAGCTATGAGGTTAGCGGTAGCAATTCCGAAATTGCGGGATTTGCAGTCATGACTTACAGCGATGTAGACGCACACCTGCTCCTGCTAGCTGTTTCGCCCCCACACCGTCGTAAAGGAATAGCTCAACGATTAGTTGCTTGGCTCGAAAAAACCGCGCTCTATGCCGGCGTTAAAACGGTTCATTTAGAGGTGAGGCAAGACAATGACTCGGCACTTACGTTTTATGAATCTGTGGGCTACCGAAGAGTCGAGTTAGCTCATAACTACTACCGAGGTCCCGACGGTAGGACTGAAAACGCATGGAGAATGCAACGCGTCCTGTTTGAGATTGAAACTCCCAGTGTGGGTTCAGATTCCTAAACAACCGAATCGTTGGAAAGCATCTATGCGATTTGCTACCCCAGCAGTTCTAACGCTCGGTCGATCAACGGTTTCATAGATAGGGCAGTTTGTTCCCAACTTGGATCTGGCCGCTTCCCTCTTCGGTGCAAACTCAGGTTGAACCCAGTAATGATTGCAAACTTGTAGGCAGCAAGCGCTCGGTACCACGCAATATCAGGTAGTCCCTGGCCGTAGGCTTGAACATATAGATCGGATAGTGCTTCTGGATCCAAGAATACGGGTCGTTTGCCCGATTCACCCTGAAACCAAGCTTCAGAATCGCTAAAGGTACAAATCCAACCAACATCATTGAGCGTGGCACCTATACCGGTCAATTCCCAATCAATTACCGCCAGTAGAGTTCCTTTGATGTCACAGAACAGGTTGGAAGTCTGAAAGTCGCCGTGAAAAATCCCTGTTGGAGCAGAACTTGGTAACTTGTCGAGTAGCTTCTGTCGGCATTCGGGTACTCGAGAGAGCAGGTGAGGATCTGCGGATCGTTCGTAGAACCGATCCCATCTCTTTACGTCTTCATCGAAGGGGACAGGGTCGCCGAGATATGGAGTCCTTGAAGCGTCTACTTTGTGAATATTGGCTAATGCGGTCATTACTTGGCGAGCGAGATCATGCCTTGCTTCGTCCGCTAGTGTTGACGCCCACTCGTTTGGACCGATTCGAAGAACATCACCTTCCAGAAAAGGTACGACAAAATAAGGGCAACCAAACCATTGAAGATCATCACCTGACCACTTCACAGTGCAGTGAGGAACGTCAGTCCCGTCTAGTGCGTTGAGCACCTCTACCTGGCGTAAGACATCTGCGGTGCCACGCCAATTGACATTAGGTGGAGGCAATCGAATGAACCATTTTTCTTTCTTGCCTCCTGCAAACACGGTGAAACCATAAGAGAATCCAGCGTGTCCTGGCATTGTCTCCACGTCTCTAACTTCGACAGATTGGTCTTCGTAGTGATGTCGACAAAACGGCAATAGCCTTTCCTGAAGTTCGGTAGTGTTCATGTTCTAGATTGGAGCGGGACCTGGGTACTGGTCGCGTAGCATCCATTTGAGGATTTTGCCGCTTGGGTTTCGTGGAATTGACTCCACAAATTCAACACCATAGGGAAGTTTGTAGCGAGCGATCTTGCTTTGTAGAAATTGGAGGACATCCACCTCGGTCAAGTCCGAGTTCTTTCGCACGACAATTGCAATGGGACTCTCTCCCCACTTCTCGCTTGGCTGACCAATTACAGCACTCTCCGCGACTTCTGGATGTTCTTGAAGTACGTTCTCGATCTCTGCGGGATAGATGTTTTCTCCACCTGAAATGATCATGTCTTTGATTCGATCTTGAATATAGATGAATCCTTCTTCGTCTTTGCGAGCTACATCACCGGTGTGGAGCCAACCGTTCACAATCGTTTCCTTTGTTGCATCTGGTCGATTCCAGTATTCGAGCATTATGTGTTTGCCGCCTACTAACACTTCACCGGACTCATTGACATCACACTCCGAGCCATCAGGTCGAACGATGCGCACATCTGTATGAAAAAACGGTTTGCCTGCCGAACCTACCTTGCGGAGGGCATTTGCTTCGTCTATTGCACTAGCAGGGCCGCAGGACTCGGTTAGTCCGTAGCAAATGACCACTGGCACTCCGAGCTTGTCGTAGGCTTCTATTAGGGCATCGGGTACAGGAGCTGCTCCCGTGAGTATCAATCGCAACGAAGAGAAATCAAAGCGTCGAACATCCCCCACTTGGAGCATGAAATTCAACATGGCTGGGACCAAGAGACCAAACGTCACGTTTTCCTTTTCAATCACTTTCCACGCTTGCACGGGATCAAAGCTGTGCATGACCACCGTTGGAACACCCTTGTAGACCATAAGAGTTATTGGGCTCAGGGCACCTACATGAAACATGGGCATAGGTGAAAAGTAGCGGTCTGTCTCGTGAATGTAGAAAGTTCCCATGAAAGTGAAGATTGCCCAGGCTACGGTGTTGTGCGTGTGAACGACCCCTTTAGGTAGACCCGTTGTGCCGGATGTGTACATGATGTACAGCAGGTCGTCGTTGCCAATGCCCAAGTTTGGTTCAGTTTCAGTACCTTGATCGCGATACTCCTCGTATTCCCTTGCGAACGAAGCTACCGGTGTGTCGTGACTGAGTTGGATCCATTGTTGAACGTCAGTCTTGTCGCCTCGTGAATTGAGATCTTCGACAACTGGCAGAAAACTGTCATCGAAAATTAGCCGGGTTGTACCGCTGTCTTTAAGAATGAACTCCAACTCATTAGCCACCAAGCGCCAATTGAGTGGAACACCCACCGCACCAATCTTTGCGAGAGCGAAATACGCTTCCATGAATTCCGCACAATTCCCGAGCAGGAGTCCGATTCGTTCTCCTTTCGTGACACCTTCGGACAAGAACGCGTTTGCAAGCTTGCAAGACCTAGCATTCAATTCAGCAAACGTGAGTCGTTCCAAAGTCACACCGTCAACGAAGGCGTCGCGATCTGGGCTGAGCAGAGCGCGCCGGGCAAGCCAAGCTCCGATATTGGTTTTCACGTTTTGTAGGTCGCTCACTTGTGATTATTCGGTGGATTGTATGTTGTGCTAGATGCGTAGCGCTTGCAAGAGATGCAGAGTTTCTCTTGCGCAGGGGGCTGCTCGACAAGAGAACTCGTACTCCATTCTGCATGTTCTCGATTCAATTTCATGGTGTTCAATTCGGCATCCCCCGGGGCTCTGTTGTTCGGGTGATCGTGCCACTTCCCCGACCGAAAGTGCGAATGCGTATCCCACAGAACTAGATGGGTACGTGTTCAGGTCGATGGAGTCGGCGTAGAGTGGTCTATTGACATTGAAAACGAACTGTTGCTAAAATCTGTACAAAATCTGTACACAGGAAGTGTAGGCGAGATTCGTACAGGAAACGAACCAGGACGGTACAGTGCAAGAACAACTCTACAAGATCGGAGCAGTCGCTCAAGAGACCGGCCTAGCAGTCGAAAGACTGAGGGCATGGGAACGGCGATATGGATTCGATCCAGCGCATAAAGTCAATCGAACCAGGTATTACGACAAGGACCAAGTCACCAAACTGTCGTTGATAAAGGATCTGCTTGAGCGAGGTCATTCAATAAAGCAGTTGGTGGACTTGACCATCGACGAATTGAACGACTTGGCCGACACGCGTCCCTCGGTGCTCGTACACAGCCAATGTTCATTAGTAATTGTTGGTCCCGCTATAGAAGACATGGAGGCAAGTGCCTCGACGGATAGCTGCGAGATCGTAGCTCGCATGCATACGCTGGACGAGTTGGAATCCAATCTAGACAGAATCCAAGACGCGAGTGCGGTTATAGTCGAAGTTGACAGTCTCGATCCGAAAAGACTCGAGGGTTTACAGGATGCCCTCTCAATTCCTTTGATCGTAGTCTACCGTTATGCAAGCACAGGTGACTTGACAGAAGCTGCAGAAAAGGAACTGTCTTTCTACAAGCTGGGGGAAATCAGCTGGAACGATCTTCTACTGACTGCCACACGTCAACTGGGCATCCTTGAGCATTCAGCGGTCGGCGCGAATAGATTCACTGATGCTGAGCTTTACCACTTAAGCCGGACTAGCTTTAAAGGCGATATTGCACCTAAGGATCTGGTCGACATAGTTCTCGCACAACGTGCTCTTGCAAGTCATGTGAATCGTCACACAAACAACGCATTTGGGGTAGAACTGGCAGGGGTGATTCAGCTGTCGTCCTCCACGATGGAGAGTGCGCTGGAACTTGTGGCAAAAGAATATGAACTTTTTAGTTGAAAAAAAGTTCGTTTTAGTGTACAGTACATGAACTGGACAGGCTTGACCTAATTTTCGATTTGGTGTAGCATCCAGTATTGAGGGTAAAACGAATGACGCGAAAGCGTGAAAAGACCAAACGACCAAACGCTCTACATGGATGTCTCAAGCGTCGACTCGCATGGTTCTTTCCGATGCGACTTCCAGCAAAAGCAAAGTCACGTCGTCATTAGTTTCCGAGGCGGAAATAGACACAGGAGTGTGAAGGGCCATGGACGTCAAAACAAGAAACATGGAAGTTTCCTCGCCCGACATGGATAGGCTCCTATTTCCGTCGTTTGACGCACTGCACCTAGTGCGGTGCGAAATGCATCAAGGGGTATTGTAGCAACTTTAGCTCGAAGCAGGAAGCTTCTTACAGCAATGCCCCTCGTGCTTTTTTTTGGACTGTTCGATCGCATTCCCTACACATACAGCCAAACAAACTATTACATTTAGGTAATCGCGACTCTTAGATCGATCGAGTAAGTCCGGCACCCTTTGCCAATCGGTGAACGTGTAGCGTCTTGGGTCATTTCTTGGCCGGGAGTAGGTGTTTAGTTATCCCACTGACGAAGCGCTCCGTCTTTCAAACCTCCATCTCTTCACCTGAAGTTTAGCTTCCACTGTCCTTTAGTAATCGTGCAAGACGCACGTTCACCTATGAGTTGGGCACGCTGTGAACGATGTGCACAATAACAAGAAGCTCGAGTTGATCAGATTTGTGGACACTCTTACGGGTTAATGACCTGACGCGAGTGTCCGACTACGCTTCATTGAATTCAGACAACGAGAATCCATGCGCCTGAAGTCCATCAATCTTTCAGGTTTTAAGTCGTTTGTCGATCCGACAACGATCGATCTACCTCGTGCAATAAGCGTGTTTGTTGGTCCGAATGGATGCGGAAAGTCCAATGTTGTGGATGCTGTGCGCCTTGTCATCGGAGAGAGTCAAGCAAGTCACATTCGAGGTGACTCACTTTCGGACGTAATCTTCAACGGTACTGATTCACGTTCTCCAACTGTGCAAGCCAGTGTCGAACTGATTTTCGACAACGCGGATCAAAGAATTGCTGGACCGTACGCAAAGTACTCAGATATATCTATGCGCCGAGAAGTCTTCCGAGATACTCGTTCAAAGTTCTTCCTGAACGGTCGAACATGTCGACGCAAAGATATTCAAGATCTGTTCCTGGGATCGGGGTTTGGCGTGAGAGGCTACGCCATTGTCGAGCAAGGCCTTATCAGCCGTTTGGTTGAAGCCCGTCCTGAGGAACTGCGTGCTCATATCGAAGAAGTGGCTGGAATATCCAAGTACCGAGATCGAAGACGAGAAACTGAGAAACGAATTCGCGTCACGAACGAGAATCTAGAACGCGTCCGAGACCACAGCGCTGAATTAGCCCGACACATTTCAAGGCTTGATCGACAAGCTAGAGAAGCAAAGCGTTTTGCGGAACTGAAGGAACGCGAGCGACTTGCTCAAGCTCGAGTCATTGCACGTCAAGTTCATTCACTAGGTGCAACTCTAGACGCACAAGACAAGATCGTTACTACCACCCAACTCGAACTTCAGAAACTCCAGACTGCTCTACAAGCAACGAGAACGAAGATTGACCGCCTACGCGAAGAAGAGGTCCTAGTCAACGAGACGTTCAATAAGGTGCAAGGTGAAGCATTCGAAGCAAGGTCGCGTAGTGGGCGTATCGAAGAGGACATATCTAGTCGACAGAGTCGGATTGGCGACATCGAAGACGAAGCTTCATTGCTTACCGATCGACGTGACAAGCTCAGCCAAGAATTCAATGAAGACAGCAATGCGCTTCTTGAAATCGAGCAAAACCACAAGCACGTTGAGCGTGCTAGAAGTGATGCCAGAGTTCGCATGGATGAAGCGAACAAGCTAGTTATCGAAGCTCAGAACGCATATGACAGCTGGCAGGGCAATTGGAATCGATTACTTCAGAACATCAGCGACTTGGAGCGAGAGAAACAATACGCGCAAGCAAGTCTGTCGAACACGTCCTCTAACGAAGACGAACTCCACAAACGAAAGGTCCGAGCGCAAAGTGACTTGGAGCTTGATCTTGACTATGTGCTTGCCGAATCGATTGAGAGAAAACTCGCGGAAGCTGAAGGACTTCGCACTCAGACTCAAGAGACTCTCAACCGACGCGAGCAAGAACTCGGAGAGCTGGAACGCAAGCGTGTACTACGTGAAAAGTCGCGGAATGAACTCGAGCAGCAAGTAAGTGCGACTCGACACCGATTGGCTGCGCATGTCGCCGTGTTTGAACGGGCAGTAGGTCGAGACGCTACCCAAGAAAACACGGATTGGCTGAGAGCGAGATCACTAGACGATAAACCTCGACTTGGGGAACAGATTGAGGTTGAAGCGGAATGGCAACGAGCCTTGGACGTTGTATTGGGCGACGATGTAAAGGCAATTCCATTGGAAGATCTAGAGGTACAAACCCCGCATTTGAACGAAGAAATCCAGGACGGATTCATCCTAGTGGAACCCACATCGATCCAATCAAATTCACTCAAGAATTCGTTGCTGTCCCACGTAACTAAAGGGCGTGAAAGTGTTGCTTCACTCATTGGAAATGTCTATGCCTACGAAACACTAAGTGAAGCGCTGGCTGTTCGCCTTTCGTTGCAGGATCATGAGAGTGTTGTCACTAGGGAAGGCATTTGGATCGGCAATTGCTGGATTAGATTTCCTGGCGACAGTGGTGACGAACGTAGCGTCATGGAACTTCGCGCGGTTATTGACTCACTTGAAACTCAAGTGGAGAAACTGGACTCTGAATACGACTCGGTACGGCAAGATCTTGAACGAGATCAAGATCAAATTGCAGGTCTGCGTGTTGAGACTCGTAACTTGCAAGACGAATTGAGTGAACACCATGAGACTCACTCAACTTTGCGCCTGGAATTACAACGCAAGCAGTTGGAATTGGCGGAGACTAAAGAAAAACACGAAAGAGCACAGACCGAACTCAATCTCATTAGTTCAAGAGAGGAAGAATTGTTCTCGGAGTCGGAACGGCACACAAACACAGTCAAGAGATGTACTAGTCAACTGAGCGTGCTGGAAGATGAACGAGCACTACTGGATCCAGATCGAACCAAGATTGTGAGCCACGTCGAGGTTTCACTTAGTGACGCTCAAGAAGCTAGCGAGAAATTTCGAGAGCTTGATGTGCGATTCAACACGATGCTGTCGACTCAAGAGTCGCTGCAACGATCGTCGACACGAAGACAGAGTGATATTCAAGAATTAGATCGGCAAATTGAAAAGCTCCATCAAACGCGAAATGAGATTGCCACCGAGATTGAACAGCTAAAGAATGCGCAAACAAAAGCTCTGGAGGCCTACGCTGAGGTAGAGAGTAGGTTGCGTGACGTACAGGTCGAACGTGATCGACTGTTGCACAACATTCGAGAGAACTCAAACAACGCAGTTCTTCAGGATCGTCAGTTACAAGAAGCTCAGCAGGAACTCGAAACTCATCGCGAGAAGTTGATTCAGTTAAATGCGGACAAAAACCATCTATTGAGCGATCTTGCCGCGACTCAACACTCATACGAAGAAGTCTTGGCTGAATTGACAGAGCGCGACAACGAAGTAACGTTGGGCAGAGCGTTGCACCGTATATCGAATCGAATAGCGAGGCTTGGTGCGGTGAACCTTGCAGCCATCGAAGACTTAGCTGCATTGCGAGAAGAACAAGAGCTGGTCACACGGCAGGTCGAAGATTTGGAGCTCTCTCAACAAACACTGCTCCGTGCAATTCAGAAAATCGATGGTGAAACACTCAGCATGTTCGAGAGCACTCTTGAGAATGCGAACGAACGGCTAGGCGACGTGTTCGGCAAATTATTCGGAGGGGGATCGGCACAGCTCGTATTGATGGACGAAGATCCGTTGACCGCGGGCGTTGCCATTCGTGCTCAACCACCTGGCAAACGAACTAAGAGCGTGAATCAGTTGTCGGGAGGTGAAAAGGCATTGGCGGCCATTGCATTCATCTTTGCCATGTTTGAGCTGAATCCCAGTCCCGTATGCGTTTTGGATGAGGTGGATGCACCTCTAGATGACAACAATGTCAGTAGGTTCACACAACTTATTAAAGAAATGTCTGAAGATGTTCAATTTTTGATAATTTCGCATAATCGGGCTACAATGCGTATGGCCGATTCCTTAATCGGGGTAACGATGCAGGAAGCAGGAGTATCCCGACTGGTCTCAGTCGATCTCGAAACAGCGTTCGAGTCGGCGATGAATTGAACAGGTGGAATCGCATATGACCAACTTTAGAGGTGATAGATATGGATGTCTTTCAGGTTCTTACCCTTTGTTCCCTTCTGGGTGTCATGTTTGTTGGGGTGCTCGGCTACGGCATGTACCGCAATTGGCAGCGAGACCAACTGGAATTAATTCGTGCTCCATCCGTCGATCCTGATATTTCAAATATCAACGACTCGACGCAGCGCATTTATCCCAACATTCGCGTAAGCAGCAAACCAAAACTCAAGACGGTTAAGACGCCCGTTGCGATTGTCGATGGGACTCAGCGTCCATTAGACAAACCGAAGGAGATAAAGTCTGACCCAAAGCGGATTGAGAGCAGAAGTTCCGCTCGTTCCGCAGGGACTACGAAACCGTCCACAGAGCCTCGACAGCCTGACATAGATTCGACCAAGACCAAAAGCTCACCTCACCGCGAAAGCGATGTTGTTCAATCCGAAGTCAATTCTGAACATGTAGCTGAGAGCAGTGATAGTCCGCAGGTTTCAGATTCGATGCAAGTGACAGATGATGGTCTTGACGCATTCAGGCATCGTGCTGATGGTACGGAAGAGAAGAACGGCAAGCAAAATTCGAAGCCTGGATTCCTGCGAGTAAAGACTTCGTCTCGTCTCGAACGAAAGCCTCCGCAAGCATCGAAACGCCGCAAGTCGAAAACTGAAGCCAGTTCCAATAACAAAGCCAGAGACGCCTCTAGTTCGAGCAATACCGGTGAGGACTTCGTCATGTTCTTGGTCATGGGAGACCACGACAACTCCTTCAGGATGCACGAAGTTGGTCAGTTCTTGATGACGCGAGGCCTTGCCCTCGATGAGCTTGGGCTGTTTTGTCGCAAGGATCGAGACAGTGGTGAGGTACTCTTTAAAGTGGGCGATGTATTCTTCCCTGGAACGTTTGAAGCGGATGAGCTTGAACAGTATCGGACAGGAGGAATTTCGTTGGCAATGAAAATTCCCAACGTGAACAATGCGCAGGTTGTTTTTGAGCAAATGCTCTCGCTCGCCAACGAGTGTGCTGAGAGATTTCAAGGCACTGTCAAGGACGAGAACTACAACAGCATGAGCAATCAAACGCTGGCACACTATCGAAGTCGCGTTTCAGATTTCCGCAGAAAGCAACTTACCATGTATGCATGATCGATCCTAGTGGCTCGATATGGTCACCAAGGAACTAGCTGAACGCATAAAGACTCTGCGCGAGCAGATTGAGTACCACGATCACCGGTACTACGTCCTTGATGATCCGGAAATCACGGACGGAGAGTACGACGTCTTATTCGATGAGCTGGTTGAGATTGAGGCGAGCCATCCGGATCTTGTAAGTCCTGATTCACCTACACAGAGAGTAGGAGGACAGGCGAGCGGAAAGTTCGAATCAGTCGAACATGCTCGGCCGATGCTTTCACTCGAAAAGTGCACATCCACAAGCGATCTGCAAAACTGGACGAAACGCAACCAAGACTTCTTGGACATTGCGATTCACGAGTACGTTTGTGAGCCCAAGATTGACGGAGTTGCTGTCGGCTTGGTCTACCGGGATGGTGTCCTCGTTCAAGGTGCCACCCGTGGCGACGGTACTGTCGGCGAAGACATCACTGCCAATGTACGGACCATTCGCTCGATCCCTCTCAAGCTGAAAGGTGCAGGGATCCCGTCGCTCGTGGAAATTCGTGGAGAAGTCTACATTCCTTTGGATGAGTTCGCAGAGTACAACGCAAAAGCGATTGAACGCGGCGAAAAGCCGATGGTCAATCCAAGAAACGGAGCCGCCGGCAGTCTTCGGCAAATCGATCCTCGGATGACTGACGCACGTCCATTGTCAATGTATTGCTATTCGCTCGGTAACGCGAGCGATGATTTTGACCCGCGTACACATGAGGATGCCCTCGATGCGTTTCAGTCTTGGGGATGCAGGATCAATCCTCGGGTGACAACCGTAAAAGGACTGGATTCGTGTAGCAAGTACATTCAAGAGATTCTCGAGATTAGATCCAGTCTCTCTTACGAGATTGATGGTGTAGTCGTAAAAGTCAATGATCTGGTGATGCAACGAAATCTTGGGAATTTGTCACGGAGACCACGATGGGCAATCGCATACAAGTATCCCCCAGAAGAAGCAACGACATCGTTAAGTGGAATTGAATTTCAGGTCGGAAGAACAGGTGTACTAACGCCAGTTGCCAGACTAGAACCAGTTCAAGTTGGTGGAGTCACAGTATCGAACGCAACACTTCACAACATCGACGAAATCGAGAGACTGGGACTGAAAATTGGATCCAGAATCGTAATTCGTCGTGCAGGCGACATCATTCCTCAAGTGGTTCGTGTCGTAGAACAGGGAGAGATAGACATACATCCACCGACCAAGTGCCCCGTTTGCGGAACCGCAGCAGTACGATTGGAGGATGAAGTCGCGCTTCGGTGTCCCAATGGCTTGCAGTGTCCGGCTCAACTGAAGGAGTCCATACGGCACTTCGCATCCAGAAACGCCTTGGACATTACTGGGCTCGGTGACAAGCTAGTAGCTCAGCTTGTAGATTTGGGGAGAGTCAAGAATCCGCTAGATCTATTCGGACTAACCGTTGAGGAACTAGCCGAATTTGATCGGCTTGGCGAGAAGTCTGCTGCCAATATTGTCCAATCGATCCAAGCTAGTAAGTCAACGACTTTTGGCAAGTTCATTCATGCACTTGGAATTCGCGGTGTTGGAGAGACCACCGCTCTCACTCTAGCTACCCGCTTTCAGACACTTCCTGCACTAGTCGAAGCGGGACAAGAAACGCTTGAATCACTAGAAGATGTTGGTCCCATTCTTGCTTCGAATATTTGTACATTCTTCGCGAACGAAGACAATCAAATGGTTGCACTAGGTCTAGTTGAGCAAGGAATTGATTGGCCCATCGAGGAATTGTCACACGACAGGCCCTGTGAAGGTCAGACTTGGGTACTCACAGGCACACTGAGTTCTATGCCAAGACAGGAAGCCAAGGCAGCTCTAGTTCGGCTTGGCGCAAAGGTGGCGGGTTCAGTTTCGAAGAAGACCTCTGTCGTTGTAGCTGGATCAGAGGCTGGTAGCAAGTTAGCAAAAGCGATTGAGCTTGAAGTTCGAGTTCTCAGCGAGGAAGAATTTCTAACCTTCCTTGAAAGTCCTTCCGCTGGAGCTAATTAACTCTACGGATTTGCTGGATTCTGCTTCTCACAACTCCAATTGCTAAGAATTTGCACGTCTAAGGACGAGATGGCACTTACGTTAGTAACATAGATACTCACCTTAATTGAGCTAATTCAATAGTTAGATGCAGCTAGAGTTCACACGCGAAGAATTGTTGACGGATCACGAGTATGCACGACCCAACGTCATTAAAGGGAGGCGCATGCACGGAGGATTTGACGAATCAGGCACGTACATCCCTCCCAGAGCCCTTGTAAGGTCCGTTGCTATAACAAATTGGACGAGCGCACTACGCGAAAAGGGAGGCGATTTGCTCGAAGCAGATTCGAGCCTGCTTTCTGGTCCTCGATTGCCCAATGTTGAACAACAAAGGCTGTTGATTCGCGAAGGCATGAGCCGAGTGTTTTGGAATGGCTTGACGATCACCGGAAAAATTGAGGGTCGTGGCCGGATGCTCGCAACCATGCCGCTTCCACCTCTTCAGGCTTGCATTGTTGAGGACATTTCCTCAATGGCTTTGGGCCATCTGCATAAAGGATTGCTATTTGCCCATGGCATTGATGAAGGTGGAGAGCCGGAAAAGCAAATTGGAGGCCACGATGTGATGTGGTTTGTAGCTCGCGACCTTTCGCTGGGAGAGTCTGCATGGCCAGACGTGGATCCGCCCGCAAGCATTTCGCGACCTGACTCGGGTGAGCGGAGAATGCCTCAAGTTGCACCAGAAATCGAAGGTCTCTTGGTCTTCCTGATGAATCTCCTCCTCATCGAGTTTCGTGCCGAGATAGGATTTGCCGCTACTCAAGAAACACTGCGGACGCCGGGATTGTTCTCTGAGCGTGAAGAGAACGCCAATATTGCTGCGGAAATAGTCGAACGAATTCGCACAGACGAGAAAATCCATGTCGAGTCTCTAAGACTGTACTTGGGCGAACTTCGTACTTTGCATATAAGAACAGTAGATGGCGGAGAAATATTGGGAAATAAGCTGATTGACCCATATTGGAGCAATCTGGTTGCATGGGCGACCGGAGACCAGCCCATCATGGCAGCCCGTCAGACTTACGAAGCGATTATCGAACTAGTCAAAGAGTTGCCTGAGCACGAACGAGTCCAAAACGAATTTGACAGTTTGATAGACGCTGGCATCCTAGAGCACCAAGCTGTGTAGTACCTACTTGTGGCGTCAAGCGATGTCCATTGCAGTAGCCAAAGTCGTTGGATGTGTACTCGCACCACTAGTAGCTAACTGCCATTCCAGCTCGTACATCGTTGTTTATTCCATATTGTGGGATGGGATAGCGCAAGCCGTTGCGAGAAAGCTGGTCCAAACCCTCGATTATCCCTGGCAAGAAAGACGGTGGGATTGCCATTAGCAGTTCATCTTCCATGACCCCGCCATAGCGTCTTTCCGCAAAGCACGGTATTGAGAGACTTGGTTCACCTGTAACGAGTGCGCGTCCCCAACTGTCCGCACAAGCGCTTTCTCCGACACATCCCCATTCGAGTTTCTTAAAACCCGTCCACTGCAATCCATTGATGAACAGAATCATTTGAGCAGGAGTCGCATAGATTAGGCAAATATCAGGTGGATTTAGTCGTCCCGATACCAATGGACTCACCGCCATTGCTTCATACTTGCCGTATGGAACAACGTCCATTGATTCTTGATGCAGTGCTGCTTCGTGTTCATTCTCGTACCACACTCCAGCCATGTGCTTTCCTGACAACCACTCGGCATCCCTTGGACCGAGTCCGATTACGGTGCGGCATTGAGCTCCCACAAGATCTTCTGCGGTGATTCCCACAGTCCATCCGTTTCGGCATGCTTGTCCCACTATTTGATCCGTAGTGTGTATGGACTTGGGTCTCCGTATTCGTTCGACCATTTCCATGTCTTCCTTGCGTTCGAACATCTTCAGTCCGATAGGAGTCGTGCGAAGTCTCAAGAGTCGGTTCAAGTCTGCTATGAGCTGTGGCCAATTAATGTGCGTTGTGTCGCGGGCGATTTCTTGCATTTCGGAATAACTCCTGGTTTGTTAGCTATTCGTTGACCTTTATTGATGAGAAATGGGGTTCACGTCGTTCAACAAACGACTGTACACCTTCTTTGAAGTCGTCGGCTTTGAGACTCTCATCCATCCAGACAATCGATTCCTTCATCGATGGACCAAGTTCACGATTCAAGTGGCGGAAAACTTGCCTCTTCATCATCATGATGGAATTGGGTGCACAAGACTTCGCGAGATCGTTCAGGTATTGAACGGCATCCTGTACGCATTCGCCTGACTCGCATAGTTTGTTGGCGTAGCCAATGCGAAACGCTTCCTCGCCTTCGAACTTGCGTGAGGTCCAAAACAGGTCTAAAGCGTTTGCTGGCCCAATCAAACGCGGGAGCATCCAGCTGGTACCGTGTTCTGCAATCAAACCGCGCTGAGCAAATGAGGTTGTTAGCCTGGCGTTTCTATCGACGAAGCGTAAGTCTGCAAATGTTGCATAGCTAAAACCAAGTCCAGCACATGCACCATTAATGGCAGCAATTAACGGTTTTCGTAACGCCAGAAAGTACGAAGGGCTACCTGTGAAATTGGGATCGTTGTCCGGATTTCCTGGACTGGCGTTCAAATGTTCGTACGACGAACCTAGACGACGCCCAGCCTCAGACATTTTTCCAAGTGCATTCATATCCACACCGGAGCAAAATCCCCGTCCTGCACCTGTTAGTACGGACCCTAGGATTTCCTCATTGCGTTCAGATTGATCCAACGCGTGCCGGATTTCAGCTTGGGTCAGATCAGTGAGTGCATTCAGAGTTTCTGGGCGATTCATGGTTATGATGGCTGCAGCGCCGTCAACGTTGTATAGGATTTCCTTGTACATGTGGCTCCCAATTGAGGATTGCATCCGAAAATCATAACCTGTAGGGTTTTTGGGGGTATCGACACGGTCTAATGACTCAGGACTTTCTCGGCTATATGCCTACGTCCATGACGAACGGCACGAGATTGAGGCTGGCCAAGTACCAAGACAAGTGCCCTAACCATGAAATGTGAGTGAACGCAGTGACGCCTCTAAGAAAGTGGATCATCATTTGCTTGGTTGTTGTTCTCTGCCTTTGGTTGCTGCTTGACAATCTAGCCATCGGCTCTAACTTTGGACGCTTCGTGTTGAGTCGCGAGTGGCAAAGTGCACCCCTCACCATCATCCGACTGGACAATCTCTATGACTATGTAGAGACAGAAGACTACCTAGAAGGTGTTCATACACCTCTAAGCAATCTTGTGGAGGGTCTTGGAGGTAGGGTTCCGAGGGTATCAGCTGTGAGATTTGAGGAGCTTTGCAACTCTAGCGCTCATTGGCAGCAAGTGTTTGTCTATGAGGTCGATCGAGGCAAAGACTTTTCGAAGTTAGCAACAAGCGTACGCTACAGAAACCTACAGTCTGCCAATGCGTCCATTCTTCGTGCTTCAGTGGAGATCGCAATCCGGGAAGAATGGAAATTAGATTACCAACGTTCATTTTTGATGCTGCTCATGGAGACACGATACGCTGATCAAGCAGAGGCCGTGGCATCGGTTATTGCCAGCGTTACTCAAAAGCACCAGAGATTAGAGGTCGTACTTGTAGAGAATTCTCTCACATTGACTGGAAAGAAAAACTTTGACCCCAACCTTGTCTTGGTCATTGCATTTGTTGATCTCAATGATCTTGTCGGCTGGTTGGAATCGATCACCACTCAGTCCGAGCTAGCTTTGTTGGACAGCGAGCTTGATCAAGTACAAGCGTTTCTATTGAACTCCCTGAACTAGACTGACCTGCTTATAGTTCATAGTTACAATTAGCTTTTGATCGACAGATTTCGAAAATTTGTCGTGCTCCCTACGGAGGCAATTGAATCGGCAGTGAGACCGTGTCCTCCAAGAACGCCAGGGGCTTGGGAGCTCATTTGATGCAGGGCGGGAGAAGCTCAAATGCCAATGATTCTTACCGAAGATCAGAACATTCTCAAAGATACGGCAAAAGAATTTTGTAGCGAGAAAGCTCCTATATCCCAGTTGAGGAAACTAAGGGACGACGAGAGTCCAACTGGATTCGACGACGAAACTTGGAAGGCGATGGTAGAACTCGGGTGGGCGGCAATTCCATTTCCTGAGAACTATGGTGGATTGGAGTTTGGATACAAGGGTCTTGGTGTTGTAACTGAGGAGACCGGGAGAACTCTTGCTGCCAGCCCGTTGTTCAGCACTGTGTGGGTTAGTGGAACTGCCATCGACATAGGCGGATCGGACGCCCAGAAATCGGAACTCTTGCCAAAGATCGCCAGCGGCGAAATTCTTATGGCTTTGGCTCTAGAAGAGTCCCACAAACATAACCCCTACGGTGTTTCGCTCGGTGCTTCTGGAGACTCCAATGGATATTTGCTCTCAGGAAAGAAGACTTTTGTGCTAGATGGACATGTAGCCGACAAGTTAGTCGTAGTTGCACGAACATCGGGCGAAGCTGGTGATCGCGACGGATTGACGCTATTTGTCGTGGATAGGGAGACCGAAGGAGTTTCCGTGACGCGAACCATCATGGTCGATAGTCGAAATGCCGCAAATATCGAGTTTGAAAATGTATTGGTTAACAGTGACTGTGTACTTGGAGAGGTTGGTTGCGGGGCGGATGTACTGGATCCCACATTGGACATCGCTCGTATCGGCATTTCGGCAGAGATGCTTGGCAGTGCTCAAGAGTGCTTTGACCGAACTATTCAGTACTTGAAGGAACGAGTGCAGTTTGGTGTGCCAATTGGTTCATTCCAAGCTCTAAAGCATCGCGCCGCAAATATGTTCTGCGAAGTGGAGCTCTCAAAGTCGGTGGTGCTCGAAGCTCTGACAGCACTGGACGAAAAGCGGGAGGCAAGCGACATTGCAGTCTTGGCTAGCCTAGCCAAGTCAAAGGTCGGCGAAATGTTTCACACAGTGTCTCGAGAAGGAATTCAGATGCACGGCGGAATTGGCATGACGGATGAGTTTGACATCGGATTCTTCCTAAAGCGCTCTGCAGTCACAGAACAGACCTTTGGAGATGTGAACTTCCACCGTAATCGCTATGGCGAACTTCAAGGGTACTAGCCGCAAGTTTCATCTAAAGTTGAAAGTGTGACTTGCCGCTTGAAATTCTCTGTGCAACGAGCATTGGTCTTGCCTGTCCAAGTAGACAGAGCTAACACGTCCATACAAACTAGAGGTATTTCGCCCCTATGAGCGAGAGTCAACAGATCGACCGCAACGTATCTATTAGCGAACGCTTTGCCATTACGAACGAAGAAATTCGTGCAAAGTATGCGATTGATCCCAGTCGAGATCCATCAGACATTCCCATTGAACAACTAGATCCATCACATCCAAGCTTGTTCGAATCCGATACCGTCCACCCTTACTTCGCTCGCCTACGTAGGGAAGATCCCGTTCACTACGTGCATGACAGCATGTATGGGCCGTTTTGGTGTGTCACAAAGTACCGTGACATTGTCGAGATGGAGAAGGCTTATGACACTTTCTCGTCTGAGCAGAGACACGGAGGAATTACCATCGGCGGAAAGCCGTACGACACGGACCAACCGGACCCCACGTTCAACTTACCCATGTTCATCATGATGGATCCTCCGAAACATGGGCAGCAACGAAGCGTAGTTCAACCTCTGTTCTTGCAACGTTCACTACAGCACATGGAGCCGTTGATCCGCGAACGCGTGGCGGACATATTGGACTCAATTCCAGTAGGGAAGGAATTTGATTGGGTGCCAACGGTTTCGATTGACCTGACTGCTCGTATGCTGGCCACTCTGTTTGACATTCCCCAAGAAGATCGCATGAAGCTAATCCATTGGTCGGACACTGTCCAGAATGCTGCAAATCCATTGGTTTACACGTCTATGGAGGAAGCTTTTCAAGAGTTGTGGAAGTGTCACGAGTACTTTGGAGAGGTCTTTGAACGACGAAAGCGGGAGAGTGAACCGGGGAATGACTTGATCTCTTTGCTCGCTCACGGCGAAGCCACACGTGAAATGCCGCCTAACGAACTCTTGGGGAATATCCTACTTTTGATTGTCGGTGGCAACGATACAACGCGCAATTCCATTTCCGGAGGCGTGTTGTTCCTCAACCAATACCCTTCGGAATACGAGAAACTACAGGACAATCCAAGCTTAGTACCCAGTATGATTTCAGAGATTGTTCGATTTCAATCACCAATTGCCCACATGGCACGAACGGCCTTACGTGATTGCGAGTTCGGAGGCAAATCTATTCGACAAGGGGACAGATTCGCCATGTGGTACATCTCCGGAAATCGAGACTCGGACGCTATTGAAGGAGCGGACACCTTTCGGATTGACCGCGAGAACGCTCGAAACCACTTGGCGTTTGGCTTCGGCATTCATCGATGTGTTGGCTACAGACTTGCCGAGATGCAGTTGAGAGTTCTATGGGAGGAAATCGAAAGACGATTTGAACGTGTGGAAGTAGTTGGAGATCCCGTCTACGTTTGGTCGAGCTTTTTGCACAGCATTAAGAGTCTACCGGTCAAAGTACACTCCAAGTAAGAGTCTGCAAGACGACCTCGATCCAATCCCGCTAGCCAGTTTTTGGCGAACTGCAGCGATCGCACTACGTCAATAAACGCGTGGCAAAAGGTTTTGTGTAATGAGTTAGCGTTGCTCGCTCCCGAAAGTTTGCGGCCGCTTGCGGAGGAGGTCTCCGTGAGATTTGCCATGAATTCAAACCGTCGTACCAGGTCACTAATAGCATGAGTCCGTTTTGCTTAGACCGGTCTACTTCGCAGAACAATGCTTGTGGTTCAGCCTGATATTCCTCGGCAACTTCGAAGTAGGTCCAGGCTTCTGCCGACAAGTCCGCGATCCTCTGGACATCCTTGTTAAGCACTCCAAAGAACCGGAACACATACAGGCCATCTCTCGTCACAGCGGATTCAGTAGTCGGTCGCGCTGTTGGTTCAAGGTCAATTGAACGAACCGACTCGATGCTCTCGATTTCTCGAAGTCTTGCATCGACGGCGGACGTATTTCCAGTTGTCACTAGAAAGAACTCGTTAGACCCCAAACCAAACAAACCGAAAAATGCTCCCCAACGACGCGCTGGAGCGAGTAAAGAGTCGTTATCTTCAGATAGGTGGAGATAGGTCTCTCGAAATGCGGATTGGGTCTTGATGTATTGGAAAGTAAACGTCATTTCGTCCTAGGATGGGTGGCAATTGTCGAGCTAGTGCTAAGAATAATCGAACGCAGTAAAGTAGGTACTAGACCATCACCATCACCGACATAACTCTAGACTTACGGAGTAACAAGCGCTCCTTGGTTGTACTCCTCCACTCGCTTCTTGTCGCCAGAAGCAGTGAAATCGTAGACGACCCCATGCTTTCGTCCCCGTTCGTATGGGATTTCTCTTCTACTGTCGTCTGGTCGAAAGACAACGATAGGACCTGCAATGTGGCGACCTCGCATTGGGATGTGCACCATGTAACCGTTTGTTTGAGTTTGTACTTCGATTCCGCTTTTTTTGCCTTTTACATATGGTGTCTCCAGGCACAGACCGTTAGGCTCTGTGTCTGACAACGGTCCGTGCCACGTCACATACTTCCAAGTGTAGAGTCCCAACACTCCATCTGTCCACCTAGGTACTTGTACTGCTTTCACATCATCGTCGGACCATTGAATGTTGTCGTACCAACAGCGAAAGCTTGTACCTCTCTGCAAGCCTCCTTCGTACCTTAAGCGGCTTCGATAGTCGCCGTCCATTGACGATTCAGTTACGTATCTGTAGGGCTTGAGGTCTCCGACAAAAAATTCCTCCTGTCGAAAGCCGTCTGCCGCAATTAGTACAGACTCCCCAACGTCTTGTCCGTGAAACTGTAGGCTACGCTGACGGCTTCGCTCGCGAAAGAAGAAATGGTATGGATCGACAACACCTTCCAGAACAAGTGTAATTGTTCCGTGGGCCTTGCCTTCGGAGTACGGTCTACACAAACGCCACAGGTAATCGGGCCGTATCCAAACTTCTACTCCGTGTTTGTGTCCATTGAGTTTGCGCGTGATGGTCCGTTCAACTTGGAGCATACTGTGATGATCTCGGGCGTATTTTGATTCCAAATTTATGAAGTCGGTGCCGCTTTGAGATAACAAACTCAAGACTTCGTAGCCGATTTTCATTCCCTCATCGTAGAGAGCTGTAAGGCGGCTTCCATCAGGCCAAGAGAAGACCGAGGTTTCATGCTGCTGTCCATTCACCCAGGAAATGGTCTCACGTTCACCAGTAGCCCAACTAAAGACTGACTCTCCGTGGATCACTCCGTGATTCCAAGGGATTTCCTCGTGCTCACCGAAACTATTCTCCTTGACCTGTCGACCATGTTTATTGCCTTGGTCCCAAGGAATTTCATAGCTATCTGTTAACTGCACGGATTGTGAATTCAAAGCGGTTACTTTCGAGTAGGTCTGAGACCCATGTTTCAAGTCATTTGAGTACGGGATTTCTGCAGCGTCCCCGTTGTTGAATTCCGCTTTCCAAATTCCCGATTTTGCTCCACTCTTGTAGCTACCTTCGAGAGTGGTCACGTATTTTGGTGGGAGCATTGAACCGTTTTTGAATCTGTCCGGGACATCCGAGTCTTCGGCATTCAATCTGCACCCTTTGTGCGTCAGCCCAACACAAGGAACTGAAAGCAGCTGGAACTTCCAACGCCCCTGTTGTTTGCCTTTGCGCCATTTACCCTCTCCAATAACAATCCTCAGCTCAGATTTTGTAGTCCATTGCCATGTAGTCGTTCCTGACCCGGAGAGGCTTCCATTTGCGCACTTGGATTGACCCTCGAATGAAATGGATGCGTTTCTAGCAGATGCAAGACTCCATTTTGTGTCTTCGGTACTTCTCTCGAGCACAAGCCAGCAGTCGTCGTCGCTTGTTGAGTTCATGCATGTCGATTCGACAGCCTTGCTTTCTTGGTCTACTTCTGCCACGTGGAATCCCGCACTCACAATTCCAACGTACATCGGCATGGCTTCAGAAAGCTCTCGAAAGAGAATTCGACCCTCCCAAACACCTTTTCCATGCAATTGGCATGTGCTCTCGTGATTGGTACTTGAGCCGGTCCCGACTATGCGCTCACCATTGTTGTCCTCGACTGGGTTAGGTTCGGCGTAGCACTCTTGTGTAGCTACGAGAATCGCAAGCCAGACTAGTATTGCACTCGAGACAGCAAAAGCACGTCTCCTCACGAATCTCTGTTCCATGGCGGCTGGCGTTCACAATAGGAATGCGCCGCTCATGGTATTGGTCAATATTGCAGGAATGGATGAAGAAGTGTGGATTCTTAATTGAACCAAGGTAGCCGTCGTTCCAACCTGACTGACAAAGTTGTGAAGTTAGTTGAGACGGAGGATATTCCTCCACGGATGCACGCGTGACTTTATGAATCAATCGTCCTCGATGGGGGTCCATTTGATGGCATCCGCAATCGCCATTCCATCACGTACGCCAATGACTGTTATTGCTGTATTGCGATCAGTAATCTCATAAGTACCCAAGTTATTCCATCCCGACTCCGCTTCTGCAGCGTCCAATTCGACAACCGTTTCTTGCTCACCCACTGCCACGGCGATTTCATGCAAGCCAAGAGTTCGGGTACCGTAGCGAATTACATTTCCCTCTCGAATCACATAGCGATCGGTTGAGATATCTGGCACGTAATACTCCAATTTCCACATACCGTTTGATGGAAGCTCAAGTGAGAAGCTCGCTTTGGGTTGATCGAATCCATCTAGACTTACCGCTGATGTCTTGTAATACTCACCGAAGCATCCATGGCAAAAGTCCCTTTGCCACTGGTGGTTGCTACCGGCCCTAAGGAACTCATCCATGCTCAAAGTTGAAGGTAGCCCATAATTCAAGGTAGGTTTAAATTTTTCAATGCCAAGAAAGTGGGTTACCCACCAGTTTGGTTTGTCGACGCGAGAGTAGTCTTCTCCGTTCAACACCGAGAAACCTGAATCCAAGTCATCAACAACGATTGAATTAGAAATCTCTTCTTTCCACTCGACCTCCGAGATGTAAGGAAGAATGGCCGAGCTGTCAGCCAGCTCAATCTCACCGGTGGTTGGTACACGGATCCTAATTTCTTCCCGATTGCGAGAGAGACGTGGACGCAGAGTCATACTAGCAAGGGGTGAGTCCGTTTGCAGCGCAATTCGAACGCTAGAGTTTCCTGGAAGAAGAACTGGATCAGAGTGAGGTTCATCAAGATATGGATAACGCGAACCTGCTTCTTCGTAATAAACGTTTACAACACTAGGTGCGTTCGTTCCGTTTCGAAGAACTAACGTCGTTTGGTAGAGTTGGGAGTCGTGCTTTACCAATTCCACGGTTGTGTCTGCCACAACGATTCCAGGTATGTCTGAAGTGTAGAGCCAACTTCCTAGTAGGGATTCAAGGTCGATTTCCGTCGCTATTGCAGATTCGAAGAATTCATCAGGAGAATAGGATCGCCCCCTAAAGCGATTGACCAGTTCATTCAGAAAGTGCCCAACCTCTTCTTCGCCATGAAAATCAAGAATTGACTGGCAAATTCCCAGGCTCTTTAGCATGAGAACTTGATGCGCTTCACTTGATTGAGACCTGAAGTCAAGATCGGCCAAAGGCGTGCTGAGTGCGTGCTCCCAGACAGCTGGATGATCGACATGGAAACTGCGCATAAAGTGGAAAAAGTGCTGTGCAAAGTATCCATCGGGTGCGGATTCCGTAGGCCGAGTAAAGTCGGTGTCTGGTGACAATAGGGCGTGGATGGAGAAGAAAACCTGGCTATCTGATATCAACTTAGTTGCAAGTTCATTGCTTACGAAATTCAGTGCAGTAGCACCTGCTCCAACAGGGGAAGTCTGATAGCCCACAAATTGCTTTGCAAGTCCTAGGAGCGGGCTGCCACCGTACAGGTCGTTTTGGAAATAATTCTTAAGTAATCCGAACAAGTACTGTTCCACCTCTTTTTCTGAGCCATCAAATCTTTCTGTTGCCGCGTCGACTGCTCTCTCAAACTCCGCTGTGGGGAATCCCGATTCGCGCATCATTTGAATTCCAGGTTGCGAGTAAACGCTATCCATTTGCCAACCTCCGCCGTAGACCCTCATGGAGTCAGGTACTTCAACAAAGGAGAAATTGCTATAGGGATACTTCAGGCCATACTGCTTCAGGTCTTCAGAGAGTTCCTGAATCCAATTTCGTAGGGCTGGAGCAACTGAGTTCAGCGTGTGTAGATTCTTGGTGTGTTTTTCACTTAGCAGGAGCTCGAAATCGACACCAGCAGCACTGAATGCGCGACGCTCGAATCGGGAACCAATCAACGCAAACTCTGGAATTGGAGCTTGGGGGTTGAAACGGTAACGCGTTCTTCCTTTTTGTTTGATCTGCGTACGTGATCCTGGACCTGCTACAAGCCAATCCTCTGGTACAGAAACTTCAATGTCCAGATTGAAGTAATCCGTCGGTCTAGACTCCAAAGTGCCACGTCCGTACGCGGACCCGGATGTGGGAAACCAACTAACTCCTGGCATCATGGCGAAAAACTTGGAGTGGAAGATGTAAGGCTTTCTTCCTAGTTGAAGCAGGCGTCGTGACTCTGCGGGTAGCAGTGAGGACAGATCTAGCGAAGTATCCAAGTAGGAGAATCGGGGATTTGGCACTCCGCTTGCCACGAGATGCACTTCACTAGGCGTGTCTGATGTGGTGTTTGCAGGAATTCTCAAAAGACCATCTTCGAACTCATAATTGGAAATTGGTTCGTCATTAACTGAAATGTGGTTTACTCGATAGCCCGGGTTTAGGGACAGTAGCCAGCGACCCTCTTCTGTCGCAATTGGGGCCAGTGTCAAAGTGAGATCCAGATTGACCATTTGGCCAGGTCGGACCTCGATAGTCCCTTTGACCGTATCGATATCGGTTACAGTGTGAAATGAGTGTCCACGGTGTACGGAAGCCCAACTTCCTAGCTCTTTCTGCTCCAAGACCTTGACTGTAGTCTGTCCGCTTACAGCTAATACGGCAACAGTCAATGTGCACGCCGCAAATGTGATCATTCGTTGTCGTGAGGGTTTGCCAGCTAAACGTATGTGCAGGCCTGTTGCAAGCAACAGAAATGAGAGAGAAATCAACATCACTAAGAGTCTGTTGAGTATGAGGTCCCCAGAGGCAAACTGTGTTGCGAGTTCGGACGGAACAATCGCTGCTCCGGTGTATGTAGAAAGACTGCTCATTAAGAACAACGGCATTGTGGCGTTGAAACGGTGGTAGAGCAAGAGCAAACCAAGGACCACAACCACCACGAGGATTCGAAATCGAAGAACAACACTTAGGAGGACCGTCAAGGATCCCCACAGGAATAAATTCGGAATGATGTCCCAAGTTAGGAATGCAAGCACACTCACTGGTTCAAGAATGCTTCCAAGTGGAAAATCGAAGAGTGTGGCCAAACCGGAATAGCCCGTTATGGACACCACAATTACCACGGCGGCGATGGACAGCAGCAATACGATGCCCAACAGTCTGCCAAACACTAACTCAGCATTGGAAAATGGGCGGCTATCAATGACCTCGAACATTCGTTGGCGTATATCTCGAGATCTAATGTCGAATGCGAGAAACAGGATTCCCGTAGCGAAGCAGGCAACGATTGGTAGCGCTAGGTCAAGCATCAAGAATCGAGGACTCGTGATTCCATACGAGGAAGAATTCATTGAGTCGTATTCGTAACGCTGTACGACTATGATCCACTGCACGAGACAAACCGTCGTGGAAATCGCTATGAGCACCCAAGTTCGAACCATCCGCCGACAGGTCCGCATTTCAGCAAGTGCTAGAGTCCAAAGCTTCATGTCTTGGTAAATGTAGGGCGGGGCTTAGACGTGGGTAATCTTACTTGAGCACATGGCTTGAGAGAGATGGTATTGGTCGAGTATGCAGTCTCATTCCTGCTCAGTGGCTTGGAGGGAAAGGTCATCCCTCACTGCAAAGGAACACCCTGACGATGTGCTGATCCAACCTTCCCAACTCAAGAGACGATTAGTCTAGCGTGTTAGTCAATGGATCATGATTTTGGCTAAAGTGGCTGACGACTCACTCCTAACACCCGAGTTTGGCTTCTTAGTTGAAGCAAAATGTACACGTCGCTGCAATACTGCCAACAAGCAGTACTAGGTCTTTGAATCGACGTCCCGGACTCTTACGCATAAGGATTGAGAAATTATATCATTTAAATAACCAGTATTGTCTTCGACCGGTGATTATCACTATTCAGATGACAACGATTGGGAAGCACTAGCCAAACAGAGAGAGTGTACTTCAGCATTAGACAACAATTGGGGCACATATAATTCGAAAGGATTGTGTTATTACTGGGTTGGATTCATTGTCGAGTAATGTGTAAGTTGGACACTGACCGACACAAGCAGACTGCCCGTGTATTTTGGAAGTACTTCAAGTGGATTGGGCTTGGCTTTCTCATATTCATTTTGTGCGACTGAAGTTGCGATAGGTTAGCGGACAGTGCACAATGACCCAAGGAGGACAATCATGGGCAGAAAGCGCTATCCACAGGAATACAGGGACCGGCTGGTCGAGCTGGCTCGATCCGGCCGCAGCGTCGCGTCGCTGGCGGAGGAGTTCGAGCCGACGCCGCAGACGATACGCAACTGGCTCGACGAGGCGGACGGGCCCGTCGAGCGTGACGACTCGAAGGAGCTTCGCAAGCTGCGCCGCGAGCTGGCGCGGATCAAGGAAGAGCGGGACATACTGGCAAAGGCCACGGCCTGGTTCGCCAAGGAGACCACGAGGACCCCAAGCCGGTCTTCGAGTTCATGAAGGCGCACCGGGCCGAGTTCAGCGTAGCCGCCATGTGTCGAGTGCTGCGAGTCTCCCGCAGCGGATACTATGCGTGGCTGAAGCGTCCCCCGTCGCGGTGGGACGCGGCGGATCGGGAGCTGCTGGAGCGCATACGCCGGATCCACGCCGAGTCGAGGGGCACCTACGGTGCGCCTCGGGTCCAGGCGAAGCTGCGGGAAATGGGCGTTCGCGCGAGTCGTCGCAGGATCGGCCGACTGATGGCGAGGGACGGCCTTCGAGGGGTGTGCCGACGCCGTCGTTGGAGCACCACGCGTCCGGACGGCTCGGAGGTCGCCGCCGATCTGGTCAATCGGGAGTTCCACGCGGAGCGTCCCGACGAGCTCTGGGTGGCGGACGCCACCTACGTTCCGACGGCGGAGGGAACGCTGTACCTGGCGGTCGTCCAGGACGTGTTCTCGCGCCGCATCGTGGGCTGGTCCATGGCGCGGCGGCAGAAGGCGGAGCTCATGATCCAGGCGCTGAAGATGGCCGTCGCACGTCGTCGGCCCCGGAACAAGGTCACGCATCACTCCGACCACGGCTCGCAGTACACCTCGGATCCGTTTCGGGAAGTCTGCGAGGAGTCCGACGTCACGGTGTCGATGGGCTCGGTGGGCGACTGCTACGACAACGCGATGGCGGAGAGCTTCTTCGCCACCCTGGAGACCGAGCTGATCGATCGGCAGCCCCGCGGTCGCTTCGCGAGCCGGGAGCAGGCGCGGTCGATGATCTTCGACTATCTCGAGGGGTTCTACAACACGCGGAGACTGCATTCGTCGCTCGGATACCTGTCGCCGATGGAGTTCGAGCGGCGACATGCGAAAGCGAAATGAACAAACGAAAAACAAATTTTTTCAAAAAAAGCGGCCTGTGGAAATGTGGACAACTCTGCGAGTTCCCCACATTCCCACGAGGCCCAACAACAACAATTTAAAACCTGTCCATTAACATGTGGCAATCTCAGACATTCTTGGCGACGGGTTCCGACCGATCTTGAACGAATCGAGAACAGCTCAAGTAGTTGTAGATGACCGGTGGACTCAATGGATTGATTCTCTGTACACGCCTTTGAAATCGGTCTCGAATTGGATTGTTCTGGCAACTGGACCAGTAATAATCGTAGCTTTATTGATCATAGGCCTTGTTTCAGTGGTCCGCAGAGTATTCTTCAAGTGACAAGCCAAGAGACATCGGGATCAAAATTGTCAATTGTGCTTTTGTTCACTGGTGGTGTGATGTTGCTGTTGGTTGTACCCTTCATTGTCTTTGATATTGTCGATACGTTGATGTTGGGTGTCTTTGGGATACTTTGCTACATCACACCGTGTGACATCAAAGGAATTGTCACGTGGTACAAGACACTAGTGGTAGCTTTTGGCTTTATTTCGATCGGACTCCTAATCTATTTCATTGTGACTAAAGTGGTGGGAGGCATTACGGTAGAAGTAGGTGACGAAACCAAGGATTCAAACTCTTAAGTCAAGTGCACAAGCAACTCAGCAACGTCTAAGCGAACACATACCGTCTGCTTTGCTACTTGGGTCGCAGACAAGAGTGAAGTGAATCAATCAGTGGTGTCGGTCACCACGATATCAAACGGGCGACATTGAATAGAAGGTCTATAGGATTCTGGATATTCAGTCTACTCGCCAATCCCTGTACTTGGGCATAGCAGTTGGACACTGCCAACCCGCTTCACTGAGTTGGTTCTGGTTCTTCGTCTGGGACCTGTTCGATTTTTCTGATCCATCCGTCTCCCTTGGACAACAGATACATCTCTCCATGTCGATCAACACTTACCCGAAGATCCACGCGTCTCAGGTGTGGTGAGTGTTGCAAGTAAGTATTGGACATGCCCGCTACATCGCTCATAGTGCTTTCTTCGCCGTCAAACAGCAGTTGGAGTTCATAGATCGTTGTCGGTTCTCCCGGTACTAAGACGTCGTCGACATCGTCAGACTCGTCTTGATCCGATCCTTCATCGCCTTCAGGTGTTTGCTCGGGCTCGGGTTCGGTTTCGATGTAGAACACTCGTCCGCGAACGAGTTCAGTGAAAACATACTTTCCAACAAGTTCTGGTAAAGACTCACCTCGGTAAACAAAACCTGATCCAATAGCGAATCCCTCGTCGTGATCGTACTGTGCAACGGGGTAGACGAAATCGTTCTCTTCAGCTTCCAAGTCCACTTCGTAAACGCCGCCCAAACCATCCTCGGTTTCGACTCCATGAGCAGTCGCAAAGGTGCCTTCGCGTTGTCGCCATCCGTAGTTTGCACCGACTGATCCAAGATTCACTTCCTCTACTTGGTCTTGTCCAATATCGAGAATGAACATTCGTCCATCTGTGTCCCAGGAAAAATGCTGCGGATGGCGCAGGCCAAACGCCCATAGTTCTGGAATAGCTCCTTCGATTTCAGGATTATCAGCAGGAATCTGGTAACTCTCCTCGGCCTCGAGATCTTCTATGAGGGGATCTATGCGCAGAATGGCACCGAGAGGAGTTCCTACGTTTTGTCCATGATCTCTCGGGTCGTGTGAACCGCCTCCGTCTCCGAAGGAAATGAAAAGCATTCCCCAGTCCTCGTGTCGAGTTTCTGTCGCTTCGTCGTCTCCGGTGCCGTCGTCTTCGGTTATGGTTGCGCCGTCGCCCCCATCAGAATCGTCGTTCTCGTCGGTTTCGACAAGAGAAAACGGATTAAAGTCGATGTTTCCAATATTGTGATTGGGTCTGAACTGGCCGACCCTCAGGACTTCTCGGCGCGATCCAAAGAACTCCAGTGCCGTTGGATCTACCGCGGTCCATTCGTAAATGACACTCTCCTGAGCTGAATTGGTTTCTTCGATGAAGTCTGCAGTTCCGCTTTCTGGATCTGCAGTGAAAGCGGTATAGAACTTTCCATAACCGGGCGAATCCTCAACCGCAAATTCATGATGAAACGCGAAACTCATGAATCCTGATTCGTGAGGAAAGACATCGGGGTAAAAGTCCACTTCCATGTCACGTAAGTCCAGATATACAGTTGGTTCACTTCCCTCTTCATCAGTCACATAGAGAATTCCACGAGTGTCATTGAAGAATAGGCGACCGGATTCATCTGGAGGCGACTTCAGATACTGAATCCGAGCGTATGCGTCATTGGTACCGAATGGAGCTGACTCGTCTTCTGATTCAGGGGCTCTTACAAATTCGACAAGATTGATCTTAATGTCTCCCAATTGAATCTCGTCTGGTACGGGATCCTCGAGAGCTGTTGGGTTCTCGGGATCAGTTTGAGCGTGACCACAGATACTCGCCAGTATGGCGATGCAAGCAAGTGTGGGAATGCAGTTTTTTGATCGGTTCATTTCAGCTGTCAGATGCGTGCGACTGAGCACCACTTAGTAAGAAGCCATGGGACGTATTGGGCTCAAAAGAATACTTTAAACAAGGGCAATTTCATAACTAATACTCAGACCCTTGCGTTGGCGATTCCAGAATACACCGAAAAAGGTGATTCAGCCAATTCTGGACCCAGAGTCAACAAGAACAAGACCGATCAGATCTATGGTTCGTTTGTGTGATTGCTCGGGTTCGTCGGGAAGAACTATCTTTCTCAAAACCAACCTGCAGTAATTCCCGTTCCTAACCGGTAAATTCGTTTCTCATAGGCTGGAGGACGATGGCTCGGCGACTTGCAATTCATCCATTCCGCAACCATTGGATGAGTTACTTTGCACTCAATCATTGCTCGAGCAAGTTCATAGATCGATGCGCCACAATTGTGGCGAAACTGCCTTATGTCAAAAGGTCCCATCTGTTCGAATACTTCACACATGTACGCTTTTTCATCTGCGGTGAATTGGCCACTTCTAAGCACGTCTCTAATCTGAGCAGGAGACATTTTCACAGAAAAGCCCGCCATCCGTGGTTCGGTCAGACTCCACACTTCAGCTGAAACAAAGTTGGCACGAACGTGCAAGTAAGGGTGGTCGAAATTCTCGAGCGGGATTACCGGACGGCGCCGACGGTAGGAATAGGGGTCTTTATCAGCGACATCGAGTTCATTGATCATATAAATATTGTATCAGGAAAATAAGCTAAGGTAAAACTAGATTTAGGCCAGTGTTGTAAGCGTTTTCAAACTTCTGGCACTTCAAGATTTCTGAGGAGATTCACTTAGGTACGTTGGATCGTCAGTCTCCTGCGGGCCTTTTCTCGATGGTCAAGGATACTGATTTAGTGCAGGACTGAACCAACCGTGACGATACATCAGCGCTCGCCCTTATCTCTCTTGCGACAAAAGCAATACGCCCTTTATAGCTCCACGTGTACGGTCTTCAAAAATCATGATGTCGTCAAGATTGTCGTCATTCAGTCGAAACCGCAATAGGTCGTGGTATTTTTGGTCCGATTCAATTCGGTGTATAACAACGGGTTCAACGTCAGCGATCAGATCCTGGTGAGATATCGTCTCAAGATCGGAATTGAATACCTTTCCGATGTCGATGGAAACTTCCCGTTTATCTTTCAAAATGTCCAACATGTCGCCGAATTGCGACAGATCCGCAAATACTGTCTCTTCGATTGCATTGAAGTAAACACGAACTTCGCCGGACTCAATTGCAATCAAATCGGCCATGTACACATCATCCAACTGGGCGTCAAGAACTGGAGCCGGTGGTTCATCTTGTCTCGTGGAACCACCACCATCCCGGCTTATAGTCGCGCTTACTTCGTTTTCTCTTACCGACACCCGTGCACTTCTGACAATCATTGGAAGCAATGCTGGAACCCTAACATTGATAAGCAAGCGACTATCGGGTCGACGTGAGTACATTCCTTTTGATTGGTGGAACACTAACATCTCAAATTTCAGCGACGCTGGTACAACCAAAGTCAACAATACTTTTCGAACTGAGACGTGAGGAGTCTTTACTGCTACGAGATCTGATGTACCGTCGCCATTGATGTCAGCAATTGCACCGACAACAGTATTCTCATTAAATCTAATTACTTGTGTTGGCTTCCGGGTATCGATGCCGCTCTCGTTCGCTATGTAGGTAAGTACACGGTTGGGCTCAAGTATGATCAGGTCAACCAATTGATCCTGATTCACGTCCATAATCTGCACTCGATTTGGGGCGAATCGAAACAACGCGAACAAGTTTGAGAAGTCGATGGAGTCGAAATTTATTTTTTGAGAATCCTTCTCGTAGTTGACCTCGTAGTCGGGTATTGAAGAGAAATAACTGGTCTCTGTGGCCTTGCCTAATGCGATGCGCACAGCACTGTCGTTTTGCATGACAACATCCAACTGAGAGTCATTGTCAATGTCGCGAAAGTCAGCTGAACTAGCACTATAGCGCTGACCGACGTTGCCTGCTAACTGATTGGCTGCAATAGTAGCTTGTGAACTTGACAAGAGTGGGACTCTTGATGTGCGTAAGAATTGGTTCGCCTTGCCTAGCTCAAGAACGTAAAGGAAGTGGGTTGTCGGAAGGGCCAGATCGTCTATCGAGTCCCCATTGATGTCAATGCAAAAACGCGTCCGATTCGTGTCTGTCGGCAAATGAATCGCTGGAACCGGAACAGGAATCTGATTCGATTGGTACAAACCATCTGAAAATTTCCACATTGTTAGATTGGAATCGGAACTCAAGACAAGGATCGAAAAGCTCTCGTCTTCAGGGGAAAGACGCGCTATGTCCCATATGGCGGAGCTTCTTGGGATGGGAATGGACTGATACTTTGACAGATTAAATCCGTTTGAATCTTGGTGTACGATGCGCAACTCGTCGGAGAATTCGAGAATAAAGTCTTGCCTTGTGTCGGCATTGAGGTCGATCAAGTGAACAGTATGAACGTTAGCAGGTATAGAGAACGGCGTTATGGCATACCCATCGAGCGAGCTTAGACTATTGGATGGGACTTGATCAGATCGGACAGAAGGTACAGCTGCGATCAGGAGAAGAATTGCCAAGCAACGTGTGCAGCTTGAGTTGAAACTAATACTCATGGTCGGGAGATAAGTAGAGTCACTGCTGTGCTGTGTTCAAGGAACAAGTCGGGCTCTTGATCGTTGTTTACGTCATCAGACCGTGTCGAAAATACAGCAAACTCTGGTGTGAACTGCCAAAAAGGCTGTGCAGTCCTATTGTTTGAATCGTCTATCCGAAGTGCTTGAACCGTACCATCGCTCTTGCATTCAAGAATATCTTTCACGCCGTCAGAATCCAAGTCAAACCGCAGTGTGCTTGGCATCAGGTTGCGCAATGAATCAATGTTGATAGATTGTGTTGATGTCATTGTTGGCTTTCTATTGAAAATTCCCTGTTCTGCCTCATCGAAACCGAACAGCAACAAGTTTCGGTGAAGTTCGATTTCGGTCAAGATCTTTCGAAGCGGGGTCGTTACTGTGTTTATGAGCATGAAAGGTCTCTCTCCTTCGTGGAGCGCTGTAAATTCGACAAGCACAATCGTTCCGTTCACACGGATCACCTGTGAGGGAGGATCCACTCTAAACTGACCGTGATCGTTGGTCAGCAATCGCACTGTACTCGATGTAATTCCACTGTTGATTACCACAATATCGAGATCGCCGTCGCCGTCGAAATCTTCAAACGCCGACGCCTGCTGACCGCCGTAGGGAATCTCGTAGCTCACTAGCTTGAACGAGCTAGTGGCCTCAGAGTGGTCGTCAACACGGTTTCGGACTTCGTCATGTGTGATTGATGAGTCAGGTCTGAGATGGCTTAGTTTGATGCTGGTGGACGTTTTTAGCATGAGATCGACAATCCCATTTCCGTCGAAGTCTCTCGCTATTGGTCCAGGTTGCCACAAACCGTAACTAATTGATCTAGTCCGTTGCTCGTCACGGTTGATTTGCCGAAACAGGCCTTGGTATTGAGAGCGAGAAAAAATATCTATTTCCTTTAAACTCAGGTTGCCGGCCTGATCCACTTCTGCGACGGTGTTCGGGACGCGTGACCGAGAAGGATAGCGGGTATTTTCTATCCAATTTCTCGACCCAGTGGTAGATTTAGCAATTTCAATGGATCCTACTAACCCAACTTTATTTCCTCTTGAGTTTAGAAAAACTCCATAACGACCTGGTCCTGGCAGTATGAGATCTCGTGCGCCGTCGTTGTTCATGTCTATTGACTCGACATAGAGAAGTTCTTTCGAATCCGGGTGGCGGATGAAGAGCTCCCAATCCGCCAAGTGCTCGAGATTTCCAACGTAACCCTGAATACTTGCTGAGAAGCTATAGATTGCATCAGCGGTAATCCAAATGATCTCAGTACCGGGGGACTCACGTACGTCCATCAAAGCAAATCCAATTGCTTCCGACTTAATCTCGATTTTGAGCGGCGAATTGGAAAACCGCTCGTTTGCCTCCTGCATATATATGTGCAGTTCACGACCCGTGTTTCGAAAATACTGAGGTACCACCGCGTCCTTCAATCCATCGCCATCCACATCGACAAAGATGGGGTCATGCGTTGCGTGGGAGGTGTCGACGACCCACACGCCGTACGACAGATTGGCCATCAGTGGTTGAACACCCACAAAAAGGAGCAGTACCCAGACCGTGCGCAGGAGATTCGAGCTGTTTGCAAATTCGCCAATCACGGATAGGTGCTCTCGTCGGGTCGGACTCGAGATGTATGGATGTTAAAGAACAGCAATATCTGGTGGTGTGTCTCGAAATTAGTCACGTGTCTTCGATAGATGGGAAGAAACTCTGGAAACTGGAAGATAACCTTCTTGGGATCAGGACGGAATTCGTACCGAAACAGAGGCCAAAGTTGTACTCGGGCTATGTAGCGTCCTGGATTCCACAAGCGGACTTGCTTTTCCAATCGTCTTCCATTCGACGTAATTGTTAGAATCACGTTTGATCCAGGCGCATAGTCTTCAATCAGCTCACGCACCAAGTTCTGGGCCGACGTGACCTCTCTCGAGTCAATTGCAGTGATGTAGTCTCCAGCTTGAATGCCCACTGCGCCAAGTGGACTGTTGTCTTCCATTCCCACTACCTTGATGACTGCGGCGTTACTTCCGTCTGAAAGTTGAACGATCTCGGTACGGTAAGCCGCACGACTGGCGATTGGATCTACGCGATAGAGCTCGCGAAGAGGAACTGGTCGATTGGATTCGCGGGCGATCACAGTGGCTTCCAACGCCACCGTGCCGCGACGAATTACAAACAGTAGCTCTTGTTCGGGTCGAGATTTCTCGGCAATTGCACTGAGAGTGTCCACGTCATTTGTTTCAACTCCGCTGACACTAAGGATCACATCATTGATGTAGATTCCTGCAAAATCTGCCGGACTATTGGGGTGCACATCCGACACCTTGAGCCCCGGTAGGACCTCGATGTTGGCAAACGAATCGCTCTCATTGGGGCGGACCTCCATTCCGAAATCCACTCCAGTTCTAGCCGTATCGACGAGGTCCAGATCTAACTTTTCAGGTGAGAGTTCAACTGATGGAGGGATCGGATTGGATTCAAAATGAACACAACCGGAGAGTGCCAAAATGGTGCAGCAGATTGTGATGTATCTCATGCTTATTCCTTCAATGAATCTGGCTCAAAGTCTTCGTCGAGCTGCTATGAAGTAAGTCACGACGGAGAATCCAAGGGCTTGAACAATGGGAATCCACAAGTTCAGACGTACAGTGTTGTCAGCTATGTAGACATCCGAGAATCCCCGCACAATGTCGCTCACCTCACGCAGGTACGACGCATCGAAAAGAAGGGGCGTGAACGTCAAGAAACAGTATTCCGCAAGTGAGCCAAAGTAAGGCTGGAAGAATCCATAGACCACCAAGATTGCAAGTGTTATAACGGTTGACTGGACAGGTGAGTTTGCACAAACTGACACCAACATTCCCAAGGCGATCGACGCAGGTAAGGTGATGAGCGCTAATCCTATACCAATGAAGATCTCGCTTTGAATCTCCATTTCACTAATCAGTTCGTAGCCGTCCTCTACAACTGATTCATACGACCACAGCGCTCCTGCGAGAAAATAGGCAGCGGCAAGAGCGAAGACCAATGCAACAATTGTCAGCAAATGTACTGCTATTACCTTGGCGAAAACGACAGCGTGTCTGCTGGCTACACGGGTGACCAAGAGGCGGACCGTTCCGGTGCGACAGTCGTTGGCGAATGTCCATGCTGTATAGGTCGTTACCACAAGAACAATGCAAGTCAACGTGATTAACATGCCGTCGACAAGATTTCCATACCCAGTCGAGTAGTCACCACCAAAAGGAACTTCAACGTTGGCGAATCGTTCACGGGCTTCGGCCGTGAGTTCTGCAACCCGGCTCATGAACAGATAAATGATTGCAATAGCTGAGGGCAGAAGAATTGCCAGATAGGTAGAGAAACTGCGAACCGCAATCCACAACTCCGACTTGAGGCACACCCAAAACCCTCTTGCGTTCACTGCGGTTGTCCTACTACTTGATCGATATCTTGGTTAGTGATCGAGCGGAAAAGGGAATTAAGAGATTGACGCACTACTTCCAGTTCAGACACTGAAATGCCGCTTTCTACCAGTAACCGATTGAGTTCTGACGAGTTCAAGTCCCTAAGGCTGAGCTCAACTGTATCGTCGCTACGTCGTGTAATCAGGTCGATCTTCTGGTTTGCCAAGGCCAACTCCGCGATTTCTGTGCACTGTGGCGAGCGCACTCTCACCGAGAGCGTGTTAGAAGTCAGTAGGTTCTCGATTTTGTCGTGGAGAGCTATGGATCCTTCATGCAGGATTGCGATGTGCGTACAGATTCGTTCGAGATAAGGAAGTTGATGGCTAGCTAGCAAGAACGTGGTGCCACGATCGTTGTTTTCTTCTTTGATGATGTGTAAGACGTCCTCTACGCCTTCCGCATCTAGTCCGATGAATGGTTCATCGAATACCACGAAATCCGGCGGTCCAATGAGCGCTTGCATGATTGCTGTACGTCGCTTGTTGCCGAACGAGAGTCTCTTGGTCTTGAATTTCCGATATCGTGACAATCGAAATGAGTCTTCGAGCGCCACCGGCTCGGAACTGTGGTTTTGCAGTACAAATTTCGTGTGCATGGAACTCTGACGTACCGAGAGTCCCGGATAGAGGCAGGGCTGATCGAAAACTGCTGCGACTCTACCTTTGAGTTGGAAGATGTCCTTCGGGCTTGTTCCTAGGACACTGATGGCTCCATCTTGAAATTGCTGTAAACCAAGCAAGCACTCGATGGTAGTTGTCTTGCCAGATCCATTAAGCCCAACCAAACCTACGATTGAGTTTGGCTCGATCGCAAGGCTCAATCCATTTAGGACATTATGAGAACCATACCGCTTGTGCAGGTTGTCAATGGAGAGTGTGGTATTACGTGATTGGGTAAGTTCAGCGCACATAGTGAGGAATCAATTGGCAAGCGCTAAGAAGATTGTGTGTTGTTGGTCGAACCGCGCGTAAGACTTGAAAGAGGCTTCTCCCAAGTCACACACTTCATGCTTCGAAACGCCGAAAGTACCATGTGCTGAGTTGATTCCGCCATAGGTCTCATACCGAGGACATGCTACTGAGATTACATCGCGGCGTTAAAGTTCACACATGATTGATGTTGGAACGATGTTTGTAAAGTAATTTGCGATTCTTGAGCCTTCCTGCAGCGACTGCCACTAGCGGTTGTTGTCGCACACCAATCCTAGGTTCACAAGACGCTAGTTCTGTGTCGGAACATCATGAGCATCTAGTGCAATCGGTCCTCAAACTGCCTTAAGCCACTTCATCGCCAACATTAGTTCCGCTGTTTGGTGTCGATAAATTCGAAGAACTCAACCTTGTGACCGACTGGATCAAAAAGGATAGCGTTGCGTTGGCCATACATTTCGTTCGTTGGTTCTCTCCAGAACGTGACACCCTGTTCAACTAGTCGCCGCCAAGTCGCGTCGACGCTGTCTACTTGAAAGAGCAGGTCAATTCGGCTCGGTTCTGAGACGGGTGGCCCGTTCTCAAGGCAGATCCGGCACTCCCCTTCACCAGTTAGTACGGCGATTTGTCCATCAGTTTCATGTTCCACTCGCAATCCTATGACTTCGACGTACCAATCACGTACCCTTGGTATGTCGCCCACTTGTAGTGTTACGTAGTTCAGAACTGTCATTCTTTCCCTCTATGTCACAATTCGCTTGTACAGTGCAGAACGAGAGAGCAACCTGCCGATTGTCTTGTTTTGCGCACCTACAATTAGTTGTGCTTTGACGTACTCGAACAGCAGTATAGATAAACCCCTTTTATTGCTTTGCTGGGCTAATAAGAGCTCTAACCTGCTCATTGCGAGCCTGATTTCGTTGGACGCCTGATAACTTTGTCAGTAATTTCCGATTAGAGCAAGACTTGCCGGATGAGCATGCCGATGGACAAGAAATTTATCAAAGTCGAAGGCAGGCGATTGGCTTACGTTGAGATGGGCAGCGGTAGTCCAATTGTGTTTCAGCATGGAAACCCGACATCAAGCTACCTTTGGCGCAATGTCATGCCGCGATTGCAGAAGTATGGACGGTGCATTGCACTTGACCTTGTCGGCATGGGAGATTCTGACAAGCTCGAAGTATCTGGTCCGACTAGCTATTCATTCCATGAACACTCTCGTTTCTTCGACGCTGCACTGGATGAATTGGGGGTCTGTGGAGATGCTGTGTTCGTGGTGCACGATTGGGGTTCTGCTCTAGGATTTCATTGGTGTCGAAGACATCCTGAATCTGTAAAGGGAATCTGCTACATGGAAGCGATTGTGAGGCAATTGACTTGGGAAGAGTGGCCAGCCCTTTCACGTCGCATGTTTGAGGGTTTCCGATCTGACGCCGGTGAGTCAATGGTCTTGGAGAAGAATCTGTTTGTTGAACGAGTTTTGCCCGGATCTCTAATCCATCCAATATCTGTTAGGGATATGAATGAGTATCGGCGTCCTTTTCTGGATGCGGGCGAAGATCGCCGACCCACGTTGACGTGGCCGCGAATGATTCCGATTTCCGGCGAGCCGGAGGACGTTTGCAGCTTAGTAGACGAATACTCGGAATGGCTAGCCAACAGCCCTCTACCGAAATTGTTTATCAATGCTGAGCCAGGCGCAATCCTAGTTGGTCCACAGCGAGATTACTGTCGTACCTGGCCCAATCAAGTGGAAGCATCCGTACGAGCTGGTCACTTCGTTCCAGAAGATGCTCCCGATGAAGTTTCGGCTGCACTTACTGATTGGTTGGAAGACCTAGAGAGCCCTAATCCATGAAGAATGGATAATGCAGGGCAAACTACCTTGATTTGGATGAGAGCTCTTGCCAATTGGGGTTCTGCGGAGAAGTAATCGAATGGTGAGGGAGACCGAAGATGCTTGAACGATTCTTAGTACCTGAAGAAATAGCGGTTCGAGTAGACCAACAAGTAATGCGTTCGGCGGTAGAAGGAATATTTGTTGCTCTAGGAATGCCCGATGAGGATGCTCGAGCAGCCACCGATGTCTTAATTTATGCGGACATTCGAGGAATTGATTCCCACGGAGTGTCGAACATGATGCGAGCCTATGTCGCCGGGTTTCGTGCACAACAGATAAATCCTCGGCCGAATTTGAGCCGGACGGTTGATCACGTAGCCGCGATTTCCTATGACTGTGATCGAGGTCTCGGATTGGCACAGAGCCGAGAGATGATGGAAACTGCTTGCGAGAGAGCCCGCGAAACTGGTGTTGCGGTCGTGACAGCGTACAACGGCAGACATTACGGACCGTCGGCTTACTACGCTCACATTGGAGTGGACAACGACATGGTTGGAATCTCTATGACAGCGGGAGGTGTTCTAGTTGCGCCAACTTTTGGTGCCGAGCGTCTTCTCGGACTCAATCCATTAGGCGTGGGTGTGCCAACCGACAAAGAAGCACCTTTCATCTTCGATGCATCAATGAGTAGCGTGGCAGGGAACAAAATTGAGCTGCTGAAGAGGGTCGGTGGAAACGTTTTACCTGGTTGGATCAGCGATTCTGACGGAGCTCCAATAATGGCTGAAACGCAGGTTCCCCAGGATTTCATGATGCTCCCGTTAGGTGGAACACGAGAAATCGGTTCTCATAAGGGGTTTGGCTTGGCAGTGATGATCGAAGTGCTTTGTGGAATCCTGCTCGGTACCGGAGGCGGGCCTTTCCGTAGGAAAGGAGTAGGCCACTATTTCATGGCGTATGACATCAGCAGGTTCTCCGACTTGAACACTTTCAAGTCTGACATGGATGAATACCTGCGAGCTATTTTGGACTGCCGACCAGCTCCTGGTGAAGAACGAGTAATTTATCCTGGCGTTCCAGAGCACGAGGCAGAAATCGATCGTAGAGCTGATGGGATTCCATATCACCCAGAAGTGATCGAGTGGTTTCGCAAAATTACAGCAGAGCTCAATGTAGAGCACGACCTACCCGGCTAGAAACAAGCCTGAGTGGTTGAGGAACTACAAGCTAATCAATGGCACTCGTGTCGATGCTTTGCATAATCAGAGACATTAGCGATGTGTCTGACGACGTGTTAGTGTCGACATAAATCAAACAGACACCGGAAAACAAGAGCCACAGGAGAAAACAAATGGCAATTCAACAAGGCGATCGTCTTCCCGAAGCGACCTTGCATGTAATGAAGGACGGACGACCAAGCAGAGTATCAGTTCAAGAACTAACAGCCGGAAAGAAGGTTGTGATTTTTGCGGTCCCCGGTGCGTTCACGCCAACATGTTCCGAGCATCATCTTCCTGGCTATGTACGCAACAGCGAAGCAATCAAGGAGAAAGGAATCTCCGATATTGTCTGTGTGGCGGTCAATGATGCCTTTGTCATGGATGCATGGGGAAAGGACAGCGACGCCGATGCGATTGTCATGGCGGGAGATGGAAACGGAGAGTTTTCCAAAGCCCTAGGACTTGAAATGGATGGAAGTGGATTTGGATTGGGAATGCGTTCTCAGCGCTACGCAATGATCGTGGACGATGGAGTTGTAACGACGTTAGCGGTTGAAGCACCTGGGGACTTTTCCGTAAGTCGTGCAGAATCCATCCTGGAATCCCTTTAGAAACAGAATCAAAATCTTGGTCGACTGCTAGAGAGGTAGTGTCGAAATGAAGATCTATGGTTTTGCTCAAAGTCGAACGTTTCGCGTACTGTGGATGGCTGAAGAGCTTAGACGTGCCACTGGCTTTGAGTACTCGCATGATGGTCGAGTCTTTACATCCGACGAGGATAGGAAATTCCTCCTTTCAATGAACCCAATGGGAAAGGTCCCAGTGATGGACGACGATGGGTTCCTACTGTACGAATCGATGGCGATCAATCTCTACTTGGCAAAGAAGCACGATTTCTTAGCTCCAAAGACATTGGAGCAGGAAGCAACCCTATGGCAATGGTCTTTTTGGGTCATGACGGCGGTCGATGCGCAGTTGCTGCAATATCTAAAGTTCAAACTCGGCATCATGGGAGTTCAAAAGGACGAGCAACAAGCGGCTACTGTGATCGAAACATTAGACAGACCGTTTAGAGCAATAAACTCTGTTCTAGCCGACAGGACCTACCTACTGGGGGATGAATTCAGCGTAGCGGACCTCAATGTGGCAAGTGTGTTTATGTGGGCACAGATGGGACAGGTGCCCATGACACAATACCCGCACTTGGAGAATTGGGCGTCACGCTGTCTAGGGCGAGACGCACTGAGCTTCGCTCGGACCTAGTCTGCCCGGGTTTGGAAGGCTGCGTGCTTTGCTGGCTCACACATGCAAATGTGAGCCAGACTTAAAGCAACAATTATTTTTAGAGTCTTTCCGAACTGCCGGAGCGATTGGCTGCACGAATTGCTGGCTTGAGCGAAGTCATCGATCGAATCCAAGGCTTGTCGGAACCGACATGCTGTGAAATGCTGTTCGCAGCACGTTCTGCCCGAGTTCTGGTCTCGTAAATACCCAGCAGAATGACGTAGTATTCCTTCCCACCAGAAACGATGCGCACGCCCCTTGGATCAATCAACCAAGTTGCATCAGCTGCGTACTTGTTAGCTTTCTTCATGTCACTGAAGGCGGCGAGCTGTACAGCATAGAAGTTGTCAGCAAGGTCTTCGATCCGAGTTGGTGTCTCAGGTCTATAGGACAGCCACAGATACTCGGGTTCATCAGTGTCAGATTGCGTAACTGCATTTGTTGGTGTGGCAGTCTGCTTAACATTTACGCCCGTTGCTGGATCATATCCATGTACCCGAACAGACGATGGCTGCAAGGATGGGTTGGTCGCGGGTGCTGTCGCCGCATCTTGCGCTGAACGAGTGGTGTCGACCTGAGCGATTTGAGGACCAACAGTTGACGTGGCGTTATCGTCGCCCGAACCGTCTATTTTTTGGCAGTCCCAGTCTCCGTTTTCTCTCGAACCCGTACACTCCCACTCTCCGTCTGCGCCGATTGAGGCTTGAGACGGATTGACAGGAACATGCCGGAAAAGAGAGCAACTGGAGAGTGAAAAGGCGAGCAAGGCTACTACGAGCCACGTAAGCTTTCTCATGTGTGTTACCTCGTAAACATCCATGTTGAGATAAGTATGCGCCTAAATATTAACATTTTTTGGTCATTTGAAGCATCGTACAACCAGATTTCTAGATGATTGCACGACACAGGGATTACCTGACGATGTGTCAGTAATATCCAGCGACCCTAACGCATGTAATTGGGATTGTGATAAGGTATGACCGTTTTAGGCCCACTTTTAGTGCGTTTCAGACTGGGAGTCATGTCCTCGTGCCTTTAAAAATAACCCGTACCGACGCCACTTTGGGCGCGTATATAGCAAACGTTGACTTAAGTCGAATATCGGATTCCCTTGCACAGGTCCTGAGAGAAGCATTTCTAGAGTTTGGAGTACTCATCTTTCCCGACCAAGAACTTTCGGCTGAGTCACAGGAAGCCTTTGGTCAAGTGTTTGGACGCATCGAATACCTAGATCCAAAAAAAACGAGGAAGTCTGTATACATAACAAATACCTCGAAAGGAGGTAAGGTAATGGAGCGTTCGAAGTATTCCAAGAGTCTGCTTCGTGGCAATGAAGGTTGGCATACGGATAGTTCATATATGCCAGTATCCGCCAAGGCTTCTTGTTTGTCAGCCGTAAAAGTTCCAAGAGACGGTGGAGGCACTGGGTGGGCTGATATGCGTGCCGCCTTTGAAGCACTGGACGAGAACACCAAGCGAAAAATACAAGACCTCTCCGCTTTGCATTCACTCTACTACTCTCAGTCCAAAATTGGGCATATTGGGAAGACTGGAGAGTCGTACGGGTTTCACACTCGAGGCGCGCCCTTGCGGCCACTTGTTAAGGTTCATCCCGAGACAAAACGAAAGTCTCTGTACATTGGTCGACACGCCTATTCGATTCCGGGAATGAACGAAGATGAGGCACAGAAGTTGCTGACTGAACTGCTTGATTTCGCATGTCAACCACCGAGAATCTATGAGCACAAATGGAACGTCGGTGATTTGGCAATTTGGGACAACCGATGCGTCTTGCATCGAGCGCGACCTTACGATGTTACGGAACCTCGAGTGTTGCGCCATGTCAGAATTTCTGGAGAACCGGAGTCTGAGTCGGCACCAACCCTTAAAGACGTTCGTGCGAGCAGTTTCGAGGCCGCTTGATGTGGGAATTTCGTCGTGCTCCGACTTGGTATTGTGGGTATTCTCTCGATTATTCCAAGGGCGTTCTGTCGCGCGGTCTGGAAGAGTAGAGATTGCAGGCGGTAAACTAACAAGAACAAATTCGATTCAATCTGATGTTGGCGACACTTGATCAATTCAAACGTATTCCGCGCATTTTGCGCCTGAATATTGCTGGCCAACCCATTGGTTGGATTACGTGGCAAACAGCCGTATGCCTCTACACACGTGAAATCGTACGATGGACCCTGGGCGAATCGGTACTGCGTATTCGTGGAGGGTACTCTCGATTAGACGGAAAACGCACAATCGTAGATGTCAACAGTATCATCGCTTGCGATGGAGAAGTGTTCGCTGACTTTAAGGCTATTCCTCCACTGACCAATCGAGCGTTGTTCGCGCGCGACCACAATCTCTGCATGTACTGTGGATTCAAGCAACCGGATTCGAACTTGACCCGAGATCACGTAGTGCCAAAATCGCTCGGGGGACTCGACCATTGGGAAAACGTTGTGGCTGCTTGTAAGCGATGCAATCATCGTAAGGGCAACAGATTGCTCGACGATTGCGATTGGGAGTTGCTGGCGTTGCCTTACACGCCCAACCTACCCGAGTACTTGGCTCTTACCAATTCAGGAAGAATCTTGGGCGATCAGATGTCTTTTTTGGAAGCCCAATTCAGTAGCGGCCGCCGTCGGCGAGAATCACAAAACGTTCTCTCCGTCCATACCTAAGCCACTACCTTCGTATCGCTACGTCGTTGAGTACTGCTGCGACGCAACAAGTAACGCGTTCTGCGGTTTTCAAGTCAAGAAACTCATTGGGTCCGTGCGCATTTGAGTGCGGTCCCAATACTCCTGTCACCATAAACTCGCATTGGGGAAATCGGTCGCCAAGCATTTTCATGAATGGAATTGTGCCACCGGTACCCATTCGTCGATAGGGTTGGCCGAAGAAGGTTCTCGAGGCTCGATCCAGAGATTCATGAAGCCATGAAGCAACAGGTTTGGAATACCAACCTGACTCCGCGGCATCGCACTCGAATCGCACGGAAGCTCCTATTGGTGGATCACGTTCCAGTTCTCTCTGAACAAACTTCGCAGCCTGACTTGCGTCCGCGTTGGGAGGCAGGCGAAATACCATTTTTGTTGAAGTTTGTGGGCGAAGCGTGTTACCGGCGACATCGGGAAGTGGTGCTCCTCCGATCCCGACTGTTGCGAGACTGGGATGCCACGTATTGGCGATAAGTAGCTCGTCTAGCGGTTCATCGACTGGTTTGGCGTCTTTGGCCCAAGGGTATCTCTCAATGATTGTGGAGCCAAGAGTTTCTGCGACTTCAGAGCTCTGCGTTCTTGCCCAGCTAGGAATTTCCGTGTAGAGACTATCATGCAATCTCCCCGTCTCGTTTTGCTCAATACGATCGTACAGAGAACGAAGAAGCCTGAAGCTCGAAGGAACTATTCCGCCCGCGCCACCGGAGTGAACTCCCTCCGTCAAGACATCGACTGTGAGAGTTCCACTCAACATTCCTCGAAGCGACGTAGTTAGCCATAGTTGGTCGTAATTACCACACTCTGCATCAAGACAAATCACAAGATCGGGCTTTCCAATTTCGTCGGCCAGTAGCTCGATGTAGTGAGGAAGGTCTGGACTGCCGCTCTCTTCGCAACCTTCTATGAGAATCACACACCGTGGGAGCGCGTTACCTTCCCTCTGAATAGCCGCTATTGCCGATAAACATGAGAACATGGCGTAGCCATCGTCGCCACCGCCCCGACCGAATAGTCTCCCGTGCTCAACGACCGGGATCCAAGGACCCTTTCCTGGATGCCAACCGTCAAATTCTGGTTGTTTGTCGAAGTGTCCGTAGAGAAGAACGTTTCCTTCACCACCGTTAGCAGCAGGGACGTCCAGAAACAACAACGGAGTCCTCGAAGGAAGCTCGACTATGCGCAAGGAGAGCCCCTCGATTTCAAAGGCACTAGCGGAATCAGCGAACAATGCAGCCGCTTTGTGCATATGACCATTCTCTTCCCAATCTGGATCGAATTGAGGCGACAAGTTTGGAATCTTTATGTATTCCTTCAGTGTGTCGAGGATGTAGTCGCTCCAATGTGCGCTGATGGTCTTTTTAACTTGCTCGAGGTTCATGTTCATGCGGATTTCTTGAGTTGTTAGCGCTCTTGAGATATTGGAAATTAGTGGCTAGGTCAGTACGTTCCGAGTCTCTAGCTCGACAAAAATTGTTGATCGCGGTTCATGTTTTCTTGGTCGCTTGCCTCTACAGACTCACTGCACATTACGAACCCGACTAATTCCTACTGCTAGACCAGCGTGTACCGTTTGGGGTGTCCTCAATTTCGATGCCATTTGCAGCAAGTTCATCTCTAATTGCATCCGCTCGCTCAAAGTCTCTATTTTTTCGAGCTTCATCACGTTGAAGAACCAACTCTTCAATGGCCGAAACGTTCAACTGTGCGGATGCTTGGAAGTATTCACTAGGGGTCATATTCAATAGACCCAATAGCCACCCTCCAGCAAGTAGCTGGTTTCTAAGGTCAATGCGTTCCTGATCGTCATCAGAGAGATGGATTTGCTTTGCAATGTTGTGAAGTTGAGCCAATGCTCGTGGGGTATGAACATCGTCGGCTAATGCCTCGATAAGTAGTGCAGGATGCGATTCTCTTGGAGCATCTTTGAAGTCAATGCAAGCCAATTCTGGTGCGCCTGTAGTTTCACTAACTAACCGAAGACTTCGATACAGACTATCGAGGCTACTCACTGACTGTTCGAGAAGTCGTTCGTCCCAAACTAGACTCTGCCGATAGTGTCCCGTCAAGAAAGCGTATCGAATTGCTTCACCGCTGTACTTGTCTCGTAAAGCCTTGATCGTCAGAACATTGCCAAGACTCTTCGACATCTTGCGACCACTGATGTTGAGCATTCCGTTATGCATCCAATAATTGACGTAGTTCGCACCATCTTCAACGCACTTTCCTTGTGCCAGTTCATTTTCATTGTGCGGGAAAAGCAGATCGCTACCAGCTCCATGTATATCGATGGTCGATCCCAAATGTTCGTGAATCATTGCGGAGCACTCAATGTGCCAGCCGGGTCGTCCTAGGCCCCACGGACTATCCCATCCAGCGACATCGTTTGACGGTTTCCAAAGGACAAAGTCCTTGGGGTCTTTTTTGTAAGGGGCGACTTCGACTCGCGCTCCATCGATCATGTCTTCAAGAGTGCGGTTCGAAAGCGTTCCGTATTCTGGAAAGGAAGCAACATCGAACAGAACGTGTCCGCTCGCCACGTACGCGTGTCCACGGTCTACAAGGCGTTCGATCATTGAAATTATTTTTGGAATGATCAACGTCGGGCGGGGTTCAACGTCAGGAGGAAGCACGTGTAGTGCCGCGGCATCCTCATGGAATGCGTGCGTGAATCGTTCCGCAAGTTGATCAAACGGTTCATCGTTGTCGAGAGCCGCATTGATGATCTTGTCGTCAATGTCCGTGATGTTGCGTACATAGGAAACCTTGGGGTAGACGAGGCGCAAGAATCGCACGAACACGTCGAACACTACAGCACTTAAACCGTTGCCAATGTGGACTTGATCGTAGACCGTAGGACCGCACACATAGATAGTCACTTCGTTCGGGTCCATCGGCTCAAATAGCCGCATATGGCGATGTTTGGAATCGTATATGTGGATGTCCATGACTTACAAAGGCTCTAGCTTCTCGAAGTTGACAAATCTCGTGAGAGTGCCGTACCGGTTGGGCACGACGAACTGCTAACCTGGCAGTTCGCCGTTGGTTTGAGTCAGAATTTAGCTGCTGGTTCCGTATCGTGCATTCAGATAGTGGAACACAGCCCGAAGAGCCATGGCTTCTCCGCCGAACGGATGCGCAGGTCTTGTTCGAGTGTTGCTACCCATTAAGTCGAAGTGTACCCAGGGAATCTTGTCGACGAAGTGTTCGAGAAACAATGCTGCAGTAATAGCTCCACCCATGCTCTCTGATCCAATGTTCGATAGATCCGCGAGTGACTTCTTGAGGAAGCCACGATAGCCCGCGTACAACGGCAATCTCCAGATTGGGTCTTTGGTAGCGCCACCAGCTTCAAGTAATGCGTTCGCTACATCATCGTCGTTCGAGAACATTGCTGAAATTTCCGAGCCAACTGCAGTTCTTGCAGCGCCGGTCAGGGTCGAGAAGTCGACCATCAATTCAGGTTTCGACTCGGCCGCAAGCGCGAGAGCGTCGCACAGAATCAAGCGGCCTTCGGCGTCAGTGTTTCCAACTTCAACAGTCGTACCTTTATACGTTGCTATAACGTCACCTGGGTGGTAGGCGTTGCTTGAGACCGCGTTTTCCACCGCGGGAATAAGTGCATGGAGACGAACATTGAGCTTCCGATACATGATGAGCTGAGCGAGTCCCAGTGTGATGGCAGCACCCGCCATGTCTTTTTTCATCTCCCGCATTCCGGCAGCAGACTTGAGATCCAGCCCTCCGGAGTCGAAACAAACTCCTTTGCCGAGAATGGCTACTTCAGGGGCATCTTCGGGTCCCCATTGGAAACTTAGGAGTCGGGGCGGCGAGTGACTAGCTCGGCCAACACTGTGAATTGTCCGAAATCCCCGTTCCAGCAGTTCATCTCCACAAACAACATTGAGCTTCACGCCAAATTTGTCGCAGACTTTTTGGACGGCTTCTTCCAATTGATCGGGAAGAAGATCACCAGCCGAAGTGTTTATGAGATCTCGAGCCAAGTTCATCGAGTTCAATTCTTCACCGACTGACTCGAACTCAGGATCAATGTACAGACATACATCATTTTCTGAGTCAGGCTTCTTTGTCTTGTACTGACTGAATTCGTACGCACCCATTCCCCAACCGAGGGAGAGTGCGTAAACCGAGTCCGAATCGGCACCTTCTAAGTAGTAGTTGCCTGCGGGTAGACGCTGGGAAAGTGAACCGATACTCTCCACCGAAACGGCATTTCCCATTCCTGCAACAACTCTTTGCGGAAAACCCGATTCATCGGGAACCGTAAAGTACTGATTCGCGTTACCTTTGAATTTCGATCGATCAGCCCAAGCCAAGACGAGAGCAGATTGTTTCTCACGCCAATCATCAAAGTCAGATTTTGAAACGAGTTCGATGGGGGTGGCGTTCTCGGGTTTAGCGAAGACTAGCATGTTGAATCCTTAGTCAGCAATACTGAATCTGAAATGTAAGAGGGCGAATACTACACTGTCATGTTTTGACCGCTCTTGATGATTTTAGTATCCGTGAGAATTCACATGATAGTTTCCGTTTTGGTCTGAACGGGCGACATGGATGTGGAAATGGACCATTGGGACTCTGTCATGCGTGGGTTGGCTACCACAGAATGGTGCTGCTTCAACGGGCTTGCCTCAGTCTAAAGTCGTGGGTCGCTCCTCTCGCGAGGAGTCCACATAGTGTAGTCGAGGGTTCCCAGCTTGCATCCATGTCGCTCGATTCGGTGTTCGTCGTTCCTTCGGATGGATTCGTCGTCGCGTTCAGGGAGCGCTTTCGCTCGCTGAACGCAGCTGGTTCATGGCGTTGCTGGCGATGTCCCACACGTAGCCGGCGAGGGCTCGAGCTACGGCGACTGTGGTGGTCTTGGTGTTCTTGCCGCGTTCCACCATCTTTCGGTAGCGATGGCACAGATCCTTCTGGGCCGCCCAGGCTCGCTCCTTGGCGTAGGGCGAGGCCAGAGCCGCCTTGCGCTGCAGATGTTTCGTCTCGCGGGGCGGGAACCGGTAGGTCCAGGCGCTTTCCACCAAGAGGCGACGCAGGATGGAGTTGCCCGTCTTGGTGATGCCTCCCGTCCTTCGCAGACCGCCGCTGCTGTGCTCGCTGGGCGTAAGACCCAGATAGGACATGAACGCGCCCGCGGTGGGGAATCGACGCAGGTCGCCCGCTTCGGCCAGCAGGGACACCGCAGTGACCGTGTCGATTCCTCGCAGAGACCGAAGCTCGTCGACGAGCTTCTTCAAGGGCGATTCGTCCACTTCGCATCCGAGATCGCGCTCGGTGTCGACGAGCCGTCGCTCCAGACCCTCCATCACGTCAAGATGGCAGCGCAAGGCCTTCTGCGCGGCCGGAGTCTCCAGCTTGAGGTCCCTGAGCCAGGCTCGATACGTCTGGCTCCAGGTCGATCCTCCCTTCGGCGCATGCAGGTTCCTGCGCAGCGTGAAATGGCGGATTCTCCTCTTCGCTCGGCCAACCTGATCCTTCAGCACCATGCGGCACCGCACCAACTCGCGCATCGACTCCTGGGCCGGATCCGGCACCCAGATCGGCGTCAGAAGCCCCGTCAGGCTCAAGCGTGCCAACTCGCGTGCGTCGCGCCGGTCCGTCTTCACGCGATCGCCCCTGCGTCTCGGAATCAGCGTCGGAGCCGCAACCTCGCAGGTCAGACCCATGTCGCTCAGCTGTCGATGCAGCGCAAAGCCGCACGGCCCCGCCTCGTAGACGAAGTGAAGGGACTCGCCGTAGTGCCTCGACAGTCCCCGCGCGCAGCGAGAAATCTGGTTCGCCCGATTCGAGACGACTCCCACGTCCTCCACACGCAACTCTCCCGTGACCGCCACGTGCCACGCGACAGCCACCGAAATCGTGTCCTTGTGCACATCAAGACCAACGTGGACGGTTCGCCCGCGTCTCGTTGTAACATTCATACGACCTGTTCTCCTTAGTATTTGAACATGCAACAGGATAATTTCCCGTTCCATGCGGAGAGCAGGTCAAAACATGCCGTCTAACAAACGGCTATTAGAACTAACAGTTCACGAGGTCAATTGACTTGCGAGTCGGTCCGCCCGATAGCTTGAACGCACCAACGGCCCTGCAGCCACATCTTGAAACCCTAAATCAAGAGCAGCTTGGCGGTAGTTTTCGAACTCGTCCGGATGCACCCATCGTGAGACGGGCAAGTGATTCTTGGTGGGTCGTAGGTACTGTCCCAATGTCAAGAAGTCGACCTTATGGGATCGCAGGTCTTCAAATGCCTCTCTAATCTCCTCGTCGGTTTCTCCCAAGCCAAGCATCAAGCTGGACTTCGTCCGTACTTGGCTTGCGGACTTCGCATGAGCCAGAACACGAAGCGTCTGATCATATCCTGCGCGAGGATCGCGGACTCGAGAAGTCAATCTCTTCACCGTCTCCAAGTTTTGCGCAAAGACCTTGACCGGAGTGTTCACTACAACTTCCACAGCTGTGAAATCGCCACGGAAGTCGGGAGTTAACGCTTCGATCGTTGTACTTGGGTTTTGGTTGTGAATTGCTTGTATGCATGCAGCATAGTGAGCGGCCCCTCCATCCTCAAGATCGTCCCGGTCTACAGAAGTCAAAACAACGTAACGCAAGTTCATTAGAGCTACGGCTTGAGCACAGTTCTTGGGTTCATCCGGATCCAACCATCCCTTGGGATTTCCTGTGTCGACAGCACAAAATCGGCACGCACGTGTACACACCGACCCCAACAACATAAGCGTCGCGGTACCGTTGCTCCAGCACTCGCCAATATTGGGGCAGTGCGACTCCGCACACACAGTGTTCAGGGAGTTTTCGACTACAGATGCCTGGACGTTTCGGTACTTCGGTCCGTGGGGCAACTTGACCCTAAGCCAAGGAGGTTTTCTAGCGGATGCATCGCAATCAGTTGTTGGAATGAGCTTGCGTGCATGAGATGCGGAAATGCCATCTCGAATCGCGTTGAACCCGTGGCGAGTTCGGTATTTCTCTCCGCTAGAGGCAGGATTACTCATCTGAATGTTCGATAGGTTGTGGACGTACTTCGACTCTTAGCTATTGGAAGATAGTTCTCCACCGTGTTAGGAGGGATTCCAGCGTTAATGATATGAAGTCCGAATGCGTCGTGTCGCCTGATGAGTAATGTCAATCGAAAGCTGTCACATTGCTTTATTCTTTAGTAACTGCGGAGGTCCTACAAGTTGCTAAGTTTTTCGTTACCTGAGGCGATTCTCGCCTTCTTTGCACCAACGCTGATTTTTCTATTGCTTCTGGCACTGCACATTGTGCTTCCCGCTTGGCGCGTCACTGGCTATGTACGCGACGAAAAAAGCAACAAACTGCTTGAGTACCGACTCAATGGACTAGTGGTGTTCGCGATCGCAGTCTTGACTTGGTGGTTTGAAATAGGTGGGATTCCTAGAGATTGGCTGTTTAGAGCGACTTTCTATTCCATTGCTGGGTCGTCAGTCTTGGCAGTTGTGCTTACGGCAATACTAGTAACGGGAGGTAGTGCAAAACATGGTGCCAAGCACGGTGCGTCGATCTGGGCAGGCCGTGTTCTAAACAAGAGCTACTTCGAACGAGTCGACTTCAAGATGTACGTCTACATTTTTGGTGGGACGATGCTTGCACTTAACGCGCTTTCGGGTGTCGCTTATCACTGGGAACTTTATGGCTTTAATTCCAACGTAGGTCTCTTCTTCTACGCGGGAATGTGGCTGTTCTTTGTGACCGACTATTTCTGCTTCGAACGGGTTCAGCTCTACACATACGACATCATTCACGAACGGCTTGGATTCAAACTCATTTGGGGCTGTCTCACGGTCTACCCGTATCTATATGTGATACCTCTATGGGGCATAACGCACTTTCCAGCACCCGAATTTGAAAGAAGCATTGCAATATTGACTCACTTTGGCTCGCTTTTTCTCTTCCTGATTGGATGGGTCGTCTCGCGTGGTTCCAATTTGCAGAAATACACGTTCAAACGATGGCCTGAACGGAAGTTTCTGGGGATCATGGAGCCAGAGTCAATCACTAGTGGCAACAGGAAGATTTTGTGTAGCGGATTTTGGGGAGTCTCTAGACACGTCAACTATTTCGGCGAATTCCTGATCGCATTGGCAATGGCTTTAGTTCTCGGCCACTTTCTTAGTTTTTGGGTGTGGATCTACCCAATATTTATCGTCGGTCTTTTCGTGCACAGGCAGCGTACCGATGATGTCTTGTGTGCTGAAAAGTACGGTAGTGCGTGGGAAGACTACTGCAAAAGAACACGCTATCGCATCATTCCTGGAATCTACTAGCCGAGTGCCGAGTTTCACTCGCGGCAGAGCGAGAAACCATTTATGTTTGAGTCGCGGGCGGGCTACGACGCATCTACGACAGTACAGACGTCAATGGTTCGTGCCTAAAATTCTGTGCTCGTAGTAGTTGCCAGGTCTCGTATAGGCACAACCAACGCTATCTCCAACACTCAGAACCCTCAGAGTGCCGGTCCTTCGCGGCGATTGGAAAAGGCCCATATGAGTTAGGCGACTGCCAGATAAACACCTGAAGAACGCAACCGAATGAAACTCTTGGAGAAAGTACAACGCCTTTGTGCCGGTATCGCCGATGCCAACTGGTTTGGTCACTTGGTTACAGGTCTCATCGTGTTCAATGCGATCGTTGTTGGCTTGGACACATCGAACTACCTGCACATTAGGCTTGAGCACGTATTTCAGTGGATCAACGACATTGTCTTAGTCGCATTCATCATCGAAGCGTTGATAAAGATGATGTCCACTTTTCCTAGATGCGACCGCTACTTCAGAGACGGTTGGAACGTCTTCGACTTCACGATCATTGTGTTTTGCCTGATTCCCGCTACTGGGCAACTTGCGACCATCGCTCGGCTGGCGCGTGTCTTGCGGGTACTCCGACTCGTATCGGTACTACCTCATCTGCGCGTATTGGTCACCGCCCTGATTCATTCGATTCCAGGGATGTTCAACATCGTGCTCTTGATGTCAATCATTTTCTATGTATACGGTGTTGCGGGGTACCACTTGTTTCACGAAGTCGATCCGACGCATTGGCGAACGCTAGGAATCTCGCTCCTCTCACTTTTTCGGATTGTCACATTGGAGGACTGGACTGATATTATGTACACTGCTTTGGAGCACTATTGGTGGGCGTGGGTCTATTTCTTGAGCTTTGTCGTGGTGGGTACATTTGTAATTATCAACCTGTTTATTGGAATCGTGATCACCAACGTTCAGGAAGCCCGAGAAAAGTCTTTGGAAGAGCTGAAGGCCGCGGTCCATTCAGATGATGTGATTGCAGAGCTGAGGCAAACTCGCGATGCTTTGAAACGCGTTCAGGACGAACTAGAGCAACGAATCCAAACACCTCGAAATTGATGCCTTGCAAGCGAGGGTCTTTTCGGGCCTCTCAAGCACTTTGAACCTAAAATTGCTCGTGACACCCAGCAATAGTGCTGAGCACTACGTTTGACGGTTTGTAGGGACACTATGAAACGCGAAAATCCATTCACTCCCGGTATTGCGGGTTCCCCACCGGTCCTTGCTGGGCGGGACGAGGAACTACGGGAAGTAGATGAATTGATTGATGGCATCGCCGCGGGAAAAAGAATCTACCAGGAAACCATTTTGTACGGGCCGCGAGGCAACGGAAAAACTACCTTGCTCCACAAAGTCACTGCAGACTTAGAGAAGAGTACAAAAGTAAAGCCAGTCTTCGTTCAAGCTCCAAGCATAACAACCCCCAGACAGCTGTACCGGAAGCTACGTGGGGAGAGTCCTCCATCGCAACAAACCGAAACATCTCGATTGAAAGGGAGTCTTGGAATTTCCGGAACTAGTGTGGGAGGTGATCTTGAGACTTCGGAAGTCACCGACACCTCACTGGTTGACTTGGAGGAAAGATGTGCTGTTGCAATGAATGATGAACCGACCCTGCTCATGGTCGATGAAGCCCATCTCATTACGAGAGAGACTTTAAACTCTGTTCTAGCACTAACCGACAGTGCGCGCCAGAAGAAAACCAAGATGGCAGTGATTTTTGCTGGTACGCCGATGCTTCCAGCACACATCAGGAGGATGGATGCTTCTTATCTCAACAGAACACGGCGTAGACGGATGGAGCGACTCGATATTGAGTCCACCAAGACTGCTTTGTTTCAACCATTGAAAAACGCTGGATATGCCATTCAGTTGACCGCAGAAGAAGAGAACAGAGCAATTAGCTGGACACAATGCTACCCTCACTTTATTCAGAGTGTGGGTCATGCCCTCTGGGACGTAGTAGAAGGAAGCGGAAGTGGAAGGGTCGACGCAGCAAGCTTGCAAAATGCACAACCACTTTGGGAGAGCGAGATGAATCTTATGTACCTCGATCGCTTAGGCGAACTGCGAGATCAAAGAATCGCCTCTCATGCACGTGCGATTGCCGAAGTTTTTCTCGGTGGAAAATCCGAGATGTACGTTGATGATATTGAGAATGTCATTGTCGAGGACGATCCCGCCACTGACCCTGTAAAAGTGATGAATGGGCTTGTAGCATTGGGCTATATTTGGGAGACGGAAGAGAATTCGATGGAATTCGAACCCGGGATACCATCCCTCATGGATCATGTACTTAGCAAGGTGCGAGCCAGGGATAGAGTCGACCAATAACGCGCTCGCGAATACGATCTCGAGCTTGGACTTTAGTTCAAGGTGCAAATATCACGGTGGCCAAGGCGCAGCCCTGTCGCGGCTCTCCGGAGCCTGCAGGTATATGTGGACTGAGATGCTGGGCTTGCAGGAGCAGACCTATTTCAAGGGTCGGTGGGCTCGCCCCAAGTTCAAGGTACGGCACGTGAGACGTCCCGCCCTACAAGACCAAACTGACGAAAGTTCCGCCGCACCACACTTCCCAGCGATGCCCACAGATGCGGACATCAATGCCGATTGAATGTCTTGAGCTTAGGGATTGGGGCTTCTGGACGGCGAGGGGCGTTGGTCAACCCATTGAACCGTCAAGTGACATACATGCACGGGGCCTCGGTCATGTACTCTATATGAGATTCAAAAGAAAGTAAGATACCGCCGCATGCATTCCATTCGAATGAGAGCTCCCGTTCATCCAGGAGACCTTCTAAAACACGAGCTACTTGGTTCTTTGGGTCTAACCGTAGGAGATGCCGCAAAAGCACTTCACGTGTCGGACATTGAACTGTCTTCTATTCTGAACGAAGAAATGCGCCTGCCGGCTGAGATTGCATTGCGAATAGAAAAAGCGTTTGGAGTATCGATGGACACCCTGATGCGAATGCAGTGTAGCTACGACATCGCAACGATGCGCAAGAGAGAGGACGAAATCGAAGTGGAGAGGTTCGTCGCAAGCGTTTAGCTTGGAAGGAAAACTAAAGTTGGTCAGCAATCTGTAAGGCTACGCCACATCTTGAAACTGCAACGAATGGAGCGTATGGTAAATACCCTTCGCATCCAACAGCTCTTCGTGAGTTCCCAATTCAGCAACTCTTCCGTCGTCTAAAACCAACACTCTGTCCGAGTCTTGGATCGTCTGCAGTCGATGCGCAATGATGATCGCAGTCCTCCCGCGGGTTAAGGTCTTAAGCGCATCCTGTATCAGCAGTTCCGTCTCGCTGTCGATGTTGGCAGTAGCTTCATCCAGGACCAGTATTTCGGGATTTGTCGTTAGTACGCGAGCGAAAGCTAGCAGTTGTCGTTGGCCCTGGGACAGGTTCTGTCCTCGTTCGGCAAGTTCCGAGTCGTACTGGTCCGGGAGAGACATGATGAAGTCATGAGCGTTTGCAGCCTTGGCTGCGGCTACGACTGAATTTCGATCAACATTGGGGTTCCCGAGCGATATGTTGTGATAGATGGACCCAGAGAATATGTGGAAGTCTTGAAGGACAACACCAATACGCTGTCTCAAATCGTGCGTATTGATCTGGTTGACATCGATGCCGTCCAGAAAGATTGAGTTGTCGTCGATGTCGTAGAACCGACTAAGAAGCCGAATGAGCGTGCTCTTGCCCGAACCGGTGGCACCCACGATCGCTAGTTTCTCTCCGGGTTCAATTGAAAACGAGACGTTTTTGATGATCGTATTAGTGCCATAGCCAAACACAACGTCTCGGAACTCCACTGAACCTTTCAGACGTTCAGGTAGCTGAACAGGTTTTGAAGGTTCGTGATTGGCTTCATCCCAGTCTAGGGCTTGAAAAATCCTCTCTCCGCTGGCCATTGCCCGAAACAGAATGTTGATCTGCTCTCCTAGCACAACTATCGGATGAAACAGCATGTCAATGAATCTGGTGAAGAGGATCATTCCTCCCAATGAAATTTCGTCTTGAATCACCTGCCCACCGGCATACCAGAGAATCACTCCAATTGCGACAGAAGCAACGCTGTCGTTGAATGATGAATACAGAGTTTCGAGCCGCATGGAACGCGACTCAAACAACAGATTGTTTCCGTTAATCCTTCGGTATCGCCTTAGGTTGAAGTCCTCTCGCGTGGATAGCTGGACTACCTGAAGACCACTAAGGTTCTCTTGCAAGTTTTGGTTGAGTGCCGAGACAGACTGTCGCACCAATCTAAACAATCGCCTTGTGTAGCGGCGGAAAACGAGTGTCACCACTACAAGAATTGGCAAGTACAACATCAAGATAAGAGACATCTCAATGTCGACTGCAAGCATGACCGCTAGTGCAAAGAAGAACGGCATGAGCTCTCCCACCAATGACCCTAGCCCTCGCAGAAGTTCGTATAGCGATTCGACATCGTTCGTTACACGTGTCATCACACGCCCAACCGCAACGTTGTCGTAGAAGGTGAAGGGTCGCGTTTCCAGGTGCTTGAAGAGGTCATGCCGCAAATCCCGTAACCCGTTGATTACGGTTCTGGTCAACGTCATGCGATGTAGGTGCGAAGTAAACGCCCAACAAAGCTGAGCTACGACGTAAAGGGCACAAGCAGTGAAAAGCAACGACCAACCCGTGTTAGCAGCCAGCCATTCGGTCAATCCAATCAAGCCGAAATCGGGAGCAATGGTTTCCGGCTGACCACGAAGGATGTAGTCGATGACTACTACCGAGAGAATCACGGGAAGTGCTATGGCGAGCAGGGACGTGATACAGACCGAGATCAGACTGACACTAAGTGTCTTCCAGTAAGGTCGCATCCAGCCAAGCAGTCGAATCAGTAGCCGAGTGTTGAGTACCGCACCTGAAAGTTCGGCATCGAACAGTCGGTAGTCACGACCGTTTTTTGTAATCTCGCTCATGACGCGGTAGCGGTTGCAGCCGCAGAACCAATCGGTTCGTCGCTGCCTTCGCGTTGAATGCGTTCGAGTTCTGCGTAGATTCCGTTCAGCGACAGGAGTTGCTCGTGTGTCCCGAGTTCTGCAATTTCTCCGTCTTCGAGTATTACGATTCGATCGGAGTGACGTGCGGTAGAGACGCGATGAGATACCAACAAAGTTGTCTTGTTAGTGCGCATTGCTGACAAGCTGGATAGGATCTGTTCCTCAGTCTCGGTATCCACGGATGAGAAACAATCGTCGAGAATTAGCACTGGAGCGTTCCGAATCAAACCGCGAGCCAAAGTTGCTCGTTGCTTTTGTCCACCGGACAAAGTAACCCCACGTTCACCCACAACTGTTTCCATCTTGAACGCCATCTCTTCGATTGACTCGCTCAGGCTTGCGGCCTCCGCGGCAAGCCAAACTTGATCAATTTTTCTACGTGGTTGGTCGTAGGTGATATTGGAGCGAAGAGGCTCTCCAAACAGGAACGTATCCTGTGGGACATACGCTATTTGAGAACGCAAACGATCGAGAGGGTAGTCGCAGACATCGAAGTCATCGATGAATACTGAGTCCCTTGGAGTATCGAGCAATCTAACAACTTGCTTTAGCAAGGTGGTCTTGCCAGAACCAATTCGTCCCATGAACGTAACGATTTCTCCCCGGCGAATCGAGAGATTGATGTCTGTGAGGGTTTCCGGCGACGAATCTTCATATGCAAACGTGAGTTGGCGAAATTCAACATTTCCTCGAATCAGCTCGGGTGCCCAAGGCGACGCTTGATCCGCAATCTCGGCTTCAGAATCGAAGACGGCAAAAAGTCTACGAGAAGCTACGGCGGCTCGTTGCATCATGCTGATGATCATTCCTGCAACGCGGAACGGCTGCACGATCATGTTCACGTAAAAGAAGAATGCTGTAAATGCGCCAATACTTAGCGATCCCTCCAAAACCGAATAGCCTCCATATCCAAGAATCGCAATTGCTGAAGCAGCGGCCAAGGTTGGCATGACCGAGTGCATGATCGAGTGAATTCTTGCGTGCGTATAGAAAGCATCGGTGTAATCTTGGTTTCGATCGTCGAATCTATCGAGCTCCTGGCGTTCTAAAGCCATCGCCTGGACAGTACGTATTCCAGATAGATTCTCTTGAGCATGAGACCCGAGAGCCGACAACTTTTCCTGTACCTGCCGCGAAGCAACTCCCAGCCTAAGAGATGTGCGCCACGTGTAGAAGAGCAGTATGGGTAAAGGAGGCAGGACGAAGAGAGTTAGGGTTGGAGAAAGGAAGACCATGCATGAGAAGCCGATCAAGGTGGCAAAACAGAAAATCACCACCATTGTTGTTCCGTTTCCAATCAATCGTCGAATGAGCTGAATGTCGGCAACGGCTCGGGTCATGAGGTCTCCAATGGCATATTGGCGATAGAACGTTGGACCCATCCGTTGAAGTTGCTTATAGAACGCATGTCGAAGGTCGTACTGAACGAGAAATCCTGCTCGACGAACGGCAATACGAGCCCAACTCACAACGAGGAACCGAGCTACTACCGCTCCAACGATTCCAAGAATGGGCAACAAGAGATCTGATTCCCCTCTTGTCAAACGGTTGATACCGACCATAAGACAGAGCGGCACTGCTGCTTCAAAGAGGCGGGCAATGAAGAAGAGGACTATTCCACCCAGCAATCTCCCCTTGTACTTTCGTACGAAGGGGACGAGCCTCAAGAGATCACGAAACATACTGGAAAGTTGTCGAAAGCGACGGAACTAAAAGGAAGCGTTGTTTGGCACTCGAGGGAAAGGAGCGATGTCGCGGATGTTCTCCATGCCGGACATGTACATAACGAGCCGTTCAAAACCCACACCAAATCCTGCGTGCGGCACGGATCCGTATTTACGGAGCTCTTGATACCACCACAGTTCATCACGCATTTCGTCGTTCATGCGTGAGTCCAAGACTTCGAATCGTTCTTCCCGTTGGCTGCCACCAATTATTTCACCTACTCCAGGAACGAGTACATCCAATGCGGCTACCGTTTTCTCATCGTCGTTGAGACGCATATAGAACGCCTTGATCTGGGCGGGATAGTTGCAGACAACTACGGGAGCTTCTGCAATTTCTGTCAGAAAACGTTCGTGTTCGGTTTGAAGATCCAATCCCCATTCGACCGGAAACTCAAACTTTCTCTTGGACTTCTGTAGCTCGCTGATCGCATCGGAGTAATCCATTTGGACAAAGGGGCGATCAATTACAGTCTGCAACCGATCACGAACGGTCTTGTCGATTCGATTTTGAAAAAAGTCGATATCGTCAGGAACAGCCTCCAATACAGACTTGAAAACACACTTCAGAAAGTCTTGTGCGAGGTCGGCATTATCTTGTAGATCTGCAAAGGCTATTTCTGGTTCAACCATCCAAAACTCTGCGAGATGTCGACTCGTATTGGAGTTTTCGGCTCTAAACGTCGGGCCAAACGTATATACCTTGGAAAGCGCAAGGCAATAGGCTTCTACATTCAGCTGGCCCGAGACTGCGAGAAAAGTCTCCTTTCCAAAGAAGTCTTCGTTGTAGCTACTCAATTGGCGATTCGCAAGATCAAGCGTGCTAACTCGAAAGAGGTCTCCAGCTCCCTCGCAGTCACTAGCCGTAATGAGAGGAGTACTGATCCAAAAAAATCCTCTCGAGTTGAAGTACTCGTGAATTGCAATTGCGGTTGCATGCCGTAGTCGTGCAATTGCCCCAAATGTGTTTGTTCGGGGTCTCAAGTGTGCAACGGTTCTCAGATACTCGAATGAGTGTCTCTTCTTCGCAATCGGGTATTCTTCGGGATCTTCAACAATGCCTACCACCTGCACTTCTGCAGCTTGCAGTTCTCGGTCCTGACCGCGCCCTCGAGACTCAACAACCTCGCCGGTCACGCTTACTGCTGAACCTGTCGTCAGCGTTTGGATGTCTGAGTAATTAGCTAAGGAGGCGTCAGCAACGACTTGAACATGATCGAAACTTGAACCATCATGCACGGACAAGAATGAAAAGCCTCCTTTGGATATACGGATTGATCGCAACCAACCACGCACCGTTACAGTAGTCTGGATGTCGACATCGTGGTCCAGTATGTGCCGAATATCTACGAGTTGCTTGGACATTGCTCGTTGAGTGGTCTTGCTACGAAGTTGCCAAAAGAGCCATCGCGAGGTTTGCATATGTTAGCCGGATAGCGATTGGACTCGATGGGCGATAAGGAACACTGGGTAGCGGAGCCGTACCTAGACAGGTTTACGTCTTGCCAAAAAGGGTCGTAACGCTATAACATCGTGCTGCATCCTTAATGTACTGAAAGAGCTGATAATTGCTCTGCAATCACTCTTTGGACTTAGCAGAGCATTCACTTTGAGAAAGGAGATGTGAAACGTGAATCGAATTCAAAACATGGTCGGATATGCCTTTGTAATCTGCGTTTCAGTCGCGGTCATTTCCGACGTTGCCCCAGAATCGGAAACCGTCCCTGAAAGCAATCAAGCAAACGATGACCTGACTGAAGAGCTCCAATCTAGCTTACAAAGTTCTCTAAAAGGTGAATTAGGTGAAGCCTTGGGCGAGTTGGCTGGTGTTGTTGCAGATTTAACCCTAACGGTCCTTGACGAGGCAATAAGTGAGGAATCTGTTAACGCAGCTTTCGAAGAAACATGGACTACACAAGTCCAACAGCACGACACTAATCAGAACGGGTCGCTGGACAGAGACGAAGTAGCGAAAATCCCCGATTTCAGACTTGATGATGATGGAAATGAGCTTTCTGACGAGGAATTTGAAGCGTTGTTGGACGAGACATTCGAGACCACAGACCTCGACAAAGACGGTCAGATTACTAAAGAGGAAACACGAAGCTACCTCTTGTCATTGACCACCAATGTCGATAAGTGGATTGATACCGCTAAAGCAAGTCTTGAGCTGAAATCGGTTCCATTGTTCGAAGGCGAAGAAATTCCAATGGATTCTGAAGCCGACGAAGACGAATAGGAATTGCATCCTCGATTTCGAACTGACATTGTGGTATGACTGTAGTAGCTTACAAACTCCCTTTCACATCCTGGCAAGTTGGAGCCACGGCTTCGGAAATTCGAACACTCTGCAAAGGAGGGGCTGACTGCCTGGATAGCAATTGATGCGGGTGGAGGGTGTGGTCTCACGCCCAATTTCCTCTTAGATTCTTGCGACCACCGCGGTTGGAGTTAACTAAGGTACCGAATTTGGTCTAAATTTGGACTTAACGACTCCATAATTCGACTCAAAATGGACTTTGCTAGGCGTTTTCTTGAAGCCGTTGGTTTCTCTCATGCAACGTTGCTATATGTCAGTAATGAGTGTACAAGTGTCATGTTCAGCGAAGAATCGTTCAATCTCATAGTCCCATACTGTCGGATCTTCTCTTGTCGATCACTCTGCCTGAATTCGACAAACGCGCTAAACGGGCTACCGTGGTGCACTCTAAATTCCACTTATTGGATTCAGAGATTATCTCGTACGTTGGGTCCTACTGGGCTGATTGATTGACCGGGGGAAATTGGTGTCCTGGTTCTGAAAGGATTGGTCGCACAACATTCGCGTGCTTGGTCTGATGGATCGGACATCTATTTTGGGCGAACACGACCCGGAAGCGAAATCGATTTCGTCGTATATGGAGGTGTTGACTCCATTGCATGCAAGTCAAGAGTGCGGTAGCACTCAAGTGGCAGACGTAGGAGCGTTTAGAACCCTTGTGTGCGGTGATCCCGATGCGTCAAGCGTGTTGCTCTATCGAGAGGAGAGAGCCAAGTTTGTTGTCTCGACCACTAGAAACTGTCATTCCGAAGTGAAGCTTATTGTGGTCTGCCGCCGCAATTTTTCGTAACTCCAAGAAGAGTTATAACATCATTGGAATGTAACTCTTTCGATTGGTCCGAATGGCAACGGTAATCATGGATTCAGCAAGAGTTCAGACTTTCGTACTCCTGCTGCTGGGTTTTGCAGTGGGCTGTGTGATCGTGGCTGTGTCAGGATCCATCTATATGAACTTTTTTGCTCCAGATCAAGAAGCTGCAATTGCGCCGGAAGTGGTCAGTTCAGATGGCGTGGGCTACAACACAGCTTCAATCAAGACCGATGAATCTTCCCAACAAAGCTCTGAAGTTTCTTCGTTAGATCGTGAAGACCTTCTAAACCAAAGCCAGTTTGGTCGTACTAGCACATTGCACAGATATCTCTTGAGTGCTGACGTTGAACTAGTAGAAGATTTTCTCGAGCAGAGCTTCAACATAGATCCTATGAGCTTGCGTCGCGAAATGCAGGAAGCAGCCATAGGCAGACTTGCGAATCTCGACCCGGAGAAGGCATTGAGGCAGATTAACGATTTACCTTCGTCTTCACGAAGTTCATTGATCAAGGTCGCATTTGATGTCTGGTCAGCGAACGACCTGAACGAGGCGTTAACCCATGCGAGTGCACTACCCCAAAGAGATCAGCGAAGTGCATTGGACGGTATTTTTCTCTCGATGAATGCCCAGACCGATAGCGAGCGCAAAGAAGTAGCGCGCCTGCTTAGCAATGATTGGGTTGTAGCAGATGTTCAAGCAATGGAAATGGCGGGCGAGCCGCTAGAGGATCCTGCAATTGCCTTGCATGAATTCCTTGACGAATACGGAGGCGACGCAAGAGGCTTGGGTAGATCCCAACTAGCGTTGCTGCAGCACATCGTGGATACGTGGGTGGTTCGGGGAGTCGCGGCGGACTTGGCAAACGCAATCAGTTCAGCCCTGCAGGACAGAGACAATGAATCAGCGGTTCAATTTCTCCTGGAAACACTTGTGAGATCGGATCCTTCAATGGCGGTCCAAGCCACTTCTTCAATCGATGTTACAGATCAGCGCACTTCAATTCAGGAGGCTGTTCTCGCAGCATGGATTGAATTGGATCCGCTAGATGTCTTGGATTCAGAAGGACTCATCCCAATCGAACTTCAGGAATGGACCACGCAACAAGCTCTTATCGCGTTGTCTGAAACATCTCCTTCTGACGCCGCAGCGAGACTGGTGGATGTCCCTAATGCCGGATCCAAGAGCGCCATCGCTCGGGGCATTGTGACGAATTGGGCACGACTGGATCCCCGCGCGGCTTACGAATGGGTGGGCTCCGACCCAGAAATTCAGGACTATCGGTGGGGGCTGGTATACAGAATAGTTGAAGAGGTTTCTAAGGTGGAACCAGGACTAGCACTTGAGTGGGCGCTCAAAGAGCCCGTCAGCCAACAAGCCGGGGGACGCGGCATGGAGATAACGGTGATTCGCAATGTGGCGCTTCAGGGAAACTACGACACTGCATTTGAACTGGTTGAGAAGGCTCGGGACGTCGAAAATCAGCAGTGGTCTTACGTATCCATAGGGCAGGTACTTGTGAGTAGAGGCAAGAGTGATGAAGCTTGGGAGTCGCTAGAGAAAATCCCGGAGAGATTCTCGCTTCTGTACAACGAACAGGTTGCAAGCAGTTGGGCTTGGTCCGATCCAGACACCGCCTTTGAGACATTTGAGACTCTTCCCAAGGTCGAGATGAGAGAGGCGGTAGCGCGTTCACTCTTCCATCACAATCAAATCACACACATGTATTCCAAGAAAAAGATGCAAGAACTCAAGAAACATCTGCCCGACTGGTTGCAGACTCAGCTTGAGTGATGGGCTAAGACAGATGCTGCACTTTGCGCTGCTACCGAATCCCAACTGGACAAAACGCATGCCTCTGAGGTTAAGGACACCTGTACCTCTGTGTCCATCATGGTCGATCAACGGGTTCCTCCGAGAGACCTCGAGGTGAGTGTGGAATCGAATTCTGTTTCTTCAAGACTTAGAAGAGTGCGTGTCTTCCTTGTGGGACTGACTGTCGGAGCAGTTGTAGCGGGAGTGGGACTGTTTTTCTTTGTTGACATGCAGAACTCGGACGCCTCCACACCTAAAACACAGTCTGACGCGTCAAGCCAGACGGACGCAGGTCGGGGATTTGTCGGCACGAGTTCCCAAGAAATACATCTGGATGTCGCTCAGATTCTTGAGGGCAACAGTTCCGTTGGGCGAGCTGTAATGTTGCAGAGTTTGTTAGCCCGCAAGAGTAAGCGAGAACTGCAAGATCTGTTTTCTGACGTCGAGAGTGTTCGACCGATCGAATTTCGCGACGAGATACAGACTGCTTCAGTTCGCCGCCTTGCCCAATCGAATCCGAAAGCCGCCGTTGAGTTGGTTTCCACTCTTGCCAGAATTCGACGCAATCGTCTGACAGACATTATTTTTGAAGAATGGTCCGTAGTCAGTCTAGAAGAAGCACTAGACTTCGCCAAGAACATGGAGGCTACGAGCCAAACAGCTGCGCTCGAAGGAATCCTCCGTTCTCGAATCGATTTGTCCGATGTCGAACGACGAGACATTGCCACGCAGTTGGGCAATGAGCAATTGATTCTCGACCAATGGGCTCTTCTGAGAAGTCAAGACGTCATTGATGATCCTCAGTCTGAGTGGGATGATTTCCTGACAACGCATGGACACGATGCCAAGAGCCTAAGTCCGGATCAAAGGGGTCTGCTCGCAGGTATCGCCCGCTCGTGGATTGGCCGCGATGGGTTCGGCGAGATGGCTCAACAGATGAATGCATCTCTAGAAGATTACGATGCTACTGTGTCAATTGTCGAGTTGCTCTTGGAGGAGGTTGTCGGTCGAAGTCCCGACATCGTCTTGGAAGCTGCTCGAGGGATGAGTCCCGAGGTTCAATCAATCATCTTGCATGCGTTGTCAAACTACGGTGAGCGAGATCCGAAAGGAGCATACGAGATCGCACGGATGATGGAAGCTTCTGGAGATCAGATAGTGTTTAAGCGTGCTGCGATTGGAGGGTGGATGGAATCTGATCCCAAAGGGGTACTCGAAGCTCGATTTGGATTGCCGGATGAATTCAGGAGCTGGATCGAACAATGGGCAGTGATGACCATGATCCAGACCATGCCTGAAGAAGTACCTGCTCTGATACCCTCTCTTGGCGACGAGATTTCGATGGAAATCATTGTTACCAATCTCTCAACGAATTGGGCGCGACAGGATCCCAAGGCTGTCTTTGAATGGTTGAAGTCGGAACCTAAAGCTCACGAGTGGTATGACAATGTACTTTCAAGTGTCATCGTAAACCTAGCGAAGCAAGATGTGGACGAAGCCTTTCGAATCGCGCTCGAACAGCCACCTCGAGACTACGATGGAATTGGCTGGGAAGCCTCCGTCGTTCGTAGCGTCGCACATTCGGATGTGGATGCTGCTGTAGCACTCACCGACCGTGCTCGAGACGAAGCCACTCGAGAAAGCATGTTGGAAGGAATTGGACAGGTCCTGATCAATCAAGCTCAGTACGAACGGGCAATGGACTGGGCTCAAAACCTTAAAGCGGAGAGTCGTGAAGATTTCTTGTCTCGAATGGTCAGTTCGTGGGTATGGAGCCACCCGGAACGACTGTACGATGAGATGGATAGTCTGCCATCAGACGAACTCCGTGAGCAAGCAGCCGAATGGCTCATCGAAGCCAATGAGCACACAAAAGCGTTCGATGAGGAGAAAGTAAGCAACCTAAAGAAATACCTACCGGAGGAGTCCAATACTCAAGAGAACACCGAGTAGATTGTCCAGAAGGGGGGCAGGGCATCTACCGAATCAGGAGGGGCTTACCCAATGGGCTTGATCTTTGGCCGGGAGGTTCTGTGTGAGGAGTCCCGAGAGAGAATTTCCACACCTAACCACAATTGAGCTAGAAACAATTAGATGCGGTCCAAGCGATCTAATTCGTTCTATAGGTTCTGTCCAAGTCGCTAGCAATCGTGAGAAGGAACAAATTCTCAGTAATACAATGAATCAAATAACTTTGGTATCTAGACTGGGCAAAGCACTTGTAAAATTACTTTGGGACTTGAACCACAATTGTGTTTGCAATTAGGTCATGAATCATCCGCTTATCCCGTCGAAATATGGATAGTACATCAATGACATCAACGATGAAATACAAAGGAAAATTAATCAAGTGAACTGCATCGAATATGAAATATCTCTTCAATACAATTCTGGAAAGAGGCGGAACTTCTAGAGTATTATTATCTCGTATAGATATGTTTAATATCATTTTTCCAATTGTTTGTCCGGTCCTTGCAAGAAAGAAACCATTCACAAGTAACCACAGAGCAAGGGGTGCAATTACTATTAGATATACTGAACCATTCAGTAGATTGATTGAGTTGAAACTAAAATAGAATGATGTAACGTACTGGTCAAATTCCACCACGGATTGTAACACGTCCTCGCCTTCAGAATCTAGAAACAGAAAAATTATCGCTAGTGCAATAGAGTATATAACAAGACTTAAAATTATACTATCTATTATCACCGCTGCAAGTCTCTGTCCTCGGCCAGCAGGCTTGACCTCATATGTGTCGTCGCTTGTGCGCAGCTGGGCGGTGGGAGACGCATATGGATTTGCAAGAAAGTAGCTGGAGGCCGACCGAGGAGAAATCGTGTCCAGATTGAAATTCAAGGCGTTCGTGTTCATGTCAGAGCACTAGAGATAAACTAGGGGAACTGCTAGTCCAGTCAAGATTCTAACAGACTAACAAACAGAGTTTTCGGTCCAGTACATTGGGGATTTCAAAATTCTATGGCTATTGCATCCTTGAGGGAAATTCCTCAAGCTCACGTATTGGTCAGTCTTCAATCGCTTTATTGCTACGAATATTGTGAGTCAAGGGTCTCCAATTCGTAAAGAAACAACTACAGCGAAAACGAATGTGTCTGTTAGTATTGTTTCAAGACAGTTGCCGTGCTCTCGTTTTCTTCGAAGAGTGACGAACTCTCTTTCTCTGGAGTCGACCAAGTGAGTCCGTGAGACAGAAAAAAGTTGTTCCTCAATTCCTTATCGGAATGGTGGCCGGCGTATTGCTTGTACTGGCGTTGAGCAGTGTCTACTACGTTTTGTCCAGCAATCAATCCTCTATCGATGTCCAATCGGACACTTCCTACACGCCGGATGTCGATCCAAAGTACAACAATTCTGGCGCAAGAGATCGGTTCCCTCCTGTTTCTGAAATCCTCGCAACACTGGAAAACTTGCCGCGGTTTGAACAGGTCGCGGAGTTACACCAGGCATTCAATGAGACTGCTGTAGTCGACCTCAGAAGGGCATTTGTAGAGGCACAGAGTGACGCTTCTTCTCTTATTCACGATGAGGTACAGGTTGCAATCATTCGTCGGTTAGCTTCATTGGACCCAAGGGAGGGGATCAAGCTGATCGATGGTACTAGCGATGAAAAACGAGAATTGTTCCGTCAAGAGCTATTCGGAGAATTGTCCATTGTGAGTTTTGAAGACGCAGTTTCTCTTGCAGCTGAAATTGATAACCCAAAGGATCGTCAAGCAATTGTTAAAGGGATAATCCAGGTTCGAGACGATCTCTCCACCGACATTTTGCTGGACGCCGCCGGTCGTCTCGGCGCAAAGCGAGTCGCTTTGGACCACATTGCCGCCTCACAAGCTGAAACTGCAGTACACGATCCGATTGGATCCTGGAACATGTTCTTCAGCGTCCACGGAAGTGACATCGATGAATTGAGCTCGGCGCAATTCGACCTGTTAACTTCCATTGCGGGAAGTTGGATTGATCAAGCCGGTACCCATGCCATGCAGGAAATTTTTTCCTCGCTTCGAAGCGTCAAGGATCGCATTCAGGTATTTTCGAGGCTCTTGAACAACGCTTCGCTGGACGATGCACAACTGTTGCAAAGCATTATCAAGTGGTTGAATTTGACAGATCGCTTTGTACTAACCCAGTCGTTCGCTGAGTGGGGAGCATCTGCACCCCAAAGCGCGCTCGACCTAATTCAGTCAATGAATCTCGGCGCTGCTCAGCAACTAATTGAGCGAGCGGCGATTGATTCTTGGATTCGAAATGATCCAAGCGCAGTGCTCGAAAATCTCGACGACGTCACCGAAGACCTACGCATGTTTGTGGAACGAGCTGCCCTCCGTGCGATGACTCGAACGACTCCCGAAGCTGTTCCAGCATGGATTGATGGCATCTCTGACAAAGCCAACAAGGAAATAACGGTCGACAGTCTGGTCGATAATTGGGCTCAACAAGACCCAAAAGCCACGTTAAACTGGATCATGGCCAACGAGTCGCACGTTGGTCCACATCTCTGGAGCTATCTCTCCACAGTGCTGCCAAGCCTAGTGGAAGACGAACCGCAACTTGCCCTGAAGGTCGCACTAGAACACCCTGAAACCGACTCTGAAGTTGGTCTTGAAGCACTTGTAATCGGAGGCCTGGCCACTGTTGATTTCGACCAAGCCGTAGCAGCGCTAGCGAGCGCACGTAATCAAGAGACCCGTGAAGCAGCCTATATCGCGATCGGGAGGTCACTTGTAGACAAAGGAGACGCCAAACGTGCCATCGAATTGGCGGAGGACCTACCAAAGGACAAGCAAATGTCTTACTACAGTGGGTTTTCAACAAAGTGGGCATCGAATCCTGAAGATCTCCTGGAAAACTTGGATCGCCTCCCATCACGAGACATTCAATTAATGTTGGTGCGAGAAACGCTCCTAATTGACAGAATTGCGGGTTCGCTCACGCCTGAACAGCGTGCAGAACTCAACACATACATGTCAGAGCAGGGGAATTAGAATCGTGAGTTATTTGCATCGATACCACACCGAATCTCAATTCAGAAGGAGTCCTCAGAGATCTATCTCGAAGTTTTCGGTCAGCCTAGCAGAGTAATGTATCGTGTTTTGGCTGCTGCAGGAACGAATCCCCAAGTTCAGCTTTGTCTTTCATTGGTCGTTTTGGTTTGTTTAGTTGCGCTTCCAACAGGTTCTGCAAATTAGGATGCTGTCCTTGATTAGAAACTTGACCGAGCAATGGCGTTGGTACTTAGTGGGGTTCAGTGTTGGATTTCTCCTTTTGGGAACATTGGCTCTCTTAGTGTTCATATTCACTTCGCCATTCGGTCGGTCATTGGAGCAAATTCAGGCAAACTCAACAAACGATTCGCATCGAGCCAATACCGAAGCAAGCCACGCACCAACTAGTGGGGTTCGTGTTCCCCTAAGCGACTTTGCAAATCTAGTCAGTTCACTTGGGGATCAAGTACGCTTCTCTCGCAATCTGATCTTGTACGACTACCTTGCTGACGCCAGTTTGGAAGAGCTCGTCGAGATTGGCGGAAGCACACTAGATGTTCAGCCATCAAGCTTGCGCCACCAAATACAAACAGCAATCGTTCGCCGGATGCGACTCGAAGACTTCGAGTCGGCCATGAATATGTTGTCCACAGTTTCGGAATCTTTGCGGGACACATTGACCACAGAGACGTTTGCAGAATGGGCGAAGATCGATCTTAATGCTGCGACAGATCACGCGCGAGAACTGGACGAGATCAATAGGCTTCACGCACTACGAGGCATATTCTTGGGTTCAAAAGGTCTCTCACGCAGTCAGCTCTCGGCAATTGCCCAGACTCTAGGGCACGAAGAGGAATTCGATGACCACATTGCGCTTGAAGTCATTGAAGAGGGTTTGGATAGTCCTGCAAACGTTTGGAGAGAATTTCTTTCCGAATTTGGAGACAGTCTGGGAGAACTCAGCGAAACACAACGCCATGTACTTGTAGAAATTGCTGTTGCCTGGATCACAGACGACGAACTTGGGGCCATACAAGCCATTAGACAATTGCCAGAAATTGAGCCTGGAGGACAGTCGATTGCAGCTTCGATCGTGTCAAGAATTGCAAAGGATGATCTTGCCTACGCATTGGCGTTGTCAACGGAATTGGGCATTCGGAATCGAAACACTTTAGTCGAAGCACTAGAGTCTGTCGTGGAGCAAGATCCACAATCTGCGTTTCTTGCTGTATCGAATTATGAAATGCAGGGCACGCGTCTCATGTTGCAGCGGTTCGTTCTTGAGGCATGGGCGGATGCGGACCCCTTAGGTCTAATCGAGTTCCTGGACAGCTTGCCGAAGGATCTTCGTCTATGGGGGGAAGAAAAGGCGTTCCTGGGACTAGCCAGAATCGATCCGGAACATGCTGCCGAGTCCATCCAAACTCTTAAGAGACAATCGAGCAGAAAGTCCGTTGCGTTGGAGATCGTGCGTTATTGGACTCGAATCGACCCTCTGGGAGCCTTTAGGTGGTCGGGTTCAGATTTGTCGGTTTCCGCATGGAAAACGGACTTGCAGGAAATCATCATGAAAGTACTTGCAGAAGAGGACCCCGACTTGGCTCTTGAACTGGCGCTCGGTCAACATGTTGCCGAGAACGAGGTTGGGTTGGAAGCCACCTTGATTGAAAGCTTGGTTGAAATTGACATTGATAAGGGTATGGAAGTCTTGGAGCACACCCGCAATCAACCCACGCGGGAAACGTCGTTAAATGTGATTGGGAATGCACTGATAGTCAGGGGCCGCTCCGATCAAGCCCTGAAGCTTGTCGAGGAAGAATCAGCGGACTTTCAATATGCGTACTTCGACTCGTTTGCATTCACATGGGCATATTTTGACCCAGCAGACTTGTACTCGAAAATTGAAAGCCTTCCGACGGATGCGGTCAAGAAACGCCTAGCAGAACGATTGGCGATGATGCATAACAACCAAAAATTCCTCAGCCCCGAACAGGTAGATGGACTTAGAAAGTACTTGTCAAGTCGAGCGCAGGGATTGCTGCAGTGATCTTACAAGCTTGTGTAGTTGGTTGTTTTGAACCCATGACTACTCCAAGCCTTCACTTTTCTAACCTCCAGACTACGGTGTAGCTCACGTAATTCCCGCCCTCTTCATGTACCAATATGCGTTGACGAGTCTCGCGTATAGTTCAGAAGGCAGCGAGTCAACTACCAAGTGACAAGCACGTCTGCATTCATTGAGCGCTTTTGTGCGCTCTTCGAGATATTTTGCCGCCCCCAACACAGCGAGTGCTTGATCTATGTTCTGTACACGCGTTTTTAGCGTTTCATTCGGGGTCTGTTCACGCAGACTCGCCAAAAGCACACTGTGGCGAACGGCCAAGAGTCGCAATGCAGATGGAAGATCTTTGTCGTCATCCCTCAGTGATGTGATCAAAACTACAAGAGCTCGTTTTCTTTGTCGAACTAAGAGTTCCTCGGCTGCGGCAACGTAGTCCGAAGCCACGGTACCAGTTTGCAGGTCATAGGTGTGGCGCAAAAGAGAACCGACAGCTGAAAGTCCGGTTTGACTAGGTATCCAGCGGTTTTCCTGGCCGAAACACAGAATTGAGACACGGTCTCCCTGACTGAGCGCAATATAGGACAAGAGCGTCATTGCATCCAATGTTCGGTCGAAGAGCGATACCTCTCCATCATGACTATGCATTCTCCGACCAGTATCTACCAGAAACAGAAGCTGTTGAGATCTCTCTTCTTGAAATTCCCGGGAAATGAGGCTTCTTCGTTTGGATGTTGCCTTCCAATCAATTCGATTCAAGGGATCGGCTTGTCGATACTCTCTGAGTTGTAGGAATTCGAGCCCCTCTCCACGGCGCACTTGCTTCTTAATCCCCATCTGGTTTGTCTGATGTACCAGAAGCAACTGTAAGTACTTGGTTATTTGAGAAAAATCTGGATAAACTCGAACTTCGTTGCTACATTCGACGTGGACAATTCGTTGCCAGAAACCAAACATCGAATCTACAGCAAGATCAACAAATGCAAATTTGAAGTCTCCGCGAAGAGTCGGAATTATTGTGTACTCGACAAGATGTGTGGAATCGGGCTCAATTTCGCTTGTTATCGGGAGTCCCTTTGGGCTCAATTCCAATGGGCAACGATCATTGATGGCGACTCTGAGTCTTTGGTTCAGGTCATGGTGGAGATTCAAACGCACCTTGGTAGATTGGCCAAAGGCAAGAGTGTTAGGTACTCTTCGTTCCACGGCCAAATTTCCACGCTTCTGAAGAGTGAGGGCATCAAGTAAAACGATGAGCAATCCAACCACCGCCAACACAATGACGATCGAATGGTATTCTCGGAATATCGACGCTGCCGCGACAAGCAGAATTGCGATAACAAGCAACTTTGTTGGCTTCACGTACGAGGTGCCTCGACGCTTTGAATAACACTATCAAGGACCTGATCCTTCGACATTCCTTCAAATTGAAACTCTGGACTCAGTGCGATACGGTGTCGCAGTACAGAAACTGCGACTGTTCGAATGTCATCTGGAATTACGAATGTACGACTTGAGAGTAGCGCTTGTGCTCGAGCGATGCGTATGAGAGCGATGGCTGCCCGAGGGCTTGCCCCTTGGCTAATGCCCTCAAAGTCTCTAGTTGTCCGGACAATACTTACGGCATATTTCAAAACCGCGTCATCTACCAGTATTTGAGACGCTACTTGCTGAGCGTTGCTTATGTCGGTTGCATTCGCTACTGCTTCAATCGTCGAAGTATCCAAGTTGTCCGCGGGTTTTCCCGTGGTAACAAGATCAACAAGAACTTCCTCATGATTCTGACTGGGATACTCAATGAAGACATTCACCATGAAGCGATCCAATTGGGCTTCGGGAAGCGGATACGTTCCCTCAAATTCAATCGGGTTTTGCGTTGCCAAAACCATGTAAGGGTGATCGATCTCGAAACTTTCCCCCTCAATCGTTGCTTGTCGTTCTTGCATCACTTCTAACAATGCAGATTGTGTTTTTGCTGGAGCTCGGTTGATTTCATCCGCCAGAAGAAGATTGGTAAAGACCGGTCCTTTTCGGATTACGAACTGCTCCTCCCTCATGTTGTACTGAGCGTGCCCTGTTACATCGCTCGGCATGAGATCGGGCGTGAATTGAATTCGATTTGTTGCACATTGAATGCTCGTCGCCAAAGCGCGAACGAGTAGAGTCTTACCAAGGCCAGGTACACCCTCCAAGAGGACATGTCCGTTCGCGATCATGCAATGCAAGACTTGCGCCACTACGGTTTCTTGTCCGATAAGAATGGTGCTAACGTTTTGGGCTATGCGCTCGAATACCTCTGCGCATGCAGCTACGTCGGTCTGACTGGCTTGCTGAAGTTCTTCTGGGGTCATCGAGCTTCTCTACTAGCGAAAGAACCGAACATTGACTCTTTCCCGATCAATTGGAGTGGACAATTATGGCGATATACGACACAACAGTCTTTGGATAGCACGAAACGTGGTAGCCCTTCATACGATAGGGCGAAAACTTGCCACGAATTGTGTTGACTATCGAAATACAAGTGTCACAAAGAACCTTGTAGCAACTCTGTCTCGTTTGACGTAGATTGATTGATCATGGGAGAGCAATGGGGTAATCGCACCGCTACTGTTTGGAACATGTTAGATGAAACAAAACGGGGCAAGACGGACAATTGCCTGTGCTAGCATTGGCTAACTACTGGCTGGCTTCCGGAGAATTCAGGATGCGGCGTGTCTCTACAGCGTGCTCAGGAATCACTCTTTTCGTCTTGACTGTCCTCATGTCAGGATGCGCATCGATCTACACTGCTCCAGATTTTGGTAGCTACAAGTTTGCACACTCGAAGATCGCCATTCTTCCATTTGATGTCACAATCGAAACTGACCAGGATGGTGTCAACACGTCATCAGAAGATCTGCTGGCGTTGGAGAAAGAACAGGGCCAGACCTTTCAGCGAGTCATCTATACCCAGTTCTTGCAAGGACAGCAACGCGGGGTCGCTATACAGTCGAGTTTCAGGACATTGACAAGACAAACACGTTGCTCAGCCGAGAATTGGAAACGAACACGACACCAGAAGAGTTAGCAGCACTGACCAAGTCGGAGATTTGCAAGATCTTGGATGTGGACGCTGTGATTGGAGGAGACGTGCTGCTAAGCCGGCCAATAGGCACAGATAGGGCGATGGCTTCAAGGTTTCTGATTGGTTTGGTTGGTAATACAAACAAAGCGTTCATCCGGATGTCCATATATGAAGGCGATGAGAGCAAACTCCTTTGGAACTACGAACACGTCGCTAAAGGTGGTTTGCTCAGTTCTCCAGAGTCAGTCGCACGCGCTGTCATGAAGGGGGCTGCGCGTACATTTCCCTACAAACGAGGTCAATGAATCCGCAGCGAATTTCTTCCGTTTGCCCCGTGCATGCGATCCAGTATCGGGCTAGCCCAGAATTGAGCAGGGCACGTTAGCTGGTACTTAAGCTCTTGAACAGAAGCAAGAAGCTATCTTTTCTTGTATAGCGCTTGGACGAGTCTGACTTGTTCGATTAATTCCGATTCTGACGGTGCACGTTTCTCTTGCTTCAGAGCCTCTCTAAGTTTAGTTTCCGAAGTTCCTAGTCTCTTCGCGGTGTCGGAGATTATGCGATCTCTGAGATCCAAGGGATGGCCACGCAGTGCATTTGTACCCAACGCAATCAAGTATGACCGAAGATCTCCATTGCGCCACGCAAAGTTCGCTGCACTCGTTGCGTATTCGTAAGCGCTCCTTCTAGGACTGCTCACTTCGTACGCTGGCGGAGATTGCCTAATATTCCACACAAGTACCAAGACGAAAAATGCCAGTCCCACACCAAGGACAGCATGGGGCGCATTTTTCCAAATCAATTCGAAGAGAGAAGGAAATGCACCCATCGGCAAGATCCAAAGAGTGCGCCCGCTTAGCCTTGTACTGGATTGCTCAAAATCGGAAACGATGGAGTACAAAATGTAGGCATTGTCGAAGCAACTAACGTAGCTGTTGGTCCATTGGTGTAGATCTCTCACAAAGAAGACCCGACCTGATCCGTAGTTCAATTGCAACATTCCAACACCCAACGTCAAAGGTGTTAGCCCTCGTGCAACATGGTCCAGATCGAAGATCGACTCCTCTGCATGATTCGCTTGCATGTTGAGCGGCGGTCTGTTGGCGAATGTGATCTCCTGAGACTGTTCTGGACACTCCGGCATCCTAGTTGAGATATACGGTTCAGTTTCTGCTAACTCCTCGTGCATGAGATGCACACCAAGACTCATCGGAAATAGTTGTTGAAATGAACGTTCCGGTTCTTCATCGTCCCAAACGCTGGTGACTCTGTAAATAAGTGTTCCGCCATCACGAACCCATCTCTCAAGTAACGAACTTTGTTTAGCGGTCTCGATGGTGTACGACCCGTGCCTTACGACAATAGTGTCGCGTGTCGACGGAATAACTTCATCGTATAGAGGAAACTCTTGCTTGACTTCGAGATTTCGACTTTCAAACAGGATTGAAATTGCTAGCCAAGGGTTTAGCCGTGCTTCCTCGGTAGATACTCTGACTTCAATCCTCTCCTGGCTCTGATACCACCAGATGGCAAGCCCAACCACGGCTGCGGCTGCCGCAAACAGAATGATGTATAACAGTGCCTTACGCATTGAGATTGAACTTCTCCGCGTAGGTACGACGCAACGCATGAAAGTCGTTTTCCGATACGGGAAGGCGCGCATACGCCAATTGTTGCCAACTAGAAGCGATGTGGTCAAAGGCCTCCGAGAGAGAGGGGGCGGATTCACGAACTACTCTCATACACGATGCTTCTGTGTCGCTCGGATTGATGTCGCACTTGTGCTTGGTAATGAGTGCGTAAAGTGCACCTCGATAGAGTAGAGACATGGCATTGCGGAATTGACCATCGCGCCAGGCGTCGCTTGCGGCGGAGACTACATCGTCTGGAAGAACCAGCGTTCTCTTGAGGTTCGGAAACTTCTGCTGAACGGCTACCTCTTTCGTGCTCTTCCGAGTGAATACGTGACGAATGTAGTCGGACAGCACGATCTTGATCACTAGCCAGAGGATTCCCGCAATTAGCAAGGTCCAAAACAGAATTCGCAGGAACATTGCAAGTGCTATATTGCTTGTCTGACGCGACTCCCTGCGCTGCTCCGGCTCTTTGGTACGCATCTCGGTTTTGCTTATGCGTTCGCTACGAACTACTTCGTCAATTTCCGCAGCAACGGAGCTCCGAGCTTGTTCTTGCGGGGGTGTAACAGATTCCTGTGCCTGTGACGGCATGCAATATATTGCAATTAGCACGACTCCAAGCATCGGTGCGATACGCCTAACCATTCGCTGAAATTCCAAGTCAAGATCCCATCCCTCGAGTTCCACTCTGCGGTTGAGGTAGAGTGCAAATCCACAACATACATAGAACGGAGCGACAAATGCGAACGCCACAAACAGCGCAGTCAAAACGATTTTGGGACCCCAGAACGAAGAAAAAAGGAAAGTCAGCAACTCCTGTAGAGCAATTCCAAGAGCAATGGCAGGGTCAGTTTCCACAGGCGACAGCAACCAAAGAGCCATCAAGAGAATAAACAGCACAATTGCGATTTCAACGAGTAAACCCATTGAATGCAACCCCAAGTATGCACCCTGAATGTTCTCCTTTATGAGTGAACGGCGATTGCTAACTCGTCCTGAACCCAATGCATGGTCTTCTAGAGCAGCAATCGGGGTAAGTGTGCTTCGACCGGGAAAAAAGCGGAAAAAGGTGAGCCAAATTAGGCAGTCCGGAGCAATGAGATTCCGTCGCATTGTGGACCAATGAGCGTGCTCGTCGAATATCGAGCTAGCTACTGTTGTCATTGGTATACGTTCATAGAGTGGCTTGAACCACCAAAGCATGAGAAAGGCAAATACGGTGTTGGGAATGAACCATGTCACTACGAAGATGGGTACAGCTACGACCAGCCAACCAGCAACTAACCGCCACCAATAACGTCGGGCAATTAACACCCCGAGGTCAATCGCTTCCATGCTTGTCCGCGGTCGGATTCTAATTTGAGCCTTGTCGAACTGCATCTCTACCAGCTAGAACAAAGTAACCGACAACGAGAATCCAGAATCCAATTCCCACGCCATACTTTAGGGTCGGAGGAAGGCGCATCGACGACCAAAACGCTTCAATGAACGCCGCGAGGAAAAACATAATCATGGCTCCAAATACGAGAATGACCGCAGTTTTCCTCGCTCGACGAATCGCCATTGATCTTGCCATCGAACCTGGGGCCAGCATGGCTTGTCCGAGGCCGAGTCCTGCAGCTCCCGAAATAGCGATTGCAGTCAGCTCCAAAGCGCTGTGCCCAGCGACGAACGAGAAGAGAGTTTCGCTGTAGCCGACCAAGACGAGATGTGTAAAGATCGCCGAGAGTACGGCACCATTTAATGAAAGTACAACAACGGTTCCGATTCCAAAGAAAATCCCGGTTGCTGCACAACGCAGTCCTATGGAAGCGTTGTTGTAAATATAGAAACCGAACATTCCAAGCCTTGATCGCATCGGTCTGTCCTCGCTTTGCACGAAGCCGTCTGGGTCGTACATCTCTTCTACTTCTGCGATTTGTTGAGGTGACAAGACCGACTGAATATATTGGTTGTCGACAAGAATCAGCGACACAATCCCAGCTGCAGGAATCAGAAAGGCACATGTTGCAATGAGTAAGAGCATCCAGTTCCTACGCACCTCCGCCGGAAAATTTCGAGTCACGAATTCCACGCTCTTGGCGACCCATCCCGATCGATTCTGATACACCGCATTGTGACCACGAACTGTCAGGTCGTTTAAACGATCAACCAAGGTGTTACTGTAGTTTCGGCTGCGAGCAATTGCCAAATCGCGCGCGATGTCTCTATAGAGCGTTATGAATCCGTCGACTTCTATGTCCCTAGCGCTTGAGCGCTTTGATTCATATGCGTCTAAGACTGAACGAAGCTTATTCCAGTCTTGTTCCCTGTTTTCGACAAAGTAAGCTTGTTTCACAAGCTTCCTCTGACGCCGTTTGCGTATTCCAGAACAGCCCGCACTGCTGCATCACCTCTAGATCCGTGGATGGGTCTCAGTATTTCTGCGAGTTCCTGAGCTCTTGGACCGGACAGTGAATCGACACGATCTTGAAAATCTGTAAGTGCAGTTTCTTCTGCGCGTGTTAACTTCACTGGAATCGTTGTTCCAACTTCAATTTTTGGTTTCTTTGAGCTCCGTCCCGTCTCGGTATATATCACGATGGTGTCTGCAAGGTGGTCACCGATTCGCTTGAATCCTTTTGACATTGCCATACTCACGAGTGCCGGGATACAAAGTAAGCCTACATCGACTACTCGTAGCAGGTTTCTTAGCAGCGAGGACGCAAGTCGGATTGGCGTTCCGTCCGAGTTCACAACTTTGACATGTGCTACGTTCTTTCCAGGTGTCCTGCCGTCATTGAATAATTCAAAAGCAACTCCATAAAACCAAGTTATTGCAAATGCACTTATCAAGAATAGGAACAATCCAATTTGCTCAAGTGGAAACAAGACTACGAGCATGCTGGCTACTGTTACGAGTGCAAGTTTGATGAGTTCATCGATCACAAATGCCTGAGCACGGGCACTGATTCCGGCCGGACAGAGATGAATGATCGCGCCTTCGGGAGTTTCCAATTGCTCGCGAGTGTCCGTAATCACATTTTCAAGCGGATGCGTATAGGTCAGGACGGTTCGTTCTGACTCCTCAAGGTCCTGTGGACTGGTCGACTCGATTCGACTTTGGTTTTGGAGTGGAACAGTCATACTTAGTCAGTCACTTGCGAAAGGGTTAATTAAGTACCTTGTCAGACCTTTGTGCGTTGCTGAAACTTCGAGAGATCGATGTCGTTCCGAAACGGAGAGTGTTTCTCGATGTATTCGATATCGTGCTCAACATATTGCTTTTCTTCCTCGAGAAATCGTGCGACAGCATAGCGAAAGCTATTCTCAGCAATGTAATGGGCCGAATAAGTAGCCTGAGGAAGATAGCCACGCGCGATCTTGTGTCCACCCTGAGCCCCGGCTTCCACTCGTTGTAGTTTGTGCTTGATGGCGAAATCTATTGCTTGGTAGTAACAGGTCTCAAAATGTAGGAATCGGTGATCTTCGATGCATCCCCAGTTTCTACCGTAGACCGCGTCGTCCACCAGAATCTTGTTCGACATGCCCGCCTCGAGGAACTATGCTTGTAAGATATGTTAGATGCGCCAAGCGCTCAAAGGATTCCGTGGGGTTTGTGGCACTTTTTGCAGACACCTTTGTACTAGCGGTTTTCTTAAGTAATACATTGGTCTATCGACCTTCGGTCTCCAGAATGACGTTTTGGACCGCGGGCTCCGCGCTGGCCATGCGTCGCATCACGTTGTAGAGTCCGACGATGTAGTCGTTGATGCGAACCGTCGCCGGCTTGCGAGTGTCGTAGCGACAGATCTCCCGCAGCTCCCGCTTGAGCTGACCGAAGAAGCTCTCCGCCGACGCGTTGTCCGCGCTGCTTCCCACCGCGCCCATGCTGGCTGTAAGTCCATGGTCCGTCAGCCATCGGGCGACGACCTTGCTGGTGTATTGCGTGTCGCGATCCGAGTGGAAGACGATCTCCTTCGGAGCCACGCGCGTGCGGATCGCCATGGCGGCGGCATCGATCACCAGGCGACTGGTCTGTCGCTTGTCGAGGGACCATCCCACGCTGACGCCGTCGTACAGGTCGCGCACCTGACACAGGTACAACTTGCCGTCCACGGTGGCGAACTCCGTGATGTCGGACACCCACTTGTGTTTGGGCCGATCCGCATGGAATCTGAAGCTCAGCAGGGCCTCGGCCACACAGCCCCGCGAAGAGCCTCGATTGCGCGATCTCCGACCGCTGGGACGTCCGAACAGACCGTGGTCTTTCATCAAACGTCGCACGCGACGTTGCGCCACGTGAACGCCGCCCGGCTCCAGAAGTCGATGAACGCGACGAAAGCCCAGAACTCCATACCATCGCCGATGCAGCGATCGAATGCGCTCAAGCAACTTCGCGTCGCGATCCTCCGCTTCCCCGGCGACGCGACCTTTCCAGCGATAGTAGCCGGCTCGGGAAACCTGCAGCAGGGAGTATCGACGCACGACGGAAAGCGACCCGGTCGCCTCCGAGATCACTTGATACCTGGGTTGGAAGCGTGTGCAGAGTAGCCCGCAACTTTTTTCAAGAACGCGCACTCGTGCTTCAGACGAACGTTCTCGCGACGCTCACGCTGCTCTCTCACCCATCGCGACAGCAAGCTCTGGGAAATCCCCAGCTCCTCGCTGATCTGCGTCTGAGACAGCTGAGAGTTCAACACGAGCGAAACGGCCTGCTCCTTGAGCTCCGGTTCGATCTTTCTACGCTTGGACATGATCGTGGACTTCCTCCTCCACAGTTGGTTATGCTAACGAACTGTTTCGGAACGTGCCACGAACTCGCGAAAAATTACTATACTTCACGAGTTTTGCGACAGACTCGAAGGAGAAAGCACAAGTGAAACACACCACCACCACCGTAAGAAAAATTGGTTTCACATTGTTAGTGGCCTTACTGCTTGCTGGAACCACAATCAGTTCATTGTACCCTGATAGCAATTGCATGCCCGACTGGCTGGCTTGTGAAAGGGACGCTGAAGGAGAATATAGTGATTGCAAACTAAGGCTCGACATCCTTAAATATGCGGGTCTCTTCCATTGTGATTCTATTCCTAATTACACAGAGGGTCCTAGTGAGCAAAAAGAGAATTGTAGGAAGGCAGTTGAAGCCTTGTACGAAAGGGCTCTGGAAAATACATGCGAACGGGATAGACAAGAAGCGCTTGCACTTTGTCGAAGCAAGTTTGCGCCTTGTGTGTGGGACAATGCCCCTGTTGTGATGTGACTATCCAAACATGAGATGAACCTAGGACTTCTCATGTTTTTTCAGTCTCAAGTCGTTGCTAACGAAGATGGCTTGCGCGATCTTCTCGGGTGGCGCATTGATGCGTCTTGGTATGGGTTTTGCCGGACGACCGCGTTGTTTGTTGATTTGCTTTGTCATATCCTTGCTTTAGGCCGCTAGTTTGGCGATGAGGTACCCCTGCCCACTATCGCGCTTGATGCGGTTGCAGTGAGTGCTGCCCGCAAAGTAGCTGCAGATTGTCAATGTGGTCCGTGCCCCCCCCTCTGATTGCGGTGACGATGTGGTCTACCTCCAGGTTCGGCTTCTCGAGGTGTGTCCCACATCCAGTGCAGTCGCCCCTTGTTCTCCGTACAGCTGGATATTGTTGTCGAGGGAGCTGTAAATTGGGATCTTTCCTATGTCGCTGCGCGTGGGAATGTCCGTCCGGCGGACGATCTTTCGGGTGAGGTCGTCGATTCGCGGGCACACCAGCTGAGCCGCCCTTTCGGCTATGTCGACGCCAATCCACAATCGATCCAATGCGTCCGCAGCGACGCAGGCGGTTACGGACCCCCAGAAAGGATCGAGATCGACGCTATTCACTTTGCTAGATTCTTGGATGATTCTGTCAAGCAGTGCGGGAGGCTTCTGGGTGGGATAGCAAGCGCTCCGCGAAATGTGCCTGAATAGGCGGTATGTCGGCAAGCGGGTCGCTGACATATAGACCTTTCAGTGTGGATAAATACTTCTTGTAGCGCGGCTTACCATCCACTTTAGCCGGCTAGTGAATCAAACCAGCCGCATCCAAAGCCTCGCATTTCTCAAGTGGATTCAGACTTTTGTGATTGTCTGATAATCGCCGTTGCGCTTTGGGTCGAAACTTGCCGTGAACCGGCGGAGCCCATACCCTGCCCGAAGAGAGAGCACACCTTTGTACAGGAGGTAGGCGGATGATCGCCAGCCTTTCCTCCCGTGAGTTTCTCGGCGTGCCAAAAGCCCAGGTCATCCTGTTTCCAGTCTTTCCGTGATCGTCAGCAAGAGGATTCGTACTGCTGATTCTGCGTTCGACTGTCGATCTGTGTGTAGTAGAGAATCGTATCGCAGTTGCTGACCTACCACTTTTGATTTAATCCATTTCCGCGTGTCCAGATCCAAGTGATATCATTTCTGAACTGCCTGTTGCCCGCCGTCAGCTCGGGATACGTCGCGAGACGCGTCCGAACGATCTCCTTGTACGGATCCAGCTTGTGCGCCCGACGCTTGCGCGCCGTCGTCGACGACCTCGACTCCCAGCGACCCACCGTCCGGCGATCCACTCCCAGCCGCCGAGCCGCCGCCGACTTCGACAGCCCCGACTCCAGCAACGCCTTCATTTCCACTCTTGTACTCCTGTCGTGCACCGCCGCTTCCCTCCTTGGAACGCCATGGTCCAATCGAAAGCGACATGTTCCCAATTCCTCCAGCCCGAACCCCTTCGGCAGGCCGAATTCAACAATAAAAATGCCTCAAAAGTGGGACATTTTTTCTTGACAAAAGTGGGACATTCTAAGTTGTCACCAACACCGGGCGGCGACTCGAAGCGCACGCACGCCAGCCGGGTCGTCCGCAGACGCTGGCGACGCGGCTGCACCGCGCGCTCCACCGTGCGCAGCGACACCTCGATCCCGTGCTGCTCCCGCAACTCCTGGCGCACCACGTCGGCGTTGCCCCCGTGGCGCAGAAAGCGCTCCTCCAGCCACGGCTCCAGTCCCTCCAGACGACGGGCCTTCGCCATCGGCCTCCACCCCTTCTGGCGCAGATAGCGCACCACCGTGGCGCGGCTGCATCCCAGCACGGCGGCTTTGCGGTAGGGCGTGAGCCCCTGGCGGCGAAGACGCAGCATGTGCGCCACTTCCTCTCGAGTCTTCATGGTTCGGCGAACCTCCTTGTTCGACGGGGTCGACAGGATGGTAGCCTCTCGCTCTTGTTTCATGACATCTCCCTGCAAGCGAACAGCCAAGCTTCGAAGTCCGGCCTCGAGCCGTACTCCGGACCGTCAGTTCTGCTGTCGCCGTTGCGTCAGTTTTGATGTCGCCACTGCGTCAGTTCAATGTCGCCTGACAGAGGTCGTGGAGCTGCTGCACCAGGCGCAGGAAGCCAGGGACCTGCGGCGTCGCCTCCGCCTGCTCGCGAGGCCCGCGCTGCTGATCGTGGACGAGATCGGCTACCTGCCGATGACGGAGACCGGGGGCCGGCTGTTCTTCCAGCTGGTGAGCGCGCGGCACGAGCGGTCGTCGACGGTCCTGACGACCAACAAGAGCTTCGAGGAGTGGGGATCGGTGCTGGGGGACGACGTGATGGCCACGGCGATGCTGGACCGTTTGCTGCACCGGTGCCATGTGGTGAACATCCAGCGCTCCAGCTATCGCATGCGCGAGTACCGGTCGAGATACAAGGCTCGGGAGAAGCTGCGGGGCGATGAAGGAGAAATTTTTCAGGGGGTGGGCTAGCCCACCCCCTGAAGTTGCCAGAAGTGTGACATTTAAGTTGCCACAAGTGAGACATTTTTATTTGACATTGACAGGCGCGTCGCGCCGACAACCTGCTGCTGCTTGGACCGCCCGGCGTGGGCAAGACCCATCTCGCCATCGCCCTGGCGAGGGCCGCTATCCGCTTCGACTTCCCGTTTTTTTCCGCCGAGCACTTGTTTCATCGCTTGGTGACACTGTGGAACCAGTCGACTGAGAACGTGCGATATCTCTGGCTGACCCCGAACTAGTGGCAAGCACGAGCCCGAGCACAAAGGCTCCCGCAATAACAATCAATCCGACAAGAACGAACGAGAAATACTTGCTCATGTGCTCAAGTCAATAGATTCAACCAATTCACCAACACCAAGAGATGCGAGCAGTCTTGGTGCAAGCAAGCGATTCTTGTTGACTCTGACCGGAACCGTGATTCTCATGTGTCAATCCCTAGTTTCCATGAGTACATCGGATAGCTCTTTCATTGCTGCTTCCACTTCAGGTGACATTGGCCTTCTCGGCGAGAGGCCGCTCACTTGGCGCAGGTGAGCAATTTGCTCGTCCGAGAACAAGCCTTTAGATTCATGGACTAGTAGCTTTCTTGCTGCAAGCTTCTTTACTTCTTCGGATGGAATCTCGTCGAAAGAGTCGAACAATTGCACTGGAGCTTTAAATACAAGAGAGTGGAGTGCTGGATTGTGACCTTGAAGTTTTCCATATTCTTGGCAAGCTGAAGAAACAAACCCATTGCTTTTCGAAAGTCCTTGTGATCATCTAGGAGACTATCGACAACGGCACCGTAGGCATAACTTCTTGTCGTTCCATCTCTCGCCTTGGGCAACGACTGAATCGCCGTGTCCAAATCCCAATTGGCCAACCAAGTGAACGCATAAGCTTCCGGTCCAACACCATGTGTGTCCGGAGGCAGTCTGCGTAGTGTTTTCACTGCCAACTGAGGATCGACTATGGCGATCGAGAAAAGTAGAGACTGTCTCAAGTCGTCTGGTAAGCGGTCCATCCTCGGTTCGCCTTCCATCCATTCAAGCGCACCATCGACGTCGAGTTGAACCCAGGACGCCAAGACTCCAACTATTGCTCGGTCGCGAGTATCACTGTCTTCTATTGCGTCTAGCAGCTTCACAGCGCTTTGTGGCGAAGTCCGAGCTATTGCGGAAAGAGCTTTCTCTTGACCGATGGATTGTCCGTCCTTGGGCATGGCGCGAGTCGCATCCATCAGCTCATAGGGATCGTTGGATGCCCAAATTTCCGTCACTTGACTGTGCAAGAATCGTCGCGCCGACCTTCCTTCAAGCGAAGAAACAGTGCTGAATGCAGCGGCAGGGTCGGATTTCGCCCAATTTTGAACTGTTTGCGAAGCAATTCCCGCCATTCCTAGTGACCCAGTGGCAACGGCAAGGTCCGGCGCCAGTTCTGGATTGTTCATCCCTATTTCTCGACCAACCCCGTAAAGGCGTCCGCTTCGTTTGAGATAACCTTTGGTTAGTTTTTCTTGAATTTCCTCAAGTGCGCCAATGCCGTCTTGAACAATCCACGCGCTCACAATCCGAGTCAGCATTTCGGTTTGATCAGCATTCAGGTAATGTAGATCACTTGGACTTTGGCTTAGAAATGACTCAAGCTCCTGTCTTGGATCTTTGAAGGGCTGCTGACTAGAATATTTATTCAGAAAGTAAACTGCAATCCACTCTTTGCCCAGTCGTCGTGCGATTTCACGACGTCGCTCTGCCGACAAGTCCGCACGGTACTGCACGAGATAGTTGGTTACTAGGTGCTTCATGTCATCATCAAGAGCATGAGCATGGTCGATTGCTTGGTCCAAGTCCGAGAGGGCCCATTCCCAATAGACCAACGGAAGTAAGTCCTGCCGCCGTTCTTCGGAGAACTCAGCCACCTCTTCGGAAGCACTGATTGGATCGAGTACGGCTAGTCGTTGAATGATTGCGTTCTGCACTTCCTTCCGCCAACTGCCGGCTTGCATGGACTTGGATTGACTCAATAGCTTTTGCAGCTGGTTAGCATTAGAGTTCTGGAGGCTCTCAACCAATGCGGCAGTTCGTGCGATTCGACTGTCGAATCGATCAGGATCACTAAGCTCTTTGATACTGAGTCGTACTTGTTTGTCTTGTGTCTGTGTACGGTCGTTCCCCGCTTCTTCATCTAGTGTTGAAGAACGTTTTGAGATGGAGCCCGATCTATCCGGTGGTCCATTTGGATTACTCTGAATAAAGTAGCCAAGCACAAACGATCCAACGGCCAAGACAACAATGGCACAAATGGCCAGGGTCGTGTGGCTTCTCTTCATGTCAAGTCCGTGCGAGGTGAGAATCTAATGGGAACACCATAGCCAATAGTAAACAAGGAATGCAGAGTGCCAAAGCACTCGAGGCTTGTGTTTGGTTCGAGGCCCCTGACTTGCACGCCAGAGGCTGGTGTAAACCTTGAGATTTCGGACGCTCTAGATGGTTCAACTTCAGGACACGGCTAACGAAGCCGATTCAGAAATTAGCCGGATGTTGTGTGGAGACGCCTATCGTACCCTCGGCAATTGGCGTACCGTCATTGACCAAGAACGATGTGCGAGCGACGCTTGCAATCTGGACAACGAGAGACTTGGCTAATTAGTCTGACTAACTCTCGTCCGTATCCCGAATTTGTTCTGTTAATTCGCGAACTCTTTCAAATGCCGCTTCTCTCCGAGCTTCTCGACTCTCTTGTCCGTATTGACTTGTCTCTTTAAGAACCGTGATTTGTTCCTCCGTGAAGACGTTGTTGCCCTGATGGGAGCGAAGCAATGAGCTTGCCACTCGTCTCCTGAAGTCCATGGACTCAAACCGTTCGAGCGCATCAAACAGTGCTCGAGGTTCACTAAGCACAAGACTGGTAACGACAAAAGCCCTTTTCGGAATGTCTTGCTCATTGGCCAACTGAACGAACAGATCCATAGCTCGATCAGTTTCGTTTCTAATCGGTGGGGTGAGAAACATCATGACCGACTCATAGGCTTCCACTTTAGTGTTGCCACCTCTTACTTGTGACAGCATGGATATTGCGGTATCCATGTCGAAATATGTCATGGCACTAATCACTTGTGCTTCTGGTCCTATGCCATCCTCGTTAAGCGGCTGAGCTAGTGCTACTTGCATCGCTTGTTGTGGGTCGCTCCGTGCCAGTCCACTTATTGCAACGATTCTCAACACGTCTCGATTGTGTACAACGCTCTCTTCGTTGTCTATCCATCGAAGGGCACTTGCGAGATCCGACTTTGACCAGCTTGTTGCTACCACACCCGCTACTAGGTCCAGGCTTGATTGATCTTCAACTTCATCAATGAGTTCTGCCGCTTCCTGTGGAGATCTGTATGCAAGTGAGAGTAGTGCTTTGTTGCGAGCAATGGGCTGAAGTTCATTCGACAATCCGCTGGCTTGATTCAACAGAGCTTTCGGATCTGTGATTGCCCAAGCTTCCAATACCTCAGTCTGCAGTTTTCCTCTTAAGTACTTAAGCTCGAGACTGGATACTGTGTTCAGTGCGGACAAAGGATCGACCCTGCCCCATTGATTCACCACTCGATCAATTAACTCCGTTACTCCGCTCGACCTCATATGGAATGTCAGGTCAAAAGCAAGTCTTGGATCGTCGTCGGCAACTTGTCGAACTACCATGTCAGAGATCTTCTGCAAAGAAGTCAGCGTGGAAAGGGACTCAATAAGATTGTCAATCGCATCGACACCATCTTTGAATATCCAAGCGCGAGCGATGTGGGTCATCATGCGTAGTTGAGCATCGTCCGGATTACCAAGATTTTCGTTGTTCCGTCGTACAAACGCTGTCCATTCGCTTTCCGGGTCTTGAATTACGGGCGTGTCCGAGGTCCGCTCCATCAATTCGATGGCAAGCCACTCCATGTCGAGTTGCCGCGCTAGTTCCCTACGATGTTGGGGAGTCAAGTCTTCCCGCACCAATAACATGCTCTCGACAGCCGTTTTCCTATCAGCGGGGTCGAGGCCACGTGCATGTTCAATCGCCTGTTCCAAATTTGATAGTGACCACTCGCGGTAGATTACCGAATGAAATGAAGGATTTTGATCAGATTGGAATTCGTTCACGGTGTCCAATGCAGCAATGGGGTCAATTGCTGCGAGACACTGGATAATTGCAAGTTGAACTTCGTCCTTCAAGCTCTTAGCCAATTGGCTCGACTGTCTCAAATGGGTAAGTAGTTCCTGTCGGTCTGCACCGGCGACTAGTTCATAGAGCGCAACAGAGCGCTCAAAGTGGCTGGGAAAACGATCATGTATTGCAAGTTCAGCAACGCTTTGAACCGCATCTTGGTCTAGCTTTCTGTAAATTGCACTCGAACCATCGTTTATGGACGTGTCCGAATCGGTCAAGTGAGGACTGACGCTGCTTGTGGATGATTCCGTGCCACCTGCGACGACGAGTCCTAGTGCGAACGCCCCGGCAACTATGACTAGTCCAAGAACGCCAAAGAGAAAATAATTCTTCATCGGTTTACAACTTCCAAAACTTCGACCAGTACTTCAACGAATTAAATTACGTTAGAACTTGTCGAGACTGCTCTCCAATCTTGTAGCCCTTGCGTTGTCTATTAGTCTCTCGCGCATCACTCGAGTGTCTCCAAGACTGCTTCGGACAGCTCTTTGAGTGCTGCATCCAACTCAGGTGACCTTGGTCGACTGGGCGACGTTCCGCTTACTTCGCGCAAACGGGTCAACTGCTCATCCGAGAACAGACCCTGGGGTTCATGAACCAACAGATTGCCAGCTACGCGTTTCTTCAGATCTTCAGTCGGAATCTCATCCAGCGACTCGAACAATTGCAGCGGCGTATCCCACACAAGAGATCGGAGCGCTGGATTAAAGCCAATAATCGGCACTTCGTCGGCAACTTCGACAAATAAGTCCATTGCTTTTCTAAAGTCGCTATGCTCTTCCAACAGATTTTTGATAACCGCGCTGTATGCTGATAGCCGCGTTGGCCCATTTCTCGCTTGTGGCAACATGAGAATCGCAAGATCCAAGTCAGATGAGGAAAGGTTTCGTAGCACATGGCCTTCCGGTCCCACCCCGTCGTTGCCAGTCGGAAGTTCGAGAGCCGCTTTCATTGCTAGCTGCGGATCAATTCTTGCCACTGAAGTTATCGCCGACTGGTACAAACTGAACTGCAGGTCAGAGACCAATTCATCGTTCTCGATCCATTCGAGCGCACCATCGATATCGAGTCTAGCCCAAGAGGACGCGATGTTGCTTGCTGCGCGGTCTCGAGCATCTCTGTTCTCTATCTCGCCAAGTAGCCTCGAAGCACTCTGTGGCGACGACTCAGCCATTGCGGACAGTGCTTTTTCCTGAGCTATTGAATGCAGTTCTTTCGGCATAGTGCGAATTGCGTCAAGCAACTCATGTGGATTTTGAGCAGCCCAAGTAACCAGCACCTGATCCTGGAAAAAACGTTTCATCGATCTGCCTTCAAGCGATGAAACGGCACTAAAGGCCGCAGTTGGATCGGACTCGGCCCACCTCCGAACCGTTAGCCAAGCACTTCCACCAATTCCGACGGACCCGGTGGCAACAGACAACTGCAACGCCAGTTCCGGGCTGTTCTCGGATAAATCGTGGATGATTGAGAAGGTCGGCGCGGTTTCCCCAAGGAATCCGTCGGGCAGCGATGCCTCGATCTCCTCAAAAGCGTCAATGCCTTCTTGGGACAGCCAAGCAATCAGAATTTGAGCTAGTAAATGAGTTTGTTCGTCGCTCCAAGACTCGAGGGCGCTTGAGTTCCGGCTAAGGAAGTCTTCCAATTCCTGTCTTGGGTCGCTGATTGGCTCTTGACTGGAATCTTGTTTCAGCAGCTGGATAGCAATCCATTCTTGGTCAAAGCTCCGTGCAATACTTCTACGCTGGGCGGGAGGTAAGTCGGCTCGAGAACGCACAATGCTCTGAATCACACTTGGCTTAAATTTGTCGTCGAGATTCTGTGCTTGACCGATGGCTTCATCCAAGTTTGCCAATGCCCATTCCCGAAAGACAATAGGAAGTAGAGACAGCTGGCGAGCGTCGGTGAATTCATACACCTCAGCCAATGCGTTGATTGGGTCGAGCACGGCTAGTCGCTGAATGATTGCATTCTGCATTTCTTCTTGCCAGCTGCTTGATTGCATCGACTTGGACTGACTCAAGAACTCCATCAGTTCGCTTACATCGGAATTCTGAACACTCTTAACCAATGCGGTGGTTCGAGCTATTCGACTCTTGAATCGACGAGGATCGCTAAGCTCTTCGATACTGAACTGTTCTTGCGTGTCTTGAGACTGTGCGCTATCGTAATCTGCTGTCACCGCTACTGTTTCTGAGAGACCAGAGGATAAAGCTGTATCATCCTTCGCTCCGGTCGTATTGCTTTGAATGAAGTAGCCAAGTACAAATGATCCGAAGGCTAAGACAACAATGACGAAAGTGGCCAAAGACCACTTGACTTCTATTCGTGTCAAGTCCATAAAAGCTGAGGTCTGGGTTAGAACTCCGTAGCAAACAGTATGTTAGGTGCAGGGAAAGTCAATGTTACTTGGAACAATGTGAGATTGCCACATGTTAATGGTCAGGTAGCAATCTCATTTAGTTACGATACGGATTGTAGATTGGTTCCAATCGGTTCAATTTTCAAACACGCCTCTGCAGTTATGACAGCCCACTTTCAGCATACAGGATCCTCGACGGAGCCGGAAGGTGGCTGGCGCAAGCCGTCAGGAGGCGATGCGGAAGCTGCGGTTCCCAGAATCGGCGGTTGTAGCGATAGACGAACTCGTCGAGGTACTTCTGCAGCTTGGGGGAGGACACTCCGTGAAAGGTTCCGAGCAGGAAGCGCTTGAGGTTCGCGATGGCGGTGTGCACCTTCGGAAGCCATTCGTCCACCTTCTCGGCGGGAGTGGTGCGCGACTCGACCTCCAGGCCGTCCTCGAGATTCATGATGCCGTACGCCTTCCACCCGTCCGTGCGGATGCGGAGCTCGTCGCCCAGACGCTCGTGGAACGCGAGCACGGTGTCGCCGTCCACGCTGTCCACGGCCTTCATGGCGAGAAATCCGGCGCGATCGTTGGACCGGTGCTCCACCGCCACGAGCACGGGTCGCTTGCCCTCGGCACCGCGTCCCCGCTTGCCGCCCCGGGTCCGCCCGCCCACGAAGGCGTCGTCCAGCTCCATGTGCTCGTCGTCCCGGACGCCCAGCACGTAGTTCCGGTCGCGGTCCCCCATGGCACGTCGGATCTTGTCCAGCATCAGCTGCGCCGTTCTCAAGGTCACGCCGATCATCTTGCGCAGCCGCTCGGCGGAGATGCCGCCCTTGTCGGCGGTGGCGAGGTAGATCGCGGCGAACCACTTGGGAAGGGGAAGGCGCGTGTTCTCGAACAGCGTCCCCGCGGTGGGGGACGCCTGGAACCCGCAGCTCCGGCACTGCCGGATGCGATGACGCTCCAGCACGTAGGCTCGGTCGTGGTCGCATCGCGGGCACCGAAATCCCTCGCGCCAGCGAATCTTCGCCACGGCCTCCAGGCATGCGCGTTCGGATCCGTAGCGCATGGTCCATTCCTGGTAGCTGGTCTTTTCATACGTTTTCATCGTGTATTGCTCTCTTCTCTTGATGGTGTACTATTATACAGTACCTGTCATAACCGCAGAGGCGTGTCTTGAAATTGATATACTCCTAGAACCTCAGACCTACCTGTTAAGTGCGCACCACCTTGACCTACAGGACGGACTTTCCTGTGGTTAAATTGCACATGCTGGCCTGTTAGGGTCGACACAGAACCGTCACTCAGGAAAAGACCCAAGTGGAACAGGAGGTTTCATGAACGCAACGCACACACCGGACACCCCGTCGTCGAACGCTGGCCTGCTGACGCCGGAGCAGGAGCCGAGCTGGCGGGGACCGATGCTGAACTGGCAGTCGGCCAAACGCGAGTTCTCCATCCATTTCGAGGAGCGCTTCAACCCCTCGAGCGGTTGGGTGACGAAGGCGTAGGAACTATGGTACAATTAGAAAATCGAAAAATTTTCTCGCCCTCGGGGGAGAACTGGGAAGGGACCCATACACGGAATTCCTGACACTTCTGGAGTACGAGGAGCTGCGCGACGGGCTGCCGAACGACCAGGTGGTGTTCTTCTTCGACGCGGTGCATCCGGAGCCCCAGATCCGGCCCGCCTCGCGCTGGTGCCCGAAGCACTGGAAGCCCGCGGTGCGCGCCGCACCTGAACCCCATCGAGCGGCTCCGGGGCAAGATGCACCAACGCGTCACTCACAACCAATGGAACGCGAGCCTGACCGATTTCCGCGCGCGCATCCTGCAGTTCCTCGCCGAGGTGACCGAGCGCTGGGACGAGCTGAAGAGCAACGTGACCGACAACTTCCGCATCGTCAAGCACCAAGGATTGATCTTCGTGGACGGATCGGCATAGAAGCAAGAGCTAGGTTCAACTAGTATGCAACATGCCAGCTAGGGTGAGACGTGCAAGCTCGATGAGCTCATCAATCACAAATGCCTGAGCATGTGCACTGATTCCGGCTGGACAGAGATGAAAGATCGCATCTTCACGAATTTCCAATTGCTCGCGAGTGTCCGTAATCACATTTTCGAACGGATGCGTATAGGTCAGGACGGTTGGTCCTGACTCCTCAAAGTCCTGTGGATTGGTCGACTCGATTCGGCTTTGGTTTTTGAGTGGAACAGTCATGCTTAGTCAGTCATTTGCGAAAGGGTCAATTAAGTACCTTGTCAGACCTTTGTGCGATGCTGAAACTTCGAGAGATCGATGTCATTTCGAAACGGCGAGTGCTGCTCAATGTATTCGATGTCGTGCTCAACGAATTGCTTCTCTTCCTCAAGAAATCGAGCAACTGCGTTACGAAAGTTCGTTTCGGCGATGTAATGTGCCGAGTATGTTGTCTGAGGAAGATAGCCACGCGCGATCTTGTGTCCACCCTGAGCTCCGGCTTCCACACGTTGTAGTTTGTGCTCTATCGCGAAGTCGATCGCTTGGTAGTAACAAGTCTCAAAGTGTAGAAATCTGTGATCTTCGATGCATCCCCAATTTCTGCCGAAAATCGCATCGTCACCAATAAAGTTTATTGCACCAGCTATGTACTTGTCGTTACGTTTACAGAGTATCAGCAAAGTCTGCTCCGGCATCAAGTCCGACACCAAACTAAAGAACTCGCGGTTCAGGTAGGGACGACCCCATTTGCGATAGCCGGTGTCTACATAGAACTCGTAGAAATCATCCCAATGGTGCTCTTTAAGATCTGATCCTGTAATTGATTCAATGGTGATGCCGTCAAATACAGCCTCGCGTCGTTCACGGCGTATGTTTTTGCGCTTCTTGGAAGATAGTTCGGAGAGGAAGTGGTCAAAAGAGTCGTAGTCTGCATTGTGCCAATGAAACTGTGTGTCGACGCGTTGCAACCATCCAAGCTTTCCAGCTCGTTCCCATTGATCTTTAGGCATGAACGTAATGTGTGCCGAACTCAATTGAAGCTTACGAGTGATTTGAGCGATCACGAGAAGTAATTGGTCCTCGACCTGGGCGCTTAGTTTGTCTGTCGGAGCAAGCAGTCTGGGACCCGTAGCTGGCGTAAATGGGATGCTTACCTGCAATTTGGGGTAATACTGCCCACCTGCTCCATACCAAGCGTTAGCCCAACTTCCGTCGAACACGAACTCGCCTCTCGAGTGCGACTTCACGTACATCGGAACGATTCCCAGTGTTTGTTCCTCGGACTTGAGCTCTATATGGAAGGGTTGCCAGCCGGTTTCCGCCGACACGCTTCCACTCTCTTCGAGAGCTTGAAAAAATCGATGGTCAACGAATGGGTTATATGGTTGTCCTGGAGGATTTGCACATGCGTTCCAAGTCGAAGCAGGAACATCACAGATCGAATGTCGGATGTGTCCCTCGAGCTTAATTGAAGCGTTTCCCATGGCTATGCAATCAAGGAATACTTTGCGCGAGCTTCAAATGCACGCAGTCTATGCTTGCAAACTCCCAGTTAGTTCTCGGTCGGGACCTATTGCAAATTCTCCGCCCGGTCCGATGAACTGATGAACCATGAGTTTTTGAATTTCCAGTCGCTCTCGTTCAGTGGACTGAGAAAAAGCGTCGCTTTGACGATATGCTCTGAATGCGCTACTAGTATCGTTCTTAGGAAAGACGTACATGGGAGTCATCGCTTGAAGCATTGCTGAACGGGGCTTGTCCGTTCGGTTTACTCCTGCTCTATGCCACGTACGAGAGTCGTACAGGATTATGCTTCCGCCCGGTGCTTCTACAACATCAGCGTCCGGACCAGAGTAGGGAAGTCCATGCTTTAGACGGTAGCCCCGTCTGCCGTAGTGGCGAGCCTGACCCCACTCATCAGGAGGCGGTTGGTCGAGCGAGTGAGAACCTAGCTTGAATGCCGTAGCACCGCGTTCTTTGCTAAAGTCCGACACACAGACGTTGCGTTGAACTCCGAGTACTGTTTCACCGGAAGGTGTCGGAACTTGCCCAATGTGTCCTGTTCCCCAGTGATAAGGGAAGTCCGAGTGCCATCCTTGTACGTCGCGCTGTCCATCGTCCTTGGTCAACACCGCCATAGCTGGAGAGTGAGATAGGCGGACATCTGGAATACCCATGTATTGCCGAATCAACCAGAGCGATATCGGTTCAGCCACCGTCTTAGCCACCGCGACATCCTGTGCTATTGCGTGTGCACGAACCCTAGTTCTACCTTCATAGCGATCTGTACAGGCTACGAATTCGAGACCCTCAAGAATCCTTGGGTCCAAAATGGAGGTAAGACAAACCCAGCCATTTTGCCTGAGGAACTGGAAGTACTGCGACGGCAATTCAGCCGGACCATGAATTTCCTTGAATTCAATTGACAGGGAAGAATCGGAAAGGAGATCTGTTTCGGACGGAACGGAGAGGGTGAACTTTCCTTTTGAGGTCGACGGAACTTTTTTGGCGACCATTCCCGTGAGGACGTGGATTAGCTCATTCTCACCGTGCTTGTCCCAAACGATACTGTCGTTGCCCTCGCTTGTGCAACTCAGATGTTTCCCGTCGAAGGACGCAAACGTTCCATCTGTTGTTTCCAATAGCAGGAAGTGGCGGGACGGGCGATCTACAACAACGGCGCGTTCCTCAAAAATGTCGGCAGGACACATTTCGAACTCGGAAGGACTTAGCTGGCCGCTCCGCCTTCGGCAGCACCCGTAGTCTGGAGTTCGACAAATCGTCGGTAGTGTCCGCCAGGTCGATTCAGAAGCTCCTCGTGACTACCTTGTTCCAGGATGGAACCATCTTCGAGAAATACGATCTTGTCAGATTGGGCAATTGTTGAGAGCCTATGAGCAATGATTATTACGAGCCGGTCCTTTGCCGCTTCGTGCAATGAATTGACCAGGTGCTCCTCTGTTTCGGGATCGAGCGCCGAGGTAGGCTCATCCAGAATCAAGATCCGTGAGTCGCGAATTAGTCCTCGAGCAATCGAGATTCTTTGCTTCTGTCCGACCGAGAGTCGACTTGCGGTGGCAGCACCCAATTTAGTCTCGTATCCTTCAGGGAGAGACGTGATGAAGTCATGAATTCCTGCGATCTTGGCAACTCGTTCCACTTCTGCTTGTGAAGCATCTAGCTTCCCATAACAGATGTTGTCACGAATTGACTCCGAGAAGAGCTGAGTTTCCTGAAAGACATAGGTAATCTGGCTTCGTAGACTGTCCAGAGTCAGGTGATCGACACTTTGACCGTCAATAAGCACTTCACCTTCGGTTGCCGCGTGGTAGCGGGGAATCAAGTATGCGAGGCTCGTTTTTCCAGCTCCAGTCGGACCCACAAAAGCAACAATCTCGCCGATATTGGCTTGCAGATCAATGTTCTTCAATGCTCGTCTTTGATCGGGATAGACAAGACCCGCTCGCTTCAGTTCTATGCCCTTGGAAATTTTTGCGAGCTTTATGTTCCCTGTGTCGGCTTCCGGCTCGATATCCATGAAGGCAAACACTCTTCTCATTGCCACCACGTTATCCTGGAAACGAATCCAAAGCCATCCAAGCGCCATTGCTGGTCCCCGGAGATAGCCAAAAAACAATCCAAGCGCGACTACATCTCCCGGTGTCAGTTCTCCGTGAATCACTTTCAAAATGAGATAGAAATTGAAAGCCAGAAAAGCCAAGTGGCTCAGGACTCCACTCAGACCGATGATTACGTACCAAAGGAGCGTGACCCTACGGAAGCGAGAAAAGGACTCCTTGCTGTCGTTATCGAACCTGCCTTTTTCTTCTGTGTTTCCCCCCAAGCTCTGAACCGCGAGGACGTTATCCATACCCTCTTCAATTGTGGCTGTTGTTATCGCTCCCGCTGCTCTGGCCGCTTGGCCTCGACGTCGCACGATGCGGCTGAACAAAGCTGAAATCAAGAACCACGCAGGAAAAATTATTACAGTTAGAACCGCGACTTCCGGTACTTCCGGATAGGTGTCCATCAGCGTGAAGTACGCTTGAAGGAACAAGATGGTCGACATGATGGGAGTGTGTGTTATCTCGTAGAAAATTTCGTTAATCTGAGGCGTGTCGTACATCACCCGATAGATGGAGTCTCCGATCCGTTGCTCTTCGAGTTTTGTCATTGAGAACGAAGTGATGCGCGCGAACAGGTTTGAACGCAGAGTGTGGTTCAACGACTGGTTCAGGCGCATGTGTAGTTTGAACTCCGCCCAACCATACAGTCCACCTGCAGTACTCTGTCCACCATGCATATGGTTTTCGACCTGCGTTGCATAGTCGTGACCCTGTGCCAAACCTGCTTCAACTTCATCTTCAAATCCTTGTGTGTACGAACCGATGAAGACGATGAAGGCCACTCCAACCACTGCAAACCAAATGACTAATTCAATCGGCGAAGCAAACTCCAGTGCGGACACGAAAGGCATTACGTAGCTGGGATACCCAGATGCCTCCGAAATGGGAATCCTAAGAACTACGTGATCGGTCAAGACTTTGAGCGGCCATGGTAGAAGAGCCAACGGCAGGGCATAAGATCCTAGTTTCAGAAAGAACTTTGAAAGGTATCTTCCCCAAAACAGGCTGATGTACTTCGTCACCCTGACGATAATTTCAAGGGCTTCTGCCGCACCGATGTCGGTTCGAGTGTCTAGTCCACTGGATCGTGCGTCGAGTTCAGCTTCTCGCTCGCGAAGTGATTTCCGGCGAGTTTGGGATTGGATTGGTTCCGCCATTATGCTGACCTTCCTGCTACGTTGGTAAGGTTCGACTCAGTCTCAACGAATGCCCGGTAGCGTCCGTCCGGCAATTGCATGAGTTCGTCGTGGTTTCCGCTTTCGATGATCTTTCCGTCTTCCAAGTACAAGATGTTGTCAGCTTGACGAATTGTTGAGATGCGGTGCGTAATCAAAAAGATTGCGCGCCCCTCCTGTTCCTCATCGTCCTTCACCCACCCAATGAGATTCTGCATGACCTTGTGTTCAGTGGCTGCATCCAAAGCTGCGGTTGGTTCGTCTAGGATGAGAATGGGAGCATCTCTGATAATCGCTCTAGCAATGGATAGCCGTTGTCGTTGTCCCGTCGAAAGTTTGCCTCCGCGGTCCGATAGCACTGTGTCCAATCCGTTAGGTAGCCCCGTGACGTATTCGTCTACAGCAGCGATTCGCAATGATTCCAGCACTTGTTCGTCAGTTGCGTTGGGAGCGACGTATCGAATGTTGTCTCGGACCGACATTCCAAAAAGCAGGTTTTCCTGCAATGCAATGGCGATCTTTCCCCTCAACGTCTGTAATGAGTAGTCTCGAATGTTCTTTCCGTCGATGCTAATCGTGCCTGAGTCTGGATTGAACAAACGCAAAAGGAGAGCCATGAGCGTACTTTTGCCAGAGCCGGTAGGACCGATAATTGCGGTAACGGATCCTCGTTCCGCACTGAATGAAACATCATTCAGTACAGGCCGGTCGTGTTCGTAGCGAAAACTCACATTGGAAAACGCTATGTCGCTGCTGAACTGGGTAAACGGAACTGCGTCAGGTTTATCCTGAATGTCAGGCTCGATATCCAATATATCAAACACCCGTCGGAGGCCCATCGCCATGTCCTGTGCCGTCATCCAATTGCGCAACAGTCCCCGAAGGTTATTTGCGGCGCTACGGAATTGTCCACTGGACCACCGGAAACTTGCAAGGTTCCAGACCACAAAGCTGACTCCGACAAGAGCGATTAGGTCGAGAGCCCAAGTACTCGATTCCTGAAATGCCCAATAAGCCATCATAGTTTCGCCCAGGATCATGAAGCAGGCGGTAGCAGTAAACATCACGATCGTGATCAACGCTATGAGGTTTCTGACGCGGTAAGCGGCGTTGAAAGCAATGATCGAGTCACGCTCAAATTTCTTTTGCACCCGATCTGATGTTCCAAATGCCTTGATCAATTTAATGGCACTAAACGCCTCTTGCACATTCGATGTGACATCAGATGTGGATGCCCTATATATCAGTGAGCGGACGCGCACTCTTGGCATGGCAATGTGAGCCCAAGTCAATGCGGGAACAACCAGAAGCGCTGCAAAAAGACCTATCCATGGACTTAGCAAACTTACGAGAAACAAGGCAACGAAATAGTTAATGACCGAGCGAGATGCATCTACTAGCTGTCCAATAACGTTTGTGACCATGGCACTGTCTTGATAGATGCGAAAAATCGAATCGCCCGTCCTATGATCACTGTGATAGCTGATTGAGAGTTGATGCCATCTCTCAACTAGCGCTACTCGTAGATCTTGATTGATTCGTTGCAAAATCCACATTCGATAGTATCCATTGGCATATCCAATGATCGTATTTGCGAGCAACAGAATTACTTCGAGTTGGATGTAAAGGTATAGGAGATCTATCCGCTCTTCCGTTGAAAGGGCTGCAATAGCCTCTGAGGAGAGTTCCGGCAGCCCCAAAATCCTGCTTAGTCCAGGAGCAAGAGGTTCTCCCTGTAACAGACTCTGATTCAGTAAATCCGCTATAATGAGACCGAAGAAAAACCCTATTGTCGCTTGTGTGAATACGACCAAATAGTAATAGCACAGGTGTGTGCCGAGTCGTAAACGAATTTCGAACGATCCGTCCCTGAGCCGATATTGAACCATCCAACCGAGTGCAGCGGCTACGGTAACGGCAACTCCATAAAAACCGTCCAACCAACCCTCAATCAGCAACATAGCGTTCAAGTTCACGAAGAACCCGGACAAGACGGCCAAGAGAGCCCCTATCGATTGTGTCCGACCTCTCGAGTAGGTCATGACAAACATCGAAAGGCACAACGCGGCGACAGGAACATATAGCAGGATCATTGGCCATTCCAACGACGGTTCTACCCATCCAGTCAGCGGGCCGATAAGTGCGATGACAATGACAAGAAACGGAGCGTATCCAAATCGAAAGCCCGATCCGGCGACATTGTCTGCAACCTCGTCGCCCATTCCTTCGCCTGGTGTGAACCAACGTCCTAGCAACTGCGGTCGAATGAAGGGCCATGAACGGAGAAACAGTTTTAGAACATCGATAAAACCGCTTTCGTCGTCACTGACGCTTGCCATTTTTTCCGGCGGAAGTTCGCCATGACCAAATATTGGAAGGGCTCGTGAAGCTCTGAGTTCGGTTTCCCGAAGATCGAAACTGTCCTGCATACTGAGAAGCCTAGTTCATGCGCGTTGATTTCATGGAATCGCGAATTTGAAACGCTTAGATTCGATCAGATTGAATTGCACACCTGTCCACAAGTTCAATGATCCATGCTCGCTAAATCCTCCATCCGAGTTTAGCTTACCATGCCAAAGCGCAATCCATGGGAACGTAACCGAATCTGCGAGGCCGAGAACCAACTAGAGCTTTCAATCCGAGTCATTTGTACACAGTGCACTCACGCTATTGGCCGTCGAAACCGCCGACTGGAAGGGAAACTGAAGCGCGTCGTTGAAGTAGTAAAAAATCAATCCGTTCGGCATCAGAAAAACCCGTACACCCGACAAACCGCTCATGTTGGGTACCCAGGCTTCACAGTCCTCCAGTTCATCTAGAAAGTCGTGGGCTGGGATAGCCCACATGCCGTTGTTGTATCTCCATCCACCGACTCGAGTGTCGGCACCTCGATCCGAGGCGAGTCTTTGTAGCGTGGCGTCCAAATTCGATGTTTCAAGCAACAGCTCCTCGTCAACCATTCCATCATCCAGCAACATGAACTTGGCGAGCTTAACTATAGAGTCAGTGTCCCACCACATACCGTATCCCCCATACGCTCTTCCCGTATTTACTTGATCGGCTTCATTGGTTCGGCGGGTTGCCAAGACTCCGGGAGAAAGTTGCAACCGACTGTATATACGATCAATTACGAACGCAAACGAGTCACTATAGCCGTAGTCGTTGGTTTGCAGGAACCGATCCAGAGCCGTCACGAGAATGTATGTGTCTGCAGTTTGGTAAATAAAGCGAGTTCCGGCTTCCGCGCCATTTTCCCAAGACAACGCTGCTTCAAGTTTTGCGTCGGAGTCAATCAGACCGTAGAAGTTTCCCGGGGCTGGATCAAGCAATGGCGAGTCCACTTCGAAGTTGCCGGACGTCATGTCCACTAAGTGGTCAAAGGTTACGTTGTCCCAGATTCCAGGGGAGTCTTCTGCCTCCGGCAAGTAGGCGAACACGTACTCATCGTTTACGGGTGTTTCCTTGCCCAGAGAGAGGTGCATGAGTACCAGAGGCGGGTATACGGACTTCGCTGTCGAGAAAGAGGTTAGTAGCATGTGATCGCAATATGGATACGATTCGTTGCGCGTCCTGCAATCGGTTCTGTAGTGGACCCCCTCAAAGAAGATTCCCGCTACGGCTAAGTCATCGTCCAGAGGCAATCCACTCAGGAAGTCTTCTGCATTGACTTCATACTTAGCCGTGAAGTCTTCGAACGACGCTGTCGTCAATCGGTTCTCAGTCTCTTCAAGAAATTGTTGCCGTATGTCTGCTGAGTCATCTACAGAATTGAGGACAAACTCCACGCGCACGTCTCCGTTCATGTCGAACTTGTGAAAGTGACAGGTTTCCTGATCTATTCGTATCGAGGCCTGATCGATTTGATTCTCGTCAAACCGAAACTTCAATAAGCCGTTATGTGTGCAGCTCACCCAGCGATGAATCAAAGTGAACGGAAGGCTCGCCCAGTTTTGGTCGCCGTCGGACCACGACTTCCCGGGGCTAACTATGTAGTCAAAGAGAAAATGTGTCGTGATCTGAAGAGAACGAGATCGGGGAACGACTGAACGTCCTACTGTAATTAAGTCGAATTCCATCACCGGAAGGGTCGGTCCCGTAGATGGCAACCACGAGTCTCTGTGCTGGTCGACAACCACCAAATCTGTTCCGATGATCTTTATGGATCCTTCAAGTGGTAGTGTGGCGGGTTCGTCAAGCGGTGCATAGGGATTGGCGTCAACTGCAAGAGTCGTAGCACCAATCAAGAAGGTGACTAGAAACGGCGTGAGGAATCCAGAGACCCGAAGCCTTCTTCGACTTGTTGGTTTATGTACTTCAGCCATAAGTCTGACCTTCGTCCTTGTAATAACGATATGTTGCTAGTGCACCGAATAGAAGCGTATAGCATGAGAGAACAAGAACATTCCAGAGCCAGGAAGGATGGCTTGCGGAGTCTATTACGCCGAATGCAAGTTGGACAGAGTGAAAAGAGGGAAGCACTGAGGCGATCGATTGAAGATAAGCTGGTAAGTATTCGTAGGGCACAACAATTCCACCAAGAAACAATTGGGGCAGATAGACAACATTGATGACTGCGTGAGCTGAGTTGGGTCCAACCAAATAGGCGATTGCCAGACCTAGAGTACAAAACGGAACGGTTGTTAGTACAAGTACGGTGAATAATTTTAAAACCGTTTCGACGGCAGTAACGATTTGCCCCGATGCCAAGGCGATCGAAAGAATCACTGCTACTACGATACAACTGAAGAGAATCGACATCATGGTCTTCGCTAGAAAGTACATGAGTGGCGGCATAGGACTTACTCGCTTTAGCAGTAGCCAACCTTGTCCTCGTTCAGTCGCCACGTAGACCCCAAATCCAAAAAGACCGACTCCAATAACTCCCATGCAACTTGATGCTGTAGCCCAATGAAGTGTGTGCTGAATGTCAGCTGGCTCCCACTTCATCCCAAACCCAAAGAACAGGAACATGCCCACCGGGAACACGAACAAAGAAACTGAGAATGCGGGAATGCGGAGACACTTTAGGAACTCCAACCACGACTCATAACATGCAATCCGCAACAGATGCGGCAGAGTGTGTCGGTGAGTCTCACTCATTTGCGAGGACTAGTCTCTTGTCCAAGAAGGTGAAGGTATGCATCTTGCAGTTGTGCAGGCTTGACTTCCAGACCCGACAGTGAGGGGTCCAAACCAAGCCATGCTCGAACGGTTTCTTCAGGAGAATTGACGATCAATTTTGCTCGGTCCGACATCACTTGAACGTCAAGCACACCGGGCAACAGCCTGAGTTTGTCTAAGCTAGTCGTAGTAACTGCAGACACGACAGCACTACCAACTATCGAACGAATGTTCTTAGGAGTTGCATCGACCACAATTTCTCCCCGATCAATCAATACGATGCGGTCAGCGAGAGACTCCGCTTCTTCCAAGTTGTGTGTACTCAGTAAGACTGTGCAATCTTTTTTGGCGAACTCGGAGACTTGGTTCCAAAACGCCAGACGAGTCTCTACGTCCATAGCCACAGTGGGTTCGTCAAGATAGAGCAATTCTGGATCACCGGCAATGGCCAAAGCGAAGTGCAGTCTCTGTTTTTCTCCTCCACTTAACGTTCCATACTTACGTTGCTCCAATCCCGTCAAGTTCGCGAGGTGAATGACGTCTCGGTATTTCAACGGTTTCAAGTAGTAGCAACGAAATAGTTCGATATGTTCTCGAACAGTCAATGTTGCTGGAACACCTGTCACCTGAAGCATTGCACCCGAACGCAACCTCACTGCGATGGATCCGGGCAATCGGTCAAAGACGGAGATGTGACCTGAGTCGATCGAGATCGACCCCATAATCATCTGGAGAAGAGTTGTTTTTCCTGCTCCATTTGGACCAAGAAAGGCGGTAGCGGAACCCGTTGCAATGGAAAGGGAGACTTGGTTGAGAGCCACCAAGTCGCCATACCTCTTGGTTGCCTTGTCGATTCTGATTGCAACTTCGGCGTTCACTCGGTTGCTAACCCGTGATGGGAAAGGATGCTTAGTCTAGTAGCTCTGGCGAGCACACACCGAGCCCAGGTGTGTATCGCCAAGAGTCAATTCTTGACTTTCGCTATGACGTCCATGTAGCGATCCAGGATAGGAAGCACTTCGTCTCTAGGGGACGAGGGAAGATTGAAAACCACCTCATCCACACCCTGAGCGATACGCCCCTTGATGTTCTCCACATCTGGAAACGCTCCAAAAAGCGCTATATCCACATCTTCGATCTTGCGTCCTCGTTTGGACAATGCTTCGCCAAGCTTGTCCATGCTTCCCGACCCCAATCCGCCGATTGGTAGCCATCCATCAGCATAGTCTGCAATTCGATCGAACACCCACTTGGAATTTGCGCCTATCCACACTGGAGGCCCTTCAGGACGAGTGGGCTTCGGCCATGACCAAATTGGATCGAAATCCACATACTCCCCATGAAACTCCGCCTCGTCAGAACTCCAAATCTCCCGCATGGCCAAGACCTTCTCGCGCAAGATAGCCCATCGATTCGAGTAGTTCGCGCCATGGTTCTCCATCTCTTCGCGGTTCCATCCAGCGCCAATACCAAAGATTACTCGTCCACCAGAAATCATGTCTAGGGATGCGACTTCCTTGGCTGTTGTGATCGGGTCCCTCTCGATCAAGAGACAGATTCCAGTGCCGATTCGAAGGCTTTTTGTAACTGCTGCGCAGACGGCCAGTGCTACGAAGGGATCATGGCTGCGCCAATACTGTCTGGGAAGATCTCCACCTCCAGGAAAGGGTGTCTTGCGACTGACAGGTATGTGCGTATGTTCTGGGAAGAATAAGCTGTCGAATCCACGCTCCTCCAATGCTTGGGCTAAGTCTGCCGGCTGAATTGCGTAATCGGTTGGGAACATCGATACGCCAAATTGTGCGCCTTCTATTCCTTTGAATGCCATGGACTCTCCCCTTAGTTACCAATACTCAAAGAACCCTACGTACTGGGTTTGTCTCAAAAGTGTTTTTTGGGTTGCCTCGACAGAGTCTCGTGGTTAGATAGTCGAGAGGCACGGCCGCTAATCTGAGAGCCCCACTCTATGGATGCGCCTAACGCCGTTCCTGAACTTCTCGGAAATCACACTGTTGCTGGGTGCTTCTCTTCCCTTCATCCAACAACTGAACTCTGATGTGACTAGCATCATTACAAAGCCGCCGAACAGAAATGCGAAGTAGCGGTGCGCATGTTCGAGCTCATACCAATGGTTGGCTTCATGGGCAATCGCGATTCCATGGAAGAACCAAGCAAACATTGTGAACATCAAAATGGCAGCGAATGCGCCGAGTACACCGAGCAACCACTTGGACTTTAGCGGAAAGCAACTGAGAAACGAGAACGCACTTCCAATTGCGAATATGCACGCCATCCAAGGTAGGTAAACGTATAGGCATGCAATGAGGGCGAGTGCGATGCCCAGCACTCCCATCAATATTCGCATGTGACCTGCGTGTTGTCTGTTAGATTCACAGGACGGTTCTCGTATGAATTAAGTTAAATTCCGGTTGAGTCTCTTTACTTATACCACAAGTCAGGTTTCGTCCCGTGAACCGAACTTCATAGAGTTGCAGAGGAGGTTACATCTCTCCTATTAACCATGTTGTGATTCTGCGCATCTAATTAATCGAAGCGAAAGGGAACTTATGCAGCCAATTGGTGACCAAGAAGGAGATGAAGATATTGATTGTTGTAAGGAATTGTTCTAGTTTTTAGTTCGTGTACCTGCTCGCCGACCGATCCTATTCGTATCTCCACGGTCTCTATCCTTAGGGTTCTCCCAAGTTGCGAGCAGGTACCTTAGTCCCGGTGAACTTTGACGTCCCTCCCTCTGATCCCATCAAGGTCACCGGGACACACTTATACTTCTAAACTAGCCAGACTTCCGACTCTTAAAGTCTCTTCTACCAATGTCCCGTGTTTTGCATCGAAAGCCACGGTTCCTGCGGAGGTAGGGGGCTTCCGGATTGAAGTAATTCGACCGATATTCCATCGGGAGATCTCACAAATGCCATGTATCCGTCCCTCGGTGGACGGTTGATCGTAATTCCCGCCTTCATCAAGTGATTGCAGGTAGCGTAGATGTTGGAAACTCTATACGCGAGATGCCCAAAGTTTCTCCCTCCAGACAGTTCTTCAGGGTCCCAGTTATGAGTGAGTTCAATTTGGGCAGCACCATCCCCTGGTGCAGCCAAAAAGACAAGCGTAAACCTTCCTGCCTCGCTCTCTATTCTCCGGAGCTCCTCAAGGCCAAGATGTTTGCAGTAAAAGTCCAACGACGCATCAAGGTCTGTAACTCGCACCATGGTGTGAAGGTATTTCATCAGTTGGCCAACTCACGCGTATCGACTGTAAATGCTAGCAAATTGTCGAATCGCAATACTCTACCGGTACTATTGAACTAGTAGACCGATACGATTTCTTGTCGAGATCGGTCGGCTCCTATTTTCACGATCAGAGTCAGAAGAATGGATCTCAATGGAAAGGTTTGCGTCATTACTGGAGCGGCTAGTGGGATTGGAGCAGCCTGTGCAACAGCATTTTCAAGAATTGGGGCAAGAGTGTGTGTCGCGGACATCAACATAAGAGGAGCACAAGAAGTCGCTTCTTCCTTGGGTGAAGCGTACGCAGTGCAATGCGATGTAGGATTGGAAACTGACATCAATCGACTTGTTGCTTCCTGTACTGAACGGTTGGGTCCGATAGACCTATTTTTTAGCAATGCAGGCATTTCCTCAGGCGGAGATCCGCTCTCCTCCGAAATCCAAGACTGGAATCGCCAATGGAGTGTGAATGTCATGGCTCACGTCTATGCAGTTCGAGCTGTCCTGCCCTCCATGCTCGACCGAAGGAGCGGGTACCTCTTGCATACCGCTTCGATGGCGGGAATCCTAACAACGCATGGCAACGCGACCTATGCCACCACCAAACATGCCGTCGTTGGCTTGGCGGAATGGAATTCGATCACTTACCACAACAAAGGAATCAGAACTTCTTTGCTCGCTCCATTAGGTGTCAACACTCCCATGCTTGGTAATTCTCGATCGGCGTTCGCTACAAATGCGGCTGGACCGATTCGAGAACCCGATGAAGTTGCAGACATGGTCGTCAACGCTATTGAGGAGGAGCGGTTTCTCATATTGACTGACGAAATCGCGCAAGTCTGGATGGACCGCAAAGCAGGTGACCTGGAACGATGGTTAAGAGGTATGCGACGACTTCAGCAAAAGATCGAAGACGCGCAATCAAAAGGAATTTAGCACGCGGTGAGGAGATGTTGCTGGTCGGAGTGGCCGGATTTGAACCGGCGGCCTCTGCCTCCCGAAGGCAGCGCTCTGCCAAACTGAGCTACACTCCGTCCTAGCTGAATTTTATATTGATCTTCTGAATCCACGATTAGTTCAACAGTCCCGTTGCTGATTGACATACCTGATGTTCGGATACGGAAAAGCTATCCGCAATCACTCCGTGGAATTAGCGGTAGGACGGTTAATCTTTGCGCCGCTAGTGCGTCAACAAGCTTCTATTGTCACTAGCTCATACGACACAAGGCAACGTTTGCCAGCGCTTCTAGGCCGCGGCGGAAAGGATTGGTTGCGAGACTCTCCAAACAGCTAAGGCACCAGTCAGTTTGTTGCTGTGCTCGCTCACGAACGTAGTCGAGCGCTCCCGAACTCCGTACAGCATGAATTACATCGTCGATTCGTTCAGCTGACTGAGAATTGATGGCATCTTTGATCGTCTCAGATTCAGCACTAGATCCATGAGTCATGGTGTAGATCAGGGGAAGAGTGGCTTTACCTTCAGACAAGTCGTCTCCCACGTTCTTGCCCATCGATTCACTCGTTCCGGCATAGTCCAGCCAATCGTCGATTAGTTGAAAAGCAAGTCCAAAGTGGAGTCCAAAGTCCTGAAACAGTCTGGTTTCATCGGTTCCAGCACCTGCAAGAACAGCTCCTGTATGAGCCGCGGCTTGAAACAGCATGGCCGTCTTGCGCCGGATGATGTCCATATATTCCATCTCCGATAGTGACGTGTTGCCGACATTTTGAAGCTGGAGGACTTCACCTTCCGCTATGGCATTTGTAGCTTCGCTGATGATCTTCATTAAATTCATGGAGTTGATTTCTACCATCAATTCGAATGCTCGAGAGTAGAGGAAGTCTCCCACTAGTACACTTGCTGAGTTGCCCCAAATGGCATTGGCAGATCGGCGGTTACGTCTACGAGTCGATTTATCGACGACATCATCGTGCAGTAACGTAGCTGTATGGAGAAACTCGACGAGCGTGGCTAGTTTTATGTGGTCGGTCCCCTTGTACGAGCACATTCGAGCAACCAATAAGACAATAAGAGGCCGTAAGCGTTTGCCTCCGGACTGTACGATGTAGCCGGTTATTTCCCTAACAAGTGGAACATCTGAACGAAGTTCTCGCTTTATCAGTGTGTTCATTGCATCAAAGTCATCAGACGTCAATGCGCGCACTTGGTCGAGACTCGGAAGTGTCAGAAGCTGTGCTAGATTGGTACTCATATGGGAGGAGGAGTGGCGTAGGGCGCACTTTTTTCTATGACGCGAAGAAATTGTTTAATCTGCGCGTCTAATTAGGTGAATATGGTACAGGTTCTGCGGTTTTGGGAATTTTGCTTGCGCCCAAACACACCAGAAGCGTAGGAAATCGCACGTTCTTTGCGGTCAAAAGGAGAAGATGTCGCTTCGGCGACGGTTGGATCAGAGAGTTTTGTTTGATTCATGACTAATTTGGTCCATATTGCTAAAATATGCGACCTTCATATTGAAACATCCTAGTCGGCTTCAAGTCTTAAGAGGCCATTAAGGGATGAAACTTAACCTAGACGGAGGACGGCTGAGTGTACGCTGTGTTTGAGAGTGGTGGAAAGCAGCACCGTGCTTCGCAGGGCGACTTCTTGTCTCTTGAGCTTTTGAAGGCTGATCCCGGAGATGAAGTTGCGTTTGACAACGTGATGCTGGTAAGTGAAGGAGAGCAGGTCAGTGTTGGAAACCCCTTTCTACCCAAGGGTCGCGTGCTTGCAACAGTCGTACGGCATGAACGACAAAAGAAAGTCCAAGTCATAAAGTTCAAACGTCGAAAGAACTATCTTCGTCGGGCAGGACACCGACAATGGGTCACTGTAGTTCAAGTGACCTCAATAGAAAACTGAGAGGATCGATTTAGTCATGGCACACAAGAAGGCAGGCGGCAAGACACGAAATGGTCGCGACTCCCAATCAAAGCGACTGGGAATCAAGAAATTTGGAGGCCAGACAGTTCGTGCTGGCAATATCATCGTTCGCCAACGGGGAACCAAGATCCATCCGGGCGAGAATGTCGGATGTGGCAACGACCATACTCTGTTTGCGAAATCTGACGGAATAGTGCAATACAAGAAGCACGGCAGTCCGCTTAGAAACTACGTTAGCGTCTCTCCTACCTAATCCAACCATTCTGCGTTCGGAACGGACGCGAAAGTAATAACTGTGAAGTTTGTTGACGAAGTCACCGTTTCGGCTATTGCCGGACGAGGCGGCGACGGATGTCTCAGCTTTTTGCGCCGTGCCAACTTCGCAAAAGGTGGTCCCGACGGAGGAAACGGAGGGGCAGGGGGCAGCGTGTTTCTGGTTGGAGACTCCTCGCTAAATACGTTGGTGGATCTCCGTTTTCAACCTCAGCTCAAAGCCAAGAATGGTCAATCTGGATCGAGTTCGGTCAAAAAAGGAGCGAATGGGCAATCGCTGGATGTGAAAGTGCCATGTGGCACAACAGTGATCGATGACGAAACTCTTGTCGTAATTGGAGATGTGACGGACCCGAATCAACGATTGAGAGTTGCCGAGGGTGGCAATCCAGGTCGCGGGAACGCTTCGTTCAAGTCGAGCACCAACCGGTCGCCCAGGCAAACAACCAGAGGTGGCGACGGGGAGCGTCGCCAGCTTCGTTTACAGCTACGCGTCTTGGCAGATGTTGGGCTCTTAGGTTTACCAAATGCAGGCAAGTCGACTTTGTTGAATGTTGTTTCGGCTTCTCGACCAAGAATCGCAGACTATCCGTTTACGACACTGCACCCTTCATTGGGTGTGGTAAAGGCGAATTCAGACGACAGTTTTGTGATGGCCGATGTACCGGGCCTCATTCGAGGTGCTTCACAAGGTCAAGGGTTGGGAATAAGGTTCTTGCGTCACTTGACTCGTACATCAATTCTTCTGCACCTAGTTGAAGTTATGCCTATTGATGAGAGCGATCCCATCAAGAACTTGCAAGACGTTGAAAGTGAGCTAGATTGCTACAGCAAGGAACTTTCTCATACGCCGATATTCACCGTACTGACTAAGATCGAACTAGTTCCTACAAGCAGGATCGATGAGATGGTTGCGGCTGTTCGAGACATTAGACCGGGACGACCAGTCTTCGCAATCTCGGCTGTTACAAACGCCGGTACGGGTGACCTCATGAACTTTCTCGCAAATCGGATCCACGATGCCAAACAGCAACTGTCTGATAACGCGAAGTATGAACGGGAAGCATTGGATCGACGTGAAGCGCTGGCTCAGGCCGTATTGGATCGATCTTTGGAAGAGAGACGTAGTCTGGAACTCGATTCGGCTGCCCAGAGCGATCCAGTGGATGTTGTTTATCGCAGAAATTGACTCTGATTCCAGTTTAGGCAGAGATCCAATGTCGTCAGAATCTTCTGAGATAGAAACTCTTGAACCACTGGGCAGAATTTTTTTGTCGTGTATCCAATCAAGTAGTTCACTCTCTTAGAGGAGCAGCTTCATGCCCAACGGTGGCTCAGATTGTTGTCTCACTTGCTGGTTCAATTCCACAAACCGAGGCTATCGAAATTGGCGAAGCCACCGAGATGACTCTATTCCTCCTCACTGCGAAATCCGAGACTTGGACATTGAAGATCCAGCTTATACCTACTGTGCGAACCATCCTCACCGTAGACCGAGTCGAGATCGGACGCCAATAGGGCCTGTTTTTCAAGGAGATGCCTTCGGGCACCGTCAATTGTGGAAGCAAGGACCCGACACATCTGAGGTTCGAGAACACCTGCTCGACATCGTGCGGGACGCATTTGAGAAGCGGCCTACTAGTGGAAGGGCTTCAACAAGTGGAATTGAGTACCCCTTCGGTCCCTCAGCTCAGTCAGTAGTGTTGTCAGAACTCATTCGACTTAAGGAAGTGAGACTATTAGACGTTCTTCGTGGATATGCGACAGCTGGCTCAGAAGATGAAGTGCGAAGAGCCGCAGCTGACTTGCTGTCGAGAGTTCAGGCAGACTTGGAGGATCCTTGAAGAATAAAGGATCCCATTGCGTGGTAAGCAGTTGGTGGTGCCGCTAATCTTGCGGGGCTAGCAGCTTAATTTTGTGGTTTAGCCTCGACTTGTGTCGCGCCGCTTTGTTCTTATGTATTAGATTGCGGTTAACCATGGAATCGATAATGGGTTCTGCGTCCTTGAATGCCGCAGACGCCGCTTCGTAGTCTCCTGAGGCAACCTGTGCCTCAACACGCTTAACAAATGTACGAAACTTTGCTCGCTGGCTCATGTTCCTGCTTCGATGAACACTGGCCTGACGCGCTCGTTTTCTCGCTTGTGCGCTATTTGCCAAGTAACCTTCCTCAAATTGACGTGGGTATCCTGTCCCTACGCTTGAGAGACAGTTTGCAGTGCGCCATTGTACTTACCCGAGTGTTCACTGAGCTGGCCAACAAGTAAGGCATACAGAATTTGTTGGTTCATGTTCTCATGTGCCGCAGCTTTCACGACTCCATGCCAAGGATTTGCTAGTGCTAACATTTAGCAATATTCCTGCACCATTGCGTACACAAGTGTTCTGGCGAATTCCGTCGGCATGTGCTGTGAGAGAAACTCTAGTTGGCAAACGACCGTGACAGAGAAATCGAGCTTGACTCTAAGTCGCTTGGCCAAAGAGGCATAACGGTTGCAGCCCTCACGGGGTCTTCGCGTGTCCTTGGGCTAGCGCGAGATGTTGTCCTCTCTTCGTTTTTTGGCGCAGGTCTAATTGCAGATGCCTTCTTTGTCGCGTTCCGAATTCCAAACTTCTTCCGTCGTCTGCTAGCCGAAGGGGCATTTTCCCAAGCCTTCATACCGGTTCTCTCGGACTACCAGGAGAAACGCTCGCGCGAAGAATTGGAGGAATTTGTTCGAACAGTAGCGGGGAACTTTGGTGTTGTGCTCACCGCTATATGTGTCTTGGGCGTTTTGCTTGCTCCTGTCTTCGTCTTGCTCTTTACATTGGGAGCATGGCAGGGGGACGACAGACACGATCTTGCTTCTGGGCTTCTGCGCATCATGTTTCCGTACCTGGGATTGATTTCCTTTACCGCTTTTCTAGGTGCAATCCTTAATAGCTTCAATCGTTTTGCGGTTCCCGCATTTACTCCGGTTCTGCTCAACGTTGCTCTAATCGCTGGTGCACTTGCCGGCTCGCACGTTTTCGACCAACCAGTCTTCGCACTGGCTTGGGCAGTGATTCTTGCCGGAGTGTTGCAATTTGCATTCCACATGCCATCACTTGCGAGTCTCAGGTTACTGAGATTGCCCAAAATCAATTGGCGATCGGACGGAACAAGAAGAGTCTTGAAGATTCTTGGTCCCGCAGTTTACGCAGCCTCCGCGGGGCAAATCAACATATTGGTTGGGACCATACTAGCGTCACAACTCATCGTCGGAAGTGTTTCCTGGTTGTATTACGCAGACCGATTGATCGAGCTGCCTGTGGGAATGATTGCCATAGCGATTCAAACGGTAATCCTTCCCAATTTATCCAAACTTCACCAACGAGAAGACATCGGTGGATATCAGGCTAGCCTTGCTTGGGGAGTTCATGTTGGAATCTACGTCGGGGTACCGGCTACGGCGGGTTTGTGTTGCATCTCCGTGCCACTGATCGCAACGCTATTCTTTCATGGAGAATTCGATAGTGACGCCGTCTTCAAGGTCTCCTACGCACTACAAGCTTTTGGTATCGGAGTCTTGCCTCTGATGCTGGTGCGAATTCTTGCTCCCGGCTACTATGCTCGGCATGACACCGTAACTCCTTTCAAGTACGCGTCAATTAGCGTTGGAATCAACATTCTTGTCAGTCTAAGCTTGTTCAAATTGATAGGACACGTCGGAATCGCACTGGCGACGAGTATTGCCGCGTTCGCCCAAGCTTTATTACTGTTTAGGGGACTCGTGGGTCGTGGCGACATCTTGATCGATAAACAGTTAGGAAGGGTGGTGTTGCAATCGGTTATCGCTTGCGTAGGCATGGTGATTGTGTTGCTCACATTGGTTCCAAGCGACGAGTTCTGGTTAAGTACGACAATATGGGCTCGAGTTGGTTGGCTTGGTCTTCTCATTGCCTCGGGTATGGCGGCTTACTTCTTGATTCTGGTGCTTGCGGGCGTGCGACCCCGCCATCTGTTAGGTCGTCTGTAGAATCTCGAAATGGAAATCATTCGTGGATTGCACAACATCCGAGAACGGCACCAGGGATGTGTTAGCACCATCGGGACCTTTGATGGTGTGCACCTTGGACACAAGCAACTTCTCGCGTCCACGCGTGCACGAGCTTCCGAATTCAACACGCGTAGCCTTTTAGTCACCTTCGAACCACAACCGAGGGAATATTTTCGCGGGACACTTGTACCTGCCCGCCTCACTAGGTTTAGGGAAAAGATGGCCTTGTTCAAACAAGAGGCCATTGATCAAGTACTTTGCATTCCGTTCAATGAACGCACACGGAGTATTCAGGCACAAACTGTTGTTGATGAGTTTTTTGTGCGTATGCTCGCTGTACGTCAATTGGTTGTAGGAGATGACTTTCGTTTTGGCTCTAACGCTGAAGGAAATTTCGACATGCTGCAAACAGCTGGCGAGAAACATGGATTTGGAGTCGATCAAATTCCGACGTTGCAATTGGATGGCCAAAGGGTCTCGAGCACACTAATTAGAGAAGCTCTTGCTAGTGGTGACTTCACGTTGGCCCGCAGACTCCTGGGTCATAGCTACTTCATGATGGGGTCAGTTGTCAAAGGAAGACAGATCGGCAAGACGCTGGGGGTCCCAACCGCCAATATTCGATTGCAACGATACCGTAGCGCAGTTGAAGGAATCTTTGCCGTCACAGTCGAAGGACTTGACAAAGACTACCTGGGATCGGCCTACGTCGGCACGCGGCCCACCATTCAAGGCAACGACCCACTACTTGAAGTGCATATCTTCGATTTTGACGGCGACCTCTACGGTGCACGTCTCAAGATTACATTTCACCGGAAATTTCGAAGCGATGAAGCATTCGAGTCAATAGAGGACCTTCAGGCACAAATGTTTCGAGATCTCGAAAATATTCGAAATTGGTTTGCCTCTCAGGACGAATTGAGGACGGTATCGGTTTGAGCAATAAGAAGTTGCGATCTTGGATGGCGAAGTTCCGGCCTTGGATGGAGGAGTTGTTGTCTTCGATTGTGAAATCCCTGCCTTGGTTTGCGTTGAGTGCAGTGATCATAGTGGCCGACCAGGTATCCAAGGCTGTCGCCGTCGACATGCTCTCGTTTTCGCCGACACAGATTCTTCCCTTTCTCTCGTTAACGCTGGCTTGCAATACTGGTGCAGCATTTAGCATTCTTGAAGGCTACGGCGAGGTCTTGGCGATACTAGGGATCCTAATGGCTGGATTCTTTACTTACGCAATTGTTCGTTTGCCGGAAAACCGCCGGATGGAAGCTTCTGCCTTTTGCCTAATTCTTGCGGGTGCTGTGGGTAATGTAATAGATAGATTGATGCGCGGATGCGTCGTTGATTTTGTTCACTTGCATCACGGCGGATGGAGTTTTCCGATCTTCAATCTCGCAGATTCCGCGATCACTATTGGGGCAGGACTCTGGATTTTGTCTCTATTCCTTAGCCGCGAATCAGCAAAGTCCCATCAGTCGGGCCAAAAGACTCCAGACGAGACCTAGAGCTCTAATTGTTGCTGCGTGCCGCCACTTCAGGCGGTAGGGGAACATCCAATTTAGGTGGTGTGAGCTTCTCGCTTCGTGCTCTCTTTGGTCGGTCAAGTATGCCGAACGAAATGGTATTCAGGAGACTTCGGTCTCGACTGCGAATCCGAGGCTTCAGGACTAAATTGCCGTCTTCGTCAAATCCTGAGAAGTCCGGAAAGTTCACTGCAAGGACTTCGAGTGCATCACCTGCAGCGTGGGGCAAACCGAGACGATGGTTTGCTTCTACAAGCACAGCCAAAGCACGTGGAACCGCCGCAGAATTAGGAAAGTTCTCCACTACCGTTCTAGCACGATTCACAGCTGATACCCATGCATCGCGCTGAAGATAGAACAAAGCAACATTTAGTTCAGATTCAGCAAGGACGTTGCGCAAGTAAATCATTCGAAGTTGGGCGTCCTTCGCATACAGACTGTCAGGATAGCCGGAAAGAAAGGTCTCGAAATCCGCGAAAGCTTGGCGGGCACTGGACACGTCGCGCAATGGTTCTGGAGTTCCCAGAAGCCTATCGAAAAATCCCCTATCCCTTTGATAGCTGGATAGTCCCTTCATGTAATAGGCATAGTCAGCATTTCGATGCTGGGGGTGTAGGTTGATAAATCGGTCACAAGCTACGATGGCGCTATCGAAATCCGTTCGCATGAAATTTGCATAGATCAATTCAAGCTGGGCTTGTTCGGCATACCTTCCAAACGGAAAATGAGATTCAAGCATTCCCAGTCGATCAATCGCGTCGATGTAGTTGCCAGCCAGCAAGCTAGTTTGTGCATGTTCGTACAAAATGCGTTCCGACACATCATCTTCGTCTTCCTCACCGTCAACAGACGATCTGGACGCAAAAGGGTTGAGTATGCAGCCTTGCAACAGCCCAAAAACAAGTAGCAATGTAAGGGTGTTTCGCAATGCGTGACGTTGATTCATAATTCTTCAGCTATTTTAGTAGTACAACTGACTCAGTGAGCACCGATCCTTTCACAGCCGACCTTCAGATTCCTGTGTCGTATAAGGGACAGAGGATAGATCGAGTACTGGCCGAGCTATTGGATGACGCATCGCGGTCCGAAATCAAGAACTGGATTCTGTCTGGTTCGATAACCGTTAACCAGTGCATTAGAAGACCTTCGTATCGCGTCAAAGGCAATGAATCGGTTTCTGTTAGAGCGCATCGTGCCAATGTATTGGATTGGGACAGCCAACAGAACGTAGAGTTCCATGTCGTATTCGAGGACGAGCACGTTCTGGTCATTGACAAGCCCCCGGGTGTTGTAGTTCATCCGGGTGCTGGAAATCCCGATGGAACGCTGGTCAATGGATTGATTGCACATCGTCCGGATCTTGCTCAGCTACCCAGAGCGGGAATTGTTCACCGACTAGACAAGGACACGTCCGGTCTCCTAATCGTTGCGACCAATCGGCATTCCGTAGAGTTCTTGGTAGACGCAATATCCAATCGTCGCGTAGTGCGAGAATATTTGTGCGTCGTTGAAGGCATGATGGATACCGTTCACCGAACCGATCTTAGGATTGGTAGACACCCGGTTCATCGGACTCGGAATCAAGTTCGCGAAGATGGGCGTGAAGCCCTGACAACCTTCGTACCTTTGGAGTCGTTTAGACTGCACACGGTGGCCAATGCCAAACTTGGAACGGGCCGAACGCACCAAATTCGAGTACATGCCGAAGCCATTCGTTTCCCCATTGTGGGCGACCAAACCTACGGTGCGCGAGGAGTCCTTCCGAAGACTCCCTCGAACCAACTCGTCCAAATAGTGAGAAATTTTCCACGTCAAGCACTGCACGCTTCGGACATTGAATTTGTACATCCTTCAAGTGGAGAAGTCACCCGTTTTCATAGCGAAACACCGAAAGATATGCAGTTACTCCTCGATGTGCTGCGCGAAGACCGAGACAGCTTTCTTGACTCTTAGTAGCAATTCCTAAACAATAGTGCACTCTTTACCGAAGGGTTGAATGGCTGGCCCATGACAGAAATGCTGTCAGGCGGCGAGATGCTCATCCGTGCATTGCACGAGGAAGGTGTCGAGTACATATTCGGCTACCCCGGCGGTGCCGCTCTTCACATTTACGACGCTATCTTCAAGCAGCAGGCAATTGAGCACATTCTTGTGCGCCACGAACAAGCTGCCACTCACATGGCAGATGGCTATGCGAGATCCACAGGCCGACCTGGCGTAGTGTTGGTTACGTCAGGCCCGGGTGCAACGAATGCCATTACGGGAATTGCAACCGCTTACATGGATTCAATTCCAATGGTCGTGATCTCAGGCCAAGTTCCCCATGATGTGATTGGGACGGACGCTTTTCAAGAGACCGACATGATTGGTGTGTCTCGGCCGGTCGTCAAGCACAGCTACCTTGTGGAAGAAGCGGCTCGCATACCCCACATTGTCAAAGAAGCCATATACATTGCCACGTCAGGTCGTCCCGGACCGGTAGTGATCGACATACCAAAAGACACTACAGACCCCAACGAATTGTTCGAGTACAACTTGCCTGCTACCGTGGAACTTCGATCCTATAAACCTGCAATAAAAGGCCATGTCGGTCAGGTTCGGAAAGCTGTTCGTGCCCTATTGGACTGCAAGCGTCCTGTTATCTATGTCGGAGGAGGAGTCGTGCAGGGAAACGCTGCACCTGAACTATGCTCCTTGGCATACAAGCTCAACTATCCCGTTACCAACACGTTGATGGGTTTGGGCGCATTTCCAGGCGGCGACAGGCAATTTCTCGGTATGTTGGGAATGCATGGAACGTACGTCGCCAACAACGCAATGCATCATGCCGATCTCATCTTGGCAGTGGGTTCGCGCTTCGATGATCGTGTAACCAACAACCCATCTAAATTTTGTCCTGATGCGACCATCGTTCACATCGATGTAGATCCCGCCTCGATCTCTAAAGTAATTCCCGCCGACATTCCCATAGTCGGGCAGTGCAAACCTGTGCTCAACCAAATGTTGAGCAAACTGGACGAGGAACTCAATGGTAGAGAAATCGACCGTGAGCCAATTGATGCGTGGTGGGAACAGATCGACTCTTGGCGTGAGAGTTTTGGACTCGATCACGATATGTACAAGACCGAATCTGATTCTGGCAAGTTGCTGCCTCAGCAAGTTATTCAGGTCGTGTATCAAGCAACAGACGGCAAAGCGTTTGTAACTAGCGACGTCGGACAGCATCAAATGTTTGCTGCGCAATACTATAAGTTTGAAGAACCTCGCCAATGGATAAATTCGGGGGGACTGGGTACGATGGGTTTCGGTTTGCCCTCGGCGATGGGAGTTCAGTTTGCTCATCCACACTCGACAGTGGTCTGCATAACGGGTGAGGGCAGTTTCATGATGAACATGCAGGAGTTGTCTACTTGCTCTCAGTATTCATTACCCATCAAGATCGTTAACTTGAACAATCAAGCACTGGGCATGGTCAAACAGTGGCAAGACATGCAGTATGGCGGTAGGCATTCGCACAGTACCTACGCCGACTCACTTCCTGACTTTGTTGACTTGATCAATGCATTTGGCCATGTGGGAATACGCGCCGAGACACTTAGAGAACTTGAGGAAGCAGTTAGTCTGGCATTCAGTGACAAGCACAAGTCGGACCTTGTGTTCATAGATGCGCTCATTGATCCGGATGAGCACATCTACCCCATGTTCGTCCGCGGAGGTGCAGTCAACGAAATGGTCTTGAACAAGCACGATTAGTCATGCGGCACCTTCTATCTGTATTGTTGGAAAACGAAGCCGGTGCACTATCGCGCGTGATCGGCCTCTTTGCGCAGAGAGACTTCAATATTGAGACTCTTACGGCCGCACCCACAGAAGACGAGACCCTCTCGAGACTCACCTTGGTGACGACCGGGGATGACCGAACGATTGAACAAATCACCAAGCATCTCAATCGGCTCATTGAGGTCGTAAAGGTGATCGATCTCACCGACAACGAACACATCGAGCGTGAGCTCATGTTGGTTAAGGTTCGAGCCGAAGCGGACGCTCGAACTGAAGTGAAGCGTACTTGCGACATTTTTCGCGGGCAGATTGTTGACGTAACTGTAAATACGTACACAGTTCAGTTGATTGGTCCAACCGACAAGCTCTTGGCGTTTATTGACGCGATCGGAACTTCAAGGATTCTTGAAGTAGTGCGGTCAGGAGTTTCAGGAATTAGTCGAGGTACGAAAGTACTGAGTGTGTAGGCAAGGGAGTACGAGGAGCTATATGCAGGTTTACTACGACAAAGATGCCGATCTCTCGGTAATCCAAAACATGAACGTCGTTGTTGTGGGATATGGCTCTCAAGGTCACGCCCACGCAAACAATCTCCGAGACAGTGGCGTTGAGGATCTGACTGTAGGGTTGAGATCGGGATCTGGCTCAGCGGAGAAAGCGACACAGGCTGACTTTAGGGTCGAATCTGTCTCGGACGCAGTGAAGAGAGCAGACTTTGTGATGATCTTGGTGCCCGACGAGAATCAACGGGACCTCTATCGATTGCAAATCGAGCCTAATTTGCGCGAAGGAGCGACGGTAGCGTTCGCCCACGGATTCAACATTCACTTTGAGCTCATTGAACCCCGTGCGGACCTCGATGTTCTCATGGTTGCCCCGAAGGGACCCGGTCACACTGTGCGAGCTCTCTATGAAGAAGGGGGTGGGGTACCTGCGTTAATCGCCGTTGCGCAAGATGCTTCCGGTAGAGCGAAAGAGACTGCACTTTCCTACGCAATGGCTATCGGTGCAGGACGTGCAGCAATTATTGAGACTTCGTTTCGAGAAGAGACGGAGACTGACCTTTTCGGAGAGCAAGCAGTTCTTTGTGGTGGTGCGGCAGCGTTAGTTCAAGCTGGCTATGAGACTTTGACCGAAGCTGGGTACTCTCCAGAAATGGCTTACTTTGAGTGCCTCCATGAACTAAAGCTGATCGTAGATTTTTTCTACGAGGGAGGTATTTCCAATATGTGGTATACGGTGTCCAATACGGCGGAGTACGGTGGCCTAACTCGAGGATCGAGAATCATCACTGAGGAAACTAGACAAGAAATGAAGCGGATCCTCAAAGAGATTCAAACAGGTCAGTTCGCTAGAGAGTTTGTTGCAGAAAACCAGGCCGGTGCTACCACAATACGAGCGATGCGGAGGCTGAGCAAAAATCATCCTATCGAACAAGTTGGTTCAAGGTTGCGCGGCATGATGCCGTGGATTGAAGCAAACAAGCTCGTTGACAAAGCTCGAAATTAGGACTAGCGCAACGCGAACCCGAACCATAGAGTCGCAGAAAGGCTTATGTGGTCGTGACGAGCCGCATGAGTTTGCCACTAGCGAATCACTAGTCACTTCAAAGTCACACTCGAGCCCGTTCACCTAGTGTGAAATCAACCACGCCAGCGTGCGATTGAAACCACGAGTAACTTGAACGCATCTATTTAGTGTCTTAAACGAAAGTTGAGTCGTGCCCTTCGTGGTTAGACGTGGCGAGTATTCATCCGCTCGTACAGTCGTAGCAATTTGGGCTCATCGGACTCGACGGTCAACAACGCGGGAACTGATTATGAAACGGAATGTACTAGCAAGCCTTGTTGTGAGTTCTTTGGCATTCGTATTGCTCACTGGAATGTTCAAACCGGGCGCAACTGTGACAAACGCCCCCTACGGATGCAAATACACTTCGCATCGAGTTGCAATTGATTTGGAAACAGGAGAAGAGATCGAGGTCTCGTCGGACGAACTGAGGACCATGCCCCACCAAGTTGTGGCAGAAAAATCCACTTCCGGGGACTTCTATATAAGCCATCAGTCCATTTGGAGCTGCGCGTTCTACTACATGGATGAGAGGGGGCGTTATCAAAGCCACATTCTTTCACCGGAACTCGTAGCTGACTCTAGTGACTACGATTTCGACGAGTTAGTGGAGGTTTATTCGTCGTGCATAGATGGACTATTGCCAATGCAAGAAGGTAAGAGAGGAAAGCCAGTTCTGTCGGCATCAGGCCTCGAGCAGGGCGAAGTGAAACTAGAAGGGGTCTCGTGCTTGGGTCTTGAAGGGTATGGCGACTATAACGACGGATCGAATTCCGAGTAAGTACAAGAGTGGAGTCTTTGTGACTGCAACAGTCCTAAGATGGAGCCATGACACGAGATCGGCGGTGACTTAGGTCAAGAGTCTGTCTTATGTTGGCTCGATTTCCCGGGGAATAAGCCTCTATGCTGACATTGCTATAGAGATTTCAATATCCCAAATCGCAGTTGCAACAGTCTGTCCAATGAGATCAAGCTTTCGCACAGTGTCGATGCGGTCGGCAACAGAGTCCAATTGCTTTCTTGGCAGAATCTCGTTGAGGATGCCCGAGGCGTGTGCTAGACAGAGCAGTATTACGTCGCGCGGAGAGGGGATCGCATCGGAAAACAAAACTTCCAAGAGCCGAAGCTTTGTCTCTTTTTCGACTGTTCCATCGACTACGGGGTATCGTCTGGAGCGAAAAACCCAAAGTACTCGTTCATCCACTTGTTCCACAATTCCTCGACTAGTAAGTCCTTGAAGTGCTTCTTCGCGAATTTCCTCGGCGCGCTCAGCGGTCCGTTCGACCCAATAGCGGATGTTGTGCTCTTCGGATGAAGAAGCAATTTCAGCTAGGACGGCATCCACCGTAGGTTTTCCCAGTGATTCATCCTTAACGACGTATAACCGATCAAGATCGCTGTCAATTCGTCCTTGCTCGGCAAGTTCCATGAGTACTGCACCGCTCAGCGAATAGCGCCGGGACCATTCGGGAAGTCGTACAAACGACCCATCGTGATCGTGCAGGAGTAAAAGCATGATTTCTTCAGCAATGCTAAGGTTGGAATTGCCAGCCATGTGTTGTCTTCCGATTTGGTCGGTACCCAATCATTGTAGTTCTGTACTCATCTTCAAAAGAAAAATCCATTGAGAGTTTGCAGAACTCGCTTCAATGCTTGCCTTGATCGTGTAGCTTCAGCAACACCCTCGGTGAACTCGACGGGAGACTTCTAGTCTTTATTAAGGATGAACCTAGTTTTAGTTCCCACACAGTTAATTTCTGCGTTCCGATCTCAAAGCTGCGCAGACCTAGAATGGGAGCATCCGTCCCGATAGCCATTCTTGTCGGGTCTTCAACCACGCATTAAGGAACAATCCCACTGTGACTCAAGCCTCAAAGTTTCAGTCTAGTTGAGTGAATTCCCTGAGATGCTAATTTCTCTTAGAAGAGTTACGACTCTAATCTCGTATCCCTTCGGTATATGCGCAAGCTATGCGCTGCTTGCGTTCCTCTCGAATTTTCTGGCCGTAGAAATTGCCGCGTATGTTGCCGTGTTGTTTGGAGCGGCAGTTGTCACGTTGCACGAACTGACAGTTCCATATCGCAATGAATGGAACCCGACTTTGTTCGAAGTAGCAAACGATGCAACTTACATGATTGTGTGCCAGATCTTCTTCGAAAGACTGTTGACACTCGTAGCACTGTTCGTCGTTGTTCGCCTAGCCACAAGCGCTTCTTGGCAGGGGATTGGACTATGGCCTCATGAATGGCCTATTTGGCTTCAAGCAGTCGCGATCCTAGTTATAGGAGACTTACTGCGTTATTGGCTGCATCGGGGGTTTCATCGATTTTCTTGGATGTGGAGATTGCATGCCGTGCATCACTCACCAGATCGTTTGTATTGGCTCAATGTAGGTAGATTCCATCCTCTGGAACAGACACTCCAGTTCGTGGCGGATGCATTGCCTTTCATTCTTCTGGGTGTTAGTACAGATGTATTGAGTGTCTACTTTGTGTTCTATGCGGTGAATGGCTTTTATCAGCACTCGAATTGTCACGTACGGCTAGGTTGGTTAAATTGGATTGTGGCCGGTCCGGAACTGCATCGCTGGCACCACTCGTTGGATTCCAACGAATCCAACAATAACTTCGGCAACAATCTAATATTGTGGGACGTATTGTTTGGCACGCGATACTTTCCACAAGATCGTAATGTCACCACGCTTGGAATATCGGCGAAAAACTATCCAATGGACTTTCTACGCCAGCTAGCCGCACCGTTCCGTGTTCGGCTTCCGCTCGACTAAATAGATGCTGGATTCGTTCTCATATCTTGTTTTCAAAACGGCACTGAAGTACAAGCAGAAGCCGCATTTCGAAGAGTTCATCCGCTCAACAAGAGATCCAGAGACAGTTCAATGGCTTGCTCTCAAAAACATTCTTCAAGTAAACCGCGAAACTGAATTTGGCAGGAAGTTCGACTTCGATCAAGCAGATTCACCGGAATCGTTTCGAAAATTGGTTCCGGTGTCAGACTTTGAAACGTTGCGTCCATACATCGAACGACAGCGAGACGATAAGGCCCAGTCATTAACGTGGGATGAACCCATCTATTACAACCGAACGAGTGGGACCGTGGGCACGCCAAAGGATGTTCCGGTTACCCAACGGAACGTAGATGAAATCCGATTGGGTTCCCAATTGAGTGCATATGTTCTCAGTCAGCAGTCGGACATTCTCAGAGGAAAAGTGTTTGCCATTGGCGGATCAGCTGTTGAGGCGAGGACACACGACAATGTTCCTATTGGGTCTGCGTCCGGAATGCTGTATCGGCAGCAGTCTCGATTTGTACGTAGCCGATATGTCCTTCCGCCGGAGGTGTTCGACATCGACGATGTCGAGACACGGTACATTGCGTCGGCAATCTATGGATTGGCTCGCCGCGACATCACTACGATTGCAACTGCCAATCCTTCCACATTCATACGTCTTAATGAGGTAGTTCAGGAACACGCAGAAACATTGCTCAGGCACATTTCGGAAGGAACACTGCCCGAGACGAATGTTCAATTGGCGGCCCTTAAACCCGATCGAGCACGAGCCCAGGTGCTCGAGGCGCTACTCAAGAGTGAAGGAGCACTGGCGTATCGAAGCTTCTGGCCCGATTTAAAAGGAGTTGTGACATGGTGTGGAGGTAGTTGTGGCTTCGCACTGTCAAAACTGACTCCTCTGCTGCCTATTGACTGTAGAGTCTATGAATTTGGCTACAACTCCAGCGAGTTTCGAGGCACGATTAATGTCGATCTTGAGAACAATTTGTGCCTTCCAATGTTTCAGCACTCGTACTTCGAATTCGTTGAGTGTGACGACTGGGAGAATGGGTGCAAAAGGTTTCTCGGCTTGCACGAGCTGGACGAAGGCAAGCTGTACTACATATTTGCAACGACTTCTAGCGGACTCTATCGCTACGACATCAACGACATTGTCTGCGTATCTGGCTACATCAATGCAACGCCAACTCTAGACTTTGTCCAAAAAGGACGCGGAGTAACCAATATCACAGGCGAGAAACTTACAGAGCACCAAGTTCTAGAAGGCGTGGGTTCGTTGCGTGAGGAGTTTGGAATCGATCCCGACTTCTTCGTCATGCTTGCGGATGAAGAAAATTCTGTGTACTTGCTGTGCATGGAACTTTCGGAAGCACACGAGGGGAATCGGTTAGTGTCACATGTAGACACGAAACTGCAACAGCTCAACGTCGAATACCAATCAAAACGCAAGAGTGGTCGGCTTGGTCTCCTCAAACTCTTGCAACTACCCGATGGAGCAGGACTTCAGTATCGAAGAGAACGTGTGGAAGCGGGTCAACGAGACGCACAGTTCAAGTATCTCCATTTGCAGTATCTGAGCCAGATACCCAAAGTGCTTTCCCGTCTCATCGAGCTTCCATGCGACTAACCAAGCTGGAAGGGTTCACCTTTCCGGTCCCTTTCAAGGTAGTGTTCCGTCATGCCTCCGCGTCTCGCCGGCGTGCGGAGAACTTTGTGGTGTGTGTCACCACCGACACTGGAATCGTCGGGTTTGGAGAAGGTTGTCCAAGATCCTATGTAACCGGAGAAGGCATCGAGTCTTGCACGAAATTTCTGTTGAAGCACCAAGCTTCACTTGTGAATCTCGTTACTGACTTGACGATGCTACGGCAGTGGATAGAAACAAACAAGCACGAGATCGATGCAAATCCCAGCGCATTCTGTGCGATTGAAATGGCGATTCTTGATGCGCTAGGAAGAGAGGAGTCCAAGAGTATCGAAGCGTTACTTGATCTGCCACACGAGTCTGGAGTCGTTTGCTACACAGCTGTGTTGGGGAACGCACCGTTTGCCGCTTATTGGTGGATGTCAAGACGCTACGTACGAAACGGTTTTTCGGATATCAAGATTAAGTTGTCTGGAGATTCGCGACGAGATCGGCGGAAACTGCAACTGTGGCAAGAGCGCATAGCAGACGGATTTAGAGTTCGTCTCGATGCGAACAATTTGTGGTCCAACTCGGAGGAATGCATACAGTACCTAGACGCGCTTCCTCAAGTGTTTTGGGGAATTGAGGAGCCATTGCAACCACGAGACTACTCTGGAATGCAGCAGATTGGTTCTCAATTAGGGAGCAAACTGATTCTCGACGAGAGTTGTACTAGAGTGGAAGATCTCGACAACCTTTGCGGAAGTCCGTGGGTGCTCAATCTACGTGTCTCGAAAGCAGGAGGCATTCTCAGAGCTATCGAGCTAGCGCATCGGGCCCAGAACAATGAACTTGGCATCATTGTTGGAGCACATGTCGGTGAAACAAGCGTCCTCACTCGTGGAACTCTCGTTGTGCTGAACTTTCTAAGAAATAAACAGGTTGCGGTTGAAGGAGCTTTTGGCCGACACTTTCTAACTAGTGACTTGAGCGACGAGGTCATCGAGTTCGATGCCGACGCAAACATAGATTTGGACAGCTTAGAAGTATTGCGTAATCCCGGCTCAGGTCTAAGTGTCGATCGACGCAAGCTGCAACCCCTTTGATTGTTTGACTCGGAGCATGAGTCCCATGCAAATTCAGCTAAGATTCGGGACCGAACGAAATTCAACTAGTAGCTATACTTTGCTTATAGAACGCACATGTCCTAATGTGAGTCGAATGAGACTTTCTACGGTCGAGCTCGGTCTTCAGGGCAACCTGCAAGTTGAGCCACTTAAGATGCAATCGTATGGACCGTCTTTCATTTTCTTTGGAGGTATAGATCGGTGTTAATTAAGACAAATCGGGGAATTCCCTCTTCCGAGATCACGCCGGAATCAGTCTATGTTTCTCGTCGCAAGTTTATGGGACAGAGTGCATCAGCAGCGGTGCTAACGGGCATCGCTGGATCAGCTTACGGCTTGCCCGAAAACTTTGTTAGCGAGCAAGGCTTTTCCAAAGGTGAGCCGATAGGTGAGAAGATCACTCCAGAGGAATACGCCACTCGCTACAACAATTTCTACGAGTTTGGCACGGGGAAAGAAGATCCGTCAAAGAAGGCACATGTATTGACTACCGAACCCTGGTCCCTGGAAGTTGGTGGACGAGTTGCTAAACCAGGCAAGTTAGAACTTGAAGATGTCCTGAAAGACATCGAACTCGAGGAACGTATTTACCGACTGCGCTGTGTTGAGGCTTGGTCGATGGTGGTTCCGTGGATTGGATTTCCCGTCAAGAAGTTGCTGGATCGGTTTGAGCCTCTGGGAGATGCAAAGTATGTAAAGTTCACCACTCTTTATCGCCCGAAGGAAATGCCTGGAATTCGCTCCATCTTTTCGTCTGTAGATTTTCCGTACGTCGAGGGCTTGAGGCTGGACGAAGCAAATCATCCCTTGGCAATATTCTCTATTGGGATGTATGGAAAGGTGCTTCCGAATCAAAACGGCGCGCCCTTTAGATTGGTAGTTCCGTGGAAGTATGGATTCAAGAGCATCAAGTCAATTGTGAAGATCGAATTAACAGAAAGAGAACCTCGGACTACTTGGAACAAGTCGGCCCCGCACGAATACGGCTTCTATGCAAACGTTAACCCCAACGTCGATCATCCGCGATGGTCGCAAGCCCAAGAGCGGAGACTTCCGACGACAATCTTCGGTCGCAAGATTGAAACCCGAATGTTCAACGGCTATGACGAAGTCGCGTCTCTCTATGAGGGTATGAATCTAAAGCGCAAGTACTAAGAGGAAACGCATCTCAGATCTAGGACAGATGTGAACGCAGCTCCTCCGTCTAGGTCTGGACCAAGATTTGCTTGGTTGAGATCTAGAACTGCAAAGTGGATCGTTGGCATCCTTTTGTCGATTCCTTTCCTACTGTTGCTAAACGATGTGCGCATCGAACTAGTTCAGCCGGGCGCTGGCTTGGGTCCCGATCCTGGCGAAGAGCTTGTCGATCGTCTCGGAACTTGGTCGATACGTGTCCTGTACCTAACACTGTTGGTGTCTTCGGTATCTAGGATTTTCAAAGTACCCGTATTGATTCAGCATCGCAGAACATTTGGATTGTGGGCATTCACCTATGTTGTGCTACATCTTGCGGCATATTTCTCAGCACTAGCCGGCTTCGATTTCACCGTTGTCCTAAGTGACTTCACCAAGCGTCCCTACATAATCGTTGGTCTCTCCGCGCTGTGTCTGTTGATTCCGCTTGCAATCACTTCTACGCGAGGTTGGCAGAGGAGACTTGGAATAAACTGGCGTCGACTGCATCGAATTGTCTACATCGCAGCTCTGCTTGCACTGATTCACCTTTGGATGCAAGAGAAAGCGACATTCTTCGACACGTTTCTCTATGGTTCGATTTTGCTTATTCTTTTCATCGAGAGACTCATTGATACAGTTCGACGAATGAGAAAAAAGTCTTCAACTGCAAAGCCGGTCGAAGGAACGACTTAAGACTGTACGTATCTCTAGGATCTTCAATATGAGGCACAAAAATTGACTGATTTGACAAAAAAGAACGCGGTTCCGACCAGCGATGATGAGAAGCCATTGAGCGACGATGAACTTCGTGCACTGCTAAAGGAAGTCCCCGACTGGAAGCTGGAGTATTCCAATACGCGTGATCTTTATTTCTTGACTAGAACCTATTCGTTCCAGTCCTATGAAGTGGTGCTGTCATTTCATCAGAAGGTGGGATTGCTCGCCGAAGAGCAACAACACCACCCTGAAATGGTTTCGCAGTACGGTAGCGTCGCAATCCGATGGTGGACACACACAGTTGGTGGAGTGCACATGAATGACTTTGTTCTAGCGGCCAAGTGCGACCAACTGTATAAAGGAACCCTAACGTAGACAGAAGGTCGAAGAATTCTTCACCGCCACTAAGTGATTCGTTAGAGTCAACAAAACTGGCAGTCCCGAACGCGTCAATTCGCGATCAAGCTGTTACGAGCATGAACCGATTTGGCTAGTCGATTGAGGCACTGTTGTGTCTGTTCCCACCCGAGACATGCATCAGTAATGCTCTGACCATAGACGAGGTCTCGGCCGTTTCCGATGTCCTGCCTTCCTTCGAGGAGGTGACTCTCGATCATAACACCCATGATGCAGTCTTCTCCATCCTCCAATTGATTACACAGCGAATCGCACACACCAAGTTGATTCCGGAAGTCCGAATTGCTGTTTGCATGACTCATGTCGACCATAACACGGTGGTTAAGGCCCTCAGCACGCAACATGTCGCACGCACCTTTGATTGACTCGTTGTCGTAATTGGTGTCGCCGCCACCTCCTCGAAGGACGATGTGACAATCCGGATTGCCAGCTGTCGCAAAAATTGCAGCGTCACCAGACTTGGTAACTGATAGAAAACGATGTGGATAGAACGCGGACTTTACTGCATGCGCAGCAGGTCTTATCTCGCCTTGCGTCGTATTCTTGAATCCGACCGGACACGATAGCCCAGACGCGAGTTGACGATGAATTTGGCTCTCGGTCGTTCTAGCACCAATTGCGCTCCAAGAGACATAGTCTCCCAGGTATTGCGGTGTAATGGGGTCCAAATACTCGGTAGCTACACCTAAGCTCAGATCGGATATGTCGGATAGAAGCTGGCGGGCAACGAGAAGCCCTTCGTTAATTCTGAATGATCCATTCAGATGTGGATCGTTCAATAGTCCTTTCCATCCGATCGATGTACGAGGTTTTTCGAAATATACCCGCATGAGAATGCAAAGATCATCCTCTAGCTCTATTGCGGCTTGGCTTAACTTGTGCGCGTATTCAAGGGCGGACTCAGGGTCGTGTATCGAACACGGTCCGACAACAATCAGAAGCCTCGAATCCGTTCCCGCAACAATGTCGCCGACTTGCTGTCGAAGCGAAAAAACCAGTTCTGACGATTGTTCAGAAATCGGCACTCTCTCCATCGCATTTTTGGGTGCGATGACTTCTTTCGTTCCAATGATGCGAACGTCATCTGTGTCGTACAACATTTTTTTGGAAAATAGTCCACTGGGTTCAGGCGCGAATCTAATTCATTAGCGCCGAGTCTGCGACAAGCAGCGGGAATTGTATAGGAAACGCGATTGGATCAGGCAAGAATCGAGTGGTTGCATCGCCTCGGAATCGACGTCTGGAGGCTGCGTAAGTCCCGTGAGGCAAAACCCGTTTCTGCTTTAGAGCAGTCTGAGTCGGTTGTGATACGAGCAAAGGAATCAACTTCCAAAAGCGAAGAGAAATTCGATGAGAGTGAGTCTACGGTCTTTACTGCCCCACCACCAACAGAACGGCCAATGTTCTCATCCAAAGAGGGCGAGGATCAGCCTAGTCATTCAACGAACGAAGTCATTGAAGCAGAACAACCGTCGTTCAAGTTGCAGTGTCTTTCCGTCGGAACCTGCTTGGTCGTGTTTAAGGCAGAGGACGAGTTTTCAAGCGAAATGGCACTGGGCATTGGGAATGCACTGTCCAAGTACGAGACGATGTCACACCAAAGTCTGGACTTTGTGTGGCCTCCAATGAGAGACTTGGACTTGCCAAGCAAGAGAAGTCACGTTGGGTGGGAGAGCGCACGTCGAGCTTTCAACTCTTTGATTAGCCGTCAGGATTGGACAGCTAACATTCTTGTTGCCGTGGGGTCCGATGCGATCCAAGTCACTGAAGGGATTCGAAACTCAGAATACACTGTCCTTAAGCTCGACGAATTTCCGGCGAGCGCACAATCCAAGAAAGAGCTATGGCAACGCATTCAAGAAATCTCGTGACCCGACCGGATGAGAAGGACCTTCGCGTGAGCCCAATCACCGCGGACGACCTTCCTGCTGTATACGAAATCGAAAGTCGATCTATGCCTTTTGGCTGGAGTAGCCACATATTCAAGTCATGCCTTGTTGGGCCATATGAGTGCTGGAAAATCGAAAGGCACACACGTTCCCAGTGGGATATGATCGGTTATTACGTTCTCTATCTCCTCAATTCGCACGCCGAGCTATGCAATTTGTGTGTGGATGTTGACAAACAGAGATCAGGTTACGGCACTCAGTTGCTGACACACGCAATTGAACGATGTGCAAGAAACGGTATCGAGTCCCTTGCGCTAGACGTGAGGAAATCTAATCTTGTAGCCAAGAAGCTCTACGCCGGTTTTGGATTCAAAAAGGTGGGACTACGAAAGAGCTATTACGCGGCTGCGATAGGTCGAGAAGACGCCGAGGTCATGGAGATGCGCATCGAGAAACCGACACAGCGGAACACCCAAGAGTTGTGACCTTTCGGTATGTCCAATTGAGGCGGTTTTCAGCCTTATAATCTCGCGTTTTTCGGCGTTCTGACATGGACATTCAAGACTTCGTTGACCGTCGCAGGACGTTTGCCATTATTTCGCATCCCGACGCGGGGAAGACCACCATTACCGAGAAACTGCTCTTGCTCGGCAACGCGATTCAACTTGCAGGAACAGTAAAAGCCCGAAAGTCTGGCCGTCACGCCAAGTCGGACTGGATGGCGATGGAAAAGGAACGTGGGATTTCGGTCACGACTTCTGTGATGCAGTTCAACTATGGGGACTGTGTTGTTAATCTGTTGGACACCCCTGGTCATGAAGACTTCTCCGAGGACACCTACCGGACTCTGACTGCTGTAGATTCAGCCGTCATGGTCATCGATGGGGCTAAAGGGGTCGAGCCACGCACTAGAAAACTCCTTGAAATCTGCAGGATGCGAGATACTCCAATCATCACTTTTGTGAACAAATTGGATCGAGAATCGATGGATCCGTTGACAATGCTGGAACACATTGAAGACGAACTGCAGATCGAGTGTGTTGCGGCGACATGGCCTCTAGGCTCAGGTCGATCACTGAGAGGAATTTATCGAATGGACTCCGACGAACTCGTGGTCTATGACCGAAGCCGTGAGGGCTCGGAAGGTGGACCTCGAACAATTGCAGGGCTTCATTCGACAGCAGCGCGAGAATTACTGGGCTCGGACTATGAATCAACCGTTGAGACGATAGAGTTGGTTCGCGATGCAGGACATTCCTTCGACTCCAAAGAGTATTTGGCGGGTCGGCAATCACTCGTGTATTTCGGAACCGCACTGCAGAACTTTGGAGTTGTAGACCTGCTCGACCGCTTTGTCGAGATTGCTCCCGGACCACAAGTGAGAGATACCAATCTGGGAAATGTCTCACCGTACGAAGACAAACTTACGGGGTTCGTATTCAAGATCCAAGCGAACATGGTCCCGAGGCATAGGGATCGAATTGCTTTCATGCGGATTTGCTCTGGGAAGTACACAAAAGGCATGCGCATGCGTCACGTACGGCTCGGCCGAGATGTCAAAATTTCGGACGCTGTTACGTTCATGGCAGGAGACAGAACACAAGTCGATGTGGCCTATGCAGGAGACATCATCGGATTGCACAATCACGGGACAATTCGAATCGGTGACACTTTCACGGAAGGCCAAGATATTGCCTTCCGAGGAATTCCGAATTTTGCTCCTGAAATATTTCGCCGGGTACGAGTGCGCGACCCTATTCACTCAAAGAGATTGAAGAATGGAATGCAGCAACTGTCGGAAGAAGGAGCAACACAGGTATTTGCACCGCTCAGTAGTCAAGACATAGTAGTGGGTGCCGTCGGTACTCTTCAGTTCGACTTGGTTGCTTTTCGACTGCGGGAGGAATATGGCGCAGATTGTGCCTATGATCCATACCCGATCCATACTGTTAGATGGGTCAGTGCTGACGATCCAACAATTCTGGACGAATTTCGCAGTCGCTTGCGGTCACAGTTGGCGTTGGACGGCGACAATCAACTGGCATTGCTGGCCACCTCACGACACAACCTGAGATTAATTGAGGACAGATGGCCCGATGTGAGGTTCTCATCAACGCGAGAGCACGCCTCTCTTGCCTGAAGTGCTTGTCGAACACGGTGACGGATTACATAGAATCCGACCAAGTAAACAGTAGCGTCTAAGTTCCCAGGACGAAATTTGGTTGAGTTCAATTACGGCTCGGAATTGCCTCTCAAGGACGAATTGCTTCGTTCCGTCGAGCCCAATGTTTGTCCAGTAGACGTAGCAATTGTGGTCGCTGGCATTGTAGGATCGAACGATGTCACACAGACGGTACGGGAAGAACTAGAAGCGCTTGCGGATACCGTTAGGAGCCACAATATTGTGGAAGTGATTGACGGTTTCAAAACGGAAGGATTTCCGAGTGACCCCAGCCTCCTGAGCGAGATTGATAGGAATCGGATTGATGTAGCACTCCGTCAAAAATCAGGAAATCCGATAACCCTCGCCATGATTCTCGCTGGAGTTGCCAACCAGATCGACTTGGATTGTGTTGGCATCAATTTTCCTCAACACTTCTTGGTGAGAATCGACCGAAAGCTCATTGACCCTCTTCACATGAGAATTGTCACACCCGCTGAAATGAGAGCGTGGGCAAAACGCAAGGGCATTGATCGAACACCTCTATTCTCTAGAGCTACAAATCGCGACATTGCTTTGCGCATGCTGAACAATGTTCGTCTAGCGTTGGGAGGCCGAGACAGACACGTGGATGCTTTGAGAGTCTTGGACTACAAAGCTCTTTTGGCAGCCGATAGTCCCGAAGTACTGGTCGAGAAATCAGAGGTCTGGTTGGATTTGGGCGACAGCGGCATGGCTAAGGAATTGCTTGAACAAGCCTTGGAACTCATCGAGTCACCTTCCTTCAAGGAAATGGTTCGCAAGAGAATCCACCTGTTGAGGGGACTCAAGGTCGAGCTTAACTAGCGAATGCGGCTAATTGAGGACTTCACTCAAAGTCGTACGGCTGCATATCGGAATACGGGTTGGGTTGTGTCAAGTCAATTGACTTACCGTAGCCTGGTACCTCAATGGATGTAGAGTCGAAGCTGAGGTCTCCACCTTCCAAGACTTGCTCGCCGAACCTGTAGATTGAAGGAATCCCATCGGCCGTTGCGCGCTTGTCGTAGTCTTGTACTGCATCCTTAACGCTCTCATTGCGTTTGCCGTGTGCAGTCATTGCTTTCTTGCCGTAACGGGACCGAAGCATTCGGGAGGTTATTTTGGGCGATAGGACCACGCCCGTAGCATTGTTTCCACCAAACCCCTTTGAATTTACAAGCGCTACGTCCATTCCAGCGGATGGGTCGATCTCAAAGTGCTCAGAACTCAATCGCAAGTGGCTGTCATGCACATCGTCTGCGATGTGGTCGATTGTGGCGATTCCAGGAAGCCATCCGTAGACCCAGGTTCCCAGTATGGATGTCATTTGGTCACCGGATGCCGCTGCGAGCGTGTGTCCCAAGTATGCCTTGATAGCAGCAACGGGCCACTTCTCGATTCCAAACACTTTGGCCATTTCGTTGAGAATGTGCGACTCGGTCACTCGGTTTTGAGGCGTCCCTGTCCCATGAGCGTGAATGCAAGATCGGCTTCGGACAGCATCGTCGCCCAGAATTGATCGCGTGAGAGCTAGCGCCTTACCCACAGTTAGGTAATTGCCCACACCAGGTCCCGGTATCGACTTCTTGAACCCGTCCGCGTTGATGAAGACGGATGGTACGGACCCATAGATCTCCGCTCCAAGTTCAACGGCAAGCTCATCGTCCATGAGCATGAGATATACCCCTGCTTCCGCGAGGGTAAATCCGGCATTGGATGAGAATGGTCGGCAGGCACGACGATTGTCCGGAACGTCCGAACCATCCAATGCCATGAGAGCTTCATCTTCGGCGACCGCTCCCATAATTCGATAGGCTTCAACTATTTCTGGCGTGATTGGAGCTTCGGCACCTCCCACCATTGCGACCCTCTTTCCGCCGTTTCGAATCTCGTCCACGCCTTGCTTGACGTTATAGAGAAATGTTGCGCACGCACCAATGATTCCTCCCGTTGCACCGACAGAACCTAGTACATAGGCATTTACAAAGTCGGCAGGCATTTCGGAGAGTCCCAGCGCAATCTGCTTGGACGTCGGTCGTTTACCCCTGTAGGGAGCTTGAAGCATTCCTCCATTTCCATTTGCATCAAGCTGACCCATGGCACTTCCGGCAAAGACGGCAATTTCGTCGGGGCCAACGTGACTACGAACTTTTTCCCACGGAATGCCAAGAGAATGCAGAGCATCGGAAGAGCTGGCGATAGTGACTGACAAGCCACGAGGATGATTTCTAGATGGATAGGTTGCAGCCGGATCGAATCCCGTAGGTAGTTGACCAGCAGAGGTCACTCGAGCTTTGCGTTGATCCGGAAAGAGAACTGGAGTCTCTTCAGTCACCTCGACATCGATTTTTCCGTTCTGAGTCGATTTGACCTTCCAACCATCAGGAATCGTCTCAGGAAGTTGCCGGACTGGTATCGAAAACTCAATGGACTTACCATTGTTAGGATGGATCGTGGACGCCTTTTGAAAATCGCAATCATTGATGTCGAACAATTCAATCTTTCGGACTAACGTGTGGTCGAGGATGTAGTCGCGACTGGCTTGATCTTCATTGTTGGGCAGAATACCCATCAGACCCTGCAGGGACCGATATGTCTCATCGGCTGCAACCGATGGCAAGGCATCAATCACAGTTCGGCGGTAGGCATGATGGCAGGACACACGTCCTGCTGGATTTATGCCTCCAAAACCGACAATCACAGGTAGTCGACTCACAGAATTACCTCTCGTCCCATACGAAATTTCGAATGAAGTCGGTGGTTGTTAGCGTTTACGACAGCTTTTGCTAGTTGCATAGCATACAGTGAAGGCGTGACCGCGTCCGCACAATGGAAGTTCAAGTCGTACGATCCCTTCAAAGCAACTGTGGTCATGGTTGTCTTAGATTGGGAATGAGCTCGGCGAAGTTACAAGGTTTGAAGGATGCGTCAAGTTGTTCACGCAAGATGTTATCCCATGCCAGTCGACACGCACCTGTCGAACCGGGGACGGCAAAGATCACTGTGGAATTAGCCAATCCACCAACTGCTCTCGACTGAATTGTCGATGTTCCAATGTCGGACAGAGAAAGGTGGCGAAAGACTTCTCCGAAACCTTCGATCACCTTATCGAACAAGGGAAGCAGGGCTTCAGGAGTACTGTCTCGACCACTAAAACCGGTGCCTCCAGTTGATACAATGACATCGATTTCACTATTGGCAATCCAATTCGACACTATCGCTCGAATGCGATATACATCGTCCTTGACGATTTTCCTTTCGGCCAATATATGACCGTCCTTTTCGATGGCGTTTGCCAAAAAATCTCCAGAAGTATCGGTGTCGACTGTTCTTGTGTCCGATACAGTCAGAACTGCAATGCGCATACTTCCCATGTGCCACCGTATCCCTAACCCAGTTGCTAGGAATTGAATCTACGGACATAATGATAATTCCATTGTTGTATTGAGTACGGCATTGACCAAACGGGATTTATCTCGAACGGGAATTGAGATCTTTGGATACGGAACGACTATTTCTTAGTGCTGAGAGGCAGGCAAGGGAATTCAATCTATTTCCGACGGCCGATCCAGAGTCTATTTTCTCGGTTCGAGGTCTCTTGAGCCCAACTGAAATTCAGACGCAGCTTGATGCGCTTGAACGCATGGATATAGACAGCTATATCGAAGCTGTCGTTTCCCCCGCCGAACTGCCCAATAGGCTCCCAGCTTCGGATGCCATTCATTTGTTGGGAAATGTGACTCAAGCGACCAACAAAGGAGCATACTTTGACGCACTTGTCGAAATGGATTTTGAGAGTGATAGTCGAGTAGTCGGTTTTGTTGCACAAGATCGAACCTACCGCAATGGAGAGTGGGGACCTGAAGAACACTCCATGGCGGCAGAGTTCGTTCAGACATGCGCACGTCGAGCCATACCCATTGTCAGCCTGATGGACACTCCGGGTGCAGCAGCTGACGAAGTGGCCAACCGTGGCAATCAGGCACACAATATCTCTCGTCTGATTGCTGTGATGTCTGATGTTGATGTACCCAACATTGGCGTCATATTTGGCATCGGATACTCGGGAGGAGCCATTCCGCTTGCCGCAAGCAACATGATTCTGTCAGTGAGGGACGGACTGTTTAGCACGATTCAGCCTCGTGGTCTAGCAAATATTGCGCGACGACTGAATCTGTCCTGGCAGGAGTGCGCAAAACATGTCGGGCTGTCCCCCTATGAACTCATGCGCCAGGGCAATATCGATGGAATCATTGACTATGTCCCGGGTGAGACTGGTGACAAGCTCGAGAATTTCAGACAAGCAATCATTACCGGTATAAGCTCGGTCGAGGCTAGCACTAAGGCTTTTGTAGCCCAAGAAGAGATGTTCTTGTCAGAGTACAAGCACGTCCTTAACCGGTATCTTTATCCGACAGAACGCATGCAGCAGACAGAGAGCGCATCACTTTTCGAGTTTGTTGAGAACCCAACTGACTATCTCAATGTCTTCGGATTGGCGTACAGATTTTCACGCTATCTTCGTGTTCGAAGACGAATCAAGTCAACCGGAAAGGGCCAATACGGTCGACTAGTGCAAAGGGACATCCCGGAGGGAGAGCTCTCGGTCCGACAGGATCAGGATAGACGACGCACTTTTCTCAAGTGGTTGCAGGATCCCGACCGAATCGTCTATGACGACGCACTGAGACGAACATGGCGCACCTATCTATCGACCAAAGCGGCTGCTGGTGAGACTCGAGGGAGATTTGGGAGGTTCTTCCTTGGGGAGCCACGCAAGAATTTTGAAAATGCAAGAAAGACACTGCTATCTGTTGTAGGTTCCTATCTGGTCAATCGATGGAAGACGGATGCCGCAGGAAACCTGCTCTCGCTCATTGACTACTTGCAAAACGAGTCTGCATCACGGGATTTGATCGAAGCGAAGGATATTGTCAGTCCTCACATTATGTTGCGATCCATCTCGACCGACAGTGAATTGGGGCCAGCTCTGCGAGAGCGATTTACTCACTACGGGAAGAAATTACTAGGCCGGGTAGGCACCGAAGAGATGACCGAGGAGCAGCTCTCAGAGCTCCTGGCCATCGAGCTGAATTTGGTCATTTCAGGGGACCACGTTGTATTGTCAGACTCGTCCGCTCCTTCAGAGGGAACGGCACTGGTGGTATCGAAGCCGTCCACTTCATACAACAGAAATTTGATAAATGAACGATTTGGCGACCACTTTAGAAAGACAGATACAGCGGTCGTCGAGCATCAGGAGTCCGCTGAACCGGCAGTTGAAACCTTACTGGACATCATTCGAGATCCCGACTTGAGGAAGTTGTTCATCAGCGAACTCCAATATTTGCTTATCTTGAATGCAGTTTATGACGAGACGCTAACTAACCTAAAGTCGATCGCGGTTGAAGCCAAGAGTACACAGTCACTTGATCGAGCGACTGTCAGGAAGCTTCTTCGCGATTCGGTTCGTTCTTCCGTTCGGGCAAGTCTAGGCAACGGCTTGCCGGAAGAAGTCGACGTAGACGAATTCCTTGATAGTTTCTCGGAATGGTATTTCCGTTTTCAGTCTACGGTTGGACTACGAAAATTCCTCATGGCCGTCGAAGAGTGGAAGAAGGCGAGTTACCCCTATGTCTCTGACACTTTGTTTGTTGTAGTCACTTTTTTCTTCGAGCATCTGGTTGTGTCGTTGCTCACGAATGAGTTGGAAGGCAAGCGTTTCAATGGTCGGATCAAGCCGAGAAACATTGGGCGAAAGAAGGACTTCTGGAATCGCCTGAACAATGCGTATCGAGATCTTCAGATTCAGGAGGTTCTCACAGAGTACAAAGGTACTCGAAGTACCACTTACGAAGCCTTTCGTGACACGTTTTTCGATGAATTTGAAGAACTGTTCTCCGACTTGCTCAGTAGTGATCCGTGCGAGTTTCCCGGATTTCGGATGTCCATTGAAGCAGCATTAGAGCAAGAAAAGCCCCCTTGTGGGACTGTGACCGGTGTCGGCAAGTTCAAAGGTATTGAAGGTGGACTGCGCGTCGGCGTGGTGATCTCCAATTCCTCATTTCAAGCTGGCGCGTTCGACATGGCAAGCGCGGAGAAATTCTGCCGATTACTTCAAACCTGTGCAGAGGAACGCTTGCCACTCATTTGCTTCATTTCTTCCGGAGGAATGCAGACCAAAGAGGGCGCAGGCGCATTGTTCTCAATGGCCGCGATTAATGACCGCATCACGCACTTTGTTAGAGACTACGATCTGCCCGTGATCGTCTTTGGCTATGGGGATTGCACAGGCGGCGCACAAGCAAGCTTTGTAACTCACCCGCTAGTCCACACCTACTATTTGTCTGGGACTAGCATGCCGTTTGCTGGCCAGATCGTTGTACCCAGCTACTTGCCTCTGGACTCCATCCTATCGAACTATCTGGTAGCCGTACCTGGTGCAATGCAAGGACTGGTCAAGCATCCGTTTTACGGAAATCTCGATGGAGATCTTAGAGACATCGATCCCGAAATTCCGCTTCCCGATGTGTCCATCACAGATGTTGTCGCCGGTGTCATGGAAGGCTCGCTCACCGCAGTACGTACTGCCCAAATGCCGATAACACGTGACCAATTCAGTGCTCTGGACTTGTACAAGCCGGTAAAACGGGTTCTGGTTCACGCACGTGGCTGCGCTGCTGTGAAAATTGTTCGCGTTGCCCAAAGAATCGGTGTCGACGTTGTTCTGGTTCAGTCCGACCCAGATATGGAGTCGTGCGCTGCAGACATGGTCGCCGATCAAAACAAGGTCGTTTGCATTGGGGGAAGCACGCCTGACGAAAGCTATCTCAATGCCCGTTCTGTCTTGGCCATTGCGAAGAATGAAGGAGTTGACTCCCTGCATCCGGGAATTGGATTCCTTTCGGAAAACAGTCAATTCGCAGAACTCGTCCGTTCGAACGGTATCAATTTCATTGGACCACCTGTTTCAAGCATGGAAACAATGGGGAACAAGTCCAATGCCATCAACACTGCCATGAGTCTTGGAGTTCAGGTTGTACCCGGTAGCCATGGAATTGTTGCTGACATCGACCAGGCAGAAGAAATCGCTCAGGAGATTGGTTACCCCATCCTGATCAAGGCCGTACACGGAGGAGGTGGAAAGGGTATTCAGTTGGTGGAGTCGCCGGGGCAGTTTCACGAGTCGTTCCAACGGGTGTCGGTCGAGGCGAGAGCAGCATTTGGAAGTAGCGACGTATATTTGGAGAAATATGTAGAAAAACTTCGCCACATTGAGGCACAGATTCTTCGCGATCAATTTGGAAACACCAAAGTGCTCGGCATTCGCGATTGCAGCGTGCAACGAAACAAACAGAAAATATTTGAGGAATCCGGCTCTACCATGCTGCCCGAAAGATATCTCGAACAGATTCAAAGGGACAGCGAAGCCATAGCCAACCAGGTTGAGTACGTAGGTGCCGGTACCCTCGAATTCATCTACGATGTGGAGGCAGACAGTCTTTACTTTATGGAGATGAATACTCGATTGCAAGTCGAGCATCCCGTCACAGAACTAGTGTCGGGAGTGGACATAGTGAGTCAGCAGTTCACGATTGCTGGAGGTTCAAACATAGAGAAACTGAGGGTTGAGCGAAATGGCTATGCAATTGAAGCACGTGTAAATGCAGAGCGCTTGGTGCGAGACGCAGACGGAAACTTGGTATTCCGTTCAAGTGCCGGCGAAATTTCCAAGTGCAAGTTTCCGAAGGACCCCAATGTGGAGGTCATTTCGATTGCCGCAGAAGGAAAGTTCATTTCTCCTTATTACGACAGCATGATTGCTCAGGTGATTGCGCGTGGGTCCAACCGCAAGAACACAGCTCAGCGACTGATGAAGTACTTAAGCAAAGTTCAAATAGAAGGGATTGGGACCAACATTGCACTGTTAAAGAGTGTCCTGCAGGACTCAGTATTTCTTGAGGGAACCTATACGACAGACTACTTGGAAGAATTTCTGCTGCGCACCGATGCCGATGAACTCATTTCGGAAATGGAAGCCACGATGGGTGATCTGTCAGCAGGCATCGATGCGGATTCCATTGCTATTGAAGGGAGCGACGAGCTCAAAGTTCTTGCACCAACAACCGGCATTTTTTACCTGAAACCGACGCCAACCGAGAACGACTACGTCATTCCGAACGAGAGCATCAAGACGGATCGTACCCTCTGTCAGATTGAGGCCTTTAAGGTCTTCACTCCTTTACAGCTACGCGACCTCAACGTAGACTCAAATCCGTTGTATCCGGAGGATCTCGAATACAGAATCACCCGAATAAATGTGTCGTCAGGCCAGCAGGTCAATGCGGGTGATCTTCTTTTCGTTGTTCAACCCAATAATCAAGCTGCCGCACCTTGAACTAGACCAGAGACGCCTTTTGCGATGCAAAGCAATCCGATGGCATCCATGACCCAGGGTACGAATCTCTGAAACGACTCTTCCTGCATCCGATGGAGGATCCTAGTGCCTATCCAAGTCCCCACCAACGCTAAGAGCACTGCAGGTAGTAGCCAAAACGGATTGAGATGAGCCTCCAGATCGGGAAGGCTCATCGATGCATAGAGGTAGTAGGCGGTCTTGCACACATGACCAATCGTTTGTGTGAAAGCCTTTGTTGCCACTATTTGGAGGCGGTTTAGCGGTGACGATTGGTAAAAGAGATCCAAGAGAGGACCGGATGCCCCTTGAGTTAGTTGCAATCCGACGACCGTGCAGCCACAAACAAATGCAACTCTCGGCTTGCGTATGTCGACCGACAATATGTCATTAGGAATTAGGTGGGCAACTAAGGGAGTTAATCCCAACAGAATTAACACTAGGTATTCATTGGGTATGACGCTAAAGGCTAAGAAGACACCAATGGCTATGAGCGAACCCAGCAGATATCCCGGCAGCACTTGATAGAGCATGTGTTCTTTCAGAAACCAGAACCTTGCTCCGTTCGCAACACTTTGAACGATGCCGTGTAGGATCATGGCGTGAGTCACGGGCGTGAGCGTTACAAGAACTGCCATGAGGACGATGCCACCAGCCATTCCGATCACCCCAGACAGCATGCTGGTGAGAAATATCGTGACGAGGATTAGCAACAAGAGCATCATTAAAGAGAACTGAGCGGGCATTCCTGCCAGCTTGAACAAGCTGCTAGACAATGCTGGTCAGCGTTGTCTTCTATTCGGTGTACTCTTCAAAGAGAGTCCATTTAATCGCATCGGCGACCCGTACGGATTTCCTTGGTTCGACGGAAACGAGATCTAGTTCGACGACGGAATCGGAAATGTCGAACTCTCCGATGTGCAGCCAGCCTCCGAAGCCGAAGTCTTGAAAGTCGGCTTGTATTGCCGTCTCTTGTTGTGCGTGTCGAAGCACAAAGTTGTACGTAGTACCGAAACTTTGCACGACGTACAAATTGGTTGGAAACCAGTAGGATAGCGACCACTTGCCACTGACCGGAATTTCGGCGGAAAAACGTGCAGTGTCAACGTTTGGGCCAAGAGCCACAATTGCACTCGGTAGGTATCTTCCATAGCTACCCGACCAGACATCCAAACTAATTTTCCATTCCGCTCCTAAGTCCTGCTCGAGCGAATCAAAGACTTCCATACCTCTCGCGAACATTCTGGGCAGACGAGGTGACTCCCAGGGCCAGCGAACCGGTGGCGTCGAGAAAGACTTTCTGCGTTCATTGCGTTTCAGCAGAGTGAATTCAGGATCTAAGTTATCCACTATCACTGAATCTTGCGCAGATTGTGGGTCCCATTCAATCTCGACGAGAGTCGGGTAGATTCTCTCTTCGGGATCTCCTTCATCAACACTACCTGAAGGATCAAGCGAGAGCAATTGAATTAGACCCATGTTTTTGGAATAAAACGTTTGTACGAACACTCCCATAGCTTGATCTTCAGAGTACAAACTCACTTGAAATGCAGAATTTCCTGGAATTTCTACATAGTGTTCAGAAATAATCGAATATCCAAAATCTCTAAGCTCAAATCCAACGACACCAGTTACAGAAGAGTCATTTCTAATCTTGAATGAAGTTCGTTGTCCAAAAGAACTTTCTTCGACTGAGACGTTATGAAACTCTAGCTCGGAAACACTGAATGCTGGTGCCTCCGAAGATTCGTTCCACTGAGTGATCAAGGAAGACACTGATTCTCTTATTTGCCTTGTCTTGTTATCTTCATCTTGTAACTCCAATTCTGATCTATTACTTCCTTTAGGGTTGTGAGATTTAAGCATTTTGACCAGATTTTCAGTACCGTGCATTTTTGTTAAGGCTGCGTATAGTGAAGAAAGTTTTCGTTCCATCGCAGAAGACCTCAGTGATTCATCCTCACCGTCCAGCACACGCGAAAAATCATCACTCTGCACACGAAACGACTCTTCCCTCTCAAAGAAACGCATGGACATCGCGTATTGAATGGTTTCATCGGGACCGTGCGCACCTTCTCTTTGCAGTAGTTGTTCCAAAATATGTTCAGGATGGATTGATGTCAAGTCCGCTACGTTCGCTACGAGGTCGAGTTCGGTAGTTACATTACCACCTACTGTATCAGCTAATACGCTAGCGATTAGCGCAGCTCTCATGTAATTGAGTGAAAGTTCAACAGAATTGGTGGGTTGCTCAAGAAACGGAACGTATTGCTCTGTCATTGCTCCCAACATACTCCCATCTAGAATGTCAAATAATGCATACGCCCTAATTTGGTTGAAAAACATCTCGTCTATCTGTTCTTCAGAAACCTGAAAAGGTAAAGCTTGAAGCCGTTTGTAATTTCGGTTAAATTTTGCAATCGGTAATCCACTTTCTCGAAACATTATTAATCCAGGTTGGGAGTAGAGAAAGGGCATTTCGTAACCGCCCACGAGTCGGAGTTGATTTGGTACTTCAACAATAGTTAATTTAGGATATGGAAGCTCAAATCCCATTCGGCTAAGTTCATGAATCCGACTTGGTATGTCCGAAAAGGTGTGCTCAAGCGCACGTTTCATTCTTTCGTCCCACTGACGATGATTCTGGTGTGTCAGAATCTCGATTTCAAAATCACCTTCTTCAAATTTGAGCGAATTAAACCGAGATGCGATGATTGCAAAGTTGGGAAGTTCATCGGTGCTTTGAATCCGATGTCGTAGCAAGTCTATGGGTATTCTTGTCGTTTCTCCCGGTGCGGCGAAACTCCAGTCGTTGCCCGGGAGGTATACATCCACCTCGACTTCAAATGTATCTATGGGAAGCGCATGAGACTGTCTATGCTCCTCGGCACCCAAAGCCATAGGTACGGGGTACCATCTTATGCCTGGCATCAATGCGACAAAGTTCTGATTGAAAATCGAATTTTGCACTCCCAACAATTTGGGAATTTGCGGGGATAATCCGGTTACCCGCCTGTAGTCCAATCTAGGGTTCACGTAACCGAAGTTCACGTCTGGTAAACCACTAGCTGTTACGGATACCATCCACTCCTCTTTCTCTGCTTCCCCTCGTTTTAGAGGAATGTCAATAAGTCCATCTTGAAACGAGAAGTCACTCTCGGCACCGTCAAGGAACAATTGTTCCAACCGCATATCTGGATTGAAAGAAAACTGAAGTGAGTCCGGCATTAGCTCTCCAGTAGCTTTCACCTGCAGATCCAACTGCAGGTATAAGAAATCGCCAGGAGCAATGCCTACATGTCCTTTGATACTCTCGAGATCCAACCAGTTAGATGTAGAGGTGACCTCGTGATGGGAGGTAATTCGTTGCAAATTTTTGGTTTCAAGGTGGATAGAAATGCCGTGAACGCTAAACCCGATTAACCCGCCGATCAAACATGCAAAAGAACAATAGGAATAACGCCGCCTCAAAGTATCTCGTCGTACATCGAGTACTCCTAGAAGAAGCACAAGGCCTATTGCGAGCAGTAGCCACATGGCACGATTAAACAAAATTCCTAACGAAGAAAACTGCGGTAGGATATTCGATACAAGAAGGGAATCTGAGGTCGAATAAGACACGACCTCCTTCCAAACATGCGGTGCGGTTCCTATTAGGATCAGATGCACGGTGGCGACGAGCAAAGCAACGAGTCCTCCAAGCATCGAGTGATGGACAATCCTTTGAACGACCAAAACAAGCGCAGAATAGAAGAGTATGCTGATAGGTACATCGACCAAAATCAAGTTTATGGATGACATTAGTTCTGGAGCAGATACCAGTTCAAGGCCTGAATTTTCAATAAGGGCAAAGAAACCAAAAATTGCGGCAAAATTTAGGAAAGGAACCGCAAAAACTAACAGCGAAACACCAAGTAGAGTACCGATGGCCCAAGAGGCATTCGTAAACGGCTTGGCCTGCACGGATTCAAGACTTTCACTGGATCCAATTCTTGAGTTATAATGTAATACAATTGCTATGATTGAAACATGTAGAAAGAAGAAGTAGATCGGAGATATATTGCCGACAAGAAACGAAGTGTCGTTGTATCCTAAAGATGGTGAAGCTGTAACAAATAGCAGATCGTATAGTATTGCCATTATCATAGAAAGCTGAAATACAATACTTAGACCGACAAATAGTAGCTTGTAAAGAAACGATCGACCTAATTCAGTCCATACACATCGAAAAGCTGAAATCGCCGTGATCACTTGTACTTTCTAGTAGTTGCGGTCTGACAGCCTACTATATCGACACGATCGTCTTTCTCGAAGCAATCGCTGCTCTGAGGATCTCGGTTCAATGAGCTTGAATAGAGACGAATCAGTTTGCTTTCCTATCTTAGGTACCTTTGTCACTCTTTTGTGCGATTGTGTTCGTATCCAAGAACTTGGTCTATACGCTACGCTTCAATTTGTTTCCTTTTCTTTCGTGCTTCCCTCGCTTCCTTGCGTGCCCGCTGTCGTTCGCGGTACCGTATCCAAGTGTCGAATGGCGGCCACAAGTCGGGTTCAGAGACGGCTGTCCACGCTGCTTTAGTCCACCGCGGCAATGCAAATGCAAGCCAAAGAGACCATGCCAACATGGATAGTAAGAAAACCCAACCTGGCAACGAGAATACCCAAGCTGTGGGCAGAGTAGTTCCACTGACGTCGGCGAACCAATTGAATTGTTCCCAGCTCGAACCATTGCCAGCGATATGCATCTCTGGACTACCCAAGAGCGCTGAAGGTACCAACGCAACGAGCATCACAAGACCTACCAAACTCAATGCGATGAACGCCACCTGCTTCAGGTAGTAGAAAAACTTACGGTTGTCGATTTCCTTCTTGCGAGAACGCGCCCAGATCGCTAGAAACCAAGCTCCAACGATGAGCAACGCCCATAAATTTATGAGGGTAGCTCCTAATGAGAACAAGACGGCATCCATAGTTGTGATGGGAATATTTGGCAATCGGGACAAGCCAACAGCAACAATGAGTACCACAATGACAATTGCCCAAAACATGACAGCCGCTCCGAGAGTCGGGCCACCCAAAAAGAGGGTCCATCGATCGAGTGGATAACGAATGGTTAGATCAATGTTGCGTGCACCTTGCCCCAATTGCACTTCTGACGTGCTGAACACAAGACCCGCTCCGGAGTCCTCCAACCATTCGACTTCGTAGGAATGGAGCCCAGTCTGGACAGGCAACACGATCCTCGACGAAGCTGGAATCGGTTGATCTTCTCTTCCAACAATAATGCGCTGGACATCCGCTCCATCGGGAAGATCGACTTCCAAGTCTGCTGACTGGGATGCAAAGATCCGGAGAACTAGGTTGGCTTCATGCGAACGATTGCCCACTGAATAATCGAATTGTGCAGATTCCACGGTTAGAGTGTTTCCAGGCACAGGTTCTGGTCTGGTCAAGTCCAAGTGGAGGGTTTCCTCGGATCGTGGAGAGAACACTGTTTGGTTGAAATCGGACTGAATTGGAGTAATGCCTTCATACTCAAACGACCAGAAATCAGAACCACGAACCGACCATTCTTCCTTTCTTTCGTCAAGTTTCGGGGCTGTTAGCTGAATCTCGCCATCGAAATAGATCTGACTAGACCAAGAGTGGCTGCGCTGATTCTCTGCGAAAGCTAGTGTTACTTGGTCATCCTGCACAGTGCCTCTTGTATCGAGTACAGCTTCATTGGGCAACAGCGGGATCTGAACTGTGAAGGCATCCGTAAGAGGTGCGATACGTGTGACGGTAGTGCTCACGGTAGGCTCGTACGTAAGACTCAACCTCCGCTGGACCAGTACGTAAGGTTGGATAGATTGTGATGCAGCCAGCAATGAAGATTCATCCTGAACCTCGCCAGGAGTTTGTCGAGCCAACGTAATTTGCGAGGACTTCAGTTTCCCTTCGACAAGTCCCTCGACCAACCAACTCGGTGCATTGATGTCTATGCGACTAGGCTTAATCGGAAAAGCTATGTCGAACTGTGTGAGAGCGGATACTGCTGCAGTGATGCTAACGTTATGGTTGCCGCGATCGAGTAGCACAAAGGTCTCACCATTCGGCCCGCGACTGAGGGGACTGGCCGTCTCGTTGACGAGTATGGAATCGGGATTCCAGGAGTTGTCACTCTTAGGCAAAGCTACACCAATGCTGTCTTCAGCATGAATCAAGAGATCGAGTCTCAGTTCATCTTCGTCTACCGTAACCTGGACATCCTCAACGAATATGCAATCTGGTAGACAATCGGGCGGTTGAGTCAATCGATGTTGCAGTTGTTGCAACATCCTTGAATCGGGAATCGAAGCCCAAGTGTCGGTGGGCAGTAGAACTAGTACCGCAAGCAGTGGCAGCACACCTTGCAGGATTCTTGGAAGAAGTTCTTTTGCAGTTCTCGACCTTATGGCGACCAGAAAGCCAATTGTTACAAGTGCTAGCAATGCTCCCAATGCCGCAAAGATCCGAGTTGCCCATGGAGGAAGAAGTACAAGCGAAAATGATTGGTCTTTTTGTACCGGGCCAGACCATTCAAGGTTTGCGGAACGCCACTCCCAAGATGGGCGACCCGGACCGGTTTGGATTGTGACACCTTGTGACCTGGTTCCAAAGTCGCCTGACAACGAAGGAGCACGGACTCCGAGCTGGTATGTTGCAGAATCGTCTGGCAGATCCACCACGTCAGATTCTAAAATCATGTCCTCGGGAACTGGGCGACGACTATCGCTAACCTGCAAATATTCCTTCGGTTGAGGAGCTTGAACGCTTCGATTCCTAGCTCTAGTTTCTTGTTCGAACTCTGCTTCAAGAGCCATCCCTGTCTGCTCACGCGCAGACTCGATCACGTTGTGTCTGTCGTAGGGTTCGAACTGAGGGAAAATGGCGTGGCGGGCGGTAAATGCAGCGTGGTAAATCGTAATAACAGCTACTATCACGGCCAATATCCAATAAATGACTGTTGAAGCTGAACGAAACCACTCGGTCTTGACGAGACTATGCAAATATACAAGGCCGGCTAGAACAAGCCACCCCACCGTTGGTAGGAAGTTGTCCTGGTAGGTTAAGAGAACGGCGAATGCAACGAGCGCGGCCCAGATTGGACCGGCAAATCGAAAAACAAGAGAGACAAGTAGAAGGCCAATAAACACATCCCAAATAGACCACATTGACAACCATGAGTGTTCCACTTTGTCGACGCCGAAGGCACCCATAAGACGCCAGCCAGGGGGTAGATGCAACATTGCGCCCAAGGCGAAAGAGTCGACGTCCCATCCGTTGGACGCCATACGACTGGTTCGTTCGACCTCGCTTACAGCTCGGATTCGAGACGCTCGTTTATCTATGTTGATGCCAGGTCGAGTTTTGCTCTCTGGATCTTCGTAAGTAATGAGCCGCAATTCGTTGTCGACTAACACCCTACCAGGCAGGTAGTTAGCAGCGATACGTAGTTCAGTGTCTGTTGTTGCAAGAATTCTGTCGGCTACAACGAACGAACTTCCATCAAAGTTGAGCCAGAGGTCGCGAGAAATTGCAAACTTTGCGGGGTTGGGATTGACATTACCGCGTTGTTCCTCGACAAGTGTGATAGGCGCACCATCAGAGACTATGTAGCCATATACGTCACTTCCCAACATGGGATTCGGAGCCTTGACCTGGCTCAAATTCACACGAGCCGGACCTTCCACGCTAACAACTCGAAGCTCGCGGCTGGGTTCGAATCCCCAGATTTCTTCCGGAGGCCAATCCTCTCCAGCTCGCTTGTAGGCGAAAGAGTTGATCAGCCGATTTGCTCGTGCCCTGACCGAAACGACATGTTCGCCTCTGGACACAAGGACGCTCAATTGTCCCTCGGAGTTGATACTAGCTGGAACTTGGGACAAGACACCGATCAAGCTGAACTCCTCAGAGAGAACGTTGCCTAGGTCAACTACTCGGGGATTGCCGCCAACAGCAAGTTCAATGTAGGTTGTAAGACGCTGGGGAAGTCCGTCGGTTAGTTGCCGAAAGACCTTTACACCCAATGTGTCTGCAACGGGTTCAGTGGCCTCTGTCCTTTGAGTTAACCAGAGTCTCGTGTGGTCGTTGTCTAGGAAAGGACGCAGCTCTCCTTCAGTGTCCACTTTCAACTTGACAATAGCGGCTGCTGGAAGGTATAGGTATTGGGGGGCTGCATTTACGTTCCAAACCAATTCTCCGGTAACTACGTGCTTACCGACAGGCAGTGTCAAACGAGGTGTTCCATTGCCTCCCCCCAAAGTAGCAAGTTCTCCGTTTAGACGAACGTCTTGAGGACGGTGTGCATTGGATCTAGGGAGTTCCAGGTGGGATTCTGCAAATACATGAACACCAATTTGAAATGAAGCACCGGAAGGTTTCTCACGCCGTACTTCTACAACAATTTCAGAAACCCACGTGCAGGTTTGCACTGTTTCGTCTTGCGAATCGAAGGGACAGTGGTACAGGCCTTCGTCCTGAAGTACCCAATCGACCCAAGGCTCTAAGACTTCAGGTACATAGACATCGTTGGCTGCTTCTGCGAACACGGCGTTTGTACAAAGCAATGCTGATCCAAGCGTTACTACAAACACTCTCAAACGCGCTGTGATGTTTGGTGTCGCTTGACTTGCAAATAGGGAACGGAGCGGACTGTGCACGAATATCGCCTCGTGATCGTAATATTTGGGTATGACCGCAATAGTAACGCTAAAGTTCTTACTTGGAACTCGGCTTTGCGGCCGTAGCTCCCGTGTACATCGCCTTCTAATGAAGCAAACTGGTCAATGATGAGGGCACTGCAAATTAGACCTCTCAAACAATTCCAACATACTCTTTGCTAGTGAAACAGTTTGGCACATAATTTGTCCATGCAAACCAAGGACTACGCTGCAGACTCTCTTGGGTACGATCCAAAACCCGAAGTCTCGACTTGGAAAGGTACGCCGATTCCTCCTGTCGAGAATCCTATCCCCGCAACTCCTGAATTGGAACGAATCGCGAAGTACATGTGGTGGAATGGTGATCCTTGGACGATTTTGCGAAATAGAAGGAAATTTCTAGCCCACTCCATGGACTGGGCTACTGACGATGACTTTCATTTTTTGTGGGAAAAGTTCCCTCGAGACGAATGGGTCGCTGTACTCCAGTCACTTCGTCCAGGAGAAGTGTCGTCAAGATCGTATCTTCTTTGTATGTTGGTTTCGGGGCTGTTACCTCCGGGATCACCGATACCTAGCGAGTGGCGCGAAGTCCGTCACATCAAGGATAAGGTGTACGAACATCGAAGACCACTTTGGGAAGTGAGAGACGCGTTGGCGGCAGCAAAACTGAAACGAAAGAGATGAGCCCCCTCCTACCCATTCATACGTCGTTTATGGACGAGGATATGTTGGATCTTTATCGACGAATGGACCCAAGGGACCTTGAAGGCTATAGACTCTTAGACGGCACGGCACTGGCAATGTACATCAACCATCGTGCCTCTACAGACTTTGACTTTTTTTGTGAAGGAATAGTCCTCAGATTCGAGTTGGAACAATTCGAGTGGCTATCTAACGCGTCCTTTGTCGGAGAAGAAGGAATGGTGGATGTGATCGTTCAATCTTCCAACCGCGACGTGGTGCTCAACTTTGTCGACTCAAGCAAGTTTAGTGATCTCGTGCCTTCATATCCGGCAAATTTAACCCCAAGTGGAGTTCCAGTCGCCCATACAGTCGACATTCTTGCTAGCAAAATCTCTGCACTAGCAAGTCGACGTGAGATACGTGACTTTCTCGACGTTGCTGCTGCGGCAGACGACCTTCAAGAGTGTTTGCTCGAAGCATCCAATCTCTATGTAAACAGTCCTCTTACACGCGAACGTACACTTGCTGATCTCGCTCGAACTCTAAAGAGTTACCCCTTGGAGGTTGAGCTCGAATTGGCAGAAGATGTCCTAAAGAGAATCGACATGTTGGCAGCGAAATTGTTTGATTTGACTAGTGAATAGAGCAACTTCAATGCTCAGCGCAAGAACAATAGAAACAACTTCTGAATTTCCATCTGTCCGCTAGAATCATGCCAATTCGGGACGGACTCTCCATCCTGACCATTCGAATTCTTACTCAGCCTGTGGATTCGCTATGAGTACGACTCTTGATCGATTCTTGATGCTCATTGCACTTACTGGAGCACTTCTATTCCCATGTGTTGTACTCGCCAGTAACAATGTAGATGGAACCCTTCTAGGCGAAGTTACATCGAGTAACAAAGCAGTAGAAGGTGCGGTCGTCTCCGCTCAAAATCTGGATACAAGCCAAAGTCGAACTACGACCACTTCAACAACAGGATCCTATAGTTTTTCGCACTTGGTTCCCGGAAAGTACGAGATAACTGTAAGAGCAGACGATTACAAGAGTGTTTCTCGTGAGACAACCGTATACGCTGGGCAGGGCACATCAATCCACTTCAATCTGGAAGCTGGCAAAATGGAAGAGATGGTGGTCACAGGTGCACGAGAACTACCCGTTGACTCTTCATCGGTTGAGAAATCGACCTTGTTAACGGCTACGCAGGTCGAATTGCTCCCTGTGTCTCGCAATATTGAGTCAGTCGCTTTGCTCACTCCGGGCACATTGTCCGGTGACGCAGCGTTCGGCAACCTAGTGTCTTTCAGTGGATCTTCAGTCGCCGAAAACGTCTACTACATCAACGGTATGAACGTCACGGATTTTCGAAGAGGATTGGGAGGCAGCTCTGTTCCCTTTGAGTTCTACGATCAATTCCAGTTCAAGTCAGGAGGATTCAGCGCAGAGTATGGTCGTTCAACCGGCGGTGTCTTGAGTGGCGTAACGCGACGCGGCAAGAACAGTTGGAACGTGAGAACTGGGTATATCACGGCTCCAGAATTTCTGCGTAGCTATAACCCCGACATCCCACATCCGAATAGAGATGGACAATATGTTTCGTATTCTAGTCGTGATAGGTCCTTCGCCAGCCAATATTTTCTTTCTGCAGGCGGTCCGTTAGTTGCCGATCGACTTTACTTTCACGGAATCTTTTTGGGTCGTGATCACAGGTCGGATGACTATTCTGAAAGTAATCGACTATACAAGTCGGAGAGTAGGGATCCGTTTTGGGGTGGCAAGCTTGATTGGTTAATCGGTGATCGTCACCGCATTGAAATGACGGCATTCTCCGATAAGACAACCGGTACACGAGCCACTTACAGCTGGGACAGGTCGGCGAGTTTGGTAGGAGAACAGTTAGGAGAGAACGCCACGAATCGTGGTGGAGAGAACTATATCGTCAATTATGTGGGACGAATTGGAAGCAACTTTACGATCTCAGCATTAGGCGGCCAAAATCGATACGATCGAACAAATCAATCTTCCCAAGACAGCATTTGTCCAGCTGCAATCGACTCTCGCGGCGGTCAAACTATCGCGATCGGGTGTTGGACTAACCTTACTTCAGGTTCGAGCCTTGATACTCGCGAGCTTTATAGGACGGACTTTGAACTTGCCTATGGGTACAGTCACCTAATTCGTTTCGGCTTAGACCACGAAACCAACACTTCTGAAGACTCGCGTCAATACTCGGGACCCGACGGGGGAGAGTACTTTCGGTACTACACGGTCAGTCCAGGTGCACCTCTAAACAATGGTGGGATCGTACCCAATGGTGTAACCACATTGGTACGTCATCGGTTCTACAGAAGAGGTGGAAGTTTCAGGACCACGGCCCGTGCTTGGTATATCGAAGACCTGTGGACTGTTACAAGTTCGATTACCGCTCGCATTGGACTACGAAACGAAGGGTTTGTTAACAGAAATGGCAATGGCGATACGTTTATCCAAATGGAGAATCAATGGGCACCACGCTTGGGTGTTGCATGGGATGTCCAGGGAATTGGAACATCGAGACTTTTCATAAATGTCGGGCGTTATCACCTTCCTATAGCAAACAATACCAACGTTCGATTGGCCGGAGGCGAACTGTTCACTCAGGATTGGTATACGTTAGGAAGTGCTATTGCTGAAGACGGAAGTGTGACTTTGGGGCAAAAGATCGGACCCACGACGGTATATGGCGACGGAACTGTGCCCCCCGCCGATCAGGTACTCGACACAACTGTGAAACCTATGTATCAGGACGAATTCATCATCGGATATGAGTCTGAACTTAGAGGGAGCTACCGAGGTAGCCTGACCTACACCCACCGAGTACTTGGTCGAGCCATTGAGGACATCACGATTGACGAAGCAGTTGGCTTGCCTGGAGAATTTCACTACATCCTTACAAATCCAGGGACCAGTGTGAGGACCCGATACGACGTTGATAAGGATGGCGAAGCCGAATTGATCGAACTGAGTGCCGAAGAACTTGGTTACCCAAAACCCGTTCGCAAGTATCACAGTTTGACGTTCGCACTGAAACGGAGCTGGAGTAACGGGTCATATCTGGACGCGACCTATACGTGGTCACACAGCTACGGAAACTACGAAGGACTGGTCCGTTCCGACAACGGTCAGACGGATGCCGGGATTACGACACTGTTTGATTTTGCCGGCTTGATGGAGGGAGCCTATGGAGACTTGCCCAATGACCGGCGACACTCAGTCAAGCTGTTTGGAGTGCTCAGATTTCTTCAGTCGTGGCAAACCAGTTTGTCCGCGTCCTACGTACATGGGCGGCCACAGAACGCTTTCGGCGTACATCCTTCCAATCCATATGCAGCCGCATATGGAGCGGAATCTTTCTACCGGCAAGGCACTTTGACCCCACGAGGTTCTTTGGGAAGAACTGAGGGTATCTTCAATTTCGATACGGGTCTTCAGTTCAAAAAGGAAATGTGGTCTCACACTTTGCGCCTAAAAGTGGATGTATTCAACATATTCAACACGGATGGGATTGTTGAGGTAAGAGAAGTAGCAGACCAATCGACAGGTGAGCCGTCGCCGACGTTTGGACTGCCGGCAGCATTTCAACGACCTCGCACGGTTCGCTTTTCTATCACGTACGACTTGAGCCTCTGAAGACTTAGTCCTACAGAGTGTTGATAAGCAGTTTCGTGTATCTGCACGGCTAGTCGGATTCGAAATCGGGACAAGCTCCACTCTCATTGAGTGAGCCTTTGAGCGACTCGCGTATTCCGTCCTAGAGCCTTGGGCGAAAAAGAGGGAACGGTTTTAGCCAGTCAGCGTCTGATAGCTCGAGTAGGAGCCTCAGTTCCAATGACTACTTCACTGGGGGCATAGCTTTGGTGGAAGCGAATCGAATTTCGTGATTGCTCCAAGGCAGTCCACTCTTGCTGGGAAAGAAACTTCTCTGCACCTTTGACTTGATCGTCCGAGAGAACTCTTCGCCACTGGTTATTGGTGATGAGCCAAAAGGCTGCATGCGATTGGGATTCCGAACTGCTCAATTGGGCAAGAGACTCGTACAGACTCACTGGGGAGACATTCGCCCATGTTCTCAATATGGAACGTGTGTACCACGCCTTTGTCTGCTCGCTCAAGTCGCTGGCTAAACTCAAAGCCTGGTCCGTGTCACCTTCCCGCACAAACGCAGATCCGACGTATTGATATGCGGTAGTACGTGTCTGTCCGTCTCTGACTTGCTCCAGCATTGCACGAGCTCGTGCTAGATCATGCTGTGCAACCATGTTGATTACGTTGGCCTCGAGTCCAATTCTGCTCTTTCCGAGTGGCTGGTCCAATGCCGTGTCCAGTGCTAACTGAGGATTGTCACGCGCAAGCACCCCGAGCACGACATTGAGCATGTTGTATTGCGTATCCCCTAACTGAGGGTTCGCAAGAACCCACTCGAGCGCACTCACAGAATCCTTTTGTGACCAAAGGGAAGCGATCGTGTGTGCGACTCCCATGCTTCCCCATCCTCTGTCTAATTCCGCAAACAACTCAGCAGCCTCTTCCGGTGCACCGTTGGCTATCGAAACTAGTGCGGTATTTTGCGCTTGATCCATGAGTTCGATTGGGAACCCATCTAGATCATCCAAGACTTCTCGTGGACGGTCAGTTGCCCATCTATACACCACACTGGATTGAAGTGTCGAGCGAAGACTGAACGATTCCACAGCACTCACAGCTTCAAACGCAACTGCAGGTTCCAAAGATGCCCAACGGGCTACAAGACTCGAGATGAGCATGTGATCTTTGTCGCTACTCATGGAGAGTGCAAAATCGAATGCATTGTGAGCGTCTGACGCAACAAGCTGGTTCAGTATCGGTCTGAGGACCTGGTTTCTTGTTTGCCGATCAGTCAGCGAGTCACTTATCTCCTCAAGTGCGCCGATTCCATCAACTTCAAGCCACGCTTGGGCTACCTTGACGAAGAGACTCACTTGGTCCCTGTCGCTGGAGTTGTCGCTTAGCAGTGATTGCCATGCCAATTGAGGGCTATCGATTACCCTTTGTACGTTTGAGCGCGAGATCATGTCGATGGCTAATTGTTCGTTGTCGGCACTGCGCGCAATTTCTCGACGCACAGTTTCAGATAGGTCATCTCGCGCCATGAGTATGCCCCTCAAAGATGCAGTCTTGATAGCTCCCGATAGGGATATCGCATTCGCGACTGCTTCATCTAAATCAGTTACTGCCCATTCTTCAAAGATTCTCGACACAATCGCTTCACGATCGAAACGCATTAACTCTTTCCCATGGATTAGTGCTTGTTCAGGGTTTATGGCCGCAAACTTTCCGAATATTGTTTCCTGCGTCAATCGACGGAGACTGTCAAGTTCGATCTCATTTGATTGTTGGATAAAGCTAATCAGCGTTACTTCGTCTGCACGCGACACCAATTCGTGCAGCGCACGAGAGCGCTCGAATGGACTAGTTAGTTTTTCAATATCCCGTAGGCTACTAATTTCGTTTGGGTAGCCAGATTCGTCTCTAACGTCCCCTGTAACGGCCGTATGCGTACTCGAGCTGATTGGCGGATCAGAAGTTTCGACTGCACTTGTGTGACTACTGTTAACGGAATTCCCATCAAAGTTGGAAGCGAATTGCAGGGCTGCCAAGGCTGCTGCACCCAACACAGCGCCTGTAGCTAAGAGGATAGGTGGGCGACGAAAGATCGGATTTTTCATGGATTGGACTAGTGTTGTTTGATTTGAGGAAACGCAACTACGGTACGAGTATAGGTACTGTCAATCGTAGTCATGTACCCACAATTGGCAATCAAAACGGCTTACTTGGCAGCCGGTTTAGGAAAAGCTGACTTACTGCATGATCCCCATTTGTTGATCTGAATCGTTCTCAACTTCCGCGTCGAGGCGTTGGTCTTGCACTAGACGTATCTCGATTACGTGGCCAAATGACAGTTCCACGGCGGACCTGTACTCGACCTCGTTCAACAAGTTGAGCATCTTGCTCACTGAGAAAAGACTTCGCGTAGGTTACCTGTTCATCGGTCAGTCGTCTTCCCCTCCAATTTGATGCAATCAATGTCATCGCGGCGCGAGACTGCACTTCACTAGAAGGAAGTCGGTCCATCGAATCCAAGAGGTCGTCAGGGTCCATTCGCGACCATGTGTTAACAATCGACTGTAGGTACTGTGTCTTGTTAGGTTCGACAAATTCCTGAGCTAATTTCAGAGCTTGACTTACGTCTCCTTGTCGCACTAATTCGTTGCCTACGTTGCCATAGGCCGCAACTTTTGTACGACCATCACGTACTTTTGAGAGCATGTCGAGAGCTTGTTGCAAATTTGCTCGTGCGAGATAAGCAATGACTGTAGATTCAAGCCCTTCACGATTTTCGCGTACCGGTTGATTCAGTGCTGTGTCAAATGCAAGTTGGGGATTGACTTCAGCAAGCTGATACAACACTTGACTTAGAAGTTGTTGTTTCATGTTGGCAACGACTGGATCCGTCAAGACCCAATTCAGGACGGCATGAATGTCCTCGTTCGCCCAGATCGATGTTAGATTCCACGCGATGTTTGATCTTGCTCGGTTGTCTTCCACGTTCGAAAGAAGCTGAGATGCCTCGACCGGATCGTTTCTTGCGATGGAAATGATTGCTCCTTCTTGAGCCATTCTCTGTACGTTGTCAGGAAGTTCCTTCAATCTTTCTAGTACTACATGGGGATCGTCGTTGGCCCAGTCTCGAACAACCGTTTCCAGCAATCTCTGCTTAAGTTCTCCCGAGTCAAGTGTTGAAACTGCCGCAAAAGCACGTTCGGGATCGACAGCTACCCAAGCTTGAGCAACTATGTTTGCAATTGACCAACGACCGCCTTGATCATTGACCACTGCTTTATCAAATGCACTTTCCAATTCCTCATGAGACATACGGTGGATGGTCGAACCTAAAACGATGTGACGGGTCGTCCAATCACTAAGGGAATCTTGCATGGATAGTAGTGCTCCAAACCCCCCTTCTTCATACCAGGCTTGGGCGGTCTCGACAAGCATGACAACTTGCGCCATGTCCTGTTGGTCATCATTTACCAAGATGTCCCAGGTCGCTTTCGGATCGCCACTGACCTCGGAAATTTGAGATTGGGCGATCATGTCAAGTACATACTGCTCGTTACCAAGCTGCCGCGCGATTCCCCTACGCAGATCATCGGAAAGGTCGTCACGAGTCTGCATGATTCCTCGAAGGGCTGCCGTCTTCTTGGACTCATCCAATTTGGCAGCACCCGCTATAGCTACGTCCAAATTGTTTTGTGACCACTCTGCGAATATGGCCGTCGTCAGGGGGGCATGCCGGTGTGTTGGAAGGTTCTCAACACTTGCTAGCGCTTTGTTGGGGTCTATTGAGGCAAGACGCTGAAATACTGCATGTTGGGCAGTGTGTTGAAGGCTTGCGGGCGAAATTTCTGTCGACTGTTCTATCAATTTCGCCACTTTGGATTCGTTTGCGCCTTGCAGCAATCCGTAGAGAGCTGCCTGTTGAGCAAACTTGCTTCCCACTCCCTCTAGTTCCTTGAGACTTTGTATGCCTGCGAGAGTCGTAATGTCGGGGGATGGGGTTGTTGCAGCCGTACTGGACGGTGCACCAAGTGGTGATGCGACTGCTGTCTCATCTGGAGCTTCGGTTTGAATTGAGGGAAGTCCAAATACCAGCAATCCCCCTACGATAACCACGGCGCCTAAAGTGCTGCAGGCAAGAACAACTGTAGTGCGTCCAAATTTCTTGTTTGTTTTCATCATGGGCAAAATTCTCGCTATTGGGCTTGGTGTCACTACACCATTGACTTCACAGACCAGTTCTTGGTTGCTCTATTGGCGCTTGTTGCAGAAAGCTTTCGACGCTTCAACTTTCAACGCACTGATTCTAAACGAGACTCTTGAGACCTAACGGACAAGCTCCACAAGGTTCTCAACTCTCATCAGTTTCTACGAAGTCACATAAGTTTCCCGTCGATTGGATTCGTAAACCCTCATCGTAGAACCATATTTGCAGTGCACCGCTTGGTGTGAAGAGCTCATCTACCTTGCCCAGTGACACGCGACGACTCCTCTGGCACCAAGGACTGAAGTTGCTATGGTGCGAATTCTCCCCAAATTGGTGCTCGGAATAGAGAAAAATCTGGTCTACAAGTGTCGGAATTACCATAATGATTGCAACCACCGTTCGATTTCGGTCCCAAGACAAAGCACCAAGCTAAGCCCATGCAACAAGACACGAGCTCCTCAGCTTCGGGAATTCTTCCGGAAGTAGCTGATCAAGAAGAGACTATTCAACGATTGCGCGCAGAAAATGCTCGACTGCGTTCTGACTTAGAGCACCTCGTAGCCAAGTCACTTGCTACAAGTTCAAACGACACTTGGACGACCGCGATGAAGCGAGGGATTGAGTATTCAGACGGTCAATCTCACACGAGCTCAATCGGCGCGGGTAGGCTTCTTCGACAGTTATCGGGAATATCCAAAGAACGAATGAAAGCAGGGAGAATTCGAAACAGCAGCGAGTTCGAATACTTGCCTCGACCTTCCACCGATGAGACCCAACTGGAATCTGACTTTGTTCGTTGGGGATATTGTCTGGTAAAGGACGCTTTGAGTCCGTCTCAGATACAGCGACAAATGGACCGACTCGTCGATCAGGCCCAAGCAGAACGCAAGCTAGACACGGCAATTATGACGAGCCGCAACGATAGAGCTCAGCTCGTGAACAATCTTGTACTTAAAGGCGACGTCTTTCGAGATATCGTGGAATTCAAGGAATCCGCAGCACAACGTGGACCGCTTGTTGACCGGCTATTGACCAAGATCATGGGGGAGGGTTTTGGTCTCGGGTGCGCGCATGGGTCGATTGTTCATCAAGGCGGTGGTCTGCAAGAGCTTCATATAGACCAAGGTTTGCTTCCGCTGCCGTATCCGCCGTTTCCATTTGGCTCGCTGATCATCTGGTGTTTCTCGGACTTTAGTCTCGAGAACGGCGCCACGTACATTGTCCCTGGTTCTCATCGAACATCCGATGGCTCAACAGTTTTTTCAGTCGGAGCTAATTTGATGGAATTGGTGGATTCAGAACCTGGTCTCGTCGCAATTTGTGCACCAGCCGGAACCTGCATTCTCACCGACACACGTGTCTTGCATTGCGGTGGGCGACGCACCGCCCCCGGCACTCGATACGGCCTAAGGTGTCACTACAACAGGCACTTCATTCGTGCACTACATGAACAGAGCGGTGCAAACCATCACGTACCTGACGAGATCCATGCCTTGCTCTCAGATCGTCTGAAACACATGATGGGTATTACTCAAAGCAACCTCAACCCTATCGGAGAGCTCTCTTGTAACGATTTGTCAGACGATGACAATTGAGTTTGTGGAGTTGCTAGATTGAGGTCTGTTCATTGATTAGATTGACCAGACATCGTATCCACTGCGGATCAGCATTCAGTGAGGAAATCAATTGCAATTCTTTGCCTCCGTGGGACAAGAACAACTCTCTAGCCTGAATACCGATTTCTTCTAGTGTTTCGAGGTTGTCTACGGTAAACGCCGGACAGACAACTGCAATTCTCCGAATTTCCTGATCTGCCAAGTTGGAGACGGTTGCGACTGTAGAGGGCTCCAACCACTTTAGTCTTCCCAATCGAGACTGAAACGACACGGAGTAAGGCAATCCCAGGTTAGCACCCAGAAAGTTTGCTGTGTGCATACACTGGTAGCGATAACAGGTTGCATGCGATTCTGATCTCACTTCGCAGCAGTTTTCGTTCTTTAGGCAATGATTACTCGTTGGATCAGCTTTCATGATGTGTCTTTCAGGCAAACTATGGAAACTGATCACGATGTGCTCGATGTTGTCCTTGAGCTCTTGTCGTGTGTGCCTCAACAATGCCTCCAAGTATTCAGGTCGGTCGAAAAAAGGCGGGACGACCGAGAATTTGCGATCACCAACTAGCTTTCGAGCATGTTCAACTGTGGTGGTTACGGTCGAGTCGGCATGTTGAGGATAGAGCGGAACGAGTACGATGTGATCCACATAGGGTGTTGCCTCAATGGCGTTACGAAGCGACGGTTCGCCATAACGCATGGCTGCCACAGCTGGAAGTCCGGAATTCCTCAGTTCCTTTGCAATCGTTTCGGTGAAACGGCGAAGAGGGCCTCTTTCACACGACCAAATTGACTGGTACGCCAGGGATGATCGTCTACTGCGGAGTGGTGCGATAAGTCCTCTAACCAGGATTTGTCGAATTGGACTTGGTAAGTCAATGACATAGGGATCTGTTAGGAATTCGCAAAGAAATTTCTGTACGTCCCTGTTTGTGGGGGAGGCGGGCGAGCCGAGATTGGCAATTACAACTCTCAGACTCATATCAATTGCATTCTCTTTAGTGACCAGTCACCTTTTTTTTCGGGGTGGTAGCTCGCCTGATTTGCCAGTACGTTTATTGCTTCTCGTTTCAATTAACTAGCATTTGGCTGGGCTATCTTGTCAAAAGGGTTTCGTGGTGTTCTCGTTCTCTGACAAGCCAACAGTATGCCAACGATTCATGGGAAGTTTCTCAGTTTGGTACTTTGCATGGTAGGTGCAACCGGTGATAAAGATAATGCATGCTTGTCCTGTCTAGCGGTGAGTGTACAACTGAAGTGAAAGCCGTTGTCCAACACCAAGATCAGCTGTCTTGGGAAGAAGTTCCAGATTTACAAGCAAAGAGGGGAGAGGTCCGTATTGCAGTTCATGCCAGTGCTGTGAATAGAGCGGACCTCTCGCAGAGAGCAGGAGGATATCCTCCTCCGCCAGGTGCTAGTCCAATTATGGGACTGGAGTGCTCAGGCGTTGTGGACAGCGTTGGTGAAGGTGTAACGAGCATCGACGAGGGCGATCGAGTATGTGCCTTGTTGTCTGGAGGAGGCTACGCAGAGAGCGTAACTGTACCTGCTGGGCAGGTCTTGAGAATTCCAGGAAATATTGGTTTTGAGGCAGCCGCTGCACTTCCCGAAGTTCTGGCTACTGCATATCTAAATCTGTACATGGAAGCAAGTCTGCAACCTGGAGAGACTGTACTCATTCATGCTGGCGGCAGCGGAGTTGGAACGTCAGCTGTTCAGCTTTGTAAGTCCTTTCGCAATCCATGCTTCGTTACTGCCGGGTCTGAAGAAAAGATTCAGAGGTGCAAGGAACTGGGAGCTTCATCTGGTTGCGTACGAACCGATGAAGACTTCGTCGGATTGGTTTCTGAGTGGACCAAGAGCAATGGTGTCGATGTGATCTTGGATCCTGTCGGGGCGGCGTATTTCGAAAAGAATCTCAAAGTTCTGGCGACCGACGGAAGATTGGTTGTCATTGGTTTGATGGGAGGAGGCGATGCAGAGATTGCCCTCGGTCGGTTGATGGTGAAACGTCAATCAGTCATTGGTTCGACGTTGCGAGCTCGTCCGATTGCTGCAAAGGCACAAGTCATGGATGAATTGAAGAAGAGGGTGTGGCCACTGATTGAGTCAGGAAAAATACAACCCATCATCGATCGGGTAGTTCCAATCGAAAACGTAGACGAAGCCCACAAGCTGATTGCTTCAAACTCGACTTTCGGAAAAGTCGTGCTCCGAGTCTGTCCTTAGTTTGGCAATTTAGAAGCTTGTTGGCGGAGAGTCTCTCGTTGCGACCTAAGAGACACTGCTTTTTCTCTTTGGGTGTTCACAATGTCTGGTGGTGCCCTTTGAACAAAGTTCTCATTGTTGAGCTTTGCTGTAACTCCTGCTAGTTCCTTATCAATACGATTCAGTTCTTTGTTTATGCGATTGCGTTCAGACGCGATTTCCTCCGCGTCTACGAAAGGAACCGTAATTTTTAAGCCATCAACGAGCTGAACAGACCCTTGGCTGTTGCCATTTTCCTCTTCGGACCACGAGAGCCTGGATACATGAGCCAATTTGCATAGAAGCGCTTTGTTGTACTCCGACAGTTTGCGATCTTCGGGGGACCCTTCGCTCAGCGCTACGTGCACGTTTTTTCTTGGAGAGATTTGGCGTTCACCCCGTACATTGCGAATTGCCGTAACAACATTCTTCAGCCATTCAATATTTGATTCCGCTTGACTATCGGAAGGAAGATCTTCGGCTGTCGGATATCGTTCCAGCATTAGTGAAGGAGAGTCTCGTCCCACAACATCTGCAACCTGTTTCCACAGTGTTTCGGTAACAAATGGCATTACCGGATGAAGAACTCTTAGTAGTAGCTCAAGCACTTCGAGTAGCGTGTACTTCGCTCCGTTCTTGACATCCTCTTGAACATCCTCGTCGTAAATTAGAGGTTTTGTTAGTTCGAGGTACCAATCGCAATATTCATGCCATACGAAGTCATGCATGTGTTTTGCACACAGGTCGAACCGATAGGTATCAAACGCTCTGCGACAATCTTCGATGAGATTTCTTGTACGAGACCGAATCCAGCGATCTGCTACCGAAAGTTCCATCGGAGCGTTGGGATCGAATCCCTCACAGTTCGCCATAACAAACTTTGTTGCGTTCCACAGCTTGTTGCAAAAGAAGTGATAGCCCTCCACACGGTTGACGTCCAGACTGTAGTTGCTCGAGGGCGAAGCAATGGCGCAGAGCGTGAATCTCAGCGCGTCTGCACCGAACGCTTTTATCCCTTCAGGAAAATCGCGTCTAGTTGCTCGTTCTATTCGTTCAGCCATGCGAGGCTGTGTGAGATCTTGCGTGCGTTTCGCTACGAGGCCTTCGACGTCAATTCCATCGACGAGATCAAGGGGGTCCAGACCGTTTCCTGCCGTCTTGGACATTTTCGCCCCTTCGGCATCGCGTATCAGTCCAGTAATGTAGACCTTCTTAAACGGTACTTCGTCGGTAAATCGCAAAGTCATCATGATCATGCGCGCCACCCAAAAAAAGATGATGTCGTGACCGGTGACAAGTACGTCTGTCGGGTGATACTTATGCAGTTCGGGTGTGTCTTCTGGCCAACCTAAAGTCCCGAACGTCCACAACGCGCTCGAAAACCATGTTTCTAGTACGTCAGGGTCGCGTTCAAGCGATACATCTGCTGCAAGATTGGCCTTCTCCCTTGCCTCCGCTTCTGTACGACCCACGTAGATATTCTGTTCGGAGTCGTACCAAGCTGGAATCTGGTGGCCCCACCACTGCTGGCGGCTGATACACCAATCGCGAATCTCTCGCATCCATGCGTAGTAAACGTTCTCCCAGTGTTTAGGTACAAATTCAATGTGTCCTTCCTGGACGACCTGAACCGCTCTTTCCGCAAGTGGCTGGACATTGACAAACCATTGATTAGTTAGGAGCGGTTCAACAATTACATTGGACCGTTCCCCACGTGGAATTTTGACGGAGTATGGTTCGACAGAGTCGAGGAGATCAGATTCTTCTAGGTCTTGAACTATGGCGCGACGAGCATCGAATCGATCCATGCCCCGATACCGCGGAGGCGAATTCTCATTCAGGGTTGCCGAAGGCGAAAGTATGTTGATTTGTTCGAGTTTGTGGCGTGTTCCGATTTCGTTATCGTCGAAGTCGTGTGCAGGTGTGATCTTTAGGCATCCTGTACCGAACTCCATGTCAACATGATCGTCCGCAATAATCGGAATGCTTCGATTTGCTAGTGGCAGATTGACAGTCTGGCCGATGATGGATACGTAGCGTTCATCCGTGGGATTTACTGCAACAGCGGTATCGCCCAGCATAGTTTCCGGGCGCGTAGTCGCAACGACGACGTAGTCTTTTCCATTTGAGGTCCGAATTCCATTGGCGAGTGGATACTTGATGTGCCAAAGATGACCTTCTTCAGACTCAGCGACAACTTCGAGGTCGGACAAGGCTGTTTTCAACTTGGGGTCCCAATTAACCAGCCGTGTACCTTTGTAGATCAGTCCGTCTTCATATAGACGAACGAAAACCTCGGTTACAGCTCGCGAGAACCCTTCGTCCATCGTGAATCGCTCACGCGACCAATCGACTGAAGCGCCCATCCGCCGCATCTGCTGGGTTATCGTTCCTCCCGACTCTTTCTTCCATTCCCAGACTCGGTCAACGAATTTTTCTCGCCCTAGATCAGACGGCGACAGTCCTTGTGCTCTTAGTTGCTCCGTCACAACCATTTGCGTCGAAATTCCAGCATGATCTGTACCGGTTTGCCACAAGGTGTCGAATCCGGACATTCGGCGATATCGGATTATTGCGTCCATCAGGGTTTGTTGAAACGCATGTCCGACATGCAAGGTTCCCGTCACATTGGGAGGGGGTATAGCAATCGAAAATGGCTTGCCGTCACCGCTCGGATCGAAGTAGCCACTTTGCTCCCACTCTGCATAGAGATCGGCTTCGATCGACTTTGGATCAAAGGAACCTTCAAGTAACTGCTTAGTGCTCATGTCTCTTCGGGAGGTGGTTGCGTTGGCGGACTTACAAAATCTGTGTCTTCGTCATGTAGTTCGTGAAAGAGTTCATAGTTAAGAGAACGATATTGCCTGTAGTGCTCTCTTGCTCGTGGTCTTTCCGTGGTAAGGACGATCTCACATGTCTTGTGAAATTTGCTGGCCATGTCCGGAACACTGGAGGTTGTATTAATCAACACATCGCCAGCCCCTTCAAACTGGGATTCAGCGTTAAGAGTAACGAGACAAGAATCGGATCTTCCTGCGAGCACAACATGAGGAACAAATCTCCCGGCAGGATGTTCCCACAGCATTTCCTCCATTTCGTCCAAGTACTTCTGGTTAGGAACCAAAATATGAGCCCGTAATTGGCTATAGCAATAATCCGAAGCCAATTTGCAAGCAAATCTCTGACGTGAGACTTCATCGTCTGTCGATAACAGGTAAAAAGTAACCGTTGACACTTCTAAATATTCCTTAACATGAAGCTTTCGGATTGACCTTTTCGACGGGACTTTGCTTGCGTCCTTGGAGTGTCGCATACCACTGCGCCGAAGAAGCATTTTAAGAATCACACAAGATGCGCACTGTTTATAGATACGTGGCTAAGGAACTGCTCCTTGTACTGTGTGTCGTTTTTGCGATTCTGATTTTCATCGGTGTCGGATTTCGTCTTACTGGGTATTTGCAGGAAGCGGCTAACGGTAGATTTGATGCCGATGTACTGTGGACGTTGATAGCACTTCGTCTACCGGAATTTGTTCAAATCGTCTTGCCTTTCTCACTATTCCTTTCGATAGTAGTAACTCTGGGAAGAGTCCACGCGGACCAAGAATTCGTTGTGTTGGTATCAGGAGGGATGGGGCCGCCCAAGATGATTCGATGGCTCATGAGCATCGTCGTTCCATGCTCAATAGTCGTAGGACTGCTTAGCCTTCAAGTCACGCCTCGAGCTACCGCATCAGTTGTGGAATTAGTAGCGGATCAAGCCATTTCCTCAGAAATTGCAGCAATTGTTCCGGGCAAGTTCCGAATGTTCTCGGGTGGGCGAAGGACGATTTATGCAGAGAGCATTGATCGAGACAGCCGTACGCTTTCCGATCTCTTCTATTCCGAGACAAGTAGCGACCAAACGACAACTGTTGTGGCTACGACGGCGCAAATCCGCGTTGGCACATTGGCAGGAGAACGTCTGCTTGTTCTTAAGGACGGCCGAAGATATGAAGGAACTCCCGGAACGAGAAACTATCGAGTAGTGAATTTTGAAGAACTGGCATTACGCCTCGAATTGGAGGAAGCGCTTCCGTTGGATCTCGAACTGGAATCACGTCCTACTTCCGAACTCGATCTCAGTCGACCGGAAGATGTCCAGGAGTTACATTGGCGAATCGCGCTACCTCTCATTACTTTGCTTGGATGCTTGTTCGCTTACGGAATATCGAGAACCAAGCCACGGTCTGGTCGCTTCGGACAGATCGTGCCAGGAATTTTGATATTCGTTGCTTACTACGTACTGCTTGTGGTAGCTCGACAAGGCATGGCTCAGAGTGAGTTGCTCAGCACCCTGGCATTGTGGCCAGTCCATGCTGTAGTTGGACTTGCAGCAATGTACATGATCATCAAGCAGAGCAGGCCGGCGTGATGATTCGAAAGTTCGATCTATATATTCTCCGAAGCTTAACCTTGAGTATGTTAGTAGTCTTGTTGTGCATTGTTGTTCTGATGAGTCTCTTTGGATTCATCGACGAAGCTCAGGGAACAGGCGAAGCTCGCGACTTTCTCTCAGTTGCCTTGTTGGTTGTCTTGTCCATTCCAATGCAACTCGGTGAAATGGTTCCCTATGTGATTTTCCTAGGATCAGTAATTGGACTAGGGACGCTGAGCTCAACATCAGAAATAACTGTTCTGCGAGTGGCGGGCGTTTCGCAATGGCGAGTAGCAGCATCAGCCTCTTTCGCTGCCGTACTCTTCCTGGTACTCATGTGGGTGGTTGCTGAGTACGTCGGACCGAAGGCTACTGAGTTGGCTTCCGGTTTCAATCCCGCTGAGTCATCTACCAAAGTCGGACGAGGATACTGGTACCGCGAGGGCAACATCTTCACATGGTTCCGGGACATTGAAGAAACAGGTGAAGTCACAGAGATAAAACAGTTTGAGTTTGATGAGCAAAAAGCACTTGTGCGTGCTACTGAGTCGGCGCGTGGAACTCCACTCTCAGGATCTCATGGTTGGGAGTTGGTCGATGTACGGGAGACACTATTTGATTCGGAATCATCAACAACGCAGCTCTCGAGCGAACGTGTATGGAACCTGGAGAGCAACTTTCCTTCGTTTCGGGCTCGTGTACGTCGAGATCCCGAAGATCTCTCGATTTTGGATCTGGATCGCCACATTGACTATCTGAAGAATGAAGGATTGAACTCGGGTACGTTTGAGATTGCTTTTTGGTCGCGATTAACTACGCCGGCCGCAGTGATTGGACTAGTTCTTGTTGCGGTGGGGTTCGTACTTGGACCACTGCGCGAAACCGGTATGGGCACTCGATTGACCGCAGGGATTGGTGCTGGTGTTTTTTTTGGTTATCTGCAGCAGACGTTGGGACCGTTGGCTCTGTTGTACAACCTGCCGGCTGTGTTGGGAGTATTTGTTCCCATCTTTTTGATGTGGGGTGTTGGGTTCTTGCTGCTAAGACGTCTTACGTGATTGGTTTTTTTTGGAATACCTAACAACGTAGCTGTCGGAGAAGATGTCGGGCCATGAACGACGCAGCGGGTCGATCCAAATCCAGTAGTACCCCACTCCTAGCGTAAGAAACGATGCCATCGCTCCGCAAAATCGAAAAAATGCTTTTCGAAGAGTGAACGGTTGCTCGGATTCAAGTCTTAGTCTCCATGCGAGCATGCCGATTGTCTGTCCTTTGTGTATCCAGAAGAAAGCAAAGAAGACAAAGAGCTCAATGAACAAGAGACTTTGAACCCAAGCCCCCACCACGGAGTCACCTGTTAAAGTCACCAGCAATACGATCGTGAAAACCCAGATCGCGGCAACAATAATTGTGTCGTAGAGCATCGCGGCCAAACGGTATCGAAAAGGCGCACGTTCTCCTCCATCGACGGCGTACACGGATTCCGTGGCTGTGTCATCGGATTTCGATCCAGAGCGTTGCTTGCCGTCTGAGTCCATGGTGTATTTATTAAGAACCGGTGTGTCGTGGCGTCAGCTTGAAGGGCAGACCAGTTAGGTCGCTCATTAAGACGCTCAAACAGCAAACTATCATACGCCCTCAATCGATGGGGATAGCAAACTAATTGGATTGGCAATGCAAGAACGAGTGACTCGAAGCGGATTGCGCGTGGCCGCGATTCTCGACGAATTTGTAAACACGGAAGTAATTCCTGGTACGGGCTTGGATGGGGATGCCTTCTGGAAAGGGTTTTCCGATATCGTTGAACAATTCACTCAGCGAAATCGAGAGCTTCTTCAACGACGCGATCAGTTGCAGCGGAAGATTGACGACTGGCACAAACACCGAAGGGGCAAACCGATTGATGGTGACGAGTACAAGCTGTTCCTTGAAGAAATTGGATATCTGGAACCGTCTGGTGAGTCATTCAAAATTCGAACTCAGAATGTGGACGATGAAATTGCAAAGATATCGGGTCCCCAGCTTGTAGTGCCAGTAATGAACGAAAGATTTGCGCTGAATGCGACAAATGCCCGATGGGGAAGTCTCTATGACGCTTTCTATGGAACCAATGTAATTCCAGAAGAACCGGGTCGAGAGCGTGGGACCTCGTACAACCCGGCACGGGGTGAACTCGTAGTGGCACGCACAGCTGAAGAATTGGATGCAATTGTTCCGCTTGAGGGAGCGTCGCATCGGGATGTGACTGAGTACGAAATTCGGCGAGATGTTGAAAGGTTCACACTGGTAGCTCATGTAGATTCATCGGAGTACAGGCTTCAATCCACAGATCAATTCGTTGGATTTGATGGGGATCCTGGAACCGACCCCAAGTCGATACTTCTCCAGAACAACGGACTTCACATTGAGGTTCAAATAGATCGTGCGCACGAGGTTGGTGCCATCCATCCCGCAGGTGTCAAGGACGTGGTTCTTGAATCTGCGATCACGACTATTCAAGACTGCGAAGACTCTGTCGCAGCGGTGGATGCGGAGGACAAGACAGTCGTCTATCGAAATTGGCTCGGTTTGATGAACGGCGACCTTGAGGCAACGTTTGAGAAAGACGGCGGAACCGTGCATCGAGTATTGGTGGACGACAAGAGGTTTATTTCTGCGTCTGGGAGTCCCATGACCCTCCCTGGACGCAGTCTGCTACTGGTCAGGAATGTCGGACATCTAATGAGAACGGAAGCAATTCTCGATCACCAGGGAGAAGAGATCTTCGAAGGAATCCTAGACGCCGTGATAACTAGCTTGTGTGCACTACACGACATACGGGGTTCAAGAGCGGGAGCCAACTCACGTACGGGCAGTATTTACATCGTAAAACCGAAGATGCATGGGTCTGAGGAGACGCAGTTCACTTGTGACCTGTTCGAGTCTGTAGAAGACTTGCTCAGCCTGGAACGAAATGTCATCAAAGTCGGAGTCATGGATGAGGAGCGCCGAACCAGTCTGAATCTTCGCGAGTGCATTAGAGCTGCAAGAGACAGGATCGTATTCATCAATACGGGATTTCTTGATCGCACAGGCGACGAGCTGCATACCTCTATGCACGCGGGAACCATGGTCCGAAAAGAGCCGATGAAGCAAGAGACTTGGATTCTTGCTTACGAGGACGCTAATGTCGATGCTGGTCTATCCACAGGATTTCCGGGCATTGCTCAGATTGGCAAGGGTATGTGGCCAAAGCCCGATGAGATGAAGGAGATGTTGGACACGAAATCAGGACATCCCAATGCAGGAGCCTCATGTGCTTGGGTGCCTTCTCCTACGGCCGCAACGCTCCATGCGTTGCATTATCACAGGATCGATGTGCATAAGCGTCAAGAGGATCTTGCGAACAGACAACCCGCAAGTCTGGACGACATTCTGACGGTACCACTTGCTCGTGGTGAGAATTGGTCGGCTGAAGAAATTAAATCCGAATTGGACAACAACGTCCAGGGAATCCTCGGCTATGTCGTCAGATGGGTGGAGCAAGGTATTGGTTGCTCCAAAGTGCCGGACATTAACAACGTCGGACTCATGGAAGATCGTGCGACATGCCGGATTTCTAGCCAGCACATAGTCAACTGGCTGCTACATGGAATTGTGTCTGAAGAACAGGTGCTTGAGTCTCTGCAAAGAATGGCAGCCATAGTTGACGAACAGAACGCAGGGGATTCCAACTATCGCAACATGGCACCTGGCTTTGATGACAGTATTGCGTTTCAGGCGGCTTGCGATCTGGTTTTTCGAGGATTGGACTTACCTAATGGCTATACAGAGCCAGTCCTGCATGAACGCCGCAAGGAAGCCAAGCAAAAGTACGGAACTTGACCGAACAGGCTCTAACCCGTTAAACGTGACCTACCATTTCTCTCCGTAAGGACGAATAACGCTGTCGAATGTCCAAGCGGATTTTGGTTGATGTACAACCGACCAAACATGATCTGCTATATCAGAAGGGTTAGCGAAGAATTCATCAGGTCTGTCAGGCATTGACTCTCTGGTCCATGGAACGGAAATCACCGCATCGATAGCCACAAAAGCAACATGCACTCCTTGAGGACCCAACGTTCGTGCGATTGACTCTGCCAGTATTCTTTGCGCAGCCTTAGTAGGAGCGAATCCTGCAAAGTTGGGTACTCCTCGATATGCTGCGGTGTTTCCAGTACACACCAGAGCTCCACAGTTTGCTTTCACCATGCTGGGAGTCGCGAGTTGAGCCAATCGAAGAAACGCCGAGACGTTTACTTTGAACCCTAGTTCAATCCGATCGACCGGCACATCTTGAAACTCTCCGAAAATGCCAAACACTGCATTGTGAATCACCACTTCGGGGTGTCCAATGTCTGATTCAATTTGTTGATAGGTCGCCTCCAATTCAGAGAGATTGGCAACATTGCACGGATACGAACTTACACCTTTAATGTCATTCTCCAACTGTTTCAGGCGGAGTTCATTGCGGGCAATCATCGCCACGTTGTAGTCTTGCGAGAAGCGTCTAACAATTGCTGCACCAGTACCGGGGCCGACACCAGTGACTATGCATCCTTTTCTTTCCATGCTGTGATTCCGAACAGCCCTCTTAATAGGTTGATTTTAGGTCTGTCTTGCACCCGATGTGACAACGAAGACTTCTGTGACTTTGAATTAGGTGAAACTTCTTGTGAGTCCTCTTAAGTGTTGAGTGGAGCACTAGGAGGACCAAAAATATTGATATTTTTACATCTTTGTCGGTAAAATACTTAGTAAATTAACGACTATATGTACAAAAGACTCGTCAAATCACGTTCCGCTAGTTTCTTTCTCCTCGGAATTCGTGGAGTGGGGAAGAGCACGTGGGTTCGGCAAGTACTTCCCGATGCCGTTCTGATTGACCTACTTGACGAGGTCATGTATCACGATTTGCTAGTTGATATAGGCCTGTTCCGCAACCTAGTCTCGAAGTCAAAACGCGGCGACTGGGTTGTCGTCGACGAGATTCAGAGAATTCCTCGACTGCTTAATGAAGTACACCGGCTCATCGAAGACCAAGGAATACATTTCGCGTTGATTGGTTCGAGTGCGCGAAAACTCAAGATGGCTTCAACCAACCTTTTGGCTGGAAGGACCTCCGTTATTTCCATGTTTCCTTTTGTGCCCCATGAACTCGGTGAGGACTTTAATTTGGAAACCGTATTGCAGTTCGGTTCCATTCCGGTAGTTTGGAACAGCACAAATCGACGAGAGACCCTACAAAGCTACATTGACTTTTACCTTCGAGAGGAAGTTCGTGCAGAAGCGCTAGTGAGAAATCTTGGAGGTTTCGTGCGATTTTTACCGGTTGCCGCTCTGATGCATGGTCAGGAAATCAACACGTCAGGTCTAGCTCGCGATGCCGCAGTGGCCCGATCAACCGTGGAAGGTTATCTGAAAATTCTGAAGGACACTCTACTTACATTTCAACTAAGTGCTTACACACCGAAACTGCGAGTTCGCGAACGGCGCGGAAGCAAACTCTATTGGGTAGATCCTGGAGTGGTGCGCGCGGTAAAACGCCAGTTTGGTCCGGTCGCACCAGAGGAACGGGGGAAACTCTTTGAAGGATGGGTGCTGAGCGTATTACGTACCCACAATACTTTCACTCCAGTATTCGACGATATCGCGTACTGGTCACCGGCTAACTCGCAAGTTGAAGTCGATTTTGTACTTCGACGTGAGTCGAAGATCCTGGCAATAGAAGCAAAGTCGACGAAGCGTTACAGCACCAAGTTACTCAAGGGATTGAAGGCTATTGGAGACTTGCCAGCGTTGCATAGAAGAATACTCATATACGCTGGAGAACTGAGCTTTCGGACTGAAGACGGAATCCATGTTTGGGCTGTAGGGGAATTTCTAGAAAACATGGCAAACGGAAAATTGTGGGACTGACTACACCGTTAAGTTAGCCTCGAGAGATCACAGACTAGGTGTTCATTTCCTGTCGCTTCGGGTTCGATTAGCTTCTCGCGTAGCTAGTGACTCGTCGCAACTTGGAGCCGAGCCGTCCATGCTCACAATATAATTTCTCATCAGCCTGAGTGGCGAAATTGGTATACGCGCCAGACTCAAAATCTGGTGGTGGCAACACCGTGAGAGTTCGAGTCTCTCCTCAGGCACCACACACCAAGAGGACGCCGTTAGCTAGGTGTCCATCTCCTCCCAGCTACGCGACTTGCTCGTGTAGAAGCTGCTGATATCTTGTAAGTGTTGCATCATGCTTCTTCCAATCAGGCATGTGATGGTTCATGAGTTCATAGAACTTGGGACCATGATTGAGTTCTTTAAAGTGGCACAGTTCGTGAAGAACGACCATGTCGATGGATTGTTGTGGAACTTTAACCAAGTGTGTATTGAGGTGCATTGTTCCCGATGAGCTACAGCTTCCCCATTTAGAAGTCATGAACCTATGTTTCCAGGTGGGAAGTTGCTCAAGTAGATTGGTAGACGTACAAATACGACGCACCGTTGCGTAGAACACGGTATTTGCTAATTCTCGATACCAATCATGAACAATCGGTCGAATGGGTGCGTCCTCCGGAGCTCGGACCACCACGCTTGAATCGTGGTAATTGACAGTTGTCTGGTCTTGCGAATGCACTCGCAGTGTTGCTGGTGATCCAAGAACATAGAGGACTCGTCCAGACTCATACTTGGTTGGATAGACAACAAGATCTCCGTTCTTGTACTTCTGAATTTCCTTTCTCAACCACGGTTCGTTCCTGAAGATGATGATTCGCAGTGCTCTATCGGTGGTTTGACGAGGAGCATCGACAAACAAGATCCCGTCGGGGTGGTAGGAAAGCATGACTCGTGATCGTCGTCGTCTTCCGACGCGCTTGTGGATCTCGATTCGCCGATCGTCAATGACGAGATGGTTGAGTTTATGGATCGTTAGAGGTAATGGAGGTTTGTAAACAGATTTTCCGCGCATCATTAGAGCTAGTTATTCGGAACTGGCACTATGCCAGACACCCGCCCAGATAGTATACAAATAAACAGTATTAATGTTCTACTAATTTATCGGATCCAATACAACGACCGGAATTTCCCGGTCAGTTCTGGATTGGTATTCGGAATAGGTCGAGAATACTCCACACATCAATTCCCACAGTTGAGCTCGTTCTTCTCCACTGCTTGTACGTGCCTTCGCGTCAAATTTTTGCTCTCCAACTTGAACTTGTACAGCTGGTTGGTTGTCCAGATTTAGGTACCAAGAGGGATGTGTTGGGCTTCCGCCTTTTGACGCAACGACAACGTACGCTTGCTCATACTTGCCGTAAATGAGGGGTATCAGCCGATTCTCTCCTGATTTGCGCCCTGTCGTACCCAACAACAATGTAGGAATTCCATTCCAGATATGTCCTCGCACACCGTTAGACGACAGGTATTCATGCAAATGCTCACGCATCCATTGGGGCATGGTAGAGTCACTCATCTTCGACTTCCTCTTCTGGTTGTTTTGGTTCTTGCATTGTTGCAGGATTCTTCGAATCCGGTCCGTAGCGTGCTACGAGTATGGGTCGAATAACTTCGGCCCAGACTTCGTATCCCTCGCGGTTGAGGTGAAGCCCATCTCCGACAAACAGTTCTGGACGCACAAATTCCTCACCTTTCATCATTGGAGTCGCAATGTCGAGGTAGCAAAGATCGTCGCGATTCTGTGCCCGATCCTGCAATCCGGAATTCACTGTCTCCATTTCTGGCCACATTTCCTCTCGTCGTATCGATGGCTTGATGGCGATGAAGCAGATATCAGTCTCGGGCAATTTCTCATCGATGTGCTGAATGAAATCGTCGTATGTCGCGAGAATTTCGTCGGGCGTTTTCCCTGCCGCGATATCGTTGTCTCCTTCATAGATCACGATCGCTCGTGGCTTGTAATTGGTTACGATACGGTCCCGAAATTCATTCAGCTCGTGCATTTGCGACCCGCCGAAACCACGGTTGATTGCGGCGAGAGGAGACATATCTTCCGCTAGTTTTGACCAAAATACAATGCTGGAGCTTCCAACGAACAACACTGCTCCTTCGGGCGGCATCCTTTTCGTGTCCTGCTCCTCAAATTGCTTGATTCGAGGTTCCCAACGTGACTCGCCTTCTTGAGAATTTGCAGGAAGTGAAATAGTGATCATGAGTGCCAAGCCAAGAGCCCCAGTTGAGAGCTTCAATCTCATACGATGATCCAAATAGTGCATATTGCCGAAGGCGAGTTTAGTTCGGAGCATTAACGGCTTAGTGGGTACGTCGGCTAAGAATCGCGATCTCGTAAACATTGAACAATCCAAGAAGAACTCAATGACGTCAAGGAAGATTTTTACAAAATCTGATTTTGACTACTTGCTTCCGCCGGAGTTGATTGCATCCAAACCTGCCCGGAACCGTACTGGAAGCCGATTATTGGCTATGGCAGGAGATAGTTTGAACCATCTCAGGTTTTCCAACTTACCCGAATTGCTTCGCCCAGGCGACGTCGTTGTAGTCAATGACACCAAAGTCATCAAAGCGAGACTACTTGGCACCAAGAAAACAGGCGGTCGAACTGAAATCTTGATCGAGAGAATAGAGTCGGAATTCGTTGCGCTTTGTCACGTCAGGTCGAGTCGAGGCTTGAAAATAGCACACGAGGTCGACATCGGATCTTACACTGCACGTCTTGTTGGGCGGGTGGAAGACTTACACCGTGTTGCTTTTAGCGCACCAGTCCTGCAAGTACTCGAAGATTGTGGACATGTGCCGCTTCCGAACTATATTCAACGTCCTGATACTTCGGAAGATGAGGCTCGCTACCAGACCGTCTATGCAAGGGAAGAAGGGGCCATTGCAGCTCCGACCGCGGGTCTCCACTTCGATGCGGAACTCATTCAGCAAATCGAGAGCATGAACATTCGCATGGTTCCCATTACCTTGCATGTAGGTGCGGGAACTTTTCAGTCGCTACGAGAAGATGATCTATCGAATGTGTCCATGCATTCAGAGCGCTACTCGATTCCTCAATCCACTCGCGATGCTATTGACAATCGCGAAGGAAGAGTAGTGGCAGTCGGAACGACGGTTGTCAGGACTCTTGAGAGCGCAAATGCTACCGGCGAGGATCGAGGAGAGACAAGACTCTTCATTTCGCCGGGGTTTGAGTTTGATGTTGTAGATGCGCTCATAACCAACTTTCACCTACCAGAATCCACCCTGATCATGCTGGTGTGTGCGTTCGCAGGATTCGATCGCGTGATGCACGCATACAAAGTTGCGTTGGAAGAGAAGTATCGATTCTTTAGCTACGGTGACGCCATGTGGTGTGAGAAGCATGAAATTTGAAGTGATTGAGCAAGACAATCTGGCTCGAGTCGGTCGACTGGATCTTCTTCATGGCTCTGTCGAGACACCAGTCTTCATGCCGTGCGGTACATACGGCTCGGTCAAGGGAATGACGCCCGACCAATTAGAAGACGTAGGAACCCAGATGCTTCTGGGCAATACATTCCATTTGTGGATTCTGCCCGGAGATGAGATTATCGGCACTTTGGGTGGATTGCATGAATTCATGCATTGGCCCCGACCAATTCTTACTGATTCAGGTGGCTTTCAAGTGCATTCCCTCCGTGATCTTGCAAAGGTTGACGATGATGGAGTCACCTTCCGATCTCCATACAACGGAGATCTTCTGAGGCTCACCCCCGAGAAGTCGATGTCGATTCAACAACGACTGGGCTCCGATATAGTGATGGCGTTCGACGAATGCACGGATTTCCCAGCCCCGCATGATACCGTCCGAAAGTCGATGCTGCGCTCCATGGATTGGGCTAAACGATCCAAGGAGTCGTACGACGGCCCTGGAACACTATTTGGAATTGTTCAAGGAGGCTTATTTGAAGATTTGAGAACGGAGAGCATGGAAATTCTGCGTGAAATTGGCTTTGATGGATATGCAATTGGCGGTTTGTCCGTCGGAGAGTCGCCCGAGGAGATGTTCAAGCTGCTGGAGCCCTTAGTACCAAGTATGCCTTCAGATCATCCTCGCTATCTCATGGGTGTTGGATCTCCACTAGATCTTCTTCGCGGTGTTCAGCTGGGAATTGACATGTTCGATTGCGTCTTGCCTACGCGAAATGCTCGTAACGGTTATATGTTCACTTCGAAAGGGGTCGTCAAGATTAGAAATGCGCGATACCGCGACGACCCAAATCCTGTGGATTCGAGCTGTTTATGTGCGACATGCTTGAAATTCTCTCGTGCATACCTACATCTATTGGACAAGAGACACGAAATGCTAGGTGCGACCCTCATGACAATTCACAACTTGCACTACTATCACCAACTCATGAGTGATGTTCGAGATGCGATTCGCAAGCAAACTCTGGCTGAGTTTGTAGGAAAAACTTGTAGCCATTGGGAAATGTCAAACCTAAACTCAGATTGAACTACGTCGTGAACATCTCATCGCAAACAACGGCGCAAATTAGCCGCAGCGTCAGTTGTCGTAGAGTAAGATAGTTCGCTGGTTGAGGTCCGTTCCCTAGCACACAGCCAACGGTCGATAAGCGGGAGAAGTAAATGAATTTGGTTGATACCGTCCATTATGCGGCGCCGACAGGTGGCACTGGTGGTGGTTGGATAACGATTGCCATGCTGGTGGGTATGGTTGCACTCTTCTACTTCTTGCTGATTCGACCACAACAAAAGCAACGAAAAGCACATCAAGAACTCGTGGGCGCACTTTCCGCGGGAGATGAAGTAATCATGGCCAGCGGAATGATGGGAATCATCAAGAAGGTGGAAGACGACCATGTCGTCGTTCGTGTGTCAAAGAGTGTCGAACTTCGCTTTCAAAAAGGTGCTGTAAACGCTTCTCTGCCCAAAGGCACACTCGAACTCTAAATGCCCGAAAGCAAAGTCTTCGGACAGAATCTCTTTGGTACCCAAGGTACCTCAAGGGCTGGAGGTAGTGTTTCCGCCTGGCGCTATGTTGTGTCCGCGGCAATCGTGTTGGTCGGGCTTGTGTACGCCATGCCCAACCTATTTCCTCCTGATCCTGCCATTCAGGTCCAGACAGACAACGCAGTTGTAGCTGATACTAGCGCTCCCTTTCAAATTGGGGACTCAACGGTTCAACAGTTTGCCGATTACCTTCGTGCCAATGGGGTGGAGGTGAAGGATGCGGAACGCGTTGATTCGATAGCTCTGATACGACTGAATAGCAGTGGCGACCAATTGCGCGCCAAGACGCTGCTGGAGGAACGTCTAAATCCAACTGGAATGGACCGCCAGTTCGTTGTTGCATTGAATCTTGCGGAAACAACTCCCGATTGGCTCGAACGAATCGGGGGTAAACCAATGACTTTGGGATTGGACCTTGCTGGAGGCATTCACTTTGTTCTTCAGGTGGATATGACACAGGCTATAGAGTCTCAACTGGAAGACGAAAGCAACAAGATTCTCTCCGACTTGAGGGACGCTGGAATCCGCTACGTCGCTGGTTCCAATGAGTATATAGACCGTTCTTTGCTTGTTTACTTTGCAACTGCTGACAGCCGTTCTGCCGCTTTTTCAATTTTGTCCGACCAATATGGTCCTCCTGACTACGTGTTTGAGGAAGTGGACAACGAGACCGGATTCGCCATTCAGTTAACGATTACTGAAGACAGATTGCGAGAGGTCGAAGATGTTGCAATAGAGCAGAACCTCACGGGTTTGAGAAGTAGGGTGAACGAGCTCAATGTCTCGGAACCGTTGGTTCAGCGGCAGGGCAGAACTCGCGTAATAGTGGACTTGCCAGGCGTTCAAGATAGTGCCGAAGCGAAACGAATCATTGGAAAATTCGCTACGCTTGAATTTCACCTTGTGGCAAAAGCACAGGATAGACCTTCTCAGATTGAAATCTTGCCATACCAAGGACGTGAAATCCGAATCAACAAACAAATCATCGTAACGGGTGACAACGTTATTAATGCAATTCAAGCCCGAGACCCGGAGACGAGTCTCCCACAAGTGAACTTCACTTTGGACAGTACAGGCGGCGAACGATTGCACGACGTAACTTCGGAAAACGTCGGTCACTCCATGGCAATTGTCTTTATCGAGCAAAAACCCGTTGTTACGAACACCATGGTTGATGGTGAACTGACGCCCGTGACAAGAATCGTCCCGGAACGCCGCCTTATCAGTGTTGCCACTATAGAGTCTGCACTGGGCTACAAGTCGCGAATTACTGGACTCGATTTACAAGAAGCCCGTGAGCTTGCACTTCTACTGAGGGCGGGAGCTCTTGCAGCGCCGATGTATTTTGTCGAGGAACGTACGGTCGGAGCATCCCTGGGTGCAGAGAATATTGACCGTGGCGTACTCGCTGTAACTATTGGGTTCGCTCTGGTTCTTTTCTTCATGCTGGTCTACTACAAGGTCTTTGGATTTGTAGCGAACATCGCCCTGACTCTTAACCTCGTAATCCTAGTGGCAATAATGTCCATGCTAGGGGCTACGTTGACCCTACCGGGTATTGCCGGTATTGTCCTAACAGTTGGTATGGCGGTAGATGCCAATGTCTTGATCTTCTCGCGAATTCGGGAGGAATTGAAACACTCAATGCCGCATGTGGCAATTCCGGCGGGTTACAACCGAGCGTTTTTGACGATCCTGGACGCGAACCTCACGACCCTGTTTGTAGCACTGATTCTGCTCACGATCGGCAGTGGTCCCATTGCCGGTTTCGCAGTAACGTTGTCCATTGGGATAGTCACTTCGATGTTCACCGCTGTTTTTGTGTCTCGAGGTCTGGTGCACCTCATCTATGGGTATCGTCGAGTTGAGAAGGTGTGGATCTGATGAACATCGACTTCATGTCTAAGCGCAATTACGCACTAGTAGCGTCTGTGACTCTGTTGGTGGTATCCATTGTTTCCCTTGTGTTCTTCGGCATTAACCGTGGATTGGGATTCACCGGCGGCGTCTTGGTGGAAATTGGATTCGAGTCCCCTGTTGAGCCTGTAGAGGTTCGTGCGATCCTGGAGCAAGCCGGCTACGAAAACACGGTGGTGCAAAACCTCGGATCCGAGTCAGAGATAGTGATCCGAGTACCACCCGGTGAAGACACCAGTGTAGACCAGTCACAGGTGGGGGACAGCATCCATTCGATGTTAGTCGAGCGCTACGCTTCAGTCGACCTACGTAGATCCGACTATGTGGGGCCAGCGGTGGGCAACGAGCTTACCGAACAAGGTGGATTGGCTCTGCTCATCGCCCTCATTTCAGTAATGATCTACATCATGTTTCGGTTTACAGGAAAGTTCGCTCTCGGGGCAGTCGCGGCTCTGGTTCACGACGTTCTCATAGTCGTTGGAATCTTCTCGGTTTTTCAATGGACATTTGATCTCCCGGAACTGGCGGCTTTGCTTGCCGTAATTGGCTATTCCTTGAACGACACCATTGTCGTGTCGGACCGAATACGCGAGAACTTCAGGTCAATAAAGAGGGGAACCGCTATTGATGTCATCAATCGCTCTCTCAACCAAATGCTCGGCAGGACCTTGGTTACCTCCTTGACAACGTTACTGGTGTTGGTAGCACTACTCATTGCAGGGGGAGAGCAACTAAGAGGATTTGCGTCCGCGCTGACGATCGGCGTAATAGTTGGTACCTACTCGTCCATTTATATCGCTGCGAGCATGCTGGTGATGCTTGGAATTCAAGGCGAAGACTTGGCCGTTCCTGAGAAGGAAGGTGGCGATCTCGTTCGACGCTAGCAACCGGAGCTAGTTTCGGTCGCCAACTTGTTGAGCAGAGACTCCTTCTTGTCCACTCGGCCTTTGCACGTCAGAACCCAAGTGAGTTTTGATCATTGCAGTGATCGTCTGATTCAGTCTCGGATTCGCTGCGACAACGACTGATTCCGTTTTCTTCTGCTGTGGGATGTTTGTCAAGAAACCGCCTGCTTCCTTAATCAATAGTGAGGTGCATTGAAGCACTCTATCCTGCGGATTAACTGTTGCTACTAGTGCATCTATTCTTCCTCTTGCCACTTGAGCAACATCCAAACCCATTGAGCCGCTTACACGAACATGCTTGATTGCATTATTGAGAATTGTCTGTACTTGTTGCATGCCGCTATCTCCCAGCGCACTTGATCTGGAGTAATCGGTGTACGCAATCACTGCATCTGACAACGCTTCGATTCTTGACACCCGAAGTCGATTCTGGTTGACCATGGCCGTTTCATCTCTGGAAGCGTAATATTCCTCGTCTTGCAGGTAGTCGTAGACAATGGAGTGTTGGAGAATTCGACCCTCAAAAATCCCAATAACAGCACAGTAGTTCTGTAATGAACGCAAGAAATTGGTTTCGCCATCTAATGGCTGGAGAAGCCAAGTTGTGGAGGATTCCTCGGGCAACTCGGTTGGATCTTGCGAAATGTTGTGATCGGGAAATGCGTTTCGAATTGACTCTTGAATGTTCTGGAAAAGGTAGTTGTTTGTCGCTAATGTATATTCATGCAACGCGCGACGCCCCATACGGCTCGCTGGGGGTCGATCAAATGTTCGAAGCAGGCTTTGACCGCATTGCCGCGCGGCTCGCAAACCGATGCGAACGTGTGGGTGCAAGACTATTCCCGAGGACTTAACGGTGCGAATGCTAGCACGTATAGGAAGTATCGAGCGGTATTTCATACACATAGCGTGAAGACTCGACAGAGATGTGTGAAGTACAAATTGTTCTAGTAGAACCGTCCCATCCAGGAAATATCGGTGGAGCTGCGCGTGCAATGAAGACAATGGGATTGTCGAGATTGGTCCTTGTCAACCCAAAGCGATTCCCTGACCCACAAGCCGACTGGCGTGCGGCTGGTGCATTAGATGTAATCGAGAGCACAGCAGTCTTCAAGACACTTGAAGAAGCACTAGCTCCAAGCGTTTTATCCGCTGCTACAAGCGCAAGGAGTCGTCACATTCCGTGGCCAGTATTGAGCTCTGCCGAATTTGCGGAACGTGTTCACAAAGAGTACTCACCTACGGACACTGTTAGCGTTGTGTTCGGACGCGAAGACAGCGGTTTGACAAACGAGGAACTAAACCTGTGCAATATGCAGGTACGGATACCTTCAAGTAGCGATTACGGTTCATTGAACTTGGCCATGTCTGTACAGGTAGTCGCATACGATCTCTTTCGAGTGCGCAACGAAACAAGTCCCACAGAGAACGTGTGGGACCGACCGCTGGCAACACATAAGGAACTCGGGTCGTTCTTCGCCCATCTGGAGTCTGTGCTAACAGAGATAGACTTTTACGATCCCGATAACCCTCGAGAGGCAATGACAAGGCTTCGTAGACTGTTTAGTCGTTCGGATCTTGATCAGACTGAGGTGCAGATCTTGCGCGGAATACTCTCACACATTGAGAGGGCGACACACAAGAACTAGGCACGTGGTACCACGTTGGTTCGTTTGTTGCTTGTAACATAATTCAGAGTAACGTCCTCTTGCGACGGGGTGACTAACGCCGTGGATCACCGATCCAGAGCACTATACATGGACTATGCCGCAACTACGCCGGTAGATCCTCGCGTTGCTCATCGGATGAGTTCTTGCCTCATGATGGATGGGAATTTCGGAAATCCCGCCAGTAGTTCGCATGTGTTCGGATGGGAAGCAGAAGAGCTAGTCGAAAAGGCCCGTGTAGAACTGGCCAATCTTATCGGAGCGGATCCTTTGGAGATCGCTTGGACCTCTGGGGCTACCGAGTCCGACAATCTCGCAATTAAAGGACTGGCTGAAGTCGATCAACGAAACCATATTGTGACTTCTTCCTATGAACACAAAGCTGTTCTAGATACGTGTCAATACCTGGCGGATCACGGTACCAGCGTCACCTATGTCAAACCGGACAAAGAAGGCTTGATCCATGCAGAATCAATCGAAGAGGCAATTTCCGACGATACGTTTGTTGTATCTGTAATGCATGTAAACAACGAAATAGGAGTTGTTAACGACGTCCAGTCGATAGGCGAAGTGTGCCGAAGTCGAGATGTAGTGTTTCATGTGGACGGTGCACAGAGCGTCGGAAAGATTCCCGTTGACGTAGAGCAAATGAAGATCGATATGCTCAGCATTTCCGGTCACAAGATATATGGCCCCAAGGGGATAGGCGCACTTTACATTCGGAGAGCTCCCCCAATTCGCATCGCAGCCATGATCCACGGTGGCGGTCACGAACGGGGTGTGAGGTCTGGGACTCTCGCAACGCACCAGATTGTGGGAATAGGAGCCGCAGCGCGAATATGTACACAAGAGCTAGAGACTGAGAGCGCAAGAATTCTGAGATTGCGTAAGCGGCTTTGGTCTCATCTGCAGCAAGTTCCTGGTGCCACTCTCAATGGAAGCGAATTTCACCGGGTTCCAGGCATTCTCAACGTAGCGTTTGATGGCATACAGGACGAGTCATTGCTCATGGCTCTTGACGACGTTGCCGTTTCATCGGGATCGGCTTGTACATCAGCCACGGTAGAACCGTCGTATGTCCTCCGTGAACTCGAGATACCTTATGAACTGGCAGCTAGTTCCATACGGTTTTCCTTAGGACGGTTTACTACCGAAGAAGACGTGGACTACGCTGCTAGGCGCGTGTCCGAAATTGTGTCAACACTGCGTGAAGGTTCAAAGCAGCTCGTACAATAGGGTGCGCTAGTCTTGTTGGTTTAGACATCATCTTTATCGCGTGGGGCTCAGCGCTCGTGTGGGCCGCAAGACTACAGTCTCCACTCTTTACAAGAACTCGCGTAACAACGCCACAGAATTCCGAACATGCCAATTGAACGTACATTGTCCATTATCAAACCCAACGCGGTGAGAAAAAACGCAATCGGAGACATCTTCGCTAGATTTGAATCGGAAGGACTAAAGATTGTTGCCCTGCAAATGATTCATATGTCCTTCGAGCGGGCACAAGAGTTTTACCGGGAACATGAAGAAAAACCCTTCTATAGGAATCTCTGTGAGTTCATGAGTTCTGGTCCCATTTGCGTTCAGGTCTTGGAAGGCGAGAATGCCATCAAACACAATCGATCAATCATGGGAGCTACCAACCCCGCTGAGGCCGCGCCTGGCACGATTCGAGACAAGTATGGAGACAGCCTCGATGAGAACGGCGTTCACGGTTCTGACTCTCCTCAGTCAGCCACTCGCGAGATTGAGTTCTTTTTTGCTCCGACCGAGATTCATTCTCCAGAATAGGAATGTGCCCTCCGGATCTAGTCGACGAGCGAACAAACCTGTTCGGTGTATCGAGAGAACAGCTGGCGAACTTTCTGCGTCGAATTGACGACCGACCCTATCGCGCGAGTCAGGTGCTGAAGTGGCTTTACCACGAACGCGAACTCGACATTGGGGCCATGACGAATTTATCCAAGATGTTTCGTACAGAACTGGCCTCCATCACGGACGTGGCATTGCCGATCACCCTTCACGAATCCGTATCCAGCGATGGAACTGCAAAGTGGATCGTGGAGACGATAGATGGCGGAGCGGTGGAAAGCGTACTAATCCCGGACGGAAGGAGAAACACGCTGTGTATATCGTCTCAACGTGGTTGTTCGCTGGATTGCGCATTCTGTGCCACGGGTAAACAGGGATTCGCCGGAAACCTTCGTGTGGAAGACATGGTGGGACAAGCAATACTCACTCGCGACTGGCTTGCGCAAGATGACAATCGAGGCGAACTGACAAATATCGTATTCATGGGAATGGGTGAACCTCTAATGAATTTCGAGTCTGCAATGACCGCAAGTGACATCTTCATGGATGACTTAGCCTTTGGGTTATCGAAGCGTCGCGTCACAATCAGTACCGCCGGAGTTGTTCCTCGGATATTGGATATGTGTGGACGAACAGAAGCTTCACTAGCGGTCTCCCTTCACGCTCCAAACGACGAACTACGTGACTATCTAGTTCCAATCAATCGAAAGTATCCGATCAAGGAATTGTTGAATGCGTGCCGTGAGTATTTAGCGTCTCTGGGAGATCGCCGGATAGTGACTATCGAATATACGCTCATTCACAACGTCAATGACTCAGACGGGTTGGCCACGGACCTTTCAAGACTGTTGCGCGATTTTCGCTGCAAGGTCAACCTCATTCCGTTCAATCCCATAGAGGGTTCAGAATTGCGAAGACCGAGCCTGAATCGTCTGCACAGTTTTCAAAGAGTCTTGATGGAAAACAACATAATGGTGACTCATAGAAAGACACGAGGATTGGACATAGATGCGGCCTGTGGGCAACTCGTGGGCAGTTTTGCGGACAAGACTCGACGGCGAGAACGCTACCGCGAATTACAAAGCACCTCAGCATTGTAAAATTACGCACGCTACGGTTCAGTCCGCACGATAGTGGTTTGGCGATGTTCAACGTCCCATGAACTCGCCCTTAAGACACAAATTCAACATCTATCTATGTCAAATGGTTGCCTTTGGACGTTAATGTGAACGACGAAGTTCAGAAAAAAGCTGACGACAAGTCGTCTGACGCACCAAAGGAAACGAAGACTCGGTTAACCGTTGGTCAACGACTTCGAGCCGAACGGGAAAAGTTGGAAGTTACTTGGGAGGATGTCTATCAAGACACTCGTATTCCAGTAGTCCACCTCGAAGCAATTGAACACGACAATTTCGAGGACATACCGTCGGAAGGCGTCTTGAAGGGGTTTGTCCGGAACTATTCCAAGTTTCTAAAGCTGGATCCCGACGAGATTATTGGTCAGCTAACCGAGAACGACCCGCGCATGGAAGAGTTGACGCCGGTGAGTTTTGGAACATCAATCAAGGGTGGGTTCTTTCGAGACATGCAGGGCAGCGCAATTATTATTGGATTGGCTGTATTTGCTCTCGTTATTCTCATCGCCGCCGGTGCCATTTGGTGGTTTGGAACCAATCAAGGAGAACGGCAGGAAAGTGTCACCGAGGAGTCCAACGGTCAGGTCGAGGAGAGTGAATCGGTTTCATCCGACGAGGTCAATGACAGTGGTCCAACCACTTCGGAAGTGCAATCTCAGGAGTCTCCGCAACCACTTGACCCTATTGACGAGCCCACAATTGGATCATCGTACGATGATTCATCCCTTCCGTCTCTCGATTCGGCAAATGCTCAAGTTGACGAGGATGGAGCAGAGCTATTCAACCGGCCTAATTTGGACAATTCGTCCACGATTCCCCTCACCGATAGCGAATTCGACTCTCCAGAGGAGTTCACTTCGCAAGATTCAGAGGATTCGGAGCAATTGGACTCGATGGGAGACGAAGAGAATCCGACCGAAGAACAAAGTCACGACCTTGAATTCACCTTCGATGACATTTCTTGGGTTCAGGTGACCGATGGAACGGGAGCTCAACTTGTAAATGGCGTTCAGGAGGCGGAATCTGAACTGAATCTAGATGGAGAGGCTCCATTCGTAGTTAGGCTTGGAAAAGCCTCTGCAGTAAAGTTGCTGTATCGCGGCGAAGAAGTTGCACTGGGGCAGTACACGCAACGCAACAACACCGCTGTGTTCACATTACAGCCGTGAAACAGAAAATCCAGCCCGTCCGGGGTATGCGCGACATACTTCCGGAAGATGCGGCACGGATTGCGCTGATCGAAGATGCCTTTCGTGATGTATTGAATCGATATTCCTACGAGGAAATTCGACTACCCATCGTAGAGCCCAAGAATCTCTTTGATCGAGGTCTTGGAGAGTCAACGGATGCCGTGGCAAAGGAGATGTACTCGTTTCTAGATAGGGACAATTCTGAATTGGCATTGCGGCCTGAGGGTACGGCTTCCTGTGCTCGGGCAATCGTCAATCACAGCATGGCTCATGAGGACAAGCCAAGACTGTGGTACGTGGGACCAATGTTCCGCCACGAGCGACCCCAGGCTGGGAGATATCGCCAGTTTCAGCAAGTTGGAGCCGAAGCGTTTGGATACTCGGGACCAGCAATTGATTTTGAGCTAGTCCAAGTCGTAACCGATGTATTTGAGAAGCTCGGTTTACTGGATTCTGTAACGCTACTCATAAACAACATCGGAGATGCAGCAGCCCGAGCACGGTTTAGGGATGCATTGGTCGAATATCTAAACCCATTCAATGCCGATCTAGATTCAGACAGCAAGCAACGCATGATTTCCAATCCTTTACGGATTCTGGATTCCAAGAATGAGAGAACGCGATGTATCTTGAAAGAAGCACCCCGTCTCAAGGATTTTGTCAACGAAGACTCAACCAAGCGATTCGAGACGATTCTCGAAATGCTGGATGCGGCACAGATTTCCTATGAGGTAGCCGATCAACTAGTTAGGGGGTTTGACTATTACACAGACACCGTGTTTGAGTGGGTTACTGAACGGATTGGAGCTCAGGACGCGGTCTGTGCAGGCGGACGCTACGACGGACTCATAGAATTACTAGGAGGTAGACCTACTTCCGGTGTAGGGTTTGCCGCCGGAATCGACCGAATTGCGCTACTGCTTAGTGCAACACAAGAAGAATTGGAGTATCGAAGCACGGACGTCTACCTTATTGCCCTAGGTGAAGAACAACGTTCCTATCTCTCTGAGATTGCAAGGTGCATTCGGCAAGGCACCAACCTGAGGGTTCGTGAGCACACCGAACCTGGTCGAATGGGTGCAAAAATGCGTTGGGCAGACAAGTCTGGTGCGATTTGGGCCGTCATCGCAGGCGAAAGCGAAGCGTCGGAACGGAATGTATCAATTAAGTGGTTGCGGAGCGACCGAGAACAAGTGCGTGTTCCTTTGTGCGGAATGCTTGATGTTCTAGAGGCGGCGTAGGAGAAAGGTCTTGGCAGATTTCTTGACTGACGAAGAACAAGCCGAACGTATACAGAAAGCTTGGCGTGACTACGGAGTGATCATCGTACTTAGCGTAGTGCTGGGTATTGGTGGTGTCGTGGGATGGAACTTGTTCCAGGATCACCGAGCCAACGTTCGGCAGGAAGCAGCCGACCTGTTTGCCGAATTCGAGAACGCTCGAGGATTGATGGGTCCGGTGGACGAGATCGCTCTGTCTATTGAGGAGCAGTACCCCAACTCGAGCTATCGAATGTTCGTCTTTCTTTATCGGGCAAAAGATGCGGCGGATGAGAACGAGTGGGAGCAGTCGCTTGGCCTCCTTGATCAAGCTCTCGAGCTAGCCAATGACAAGACTTATCGCGATCTGATTCGGTTGCGGAAAGCCCGTGTTTTGTTTCAGCTCGACCGTTTGGACGATGCTTTGGCTACGGTCACTCAGGTGGGACAAGGCTATGAATTATCAGCTCTCGAATTGAGAGCAGACATATATCGGGCTCAAGGCGACTACGAGAACGCTACTACTAGTTACGAAGAAGCTGCCGAACTAGCAGGGTCGTTTGTTGTTCAAGAGCGGATTTCCGCAAAATTGGCGACTATGCCGAGAACTCCAGAGATGGAATTGGAGTCAAACATACCGTCTGAACCTGAAGAATAGTCCTTGATGAACTCAAGTGTTAGAACTGCTAGGATCGTCCTTCTAGGATGCGTGGTCCTGCTCTTAGCAGGATGCATCGGACCTCTTAGTGGGTTGAATCGATTCAATCCGTTTACAAGTACCAAGCCCTCGGCAGACGACTCCGAAACAGGTAGTCCAGCTGAGCTTGTCCAGTTTGTGCCAGAGGTTGAAATAGATCGGGTCTGGTCCCGCAAGATTGGTAGAGGACTTGGCAAGAAATACATAGAGATTACTCCTGCGATAGTTGCGGAACGCCTTCTCGTGGCCGATGCCTATGGAACGGTCATGGCTCTAAACCGGTTTGACGGCAATGTCATTTGGAGAGTTCGGGTAGGGAGACCCGACCGCAAAGGTTTGTTTGACCTTAACAATCGAAGCGACCCATCATTTGTGGCAGGCGGAATTGGAGTTGGCGAAGGTCTGGTGTTTCTCGGTACTGTTAGGGGAGACATCATTGCCTTGGATATTGGTGACGGGAAAGAGATTTGGCGTACTCAGCTAAGTGGAGAGATCCTAGCTCCAGCAATTGCGGATGAAGACATTGTTGCTGTGCAGACGAGTGACGGAAAGCTCTTCGCACTGGAGGTTGCCAATGGAGAAATTCGTTGGGTATTCGATACACAAGACCCAATCCTCACTCTGCGCGGAACCGGTTCTCCTGTAATAGATCGCGGTCACGTATTTGCAGGTTTTGCGAACGGGTTGGTCGCATCTGTCGAAATTGAAAGCGGATTTCCGGCGTGGGAGCAGCGAGTGGCACTTCCGGAAGGCACTTCCGAACTTGAAAGAATGGTGGATGTAGATGGACGCCCACTTGTCCTTGAACGGGCGGTGTACGCCGTAAGTCACCAAGGGAAGCTAAGAGCATTGTCAATAACTGACGGTACAGTGCTGTGGGAAAAAGACGAACCCTCCCACCACTCACTAGCCGAAGGTTATGACCTATTGTTCGTAGTTCGAGACGACGATGTTGTAGTCGCGGCGGAGCAGAACGGTGGCAATGAGGTTTGGCGTCAGGAAGGTCTGTTCAAGCGGGTGCTCTCCGATCCGTTGGCTTACAGCAACTATCTTGTTATGGGCGACGAAAAAGGTTATGTACACGTGTTGGCTCAAAGCGACGGTCGTATGCTTGGCCGGTATAGACATGGAAAGTCCTTGCGATCACCCATGATTGAAGAAGCTGGCATCGTGTATGCAATGAACAAGAAGGGTAGTCTGGCAGCACTGCGGATATCGCGCATTGAATGACTGCACACAAATCTGGCGTTGTGGCCATTGTCGGCCGTCCCAACGTCGGCAAGTCAACGTTGTTCAATCGTTTGTGCAGAAACCGAGATGCACTGGTTCATGATCGAGCAGGACTGACCCGAGACCGAAAGTACGGAACTGCCCGTGCTATCTCTGACGCAACGGTAACTGTCATCGACACCGGAGGGCTTCATGACGAAGGTGCAATGTCTTCGCATGTTGACGACCAGGTCCAAACGGCAATTTCCGAATCTGACTTAGTCCTCTTCATGGTTAGTGCGCGTGAAGGATTGACCGCGCAGGACATTCAGATTTCGGAAGAATTGCGGCGCACCGGAACACCGGTTCTACTTGCCGTCAATAAGATCGATGGAGTCTCTCACGGATCCGAATTTGCAATAAGCGAGTTCTCTCCGATTGGTTTTGAGGATTGTCTTCCAATCTCGGCATCAAACAGTCATGGGCTCCAATCTTTGATCGAAACGATCAGTTCTCGAGTTCCAATCGACGAATCGGCAGAGGACAACAGTGTTTCAGCTTTGCCGGTTGCTGTTCTAGGACGACCAAACGTTGGAAAGTCCACTCTCGTAAACGCTCTCGTGAATGACGAGCGCTGCATTGTCAATGACATACCAGGCACGACAAGAGATGCCATACGTGTAGAGCTCAATCGAGACGAGATGTCATTTGCATTCACGGACACGGCTGGAATACGCCGTAGAAGAAGTGTGAGCGATGTGATTGAGAAGTTTTCCATTGTCAAAGCTTTGAATGCATTACGCGAATCCGACATGACGCTTCTAGTGATCGACGCGAACGAAGGGATTGTTGAACAAGACCTTCACTTGATTCAGTTCGCGGTTGAAGCTGGTACGGGCATGGTTCTTGTGGTTAACAAGTGGGACAAACTCGACTCAGAGCAGAAAGCCACCTGTCGTCGCGAAATTAGCAGACGACTGAGATTTGCTGATTGGGTTCAGATACGTTATGTATCCGCACTGAATCAAGAAGGAGTCGAAGTGTTGTTTGACGATGTCGCTCGAATCCATGCAAGCGGCACCATCGAAGCCTCGTCAAGCGAGTTAACCGGCGTCTTAAACGAGCTTTTGATGGCTCATTCTCCTCCAATGGTTCGGGGTAGGGCTATTCGGCTTCGCTACGCACACACAATCGATTCGCATCCTCCCAGCATTATGGTGCACGGGAATCAAACAGGTTCTCTTCCTGCTAGCTACAAGCGGTACTTGGAAAACGGATTTCGAGAAGCTCTCAACTTGAAAGGATGGCCAGTAGTCATCAAGTATCGGACTGGCAAGAATCCTTTTGAAGACCGCCAAAATCGTCTGACACCGCGACAGCAACGGAAAAGAGATCGACTACGAAAGCACCGGAAGTCGTTGTAGTTTCGTCCGCAATTATCAAGACGCTTCAAGCACATAGGCTTTGAGCTTCGATGCCGAACTCCACTCTACATCCGCTCGACTCAATGAGAGTAACGTCAATTACTACTTGAGAATCTGAAGGTACTTGCTTGCCTCTTGCAACGTATATCTCAGCACGAAGTAGACAATCGGCAATACTGGTGGTATGGCAAGTAGAGCTCGGAGCCTAATCGTCGATATTGTGGATTGGACATCCAACAAGTTGCTTATCCATTGAACACAGAAAAGCACCAGTATTGCAAGTATCCCAACAACGAAGGTGAGAACCAAAGGTACAGTATGCCACTTTCCCATTTCATTCTGGCATGCTTTGAAAAACTGCTGTACGGTTTTTCGTCGACTTAGATATTTCACACAAATCTTGCTGGATTGCGAATTGCCGATAAATGCGAGAGGGAAGGTAAGCAGAACCAGCCATTGAGTTGGAATGTTAGGTAGTGAAATCTCTTCCCATCCATTGAGAAAGATATCGAGAACTAACCATGCGAGCAAAACGGTACAGAGCGCGGACCCAAGCCCTAGAAATAAACATCGAACATATTTTTCGGCACTACTGATAGCTTCAGGAGACCAATCCTTTGGGTGTCGGGGCTTGTTACTTATTATCGACGTAGGGGGCCGATAGGGATTTTGGAGATTCCCTTCCTGATTGTCCAACTGAAGATGCCAAGAGGTGTGAATTACCCAGATCAGGTTCGTAATGAGCAGTCTCACTGAACAGAGTCTGCCAGCATTGATCTATGCGTGTCAATTATGCAACATGCTCTAACGCAAGTTCGTATTGCTATTTGACAATGTAAGCTGTAGACACGGATTTCTCGGATGAATCGAGGCGTATGGGTGCACCGGTCTATGACGATCAGACCCGAAGATGTTCCTCGTCACGACCGTCAGTTAATTGTTCCGTTTGGATGGTACTGAACAGTCCTCCAGCTTGTCATAGTAGATAGAGGTTTCAGCTTGGAGTGTTAAAGCTGTGTGAGTCTTGCGATCGCTTCTTCGCGAGTAGGAATTGCGTCCATCAGACGCAAGAATCCAGCAATTTTCAGCACATTTAGGGCTTCTTTAGATACGGAACAGAGCGCGAATTGAACCTTTCGGGTCTCTAGTTCTTTGGCAACTAACAAAATCGCCCTCAATCCTGCGCTAGCCATGTACTGAGTTTCAGCGAGGTCGAGCACAACGCCAGCTGCGTTTTTGTCGATGGCGGCTCGAACTTTCGCTTCAAATTCCATTGCGTTCTCACTGTCGACACGTCCTGAAGCCGCGACTATTTGAATCTCATTCTCAAAGCAAGAGTGAATATTCATTGACCTGTATCAAAAATTTTTTCTTAGAAAGAAACCAGCGTCGGATATTTCAACGCAATAGACATGCTGAATGAGTCTATAGACACTAAATGAGAGGTCGTAGTTCGATGCATGAGTGCCTACACTACATTCCAACGAGAAAAACACGTTAGTAGCACGACAACTCGGTTAGTCTGGTGACGCCTCCTCTTTGGAACTTGCCAATTGATTTGTGACGTCCATGAAAACGGCCGGATCAACTTTGGTTCCTTGGAGGCTAATCGTCCAATGCAAATGGGGACCCGTCGACCGTCCAGTTGAACCTACCGTACCTATCTCTTCTCCCCGTTCAATTTCTTGGTCCTTTTCTACAAAGACTTCGTGCAGGTGACACATAACACTGACAAAACCGCCTCCATGATTTATTACAACGGTATTTCCATTGAAGTAGAAATCCCCCGTGAGCGCGATAGAACCCGGTGCTGGAGCCAGTATTGGTGCACCTTGGTCCGCCGCGTAGTCGATACCAGAGTGCGGGTTTCTTGGCTTTCCGTTGAAGAATCTCCGGCTCCCAAATACTCCTGAAATAGGTCCCGAAACCGGTATGAGAATTGGAAACAAGTCTGTTCCCAATTCGGTTCGAAGGTCGTACGCCTCTTTCATTAAGGCACTCTCTTTTCTAATTCGTTCTAGAGTTTCTTCAGGTGGAGTGACCATGTCATCATCGGAAATAGTTATGTGCTGCTCGGGATACTTCTTGGATTGAACTAGAAGTGGGATATCTTCAATATAGTTTTGCCCTAAATGAACACGAAGCTGCACTTCCCCGGGCTCTTGATCGATAGGAATTGCCACGATAGCGATGTTGTCTACAACGAGTTGTCTCTCCTCGTTGAACACCGCGTACTTTGCACCCACCGGTAACTCGACGGCAATGACTCCGCCGTTGACTCCTTCGAAGTTTGCGTATAGTGAAGTAGTCAAGATGCAGAACAGTAGGGTTAGGAGAGATCTACTCACGTTTCTTGGAAACAATTCCTTTTACTTCCGCTCGCAATGATCCATCGGCGAGATGGGCATCGATGTCTGCTCCGACTACGACCTCAGTTGTTGAACGAATAACCTGTCCAAACTCAGATTCGGTAGGTTTCGACACTACAGCAAATCCCCGATCTAGAACTGACAGCGGGCTAACTGCATGAAGGTTGCGACCCATACTAACAACTCTTGCTTGAAGTCTATCCAGATTAGACCTAACCAGACTTACAAGTTGCTTCGTACTTCGGGACAATTGTAGATCGCTTTCAGCTAAGCGATTGGCGGGCGATTGACGCAAAAGTAGCTGTTCTGAGTGCGAGACTCTCGTGTGGCGGAAAGCCATGACCCTCTGAACTGTCCGATAGAGTCTCAGCTGTGCATCCCTAACACTAGATCGCCACGCAGTTAGCTTTTCTCGGGGATCTCTCATTCGGGACTCTAAATTGACTGTTCGATTCCGGAGTTCACTTGTTGAAGTGAGTGCCAGTTCAACCAACCGCTGTTCGAATGACGAGAAATAACCGTAGATCTCCCTTGCATCGGGTGTCACCAATTCTGCTGCTGTAGAAGGCGTGGGTGCTCTCAGGTCAGCACAGTAATCAGCAATTGTGTAGTCCGCTTCGTGACCGACCGCAGAAACGATCGGCACTTCGCTTTCGTAAATTGCCTTCGCCACTTGCTCAGAGTTGAACACATAGAGATCTTCGAGCGATCCACCTCCTCTTGTCAAGATCGCCAAGTCTGGGAGCGGGACCATAGAGTTGACGCGCTCGATGGCATTGCGAATCTCGCGAACCGCAGCTTGACCCTGAACCGCGGTAGGTTCCAGAACCAATTCAACAATAGGAAAACGCCGATAGATATTCGTAATTACATCCTGTACTGCGTCCCCTTCCGGAGAACTAATTACGGCAATGACTTCAGGAAAAGCAAGGAGCGGTTTCTTGAGAGAATCATCGAACCAACCGAGCGCGAGGAGCTTTGCCCTGAGTTCTTCAAACGCTTGACGAAGTGCTCCTTCGCCTACTGGCTCGATGTGGTTTGCGATTGCTTGAAAGTCGCCACGTGCTTCATATATAGATAGTTCCGCACGAATGCGAACTAGCACACCGTCATCGATTCGGCTTCGAACGCGTCTCGCGCTGGATGCAAACATGACGCATCGCATGGACGCCCGATCGTCTTTGAGCGTAAAGTACCAATGGCCGGATCTGTGCTTTGTTAGTCCCGACACCTCTCCCTCTATTAAGACCAGAGGAAATGCATCACGGAGCAGCTCGCGAACGGATGCATTGACATCGCTAACGCGAAGAACAGGCTCGTTCCAACCTGTGCTGTGAGAGTCTTCGTGTTCCACGGTCGAGTCTTTGAACTTGATCTAGTTACTCTGGAGTGCTATTCCAATATGCACACATTGTGCTTGTGGGCTATTGTCTCAATTCTCACACAGTACGCTATGGGCCAGATTGCCTCGAAATGTCAAATTGCGCACCTAGTGCCAAAAAAATTTGTGTCTACATGCATTTCGCAGTCGAAATCGGTTCACAACGCTCGTCTTTGTCGTTAATATGCGCAATTTGGTAGGAGGTGCGAATTTGGTCAACATCACCAACGAAGCATATACCTTCGATGATGTCCTGCTCCGACCGGCTTATTCCGAAGTACTTCCGCGTAATGTCTCAACTCGAACGCTGTTGAGTCGAGGCATTGCACTCAACATTCCGCTTGTCGCTGCAGCAATGGACACTGTAACTGAGTCTCAACTTGCAATAGCGTTGGCTCAGGAAGGGGGAATTGGAATTGTTCACAAGAACATGTCTATAGATTCCCAATCCAACGAGGTTCGTTTAGTCAAGAAGTTCGAGGCTGGAATCATCCGGGATCCCATCACGATTAGATCCGACGCGACGGTTCAGGAGTTGGTTGCATTGACCACACAACACCGGATTTCTGGCGTTCCCGTGGTCGACGGTGATGATCTAGTCGGCATTGTCACCAATCGTGACATACGATTTCAAAGCGACTTGGACGCGCTTGTCTCTAGCGTGATGACTCCTCGATCGAATCTGGTGACTGCTAAAGACTCTACCTCGGATGAACAGATCACCAGACTCTTGCACGAACACAGAATTGAGAAAGTGCTCTTGATTGACGACACTGGCGGACTAACTGGTATGGTCACGGTCAAGGACATCGAAAAGGCAAAGGCTTACCCGAATGCTTGCAAAGATTCTCTAGGGCGATTGCGTGCAGGCGCTTCGGTAGGAACCAGTCCGGAAACTGACGACCGTGTTTCTGCCTTGGTCGATGCGGATGTCGACATCATTGTTGTAGATTCTGCCCATGGACACTCCAAGGGGGTGCTTGATCGAATCAGTTGGATCAAGCAAAAGTTCCCCAAAGTGCAGGTCATGGGGGGAAATGTCGCAACTGGAGACGGTGCACAGGCGATTATTGACTCGGGTGCCGATGCTGTGAAGGTTGGCATAGGACCTGGGAGCATTTGTACGACTCGTATCGTCAGCGGTGTAGGTGTGCCGCAGGTCTCCGCCATAGCGGAGGTATTCAATGTCGCTCAGAAAGAGGAAGTACCCGTTGTTGCCGATGGAGGAGTCCGCTATTCCGGAGACTTGGCCAAGGCAATTGCAGCGGGCTCTCACTGTGTAATGATTGGCTCGCTGTTCGCGGGAACTGATGAGTCTCCGGGAGACATCGAACTTTATCAGGGAAGGACATACAAGAACTATCGAGGAATGGGATCTCTTGGAGCAATGGGTTCAGACGAAGGATATGGAGATCGATATTTTCAGAACGAAGTAGAGAAAGCCGAAAAGCTTGTGCCCGAAGGCGTAGAAGGGCGAGTTCCCTACCGAGGCCCAATCGGCCCAATTGTTCATCAATTGGTTGGTGGATTGCGAGCTTCGATGGGGTATACAGGCTGCAGGAACATTGATGAACTACGTACCAAGACGAAGTTTGTAGCTATTACTTCTGCCGCCATGGCCGAGAGCCACGTACACGACGTAACCGTTACGAAGGAAGCGCCGAACTACCCGGCTACCTAGAACTCCGTTAATCGCCTAGATGACCAGCCACTCCGTTAGTGCTCACGAGGGGCATGACGCAATCCTCGTCATCGACTTCGGATCTCAGTACACCCAACTGATCGCGCGTCGATTGCGGGAGATTGGCGTGTATTGCGAGATTCACCCCTTCGATCATGAATCTGATCTCGTTGGAGAGTTTGCACCGAAAGGAATCGTGCTGTCCGGTGGTCCAGAGTCTGTCAGAGAGACTGAGACTCCGCGGATTCACGAGTCGCTGCTTCGAAGCGATCTACCAATGCTTGGAATCTGCTACGGGATGCAAGCCATGGTTGGGCAATTGGGAGGAACTATTCAATTGACCGGCAAGCGAGAATTCGGATTCTCCAAGCTCAGCGTTTGCAGCGAGAATCCACTGCTGCATGGATTGAAAGAGTCCTTCAGTGTGTGGATGAGTCACGGAGATCATGTGACGCAACTACCTGAATTCATGCGAATCAGCGCTACCACTCCAAGTTGCTCAATAGCAGCGTGCGTCAGCGACGATGGCACGAAATTCGGCATGCAGTTTCATCCCGAAGTTACACATACGCAGTACGGCCTTGAAATGCTTCGACGCTTCGTGTTGGATGTATGCGAATGCAAGCCTACATGGACTCCATCTCAAATCGCCCATGAGCTAATTGATCGAACCAAGACAGAAATTGGGTCGGAAAAAGTCCTGCTCGCACTCTCAGGTGGAGTCGATTCGAGCGTACTTGCAGCTCTCTTGGAACGCGCCATTGGAGAGCAACTGACTTGCATCCTAGTAGACAACGGATTATTGCGGGAGAATGAAGCGGAAGCCGTTGAGCGCCGGTTCCATTCGACCAATGCATTCAGTTCAAAGCTTGACATTGTCGATGCGAGTTCGAGGTTTCTCGCCGCACTGGAAGGAGAAGAAGATCCGGAAATCAAACGGAAGATCATTGGAAAGACCTTCATAGATGTTTTCGAAGAGGAGGCAAGGAAGTTCGAGGATGTGACTTGGCTTGCCCAAGGAACCATCTATCCGGATGTCGTCGAGTCGGCTGCAACCAAACACGGTAAGTCCCACGTGATTAAGAGTCACCACAATGTTGGCGGGTTGCCCGACAGGCTCCACTTGAAAGTGCTTGAACCCTTGAGGGAATTGTTTAAGGACGAAGTGAGAGCGCTCGGCTTGCAATTGGGTCTCCCCGATGAAATCGTGAATCGCCATCCATTCCCTGGTCCAGGTTTGGCGGTTCGCATGGCAGGTCCATTTAGATCCCAATATGTAGAACCGTTGAGAAAAGCGGACGCAATATTTCTTGAAGAATTGCGGTCGAGCGGGTGGTACGACAAAGTGTCCCAAGCGTTTGTCGTGTTCCTTCCCGTTCGTTCGGTAGGAGTGGTTGGCGATGCTCGCGTCTACGATCATGTAGTCGCGTTGCGTGCAGTGACAACTGTTGACTTCATGACTGCTGATTGGGCAGATCTGCCCCATGGGCTAATTGGAAAAATCGCTAATCGAATCGTCAATGAAGTGGAAGGAATTTCACGGGTCCTATACGACGTTACGAGCAAACCTCCGGCTACTATCGAGTGGGAATAATAGGGATGCACCGTAGGTTATTCAGCGCTGCAGAGACGACTTGATCGACACAAAATTGATCGTTAATCGCAACAATCTAATGCAAGCTAATTGTTAGTTGAATTGCGATGGTGCTCATGACGATTGCTTGGGTATATTGAACACATGAAATTTGCTTGGAGCAAAAAGGCTTAGGAAATGGCTCACCAAACACAAGACACATTGAACTTCGCATTCATTGGATCAGGCGGCGTCGGGAAGACGACATTGGTAGAGTCCTTGCTACACAAAGCAGGAACAATAAACGCACAAGGTTCTGTTGACGCGGGCGACACAGTGTCCGACTTCTTGCCAGCGGAAAAGGAAGCCAAACATTCCGTCGATCCATCTTTCATGAGCTTTGCCTACGAGAGCAAGCATCTCACGATCGTGGACACTCCGGGATTTCACGATTACTTGGGTCGAACGCTTTCGGTACTTCCCGCCGTTGAGACTGCAATCCTGGTGGTCGATGCATCTGCGGGTCTAGACACGTACGCCCAACGACTATTTGCACGAGCCGGCGAACGTGGTCTATGTCGCATGATCGTCGTAAATAAGATCGACGCAGAAAATGCTGACGTTGCTGGATTGGTCGACCAACTTCAGATTTCAATAGGGTCAGAGTGTCTTCCGATAAACCTTCCTACAGATTCCGGTACAAACGTTGTGGACTGCTTCTTTGAGCTGAGCGACGTGGTAACGGATTTTGACAGCATCGAATCTGCGCACGAAAAGATTCTGGATCAAGTTGTCGAGGTCGACGAAGACTTGATGGAAATGTACCTGGAACAGGGAGACGACCTACCCAAGGATCAATTGCACTCGGCTTTCGAAACAGCACTTCGCGATGGGCACTTAATTCCCATATGTTTCGTCTCCGCCGAAACTGGTTGTGGAGTCGGAGAGTTCCTGAATATTGGTTGCAGTTTGCTGCCGAATCCCACGGAAGCAAATCCAGCTCCGTTTAGAAAGTCGACGAGCAATGGCGATGAAGAACTCTCTGTTGAGTCGGATTCTTCGGCTTCACTGCTGGCCCACGTTGTGAAAGTGTCCATTGATCCGTTTCGTGGAAGGATGGCCGTTGTTCGAGTTCACCAAGGGACCATGAAGTCTGGTTCCCAGGTTTATGTTGGATCGGACCGAAAACCTACAAAGATTGCCCACATCTTTCGATTGGTTGGAGGAGAGCAAATCGAGATTGATGAAGCGGTTGCCGGCGACATTTGTGCGCTTCCACGTATGGAAACCGTCAACTTCAACGGCATTCTCCATGAGTCCAGAGACGAACAGAACGTGTATCTGGATCCCATTCCCATTCCTATTCCTGTTCTTGGCAAGGCTGTTCATGTTCCAAATGACAACGAAGCACAAAAGGTCTCAGAGGTCTTGAACAACATTGCGCTCGAGGATCCTTCGTTCCAGGTGGTCCACGTTGCTGCGTTAAACGAAACGGTGATCCGGGGCATGGGAGAGCTACATCTGCGCGAGATTGTGGAGCGAATTGAGAAGCAACAGGGCATCAAAGTCGAGACGGACTTTCCGTCTATTGAGTACAAGGAAACGATCACCGTACCTGCCGATGGTCACAATCGACACAAGAAGCAAACTGGTGGAGCGGGGCAGTTTGGAGAGGTGTTCTTACGTATCGAACCTTTGGAAAGAGGAAGCGGCTTTGAGTTTGTCGACAAGATTGTCGGAGGTGTGATTCCCGGTCAGTTCATTCCGGCAGTGGAAAAAGGTGTCAAGCAAGTATTGGATACTGGTGCAATCTCTGGACACGAACTCCAGGACGTACGCGTCACGGTCTATGACGGTAAACATCACCCGGTCGACTCAAAGGAAATCGCGTTTGTTCAGGCTGGAAGAAAAGCGTTCTTGGATGCAGTAGCTAAGGCGCGACCGATTGTCATGGAACCCGTAGTCAAAGTATCGATCAATGTTCCCAACGAATGCATGGGAGATGTCACCGGCGACTTGGCATCGATGGGAGGCATGGTCAACGGGTCATCCGTACTAGCAGACTCCACCACCGACATTTCAGGGCAAGTACCGCTTCGTGAGATGCAGACCTACCATTCTCGACTCAGTTCGATATCAGGCGGAAAGGGTAATTACTCGATGGAATTCAGTCACTACGCTGCGGTTCTTCCGATGCTTCAGAAGGAACTGGCATCGAACTTCACGGTTGAAGAGGAAGAATGACGTTCGTCGATGGACGATCTTCAGTTCATGGGCAGAGCTCTTGCTCTAGCACGGAAGGCAGAATGTAACGGTGAAGTGCCAGTTGGAGCCGTTGTCGTCTTAGATGACACGATTGTTGGCGAAGGTTTCAACTCGTCGATTTCAACGAATGATCCTACCGCACATGCCGAGTGCGTAGCTCTACGCAATGCCAGCAAACGGTTGGGTAACTATCGGATAGTCGGTACAACTCTATACGTTACGCTCGAACCTTGTCTTATGTGTGTCGGAGCTCTCGTACATGCTCGCGTGATGAGGCTGGTGTTTGGCACCAAAGAACCGAAGTCCGGAGCCATCACAAGCAATATGAGCGCACTTGATCTGCCTCACCTAAACCATCGAGTGGAAGTATCTGGTGGTGTGATGGAGCTCGAGTGTCGAGAGGTACTGCAAAAGTTCTTCGAGAACAGACGGAAAGTCGCGTCTCTGGCATAGCTCAAGTCTACTCGTCAGTCTTGTTGTACCCAGCACTCCATGGTTTCGGATGGTGCATTGTGGTGCTTCATAAACTCTTCGAGTTTCCCGTTCATTTCCTCTACCACGTTCGAATTGCTAGCGGCTACATCATGCGTTGCATTGGGATCCTCATTTAGGTCGTAGAGCTCCGGTGTACCTAAGTGTCCAACCGGTGCATACCCCCATCTCTCGTTCACGACAAACGGAGAAACACATCTCTTGGGGCAGTTTCCGTTCTCATCGGGTACTACGTGAGTCGCCGTCACAGCAAGGTCCCGATGCTCGGACCATTCCTGCTGCAGTGCAGCGGCAAAGCTCTTTCCTTCGATTGGTGCTCTTGTCTGGCTTGTGTCAAAGCCTGCTAGGTCGCTTAGTGTCGGGAGGATATCTATCGGTTGAGCAATGAGCGAAAGTTTCTGACCTCGAGGAATGGCCCCACCAGCAATGATGAATGGAACATGGCCCACCTCTGGATAGATTGGCCAGTACCTCTCATCATGATCACAGATATTGCTCTTTCCAGTGCGATTGTGTTCGCCGATACTAGTACCGTGATCGCTCGTAACCACAACGATCGACTCCTCCCATAGACGTAGATCGTCGAGCTTTTCCAAAACCCTGCCAATGTGTCGATCTACGAGTTCGGCCTCAGCTGCATAGTGTGCCCATAGATTGTTGAGTTCCGCTTCTTCGTAATCAGTGGCTGGTCCATAGTTGCAGTGAATCATCGGAGGTCCCGAATAGTCCGGATCGTAGCGTTCCACCATGTACTCTGGTGCATCCCATGGTTCGTGGGGGTCAAAGAGATCTACCCAAAGAAAGAACGGTTGCGCCTTGTAGTTCTCTTCGAGCCAACGAATGGTTGTCGCCGAAGTCTTGGCGGAAAACATGTGCTCTTCAGTGTTGTAGTAGCGATTGAGCCAGCGATGTTGGTCAGCTAGCGTACGTCCATTCCACATGGGTCGCTGTCGAGTCTTTGAGGGAGGGGTTGCTTCAGAAATTGGATCATTGAGATGCAGCAGGTGCTTGTCCCCCTCCTGGCCACGATGCTGATACGCCGCAGTGAATGCTCCTTGAAATCGATTGTTGAACAAGTGAGGACAGTCGCAGATCAACTGGGTTGCATAGCCTTGGTGACCCAGAATTGTTGCGATGTGGTTGGGTCCACTCACATCGATGGGCTGCCATCCGTAGTGCGGCCAGCCGAGCACTCCTCGCGCCAAGTCGGTGCGATGCGGGATTGTCGGAAAACTCCCGGCATAGAAATTCTCGATGCTTGTAGCTCGTTCCCTAATAAATGAATCAAGCTTGGGAGTTCGAACGGGTCTTTCTGCGTAATTGAAAAGATTGTCGTAACGAAATGTGTCAGTGACGATCAGAACTATGTTCTTCATGCGTCCTCCTACGACGTGACGTGGTTTGCAATCGGGAAGTCTCCAACATCCTAGCCTGTTGTGATCGCACTAGGGAGATACTCAGGCCTAAAACTTCCAAAACCAAGTGTTTATTGAAGAACTCCCTGAGTCTTGAACTCTATGTGTTCTTATTGTTCAAGTCGCCACTAGGGGCCCAAAAAGTCGGAAAGTATCGATTGACGTTTTCTCTGTAGCCTGAGTATGCATCGCCAAATACCCGATGTAAATGCGGTTCTTCCACTCTAGTAACTTGCAAATGGATCCCTATGGCCGCAATTAGCCAGCAGAACAGAGTCATGAAGTGCGGAACAAGGACGACAAATCCAATTCCCACAATCAACACCCCGACATAAATCGGATTCCGACTCAACGAGAACAGCTTCGCCGTTACTAGTTCCGTCTTTTCTGAGTCATCGACTCCAATTCGCCAAGAACTTCCCATTTGGAACTGAGCGATCATGGTGAGTAATGTCCCAATCGCACAAATACCGAGCCCGAAGATCGATCCAGCGAATCCCCAATTCAGATGTGGTTTCAAAAGATTCAAAGCGTTAAGTAACAGCACGAGTACGAACAGGCCAATTGCCAAGAGTTGAAGGTAGAGGGCAAGACGAGCACTCTTCGACCTAAATTGCTTCGTTACACGTAGCCCATGATCACCAGTACGAATGCGTTGAATCGTCATTCGGAATCCAGTGATGAACACCACAAGAACCACAAAGCAAACTAACGCTAGCATCGAGTTGTTAGCCGATCTGGTTCTGGATTGATTTCAAGAGATTACTTCCCTACCTTAAGTTCGGTAAACCGTGGATTGTTCACTATAAGCCGTGGCATTTCTATTGAATTGATGACGACTCACATGTTCGTTGTTGCATAGAAAAAATCGCAGAGGCACATCGGCAGCATGAACTAATCCAATACGTGGAGATACTCGCACATGTGCATCGGAGATGGGTTGTCCCTTCAATACAAACAAAGGTTCTTTGGTGAGATCAGTTCCGTTCTGGGTACGGTCTATTCCCAATGCCTGAGCGAGTTTACCTGGACCGTTAGCGGTGTCTCTCTTCAGTTTTGGATGGTTTCTCCGGTCGGACATGCACCTGTAACCATCGAGTGGTTCTAGAGCTCGGATGAGCACACATCCGGGTGTTCCTTCGGGTTCCGTTACGAAATTTAGGCAGTTGTACATCCCATAGATGAGATAGACATAAGCATGACCAGGCGGACCCCATTGAATGCGCGTTCTGGGTGTTGGACCGTTGTATGAGTGTGCGGCGGGGTCTCCTGAGCCGAGATAGGCTTCAACTTCCACGATTCGTCCAGCCGTCGAAGTAGACCCCACGGTGCTCACCAAAGTGCAGCCCAAGACATTGCGAGCAACAACGGTTGTAGGTTGACCGTAGAACTCTCGTGCCAATGCTTGATCGTTAGCTGGTTGGGGCTTTATCGAGCCTTTCGTAGTCATGTGTGCCGAGATCACTCCGATGTTCGTGTTGAACCGAGTCTAGAGACATGGAAAAAGGTGGAATGAGTTGCTTTGGGAGAAAGAATAGCAACTCATCTCTCTTCGCTTGTCATAGAGACTCCTTTTGTCAGTCTTTAAGGTTGATTTTTGGTCTTTGACTGGTCTGACATATTGATGAGCAAATTTGAGAACAAGGCTTGATGACTCATGCAAGTACTTTCGTGTTCAATAGGCGGTTCAAGAATCAAGGAGCCCATTGCAAAAGAGCATGTGTAGTACGAGCAAACTGAATCGAGCCATTGGAGCGTTTGTTGGATTGGCGGTTGGCGATGCCTTTGGCACTACACTGGAATTTTCTGGTCGAGACCAGTATCCGTTGCATACCGAAATGTTGGGTGGTGGTCCATTTGGTTTGCAAGCGGGAGAATGGACAGATGACACCAGTATGGCTCTCTGCCTTGCGGACTCGTTGCTTGCAAAAGGCAAGTTCGATGCTAAAGACACAATGGACCGCTATGTGAGATGGTGGAGAAAGGGGGAAAACTCGTCAACCGGAACGTGTTTCGATATTGGTATCACGATTTCCGGTTCCCTTGCTCGATATGAACAGTCCGGTGATCCCTGGTGTGGATTGACTGATCCCAAAACATCGGGTAATGGCTCACTTATGCGACTGGCTCCCATTCCTATCTTCTTTCACCGTGACATTGATCAAGCCAAAGCAATGGCGATTGCGCAAAGTCGCACTACACATGCTTCAGCCGAATCAACTGAAGCTTGCGAGTATTACAGTACTCTCATCGTGGAGGCGATTAATGGCGATTCGAACAATCGCTTATTGCGAAGCAGAAAATCGCAAGCAAGCGAGAAAATCCAGCAGATTGTTCGAGGAGACTGGAAACACAAGACTCGGGAACAGATTGAATCAACTGGCTACGTTATCCACAGTCTCGAAGCAGCGTTGTGGAGCATTCACTCGTCGAATTCCTTTGAAGAAGCACTGGTCACGGCAGTTAATTTGGCAGGAGATTCCGATACTGTCGGTGCAATTGCGGGTCAACTTGCAGGAGCACTTTGGTCCTATGAAGCAATTCCGAGCCGTTGGTTGCAACTCTTGAAACGACGCGAGCACATCGCTGGTCTTGCAAAGAAACTGTATTTCGCTCAGGTAAGAGCGGGTGGTTGCTTCTCTAACGACTGACTTGTTCCAGCTGCATGAGTCACACAATTAGCGCGTGGTTGGGCTACAAAGACGGCGAGGTGCAATCGTTTCATCGCGACATCGAAGGTCATTTGTTGGGTCTGTGCGTCCTTCGAAAACCGAGAACACCGCTGAGAAGACTCTCGCAACACGGCTTAGTCTGCGACTCTATCGACTGGAGATTATTATGTATGTTCTTGGCTATCATAAAGCTGTAGTTCTACAAGAATGCACGAGTCATGAGCTTAAATCTGAAGGTCAACGGGGCAGTACACTCGCTTCCCGAAATTGACCCGCAAACACCTCTTCTTTGGGTACTTCGAGACACTCTGGGACTTGTTGGAACCAAGTACGGTTGTGGGATTAGTCAGTGTGGTGCTTGCACTGTTCTCTTGGATGGTAAGACCACCAAATCCTGTATGTTCCCAGTCGCCTCGGTGGGTAACTCGGAAGTTACAACCATTGAAGGGCTGGCAGGGCCGAAAGGCGAGCTGAATGCCGTCCAAACGGCCTGGATCGAGCTCGACGTGGCTCAATGCGGCTACTGCCAGTCTGGTCAGATTATGGCAGCGGAATCACTTCTTCGTACAAATCCCAATCCCAAAGACGAGGAAATCGACACGGCCATGGCCTCAAATATCTGTCGATGTGGAACGTATATCCGTATTCGCCAAGCTGTCAAGACTGCAGCAAAGCAAAATCTTTCCGATGACATGGGAGGTGAGTAATGACTAGCCTAAGCTATGCGGGAATTAATGAGCTTGCCGAAGCAGTAAATGGACAACGCATTCACAGTAGTTCACTAGATGAATTCCGTGTCGTAAGACTTGATCGCAGGCAATTCTTAAAGCTGACAGGCGTTGTCGGTGGAGGTCTTATGTTGGCATCCGTCGCTCCCAGGGCGCATGCACAGGAAAGTGCCTCGTTCCAACCCAACGGATACTTGAAAATCGACTCTGAAGGAATTCAGATTTTTGCGAAGAATCCCGAAATTGGGCAAGGAGTTAAGACGTCTCTTCCCATGATCGTGGCAGAAGAACTTGACGCCTCGTGGCCCGACGTCGAGGTTATACAAGCACCGATAGACACAGATGTCTATGGTTGGCAATTCGCAGGCGGATCGATGTCGATTCCGTCGAATTACGCGACTTTGCGCAACGCTGGGGCAACTGCACGCGATTTGCTGATGCAGGCAGCCGCTAACAAGTGGAACGTTGACAAGACGACTCTTGCAACCCGAGACAGCCATGTCGTGGACTCGACACATGGACGCAAATTGTCTTACATGGAGTTGGCAAGTGATGCTGCAAGTCTTCCCATGCCAAGTGCTAGCGATGTTGCGCTGAAAGATCCCAAGCAATTTCGGTTGCTCGGTACGCGTCTAACGGGTGTGGACAACGAAGCGATTGTGAAAGGCGAACCTCTTTTTGGAATCGATCAATCACTTCCTGGGCTCAAGTACGCTGTTTATCAGAAGTGTCCGGCCATCGGTGGAACAGTTAGTTCTGCCAACCTTGAAGATGTGAAGAAAATGCCTGGAGTCGTCGACGCGTTCGTGCTGGATGGAAATGGCAATGCCATGGATTTGTTACCAGGTGTTGCGATCGTCGCAAACAGTACCTGGGAAGCCATGCAGGCTAAACGAGCACTCCGAGTCGAATGGGACGAAACCAATGCATCGAAGGACAATTGGCAACAAGCAAGCATTGAAGCTGACCGCCTACGCCATGAACGTGGACAGCAAGTAGTCAACGAAGGCGATGTGGATGCCGCTCTTGAGTCCAGCGCAGGAAGCGCTAGCGGATTCTACAAGTATCACTTTGTCAGTCACGCGCCTCTTGAACCGCAAAACTGTACGGCTTTCTTCAAGGATGGTGCTTTGGAATTGTGGGCGCCCACACAAACTCCTCCGCAAGCGATTGGATCTGCAGCCCAAATAGTCGGTGTCACTCCGAATAAGGTCACTTTGAACCAAATGCGATGTGGAGGTGGATTCGGTCGACGTCTATACAACGACTTCGTGTGCGAAGCAGCAGCCATTGCGAAGCATGTGGGTGTACCGGTCAAGTTGCAGTGGACGCGTGAGGACGATATTGCCTACGATTTGTTCCGTGCCGGAGGTTTTCACCAAATGGACGGAAGCGTGGATGCTGAAGGCAGGATCACAGGTTGGCGTGATCACTTTATCACCTTCTCGGCCGATGGAAATCGACCGGTATCTGGTGGATCTCTGGGTCGGGGCACTTTTCCGCACGGATTGGTTCCAAACATGCGAGTGGAACAAACCAGTCTGAAGTGGACAAATCGCTGTGCGGCCTGGCGTGCACCAGGATCCAATGTCTTTGCGTTTGTTTTGCAGAGCTTCCTGCACGAACTTGCTGATGCAGCAAATCGCGACCACTTGGAAGTTCTGCTTGAAGTCCTGGGAGAACCTCGCCAGCCAGGAGGGATGAATACAGGTCGGGCAAGCGGGGTCGTGAGGTTGGCCGCGGATAAGGCTGGATGGGGTCGAGAACTGCCAAAAGGTCATGGTTTGGGAGTTGCGTTCTACTTCAGCCACCAAGGCTATGTAGCGCAGGTTGCTGAAGTGAGCGTCGGAGATCCGGAAGGTGCTCGTCAAAATCGAAGTGGCGAGACCGTTCAACGAAGGCAGCTCCATGTCCACAAGATTACTGCCGCCACGGATGTGGGTCCGATTGTCAATTTGAGCGGTGCCGAGAACCAAGTGCAGGGCTCAGTTATAGATGGACTCTCGACGATGATGGATTTGTCGGTGACCTTTGAGAACGGACGTGTTCAGGAGACCAATTTCGACAGATATCGAATGCTCAGAATGCCTTCGACTCCAGAGGTGGGAGTTCATTTCATCGAAACCGGAGGGTTTTCGCCAACTGGACTCGGAGAACCTGCATTTCCACCGGTTGCACCTGCAGTCTGCAACGCAATATTTGCAGCTAGTGGTCACAGAGTTCGCACGCTGCCTATCAGTGAAGAAGGGTTCTATCTCGCATAGAGTAATATCGGCGGATTGACGATGCGGCGATTAGTTAGTACTAGTCGTCGCTGCATGCTCACGCTCACACTGCATTCTCTTAATACAGGGTGCAAGTGTTCCTTATTCCTGCCACAGCTAAGTCGTAAGGTGTGAACGACTCATACGCAATATATCTGCTCACAGATTCAGTGAATGGCTAGCGTCTTTGTCCATGCTGGCAACCAGGGCCTGAGTCCAAGTCGACTCAAGAAAGTTCGCACTCAACTCAAAGAAATCAGTTCGGACGACGTTCGAGTTCAAGCACGCTACGTACACGTAGCAAAGTTGACTCGAGCACTGTCTGATCGCGAAGAGCAAATCGCTTCGGCGCTATTGACCTACGGGGCTCGGTCGCCCGATCTTGATTGCTCGCTTGAACTCCGCTGCACCGTAGTTCCGCGATTGGGAACCATATCTCCATGGTCCAGTAAAGCGACCGACATCTTTCAACTCTGCAATCTAGATGCCGTAGAAAGGGTTGAACGCGTTGTCCGATGGTTCGTTGAGCCTTGGCTACCAGAATTTGTTCCCGTGCTTCATGATCGAATGACCGAATCGGTCTTGACCGATGAGCCCATCGACGTGATCTTCCAAGATCCCACGCCCCAAAAAATTCATCGAATTGAACTTGGAGGAAATCCGCGCCTAGCGTTGGAAAAGCAGAATCGAGAGCTAGGACTCGCCTTGGCAGAAGATGAAATTGACTATTTGATTCACGTCTACACCAGACTCGCACGTGCGCCTACGGACGCAGAGCTCATGATGTTCGCGCAAGCTAATTCCGAGCACTGTCGGCACAAGATCTTCAATGCGTCTTGGATCATCGAAGGAAAGCGATCAACACAATCGTTGTTTCAGATGGTTCGAAGCACGACAGCGGCGATTAACGGAAGAGGCATTCGATCTGCATACCAAGACAATGCTGCAGTGATCGATGGTCTCTCCGACGGGAGATTTTGCGCTTCGCCAACGAGTTTCAGCTATTCCCACGTGCAAGAACACACAGATGTCTTGATGAAAGTCGAGACTCACAATCACCCGACAGCAATTTCTCCCTATGCCGGAGCGGCCACAGGTTCTGGTGGCGAAATTCGTGACGAGGGTGCGGTAGGCTCAGGTTCGAAACCCAAGGCCGGTCTCGTGGGTTATACAACGTCTCATCTCGAAATTCCAGGAGTGCATCAACCGTGGGAGCTTCACTTAGGGACTCCAGACAGGATGGCATCTGCTCTGGAGATCATGACTGACGGACCGATCGGTGCCGCGGCATACAACAATGAGTATGGCCGACCCGCATTGCTCGGTTACTTTCGCACATTTGAGATGAAGGCAGGCAGTAGTTCCAGTTCTAGGTGGGGCTATCACAAGCCAATCATGATTGCAGGTGGAGTTGGCTCTGTTTTTCGTTCGCACGTGCAAGCCGACTCAATCGAGTCCGATTGTGCTCTGGTGGTACTGGGTGGTCCCGCAATGCTGATTGGGTTAGGAGGAGGAGCGGCATCCAGCATGAGCTCAGGTCAGTCTTCGGCAGACCTCGATTTCGCCTCCGTCCAAAGAGACAACGCGGAGCTTGAACGACGCTGCCAGGAAGTCATCGATAGGTGTACAGCGTCGCTGGACAAAAACCCAATCGCGTTCATTCATGATGTAGGCGCGGGTGGGCTCTCCAATGCATTTCCAGAACTCATTCATGACATTGGTTTAGGAGGTAAGTTCGAATTACGGGATGTACCCAATGCGGATCTCGGTATGTCTCCTATGGAGATCTGGTGTAACGAAGCGCAAGAGAGATATGTATTGGCTATTCCATCAAGGCGACTCGCGTTCTTCGAGGAAATCTGTGAGCGCGAGCGATGTCCCTACGCCGTAGTTGGACACACAACAAACAGTCCGCACATTGAAGTCAACGACTTGTTGCATAAGGATCGACCCATCGATTTGGACTTGGAGGTCATCTTCGGCAAGCCTCCGAAAGTGCAACGAGAGTTTGAGGCACAGCCCCGCGCCGTTGTTGAACTAGAACTTGCTCAAGTTCGACTAGAAGAAGCCATTGAAAGGGCGCTTCAGTTTCCTTCAGTCGCATCCAAGAAATTCCTGATCACGATAGGTGATCGAAGTATTACAGGACTGATCGCACAGGAGCAGATGATAGGTCCGTACCAAGTTCCGGTTGCCAATTGCGCCGTGACCATTGGGGGTTACAGAACGTATAGCGGCGAAGCCATGTCAATGGGAGAGCGATCTCCGATTTCGAACATCAATCCAGCGGCAGCCGCCAGAATGGCAGTAGCTGAATCTCTTACCAACTTGGCTTCGGTCCGAGTTGACAGCCTCGACCGTGTTGTGCTCTCTGCGAATTGGATGGCTGCGGCTGGAGTCGAGAACGAGGATCAGGCTTTGTACGAAGCTGTAGATGGTGCAACCACTCTGTGCAGAGACTTGGGAATCGCGATTCCAGTGGGGAAGGACAGTCTGTCCATGCGCACTCAGTGGGAAGAGAACCAAACTCGCCACGAGGTTGTTTCCCCGGTGTCGTTAATCGCTTCCGCTTTTGCGCTCGTACCCGATGTTCGCCACTTGTTGACCCCTCAATTGTCCAGTGTTGAAAGTGAGCTCTGGCTTGTAGAACTCAGTTCTAAACAGAGACTTGGCGGAAGTGTATTGGCTCAGGTGTATTGCCAGCTTGGCAACGAAGCGCCAGACATCGATGATCCTCAGGCATTGAAGGGATTGTTCAGTTTTGCTCAGCTAGTGCATGATCGGGAATTGGCTCTCTCGATGCATGATCGCTCGGACGGCGGGCTAATTACGACGCTGCTCGAAATGGCGTTTGCCAGTCGAATTGGGCTCTCGGTCTATGTTTCGGGCTCATGGCAGGAACAGCTGTTTTGTGAGGAAATTGGGATTGTGTTTGAAACGCTCCCGTCTCGATCCTTGGAGATTGCGGGTCTAGCCGAAGAATTCGGATTGCGGATCCGGCAAGTTGGCCGAACTACCGCAAGTAGAGATGTAAGCATTCATGTTGATGGCGATCAGGTGTATCAGGAAAACCTGTTCGACTTGGAGAAACTGTGGTCGAAAACAAGCTATTCGATGCAGAAATTGCGCGACGATTCTCAATGCGCAGACAGCGAATACGAACTCATTGGAAGCGATAGTCCTGGTCTCAACGAGTCACTGACATTCTCCGTTTTGGAGAGTCCCCGTCGTCCGACGTCCACAACAGCTGTTCTACCCCGTGTGGCGATTTTGCGCGATCAAGGAGTGAACGGTCAAATTGAAATGGCCGCAGCCTTTGATGCAGCGGGTTTTGCATGCGACGACGTCCATATGACTGACCTGTTTGAAGGACGAGTGTCATTGAGTTCATATCAAGTACTTGCCGCATGCGGCGGATTTTCTTATGGAGATGTACTCGGTGCCGGAGGTGGATGGGCGAAGTCCATACTTTTTAGCGAGAGTCTGCTTACCCAGTTTGCGGAGTTCTTTGAACGATCCGAAACCCTTTCACTTGGCGTGTGCAATGGATGTCAAATGCTTTCGAGACTGAAGTCGCTGATTCCTGGCACCGATAATTGGCCGAGTTTTGAGAGAAATGAATCGGATCAGTTTGAAGGCCGCACAGTTCAAGTAAGAATCGAACGGACTTCCTCACCGTGGTTGAACGAAATGTCCGGCAGCCTAATACCTGTACCAGTCGCCCATGGTGAAGGGCGCGTTGTGTTCAATGACAGTACCGATTCGCAACTGCTTGCACTGAGAGAACAGGTGGCGCTTCGCTATGTAGATGGGTTTGGGGAGTCAACGTTGCGCTATCCAATGAACCCAAACGGTTCGACCGATGCGATAGCGGGAACAACATCTGAAGATGGAAGGGTATTGATCTTGATGCCGCACCCTGAACGGGTGTTTCGGTCAGTGCAGAATTCATGGGTCGATAAAGTACAGGGCACGCGGGAGTACAGTCCTTGGTTACGGTTGTTTCAGAATGCGCGGAAAGCCATCAAGTGAGTTTTGTATACCGAAAAGCCGCGGATATTGGCTTCTTGTCCCACCGGTAACGACGCTAACATATGGAACAAGACACTTTCGAGTACAGCGTCGAATTCTCTCTTACGCCCTACGTCGGGTGAGACAAGAATTTGGTCCTGGTATGGCAACAACAGAAAACCCATATACACCACCGTCATCGGACTTAGTAGACGCTACTTATATTGGGACTGCAGATATCGCGGCCTCTCGCATGAGACGGCTGGGGGCAGTACTCTTGGATCTCCTAATTCTCGTAGTACTACAAGTTTCGACTATATTGCTCATCGACCACTTCTCTGGATCGAATATATTCCAGGAAGCAATCTTGAATGCATCAGAAGAGGATTATCCGTGGTTTGAAATTAACTTGCTGAGTGCAGCAAACTACATTGGTCTTGCTATCGACGCAATTGTTTTCTTCTTCATCAATGGTTACCTCTTGGCGAAGCGCGGACAGTCTATTGGAAAAGTCATTGTGAACATCGCTATTGTCAATGTAGATACACAACGGGTTCAGCCAATGGGGAGGCTGATAATGTTGCGGTACGCTCCAATATACATGCTTCAAGCTGTCATGGCCTTTGTCTACTTCCTCGTCTTCACAGTAGATGCCTTGTTTGTTTTCAGGAGGGATCGTCGAACTCTTCATGACATGATGGCGGGCACTACCGTGATTGACTTGAAACTTCAAGAGCGTTTGCGGAGAGTAAGGAACAGCGCTGAAATCACTGATTCAAACCAAAACAATCCAGAGGACCTCTAGCAGACAGTCTTTGAATAGTTCAAGGTCGAGACACTGTGCACATTTGTTGGCTCATATCTAGGGCGAATAATGCGTGTTAGGTTCAACCAGTCGTATCTTGAGTTGAACCCAAGCTCCCGAATGTATTCAGAGTTTTTTGCCACAGGACTGACTCTCTCAATTTGAAGTGAAGAGTGCGCGATCGAGGGTACACTTGATGTTGAATCGACTTGTGAGTTTTGGAAAGTCAGACAAGTGACAACCATCGGAACACCTCTAACAATTGGCGCGACTCGTGCGATGTTGTTGGGTAGTGGAGAACTCGGCAAGGAAGTGGTGATCGAACTGCAACGTCTTGGGGTCGAGACCATTGCCGTCGATCGTTATGCCGATGCGCCCGCAATGCAAGTCGCCCATCGTAGCTACACAATCAACATGCTCGATGCGACCCAACTCTCGTCCTTGGTCGAACGCGAAGAGCCGCACCTGATAGTTCCTGAAATAGAAGCCATAGCGACTTCTGTGCTTGTGGAGTTGGAATCCAAGGGATTCAACGTGATTCCATCCGCAAATGCTGTTCACTTGACCATGAATCGCGAAGGGATAAGAACATTGGCAGCGGAAGATCTCAAAGTGCCAGTATCAGACTATAGGTTTGCCGATACTGTGCAATCCTATGAACAAGCAATACGTGAAATTGGTCTACCCTGCGTAGTCAAGCCAACAATGAGCTCATCGGGGAAGGGACAGTCGGTTGTGAAGTCGTTGGACGCCGCGCTCGATTCTTGGAATTACGCTCAAGAAGGGACGCGTGGCGCTGCAGAAAAGGTGATCGTCGAACAGATGATCGACTTCGACTACGAAATCACCTTACTAACCGTACAACATGTTGGCGGAGTTTCCTATTGTGAACCCATAGGACACCGTCAAGTCGGAGGAGACTACCACGAGTCCTGGCAACCTCACCCAATGGAGCCGGAAGTTCTTGAAGACTGCAAGCGTATCGCTCAGAAAGTTACAAGAGCTCTGGGAGGTCGGGGAATCTACGGGGTTGAGTTCTTCATTAAAGGAAAGCAGGTCTTCTTCAGCGAATTGAGCCCGCGTCCTCATGACACCGGCATGGTGACGATGATGAGTCAGGACCTGTCCGAATTTGCTCTGCATGCCCGCGCAATTCTCGACTTGCCAATACCAAGTATTCGACTCTACGGTCCATCTGCTTCAGCTGTGGTTATAGTCGAGGGAGAGTCGGACAGTGTTCGATTTAGCGGATTGGGTGATGCGTTGGAAGAGGAGGGCGTTCAAATTCGATTGTTTGGAAAACCCTCTGTTAAAGGCGAACGTCGTATGGGTGTAGCACTTGCTACAGCGGATTCGATCGAAGAAGCTCGAGCCAGAGCGCAAATAGCGGCAAACCAAATTAAGTACGAGCTATAGGTGACTTGCTGAGCGACTCTTTCCGATTTTGCCTCTGAACGATCAAAGTTCTACTAAGACTGTTTGATTAGGTCGATTGACCCAACTACAGAACGTACGTCTTCCTGACGTCGTGTGAATCGCATTCTGTCAAAGTACTCCAGCACATCTATAACGGGCATTCGTCCGATACCCGACGCGTCTCGAAAGTCCCTTACAGAAAACGGTTTGTTTTGAGCAAGTTGTGTGGCAAGCTGTCCTAGTTCCTCAAGTCTACTTTGAGTGAAATAGCGCTTGGGGGTCACCTGAATGAACAATCTCGATTGGGACATACGCTTCATTTCCGATTCGAGCTGGCGCAAGGGAATCTTTAGCGACTTTGCAATATCGCCGGTGGTTGAAGGCTGCGACACATCAATGAAAGGTAGCACCTGTTCGTAGAGTTCTTGGTTGTACGAGGGCTTGTCAACCGAATGTCCAGGTAATAAGTACTTGCCTGATCGCAAGAGAATCGTGCCATCCTCAATTCCACAAGCCAGAGCAAACATCGCCGTTTCTCGATCAAGCTTGCACTGATCAACAATGAAATTCACCGATGCACCCAATTCGTCAGGGTGAAGAGAGTGATGTTCAGTGAGGGCTTTTGTTACTTGTCCCCCGATGTTTCTCAAGCTCTCGCGAGCGAGATAGCGTCCATTGAGAGTTCTCAATTCCTTTTGGTTTTTTAAGTCCAGTACGGAATCGTCTGAGAGATTCCATTTCCTAAGAAAGTCTTCGAGACGTACCGTTTTGAACATAGCCTCGCAACGCAATGCCTTTGCCGGTTGCTCCTGTAGGACGAACGGAGCGATTTTGGTTAGATAGTTGACTCTTTGGTCGTGCCGACGACGGATATTCGGTTGTTCCACATCGACCACCAAACCTCCTCCCAATGTACATTGCAAGTCCGCATCGCGAATAATCAGTCGATCTCCAACTACGACGTCCATGGCATCGTTGGTCACTACGTCAACGAGTCCGTTTTCGCCTGGATTGAGATGGTTGGCCAGAGGAAGCAATCTTCCAAGCGAATGGCTAGTCGCGTGGTAGACATGTACGGGAGACCAAGAACGAATGCTGCGCGGAAAGTCAGCAAGTACCGACACAGTGAGCGAAAATTCTTGAGACTGGTTTGTGGTTGTGGGTGCTCGAAGCCAGTCGCCTCTTGAAATGTTAGCGGCCGTTTCTCCGGACAGCTGAATGCCACAGCGATCGCCCGCTTGCGCAGGGTCACCTGGAATTCCATTAGTGACGAGACTCCTCGTTCGAACGGACTTTCCGGACCGTGAAATGACCAGCTCTTCTCCCGGCCGCAATTTGCCGTCAAATACCGTACCCGTGACCACAGCGCCTACTCCTCTTGGACTAAAAGAACGGTCGATTGCAATTCGGGTTGAACGTGGACGATTCTCGAGATTCAAGCGTGCGGCGGCTTTCGACAAGTGTGCTTGAAGCTGAGAGATACCTTGAGTGGTCATTGAAGATGTACTTAGAATCGATGAATTATTAAGGAAAGTTCCCGCAACTAACTCTCGTACTTGCTCGGTCACAAGAGAGACTTGCGATTGGTCGACAACATCGATCTTCGTGAGTGCAATTGTTCCTTGTGTTAGTCCAAGCAACTGAAGGATGTTCAGGTGTTCTCGGGTTTGTGGCATTACGCCGTCATTAGCCGCGACCACGAGCAATGCGTGTTGCATGCTTGCGATCCCAGCGATCATGTTGTGTATGAACTTGTGATGCCCAGGTACGTCCACAAACCCTATGCGGTGACCATCAAAGTCGTGGTAAGCAAACCCAAGGTCAATGGTTAGCCCTCGACGTTTTTCTTCCTCAAGACGGTCAGTGTCGACACCAGTGATTGCTTTGACCAGTGCGGTTTTGCCATGGTCTACATGGCCTGCCAACGTGACAATCATTTAAGTTGCCGAAGGGCGTCAACGAGTTCATCTAATGGTTGTGCACCTCGCATGTCCAACAGAATTCGAGACTTGCTCCTACGACCAAGAACTGGGGGATTCAAGCCCCGAAGTCTCTTCTCAATCTCTCCGAGAACACTTTCGCTGTCATGTGTGATTGAAACTGCTACGCTGGTCAGACGGGTGTCGGGTTGTGCCCCACTTCCAAGCACCGATTGCGTTTCCGTTGCGTCGATGTTTGCATTCGACAGCACATTCCTCAATAGCTCTGTGACTTGTCGCGCTCGATGCTTGAGTTGTTTGCTTGAGACAGTCAGATCTTTGAGAAGCTGAATGTTGTTATGCAAATTCGTTCCATCTTCGTAAGCCTTGAGCGTCTCGTCCAAGATTGCCAACGAAACCTTGTCCATTCTGAGAGCTCGTTTGAGTGGGTTTGTGTTGATGCGTTCGATGTAGTCGGATTTGCCGACAATGATTCCAGCCTGCGGACCTCCCAAGAGTTTGTCGCCAGAAAACGTCACGAGATCTACTCCATTTTCAATGGAATCTTGCGGCAATGGTTCCCTGGGGATTCCCAATTTCTGTAAGTCGATTAGCGCTCCACTACCTAAGTCGAGCACAAATGGAATCGACTTGTGGCGAGATAGTTCTGCAAGTTCCTTTTCGCTAGCGCTCTCGGTAAATCCTTGAATCGAATAATTGCTCGGATGAACCTTCAGTAAAAGGGCGGTCTCTTCGGTTATGGCGTTCGCGTAGTCGGCGACACGGGTGCGATTTGTTGTGCCAACTTCGACAAGATTGCAACCAGCACGAGACAAGATTTCTGGGAGCCGAAAACTCCCGCCTATTTCAATCAGCTCTCCTCTTGAGACAAGAACGTCGCGCCCCATAGCAAAGGTGTTTAGCACGATAAGCACTGCTGCCGCATTGTTGTTAACTACTGCGGCGGACTCGGCATTCGTCAATCGAACCAGCCGCTCCCGAATTACTCCTTCACGCTCTCCTCGTTTGCCCGAGTTCAGGTCATATTCCAAAGTCACAGGCTTTCCAACAGTCTCGATAGCACGATTTAGGAGCTGTTCGTTTAACACCGCACGGCCGAGATTGGTATGCAGGATGGTTCCAGTTAGGTTGAATACCGGCCGATAGCCCAAATTCCTGTTAGAGTTGAGCCAAGAAGTAGCGAGAGCGAAATATTCCTCGATGCTAGAAGGCTGAGCCAAACTCTGCTGATCCGTTCTGACGCTCTCTTGTATTGCACGAATGGCGTCGACAGCGTTACCAAATCCCCATATATCGACAATGGGTTTCATCGGTTCTGAACGTACGATTCGATCCACCGAATCAAGTGTCTTGGACTTACGTTGTTGCGACATGGGAGTTCTTAGTTGCTTTGCCATTACGTGCCGTCGCAGAATGGGTATGGTACGACTTCCGGTCGAGGTGAAGTAACGTGTGGAAGGATCCTTTCCTCCCAAATTCTGCCGTTGTTTGGGTTCTAGTTAATGTCCTCGCTTCACGTCGTGCAATGGGTTATCAAATTAGCAGAGTCTTATCATTGACTACGTCGGCGGTTCAAAAGATACCGCTGATCGTCGCACAAGTGCATATGTCGGGGGAATAATGACTGATTCTAAGAGAGTGTCCTTCATCGGTTTAGGAGTCATGGGGTATCCCATGGCGGGGCATCTAGCAAATGCAGGTCACGAAGTCACGGTGTACAACCGTAGTTCAGAAAGAGCTGCTCAATGGCTAGAAGAATTCAATGGAAGGTCGTGCTCGACTCCTCGTGAAGCGGCTTCCAACGCCGAGTTTACTTTCATGTGTGTTGGAAACGACGACGATGTACGAAGCGTTGCGCACGGATCGGACGGTGTCTTTGCGGGAACGCAATTAGGATCAGTTGTTGTCGACCACACAACTGCTTCCATGGAGTTGGCTGAAGAGCTCGATTCAGCAGCAAAAGACAAGGGCTGCTCCTTTCTGGATGCTCCACTCAGCGGTGGCCAAGCAGGAGCGGATAACGCCCAGCTAACGATCATGATCGGAGGAGAGAAAGATACGTTTGATCGCACTTTCCCGGTCTTAGATGTCTATGCCAAGATTGCGAAACTCATGGGAGGAGTCGGAGCTGGACAACTGACGAAAATGGTCAATCAGGTTTGCATTGCCGGAATCCTACAGGGATTGTCTGAAGGACTGCACCTTGCCGAGAAAGCCGGAATGGACATTAACGAAATCGTTGACGTAATTTCCAATGGTGCGGCACAGTCTTGGCAGATGGACAATCGAGCGGCGACCATGGCCGACCGTGTGTTCGACTACGGATTTGCGGTCAACTGGATGCGCAAGGACCTTGATATTGCACTACGAACGGCAAGACGTTACGGGGCCCGAATGCCTCTGAGCGCTCTCGTTGATCAGTTCTACGCCGACGTTCAAGCGTTTGGAGGTGGAAGATGGGATACTTCAAGTCTGATCGAGCGACTGCGTCGCGTCGAGGAGTGATTAATCCGTAAATCGGACCAAAGAACAGATTTGTGCTGCCCTGCAACCTCTTCGTCTTGATCTGAGTCCAACCCCATGTAAGCAACAAGCGATCGGCACGGAAGTCTGCCTACGTTTATCAGGTCGCTCAAATGCAGCCATTCTTAATCGGTAATTTCTGACAGCACAGCGGGTACCCACAGATAAGCCTTGACGCTTATTGTCTAGCTGCAAGCCTGGGCACGTGCCCGTGAAACCATATGACCGTTTCGGTCATCTTCTCTCAAGGGGCAAACACTTAGACTTGAGTGTAGAGAGTGTGCAAGACTAATTGCAGGTCGCTGTTCGCGGTGGACTGTTGCTCACCAGCACATGAGGGACACATGGGGATATTCGCATGAGAAACACGAAGCTCAATCCACTGTTGCTAACTGGAATGCTCGTCGCGGGCGGTGCAATTGGCGCTGTGGGCACGTTTGTTTTCGTTTCCAATGGAAGTGGGGATCACTCACACTCCTCTGGAAACAGTTCGTCCGATGTCTCGCAATACCAAGACTCGAGTGTCAGTGGTAACAGGTCCGCAATGACGGTCGAAGGAGATTCAGGCAAGTCAGACAAAAGCCTTCTTCAAATCGCTGAACTGACGAGCAATTTTGCTCGATCCGCTGCGCTACATCACCTCGTAGCTCCCGCTGGTATGGAAAAGCTCAATTCACTGGTCGAACAGTCAGCCGCGATCTCGCCGACAGAGACTCGGAACGAAATGCAGCGTTTGATTTTTCAGCGAATCGCAACAATTGATCCAAAACATGCTTTGACAGCGAGCGAACAGTTCCCTGTTCGCCGCCACATTATCCGCTCAGTTTTTCTGGAATGGTCACAGCTCTCGCTGGATGATGCTGTCAAGCATGCGAAGACCCTGCAAGGTTCTGGTCGAGTAGCCGCACTGTCTGGAATACTCGAATCGAGAATTGATCTTTCCAACGAGGTTCGCATCGGAATCGCTAAGAGTCTTGGCCATGAGAGCATGGCTTCGGAAATGATCGCGAGCGCAATGCTGTCCGATTCGTTGGAGAATCCCGAAAAGGCATGGAATGAGCTTGTAGGTGAAGAACTCACAGGACTCGAAAACTTGAGCTCTCTTGTTCAAATTGCAAACGCGTGGGTAGAACAGGATGGAATAGGAGTACTAGGTCGAATTAGCGGCTCACTCAAAGCAAGGAACGTTCGAACGTCAGTCATGAATTCAGTGGTTCTGAGTGCAGCAAGGACTAATCCTCAAGGGACTCTAGATTATGTCCTAAGAAACCAGGACCATAACTCGATTTGGCTGTCTTCGCTTGTGGCTCAAACCTGGGCAAGATCCGCACCTGAAGAGGCGTTTAGCGCAGTAACTGATGTGGAGAACAGCCGAATTCGTCGAAGACTTCAAGAGGGCGTCATTCAAGAGTGGGCTACGCAAAATGCTTATGCGATGTTGGATCATGTGAATACGCTACCTGAGAACGTACAAGCATATGCAAGACAAAGGGCAGTGCTTGCCATTGCGGGTTCGGATCCGGAGGAAGCAATTGGATTGCTGGGAAGCCTAGATCTGGGAGAGGAAGGTATCGGCAGTGTAGCGCACACGATCATCCATCAATGGTCCGAAATCGATGCCATGGCTGCGCACGACTGGGTCATGTCCAGCCCAGATGTTGCCGACATGCGAGGAGAGTTGCTTCACGTTGTTCTTATGAGTCTCGTAGAGGACCAACCACAACTTGCCATGGAACTGGCACTTCAGCAGCCAGTCGATATGCGATTGGATAGCGCTGTCATCTCTCATCTCGCCCGGTATGATCGGCATCTGGCACTGTCTATGCTGTCGCAAGTCCGTGAGGGACGAGGCAAGTTGTCGGCGTACACCTCAGTCGGTCGAGAACTCGTTGACAACGGCGAGACGCAACGTGCAATAAAGCTTGGTGAGTCCTTGGATCAATCTTCGCGATCTGCCTACTACAACTCCATCCTTCGCTCGTGGGCGTCAAGTGATCCGGAAGGTTTGCTCGAGAGCATTGATAGCCTCCCCTCTCCCGAGCTCAAGTCAATTGCCGCGATGTCGCTTGCGGTCAATAATCAGCGGAACAAGATCCTTTCTGAAGACCAAGTAGCGCATGTGAAGACCTACCTGTCCGAACGGGACGCCCAGCGCCTAGCATTGACTGGAAACTTTAGTAGAGTCTTTTCCAGCGGAGGCGGACCAGCCTCCATAGTGGTGACTGGTGAATCCATCGATCCAAGTTCCGGTGGGTCAGCAGATTTCGCGGTCGAAGCAATCGTCAATTCACTAGGGCGTCAACTTGAGGAATCGCTTGGGACAGCACTTATGGAAATCCAAATGAACAGGATGGAAAGTGCGGACGCACTCGTCGAGAAACTTGAAGGAGTTAGGGAAACTACAGCTGAGAAGGACAAAGACAAAGAAGAAGACGCGAAAGAGGAGTAGGTCCGACACCCGTGTAATTTGCCTAGGAGAAAACAGTCACAGAGTTAGGTTTGCAATTGCGGTACAAACTCAGATCGACTGCAACCGACGAACTGTCCAAGCCTCCCAATCAGTTTGGAATCCACACTACCCATTGAGGCAGGCTAATTGGGAGACTACGTCGCGTCTGCGGTGATTAACCTGTAAATCGAACCTATAAGAACATGTTTACGCTGCTTCTGCAAGGTCCTTGCCTTCAGCGACTGCGCTGATTGGCTTTGGTTTTTGTCTCAGTGACTTCTTTAGTGTCCTGGAAACGTCCATTAGGTCTCTCAAGTAAGCCCATTCTTCATCTGATACCTCCGAGAGTATTGGGGCTACTCGGACCTCTCTCGACTCTTGATTGCACACCAGCTTCTCACAGGCTTCAAGGTAGGAAACTACAACATCAGAGTGGCCATAACCAGTCATTGATTCAGATGAACCTACAACGGAATAACCGATTGGGCTTTCATCTGTTGGTTTAATGCGCCGAGTGGATCCCGTAAGGGTGGCTAGTTGCAACGCAAGTTTACGTGCATAACGTCTGCGCCGGTTGAATTCGGCGTAGGTTGTTATGCGATTGTCGACCGGTATGGAAGGATTGTAAATCGGTACCGCCGTACGTTTTGGGCGTTTACGCTCTCGCTTTTTTCCCACAGGTGGTCGATGTTTCTTGGTTAGTGGTTTCGCTTGGGTTGGGTTAGTGTCAAATTGTCTCAACGCCCTGATCATTGCATCAAGTTCAGACTTCTTCACGTCGAACAACAGCCGTACCGCCTGCAATTCGATGTCGCATGAAACATAGAGTTCATACTCAAGCTGATACCTCAAGTCATCGAAAAGCAACGATTCCGAATCGCACGATTGGACAACTTCGCTAAACAACTCCTCAAAGTTCTCTCCGAACTCTCCGAATTCATCCCAGATCTTGCTTCCAGTTTTTTCTAGAGCCCGAACACGTTCGATTTGTGGTCTTCCCCATCCTCCGTACAGTGCTTTGGGCAAGAGTGGAAGAAGTTTTTCGACCGCATAAACCATTTGGTTGTACGTCGACGGACTGATAGGCAATCCGTTTTCTCGCAAGAAATTTACCGCTTCCAACTGCGAGAATCCATTACTGTTGGTTTCCTGTTCTTTGGATTGCACACAATTCAATACCGCACCCGCGCGTTCAATGAAGGACTTCCTAGTTCGTACGTCGTCTTGGATCGCATGCGACAAGATTCGACGTAACGGGCGAGGGCTTCTCCGCGAGATGCAGTCCACAACCAGGAATTTTGGATCTTTGGTTTCTTCGTACAACGACTTCAAGATTTCGAGTCGAGCTTCTCCTCCTCCTATTAGCTTGCGAGCTTCAGGATTTCTCGCACGATTGATTACCAAGGGTTCGAGCAAGCCGGCGTGTTTGATCGACTCTCGAAGTCGCAGATAGTCGATGCCTTTAGCTATGTCGTGCTTTTTGGTAGTCATGAATCGATTTGGGTCTCGTCTTATCTCAAGAGGGTGAGGAAAGATCATTGCTGATCTTCCCTCCCCTAAGAACCGTGCGTGCGAGTTTCCCCGCACACGGCTCAAGCCAAACCAAAGCCCATGCAATCATGGGCCGGCTACGCTTCCGATTTCCGATGATGAATCGCGGAATGACATACCGGGTGCAAGAGAACGCAGTTGTCGAGCGAGTCGCTTCCCCCGCAATTGCGGGGCACGACATGGTGGACGTGCCAACCCGTGTCGTTCGTGATCGCCTCATGACAGGCGTGGCATGCACCCTTCTGTCGAGCGAGGAGCTTCAGCATGCGCCGATTGTGTCCCGAATCCATCTTCATGCCGTGCATGCGACGCTGTTCTCCGTAGGCGTCGTGGTCAGGGTCGAACGGATTGTAGTCCGCTCTCACCTTCGCATGACGCCGGATCGGAACGTCCGACATGTGGAACAGTCTCACCTCCCCGGTCTCGCTTCCGAGATCCGATTCTCGGTCGACGAACACCCAGCTGCGGGTTTCCCCCGGGGACCAGTAGCGTTTTGCAACCCACCGTCTCCCCTTGTTCGGATGTCGTCTCTTCGCCCACCGCCACAGGGCGGTGAACAGCTGATAATCGACGTGCGTGAACGTCTGCTTGGCGACCGCGGTCCGATGGTAGTTCGCCCATCCACGAAGGACGGGGTTCAACTCCCGGATGAGGTTCGCCTGCCTCCACGTCGCGCCGGTCTTGACGATCTCCCTCACCTTGCGGAGGAACGTCTTCACGTTCTCCCGGGAAGGCTTGACGAGAAGCTTGCCGCGATACTTGCGGAAGTTCCATCCGAGGAAGTCGAAACCCTGGTCGATATGGACGATGCGGGTCTTGGAAGCGGAGAGCCAAAGCCCGCGTTCCGCGAGGAACGTCCGCACCAAGGGAACCACCTCGTTCTCCAGCACCTCCTTAGAGCTGCCGGTTACGATGAAGTCGTCCGCGTAGCGCACCAAATTGACCTTGTGTCGATTGACCGATTTTGTGCCTTTCCCGCCGAAGCGGGAGCGCAGCAGCAGCTCCAGTCCGTCGAGAGCGAGGTTCGCCAGCGCGGGGGAAATGATCCCTCCCTGCGGCGTTCCCGCTTCCGTTCGGCGGAGCCGGCCGAAGTCGACGACTCCGGCCTTCAGCCATTTTCTCAGCATGACCCTGTCCATGGGGACGTGGGCCAGCAGCCAGTCGTGATCCAGATGGTCGAAGCACCCTTCGATGTCCGCGTCCAGTATCCACTGCGCGGAACAGGCGCGGGACAGGACAACAAAGCCCTGCGATCGCGCGTCCGCGGTGGATCGACCTCTCCGGAACCCGTAGGAGTTCGGATCCGCCGTGCTTTCCGCTATCGGTTCCAACGCGAGCAGGTGAAGTGCCTGCATCGCGCGATCCCGCATTGTCGGGATGCCCAGCCTTCTGGTCTTCCCGCCGCCCTTGGGGATATGCACTCGCCTCAATGGCGAGGGTTGATATCCCCTCCGGTTCAGCGAGTCGATCGCGTCACGCTTGGCCTGTGGCGTACTCCAGAGTTCGCGGTCCACTCCTGCGGTCCGCTTGCCCCGGTTTTCGGTAACTCGTCTGACGGCCAACGCCTTGCCGCAGAACGAACGGGCCAGCATGCGCTGCAGGGCTTTCGCCTTGCGCGCGTCGCCTTCCCGTGTAGCCTTCGCGATGCGTACCTGCATGCCCCTCACGTTTCTTTCGACGCGACGCCAATCGATGGCGTGCCACGTCTCCGGAACGCGGGAGGAAGCAGACACACTGGTTTCAGAATGCACTTTCATGCTTTCCTCCTGTATCGAGGAGGAGGGAACCCGGTCCGAAGGACGGGGATTCACCGTCCTCCGGTTGAAGGGGAATGCCGTCGCGACCGAGGTCGCGCGCGGCATCCGCCCAGGGGTTGTGCCTGTCATCTCGCGATGCAGACCTGCTGGAAGTGGGCACGACTTTCGTCGCCGGACCTGTCTCGTTCCGGTATCCGCGCCGTTACAGTGCGGCCTTCGCTTTTTCCAGCTTCTTCTACCCGCCACCGCATCAGATCGCCTTGCGGCTCTCCTGCCTCCCGAAGATTCGGAAGGCGCAATGTCGGGCTTACCGAGTTCCGTCTGAACAACACGGCGGGGTGGGGGTGCGCGCTTTTCGCCGGTCACGCTCGTGGCAGTGTGCTCCCACAGTAAAGAGGAGCATCCGGTGACGCACCATTTTGATTCAGGCGTCCGTCCGACTGTGCGGACATCAGTTTCGTTTCGCCTGCCAATTTTCACGACGTTTATCACGCGTTCACCTAGGTTCACCCGTCCCGCCAGCCTAGCGTCTCGTCCGCCTGAAACTGGCGAAGTCCACCGTGACGCCTCGCGGCGTCCCGATGTCCCGAAGGGGACTACATTGTCGGAGAGCTTCGCACAGGGTCGTTGCCGACCCTGCACTACTCCTGGGCTGTTGGATACTGCAATCCAAGTCAACTCAACATTCCTCTCGAAAAGTTGCTGACAATTGTTCAGACAGCTTTTGCAACCTGTCGCTTTCAAGCCGCGCAATCTATACAAACGTACAGTTGCACACGCGTCCTTGACCCGCAAGATGCCTCTTGCGGGACCTTGTCCGAGGGTTTCCCTCGCGCCCCTTGGAGCGCTCGGTTCTTCCTCGAAGCCAGCATCCCGAAGGATGGGACGCACCCTTCAGGCGCAGGGCCAGGCCGGCGAGATCGGTCTGGCGAAAGGGAGTTCACGCGTCCTTGGACGCCGGGGACTCCCTTCCCAACCAACCTGGATATATCCGCTCAGAGAGCTGACAATCCGAGCCTTGAACTCATGCGAGTTCTCCGCCGATGGTTGGCTTTTAATGTGCGTCTCGTCGCACATACTGTTTAATTGTACAGTATTAGTGATGTTTGCGTTTGATCGCAGTTTTTAGATAAGGCTGTATTTTCGATCTACAACTTATCGCGCACAGACTTGAAGAGAATTTACACTAGACTCGGACGAAGAGAGCAATGACCGTACGTATTGCTGTTTTCAACTAGAGCTGGTGGACGCCTCTCGACTCTCAAACATCTGTCTCATGCGTTGGTTTGTTGCGCCGTGATCACCCTTAACTGCGAGCATTCCTCCATCGACAACGAGATCGATTCCAGTCACCCAGCGTCCTTCGTCACTTCCAAGGTAGACGCATGCCATTGCGATATCCCATGCTTCGCCACCGGGTCCCGTTAAGGGCATCACTCCACCAGTCACGTTGCGAACAAATCGATTGATGCGATTCGTCTTGTGGTCCGCTGTGATTTGCTGCCCATGAGTATGTCCACCCCAAAAGATTGGAGTAGCTATTGCGCCGGGACTTACTGCATTTACCCGAATTCCGAACGGACCCAATTGCATGGCGGCTGCTTTCGTGTAATTGGAGACCCCAGCCTTTGCTGCTGAATACAGCGGATCTGCAGCTGGTTCAGCTTGATGTGCTCCCTTGGATGAATTGTTGATGATCGAACCTGAACCTTGTTTCCTCATGATTGGCGAAGCATGTTTGGTTGCGACCATAATCGATCCCAGCAAGTACCACTGCGAGTACTTGAAAGTCTCTTCGTCAACGTCCTCGATATTGAAGGCATGGGGACGACCTGGCATGTTTGATGGACCTCCCGCATTGTTGAAGAGAATGTCCAGTTTTCCCCATTTGTCAGCGGCTGTTTGAATGACCTTAGCGATCTCTTCTTCGTTCAACACATCGGCCTGAACAAAGACTGCAGAGCCGTTTGGTTGACGGTCTTCTACTTGCTTGCCCAGTTCTTGGTTACGCCCGCAAAACACTACTTGGGCACCTTCCGCACAAAAGGCGTCCACAGTGGCTTCACCAATTCCACTGGTTGCACCGGTGACCACGGCCACTTTTCCTTCAAGTCGATTCATTTCGTTCTCCTAGTGTGGTTCGACAACGCTCAACGCGAGCCTTACAGTCTAGCTTCAGTCAATGGTCGACTGGTGAATGCAGCAAGATATTTCCAGCGGTGGCAGAAGAAATACTCGAAGAGAACAGTCCATGCACGAGTCCGGTTGCACTCTTCAAACTGTTGGATTCTGTTCTCCGTACGGTGTCAGATCAATTCCCTCGGACAACCTATACCGATGGAATTGGGTGCAGGAACTCAGTCACATAGTTGCTATCAAAAGCAACATACAAAACAATTTCTAGGAGAATCTTAGAGGTTCACGCATCGAACCGCGTTCCGGAGGTCTGAGTTCAACGAATCCAATCGGTTCAAAGCACTCGCGAGTGAACGTTGTCAGATTTCTCACTTGATAGGTTCCAATTCTGACTGCGTCGCACAATATCTGACGAGCCTCTTCCTCAATGGAGCTATTATTTAGTTCGGCACGAATTCGTAGGTGTGCCTCCACTTTATGGTCTAAATTGTGGATGGTGATGGTAGTCATCTTCTTTTTAGTTGTTAGCAGAAATGCAAATAGTAAATGATGAGTGCGTTGAATTTAGTGAAGGCATTCTTTGGCCGATTCTCTTGATTGTTTCTGCACAAGATTGAACGCAGGAAGATTTCCCATCGACACATGTCGATAGTAGGAATTTGTGTGGAGGAGCGCTGATTGTTAGTTAGAATTTTGCATTTGGAATGCACAATTCTAACTTATGAGCTCAGTATATCTATCTAGATCACTTGAACGCGTACTTCAGCAAGCAGCTAGAGAGTTCCCTGCCGTTTTGTTAACAGGTCCAAGGCAATCGGGCAAGACGACGCTCCTAAAGCATGTGTTTGGAAGCAATAGTCGGTATGCCTCACTGGACACTCCAGACGTTGGAGCTAGAGCCATTCATGATCCGCGAGGATTTCTGGAGTCTTTACCGCCTCCGGTAATACTTGACGAGGTTCAGTACGCACCGGACCTCCTGTTTTATATTAAGGAGGCGATTGATTCAAAACGTGAACAACGTGGTCAATATCTGATGGCGGGGTCACAAGATTTACTAGTCTCGGAGACAGTCACTGAATCGCTTGCAGGAAGAACCGCCGTTCTCAGGTTGCTTCCTCTTTCTAATCGAGAGGCAAAGGCGAGTCCCCGAACTCCGCTCATTTGGGAGCAACCCACTGAGCCAAAGCCGAAAGAGTCTCTCGGCACTCTCCAAATGTGGGAAGAATTTATACGGGGTGGCTATCCCGAGCTTGTTAGCGACCCTAGCCGAGATGTTGCTCGTTGGCATGCAAGCTATATTCAAACGTATCTTGAACGTGATGTTCGGTCGATTCGACAAGTACGTGATATAGTACAATTTCTCGACTTTCTACATCTATTGGCAGCTCGAAGCGCGCAACTTCTCAACATTACCTCTATCGCTCGAGATCTTGGCGTTGCTGTCAATACGATTAAGGCGTGGCTTTCTATACTCAAAGCTAATTACCAAGTTACAGTTCTTCGTCCCTACTTTGCCAACGTAAACAAACATCTTGTCAAAACTCCGAAGATCTACTTTTCGGATGTCGGCACTCTGTGCCATTTAGTCGGGCTTAGCGATCCTCTCCATGCTTCCGCTGGTCCCATGAGCGGAGCAATCATGGAAACTGCAGTCCTGTCGGAATTGCGAAGATCTCTGATCCATCGCGGAATTGATCCTCAGATCTACTTTTGGAGAACCAGTGCAGGTACCGAAGTCGACTTCATTGTGAGAACCAACAAGGGTCTTGTACCAGTAGAAGTCAAGACAACCGCAACCCCGCGTCCGGCAATGGCGTCAAGCATCGTGCGGTTTCAGCGTGACCTTGGGTCAGAAGCAGTGAATGGCTATGTAGTCCATTCGGGGAACACGACCGTTGCACTCAATTCCACTGTAAAGGCTCTTCCTATCTCTAGTCTTTAGTCAAGACAGTCAATCTTGTCCTTGTCTTACTACCTGTACCCCGAACACACCAGCTATTCCCATCGATTCGTCGTTTCAAATACTTCCGCGATGAACACAAGAAAAGAGTAGGGGATGTAGTCTCGGATATGTCGAACGGGTTCTTCATTCAATTTTGTAACGGATGGGAAGAGCTTTCAGTCCACCGACGAAAACCGATTGCGAGTACTTCGGTTCTCCATTCAATTCAACGTTCTTAACTCTTCGGACAAACTCTCGAAAGAATGCGCTCAATTCCATCCTTGCTAGGTGTTGCCCTAGACAGAGATGTACGCCGTGTCCGAACGCCAGGTGCTTTGAGTCGCTGCGATCGACGCGAAATTCGTAGGGGTTGTCAAATACAGACTCGTCTCGGTTTGCAGAGGGGTACCACAGTACGCACGAATCCCCCGCTGAAATGTTGGTACCGCTTACAACTACGTCCTTTGTTGCAGTACGCATGAATTGGCGTACCGGAGTGACCCAACGAATCATTTCTTCCACCGCCGTTGCCATATAGCGATCCGGATCTTGGCGAAGCTTTTGCATTTGATCGGGATTCTGGATCAGAGCCAATAAGCCACCGGCAATCGAGGAACTTGTGGTGTCGTGTCCAGCCGTTGCGATGATCGTGTAGTAGCCGTTGGTTTCAAGTTCAGGCATTGACTCACCATTGATTTCCGCATTGGCAATAACGCTTGCTACATCGTCGGTTGGATTCTTCCTGCGGGACTCGGTTAGCTTTCGAAAATATGCGTTGAAGTCTTCCACCACATCCATAAGGGCTGTCTGCTCAAATGACCTACGAGTATCCGGGTCTGAGCTACCAAAGAGTTCTTGAGTGAGCTTCATCATCAGGGGTTCGTCGCTTTCTGGAACTCCCAGAATCGACATGATGACTCGAATGGGATACCAGACTGCGATGTCCTTGACGAAGTCGCATTCGCCGCCGAGCTCCCGGAGCCTGTCTACATAGGTCACAGCTAATTGGTTGACAGTCTCTTCGATCTTTCTTAGGTTGCCCCTCATGAACCAAGGCTGAGCCACAGTACGGTATTGAATGTGGTCGGGAGCGTCCATAGTTATGAGAGATCTCACAAGATGCCTTCGACCAAACATTTGATTGACCAAGACTTCCAAGAGTTTGGGTGCAAGAATTGGACGTGGGTCATTGATGAACGTCTCTTTGTCGCTCTCAACGTTCAGAATGTCCTCAAACCGTGTTAGAGACCAAAACGGGTCGTAGCCTTGTGGTTCGAACTTCCGGATCGGATCGTTATTGCGAAGCCACTTGAACTGCGAATGAACCCACTCCTCGTTTCCCCAGTTCTGGGATTTAACTAACTCGTCATCCAATTCGGGAGACGATGTAAATACAACCGGATCGACCATGATGAGAGTTTCTTGTAACAGCGAGTCTATAGGATCAAGGCGTGGTACAGGTTTGTGCCAAGCACATACGAAGAATACTGCAAGAGAAGCAATATGTTCCTAGATTTGGTGATTCACATCGACTAACATATCGCTAGATAAAGTTTGTATTTCTGGTACTTCTCCGATTCGTTCAACGCTCGACAATTTTGCCGCGCATCTCCTATTTTGGTCCGCACCATAAACTTCGATATGTCTCTAGCAACACGATGTGCTTTCAGATCGTCGATCATGTACAAGTCGGATCAACCAATTAGTGGCTGATCTATAAGAACGGAGTCTAGCCATAAGAATAGTTCAAGCTAGATTATTGTTCGTCGCGTGGTGGATCGGTAGTACTTGTCTCCACATTCAGTTCTGACGGATGGCAAGCAAAGTCAATTTAAACAAGCCGCTTTGGACTGCGACTAGGTCGAATTACTCGAACAAGTCGATGTCGATCCGCGAATGTGTGACAACCCAGAAATCTGGCTCAGGCCTCGCCAATGCTCGCTCGTTCGCTTTTGGAGCTATTTCCGAGTACTGGAATCGTACGGCGGAAGAAATGCGCATGCAATGGCCAATTCGAAAATTACCAAGAGAAGTAGGACTGGTCGCACTGAGCGATGATGCGGCAAATTTGGCTCACTCGATTGGGTCCTCCGCCGCAAGTCTCGATGTTGTCGAGGCTAGCTACGAAATCGGCGTTGTCTATACAAGCGCTATCCCACAAGAAATTCGCACAAGTATGGGGGCGTACTACACACCTCCTCAACTCTGTGAGAGGTTGTTGGATATGGCATCTGAGTGCGGTGTAGATTGGCGTTACGCGCGAATCTTGGATCCGGCATGCGGAGGAGGCGCATTCCTTGTTCCGTTGGTATTGCGTATGGCGAAGAGCCTGAGAGGATTTCATGCTGAATCGGTATTGGAATCCATTCAAAGTCGACTCACGGGATACGAGCTCGACCCGTTTGCCGCGTGGATGGCCGAAGTATTCTTGGACGTGGCGCTTGCAGGCCTGTACCGAGAGACAGGAAGACGAATCGAGTCAGTTGTTCATGTCTGCGACACCTTATTACAAGCAACGGAAACATGCTTGTATGACTTAGTTATCGGAAATCCACCATATGGCCGAGTCTCATTGTCTGACGAATTTCGAAGAAGATTCAAGCGAAGCTTGTTCGGGCATGCAAATCTTTATGGTTTGTTTACAGACATGGCACTTCGGTTTGCCGATTCGAACGGAGTGATCGCATTTGTAACACCTACAAGTTTCCTGTCTGGAGAGTATTTCAAAGCTCTACGCCATTTGTTAGGCCAGGAAGCACCTCCAGCCAAAATCAACTTCATCGCTGAACGCAAGGGCATTTTCAATAATGTGCTTCAGGAAACGTTGCTCGCCACATATTGTCGTGGGAACAAACGCCGTCAAGTAGAGGTACAGTGTGTAGCACAAGGTTCTAATGGGTCCTTTTGGACAGGTGATGCAGGACTGTTCGAACTGCCCGTTCGGGCAGAGCAACCTTGGCTGATACCTCGGACCAAACGGCAGAGCGAATTGATCGAAGGAGCAATTCAGCTGCCTTTTCGATTGGCTGACTATGGTTACAAGGTGTGCACAGGACCGCTGGTTTGGAATCGACACCGCAATAGTCTGCGGGAAGGTCCTTCCAAAAAGCGCTATCCATTGATTTGGGCCGAGTCGGTGCGTTCCAATGGCTCGTTTGAATTTCGGGCTGAGCAAAGAAATCACAAACCATACTTTGAACCCACAGAAAAAGAACTCTGGGTAGTCACAAACGATCCATGTGTCTTATTGCAGAGAACGACCGCAAAGGAGCAATGTCGGCGCTTGATCGCCGCCGAGATACCGAAATCATTCATTGAGACACACGGAGCGGTGGTAATCGAGAACCATCTAAACATGGTTAAACCTTTGGATGAGACACCTAAGGTTACTCCTGCTGTTGTGGCTGCGCTCCTGAATAGCGAGGTCGTCGATCAGGTGTTCCGTTGCATAAACGGAAGCGTTGCAGTCTCCGCGTATGAATTGCATGCTTTACCGTTACCATCCCCGGACGATGTCAATGCTTTGACTCCCCTGGTAAGCAGTCCACTATGTAAAGACCAACTAAACCGTGCCTTAGAAAGACTTTATTTCGAGGCTACTGAATGAGTCTACCTGCCTTGGTATCGGTTTCAGAAATCCAGACTCGATTGACCAAGATTTTTCCAGAAGGAACGGCAAATCGGAACTTTGTCACACGTGAAATCGCAGCAAAGACAGTGTTTGTGATGCTCTACATCGGTGCGGTACGGGAAATGGAAATCTGGATGCGTCCAGATCAAGTCACTCGGATGACTGATGAACAAGCGGCTGAAGTAAATGAAGAGGATCGCAATGCATGGCGCGATGCTTCAATGAAACCGGCTAAGGAACCCATTGCGATGCGCTGGTACGCTACGAACACACGTGAGCCGATCCGAGACGAGACACTACGTGAGGGATTGGTACGACTCGGCGCTGTTCGAGAACGGGATGGTCTGCCAACAACGTCCCCTAAGCCACGGTATGCCTTAGACTCAGGCTTCATGGCACTTTTCAATCCAGCTTTGACTGGCGAAGAACTTCGATTGGCAATTGCCGACTGGCAGGATGCAAATCTCTCGGGCTCTGCTCTTGCTCGTATCACTATTCTGCGTCACGGTGTCGTGTCCGGCAAAGAAGGCGTGTTGGTGAAATTCCCAAATGGTGAGACTAGGTACATGGCACCCGGTCCGAGCTCTGTCTTGTCTAAAGCAATCGTAGAGCAATTTGCGTCAAGGTTTCTTGAGCGACCCGGTGTGATTTGGTTGAGCGAGAGTCGGGAAAAAGTAGTGTCTCGCGACGATGATCTGGCGCGAAGCATCGGACTAGTCATCGAACCGGACAAACAATTGCCTGACTTAATACTCGTTGACCTTGGTCCAGCACAGCCGTTGCTCGTCTTCGTGGAAATCGTTGTCACTGCTGGTCCACTTACAGAGAGTCGAAAGAGTGCATTGATGGAAATCGCCACAGATGCCGGGTTTTCTAAACAACAAGTGGCTTTTCTCACGGCTTACGAAGATCGTGCTCACCCAGCCTTCAAACGTACCTTTGGCGAGTTGCCGTGGAATTCATTCGCATGGTTTATGTCTGAGCCAGAGTGTATTGTGGCACTGTATCGAAGCAAGGATTCAAATCTCATCTCACTGTCCAAGATGGGTAATACTCTGTGATGGGGAGGTCGTTGTTTGTGATCGTTCCAACTTTCCGTCAGTCGAGTTTTGCATTCCGATGACCAAACCCAACATTCTTTTTCTGATGACGGACCAACAACGTTGGGACGCCATCGGCTGCAGCGGAAACTGGGTAAACACCAAGAATCTTGACCGAATTGCTAGGGAAGGGGTTCGATTCTCAAACTGCGTCACAACAACCCCCATCTGCATACCTGCGCGAGTTACTTTGCAGAGTGGGCTCTATGCCCACAACACGCACGTTTGGAACAACATCAACTTTACCTTTCCGTCGAATGCACAAAGTTGGATGCGTGTAATCCGAGACCTTGGATATCGAACGAGCCTTTTCGGTAAGACCCACCTACACCCTCATACAGGTGATCTTAGATTGAAGGAAGGCTTGTTACATGAGTACGGATTGGACGACGTCAATGAGATCGGCGGTCCGCGTGCAAGCGCCGTTGTCATGAGCCACATGACAAGCCTTTGGGAAGAAAAGGGATTGTTAGACGCATATCGAGCTGACTATAGGGATCGATTCGCTACAAAACCGCATGTTGCACGCGTTTCAACTCATCCAATTGAGTACTACGCCGATGTGTATGTTGGGCAGTGTGCCAAGAGATACCTTGAAGAGTACGACCGAGATCAACCGTGGTTTTGTTGGGTGAGTTTTGGTGGACCGCACGAACCCTGGGATTCGCCCGAGCCGTATGCCAGCATGTACGACACCAGTGATATGCCACAGCCAACCAAACGCTTTGACAACTTCAATAACCGTCCGAAGGGATGGCTGGACTTCTATATGGAGAGGAGCACTCCTCACTTTGAAAAAGGCGATCAAGCAGCAATGCGAGCAAACTACGCTGGAAACGTGACGCTGATCGACGACCAGATCGGTGAAATACTCTCTGCAATCGAGGAGAGAGGCGAACTGGACAACACTGTGATTGCATTCACGTCCGACCACGGTGAAATGAATGGCGATGCGGATCTTATCTACAAGATGAACTTTCTGGACGGATCAGTCCGAGTACCGTTGCTTGTGAGGACTCCAACGTCTGCGAAGCAAGGCCGTGGAAGTGTGAATCACAGCATGGCTGAGAACTGTGATGTTGGTCCAACTCTCGTGGAGCTTGCAGGTGGAGAGATTGAGTACCGGCAATTCGCCAAGTCATTGTGTGGAGCAATGAACGGGCACGACTCTGTACATCGAGAGTCTGGTTTGTCGGAGTTTCGAGGAGAGTTCATGCTTGCCACCAAGGAGTGGAAAGCCGCCACCAATAGAGAAGGCCAAGTTTACTTGCTATTCGACAGGATTAGAGACCCGCACGAGAGCAGCAATCTCGCTGGAAATCCGGAGTTTGACGAAGTGGGCAATGAGTTACGCAACCAGATTCTTGAGCGGGTCGCAAGTAGCCAATTGAAGCAACCTTGGTAACTCTGTGATTCGCGAACACTCATTGGTAGTTACCATGGAACACCCAAGCCAAACTAGCGATGTATACTGCGAATGATGTGCCAATGAAGGGCAATGTGTGTTGAGAAAGACAATTCCGCAATCATGACAATCTCAATAGAACCTTCCGGAGTATCACTCGGCGCTACTGTCACCAATGTTCGCCTGGGACAGCTAGGTCCATCGGAGTGGGCGACGATTAAGGAAGCGTTTCATGAATACGGAGTACTAACTTTTCCGAAGCAGTTTCTCAGTGAAGAAGAACAGATCGGGTTCGCCGGGCGATTTGGCAAACTTGAGCACGTCTCCGTACCTATAAGCAATCAGCGAAAAGATGGTACGGTCTTGCAAGACGATGTCCACAGATATTGGATTTTGCGAGGCAACGAACGTTGGCATCACGATAGTTCATTTATGCCGTTGGCAGCAAAGGCCTCATCTCTAACGGCAATGGTGGTGCCTTCCAGCGGTGGACAAACCGAATGGGCGGATGCTCGAGCTGGATACGATGCATTGGACTCTGCCACTAGGGAAAAACTAGGTAGCCTGTGCGCCCGACACTCGAACTATTGGTCTCATGAACAATTGGGACAACCCACGCACACGGGCGAAGGCTATGGATTTCATACGTTAGGCGCGCCGTTGCGTCCTCTTGTCAAGATTCATCCCGTTACCGGACGCAAGGCTGTCTATTCTGGACGCCACGCATATGGAATTGAAGGATTTTCTGCCGATCAATCATTCACTTTCCTCAAAGAGTTGATCGAGTCTATTGCTCAACCTCCTCGTGTGTGGGGAATTGACTGGGAACCTGGCGACTTCGCAATCTTTGACAATAGATGCATCATGCATCGGGTTCAACCGTACGACTATTCCGAACCTAGAGTCATGCGTCACACACGTGTCGCGGGCGACCCGCTTACCGAGTTCGCTCCGACAGTTCGAGATGAGCGAGCAGACAACTACAACCCTGCAGCATTTGCACAAGAGGCAAGAGTTGTAGCGGATCAGGGGTCTGTTGCATGAAATTTCGTGTGCATTGCGCATCTGAGAACATCTGACCTCTAGAATTTCTTCCTTTGATTTCACGAAGTTAACGACATGTCCCTAACAGAATTTCGCGAAGAAGCCCGCTCGTGGTTGGACGAGAACTGTCCGCCTACTATGCGGTCCTCTGGCAGCTATACATCTGGAGGTCGCAAGGCTGTGTATCACAACCCTGAGACCAAGACCTGGCTTGACCGAATGGCTGAAAGAGGTTGGACTGCTCCAACTTGGCCGCGAGAGTATGGTGGAGGCGGACTCGACAAAAACGAGGAACGAGTCCTGGTAGAAGAAATGGCACGAATCAATGCGAGCGCGCCGCTTTCGGGACACGGTTTGACCATGATTGGTCCAGCTATTTTGGAGTTCGGGACTTCCGATCAATGCTCGGAACACCTTCCTCCTATCGTGCGAGGGGAGATTCGTTGGTGCCAAGGCTACAGCGAGCCGGGCGCGGGATCCGATCTTGCAGGGCTGCAGTGTCGAGCCGATGAAGACGGCGACGAATTCATCATCAACGGATCCAAGATTTGGACTTCTGGCGCGGATCAGGCTGACTGGATCTTTTGCTTGGTTCGTACTGACTTCAATGCATCGAAACACGAGGGTATTTCCTTCGTTGTGTTCGACATGGATTCGCCGGGTGTCACCGTTTCACCAATTGAGCTAATCAGCGGCTCATCGGAGTTTTGCCAGACGTTTTTTGACAACGTGCGAATTCCAAAACGGAATCTAATTGGAGAACCCGGTCAAGGATGGACTGTCGGAAAGAGGCTTCTTCAGTACGAACGAAGCTCAATTGGTGGACGTGGAGCCAATAGACAGCGGGTGGTTACCTTGGATGAAACTGCCAAACAATATACGGGGGAGATCGGTGGAAAGATTGCAGACAACGAGCTGAGACAACGTGTAGTCAATCTGCTTCAGGATGATCGAGCGTATCAACTGACTATTCGCCGGTCCTATGAAGAAGCACAGAACACCCAAGCCCCGAGCTTTCTCTCATCCTTCTTCAAGTACTTCGGAACTGAACAAAACATGAAGCGTCAAGACTTGCTCATGGATATTCTTGGCACATTGGGACTCGGTTGGAAGGGCTCGGGATTCAATGGATCCCAGATAGGAAGTACTCGTGGTTGGCTGAGGTCCAAAGCAAATTCAATCGAAGGTGGAACCTCTGAAGTTCAATTGAACATCATCGCGAAGCGTGTGTTGGGACTTCCCGATTAGTCAGTCTAGCCTTCTTCAAGTGTGAACACATCGCTATTTGTAAGGAAAGTGTTCCAAACATGCGTCGGCTTAGTTTGCTTGGGGTCTTCGAATTCTCTTGCCAGTATCCACATCGTATGAATGGTGGGTTTTGAGCCTGGCTCCAATCTCCCCGAAAAAGTCGTAATCGCTCGCAAGTCCTGATCAGTGGATTGAAAATTTACGGAGAAAGAGACCAAATTGTGGTTTCTTGTTCCAATCACAGGATAGGAAATTCCTCGGGCTGCACGTCCCTTTGTCGAAACGAACTCTCCGGAGATTACTCCATTTGCTTCTGATTCGATAGTTAGAACCGATCCGTTTTGGTTGACCCATGAGCCAGTTATTTCCATTTGGAATGCTCCTTCCCTTCGTCTTTGATCGCAAGTTCACAGCGAAGACTGGTGCTTCGCTATCGTGCTTGGGCAAGATAGCACATCGCCATTGAGTGAGACTGAACTCCAGCCGATGTTCATCTTCTGACCAGCTGTTGTGTCTGTTTTGAGAGTTGAAAATCGTTGTACCATGAGGAAGGTTTCCTCTGGAGCACAAACTCATGAAGACAAACTCCTCTCTCATTTCAATAGGCTGTTTGGTGGCGATTTGTCTTGTCGCAATTGGAGGTTCAGCCCAATCTGAAGACACAGAAGAGAGTTCAATTCTCTACCACGATGCTCACCTACATCTCACCAATTACATTCAGGAAGGTGTAACGATGGAGGAGACTCTGAATCTGGTTGGGGACAGGGTAGGTCGATTTACTGTGATGGGAATTCCTCTCCAACAAAAGTGGGACTACTTCGTTTCGGGGGATAGAGCACCCAACTATTACCTCCGTTCCGCTGCATCTCTGTACTACTACTCGTTTATTGATGCGATGCTGGCAAGCCAATACATGGAACTTACGGAAGAACAGAAGAAGCGAGTTGACCCAATGATTACTGGCTTCAACCCCACGGACATGTACGCGACTGACCATATCAAACGTGTACTTCTGGCTTTCCCGGGGGTGTTTTCAGGAGTCGGCGAGTTTAGTATCCACAAGGAGTTCGTTTCCTCCAAAGTAACAGGGCATGCTGCTAGCTTGCACAATCCTGCGCTGGACAAGATCTTTGAGCTTGTCGCGGAAATAGGTCTCGTCGCTTTCCTTCACTGCGACATCGACAATGTGAGACCAGGTGTAGTTCCGGATCACTACGAAGACTTGATGAAGGTTCTGAAACGGCATCCCGATGCAACGATTGTTTGGGCTCACACTGGGCTTGGGAGATTTGTGGGACCTAGTGTCGAACACGTCAATCTCATGGATCAAATGATGGACGATCCCAATTTAAGCCATGTTGACGCTGATATTTCCTGGGATCTAGTCAACGACTATATGGTTGCAGACAAAGAAACAGCTCAAGCTTGGGCCGACTTGCTGAACGAACACCCCACCCGCTTTCTCTTTGGCTCCGATGCGGTCGCTCCGAGCAGCTGGGAGGGATACAACAAGTCCTACGAAATTTTGACTGATCTTTGGGCGTTGCTCGACAAAGAGACCATGCATTTAGTGACGGTTGGAAACTACGAACGACTTTTCGATGAGTCAATTGCGAACATTCGAGCTTGGGAAGCGGAGAATCTGAACACAGACTAGATTCATCGCAGAAATTCGCTGAATCACTAGGTTTGTAAGCTACAAGTGTTAGCTAGTAGCCACATGAAGCTTTCTACGTCGAAGTACTACCTCATTGCACTTCCTGTCGCTGCGTTCCTGTTTGGTATTGGTTTGTCATGCACGGTTTATTGGATGTTCTTGAATCCGTCCAAGAACCATCAATTGACAGACATTGTCGTTTCTGGATCTGCCGGCATGGGAGAAGAAGCAACCCTCGATCAACGTTCATCCCAATTTGTGACAAAGTCGACTCAAGCCTCCTCGTCGACAACAGGAAGGCTAAGCGCAGTAGTGCAAGTCAATAGCTCGTTCGATCGAGCTCGGGAGCTGCGAAACCTTCTGGCTGAATCAGATGAAGAGCGAGTGTTGGATCTGTTAGCCGACTCACTTAAACTTCCGAACCATGCAGGTACTCACGAACTGCAATCGGCGATCGTTCAGAGGCTTGCACAAGTCAATCCAACACGTGCACTATCACAAGCGATGGATTTGGAAAATCGAGAGCTTTACCCTTCAGGACGATTCGTAGCGAGTGTATTTCGAGAGTGGGCTCGTACCAATCTGGAAGAGGCTGTATCGAACGCAAATTCACTAGACATAGACCCTAAGAGATCAGCGTCCGAAGCAATCCTACAGGAACGGATGGACCTCTCCGAAGAGGATCTTCGGTCAATCGCACACACGTTGGGCGACGAACAGATGGCGAATACACTCATCCTACAACAAGAGGTTGAGAGGGCCATGGAGAACCCAAAGCAAATGTGGGGCTCTTTGGTATCCAAATTGCAGGACGAGAGAGGGCAATGGATGAACATTGCTCGTGTTGCAAACGCTTGGGTAGAAGAGGGTGGAGTGACTGTCTTGGATCAGCTCCTGCCAACAATAACAAACACTCAGACAAGGGTCTATGTGATGAGAGAGGTCCTGGACTTTGCCGCGCAAACCGATCCTGCCAAGGCACTTGAGTACGCATTGACGATCGAAAACGATGTCTACAACATGGCACTTTCAAGTGTTGTGCAGGAGTGGGCTCGTTCGGATCCGCAATCTGCATTGGCGGCAGTATCTGAAATTAAGCAAGACACTATACGCAATTCACTAGAGATCAGTATCTACCACACCTGGGCGTTTGCAACCCCTTTTGACTTGTTGGAAAATTTGAGCTTATTGCCTACGAAACACCATGCATCGGCAACAAACGCTGCCATATCGTCCATTGCGTCGGATTCTCCAGCAAAAGCTGCAGAACTTGTGACCGAATTGGAGTCGGGACAGATTAGGACGGAAGCTGCGTTAGACGTTGTGTTCACCTAGTCAAGAGGAGACGCCCGAGCCGCGCTGAATTGGGTTCTAACCGAACCCACAGTAGAGAGCATACAGTCTCAATTGCTGTCGAGAGTCATAGGAAGGCTTGCAGCAGTTGATCCGGAACTTGCTTGGACCATTGCACTTGAACAGCCCATCTCTGAGGGAGAATCAGGTATGGAATTGAGAGTCATCTCTTCATTGGCATCGGAAGACCTTAATACGGCGATAGAACTACTTCCACGAGCACGAAAAGGTCAAACGAGATCACGTGCATATCAAACCGTAATCCGAGAAGTGGTGTATCGACGAGGCGTGGATCAAGCATTTGATCTGCTGAAGACCATACCAGAATCCGAGAGAATTCTATCCTTACAGTCCATGGCCGCCGCATGGGCTAGAACTGATGCCGTGGGACTGCTTAATTCAATAGACCGATTTGACACTGTAGAAACCAAATCAAAAGCAGCAATGGCACTAGTGATAACCAATCGTGAATGGCGACAAGTCTTGAATGAAGAGCAAATGGAAGAAGCACAGGTCTTTCTTACAGAAGAAGACAGGCAAGAACTCGAGGAACGCGAAGGCGATGCTAATCAGTGGTGGTAGTCTCCTCTCAAATTGATCTGTTTCATGCTGTTAGTCGAAAATCGACTCGGTATCCTTGCGGTCTGCTCAATTCTCGCAGACCTCCACGGCCTAGTTGTCACTGTCAATGAGTCCAGTAAATTGACCAGTAGTATGCAAACGCATAACATTCAGAGAGTTCGCCCCGTAGCTTAAATTCATGAATACTCCTCGATCGCAAGGCACATTCTTTTCGTTTCTCGGACTCGCTTTCGTCCTTGGCATTGGTGCCGCAAGCACTGTCTACTGGCTTCTCGTCGCTCCGTCAAGCAACGACCAACTGGCGGATACTGAAGATCAAAGTTCGACTGTTCAATTTGATCATTCTGCCTATGAGCAATCTGTGCCTGCAGATGAATCTAGTGCTGCATTGCCACCTAAGAAGGTCCTACGTGATCTTGACGATCTCGATCAATTCAAGAGCTCGTTTGAGAGAGGCTTGGCTCTCCGCAATCTTCTGTTGAATTCAGACGAGGCTCAGGTCGCCAATCTACTGAATCAATCAGAAGACCTTTTCTCAAACAATCAGAGGTATGGCATACAAACTGTGGTCATTCGAAGGTTTGCTCAGCTCAACCCCAAGCTAGCGCTTCGCCACGTGCGTGAAATGAGCGAGCGGAACTATCCTGCCCAATTCGTAGGAGTCGTCTATCAAGAATGGGCGCATTCCAATCTTGATGAAGCCATTGCGCATGCACGGACATTAGACGACGACTGGAGACAATCTGCGTTGTACGCAATTGTGCAAGAAAGGAATGACTTGTCCGAAGAGGTCCTCAAGTCGATTGCTCGAGACCTCGGCAACGAACAGATCGCCATTACGGCGATTGTGCGCCAAAAGCTAGAAGACGCAATGGAAGATCCCGAGAGAGCATGGAATGAATACGCTATCAACATGCAGGACGATAGGCAACACATGTGGAGTATTGCGGAAGTAGCGTCGGTTTGGGTTGAACAGAGTGGATTGGGTGTTTTGGACCAGATATACCAGTCACTAACCAACGTGGAAGTTCGTCAACATGTAATGCGTAATGTACTTCTAGAGGTGGCTACATCCAATCCGGCTGAGGCATTCAGGATTGCATTGACAGTTGAAAATGACCAATATCACAACATTGCTCGGAACGTGATATCTACATGGGCAAGATCCAATCCACAGGCTGCACTAACGGCTGCATCCTCGGTCGAGAAAAAGACCTTGCGAAGAGAGCTGGAAGAGGAAGTCGTCGATACGTGGGCTTATGAAGAGCCACATAGAGTATTGGATAGCGTCGATTCATTGCCACGCTATGTGCAAGCCAGCGCTATAAGTAGCGCTTTAGGTCAAATCGTTAGAGAATCTCCGGAGGAAGCTGTCAGTCTGATAGCTGGCATGGACCCTGGTGCGACCAGGCTGTCTGCGGCAAGTACAGTTGCCAGTAATTGGTCATACCAAGATCCAAAGGCAGTGCTTGATTGGGTTCTCAATGAACCTAGTGTCGAAGACTTAAGACCTCAGTTGCTGTCTGGAATCTTGTACAGGATTGTAAGTGTTGATCCTGAACTTGCGATGTCCGCGGCACTTTCACAGCCCATAGAGGAAGGAGAGGAGGGCATGCGGAGGGGAATGGGGATGGAATTAAACGTAATTTCTAGTTTGTCCTATTCCGACTTGGACAAAGCGCTTGAGCTACTTCCTAGAGTACGAAAAGGTCCAACGAAGCTTCAAGCGTACCAAATGGTGAGTGGAGCATTAATTCGAAATGGAGACATTGACGAGGCACTGAACATGGCTCGACAGTTTCCCGAGTCTGAAAGATCTGATTTCTATATTGCTGTAGCCACAGCCTGGGCCGGGTCCGATCCTGAAGGATTGCTCAATTCGATGAGCCGACTACCGACCAAAGAGGCCAAATCGAGAGGTGCAATGTCGCTTATTTCCTATAACCGCTATCAAGAGACGCTGACCGAAGAGCAAATCGAAGAGGCCAAGAAATATCTCTCAGACGAGGATGCAAAAGCGCTAGAAGAACAGGATGAAGGTCACATGTTCCTGGGCTTCTGATTCTTTGTATTGGTACAAGTTGGAGAACACAAACAGGCTGCTCGACTCCAAACCAGATTGACCGGAGGAACTTATACACATAACATTCAGATAATTCGTCCCATAGTCTGAACTCATGAATTTTCCTCGATCGCAAGGCACATTGTTTTCTTTGCTCGGACTCGCTTTCCTCCTTGGTATTGGTGCTGCAAGTGCTGTCTACTGGCTTCTCATGGCTCCGGCTAACATTGATCAATTGCCAGATACTGAGACTCAAAGTCTTCCGGTTCAAAATGAACCGGTTGCCCATAAACAACAAGAGCTTAGAGAAGTATCTACCGATTCTCCCTCGCCAAATCCGGTTCCAAACAATCTAGACGATCTCGAACAAATCAAGAGTTCGTTTGAAAGAAGCGTGGCTCTGCGTAATCTATTAGTGGATTCGGATGAAGCAAAGGTGGTTGAGCTCTTTGAGCAAACACTGGATGCCTTCCGGAACAATCCACGGAGTCGGATGCAAATGGCCGTCGTTCAGAGGTTGGCTCAGCTCAATCCCCAACGTGCACTAAGTCAGTTGCGTGAAATGGACACACAACTGTATCCTAGTCAATTCGTTGGGAGTGTCTTTCAAGAGTGGGCACACTCCAATCTCGATGAAGCCGTTGCACATGCTCGGACACTAGATGAAGACTGGAAGAGGCATGCCGTGTTTGCCATTGTGCATTCAAGAATGGATCTCTCCGAGGAAGTTCTCAAATCGATTGCTCGAGACCTTGGTAACGAACAGATTGCAAGTACGGCGATCGCACAGCAAAAGATCGAAGATGCAATCGGAGATCCAGAACGAGCATGGAACGAGTTGGCAATTGAAATGCAAGACGACATGCAACACATGTGGAGCATATCGAGGGTAGCGTCGGCTTGGGTTGAGAAGAGCGGATTGACTGTTCTAGATCAAATCAACCAGTCGTTAACAAACGCAGAACTCCGGCGCCACGTGATGAGTAGCGTTCTGGGAACGGCTGCCCGTACCGATCCAGCCGGTGCGTTTGAGTTCGCGTTAGCGATAGAGAATGACCAATATAGTTCGATTGTTAGAAACGTTGTAAGTACGTGGGCATTAAATGATCCACAATCTGCTTTGTTGGCTATTTCTGAGGTGGAGAAAAGGAACTTGCGCAGAGAGTTGGAGCAGTATGTTGTCAGTACTTGGGCTTCTGCTGAGCCTCGGGAGGTGTTGGATCAAATGGAAACTCTGCCAGAACATGTTCAAGGGACCGCGACATCGAATGCCGTTGGGCAAATTGCTCATGACTCGCATGAAGAAGCGATCCGTTTGGTACTCGGTATGGAATCTGGAGATGCACGGACTTCAGCAGCGCAATCCGTTGTTAGTGCATGGTGGTTTCGAGACTCTGAAGCAGCACTTAATTGGATACTCAACGAACCTGCTATAGTTGACATACAGCCACAATTGCTCTCTGGAATTATGCACAGGCTTGTGATGAGTGATCCAGAGCGGGCAATGTCCGTGGCACTTTCGGTACCCATTGAAGGGGGTGAAAATGGGGGCTGGATGGGTATGGGAATGGAAATGCATGTTATTTCCCAACTTACATATTCAGACCTGGATAAAGCGATTGAGCTACTTCCACGTGTGCGCAAGGGTCCAACGAGGCTTCAAGCCTATCGAATGGTGAGTGGAGCATTGATTCGAGAAGGAGAGATCGATGAGGCACTCGACATGGCCCAGCAATTTCCCGGGTCCGAACAATCTGATTTTTATAGGTCAGTAGCCTCAGCTTGGGCCAGCTCCGATCCCGAAGGAATGCTTAATTCAATGAACCGATTGCCAACCAAAGAGGCTAAGTCGAGAGGCGCAATGGCGCTGATATCGTACAACCGTTATGAGAAAACGCTGACCGACGAACAAATCGAAGCGGCTCGCAAGTATCTTACCGACGAAGATGCGAAGGCACTTGAGGAACAAGGGGAACGTCACATAATCCGTGGTTGGTGACTGATCTTTAGTGCGCAAGTTAGTAGACACAGCGAAGTCGACTCCGATAAAGGACTAGATAGATTGCTACGGGGCTGCTTGTACCTGGGGTAATCGAAACTCCTGAAGTTCGTCTGCCTCAATCCAAGCCCTTCCTCCGGTTGCATCCCAAAAGTTGAAGGTATCTAGTCCAAGTGACTCTCGCAGACTGGATTTAAGAGAGAACATTTCGACTAGGCCCCTAACAAACTCTATATCGTTCTGGGTGACTGGGAATTCTTCGTTCCCGACTAGCACAGTCGCTACACGAAACGATTTTTGTGAATCTTCAAAGCTTGGATTCCGATCACCCAGCACTTCGACAATTTGCTTTATGCTCCATAGCGACGTCCTTGTCGCACGGAAGATCGGCGATCCATCCGAACCTGTTTGCTGCCTCTTCACATCTGGGTTGTCAGGATCAGCTTCAAATTGAAACTCCCCGTCTTCAGCCACCCAAGTGTCTGGAACTTCATCAGCGGAAATCCAACCTGCTAGGTAGAGTTCAAGAGGAGCGTAAGGTAGTGAATTTCCTCCATTTGCATTGAGGCCAAAGTGGCCCGCTGAGTATCTGTCTTCACCAAGTTCGACAAGATTGGTAATGTCAAATCCACCCAGTTGTCCATTTACGCTACTAAAACCCCAATGGCCTTCAATGACTGTAGGTATGACTTCTCTGTCCAATACCCAGAGATGCATGAACTCATGAAGACTTGGTCCGCCACCAAGAAGATCCCTAGCTGGTAGATGCATTACGCCACGCAAAGTGGTTGGAGAGTAGTACCAGCCACCATGATCAAAGACTTCCACCCCCGTTCCGAGCTCCTCGTTACGAACTACCGCCATCACTCCGTAGTAGCCCACCTCTCCATCCTCGAATTTGTCCCTTGGTACATTCGAAATAACGAAAAGTACATCAAAGACGTCTTGGTAGTTCTTATAGAAGGTCTTGCATATCTCGAAATTCAGCAATTTGTCGTACTCGGTCAGCGATCTGGAAGTTTGCATGACCACTAGGTTGTCCAGATGATGTGTGATTTGGGCTTCAGATAGGAATGTCTTTGCAATTGTCATGCAACCTGACAATTGAAGAAGAACGAGGGCAGTGAGCACTGTCCAAGTGAAGTGTTTTGCTAGGACACAAGATTGGTTAGTGTTGGGAATGCTACTCATTTATTCCTATAGATCTCGACGGGTAACCACATGTAGCGAGCTTGGTCGTTCATTACGACTCAGATTGAGCAAAACCGAGAAATCGAACTCGTATGCGAATCGTCTAGTACCAATCCAACAAGACGCGGTCGGCCTGAGATAGGTATTGGCGTAAGCTACGGAGTTGAGCGTCGTCCAAGGCTTGCTGCTGACGATCCGACCGGAGCAGCTGAGCGGCGGCAGAGGACTGAAGCTCCACAGATGGAAGTTCTTCCATAGATTCAATCAAGCTGACAGGATCTTCATGACTCCAATTGTCGACGAGCAGGACATAGTACCGTTCGCGGTCGGACTCGGGCAGTTGTTCCGCTAGATCAAAGGCGTCTGCGACAATTCCTTGGTATACAAGAGCATTCCCCACGTGAAGTGCGGCTTCAAACTTTGTTCTCCCTTCCCTGACTTGGGGAAGGAGTTCCAACGCCAATTGAGTATCGCTTCCTGCGATTTCTTTCATGATGTGTGCCTCCTGTCCGACAGGTGGTGAAAGCAAGTGCTGCATACTGGGAAGCATTTCTACTAGAGATTCATTAGTGCCCCGATCCCATTCGTCGCTAGGCTCACCCTTTGCGAGTTGAAAAGCACGTCTTGGGTTGTAGTCCAAAATGCTGTAAATCAACTGCTTGCGAATTTCTCCCACTATCGGTTCATTGGCTGGATCGTCGAGCAACCAATTCAGCATAGTGCTGGGTTCAATTCTCGACCAAATGGGAATTAGCCATGAAGCCACAGTGGCTCGCAAGTCCAAGTCTTCAATTTTCGTTGCATATTCACCGGCTTCCTGTAGCGAATTCTTTGCTATTTCTTCCACGCCTACCCTTGCTGCCACAAAACGAACGGGTTCTGGAATGACATCAAGATTTTTCAGAACGTATCGTGGCTCCTTTTTCGCCCAAACCGATGCCACCTCGCCCTGAAGGTCTTCACGAATAGAGTCGTCCCCAATAGCGTGGGTAGCTTCAAGCGCTCCTTGCGGGTCCATCTCAGCCCAAATGCGCATCAAGGCATCTTCCAAGACATACTCTCTACTAGGCAGTTTGAGGAGGTAATTTAGTGCGAATCTTGGATTCTCTGATGCGATGTGTTTGAGCACGGCACCAAAACTCTTTTGTAGCGAATAGTCTTCACCGGCGAGATCGCGAATTTCACTAATCGCTGACACTCCCTCTACCAAGTACCATTGGACAGCTAGTCGTTCAAGTAGCATGGACCCGCGACTCTTTGAAAGCTCAGCCAAATCTAACCAGGTGCTTTTCGGGTCTTGAGCACTATCCGCGTTAAACCACTCGACACAAACGGCGAGTGCGTTCTCTTCGCTCAGATTTAGATTACGGCCCAGGTCAAGCGCTAAACGAACGTCGCCCTCGTTCTGAGCATCGAGGAGGCCAAGCAGCGCTAAAGTCCTCTCCGTTTCGTAAAGATCACTCGCACCGGCGATTGCAGAATCGAGATCGTCTATTGCCCAAGCTTCAAATATTGTTCGGATGAATAGTTCTTCTTCGGATTCCTCTCTAGCAACTGCGAACTGCAAAGCTTCTATTGGATCGTGCGTGGTTAGTCTTTGCAAGATGGCGACCTGAAATTCTGTACGCACACGCTCGGAAAACCGGTCTCCAGACGCTCCTGAAATCTCGCCGAGTAGATCTTTCAATTCAGTCAACGGCACGTCAGCGATAAAGGAATAGACTCTTGAAAACCTGTATAGAGATTGGTTGTGCAGACTTGGATCTTTCAACATTTCCCTAGCGGACTTCAAGCTTTCCGTTTTCTCATCTGACCCAAGAATTGGTATGGTCGAAATCAGAACCAAACTGCATGCTAGAAGCAACTTCACAGAAATTTCACGAAATTGCATCGAAGAGCCAGACTTGCTTGAAAAAACTGACTTGGTCATCAATTTGCATCCAGGAGATCCAGATGATCACTAATGATGTGACCTCGCAATGATTGGATTTGTTGATCGGAGAAGAAACTCGTTGATGTGTTCCAATTTACTTGCTGAACTGCGACCATCGAGCGAATCTCGACATTCGGAAAGTTCTCCAACGAGTCCACCAAGCCTTGTGGATCGATTTGTGCCCAGGCCGCGCCGACTCGAAGGTAGTACCCGTACACCATCCCGTTCTTGGACAGTTGCCTTGCCAAGTCCAGTGTCTCCTGTGTTCGCCCATCGAGTATTAGTGCTGTGGCAACAGCTACAAAGGCATTGAGCTTTGTCTTACCTTCTCGAACTCGTGGTAAGAGTTCCATTGCAGCATTCGGCTCAGATTGGGCGACGATCGATACGATCTCACCTTCCGGTCCGAATCCATGTTTGGGCATCGGCAAATTGCGAGCGATTTCGAAGGAGAGACTCGCATCCCGCCAAACGAGCGACCTTGCCGCTGTAAGCAGGAGTTCGTTTCTAAGACTCTCAATTTCCGGAGTGGTGTTTATCCACTCGATAGCTCCGTCTTGGTCTTTGGTCACCCACCGTTCGACCAAAGCGTTTGCGGCCGCGAATTGCGACTCTTCGTTCAAGCGTAGTACGGCGTCGGCCGACTCACGAGGCGAAGTCGCCGAGATCATTCTCCCAATCGCTACTGCGCTGGCGTCTCCTCGCAACGCCTCCGGAATCAGATGCAGTTTGTCCAGTATCAAAGCGGGATCCCCTTCGACTTGGCCAGTTAGTGGGTCTCTGCGAAACCACTCCGAGAGTACATTTCGTTCAAGTCTCCTACGAAAACCACTCGAAGGTAGATCATGAACCCTATTTAATGCAGCAACGGGGTCTATTCGGGTCAAGAAGTTCACCATTGAAATGATGGTCGTGGTGCGGCCGGGGAAGTGATGTTCGATTGCGAAGTCGAACGCCTCTTGTGGAGATGAGAACACGAGCCCCGTCAGGATGTTTTCGAGTACGTACTTCTGTGCTTCGTAGCTAGCCAGAGACGTTCTCACCTCTTCAAGAACACTAATTCCAGACTCATCGATCCACTTCCTTGCAACCCTAGCCAAGTCGTCGTAGTGAATGGGGTTCGGTTGAGTTCGTTCAACTACTTCGTACCAGACTCTCTTGGGATTCTCAAGAGAATCACCAATTAACGGTTCGATGTGAGATGCCGAAGGAAATTCGACAAAACTTGTGCCAAAGCGCGGTCTAAGGGTGCGCAATAGACCTTCTGACCGCAGTCCAAGCTCCTGTTCAATTGCTCGTCTTCGGTTTAGCGACAAGTCTTCGCTGGCCGCAAAAACTGAATCAAGCATGTCTCGTTGGTCGAGATATGGCAGGCTCTTCACTCGTTCAGTCGATCCATCTGGATCGATCTGCGCCCACTCAAAAAAGACTATGCCCATCAATGACGATCGATTGGGTTCAAGTCGCTTCAGGGCGAATTCCAGTGCATGCTCTGGATCGATCTGCGCCAGTCGTCGGACTAAGAGAGCTTGGAAGTCCGTTCGTGCCTTCGGCTTGACTTTCCAGGACAGTTGCGTGGATTGTGTGAGCCAATCACCAATCTTGCCTCCGTCAAGTTCGTGGATCCATGACGCAAACGCTAGATTTCGCTCAAAGGGAGCATCCGGAATGTCGAGATCCTCAATTCGATCAGGAAGAAGTTTCAGTGTTGCCGGGTCGTCCCCAACGACATAGACAGCAGCGAAAAGAAGAAGAAAGGTCGACACAGAGGCTTGTATTGGAAATCTCATTTCAGATCTGCGCTTCGAGTTTGATTCTTCAATATCAGTGGTAGGTAGTGATGCAGTGCAATTCGAAAACTGAGAGAGACTCAGAAGTGGGGGTGAGATTGCAGACAGTAAGAGAACGCTTTGCTTTAATCAATATCTCCCAATTCGAACTCTGTTATACGAAGATCTATGGTCATCTCTTAGCTCTCTTTGGAAAAGTCGAAGAAATTGATTGGCGTTGCAAGTGTGTTAGTGCCAGTCTACCCAGTTGCGATCCGCATTGGACAAGTACTGCTGCAAGGAGTTTACTTGCGCTTCTTCCAGGGTACTCTGTCTTCGGTCCGCGCGTAAAAGAAACGCTGCGGCGGAGGATTTGTGCTTTGGAGACGGGAATCCCCCTATAGATTCAAGCAGACTGATTGGATCCTCCCGACTCCAATCGGCGAATAGTCGAAAATAGTAACGATCGCTAACGAGTTCTGGTAATTGCTGGCCAAGTTCGAGTGCATCAGTTATATCCCCTTGGAATACAAGCGCGTCACCCAAATGAAGAGCGGCGACAAACTTAGTGTCTTCGTCCCTGATAACGCTAAGTAAGTCCAAAGCCAATTGAGAGTCGCTCTTGCCAATCTTCTCCATGACCTCTGCCACTAGTTCATCAGATGGCGGGAGCGAGTATTGAAGATCGGCTGGTAAATCCCCAAGTAAGTCACTTGAGCCACGATCCCATTGTGTACAAGGCACTCCCAATGCGATTTGGAAAGCCCCTTTCGGATCTGTGTACAGTGAACAGTAAACCAACCCGCGACGTAATTCTGCCACGATGGGTTTGTTGACCGGATCGCTCAGCAACCAGTCCAGCAAAGTACTTGGCTCGTGATTTGACCAAATACTCAACAGCCAAGAAACCGCTATAGTTCGCAATTTCAAGTCTTCAATTTGCAGAGCGTATTCGCCGGCTTCCTGCAATGAACCTTTGGCTATCTCACCCACTCCTATCCGTGCTGCGCCGTACCGAACAGGTTCTGGAAGTACGTCAAGATTTTGTAGGATGTAGCGCGGTTCCTTTTCAGCCCATACGAGTGCCACCTCACCCTGTAGAAGATGACGTAGGCGTCTGCCATCGTCTCTAACTGTGTAGGTGGCTTCAAGCGCACCTTTCGGGTGCATTTCTGCCCATATGCGTATCAATTCCTCTGCTAAGCCAGCGTCTATGCTAGGGAGTTTGAGGACGTAATTCAGCGCGAAACCTGGATCCTCCAAAGCAATGTGCTCAAGCAATCTGCGAAGGCTAAAACTGATTCCGTAAGAACCGCGCCCGGCGGATAGAGCACGAATCTCCTCGAGCGCGGAGATTCCTTCTGCTTGGTACCACTGAATTGCAAGGCTCGCCCGCAGAGATCTAATGCTTGAAAAATTGTCGTTTCCAGAGAGTTTGTTTAGTCTCTTCCACATGTCTTTGGGATCTTGTACAGATTGAGCATTCAGCCAATCGGAAAGTACAGTTGCTATATCTTCCTCGTTAAGATCCAGCTCTAGACCGACATCGAACACATCTGACAACTCAACCTCAATTCGAGCATCGAGAAGACCAAGCATCGCAATATCTCTTGACCATGTGTCAAGTTTTCTCGCGTGACTGAGTGCAGCACTTGGGTCAATATTCGCCCAGGATTCGAAAATTTCCCGCAGGTACAGGTCGCTTTCGTAGTCGTTCCTCTTCTCCACATACTCAAGTGCTTCGATTGGATCGTGATTCGTTAGTCTTTGCAGAATGGCGATCTGCAATTCGCTACGTACACGATCCGAATTTTTCAATCCAGACTTGCCGGTGACTGCACTTAGGATGTCTTTCAATTCTCTTGCGTCGACGCCAGCAACAAAGGAATACACTTTGGAGAATCTCAATGCTGATTGCGTGTGCAGTTCGCGATCTTCCAACATACTCAATGCAGTAGTCAGACTTTCGGAGTGCTCTTCTTCTCCAAGAACCGGTTCAGCAAGATTGAAGAACAAACTACATAGCACAAACAATTTCGCAAGCAAATCACGAAGTTGCCACGGGCAACCCCGACTTAGTTCGGATCGCGGTGCAGTCATCAATTCTCATCCAGAAGATCTTGATAGTCAGCCGTGAGGTAACTTCGTAGTGATTGAACTTGCCGTTGGGACAAGTGATTTGTTGATCTGTTGGTGTGTAGTTGTTGTGCTGCGATTGAAGGTCGAACCAACATGGGAAATTGGTCCATTGAATCCACAAGCCCTTGTGTATCGGTTTGAGCCCAAGTTGTAGCAACTCGATGATAGTACGTAGCCTGCCACGCATATTTCCCGGGCAGTTGTGCCCCCAAGTCGAGTGCTTCGCTGGTTCGACCATGCTGTAGCAACTGGGTACCAACACTCAGATATGCTTTGAGCTTGGTCTTACCTTCACGGACGCGAGGCAGGAGATCCATTGCAGTGTCCAGATAACGTGGAGCTATACTCACAATAAATTCACCTTCAAGTCCGAATCCATGATCTGGTGTAGGTAGCTCACGAGCGATATCGAATGCAATAGGGCTTTTTGGGTCGAGCGACCATACCAACGTTTGGAGGACTTCAGTTCGAATGTCTTCGATTTCTGGATTGGTTCTTGCCCATACAATCGCACTCTGGTGGTCTTTCTGTAGCCACTCTTTCATTAATGCACGAGTGGCTACCAGTTTTGACTGTTCGTCCAATCGCAACAAAGCTTCTACCGCTTCCAGCGGCGACCCTCTCCAAACCATAACCTCTATTGCGTGCGCACTGGCGACTCCGCGTAACTCCCCTGGAATCAGATGCAGACTCTCTAGGATCGATGAAGGCTCCTCACGGTAATACCCTGTTAGTGAGAATTTGGGAAGCCAAATCTCTAGGACAACTTGCTCAAGTAGTCTGCGAAATGCGCTTGATGGCATCGAATGAACTTTGTTGAGCGTCGCGACGGGATCAACATCCGCCCACTTTCTCACCATCGATTTGATGGTCTCAGTTCGACCTGGAATCTTGTGGCTTGCCGCATAGCCAAGAGCTTCTTCCGGCATCGTCTGCATTAGCTTAAGTAGCGTAAGGCCGATAACACTCTTCCGTATGCCGTAGTCCGTTAGTGACTCTTGGATTGCATCCAGTACTCCAACTCCTGACTCATTAGCCCAGGCCGCAGCGACATCAGTCAAGTCTTGGTAGTGGATGGCGTTGGGTCGAGCATGCTCGACTATGTCGTACCAGACTTTCGCGGGATTTTCGATCGAGTTGCGTATCAGAGAATCAATTTGGGTTGAGGCGGGACGTATGCCATTGTCGACCAAAACACGGAATCCTGGGGGACGTTCAGGACGGTTCGTGTAGATTGCAAATTCTCTTCCGATTGTGTGTAGCGCGTCAGGGGAGAATTCTTCATTGGATTTGAACACGGTATGCAGTATTTCTTGACTGTCGCGAACTGGTAAGCTCTTTGCTTGCCCAATGGCGCCATTCAGATCTATCTGTGCCCATTCCCGAAAGACCAAGGTCATCATTGTGGAGCGATTGGGTTCACGACGTTGCAGAACGAATTCCAATGCTTGCGCGGGGTCGAGCGCCACCAATCGGCTGAGTAACAGAGACTGCAAATCCTTGCGAGTTCTTGGTTTGACGTTCCAGGAAGCTTTCGTGGATTGTGTGAGCCAATCCACAATCTCTTCTTCGTCAAGCTCAAGGATCCACGACGCAAACGCTACATTCCGTTCGAAGGGAAGAACTGGAATTTCAAGATCTTCAATTCGGTCCGGAAGATTATTGGGCTCGGCCAAGTCTTCCACATTAGCGAAAGCGGTTGGACTGAGAAGCAACATCAGAACGACGGCTTGAGCGAGGATTTTCATTTCAGTTGGAATGGACCTCATTGACCACTGTTGACGAGTCATTCAAGAGCTTCAATGATTACCCGAGGGAAGGGGGAGATTGAATGTCAAAAAGAGCTTGTTAATGCCAATCGACCCAGTATTGATCTGACTCCGACAAGTGTTGCCGCAACGAATCAACTTGAGCGTCGTTAAAGGCATTCCGCCTGCGATCTGCTCGAAGGAGGCGGGCAGCGACGGAGGATTTATGCTTCGCAGATGGGAATTCGTCTATAGACTCAATCAGGCTGACCGGATCTTCGTGACTCCAATTAGAAGCAAGTCGAGAATAGTAACGATCACGGTGGGTCTCTGGCAGTTGGTGTGCGAGTTGGAGTGCATCGGATACCTTCCCTTGGAATACAAGCGCTTCACCCAAATGGAGCGCGGCGACAAACTTCGTATCTTCCTCCCGTACAACGCTAAGCAGGTCCAAAGCCAATTGAGAGTCGCTCTTGCCAATACTCTCCATGACCTCTGCCACTAGTACGTCAGATGGCGGGAGTGAGTATTGAAGATCGGGCGGTAAGTCCTCAAGTAAGTATTCAGAGGTGCCTTCCCATTGTGAAGAAGGCAGTCCTAGTGCGATTTGAAAAGCCCCTTTTGGGTCCGAGTCCAATGAGCGGGAGACCAGTTGATTCCGTAATTCCTCCACAATGGGTTGATTGACCGGATCGTTCAAGACCCAGTCCAGCAACGTGCTTGGCTCGTGGGTCGTCCAAATGGGCATTAGCCATGAAACTGCCATTCTTCGCAATTTCAGATCTTCAATCTGCAACGCATATTCGCCAGCTTCCTGTAGGGAAATCTTGGCTATCTCAGCCACTCCTGCTCGTGCTGCAACGTAACGAACAGGTTCTGGTAGTGCGTCGAGGTTTTGCAGCAAGTAGCGTGGTTCCTTTTCGGCCCAAACAGACGCAATCTCCTGCTGGAGATCTCGACGTATGCCCCCGTCTCTGACAGTGTAGGTTGCTTCGAGAGCGCTCTGCAGGTCCGCTTCTGCCCAAGTGCGAATCAGTTCTTCTTCCAAGCTATAGTTCCTGCTGCGCATGTCGAGGACGTAGTTCAGCGCAAAGCCAGGATTTTCCAATGCAATGTGCAGGAGTATTCGGCGAAGACTGGAACTGGCGTCTCTCTTAGATAGAGCGCGAATCTCATCGAGAACAGAGATTCCTTCTGCTTGGTACCACTGAAATGCGACGCTTTCCAGCTGACGTCCGATACCCGTAATTCTGTAGTTCTCTGCAATCGTGTAAAGCCTGATCCACATGTCTTTTGGATCTTGAACAGATTCAGCATTCAGCCAATCGACAAGAACATTCGCTACACTCACATCGTTAAGGTCCAGCTCTCGACCAATATCGAACACTCCTGACAAATCACCTTCAATTTGAGCGTCGAGAAGACCGAGCATCGCTGGAATCTTTGACTTTCTGTCAAGTTTTCTTGCGTGGTCGATTGCAGATTCTAGGTCGAAAGTGGCCCAGGCTTCGAATACCGATTGCAGATACATATCGCTATTGGAATCGTTCGTTGACTTCACAAACTCCAGCGCTTCAACAGGGTCGTGATTCGTTAGTTTTTGGAGGAGGGCGACCTGCAATTCTTTGCGTACGCGTTGCGAGATTCCCGATCCAGATTTACCGGCAACGGAACTTAGGACGCCTAGCAATTCTCCAGTGTCGAGGCCAGCAACATATGAATACACTTTGGAAAATCTCAAAGTTGATTGCTTGTGCAGATCCCGATCTTTCAACATACTCGTTGCAGATGCACGGCTTTCAGACTGCTTTTCTACTCCAAGAACTGGTGTGACAAGAATCAAGATCAAACTACACGCCAAAAGTAATTTCGTGGGAAATTCACGAAGATATCCCCCGAAGAAGATTTGTGTAGCTCGTAAGATGGTCATCAATTTCCCTCTATAAGATCTTGATGTTCATCGGTGAGGAACCTTCGCAGGGATTGAATTTGCTCCTCAGAAAAATAATTAGTGGAACTGTTCCAGCGTATTTGTTGCGCTGCGATTGCAGACCGAACCTCGTCAGTGGGGAATTGGTGCATTTCGTCTAAGAGCTCTTGTGGATCTCTTTGGGCCCAAGCTGTGCTTATTCGAAGGTAATAGCCCTTGGCAAATCCTCGCTCCGTCGGGAGTTGCGACCCTAGTCCAAGAGATTCCTTCATCCGACCGCTCCGCAGTAGTACGGTTCCAATAGTCACATACGCAATGAACTTTGTCCTACCTTCGCGGACTTGGGGCAAGAGTTCCATTGCAGTATCAAGGTCACCTCGAAAGAAACTTGTTAGCAATTCACCTTCAAGTCCAAAACCGTGAATTGGAGTAGGTAATTCCCTAGCGATTTGAAAGGCAAATTGGGGATCTTTTGGGGCCAGTGACAAAACCAATGTATGTAGGACTTCATTTCGAACATCTTCGATTTCTGGATGAGTTCTTGCCCATTCAATGGCACCTTTCTCGTCTTCTCGCAACCACTCTTTCAAAAGCATACGACTGGCTGCCAATTTGGAATGTTCATCCAGGTGCCACAAGGCTTCTACCGCTTCCAGCGGCGACTCCCTCCAAACCATAACCTCTATTGCGTGCGCACCGGCGACTCCGCGTAACTCCTCTGGAATCAGATGCAGACTCTCCAGGATCGATGAAGGATCCTCACGGTAATACCCTGTTAATGGGAATTTGGGCAGCCAAATCTCTAGGACAACTTGCTCAAGCAGTCTGCGAAATGCGCTTGATGGCATCAAATGAACCTTGTTGAGCGACTCGACGGGATCAACCTCCGCCCACTTTCTTACCATCGACTTGAGGGTCTCGGTTCGACCGGCAATATTGCGCTCGACCGCAAAGTCAAGCGCTTCTTCCGGCATCGTCAGCATTAGCTCAACTAGAGTGCGGCCAATAACGTTCCTTCGTACCTCGTAGTCGGTTAGAGACTCTCGAATTACCTCCAAAGCGTCAATTCCTGATTCGTTAACCCAAGCAGTTGCAACAGTGGTCAAGTCTTGGTAGTGGTTGGCGTTGGGTCGAGCTTTCTTGACTATGTCGTACCAGACCTTCGCAGGATTCCTAATCGAAGCAGATACAAGTGGATCGACTTGAGTTGACGCCGGACGGATGCCATGATCAGGGGAAATATAGAAACCACGAGGACGTTTAGGAGGGTTTGCGTCGATTGCAAATTCTCTTTCGATTGTTCGTATCTCGTCAGACGAGAATTCCTCATTGGATTTGAAGACTGAATTCACTACATGCCGCCGATCGCGAGATGGCAGACCCTTCACGCGCCCAATTGCGTCACTCAAATCAGCCAGAGCCCACTCCTCAAATACTTTGGTCATCATTGCGGAGCGATTGGGCTCAAGACGTTGCAGTGCAAAATCAAGCGCCTGAGCAGGATCCAACTCCACCAATCGGTTGAAAAGCAGTGATTGGAAGTCCTTTCTTAACTTAGGTTTGACGTTCCAGGAATCTTGCGTGGATTGATTGAGCCAATCTCCCACCTTTTCTTCGTTCAACTCTAGGATCCACGAAGCAAACGCTACATTCCGTTCGAAAGGGAGAATCGGAATTTCAAGATCCTTGATGCGATCTGGAAGACTGTGTACAGCAGAATCTTCCGCTACTACAGAAGTCCCGATGATGACAAGAATGGTCAGAATTGTTGTACGGAGAGACGATTTCATATCAGGTCAATTGGAACCCCCGAACAATGGAGTTCCGAGTAATTCAGATGATTCCAATTGCTGCGGAAAACTGAGTATTTGAGCTGAAGAAGTTTCAACTCGCTGACGACTAACACGTGGGTAAGTCCATCATGAACTCCGCGCCATCGAACGGACAGAATGGATTGGCGGAGCTTCCATGACCAGTCACGCATCCAACTTCCATTGCTTCAAACTGTGCGCTAAGTTTGTGTCTTCAGTTCAAATGGTAATCCAAGTGTGCAGCAAATACCGCAAACCATTGAGACCTAGGAATGCCTGCATTGGAGAAAAATTTGCGAGGTTTCTGTTGGAATTCTTAGACTAACCCAGAAAATCATCTATCTGGTTGTATTGGAGCCTTTGAACGTTCTTCCGGCCAGGTCTTGCCTTGAACTTCGGTAGACTGATGAAAAGCTAACCAAGCTAGTAGTTCACAGACCTAATCCCGATGGGAAGGAAACAGCATTCCTCTCGTTTGAGTTTGAAAATCGCAGAGATCGAATGTCAACAGATTCTTGCTAATACCAATCGACCCGGATCTGATCTGCTTCTGACAGGTGCTGCCGTAATGATTTGACTTGCGCCTCGCTAAGCGTGTTGTGCTTGCGATCCGATCGAAGGAGGAAGGCAGCGGCAGAGGATTGATGCTTCGCAGACGGAAATTCCTCAATGGATGCAAGCAGACTGATTGGATCTTCCTGTCCCCACTGGATGACTAGTCGAGAATAGTAGAGGTCGCGATCGGACTCTGGTAGTTGCTGAGCAAGATTAAGTGCCTCCGAAACATCTCCCTGGTAAGCAAGAGCCTTCCCTAGATGAAGTGTGGCTTCAAACTTGGTCTCTCCCTCCCGGACTTCGGGAAGCAGTTCTAATGCCAGTTGAGAGTCGCTTTCTGCAATTCGTTTCATGATGTGTGCTTCCAGTCCAACGGGTCGTGGGAGCGTGTGCTGCATATTGGGGTTAATCTGTACAAACAACTCATTCATAGATCCTCGATCCCATTCGGCTTGAGGCTGATCCCGAGCGATTTGAAAAGCGCCTCTTGGATCGGAGTCTAAGAGGCTAGAGACCAATTGGTTGCGCAGACCCGCCACGATAGATTCATAAGACGGATCGTCTAACAGCCAATCCAGCAACTTGCTGGGCTCGTGGGTCGACCAAATGGGGACCAGCCAAGATACCGCTGATGTTCGTAGTTTAAAGTCTTCAATTTGCAGTGCATATTCGCCGGCTTCTTGCAACGAATTCTTCGCTACTTCACCCACACCTACGCGTGCAGCCACATACCGTACGGTTGCTGGAAGGACATCAAGGTTTCGCAGAATATAGTGCGGCTCTCTTTCCGCCCACACCGCTGCCACTTCTTGTTGAAGGTCCTTACGTAGAGCGTCGTCGCTGATTGTGTAGGTTGTTTCGAGAGCACCTTGGAGATCTGATTCTGCCCACATGCGCATCAAGTCATCCTGTAGCGTGGGATGTTTGTCCGGGAGGCTGAGGACGTAATCTAGCGCGAGTCTGGGATCCTCCAACGCTATGTGTTTGAGAATGCTTCGAAAACTCCTCTGAAGAGAGTAGTCGTTTCCGGCTAGTTCACGAATTTCATCGATCGCTGAGGTATCCTCCACCTGATACCACTGGATTGCAAGCCCCTCGAGTACTTTGTAAATCTCCCAGACTTCTGAATTTCTGTGTCTCTTGGTTAGCTCGGCAAGATCTATCCACGTGTCTTGGGGATCTAGAGAACATTCCGAGATATACCAATCGGAAAATACCAACGCTGCGCTTAGTTCGGTAAGTCCCAGTTCGTGGCCGATTTCAAGCGCTTCTGACAAGTCACTTTGCACATGAGCGTTGAGAAAACCACCCATTGCTGAAATCCTTGACTGTGCATCAAGTCTTCTTGCGGCGTCGACTGCAGAATCTCTATCAACTATTCCCCAAGTTTCAAATATCGTCTCGAGTAATAAACCATACTGGGATTCCTTCATTGCCTCCGTTAGCTTTAATGCTCTAGGTGGGTCGTGTTTCGCCAGCCGCTGCAGAACAGCCTCCTGCAATTCGCTTCGCACACGTTCCGAAATCCCACTTTCAGACCTGTCTGAGGTCAGTTCAATTACGTCCCCTAGTTCAATTTCTCGTAATCCAGCAACATAGGAGTAGATCCTCGAGAATCTCACATCAGATTGCTTGTGTAGATTTGGGTCTTTCAACAATTGCATCGCAGTGTTCAAGCTTTCAGAATTTTTTACTTCTGCGAGAACTGGTATGAGAGACACCAGCAGCAACACACAGGACAGAGACAATTTCACAGAGGTTTCTGGAAATTGCTTCGTCACCAATTGCTTCATGTTGAAAGTCAATTCAGTCATCAATTACTGTCGAGCAAATCCCGATCTTCATCCATGAGATAGTTTCGCAGCGTCAGCACCTGTTGATCTGAAAAGTAGTTGGTTGAACTGTTCCAGCGGATCTGTTGTGTCGCGACTCCTGATCGAACCTTGGCAGTGGGAAATTGGTCCAAGGAGTCTACTAGCCCTTGAGGGTCCAATCGAGCCCAAGCTGCGCCCATTCGAAGGTAATACGCATATGCAAGTCCTCTCTCTTCGGGAAGTTGTGCCCCTAATTCCAGCGAATCCTTTGACCGACCACTCTGTAGCAGTACTGTCGCTACACTTTCGTAGGCATTGAGCTTGGTCTTTCCGCCACGGACTTGAGGCAAGAGTTCCATAGCAGTGTCCGGCGCGAACGGAGCAATTTGAGAGATCACTTCACCTTCAAGTCCGAATCCATGACTTGGTGTAGGTAGTTCACGAGCAATCTGAAAGGCAACACTGGGTTTGTTTGTTGCAAGGGACCAAACTAAAGAACTTAGGACTTCCGTTCGAATACTCTCGATCTCAGGAGTGTTTTTTACCCATTCGAGGGCACTCTCGAGGTCCTTACGCGACCACGCCTCAACGAGTGCGCGAGCGGCCTTTGGCTGTGATTGGTCGTCCAGTTGCAACACGGTTTGTGCCGCAAGGGATGGCGCCGCGGTCCAGACCATTCTTCGAACTGCAACTGCGCTGGCGTCTCCTCGAAAATCCTCAGGGATATGATTCAGACTTTCCAGTATCCATGAAGGATCACCTCTAAACTGAGTCGCCCACTCGTACTCGGACATCCAGTTCGCAAGGACAATACCTTCCAGTCGTCTGCGAAATTGGCTAGACGGGATGGAGTGAACCCTATTGATAGCTGCAATTGGATCTATCCTTGCCCAATTGTTCACCATTGAACGGATGGTTCTGTTACGACCCGGAAAATTGAGCTCCATTGCGTAGTCAAACGCTTGATTGGGCATAGTTGCAACTAACTTCACCAAAGTGCGGCCGAGAACTCTCTTTCGCATCTCATAATTGGTTAAAGATGCTCGGACAGAGTCAAGTGCGCCAATTCCTGACTCATTAACCCACGCCGTAGCAACGTCTGCCAAGTTTTGATAGTGAATAGAGTTGGGACGAGCCTTCTCTACTATGTCGTACCAAACCTTCATGGGATTCTCAATCGATTCGCCGACAAGTGGGTCGGGTTGTGTTGAAGCGGGACGTATGCCGCTATCAAGGGAGATATAGCTTCCAGTGGGGCGAGGAGGAGGGTTCAAGTCTTCTCCAAACTCTCTTTCAATGGTGCTTGTCTCATCGGACGAGAAATTTTGACTAACGGCGAAGACGGAATCAAGCACTTCTCGTTTGTCCCAATGATCCAGGCTATTCACACGCTCCATAGCTCCATTCAGATCATCCTGTGCCCACTCGCGAAAGACTACGTTCATATGTTTGGATCGATGGGGTTCAAGTCTTTGCAGAGCGAAACTCAGGGCTTTTTCAGGATCGATTCCCGCCAAACGTTGGACTAACAATGCTTGGAAATCCGTCCGCGTCTTTGGCTTTACCTTCCAGGAGCTTCGCGTAGATTGATTGAGCCAATCATCAATCTTGTCTTCGTCAATCTCAAGGATCCATGACGCAAACGCTACATTCCGCTCGAATGGAAGTACGGGAATTTCAAGATCTCTGATTTGATCGGGTAGTTTGCGGTGTTCAACCGAGTCGTCCGCTGCGGCGGATGCGCCCATTCCAATAAGAACAGACAGTACAGCTGTGAGCGCAGAAGATCTCATTTCAGTTCAATTGAAACACGAAGCAGTTCCCATTCCAAGGCATTCAAAGATTTTTCCAATTGCGTTGTGAAATTGAAGAGGGAACTTCGTTGTACCCGTCGACTGGCTCATTGAACCATAGCTAGTTGGTAGTAAGTTTTAGTTGTGCCGATCGACTTATCAAAGCTTTCTTGTATTCCCATATGTCTTATTCACAGACCTACTGCTTTGTGATTGATTTTTCCAATAAGTCTCAATAGTAGTCCCGTGATGCAGAAATCGAGAGCAGATTAAGACTCAGGCTTGCACTTTTTTTTGTGCTTGCGATTGGTCTTTGTGAGCCAACTGAGAGTTGCGTGGTGATGCTGTGCAATTGATCGCTCTGCGCCTCCTTGCCTACACGTTGAAGGTGCTAAACCAAGGCAACATCCAATGGGTTGTAGCGGTATAGCCTAGATTTTCTGCGGGCCAACATTGGCTGAAGGACTTCAAGGATTCTCTCAAGTCTCTATGCGCTCTTGTCACCGTAGCGGCCGGACTTGTATGCACTATTACCAGCCGATTTCTTCTACGAAACGACTATCTCTACGAAGTTCGGCTGTAAAGCCAGTCGAAGAAGCTCACCAACTCACTCCAGTAACTAGAAAATGAAGGAACACTAGAAAGCTGGTGGACAAGCATCTGTTCCCAACTGTTTTCGAGCAGTGCTCGATGAGCCTCGACATCCTCGAAGCCAGGAACCTCAATTTGCTTGAAAGCACACTTTTGAACAAGCACGTCGAACAATGCTTCTGGCGTTGGTAGCAATGTAGTATTTCTATATAGGTTTATTACGTCATACAAGTCGCGTGGACGTGCTCGATCAGCTAGTGCTCTCACTTTCTCGCCAAAGAGCTCAACATAGGAATAAGTACTAATACTGAACCCTTTGTCGGGAGAATCGTTGTAAGGGTGGATTACGGGGTTTCGTTCCGATTGAAGAACGACACACTCATCTGCGGTTAGGTCAAGCTTTATACGTGGCACGTTCCTGCCCCGAGGAGAGACTGGACCTTGATAGCCGACACGTACTTGGCAGTTGAGTCTCCCGATGGGGCTGTGATAAATCTCTACTTTCCTTGCATTGATTGGAAATTCGATAGCTGATTGTCTATAGACTCGATTGGTTAATTCTGAAAACACCGACCACAGAAAACCCTCGTCCACATGCGATGTGTTGGTAAGCGTGAAGTCTAAGTCTTCAGAGTATCGGTAAGTTTCAAAGAAACACTTTCTGAGACAGGTGCCCCCTTTGAATAGCCAGCTCTCGCGGAGATAAGGATGATTGTCAATTCCCCACAGGAGCCACCCGAGTACATAGTCCTTCTCAACAACATGAGGTAGGAGCTCGAGTGAGTTTGAGATCTTTATGATTTCAGTCTTGCTGATCACTGTTCGTACTTACAGACCAGTTTGATGGAATCCATAGATGCCACTTTGAAACGAGTCTTGGGCACTCCATGGTTGGGTCTAGCTTGGCGTTCCCTCTTGTGAGACGGGTACTGCAAACTTTCACCAACTCTTCTGAATCATCGTGGTGCTCCGCTATTAGACCGAGACGTTTGAACACCGCTCCGTTGTCAAAACGTATTGCATAGTCCAACAAGACATCGTCGTTGCGGCGTTCGCTCCGCAAGTAATGGTTCACACATTCGATTACGTGTTGGATGCCTCCGCCGATTGAAGGGGTATCAAGAAGGTCAATGACTGTACGATGGATGTCGGATACCAGAACTTCTACATTACTTCTCCATACAGGTTCTTGGCCAAAAAAAAATCGTTGTTGGATGCTACGCAAAACAAACTTAGTGCCATGGTGTGTCTGACGCCGCTCGCGAACAGACTTGGAAGTCATCACTACGATTGGGCGAAAGACCTGGTCTGTCAGGCTCCAATACTCGGCAGCACTCCAGCCCCCAACATACGCGGGTGAGAAGAGAGCAGGAATCAGAATCCATGGATCTTCTAAAACGAAGTCGGAGTCAAGTAATCCAAGCTGCGCTGCAACGTACGTCCCGGGACCGACTCGGCGGAGCCAACCTTGTCGAGACCAACGCGAGACCAGTCCCGTTGCTTTCGTACGGTTTATCGAAAGGATAGACTCGACATCATCGATCCGAAAAATCTCTGGTGCATGCCGGACAACTCTTGCAAGATTGCTTCTGCCCGCGGGAATTGTCTTGTCGAGAATTTTCATAGGTTCTTTCTGTACTGTCCGCGAGTCGTTATCGGCTAACGCCTCTCTCTAATCTGAAACTCAGCATAAAATGTTTAGTTTATTGTAAGTGCGTTTTATGTATTAAATAACTATTTTGTGCATCTATAATATACATAGGGTTCTACGGTGCAAGAGTTAATCCCGAAAAAACTTTCTATATGTGGAGCCCGTCGTCGTCTCTTCTCGCAACGTATGAACAATCATGTGAGTCTGATTCTCATGAAACGATTCGAAGTCGATACCTGATGTTGGACATCAGACACACTTTAAGTACTGTCACCGTACTTTGTATGGACAATACCAAGGCAACATCCAGCTGGTTGTATTTGGATAGTCTGGAGCTCCCTCGAGCCAGCATTTGCTTAGCGCTTCCAACGAGTCTCTCAAATCGTTCATAGCTTCTTCTCCATAGCGACGACGCCATCGGGACTCGAGCTCATACACCAAGAAAGAGTAGGAGTCCCGTGCACGTCTTGCTTTAGGAGCGAGGTAAATGGTTCGTGAGTTGTCAGTCGGTTTGCCGGGTTCCAGAACAATGTTCATATGTCGTTCGTGGAGAGATCTGCCATTACCAGTTATTCCGCCAGCGGATCGAACGGTTTCAAGCCGGACTCCCTCATTGCCGATGTACTGAAACAACGACAAGATGTGACCTAATCGCCCCAGATTCTCCATTTCATACTCAATTGCAAATCCCGCCAGAGCTTGTGACAAGAGTGCGGACATGGGCATGTTGCTCGAATCATCTAGAGAGTCTCTCAGAATGACGGGCCACTCTTCTCCTCGTGCAGGGATCCTCGGCGGACCCCGCTCAGCCGGTAGGTATGGTCCACCAGTCAGCGCATCGTCAGCTGGTCCATAGCCTGTAATGTAATACGGATACTCGAGCTCAAAACCTCTGACAATTTGTTCCAGTGCTGAATGGAGCCGTTCGCAGAGTTTCGAATTGGCTGTCTTCCATCGATTCTCAATTGCTTCGATTCTCCTTTCGGCAGTTTGATTCACCCGTACCCCAGTGTCCGTTAACTTCACGAGAACCGTTGTTCGTCCAGAGGTTCTACGTCGAGTCTCGATCCACCCAAGTGACTCACACTCCCTCATGACCACCTTTCGAGTTCGCGTAGAGATAATCGCTCGCTTGTTTATCTCAGTTTGCGGAATTAGATCCTGACCCAGCACGCGGAGCATGTTGGACCACACGGGAAGACTAGGAAGATCCGTAACACTTGAGACCGTGGAGTACTCTCGGGTGAATGCTGTCAGACAGTGGCTCAGCAGAATCGGAAGGGCAATGTCTCCGAGCTTTTGGGCATGTGGTGAAGGTGGTTCGGACATTTCCAATTCGGACGCGTATCTTAGAGCTCGTGTCAGTCCTGCTGCTTGCTCGGACGTAAAAGTCAGATACAAGGATGGAATTCCTTGCTTGTCCGAATCAGAAACTAAGTTGGACCTTGTACGCTTTAGCGCATAGAGCACTAGCAATCGCTCAGCGCTTCCAATCGAGTCTTGACTGAATTGGATTGTGCCGCGAATGGAGACTTCGTCGTTGGATTCACCAAGTTCAGATTCGTGCAACTCGTGGCTCAAAACTCCTGAGAATGAGTTCAGGGCTTCCCTAAGACCTTTGATGTGGTAATTCATGACCTTTGACTAGTTCCGAAAGGAGGGTCCATTAGCTCTGTGGGATGGAAACTCTCTGTGATGAACTTACTGCGACGTGGCAGATAGCCAAAATACAAACCAATCCGCAACAAAGGGGATGACTCGTCTATCGAGGTACATGAAATCGAGGGAACATGTGAAACCGCTATAGGCGCGTTGGTGAATCGCGCACGAGTTCATAGCTGACAGGCGATCTGCTGTCTTACTGGATTCCGTAGAGATTTTGGACGTTCTCGTACGTAATCTTGTTTCGATCCGCCTCTGAAATTCCTTCAAACAACTCGTCAAGAACATCCAAAGAGCACGGCCACGTTGAATCAGTATGCGGGTAGTCCGAGCCCCACATCAGATTGTCCACGCCGATGAAATTTCGGGTTGCCAATGCAGGGCGATCATCTTCAATTGTCGCGAAAAACTGACGCTTCCAGATTTCTTGTGGAGAGGCACCCGCATAAGGTTCACTCTTATTTCTATATTCCCGCTGAAGTCCTTGGTCCACCCGGTCCAGCCAATGGGCAATCCACCCGGCATTGAATTCAGCTACGACGATTTTGAGTCTAGGATGTCGTTCGCAGACTCCGCGGCACATGAACTCGACAATTGTTCGTTGAACCGTGGATTGAGTCGCAGCGTAATCGGCTATGCCGTCACGGTGAACAGGCTTCGTTCGAAATTCTCGTGGACGATAGGCTGCGCATCCGACATGCATTGACAACGGAAAGTTAGCTTCTTCGGCTAGGGACCAAATGGGTTGGTAGGCGAGGTCGAAGTATGGACTATCGGAAGGAGAGGTACACGGAATCATGCCTCCCCGAAATCCGAGTTTAATCACCCGTTCCAATTCGATAACCGCAGCATCAATGTCTTGGATGGGCAACGCGGCCAGTCCGTATAGGCGTCCATTTGAAGCAGTTGTGTAGTTGTGTAGCCAATCGTTGTAGTTCTTTTGAAGTGCTACAAGGAGATCCACATTATTCATTCCAAACATGCCGAAATAGCCCGGGTAAAGGAACTCTGCCCTCAGCCCATCGATGTCTTGATCTTCATATCGATGCGCACCGTCCAGCAAACCTTTCCGCATTCCTGCATACCCTTTGTTGAATAACGCAACTAGCTCGGGATCCTGCATATGAGCAACTTCAGGTTTTCTGCCGGTTCTGCGTTCAAGAGGCTCATTTCGAGCAAGTCTGGTCGCAGCCATGCCCATTCGGGCCACACTTACTCCACGCATACCGTACTTGGGTATGACAATTGCATCGACTTGATCGCCGACGTCCATTATTCGGGGCGCCTCGTCGCCGAAACGATCAGCCAGACCAAGAAAGACGTCGGGACCTTCTACAACATGAGAGTCAGCCGAGATAGGTTTCAAGTTTGTTTGTTCTGTGCCCACGCTTGTCTAGTAAGGAGAGGGTGGTGGTTGTGGGCCCGCGTCAGGAGATGCTTGACTAGTAGGGTCGGAAGAGCCCATTCCTGTCATATAAGGATTTACTCCTTGGAAACTGGTAGTTAGCCAATCTTGAAATGCAGCATCTCGGTGTTCGAATTCCTTGTCAAAATTGCATTGAAACGTTCGCATGTGAGTGCCAGCCACCCGAGTGTTCATGCAGTTCATTCCTGTTGCCTCGGAACCGTACCTCTCGATGAGCGCATCTACAACGTCCTGAACCTTTGGTTTCAATCGTTCTGGGACTTGATCCATGAGATCCTGATAGGTTTCTCTCATCAAAGCTGTCGAACGCGGCGATGCAGATGTTCCCAGCCATCCTAGTCCTAAAGTGACATCTCTTTTTATATTGCCTAAGCCATTGACGTAGATGACTCCCAGGCGATATTGAGCTACTTTGAATCCTCTCTTTGCAGATGCCAAGAGGTACGGAAAAGCTTTCTCGAACTGCTTGGTTCGATAGTAGAACGAAGCCAATTTGTTAATGCGGTGGAACTCATTTATCGTGAATGCTGTAAGGATATCCTCGCGTACTTCCGTGGTAACCAGTTCTTCCATAGTGGTTACTTCAGATACATCAGCCCTTAAAACTTGCCTGTCTGCGTCCACATCGGGCAGATCGGAAACTGAACCTGATGGCAAATTTACTGTTGCGAGCGAAGATCCTGTAAGGAAACCAAACGCAACTAAAGCGCTGGACAAAGGAGTCTTTTTCATATTCGAAATACGTTGAGTGCTTTAGGAATCGATCAAGGGGTGAACTGTCCCATTGGTTCCTGAAATTGTATCTTCATAGTTGAAGAAGTGACGGTGCCCATTTACAGGTCGTTTCAAGCCATCCAATAGCCGTCTCGACTGTTGAATTAGAACCCCACTTCAGAACTAAAGAAGGTCAATCCTTGTCTTGAGGATACTCTCGGATCACATCACCCGTATACAGCTGACGCGGACGACCAATCTTGTAACCCTTTGAAATCATTTCATTCCATTGGGCTATCCATCCCGGTGTTCGTCCAACGACAAAGATCACTGTGAACATGCTTGTCGGTATTCCGAGCGCTTTCAGAATGATCCCCGAGTAGAAGTCGACATTGGGATAGAGTCTCCTTTGGATGAAGTAATCGTCACTTAGCGCCACTCGTTCCAAGTCTCGTGCCATCTGCAATGTGGGATCTGATTGAATGCCAAGTAGCCCCAATACTTCTCTGTAAGTGGCTTGCAGTACCTTGGCTCGTGGGTCATAGCTCTTGTAGACCCTGTGTCCAAACCCCATGATCCTAATCGGATTGTTCGGATCTTTGGCCATCTTCAAGTAGGCGTCAATCTTGCTAGGGTCGCCGATTTCCTCTAGCATCTGCAGCACCGCTTCATTCGCTCCGCCATGTGACGGTCCCCACAACGCGGCGATTCCTGCCGCGATGCACGCGTACGGATTCGCATCCGTTGACCCCACCAATCGTACAGTCGACGTCGATGCGTTTTGTTCGTGGTCGGCGTGTAGAAGGAAAATCCGATCCATGGCACTTGCGAGTATCGGACTCACCGAATCAGATTCACTTTCGGAAAACATCATGTGCAAGAAATTCTCTGCATAGTCACGATTCGGGTCTGGCGGAACAAATTCTTGATTTCTTCCGTGACGTAGTGTCATTGCAGCCAACATTGGAATCTTTGCAATAAGTCGAATGGCGGTTTTCTGCCGGCATTCGGGATCGTTGATGTCGATTTCTTCGTGGTAGTGCGCCGACATAGCTCCTACGAGTGAACACATTACGCCCATGGGATGTGCGTTTTGAGAAAAGCTGGATAAAACCGAGATCAGGTAGTCGTCGATGACTTGCTCACTTTGGATGGCTGATTGAAAGTCGGCAAATTCATCATCGGTGGGCAGCCTTCCATAAATCAAGAGATAGCACACTTCCAAAAAATTGGATTGCTCAGCTAGTTGCTCAATGGAGTAACCACGGTGTCGCAAGACACCTGCCTCACCATCGATGTAGGTGATTGCAGACTCGCAACTAACGGTGGAAACGTAGCCAGGGTCATACGTAAAATAACCGAGTGAAATCAGTTTCGCCACATCCACCACGTCTGGTCCCACGGTTGGGGAATATACGGGCAGTTCGATCGACTCTCCATCGACTGTTAGTCGGGCTTTCTTATCGGCCATGCATTGCGTCCCTTCCCAACCCTAGGAGGCGAACTAGCTCCTATTTTCGCAAATCCCACTGAGACGGATTTGGCGTTTCACGTAGGTCACTCATTATGGACTAGCAGGTCTGCCCACTTTTCTAGTCGTTACACTATGAGACATGTTCAAGACCAAACTCATTTCGAAGACGACTAAGGTTGAGAATTGAAGGATCTGCGCCCCGTCTTTCTCGACTTACTTGCAATTCGGTTGCCATTGCCCGGTATTGTCTCAATTCTTCATAGGATTAGTGGAGTGCTGCTCTTCATCGCTTCGCTGTATCTGCTCTATTTGTTGGCTTCTTCATTCGGTGGCGAGACCGATTTTGAACAACTACAAGCGGATCTTGAAAGCCCAATGCATTCCGTGCTTCTTTGGTCAGTTCTTTCCTTGCTTGCTTACCACTTTGTCGCGGGAGTGCGCCACATATTGATGGACTTGCACATTGGCGAGTCTTTGCGGGCCGGACGAGTTGGAAGTGTTCTTGTATTGGTTTTCTCGATTGCGCTCTCAGTACTTTGCGGAGTTTGGATGTGGTTGTAAACGCCACGAGCTTCTCCCGAAGCGGCCTTACAGATTTCTTGCTACAGCGGGTTACTGCAGTCGTCCTAGGCCTGTATGCCCTGTGCATCATCGGATTCTTGATTGCAAATCCGGATGTCGAACAAATTCGTTGGGTACGCTACATGACATCGCCAGTGATGCTGGTATTTGGAACACTTGCGATTCTCTCTTTCGCGGTGCACGCATGGATTGGAATGTGGACGGTTGGGACGGACTACCTGAGCGAACATAAGATGGGGAAATATGCATCGTTGGTGCGGTTGCTGTACCAAGGATTCGTTGTTCTAGTTGTGTTTACGTACTTGTTGATTGGACTTGGCGTGTTGTGGCGTCTACCCGCAATCTTTCTATGAAGAACCTGCGAACACTGGACTTTGACGGACTGATCGTCGGAGGAGGCGGGGCAGGACTGAGAGCGGGGTTACAGCTGGCTGAGTCAGGCTACAAGACAGCTGTACTCTCCAAAGTCTTTCCTACACGTTCCCACACCGTCTCAGCTCAAGGCGGCATTACCTGTGCCATTGCGAGCGAAGATCCTGATGATGATTGGAGGTGGCACATGTACGACACCGTCAAGGGATCGGATTACATCGGAGATCAAGACGCCATCGAATACATGTGCAGTGTAGGTCCTCAAGTTGTCTATGAGCTTGAACACATGGGTCTGCCGTTCTCTCGTACCGAGACAGGAAGGATTTACCAACGACCATTCGGAGGACAGTCCAAGGACTTCGGCAAGGGAGGGCAGGCTTCACGGACATGTGCCGCCGAAGATCGGACAGGCCACGCACTTCTCCACACGTTGTACCAAGCAAACCTTAAGGCGGATACGACCTTTCTCAGCGAATGGTTTGCAGTGGACTTGGTTAGAAATCAAGATGGAGTCATCGTCGGAGTCATTGCAATTGAAGTTGAAACGGGTGAGCTCGTCTTCGTTCGATCAAAGATCACACTCTTGGCTACCGGAGGAGCCGGAAGAATCTATGACAGCACTACTAACGCGCTAACAAATACCGGAGACGGTGTTGCAATGGCGTTGCGAGCAGGTGTACCGGTTCAAGATATCGAAATGTGGCAATTCCATCCCACAGGTATTCACGGGATGGGAATTCTTGTGACGGAAGGTAGCCGAGGTGAGGGTGGTTACCTGATAAATTGCGATGGCGAGCGTTTCATGGAGCGCTACGCACCGACAGCCAAGGATCTTGCGAGCAGAGATGTTGTATCAAGATCAATGGTTATTGAAGTCGACGAAGGTAGAGGTTGCGGTCCGAACAAGGACCACGTGTATCTCAAACTGGATCACCTGGGCACCGAAGTTCTGAATTCAAGGTTAGGGGGAATCATGGAACTCTGCAAGACATACGCACTGGTCGATCCAGCAGTCGAACCCATACCGGTAGTCCCGACCTGCCACTACATGATGGGAGGCATAGCCACGCAAGTCAGTGGACAAGCACTATCTCAGGACGAACAATCAGATGACGTTCTTGTTCCAGGGCTCTATGCTGTTGGAGAGGTCGCTTGCGTATCTGTTCATGGCGCAAATCGTCTCGGTGGCAACTCTTTGCTTGATCTAGTGGTTTTTGGACGGGCAGCTGGACTGCACATCCAAGATGTTTTGGGACAAGGCATCAGCCAAAGAGATGCGTCAGATAGCGATTTGGAAGCTGCTCTATCGCGAGTGTCCAGGTGGGAAGAATCTCAGAAAGGCGAGAACCCGGCTGAGCTCAAAGCGGAATTGCAAGCTCTCATGGGGAGCAGTTTCAGCGTATTTCGCACTGAAGAGAAAATGCAAGACGCTATTTCCAAGTTGGAAGATCTCAGAGGTCGGATCGAATCAGCACACTTGACCGATAAGTCTGAAGTATTCAACACCGCGCGCGTCGAGGCGTTGGAACTGGATAACTTATTGGAGGTTGCTGAAGCAACAGCAATTGCAGCTGAGGGTCGCAGAGAAAGTCGCGGCGCGCACGCCCGAGTGGATTTCGAAGAACGCGACGACGAAAATTGGTTGTGCCATTCGCTGTACTTTTCTGAAGACCGATCCTTGCGAAAGCGTGCAGTGAACTTTGCACCATCGACTGTCGAACCCTTTGAACCGGTCAAGAGGGAGTACTAGGAATGCAAGTCAGCATTTATCGATTCGTTCCTGGTAGTGATTCCGAACCCAGGATGCAAGACTACGAGTACGAACTTCCCGGTGATCGCGACTTGATGGTTCTTGAGGTTTTGGAGAATCTGAAGGCAGAGGATCCCAGCATTGGCTATCGACGTTCTTGTCGAGAGGGAGTGTGTGGTTCCGATGGCATGAACATCAATGGAATGAACGGACTCGCATGCAAGACTCCCGTATCTGAGGCGGTTTCGAGAGATCGTCTTGTATTACGGCCATTGCCTGGACTTCCCGTGATCAGAGACCTTATTGTGGACATGTCGCAGTTTTATCGACAGTATGAACGCGTAGAACCCTTCCTGACCAACGACAGTCCAAGACCTGCACAAGAGCGGCTCCAATCACAGGAAGACCGCGAGAAGTTGGATGGACTATACGAATGTATCCTCTGCGCCTGCTGCACGACATCGTGCCCTTCTTTCTGGTGGAATCCTGACAAGTTTTTGGGTCCAGCAGCATTATTGCAGTCCTATCGGTTCTTGGCCGATAGTAGAGATACGGCAACCGAAGAACGATTGTCAAAACTCGATGATCCATTCAGTGTGTTTAGATGCCGTGGCGTGATGAACTGCGTTAATGCTTGCCCCAAGGATTTGAACCCCACTCGAGCAATCAATGAAATTCGAACGCTGCTTATAAAGAACGGCACGTAGATGTTCGATTCTCACTGATACCTCGAACGAACTTAGACGGAGTAGTTGTTCATGGCTGAGTCTTTCCTGCAGCGGATGGAATCCAGTTCGCATCTGGATGGAAGTAGCGCTGTATATCTCGAAATGATGTATGAGAAGTTCTTAGCAGACGCGAACTCGGTACCAGAGGAGTGGCGAGAATACTTCAGCACTCTTCCGTACACCGATGCCAAGACAATAGAGATTCCCCACAGTTCGATCATCAATCACTTTGAGCGACTCGGCAGGAATCGACTCAAGGCACAACCCGAACGCGTCAGTACGGACATCATGTCCGAACATGAGCGTAAGCAGATCCAAGTAATGGAATTGATCGATGCCTACCGTGCCCGTGGACATCGAAAGGCAAAGGTCGATCCCCTCGGAAAATGGAAACTAGATCAAGCTCCCGATCTTCAATTGGACTTTCACAGTTTGAGTCCAGCCGATCTAAATACGGTGTTTCGGACCGGATCGTCAGATTTGTTCGAGGACGACGGGCGACCCCTGCACGAAATTATTTCCGCTCTGGAGGAAACCTACTGTAGCTCAATTGGTGCGGAGTATGTGTATGTGACGACAGCGCAAGAGCGGAGGTGGATACGCAGTCGATTGGAGTCTGTTCACTCGCACATGAAATTTGAAAGGGATCACAAGCGACGGATCCTCGAACGTCTCACCGCTGCGGAAGGATTGGAGAGGTATCTCCACACCCGATATCCCGGAACTAAACGATTCGGCTTAGAAGGAGCAGAGAGCCTCATTCCGCTACTGCACGAGATTACGCAACGTGCGGGCATGTGGCAGGTACGGGAAATGGTCATCGGAATGGCTCATCGAGGTCGATTGAACGTACTTGTGAACATTTTGGGCAAGGAGACTGAGGATATCTTCGAAGAATTCGAAGGAACGGCTCCCGAGGTGTCGGCGACCGGAGACGTCAAGTATCACATGGGATTCTCGTCAAACTTGGACAGCGTGGGCAAGCAAATTCACTTGGCGCTGGCGTTCAATCCCTCGCACCTCGAAATTGTCGGACCAGTGGTGGAAGGATCGGTTCGGGCGAGACAGGATCGACGCAAGGACAGAGCGGGTGTGGAGGTCACGCCAATCTTGATTCACGGCGATGCGGCAATTGCGGGACAAGGTGTAGTGATGGAGACCTTTCAAATGTCCCAGACTCGAGGCTTCTATACAGGTGGAACGATCCACATCATCATCAATAACCAAATTGGTTTCACAACGAGTCTAAGAGAGGACGCGCGATCTACCGAATACTGTAGCGAAGTCGCAAAAATCATGCGTGCTCCCATATTTCATGTCAATGCAGACGATCCCGAGGCTGTAGTCGCTATCGCACAGCTTGCGATGGACTATCGTGTCGGTTTTGGCAAAGATTTTGTCATTGATCTCGTGTGTTATCGGCGGCGTGGTCACAACGAAGCCGAAGATCCCATGAAGACCCAACCTCTGATGTATCAGCAGATCCGCCAGCACCCAACCACAAGGACGATCTACGCGGAGCGCTTAGCACAGGAAGGAGTCGTATCGAAGCAAGAATCTGACCAGTGGGTGTCGAGTTTTCGGGATCGACTCGACCGAGGCGAGACTGTAGCGCTTTCCGTAGTAACAGAACCCGACCAGTCAATGTTTGTGGACTGGAAACCGTACTTGGGTCATGACTGGGATGCTCCCGGAGACACCAAGATCCCTATCGCAAGACTACAGCAAGTAATGCAGCGAGCCAATGCAGTTCCGGTGGGAATCAGATTGCACAAGCAGGTGGAAGGTATCTACGTGGACCGACGGCGCATGGCGGCTGGAGGTCAGGCGGCCAACTGGGGATTCGCAGAAATGGCCGCATATGCAACTCTATTGGACGAAGGATTCGATGTTCGAATTACTGGGCAGGACGTGGGAGTTGGAACGTTTTCACATCGTCACGCGTGTATCTACTGCCAGAAGACGGGAGAGCAAGTCATTCCGCTGCAACTTGCGTTCGATGAACGCAAGTTCGATATCTACGATTCCCTTCTTTCCGAGGAAGGAGTCTTGGCCTTCGAGTATGGATATGCGACAACCTCTCCTACGACATTGGTGATTTGGGAGGCACAGTTTGGAGACTTTGCCAACGGTGCACAGGTGGTCATCGACCAGTTTGTATCTAGCGGCGAAGCCAAATGGGGTCGAGCATGCGGACTCGTTATGCTTCTTCCTCACGGATTCGAAGGTGCGGGTCCTGAGCACTCATCGGCGCGGCTAGAGCGTTACTTGCAACTCTGTGCACAGCACAACATGCAAGTTTGCGTTCCTTCGACTCCTGCACAGATGTTCCACATGTTGCGAAGACAAATGATTCGTCCCATGCGACGTCCTCTGATTGCGTTGACCCCCAAGAGTTTGCTTCGACACAAAGTTGCGGTTTCCTCGCTGGACGAATTGGCAGACGGTCGATTTCAAAATGTGATTGGCGAAATCGACGATTTAGATCCCAGTCGAGTAGAGCGTTTAGTGCTGTGTGCTGGAAAGGTGTACTACGACTTGCTTGAACGTCGCAGGAACGACAACGCTCAGGATGTAGCAATTGTCAGAATGGAACAGTTGTATCCATTCCCACGGGATGAATTGGCAAGAGTGATTCAACGCTACGAGAATCTGCAGCAAATGGTTTGGTGTCAAGAAGAACCCCAGAATCAAGGGGCTTGGTACTCCAGTCGACATCACCTGGTCCGAGTTCGCGACGAACAACGACCCCACCTTGAATTGATCTACGCCGGTCGGAAACCCTATGCGGCGCCTGCAGTTGGTCTGGCATCGAGGCATGTACGGCAACAAACCGAGATCGTAGAAGAAGCTCTATTCGGTATTACGGAAGATTGAAGTGACGATCCAAATTTCAGTTCCAGCCTTTCCCGAGTCCATATCTGAGGGTGAGTTGTCGAAGTGGTACAAGAACGTCGGCGACTATGTTGAACGCGATGCGTTGCTCGTCGATGTTGAGACCGAAAAGACAACCCTTGAGATTCCGTGTCCCGTTTCGGGAATTCTCGTGAAGATTCTTAAGGAAGAGGGCACTACGGTTGAGGGTAAGGAAATCATTGCGGAAATCGAAGAAGGTTTACGCCCGACTGTTAGTGAATCAACTGAGGAAGTTCAAGATGCGTCGTCAAGTGAAGTGGATTCTGAGGAGCGAGAAATTGTCGCCTCGCCCTCGGCAAGAAGACTAGCTCTAGAAAGTGGCATCGGTTTGTCCTCCATTGTTGGTACAGGACGCGGGGGAATGATTACTCGTGACGATGTCGCGGCTGCCGTTCGAACGGAACGAGCGACCACAGATCAGCCGGTACAGGCAGATGAAGTGGATGATCGCGAGGATACTCCCACCGATACAGGTGAACGGGTCGAACGGCGCGTACCTATGACACGTCTACGGGCAACCATTGCAAACAGATTGGTAGAAGCACAACACAATGCGGCCATGCTGACTACGTTTAACGAAGTCGACATGGATCCAATCATGCGTATGCGACGACAGTACCAGGATGAATTCCAAGCAGCACACAACGGAACTCGACTTGGATTCATGAGTTTCTTTGTCCGAGCTTCTGTAGAAGCGCTTAAGCGATTTCCGCTAGTTAACGCTTCGATTGATGGATCTGAAATCGTCTACCACGGTTTCTACGACATAGGAGTGGCTGTTAGTACGGATCGTGGACTGGTGGTACCCATCGTCAGAGACGCCGACGCACTTGGGATGGCTCAGATAGAGGATCAGATATCTGCGTACGGCGAGAAAGCTCGATCCGGGAAACTTGCTATCGAGGATATGCAAGGGGGAACGTTTACGATTTCAAACGGCGGCGTATTTGGTTCATTGCTCTCAACACCCATATTGAATCCGCCACAAACGGCGATTTTGGGCATGCACAAAATAGAAGAGAGACCAGTTGTAGTGGACGGAGAGATAGTGGCCCGTCCCATGATGTATCTTGCTCTATCCTACGATCACAGACTGATCGACGGTCGGGAAGCCGTACGATTTCTAGTCGCCATAAAGGGTATGCTGGAAGACCCCGCTCGAATACTGTTAGAGCTTTAGAAATAGGAAAGTTATGAGTCAGACCTCAGATGTAGTAGTAATCGGTGGGGGTCCCGCAGGTTACGCAACAGCAATTCGCTGCGCCCAGCTGGGATTTTCAGTCACCTGCGTCGACAAGTCCAAGAATGCCTCAGGACAGCCCACGTTAGGAGGTACATGTCTCAATTGGGGTTGCATTCCATCCAAAGCTCTACTCGATGTCTCTCATCGGTACGATCAGATGTCCAAGTTGGAGACGATGGGAATAAACACAAAGAATCCTGACATCGACATTTCGAAGATGCTCGAATACAAAGATTCGGTCGTTGACCAGTTGACGAAAGGTATTGGGCTACTGTTCGACGGAAATGGCGTGGATTTTGTTCACGGCGTCGGAAAACTCTTGGATGGACGCAAGGTCAGCGTGACTATGGACGACGACAGCGTGGACGAAATTCAAGCAAAGCACGTGATTCTCGCCCCAGGATCAACTCCTATTGAAATTCCGGCCGCGCCTTTGGACTATGAATACATAGTCGACTCTACAGGAGCATTGGAGTTCGGGACGGTACCTGAGCGACTTGGAGTGATTGGCGCGGGCATCGTTGGGCTCGAATTAGGGAGCGTTTGGGGTCGGCTTGGCTCTGACGTCGTGATCTTGGAAGCGTTGGATGACTTTCTGCCGGCGACTGACCGGAGAATCGCGCGGGACGCCCTGCGGATCTTCAAGAAACAGGGACTAGACATACGACTAGGTGCACGAGTCACAAACTCAGAGGTGACCGACGGCACTGTGAAGGTGTCCTACCAACTCAACAACGAAGACCAAGTTCTTGAATGCGATCGATTGATTGTGGCAGTTGGCCGAAGACCTTATACCGAGGGATTGCTCGCGGACGACAGTCGGGTCAACCTGGATGAGAGGGGCTTTCTTTTCGTCAATGACTTGTGCCATACCGATGCGCCGGATGTCTACGCAGTAGGCGATGTCGTTCGGGGTCCGATGTTGGCCCACAAGGGAATGGAAGAAGGTGTCATGGTCGCGGAACGCATAGCGGGTCAAAAGCCTGTGGTCAATTACGACACAGTTCCTTCGGTGATCTATACGCTGCCCGAGGTTGCCTGGGTCGGTCTTTCGGAAGACGAGCTCAAAGCGAATGGCGAGGATGTAACTTCCGGCATGTTTTCGTTTGGGGCAAATGGCCGCGCAATTGCGGCGGACGAGAGCGATGGATTTGTCAAGATTATTTCGGATACGGAGACGGACAGGATTTTGGGCATGCACATTCTCGGCGCTCAGGCTTCAGAACTCATCGCTCAAGGCGTGATTGCAATGGAATTTGGTGCAACAGCCGAGGACTTGGCTCTGACAATGTTTGCACACCCGTCGCTGTCGGAAGCTGTACACGAAGCAGCCTTGGGAGTGTCAGGAAGCGCAATACATGCTGTGGCTCGAAGGAGAAAATCCTGAGATTCACTGTGAGAGTCGTTTGCTCGTGAAACCCACGTTCGGTAACGCATCTCCGCTTTGCACATTCGACTTTGGAGTTGGTAGTTAAGTGAACCTGCATGAGTTCCAGGCAAAAGAGCTATTCCAAGAGTTCGGTCTTCCCGTTTCAAAAGGGGTTGTTGCTACCTCAGTAAAAGAGGCCGTCGAGGCCGCCAATCAATTGGGAGGAGATCGCTGGGCATGCAAGGTTCAAGTCCATGCAGGAGGACGAGGTAAGGCGGGCGGCGTCAAATTGGTTGAAGGACCTGATGGACTTCGAGAATTCGCTTCCACTTGGTTAGGTAAGAGGTTGGTTACGCACCAAACCGATCAGTTTGGACAACCCATAAACCACATTTACATTGAAGAGCTTGCCGACATCGATCGTGAGTTCTATTTGGGAATGGTCATAGATCGCTCCTCTCGTCGGGTGGTGGTGATGGCATCGACAGAAGGCGGAGTGGAAATCGAGAAGGTCGCTGAAGAGAATCCGGAGAAAATTCTCAGAGCTCAAATCGATCCGCTTGTCGGCGCACAACCCTACCAAGGTCGAGAATTGGCATTTGGTTTGGGATTACGTGATGGTCAAGTTCGACAGTTCACAGAGGTATTTCTAGGACTTTGCCGATTGTTTCACGAACTGGACTGTTCCTTGGTCGAAATCAATCCTCTTGTCGTGACGTCAGACGGTTCTGTACATTGTCTCGATGCGAAGATCAACATCGACGGTAATGCTCTATTCCGACAGTCTCGTTTAGCAGATTTCCGCGACCCCAAACAGGAAGACGAGCGTGAGGCACAAGCTTCAGAATTTGGTTTAAGTTACGTTGCTTTGGACGGCAACATAGGCTGTATGGTCAACGGCGCAGGATTGGCGATGGGAACCATGGATCTCGTGAAGTACTACGGTGGAAATCCTGCCAATTTTCTTGATGTGGGTGGGGCAGTAAACAAGCAATCCGTTGCGGAAGCATTCAAAATCATATTGGACGACTCCGATGTCAAGGCCGTACTGATCAATATCTTCGGCGGAATCGTATCCTGTGTCGTAATTGCCGAAGGAATTGTGGAGGCCTACAAGGAAGTCGGCGTTGGCGTTCCGGTTGTAGTTCGTTTCGATGGCAATAGTGCAGCAGAGGGACGCGCATTCTTGGAGTCCAGTGGACTGGACATCATTGCATCAACGACTTTGCAAGATGCCACTCAGAAAGCTGTAGATGCTGCCGGATCAGGCTCGTGAGCATACTGGTCGACCAAAATACGCGAGTCATCTGTCAAGGGATAACTGGATCTCAAGGCACACTGCACTCTCGGCAGGCTCTCGAGTACGGAACCCAATTAGTTGGCGGAGTAACTCCAGGTAAAGGAGGCACATCGCACTTGGGAGTGCCCGTATTTGACACTGTCCGTGAAGCTGTTGCAAGCACGGGTGCTACGGTATCGGTCATTTATGTACCGGCACGGTTCTGCTTGGACTCAATATTGGAAGCGTGCGAAGCGGGAATTGAGCTCATCGTCTGTATCACGGAAGGTGTGCCGACCCTTGACATGCTCAAAGCCAAAGCCATTGTTGACAATGCAGGATCTCGGTTAATAGGCCCCAATTGTCCTGGCGTAATCACCCCGGGTCAGTGCAAGATCGGAATCATGCCAGGAGACATTCATGAACCGGGTCGCATAGGCATTGTCTCCCGTTCTGGGACTCTGACCTATGAGGCAGTCAAGCAGGTTACGGATAAGGGGCTTGGCCAGTCAACTTGCGTCGGTATAGGAGGAGATCCCATTCCGGGAACCAACTTCATCGACGTCATTCGACTGTTTGAAGAAGACAAAGGCACCGATGCGATTGTGATGGTGGGAGAAATAGGTGGTACAGCGGAAGAGGAAACTGCAGAGTACATCCGTGGATCGGGGGCTAAGCCCATAGTTGCCTATATCGCGGGTGCAACCGCCCCAAAGGGAAAACGTATGGGACATGCAGGAGCCATAATCGCGGGAGGTAAGGGTACTGCGGCGGAAAAGTATGTAGCACTTGATCGTGCTGGCGCAGCGACAGTCCGCAACTTGGCCGGCATCGGCGACGCAATAACAGAGTGCCTTTCCTAGTTAAGCAGCCAATATCCAATCTCGCAAAAAAATAGGCGCATCGAACACAAAAATTCAAACTTGAAAGATGGTGGTGGAATCGCTATTACTAGCGAATTGTGTCAATCATCTCGTTAGCTATGACAACCGAAACTCGCGGATTTCAAACAGAAGCCAAGAAACTTCTCCATCTCATGATCAATTCTCTGTACTCGAACAGAGAGGTCTTCCTTCGGGAGCTCATCTCGAATTCCTCGGATGCGATAGACAAACTCCGATTCGAAACACTGAACAACCCCGACCTGATTGATGGAGAGTCCGATCTCAAAATTTCCATAGATTTTGATGAAGATGCCAAGACTTTGACTGTCACGGACAACGGAATTGGAATGACTCGCGAGGAAGTTATTCAAAACCTGGGAACCATCGCGAAGTCGGGCACAGAAGAGTTCTTCGAAAAACTCTCGGGAGACCAGAAACAAGACGCATCATTGATTGGCCAGTTCGGAGTGGGTTTCTACAGTTCGTTCATGGTTGCGGACGAAGTAGTCGTTCTAACCCGAAAGGCAGGAACGGACGAAGGAACCAGATGGGTTTCGTCGGGCGAGGATGAATACTCCGTGGCCGACGTAGAGACGGAACGTGGAACCAGGGTAACTCTGAAACTCAAACAAGACGCAGAAGAGTTTTGCGAACGATCTTCGCTGGAGTCCGTCGTTCGAAAGTACAGCGATCACATTGCCGTACCTGTCGACATGCCCGTTGCAGACTCCGATGAGGAAAAAGACGGACGAGAAACGATCAATACCGCTAAGGCTATGTGGACTCGTTCGAGATCTGAAATTAAGGACGACGAATACAAGGAGTTCTACAAGTACATTTCTCACGACTGGGAAGATCCAGTCGCATGGAGTCACAACCGTGTGGAAGGTCGACTGGACTACACCAGTCTTCTTTACATTCCCAAACGCGCTCCGTTCGATCTATTCAATCCCGATTCACCGCGAGGACTGAAGCTCTATGTACAACGAGTGTTCATCATGGACGAAGCGGAGACATTCCTTCCTCTCTACTTGCGATGGGTCAAAGGTGTCGTTGATTCGAGTGACTTGCCACTCAACGTTTCGCGTGAAATGTTGCAGGACAGCGAAGCTGTTAAAACGATTCGATCGGCACTTGAACGAAGAGTCTTGGATCGCTTGGAGAAACTTGCCGCAGACGATACGGAAGCCTACGAGAATTTCTGGGACGAATTTGGATCAGTCTTGAAGGAAGGTACTGTCTTCGACAATCCGAACCGAGAAGTAGTACTACGTCTGTTGCGGTTCACGACGACACAGGATGAGCCTGATCCTGAAACCGGAAGTGCGAAGCAACGCACTTCGCTAAAACAATACGTGGAGCGTGCGCCGTCTGATCAAGGGCAAATATATTATGTAGTGGGAGATAACGAGAGAGCTGCACGTAACAGTCCGCACCTAGAGGTGTTCCTGGGACAGGGCATCGAAGTTCTAGTCTTTGGCGATCCCATTGATGCTTGGATGATGTCCCACCTGACCGAGTTTGATGGGAAGAAATTTCAGGACATTACGCGAAGCGATCTGGACTTGCCCGACTCTTCGGAAAGAGAGAAAGAAGAAGAAAGCGAAGAAGCTGAAGTAGATGAACCTTTGCTCGAGAGAATCAAGGAAGCGCTTGAGGATCAAGTAGACAGTGTCTCCAAGTCCAAACGACTTGTGGATTCTCCTGCGTGCTTAGTACTCGCAGAACACGATATGGGATTGCACATGCGGAGGATCATGGCAAGTGCGGGAAGATCGATTCCCCCGTCGAAACCCCAGTTGGAAGTGAATATGGACCATACTCTTGTCAAGCATATGGGTGAGGAAAAAGATGAAGCGAGGTTCAAGGATCTGGCACAGTTGCTGTATGAACAAGCGGCGTTTACTGATGGCTCTTACCCCATTGATGCTGGGGCGCACGTGAAGAGAGTCAATCGCCTTCTTTCGGAACTGTTGGCATAGGAATCGGACTATGTCCGTTGCGGTTGTAGGTGCGGGAAATTTCGGCACAGTAATTGCCAATATTGTTGCTGGAAACGGATCGCGTACGCACTTGTGGATGCGCGATGAACAGCAGCTCAAGGACATTCGCAAGTACAACGAAAATCGTCGATACTTGCCTGGACATGCCTTGCATTCCAACATCGTGCCAACCTCGGACCTGTCGGACGCTTTAAACGAGTGCAAGCTAGTATTCGTGACAGTTCCGAGCCAGTCGTTCAGAGAAGTCGCTAGAGAGATAGGTTCGTGCGTTCGCCCGGGAGCCTATTCCGTTAGCGCAACTAAAGGAGTCGAACCTGATTCGTTCAAACTCATGAGCGAGATTCTTGCAGAAGAGCTTCCTCCAGGATCGGTTGGGGTTCTAAGTGGTCCTAACTTGGCAGAGGAAATCGCAGAGGGCAAGTTTGCCGGTACGGTTATCGCTAGCGATGATTCAGAGCTCCGACAACTAGTCCAGAAAAAACTTAGTTCTTCAACGTTTCGAGTCTATTCAAGTGACGATGTATACGGAGTTGAGCTCGGTGGAGCCCTTAAGAACATTTATGCGATCATTTGCGGTTTAGCGACGACTTTAGGGGTGGGTCAAAACGCAATTTCGCTCGTAATAACAAGAAGCTTGGTTGAAATGAGCAGATTTGCGGAAGCAATGAAAGCTAATCCCTACACCTTCTTGGGTTTGGCAGGCGTTGGAGATCTAGTTGCAACATGTACGTCACCACATTCTCGCAATTACCAACTCGGAGTTCATGTTGCTTCCGGATTGTCGTTGGATCAAGCAATGACGCGACTTGGCAAACTTGCCGAAGGCGTGAACACGCTCAAGGCGGTCTATAAGCGAAAGGAAAAAATGTCACTCTACATGCCTCTTGTGGACGCCCTGTATCGAGTGTTGGTGTGTGGTGAAGACCTTCAGTCAGCGATCGTCGATCTAATGACTACCGAGCAAAAGGACGATGTGGACTTCGCAGCTGACTTTGCGGCTTCACCTCTCTTGTGATCCTCCTTCCACGTAAAACGACTTCAATTCTGCTGTTCGGCGGACTGAGCGCGCTCTTCATGACAGAGACGTCCAATGCAGAAGTGCTGCTACTCGATGCACTTCCTAGGTCTACGAGCGTGGATTCCTATACATCTGAAGATGTAGCACCCTATGACTTCATCGCTGGACCAGTGGAGAGGATTAGGCGCGAGATAAATTTCGAACGTGTAATTCGAGTAGATGGGAGGGTTCGATCTGAGACATATGAAATGTCAAACAGCACGAGTCGAGAGGACGCAATGGACTGGTATCGAGAAGCACTAATGTCCGCTGGTGGAGAGATTGTCTTCGAATGCGAAGCGCGAGATTGTGGACGAGCGGCAATTTGGGGTGGCTCGATTTTCAAGCTTCGTGTGCTTTCAGCCTTCGATTCAAAACAGCATTACCTGGCTGCTGCACTAAAAACCGAACAGTCGACTGATCTCTTCTCGATATACGTCGTGGAACGGGGAAATCGCAGGGTATACGCACATGTCGTTCAGGTGACTGTAGATGGAGAAGTAGATCTAGGAACGAATCTAGATTTTTCCGGAACACTAGCCCGACACGGGCAAGTAATAGTTGAAGGAGTCGTACCTGATCGACAAGGACAGTTAAGCGAAGATGCATTGAATACGCTTAGAGGGCTCGCTGACGAATTGTTGACCTTCAGCGAGAGCATTTATGTAGTTTGTCACGTGTACGGCTCCCGATCGCCAGATCTGCTGCTGGAGCAATCACAATCGTGTGCTGAATCCGCTGCACTGACATTGAGTGACGAAGCCGACATTGAAGTAATTCCGTTTGGTGCTGGACCCTTGGCACCAAAAGAGGGTGGCGTCCCTCAATCTCGAGTAGAAATTGTTGTACCTGCTCTGCTCCGTCGTGAACCTTGACTCGCCGACCATGCTATCTAGGTATCGTTGGTTCTCCGTTTCCTCGATTCATCCTTCCGCTCATGTCTGGTAACACTTTTGGGCAAGCATTCGCGGTAACCACCTTTGGGGAGTCCCACGGAATTGCCATGGGTGCGATTGTTGATGGATGTCCTCCAAACTTGGAGCTCTCCGAAGCGGACCTGATGGTCGACCTAAATCGTCGTAAACCTGGTCGATCTCAATACACAACACAACGCACAGAAGATGATCAGGTGGAGATCTTGTCTGGAGTCTTTGAAGGCAAGACGACCGGCACTCCGATTGGTCTTGTGATCAAGAACAAAGATCAACGTTCTCGAGACTATTCGCAGATAAAGGATGTTTATCGTCCATCCCATGCTGACTTCACCTATGACAAGAAATATGGAATTCGAGACTATCGAGGCGGAGGAAGAGCTTCGGCACGAGAAACTACCATGCGTGTTGCTGCAGGTGGAATCGCAAAGAAGTACTTAAAAGAGAATTTTGGTACAGAGGTTCGTGGCTTTCTCGCTCAAGTTGGCGAAATCAGATTGGAATTGAAGTCTTTGGAACATGCTAGCGGTAGCATGTTCTTTTCGCCGGATCCCGATAGAGACACGGATATCGCAGAATTCATTGAAGAGCTTCGGAGTGCTGGAGACTCGATCGGAGCCAAGATTGGTGTCATTGCATCCAAGGTTCCGGTAGGCTTGGGGGAACCTGTATTCTCAAAATTGGATGCTGATTTGGCGTCCTCACTGATGGGCATCAACGCAGTGAAGGGCGTGGAGATTGGTGACGGATTTAGCGTTGTGACACAACGCGGATCTGAGCATCGAGATGAAATGTCTAGCGATGGATTTCAGTCCAACCGTTCCGGGGGAACGCTTGGGGGGATTTCTACGGGTCAAGACATATTTGCCTACATCGCTCTAAAACCAACCTCGAGCATTGCGACTCCAGGAAAAAGTGTAGACCGATCTAACAAAGATGTTGAAGTAGTTACAAAAGGCAGACACGATCCCTGTGTAGGATTGCGTGCGGTACCGATAGCAGAGGCGATGGTTGCATTAGTACTGATGGATCACGTGATGAGAGATCGTGCGCAAAACTCTGCCAGAGCAGATCTGTAACCAACGAGAGTGTAAGCTCTCTCATATACCGACTACAAACAAGACGACTTAGCTACAAGGGCTGAGATCCAAGTCAACAAACGGCTAGGTCTCGTCGAACCGAGATCTTTGCTCCTTTTCGTCACAATTCTCCAAAGACGAAGAACTCTGGCCTCGTTTAGCCTCATTGATGTCCATCTGAACACGCCTGTCGTGTAGTGCTCCGATGTAGATTTTCTAGCGTTCAATCGTCGCTAGCTTCCGGCTGATCTGTGCATTGAATCATCACTCCACTGTCATGAGATCGTAGTATTTCAAGGGTATTGTTAGTACGTCATTCGTTACCCAACAATCACCATGAAATCAACTGTCTATCTACGAGCACCGATTCAAGTCATTCTGATGGCGTTGCTTGTATCCATTCCGGCTTTTGCGACTTTAGCACAAGACGGGGAACTTGAAGGTGTAGTCGTCGACAAAAGCGGGCAAGTCAGTTTTAGTGGTGCGCTCGTACGCCTCGAAGAGCTCGATTTAGAGGTATCCAGCTCGACCAACGGCGTGTTCAAATTCAACAACGTTCCCGAGGGCGAATATACGCTCGTTGTGCAATACATCGGTGCCAGCAAAGTCGAACAGACGGTCAAAGTAGAAGCAAGTTCCACCAAGAACGTAAAGATCTCGATCGGCGCTGATGTCGAACACCTAGAAAACATCATCGTGTACGGCCAAGCGGCGGGAGCAAGTAGTGCGCTTAATCAGCAACGTGCAGCCGACGGAATCTTGTCCGTGTTGACTTCAGATGCAATAGGACAATTTCCGGATGCAAACGTAAGCGAAGCGCTACAACGCGTCCCCGGGGTCTTTATAGAACGCGATCAGGGTGAAGGAAGATTTGTCGGTATTCGTGGACTGGAACCTGACTTCAATTCTGCAAAAGTCAATGGAGTGAACATTCCTGCTCCTGAGCGAGACCGCCGCTCGGTGGCACTCGATGTGATTCCTTCGGATCTCTTAGAAAGGATCGAAGTGCGAAAGTCAGTCACTCCAGATCAAGATGGAGATGCGATTGGAGGTGCCATCGACATCAAAGGATTGTCTGCGTTTGATCGAAGAGGCCAACACTTTGCAATAACAGCAAAGTCAGACTTCAATACTCTCCAAGGAGAAACTAGTCCCAAAGTTAACGCAAGTTACACAAATATCATCCCAGTCATGATTGGAAACTTGGGAGTGGCGGTTGCCGTTTCATGGCAAGATCGCCGATTTGGCTCGGACAATGTCGAAACCGATGGAGGATGGGTCGCTGATATCGAAGACTCAGGCTTTCGAGGCACTGAAGAAATCGAACAGCGGGACTATCAGATCACTCGGAAACGCCTAGGCTACGCGCTGAATCTCGATTGGTTTGGAGAAAACGACACGCATCTCTACCTTAGGATGCTAAGAAGCGACTTTTCTGACCAAGAATACCGCCAACGTATTGAGTACAAACTCTCCAAAGGAGACTTGGAATCCATTGACTCGAACTCGGCGCGATGGACTGACATCGATATGGATCGTGAGCTGAAGGATCGCTACGAGACACAGGACATATTTTCGCTCGTTGCGGGAGGAGAGAGTGAGATTGAAGACTGGAATGTGGAGTACGAGTTGGGTTATGGAAAAGCAGCGGAAGAGGAGCCCAATCGTTACGACACTCAGTTTTCAGAAGACGACGAAATCGAGGAGGCAGGATATACCTCGATGGGAAGTACTCCTCGTTTGTTTTATTCCGCCAATGGCGCGGACCCAGCCAATTTCGAATTTGACGAGTTAGTGGAAGAGAACAATTTCACGAATGACGAACAAACGACCCTACGTCTCGACTTCAAGAGGGATGTCACAATCAGCGAATTTGACGGCTACGTTAAGTTCGGAGTTCAGCAGCGCTTTCGAGAAAAGACGGACGACACCAACGCGATTACGTATGACGGAGGATTTCCTGGCGATCCTACTTTGGCAAACTTCGTAACGAGTGACTCACTTGACTACGATCTCGGATCGTTGGGTCCAACAATTGATGTGGGCAGTCTCTCGTCCTACATCGCTGAAAACAAGAGCAGATTTGATATTGACGCAGACAACACAGCTCTGGATTCTGCTCGAGACTACAACATTCAAGAGGATGTATTCGCAATCTACGCCATGCATCGCGTGAACATCGGAGACTTCCGATTCGTATATGGATTGCGACACGAAGCGACAAGTTCAGAATTGGACGGGTTTAGCGTTGTTGAAGCCAACGGAGATCCCGAAATTACACCCATTTCCTTTGGCAAGGACTACTCGCATTGGCTTCCTAGCGTTACAGTTCGCTACAAGCAGAGCGACCAAAATATTCTGAGGTTTGGGCTCAGCCAGTCAGTTGCGAGACCATCCTTTGGAAAGATCAATCCGTCACCCGACAAAGTAGAAATTGACGACGAGGACCTAGAGATCGAGGCGGGAAATGCAGCTCTCGATCCCTACGAATCGATCAATCTGGATCTTACCTACGAGTACTATCCCGACGATCAATTGAGCGCGTTCTCAGTAGGTTTCTTTTCTAAGTCGATCAGCAATTTCATTTACGTGGCTGACGTAAGCGACGTTGTCGACTTTACTCAATGGACTCAAGGCGTTGATACTTCGGAAGTGACCGACTTGGACATTGTGCAGCCATTGAACGGAGACACTGCGTCGCTTTGGGGAATAGAAGCCAGTTGGACGAGCCGTCTGAGTGAACTTGCCGATCCATGGAACAACATCATTTTGTCGCTCAATGCCACGTTTACCTCGAGCGAAGCAGACTTAGGTCCCGGAATTAGTCGAAGCGGAGACATTCCATTGCCCGGACAAGCAAATTTCGTTGGCAATGCGATCGTCGGTTACGAAAACTGGAATTGGGATTTCAGACTTGCTCTTGCATTCAAGGGCGAGAGAACACTAGAGGTGGACCTGTCGGATCCCGAAAACGATTTGATTCAAGAACCTCGAATTCAGCTCGACTTCACCGCTAGGTACGACGTGGACGAACGATGGCAGATATTCGTAAATGCCACAAACCTCACGAATCAGGCGTACTACTCGTATCACGGAAACGAGTCGTTTAACGGACAGTATGAAGAGTATGGTCGATCCTTTGCTCTGGGAGTCACACTCCGAAGCTTGTAAGCGCTTTATAGGAGCGGTAGGGCGCATAATCGCTCTACCGCTTCTGACGATCGTTTTTGGACAGTCCACGAGCGTATTGGCGGACTACTCTGTCGTCATTCCCAGCGTCGAGACAACGAGTGTGTCTAGTACTGAGGACGCCGCGGATGATCCAGCTATCTGGATTCATCCTTCCAATCTCGAACTCAGCTTGATTCTGGGCACGAACAAGCAAAAGGGTTTGGAGGTGTACAACCTGGACGGAGCGAGAGTACAGTCGTTGGATGTTGGAAATCTCAACAATGTCGATCTTCGTCAAGAGGTCTCGTGGGGCGAAAGCATGATTGATATCGCGGTTGCTACCAATCGTTCAACCAATAGTTTGAGTTTGTTTTCTATAGACCGCGAATCAGGTCTAGTGGAACACTTGACTGATCAATCGATTCCGCTTGACCTACCGACTCCCTACGGAGTATGTCTCTTCAGGAACAAAGATTCGTTGTTTGCGTTTGTGAATGACAAGAACGGGACATTCGAACAATGGGAGCTGAAGCCTGATGGAGCAAGTAGGAAAGCGCGAAGTTTCTCGGTTGATTCTCAACCCGAGGGGTGTGTAGCCGACGATGTAACGGAAACTCTTTACTACGGGGAGGAAGAATTTGGAGTATGGAAGCGAGATGCTGGTCCAAAACCGAATTCCGATGCCGCCCTTGTGGTGTCGATAGCGGATAGTGCTCTTGTTGCAGATGTAGAAGGAATGGCCATCTATCGCACGGATGAAGCTGACGGTTACCTTGTAGTGTCCAGCCAAGGAGACAGTTCGTTTGCCGTATTTGAGTTGGATGGAGCGAACTCATACATCGGCTCGTTCAGAATTGGAGACTCAGGCGAAAAAGGTATCGACGGCGTTTCAGGGACCGATGGCATCGCTATCGCAAATGCCCATTTTTCAGCGGACTTTCCGCTAGGGATACTTGTGGTTCAGGACGACGAGAATTCAAACCCAACAGAGAACCAGAATTTCAAACTGGTAGATTGGAGAAGAGTGGCCAACAAACTCAGTCTTGAAGAGAGAACGACCCGAGAATAAGCCTTTCCCCACTAGAGTTTGTCAGAACTAATCCCTCACTAAGAGGCGAACCTGTTTGGATCTCCTATGACTCCCTGAACTCGCAGTTCCGAAAGTTCTTGTTGGTTCAAGCTTAATTCCTGAGCGAGCACATCGTCCGTGTGTTCACCTAGTCTCGGTGGACGCTTCATATCGACGCTAGATTCAGACATACGAGGAGCGAAGCCCAGCATTGGAACAGACCCATGTACAGGTAAGTCCATTTCCTCGACAAAGCCTCTTTCTCTTAGGTGATCGTTGTGATGGAGTTCTGCCGTATCGAGACAAGCGGAACATGGCACGCCAGCCGCGGCGATTGCCTCCATGGCTTCATACTTCGTTCTGGTTTCGCACCAATTGCAGATTTCTTCGTAGAGGGCATCTCCGTTCCGTGCACGGTCTCCATAGCTAACAAATCTCTCGTCCACCAACAGGTCCGGTCGATCAATTGCAGCACATAGACCATCCCAATGATCGTTGTTTACCGGCATCAAGTAGATGTAGTCGTTGGGACCAAAAGGCTTGCACGGATAGATGTTTACGGGTGGAAGTCCTCCTCGGTTTCCTGTCCGCGGTGTGGCCCGAGTCCCCCATTGCGAACCGATGAAGGCTCTTGTGCGCACGTAGTAGATCATCGCTTCCTGCATCGACAGTTCTATGACCTGACCCAAACCAGTTCTTTGGCGCTGAATGTATGCGGCGAGAATCGCCATGGCAGCCTGAACTCCCGTACCAGAGTCACCTGTAGTGGATCCTGGCATCATCGGAGGTCCATCGGGTTCACCCGTAATTGAAAAAGCGCCAGCTGCTGCTTGCGCAACCATATCCATGCATCGATAGCCTGAATAGGGACCCGATGTGCCGAATCCCTTAATTCGAGTGTAGATGAGCCCGGGGTGAACTTTCGCAAGCGTCTCGTACTCGATATCCAATCTCTCGACAATGCCGGGACCGTAGTTCTCAACGAATACATCGAAATTCGGAACAAGTCGCAGCAGTAATTTCCGTCCTTCTTCGGTACGGAGGTTGAGTGCGAGGCTCTTCTTGTTGGCATTCCAAGCGCAAAAATAGGGGGAATAGTCATTCTGTCCCGAACCTCGAACTCCTCTACCAGGATCTCCGTATTCGGGAGCCTCAATTTTGACGACATCAGCACCCATCCAAGCTAACGCTTGGGTACAGGATGTGCCCGCCTCGTATTGCGTCATATCGAGGATTCGCAAGCCGTCAAGTGCCGCCATTCAATCTCCAGATTCTTTGGGTTTATGCGACTGCCGAGGCAATCATCGAGCAAGTAATAGTTTATCGCACGAAAAGTCTCGCTTCATTGCATAATAGAGGCGAGAGAGTCCGGCCCCCACATCCAGTCGCTTCTGTAGTCGTACAGAAGCGAATCACTTTCTCGGAATTCACTCTTCCCGTCTATCCATGGCACAAACAAGTTTGATTTTGCGTGGGTCGTAGCCAATGAGCGACGAGTCTTACGACCCTAAGGAACTCTTTCGCATCAAGACGGCGAGAGAGCTTGCTGCGATGATTCCGCGTGTCCTGAAGTTTTCATGGGAAGTATCACCGCATCTGATCGTTTTCTTGGGATCGATCACGATTGTGACTGCCTTGGTTCCTGCAGCAACCATCTATTTCACGAAGGTCATTGTCGATCTGGTATTCGACAGCCAAAGTATGGGGATGCAATGGGCGATCGTAGTTGTGCCACTTGCGGTGATATTCGCGCTTTGGATTGGATCAAGCCTTGTGCGAGAAATTTCTTGGGTCGCTGAGGATCAATTGTCTGAACGTACGTTCAATTCGACAAACGAAAAGCTCTTGCGAAAGACTTCGAAACTCGATTTAGCCTTTTTTGAAGCACCGAAGTTCTTTGATCAATTAAGTCAAGCAAGACGACAACAGCACTCGCTTCAATACCTTCCAACAGAGATATTTGGTTTCTTGGAGATGGTGATCTCTCTGTCAGCCATGTTTGGGTTGATGTCACTACTCCATCCGTTAGCGTTTGTGGTTCTTGTAGTTTCAGTCATTCCTCGTTTCTTTCTACAGGGACACATGACGCGTAACTTTTTTTGGCTCGACTCAGACTTGACTCGCAACAGAAGACTGTCCGGTTACATGGAAGGCATTCTCATGAGCCAAGGAACAGCCAAGGAAGTGCGAGTGTTCGGTTTGGGAGACCTGTTTATTGATAAGTATTTGAAACTTCGATCAAAGTACATCAATGCGTACCAGAAGCAGCAGCTCCAGTTCATTAAGTATGACGTTAGTTTGGATGTACTCACGACACTGGGCGTGGGTGCTGTGAGCGTTTACGCGATATTGGAAGCTGTTGGGGGTGAAATATCTCTTGGAACTCTCACTGCGGTGTTCAGCGCTGCACAGCAGATTGTCTCACTAGTTGGTGGGCTCGTGTATCGCCTAAATTCAGTCTATAGGTTCTCACTGCAAACTTCTCGTCTGTTTGAACTGTTGGATCTTGATCCGAAGTCAATCGATGGTTCGTTGGAACCTCCTCGGCAGAAACGAGTTTTTCTTGAGCCGAATGGAATTGGAACAGGTATCACCGTTCAAGGCGTGTCATTTCGATATCCATACACGGAAAAGGAAGTGCTGAGAGATGTCACATTTTCCGTGCCGGTTGGATCCAAAGTGGCTATTGTCGGAGAAAACGGTGCTGGAAAGACTACCCTCGTCAAGTTACTCACACGTTTCTATGATCCAATTTCGGGGTCAATTCAATTGGATGGACGAGACTACCGCGACTATGATCTTGAGAGTTTAAGATCCAGCTTTGGCGTTGTTTTTCAAGACTTTATCCACTACAGCCTTACAGCCAGCGAAAACATTGGAGTGGGATCCGTTCAGAACATTGAAGACGGACCGAAAGTCGAACAGGCCGCTATTCAAAGCGGTGCGAATGTTGTCATTGATAAGTTGCCCCAAGGTTACGACACCGTGTTAGGACGTACATTAGATGAAGGAATAGATCTCTCTGGAGGAGAATGGCAACAGATTTCAATTGCTAGAGCATATATGAGCGACGCTTCTATCTTGATACTAGATGAACCGACATCGGCCCTAGATTCCCTGAAAGAACAAGAGCTCTACCAAAAGATATCTAGACTCTCCGCCAACAAGACTGTAATTTTCATTTCTCATCGATTCTCGACAGTTCGTATGGCAGACATCATTGTGGTTATCAAGGACGGAAAGTCCGTCGAAGTGGGAAGCCATACAGAGTTAATGTCTAACAAAAATATATACTATACTATGTTTCAGACACAAGCTAGAAAATACCAATAATTAATGATTTCATTACCAACTCACGTCCACTACTATTATTTCGAACTCAATACAAGATGGTAATAGAGAATTGACGTAGATGCAATCAGCGGTGTCCAGTACTTTCACTGAATTGGAGACGAAGTCGTTATTAGAAGTACTTAGCATTATTCCTAGAACACTTGCTTTTGTGTACCAGGCATCACCGTTCTACTTCTGTATCTCCAACGCAGCTGGGACGCTACAAGCCGGGATCTCTGCGCTTTTGCTTTGGCTTGGCAAAGTTGTGATCGATCGGGTGGCACAGGGCTTAGAATCAGATGTCGACTGGTTCTACATTCTTCTTCCGATGGTTGCAATTGTTGCATGTAGGATACTCCAATCAGGTGCATCTGCAAGCTCTCAACTCGTTGATTTCATGGTAAGCGAAAAGGTAAGAAGTAAGAGTCACGTCTTCATACTCAAAAAGGCAGCAAGTTTGGATCTTGCATTTTTTGAAGCCCCGGCTTTCTATGACCGGCTCTCTCAGGCACGAAGAAATATAGGTTACATGCGGTCTGCAATTCGTAACTTGATTGGCCTCTTACCTCAGACCTTCATGATTATCGCCATGTTTGGTCTCCTGTCTATTCTTCATCCATTGGCATTTTTATTTTTGCTAGTTAGTATTTGCCCAAGATTATTTCTTGAAGGATATACGGCCCGGGAGCGATTTAAAATAGATACTGTACTTACTCGAAATACAAGACTAACCTCTTACTTTGAAAATATTTTGTTCAATAGATCTACCGTTAAAGAGGTCAGAGTATTTAATTTAGGTAACTTTCTTATTAGGAAATTTTTTGAGTTTCGAGAAATATTAATCAAAGCTAATTTCAAGCTAAACGTTAAGCTAGTCAGAGTTGAACTGTTATTTGATTTAGTTGGAACTTTAGGGCTATGCCTTGTGTGGTCGTACGCAGTATACAGGGCTAGCATTGGGGAGTTGTCCATTGGTGATCTCTTTATGGTATTTGGGGCTGCCCAAAATAGTAAAGACTCAATTCAGTCCTGGTTCCGGCAAATAGGAAATGTCTTTCGAAACTCTCTATATCTGACACGATTCTTCGAGCTGATTGACTTGGATCCTGGATCGGTTGCGGGAGCGCTTGAAGCTGAGCGTGAAGGTCCGAAAGTGGCGTTGCCTACTCGATTTAGTCAGGGAATCGAACTCAAGAAAGTTGCATTTCACTATCCTGGAACAGACCGCCTCGTTCTGCAAGACATCTCTTTTTGTATACCGGCTAACGCGAAGCTTGCTATCGTCGGAGAGAATGGAGCGGGTAAGACTACATTGGTCAAGTTGCTCGCTCGATTCTATGATCCGATCCATGGTTCGGTTTGCTTGGACGGCAGGGACTATCGTGACTATGATCTCAAAGAATTGAGGCAGAGCATCACGGTGATATTTCAAGACTTCGCGCGTTTCCATATTTCATTAGCAGACAACATTGGCTTGGGAAGCATCGATTTCTTGTCGGATTCTGTGAGAATTCAGGAGGCCGCACAAAAAGGCGGAGCGCATGAATTGGCGATGGAACTGCCGAACAAGTACGACACCATATTGGGAAGGAGGTTTGGTGAAGGCGTCGATCTCTCCGGCGGTGAGTGGCAAAACGTAGCGCTCTCGAGGGCGTTCATGAGCGATGCGCATTTGTTTATTCTTGATGAACCTACAGCAGCATTGGACGCTTTCAAAGAAGCTGAAGTCTTTGATCGGTTTTCCGATCTCACAGAAGGTCGAACCGTTCTGCTTGTGTCCCACCGATTTTCAACTGTGCGAATAGCGGACTTGATTTGTGTGATCGAGAATGGTCACGTCATTGAGTACGGAACTCATCAAGAACTCATCCGGTTGAACGGAAAGTACCGTCGAATGTACGACGCTCAGGCCGAGAGATATCGCTAAACAACTCCTACAGTCCTCGGCATTCAATGACTCCGGTCACTCAGAAGAGTCCACACTTTGACCGCCAGTCTTATTTGATTCTGAACCTTTAGGCTTGTAGTCTCAATCGTGATACGGTGACTGTGTTATTGGGTTTAATTCGATACTCTCGACGAGCCAGTATCAATTGCATAATAGTAGGGAGAGTTCGATTCTTGCTTTGAGACTTGCAAGCAATCTAGTAGCTTTCTTCCCTTGCAAGCTTCCGCCACAAACATGCCTCTTGTGCTTCTTCCCATTCGTCGGTGATCCATGAGCGACGAATCTTACGACCCCAAAGAACTCTTTCGCATCAAGACGATTCGCGAACTCTTCGCCGTAGTTCCGCGTGCACTGAAACTTGCTTGGGATGTGTCTCCACCCTTGATCATTTTCGTGGGCGCTATCACGCTTGTGACTGCACTAATCCCAGCGGCAACCATTTACCTAACCAAGGTCATTGTCGATGCCGTGTTTGAGAGTCAAAGCCTTGGGTTGCAATGGGGGCTAGTCGTCGTTCCGCTTGCAGTAATTTTTTCGCTCTGGTTAGGCTCGGGATTGGTCCAAGGCATCATGGGTGTTGCGCAACAGCACTTGTCTCAACTTACCTACAACTCTACCAACGAAAAGCTCCTGCGCAAAGCTTCGCAGCTCGACTTGGCGTTTTTCGAAGCCCCCAAGTTTTACGACCAATTGAAACAGGCAGAGATGCAGCAAGGGATGATTCAACACTTTCCCATTCAGATATTTGCATACCTGCAAACGGTGATCTCACTGTCTGCAATGATGGGACTGATCTCGTTACTCCATCCATTAGCGTTTGTTGTTCTGGTAGTTACGGTTCTTCCGAGATTCTTCTTGCAAGGATATATGACTCGTCGAAGTTTCCAACTCGGTTCGGAATTGACGCGCAACGGGAGGCAGACCTCTTATATGGAAAGCCTTCTATTTGAACAGGAGAAAGCAAAGGAAGTTCGCATTTTCGGATTAGGGGACCTGTTTATTGGTCGATATATGAGCTTCCATTCAAAGTTCGTCGCTGCGCACAAGAAGCAAATGCTTGAGTTCATGGGTTACAACTTTAGTTTGGACGCGCTTTCCGCGTTAGGCATTGGGGCTGTGAGTGTCTATGCGGTAATGGAAGCTGCACGAGGCGAGATCTCACCCGGTACCCTTACTGCGGTATTGAGTGCCGCTCAGCAGGTTGTCGGTCTCGTGGGCGGTCTCGTCGGTGGTCTAAATGCAGTTTATAGAGCTTCACTAGAGGTTTCTCGGCTGTTTGAACTCTTGGACATCGATCCGCAGTCCATTACAGGAGCATTGGAACCTCCGCGAAGAAATTCAGTGTTGCTTGAATCAAACAGGATCGAATACGGCATCAGAGTCGAGAATGTGTCATTTCGATACCCGGGAACTGACAAAGAAGTACTAAGAGGAGTCACGTTTTCTGTTCCGGTGGGATCGAATGTGGCCATCGTGGGAGAAAACGGTGCTGGGAAAACAACCCTTGTAAAGCTGCTAGCAAGACTATATGACCCGGTAGGAGGGTCAATCCTTCTTGACCGTCTCGACTATCGGGACTATGACCTCGAATGCTTGAGAAACAGCATCGGCATTGTGTTTCAAGACTTTATTAGATACGACTTAACCGCCGCCCAAAATATCGGAGTGGGGTCGGTTAGCAAAATCGACGATAGAGAGAGAATAACGGAGGCTGCGATACAAAGCGGTGCGGACGCAGTTGTAGAAGGATTGCCCCAACGCTATGACACGGTGCTGGGACGAACTATGGACGAAGGTGTAGATCTGTCTGGAGGAGAGTGGCAACAACTCTCAGTAGCCAGGGCATATATGAGCGAATCACCAATTCTGATACTAGACGAACCGACCGCAGCATTAGATTCTTTGAGGGAACGAGCTCTATACGAAAAGATATCTGAACTATCCGATAGGAGAACGGTTATTTTCATATCTCACAGGTTCTCGACAGTACGCATGGCAGACATCATTGTGGTCATTGAGGATGGGAAATCCGTTGAAGTAGGGAGTCATGAAGATCTAATTGCTAGGAAAGGCAGTTATTTCAAAATGTTTGAGACTCAAGCTGAGAAATATCGTTAAACAACGGAAAGATCTATAGTGGACTCTGAACTTCATGACTAAATAGACTTGGAAAAATGCACACTATTAGAAAATAAGCAATTATGGCCTCAATAGATTTCAATCCCTTCGATGAGAGTGAATCGAAGTCAATACTTGAGACACTTCGTCTACTTCCCAGAACGTTCAGTTTTGTCTTTCGTGCCACACCAATTTACTTTCTACTTTCTAATACAGTGGGATTTGTACAGGCTGGACTTGCCGCACTGTTGCTTTGGCTAGCAAAAGTAGTTGTTGATCGGGTAGTAGAGAGTTTAGGATCAGAGATTAACTGGTTGTACGTTCTGTTTCCTATGATTGCGATTATCGTTTGTCGCCTTATCCAATCGGTCTTTTCTGCAAGCTATCAAATCATCAACTTTATGATGTCCGAAAAGATTGAAAACAAGGCAAATACTCTTTTGCTCAACAAAGCGGCCAAGCTGGACTTGGTATTCTATGAGTATCCCCAGTATTATGATAGACTCTATCAAGCTCGAGAAAATATTTGGAGCTTACAATTTGCAATTGAAGAGCTAATAGATTTGGTTGCTCAATCATTAACATTAATTGCTATGTTTGGTTTATTGTCGGTCCTTCATCCTTTTTCTTTTCTTATATTGATTGCAACAGTGTCTCCACGATTTCTTGTTGAAGGCTATACATCAAAACGACAATTCGAACTAGAGATAGAACTTACTAGAAATAATAGAATTACACACTACTTCAATACACTATTGACGCAACGTGAATATTTTAAAGAGGTCAAGGTATTTGGATTAGGAAGTTACTTCATGGGCAAGTACTTTAAACTTCGTGAGGTAGCAATCAGAGCTTTTCTCAAACTTAATATTCATTTTGTGAAGGTGCAAGTGTTGTTCGATATGTTGGGTTACTTGGGTCTTTGCTTGGTTTGGGTGTATGCAGTGTACAGAGCGGGTCAAGGCGAACTAACTATTGGAGACTTGTTTATGATTTTTGGTGCTGCACAAAGGAGCAAAGAAGCGCTAGAAGGGTGGTTCGCGCAAGGTGGAAGCTTATTTGGGGAGTCTCTTTCTCTTTCTCGATTCTTCGAATTGGTGGACTTGGACCCCCGATCAGTTCCGGGTGCACTTGAGATGGACCGTCCTGGTCTTCGGATTGCAGTGCCTGAACGTCTCAAGAAAGGAATCGAATTCAAGAATGTTTCATTTCACTATCCAGGAACAGATCTACAAGTGTTGAAAGACATATCTTTTTCCATTCCTGCTAATTCAAAGCTTGCCATCGTGGGGGAAAATGGAGCAGGGAAGACAACGTTAGTCAAGCTGCTTGCTCGGTTCTACGATCCGGTTGATGGCTCGATCTGCTTGGATGGTAAGGACTACCGCGACCATGACCTGCAAGAATTGAGGAAGGGTATTACCGTGATATTTCAAGATTTCGCACGTTATGACTTTTCGGTTGCAGACAACATTGGCGTTGGAAACGTCGTCGACTTGACGGACCGACAGAAAATCGAGCAGTCAGCTCGAAACGGTGGTGCGCATCAGATGGCAATGAGTTTGCCAAGCCAGTATGACACTGTGTTGGGTAGGACATTTGAGGAGGGTGTCGATCTCTCTGGCGGAGAATGGCAAAACGTTGCAATCTCGAGAGCATACATGAGCGATGCTCAGCTATTCATACTGGATGAACCCACAGCGGCATTGGACGCTTTTAAAGAAGCCGAGGTCTTTGACCGCTTTTCACATCTCACACAGGGTCGAACCGTCGTTCTGGTCTCGCACCGTTTCTCAACTGTTCGAATGGCAGACCTAATCTGTGTAATCGAGGATGGACGGGTCATTGAATACGGATCTCACGAAGAACTGGTCCGACTAAACGGAAAATACCGACGGATGTATGACGCTCAGGCGGAACGCTACCGCTAGTTTTCACATGGACTTTTCCAGTTTCCGCCAATTTTGGTACTATCGGAATTGGTTGAATGGAGGGGTAACAATGATTCACATTTTTGATTGGCAAAAGGTCACGAACACACTCGTTCACGGTAGGACGGATTAAGAAGCAAAATTGACCCCTGTCTCCGCCGTCACTTTGGCGACGGTGATGGTTGGTCTCATGTGTTTCGAAGCTCTCTAGCTTGTAGTCCAGATTGCTATGCAGTTTGTGTTGTTGCGTCCCAATTGGAGACGCACCACCGATATCTGGCACGTCCTAGATTCTCTGACTTCCTTGTTCAAAATGGAATCAACCGTACTCTGCAGTCCTGCAGTAATCTCCACCTCTCCTTTTTCGCGTTTCGCGCGAGTCGCAAGACCGGCTCGATGATGCCAGGAACTCCGAACTCATTTCAAAGTGTCGACTGCAACATAGCAGTAACTGCTTCCTGTCTTGCTTCTCTCCACTACCAACCATTTGCCGACCCAATGCTCCCGTAGCGCTCCAACAGAAAGGCGGACAACATGCTTGAGACCTTGAAACAACTGATGAGAGACATCTACGCTTGGGCTGAAGCCGTCGTTCTTCGAGTCTGGGGTCGGGCGGAGGCTTGGGCGAAGACCGAGACCTCTCGTGCCTTGATTGATCCGGATGCGGCACCGGAGATCACTTCAAAGCGAATGGGCAGCGTGATCGTTCGTTCCGTTCCATTCATGTGGCCGATGGTGATTCACATCATCATGCTTTTTGTGTTGGGCACCTTCTTGACCTTTCTATTTACTGCGACAGGCACCTTGTCATCGGACATGTGGGACAACAAGATGCTTGTAAACGACAAACTACAGCCATTTCAAGCTTTTGTATTGCTGCTCGACGAAACCTACGTTCGTCCGGAGTTTCTCCGAGACGATGACGAACAGGACTCCGAGGGCGAAGAGGACGAGACTGACACCGAAGAAGAGGCTTTCCGAGATACCGAGTCGGGTTTTATCGAGGACCCAGCAGTAGATGTGCTCTGGGCCGAGTATCTCACCAGCCGGTGTACGACGTTTGTCGGGGAAAGAACCAGTTTTGATCCGAGAGTGGACCTATGTAAGAACCAAAGGCGTGACGTCCGAAATCGCATGTTGTTTTGGTTCGCAGTAGGGGAAGTATTCGGAATAGTTCTCGCAGCGTTTTATTCGTACTACCCGGGTTGGGTATGGCAAAACGTAAATCACTACCTTCGTGTTGCCATGCTAGAGCGATTGGAACACTTGTCGTTGGCGTTTCACTATCACAATCGCTCGGGAGACGCAATCTATCGAATTTACCAAGACAGCTCTATGGTGGTGAATGTTCTAAATGAGTTGGTGGTGGGACCATTGGAAGACATACGCAATCTCACCATTGCGTTTGTTTTCTTGATGTGGTTCGATCCACTTCTTGCGCTTTGTGTCTTGGCATGTTTCATACCCATGGTGATCATAACGGCTTACGGGACTCCGTGGATTCGTCGCTTAGCCGTAGCGAATCGGGTTCGCAATAGCAATTTCACATCACGTCTACAAGAAACTTTTGCCGCACTCAAGATAATCAAAGCCAACTGTGCGGAACCCATCGTGTTGAAGGAATTCGATAAGGATTCGCAAGACGCACTCGATGCTGCACTTTATCTACGACTTGGAATGATCGTTCTCAGTTTGATTGTGGGGATTGTCGGAGGTCTCGTGGCAGTTGGATTGGAGTACACAATCATTCGTTGGACTCTCATCGAAAGAGAAACAGCGATCCCAACATGGGCGCTTGTGTTCATCGGGTTTTCAATATGGAACCTTGCTGCGTATCGAAAAGGAAATGAACAGGTCGATAGGTCGATTGGTGCAGGTCGTGGTTTTGTCCGATTATGGTGCATGCTGCAAGATTTGTTCATCGGACTAGAGCGAGCCTTCTACTTCCTAGATCTCGAGCCGAATGTAACCAACACCGCATCACCTTTGCCATATCCAGAAGAGGTCAAATCTATCGCTTGGAACGACGTGCACTTTGAATACGAAGATGGAACCAAGGTTCTAAATGGAGTAAACCTCGAAGCGAAACCTGGAACAATCACAGCCATAGTTGGAAGTACAGGTTCAGGAAAGTCGACTCTAATGACGCTTCTCCTGCGCCTTTACGATCCAGCGAGCGGAACTGTCTCGATAAATGGGATCGACTTGCGAGAATTGGACCTCGACGACGTGCGAAGAAACTCCGCAATTGCCTTACAGAAGAATGTCTTGTTCACGAGTACTGTTGCAGACAACATCTCATTTGGCAACCAAGACACCCAACAGGAAGCAATAGAGGCTGCGGCGAAGATCGCATGCGCTCACGAATTCATTGAAGAGCTGGATGATGGCTACAACACCCAGTTAGGCGAAAGAGGAAGCAAACTATCTTCAGGGCAAAGACAACGCTTAACGATTGCACGTGCTGTGATTCGTAACACACCAGTACTCATTTTGGACGAACCCACTGCATCGCTAGATGCTAAGACTGAGCATGAAGTACTGCGAAATCTCTCAGATTGGGGTCAAGACAAGGTTGTCTTTCTTATAACCCATCGACTGTCAACTATCAGGAACGCCGACAACATCGCGTTCTTGGAAGATGGAGTGGTCGTCGAGACAGGTTCTCACGAAGAGCTAATGTCGCGTCCAGACGGTCGTTACCGCGCTTTTGTTCAGGCCGAGGAGATTGGGCTCACGGGAACTACCGGTGGAGCGAGGAGCTAGCAACTATGTTTAAGTTCTTGCGCAATCTTGTTCGGTCAAGGAATGTCAATACAACCACCGACACGACTCAGAAGGATCACTCCATTCTGTCGGGTTTCAAAGCGGGCGCGACTTTCGACGATCAATTAGATATTGAACATGAAATGACACACAGACAAGCACTCTGGATGGTCGTGCGGGGTGCGGTTTATGTCAAGCACGTGTGGGGTCTATTTCTGACGAAATGGCTAATGGGCGTCGTCATGGTACTCCCTGGCCTCTACATAGGGTGGTTTTGGAAGATCATCACGGATCACATCATCCTGGGTATTCCGCTGGTCGTGGAGGAGGTCAATTTTCCCCCACACATGATGTGGTTTCTACGCATCTTGGAAGACTATGACCGGGTTGAAATGCTCTTGTTCATAACGGTCATCTATCTAATAGGAATGTTTCTGATCGGAACTACGATTGGAGGTACGGGAGCTGGAACGTTTGGCGGTCGAGATACTGCCAGTAGAGCAGAGAATCAGATTAGCGGTGGAGGCAGCGGAGCTAGCGGACTATACGGAATCATTGAGTGGTGGGTCGATGTTCGTCTTACACAACGATTTGTCAATCACCTACGGCGAGACCTATTCAGCCGATTAGTCCGGTCTCCAATGACGACTATCGACGACCATCGAACTGGAGACTCGTTGTATCGCACACTCTATGACACTCCGATGGTGTACACGTGCATTACGGAGATTACTTACTCTCCATTTTGGACTTTGTGGGGCTTAGGATTGACCTTCTACCAGCTTTGGTGGACCTATGCGGACGTATCAGCGCAGCTTGTTGGCCTGGTCGCGTTGATGATGCCCATCACGATTTTGACAACACTTGCTCCTTCCAAGTGGATTCGTCGCATGACGCAGAACAAGCGAGCTGCCGCCGCTGCAACGACGAATACTTTAGAGGAAACGATGAACAACATCGGAGCTGTGCAAAGTCTCGGAGCGATGAAGCAAGAGAAAGAGAAATTTGCTCAGCGTAGTGGACACGCATTCTGGCGTGAGCGGATCTCAGCACTTCCATGGGTTGGAGTGGGATTGATCATTGAAGCGGCTGGTTGGCCCATAGGATTCTATCTCGCATGGCTTGTTTCAAATTTGGTGATTGACGGCGTGTTAACGGTTGGTGACTTCGCTGCACTCTTTGGAATGTACATGGGACTTCGAGGTACCTTTATTGGAATGGGACGCATGTGGCTCAATATTCAGGATCAAGCCGCAGCGGCTCGTCGCGTCTTCGCGTTCATGGATCGAATCACAGACGATGAAATGCACGATGACAAGAACCAAATGCCTGAAATTTCTAGAAATGTTAAGTTTGAAGACGTCGATTTCACTTATCCAAACGGTCATCAAGCCCTAAAGAACATCGATCTTGAAATGAAAATGAATCAAGTGGTTGCTTTCGTTGGTCCCACAGGATCGGGAAAAACTAGCTTGGCGTACCTGATTCCCTCATTTCTCAAGGCGTCAAAAGGCAGAGTTTTGATCGACAACCATGATGTGATGAAGGTCAATCTGAGATCCTTGCGTGAACAAGTCGCCTATATCTTTCAAGAACACTTTCTACGATCTGAATCCATCCGTTCGAATCTCCTGTTTGCTAAGCCAACTGCAACCGAGGAGGAACTCATCGAGGCGTTGGAGACAGCACGTTGCATGGAATTTATCAACGATTTACCTGATGGAATTGACACGGTTCTGGGTCAGGCTGGAGACACTCTATCTGTCGGACAACAGCAGAGACTGTGTATTGCTCGAGGATTGGTAAGGGAATCCAAGATTCTCATTTTGGACGAACCGACGGCGGCGTTAGACCCGTTTACAGAAAATGCACTTGTGAATTCTTTGCGTGAAGCGTCGAAAGATCGATTGGTGATTGTCATCGCTCATCGGTTGTCCACCATTCGGCAGGCAGACCAGATTGTCTTTCTCGATGAAGGTGAGGTTAAAGACATGGGTGATCACGACACGCTGATGAATCGGATCGACGGTCCGTATCGTGAATTTGTCAACTTACAATCGACCACGACTCAATAGTTCGAGTGAAGTCTTGTAGCTAGAGAGTAGCCACGAGATTAAGAATCACCCTCAAGAAAGACTCTGTGTTCCTCCAACTCCAAGCGCACGTCTATGTAGCACGGGTGGCCTGCGCTGGATCAACTGAATTTGCTTGGCGGGCCGGCAGGACCACTGCAAGCAGGCTGATTGCGGCTGTTGCCGCCACGACAACCACACTAGGCACAAAGCTCAATTTCTCGTAGTCGAGATTCGCCACGAGAAACATGTTGAGCAGAACAGCAAGAATTACTCCTAGAACGAGACCCATTCCAATCACCAACGCGTACTCGACAAGTAAGTTGCGCATGATGTCGAATTTCGTTGCTCCGAGGGCGCGGCGTATTCCGATGTGCGCGAAACGTCGACGAATTGCAAACGTGACCATACCGGTCAATCCACAGACAACGACAAAGATTAAAGCAGCCGAGGTTACTCCCAAGAGCCAAATCGAGGCAATCGCTGACGTGTAAAGCCTTTTGAGTGCTTCCTCTATTGTCACCACTTCGCGTACCAATCGATTGCTGTAAATGTTGGGCAGGTTTTGTTCGAGCTCTCGAATGACCTTGTCGCGAGATCCTGGAGATGTTCGTACAAGATAAGTTGAAGACTCTAGAGCTTGCTTATAGGGGACATACGATGCTCGATTGACTCCGGACCTGTTCTGCCACGGACCATGACAAGTTGAAACAACTCCGATAACGGTCAAAGGGCTCGTCATATGAACTTGTTTTCCCACCACTTCATTGACCGGGATGTCGGGAAACAAGTGCTCGGCCAGTTGTTCGCTGAGCAATACCAACTGTGGAGCAGTACCTCCATAGGGCACGTACCAAGTGACTTCTTCAGGGAGAAAGTTCCGACCAGCCAAGAGCTGAATTCCCATAGTGTCTAATCCGTGCTCGTCGATCATTCGATACAGACTTGGTGTACCTGAAATGTCGTCGCCTGGATCTATCTCAACCGAGTAGTTCCAACCCGATGCGGAGTAGGGAACCGAAATTGTTTGGACTGCATTAACGACCTCAGGGTGTTTTCTAATGTGGTTCAGGTCCGTGTCTACCACGCTGGATATTTCCTCAACCGAAAGATTTTGTTCGGCAATGAGTACATTGATATAGAACATGTTCTCGTCGTCGATCCCACTGGGTTGGTTAACGATTTCGAATTGCCAGCTAATCCCTACGTAAAGATTCAAGAGGATTGCGATTACGACTGCACCTTGAGTCGCAATCAGGACTGCGATAGTCGTCCGTCTCGACAGAGAACGAAGTATGGGACCTATTTCAAACACCCCTACAGACCTTTGAGCAAGACTCCCGGCGTGTCGCGACTCCCTCTCCACGCAGGATAAAGGGCGGTTACGATGCTCGCAACGATCCCAAGCAGCAATGTAATCGCCGTCAATAGTGGATCCAATTGAGTCAAGTGCAACGCTCCGTCCTGTCCTCGAAGCAGTACGCGAATTCCGAGGAGACCAAGCCAGGTGAATGCGAGTCCTAGCAAACCTCCAGCAAAGCCGATGCATCCAGCTTCCACCAGGAATCGCGAAAACAATGCTCGTCTCGATGCTCCGAGTGCCCGATGAATCGCCAATTCTCGAGTTCTGGAGAGAAACTTGGCAAGCAACAATCCGACAGTGTTGATCAAGCACACAATGAGAAACAACAAAGCGATTATTGCGAATATGGCCAATCCTCCATCATCCTCCCTTGAGTAGTCAATCCATTCGTCGATTGTGTGGATTGCATTGTTAAGAGGTCGTTGGAATCTCCCAAACTGCTTCTGTTCCATCGCATAGGAATCCAAGAAGCTCAAGTAAGTGTCTCTTTTTGAGGAGTCTTCCAGTTCGGCCCAGAATTGAATCCATACGCACTCCGAAGCCAAGAATCCCTCCCGTCCGGGTGGACTTGGTTGCCAGCAGTTAGTGCTTCCTACCCGTCGAAATTCCATTTCCACCGCCGTGCTAAACGGAAGAAAAGTTTCTTCCGGCGAAGAAAAGGACAAGTCATAGATACGGGGCACAAGGTCCCACTTTTCAAGAACTCCTACTATTCGAAACAGCTCACCATTGAGACTTATGTGCTCTCCAACCGAGTTTTGATCGCCGAATAGTCTTTCGTTGGTTCTGCTCGAGAGCACTACGACCCGATCGTTGCTTTCATCTGCACCTGTACCCCATCCGCCACCATATTCAAACGGGGCATCAAACATTTCAAAGAAGTCGCTATAGACCGCTCGGCCGCTCACTTCGAAAGGATGGAGTGCTTCGCGTTCAGGACGAACAACACCTTGCACACCAAACATAGCAGACTGTCGCCACGCAGCCGTAGATCTCATTAGAGCGGTGGCGTCGGTGTAAGTGAGCTGGTCCGGCCGAGACCTAGGGTCGTTCGATTGGCGATCTGGATTTCCCGCATCCAGCTGCACTCGATAGAGAAAATCGTTCTTCTGAGGCAAGGGATTTTTGCCAATGGAATAGCTAATCGTCATGATCGTCATGAAAGTTCCGATTCCAAGGGCGATCGCCAATGCCATCAAGAACGACAGAATGGGGTGTTGTCGAATCGCCTTGGAAGCGAGAAACGTGTCGTAGCCAAGCACAGGTATCGGACTTTTCTAGTTTGCCTGGAGGATGCCGTCGCGTATCTGTACTGATCGCGACGCATGACTTGCCATCGACTCTTCGTGAGTAACCATCAAGATAGTGGATCCGGTGCTGTGTAGTTCCAGAAGCAAATCAAACACGCCGTTTGCGGTGTTGCTGTCGAGGTTACCGGTGGGCTCATCGGCGAGCAAGAGTCGAGGACTTCCAACCAGAGCGCGGGCAATTGCAACTCGTTGCTGTTGCCCGCCGGAAAGTTGCCCCGGCAAGTGCTTCATCCGTCCCTTTAGACCGACCGTATCCAATGCGGACTCTACGAGTTCCGAACGTTTCCAGGTCGGTACTTGCTGGTAGCGCAGTGGAATATCAACATTGTCAAATATGTTGAGATCCGGAATCAGATTGAAGTTTTGAAAGACAAATCCAATCTTTTGATTCCTCACCCGAGAGCGCTGCTTGTCGTTGAGCTGCGATACATCCTCCCCATCCAAGTCATAGCTTCCTCCGTCAAATGACTCCAGAAGCCCCGCTACATTTAGAAATGTGGTCTTTCCGGACCCGGACGGACCCACAATCGCGACGAATTCACCTTCCTCGACTGAGAGGTTTAATTCAGCAAGTGCTCGGGTCTCGACAGTCGAAGTGCGGTAGCGCTTCGAGACATTTCGCATCTCTAGCATGAGAGCTTTCCCTATCTGTAATTCAAGAGGAGTTCTTATCTTCGGAGCAGAACGGTATCTTTGCCATCGAACACGCTGATATCAGAGGTTACAACTTCATCGCCGACATCGACTCCGGAAACAATGGCGACTTCGTTCAGACTCTGGGCACCCACTTCGATGTCTCGACGTTTTGCCAATCCATCTTCCACTACATAGATTGTCCTGTAGCCGCCAGACTGCAAAAACGGACCCGATGCGACGATATTCACGCTCTCGTGTGTGGCGATCAGTAGTCTCACAGAGACTCGTTGATTCCGTCGCAGTCCATCTGGGGTTTCGTCCACAAACTTCACTCGAACAGAAACCTGGTTGTCGACTACCTCCTGTGAGATAGACGAAGCAACGCCTTCGTAGACTGCGGATCCAATTCTGATTTCGGCTTCGATTCCTGGTCTGACATCGTCTGCAAAGGTTTGAGGCACACTCGTCTCAAGCTCAAGTTGACTAAGATCTACTACCGTGAGCAGTTCGCGGCCAGGTGCGACCCATGTCTGCCGCTCAACGAGAATGTTTCCTATAGATCCCGCCAATGGTGCTCTAATCGTGAGTTGATTGACATGTTCTTGAAACTCACTTAGAACGAGCTCTTGTTGGTCGCGTGCAAGCCTAGCAGCCTCGATTTCGAAGCCAAAGCTCTCTTTGTCAAGCACTTCGAACTCCTTGGCGTGTTCGAGGCGTAACTGGGCTGACTCAAGGTTGTCCATGGCTTTTCTATACTCAAGATCGGAAATCGCTCCTGAATCAAACGACCGCTGAGCTCTGTCTGCTTCTCTCCGTGCAGCAGTTTCCTCCACCTCGGCAAGTTCGCGATTGCGTTTGTTTGACAACTCCCGCTGCTTCATGGAGTTGGTAGTTCGATTCAGTTGTGCGTTCATAAACACCAACTGAGTCTTCTCCCGTTGCAACTGAGAGCTCAGAAACGGATGAACTATGGTTCCGAGTACTTGTCCTTGAACGACATCCTGCCCCACCTCTACTTCAAGTGTCAAAACACCTTGCTGCTGTGCATAGACCGAGGGACTTGCTCCAGGAACGACACGTCCGTCGACTGAGATGTCGCTCACAAGATCTCCAAATCGAACGGTGGAGAAGCTTAGACGACTGACCGCGACACTTTTTTCAGACTGATTCCATCGCGAAAGGTGCGGATAGGCGAAGATGCCAGCAACGACTAGAAGTAGTACCACAACTCCACCAGCGATGTAGATCTTTTTGCGGGAAGGAGGCGGAATTTGTGTGTCTTGAGAAGAGGTATCGGCAATCTTCATTCTTTAGATTGGCTTTTCCATGAAACTCCTTGCTTGTTCTACCTGCTGGTGAGAAATCAGAGTTGTTACTCGATCTCTTGAGTCGAAGCAAGAAATATGCCACACACCTAGTTGGCAGAAGCTCAAAGGCTGTCTCTGTTTTCTGAAGAAGAGTCTATCAATGAGCAGATGTCATTTGATCAGGGGTCACTTCGAATGTGGACCGTACTACTGCGTCAAGCATGTCCGCTCTGTCTGCTAGCGATTTATCCTCAATTGACCCATGAAGTCGCGTTTGCCGATTTGGACGCCGTTCATGCGAAGAATGTCGTACGTCGTAGTGGCGTGAAAATAGAAGTTCGGCAATGAGAAAGACATAAGGAACCCTTCAGCGGTGAAAGGGATTTCCATGCCACCCATCTTAAAAAACATACTCTTTCCAAGAAAGCCATTTACTTCTTCTTCACTGAAGTCGTTGACCCCCTTGAAAGAGTCTTCGACGAGAGAAATCAATCCGGCATAGTCCAATTCGATCGGAGTCGGAGGTCCGAACTCACCCTTTTGAACTCCCTTGAGGGCTCCCAGCGAGTGATGCGCCACCGAAAGTACTTGGAATCGAAACGGCAGCATGTCCTCAATGAGACGCACATCCAGTATCTCGGACAGTCCAGCACCGGACTCCTCCAAGTGGGACTTGCCTTTGTCCAAGAAACTGAGTGTGGAACCAAGAATCTGCTGGTAGGTCCGCACAGTGGCATCGTATAGAGAGAAAGACATCAGATAGCTCCAAGTAAAACCGTTTTGCTTTGGTCGGAAATTATAGGAGTCAAAACAAGGCTAGTGAAACGGTCACAGACGCCATGCGAAACTGTATTGATTCCTATTGGTAGTTTGGGCACGCAGGGTACGAATAACACCAGAATGAAGTTCCAAATAGAATGAAAGAGTCACTCATGGTTGGATATAGGAGAAGCAGCATGAATCGAATACCTGTATTGGGGTGGATTGGAAGCATCATTCTCAATTTGTCGCTTTCCATACCTTTCTGGTTCATTTGGTCGGTATGTGGTGTTGGCAGGCATTTTTTCACGAATTTGCTTCCTGAACCTTTCCTAAGGCCAAGTCTATGGGTAATACTAGGGTTGTTTATTTGCATTGAGATAATCCGCAGTCTCCTGTTTCCCATGACGTTGAATCTACGTAAAGAAAACGAAAAAGACGACTGACTGTAAAGCAAGAAATCAGCTCTCGAGAGCTTTCGTTTCTATAATCTGCACTCTTTGGGTGATCTTGCCTAAGATCCCTGATAGATCTCTCATAAAACCGACTTAGATAGACCATGCCGCGCACCCTGTACGACAAAATCTGGGATAGCCACCATGTCGGTACGAGAGAGGACGGTCTGGATTTGCTCTATATCGACCGCCACCTTCTACATGAGGTGACTTCACCTCAAGCCTTTGAAGGTCTTACTTTGGCATCGAGAAGGCCGTGGAGACTCGATGCCAATCTAGCGACCGTCGACCACAGCATTCCCACTACCGACCGGTCTGAAGGGGTAGAAGGAATTGCTGATCCAATTGCAAGAGAGCAAGTCGAAGTGTTGAACACGAACTGCGATTCGTTCAACATTCGGTACTTCGACATGTTAGATCACCGCCAAGGTATCGTCCACGTAGTCGGACCGGAACAAGGTGCTACTCTGCCGGGAATGACCATCGTGTGCGGGGATTCGCATACTTCAACCCACGGTGCGTTCGGTGCGCTCGCACACGGAATCGGCACATCCGAAGTAGAGCACGTTCTGGCTACCCAATGTCTTGTTCAACAGAAAAGCAGGAACATGTGCGTTCAGATCCAGGGACCATTGAACGAGTCCTGCAGTGCCAAGGACATCGTTTTGGCATTAATTCGTCAAATTGGAACTGCTGGTGCAACTGGGCACACGATAGAGTACTGCGGAGATGTCGTTACCAGTCTTTCGTTGGAAGGACGTATGACAATCTGCAACATGTCCATTGAAGCGGGCGCTCGAGCGGGATTAATGGGCATCGACGAGAGGACCATTGGCTATCTGGAGTCGCGTCCTTTTGCACCAAAAGGACGACTTTGGAAAGAAGCTGTCGAGTACTGGCTACAGCTAAACACCGACCTTAGTGCCAATTTCGACACAACAGTGGAACTGGATGTGACACGGCTTGCACCACAGGTTAGTTGGGGAACGAACCCTGAGTTGGTAATCGGAATTGACGAGGTGGTTCCTAGTTCCGACGACTTTTGTGATGAGGCGAAATCGGAAACCGTAAGTCGCGCCTTGGAATACATGGACCTAACTCCAGGAACTCCCATCTCGGATGTGATTCTTGACAAAGTGTTCATCGGTTCTTGTACCAATGCTCGGATTGAAGACTTGAGGCAAGCGGCGTCGATAGCGCGTGGGAGGAAAGTGGCCTCAAATATCAAGAACGCCTTTGTGGTGCCGGGATCTGGGCTAGTAAAGAAGCAGGCCGAGCAAGAAGGACTCGATGAGGTCTTCAAGCAAGCAGGTTTCGAATGGCGTGAACCAGGTTGCTCTATGTGCCTTGCAATGAACAATGATCGTCTCTATCCGGGAGAACGGTGTGCTTCCACTTCAAATCGAAATTTCGAGGGTCGTCAAGGACATATGGGGCGAACCCACCTTGTAAGTCCAGCAACAGCCGCCGCAAGCGCAATCGCTGGCAAGATTGCAGACGTGCGCGAGTATCTGTAGCAGAGAGTTTCATGCAGTCTTTTCGCAAACACGAAGGTGTCGTTGTTCCATTGGATAGGGCCAACGTCGATACGGACCAAATAATTCCAAAGCAGTTTCTGAAGTCCGTGAAGAGGACCGGTTTCGGAGAGAACCTGTTTGATGCTTGGAGGTTTTTGGACGAAGGCGAGATCGGAAAAACAAATCGTCAAGAGAATCCGCAATTTGTACTCAATGACTCACGATACAGAAGTGCTTCGATCCTACTTGCTAGACGAAACTTTGGTTGTGGTTCAAGTCGAGAACATGCTGTTTGGGCTCTGATGCAATATGGCATTCGTTGCGTGATTGCGCCATCCTTCGCTGACATCTTCTACAACAACTGTGTCAACAACGGATTGTTACCAGTAGCGTTGCCAGAAGAGCAGGTCGCACAGATTTTTGTTGCAGCGTCTACAAGTGAGCCACTGACCGCCAACGTCGACTTGGAAAACCAGAAAGTCACTTATGTGAACTCAGAATCCATGTCGTTCGCAATTGACTCCGGATCTCGAAGACGTCTCTTGGAGGGGATGGATGAGATCGGATTGACATTACGTGAAACCGACAAGATTCGTCAGTTCGAGCAACAGCATCAACGCGCTATGCCATGGCTATTCTCGGACAATCCATGACCAAGCGTTCCTACAACCTGCTGGTGCTGCCCGGCGACGGTATCGGCGCAGAAATAATGCCTCATGCGATTCGCGTCATGAATGCTGCGGTCGATGATTCGATTGAGCTTCGTCTGGAGTATGCGGACTTTGGTGGTTGCTCCATCGACAGACATGGCGTACCGATGACCGATGAAACTTTGACACATGCGCAGGAGTCGGATGCGGTGCTTCTAGGTGCGGTAGGAGGACCGAAATGGGACGACTTGCCAGTAGACCAAAAGCCAGAGAAGGGTCTTCTAGGCCTTCGATCCGGACTGGACTGCTTTGCAAACCTTCGACCCGCATTGACATTCGGTCCGTTGTCCGAGGCGTCCACATTGAAGTCGGAGCTTGTCTCGGACTTGGACATTCTCATCGTTCGAGAACTGACTGGTGGTGTCTACTTCGGCGAACCCCGTGGAGTAGAGATCAGAGACAACCTGAGACGAGGATTCAACACATTTGTGTATGACGAGTCTGAAATCGAACGAGTGTCCAAAGTTGCTTTCGAACTGGCCCGTAAACGAAGTGGAAAGCTCTGTTCAGTGGACAAAGCCAATGTACTGGAGGTCACTCAACTGTGGCGAGATGTTGTGTGCGAGGTGCACTCGGAATACGCCGATGTCGAACTAAGTCACCTGTACGTTGACAACGCCGCAATGCAATTGGTTAGGCAACCGAAGCAGTTCGATGTAATTGTCACGGGCAACATGTTTGGGGACATATTGTCCGATGTTGCAGCAATGCTTACTGGTTCGTTGGGAATGCTCCCTTCGGCATCGCTCAATTCAAGCAATAGAGGTCTATATGAGCCTGTGCACGGTACGGCTCCAGATATTGCTGGACAAAACATTGCCAACCCACTGGCGATGATATTGTCGATAGCGATGATGTTTCGCTACAGCCTCGATGCGTCCCGCATTGCGGAGTCCATTGAAAAGGCAGTGCACGGTGTGCTCGAGAAAGGTCTACGTACGGGAGACATCATGCCGCTTGACCCGTCTGCTGAGTGTGTGTTGGTTGGGACGGACCATATGGCTGATGAAGTAATTGGTCAGCTGAAGAGTTTGTGATGGAATCGTTGAACGTTGCGGTTGCTGGCGCAACTGGCGCAGTTGGCGAAGTTCTGTGTGAACTGCTAGAGCAAAGAGAGTTTCCTCTGGGTGAGTTGCGGCTTCTGGCAAGCAGCCGTTCAGCGGGCAAACGAGTCTGGTTCAAGGATCACTATGTCCGCATTGAAGAATTAGACGACTTTGACTTTGCCGACACTCAAATTGCACTGTTTTCTGCCGGAAGTTCTGTATCCAAAGTACACGCACCACGAGCAGCCGAGTCTGGCGCGGTAGTCATCGACAACACTTCTCAATTTCGCTATGACGATGGAATCCCTCTTGTCGTTCCCGAGGTAAATTCTCATCGTATCAAGAGCGGACTGGACCAAAGGATCATTGCAAATCCAAACTGCTCGACCATTCAAATGGTTGTAGCGCTCAAACCCATTTACGATGCGGTAGGAATCGAACGGATCAATGTCGCAACCTACCAGGCTGTTTCAGGAGCAGGCTCCAAAGCAATTCGGGAATTGGCTGTGCAAACTGCAAACATATTGAATGCGAAAGAGTTCGAACCAGAGGTCGAACCGGTACAAATCGCTTTCAACGCCATACCTCAAATAAACGACTTTGAAGAAAATGGCTACACGCTCGAAGAGATGAAAATGGTCTGGGAGACCCAAAAAATCTTTGAAGATCCCAGCATTAAAGTTAACCCCACATGCGTACGAATTCCAGTGTTCTACGGGCACTCCGAGGCAGTTCACATAGAGACCCGAGAGAAGATCTCAGTTCAGGAGGTGCAACGGTTGTTGCGCGAGGATGAGAACGTTGAACTCATCGACGAGCGAACCCCTGGAGGATATCCGACAGCAGTAGTCCATGCTGCTGGCAAGGATCCCGTTTATGTTGGGCGTGTTCGCGAGGACATTTCGCACGATCGTGGCCTCAATCTTTGGGTCGTGTCGGACAACGTACGAAAGGGAGCAGCCCTCAATAGCATTCAGATTGCGGAAAACCTCGTTCCACTTATCGCCTAACTGCACTCTTCTTTACTGAGTGTTGAATCCTGATTCTTGGCCAGATGACTGCCACAAAACTCCACCACATCGCCCTTGGAATTGAATACTTGGGCAAGAATTTCAAGGGAAGCCAGTACCAACCGCAACAACGGACAGTGCAATCAGTAATTGAGAGTGCAATTTCGAAAATTGCTGATGAGAAAGTCGCAGTCTCATTCGCTGGAAGAACTGACTCGGGCGTCCACGCCACTAGTCAGGTCATTAGTTTCAAGACTGCTGCGGAGAGGCAATCTTCCGCATGGATTCAGGGGACAAACTCGCTGTTGCCCGATGATGTTCGAGTTCACTCGATTCAGCAGATAGACGGACGATTCGATCCCAGGAGATCAGCTAGGTGGCGTCGCTACATCTACGTTCTGGGTGAGAGTCCAATGGTCCCGGCAATTGGCGGAGACTTGGCACATTGGGTTCCATTTGAAATGGATGCAGAGCGAATGGATGAAAGTGCTCAGTGTCTTCTTGGGGAGCAGGACTTTACTTCATTTCGAGCAGCAAACTGTCAGTCGCTGACACCGTTTCGATGCATACACAGGATCTCTGTTCGCCGTCACTCCAACTTGGTAACTCTCGACATCATTGCAAACGCATTCCTTCTTAGAATGGTGAGAAACATTACGAGCGCATTGATCGGTGTGTCACGTGGAGAAATCACAAGTTTGTCGGCACTGCTGAATGCTCGCAACCGTTCGTTGGTTCCTGCAACGGTGCCTCCTATGGGTCTATACCTTGTGCAAGTTGCCTACTCGGAATTTAGTGAATTGAGTCTGTTGCACACTCCTCGATTGTTGGGTCCTACTGCCAAATTACCTAGGTACGACGCCGCGGACTTTCCAGATGTCAGACCCACTGGCACAAGTTGACCAACCCGGGGACCGGAACCTTCACTCTATTTGCGAATCAGAAAAGCCGAACAAGAGAAGCTCAAGAGAGTTGGATGAACTGATTTGATTCTGGATGACGGACATCAATCAGGCAACGGCACTAGATTGCAAGAATAATCCTCCACATGCCAATAAGACGAAAGTGACTCCACAGTTGGCTCGATGGTTAGATTGGATCGTCGAGGAACACCACAAACATAAGCCGACCGGTCTGTATCGAGCGAAGCTTCTTGCGCGTCGTCTTCAACTAACAAATCCTGCTACGAAATCAGTCGTTGTTGCAGGCACGAACGGTAAAGGATCAACCGTTCGCTATCTGGAGCAATTGCTGCAAGGCTGCTATCTCAAAGTCGGTGCGACGATTTCTCCCCACATAAAACAATACAACGAACGCATCCGAATAGCCGGAAAACCAGTCTCGGACACAGAAATCGTTCACTCGTTTGAGGCCATTGATCAAGTCAGGGAGGGAGTTCCATTAACGTACTTCGAGTGGGTAACGTTAGCCGCACTTGACATATTCAAACGCGAGCAGGTTGATCGAGCGATCCTAGAAGTGGGACTTGGCGGACGACTCGACACGTGCAATATCGTTGACCGTGAAATTTGTGTGATAACAAATATTGGATTGGACCACTGTCATGTTCTTGGATCGGACCGAGAAACCATCGGACTTGAAAAAGCTGGAATCCTTCAAGCGCGAGTCCCTTTGGTCTATGGAGACAAATTCCCCGTAACTTCGGTGTTGAGCCGTGCAGAAACACTCAAGTGTCCTTTGTATCTAGCTAACCGTGAATTTGGCAGTGACATATCCTCGGATGGAACATGGACGTGCTGGACGAATGCAACTAGCTCTGAAACCTGTTTCTCGTTCGACTACCTTCCATCTATACCGGAGTCTGCTGCACTGGCGTTGCAGACAGCTGTTGTGTTGGAAGATAGACTAGACCAGCTGAAGTCAGTCGACATGAGCAATTGCGAACTCCCGGGTCGCATGGAACTCCTGCGCTACCGCGATCGCGACTGGTTGTTGGATGTAGGACACAATCCCGACGCCGCAAAGTACGTTAGGAGTCAATTGGATCTCTTGTATCCCGGCCGGAGTCCTAGTTTGCTCCTAGCATGTATGCAAGACAAGGACGCAGTTGGCATATTGGACGCCTTATGCATCCCGGACCATCAAGTTTCAGTCACGTCGACACTAGGACATCGTGGGCAGAATGCTGAAGAACTCGCAAAAAAGTTGTATCCTAAGTCTGTACGAGTTGAACCCGACCTCGAAGTTGCGTTAGACTATTTGGTGGGCTCAAGTAGCCCGCACGACTTAACTCTAGTTGCAGGATCGTTTGAACTGGTGAGTCGTGTCAGAAATATGATCACGATCGGCATGGAACGCCGAGGTTGACATGACAGAAAGAACGCGAAACAGAATCATCGGAGGCGTATTCCTGGCCTCCCTGCTGATTATTGTCGTCCCCATGTTCTTCGACAAACCAATGAAGCTCGATGTCGACATTCCACCAATGGAACAGGCAGACTTGGACCACTTCGAACCTCCCATACTTGATGTTCCAAACACACGCCAAATCGATCAAGCCGAACAGGCTGTTTCATCCGTCGTTGAGGATGGATACCTGGTAGAAACAGGCAACCGAGTCGGAGAACCCGTTCTTATCTTCAATGCCGACGAAGCCACTCAGTGGGCAGTGCAACTTGCCAGTTTTTCCAATCTAGAAAATGCGGAAGGCCTTAAAGCAACTGTCGAGTCAGACGGGCACAGAGCGTGGATTTCAAGTGCGATGGTCAACAAGAATAGAGTTCATAGAGTCGTTGCGGGTCCCTACATCAAGCGCGAAGACGCGCAGAATTCGATATCTCATTTCCACGACAGCTATCAGGTTGACCCCATAGTTGTAGGGTTCGACTACTAATTCCGGAACACATGGAAGTTCTGACTTTCAGCGCACTTGATATTGGGCTTCTTGTGGTAATTCTCGTGTCAAGTCTATTCGGCTGGCGCAATGGATTCCTCAGCGAACTCATCTCGCTAACAAGTTGGGTTATCGGTGTGATTTGCGCCATTTTTTGGGGCAAGCAACTCGGGGATTGGATGTTCTCGAGTATTGCCTTGGATGAAGCGTGGATCCCCCAGGCCGTGGGATCAGCGATCATCTTGATTGTCGTATTGGTAGTTGGCGCACTTATCCAGTCACTTGTCAGAGAGTCGCTTCTGCACATTGGACTCGAAGGTGTCGACAAAAGTTTGGGATTCTTGTTTGGAGTGTTGAGAGGATGTTTCATTCTCATTGCAGTGGGTATAATTTTCAATCTGAAGTCCACTAACAACGAAATTCTCAAAGATTCGTTTTTGCTCACCCACCTCATGCAGTTCGAACACATTGTTCGCGACATCTGGGAACTACTTGTTAGCTGGATTTCGACTAGTCCCCCGCAAGAAAAATGACTTGAGATGTGTGGCGTTGTAGGGATTGTTAGCAGTCATCCAGTAAGTCAGGAAATTTACGACGCACTGCTAGTCTTGCAACATCGAGGACAAGATTCCGCCGGAATCGTCACCGTCACGTCTTCAGAAGACCGATGTTACATGCGCAAAGACAACGGCTTGGTCAGCGAGGTGTTTCGACAGAAAGACATCGACACACTGCGAGGCAACATCGGACTGGGACACAACCGTTATCCCACAGCAGGAAGTGCCAGCTCTTTAGAGTCACAGCCTATGTACGTGAACTCCCCTCACGGAATTTTTATGGCTCACAACGGCAACCTTACAAACACCAAGGAATTGCGTCGTTTCTACTTTCGTGATGTGATGCGGCACATCAATACTGCGTCTGACTCTGAGATACTGTTGAATGTCTTTGCCAACGAGCTTGCTCTTTCGGCATCGAAGACGGTCGATCCCGGCCACATATTTGACGCCGTTCGCGGCGTGAACGCAGTGTGTCGCGGTGCGTACGCCGCAGTTGCTCTCATCGTTGGAGGCGGAATCGTTGGATTCCGTGATCCCCGTGGAATCCGACCTTTAGTTGTTGGTTGCAGACGAAGCAGAACCAATGACTACATGATCGCAAGCGAGTCTGCGGCTTTGCATGTTCTTGGTTACGACATTGTTCGCGATGTTCGTCCTGGGGAAGCCATTTACATCGACGAGAATGGCCACCTGCACTCCGAGATTTGTGCAGCGGAAACACAATTGACTCCCTGCATCTTCGAGCATGTCTATCTAGCTCGTCCCGACTCCGTCATCGATGACATTTCGGTCTACAAAGCACGATTGCGTATGGGGGACAAGCTAGCTGACCAAGTACTGGATCGCTTTAGCCAAGAAGGGCACGACATCGATGTCGTAATCCCCATCCCGGAAACGAGCCGGACTGCTGCAATTCCAGTCGCTCACCGACTCGACGTCAAGTTGCGCGAAGGATTTGTCAAGAATCGCTATATCGGCCGAACGTTCATCATGCCAGGCCAATCCATGCGAAAGAAGTCGGTTCGACAAAAGCTCAATGCAATTCGGCTGGAATTTGAGAACAAGAATGTGCTCTTGATCGAAGATTCAGTCGTAAGGGGTACGACGCTGCACGAGATTGTTCAACAAGCCAGAGAAGCAGGGGCTAACAAGGTTTATGTGGGAGTAGCTGCACCGCCGGTTCGCTATCCGAATGTGTTTGGAATCGACATGCCGACGAGCGAAGAGTTCATAGCGAATGATCGAACAGAGGAGCAGATCGCCCGAATTATCAATGCCGACATGCTTGTCTATCAGACTCTAGACGACTTAATAGATTCGGCGCGAGAAGGAAACCCGACAGTTGATGGATTTGAATGTTCAATATTTGACGGACATTACAACTGCATCGACGTGAACGAGGACTATCTTCTTGAGCTATCGGATCATCGCAACGACACATCCAAGACCCAACGCGATCTTGAATCTTCTCAAGAATCGTCTTTGTTTGAGTTGCAAGGCTCATAGTTCGATCGCAAGCTTAAAGTCCGCAATTCACGGTTGCGTGAAGAACAGTGGTTGTTGAACGTGTCTCCTGAGAAGTTTCTTGAGGTGCCCACACCACACACGTGGGTAGAAGCCGCAGCCAATCAAGAAGATCTGCTGTTGGTCGATCACGCACACTGCGAACGAAAAGCCGCAAGCTCAGCGTTGTCACTTATTTATCGCCACGCCGGTAGAGCTGATATTTGTACACGTCTGTCGCGTATTGTTCGAGAAGAAATGAGACACTTCGAGCAAGTTTTGGTGCTCATTAATTCAAGAGGACACCAATTTCGACCTTTGAGTCCAAGTCGGTATGCAAAGAGTTTGCACACCTTCGCACGAAGCCTTCCTGGAGAATCGAACTCGGACTTGTTCATTGTCGCTGCGATTATTGAGGCTCGCAGTTGCGAACGATTTAGGTGTTTGTTAGAAGTCCTAGAACCACAAGTTGCAGATCTCTATGCCCGACTGAGCGATTCAGAATCGCGGCACTTCCTTTCCTACTTGGAAATGGCAGAAGAATTGGCAGATCAACATGAGATTAGTACACGCACTATGAGTCTCTTGAAGGAAGAATCTCGCCTTGTTACGGAGGAAGATTCTCAGTTTCGCTTTCATAGTGGCTCTCCCTCAATCTCAAAACACTGAAGAGCGAATTCATCGCGGAACCAGCCGCACCAACCGCATCTTTCCCAGGAACCCAAGACGTAGCGAGAAAGGCCCTGACCCAAGTCGTGCAGCCCAGGTCGGTGCGTATGACCATGAATGACGGTAGCACAGCCGTATTGCCTGAGTGCATCACGCACTGCGTCTTCTACAACGTCTGTGATTTGGTCGGGTTTGTTGGCGTTCGATTCTTGACTTTGCTTGCGCACACTCTGTGCAAACTGTCTTCTTGAGACCAAATCTTGCGCTAGGAAGTTGTCCTGGAACTCTTTTGAACGAAACATCTGCCGCATTTGTTGGTAGGCAGTGTCGCTGGTACAGAATGCGTCTCCATGAGACAGTAAGAATTGTTGACCATTTAGTTCAACAATCGTCGGATCTTCAAGCAGCTTTGCATTGACATCCGAAGCGAACTTTTCGCCGAACAGGAAATCCCGATTTCCATGCATTAAGTAGAGTGGAGTACGTTCGCCGTACTTGAGCAAGGTATGCCGTATCAAGTCTGCAAATTGGCTATCGTCGTCATCGCCGACCCAAACCTCCACCAGGTCGCCCAAGACGTAGATGTCTGCATTTTCTTGTAGTGCACCATTCAAGACTCGGTCAAGAGCACGCAGTCTCGATTCATGTGTGAAATCGAGATGGGTGTCCGATATGAACAGCGAAGTCACTTGTCTAGTGCTTTGACGGCGTCCAGCAAATTCTGAAGTATCGATACTCGCGTCATCGGACCTACTCCCCCAGGTACTGGAGTAATCCAGGATGCAACTTCACTGACATTTTCGAAGTCCACATCGCCTTGCAAAGACCCATCTGCCTGTGTTTGGATTCCGATATCAATCACTATGGCTCCGGGTTTCACCCAATCGCGACGAATCAAACCGCCTTTACCCGTCGCAGTAACAAGTATGTCGGCTCTCCTGGTATGCCTTTGCGTATCTTTGGAGTGTCGATGGCATACTGTCACCGTACATCCAGCCATTAAAAGCTCGAGACACATTGGTCTTCCAACGTGGTTTGACGCGCCGACAACAACGGCGTTCAAGCCCATGAGATCGGTACCAGTCTGACGCAGGAGAGTCATGACTCCTTTTGGGGTACAGCAGCGATGGGCTGGTTGACGCAGCGTCAGCATTCCCAGATTGAATGGAGTGATTCCATCGACATCCTTACGTGGAAGTATGTGTTCGATAACTTCATTCGTGTCAAGAGATTCAGGAAGAGGAAGCTGAAGAAGGATTCCGTGAACGGTCTCGTCTCCGTTCAATTGTTGAATGTACCGACCAAGATCCTCGGACTTGACTGTTGCGGGGAGATTTGTGACTTGGCACTTGATCCCAGTCTCTTCGCAGTCTCTTCGTTTCAATCGTACGTAAAGTGATGAAGCAGGATCGTCGCCAACCAGTATCACTGTTAAGCACGGTTGTATAGAGCGTTCCAAACGTAGTTGATGAACGCGTTCTTTGACATTCTGACGTATTTGTCTCGCGATAGCGTTACCGTCGAGAACTTTCGCGTTCATTCGGTGTCAAGTGATAACAGTTCGATTTCGTGCCGTATTTTGCATTATTGGTTTTTTTCTTGATTGCAGCAATGAGTAGACGGTTAAATCGCTTGCATGATGTCACGTGACCAAGTAGCATTTAGGCGGGAAACATGCTTGATTTGAGCATCGACGGGGTATAGCGCAGTCTGGTAGCGCATCTGCTTTGGGAGCAGAGGGTCGGGAGTTCGAATCTCTCTACCCCGACCACCAACTCACATTGTGAATTCAGTGTTGCGCCCGTAGCTCAACTGGATAGAGCATCGGCCTTCTAAGCCGGCGGTTAAAGGTTCGAGTCCTTTCGGGCGTGCCAATTGGCTTCTTGGTACACTAAGGGTCGCCCAAGACTGCCGAAGAATAGATTTCGACGCGGTTGGGCCGATTGCGATGGTGGATGTAGCTCAGGTGGTAGAGCACTGGATTGTGGTTCCAGCGGTCGTGGGTTCAAATCCCATCATCCACCCCATCGTAGTTCCACCAATTAGACAAAATTGAATCAACTGTAATCGATGCAATCTACGATTCGACCAACTGGTCCCATTGAACGGAACCTCCATGTCCTTGTTGGAGCGGACGAACTCAGCGGAGAAATGGAAGCGCAGATCAAGAGCGTGGCCACTAAAGCCGTACTACCCGGATTCCGTAAGGGAAATGTTCCGAAGAATCTAATTCGCGAACGCTATGGTAGTGGCATCCTTGCGGAGATTAAGGTCAAGAAGACCGAAGAATCACTCAGAGATGCAATTGGAAAGCACAACTTGCGAATTGCTCATATTTCGAACTTAAACTACCTATCTGAAAGGGATGATCCCAATCTAGAGTACTTTGTGGACTTGGTCACAGAGCCTGATTTAATCATTGATAATTTTGAAGATTTAAATATTGCAAGACCAATATCTGACATTACAGAAGAGGACATTGACAATCAATTGAAATCACTCTTGGATCAAAAGAGTGAAATTGATTTTGTAGAAGGTCCAGTTGAATTAGATCATGTCGTTGAATATAGAATTAGGGACTTGGGGTCTAATGTCATAAGAGGAGTAGAAGGGTTACCAAATGTACAAGATGCTCCTTATACGGTTAGAGTAGCAGATAGAGACAACTTTAAAGACGACGAAATTCTAACTATTATTGCGAATGAAATACTGGGAAAGTCAAGAGATGACAAGTTTATAATTGATCAAGAAGTAGACATTATAGAGGGTAGAGATAGTGTTCCCGAAAGTGAGAGCGAGGTTGCGCCTGCGGCCGAATCTGAGGACGAGAGTGGTCAGGACTCACAAGGTAAGCTGCATGTGGAAGTACATGTTGAGTCTATTCAGAAACGAACTCACCCTGAATTAAATGAGGAGTTTTTCAAGAGTCTCGGTCGAGATGTAACAAACCTCGAAGAATTGCGTACAAGCTTAAAGGAATCCTTAACGGAGTCTTTAAGTAGGAGAGCCGATTCTTTGGTATACCAGCAGATTATGAAACAGCTCGTCGTTATGAATCCTGTGGACATCCCACTAGGAACGTTTCAGAGTACAGATGAAAGTTCTCCAATTGAGGAATCTGAATCTCAAGAGCATCGTACTCAACTCTTGCAGAACTGGATAATCCAACAATATGCCCAAAAGAACGACATTCAGGTAGCTCCGGAGGATCTAAACAAAGCTCTCATGGTGCACCATCAAGTTCGATCTGCACTGGGTCAAAGTACTGATATTTTGTATACAGAGGAATTTCAGAGAAGAACCCATGCAGAGTTGTTGGGGGAAATGGTTCTCAAAGACATTGTCCCAAAACTGAATATTGAAGAACAACCTACGTCCGTGACCGATTTTCAGCAATCCAAAGTCGACGAAGAACTGGATAGCAGAAATCCCAATGGAGGCCCGTTCACTTGGTCATCTCCAGTCTCTGAAGATGAGATTCAGCAGGGCAAAGAGGAAGTCGATGCTTTGCGTTCTCGCCTTGAGGAAACAGAAGACACAGAAGTCGAAGAGGAAGTCGAGCTTGCTTCAGACGAAAAAGAAAAGAAAGGTGGAATACTTAAACGAATTTGGAATCTTGTAGGAGGCAAGAAATGAAGGATGAACTTCAGAGCTTCAATTTTGTACCAGTTGTAGTCGAACCAAGCCCACGGGGCGAACGATCATACGACATCTTCTCTCGCCTGCTTAAGGAGCGAATCATCTTCTTGGTAGGGGTTGTCGACGACAATGTGGCCAACGTAATAGTGGCCCAGATGTTATGGTGCGAGTCGGAGAACCCCGACAAAGATATTCACTTGTACATCAACTCGCCTGGAGGCGCGGTCTCAGCCGGCTTGTCAATTTATGACACCATGCAGTACATCAGATCCGATGTATCCACAACATGTGTAGGCCAGGCTGCGAGCATGGGAGCCTTCCTATTGGCTTCGGGTGCCAAAGGAAAGCGGTCGGTTCTTCCAAATTCTCGAGTCATGCTTCATCAGCCCAGCGGAGGCTCATCTGGAGTAGCTGCTGATATCGAAATTCAGGCGCGTGAGATTATGTTGATGCGAGACAAGCTCAATGAGATTCTTGCGTTACATACAGGTCAGCCAGTGAAGAGAATTGCTGAAGATACAGATAGGGATTTTTGGATGAACGCGCAGCAGGCCTTGGACTACGGAATCATAGATAAAGTGCGTGAGACTCGAGTGAACGACTAAGCGTGTGGATGTCGAGCTTGCCGACTTGGCTAGATGAATTCCGCGGTCCCGGACACAATCAACTGACACGCACTGGTGCGGTAATCGTTTTGGTTAGCTTTAATTCTCGTAAAATACTCAAGAGTGATATCAAGGCATTTAGAGACGGGCGACTTTGCTTGCAGCTTAGTCCTAATGTGAGGGTTCAGTAAAGGCGAAATTCATGGACAGAATCGGTAACGGACCTCCAACTACCAAGACAGAATGTTCCTTCTGCGGAAAGGCTGCGTACGAGGTGCGCAAACTTATCCAAGGACCTACCCAATACATTTGCGACGAGTGCGTATTGGAGTGCATGGCGATGGTCGAACAAGACCTCATGCACCAAAGGGAAGAAAATAGTCGGCAAAGACTGCCGATCCCGCAGGAACTTAAAGAGAGTCTTGACGACTACGTGATTGGCCAGGAGTATGCAAAGCGTGTACTTTCCGTCGCGGTTTACACCCACTACAAGCGTCTTGCTTCTAATGTCAAGAGTGATGTAGAACTATCCAAGGCCAATATCCTGCTCATAGGTCCCACTGGATGTGGCAAGACACTGTTGGCAGAGACGTTAGCGCGGCTCTTGGATGTGCCCTTTGCCATTGCCGACGCTACGACTTTGACGGAAGCTGGCTACGTAGGCGAGGATGTCGAAAACATCATCCAGAAACTGCTACAAAAGTGCGACTACGACACAGAACGAGCAGAGAGAGGAATTGTTTACATCGACGAAATAGACAAGATTTCTCGCAAGTCCGACAATCCTTCAATCACACGTGATGTTTCTGGTGAGGGCGTTCAACAAGCGCTGCTGAAGCTAATCGAAGGTACAACAGCTTCGGTTCCACCGCACGGTGGACGAAAACACCCACAAGGAGACTATTTGCAGGTAGACACTACTAACATCTTGTTTATATGTGGTGGAGCGTTCGCTGGACTCGACAAAGTGATCAATGATCGAACTCGTGAAGGAGGAATAGGATTTGAAGCAACGGTCAATGGACCAAGCGATGCCGATATTGACGAGACTCTTTCAATGGTCGAACCCGAAGATCTAATTCGATATGGGCTAATTCCCGAATTTGTAGGAAGACTGCCCGTGGTCGCCACGTTGACAGAGCTTGATTCGACTTCTATGGTTCAAATCCTCACAGAGCCAAAGAACTCCCTTACCAAGCAGTACACGGAACTATTCCGCATGGAAGATGCGGAGATTGAGTTTCGGCAAGATGCGTTGATGGCGATTGCCGAAAAAGCCAAGGAACGAAAGACTGGCGCAAGAGGTCTTCGATCCATCATGGAAGAAATTCTGTTGGACACGATGTTTGATCTTCCGTCAAACGACAATATTGCCAGAGTTGTTATCGATGCTAATGTCGTTAACGGTGAAAGTGATCCGATACTGGTTTACCAAGACAAAACGATTCCAGAGCGAAGAGAAGCGAGTGGCTCCTAACGGAACCGTGCGCAATCGCTCTCTGGTTCGAACTCAACGCGACCAATGTTGGTCGCAATGCCTTCCATTCGAGGAAACGGAGATACACGAATGAACAAATCTGAACTTATCAACCATGTCCGAACCGAGACGGGTCTGAAGAAAGACGAGGCTTCGGCAGCTTTGAACGCAGTTCTGAGTGGAATTGCGAGCGCTCTTAACGAAGCGGACACGGTTGCACTGGCCGGATTCGGAAACTTCTCAGTCAAGGATCGTCCCGCTTATACGGGTCGGCATCCACAGACTGGCGCAGCGATTCAGGTGCCTTCTCGTAAGGTAGTCCTCTTCAAGCCGGGCAAAGCTCTCAAGGAATCCGTCAACTGACTTAGTTGATCGCGGATGTCTGTGAGGTCTCATTTCGTGAACCTCGACATTCGGTAGCTGGCTAACTGAATGAGGCTGCTTCTCTAAACCGAGGCAGAATTTTTCTATGCTGCAAAAGATGCGTGCGGGTGCTCAGACTCTTGGAGCCAAGATTCTTGCTGGCATTATTTGTTTCGTGTTGGTTGTCTTTGGATTCGGAGCCTTCAATCTCTTTGCCGTTTCCGAGCCTGCAGTTGTTAAAGTCAACGGTGATTCCGTCACGGAAGGCGAACTGCAGCGATCAGTGCAGGTTCAACGTCAGAATTTTCGAAGGATGTACGGTAGCGATCTCGATCCTGCCTACGTCGAAAGCGTCATTAACAACCAAACGGTTCTTAGACAGTTGATCAATAATCGACTTGTCAGGCAAAAGGCAGAACAAATCGGCTTCGAATCGTCAAAGAAGGAATTCGTTGATCGGCTTCAAACAAATCCGGCATTTCAGCAGGATGGTGAATTCGATCCTGAGCAATTCGTTCGGGTTATTAGCCGAGCGGGGTTCTCACCCCAATCCTACGAGGCTAGCGCTCGAGAAGACGAAGTGATTACTCGCCTCGTGCGTACTCTGGAAAACACTTCATTTGTGACGGAACGCGAAGTGCGCGATGCCTCTTCAATAGCAGGTCAGACGCGTGATATTGCATTTGTCACATTCATATCAAATTCTTTCTTGGGGGATTATGAGCCTACGGACGAAGAGGTTCTTGAGTACTTTGAGGAAAACAGTGGGGACTTTATGACTCGGGAGGAGTATGAAGTGGCTTATGTCCTGTTGGACCGCAAGATGTTCGAGGCCGATCTGGTCATTGATGATGCCGAAGTGCTCGAGTCTTACGAGGCAGAGAAAAAGGTGGCTGAATCCAATGCCGAACGCAAGTCCTCGCACATCCTGCTTCATGTAGGTGACGATCGAACTAAGGAAGATGCCATCAAGCAATTGCTCGAAGTTCGCCAAAGAGTGTCAGAAGGAGAGAGTTTCTCAGAGATTGCGGAGGAAATATCAGACGACGTAAGTACCGCTGTCAATGGGGGAGACTTGGGATTTGCTGGGCGAGGCTACTACGTACCAGAGTTCGAGCAGGTATTGTTCAGCATGGAAGCAGACGAAATATCGGAGCCATTCGAAACGGAATTCGGTGTTCACATCATTCAGCTCCATGAAATTCAGGAGGTTGAACATATTCCGTTTGAAGAGCGCGAAGCTCAAATCCGGGAGTCTATCTTGGCTGATTTGGCAACTCCCGCATACGAGGAGGCAATCGCAGAGCTCGACAGAATTGCGTTCGAAGACAACCTGTCATTGGAGCCGGCCGCGACAGCATTGGGGCTTGAAATTCAGAGTCAAGCTGGCATTAATCGGAGCAACGGGGAACCTCCCTTTGATGCCTATCGTGTACGGGACGAGCTACTGGACGGAGATGTCTTAACCATTGATGCAAACAGTCGACCCATTGAAGTGTCTGATAGCCAAACTCTCGTTGGTAGGATTGTTTCCCGGACCGAGCCAAAGCTTCGTCCCGTGGATGAAGTTCGACCTCAAATCGAGGGTGGATTGAAGTCGATGAGAGCTAGAAAGCTTGCTGAAGAAGCACGCGACGGAGCAATGGCAAGTCTAGAGGAAACCAAGGATTATTCGTCCGTGGCCAATGAGTTCGAATTTGAGTGGACCACGTACGATGCGACTCAAAAAAACAACACCGAAGTGAATCGGAATATCCTTGAAGCTGCCTTTGGTGAACGATTGCCTTCAGACGAAGAGCGCAAAATTCTCTCTGTCGATGTTAGTCCCATTGAATTTGCCATTGTCGTTGTGTCTCGGATGGAACTCGGAGACTACAACGAACTACCACAAGCCCAGCAAACACAGGTACGTGACGAACTCCTAGACGGATTGAAGAGCAACGGATTGGTTTCGTTCATTGACTCTTTGCGAAGTGAGGCTTCTTTGAAGTACCAAGTTCAAGAGTTCGCCGAAATACCATAGTTAGTTGATCTTATTCTTCGTATCGAATTGAAGCTTTGAATCCCGTTCGGATCTATACCGACGGGGCGTGTTTGCACAACCCAGGACCTGGCGGTTGGGCCGCGCTTCTCATCACCGACAACGACGAGCTTGAACTCACTGGAGGGGCTCGCTACACAACTAACAATCGTATGGAGATGATTGCTGCGATCAAAGGGTTGGAGGCGTGCCAGAATTCATCCAAGGTTCTTCTGTTCACGGACTCGAAGTATCTTCGCGATGGAATAACGGTTTACATTCGGACTTGGCGCAAGAACGGTTGGCGCACAGCGAAGAACTCTCCGGTCAAGAACATCGAACTGTGGCAACGCTTGGATGAGCTTGTACATGTACAAGAGGTTCAATGGCATTGGGTAAAGGGTCACAGTGGGAATCCCGAAAACGAGAGGGTAGATTCTTTGGCTCGAGAGCAGGCTCGCAAATTTCAAGAATTCATGGAACAAGGCAATGAGCTCTAGTCGGTTTTTGGTACTAGACACGGAAACTACAGGTCTGGATGTCCATGAGGGGCATCGGATCATTGAGGTGGGATGCGTGGAAGTGGACAACTTCCAGATTACTGATCGGGAATTTCATGCGTACGTGAACCCGGAACGAGAAATCCATCCAGAAGCGCAAAAAGTACATGGTCTCTCGCTATCTAGACTGTCCAACGAACCGGTGTTTACGGAAATTGCGTCTGACTTTCTAAATTTTGTAAGGGACCACGAGGTAGTGATACACAACGCTTCCTTTGATATACCGTTCCTTAACAACGAGCTCAAACTCAGCGGCTTCGAGGAACGTGTGGATCAAATTTGCAAGGTGGTCGACTCGTTAGAGATTGCGGGACGTAAACATGCGCGTCAATACAACAATCTAGACGCATTGTGCAAGCGTTACAACGTAGACACGACAACTCGCGAAGAAGCTCATGGAGCATTGGTAGATGCCAGACTGCTCGCTCGGGTCTACATCAAGATGACTGCGGGTGAGGTTGGCTTGTTCGGTGACTCAGAATCGCAATCCCAAAGGAAGGAACATACGCTGGACCCAGCCGCTTACGAACGAATACGTCCCATTCTTGTACGTGCATCGGACGAAGAAATTGAGGCGCATGAAGCATACATGCGAAACTTGCAGCTTAGCCTTCAAGAAGGCTAAGGTCTTAAGCTAAGTACTCACTTCGGTACTAGTTCATCATCCTTGGTACAGAAAGAACGTCACCATACACCAACCGGTAATTCCCATTGTCACGAAGTATGGGAAAGCCATTTGGACCATTCGTATGTACGAGAGATTGATTAAAGGTGCTAAGGAAGTCGTAAGGAGAAACAAGAACGCCGCCTGGCCATTCGGAGTGAGAACGCTAGGAATATTCGTTCCAGTATTGACCGCAATCGCGAGAATGTCAAACAAGTGGCGGTCGATAGCCCCGGCTTGGTATGCAGCCTCAATTTCCTTTATGTAGACGGTAGCCACGAAAACGTTATCGCTAATTGCCGAGAGTAGCCCATTTGCGATATAGAACATTCCCGGCTGTTGGGATGGTTCCAGAGTTAGAACCCAAGTAACAACTGGCGCAAACAAGTGCTGGTCGTGAATAACGGCGACAATAGCGAAAAAGACGACAAGCAACGAAATAAACGGAAGGGCCTCACCAAAGCCATCGGCGATCCGATGTTCATCAACGATTCCATTAAAGGCGGTTTGTACGACGATGATCATCAAACCAACGATACCCACTTCGGCAATGTGAAATGCCAGTGCTATAACGAGCAAGATCGCCGCGATCGCCTGTATAACAAGTTGGGCTTTCTCACCCGATGTGCGATTGATATCTTCTTTATTCTCGTATTCCTGCATTATTTCTCGAATGGGATTGGGAAGTTTTGCTCCGTAGTGAAACCATCCGGTTAGTTCAAGCAAAAGGCAGGTACTAAATCCCACGACCATCACGGGGAGCGTCACGATCGCCATTCGTAGAAAAAACTCGATGAATTCCCACCCCATTACCTTGGCGATAAGGAGGTTTTGTGGCTCACCGACTGTGGTCATCACGCCGCCAATTGCGGTTCCTACCGCCGCATGCATTAACAAGCCACGGAGAAATGCACGAAACTTCTCGAGTTCCTTCTCGCGCTCCAACTTAGACTCTTCGTCCTTCGGCGGGTCATCCGTCTTTACCACTTCGTTGTAGACGTGCCAGAAGCCTAAGCCCACACTGATAACGACCGCCGTGACGGTAAGAGCATCGAGAAATGCTGAAAGCACTGCGGCCACGGAACTGAAGAGGATCGCCAAGAGAATTTGCGATCGCACTCTAACAAGTATCTTCGTGAAAATGAACAGCAGAAGCTCTCGCATAAAGAAGATTGCCGTAACCATGAACAGCAGGAGAAGAATTACCGGGAATCCGGTCACAATTTCCTGATAGACGTGTTTTGTGTTGGTCATTCCCAACGCAATGGCTTCGATGGCTAACAACCCGCCAGGTTGCAATGGATAGCACCTGAGAGCCATCGCAAGAGTAAAGATGAACTCCAACACGAGAGCCCAACCTGCAACAGTGTGCATATGCGACAACGCGGTACCAATAAATGAACCTTCGAATAGGGGTGCAAGAGATGCCATCCACCAAAGTATTGGATTGAGGATGAGGAAGGCAACAATTGTCTGCTTGTACCAGGTGGGGGCAGACCCCAGAAAATTGGTTGCAAATGTCTTCAGTCCTAGTCGAGGCGAGGATCCAGGGTTTGAAATCGAAATTGGGTCAGACAATGTGTTTTTCCTGAGTAGGGGTTTCTGAAGAGCGTTCTGAGGAGCGCACGGCTACTATGCACCAATTGAAAAATTGTAGCAAGGCGGCCTGGATGGGACAGTACCCGTGCGAGGGTGAGTCTCTACGAGACTCTCAAACAAGTCGGAATTCTCGTCTGAGGTGTAGAATCGCAGCGGGGTTGAACAGTGTGCACGAGTTATTTAGAGCATAGGGAATCTTGAGATGAGGATGATCAATTGCAGGTTTCTGATGGGTAGCATGCTGCTGATCGGATTTTGTACATTCCTTCCTGCAAAGGACATTCCAGCCGATCTTGAAGGTACAGAACTATACGACTGGCTTGGATATGAAGGGATCTACGATCCTGAATTGGAAAACGACACTGTCATCGAGACTTTAGAAAGAGGACTTTCCTCGAAGGACTCAGAAATTGTCAGTGCTGCGTTGAACGCCATTAACTGGTATGCATCGTGGGTTGGATGGGACAGCAGAAGTCCTGAAGAACCACGTCCACTTGATCGGGAGCTCCAACGAATATCAGGACTCAAAGCTTTGCTTGTCGACACGTGGCAAGAGGAATTTGGGGAAAATCCCGACTTCCACGCCAACCAAGGTCTCGACATGATGGAGATTCGAAACGGCAGGGCTGTTTTCAAGTCCGAATGGGTGTGGCAATTGATTCCTAATATCCTAGCTGTTCTGTACCCCAAGGATCCAGAAGGCCACGAGATCATATGGGAATCGAAGAATCCCAATGGCGCTGAAAGTTTGCTACTTCTTCTCAACTTAGGTGAGTATTCGTCAAACAAGGACCAGGAACTTCGAATCTCGGTACTGTTGGATAGGACGGTTGAGGCAACACTCACTGCAGAGGCGGCTCGGGGACTAGGGCTATTTCGGAGCAAAGAAGGTTTGGAAGCATTGGTGTCGCGACTCGAGGAGTCAGCGAAGTATCCCACAAACGCTGTGGGTCACCTCGTCGAGGCTGTTGTCGAGTACGGGAACGATTGTCTTCCCCATGCGGAGCTGCTCCGAAAGACGGGGCGCAGACTTCAGATTGATGAACAGATTGGCGTTCGGTACGACAAACCAAAAGGTTACGGTGTGACGCCTGAGCTTGGCAAACGTTATCGAATTCAGGTCGCGTTAGAGAAGTTGGATGAATTAGAACGAGCCGCACAAGATCCTGATTTGAAACCATAGAAGCAAGAACTATGGCTAGTCTTGAGTCAACCATGAAGGTTCTAGATTCTTCTCACAGCTCCATGCGTCGATTGTTCGAGTCTCGAAGTTGCATTGCTGTCCTGCTAATCGTATCTCTCGGTATTGCGGGATCCTTTGATGTTCATGCCACCACTTCCGCAAGTCCGGCGGAAGTAAGTCCCTCAAACATATTGCTGTGGAAGGCTGGCCTTCTTTCTGATGAAGAGCCGTCCATCAATCCATGGGATACCGTAGTTAGAGATATCGACGAATTACTGGCCCTAGACGCTGAGTTTCACAAGTATCGTGCACTAGATTCGATGGTTTGGAACACGACCGATGCTCGGCTCGACGAAATCTTCAAGCAATCGAAGAAGATTGAGGACAAAAATCTTCGTCGAAGTCTGCAGCATTACATCATGCTCGAAATGGCGCGCAGGCAACCTGAGAGGGCTCTGGACATCACCATAAACTCCCCGTCTGATAACACGAGATTCTTGATCAGCGGGGTGTTTCGCACGTGGGCAATTTCAGATTTGGACGCTGCTATTAACCGAGCTAAGAAGCTTGAAGAACCGAATAGACGTATCGCACTAGAGGCGATTCTAGTCTATGGCCACAGGATGGCCATTAACCAAGATCGTGATCTTCAGCTCGAACTAGGTGAAGAGTTATATGGCGACGATCTACTTGAAAAGTCCTACACCCAACTTCCCGTTGAGGAATTGAAACAAGCCTGGGATTTAATGATTGACAGTCACTTGCTAGGCGTTTATCGAACTACATCGCTTCGGAATATTGCAGCCGCTTGGATTGACACTGCAAACTACCAGTACCAGTTCGTACCTTCAATCTGTCGCTCATTGCCAAATGTCTATGAACGATCTTGGATCCTGGAATTCCTCCTTAAGCACGTTTCAGAAACCGATTTGCGACCCGCTTTTGAACTTGCCGTCGAATGTCATGAGAACCAGATGGATGCGCCCTTGATCACCGTCGTGATGGCCTGGGGGCATAGGGACCCTGTAGAAGCATTGCAGGCAATATCTAGTATGGAACTGACGAGTCTTCGGTATCCACTGCGTCGAATTGCGGTGGAGGAATGGGCACGTACCGTCCCGGACAAAGTATTGAGAAATCCCGATCTTCTTCCATCCGACTTGCGTGAATGGGGAGTGGCTTGTGCAGTTAAAGAGGTAGCGAGGCGTTCCCCCAGAAGAGCATCCCGATTGATTTCCAAGGTACATCAAGATTACTCGGATTCGGTCGAGCTAGCGATCACTTCCTACTGGTCGGACTCTTCTTGGAAAGCGCCATTGCGATGGTTGGAGTCTAGGTCCACGAGAGGGACTGTGTCGATTGACTCTTGGATTGACTTGTTCTATCGGGTTGTAGAAGAAGATCCAATTCACGCATTCAAAATTGCTCTTCGTAATTCATCCACAAGTAAAGAAGATGGATTGGAGTCTATTGTTGTGGTCCAGGTTGCGAGGAAAGATGCACGCCAAGCTAAGTTGTTCCTCGCTCAAATGAGTGATGGTCGAGCCAAGTTTGTGGCGGGTCGAGAATTGGGAAAGTTCCTGGTCATTCGAAATCGTTTCGATGAAGCAATTGAATTGCGAGGTTTGCTTTCAGAGAGCGAACGAAGCGAGTATTTGCAGAACCTGTTTGAATACTGGGCGAACTCCGATCCGGTACAGCTATTCTCATGGGTGAAGAGCACAGACCGTTCGAACCTAAGGCACCGTGGCGCTCTTGCTTTGGAGAAAGCTGATGCTCGTCGGAAGTCTCTTTCCGATGCTGAGATGCAACAGATTCGCTCGCTGGCTATACTAAATGAATAGACAACAGCGAGGAAACAACGGACTGGCTGTTCGTCAGTTAGCATTCGTAGAAAGACATCAACGCTCAAACCGGCTTGATCTTAGGCAGACTCAGTTTACACCGCATAAGTTGACGCGCCTAGAATTTGTTAATCGTGATCCCTATGTTTGACATCATTGTTTAAGGCTTCGCTCGGCTTGCGATACGTTCATATGGCTGAAGATGCATTGCTCAGCCGCATTCCTAGAGCGCTCAAGTCTCGCATGCCTCTGGCTGTCTTGCTAATCGCAGCTGGATGCGCTGTGATACCACTTGGTGTTCACGCTGCTAATTCGTCCAGTTCGCCCGAAGTATGGCCATCAGACGTGTTGTTATGGTTTGCGAGACTCCCGTTTGATGATGAGTTGTCAGCAAATCCCTATGAAGTTGTGGTTAGAGATGTAGATGAGCTACTTGCTCTAGACTCAGAGTTTCGTCGCTATCAAGCAACACACTGGATGGTCTTTAACGCTACCGATGCTCGGCTTGTCGAAATCTTGGAGCAATCAGAGAACATTGAGGATAGCAATCTTCAACGTGCACTTCAGCATCGAATTCTTAGAGAAATGGCACACCGTCGACCCCAAGAGGCCTTGGATACTGCGCTAAATTTCCAGTCTGACCACAGGAGATTTCTCATCAGCGGGGTGTTCCGCTCATTGGCATCCGATGATTTAGATGCTGCTGTAAACATTGCTAAAGAGCTTGCGGAACCGAATAGAACCTTGGCTTTAGAGTCAATTCTCGTGTACAACGACAGTTTATCCAACGAACAAAAGCGTGATCTTGCGCTTGCACTAGGTGAAGACTACGATGCCGACACATTGCTTAAGAGGTCGTACTCAGAGCTCTCCGTTGAAGAGTTGAAGCAAGCATGGAAATCAATGCTTGACAGTCACTTGCTTGGTACCTACAGAAATTCGTCCTTACAAGCTATTGCTACCGCCTGGATTGATAAGGAAGACTTTCATGTCATCCGTTCCTTGTGTCGTTCGATACCAAACTTGGAAGAGCGATCAGAAGTCTTGCGATCAGTCTTGAAGCAACTTTCGGACACAGATGCACAAGCGGCATTTGATCTTGCCGTTGAATGTCACGAGAATCAGATGGACTCACCTTTAGCCAGAGTTGTCGAAGCGTGGGGATATAGGGAACCATCGAAAGCGCTAAAGGCGATCTCAAATATGGAGCTAACGAGCCTCCGTTACCCCTTGCGAAGAATTGTCGTAGACGAGTGGGCGAAATTTGACACGGAAGAAATTTTGAGGAATCCTGGTCTTCTACCGAACGACTTGCAAGAATGGGGGGTGGCAAATGCAGTCGAAATCGTTTCGCTGTTCTCTCCCAGACGAGCCTCGCGATTGATATCAAGAGTTCATCCGGACTTCTTGGATGATGTCGAATTTGGCGTTGCACTACACTGGACCAATTTCTCATGGAGAGCTCCGTTGCGATGGTTGGAGTTGAGATCCAAGAATCGTAAGGTGTCGGTTGATTCTTGGTTTGCCGTTCTTGGTCGGATTGCAGAAGAAAACTCCAAACGGGCATTCGACTTATCTCGCCGCTATTCGAGCCAATACGAAGACAATGGTTTAGAGTTTGTAGGTATCTTGGCTGTGGCGGAAAGTGACGTATCACAAGCAAAGTTGTTTCTGTCCCAGTTAGACAACGGTAGACCCAAGTCTGTAGCAAGCCGAGAATTGGGAGAGTTCCTAGTTGACCGTGCCCAATTTGATGACGCCATTGAGTTGCGTGACTTGCTTGTGGGAAGCGAACGTCGAGAGTACCTACAAAGCCTGTTTGATCACTGGGCACGATACGATCCAGTGCAACTATTCGCAGGGGTGACTGACTCGGACGGTTCGGACCTAAGGCAACGAGGTGCCCTTGCTTTGGAGAAGGCTGACGCTCGTAGGAAGTCTCTTTCGGATGCGGAAATGAAACAGATTCGGTCTCTGGCTTTAGAACAGGAGTGACATTCGGCTAGCTATCAACGGACTGGATGTTTGTCCGTGCACACTCGTAGCAAGATATCAAGACCGGAGCTCGCCCGAACTCAAGCAGTTGCAAGCTTGACAACACCTCCTCGCCAGAGGCTTGCTGAATGCAATTCACAACGCCACCCTAGGATTAATCGCGCTAGTCTCTTGAGTGGACACGAGACCGTAGTCATTAAACTACTCACCGCTTTCCGCTAACGGGCAAACTAGTGTGGCTTACAGATCCAGATAGTTTCGTCTCACTCGCCAAAGAACCGGAAGACGGGTCATCAGGTGACTCGCACTGCTTTGTGTTCATTGATGGCCAATTGCTCTCCATTGTGGAATCCGGAGTGCCCCGACCGATCACATCCGATGAGTTTCGCTGGGTCGATGCGAAAGTCCTCGCCAAGATCTACTTGGGAACTTGGCGAGACGTACACTGCTATGCAATCGAAGCTCAAGGAACTCCTGTAGCTCCTTACGTACTCGGAGATCTCCACGGTTGGCTAGGTCGCGTGGAGTCGAGCATGTTTTATTTGGCCGGTCGAGCCAAGCAAATGGTGGACTGGAACAAGGATCACCTCTACTGTGGTCGCTGTGGTACTCCAACTGTTGACCATGCTACCGACCGAGCAAAGCAATGTAGCAACTGCGGATTGATCAACTATCCACGACTCAGTCCAAGCATCATTGTGCTTGTACGACGCGGTGACGAGGCGTTGTTGGCACGTAACTCCCGATGGCGGCACGGAATGTTTAGCACGATTGCGGGCTTTGTCGAACCAGGAGAGTCCATTGAACAGACCGTGCACCGCGAAGTATTGGAAGAAGTCGGGTTAATGGTGCAGAACCTTCAGTACTTGGGTAGTCAGCCCTGGCCGTTTCCCAATTCGTTGATGTTGGGATTTCATGCCGACTACCATTCCGGAGAAATAGTCTGTAACGACGAAGAAATTGCTGAGGCAAAGTGGTTTCGTTACGATAAGCTGCCAAATCGACCAGGATCTACAGCAATATCGGGATGGTTGATTGATTCGTTTGTGGACGAACGGGAACGATTGGCGAGATAGCCGAATTCCCGTCTCTACTCCGGGACAGCAGAACCACGTTGGTGTTGAAATATCGACATAATGGGAAATATGAGGGTCAAGTATCCGTTGGATCGAATTCTGCCACTAAGAAACACGCTTGCTAGATCAATGTGCCCGACAAGGAGGTCAAACGCTGTGGACCAGGTATCAAAGTCGAAACATGCAGTTCGTACATCTTCGGCAGATTCCACTTCAAGGCTCTCGATAGCTCCCTTTGACGTAGAAACAACTATTGCCTCGTTCTTCACTTTCAACAGAACTGTGATGTCTTCTGCGAAAGACGCGATGGGCCGAGCATGCTCTCTCAGGTTTTCAATGCACTTGTCTCTGTTCATTACTTAGGCGCAATTCTCTAGTGTTGGCATAGTAGTAAGGCGAACTTGAAGATCACAGAATTTACACCATTCACATCTGGACCACCGAACACATGGAATTCTTTCTAGATTATCTATCCTTCTTTCTAAAAGCAGGAACCATTACAGTAGCCATTCTTGCGGTAGTGATGGTAACTATCGCCACGAGCGTCAAGCGACAGCACCGAGACACCTTTGGCCATCTTGAAGTTCGGCACATCAATGAACTTTACGAACACATGGAGTCAACCCTTAAGCACGCGTCTTTGACACCTGCAGAGGCGAAGAAAGCACGGAAAGCCAAAAAGCCCAAGAAACCCAAGAAAGAGACGAAGGTCGCTAAGGAACAGTCAGCTGACGAAGAATCTCAAAGCGATACCAGTGACGACGGCTCTGAGCCAAGTGCGGAGGAATCCAAGGAGAAAGAAGACAACGATAAACGGAGTTTGTACGTGCTTGACTTCGAAGGTGATCTAGAAGCGTCAAGGACTGCAAACCTAAAGCACGAAATTTCCGCGGTTCTCACACGAGCCAAGAAGCAAGATGAGGTCATCGTTCGGGTCGAGAGTGCAGGAGGAATGGTTCACTCCTACGGCTATGCTGCATCTCAGCTATTGCGAGTGAAGAACGCGGGAGTTGCCTTAACAGTAGCTGTGGACAAGGTCGCAGCAAGTGGAGGCTATATGCTTGCGGTTGTCGCGGACAAGATTATTGCTGCCCCCTTTGCGGTGCTCGGCTCAATTGGTGTCGTCGCAGAACTTCCGAACCTCAATCGTCTCTTGAAGAAGCACGATGTCGACTATGAAGTCTTCACGGCAGGCCAGTACAAACGGACCCTCTCAGTCTTTGGCGAGAATACGGATGCAGCCCGATCCAAGTTCAAAGAGGAAATTGAAGACACCCACGGGCTATTCAAGGAATTTGTTGAAGAACACAGAGACAACGTTGATCTAGACGTTGTCTCGACCGGGGAGTCTTGGTATGGCGAGCGTGCCGTCAAGATCAATCTGGTAGATGTTCTACAAACAAGTGACGAGTACATCATGAACGCTTGCAAAGAGTCCGAGGTCTACGGTGTTTCGTGGGTCATGCCCAAAAAGCCGCTTGCCGAGGTCCTTGCCGGGACCGCCGCTACGATTCGAAGAGGCTGGAACCGAATCACAGGATCTATCCAATGACATCATTTCACGCGCTTCGTGTAGAGAAGAGCGACGATGGTTCGTTTAAGCGGGCCGTGCAGGAGCGAACAGTGGACGAATTGCCGCCAGGCGATCTTCTGATAGAGGTCCTGTACTCGTCGCTGAACTACAAGGATGCTTTGTCAGCAACGGGAGCACCTGGAGTGACCCGTAACTATCCACACACTCCGGGAATCGATGTTGCTGGTGTTGTTGTCGAATCACAATCGGATAAGTTTCGTGAAGGTGATGAAGTAATCGCTATCGGGTTTGACTTAGGAATGGATACGGACGGCGGATTCGCCCAACGTGTTCGGATCCCGACGACGTGGGCTCTCCCGTTGCCTACTGGATTGTCGCTACGAGAGAGCATGATTCTAGGTACTGCTGGGTTTACTGCAGCGCTGTGCATTCACAAACTTGAAGACTCAGGTATGTGTCCTGAGAACGGGCCTGTCCTTGTGACGGGCGCAACAGGCGGTGTGGGAAGTGTCGCGGTTCGCATCTTGAGTTCGTTGGGCTACCAGACTTTTGCGGCTTCTGGCAAGCCCAGTCAATCGGAGTTCTTGAAGGCTCTAGGCGCGCATGAAATCTTGAGTCGCGAAGACGTCTCCAAAGACTCTCATCGTCCTTTACAACGAGAGAAATGGGCTGGTGTCGTGGACACGGTAGGCGGCGACATGATGATGAATGCCATTAAAGCGCTGAATTATGGTGCGAGCCTTGCTGCATGTGGACTAGTCCAATCACCCACGTTCACGGGAACTGTTCTACCTTTTATTCTGCGGCATGTAAATTTGCTGGGTGTTGATTCGGTAGAGTTGCCCCTTGATCAAAAAGCGATAATTTGGAACAAACTAGCGTCTAATTGGAAGATCGACTCGCTCGAGTCTCTGGCAACGGTACTGTCATTGGAAACACTTTCCGATTGCATCGACAAGATCCTTGAAGGAAAGATGGTTGGAAGAGGACTCGTCGATCTCTCGCAGACGTAGCGATCGTTAGTCGACGCGCAATCGATCCGAAATCGCTATGGGATTCTTGTACTTAAACACGACCACATACGACGAAATGAGTATGGTCATCACGGTAGCTCCGAGTACGATGAGCATGCTGGACTCGCTCATTTGCATTGCGGCTAGATAAAGGACTAAGAGCGAGAATTCGCTGCATTGTCCAAGCCTGGAACCGATTTCCCAGCTAGTCTCAGACGATTCACCCTGCCATCCAATCAGATACCTGAAGACAATTGGTTTCAGCGCAACAAACACCGCACCGAGTATTAGCACCTGCCAAACCAATTCCCAAAGCAGGCGAGGATCGACGCTTGCACCAACGTAAAAGAAAAACAAGACCAAAAAGAAGTCTCGTAGCGGCTCCAGAGTCTGTGCGATACCTTGTGCAGCCTGAGAATTGGCAAGCACAACTCCGGCCAAGAATGCACCTACTTCAACAGGCATCCCTAGTAGATGTGCAATCCAAGCAACCCCCATGCACCAACCTAGGAAAAGAAGAAACGTGAATTCAGTGAAGACATCGAATCGACGGAGAAGTGGCCAAAACAGGTACTTAGCCCCAAAGTAAGCCACCGCGACGAGCCCAGGCAGACCCAAGGATGCGACCAGCCAAGAGTGCCACGTGAATGAACCTTCGAGCCCTTTCATGTAGAGCAATGCGAATACCGCTAGCAGGTCTTGCAGCAGAAGCAGCCCAATGACAATCTCCCCGATGTGCCTGTGATGCAAAACCGTGTTTGGTAGGAGCTTGATTCCAACTATCGTGCTAGAGAAAACGACTGCAATCCCTGTGATTGCGGCTTCCAGAATCGTGAATCCAAAGAGAATCCCGATTCCTGCTCCAACTACGAAGAATATCGCAGTGCTTGCAACCACTGTCACGATGGATTGACGCAGCACGTTCTTGATCTTCTGTGGTGGCAAGTCTAGGCCAACTATGAACAGAAGAAAGATGATCCCAATGTGGCCAAGGTCCGACAGTGCTTGGTGGTCGGTCACCCATTGCAATCCGTGAGGTCCCAGTACACACCCAACGACGATGTAGACGACAATCAATGGTTGTCGGCAAAAGAGTGCGAGCGACGCCAGTACAGCGGACGCGACAAAGATGAGGAGCATTGAGTCGAACATGTTGCTGTCGACTATTTCGTAATGTTCATATCGAGGAACTCAATGAGTTCGACACCCTAGCAGCGTTCATAGACGAGAGTATTACCCCGTTTTGCCACCACGCGGATTGAATTTGACTCCCTTAAGAAGTATGCGGCTTTTTGGGCCAGCGACCGGTTGCCTCTAGTCTCTCTGGCTAAGTCCTCTGTAGTAAATTGACTAGGCAAGTCGGGAAATAGTTCAAGCAACAACTGCTTTGACGAACTAAACGTGTGAGTCGAAATCACCTCCATAAGTCTTCTCTCCACAATTACCCATCCACGCCTTCTCCAACCACGTCGCCCGTCGAACTTGCGGACCTCTTCTTCGTGGACAAGTACCACATCAAGTTGCATCCCAGCGAGATCTAACAACGTTGGTAGGGAAACCAACTCGTCAAAGACATCGTGAACGATCCCTTTCTTGGGAGAAAGTCGCCGCGTACTTGCCCCATCTTCGGTGCTTTTTACAATGGTCTTGCGGATTGCGATCGGATGAACCAATGTAACATTGTGAGTCTGAAGCAGAGCCGGAAGTTTCCTACGGAGAGAGCCGAAGCCACGAGTCTGAATTTCAACGATTTGATCGTGTTTCAGAACATCGACGACATAGTTTTTCGCTCGTCTTTCTAGTTGCGATGGATCATCGGCATAGAAGAGCTTTAGTGAGAGGTGTAGATCGCCCTCATTGAGAGTCCCGATCTTTTGAACGGAACTTGACGCGTTCGAATCGATATTCATCGGGTGAGGCTTCGGCGAAAGCAACGGTATTTGCAGTTTTGACGAAGTTCTGAACGGGAAGAACATCGAGATTTGCGCCACTTCTGAATCATTTTGCTAGACCATACATCTCTCAAGACATATTCTTATGCAACATGTTAGTGCACGTGAGATGACATCTATGTTCACATCGAGCCTGTGGAAGCGTATGAGATTAGTCCACCTAACTTTTAAGCGAATTGCGTTCTGGAGTCCAAGCAAGTCCTTTCTTCAACGCAACCTGAGTTCTTATGTATGGCTTTTCATTTCTGCGCTGGCTCTCGGATCAACCGGAGTTGGAGCCACAACGAGTTGGTTGCATCAAGCTCCTGTTCACATTCAGCGAATTGGAGAAGATGCTGCCATTCGGATTGATGGAAAAGTGGCCGAGTCCGAATGGTCTCAAGCAACAACGATTGACGACTTTAGGCTAATCAACAGAGAGGTCGAAAATATGCGACCCTGGAAATTGGCCACAACCGCACGCATTTTCTATAACGACAGAGGGCTCTATGTCTCGTTCGATATGGAGCAGCCAGAGTCGACTTTCGTGAAAATCCATTCCGCGCCCGACGGTGGTTCTCTTAATCGAGACTTCGTAACCATCGTGCTCGATACATCTGGTGAAGGAAAGTACGGTTTCTATTTCACGCTTTTCTTGGGCGGAAGCAAGAGAGACGGAGTGTTGCAGCCGGAAAACTCTTGGCAAAAGAGTTGGGATGGTGCGTGGATCGGAAGAACCTCACATCGCAGTGATGGTTGGTCAGCCGAATTCTTCATTCCCTGGTCGATTGTCAACATGCCTCTGTCCGGCAGGGAACGCACCATGGGACTGTTCTTGTCCCGAAGGATTGCAGGGGTTGGAGAGTACTATGCATGGCCCGCGATTCACGTGACAGAAAGCAAATTCCTGTCGATCCTGAAGCCCATTGTGATGAGCGATGTCACACCCCGCCAGCAATTGAGCTTTATTCCGTTCGTGTCGACGAAGGTTGATGTGAGTGGGAGTGAATTCGAACAGAACGTTGGCGCCGACGTGTTCTGGCGTCCGTCTCCTAATTTTCAATTGACAGGCACTGCACTTCCGGATTTCGGAACCGTTGAAGCCGATGATGTGATCATCAACCTATCGGTCTTTGAGACATTTTTTCCAGATAAGCGATTGTTCTTTACAGAGGGATTGGAAGTCTTCAATCTTCTTGGTGAAGGAGGACTAGGAGGTTCAGTTCCGTTTCACTCTCGCAGAATTGGTGGTCCGCCTTCCTTCCCAGAAATCCAGCCTGGTGTTCAGATCGACTACTCGAGACTGTCTCGAGGTACCGAGCTTCTTGGTGCCGCCAAGGGGGTGGGGCAAAGTGGTAAATGGCGTTATGGATTGTTGGGCGCCTGGGAAGACGATACGAGAATTGGAGCTAGTAGAGATCTCGTCCCATTCTCTTTGACCGTACCAGGACGGGATTTCGGTGTTGTTCGTCTCGTCTATGAGGACGTGCTCCCTCAAACTTTGAAACTTGGCGTATTGACTACAGCGCGTTGGGATCAAATTTCAGGAGACGACTTTTCCTACACGTTCGATGGGCACTACGCGGACGAATCTGGCAACAAGAGCTTCTCAGCCCAGTTGTTTATTTCGGACGTGAATGATAAAGACATGGGCTATGGTGCTTCGGTCAATTACTTCATGAAGACAGGTCCACGGATGGAGCACAGTTTCTCTTGGAAGACGATCGACGAGAACTTGGATCTAAATGCGTTGGGCTACAACTCGAGGAACGATCAGACACAGGTCTCCTACAGCATCAACCACACAAACTACTCTCCACAAGGTCAAGGACTTCGAGCTATTGGTACAGGTTTCTATGTAGCTGGAATTTGGGACCCAGATGGTGATCAAACCAACTCTCATATAACGATCGGACGAGACTTTTCATTCAAGAACCTCAATAGAGCCAATGTTCGGTTCAGCGTGTCTCCCAGCCATTTGGACGATACCGTCGCCTATCGTGTTGAGAAATTCAAGACGGATCTTTCCTACGACGTAGTGGCCGCTTGGAACACGGACAACACTCAGAAAGTGTTCTACTCACTGGATGGAGGGTTTCGTAAGGAAATAGTGGAAGGCTACTTTATGTGGAGTGGGGCCGGAGTGGGCTATCAGCCCGTAGAATCTTTTCGCGTGCTGTTCCAAGTATCCAAGGGTTTCCGTGATGGATGGCTTCGTTACCGAGGAGGAGGTAGCTACACACGGTTTGAGTCCTGGGGTCCGAGACTAGGCTTTGCATCGGAGTACTTCGTAGGACCTCTTCAGCAAGTTCGTCTCGACGTTCAGTGGCAGTCATTTCAAGGTAAGGGTCTAGAGTTTTATACGGTTCCTGACGGATCGACGAGCCTAGTTTCGACAGGCAAGGCGACGACGGAGCGTCGTGATGACTTTGCCATTTCTCAGCTCAAGCTGCAAATTCGCTACCGATGGGAAATTGCGCCTATGTCGGATGTCTTTCTCGTGTACACAAAGACCGCTGCAGTCAGTGGTCTAACTGACAACAGTACCGGCGAAACCCTTTTCGACCTCTTACGAGACGCGGACAACGAGAATTTCGCTGCAAAGTTCAGGTATCGATTTGGATCTTGACCAATACGATTCGCGGCAACGACTAACGAGGAACGAGAAGCATGAGAATTCCGGAGTTCCTGTTTTGTGTGCTAAATCCAATGATGCGCATGACGCTTCATTCACCAGCGCACTTTGTCTTTAGCGACAGCATCGTAGTCATTAAGTACACCGGCCGAAAGTCTGGGAAGTCATTCGAAGTACCAGTGCGGTATGTCGAGAAGAATGGAGTACTTCAGTGTTACACGGACAAGCGCGCAGGATGGTGGCCCAATTTGCGCGACAATCCGAATGTTTCGTTTCGACTTCGAGGTCGCGATGTTTGTTATGCAACGCGAGTGTTGATCGATGACGTAGAGAAACTAAAAGCCGAACTAAAGGGATACTTGAATAAGTACCCAGAAGATGCGGTGTATCACGACGTCCGACTTGACTCCAATGGCAAACCGTTAGAGTCCGACATCGATCTATGTGCACCCAATGCGGTCGTGATTTACGCCACACCTGCCGAGACATAGAGAACTTCCTAGTATCTCTAGAGAGCTCTGCTACCAAAGATCCGCTATCGACTTCGGAGCTTTATTCCTGACCAGATCGTCGAGAGACTCACCATCTGGTGTTGTTACTTGTCTGTTTGCCCCTAGCTTCAATAAACACTTAGTTGCTTCGACTCGTTCGCGGGTCAAGGCGAACACAAGAGGTGTCATCCAGTCATCTTCGAAGCTGTATTGTGAACCGCGCATATCCTTGAGAGTTCGCTCAAGAGAGGTGTTATCGGAATGAACAATTTCCTCGATGCGGTCAGGGCGGTCGCAGAGTATTGAGTCGAACAGGTCTAGATCGAACTGACCGAGAAAGTCTCGACACTCATCTCTTCCGAGTGCGAAAGCCCATTGCAGAGGAGTTGAGCCATGCACGTCGTCGCGAATCCCTAGGTCGCATCCGACTTCCACGAGCCACTTGACGTTGTCTATGTGTCCACCAAGAACAGCTTGATGCAGGGGAGTTTGACCTTGCATCTTGTTCAGATTGAATCCAAGTTCGTGAAAGACCTTCAATCCCTTGAGATTTCCTTCGCCAGCGGCTCTTCCAACTGTGTCGGCAAATTTGCTCTCAGCTTGCTCGACTAGGTTTAGATTGTCTTGAAGCAATGCTCGCGCCTTCGACATGTCACCGCTCATACAAACCGCAATGAATTGCTCGACCTCGGGCAGTTCTTGACGTTGCGATCCAAGAGAGGCTAGTTCCTCTGCAAAATCGAGGTCTCCTCGCTTGAATGCGATAGTGAAGTAGGAGTCACCGAACCGATTCTTGGCTGCTGTGTTCGCGCCAGCATTAATTAGCAAACGGGCGCGTTCAATGTGCCCTTTCTCGACCGCCCAACGCAATTGATAGTCCAAGATGCACTCCTTGCTTGGAACCAAGAGTTCGTCGTCTTCTTGGAGCCAATTCACTGTGTGTTTGCTATTGAGTCCGTATTTCAAAAGTAGTTTGATCCAAGACTCTCCAGGTTCAAACATACGGTTGTAGAGTGCTTGCCCGTCGTTTGGATCAGCTCCAGCTTGCAGGAGTAATTCAGCGAGCTCAACGCATCTCTCGTGTTCGGGCTGATTGGATGGCCCCATCTCACCTTCTCCAAAGGCACCGGTCAATGCAGTGAATCTGTACTGACCGCCCCACATGTAGTGAGCGTTTGCGTCCGCACCTTGCTTCAAGAGCAACTTGGCAACGTCAAATGTCGAGTTGTTGGGGAGATTCAGGCGGGAATAGCAGGCATAGAGCAAAGGTTCCCAATCAAAGAATCCTCCTCGTTGGCTTACAAGACCAGAGTCATTACTTAGAAACCTCGCGACCACATCAGCGTTTCCAACGGCTGCAGCATGATGAATGTCTCGTTCGGCCAATGACGGATCTTCGCGAAGCATCGTCCGAGCCCGTTCGCGAAGCCTAGGATGATCAGTTGGACAATAGGTCAGACAAGAAAGGTACAAGAAGTCATCGAACTCTTGGTCTTGAAGAAGCACATGCAATTCCATTTGTCGCCATGAGAAAAAACCGTAGGAGATTGCAAGTTGATCTCGAGCAGCTGCTTTGGATAGCGAAGGATCGTCAGACCGCTTACGCAAGTCTTCAGCTTCTTCGTCTAGAGTCAGTAGCGTCTTGCCTCTGCGGAGCAGTTTGTGCATTGATGGCTCTTCTTTCTTGAATGTCGGTCTGAACGGATAGAGCGGGTTTTTTTGGGGACACTATGTAGGAGCCGAAAAGCTCAGCCATTTTACGGCTTCCTCAGGGGATATTCCTCGACGACTCGCGTAGTCACTTAGCTGGTCGTCAAGAATACGTTGCACCGGAAAGTACTTCGACTGAGGATGCGAAAAGTACCATCCCGCCACCGTGGCCGCGGGTAGCATGGCGAAGTTTTCGGTTAGAGTCGCACCTGTTGCTTCAGTTGCATTGAGCAGTTCGAAAAGCGTCAATTTCTCTTGATGATCAGGACATGCGGGATAGCCTGGTGCTGGTCGAATTCCCTGGTACTTCTCGTCAATAAGCTCTTTGTTATCGAGTGTCTCGCCTGGTACATATCCCCAGTAGTGTTTTCTCACTCTCTCGTGCAAGTACTCTGCGAAAGATTCCACCAGCCGGTCCAAGAGAGCTTTGACCATGATTTGCTCGTAGTCGTCTGAGTCCGAGTCCAGGCTGAAATTGGACGATGCCGTAACTACGAACCCCCCAACATAGTCCTCAGTTCTTCCTGGTGCAACAAAATCGCTAAGACAAAGATTTGGTTGCTCTTGACTGTGCTGCTGACGCAAATGAAAGAGCATAGATCGAGGTTCCTCACGCTTGGAGTCTGTCCAGAGCACGACGTCGTCTCCATTGCTGTTGGCAGGCCAAAACCCAACGACGCCTTTGAGCGCGACGGAGTTGGAGAGAGTCAGCTTTTCAAGGTACTCTTGCGCATCTGAAAAGAGGTCTCGCGCGGACTTCCCCACGACCGTGTCATCTAAGATCTGCGGGTATTTGCCGACCAGTGACCAGGATTGAAAAAACGGAGTCCAGTCGATATAGGGTTCAAGGTCTGAGGTTGAGGTGACTTCAATATTGGTCGTTCCCAGAACGTTTGGACGGGGAGGAAGATACGAACTCCAATCGAATTTGAACCCATTGCTTTGGGCTTCCTCCAAGGACCGCAATCTTCGTTGTGGAGCACGTTCGCGCCGTTCCCTAATCGTCTCGTACTCTGATCTAGTCTGTGAGACAAATCGAGACTTATCCTTAGTGGAAAGAAGTGCAGCAGCAACTCCGACACTTCTGGATGCATCGGGAACGTAGACGACTGGGCCTGAATATGCAGGTTCAATCCTAAGTGCGGTGTGCGCTTTCGAGGTAGTGGCACCGCCGATGAGAAGTGGAATTGAGAATCCAAGTCTCTCCATCTCGCTTGCAACGTGAACCATCTCGTTGAGTGAAGGGGTGATGAGTCCTGAGAGACCGACGATGTCAGCATTTTCCTTCTGTGCGGTCGCGAGGATCGTTTCTGCTGGAACCATGACACCTAGGTCAACTACTCGATAGTTGTTGCACTGCAGCACAACTCCAACTATGTTCTTACCGATGTCATGTACATCGCCCTTGACGGTAGCCATGACAATCGTTCCCTTGTGTTGTATCGAACCCGTTTCGGATTTTTCCGATTCGATAAAGGGGACAAGGTAGCCTACCGCCTGCTTCATCACTCGAGCGCTCTTGACAACCTGGGGCAGAAACATCTTGCCGGAGCCAAACAGTTCACCAACCGTGTCCATTCCATCCATCAACGGACCTTCGATGACCTCTATTGCACGGTCATACATTTGTCGAGCGGATTCCGTGTCTTCGATGATGTACTTTGTGATTCCATGCACGAGAGCATGACTCAATCTCTCGGGTGCGTTGGATTCCCGCCACTCAAGCGACTCTTCAGCCTTGGATGAACCTTGACCGCTGTAGAGTTGTGCTACTTCCAGAAGATTCTCGCCAGCATCATCGCTCTGATTCAAGACAACCGCTTCTATGGCTTGTCTTAGATCGGAGGGAATGTCCTCGTATACAGTCAGTTGGCCAGGATTAACGATTCCCATTGTCAATCCTGCTTTTATCGCGTGAAACAAGAACACTGAATGGATCGCTTCTCGCACTCGATCATTGCCTCGGAACGAAAATGAGACATTGCTTATTCCACCTGACGTATGGCAATGGGGAAGATTCTTACTCACCCATTCACATGCTTGAATGAAGTCCAGTCCGTAGTTGCGATGTTCTTCCAGGCCCGTCGCAAGCGCGAATACGTTGGGATCAAAAATAATGTCCCAAGGATCGAAGCCCACTTGACTTGTCAGCAGGTCGTAGGCTCGTTGAATGATCTCTGTCCTTCGCTCGAGGTTATCGGCTTGACCTTGCTCGTCGAAAGCCATGACGATGACCGCAGCACCAAACTCCTTGCATGTCCTTGCGCGACTGAGAAAGAGCTCTTCTCCATCCTTCAGGGAAATGGAGTTCACAATGCACTTTCCTTGCACGCATCTCAGACCTGTCTCGATGACGTTCCAGTCGCTTGAGTCGATCATGACTGGAACGCGAGCGATGTCGGGTTCTCCAGCCAGCATGTCGAGGAAGGTTTGCATCGCTTGTTCGCTATCCAACAAGCCTTCGTCCATATTGATATCAATGACTTGTGCGCCATTCGTCACCTGCTCTCTCGCCACTTCGAGCGCGGCGTTGTAGTCGTTTTCCGTAATCAAGCGTCGGAATCTTGCAGATCCCGTCACATTGGTGCGTTCACCGACATTGACAAACAACGACTCGTTGTCGATACGAAGCGGCTCCAGACCGGAAAGCATTAACACCGGTTCGCGTCGAGTTAGATCCCTCGGTTTTCGGCCTTGAATCCGATCCCCGAAACTCTCGATATGCTCGGGTGTGGTTCCACAACACCCGCCTACAACATTCAGGAATCCCGCATCTACCATTTCTCCGAGGACTTCAGACATGCTCTCAGGAGTCTCGTCGTACTCTCCAAGCTCGTTGGGAAGACCAGCGTTGGGATGGACGCTAACAAACGTAGGCGCAATCTGCGACATTTCTTCGACATAGGGTCTGAGCGCTTCGGCACCGAGTGCGCAGTTCAATCCAGCGATGAGCGGCTGTGCGTGGCCGATGGAGTTCCAGAAGGCAGCACATGTTTGACCGGATAGAGTCCTTCCGCTGGCATCGGTAATGGTTCCCGAGACCATAACAGGTAGCTGGCAACGCTTTGTTCGAAACGCTGAATTGATGGCATATATGGCCGCTTTTGCGTTCAAAGTGTCAAACACAGTCTCGATCATCAGGAAATCGCTTCCTCCTTCGATGAGAGCGAGAGAGGCTTCTTCGTATGCTGCTACAAGGTCCGTATAGCGCACGTTGCGAGCAGCTGGATCGTTGACATCGGGGGAAATGCTCGCTGAACGAGTTGTTGGTCCGAGTACACCTGCCACAAAACGAGGTCTTGATCGAGTGGATCGATCATCGGCAGCTTCGCGCGCAATTCTTGCAGACTCTAGATTGAGTTCGTAGACAAACTCTTCGAGACCGAAATCAGCTTGCGAAATTCGCGTCGCCGAGAAGGTGTTCGTCTCAATAATGTCCGCACCAGCGTCCAAGTAGTGCAGGTGAATATCCTTGACCACCTCAGGATTGCTGAGTGAGAGAGCGTCTCCGTTCCCTTTGAGATCGAATTCATGATCAGAAAATCTCTTGCCTCGAAAATCTGATTCAGTGAGGCCGAGACGCTGCTGCATTGTGCCAGTCGCACCATCGAGCAGCAGAATTCGTTCTCTCAGTGCGCTTTCAAGACGCGACGCCATGTGTTAAGAATTTGGGTGAAGTTTGCGAAATGGTATTGATTTGAGATTCCTTGCGACTTGAAAATTGCTTAAGTCGCCCCCATCCCTATTCATGTAACGCATCCCTCTCTAATAGGGGAATCTTGCGTCGATTTGCTATAGTACTTAGTTATGGAGCAATTAGTAGACATATCAGAAGCGGCTCAGGACTATCTCGTCCAACTGCTATCGAAAGAGGAAGACGGTTGCGGCATTCGTATATACGTTGAACAACCGGGCACTCCAAACGCTGAAACCTGCTTAGCCTACTGTCGATCTGGCGAGCATCGTGACGAAGATCAATCGTTTCAGTACGACAAATTTACTGTGTGGTACGACCAGAAGAGCTTGCCGTTCTTGGAAGAGGCAGTGGTTGACTTCCGCGAAGACAAAATGGGGGGACAGATTACTGTTAGAGCTCCCAATGCTCGCGTACCCAAGGTTGGTCCGAACGCGTCCATAGAGGAACGTATTAACTACGTCCTGTATAACGAGATTAACCCCGGCCTCGCCGCACACGGTGGCATGGTGATGTTAGTAGACGTTGTCGACGGAGACACAGCGGTTCTACAATTCGGGGGCGGCTGTCAGGGCTGTGCGGCGGTCGACATAACTCTGAAACAGGGTGTCGAGTCCACATTGCTAGCACAAGTCCCGGACCTGAAGGGAATAAAAGACGCTACAGATCACACATTTACGGACAACGCCTACTACTAATTTTTGCATGGGTCTGGATCGCCCTTCCGTAAGCATGACATGAACTCTCAAGCTACCTCCAAGAGGTTTCATGTTAGTAAACGAAATTGTTGTGTTGGTTAAGTCTCAAGTATTCACTCCATTCATGCAGGTCAGTCTTCTCAATAGTATGGGGTCCCATAGAAAGTTACTGTGACTGACTCTCTTCCTGCCCACTCATGAAGGATCCCGTGTTCATCCAGCATGTCATGATCTCCACAGTGTTTGGTGCGGGTGTTGTACTGTTCGGTGCTGGCTATGCAATATTCTTGGCACTCTCGAGATTGCAGGGAATGGCTCAGAAGAGACGCTTTCTTGGATGGATTGCAATTAGCTTGTACCTTCTACTCGTCTTATGTGTTCTAGGACTTGTCGCAACGCTCCATCTTCGAGGCTGGTGGCTGGGGCTTGTGGCATTGATGCTAATAGGTTATTTTGTCGCGCCCCGGTTCATCTGGCGACTCTCCGATGAAATGCATTCCGATGAGTAGAAATTGATTTTCAATTAATTAACATGACAGCAACAGCGAGTGTTGCGAGGTGTTACAAATGACAAGCGCTGAAACCAGCGCTCCGTGGTGGGCAAGCGAAGGATTTTGGCGCAAGTGCGCCATATTCGTGACTGCCTTTATGGCTTTAGTTTTGATCGTCTTGACCTTTCACACACTGGTTGTGATTGAGGCTGGAGGCGAATCAGGTCGGGTTCCAGCATACTCGGTAATTAATCATCGCATCGGGTTCGAGTTCGACAGCGAACGCAACCATGCTGTTCCAACGATAGGTCCATTGGTTCCTTTGTTCGGAGAGGTCCTCTCTGAAGAGGAGGCTAAGGCACTTGTAAACCACGGCAAACTGACAGTGCAAGCGCGCAACTGCATGAACTGTCACACTTTATTGGGAAATGGAGCGTATTACGCTCCAGACCTCACCAAAGCTTGGCTAGATCCTGGTTGGGGAAACGAGCAGGCCCGTGAACTCTTGATGACAATGTTTCTTACCGATCCGGTGGCCAACCAACGCACTTTCGGCACCGGCCGAACAATGCCCAATCCAAAGCTGTCCGAAGAAGAAGTTAGAGGCGTGATTGCTTACTTGAAGTGGATGTCCGCCATCGATACCAACGGCTTTCCAAATGGCTTCACGCCGCTACCTCAAGACGGTCCGATCTTAGAACCTGAGGAGGTTGTGCAGTGAAACTCGGTGCGATTAACTATTCAGAACTGACTGACGCTCAACGCCTAGCCGTTAAGTATTTCATCGTCGCGATGGCTCTCTTTCTCGCACAAATGCTCTTTGGAGTCCTCTCCGCGATTCAGTTCGTATTGCCGGACTTTCTGTTTGGTGTGCTGGATTTCAATGTCAATCGCATGGTGCACATCAACGCGATGGTTGTATGGATGTTGTACGGGTTTATCGGATCAATCTTTTGGTTGATCGAGGATGAATCGGGAGTTCCTCTGGTCGGTCAGAAGATAGCGAATATTACTTTTTGGGTCTTGACCGCCGCGGTGGCGGTGGTTGTTGTGGTCTTCCTGTTTGTTCAGTCGGGTCCGGGCGAGCAAATGACCCTCTGGTTGATTAACGAGGGTCGGGAGTACATCGAAGCTCCGCGTTGGGCGGATATTGGAATTGTGCTTTGCATGCTCGCGATTTTCTACAACGTCTGCGGAACGTTTCTTAAAGGCAAATGGAGCGGAATTTCCGGCGTGTTGGTGCTTGATCTTGTGGCGCTTGCTGGACTCTATTTGGCAGGTATGTTCTACACAACCAATCTACCGATGGATCAGTATTGGTGGTGGTGGGTCATTCACCTTTGGGTTGAGGCCACATGGGAAGTGCTTGTCGGCTGCATCATGGCTTGGGGACTCATTGCGACGTTAGGTGCAAATCGACGTATTGTCACGACGTGGCTTTATATAGAAGTTGCCTTGATGTTTGGGTCGGGCATCTTGGGCTTGGGACACCATTACTTCTGGATCGGAACTCCAGAGTATTGGTTAGGTGTCGGAGGCTTTTTCTCAGCGCTCGAACCCGTACCGCTTGTTGCGATGGTCGTGCATGCTATCTATGACGCCGGGAGGCACTCGTTCCGTTCCAATAATCACCCCGCACTGGCTTGGCTGATAGCACATGCCTTCGGGAATTTTCTCGGAGCAGGTGTCTGGGGATTCATGCAGACGCTTCCACAGATCAATCTCTACACACATGGAACACAATGGGCTTCCTCTCATGGCCATTTAGCTTTCTTTGGTGCATACGTAACCATAATCGTTGCATTCATTTACCTCGCCGTTCAGAAGTTGCGAGGAGAAGTCTGGATGTCGAGTCGACTGCCATACAACGGATTCATGTGGAAGGGCTCACTGTTGCTCACACATGTCGGAATGATTGGAATGACCATCGCTCTATTGATCGCAGGCTACGAACAGGCGTTCGTGGAACGCGCTCAAGGAGGGTCTACCTGGGCGGCTTACTTTGCAGGTCAGACTCAACCTTGGTTCATTCAAGCTATGTGGTGGCGCTTAGTGTTTGGAGTACTCATGACCGTAGGCGTGGTAATGCTATTGTGGGATTTCTTGAGGATTGGCGCAGGGGAGACTCGCACGAAGCTTGACGTCCGACGCGAGACTACATCTGCTGCTGAACAAGGATCCAGTGTAGATGCGACCGAGACATTGACTGCATAGCTTTCTAAAACAGTCATCACTTATGAGTAACGAAAATCGGAGGTACTTCATGCGGAAGAGAATGCATGTAATCGCGACGACAAGTATGGTTCTGTTGCTGGCTTTTGCAACTCTTGAGTTTGGAAATTCGACCGCGCAGGAAACAGAACTGAAAGGCGACGCAAAAGCGGGAGAAACGAAAGCCAAAGAAAAGACATGTGGTGCTTGTCACGGAAACAATGGTGTTTCTACGAACACGCTTTGGCCAAATTTGGCGGGGCAGCAGGAAGGCTATCTTGTCAAGTCGATTAAAGAATTTCGCGACGAGATTCGCGTCGAAGCGACGATGCAGCCATTTGTGGAGGACTTGACCGATCAAGAAATAGCGGACTTGGCGGCTTACTACAATGGACTCTCCCCATGCCCGTAGCGGAGACCCCAACCCAGAGCTCACTCTGAGTTTTCTCAAACGGTTTGCGTACTGCCAATGGGATACAGACTGGTCGAAGGCTCATTCCGCTTAGAAAGGATCCCTATTCTTTGGAGCGAAGTCTCGTCTGATGTCAACGACACCACAAATGCTTAGCCGTGTGTTGATCGCCAATAGGGGTGAGATAGCAATTCGAATTGCCAAGTCGGCAGCGTCTCGCAACATTGATTCAGTAGGGATATTCTCGTCCGTCGACAAGGACGCATTACATACCAGGTTCACGACTGTTGCGGTGCAAGTCGGTTCGGAGAACCAAACGATTGAGCCGTACCTCGATATTGACGAGATCATTCGCGTCGCTAAGGAGACGGAGTGTGATTGTGTTCATCCGGGGTATGGATTTTTGTCGGAGAGCTTCGTACTAGCCGGAAAGTGTGAAGTTGAAGGCATTCGTTTTGTGGGGCCGACTAGTCGAGCCCTTCAACTATTTGGAGACAAGATTGCAGCAAGAAAACTGGCAAGTGACCTCGGTATTCCTACGATTCCGGGAAGTCGGGCAGCAATTGCCTCCGCTGAAGACGCACTTGTAGCTTCCAATCAGATTGGCTATCCCGTCATGCTCAAAGCGGCCGGAGGAGGTGGTGGAAAGGGAATGCGGATAGTCGAATCCGATGAGCGGATGGCAGATGCATATGAACGCTGTCGCAACGAAGCACTTAGTGCTTTCGGCAATGCCGATGTCTTCATTGAGAAGTATCTGCATCGACCAAGACATATAGAAGTCCAGGTAGTTTCGGACAACGACGGCAGCACTCTCCACTTCTACGAGCGCGACTGTTCGGTTCAGCTGCACAACCAAAAAGTCATAGAAATTGCGCCCGCCCCCAATCTTCCCAATCAACTGAGAACCAAGCTCTTAGAGGCTGCAGTCTCCTTGGCTAGTTCGGGCGGTTACAAGAATGCTGGAACGTTTGAGTTTTTGGTTCTTCCCGAGACTGAAGAGTACTTCTTTATTGAATGCAATCCTCGAATACAGGTTGAACACACCGTGACAGAGCAAGTTACGGGGCATGATCTTGTTGATATGCAGTTTCGAATTGCCAGTGGGGAATCACTTGAGAGCTTTGGCCTGATTCATCAAGATGATGTGGCGGAACCCACAAGATTCGCAGTACAAGCAAGAGTTGTAGCACGAAGTTCGGGTCAGTTTGTGGCGTACAAAGAGCCTTCGGGTGCTGGAATACGCGTAGATGGTTGCGGACACGTAGGTTGTCGATTGGAACCTTTCTTCGACCCGCTTTTCGCAAAGGTCATTTCTACAGGTCCTCCTCACTCGGAAGTTCAAGACGTACTAGATAGGACTCGAAGATGTCTCGACGAGTTCTATGTAGAAGGCGTCTCGACCAACATCGAACAGCTTAAGTCCATTCTGGGACACCACGAACTTCGAAGCGGTGATGCACGTACTACGCTACTTCAAGAGCACTCGGAGTTGCTTAAACCCAGGCCAGAATCCAAGAGTTCTTTGTCCGAGTTGTACTCCCGCCACGGCAATGGGTCACCGATGGCAGCCATAGCGCAAGCTTCTTATTCGGATGTAGCCAAGAGAAACGACCTTGAAGTAGACCCGAACAATGTTCCTGTAAGAGCTCCTATGTCTGGGTCCGTTGTCGAGATGAGGATCAAGGAAGGGGACACGGTACAAGCTGGAGACTCCATGCTAGTTGTGTCCGCAATGAAGATGGAGTCTGAGATCGAGGCACCGGCGTCGGGCACAGTCATCGCTGTCCAAGACTTGGTCACGGGCGACTCTGTGGACGCAAACCAAGTCGTCGCTGCTATCGCTCCTTCCGACGGAGAGACAGTCGGAATGGTCAAACAGGATTCTTCGCGATCATGGATGCCCCTGTTAGAAGACATTTCAGCGATGCGAGGGTTCGCAGCAGCACGATTCTTGCCCGACTCGGAAGATCCAGGGGTAGTACGACAGCGAGACCGAGGAAAGCTCACTTGCCGAGAGCGTATTGATCGCTTGTTGGACGATGGATCGTTCCGCGAAATAGGAAGCGCTGCGGGTTTTGCTTCCTACGACGAAGACGGTAAGGTTGCTGCGTTCACACCTGCCAACCACGTTGGAGGATGGGGAACAATCGAGGATCGCAAGTGCATAGTGTGTGCAGATGACTTTACGTCACGGGGAGGGCACGCAGATGGAGCAATCGGTGCGAAGAGCGGATATCTCGACCGACTATCGCTTGAAATGCGTGTGCCGAGCATTCGCATGCTGGACGGATCCTCAGGAGGTGGAAGTGTGGCAGCCATGGTTCCAGCACAAAAGAAAGAAGGTGAAAGCAAAGCCAAGGAAAGCACGGGAGCGATCAAAGCGGGCCGACCTCGTGTGGCGGGAGGTGGAGGTTCCTATTTGCCGGGGCACTTAGGCAGCAATATGTTTGCTGAGCAATTGCATACCGTTCCGGTTGTCAACATGTTGCTGGGAAGCGTCGTTGGAATTGGTGCCGCAAAGGCAGTGTTGGGCCACTTCTCCGTAATGGTTCGAGATATCGCCCAGCTGTTTGTAGCGGGACCTCCTGTTGTGAGTCACGCAATGGGATATGACATCACGAAGGAAGACTTAGGTGGTTGGCACATTCACTGTCGGAATGGGTCCGTTGACAACTTGGCGGAGACAGAGGAAGAAGCTGCACAACTCACGCGCGACTTTCTGTCCTATCTCCCTTCGAGCGTTTATGAACTGCCTCCGATTCACAACAGCAAATCCGATTCGCCGAATCGGCAAGAGGAAGAACTTCTGACAATTATTCCTCGCAAACGAACGAGCACGTTCGACATTCGAAGAGTGATCAACTTGTTAGCCGATCAAGGATCGTTCTTCGAGATTGGGGGACTTTGGGGAACCGATCAGGTAACGGGATTTGTTCGATTTGGCGGTCACCCAATGGGAGTGATTGCGAGTGACAGCCAGCACGCCAATGGAGGGGCATTAACTTCTGCGGGTTGCGAGAAACTCACACGACACTTGGATCTTTGTGATGTTTTTCACTTGCCGTTGTTGAACCTAGTTGACAATCCCGGCTTTGCAGTGGGACTAGAGCACGAGCAAACTGGCACGATTCGCAAAGGTGGCGAGTGGATGATCGCGTTTGCTCAAACAAAGATTCCGATATTCACGGTATTGCTACGCCGAAGCTTTGGCGTAGCGGGAAACAACTATGCGACCCCTCGTTCCCGGCCATCCATGCGAGTTGCGTGGCCAGCGGCCGATGTAGGAGGGATTCCACCTGAAGGCGGAATCGAAGCGGCATACAAACGTCAGTTAGCGGCGAGCGACAATCCTGAAGCCCTTCGCCAAGAACTTATGGCGCGAATCGAGACAGCTCGCGGACCGGTGGGACCCTTGTCTAGATTTCAGATTGAAGAACTTATAGATCCAAGAGATACGAGACGGCTTGTATGTGAATGGATTGAAGATGCGTACAGATACATAGCGCTTCCTGATCAACTAGGGCCGCGATCCATCCAATTTCGCCCGTAAGCACAATGACGAACCGAGACTCTAGGAATCTTAGGTGTTTGAGGCTGTCAAACCTACAAGAGCAGGGGTGCACTGTATGAGTTTTGTCAGTCAACTTATGTCTGGGCTAAAGAAATGCTCAAAGATCGCCGTGTTTGTTGTGTGCTTCATGCCGGTTTACAGTGCGTTTGCCGAAGAGAGGGAAGCAATCGCAGAAGAATTTCGACCTGTCGAAGTGCAAATTGAAGAAAGAGCGAAGGCGTTTACTCTACCTGAAGTCGAGGAGGCAGTACCTGGTTCCTACCGAATTGGAAATACGGAAATTACGGTTGAACTGCACACGGAAAACATAAGGTTCAAAGCGACTACGGGAAACGTTGAGCGTGTTCAGTGGGTTTCGGAGACTGACGAGTACGGACGGTTTGTCTACAACGAGGACAAGAAGCGATTTGAGCGACTAACTCACTCTGTGAGAATAGTCATGGACGATTACGACAAGCTCGAGGACCTTGTTGAAGAGACCGAAGCCCTGAGCGGAAAAGCCTTCCCTGAGTTGGGTTTTGCAATAGTCAACTTGCCGAAGAAAATCCATCCTTTGAAGTTCTCAAAGAAGGTCGAGACTCGAGAGGACGTCAAGTCCTCCGTTATCGAAGTGGAGCCTCCTAGGCAAATTCCGCACTAGTCCCTTTACGAAAGACTGCCCGCCATTAACTAACACCGCTCTTGAACTGCCGACTGAAACTCGTTGCTAATCTTTACAAGTAGAGCGCATCAAAGTCGTTCCAAAAACCCGGATACGTCTTGTTAACGCAATCGGGGTCTACGATACTGCAGTTTGGAACCTTGCTTGCAAGTACCGTGAATGCCATGGCCATACGATGGTCCTGATACGTCTCGAAACGAGTGGAAGCTGGTAGCGAGGGCTCAACTAGGACTCGGTCCGTGTCTTCATGAACTACCACTCCCGCCTTTCGAAGCTCTTTCGAAGGACACGCTATTCGATCGCATTCCTTAAACGGCAAGCTGGCCAATCCTGTAATTGAGGTAGGAGTTGGCAAGTAAGGAGCAAGCGCCATCACTGTTAAGGCTGCATCTGGCATTTCAATCATGTCGACAGTCTCGAGTCCCCTCAAAATTCCATTTCCCACAATTGTCGTTGAATCTGGAGTCTGACTCAGACGTGCACCTAAGTCTGAACACACACGAAAAAACCCGCAATCACCTTGGCACGATTCAGAACCTAAGTTTCGGAAAGTCACTCTAGAACCATGAAGAGTTGCCAACGCAGCGAAGTACGATGCGGCCGAAGCATCTCCTTCAATCTTAAATTTCCCTTCATCGTAATTACCAGGGGATATCCAGTATCCGTGTTCGTGCTGGTTGGGGACGTATCCGCGCCTTCGCATCTCATTGATAGTGATGTCAATGTAGGACGAACTGATTTGTTGACCTGTCAGCCTAATGTTGAGCCCCTCTTCAAAACGTGGTCCTGCTACGAGGAGCGAGGTAAGGTACTGGCTCGATACGTTAGTATTCAATTTGACAGTTCCGCCTCTCGGGTTTCCACGGATCGTAATCGGCAGAGTGTCGTTCGAACACTCGATTTGACAGTCCAGACTTCGGAGGGCGTCGAGCAAGTCTTTCTGAGGTCGTGATCTAAGAGACTCGTCACCTACGAATCTAGTCTCGCCTATTCTCAGAGCGGCAACCCCAAGGAGCAGCCTCAGCGACAAACCGCTCTGACGTAAGTCTAGCTCCACATCGCTTTGCAAATCGATCTGTCGCGGATCCACGTTGAATTGATCTTGCTCCACATCCACGTGAACACTGAGTCTCTGGAGGCAATCCACAATCGTTTCGACATCTTCGCTAAAAGTGCATCCAAGTAGCTTGGTGGAACGACGACAGAGGGCGGAGATAACCAGTTGTCGCAAAATAATCGACTTACTGCCGGGCAAATCCATGGGAACGTCAAAAGGTCTTTGAATAACAGCGACCTCTCGAGTCTTTTGACTGTTGTTCATAGTGACGAATCGTATGTTCCCTAGCTATTTCTTGATTGTGCGACAGCGTTCATTCTAAGACTCGGTTTGAGCCTCCGAATAAAATCAATCACCCCGATTGATTGAACTAGGAATTGAAACATGGCGGAAACGATTTCACCCGACATTGAAGCCGACCTTAACAATCTAACGATGAGTGCAGAAGCAGAGCCGCTGCTCGCTTCCGTAAAGAGCTTCATCGAAACCGAAATTCAGCCTCGAACTCCCGAATTTGAAGAAGCCGCAGCCGAACACGGAGATCGTTGGAGCTTGTCTCCGCGACAGGAACGAATTCTCAATGACTTGAAGACGAAGGCAAAGTCAATTGGCTTGTGGAATTTTTTCCTTCCCGATGCAGAAACAGGAGAGGGACTTAAGAACCTCGACTATGCCTACATAGCAACTGAGTTAGGAAAGAACCCCATCGCCTCCGAGTCGCTGAATTGCAGCGCGCCAGATACTGGCAACATGGAAGTTCTCGAGAGGTACGGCTCCGCCGAACAGAAGGAACGATGGCTGAAGCCTCTGCTAAATGGAGAGATCAGATCCGCCTACGGTATGACTGAACCCAACTTGGCATCCTCCGACGCCAAGCAAATTGGTACCCGAGCTGTATTGGAGGGAGACGAGTGGGTCATCAACGGCGAAAAGTTCTATATCTCCGGCGCAGGAGATAAACGTTGCAAGATCATGATCTGCATGGTCAAGACCAGCCCCGATGCAGCTCCCCATCAGCAGCAGTCTCAGATCTTGGTTCCGCTGGATACGCCCGGTGTAAACATCATCGAGCCAATGACAGTGTTCGGTCACGACGACGCTCCACACGGTCATATGCACATCCTATTGGAGGACGTGCGCGTACCAAAGGACAACATGATTCTTGGAGAGGGTAGAGGATTTGAAATCTCCCAAGGTCGGTTAGGTCCAGGTCGTATCCACCATTGCATGCGGTCTATTGGTCAGGCTGAGCGGGCATTGGATCTGATGGTTCGACGAGGAATGTCGCGTGAAGCTTTTGGACGCCCACTGGTGAACTTGGGCAAGAATCTCGAGCTGGTTTCTCGGGCGCGAATAGAAATCGAAATGATGCGACTACTTGTTCTCAAGGCAGCCAAGGCGATGGATGTCTTGGGCAATCGCGAAGCACGGGTTTGGGTTCATATGATCAAAGCAGTCATTCCTGAGCGTGTTTGCCAGATTATTGATCAGGCAATTCAGCTGCACGGGGCGACGGGTGTTTCCCAGTGGACTCCACTCGCAAGAATGTACACAGGCCAACGGACGCTTCGAATTGCTGATGGACCAGACGAAGTTCACCATCTTGTTGTCGGACGTGCTGAATTGCGCAAGTATGATGCCGAGTATGGTCGTTCGGGCTAAACACTCAATTAGATTCAGTACTTGAGGAAAGAGAATTGAGCAAGAAGTACGAGTTTAACGACGTTCATGCGTCTCTACAGCGATGGAAGGACGACGAATTCATCGCTATGGGTTCATGCGTCGTCTTGGAAGGCCAGGAGATAGTCGACGAGTACACCTGCGGATTTCAAGACCGTGAAGAAGAGATTCCGCTGGCACTAAATTCCATATTTCGATTGTTCTCCAATACAAAACCGATCACTGCGATTGCAGCAATGACTTTGTGGGAGGAGGGAAAATTCCAGCTCGATGATGAGATCGCTACCTACCTCCCTCAATTCAATGAACTTCGCGTTCTCAAAGAGGGATCAACAGATGTCTCTGACACAGAACCATTAGGCCAAGCACCCACCGTTCGACAGTTGATGTGCCATACGGCAGGATTCTCCTACGGACTGTTTCTTGAATCGCCCGTCGATGCGCTCTACACAGAACGAGGTGTGTTGCATCCTGCAAGTACGTTGACATCGATGGTCGAGACGCTCAGCGAGATTCCATTGGCCTACCAGCCCGGAAGGCGTTTTCAGTACAGTGTTTCATCGGACATCTTGGGCAAGCTCATCGAAATCTGGTCCGGACAGTCTTTCGGAAAGTACATAGCCAGGAAAATCTTCGAACCCCTGGACATGGGTGATACGGATTTCTACGTACCAGAATCCAAACATGATCGATTTTGCTCTCTGTACGCAGCGGCGGACCCCGAGGACCCATTGAAACCGGGTCTTTCAAAGACTCCGGACCTGTTTGGTGACTACACGAGACCGCGACCGTTGGAATCCGGAGGAGGGGGATTAGTTGGAACAATTACCGACTACTCCAAGTTCGTGCGAATGTTAATGGGTGGAGGGGAGTTCCAAGGTGCTCGCATTGTTTCCGAAAGTACGTTGAACATGATGCGAACGAATCAACTCCCAGATGGAGTAGCCTTGCAATTGCCGAGTTGGGTAATGCCTAATACTGTATTTGGGCTTGGTTTTGCCTTGAAACAGAAGCCTGCACAGGGCGAACCGCAAGAAGCGATCGACGAATTTCACTGGGGCGGTTTAGCAGGTACTCACTCTTGGATGTCGCCCAGAGGCAATCTGGCGGCGTTAGTGTTCACCCAGAGGATGCCTGGTTTTTGGCACCCCTATAGCCACGAGTTCAAGAGGCTTGTCTATCAGGCAATGGTGAGCTCTTAGCGGAGTCTTCAGGGGAGCTTGATGAGATCACTCCACTACATTTGGCTAAAGCAGGAGCGGAGTTCGAGTGCGAATTGCACCGGATTCTCAAAGGCGGCGAAATGCCCGCCTTTTTCCAACACGTTGTAGTACCTCAAATCCTTGTAGACCGCCTCAACCCATCGTTTAGATGGTTTGAAGATTTCCTTCGGAAAAATGCTGCATCCCGATGGAATTAGGATGTCCTTACGCGACCCTCTACCGAAGCTCTCCCAATAGATTCTCGCAGAAGATGTACCGGAACCTGAAAGCCAATACATCATGACATTGTCAAGCAATTCGTCGCGAGAGATAGCGTTTTCGGGGTGGCCGTCGCAGTCCGTCCACTGATAGAACTTTTCAAGGATCCATGCCGCCTGTGCGACCGGAGAGTCAACCAACCCGTAGCCCAATGTTTGAGGCCGAGTGCTTTGTTGCTTCGAGTAGCCCGAATCCCAGTCTTGATAGAACCTTGAGCCGCGCAGTGCTTCTTCTTCCTGGGGCGTCAGACTGTCAAGCGTGTCTCGTTGTGGTCCAACAGATGGCATGTTGGTGTGAATGCCCAAACAGCTCTCGGAGTGGTTAGCCGCGATCGAACCGCTGACAGCTGCCCCCCAATCTCCGCCTTGGACCAAGAATTTGGCGTAGCCAAGACTGGCCATAATTTCAACCCAGACATCTGCAATCTTGTCTACGCCCCATCCCACCTCTCTAGGCTTTCCCGAAAACCCAAAACCGGGTAGTGATGGAACGACGACATCAAATGTCTCTTCTCCTTCTTGTTGCTGCTGGACTAGAAGATCAATCAAGTTGAGAAACTCTATGATCGAACCGGGCCAACCATGAGTGATGAGAAGAGGACGGCTCTTGGAGGCTTGTGACTTCTTGTAAATGAAGTGAATGTCCACACCGTCTATGGTTATCAGGAAATTGTCAAATGAGTTCAATCTGTCTTCCGTCTTGCGCCAGTCGTACGTATTGAGCCAATAGCCACATATGTCTTGCACGTAGCTGAGAGGAATGCCTTGAGTCCAGTCGGAAACGAGCTCTCGATCGGGCCACCGAGTTCGGTCCAGCCGATCCATTAGGTCAATCAGAGTTGCTTCGGGAACTTCAATCGTGAATGGTCGAGGAGTGGGCATGTATTGATCCTTCTTGTTGGGTTTTCTTTGTCAGGTTGAACGGTTTCATGGTGGACGAACTTGTAAGAAACGAATTACGACAAGAGACTCCTAGAAGAGCGGCTGACTACGAAACTGTTGCTAGATGCTGTTCTAACAAACTCACGATTCTCTTCTTCTTTAGTCGTCGGGCGTAATTCAAAGCCGTCTCGTTTCCTTTCTGAAGCTTTGTCTTCTTGGTTCTAAGGTTCGAGTCGACTGGAGTCTTCAAGACTGCGCGGACAATTTCGATCTTGCCACTCGAGACGGAAGTATGCAGGGCCGTCTTTCCAGAGAAATCTTGAGCATTAGGGTCAGCGCCGCTTTCGAGTAAGAGCACCGACAAGTCAACAAAGCGAAGCATGATTGCTCGATGCAAGACAGTTCCACCGTGGTGTCCTGCAGATTGATCGACGTTTGCGCCCTGCTGAATCAAGAACTGTGCACAATCCACTGAGTTACGTTCAACGGCGTGACACAACGGCGTGTGACCATGATGATCAAATGCATCAACCAGACCCCCTGAAGACACTAGGAGCTCACATACGGCGGGGTGATTCCCATGTGCTGCATTATGAAGTAGCGTCGTTCCGCGAGGGCTAGGTCTACGCACCACTGACGGGTCTTGGTCAATTCTCTGTTTGATGGCTTCACAGTACCCAAGAGAGGCTTCGTGGTATGGCGTGACATCACATCCGTTTTCTCGAAGGTACTCAGCAATTTCTGGACTTCCACAATAGGCGGCTGCGTCGATCAACGATGATCCGCCGTGGTTGTATTGCTTGGGATCAGCTCCAGCTTCGACAAGCTTGCGTACCAATTCCAAATTCCCGATTGTTACGGCTTCGCTTAATGCAGTATGTCCGTGCGAGTTCCGAGCGTCCACAATGTCGGGTCTTTCGACAAGTATCTGACCAACTAGCGATAAGTCTTGCTCGAGCACTGCAGCTACAAGCGCTTTTCTTGCATCACGCCTACCAAGAGTTTGGTAGTTCATAAGTCAGTTAGGGTTAGCTACAGCTCAAAAACCAACATTACATTTCCAGGCATTTGACCGAACAATCCATAACCGGACAGCACAATCAATTGATCGCCGGCTATCACAACGCCTGGATTATCGATTGCACCACCATGCGCATCTATTCCATTGACTGTTTCAAATTCCTTTTTGGTGTCGTAGGTCCATACGATCTGCCCGTCTTCTGCGTGAAATGCGTGCACCTTGCCGTTCAAGGAACCAGCAAAGACCAAGTCGTTCGTAGAACTTGCAGCTGCAGAGAATGAATATTGCCAGGGACACTCAGGCCAGGGACTAGCGCCCCTTCTAAGTGCGCCAAAATCAATCTCGCATCCACGTTCTGCTTGATATTCCCAGACTGTTTCGCCAGAGTCGATGTCAATGGCAAAGACTCCAGGATTAGGATCTGGCACCCGATCATGGTCGGCTATAGGGACAAAGAGTGTGTTTCCTACTACAGTCATGCCCCAATGAACTCCGCCCAGCATGCTGCCGTTCGACAATTTGTTTTGCCAGACCAGTTTCAGGTTGTTGTCTGGATCGAGAGCCCAAACATCTCCCGACTTTTGACCAGCCAAAACCAGGTCGCGCCCCGAGTCAGTTGTTACTAGGATTGGTGAAGCCCCGAAGTCGAAATCGGGTCCAGCGTCTTCTGGGCAATTCTGGGGATTCCTCGACCCGCAAGCCATATTGAATGCATCGTCTTTATATCCTTGGAAAAACGCGGCAACCTCTCCCGTCACCAAGTTGAGCGAGACTATCGAGTCAGATTTGTAGGTCGTCGGTCGGGAGGTATTCTCGCCCGTGCCCACATATAGCACTCCGCGCTTTGAATCAATGGCTGGAGTAGTCCACACCGGAGCCCCGGATGGACCGTACATCTGCGTGCCAGCATCATTTTTCTTAGTAGGTCTAGCCGGCGGAGTCATTGGAGTTGCCCAAACCGCTTCTCCGGTTGTTCCCTCCAGCCGTTTTACGATTCCATGGGACTTACAACACTCATGTCGAAAACTCATGGCAGCTGCAATCTCAAATGCAGATACGGGGATGTACCAATCGTTTTCATAGAAGACAGGAGCACCTGTGTTCATATTTAAGGGAGAATCACCAACTTGCTGCAACCAAATCAATTCACCTGATGTGGCATCGATAAGGTGGGTTCTGGATCCAAAATCGCCAACTGCCACTTGTAGTCCCTGTTCGGTGTTAACCAGGTGAGCGGATGTTCTCAAGGGTTTGTCGGAGTGATAGGTCCATTTGATGCAGCCGATATCCCGATCAATGGCGTAGAGTGTTCCATTTGTTGAGGGCAAGAAAATCGTATCCGCCGAAAGTGCAGGCCAAGACCGGACTTCTCCAGTGTTGGGGATACCGAACGCATACTTTAGCCGCAACTCGGAAATGTTGGAACTATCGATAGCACTGTTGGACTGATTTCGAGTGTTTTGAAGATCCACGCCCCAGTGGGAAACCACTACATCAGGGGAAATTGGGCGATCAGAACATTCTTGCGAAGGGTCTATGGACTGTTCGTCTGTCGTGTCAAGATGCGCTGCAATATCGGCAATCATGTCATGTGTCAATCCGTTGGTATGGATAGCCATGCTTCCAGATGTGAGCGAATATTGAATTCGTGTCTTTCCCATGGCACCAATAGCGCTACGATGCGGAGTCTTCGCATCTGCCGGGTTGTCGTGACACACCGCACAACGTTCTTTGTATATGTCCTCCGGACCTCCAAAGACTGATGTCGTGCACATAAGGAGCAACAGAGATACCCATATCGCAAAGTGTTTCATGCTTGTAACTGTGGCTAGCAAGACGTTTTCATTCTAGAACAGGTCTCTTGGCCAATCGTGTCGGCTACAGAAAGGTCGCGTTGCGTCAAGACGGAATCTCTGCAAATACTTGAAGCAGATTTCGTGAGGACGTTAACCACTGGCTGCATCGGTTTATGACAACTACCCGACAAACGCTCATCTATATCGAAGAAAGTAGAATTTTCCACCGACATGCGCTGAGTGGAAAGATACTCTCGATTGGAGTTCCATAGACACACTATCCAACTGAACGGAATCGATGTTGCCTACTATCGAACCAATGGTGGTGGCGACGATCATCCAGTTCTCCTTTTCCTACATGGTCTCTCATTCCATGCAAGGTCGTGGGACCCGACCATTCGAGAGTTAAAGCCTGAGCTTGAATGCATCAGTGTAGACTTCCGTGGTCACGGCCAGTCTCAGAAAAGAGAACCGTACACGAACCGTCAATTAGCTCTTGACATCATTGAGTTTGTTAGGGAATTGAATCTCTCGAGAATTGTCGGTGTTGGACATTCTCTTGGTGGATTGGTGCTGTTGCAGGTTGCCGCCAAACTCCAGCAAGAGTTTGAATCTCTTCTAGTCCTTGAACCAACAGTATTCGATCCGAAGACGTACAGGAACCCATCGAAATTCTTTACGTCGGCAGATGAGCACCCATACTCTAGAGCACGATCAGAGTGGACTTCCCCACAAGAATGGTTTGATCGTCTTCGAAGTCGGTCACCGTTTAATACATGGGAACACGAAACGCTGTGGAACCATTGCATCCATGGATTGACACTAACGGCAAGAGGAACCTACGAGCTGAGTTGTCCACCAAGAGTGCAAGCAGCGTTTGCCGTTGCTGTAGCCAACGATGATGTCCATCCGCTATTGTCATTGGTCCAAGTCCCGACAGTGGTGGTCAGAGCCCGGCCTCCTCGAGGAATCAGGCATCCTCTGGACGACGTTCACTCGCTGACTTGGCCTGACCTGGCCCAAGGTTTGGCTATTGGCAAAGATGTTTGCTTAGACGATGCGACACACTTTATTCCAATGGAAGACCCCAACTTCGTCTCGTCAAAAATTAGGGAGCTATTAGCAGGCTAGCTCTTCCTGCTTCGATCTCAGGTGTCGTCGATCATCCTATCACTCGACGTAGGTGCACTAGCCACTAGTCGAGAAGGAACACATGCACAAAAAAACATGTGCCATGCGACAGGCCATCTGTTGCATGGCACTATGTACTTCGATCACTAGACCGATGTCAATCGGTCTCTCAGTCGATCTTAAAGCTATTGACTATCTAAGAAATCGACGATGTCTTGAAGACTAGCCATGTCTGAGAATTTTTCTGGCGGAAAGTCAACATCGAATTCCTTTGCAATGGCGGTGAGAAATGCCACGGCATCGACGGACGATACTTCTGACATGTCGAAAGACTTCGCAAAATCGGGCTCTGCGTTTTCATCTAGAAATTTGCGGGTCAATGCACCAACACGTTCCTTTGTCGAGGACATAGGGGTCTCCTTGTTTGTAAGTGACTGAAAAAGGTGGAATCTGTAGCAAATATGTTACCGTACATCGGCGAGAGGCCGAATCTTAATGCTGACACTCGGGATTTCTCGCGTTCTATTGGCCGTCTGCATTCCAATTTACAGACATGATGGACACAGACCAGCTGTATCAATTCTGAGAGTGCTGTCGAATCCTTGACCAATTGAAGGACACGTTTGGTGAGTAGTAGATGGTGGCGAGACTTTGCTGCTTTACATCGAATGTCGGTCGTCCATGTTGACTTGTCGGATCGAGTGAATTGCGGTGACGAAGTCTTGGGTTGGCTTGACGACTCGGAACGAGAGCGCTCCCGACGATTCTTATCTGCAAGGGTTCGAAGACGATTTATTCTGTGCCGAGCGGCACTTAGGGAAAATCTGTGCTCAATTCAAGGTTGTTCGAATAGTGAGCTAAGTTTTAGCTTTGAGCGTCTTGAAAAACCTACTGCTTACGTAAACGGTCTGCCGATGGACGGAGACTTTAGCGTGAGTCATTCTTTTGAAAATGGTTTGTTGGCATTCAGTAGAGATGGCCAAATTGGCGCAGACATTGAAGATCGGAGACTTCGACACGACATCAATGGTCCGATTCGGGATGTCTTCTCACCAACCGAACAGGAAATACTTGACACCGCTGCCCCGGATGCGAAGACAGCCATGTTCTTCCGACTCTGGACTTTTAAGGAGGCAATCATCAAGGCAACAGGAGAGGGATTTCGTGCAAAGACCACATCGTTTTCTGTTCCAGAGAAGTTGATCCGTGGAGGCGACGAAGGCGTGTTGGTATACCCCCCAGGGTCGACCCGTCGTTGGTTACTTGTAAACTTAGAAAATAAACTCTATGCAGCGGCTGTCGCACGAGAAATTCTAGGGTAGATACAAGCACGTTATAGGTTCAATGAGTATGAACAAGATCTGGCATTTGCCAAAACCGCACTCCGTTCATGAGGTTGAATGCGAGGATGGAACAATTGTGTACTTGCGGCGGCATGGCAATCCTGATGGAAGACGATTGCTCTTATGCCACGGAAACTCACTAGCCATTGATCTTTACTATCCATTTTGGAACCTGCTAGAGACAGAGTTTGACTTGTTCCTGTACGACCTAAGAAGTCATGGATGGAACAGTGTCTGCGAGAAATCCAATCACAATATTCTTCTTTTTGTTAGCGACTTCGACCGAATTCTTCACACCATAGACGAAATGCACGATGCCAAGCCTCTCGTTGGTGTCTTTCATTCCATGAGCGCAATGGTGGCTGTACTTTTTCACGCATCAGATTTCATTTCGTCCTCTCTCACGAGAAAGAGTGCCAATCTAGATGCGATGATCTTGTTCGATCCACCTTTTTATCGTCCCGGGGAAAGCCACGATGAGCACGATGAGGCAATGGAATTGACAGCGGATAAGAGGAGAAAAGCTGGAAACTCTTACGACTCACTTGAACAATTTGCGGAGTTACTGAAGTGGTCTCAAGGATTCTCTCGATTGGTTCCAGGAGCACGAGAACTCATGGCTGAGACGACGCTTCGAGAATCGCTCCAAGGATCCGGGTACGAGTTGCGATGTCCGCGTGATTACGAAGTGAAAATTATCGAGTCATGTCGTGCTTTTGCAGGCGAAGTGGACATTGGAACACTCCCATGCAAGACGAAAGTAATTGGATCTGATCCTTTGTTGCCGTTTACCTATTTACCTACAGTAGATTTCTCAGACATGCTCTCTGTGGACTACGACTTTATTCCCGAGTCTACTCACTTCCTCCAAATCGAAAAGCCCTACGAGTGCGCAGATTATGTGAGGCAGTTTGTGGAAGAAGTACTGTAGTTATTTTGTTTTTCAATCATTGAACCAATACCTCCGCCTTTGAAACGCATAGGTTGGCAAGGTCAGCTTTCTGCGTACTTCCCCTACAAACAGACCTCGAAGGCTTAAGTTGAGCTGTGCCTCGTAAGTGTCCCTGACCGCTTGCATCAACGAGTGAGCGGGAGTGAGGTTCTCAAATTGCGCGTTGGGACTTGGCAGACAACGAGCAATGACTTGTGGCGATGAGTTTGACTTGAGACTGTCGGCTGTATTGACATCGTCTCTGAACTCGCAAGAGCCGATTTCCATTACGCAGTTCACGCCATGCTTCTGAAGTTCATTGGGTGTCGAAGGTACATAGTCCTGTAAGCACAGATCGTGTAGCAATTCGGAAATTTCTGTGCTTGAACCCGCCAATGTACCTGTACTATTTGCGAACACTGGCGTCCTCGGACTTTGCACTTCGGTGCCAGAAGACCACTCAAAACGCCCGTCTTGTAGTTCAAGATTTTGAACAAACTGAAGTGCTTGAGATATATTCAGAGATCCAGCGTGGCAAAGTGCCGCAATCAAGCCAATTCCCTCACCTGCAATAACACTGGGTCGTTGACCCATGCACTTCCAAAACTCAGCTAAAGCTAGCTGTAAGAGAAATGTAGCCATGTACTGTGATGAATTCCCAAGTTCCTCACTAGTTTCCAATAAGACTAACGATTCGACAATTTCCGTGTCGTTGAGCTCCATCGAAACTTGGTTAAGGTGGTTGACAACGGCTCGTACAACATGGTTCTGCTCGTAGAGTCCCTTCAAAAGTCTTGAAGAACCATCCACTTCGCCTCGATAGACTACGCCTAGATTCAGACCAATCTCTCCATCCTCAGGCTCACTTTGAGGCGGGTTGCAAGTCACATCCTTGAGCTTTTCGAGCAACGTGCTCAAGTCAGAGAACACGATCCCCTGTCTGTGACCAAAGTGATCTCTTCCGATACTGGCGGTCCACGCAACGTCAGCAAGAAATGCACGTAGTACATCCTCGTCTTCGTGATGAGGTGCAAGTTCCTCCAACCAGGAAATGTACTTTTGAGCCATCTGTGCGACGCTTTCCAAACTCTTTCCTGACAGAGGCAACATTCGGTAGGAGCGATTCGTTCCTTCAGAATCTAAATCATCCTTGTTGAGGCTAATCTCTGAGTCTGATTGTTCAATCTCTACACGTTGTGGAGTTCCAAATGAAATTGAAGCTCCATCTAGAGATGGACTGTAGTCGCTTCCATGACTGTTCGATTCGACAAGAACGTGTGCATTCGTGCCTGACATGCCAAACGCGCTAACAGCACCAATCCTCTTGCCATTCGAAGGCCAGTCAACAGTTGTTCTTGCGAAGTCAATCTTGAGACCTTCCCAATCAACCTGCTCGTTGGGGTTGTCGAGGTGCAACTGCGCAGGAATCTTGCCGTTTCGCATAGATAGGATCACTCGAATGACTCCAACCGATCCTGCAGCCCATTCCAGATGTCCAACGCTACTCTTGATTGATCCAAGCAACAACGGATCTACTCGCTCAGAGTCGGACGCGTAAACAGAAGAAGCCGCTCGTAGTTCGATGGGATCGCTAAGTGGCAAACCGTTAGCGTGGGCTTCCACAAAGTCGACATCGGCAGCAGGTACTCCCGCACGAGTCAAGGCGTCGCGCATTACTTGCTCTTGTGCGGTACCGTTGGGAATCGTCAATCCTGCACTCGGTCCGTTTTGGTTGACTGCAGACCCCAATAGTGTGGACCAGATTGGGTCGCCATCACTCTGTGCTTCTTCAAGACGTTTTAGCAACAGAATTCCGCAGCCTTCACCCCGAACATAGCCATCGCCGTATTGATCAAACGGTAGGCACTTTCCTTGCTGAGAAAGTAATCCGAGGCTCTTGTGAAAACGCATGATGGGCGAGGAGAGAAGGGCATTCACGCCTCCTACGAGAGCAAGGTCCACCTCACCACTTTGCAGTGCTTTGATTCCTTCATGAATAGCCACAAGTGACGAAGCGCAAGCTAGGTCGAACGACATGGCAGGGCCGGTCAGTCCAAAGATATAGGAAAGTCGTCCGGTTGTCATTGCAGACGAAGTGCCAATGTAACTGTCCTCTCCACCGTTGGCGTTGACGACATCGCGATATTCGCTGCCTCCCATTCCTACGTAGACACCGACTCGTGATCCACGCAAATCGGATGGATCGATTGCTGCATCTTCGATGGCTTCCCAGCAAGTCTCGAGGAGCATTCGCTGCCGCGGATCCATCGCACGAGCATCAATTGGTCTAATCCTGAAGAAAGGAGCGTCAAATTCATCGATGCCATCCACAAAACCGCAACGATACTGAGCCTCGTCTCCGATCGAGTCTGTACCAACGATACCGTTTGCAATGGTTTCGGAATTTCGTTCGGATGCTAGAGCGTCGACTCCGTTAGCGATATTGCTCCAAAAGCTCGAATAGCTATCTGCACCGGGGACTCTGCACGCGATTCCGACAACGGCAATCTTTCCATTGATTGAAGTTGGCACTGAAATCGCGGAGCGATCAGAAGATTCGCCAGTCGCTGAAGCGTCGGTAAGTTCGTTTGAAAGGTGCTTAGCTAGAGACTCCACATCGGGATAGTCGAACACTGCGGTCTGTGAGACTGTCAATCCGCCTTCAAAGACTCGATTCAATCGGTTGCGTAACTCAACCGCCATTAATGAATCCATCCCCAGATCAAAGAATCCGACGTTGGGGGACGGCAACGACTGAAGTCGCAAAATGGACTGAATCTGTTTCTGAAGATGCATACCGAGCAAACTCTCGCGTTCTTCTGCTTCACATTCTCGCAATGCGTCGATGTCGAGACTCAGAGAGTCTTCATCAGAACTCGCACTTTCAGCGTCCGAACTCAATAAGTCCTGCAGAAGTGGAGGTCTGGTAGGTAGGTGTTCTTCAAGCGCTGTCCAGTCAACAGACATTGCTGCGGAGTTCTTGCGGTCTTGCCTAACCAAGTAGTCAAGAGTTCGAATTCCGACCTCGGGAGCAATCCAGCGGGTGCCCGACGACTCCAATTGTGACGCGATTCGCTCACGTTGTTCGGCTGCCTCACCTATGTCTGACCACGCACCCCATGCGATGGATTGACCCGGAAGGCCAATTGCACGTCGATGTGCAGCTAGCTGATCGAGAAACGCATTGGCTGCTGCGTGGTTGGCTTGACCCGCATTTCCAAGGACACTCACTGCACTCGAGAACAGTACAAACAGATCTAGCTCGCGATCCTTCGTCAGCTGGTGCAGATGCCATGCTCCAAGGACCTTTGGCCACAACACGTGCTCAAACCGTTCCCATGACTGATTCAGCAGTGAACCATCGGAGAGCACACCGACGCTATGAATTACTCCACCAAGAGGGGGCAAGGTCGCGTCGATTTCCGCAATCATCGCATTAACTTTCGACGTATCGGTAATGTCGGCAATCTTTGTGACGATGTTTATGTTCTTAGTAGCCAAGTCCTGTATGGTTTGTGTAGCTTCCGGATCGGGTTCTCGGCGACCGTTCAGCACAATGTTTGTTGCGCCTTGTTCAGCGAGCCACTCTGCGACGGCACACCCAATTCCACCCATACCACCAGTTACTAGATATGTTCTATCGCTTCTCAATCTGCCCCGAGCCAATGGCGACATTGTCAATACGAGCTTGCCAATGTGGCGTGCAGAACCCATAAACTGCAAGGCTTCACCGACTTCGACGATAGGCCACTTTGAATGCCTTATCGGATTCAGTGTTCCTTTTCCGAATTCATCTACGAGCGGTCTAAACACTCGACCAACGTACTCGGGTTCGTCTCGCTTCAGTTCGTCAAGAGACACTATGTGATAGTCAACGTCGGGCCGGGCAGTCGACATTTCTTCCGGAGTGAAGATGTTCAAACGCCCAATCTCAATGAAACGTCCGTTTTCTCCTAGGCACGCAAGACTTGCAGCTATGAATCCTTCACTTGTCAAGCTGTTCAGGACAATGTCGACCCCTTGGCCGTTTGTGGCTTTCAATATTTCCTCGGAAAAGTCCGTGGTTCTGCTATCGAAGATGTGGTCGATCCCTATCGAACGAAGATATGCCTGTTTTGGCTGGCTAGCGGTGGCAAACACCTCCGCCCCAGCCGACCGAACCAGCTGAATGGCGGCTAGTCCAACTCCACCTGCAGCAGAATGCACCAAGACTCGGTCTCCTTTCTTGAGATCTGCAAGTTCGAAACCAACTATTGCGGTGGCAAATGCAATTGGGATTGTGGCAAGCTCCGGAAATGTCAATCGATCAGGCGCATGCGCAACAAGATCGGCGTGCGTTGTGATTTGGGGTCCGAACGTTCCAAACCCCATTCCAAAGACACGTTGTCCGACTGCGAATTCTTGAACTTCGTCTCCGGTTTCGGAAATGTACCCGGAAAACTCCAATCCCAGTGACGCGTTAGGTACCTGAGCACCTAGAGCAACAAGCACATCGGAGAAATTCAACCCGGCCGCTTCGACCTGAACCCGAACATGCCTCGGTTCGAGGCTAGTGGTCTGCAAAAGCGTTGTTCCGACATCTGACAGTGTTCCTTCTTCTCCCGCAGCAACAATCCAATTGGGTTCGGGAGGAAGTTCAAACTGGCTAGAGCTCTCGGACGCTGCGACTAGGCGAGCGGCATAGCGAGTGCTCCTGCGATACGCAATGTGGTTTTCTTCGGTCGGTGAAAGCAGATCGTGCATCAATTCGTCGATTCTGAAGTTCGACGGTTCCATGTCGACAACTCTGGGAGTCAGGAATGGGGCTTCGAGTCCAACTACTTTTCCAAATCCCCAAAGTGTGGAGCCTGAGAGAACGCCAGATTGCTCGATTTCAAGCACTTGAGCTCCACTAGTAACGAACCACACACCGTTTGTGGGACTAATTCCGGCCTCCATTAGGACTTTGGTGAGACCCAGCGCGCTTCCAGTACTGTGTTTGATGTCGTTTGCTAGTTCTTCAACAGTTGCTTCGGTGTTGTGACCGTCCAATGATGCAAGGTGAATTACTCCTCGAAGAGGAGACTCCAGAGATTCCAACGATTCGAGAAGGTCGTTGTGCCCAATCGATTCGAGTGGCCAACCAATCGGCACTAGCTCAGCAGACTCCTCGGATCTTGTGATCAAGACTTTCTGGTCCAACGACTCGAGAGTGTCTTGGAGCTGTATTGCTACATCCCCGGAGTCGGGTTCGATAATCCAAGTTCCAGAACGCAAAGTTGCGTCTTTAGGTGCTTGAGCGACAACCGTTCCTGAACCCAGCGGTCCGGATTCCTCAGAGATCGTTTCACCACCGAAAACGATTGAATCGACATAACCCGCATCTTTCAATGCCGAACGCCAAATATCCGGGCTGGCCAAGGCGTGGTTCCCTCGATAGGAGTCGTTGTATCTCCACCATCCATCGAGGAATCCAAACGTCATGTCTTGCCATGATCTTCCCTTCAGAGATTCCAGTGCGACCAAGAATCCTCCAGGGGCTAGCAGCTCGCGACAGTTGCTCAGGGTGGCACACAAGTCTATGGTTGCGTGTAGGACGTTTGCGGCAATGACAATGTCGTAATGTCCATGCTTGAATCCTTGAGCAATCGGATCGTGTTCAACGTCAAGGGCAAGGTACTCAATGTTCAATCCACTGTCGGAAAAACGTTGCTCTGCCGCAAAAAAGAAACCTGCTGAGATGTCGGTGTACATGTACTCAAGGTTCTTTTCGCAAAGTTCCTCGAACACTATCTCAGTCGTTGCTCCGGTGCCCGCTCCTACTTCTATGACGCGCAACGGTCGATCTTCGGGCAGGTCTCGTACCAGCCGTGCTATGACGTCTCCTAGCAAGCGATTTCCTGCAGCGGACACTGGTGCAGTCCGATAGAAGTCAGTTGCGCCCGGAGAGTCTTCCTCGAACAGAAGAGCCAGTGGGTCCATTTCGCCCTTGAGCAACTGAATCATGTTGGAACCAAAGCGATTGAGCATCGAGAGCTCATACATCCCATGCGGATGTCTTTCTTGTAGATCTTTGAACAGCTGCTCGGGTGAGTTCAAGCTTTCGGGCAGTGGTTTATCACTAGTTAGCGCAACACTGAATTCGCCTGGTGAGGACTGTGCCAGGACCCCCGCTCGGACAAGAATCTCAAGCATTCGATTGAACAACTGTTCATGCTGGTCTTCGACTTGCAGGGAGGACATGAGCTTTCGCACATCGATGACATTAGAACTTTGGTCTCTCAGTCCAGCACCCTCAAGCGTAGACGCAACCCACGACTGTGCGAATATTTCGAGGTCGTTCAGCAGTTCGACTCGCTCTTCCGGAGAGACTCCCTGTGCCTTTAAGTAATCGAAAAACGGTTCCACGTTAGATTTCAGTTCGGACATTTCCGCTAGCGGATGCTCTTGTCGCATCGCATCGGGATGCCTTGCTTCTCGCCATACGATGTCGTAGATCAGGTCAATTGGGTCTTCTACTGCGGATAGCAATGATGAACGCGTGGTGCGTTTGAGGATCAATCCCTTGAGCGTCCCAATAGTGCGACCTGTGCGAGTGCCTATCCAGAGATCACCACTCACCGTCTCCGGTATTGAGGATTCGTCGATCTCACTGTTTCCATTGCTATCGGACGCGGATTGATGTAGTCGAGCATGGCAGACCACAGTTTCAGGCATTGGAAGAGAGATTGAGAGTTTCTCCCAACCAAAGGGGATGTACGTCCCACCTTCCCCGATCTCAGCGGATTCGCGAGCTGCGGACAATACTTGGAAGAAAGCATCCAATAGCAGCGGCTGCAGCTCGGCCCCAGGGAGTTTGTCGTCATCGCGGACTGATATTTCCGCAATTGCTTGATCGGCATTGGTATGGAGAGTTTTTAGATTGCGAAATGGAGAACCCAACTGAATATTGGTTGCCGATTTCTTCTCGTAGTAGTCCTTGAGATCTCGTGGGTCGAATTGCTCCTGTAGAGATGAAATGTCTTTCGCTTCCGCATCGCTCAGTTGGTCGGAATCCGCCGATACGGAACCCGTTGCATGAAGTACCCATCTATTGTCGGAAGAGCTCTTGCTAAAGATCTCAATTGACTGGTTTCCAAGCTCGTCAGGTTGTTCGCAAATCAGTTGGACCCGTCTGGAGTCACCTTCGTCCTCGCCTTGCGATTCCATGAATACCATGGGGTTGTGCAATTGAAGATCGTTTACTGTCACGGTTCCAAACGAGTTAGTGGATGCCAATGACATAGATCCAAAAAATGCGCCAGGAACAATAACCTGACCGTAAACCCGATGCTCGTTCAACCACTTGGGGTCATTGGTGAAGAGCTCACTTTCGTACAGCACTTCTCCGCGTGGAGTTTCCAGCCGGGATCCCAACAGTTCGTGGTCAGCAGTTCCCTGTTTTCTTCGGCGAGTTTCGACCCAATGCCGACTCCTCTGAAAGACATACCCGGGAATGTTGATTTTTCTTCTTGTTTCTCCTGTGTAGAGTCCTTCGAGACGTAGATCGAAGCCATGATCGTAGGCTTGTGCTACGCACTCAAAGAACCCCCCGTCCAAGGGTCGCTCCGGACGCGACTCGCGAGGCATTTGAAGGCTTGACAGCACAATAGGATTGGACTTTGCAGAGTCGGGCCACGACATCTGCGCCATCGGTCCGAGCACCGAATCCGGACCTATTTCCAACACTGCATCTGTTCCAAGGGAAGCAACGGTTTCTATACCGGCGCGAAACTCAATGGACTGTCGAGCATGCCTTCTCCAGTATTTGCCATCTAGGAGCGTTCCCTCAGGAACGAGGTCGCCAGTCACATTGCTAACAATTTGAAGCTTTGGCGAGGAGATATCGAGCTTTGCGATTTCTCTTTCAAGTTGATCAAGAATCGGTTCGACTAGAACGCTGTGATAGGCGGGGCTCTTCTTTAATCGGCGCACACGAACTTCGTCGTTCTCCAACTGTTCCAATAGAGGTTCGAGCAAGTGTTGGTATCCACTTAGGACTTGGTGTGTTCCGTTTAGCGCGGCGACGCTGACGTCAACTTCCTCATTCTTCTGGTTATGTGCGTCGACAACCGATCGGAGTTCTTCCTCTGGAAGAAAGACGGCCGCCATAAGCCCGGGCCCAGGAAGTTGGCTCATTAAACGACCGCGAGCGGATGCAAAGCGACAGCCGTCCTCGAGACTGAATACGCCGGCTGTTCGTGCAGCGGCGATCTCTCCGAGACTGTGCCCAACAACTACGCTTGGCTGTACACCAATACTCTTCCACAAATCGGTGAGAGCGCATTCCAACGCATATATGGATGGTTGTACCCAGGCTGGATCTTCCAGGAGTTCCTCTGCATTTGCAGATCGACCGAACATTGCATCGATAAGTGAGGCATTGCGCTCATCCTGAATGATTGCTTCACATCGATCGATTGTGGCGCGAAAGACTGGTTCGGATCCGTAGAGAGCTTCGCCCATTCCAGCCCATTGGCTACCTTGGCCTGTGTAGACGAATGCAGTGTTCTTGTGACCTGTGGCTGGACTGACTTGCTCAAGAGACTTGAACTGCTCAAGTTGCTCAATCAAAGACTGAGCGCAATCAAATACAACTGCCTTGCGATGGTTGAAGTGGCTTCTCCCGACACTTGCTGTCCACGCTAGGTTGTCTAAGGAGCACCCGTTGGTTTCGAAGGAATCTTGTTCTTCCTTTGAGTTCTGTTCCATCCACGCTGAATAGGCTTCTGCCATATCGAGAAGCGCAACGTGAGACTTCCCCGAGATTGGGAGTATCCGTTTACTACGAGAGTTGAGCTCGCTAGATCGCTTGGGTTCAGAAGATTGGGGTATCTCTTCACCCCTGACCTGTGTTGGCGAACCTGCCACAAGGTGCATGGCATCTGAGGCCTCGGTTGCTTCGCTCTCAGGAACAAAATCACCGTAGCCTTGAAGAATCACATGCGCGTTGGTACCCGAAAAGCCAAACGAATTGATACCGCCAAGTCGTTCAGTGACGTCTTTCTGCGGCCAAGGCATGGAATGATCGACCACTTGAATTGGCAACTCGTCCCAATTGATTGCGGAACTTGGATTCTTGAAATTCAGATGTTTCGGAATCATGCCGAATTTGATCGACATTGCGACCTTGATGACACCAGCAACTCCCGCTGCCGGTTCCAGATGTCCCATATTGGTCTTAACGGATCCAATGAGAAGAGGCTGTCTTGGGTTCCTACCCGCACCGTAGACTTCCGCCGCCGCATTGATTTCGATGGGATCACCAACGGGAGTGCCCGTACCGTGCGCCTCTAGGTAGTCCACATCAGACGGTCGAATTTGGGCTTGATCAATGGCCGCGGCGATTACGGACTTCTGAGCTAGTTCACGAGGTACTGTCAGACCCTCGCTCGAGCCATCTTGGTTTATCGAGGTTGCTGCCACACATGCCCAGATGTGATCGCCATCTCTCACGGCATCTTCGAGACGTTTCAAAACGACAATTCCACATCCTTCTCCACGGACGTAGCCATTTGCCGACTCATCGAACGTCTTGCATGTGCCGTCAGGAGAGAGCATTCCAGCATTCGCTCTTAACTCGGTCAATTTTCCGGAAAGGATCAATTGCACGCCACCGGCAAGAGCCACGTCGGATTCACCTGTTTGCAGTGCACCTACAGCTTCATGCATTGCTACCAATGACGAAGAGCATGCTGTATCGATGGTCATGGCAGGACCTTCAAATCCCAAAGCGAAGGAAACACGTCCGATCGCTGTGTTGAGCGAGGTTCCAGTGATGGTGTAGAGGCTGGCAGCAGGCTTGGACGTGTCTGCCCCACCCAGAATCAGGTAGCGATAGTCGTTGTTACTCATTCCGGCGTAGACCGAAGCGGAACTTTCTCTCAAGCTCTCTGGATCGATGTTCGCGTTTTCGAGTGCTTGCCAGCTTGTCTCGAGCATCATCCTTTGTTGAGGATCAAGAAACTCCGCCTCGGATGGAGAGATTCGGAAGAACTCTGCATCAAATTGATCGATATCCGTCAGAAACGCACCATAGCGACATGCGCTTGGAATCTTGGAGGTGTCTGCATAGAGTTCACCTACTCGCCCGTCATTAGCACCCGGAGGGCACTCGCTCGTGCAGTTTGCTCCCTCTACAAGATTCTTCCAATAGGTGGAGAGATCCGGTGATCCCGGAAACCTACAAGCCATCCCGACGATTGCAATTTTTGAAAGCTCTTGTGACGTCAAATCTGATCCTCTTGAAAAAGCCTTGAGACTATCGTTAAACGCGGGAAACTCATGTCCGTTTAGCGTTATTCGTATGATATGAATAAATCAAGAATCTTCTCTCTCGGACATCTCCAAGAGGGAATTCGGCTGTGGTAGGGATACTGTGCAAGAATCCAGTTCAATATGGTCTAGGTTCAAAAAGGAAGATCTGAAAGCCGGCATATCGGTGGGGTTTGTTCGTAGCCTAGGTATCGGAATCTCCCTGTTGGGAGTCACCAGCATTGTCTTTGCGGGGGGTCTGGAACCGTTCATCCGAAGCGGAACGGAAATTTGGTTTCTCGGCTCAGCAATTCTCTGCGTGATTCTTGCGCTGACCAGCAAGTTTGAATCTCCGCTAGCAACAACACCCTTGCCGGTAGTGGTTGTCTTAGTGGCTATTGCACAGTCCATTGACCTAGCCGGATTCGAACTATTTGTCACATTCGTGTTTGTGCTTTTCTTAAGTGCGATTTTTAGCGGATTCATGTTCTTGTTAGTAGGTAGCATGAAGCTCGCAAACGTATTCAGATTCGTGCCTTTCTCTGTCTCCGCGGGAGCTCTAACAGGCGCGGGTTTATTAATAGCACTGCTGGCAGTGAAACTGGTGGGGTTTGAATGGACGCTCGAATTTTGGGGATCCCTTCAGGAGCCCGTAGCTCTTGCACGGGTCCTATCGTGTCTCGTTCTGTTTGCTCTGTTCTTAATCGCAAACAAGTTTTGGGGCTCATTTTGGACGATGCCCGTCATTTTTCTTCTGTTCTGTGCGGCATTTCACCTGTGTCTATTCGTGCTTGGCATTTCATTAGATGAAGCAACAAGTGCAGGATTTTTCGTGACGACAGATTGGTCCAGCCGAGGATGGCCCTTTTATGAGCTTTCCAATGTTCAAGCAGTAAATTGGATGGCGGTTGTCTCACAAATCCCAAATGTCCTCACGCTGTTCTTTGTCTTGCTCGTACTCACCGCTGTTGGCTACGCACAACTGGAAATTACAACGAGAAAAGAGTATGACTGGAACTCGGAGTTTCGTCTCCATGGGATAGCCAACATAGCGTCAGGTATTGGAGGGGGTATTCCTGGCGGCATGGTTGCGTCTATGTCAATCCCCAACATTGCTTTGAAAGCAAACACACCTATCAATAGCTTTGTCGTCGCAATCGTAATGGTTCTGTTTGTGATATTCGGAATCGACTTACTGCGATTTGTTCCGTTAGCCGCACCGTCGGGTTACCTCTTGTTCATCGCTTACTTGCTAGTCAATGAGTGGTTGCTCAGGAGCAGGGGGCGCCTCCAATTTCCTGATTACTGCATGTTGCTGTTGATTGCAGTAACCATTGTTTTGGTAGGTTTTCTCGAAGGGATTGTGTTGGGCCTAGTCCTTAGCCTTGTCTTCTTTGCGTATCGGTTAAGTCAAGTACCGTTAGTTGAAGCCAGTTACAGCATTCGTGATAAACACAGTCCGCAAGCGAGGTCCATTCCCGATCAATCAATCTTGAGGGTGTATGGATTGCGGGCTCAGATATATCAATTGCGCGGCTACGCATTCTTTGGCAGCGCATTCGCTCTTGCGACTAAACTCAACCAAGGTCTCAAGTCCGATCCTCATCCGGTGTGCGTAGTCCTTGACTTTTCAAAGGTCACCGGATTCGACCTCTCTGCACTCGACAGTTTGCGAGGCTATATTCGCAACGCAAGTGCTGAAAATGTGACAACAATAGTTGGAATGGCTTCGGAGGAAACTCGTCGGGAACTCGAACGAGACCTAACTGAAAATGTTCGCGACAATATAGTCTGGTCCGACAGTGAGGAAACCGCTCTGGCGCACGCCGAGGAATTGGTCTTGGAATTCTATAACCAGGACGCAGCCAGAGACCCGACCATTCGAGATCTTGTGCTTCGAAGTACCTCGGAAGACTTGACCGAGTACTTGAATCGGCAAGTGACCTTTGAGGATTTGGCTGAAGCTCTCGGTACGACCTGCGAGACGTTGGAATTCTCGGACCAAGATCCCATAGCAAGAGCCGACGAGCCCCAGAAAGGGCTTCAGTTGCTCGTGGCTGGCCGTGCATCGGTTAAGGACTTCGAAGGACGTGTGCTGTATCAATGTGAACCGGGAGCGGTTATTGAGCAGGGGAGTGTGTTGGATCAACGAGACGCGTCACTGACAACTGTAGCGGAAGGACCATGTCGCACTGTTTTGGTTACGCCCGAGCAACTTGCCTTGCTGGATACGGAGAATCAGAGCTTGGCTATGTCGCTCTATCGACATCTCGTAGCGTGGAATTCCAGAAGCGACGCCGTTGCTTGAGAACTGCTAAAGACTAGTCAAAGCAGACTCACGTTGCCTAACAAGAGGTTACTACTAGAAGGGTTGTTTGTTTGCGTTCGCTTGTGAGACCGGTACGACTCAAGATGCTCTTGAGTCGTGCCGGCTTACAATGCCAAACACTATGTATCACTTACTTAATTTCAAGGTAGCGTTTTCGATGCAGAAGGTACTTTGTTGCTTGGCTCTCATACTTTGTACAGCTTCGTTTGCCGATGGGTTTCGAATTGGTGTTGGTTTGACCAACGATCATGTGGATACCCAGTTCGACTTGGCATTGGCGGAACCCCTTGACGGAGGTCCCAGTTGGAGGGCTTTTGTTGTCGAAGATCAAGACTCGACCAACGCTCCAGGACTGGCTATTGAACTCGGTTACCTGTTTTCTGCCCCATGGCAATGGTGGGCGGAACCTTCAATTGAATACTCGTTTGCCTTTAAGGATTCCGGGTCCAATCGATTTACCGGTGCTAGTGCAATCGATGCGGGAGAACCTTGGTCACTTGGCAGATACTCCAGTCTCATGTTTTCCTACAAGATAGGAAACGACCACTTACAGTGGAATATATCAAGAAGAACAGCTACCCCATACTTTGGAATCAGTCTAGGTCGAACCAAGAATGAATTTGGCGTATCTGGACTGCCCGGAACGTCGCCGTACACTGCCTATGGGGATACCGGAATGGCGGGAATAGGTGTGCTGATCGGAGATGCAAAGAAGAAAAGGACGTTGGATGTGAGCTTATATTGGGAACTATACCGGCTTTCTCGTAACGTTGATTTTCCCGAACTGTCCGATGTCGAATTCATCAGTTATTACTTTCAAGTGACCCAATGGAAAATGAATGTTTCTTATTCGTTTTCCCTATGAAGGGTGTTGCTAATTTTGTAGGGGAAGTCGCACCCTTGAAATTAGCAGGGAAGGGCTAAAGCTCTTTCTAAGACATTCAAGTGTGCTAGTCCTGTGCACGAATCCATCGCCGATGGCGAAATCGGTTGGGCCTTGATCCCCCACTCTTTGCTAACCCCTTCCGGACGAGAAGTCTGCCCGCAATCCTGAGATTACTAGCTACCCACCATCTCCAGCTTGCAATCCGGCCGGAGAAAGAACAGATTCCAATCTATCGGTTATAGGACGTTGAGATGTCCGAATCTCGAGGATAGCTAACAGAATAGCGTTGGGTTATCTTCCACGTCTCGTTAGGACCGACCGACTTGATCCATGCTAGGCGACCGGGTCGATCATCGACATCTTTCTTGTCCGGAGGTGTGGCGTCGTCATGAACTTCCACTTCCACGTCTTCGTGACGCGAAACGGGGTAGTAGTCGAGTACTTCAATACTTGACGGCGTTGAACGGTGATTTTGTATCGTAACGAGAAAGTGGGTTTCCTCAACCTTTCGATTTCTAAAGAATCCTTCTCTTCCCTTTGTTCCACCTTGACTTTCGAGAGTGACTTCAATCATGTCGTCTCTTCCCAAGGGCAATGAAACGTCTTCATTGGGATTGATTGCAGAGACAAAGACCTTGCCGACGTAGCTTCCGTCCACGAAACACCGCATATCGCCTCCTGGTAAGGGAAACTGCCCGTCAAACGTGAATTGTGCAGCGAGATATCCTAGGTCATCATGTCGAGGAATTACAGTTGTTGTGACATTGACATCGTTGAATTCGTAGGTACCTAGTCCCACAATTCCGTGTTCTGAATTGTTGTTGTCCACCGACTGAGGTTCGTTCGGTTCAAAAACAGTCGTATAGGCAAACGAGTCTGTTCTCACAGATGAATCTTCCCTGCGCAGACTGGAGCCCGAAACAGACAGTGTTTCAGACCGACGAGCGCCCACAAAAGACCCGCTAGCCATGGTGCTTTCAACAACCTGTTCTTGTTTGTCGACGAAGTGGCTGAACAACTGGGGCGGATTAGCGTTGCGTCGCGGATTTGCCGTGGTCAAGGTCAACATTACCTCATCCCAAGGTTCGGGAGATCTTTGGTATACAACCGCATCGTGAAAGATGGTCACTTTGTTGGTATTGCTATCCAAGTAAGCAGAATACCGTGGACGCCAGCTAGAGGTTCGAACGAAATAGGAGACGACAAATTCAGTAGTGCTTGATTGCGACGCCACTATGCCGAGCGACAGATCGGTGAACTGTCGTTGTTCACCACCCATTGCACTTCTCTCTTTTAGGAGACTAACCAATTCGGTCTTGGCATTTCTTACTTCAATGCTCGTCGCTCGCTTGGCTTCCAAAGCGTTCTTGCTTCGATTGCGAACTAGATTGAGAACTTCGTCAGCGATCTCTACGCTGTTGGATGCGTCAGTTGATTGGTGAATATTGTGGGTTGGGTAGTGTTCAACCAACTTTTGAACAAACTCCAATTCCATATCGATGGATTTCAAATCGTCTTCATGAAGTCTGATTTTTTGGTTGAGTGCTTCGATTTTCTCGTCAATTTCCAAGATGGCCTCGGAAAAGGGCTCGGTGGTGTGGCGGATAACAGTACTGGTATCGACCACTCTAATGGCGCTTCCGCGCTGCGATGTATATGCGTCAAAATCGGAAACTTCAGACGGTATTCCTTGAACGATGATTCGAGAGCGTCCTTGGGGTACATCAACTTCGAACTTTCGAAGAACTTCTGCCCCACTAATGTAGACCTTGACTTCCGAAATTTCAGGTTCGACCACTATCTCCGATCCCTGAAGATGTACAGGCATTAGCAGAAAAATACTTAGTGCTAACAGTAGGATAGGGGGCTTTCGATCAAGTAGTACCACAGTTTCAATCTCCGCAATAGTTGGTGTTCAGAGCTTCTGCTCAACCCGGATTGTTAAACGATTCGGATTGGTCCAAAACGGTTTATGTTAAGGGGAAGCTTCTCGTGCCAAAGTACAAGCGCTGCAAACGTTGGATCTTAGTTAATTCGACGGTTTCCTTCGAGGAAGGTTCCCAACAGTGCTTTTGATCCTCTGTTTGGAAATCTATGGAGGCTTTGAAGAGATTCCACTGCGCTCTCTCAGCACGCTGCTGTCATGACTTAAGCCGTTTGGTTTAATTGAATCGGCATCGATCTGAAAGAAACTTCGGATTGGGTTTTCAGCACTAGGAGAAATAGCTATGTCAGACTTCACCAGCATTTTGTACGAAGTTGATCGCGGAAAGGCGCGAATTACCCTTAATCGTCCAGAGAAACTCAATGCTTTGTCACTGAGACTGCAGTCAGAGCTGAATGAAGCTTTGTGGGAAGCCGACAACAATACCGACGTTCATTGCGTGATATTGAGAGGAGCAGGTCGGGCGTTCTCGGCAGGCTACGACTTGACGGGTGCGGATAGTAACGTGCCGGTGTCGCGAATCCAGTCTTCAGACAACAAGTACCGAGGGGGTCAAAGCATCGATGACGACGCGTGGCAACTGGAACGAGCGCAGCGCTATCGAATGGCGATATTTGACATGCACAAGCCTGTCATTTGTCAAATTCACGGATACTGCTTGGCTGGAGGTACAGACATCGCTTTGATGTGCGACATGATCATCGCATCCGACGACGTACTAATTGGATTTCCGCCAGCCCGTGATTTGGGAGCACTACCGAACAACATGTGGATCTACCACGTGGGTCCACAGTGGGCCAAACGTCTAAATCTGACCGGTGACATGATCAGCGGCAAGGAAGCTCAGCAGATTGGTCTCGTTATGAAGGCAGTACCTACCGAACATCTAGAAAACGAAGTAGAGCAACTTGCAGATCGACTCACCCGAATTGATCCTGATTTGTTGTCGACTAACAAACGGATTATCAATATGGCCATGGAATTGATGGGTGCTCGAACGCTGCAACGGATGGCATCCGAAAACGATGTACGGGGACACAATACTCGGGCAGCCGATGGGTTTCGAAAATCGGTTCAGGAATTAGGACTTCGAGAAGCACTTCGAGCACGAGACTCAAAGTTTGGTGATGGACGTGTGCGGGTCAATGGTCCGGAACTGCGTGATGAACAAGGAAGACTCATCGATTGATGCTCGGCTATCAACACGAAGGTTCATTTCAGAGTTGATTGCGACGACTAGCTCAGGCTCACACTGGACCCCAAACGTAGTTGTCGCGAAACTATAATTCGTGCTCCGCTCTGCTTCATTGCCAGACCCCTAGGTAGCTGTTAATTCTGAAGACCGCGAGCACGGTCTCAAGCGCTTAATGGACACGATCCTTCAACTCTTACTGAAAGGCATATCTCAAGGGTGTGTCTACGGACTCATTGCTCTCGGGTTTGTGTTGATCTACAAGGCTACCGAAATGATCAATTTCGCCCAAGGCGAGTTGATGATGATCGGAGCCCTCATTGCAGTCACATTCACTGAATACCTGCAATGGAACTACTTCGTTGCGGTTGTCCTGACCGTATTGGCCACAGGCTTTATCGGACTGCTGCTTGAACGCTCCCTGTTGCGACGAATGATTGGGGAGCCCCCATTTGCGGTTCTTATGGTCACCATAGGCTTGGGATTTGTCCTCCGTGCCCTTGCCGGCATGATTTGGGGGCATGACCCTCAAGAGCTACGTACTCCCTATTCGGATGCGGTGATCAGTATGGGAGACGTCTTTGTTGGTGTTTCGAATCTCGTTGTGATTGGCGGGACCATTGCACTCTGCATAGCTCTTTTCCTTTTTTTCCGATTTACTCGAATTGGAATTGCTATGCAAGCATCGTCCCAGAATCAACTAGCAGCGTACTACCTTGGAATTCCCGTTAAACGCATCGTCGCATTCACGTGGGCCTTGTCTGCGGGAATTGCCGCAATCGCGGGAATTCTGTTTGCTCCGCTCACTGCAATAACTCCCAACATCGGATTTTCTGGCATCAAGGCATTTGCGGCTGCAATAGTCGGAGGATTCGGCAGTCTTCCAGGCGCAATTATTGGTGGACTAGCCATCGGAATCGTCGAGCAATTCATGCAGTACAACTTTGGTAAAGGACTGGGAGACACGAGTGCATACGTCATGCTGCTTCTCATGTTGCTCGTACGCCCAACTGGGTTAATTGCTTCCACACAAAAGAAGAAAGTCTGATGCGCTTCGTACTTAAAACCAACTATGGTCGTGACATCGACATTTTCAAGCATCGTGCCCATGCGGGTTGGTATTTGGCGCTGGTCGCAGCTTTGCTGCTAGCACCTCTTGTGCTGGATGTCTTCTATGAGAAGCAACTCACGGAATTGTTTATCTGGGCGATCGCTGGAGCGGGACTGATGCTATTGACCGGATATTCCGGATTAGTCAGTCTGGGCCACGTAGCGTTTATGGCACTAGGTGCATACATTCATGCGATTCTCTACTCGCGTGGGTGGCCATTGTTCTTGAGCATCCCCACTTCTGCATTGATTACGGGCGGAATCGGAGTGCTGATCGGCGTTGCGTCGTTGCGAATGACGGGGATTTACTTGGCGATCGCAACTTTAGCTTTCGCAATGATTGTCGAGAAAGTGATTGCACATTGGCCAGCACTTACCGGTGGACACTCGGGATTCCGAGTCGATGATCCAGCAGTGTTCGGTTATTCGCTCGATTCGTCCACAGCCTATTACTACACGTGCCTTACCGCGCTCGTTTTGGTGTTTCTTGGAGTCATAAACTTGCTTCGGTCTCCAACAGGTCGCTCATTTATAGCGGTACGGGACTCCGAAATTTCGGCCCAAGCAATGGGTGTGAACTTGCTTCAGACCAAGACGCTTGCGTTCGCGCTTTCGGCTGGACTCACTGGATTGGCGGGCGCTCTCTATGCGCATCGAATTGGGTTCTTGTTTCCCGATGCGTTTACGATCATGACTTCAATCATGCTTCTGATGCTTGTCGTAGTCGGAGGCTTGGGTTCTTTGCACGGTGTCATATTCGGTGCCTTTTTCATAACGATCGTTCCCCAGATCATTGCAATTGCTCGCGACTGGCTTCCAACTGGAATTGCTCAGAGTGGAGGTCTCGAGCCATTGGTTTTTGGCGGAGTCTTGATCCTGTTCCTTATGTTCGAACCACTCGGAATATACGGTCGTTGGGTCAAGATACGCTTGTTCTTCAGCCAATTCCCGTTGTACCGCAAGAAGACGTTCCTGCGTCAGAAGTCATACCTCAAGACAGAGAGAGTCCACTAGGTTCATGTTGGAAGTCACTGACGTTTCTGTGAGCTTCGGAGGCGTTCATGCAGTCCAGGATCTCTCATTTCAAGTCGATGAAGGGGAAATCTTTAGCATCATGGGACCAAATGGTGCTGGGAAGACTACAGTCTTTAACGTCATCAGTCGTTTCTACGACGTTGACACCGGCAAGATCTCCTTTGAGGACGAAGACATAACGAGGGTTGCGCCACACGTCATTGCAAAACGGGGAATTGCTCGAACCTTTCAGAATGTTGAGTTGTTCGACCACGAAACGGTTCTACAAAACCTGCTGATTGCACAACACACGCGGCGACGGACAATGCTGTTGTCCGAGGTCTTATTCTTGCCGAAAGTCCGAAAGCAAGAGCTGGAATTCAGACGCAAGGCCGAAGACATCATCGACTTGCTACACCTGCAAAGCTATCGAGAGAAGACCGTAGACTCTCTTCCATTCGGGATACGGAAAATTGTCGAGGTGGGACGCGCGCTCTGTTTGGACCCCAAGCTCCTCCTTCTCGATGAACCATCGTCTGGACTAAACCCCGAAGAGTCGGAGGACCTCTCTTTCTGGATCGACGATATCAATGAAGACCTAGGTATCACAATCATGATGGTTGAACACGACATGAACTTGATCGGCCAAGTGTCGAATAGAGTCCTTGTCATGGCGGACGGGCGACATGTTGTTACAGGAACGCCGTCGGAAGTTCAAAGCCACCCGGATGTGATCGACGCGTATCTCGGTACATAGGCCATGGAAGAGAGTCAACTAACCGTTCGCAATATCGAGACCTACTACGGTCCGATTGTTGCAATTCGCGGTGTATCTCTTGACATCCCCAAGGAGTCCATCGTCACTGTTTTGGGAGCGAACGGGGCAGGTAAGACAACTGTTTTGAAGACCATTTCCGGGGCGATGGCTCCGCAAAAGGGAAGTGTCCACTTCCAAGGTGAGGAAATCACAGGAAGGGAACCCGACAAAGTTGCGCGAATGGGAATCGGGCACGTTCCGGAAGGTCGAGAGATCTTTCCTTTCTTGACTACTGAAGAAAACCTGATGATGGGTGCTTTTAGCCGCCGAGGACTGAAAGTGGGATCAGATCTAGAGCTCATCTATGCGTACTTTCCGCCACTGTGGGAAAACCGCAAGTTAACCGCCGGTTACCTGTCTGGCGGACAACAACAGATGTTGGCTATTGGTCGAGCTTTAATGCTCGCTCCCAAGCTCATGCTCCTCGACGAGCCGTCACTTGGTTTAGCTCCAAAACTGGTAGGCGAGATCGCGGAGATCATCAAGACAATCAACGACGAACAGGGAGTAACCGTTCTACTTGTTGAACAAAACGCCAAGATGGCTCTGGAGTTGGCAGACTACGGTTACATCATGGAGAACGGTAGAGTCGTGATGGAGGATACCTGTGAGAGATTGTCCCAAGCTACTGATGTTCAAGAGTTCTATCTAGGAATGAAGGACAAGGGAGTGCGGGGCCAACGCCGATGGAAACAAAGGAAGACATGGCGATGACCGAAGAGGTTAAACCGAAAGTGGAGGAATCGGTTCCACAGCTGTTTCAGCGCAAAGTAGACAAACTATCAGAAAAAGTAGTGATTCGAGAGAAGGACTTTGGAATATGGAACGAATACACTTGGTCCGATTGGGGTGAGCAGGCTCAACTCATTGGTCTGGGTCTCAAGGCTCTAGGACTTCAGAGGGGAGACACCGTTTCGATAGCCTCAGAAGTGAACAAGGAGTGGATGTATGCAGACTTGGGCTCTATATGTATCGGGGCAGTGTGCAATGGCGTATATCCTACCGACGCTCCAAATCAGGTGGAATACCTGATCAACGACAGTGAAACCAAGTTCTATTTCGCGGAAGACGAAGAACAGCTAGACAAAGTTCTTCAGATTCGAGAACAGGTTCCTACGCTCGAGAAGGTCATTGTTTTTGACATGGAAGGTCTCAGAAACCTTGATGACGACCTATGTATGTCGCTTGAAGCACTTTGCGAACTAGGGAGCCAATATCGGACGGAACACCCTGATGCGTGGTCGGAAGAAATCCAGGCTTCAGATATCGACGATCTCATGATCTTGACGTACACCTCGGGCACCACAGGTCCACCCAAGGGTGCAATGATCACCCAACGCAACATGCGATTCATGATGAATTGCGCTCAAGACTGTTTCTCAATGAGTTCCAATGATCGACAACTCGGGTTCCTTCCGTTGGCGCACATTGCTGGACGCATGTTCTATGTCTTCTCGGTTATCCAGGCAGAGTCCGAAGTACATTTAGTGGAGAGCTTAGAGACCATGAACAACGACATCCAAGAAGTGGAGCCGACCGCCCACTTCGCGGTCCCCAGAGTTTGGGAAAAACAATATTCGGCAATCACAATCATGCGGAAGGACTCGACAGCTCTCGGGCGGTGGGCGTATGACCAAGCCATCCGTGTCGGCTATCGTCGCGCCTCCTTTCTGAAGGAATCGAAGAAGATTCCTCTGGGTCTCGCAATTTACTATGCATTCTTTAATTTTGCTGTGTTGCGAAACGTTCGCCGCGCACTTGGAATTGATCAATGCCGGTGGCTCGCTACCGCGGCTGCGCCCATTGCTCCAGATTTAATCGAATGGTATTGGGCGCTAGGAAGACCGATGTACGAGCTGTACGGTCAGACTGAATGTACTGGACTCGCTACCTGCAATGTGGAATCCGCCCATCGAATAGGTAGTGTTGGTAGAACGATCAAGGATGTGGAGGTCGAGCTCTCGGAAGACGACGAGATTCTCATTCGCAGCCCTGGTGTAATCCGCGGCTACTGGAAGCAGCCGGAAAAGACTGCTGACACGATTCGGCAGGGTTGGTTATATACGGGCGACGTAGGCAGGATCGATGACGATGGCTATGTGTACATCGTGGATCGAATGAAAGACATCTTGATCACCGCCGGTGGCAAGAACATCACTCCAAGTGAGATAGAGAATCAGCTGAAGTTCTCACCCTACATCACGGATGCCGTCGTCGTCGGCGATCGTCGACCTTACCTAACATGTCTAATCATGATCGATCATGAGAATGTGACGCACTTTGCTCAAGACAATGACGTGCCGTTCACGAACTACACGAGCCTGTGTCATACTACGGAAGTAACTGACTTGATTGGTAAGGAAGTTGATCGGGTCAATTCGATGTTCGCACAGGTCGAAACAATCAAGAAGTTCCGATTGATAGACCAGCTGCTGGATGCGGAGGACGAAGAGCTCACTCCTACGCAGAAGCTCAAACGCAAAGTCGTGAACGAAAAATACAGTGGCCTGATCAACGAAATGTACTCTGGAGGTTGAAGAAATGCGTAAATCCTTGCTTGCGATAGCAACAGCTTTAGTGGTGTTCTTGATTGTCGGTTGCGCTCCTCAGTCGACTAGCTCCTCGACAGGAAAGTCTGTCCAAGGTGTAACAGACGACGAAATTCTGTTTGGTTCCCACACAGATTTAACTGGACCAATAGCCTTCTATGGAGCAGATTCCGTGAACGGTGCGCGCATGAGATTTGAGGAAGCGAATGAGAAAGGCGGCGTACATGGGAGAGAAATCCGTTTCGTTGTCGAAGATACTCGATATGAGGTACCCAACACAATTCGAGCTGTGGACAAACTCATAAATCTCGACAAGATTTTTGCTATGTACCTCGCATTGGGTACTCCAAATAATCTCGCGGTCATGGACGACCTATTCGACGCAGGAATACCGAACCTCTTTCCCATAACCGGTTCTGTGCAGATGGCAGAGCCTCATATGAAGCTCATGTTCACGCAACGTGGGATCTATTACTACGAGATACGAGCAGCTCTGCGGTACTTTGTAGAGAACAAAGGCAGGTCGACGCCTTGTGTCGCACATGTCGACAACGACTTTGGAAAAGAAATCTTGGATGGAGCTGAAGACCAAGCGGCCGAAATGGAATTGGAAATCGCTGCAGTAACTGCGCACAAGAGCACAGAGACAGAATTCACTGCATCTGTGCTTAGGCTACGCGACGCAGGATGTGACTTGGTACTAATGGGAACCGTGGCAACTGATACGATCGGTATTCTCACAATTGCCAAGGAAATCGGCTGGGAAGATGTGGATTTTGTTGGCTCGAATGCCGGAGCTCCGTCCGTAATTGCGGAACTGGAAAGTGGAGCAGGCGAAGGCTACTACGCGTTCATTCATTCTCTTCGCATCTATCCGGACACTGAGACAAACCAAGAAGCAGTGGATTGGTTCAACCGATATACGGAGATCTACGGCCACGAACCCGACGTAACTGGAATGGAAGGATACAGAGGCGCAGATTTGATCGTGATTGCGTTGGAGAAAGCTGGTCGGGATCTGACGAGAGAGAAATTTGTGGAAGCATTGGAATCCATAGGCGAATACGAAGACATCTTTGGCTACACATTGCACTTTTCGCCCGAAAACCACAATGGAGTGAAGGAATCCGTGCTCGGGGTGATTGAAAACGGAAGATGGGTAGCTTCTGACGAGAGCATCTTGATCAATTAAGACTTGCCCTGCGGACCTGCGAAATCTCTCTTGATTGCCGATTCTTAGGTGTGACTGAAGAATTGCTCCGGTGAACGATCAAGAGTTGCTAGAACGCGTCGCAAACATCAGAGTGTGGCAGCAATTCGATCAGAGAGCACCCCACAAGCCATTACTCATCCTCTGCGCTCTCGGGCGACTTCGCCATCGCTCAAATCGACTAGTTGCATATTCAGACATTGAGCACACGTTGACGGAACTTCTAGAGCTGTTCGGTCCTCCTCGCAGGAGTCACCATCCCGACCAACCTTTCAAACGGTTGCCTGGAGACAATCTGTGGGAACTGCAGCTTCCGGCCGAATTGGCCGGAAGACCTTCCACATCTCTCACTCTAACTGAATTACGTAAGTTCAATGTGGCGGGAGGGTTTCCACAGGAAATATACGACTACTTGTCCAATCGAAATGACTTGGTTGAATCGATTGCTTCTAGACTTCTGACTACTAATTTCCCGACTACCTATCACGATGAGATCCGTAGGATGGTTGGCTTGGACGCGGAAGAGACGACTGTTGTAACAAAGAAGAGTGTGCGAGATCCGCAATTTAGGGAAAACGTTCTTCGCGCCTATGGTCGCGAGTGTTGTGTCTGCGGATCCAATCTTCGACTGGATAATTCACTATTCGACTTGGAAGCGGCTCACATCATGTGGCATTCGCATGGAGGACCCGATGAAATCAACAATGGACTTGCACTGTGCGGATTTCATCACAAGGCATTTGATCGAGGTGCTTGGGGATTGCAACCATCGGACTATTCCATTCAAGTGTCTTCGGAACTCAATGGAAGCAGCCAAGCGATGGACATGCTCTTGGACTTTGAAGGCAAGAATCTTCGATTACCTAGAAAGTCCTCATTCCATCCAGACAGCGAGTTTATTCAGTGGCATCGCCGAGAAGTCTTCCGGGATGCGCTGGTGTGAAGGAGACTAGAAGCCGAGCTTCTTACGACTTTGTGCTGCGTCTCGGCTCAAGACCCGCGGATATATAAGCTGCGTCGATCAATTCCATTTGCTTTATTGCATCTTCAGCATCCGTTGGCAGTTTGGTCCCATTCCTCACAGCATCGACAAAAGCCTCCAGTTGATACGAATATGTAGGTCTTCGGGTTAGCTCTTCGTCGCGAATCTTTTCGCCGTTGCTAGTTAACTCAATCTTGTTCCCGTGCTGCGGTACGAGAGGGTTTTGCACACGAAGGGTTCCGTTTTCGCCGGTCACCAAGAGGTATGCACTGAATCCAGGATCACACATAGACCCGATAGTGTGTGCCTCTACACCATCACTAAACATCATGCTCACTTCAAGCTTCATGTCCACCTGCGGGTTGCCTGTGGTGGCTTCTGCCGCAGTTACCTTGGGCTCTTCGCGCATGATGTGTCGAACCCACGATATGGGGTAGCAACCCATGTCCATGGTTGCACCTCCGCCCGTTTCATAGTGCATGCGAATGTTCTCTGCATTGGGGGTACCAACGGTAAATTCGGCATGCAACTCATTAATTTTGCCCAGCACACCGGAATCGAAGATTTCAATCGCTGTCAGGAAAACCGGGTGATATCGATAGTGGAAGGCTTCAATGAGCACCAGACCAGTTTCTTCCGCAACTTGAGCCATTTCCCTTGCTTCGTCGGCATTCATCGAAAAGGACTTCTCGCACAGCACATGCTTGCCTGCTCGGAGAGCTTTGATTGAGTATTCGTGGTGCAGGTGAATCGGAAGAGGGTTGTAGATGATGTCAAGTGTTGAATCTGAGATCACATCATCGTAAGTGTCATGAACAGTCGGTATGTCAAAACGTTGCGCAAATGCGTTCGCCCGAGACTTGTCTCGAGCTGCGACTGCGATAACTTCAACGTCTTCGTTTTCACTTGCGGGAGCCATTAGTGCAGCTGGAGTGATACCCGCGGCCCCTAAGGTTCCAATTCTTAGCGGTTCTGACATTTCGTATTTCCTGTTGGGTGGTAGATCTTGCGGCTCCTAAGTGTCATTCAATTGAAGAAGTAACACTTGAATTTGCCTTCGGAACGAATGCGCTGGAAGAGACGGTTCCCGTGAGAATTTCGAAAGTATATTGAGATCGAGTTACAGGCCAATTACTGGCACTAGGATTTGCTTGATTTCGCTAGAGAGTTTCCAATCGATTCATCCATAGCACTAAATGCAGGATTGAGCTATTTATTCACGGATGTCTTGTCGTGTAATGATTGTTTCTTCTTGACACACCGCCAATGCATCAAGCTACGAACGAGCAGCTGTTCCTTAGACTATTTCTAAACGAGAACTACTGCTTCTTGGAATCGAAGGAGATGTTGAGTCCCTCAATTGAGGCGTCGAGTGAGATTTCCTTTTGAAGATCGCCAAGTCCTGGAATGTACAAACTAAGTTCGTATTCGTCTGGTACTAGCTGCTCAATAACAAATCCTCCTCCTTCTTCTACCTGAACACTCCTGACCCTTGCCCCGTCAGACTGCCGAAGTACGGAAATGAACGCTCCATCTGCGCGAATAGACGGATCCACTCTTCCAGAAATCTGAAGCGATCCCTGTGGTATTGGTTCCAATGTCACGTAGTGACCTTCTATCGATGAACCAACGCTGAGAGTCTCTCGGTAGGCGACAAATCCCTCAACGATCACGGATAGCGAATAGCGTCCAGTTGGAAGGCCCTTAAAAGAAAACTGGCCTTGATCGTCAGCTGCTAGCTGCTGAGACTTGTTCACACGTGACGAACTAATGGAGACAATTCCGTCGATTGCATCATCGATTGGATGAATCGTTCCTGAGACAGAATACGAGCCACTTTGAGTAATTGTCCTTCTAGAACCTCCCAAAGAAATACCCAGTTGAGTGTCTCCCTGTACGACAATTTCCTGACTCGGTCCCAGTTGTCCACGTAGTTCGCTCAGGAGGTTATAGCTTCGCCGGTAGGCTGCAACTGAATAGACTCCGTCTTCTAGTCCTTGGATTTCGTAATTCCCGTCGTCATGTACCTCGCTCCATCCCGTTGTCGAGGCATCCTCTCTTGGTGTAGCCCGCACTCGAATTTCATGATTCTCGTACGCACCGCTTGTTACCGAACCGTACAGACGCGATTCTCCGGGAAAAATCAATTCAACATATGCTTCACCGTCTTCGCCTCGTATCTCAAACGCCTTATCAATTTCGCGGTTTGTATCCGACGTTGCGTATACCAAGTACTTGCCTGGTGGCACACCTTCGACTAGGAAGTCGCCGTTGCCCCATCTAGACCCATTACGAATCGGTTGATCCCAAGGATCGGTAATTCTTAATAAGACCTCTTCTCCGGCTTGAAGTCCTTCAATGACACCAGACAACCTCCCTCTGCTATCCACAGTCAACGTCAAGTTCACGGTCTCGCCTTCTTGCAAACTGACTTTCTCGGTGTTGGACTGGCCGAACTTTGTGTACGCATAGACCTCGAAAGAACCAGGCAAAACTCCTCGATCAAAAGTCCCGTCTTCGTTGTTCCCGTGTCCTGCTCCACCTCCCGCATCAGAATTGATTTGAACCATGCCACTTACCGGTTCGCCATAATTCGTTTGAACGATGCCTCGAATTCTCGTTCGACTTGGTTGAAAAGGACTCAAAGGGATATCGAGCGACTCCAATTCTCCATTCACAACGATTGTCGGCCCTTCGTACCCCGGTGCATAGACCGAGAGCTTGACATCTTCAAACGGTAACGGTCCGATCGAGAATGTCCCTTCGTCGTCAGTTGTTGCTTTGATGGTTTGCGCAAAGTACCTAATCTGGAGTCCCTCAGATCCGAAGACTCGTTCACCAGGATCCATGAACTGGGAGAGTTTGGCACCCGGAATTGACTCACCACTTGAAGCATCGTAAACCCTACCAGTCAGGATCTTGCCGGGTTCGAGTTCCACTGTTCCCAAGTCGTACTCAACACCTGCAACGAATGTAGCATCTTCCCAGTGATACACATAGCCGGGTGCTTCCACCGCAACGCTATGCGAGTTCGAGTCCACCATAACCGAGATTCGACCTTCTGTCTCCTTATGTGGAAACTTCACACCCGAATGCTGACGACGCACATGTAAGATGAACTCGTCCAATGGATCTCCTGTCTTTGAATCTACTACCATCCCAACGATGCGAGTCAAACGAGAGAGCCTTAGCACGATGTCGTGCTTTCCTGCTACGGTCTTTAAGTTTCGCGTAGATCCATTGGTGTTGTGTCTAGCAAAAAGATAAATGGACGTGCTCTTCAAAAAGGGTCCAAAGTCGAATGTTCCGTTCTTGTCGCTCGATGTCGAGAACCATCCGCCAAAAGAAACGTCAGCTGTCACCTCCGCATCGGAAACAGTCTCGCCTTCGTAGTCAACGACTCGCCCCGACACAAAACATATGTTGGTCAGGGAAAAGTTAACTGCGTTATCTTTGGAATCGATTTGCACTTCAAACGTCTCTAAAGGCAACTCGGCTCCAGGAACGATATCCACTGTGCATTCTCCGGTAGAAAGGCCTGAAATCACGAAATTTCCATCGGAATCGCTTTTCCACGTGGACCTAGCTTCATCAGGAATGGGTATCGAGGACAGATCATTGCATGAAATAGATAATTCGGCATCCGGAATTGGAAACTCGTCCTCTGACAGGACAGTTCCCCGCAGACTTTGCCCCTTCGCGAAGTTGAGCACGACTTCGCTCGCCAAGTGATTCGAAGATATTCGCTTCATCAAAGGGATCGAGTCTTTCTGCAGTGCAAGAAGAAACACTTCCTCAAATTCTTGAGGGATACTTAGTTGGAACCCTTCTGTCTCTACCAAAGTCCAACTTAGCGCTCGCAAGCCCTCGGACGGAGGATTCGAGAAGAGTCCTATCCAAACTGGGTGGGATTTTTCATTGAATACTTCTATTCGACCTTCGATGGGAGATGTTTCCTCACCTTGAACCTGAACGGAGAGCAGGACGAGAATTGGAACGAGAATTGCTAGAAGTCGGTTCATGGCGTAAGAAACTGAGTGAAGGTACAGTTGTTCATGAAGTCTTCTCTTTTTTTGCATTTGGTTTGTCTCGGCATCTTCAGTCCGTTCGCTGATGAATCGTTCAGTTCAGAATGTAGTGCGATTCAACTCTAGGTATCCCACCGTTTGACCAACAATACCCCAGACTCGTTCAATTGTTGAGAATTTGCCACGGTTAAGTACTTTCATTTGAGTCTGATTCGATCCAGACTTTGGGTCGACAGTGGGATTCCAAAGATCGAGATTCACGGCTCAGGTGCGTAGTAAGTCTGTCCTAACAGCCCATACAATGGCTATTTTGCCGGTACGAGATACATGGTTGAAGAGAAAACTGTTAGCCCACTGTCAGGTTGGATTGCCTTACCTGCTTTTCTTCTCTTGATCGCTTTGTCGCTTTTGCCGATTGTCACGCTGAATGTCGTTTTCATCCTCATCGGAGTTGTGGCGTTTTTCTTACTTTTGGTCTTTGGAATGCCCGGGTTCTTCACCGTTCAACCTAATGATGCAAGAGTTCTGCTGTTGTTCGGGAATTACGTGGGTTCTGTGCGGACTTCCGGGTTCCATTGGGTCAATCCGTTCTATAGTAAGAATTTCATTAGTCTCCGAGTGCGAAATTTCCAGACGGGCGAGGGAGCGATTTCTAAGGTCAATGATCGGGATGGAAATCCAATAGAAATTTCCGCGGTAGTGGCGTGGAAGGTGGTTGATACTGCGAAAGCAAGCTTTGAAGTCATTGATTTCGAAAACTATGTTGAGATACAGAGTGATGCGGCTCTGCGCAATCTCGCAACGAGGCATCCGTACGACTCTCCGGGAGATGCCGAGATCTCACTGCGTCGCAGCACCGACGAAATTTCTAGTCAGTTGCGCGAAGACATTCAAGATCGACTGGAAAAAGCAGGTGTCTTGGTAGAAGAAGCGCGGATCAGCCACTTGGCATATGCGCAAGAAATAGCTGCGGCAATGCTTCAGCGACAGCAAGCCCAAGCGGTTGTGGATGCCCGTGCTCGGATTGTTGAAGGTGCTGTCGGAATGGTCAAGAGTGCACTGGAATCGATTTCAGCCGACGACATGGTGCAACTGTCTGAAGAACGCAAAGCCGCAATGGTCGCCAATCTGCTTGTGGTTTTGTGCTCGCACAATAGTCCTCAACCTGTTGTAAATACAGGATCTCAGTAATGTTCGGCACAATCAATGTGGCACTATCTGACAGAGTTGATTGAGACCGGATTACGTCTAGTTTCAAAAAACAGTCCGTTCAACACGAACTAACAGGCAAGTTTTTCGACAAACACTTCTGACTCAATCCAAGAAAAATCTCAGTCAACTTCGAAGGTGATATTCGTGAAACCGAGGAGCTATTGTTCTCCTCGCATTCGCCCGTCTGGTGGAAATCTAGGTCAGTGAACCCCGTACAGATACAAATGGACGCGAGTAAAGATCAATTTGCCGTAACCCGAGAATCGGTCGATGAAGCAGTTGCTTCAATTCGACTTCACGGTTTTGTGGTGCTCAAACAAGCATTGCCGAAGCAACCGCTGGCAATAGTCCGTCGTCGAATGGACCAAGACACGAGAGAGCTACAAGACTACTGCACCTCAATTGGAGGAAATCCACGCGAAAGAGGGCATCTGCAGCAAGGACCACCACCTCTTCGCGATTTTGTTTTCCGAGACCTCGTGATGAACCCTTTTGTCGTGAATGTTTGTGTCAAGTTGCTAGGAGAAAGTCCCACATTGACGTTCTACAACGGCAACACAAACTGTCCTCGCAGCGGAACTCAACATCTCCATATGGACAGCGCACACCGGACGCAGGATCCTGATGCCGTCGAACAGACATGGTCTGTGGTGGTCAATATTCCGCCTGGACCGATGGATATCTCAAACGGTGCCATCGAACTCTGGCCTGGATCTCATCTCGTGCGGACCCCTAATGGGAGTCGGGCAATTAGCTCCGAGCAAATGTCGCTGCGCAAGGAGAGCCATCCGCCGATTCAGCCATGCACGGAAATCGGAGATGTGTTGATCCGAGACATTAGGTTGTGGCATCGAGGTGTTCCCAACCGTTCTAATCGACCACGGCACATGATCGCATTAGTCCTTGTCGATGGGAGTTCAGAAGTTCGAGGTCGTCTGCGGTTTCAGAAGGGCTGCGAACTAGAACTTGAGGGGAATGCTGTAAATCCTAATGCAGACTACGTTGACGAAACGATCGATTACTTGATCGCACCAACTCGACGTCTGTACGACTATCAGAGACAGCAACGCAAGCTACGATCCCAGATTAGCTAGCAGACTTTCTACGTCTGAAGTTCCGAAGCTAGTTTTTCTGGAACGGGTTCGATTCCCCAGCCCGGAGTATCGGGTAGATGCAAGTATCCATCCTTGTACAACGGTTCATCGCTAAAAACATGTTTGTCGTCCGGGACACGATCGATGTCCGTTTCCATGATCTTAAGGTTTGGCACGACGGCACAGAAGTGTCCTGCCATTAAGGTTGCCAAGTGTCCGTAGTAATTGTGCGGAGCTACATTCACTTGGTAAGCATCAGCTGCCGAAGCAATCTTGAGCGACTGCCATATACCAATCCACATCGCATCAATAATCGCCACGTCTAAGGCTTCCTGTTGGAAGTAGGGCAAGAATTCAACAAGCCCAGTTAAAGACTCGCACCCACTAATGGTGAAAGGGCTTTGACGGCGAATCGTAGCTAGCGCTGATGCATGCTGCGTGTCGATTTCGACCCAGAAGATGTCCAGGTCATGAAGTTTGCGCAATATCGAAAGATATCCTTCGGTACGACAGTTGTAATTGAGGTCGAGCAGAATGTCGATGTCTGGTCCAGTACCTTCCCGTAGAGCGGAGAGATACTCATGCAGGCCATTCAAGATCTCTCTGCTCGGCGTTCTTCCATGTTCGTTTGGTGGGAAACCGAATCCGGGCGACCATCCGACCATTCCCTGAGGAGTAGCTCGAAAAATGTTGGTTTTGAGTGCATTGAATCCACTTTCCTGCACTTCTCGCCCCAATGCGACAACATCGTCGAGATTATGAATGCCCGGAGGAAAGTACTCAGGACGCGAAATTCTCCACGTTCCGCAGTGCGACCAATAGACACGAATCTTGTCTCGAACGGCACCGCCCAATAGTTCGTAGCATGGGATGTCGAGGAGCTTTGCTTTTGCATCCAAAACTGCGTTCTCTATAGCTCCGTTGGCTCGAGGAAGAACACCTGTGGGCGATTGTCGTGTCGACGCAGCAAGGCGAGCGAAAACGCGTTCGTTCTGCATGACGTCTTGTCCGATGACTCGACCCTTTGCACTTTGAATTGCCGCTGTGACTCCGACCGATGTCCAACTCTCATCGTATTCACTCCAGCCGATGACTCCGTTCTCTAGAGTCAGCTTCACGAAGTGGTAATTTCGCCAACCTGACTTGCAGTGGAACGTCTCTAGTTCTGCGATTTTCATTTTTGGATGCCTTCAACAACTTATTGGCTTGTGATACCGCGAGGAGGACTTTTTTATGTGGATTCGAGTGCCGCAACAATCAGCGCGCGAGTCTGTGTTGTCATGTTACTGAGGGTTTGAGGTTCGTATTCGGAGATTCGCGGAACGTGTAGGTGCCCTAGGGGGAATTGCCGGTTCAATTTTGCTTGAAGCAAGAGGGTTCGATAGGCGATTTCATTCGAGAGAAACCCTCCGCCCGATCCGTTAACAGCGGTTTGCATCTTGATTTCATTAAGAGAGGAAGCATCGAAGTCTCCGTTTTCCTCAGTACTCACATGTCGATTGTCCAAGACCTTCCAATCGCCTTTTGTCTTGGACATCGAACTCGCCGGCAAGCTAAATTCAAGAAACTCGGGTCCATCGGTACAGGGTACCAGCTTGTTATCTACAGGACCGATTCTTCGCCGATTGTCTGGAGCACTGGACGATCTTCGTCTTCCAGGAAATCGCTCCAGGTCGAACCGATCTCGTCCCATGCTAATGGTTAGTACTAGTCGAACGGAACTCAAAAAAACAGGTTTGAACGAAGATTCGACGATCCCAGCGTCGAAATCGTCATACCGGACTGGAAATACTGCTACCGACACGGGGTGGCCACAAATCCTCTCTCGACAAAGTGAGAAGGCAATGACTGCCGAAGGATTCGACTGGGCGAGATTGTTGTCGAGAGCGAATGGGTCGAAGCAACTCAAGAATATCGGCTGTTTTTCTGCTTGTGCTCGGTCCGATGTGTCATTTAGGTGAATCCGACTTTCTCGTTCGAATAGTTCGCTCGCTTCTTGTATCAATTCTGGACTTGCACTCAACCTCTTAGAAAGTGCAGTTCGAATCAATACCAGTCCCATCAGACGTGACCAGTAAAGAGATCGATCATCGACTATCAAACTCGCACTGTTCGGTGTATTGATCGACTCTAGAAGCAAAGCACGGCCAAAGCGTGCGGCAAGTTCAATTGCGTTAGCCGCCTGATCGGCGAGTGCCACATAGAGTTTGCTAAGAAGCGGATCGAACCTGTTCGCGATATCGGGAAGTTCTTTTCTGGCAATAACGAGTCGTGATTCTTCCGTGTCTAGCGAGGAGTTGGACTCGTGCAGTATTGAATCGAGGTCCGGAGGAAGAGCGTCAGTTTTCAACTTGACGCCCACTTGAAGGAGCTAGGCTGCTGTTTTCTTGCGGCTATCAAGCCAGTCTTGGATCCGATTCCATGCTTCTTCCAGTTCATGCACAGGTTTTGCCAGACCTATCCGAACGTAGTTTCGCGTACATTCTCCGGATGCAGAACCCGGAAAAACGGAGACACCTGCTTCATCAAGCAATTGTCGAGCAAACCTATCTCCGTTCTCGTGAACGTTAACCATAACAAACATTCCGCCTGCAGGTTGTTCCGCGCTCAATCCCTCGATAGATTGGATGCGGTCCAGTGTGTAGTTTCGCCTCTGCTTGTATTGTTCGACCATTTTTTGCACTCGTTGGGTATTGTGTTTGAGAGCATATGTAGCACCGTCTTGAATGAAAGGACTTCCGCAGAAAAATGCTCCGAGTGCAAAGTCAGCTAATCGTTCACTGAATTCAGGGCTGCTCGCTGTCCAACCGACGCGCCAACCACTCATGGCATGGGACTTTGAGAGACTGTCCACTACAACTACGTTCTCAAGGTGTTCAACAACGTTCAGCATAGAGACGTGCCTCTCTTCAAAACAAAGTAGCGAATAGACTTCGTCTGAAATCAGCCACAGATTGCGTCTTCGGCATTCATCAGCAAGACGCTTCAAATCGTCTGCTGGCGTGACATTTCCCATTGGGTTCGAAGGCGTGTTTACGATCACCCCAACAGTACGTTCGTCGACCGCGCTTAGTAGAGCAGCTACGTCCACCTCAAACTTGGGAGCTTGCATCGCAACAGTTTTGAGTTCGACGCCTATCGTCATACAAGTTGGTTCGTAACCGATGTATTTCGGTTCGCTGGTTACTACGTTGTCACCGGGATTTGCAATGCAGCTTAGTGTTGCATGGATTGCTCCCGTGGCACCGTGGAAAACAGTGAACTGGTTAGGATGCCGTTGGAAGCCTGAGGATCGAGTCTCTAATCGGGCAAGTTCATTCTTCAATCGTTCTTCGCCAGCTGGAGACGTATAGTGAGTGCGGTGCTGTTTAATTGCTTCAATGAGTCCTACATTGATGTAGTCTGGAGTATTGAAGTCCGGGTCGCCTAGGGAGAGTGGAATGATCGATTCGCCTCGGGCAAGACGCTGCATAGCGTCAGTGTGAACTGCCCAAGCAGAGTTATCTTCGAAACTAAGACGCTGAGAGACTAAGCTAATTGGCAATTTAGACATACTGGGTCTATCGTAAGACAAGCTGGGTTCGAAATACTCCTGATTTTCGCGAGGCAAGTGCGCCTCGGATGGTTTTATTAAGTCGTCTCTCAATTTGGTGTTTGAGTTCCTCCCTTAATTCGATCAATTTGACCCATTAGCACCGAATAAGTTTAGATTGCAACACGATCTTGTAGCACCACTGATTGAACTTTGATGTACTTATCCCCAGAATCGGCTCAATTGCTCTAGCTCTAACTCGAAGGGTTGAGGCCTGTCGTACAACCCATCTTGACCAGATCCTCGGATCTCGACAATCCCAGAGGATCGAAAATCTCTGAGTACAACTCACATTTTGTTTGTAGATCACTGAATTCTTCATCAGCTATCAGTTCTTGCCTGATCGACTCCCATGTGACCACTTCGTCGGTCATTCGAACACCTTGGTCTGAGACTGTGTCGAACACAATGCTTGTCTTGTTGACCGTGCCCCAGCTGAGCCACTCGGGATCCTTTGAGTTTCTTCCGTTGCCGGGGTTTCCGTTGCGAGCGAAATTGGTCCAGTACGCCATCATTTGGTCTGACAGCTCGTGCTGTTGCTCGTCGTTTGGATAGATCTGCATGTTCGCCAGAAAGTCTGTGTGGCCGAAGACGAAGGCAATTTCCAATCCGTGGGCAGCTCCCAACGCGATGCTCAAGTCGTAGAACATCACAGTCGGCTCTTCGTCCCAATCGAATCGATACGCAAACACGTTCTTGTTGCCCGCATTGGACATTTGTTCCGCAATTGAGTCGACGCCCCGAGCTTTCCACTGCAATCCGCCGTAATACACTCGTTTGCGGTAGTCGACTTTGTTCTTGAGCGAATTGAAGACGCCAAGTAACGTACGAACAAACTTCGGATCCTGGGCCATGAAAAGAGCGGGTTCGTCCCGATTTGAGCCGATCATTACGGGGATGTCAGTTGGCAGTTGTGTGGCATCCAATGGTTGCTCAGTTAGAGCGACTCCATCCGCAAATAGTGCAGGGATTCCAACCATTCCAAATGGACCGGGTTCTAAAGCAGACATCAGTTCCGGTGCACTTTTTCTACGCAGAATTTCAGCGAATAGCTTCGATTCCAGAGATTCTTGTAATTCATCTGCGTCCCCGCGACTATTTGCGCTTCCATCTCTTTCGAACCATCGGGACACCAATTCTCTTGAACTGTTGGGATGACCGTTGTCTGCCACGTGGTCTGTAGCACTGTCTAACGGTGTCGACCGTAGGCCCCCACTTTGGATGATTGCTTTGTGAAACAGACCTTCAGCGAGCGGAGACGCCATAAGTGCCAGAACGTTTGCTCCTCCCGCCGACTCGCCAAAGATCGTTACGTTTCCTGGATCTCCTCCAAATTCATCAATGTTGTCTCGAGTCCATTCCAAGCTTCTCACAATATCCAGCAAGCCGAAATTTCCCGACTTGACTTTTGCATCGCGAATTAGCCTGGGATGGTGGAACCATCCCAGAACGCCAAGTCGATAATTGATCGTCACTACGACCACTTTGTATCGAGCTGCAAGAATCGATCCGTTGTACGGACTACCAGAACCAATGCTGTTACCGCCACCATGAATCCAAAGCATGACTGGAAGATCAACTGCATTAGGTGGAGACCAGACATTCAAGTAGAGGCAATCTTCGTCTCCGACTATTGAGTCTCGGGAACCACCTTGACCTGTTGTGAGCGCTGAAGCGTATTGAACACAGTCGGAACTTGGTCTGATTGCTTTGATTCTCTCAGTAGATCTACTTGGTCTTTGTGGTGCTTCCCAGCGCAAGTCGCCAACAGGAGGCTTGGCGTACGGAATTCCCACCCATGCCCGCGAACCGAAGTTGTCTATGAAACCAACGACTTCCCCGGCTTCGGTGCCACGTAGAGTCACTAAACTAGGTTCAGGGTCAAGTTCCTCGATGTTGTCTTCTGGTAGCACGAAGAATAGAAACACTGCGACAACGACAACAGAGACAATGATCAAGCCCCAAGCAATTTTTGAGATCATGCAAGCAGAACTAGGTGTACTGTTAAATGGATGGTGCTACACAAGATTTTAGTTCTCTGTTAGCGAACTGAAGCACTTCGTGCCCCTCGCGTGATACTTGCCTTATAGCAGGGACCTGAAGCTCCAAAATAGGTGCAGAACCTTTGCTGCCATCCTCAAAATGCAACCCTCGGTCAGAACTTCATTGAGATTGACTAGACGAAAGCAAAGAGAGTCAATTGCTACGGTACCTTACTGTTAATGAGTAGTAAGGTCCCTGCCATGGAACGAGGGAGTCGGAACGCACTATCCGACCACAACACGCCTCAAACTGGGCTGTATCTGGAACGGCATCAAATGCGTTGACTACGCTCAAAGTAGCACTGTAGTTGCGGGTAAACGGCAGTTCGAATCGCATATCCCATTGCCACTTCGCCTCAAATTCCTGAATTGTTGTAAGAGAACTGTTGCTTGCGTTTTTGTGAGAACCAAATCTGTTTGCTCGAACCATCACTCTGATCCCGTTGCTTAGCAGGTGATTCAACGAGAAAACGCCGCGATACTGGGGCCAAGTGTGTTCAAAGTCAAAAAGACCCTCTGCATTTACGAGCAGAAACGTAGATCCATCGGATCTTGTTTGAGGGTCCTGGTCTGTGATTTCGATCTTGTTCCAATTTAATGCACTAGAAACGCGGGTCGCTCCCAGTCTTGTTGCGAACTCATACTCTCCAACTAGTTCAATACCCATTGATCTGGTTGCCAATGCGTTGGAGAAGTAAATGACTTGCGCAATTGAATTAGCCTCTGCAACTCCCAAAGCACGAAGATCCCTGAGCGCGACATCGTCGACAAGAAACGGCGAAGTCAGAGTGAGTCTATCTTTGAGATCAACTATATACCCATCCAGTGTTATGTGCCATTGACTGCTTGAAATTGGTGCAATTCCAAGAAGGGATTGCGGTCCTCGTCCTGAAGTCGAAGCAATGATGAGTCCCGCAGTGAAATGTCGTGAACGTTCTGGATCTAGTGGTTGTGCTCCAAAATACTCTGAAACAGGATGGTTTGTCGGAAAAATTCCTTCTGCGACAGGATTTCCATCTGCATTGATCCGTGTGCTCACGCTGATGGTTGAAATCTGACCGATAGTGGGTGCTCTGAAGCCCGTGCTCAGTGAGGATCTAAAGGCCGTTAGATCGGAGAGGTCATACTTAGCTGCAAATTTGGCGGTAGTTACAAAACCATAAGCACCAGCGTCTTCGAGTCTGAGTGCGAAATCTGTTGTCAACTGCGGATGTGGCGTCGATGCCAGATCCAAGTAAAGAGCGAAACCACTCCTAGAACGATCCGCAGAGTATCTCGGAGAGTACCCCGGAAATCCATTGGAGCCCACTGACATGACGTTATAGATGGGGTCTCCTGCGATACAGTTCCCCCCTGGATGTGCGAAGACACTTGGGTCCGACGCAATGAGTTCCTCATGGCCAGCAAGCCTACAACCCGACGTGACCAAGTCGTCGTTTGGATCGGCATCCACCTCTTGTTGCGTAATGTCCCAGTTGAATGGATCCAATCGAGCAAATGTGCCTGCCGAGTAGGATGCTTCGTCTCCAGCAAGTATTTCGTATGAGTCGTTGCGATATTCGAACCCAAATGCGACGAAAATTGGCTGTGCGTACAAATCGTTCCATATCCATGCGAAGTCTCCGTTGACCGCCATTTCTGTGGAGACCAACTCGCCGGGTCGGAAGTGTGTCGGCGAACTTGGTCCCATCGACGGATTCCAAGTGTTTTCCAACTCGTAAGCCATTGCGCTTCGGCCATATCTCGTGCTGACATCCCAAGTGAGGAGTTCGTTGGAATCTTGTCTTATGCCGAAGACCCAAGATGCATCGCTGACATTGCCGGTAAATCTTGGGGTGAATCCGCCAGGAAAACGATCACGCGGGTTGTAAATCGATCCATCTGCTAGACGAATGGGATTCAGTTGACCTACTCCCGGTCGACGGTAGAAGAAAGATCCACTGCTTTCGCTGTCGCGCAACGTCCCAAAACCGTACAGGTGTGCACCTTGAAGAGCGTCAATTTCAACGGGCAGTGAAAAATTTGCCACAAGTTTGAAGTCTTCTCGACTCGGTTCTCCCCAGACTTGCTCAGGTATGGGGAGGTTTTCCTTGTATTTTGGCGTGAGATCGTCTGGCAGACCGTCTGCGCCCCAGACCAAACTTAGCAACCTGCCGTATGAGTCTCGAATCTCCGTCAGTGAATCGGGACCAAATCGATCCAAAACGCCGTCTCCATCAGTATCGATAGCAACTTCAGCACTTTGCTGAGGCGTCAATCCACTGCCACCTCCCACTGCTAGGTCATATCTCTTTCCACGAGAAGTTCCTCTTGAATCACTGAATTCACCCGACAACGTTAGAAATCCATTTAGAAAATCGACTCCTGCGTTTCCCGCAAATCGAACGTCTCCCCCTCCTTGCGTGTACTCACCAGCCGAGGCGACAAATGAAGTCGTATTGACTTCTTCCCTGAGGTTAAAGTTGATTACTCCGGCTATTGCATCGGATCCATACAGTGCGCTAGCACCGTCCTGTAAGACTTCAATCGACTTTAGTGCAGAGGCTGGAATACCAGCGATATCAGGACCATGCGTACCACTCCCTCCTGGCCGTACAAGCGCACCTTTGTGACGGCGTTTGCCATTGACTAACACCAACACCTTGTCCGAATCCAGCCCTCGTACGAAAGGAGGACGCATAAAGGATGCCCCATCCGAAATGGGTTCCCGCGATACATTGAAGGAAGGCACCAGGCGTTGTACCACGTCGACCAAATCCGTTGCGGTCGCGACACTCTCGACATCTTCCTCAGACAAGAATTGAACCGGCACAGTGCTGTCTAGCGTTGTTCTGCTCGAAACGCGAGTTCCGACTGTAATGATTTCCTCATCGATGGTGACTACGGTTGATTCGGTTGACTCGGGTTCTTCTGCGAATCCGATGCTTGGAGCACAAGCAAGAGTGAGCAGAGCAGCGAGAGCGACTAGTTTCTTGATATCGATTGGGCAAGTTTGAAGCAGGTATTGAGTCAATGTCATCCTCTGTTTAGTGGTGAGAGTAGAGCGTCAGTCGAACCGAGTCGTTCGCATTTTCTAACAAATTGTATCGACGCCGGCAAGACTGGTTCTATCGAAGATTTTGGGCTCTTGTCGGGACAATCTGACATCGATTGGCGTATCTGATTCAAGTGTTGGAGCACGGTTCACCAGCCGTCTCTTCGCGTTGGGCATGTAATAAGATATTGCAAAACACCAACTTAAGGACCCTCGTGACACAAGAAAACCAGTGGGTGAAGGCGATTCGTTGCGGATCGTTGCAAGATGGCCAAGCCGAAGCAATTGCAATGCCGAACGGAAGAACGGTGGCGGTTTTTTTCTGGGACGGAAGCTACTTCGCAACCGACAACCAATGTCCACATATGGGGTTCCCATTGGTCAGGGGGAGTGTCAAGAATGGAGTTCTCACCTGCGATTGGCACGGGCGTGCGTTTGATCTCGAATCCGGTGGTTGCTTTCATTCTCAATGCGACGACTTGGATGTCTTTCCCATCAAGATTGAAGACGATTTTGTTTGGGTTCAATATTCCTCCGACAGACCACCCAAGACTCAAGCCAACTTGAGACTGCTTTGGGAGGGTTTGTTAGGTGACGACAGATGGACCATGTCCAAGGCACTGGCATTGCTCCTGGATACAAACGTAGATGAGCAAGAAGTGGTTGATCTCATTCTCAGCCATATGGGACGTCACATTGCTAGTTCACATGGTCCCGAAGGTGGCGAAGACGTATCGAGGCTTGTAAACGGTGTGCATGTTGGTCGGCGTTACGCCGGTGAGGATCGGCTTATAGCACTGACCACTGCTGCCAGGTCAGCGGCTGGCGAAGCCCACGAAAGGACCGAAATCGTACCCATGCCGCCGCCGTACAACTGGGATCAAACAGCCCGATGGGTGAAGGAATTCTCTAGAGACCGACAAGGACACCGGATTGAGCGCTGCCTTTTCACAGCACACAACGAGGGAGATTCGAGAAAGATCATTCCGTTGCTTTACGACTGTGCGGTCCAACCCTATTTCATGGGCTTTTCACAAAACCTCATCTCATTGGCTTACTTGGCTGAACTCGTGAGCACTTTTGGATGGGAGAACTCCAGCGAGCTCGTATTTTGGCTTGGTGCCAACTTGGTTGGTCAGGGAAGAAGCGAGCCAGAGAGATTCCGTCGAGATGCAATTCGGCACATGATTGAACTTGAGATCGACAGTCTGGAGACTTTGCAAAGATCGAACGGAGCCGAGTTCGATGAGAGAGGACTTGTGAACTCGCTATTGGATGTGGACATCGTCAAGTCCTTCGATGCACTAGCAAACGAGCTACGAAAGGGCGTGTCCATCAATCGAATCATTACCACTTTGGTGTTGCTTGCGGCAGATCGCATGGCGCGCTCCCCTGTCTCTGTTGATGCAGGATGGGAGAATCTGACTGTCGAATTGAACGTAGCGTCTGCAATGCGTCGGGCAATTGAACATGGAGGTTTCTCGATCGCAGCTAGTGGACTGTTCCATGTGGCATATCAAGTCTTTACCGATCGCTGGATCAATATTCAGGAACGAGACATCCGGGGAGACCTCGAGTCGGTTGATAGTCCAGGAGAGACTGAAGACTCGGCCCTTAGGGTGATTCTCGAATCCGTGAATACTCTCAACGTTGACGATGTAGGGTGGCAAGTCCTTGGCTATTTACAGGCGGGTCATAGTGGAAACCGGCTGCTACACGAACTTGGTCGAGCCATTCTTAGAGATGACTCAGGGCAGGACGTCCTTCCTACTTTAAGGACGGTGTTTGAGGAATGGGACAACTGCAGTGGAGACGATGAACAGTTGGGTTCGATGCATCCAGCTCGCTTTCAACTGATTGTTGGACTGGCACGATACGCAACCGACATTCGATCAAACACTGAAGACACTTCGGCCGCCTATGCCGCGTCAAGGTTTGCGCAAGGCAAGACAACAATAGAGATCTTTGAGTAAATCGAAAATGAGCAAAGCAATGGAAAACACAAGAGAATTTGTACGCGTTGCGAGCACTGATGACCTTCCGCCTGAAAAGGCGATGGCCGTTCGCGTTGGCAATCGAAGTGTTGCGTTGTTCAACCACAACGGACGTTTCTATGCCACCGACAACCAATGTCCGCATATGGGCTACCCACTTATTCGAGGCCGGACAAGAAACGGTGTCTTGCAATGTGATTGGCATGGTTGGAGCTATGCCATGGATGGAGGAGGGTGCTTTACGGGAGGTTGCGACGATCTCGACACCTTTCCAGTACGCGTCGAGAATGGAGGCGTTTACGTTCAAGTAGCAGGAGTTTCTTCGAAGCGCACGGACTCACACTACTTGCTCTTGAAAGAAGCGCTACTCAGTAGAGACAACTGGATTCTGTCCAAAGCAATAGCCATCATGCTTGCGCAAGGCGTGTCGGAGGAAGAAACGTTCGACCATCTCATCGAACATTTGGGAAAGCACATTGCATCCGACCATGGTGCAAATGGCGCATTCCTACTGAATCAACTTCTTAATGGCATTGCAGTGTCTCGCAGGCTCGAAAAGGAGGATCGGCTCATTCCGCTAATGATTGCAGCCAAGGCTGCATCGGGGCGTGCAGGAGATCGTATTCGACCGCAGCCATTACCCGGGAATCTTGATTGGGAGCGATTGGCGAGCTGGACTCGCATGTTCTCAAGGGACCGTATGTGGGAAGGAATCGAAAAGTGCTTGATCACGGCAAGGAACTGTGGAAGCAACGACTCAAAGATTATTCCTCTCCTGTACGACTGCGTTCTTGAACCTAGTTTCCTCATGTTCAGTCAAAACGTCGTGCATATTGGTGATTTAGCTGAGCTCATCGATACATTTGGTTGGGAACTCTGCGGTCCTATGGTTTGCAATTTAGGAGCTAAAGTTGCGGGTAGGAATCGGGGAACACCTCAGGGAGACACAAGAGACAGCATCGAGTTTCTCAATGAAATTCTGCCGTTGATTGAGAAATTCTCAAACGAGCCAAGTTCACTGGCCAAACGATATGACGAGTCGATGCTGGCCGAGTGTCTGTTCAGCGGAGATTTAAAGGCTACCTTCAATGGCGTTACCCATGCATTTGAGCAAGGTGCTCATGTTTCGCAGCTTGTCGACACTATGGTCATGCTCGCTGGTGATCGCATGGCGCGAACTCCAGCGAGTTTCAGCCCCGGTTGGTTCAACATATCGAACGAAATGCAACTTTCCTCTTCAATTCGGCGTGTGTTGAAGTATGGAACCTACCAGAATGCAATCAATGCGACTTACTTTGCAGCATGGCATTTCTATCAAAATCGATGGTTGAATCTTCAACCTAGTGACCTGTTGCGTATTGACGAGGGCGCTCCGTCACAACAAGAAAACTCGACGGAAGCATGTAAAGAAATTGTTGAACACATCGAATCCATCCGAACCGCTGAGGTCTCCGGACAGGTTCGAGCTTACTTGAGGTCTGATTTCGATCCAAACGAACTGCTTACGGAATTAGCGTTGACCATTCTTAAGCACGACACGGGAACCGATTTGCTCGGAACGTTGCGCACCGTCTTGGACGAATACAGGCAATGCTCATCACATCCTGCACGTAACAAACTGTTAATTGGCATTGCTCGATTTGCCACAGATGTTCGACAAAGGAACGATAACGATCGAGCAACTCGCACAGCGCGAAGATTTGCACGTCGAGAAACGGCCGACGACATGTTCTAAGTGCTCAGTTGTTGGTAGAGGACCCAATTAGCTCAAGAATTCCGTCAATCACAAGTAGACCTATGGTCGATGTGACCGTCTCCACAATCTTGCTTGATTGACTGGTTGCCGACATTTGTTGTACTAGTGAAGAGACAGTTCTGGGCACCTGACAATACTGAACGACTTCTGCCACAAAATCGCTCACTGCTAAATCTACGCGATCATCACCACGAATTACTTTGCCTCGTGAAAACCGTGCGCCATCAAGTACCACGCTTTTTGCAACTTTAACCCCGGGTGTACAAACAACAGTAGATTCAAGGAGACTTGCGCTGTTCAGCTCAACTCTCCGTCGTTTTAGTCCTTCATCAAACTTGCGAAGTTTTTCACCAAACTTGTCGGGAGTGGCCGCATGCTGCAGCACGGTACGCTCATAGCCGGCTACGTTTTGGCCCGAAACAGTTCGAACAAAAGCCTCTCGAGGAGCGTAACTCTCTTGGTTGGCAATTCGTCGAGACTCCCAAAAGTAGGAGTCGATGGTTCTGTTTCCCGAATAGAACAAGGAGGTGAGTTCTCGGAAGTGCTCATATTGTTGAAGGTAGAGTCCTTCGTAGGACTGTGTGGCTTCGGTTGCTAATCCAACATCGGAAAGAGAAGTGTCCACTAGGGCGGCTGCTAGAAACGCGCCACTGACTGCGAGGTGTACTCCAGTGGAAAACAACGGATCGATGAAGCATGCTGCATCTCCCACTGACACCCAGCCGCATCCAGCGAATCTCTTCGACTGATAGGACCAGTCGCGTGTGACAATGGATTTGGAATTGCAATGTGAACCAGATAGTAGGTCACGTACGATCTTCGATTCCTCGCGAGCCGCATCAAAAACGTGCTCAGTATTCGTCCTTCGAATTGCTTCTACGGTTGAGTCGCGATCAGCAACCAGTCCGACACTGGAAACGTTGTTCTTGAGTGGGATTTTCCATAGCCAGCCATTTGGAACAGACTCAATCAGTATGTTTCCTCGATCTTCGCCTTCTAGGTGGTTGGCCTCCAAGAAGTAGTTGTAAATTGCGAGGTTCCTGAAGTTCTCATCCCAAATTCGAGACTTGGACTTCGAATTGATGAGACAACTCTGTCCGGTTGCATCAACTACGAATGAACCTTCGATTGGCTCGTCTCGAATTCGAACTCCCATTGCACGGCCCGAGTCAAAAATCACGTCGTCGACCCGAGTCTGCTCATGCACTTGCACTCCTACTTTCTGTGCATGCTGCAGAAGGAGTTGGTCAAATTCAGGACGATTCACCTGATACGAAAAGGGGAAGCGTGAGTTTGTTTCTCGGAAGTACCAAGTCCAAGGTTCAGCTTCCTTACCCCAAACCATCGTCGCCCCAGCCTTTTCGACAAATCCAGCCTTTCGGACAGCATCAAGGGCACCGGAGAGTTCGAGGGTGGCTAGCGTCGCAGGAAGTAGCGACTCTCCAATATGGTCGCGTGGAAACTTTGCTTGTTCGAAGAGAGAAACGGAGTAACCGCGTTGGGCCAATAGTGCGGCGACTGTGCTGCCCGCAGGACCGCCGCCAACTACAAGTATGGGAGCGGAGGAACTCACCTATGTCCGGCTAAGCCGATTCGGACTCCGAGGAATTGTCAGTCGATTCGCTTGTGTTCGAATCCACTATAGGTTGATTAGTCTTGGGATCGACTTCAAACGGACTCTTGAGCTCTAATTCATCTGCAATCTCCCTTACAGCGGGGATCACATCCGAACCCATCAAGCGCAAGCTTCGCATTGAGTCTTCATGTGACATTGCACCATCACCATCCCAGAAGAAAATCGAACCAGGTCTCAGAGTCTCAAGTACATGCTTGACCTTTGGGATAACCGTTTTTGGGGTTCCCGAAATGATGCTGTACTTCTTGGTTTGATCGACGTAGGTATCAAACTTCTCCGGTTTCTTTTGCTCAGTGGGTTTCTTGGTCTCTGATTTATGCTGAGCGGCTCTGCCTCGCGAAGCTGCCGCAGCAAAACTCCTCATAGTTGGCAAGAGATTGTTTCGCTGCGTTAGCCCAGGCAGGTTCTGAATGAAGGGACGTACGACACCTTGGTTTCCCTCTAGAAACGGATTGCTCGGTCCCTGCACAAATTTCCGGCCCGCTTGCTCCGCCAATTCCTCCGTTTCGTCGACGTGAACCTTAAACAAGTAACCGCGATGCTGCGTTCCTGTTTCGTATCCGTGTTCCTTAGCAACCTCCGTGTAGTACGCATAGGACTCCTTGGTTGGTTCGAGCTCGGTGGCCAACATGACATACGGATAACGCTTCTCGGCGGCCCAAGCCACCGTGTTGCGACTCATGACTCCCGGAATCCAAATAGGTGGGTGAGGATCCTGATAGGGTCTAGCCCATGGATTGACATATCTGAAGTTGTAGTGTTCACCTTCCCAACGAAATGGCCCCGGTCGTGTCCAAGCATCAATGATGAAGTCGTGCGCTTCTTGAAATCGTTCCCAGTTGTATGGTGCGACCGCGTTGTGCGCGACGCTTTCTCTCCCTGTGCCCCGAACCCAGCCAGTGACCAATCGACCTTCTGAAATCATGTCGATTTCCGCAAGCTCTTCAGCAAGAAACAAAGGATCGTCCCAAATCGGCAGTATGTTCCCAAGTAGCACAATCTTGGACTTGTGCGTGATCCGCGCCAAAATTGCTGCTTCGAGATTCATCACTCCTCCCATGCAGAACGGCGTGGAGTGATGCTCATTGAGCATTAGTCCGTCAAATCCCATTTCTTCGGCGTAGATTTTCTCGTCAAGGTATCGGTTATAGAGTCGAGCACCAAGTTTTGGGTCATAGGACGCGTTAGACATCGTCAGATCCGTGATACTTCGTCCTGTTGCGCCGAAGTAGCCCGACTCTGGATCCTGATAGGGGCGTTCGGTGAAGTGGCCGATGAACATCTGTACGGTTCCTCTCTTAGCTACGTCTTCTAATGTGTTCGCAAACTAGGTCTGCCACAACTTTTGGTTCTTCAAATTCAACCAAATGGCCCGCGTTGGGTACTAATTCCAACGTGGAGTTAGGAAGAATTTTCTCGAACTGCTGAGCTAGCGCAACAGGTGCCACTTTGTCCTTCTCACCATACACAATGAGGGAGGGACAAGTGACGCTGGGCAAGAGATGCTGCAATCGACGGTTGTGCATATAGGGCTTCCATGAGACCCGAGCGGTCATTTCTCGAGACAGATCCCACAGAGTTCGTATCTGCGTGTCGGGTTCTTCGCCAAAGTGCTCAATGTACGTTTGTCGATCTCGAAAACTCTCTTGAATGTAGTGTCGGTGCGACAACATCATTTGATCGAGGATTTCGCCTTCATCGGGATACAGTCCAACTGCTCCCATCAAGACAAGACGTGCAATTCGGGATGGGCTCATTGTGGCCAGCTCCGCGGCAACGTACCCTCCGAACCCAGCGCCAATCAACGTGACAGGACCTAGTCCGAGAGTGTCGATCGCGGTTCCGATGAGGATTGCGATATCACGAACATCGCGTGCCCAGACCGGTCGTGTAGATCCGCCCCATCCTGGCATGTCAGGAATGGTTGCGCTTAAGCCTACCGCTTTTAGATTGTGATGAAAGGGCAGGGCTCCCGGGCTTCCCCAGCTGTGGTGAAGATAAACAACCGGTTCGCCGTGACCCGCTTTGATGTAAGCGACATCACCTGTGGGTATCGTGATCTGAAGTTGTTCGAACTCGCTCGAACCTTGCACAACCGGTCTCCTCCCTCTGCACAGTGTACTTGTTGGGTGCAACGAGAGAGACACAAAAGGGTGGAGGATGGTTTGGAAGCCGTCCTGTTATCTCTCGTGGTTGCGTAATTTCTGGCAACAAGACAAGCGATGTTGAACTGACTGTGTTACAAGGGGTTAGTAACTTGCTCCATGTGTTCTATGGTCTAGTTATTCTGATCCAAGAACGTACGCTCCATCGTGCGCATTGCACGAAGTTTCTGATGGTCATTGATTGGATCCAAAGTTGTGCTTAGCTCAACGATAGCCTCCTGAAATGTGTCGGTGTCGGTCGTTACCCAAAGTAGGGATTCGTCCAGCAAGTTGATCCAATTCGGTTCAACGCCAAGTTCCTCCAAACCCAATGCCACATCAAGAGCGATTTCCATTGCCTGCTTGTGGTCAATTGTGGGAATCTTATCTGGGTCAAGCCAACCCAACTCGTCCCAATGGGGAATTACCCACATCACAGACAGGGGACTCTTCCAAGGAAATTTGTCTGAGAGTTCATCATCAAAGGACAAACCGACTGCCGTTTCGTCCATCAACTCCACGGCGAGGAGAAGAAGTGAGTGATACACAGGATTAGTGCTTTTCCTCTTGTAGTACTTGTACATGAGTTTCGAAAGTGGGGAGGTGGACAATTTTTCTTGATACATCGACCCGTCGACTTGTTCGACGAGTTGATGGCAGCGTGCATTCACCCAGCGATCCTGCAGTGAGGTTCTCCATCTCTTCGAATCAGTGTAACTGCATAGAGTCTGCAAGATTCCGTAGCTGACGAATGAGTCCGAGTGACAGTTCTCTCTTCGTGCCGCCTGACTCCAATAGACTTCCTCGGTCCAACACTCGGTACGATTGAGAACTTCCAACACTCTTTCTATGTCACCCAGGGGATCGGCGAAAACTCTTTGGAAAGTTATTGTCTTTCCAAAACTCATACCACTAAAGGCGTATTTGCCGGCATCCTCGTTGAGAAACTTGTACTCCAGCGCATCAAAGCAGTTTTGCGGAATCATTTCCTCGTGTTCGATTTTCCACCACTGAACTCCTGCGCATGCAACACTGGGATCAAGGTGATCTTTGGCACTTTCGGCATTGGACGAAACTGCGGTTAGCTCAAGTGGCTGATCACGAGAACTTATCGAACCCAAACCGACATTCCCTTCATTCGCTTTCTCGGCGCTAACTTCAACTGCAGCTTGCCCCTCGGATCTGGAAGATCCGAAGATAAGTGCACCGCAAATCAGAATCAGGACGAAGGCAAGAAGTACGACTGAGAAAGCAAGTTTCCAACGGGCAAGCAATGAGAGACTTAGTCGCATGTCACAGTTTCCTCACCAGAGTTATTGGGATGGGACTGTCTTGTTGTGGATTCCTTTGTAAAATTTGTGAGTAAGACTCGACAATCTCGGTCTCGCTGCAAACCCATGGACTAATTCATGGGCTTTCGATGTCACTGGTTCGTCTAGGCCAAGAACGCAATTCACTACAAGCACTTCGACTAACAGCTCGCAAATTTCATCATGACAGTTATCCGCCAGGACGATCTATCCAAGAGCATTTGCGATGCATTGCAGTATATCTCTTACTACCATCCTCCTGACTTCATTCGGGCGATGACTGAGGCGTGGGAGAAGGAGGAATCCCCCGCTGCTAAGGATGCGCTTCGGCAGGTCCTTGCCAATTCGCGAATGTGTGCGATTGGTAAACGCCCTATATGTCAGGATACTGGGGTCGTAAACGTCTTTTTGAACGTTGGTATGGATGTGCGTTGGGACGCAAGCCTGCCTGTAGAAGACATCGTTAACGAAGGCGTTCGGCAAGCCTATCTGCACTCGGAGAATCCGCTAAGAGGGTCAATGATGTCCGACCCTGACGGTAAGCGGACCAATACGAAAGACAACACTCCTGCAATCATTCACACAAAGCTGGTGGCGGGCGACAAGCTGGAGATCGAAGTTGCTGCCAAAGGAGGAGGCAGCGAAGCAAAGGCAAATTTCAAAGTGCTCGAACCCTCCGAATCGGTTGTGGATTGGATACTGTCGATAGTCCCCAAGATGGGTGCAGGTTGGTGTCCACCTGGAATTCTTGGAATTGGAGTTGGTGGAACTCCCGAAAAAGCAATGGTCTTGGCTAAAGAAGCGATGATGCAGCCGATAGACATACATGCCTTGAAGGAGCGAGGAGCGCAAAGTCACGCAGAAGAATTGCGATTGGAGATTTTCGACCGAGTCAATGCGCTAGGAATTGGCGCACAGGGACTGGGAGGCTTGACCACAGTATTGGACGTAAAAGTCGTCGAATATCCCACGCACGCAGCCAATAAGCCTGTTGCAGTGATTCCAAATTGCACTGCCACTCGACATATCAAATTTGAACTCGACGGAACTGGACCGGCAGTATTTGCTGCCCCTGACTTGTCGTTATGGCCAGATATTGAATACGAACCCAATGCAACCGCTAGACGTGTAGACCTAGACGGAATAACCAAACAGGATGTAGCAAATTGGGAGGCTGGAGAAACATTGCTACTTTCCGGAAAGATACTCACTGGAAGAGATGCAGCGCACAAACGTCTTTGCCAATTCTTGGACGAAGGAAGGTCTCTCCCAGTCGACTTCACCAACCGATTTATTTACTACGTTGGTCCTGTGGATCCCGTACGAGGGGAAGTAGTTGGACCAGCAGGTCCGACCACTGCGACCCGAATGGACAGATTCACTCGACAAATGCTGGAGACAACCGGACTACTAGGCATGATCGGCAAGGCTGAGCGAGGCGAGGAAGCTGTTGATGTCATACGAGAAAATGGAGCCGTTTCCCTTATCGCTGTGGGAGGTGCTGCTTATCTGGTTTCTAAGTCAATTACCTCATCGAAGCTCTTAGCTTTCGAAGACTTGATGATGGAAGCGATCTATGAGTTCGAAGTCAAGGATATGCCTGTCACCGTCGCAGTAGATTCGAAGGGGAACTCGGTACATCGAATTGGCCCCAAGCAGTGGCGTGCCCGAGCGGAGGACAGTATTTCCACCGTTGATCTGTCGTAGCGAGAGACTTAGGAAACACTTCCATAACAAGTGCACGGTCGCGTCATCAAAGCATCTTGACTATCTTTAATGCGAGGAGAAACTCCTAGAGTGTCTGAGAACGAAACCGATCTTGAACAGAAGCTTCAAGATCTGAAGATCGACAGAACTAAGTCGGCAGGAGGTCGACGACCATGGGGCTGGTTTGTGGCCATCGCCATCGTGGTTGGCGTTGGGGCGGTTGCTGCGAGTTGGTTCTGGTTTGGAAGAGACCGCCTACTCGAAGTTCAATCGGCTGTTGCGCGTACCCCGACTGCATCCAATGTAGAAGGTGCAGTTCTTGATGGCACAGGTTATGTCGTTGCGCGCCGCCAAGCAACCGTTAGCTCGAAGGCCACAGGAAAAGTCGTTGAAGTGTTTATTGAAGAGGGAATGATTGTCGAGGAAGGTCAGTTGCTCGCATCTCTGGACGATAGTCTTCAACGGACCCAGTTTGAGCTTTCTAGAGCTCAACTTGAAGAAACAAAGGCACAGCTAGAAGAGCTCGATATTCAGATTGAACAAGCAAATCTGGATGTTAGCCGGATCACAAAGCTTGAAGAGAAAAACCATGCGAGCCAAAGTGAACTTGATTTCGCTCGATTGTCACTTGACGGCTTTCACGCACAGAAGCGTCGGCTTGAGAAGACGATCGACGTTTCACAAGTTGCTCTGGATCTTCAGCAACAGTACTTGGACGACATGCAAATTAGAGCTCCATTCGACGGCATAGTTATTGCTAAAGCTGCTCAACCAGGAGAGATGATTTCGCCAGTGTCAGGCGGAGGAGGGTTCACTCGAACCGGAATTTGCACCATTGTCGACATGGATTCCATTGAAGTTCAGGTTGATGTCAATGAGAAATACATAAACCGTGTCTCACCAGATCAACCGGCCACCGTTACGCTCAATTCCTATCCCGATACTCGGCTGCCAGCAGAGGTCATTGCTATCATTCCCACCGCAGATCGTTCTCGGTCTACAGTTCGTGTACGGATTAGGTTCCTAGATCGAGATGATCGTGTACTACCTGACATGGGAGTTAGTGTCTCGTTCTTGGAAGAGGGCACCGAAATCATACGTCAGGAGTTGCCGGCAGGAGTCGACGTGCCTACAACTGCCATATTTGGAACCGACGAAAACAAGTACGTTTGGGTAGTTGAAGAAAAGTCCGTATTTCGTCGAAGTGTATCGGTCGCGGCTACCAACGGTTCTCGGACGGTTGTTTCATCTGGCCTGGAAAGAGGAGAGCTCGTAGTCGCGAATCTGTCTCCTGAAAAAGAGGCATTGCTAACAAATGGACAGGCCGTGGTTCTCTCGAACTAGCTGGTAAGGAGTTTCTTGGTGTCATTAGTTTCACTACAGTCGGTTTCGAAAACCTACACAAAAGGTCGTGAGCGAGTAGACGTACTTTCGGATCTGTCGTTGGATATTCAGAAGAACGACTTTGTTGCGCTCATGGGTCCGTCAGGGAGCGGCAAGACGACTGTATTGAATTTGATTGGTGGTCTTGATCATCCAACCTCCGGCGACGTTGTAGTGGACGGAGCTTCATTGAAGTCACTTTCGCCCGGTAAGCTTGCCCGCTGGAGGTCGCAGAACATCGGGTTTGTGTTTCAGTTCTACAACCTACTACCCGCGTTGACAGCGCAAAGGAACATTGAGCTTCCTCTCTTGTTAACTAAACTCCGAGGAAAGGAACGCAAGCAGAACGCACTTACCGCGTTGGATATCGTGGGGTTGGGGGATCGATCAAAGCACAAGCCTTCACAGTTGTCTGGTGGCCAACAACAGAGAGTCGCAATTGCTCGGGCTATTGTTGCTGATCCTTCCATCTTGGTTTGCGATGAACCGACGGGCGATCTAGATCGTGCAAACGCCGAGGAAATCCTCGACCTGCTTCAGACGTTGAATCAAAAACACGAGAAAACCATCGTCATGGTTACGCATGATCCTAAAGCTGCGGATCATGCCAAAACTACGGTGTACCTTGACAAGGGACAGCTTTCCGTCCAGGAACCTGTTTCGTAAGAGAACCTGCCGATGGGAAGAATTCAGTTTTTGCTTCGATGCATGTTCCGCCACAAGTTGCGAACGATTTTGACCATGCTGTCTCTAGTTACAGCGTTTCTCTTGTTTGTGATGTTGCGTTCTGTTGCAGTTGTTTTCGAAACGGGGTGGGTAGATTTTGAGGAAGTGAGACTTACGACTCAGTCAAAATACTCGATGATTGAGTTGTTGCCACTGTCGCATCAAGACACGATCCTGTCCATCGATGGTGTGGTTGACATAACCCATGCGTCTTGGTTCGGTGGAATATTCGAAGAAGGAGAGACAGGAGATGCGACTTTTGCCGTTGATCCCGAATCCTATTTTGATGTGTACTCCGAATATGTTGTGGAACCCGATCAACTTGAAGAGTTCAAGGCCACGCGTACGGCTGCTTTAGCACCACAGTCTTTGATTGACAAGTATGGATGGGAAATTGGACAGAAGATTCCTGTGATCAGTCCAATCTTTCCGAATCCCGCAGGGGGGCCATTTGTCTTCGATCTTGTCGGTTCCTACAGTTCGACTAATGAAGGAAACGACTTTCTAGCATTCTTGTTTCATTACGAATACCTTACGGATACATTTGCATTCGGTAGAGTCGGTTGGTACATGCTCACGATTGACGACCCCGAGAGAGCAGATGAAATTGCGAGGGAAATTGATAGTCGATTCGAGAATTCATCCGACGAAACTCGATCAATGACGGAATCAGAGAGCTTTCGTCAGTTTGCGTCCCAAATTGGCGACATTAGTCTGATGGTTACAGGCATTCTCAGTGCGGTGTTCTTCACGATGATTCTGTTAACCGCAAACACCATGGTTCAAGGCTACCGGGAAAGAATTCCTGAGCTTGCTGTCATGAAGACGCTAGGATTCTCCAACTCCAGCGTCTCTGCATACATACTTGCCGAAGCGATGCTAATGTGCTCTCTCAGTGCAGCGGTTGGGATCGGTATAGGAACTCTTGTAGTCTTGGGCGTCCAGGAATACATGCCTCCAATGATTCCAATCTACTTTGATCCGAACACCTGTATTTGGGCTGGCGCTATCGCTGTCGGACTAGGAGTTTTCGTCGGTTCTGCTCCGGCAATAAACGCGAATCGCTTGGTCATTGTCGACGCGCTTCACGCTCACTAATGTCCTTTAATCATGTTTGAACAATTTCTCACGATTTCAGTAATGAACATCCGCAACATCGTCTCGCGATGGAGTTCATCGTCTGTTGTTGTAGTAGGAATTGCAGGAGTAGTCGCTGTTCTTGTTGCAATGCTCTCGATGGCAACTGGAATCTCCAATGTCTTTACAAAGTCGGTGGCTCCAGACAGGGCTCTGGTTGTTCGGAGCGGGTCTGATTCAGAACTGTCGAGCAACCTCGATGGAGAAGTTGCAAGAATTGTCGCAGCCATGGATGGTGTCGCGATCGCTGCACCGGAACTGTACGTAGTTGCGGACGTTCCGAAACGTGCTACCGGAACGCCTGCTAATACTGTCGTTCGTGGAGTGGACCTACAGTCCTTCGACATTCGGCCAGAGCTCAAGATTGTTGAGGGAAGAATGTTTGAGCCCGGCCGTAACGAGATCATTGTGGGAGTCAAGGCTCGTGCTGAATTTGCCGGCGTGGATATTGGAAATCAGCTCATCGTCCGGGATAGTTCGTGGGAAGTTGTTGGAGTTTTTGAAGCCGATGGTTCGGTTGCCGAGTCTGAGATTTGGGGAGACTTGACAGTAGGGCAAGCAGCATTCCGTCGCCAACAGTCGATAACCGTGGTTCGAGTACAGTTGGAGTCAACATCGGATTTTGAATTAGTTGCTGCACTAATTGAGGACGACCCCAGACTGGAGACTGATCTCGTCAAAGAGGAAGAATGGTTCTCATCTCAATCGAACAGTTCTACTCAAGTAATCCAAGTCTTTGGTGTCGTTGTCGCAATCATCATGAGCATAGGGGCTGTGTTTGCCGCCTTGAATACGATGTATTCCGCTGTAGCGGTGCGCACCTTCGAAATCGCGACTCTTCGTGCGATTGGTTTTGGAGGAGCGCCAGTTCTGGTGTCCGTCATGTTTGAAGCCATGTTTCTGGCATTGGTGGGAGGAGTGATTGGAGCGTTAGTCTCATTTCTGGCGTTCAATGGCTTCACGGTATCAACGCTCAATCAGCAGACCTTCAGTCAAGTCGCGTTTGAATTTGCGGTGACACCGGAACTCATGGCTTCCGGTCTAATACTGAGCCTAGCTCTGGGTTTCATTGGGGGAATTTTTCCAGGATTTCGGGCCATCCTATTGCCCGTAACTTCTGCACTTCGCGGAGAGTAGCTTTCTAGTAAATTCCCAGATCTAGTCCCGCTGCCAGCGTAAGACCAAGTTCTCGGCACTTTTCTACATCTTCGTCGGTGAGGTCCCCTTTTACGACTAGCGGCTCTTGGGACTCAACAAAGGGATATCCGTTTGCAATTCTTCGAATGGCTGTGAGTGCGCCAGTTCCGTCATTGCTGGCTTTAATGAAGACAGCATAGGGCAGAGGCTTGAGCTTGCCTTCAACCTCGTAGAAGGTTCGGTCGAAGAAGTCCTTGAGTGCGCCCGACATATACCCAAAATTCTCGGGCGTTCCCAAGATGAGAGCGTCGGCAGTAAGCAAGTCCTCATCATTAGCTTGAAGTGCGGCTTTTGCAACGACATGGACAGTGGTTGAATCAATACTGGAGGCACCTTCGATGACTGCTCGAGCCATGCGTTCTGTTGACCCAGACTTTGAGTGATAGACAATTAATAGGGTTTTCTTTGACATTGCTGCAACAGGGCGTGGTTTACTTTCCCTTTAGCATCGGTTCCAAGGAGTGACCTCACTAGTGATCCTCTGTAAATCGAGGACGGTTCAAGTGTCCTATTTTTCCTAAAATAAGTCAGCGCTTCAGACGCTTCCCAACGAAAACACTCGTCATAGACCGCTGAGTTTAGCTTCTCGTGCGACCTGAATCTATATGAGTGTGTGCACTTTTTCCAATTCAATCGAAACAATAGAGCAGAGATGAAACCAAGAAGACAAAGGCAAATTTGCCGCACATGACTCAGATCAAGCTCGAAGCGATTCGCGAAGCAAAGGAACGAGTCAGTTCACACTTGGTAAGAACACAGTTATCTCGTTCCGAAACCTTATCGAGCGAAACCGGTTGCGACTTAGCCCTTAAGTACGAAAACCACCAATTTACAGCATCCTTCAAGGAACGTGGTGCTCTTAACAAGCTCTTGTTGCTGACCGACGAACAAAGAGAGCACGGGGTGGTCGCGGCATCTGCAGGAAATCATGCTCAAGCTCTAGCTAGACACGGGCAGCTACTCGGTATTCCGGTTCATGTTGTGATGCCCAAGTTCACGCCAAATACCAAGGTCGAGAACACAAAAGTGTTTGGGGCCAAGGTAACAATTCAAGGTGAAAACGTCGACGGAAGCATGAATCTCGCAAGAGATTTGGCGAAGGAATATTCATATACACTCGTACATCCTTTTGACGATATCAACGTAATCGAAGGGCAGGGAACTCTCGGGTTGGAGCTATTGGAGCAAGATCCCACTATCGAAACTATCGTAGTACCGATCGGAGGTGGTGGACTCGCATCCGGTATTGCCTCCGCAGTCAAGCAGGTCAAGCCAACAGTTCGTGTCATTGGAGTTCAAGTTGATACCTTTAATACAGCTTACGCCCAATTTCATGGGATGGAAGCTACAGAGGAACGATCTGCGCTGACGATCGCGGAGGGAATCGCTGTGAAACGACCCGGCGCGGTTACTCGACCTTTGCTCATGTCTCTTCTCGACGAGATCGTGCAGGTCTCGGAACAGCAGATTGAATCGGCGATTTTTACTTTGCTTGAGATCGAAAAAACGGTTGTTGAGGGTGCGGGAGCTGCAGCCCTCGCCGCTGTGACGGCCTATCCTGATATTGCGAAGGGCAGAACAGCACTCATAGTGTCCGGTGGAAATATAGAGATGATTACTCTTTCGGCCGTGCTGCAGCGCGGATTGGTGCGAAAGAGTCGACTTGTGAGAATGCGTGTGATCATGCCAGATGTGCCCGGATCACTCGCCAAACTTGCTCAGCACCTTGGACTGCTCGACAGCAATATCGTCGACATCGTCCATCGAAGAACATCTCACTCTTCGACGATCGGTGCTCAACCCCTCGACATCGTAGTCCATCTTTGTGGAGAAGAGGAATCGGAGTTTGTCGTCGGATCCCTACGAAGGCAGGGATACGATGCAAAGATACTGGTCGATTAACCAACTTCGGCTGTGGCTGTCCGATCCACGACTAACGACTACCAAGTGTCGATGTAGGGGTATTTCTTCTCGGTGCGTGGCTGTGTTGGCGGTAGTCGCTTGAGGCTGCTTGCGATCCATTCTCTCGTATCAGCTGGATCGATGACATCGTCCAAGCCGCCCCCAACGCCAGCGTTGATGGCTTTTGCGCCCTCATAGGAACGCTCAACTCTGCGTTCGAATTCGATCCTTCTCTTCTCGGGGTCTTCTATTGCTTCGAGTTCTTTGCGGAATCCAAGTTTGACCGATCCCTCGATGTTCATTCCGGCGAATTCGGCAGTAGGCCAAGCGACAGTAAAGAACCCTACGAGTGAGCTTGCTCCGCACATCGCCTGAACTCCTAGTCCGTACGCCTTGCGTACAACGACTCCGAATAACGGTGTCGTCAGATTTGCACCTGCGTTGAACATTCTGACGCAGTGCCTTACGAGAGCCGTTTTCTCAACATCAGGTCCCACCATCATTCCCGGACAGTCCATCAGGCTCAGCACGGGAATGTCGAAAGCATCGCACAGTTGAATAAATCGTGCTCCTTTGTCAGCGCCATCGGAGTCGATCGCTCCTGCAAGATGATGTGGATTATTGGCGATTACTCCCATGGGCTTGCCTTCGACCCGAATAAACGCCGTGATTACGCCAATCCCAAACTTCTCTCGAATTTCCAGCACCGAATCCACATCGGCGAGGGTATAGATGATGTCCTTCATGTTGTATAGACGCAGTCTGTTTTCCGGAACGATGTGGCGAAGCCGACGTTGGTCGGGAGCTTCCCATTCTTTTGTCGATCCTTGAAAGTACGAGAGATACTTTTTTGCCACCTGAACTGCATCCGCCTCGTCTTTCGCGAGCAGATCGACAACACCGTTCGGCACCTGAAACGACATGGGACCGACTTCTTCAGGTGTGTAGATTCCCAATCCCCCACCTTCGATCATGGCAGGTCCACCCATAGCAACGGTGGTTTTCTCGGTAGCGATGATCACATCGCAACACGCGACTAGTGCGGTGTTTCCAGCGAACGTACGTCCATTTATCACGCTTATCAACGGAACCAAGCCCGAGAGCTTTGAAAACTGCGTAAACGTGTGAGTGTCGAAAGCAACTCCAGGACCACGACTATCGTCCCCTGGACGTCCTCCTCCTCCTTCTCCAAAGAGGATGAGTGGAATTCGAAATCGACTTGCAAGTTCGAACATTCGGTCTTGTTTGTAGTGATTGCGTCCCCCCTGAGTTCCCGCCAATACTGTGTAGTCGTAGTGAACCAGCATCGTTCTCGCGGCTTCCTCACCGAACAAGCCGGCATTGACAGTGCCTATGCCCGCGATCAAACCGTCAGCAGGTGTGTTTTTTCGGAGTGTTTCCATGTCGTGGCGACTGTGCTGTCGTGCAACGATTAGCGGCCAATACTCTCTAAAGCTACCCTCGTCCATGAGCTCGGCAATGTTTTCGCGAGGCATCCGATACCCGCGTGCGTAGCGTTTGGCGACCGCTTCTGGCCGACTCTCGTCATAGATATACGAGTGCCGCTCGTAGGTCAGCTTGAGATCGTCGCGAATATGGTCTAGATCGACTTCATCGACGTTTTTCATTCCTTTCGCTGAGATTTCGGCGGGTTCAACAAAGACGATTGGATAGCCTTCCAGTACAACGTCGCCTTCATTCATGGTGACTTTCCGCACAATGCCATTGTGCTCCGCCGCAATGACATGCTCCATTTTCATTGCTTCTACAACTGCGACTTGTTGTCCGCTAACCACTTCGTCGCCATCCGAAACATCGACTGAAACGATGGTTCCTTGAATCGGAGAACTCAGACCGGAAGACCCCTCAGGCGCAACCACGGCATCGGCGACTGGTCCAGATTCCTCTTTGTTCGCTTCTGCCTTCACCTTCGCATCGTGAGCAAACAACGCAAGAGGATCGCTGGTGTCGACTCGGGCACCAGCGAATCCTTGGGATTGATCGGATGAAGCCGAGTCAGCCCTCCCTCCATCGGGATACGTCGTTAACTGCTCGATGTTCTCGTCGATCCAGCGAGTTGTTATGGAAGCATTGGAGAAGTCGTCGTGCAGAACAATATTGGACAAGAATGGAATGTTGGTTTGCAGTCCTTCAATTCGGAATTCCGAGAGTGCTCTTGCGCAACGTGTTGTCGCCTGTTCGAGAGAAGCCCCTCGAACAATTACCTTGGCTAAGAGCGAGTCAAAGCTGAGCGATGTTCGATATCCGGAGTAACCCATTCCGTCAATACGCACTCCCGGACCTGTCGGTACGTCATAGACAGCGAGTGTTCCTTGAGAAGGAGATACGTCGCCGTTGGACTTCATCGTTTCCATATTCACTCGAGCTTGGATCGCACAGCCTTGGAAACCGACAGGCTTGTCCAAGCCTAGATCCTCGAGACTCTCGCCACTTGCAATTCGAAGCTGAGTTTGTACAAGGTCCACACCCGTGATTTCTTCGGTAACGGTATGTTCAACCTGAAGCCTCGCATTGGTTTCTATGAACCAAAATTTATCTTCGCTCACTAGAAACTCAAAGGTGCCGAGATTCTGGTAATTGGTATGTTTTGCAAGGCGAATTGCAGACTCGATGATTCGCTCTCGGACTTCGCTGTCCAAACCAATTGCAGGAGCGACTTCGACAACCTTTTGATGTCGTCGCTGTGCGCTGCACTCTCTTTCATACAGGTGACAGACACTACCTCTAGAGTCACCGACGATTTGAACTTCGATGTGCCGGGCATTGGACACTAACTCTTCGGCGTACAGTTGCTCGTTTCCGAAGGAGGACTTTGCTTCCGAACTCGCGCGTTTGTAAGCGTCTTCAAGTTCCTCCTCAGAAGATACGATTCTGGACCCACGACCACCACCACCAGCAATTGCCTTAAGCAGCATCGGGCTACCGTCAAGCTCACTCAAGAACTGTTGAGCATCTTCCAGCGATATGGCTTTATCGAGGCCACGGATGATTGGAACGTTGATTTCCTTAGCAGTTTCGCGCGCTCTGGCTTTATCCCCGAAGAGATCAAGTGTTTCGGATCGAGGACCGACAAATACAAGCCCGGAATCTATAGCCTTTTGCGCAAATTCAGCACTTTCGGCGAGGAATCCGTAGCCTGGGTGAATTAAGTGGCAATCCGATTCTCGCGCAATAGAGACGATGTGTTCAATGTCCAAGTAGGCTCGCACACCAGTTTTGACTAGCGGACGAACCGAATCAGCAACCTGACAATGTAAGCAGTTGGAATCGTCGTCCGAATGGACAGCGACCGTTTCGATACCTAAATCCGACGCTGCACGTGCTATACGAGCCGCGATTTCGCCACGATTGGCGATTAACAGTCGTTTCAATTGAATTGCGACCAAGCAAAACTACATTTTATTTGAGTGGTAATAGCGGACTTCTTGGGGTTATGGTTAGTGCGTGCATCGTTCAAACAGTTGTATGCCCATGCACTCATCGATTGGATAAGCTTGATACCAGATACATTGAACAAACACATCAACTAGATTCCAATGTGCAGTTGCAAGAGCTCATGTCCGTCGCCTCGAGGTGTGCTGCTCAAGAGGTTACGCCGGGATATGTTTGGCGGCATTAGATGATCCCGAAAAAACGCAAGAAGACTTCCCACCTTTCCTAGTTTGTTGTCAAATTGAGGTCTGACTAGTTAATTAGTCTTGGTGTCTTGCTCACTTCAAACTAAATTAAGTTGCACAAACTACCTCTCGGCTTCCTGAACGAAGGTGTGTAGTGTTGCCTATATGAGATAGCTCTGTAAACGCTACCTTGGTTGCTAGTTCTCGAGATTTGCTCGAGCTTCTTCGGTAAGGTGGGAGTGGAGAATCTCTAACTCATCTGCCGAGAAATTCTTTTTCTCTCGGCGAATCAGGTAGGACGCAACCAAAGACCTTAATTCCTTGGTGGGAAATTGATCTATTCGCGGTTGAATGGTCTCAGGTTTCATCAAGGTCCAATATCGAATTAGCGTCGTGAAATATTCGTCGCGCGCTTCCTCTGACGGAGCCAACTTGGCTAACTCCATTGCTCCATCCGGGTCCCCTCGATACACCACTAGAGTTGATCCGGCGGATATCATTCCCGCCAATTTGGTTTCAATGTTTCGTGACTGGTTCAGCAACTCGATCGAAGCGTCTATGTTATGTCTAGCGAGTATTCCCATTAGATCGGCTTCGGGACCTACATCGGAATCGGACAATGGCTGCGCTAAAGCCAATTCAATGGCCTTGTTGGGGTCCAATTCAGCAAATTGCTCTAAGGCTATTGATGTCAAGCGGCTGTGTATATGGTCTAGTTCCTGGTTGGACTTGATCCAAGCCAGTGTAGCCTCCACGTCACTCTTAGCCCAATTGGCTGCAATAGATTCAGCGACCCGTTCTTTCGAGGCTGCATCGCTTAGTTGGCCAAATAACTTAGAAGCATCCGCGGGCGACTTTGTAGCAAACGCATCCCATGCTTGCCTCTCTGCATAAATGCGTGATTTTTCGGGAAGGTCTTCCACGCCTTCGATGAGCGTCGCTGGATCAACCGTGGTCCACTGGTCTACAACTGCAGCAATCAGTTCATTTCGCATTCTGCCCTGCTTAATCTTTACTACGGCGTCGAGGGCGGCCTCGGGGTTAGAAGTAGCCCAAGTCTTCGCAACGTACCAAATTGCTCCAGTCTCGTTGCGCTTGGGTGGATGGGTTAGCATTAGTTCGAAAGCAAGCTTTGGGTCTTTCTTCGCAATCTGTTGCGCAACCGAACCAAGAGCCACAGCCTTGTCGCGATCATCTGTGAGCGCTTCATCCACTAGATCAAATGCGTCTGGTCCGAGTTCTTCAACCAGTGCTTCAGTGATATTGCTGAGCAAAGTTCGCTGATTCGAACCCAAATACCGAAAAGCGTGTTGGTGGTCCCCTACAAATGTGTTCCACGAATCTACGGGATCTGTAATAGGTTGTTCACTTGAAAGTCTTGCAATTCGGCCTTTTGCATCGTGCTCCAGACCTAGTTTTCGCGCTGTATCCAGAAGAGCTTCTGCCGACAGGTCTTCACGAGAGTTCATGATGCTCTGCAATACTGTCTCTCGTGCTGCTGCATCCAAATTCTGGGCAAATGTAACAGCGGCCTCCAAGTCAGATTGGGACCACTCTTCGTAGACCATTTCAAGGAGCTCGTGGTAGCGGACCGTTGGATAACCGACAATTTCGGTCAAGATCTGGCGAGGTTCTAGTGTTGCTAGTCTGTGCACGATCGCCATTTCCACTTCGTTTCTCAATGAACGAGTCGAGAGGTCTTTTGATTCCTGCCACAAGCTGTTAAGCGTGCTTTCATCCATGTGTTCAAGCATGCTGTATAGAGCTAACGTGCGGTTTGCTCGGTTCTTGAACTCGGTGAGTTGGTAAAGTTCTAAGTCTGCATGTGAGTTCGTACTCGATTCGCCATCGAATTCACTGGGAGTTGACGAGCGAACCAACTGGGAAGTAAGATCGATAGAGGAGTGATCTTGGTGATAATTTTTGGCGGTAACTAATGAGTAACTCGCGACGGCTATAGTTGTTGCAAGAACACATCCGACTACAAGCCCAACGACAAAAGACTTGCTCTTAATGAAATTTGTCGTAGATTGATTCACTTGTCTAACGGAACCCGGTTCGTCGCACATTTTGGTAACGGCGCGCAGACTCATCCAAAATCTCACTTAGTGATGCGAGATGTTCCTCCGTCAGGTAGGACTTGACTTCATCGTGTTGCTTTTCTGTAAAAGAAAAGATCCCCCTACCCAAATTAGATTCCCTGAAGAGTGAAAGAGCTGCATTGGATCGAAGTTCATCTGAATCAAAGCGATCGATGTTTTCGTACAGTCCATATGGGTCGTTGTACGTCCACGTTGAGAGTAACGACTTGAATAGGGTGTTACGCCTTGGTACTGACAGTTGAGTGCCCAATTCGAAGACTCCGTCGGAGTCAGTACTCTCCAACATTACGGTACCAAGTCCGAACGCAGTCTCAAATTTGGTTTGTTCGTTGCGTGTTCGAGCGAGCATTGACACCGCGCTTTCCAAGTCGAAACTTGCGATGGCTTGAATGACTGCAGACTCCGAACCAATGTTGTTTGCCCCGATAGGTTGCTCCAGAGCTGTCTGCAATGCAAGTTGAGGGTCCGTGTAGACCAATTCCTCAAGGACAGTTTCCATTAGTGGCTCTCTCATGTCCTGTAGGTCCGGACTTTCGCTCACCCACGTCAGAGTAGAGACGATATCTCGTGGTGCCCACTCTTGGACGATTTCTGTTGCTATTCTCAGTTTGTCCCTGTGTTCAAGAACATTGGATATGTGCGTCGCGGCAATCTCAGGAGACTGTCTTGCCAATGTTGATACTGCTCGGTTGAATGTGCTTGTAGTTCGCTCCTTGGGATAGGCAGCAATGTGATCGATGAGAGACTGGGGATCGTCCCATGTCCGCGGTGACAAATGTATTCCACCAAGCAGATCGTTTCGTATTGCATCATCTTCGTGTACAAGTGCCGCGTCCAATGCAGCAAGTGGATCGGAATCCGCCCAACCTATCATTGGTGAGGCATAGATGCTTCTAAACCGATCGGGCTTGAGGGAAGTCGCAATCTGGATCGCACCTTGTGGATCGATCATCCGAGCTTGGTTAATAAACCTGATCAGTATCCAGCTTCGTGCTCTATCATCGTCCGGGAGTTGCTGGTCGATCGTGTAGATGACGTCGATCCCGTGTTTGTCCAGCAGTTCACGAGCTATGGATTGCAGCAATTGTGTCTGGCCGTCGCCTCGAACTTGAACCGCGAGATTTTCTTTATTGCTCTCCAGAAACGTTTGCCACGCAGCATCAGGGTCTGTAATAGCTTCCCTTGCCATCTCGGCTGCGATGAAATCGCTGCCGCTGTTCTCGATATTGAGCTGGCTTGAGACCTCGATTAGTTTTTCTCTAGTTAGATCGTCGCGAGAATCAACAATTCCGTTCAAGGCTGCTTGTACTTGGAGCTCACCAAGCGTCTTTGCGTGCTCTAGGGCCTGTTCGAGATCAGCCAATGCCCACTCCTGGTAGACAATTCGAATCAATTCTTCAGCGCGACCGGGAATCAAGTATTCCTCGCGCCACCATGCCAGAGTTCTCGCGTCCCAAGTGGGATCAGGCTCGGGCGGTCGTGGCGCAACATCATAGATTCGTTCCATTGCCATGGTCGGATTGATATTCGCAAGACCCTGTACAGCGACTTCTTGAACGAAGTTTCGAAGCCTCTTGCTCTCGATTTCTTCGGACTGTGACAGTATTTCGAGCAGCGTTTTCCAGTCGGCTTCACCGGTGACTTTTCGCAATTCCAACTCTTGCTCAAAATACGTGCCAAATCCGGCAATATGTGCTAACTTCTCCGCTACGCTGTTCGCGATGATCAATTGACTTGGGTCATTCTGATCATCGGTTTCGAGTGCTTCCTGAGCAGCAGACCGATCGGATTGCTGGACGACGTGCGGTGATCCTAAAGAAGAAAAGGCCACAATCAGTATGGCGACCACTCCAACAGCGGCAATGCCGCAAAGTAAACCTGCTAGAAGTGGTTTGGCGCGTATAGATTTAACCGCGCTGGACGAGCTCAAAGGTAAGGCACGGAATAGCGACTTCAGTGCCTACTATACATCAATGACATTATTCCCAACTGGGACGTCAGGCAGCGGTAATAAACTCTTCGTCTCAGAAGAAATAACTGACTTAGTTGCTTGTACTAGGTCGGTCCTTCGACAAGTTTCCCCAATAGTATTAGCGAGTAGGTCTATCGCTACAACAGCTGATTGTGGGATGCCCTGGTGCTAGTGTCTTCTCCTGCCCGAATGCGCCTGTTACTTGCCTGCGGGTTCTAGAACCTTGTATAGTGATAGTCCAATGCTAAAGGCAAATAGGCTTGCTCACAATCTTGTGAGCAAGCCAAGATCCCGAATGGATAAAGGATCCAACTCAAGCGTAGTTCCCGATACACGCGGCTCGAATTTCTTTCGGAACGACCGGGTCTTGCGCGCATTACTTCCCGTTTATCTTGGTGAGGAACTCGCAAACTTTCTAACTCCCCATTTGGACCGGCTGGGGTTTAGAGCGGCAAATGATCTTGATGAACACGCCATGCTCGCAAATGCGCATCCTCCGGTTCTCCATCCTCGAGATCGACTGGGTCAGGATCGAGATTGGATCGAGTACTACCCATCGTACAAAGCCCTAGAACAGGCTGCATTTGACGACTTTCAGATACACGCAATGAGTCTTCGAAATGGTGTCTTGGGTCTGGATCGTCCCTATCCATTAGTAGCAAAGCACGCGTTTACGTACTTGTTCAATCAAGCTGAATTTGGACTGGGGTGCCCCATAAATGTGACCGATTCAGCCGCTCATCTCATTCAACGGTTCGGATCGGAAGAGGTCAAAGACCTATTTCTGCCAAGAATGCTCTACGGAACGGGAGAAGACCGTTGGCAAGGTGCGCAATTTATCACGGAGAAGGAGGGTGGATCCGACGTTGGCTCCTTACAGATGCAAGCACGCATGAGCGAGGGAAACTGGCGAGTGTACGGCGAGAAATGGTTTTGTTCAAACGCCGATGCGAATGTCATCGTGCTTTTGGCTCGACCTGAAGGTGCACAGGAAGGAACCAAGGGGCTAGGGCTATTTGCGGTTCCTCGCGAATTGGAATCGGGCGAGAGGAACAGGTATCGAATCGTCAGGCTGAAGGACAAGCTGGGTACCAGATCCATGGCGACAGGCGAACTCGCTTTCGATGGCGCATTGGCATATCAGCTTGGAGAATTGGATCAGGGCTTTCGACACATGACTGAGATGATCAACACATCTAGATTATCCAACGGTGTCAAATCCGCTGCTTTGATGAGACGTGCTGTACACGATGCGCAGGTAGTTGCACAGAACAGAACGGTATTCGGACGAAAGCTTATTGAGCAGCCATTAGGGAAACAACAACTGGTCAAACTCTCTTTACCAGCTGAACAGGCTTTGTCGATGTGGATGTTTGTCGCTGCGATTCTCGATGATGCAAACAAGGAGTGTAGTGAAGCACAAACGAAATTCGACCTGTGTGCTCGATTAGCTACTCCTTTGTTGAAGTTCAGAGCTACACGAGATGCACGGAAAGTGACTCAGGACGCGATGGAGTTTCGAGGAGGATGCGGCTATATCGAGGATTTCGCAAATCCTCGATTAGTTAGAGATGCCTTGCTGGGTTCGATTTGGGAGGGTACATCAAACATCATTGCTATAGACGTGGTTCGCCGGGCGATTCGACGCCAGGATTGTTTGAATGAACTTGCAGGGCTGTTGAATGGCAAGATTGCTGAGATGGAAGATGTTCCCGAAGTCTATCGTTCGACACTTTCGGATTGGCTAGAGAAGGTCTCAAGATTCGCAAACGAAGTAGCGGAGAGAGAAGAAGAACAGCTCTATAGGCAGGTTGCATCGGCGTTGTACCACATATGTACGGCAGTCACCATGGCTTGGGAGGCACAGACGACAGGACTAGGAGAACGACTTCTCTGGTCTCGACTAGTGATCGAACACAGATTGCAAGCGTATTCCCCAGTCTCTAGCCCCTCATCCTCATCCACTTTAGTGGATTGCCTTGCAACGTCGAGTGGAGTAGAACTGAAAGCAGCCAACGAGATTATCGGTGCTTAATCATGCCGAAGTTGTCGATTGCACACATCTACTCGCTCAGAGGACCTGTGGACAAGATCGTTTGCCGACCTCCTGTGCAATTCAGCTAATGGCCTAGGTTAATCTTGTAGGACAGTCATTCTCATTTCAGTCTCATGCGCGTTCTTGTAACCGGAGCCAACGGGTTCATAGGATCGGCAGTGGTAGCGGAACTACATAAGGCCGGTCACATCACGCGGTGCGTTGTTCGCAACGCAGCACAGTTGGATCATCGTTTTCCTGGCATCGATGCAGTCTCGTTAGACCTGACTAGTCAAGATGCTCTCGACGAAGAGCACTGGTGTAGATTGCTTGAGGACATCGATGCAGTAGTGAACGTCGCAGGTGTACTCCAACCGCTCAAGCCGAGTGTGGCTTGGAACGTACATTGTCACGCACCAGATGCTCTCTACCGGGCATGCGAAAAACAGAGTGTACGGCGGGTTGTCCATGTTTCAGCTACAGGGGTAACTGAGACAAACAACACTTACTCACGATCAAAGCTTGCTGGTGAAGAAGCGTTGAAAAAGAAGGACTTGGACTGGACAATTTTGAGACCCGTACTCGTTATCGGCGACGGTTCGTACGGTGGCACGTCCATGATCCGAGCGCTTGCGGTAAATCCCATATTCACTCCGGTCATTGGTGATGGTTCCATCCCCTTAGGAATCATTCACAAGAGTGAACTGGCGTCCGGAATCGTCAATCTCCTAGAAAAGAACTCTGGGGTCAAGACGACACTGGAACCATCCTGCTCGGAAGAAATGCCAATGAGTGACGTAGTCAGAAGCTATCGAAGCTGGTTTGGATTACCTAAGAGACCAATCCTGAAGATTCCAATGTGGTTGGCCGGCGTATTGGGGAAATTGGGTGACTTGTTTCAGCTGGATCCGATCAATTCCACTGCGGTTGCACAATTTCGGGGAAAAATGACTGGCGATTCCGCAAAGTTCGAGGAAATTGCGGGTGTCAAGGTATCCAATCTCCCAGAAGTACTGGCCGCTAGACCGTCGGAGAGTCAGGACTTGTGGCATGCAAGGCTGTTCTTGCTAAGACCGGTCATACGAATGAGTCTGGCTCTTTTCTGGTTGGTATCTGGAGTTACGGGACTGTTTGCCGCAACCTACCTCTACCAGGCAGTCATTGCTCAGTTGGCGACAAGTGCTTCCCTTGCGCTCGCGGTTGTTCTAGTGAGCTCGGTGAATCTAGCAATTGGTCTGTTAGTTCTCTTTGGATGGAATCTGAGACTCATGGCTTGGGTCCAATTCATGGTGGTTCTTGCGTATGTTGTTCTGCAGGGCCTTTTGGTGCCCACGTCGTGGATGGACCCATCTGCGGGATTGCTCAAGGACATTTGCCTTCTCGTGCTGATCTTGGTCCATCGCGTTGTCGAACAGGCGAGGTAGGAACGAGCTTCTCGTATACCAGGGCTTCTCAACGTCGCCCTTACTCAGGTCAGAGATGTGGTTCAACCTAGTGTCGCCGGTGTGGAGCTTGATCCTCTCTCATGACATTTGAACCTTTTTGCAAGTTTCTTCGCCCTGTTTTCTAGACCAACTCTTTTCTAGCCCACGATGGACGACCCATCCGAAGAGCAATTGCTGCGAAGTATCTTGAAACACAAGCAACGAGACTCGTTTGAATCGTTAGTCCTACGGTACCAACGTCCGCTTCTATCACTCATTCGGAGTCGATTGGGTACGAACGAGCAAGCAGATATTGAGGATGTAACTCAAGACACGTTGCTTCAAGTATGGCTAAGTCTTACGCGTAGTACGCCATCCAATTTTCAGGCATGGTTGTATCAGTTGGCGAGAAATCGATGTACAGATTGGCTTCGTTCTAGAGCCAAGACCCAGAACGTCCGCGATGCTCTAACCGTTCGTCAATTGGTTGATCGGAGAGGTTCCAAGTCGTTGGACATGAACGAACGGATTGACGAAATTGCCGATGTGATCGAGAACATTCCTCTACAGGAGAGAAGCGCTCTAACGGAGTTCTATTTTCAGGGATTCTCGATAGCAGAGATCGCAGCCCGGCAGAAGACGCCTCCAGGAACTATCAAGCGGAGATTGTCTTACGGGCGGGACATGGTGAGAAGTGAGTTGGAAGTTACGAAACAGACTAGGATTGAAGTCATGAACACTAGAAACAAGCACACCGAGAGACTGTCACAAGTCAGACCCGACATATCAATCTCTAGAAGCAAGTCAGAGCCATTTCCGATCGATCTACAGGAGATGTCCTGGTGGTTCGTTGTCCCAAAGGTAGGGGATTCCGCTTGTTGGGCTACATACGCCGCCACTGACGAAGGGAAGACCTACTACCTTAAAAGTGTTCATTCTCTTCACGCAAAGTGTGCGGCTGAAATACACAGTCGAGAGTGCGTCGAGATTGAGATCGATGAGCAAGAACATACTTCCGATCGCGACTTCGTTTCTTTCGGCGAGGGAGATCGGAGCTTAAGGATTTGGGGGAACTTGACGGACACTGAAGTGCAGTGGATTGCGATTGAGAGTGAGCGATCCGATGGTAAGAAGTCGCTCTATACCTTCCTGGACGAGGGGTGGGATCAGGATTTTGGAGTGTGCGACCGCAACGTCCCTATTCGGAGTCTTCCCCAGGCTCGAAGCAGCCAAACCCCTGCTGAGCCATCAAAACTCCCACGTCTCTTTGGCGACGAAGTTTACGAGCTAAGAATAGGCGACGCAGAGGCAGTCGAATGTATGCGAGTCTTCGACCTAGAGAGTGAGCCAACAGATTCGGATGTCTTGATCGAAGCTTACGTCAATCGTGCTGGTAGGACTGTCCTGGCGCGTCGCTACAACGGAAATCGATGGGCAAAAGCAGAGGGTTCAAAACATTTCCTGGGTAGTAAGAAGACGTGGGAGGAGGAGTTTCCGCAAGTGTCTCGCAAAACCATCGAAGGAGTGACTTTTGTTCACTACGAAGACTTTTTGAGAGTCGAACCAGAAAGTACCTCATGACCTATGGATTGTTATTGTTACCTCTGAATCGTATCTGTTGCCTCAAGCTAGAAATCCTCAACAAAACAGGAACTGTTCTAGGGTTACGAATCGGACAGCAAGAGCAAACGACTTCTTGCACAAGGAACTACGGGAACAAGGAACTATGGGACTTGGACACGGACACCGTATCAATGCAATTCACGTTCACTTCAACGAGGTCACCGGGTTACCGTGTCAGACTGACTTGGTTCGTTTGATGCAGGTTCTTGTTTAGTGTTCGGATCGATTCCTTCCTCATCTCTAGAAGGGTTAGCCCTCTCACTGTGATTGTTATTCTCTTTAGCCTCGTAGTCCTCACCAAGAAATATCGTAAAAACACCTTTCTTGAGTACTTCATCATTTTCGTCTGTTCCAAGTTCTCCCCATACTAGCTCTAGACCCTCCTTAATTCCCCGTTTGGTGTGCTCTTCTTTAGATTCTGGAGTTGTCCAGACAACATGGGGTTTTTTGGTCAGCTTGATCTCAAGTTGATATTGAAAGTCGACGAACTCGTCCAAGTTCAACGCATCATTGTTGTCCTCATCACTAGTTTTGAAGAGTTCCTCGACCAATGCCTTCATTTTCTCGATTCTCTGTTCTTTCTCCTCTTCACTTTCTTGATCGGGCCCTTCAACGGGAGATGGAGCAATCACTGACGAAGCGAATACTGCTATCGAAACCAACGCTGTCACAAGAAATTTGGTCATAGTCATTGCTGGTTCTCAGCTCATTTAAGTTTGCTCACTGATATGGAGTTTGTGCATCTGTGTGAATAGATTAGACCATTACTCTTCGACATTTTCTTGTACGAGCGGAGGCTGGCATCTTCTTTTGTCTCTTCAGTAGCCAAGTGTTTATTCTCTGATGTCGTTGCGTGCACATCGACGCACTCGTTTGAGATGCGTACACACATCCTAGAACGATTCAATCTTCAAAGCCTTTGGTTAGAGCTAACAGTTGCCGGATCAGGACGGAGTTAGGTCGGAGAATTGGGGACACGTGTCGATACCCTGTGTGAGATAATCGCAATACATTGCAGTTCAAATTAGGTTCTTACGAATTCTCTTTCGTATTCATGCCAAAAACACGACAATTTCAGCCAACGAATATAGGATTACGGCTCATTGCTGGGATCGCACTGTTCCTTGTGGTAGTCGTTGGTTTCGAGAATAGTAGTGCCAGAATATCATCAGGCGGAGGCGGGTCCTTAATCGTTGTGTGGGATTTTGGTACCGTGAATCAAGAGGCGAACTTTGTTGGATATCTTGTTGGGGAAGTGGAGATCGCGTTGTACTTTGATGCTAGTTCTTCACAGTTTTCGGGAGAGATACGTAATGTGAAGGGTGCTACCCTATGCGACATCAGGTTGTGGTTTTCTGTCGGAAGTGCTGGTCTTGAGAGCGTCACGGATGGAGAAACAGTACGAATCGCAGAGCTAGAACCACATGGAAAAGAGACTGTAGTCGCGAAGATTACTAACAGTTTCGAGTCCTGGGAATTAAGGTTCGGGCGGGCACATGAGTGTGAAGGGGCCGCTGTAGAGTCTAGGTCGCTGTCGGAAGGAGACCCAGTTGGGACCGATGAGCAAAGTGAGAGTGAACCTCTAGTTGAAAGCAGCACTGAAAAATTCGGCCGTAATCTCAATGGTCGTGCGAACGACAAGGGAACAAGCGAGAGTAGAGAAGTAGATTCTCTTCCATCCGTGCCGCTCGATCAGTCACTTAGAGGAACGCTTGGTGACCAGAATTATTCGTTCGCCTACGACTTCGAATCCAAGACATTTCGTGGAACCGTCGTTAACCCCACCGACGAAGTGATTTGCGGGTCGAGGACGGTGATTCACTTAGGAATAGATGACGACATGTTAGAATTGGGTCCTAGTATTCCTGTTGATCTTAGCCCGGGAGAGAAGATCAACATCGAAATGCAGTTCTTGTCCAGATCTGGAATAGAAAAAGGATCGTACACACTACACCTAGAATCCAGACCTTGCGACACAAATGATGTCCGCGATTAGTCAAAGAACCCTGTGTAAGCACAAAGTCTGCATCTGTACATTCGTTACATCGACGTTGAAACATAAAGATAGACCATCGGCTCTGTCCGAACGCTAACTGCTCACGTTGTGTGTCGTTTCCGATTTACATAGAGTTCATCGAGCCAACTCGGCTCGATCACGGTACTCTTCCAAGACTTCCGGATTAGCGAGTGCGGAAGTGTTTCCCACTTCTTTTCCGTGAACGATGTCTCGGACTGCAATTTCGGCAATCTTGCCTGACCGGGTTCGCGGAAGGTCGGATACCTGAAGCACGATCGCTGGTACATGCTTGGGAGATGCATTTTGGCGAATTCTGAGCTTGATTCGGTTAACCAAGTCGTCGGTGAAGCTTGAACCCTTCGTAACAACAACGAACAGCACAATTCGTGTGTCGTCTTCCCAGGTCTGTCCAATGCAGAGTGCTTCTTCGATTTCACCCATCGACTCAACTTGCCTATAGATCTCCGCAGTTCCGATTCTCACTCCGCCGGGATTCAGAACGGAATCGCTGCGTCCATGGATCACATAGCCACCTGTTAGTGGGTTAATTTCGGCAAAGTCTCGATGAGCCCACACGTTGGGATACATCGAGAAATAGGCCGATTGGTACCTGCTGTGTCCGGGATCTTCCCAAAAACCAATCGGTTTACTGGGAAAAGACTTCTTGCATACAAGCTCGCCTTGTTGTCCTTGAATTGAAGTTGCATCGTCATCGTAGACATCCATGTCCATAGCAAGACCTGGCCCTTGGATTTCACCACGATAGACCGCAGACCAAGGGTTTCCGAGCACAAAGCACGACATGATGTCGGTTCCTCCCGAAATTGATGCAAGGTGCACGTCCGATTTCAAGTGGGAATAGATATAGTCGAAGGTAGCAGGTAATAGCGGTGACCCTGTCGAGAGTATGGTTCGCACTGAATTCAAGGCCAGACATGCTTTCGCGCTTACCTCGGACTTTTGCTGTGTGGAGTAGTACTTGGCACCAGCACCGAATTCGGTAACGGATTCGTCCTCTGCCATTCTCAACAGTCGAAGGGGATCCGGTTTGAACGGAGAGCCGTCGTAGAGAACTAGGGTAGATTCGCTGGCCAGCGCGCTCACGAGCCAGTTCCACATCATCCATCCGCATGTTGTGTAGAAGAAAACCCTTGACGAAGATCCCAAGTCAACGTGCAATTGGTGCTCTTTCAGATGCTGAAGTAGTGTTCCTCCGGCACCATGAACAATGCATTTTGGTTTGCCTGTGGTTCCCGATGAGTACATGATGTAGAGCGGGTGGTCGAACGGGAATCTTTCGAAGACCGGTTCGGTCTCTGACCGCTTCCACACCGCATCAAAGTCGTCTTGAGAGTCGTCCAACAACCGGAGCCAAAACACATCGTCAATGCTCTCGATCTGTTGTGCTAGCTGTTTGGCGGTTTCCTCGACCTTGAAGACTCTTTCGTTGTACCAGTAGCCATCGGTTGAAATGAGGAGCTTTGGAGCGATTTGCCCAAATCTGTCTAGAGCTCCTTGAAATCCGAAGTCAGGTGAACAGGATGACCAGACAGCACCGATACTGGATGTTCCCAACATGGCGATGACGGTTTCAGCGACGTTTGGAAGGAACGCCACTACTCGGTCTCCTTTGCCAATTCCTCTTGCTCTAAGTTCCGCTGCAAATTGAGCTGTTTTTCGCCGAAGTTCTTCAAAGGAGAGACGGTAGATTTCGCCAGTCTCAAGAATTCCGATAATGGCTGTTGCATCGTCGTTTCTTCTAGTTAGATTCTCGGCATAGTTGAGTGCGGAATCAGAAAACCACCGACTTTCGAGAAATTCGTTCTCGTTCTGGACGGTAGAAATCCCCCGATCACCTATCACTCCTAGAAAGTCCCACGCTCGCTCCCAAAACTCGGCTCTATTGGCGACCGACCATTTGTGAAGTGCCTCATAATCGGGTGGTTCAAAGCCAACAGCACGGGCGAATCGAGTGAGATTGCATGAATCTATCGACGACTGCGATGGCTTCCAAATTGGTTGGTGAGACATAGCTGAACTGAATGCACGTGTGTAATGTGCAAGAATACGAAAAGTTCAGAGTCCATCCACTTAATCGACCGCGAATGAACAGCAGTCTCTATGCGTCTATCGATCGTGTGTTTGAGAGCAAGAGTGATTTGCCGTGCTTGCACACCGCTTCCACATCATGGACTTTCGGTCAAATCAGGAGTCTGACCCATAGATCGGCCGGTGCACTTATCCAACTTGGGATTCAACGCGGAGACCGAGTCCTGGCACAGGGTGGAAAGTGTCCGCAGTCGCTGGCTCTATACCTCGCTTGTCTTCAGCTCGGGGTGATCTACGTGCCTCTCAACACGTCCTATACCCGGCGAGAAATTGACTACTTCATTGGCGACACCGAACCAGCTCTGTTTGTTTCCAACAGGGTACGCAGTTCGAGTAATAGCTATCCATTTCCGGTTTTTGCTGTTGACGATCGCGGAATAGGTACGTTTGCTGACCTTGTCGCTCAATCGAATTCCTACGAAGACATTGAAGAGTTGGAAACCGGAGATTTGGCCGCAATTCTGTATACGTCGGGCACAACGGGTAGATCAAAAGGTGCAATGCTGTCGCACGGCAATCTTGTGTCGAATGCAAATGCGCTAATCGAATATTGGGACTGGAGACCCAATGATGTGCTGCTGCATGCTCTGCCGATCTATCACGTCCATGGTCTCTTCGTCGCCACTCACTGCGCGCTTCTCACTGGCACACAGATTGTGTGGCACGAGAAATTCGATGTGAAACGGACGTTGGCGGATCTGCCCAGATGCACCGTAATGATGGGAGTTCCGACCTACTATTCACGACTGTTGGGCGAGGCTCCGTTCGATTCGGAGGTTGTTTCGAACATGCGCCTCTTCATTTCAGGTTCAGCTCCTCTGTCGGAGCAGACGTTTATGCAGTTCGTTGATCGAACAGGGATGCAGATTCTTGAGCGCTACGGCATGAGCGAAACACTCATGAACACGTCGAATCCCGTGGTCGGCAATCGGGTACCTGGAACCGTAGGGTTTCCCTTGCCCGGCGTGGAAGTCCAGGTGGTGGACGAAGACGGCAAAATTTATCCATCGAGTGAGGTAGGAAACATTGAAGTGAGAGGACCAAATGTGTTCGATGGATATTGGCGCATGCCCGAAAAAAGAGAGACCGAGTTTCGATCCAATGGCTACTTCAAGACAGGTGACATGGGTTTTCTCAATGAAGAAGGGAGGTTGACCATCGTTGGACGCGACAAGGACGTAGTCATTAGCGGTGGCCTCAACATCTATCCAGCGGAAATTGAATCGGCAATCGACGAGTACGACGGAATTGTCGAGACCGCCGTGATAGGAGCACCGCACCCAGATTTTGGTGAGGGTCTCATTGCTGTTGTAGTGACGACGAGTCCGGTTGATCTAACGGACCTCCGCGAGTTTCTGACAGATAGACTGGCGAGCTTCAAGCATCCGAAAGCTCTAAGGCAGGTCGAACAATTGCCTCGTAATGCAATGGGCAAGATTCAGAAGAACTCGCTACGAGAGAAGTTTGCGGACACATTTCAATCAACGGACGGGGCAAGTTCGGCCGACTAGGAAGTGACAGACATTGCAACGTCATGCAATGTCTGTGGCCATGGTCCGGACGCATTAGCCTACCAAGGCTCGATGAGTGAATTCCCTGATGAGTGCGTTTGTAGGTGAATGGCTCGTGGCGGGTAAAATTGTGCACGCTGTGAAGGTAACGAGATTGTCGTGGGTAGTGGTCGTAGGGTCCAAAGTCGCACTCGACGCTATCTCAAGCCTTCCCGGACTAACTACCTGAAGATAGTGCAATCATCCAATGGGGAAAAACAAATGAAGCAAACTGCGAACTTGGCGGTGGCGATCTTGATCACGACTCTCGCTTGTCAAGCGGGAGCCGAGTCGCAAGACGATGTTCTGCTCTCCGCCCTCGAAGACGAGATGACTCGTTCACTCGAGGAGCTTCAGCTAGAAAACGAACCAAAGCCTTATTTTGTGTCGTATACCGTCACAGAAGTCAGCTCTACTACTGCAACTTCCACCTTGGGAGGTCAACTCAGTTCAAATTCAGATAGAAGCCGGATGCTCAACGTTGTCGTTAGGGTGGGGTCTCCGGAATTGGACAACACGAATTTCACCTCAATGTCCGGAGGCTTCGATCTAGGAGGAATATTGGGAGGCGGTCCTCCATTTCCTCTTACGGATAACTACGACGAAATTCGTCGCGTTGTATGGCTCGCTACGGACAGTGCATACAAGAGCGCAGTCAGTAACCTCTCGGGGAAGAAATCCGCACTCGAACAGCAAAACATTGAAGATCGTCCCAATGACTTTAGTGAGGAAGAAGCATTCACCTACTCCTCTTCCGACCACTTTCCAACGGAGGACAAAGAGCTCTTGGCGGACATTGCAAAGCAGTTATCTTCAGTACTCAAAGGCAACGCCGATATTCAAGACTCTTCCACGACCGTAAGTTCTGTTCTTTCAAGACGTATTTACATGGACTCTCAAGGTAATCAGCACGATCTTGAACTAGGAGTATGCTCGGCAGTCACAAAAGCAAAGACTCAGACTACTGAAGGTGTTCCGATCCGTATGGCCAGCCAGGCGTATGCGAGAAACTGCAGTGAACTTGCACAGCAAGACTTGACAATGGCAGTTGAAGAAATGGCTCAAAACCTCGATGCCATGAAGTCGGCCGAGACTCTGGATAGCTACACGGGACCTGTTCTCTTCGAGCATCAAGCTGCTGCTCAATTGGTGGCGCAAGCTTTGAGCGGTCGACTGGCAGATACTCCCAAACCCATTTCGGACGCCTCAGGATTTAACCCGTTTTCGGCCATGGAGAATCCCTTCCAAAACAGAATTGACTCAAGAGTGTTTCCTCGGTCAATGAGCGTGATCAATGATCCAACAGTCACGCAATTCAATGGCAAGGCATTGCTCGGAAGCTATGAAGTGGACTCGGAAGGAATGCCGTCCCGTCGTACCGAAATTATCTCAAATGGAATTCTCAAAGCGTTGCTCTCCACTCGTGCACCTACTAAGTCCTCCAAGAATACGACTGGGAGCAACAGAGGGATCGGAGGTCCGGTTCCTGGAAACCTGTTCGTAGAGTCCGATGATGGCGTTTCGGCCGATGAACTGCGATCTGAATTGATGATGCTGGCGGAGGAAAACGGCCAGGAGTATGCACTTGTAGTGCGTCGAATCATGGACGTTGGAGAACTAGATTTCAACGATATGGACACAATGATGCAGCTGGCGCAAGGACTGATGGGTGGAAATGTATTCATACTACCCACCGTTGAAACATTGAAAGTCTATCCCGACGGTACGGAGGTACCAGTTCTCCCGGTTTCCATTAGCGAGTTTGTCGATGCTCACTATCGAGACATCGTCGCGTGCTCAGAAGACCGACAACCTATTGACATTGCGCTTTCTCCGGGAGGAAACATGATGGGGATGCTTGGCGGAATGTTGGGTGGAGGGGGAATGGGTGGACTCGCCACTATGCAACAGAGTTTCATATCCGTGGTCACACCTGCGTTGCTTTTTGAAGATCTGACGCTGAGGTCGGCGACGGGCTCAAAGCTAAGACCGCCTTTGATTGCTCATCCTCTTTCGGACTAGGGGAGTCAAGTCCAAGTTAGTGAGGAACTCGGATCACCATAGTTTTGCGTTTGAAGAAATCTGAATACATACCTAAACGATCTGTTCGGGTGGTGATCTCGTAGTCTCGAACAAGCGGGAACGCTGTTTGGGAAGCACTTGAATGGCTCCCCACAACGAACTTAGAAAGAATAGGGACAACCCTTCACACGGGCTCGTAAATCGAGTTCGTGCGTTATCATAGTTTGCCAATCACTTCAGGGGGAAGGAAACTTCGTGAAGAACATACTAAACCGTTGCTCGATGCCAGTAGTTTTCGGTGCATTTGCACTATTTATGACACACAGTGTGTGCGCCGATACGCTCACAATAATGAAAGAGGAGTTGGATCGAGCATTTGAATCGCTGCAAAGTCAGGAAGTACCGCCTTACTTCCTTAGCTACGAAATCACCGAAGATGCGACAGCTTCGGTAGTTGGTGGGTTTGGCGAGGTGACTTCGGAGTCTTCCGGCGTCACTCGATACTTGGATATCGACCTGAGGGTAGGGGACTACTCGTTGGACAATACTCATCCGAGGCAGGGCGGAGGGTTTGGCTTTAACTTTGAGCCGCCCACTCCTATAGCCGTCGAGAATGAAGAAGCTCTCAAGGCGACACTTTGGTATCGAACTGACGCAAAGTACAAAGCGGCTTTGACTCAATTTACGAATGTTCAGTCAGACGTTCAGTCCACTGTTGAGGCCGACGACAAGTCCGGTGATTTCTCAGAAGCTCCTGCTTCTGAGTATTCCATGGAACGTGAAGAACTCGCTGCGGATACAGCTCTATGGAGCGAAAAGGTCCAGCAGTACACAAGGCCTTTTGCCGAAGCAGAGTTCGTACAGGACAACACTGCATCCATCAACGGAGATGTTGAGACGCGCTGGTTTGTCAACACAGATGGTTCCAAAATCATGCTGTCGAGACCGTTCTATCGAATGGTGATTCAGGCTACAACGAAGGCCGAGGACGGGATGGTATTGAATCTTGTAAAGACTTTCGAAGCGAATACTCCAGAACAATTACTCGACGACGAAAAGGTGCTTCTTGCTGTCAACGACATGATCGACAACTTGGAAGCACTGCGTACTGCCCCATTAGTAGATCCCTATACCGGTCCAGCCATACTGTCTGGACGTGCTAGTGGCGTGTTTTTTCACGAGATACTTGGTCACCGACTGGAAGGGCATCGACAAAAGGGTGCAGACGAAGGACAGACGTTCCGAAAGCAAATTGGTCAACAGGTTCTCCCCGAGACCTTCTCCGTTATCTTCGATCCAAATATCAAGACCTATGCGGATGTTGAACTATCGGGCACCTACATGTATGACAATGAGGGAGTAAGAGGACAGCGCGTTGTCGCAATTGAGAATGGAGTCCTCAAAGGCTTCTTGATGTCCAGGTCTCCGATCGAGGGGTATCCGGTGTCGAATGGTCATGGGCGCAAAAACTACGGAAATTCGGTAGTCGCACGCCAATCGAATTTGATTGTTGAAGTGGCGGACGCTTATTCCCCGGAAGAGCTCGAAGCAATGCTTCTTGAACGCGTTAGAGAACAGGGCAAAGATTTTGGACTGTACTTTGACGACATCACAGGTGGATTCACAATGACCGGTCGAACCATGCCCAATGCATTCAATGTCACTCCTGTGATGGTGTACAGGATATACTCTGATGGTAGGAAGGAATTGGTACGAGGGGTCGATTTAATCGGAACTCCACTCACCACATTCAGCCGCATTGAAGCAGGAGCTACAGACTTCCAAGTGTTCAACGGCATGTGTGGAGCTGAGTCAGGATGGGTTCCTGTATCGGCAGTTTCACCGTCCATTCTTGTATCGCAGATTGAAGTGCAGAAAGCGGATGCATCGAGAGACATTCCGCCAATCCTGCCGTCTCCGGTTTCCAAGCCAGGAGATCAGTCGATACGACTCTTCGGAGAACACCGATGAGACGGCTAAGTCTCGGTGTTGCGACGTTGATTCTTGCGTCGGCAACCCTAGCCGGCAACCTTTACGCCCAGTCTGAAGAGGAAGATTCACTGCTTCGCTCTTTGCAAGACGAGATGGACCGCGCACTCAATGAGCTTCGTCTTGATCTTGAGCCTCCTCCGTACTTCGTGGCCTATACCGTATCAGAGTCGCAATCGACGAGTGCCACGTACGTCTTAGGAGCTCACAATGGTTCAAACCAGTCTCGAGGACGATTCCTCTCCGTGGTTGTTCGGGTTGGCTCTCCAGAACTTGACAACACTAACTTCGTAAATTTTCGTTCTGGATTTAGTGGAGGAGGCACTGGTCGCGTACCACTGACTGGCTCTTACGATGAAATGCGACGTGTCATTTGGCTGGCAACGGATGTGGCATACAAACGCGCTGTTGCCGATCTTGCTGCAAAGAAGTCCGCATTGGAACAACAGACGGAAACTGATCGTCCAAACGATTTCAGCGAAGAAGAACCCTTCATGTATTTGGGCGAGGATACGTACGAAACATTGGGTATCGAAGAGCTATCGGAAATCGCTCGAGAGTTGTCTTCGGCGTTTCGGGGAATGCCGGACCTGCATGCGTCGGTCGCAAGAATGATTTCCATCTCCAACAAACGTCTCTATCTGGACTCGGATGGAAATTTCCATAACTACCAAAATGGATTGTGCATTGCCTCGATGTATGCAAAAACCCAAACACTCGATGGTGCTGGAATCAGTGATGGTGTTTCGTACTACGGTAGATCATGCAGTGATCTTCCTGAGATTGCATCAATGAAGGATTCAGGTCAGAAGATGGCGGTACGTCTCGTTGCTTCACGAAGTGCTGAAGCGTTGGATAACTACAACGGCCCAGTGCTTCTAGCGGAACAAGCCGCGGCCGAATTCTTGAGCCGAAACTTGATTGGCAGACTGGGGGCTGCGCCGTCGCGCTCTTCAAGTGACCCCAACTATGCAGCACGACAACGGAATTTTGCTAACCCTTTTCTTGATCGCTTAAATGCTCGAGTATTTCCGCGTTTCTTGAGCGTTGTCAATGATCCGACTCTGAGTGAGTTTGAAGGAAGAGCTCTTCTTGGTCACTATGTCGTTGATAACCAGGGAATGCCATCCCGTCGTGTCGAACTGATTAACAATGGAATGCTAAGAGCATTGCTCACGTCCCGTTCACCAACAAAGTCGTTTGACAAGTCAACGGGCAGTAGCAGAGGATTTAATAACCCGTCACCAGGAAATCTGTTTATCGAAGCGAAAGAAGGACTGTCGGATGAAGAGTTGAATGACGAACTCTTGACACTAGCGGACGAATATGGGCTTGAGTATGGACTCGTCCTGCGAAAGATCATGAATCCTCGCGACGCGCAATTGGATCCGTTCGGTTCGTCTCCGTTCCAATCTGGAGGTCCTCCAGCGCTAGACGTGGTCAAGTTGTATCCCGATGGAACCGAAGTGCCGGTATTGCCGATGACGGTCTCGAACTTCGTTGACTCCTTCTTCAAGGACATCATTGCTGTCTCTGATGAACGCGTGATTTACGATGTCCCGTTATCGACCGGTGGATTGAGTTTTGCGACAATCGTCACCCCATCGCTACTGTTCGAGGACTTGTCCTTGCGGGACGCAGGAGGGGCTAAGCCCAAGTTGCCACTATTTCCGCATCCCATGGCTGGGGAAGGGGAGTAAAAAGTATCTCGTTTTGGGCTAGGAAAGCCACTTTCCTAGCCCAAATCCAAAAGATTTGCACGAGTGTCTGTGATGTGACCAGACAATGTCATTAAGGGCGTCACGATAGTTCTGGCATAGCTTGCCCCTGGATAACCTGTTCCTGTCGGCTGTTTCTTCTCTCCGAGTGGAGAGCGTATTTCTTAGTTTCAGATGTACGCGAGCGAGTAGTGGGTCTCAGTGCGTGTCCGCGTTTGCCTTAGTCAATCAAGATTGCGGTTGACCATTGAGGAAGTCCAGGTTCACCTCCATTAAGTATGTAATCGATTTCTTCTTGCAGTTTGCTGGGATTGAACTCACGTTGCGCCACCTCAGGTCCTGTCAAGTCTTTGAGTAGCAGATACGCCTTGGCTTTGTGACGTCGTAGTTCGTTCCAATCCAATTTATCACTGATTCCTCCAGTGTCGAAACCCAGGTGTCTGTGCACCAAGAGAGGATACTTTTCGAAAATGTCCGAGGCAAACTGTCCGTGTAGCCGAGGCAAACTACGAATTGCCCATTCATCGCCGCTTCTGGCCGCAATTTTCAAAGCCATTTTGTGCGTTTGTTTGATAGCTCTCATTAGTGCTTCGTCCTCGATTGTCGTTGTGCTCCAGGTGACTTCCAAGAGCAACACACTGAGATTGCTTTGTGATGTCTTAAGTCTGAGAGGACCTTCAATACACTGCTCAATGACCCAATAGCCATGTAAGAGTCCTCTTTTCACGATTTCTTGCGCCATGTCGCGCTCAGTGGCGTTTTCGATGTTCTCTAGAACCACATGTTTGGTTGTTTCGAACCGGTCGAGTCCCTTGTACTTGTCCTCGCGCGACCTTGTTGAACTCGTTAGAACTTGATGTCGTTGCAAAGATGCTGTACAGGAATCAAGATAAGCCGCGAACTTGTACATCTCACGTGCTGAACATTGTTCCGCTCTGTCTTCCTGGATTCCTACATTTGCAGAAGAACCCAGTTTCGTGCAATGTGGGTCTTGGACAACTTTCGAGAATAGCGCCATTCTCTGCTCCAATCGTCCATCGAAAATGTCTCCCCACGTTGGAATCTGTTCCATTGAATAGTCGTCATAGCCGTATGGAAGTTTGAAGTGGCGACGATTGATTTCGTTATAGGTGGTAAGCAGTAATCCCATGGGGTCAGAGTAGTAGTACAGTCTGCTGTATTTCCATACAGGTTCATTGACGAAATACTCTGTCAACGCGGCCATGCACCTGGTGCTAGGTATAGACTTCGTGCTCGCCGGTTCACATTGCTTCAATGCATGTTTCCAAACGGTGTGCTGAAGTTCCTGATTGTCTTGAAATGTCAAAGGTTCCGGAGGGACCAAATAGTCGTTTTCGGTGTGATATGTCGTTATATTGGGGTCAATTCGAACTGGTTTGGACAGGCTTTCAAGAAACTCTCTGAGTTCATCCAGCGATTCCCATGTCTCTATTGATTCCCAATCATTAGGTTCATCCAACTTCTCTACGCCTAAGTTCATCGATGGAACGAGTGCGAACACTGCAAGTGAACACCACCAACAATACTTCGAGACTTGCTTGTAGATCATTTCAAAATCCTTCCCTGAGCTCTGCAATACGGTCAGATATGTCATCGCGGCAGTCTGTAGCCCACCGAGACCTCCGTCATTATGTTCACGGAGTGCGTTTCAATCTAGAGATTCTTGTACTCGTTCCTCATAGATTTTAGTTTCATCCTGCTCACTCTTACTGAATGGTTCAAGCATAAGTGAGAGCAAAAGCTCCCAGGATTAGGAGCCGACATTGACTACGAGGAGAACACACTTAAAATGCCTCAATTCCCGTGTTCAAGAACTCTTGCTATTCTGATGAGTAGATTTGTGCTATATCAAGATCCTTGGTGTCCGTTTTGCGGTCGAGTAACGCGTTATTTGGAATCTAATCAATATTCGTTGCCAATGCGTAATGTCGCAAAAGAACACGACGCGTATCAAGAGCTGGTTGAAGGCGGAGGTCGAGGTACTGTCCCATGTCTCCGGATCCAAGAGAAAGATGGATCCTATCGATGGCTCTACGAGTCAATCGACATCATCAATTTCTTGAAGGTAGAACTTGCCTCATAGTTCATTCAAATTTGCGACTTCGTGCCTAATCTGAGTCGCCAAAGCGCACTGAACCATTGCAAGGGGGCTTTTATATCGCTTTTCAAATTCGTAATTTTCAGACTCTTGGCTCACTAACTAGTCCTTTTAATTGTTGCGTCTAACCTATAATCGAAGAGAGGCGAGAACCATCTTTGGAGCAAATTAATCGGATGGGTTTGTGTGTGTTTCTTCCGGGTGCTTTTGGAGTGTGTTTGCTCATGTAGGAGCATTTACACGAAACAGAGGAATTACTGTAGAACGGTCAGAATTGCCCCTATGCTGAACTAACAGGTCTCTCTGTGCATCATAGGGACTGCAAACTTACTTTATAGGTCTCGCAATGACAGACTCAAAGTCCCCATCTGGTGCATTTGATCAATACCGACCCAGTGACTTGTCGTACGGATCACTATTGTCATCTGGGAACCTCTATCAAAGCGTATTGCTGACTCATGCGGAGTTGGTTGAGGAAGAAAGGCGTCGTCGCATGGAAGATTCATCCGATGTGACGGAAGATCGCATCCATTTTGCAGGTTTCGTGCCCGCTTTTTGAGCTTTTGCCGCCGTTCGGCGGGTTTGGGGCGCACGTGCGCCCCGACGCTACGCGCAGGAGCCGGGAATGGCGTGGTAGAGTGGAAAAGACGCCCCTTGCTAAGTGCCGCTCGGCCTAAGTCCTCGCGGCACTTGGTAAGGAATGTAGAATATTTTTTTTGAATAGGGACTGTCAATTTCAATGTCGCCTGACAACCGCCAGTTCTAGTGTCGCTTCACACCCCGCGACTCTGCGTGGATCCGGCGAATGCGCTCCAGCAGCTCCCGATCCGACGCGTCCCAGCGCGACGGGGGACGCTTCAGCCACGCATAGTATCCGCTGCGGGAGACTCGCAGCACTCGACACATGGCGGCTATGCTGAACTCGGCCCGATGCACCTTCATGAACTCGAAGACCGGCTTGGGGTCCTCGTCGTCTCCTTGGCGAACCAGGCCGTGGCCTTTGCCAGTATGTCCCGCTCTTCCTTGATCCGCGCCAGCTCGACCAACCGGTCCCTATATTCCTGTGGATAGCGCTTTCTGCCCATGATTGTCCTCCTTGGGTCATTGTGCATTGTCCGCTAACCTGTAGCAACTTCAGTTTGCAAAGGGAATTGTAAATAGCCAGTCCATCATATAGTGATTTAGGTGTGTGGTACTGTTGGTTCAATCTCTTTTTGTGTAACCTAATGGGAGGAACTCTTGAATACACTGTCAAAATTGATTTTGGCAATTTTCTTGATTGCGATGATCCCAACGACCCACGCCCAACAGTCGGAAGGCTACTATCCGACGTACACTGAAGCTGACGCTTTGCAGTACATGGACTTCTACGATTCGTATGGCAATAGGGGGATCCAGATCGACAAAGAAAGTATGAGGATACTTGTCAGGCACAATCATATTGATGGACCTAACTCGTACAAGGGCTTTCGTGTCGAGGTGAAAAAGCCTGAAGATCACATTCTAGAATTTCATTTACTGCATGAAGCAGAGAATGAACTCTCAGACAAGTTGAACCGGTCATTCAATTATTACGACAAAGCCAAACGACGACTGGACTTGGAGAAAGCCTACGACAAGTTCATGCGATTCCACCCACCGCACGATCACTACGGTGCAGATATAAAGGGTGGACACCTTATCTACTCAGACAAACACATCAGGCTGACTGATGACATCAAAACTCACAAGATCATAAAGATGGAACAATTCACTATAGAAGAGACTGATGAAGGAATCATTTACAGGGTGGAAACTACTATACCGGCAGAGCCTATGGAGCCAGAGTGGCTTGATCGATTGAAGTCGAAAGATGTCGAGGAGGAGGACGATGTACTGATTGACAGCCCAATCCATTTTCCTCAAGACGATCCTCCCTTAGCCGCCTACTATAGATGGTGCAGTTGGGATTGGTCTGAATTTAAGCGGTATATTGGTGGGTCCGCTGACGTAGACTTTGGCAATGCACTTGGTATGGGTAGGTTGAGTACAGTCGAGAGCCGCGCAAACGGCAATTTCAAAGGGAACTACTAACATAAATAAACATGCATTTTCAACGACTTACACGATAACTCTAAGTAAACAGGCCCTCCCTCCGAATCAAATCCGGCGACAGAGCGACAGGAATGAGCTAAGCAACATGCCTCACCCGCCACTAACGGTCGGCTCTGGCTAGACTTTTGGACCTCAGTATATCTGTTTATTTAAAGCAGTAGTACCCATTTCAAAGTAGCTAGATGGCTGTGGCCGTATGATGCTACACTGGTATTGGAGTTGACAAACGAACTTTACTATAGACCCGATACTTTCTACGCTTCCACTCTGATAGACACCCGCCGCGACGAAGATAGAGCGGATGCGGCTTACGTCATTCGCTCAAGATTGGACGTGAGTGCTTGGACCCAGAATTGGGGTTATGCTCCTCAAATGGGTGGTCTGTATGAAAACGAACTGACTTTGGAACTGGATATAACTGGAGAATATGTGGACGAAAATATTCCTGATCAAATCAGGCGTGGCATAGATGAAAGAGGTTGTTCCACATGGGCAGGATACAGGCTGACACACAGAGTTTTTGGGCCTCCCGTTTACCGTGAATCTTCTCAGTCTGAAGACGAATCAGATTTGACAGGGAACCGATAGGAGGGTACGAGAACTGCCAGATGAAGTTGCGATAAGTAAGTAAAAATGAACAAATCAAATAACGATTCGATACGTCATGACATGAAACTCATTCGAGAGGGATTTTTTGAACATCTTGAGCGAAAAGTCGCAGAGGCAAAAGAATTGGGAATTACTGCTTTAAATAAACAGATATACTGAAGTTGCGATAGGTTAGCGGACAGTGCACAATGACCCAAGGAGGACAATCATGGGCAGAAAGCGCTATCCACAGGAATACAGGGACCGGCTGGTCGAGCTGGCTCGATCCGGCCGCAGCGTCGCGTCGCTGGCGGAGGAGTTCGAGCCGACGCCGCAGACGATACGCAACTGGCTCGACGAGGCGGACGGGCCCGTCGAGCGTGACGACTCGAAGGAGCTTCGCAAGCTGCGCCGCGAGCTGGCGCGGATCAAGGAAGAGCGGGACATACTGGCAAAGGCCACGGCCTGGTTCGCCAAGGAGACCACGAGGACCCCAAGCCGGTCTTCGAGTTCATGAAGGCGCACCGGGCCGAGTTCAGCGTAGCCGCCATGTGTCGAGTGCTGCGAGTCTCCCGCAGCGGATACTATGCGTGGCTGAAGCGTCCCCCGTCGCGGTGGGACGCGGCGGATCGGGAGCTGCTGGAGCGCATACGCCGGATCCACGCCGAGTCGAGGGGCACCTACGGTGCGCCTCGGGTCCAGGCGAAGCTGCGGGAAATGGGCGTTCGCGCGAGTCGTCGCAGGATCGGCCGACTGATGGCGAGGGACGGCCTTCGAGGGGTGTGCCGACGCCGTCGTTGGAGCACCACGCGTCCGGACGGCTCGGAGGTCGCCGCCGATCTGGTCAATCGGGAGTGCCACGCGGAGCGTCCCGACGAGCTCTGGGTGGCGGACGCCACCTACGTTCCGACGGCGGAGGGAACGCTGTACCTGGCGGTCGTCCAGGACGTGTTCTCGCGCCGCATCGTGGGCTGGTCCATGGCGCGGCGGCAGAAGGCGGAGCTCATGATCCAGGCGCTGAAGATGGCCGTCGCACGTCGTCGGCCCCGGAACAAGGTCACGCATCACTCCGACCACGGCTCGCAGTACACCTCGGATCCGTTTCGGGAAGTCTGCGAGGAGTCCGACGTCACGGTGTCGATGGGCTCGGTGGGCGACTGCTACGACAACGCGATGGCGGAGAGCTTCTTCGCCACCCTGGAGACCGAGCTGATCGATCGGCAGCCCCGCGGTCGCTTCGCGAGCCGGGAGCAGGCGCGGTCGATGATCTTCGACTATCTCGAGGGGTTCTACAACACGCGGAGACTGCATTCGTCGCTCGGATACCTGTCGCCGATGGAGTTCGAGCGGCGACATGCGAAAGCGAAATGAACAAACGAAAAACAAATTTTTTCAAAAAAAGCGGCCTGTGGAAATGTGGACAACTCTGCGAGTTCCCCACATTCCCACGAGGCCCAACAACAACAATTTAAAACCTGTCCATTAACATGTGGCAATCTCATACTGACGCAAATAAGTCTAGCCAGAGCCGACACTTGGGGGTGGATAAGGCATGTCGCTCAACTCTTTCCTGTCGCTCTGTCGCGGGATTTGATCCGGAGGGAGGGACTATTTAGTTAAAGTGACAGTGTAAGTCGTTGTAAGTGCGTGTTTATTTATGTTAGTAGTTCCCAAAGAATTGACTCCCTCTGTCCGTGAGTGTCTTGACTCACTTCGCAAAGAATTCAGAACTGATTGAAATTACTGAATTTTTCACGAATTTCGTAAACAAGTTTATAAGTCCCTTTGCAAGAAAGCTACTCGACGGCTTGGACGATACTTTCTTCTCGGAGGTACTCAAAGAGACGATTAAAGACTTCGAGTTTTTCCGCCTGAAGTTTGGATAACCTGGATTTGTATCCTGTAGCTTCAAGTGCTTTGGATGCTACGAGTAGTTCTTTGTATGCATTGCTTTCAGTATCAATCTGAATATTTGCCATTATAGGTTCCTCAAATTTTGACAAGTAGTGAATGCGTGAATTAACAATTAGTTCACGCTATTTTGAAAAGTGATATATAATTCCCAATGCAAGACTCCCATTTGAATGAAGAACAATGCAATTGGTCGTGCCTTGTCTAACTGAGAATCAATCATTCTTTCAGGTTCGGGCGCTCTTAGAGTTAGAAAATGCGTAGCAAAAACAAAGAGCTAAAGGTTAGATCCCCCATCGGCATACATCGTCCTCGATCATGCGTTGGGAAGATTTCCACCCGGATGGCATTTGGTCTATTGGTCATTTCCGTGTTCGTGTCTTCCGCTGTGTCTGTTCTTGCAGATCAGGATGTCCTGAAAGTGATGTACGACGAGTTGCAGCGGTCTTTCGAAGGCTATCAGGATCAACCAGAGCCTCCCTACTTCCTGGGTTACGAAATCACTGAAGACGTAGCCGCTACCGTTGTCGGCAGCTTTGGCGTAGTCAACGAGAGAAATAGAACCGTGAGCAGATTCCTCGATGTCGACGTGAGAGTAGGAAGCTTCAATCTTGACAACACCCATCCCTTACGAAGTGGGCAAGGGACTCCGGTACTGGAAGCCGTTTCCAGTCCCCAAAGCATTGCTGTCGACAGTGCGGAGGCCCTAAGAGAAACTCTTTGGTATCACACTGACAAAGCCTATAGAAGGGCCCTAACAAGATTCACTAGAGTGAAGTCCGCGGTCCAAACGGCAGTAAACTCAGGTGTCTTTCCAGGTGACTTTTCCCGTGCACCTGTTGCTCGCTTTGAGGAAGACACAATCAACCTCGTTGCGGATCTCGAAGAGTGGTCGTCGAAGATCCGCTTATACACGGAACCTTTCACTGAGTTTGAATTTATCGAGACAAACGGAGCGATTGCTACGGGTGACATCGAGACGCGCTGGATTGCGAACTCGGAAGGTACACGAGTGAAGGTATCGAAGCCGTTTTACCGACTGAGAATTGAAGCGACAACCAAGGCAGACGACGGAATGGTGCTTTCACAAAGTCGAACTTTTGATGCCACGTCACCAGAGCGTCTATTCGACGATGAGAAGATCCTGAACGCTGTTCGAACCATGATTGACCAGCTTGCTGCACTGCAATCCGCTCCATTGATTGATCCCTACACAGGACCGGCGATGCTCTCAGCAAGAGCGGCGGCCGTTTTCTTCCACGAAGTCCTGGGACACCGCCTAGTAGGGCATCGACAAAGGACCGTCGATGACAATTTATCGTTGCGGGAGTATGTTGACAAGCGAATTCTGCCCACCACATTTTCAGTCTATTTCGATCCTGCAATTGAAACGTACCGCGGGGTGGAACTCTTGGGAAGTTACAAGTACGACAATCAAGGAGTCAGGGGACGGCGGGTCAACGTAATCAGAAACGGTGTCCTGCGCGGGTTTCTCATGTCACGCACACCAATCTTTGGATTTCCACACTCCAACGGCCATGGGCGCAAGAACTTTGCCCATAGTGTTCAATCTCGACAGTCAAATCTGTTTGTTGAAGTCTCAAATCCGCATTCAAGAGAGGAGCTGGAGAAAATGCTTCTTGATCGAATCAACGAACAAGGAAAGATGTTTGGACTTTACTTTGAAGATGTAGAGGGCGGATTCAACCTTAGCGAGAGAAACATGCCGAACGCATTCAACATTAGCCCAGTGCTTGTCTATAAGGTCTACCCTGATGCAACGCGCGAGCTAGTTCGAGGCGTCGATCTGATAGGAACACCCTTGACGTTCTTTAGTCGAATCGAAGCGGGAGCATCGGACTACGAAGTTTGGAATCAAATCAGTGTCGCCGAGTCCGGGCAAGTTCCCGTTTCGTCAATCGCACCATCGATATTGATTTCTCAGGTGGAAGTGCAAAAAAACGAAAGTACCCGAACGATACCTCGCATCCTTCCACCTCCTATTGAGTCTAAGGAGATTCGACTCGATCGAGAATCGGTCAGAAGACCGTGAACGCCGTACGCCTCTCATATGTTGGATTGATTGCGATATGGGCAACAAACGCTGCATGCCAGACTGAAGAAAACTCCGTACTCGTCCAAGCCATGCAGGATGAGATGGAGCGCACTCTTAGCGAGCTCCAGCTAGAGGACGAATCACAGCCATACTTCATTTCGTACACAGTCAACGAAACAATTTTGGTCAGCGAGTCATACGTCCTGGGAGCGCAAGATGACTCAAAGTTTGATCATCTTCGGAGACTCACGACTAAGGTGCGAGTGGGCGCGAAGTCGTTCGACAATTCCCACTTCGTGATTCTGCGTGACGAGGGAGCTCCCATTGGAGCAACAAACGGAGGGCTATTGCTCCCACTCGACGATGACTACCAGGAAATCAGACGATCCCTTTGGATAGCTACCGATCAAGCGTACAAAGAAGCCATCTCCCAATTCAATGGAAAGAAAGCTTCCCTTGCGACCCAATTTAGCGCAAGACGACCGGATGACTTCAGTTCTGAAGAGCCATTCACATTGCGATCGTCCGAGCAGGTTCAACACCCAAGTATCGCCGAGATTTCAAGAATTGCTCAAGAGCTTTCCGAAACCTTTCGAGATCAGTCCGAGATTTTTGTGTCATCCGCATCGGTCGTCTCCGTATCGAACAAACGTACCTATTTGGACTCCGAAGGGAACTTTCACATCGAAACAACGGAATTCTGTTCGGCTCGGACTCATGGCGAGACACAATCAGTAGGAGGCACCGAGCTTTCGGACACAACCTCGTTTTTCGCAAGGGGGTGTTCAGGACTGCCTGAGGACTCTTACATGAGAGATCAGACAGTTCAAATGATCGAAAAGCTCAAGCAGCAGCGCCATGCGGAAGAACTCTTCGTTTACAACGGGCCGGTCTTGATTGAGGCACAAGCCGCAGCTGAACTGATGAATCAAGTGTTGTTCGATCTTCTTGGAGCGGTTCCGTTGCCTCAAATTGGCAATCCCCAATTCGACGGGCAGATTCAGCAGTTGACCACACCATTTCTTGATCGATTGAACTCGCGAGTCTTTCCCAGATCCTTCAGCATAGTCAATGATCCGACGGCAGATGAGTACAACAAAAGACCTTTGCTTGGAAGCTATTCTGTTGATGCCGAAGGCATGCCTTCTAGACGTACGGAGCTAGTTGCCAATGGCAGACTGCTTACATTGCTTACGTCCCGTTCTCCCATAGGTTCGTTGAGAAAATCCACGGGGAGCCACCGTGGACTGCCGCTTCCACTACCAGGAAATCTCTTTGTTGCGATGGAAGATGCAATGCCCATGAACGAGTTGAAGGCAGAACTCTTGTCGGCGGCACGATCCAACGGTTCGGAAATCGCCGTGATCATTCGAAAAATAGCCAATGTCTTAGATCTCCACGAGGACCAAGCGACTCTAAGCCAGAAAGTTGAGGCCTCGCTGAGAGGAGACACTCTGATTTTGCCTTCTGTCTATGCAGCGAAGGTAGATTCCGAAGGTCGCGAGACTCCCATACTACCGGTTGTCGTCGTTAACTTTGATGCGGCGTATTTCAAGGATATCTTAGGTGCCTCTGAGGAGAGGTGGCAATTCGACGTGCCGGTCTCGACACTGGGAGCAACAAGCGTGTTGAACGTTTTGACCCAAGGAGTCGGCGTTCTCGCCGGTGCGGATCAGACGCTTGTTTCCGCAGTAACCCCTGCGTTGCTTTTTGAGGAATTGAGCTTGCGCAGTGCTCGACAGGAATACCCTAAGTTACCGATCGTCTCCCATCCTTTAGAGAACGAGTGACATCTATCAGAGTGTCGGTCTAGACTGCAGCGGCTGTTACCATTGGTCAACATGGTCGTGGCATTGTGATCCGATTCGCCGGACCAGCTGAATTCCAGATAACACAACGGTACCTAAAGACCGAGAATACATGAGGAATCTGATGAGACCGCTAACAAATCGACTCCCAAGTATGGTTTTCTTTCTTGGACTCTTCTTAGTCAGCCAACCTGTATTCGGAGATCAGATTGAAGAGTTCGATGTACTCGACGTTATGTACGAAGAGCTCCAGAGATCGTTTCAAGCACTACAGGAGCAGGAACAGCCTCCCTACTACATTAGCTATGAAGTTACCCAGGATGAAACGTTAAGCGTTTCCGGTTCCTACGGCGAAATTAGTTTCGCTTCCGACACATCCTTTCGAGTGTTGGACATCGACCTCCGGGTAGGTTCTTACGACTTGGACAACACGCATTTCGGAAACTTTCGCCGAAGATCAACTTCGATATCAATAGAGAGTCCGCGAGCCATTCGCAATACGCTCTGGTACGCGACGAATACAAGGTATCGCAATGCCGTGACCAGATTGAGCAACGTAGTCAGTGCCATGCAATCTCGAGTAGAAGAAGCCGACAAATCTGGCGATTTTGCTCCTGCGCCCAAGGAGGAGTTCAGAGCAGAAATCGTTGAACTACAAGTTGACAAGGCTTTGTTCGCGTCAAAGGTGCAACGATACGGACTTCCATTTAAGCGGGCGGAGCACATCATTTTCAATCAGGTATCCATTGGTGGCGATGTCGAGACCCGTTGGTTCGTCAATTCGGACGGTACCAAGATCCAAGTCTCCGAGCCGTACTATCGAATTGTCATATCGGCTTCAGCAAAAGCCGAAGATGGAATGATCTTGCCGCGCTATATGACCTACGCTTCGTCAACGGTGGAAGGACTTCCCGAGGACGCAATCATTCTCCAAGACATCGAGAACATGATTGAGAGCCTCGAGCAATTGCGAGAGGCTCCTTTGGTGGATCCCTATACAGGTCCCGCAATTCTCTCGGGACGTGCTGCCGGAGTCTTTTTTCACGAGATACTTGGCCACCGACTTGAAGGACATCGACAAAAAGCGGAGCACGAAGGGCAAACTTTCAAGGCCAAGTTAGGTGAGCACGTATTGCCTGAGAACTTTAGCGTTTTGTTTGATCCCAACATGAGAACATTTGGCTCCACAGAGTTAATCGGATCGTATAACTACGACAATCAAGGTGTCCGTGGTCAACGTGTAGTTGTTGTGGAAGACGGGATATTAACCGGATTCCTGATGTCACGTCTCCCTATGAAGGGCTTCTTAACATCGAATGGACACGGAAGAAAAAACTATGGTTTTCCTGTTGTCGCTCGTCAGTCGAACATGTTTGTTGAGGTCGAGGATCCCTATTCGCCTGAAGAACTTCAGGAATTGCTTCTGGAGCGCGTGCGGGAACAAGGCAAAGAATTCGGACTGTATTTCGACGATATCCAAGGTGGATTCACAATTACGCAACGAACGTTGCCAAACGCATTTACCGTAACACCTATCGTTGTCTATCGACTGTACACAGACGGACACAAGGAACTGGTCCGCGGTGTAAATTTAATTGGTACTCCATTGACGACCTTTAGTCGGGTTGAAGCAGGAGGTTCCGACTATGGGATATTCAATGGAATGTGCGTGGCAGAGTCGGGCCAGATTCCGGTTTCAGCAGTTGCGCCCTCAATACTGGTTTCGCAGATTGAGGTCCAGAAAGCTACAAGCTCGCGAGGACGACCACCAATCTTGCCAAATCCCGTTGAAAGTGGCTCAGAGACCTCATTTCATATACCAAGCGCAAAACCATGAGAAATTTCTGGGCAATCATCTCGGTACTCTCCGCCTTAGTAGTTACTGAAGCGACATTCGGACAGAGTGAAGACATCATTATCGAGGCATTGAACGACGAGCTGGTACGTTCAATGAACGAACTACAACTCGAGGACGCTCCAAAACCATACTTCATTGGCTACACCGTATTCGACAACACACAGTACACAGAGTCATTCTTCGTAGGAACTTCAGTTCGGGACGTTGCAGTGAGGGCACGCACTGTACGAGTGGAGGTCCGGGTCGGTTCGTACGAATTGGATAACCGCAACTACCAGCCTCGAGCTAGCAGATCCTCTGCAATAACATGGGACCTACCTGTTACAGATGACTACGAAGAACTTCGAAGAACGGTGTGGCGTGCCACAGACGTTGCCTACAAGAATGCCGTACTGAACTTTGCCTCCAAGAAGACTGCGTTGGAGAACCGCCGTCAGGAAGACTCCGTACCTGATTTCTCTGTCGAAGAATCCTTTCGTTATACGAGCAAACCTGAGGTCGACTTTGATTCCATCGATCTTCAAATGGTACGCGAACCGGCTAATGAGCTGTCCAAGATGTTCCAGAATGCACCCGAAATCTACACGTCAGTAGTAGTTGCGACTGGTGCTAAACGCAGAAGGATATTCTTGAATAGCGAGGGGAGTTTTCACGACATCCACGAGCAACTGTGTCGAATAAGAACCATGGCATTCACACAGGCAGAAGACGGTACCGAACTGCAGGACTATTCGACGGAATTCAGTACCGACTGTACGAACTTTCCGCCACTGAGTGACATGAAATCACGTGTGCAACAAATGATTGACAGGCTACAGAGTCTTCGACTCGCAACCCCGCCTGAAGAGGTCTACAACGGTCCGGTGATGTTTGAAGGGCAGGCTGCATCGGAGATTTTCCGTAGATTGCTTCTCCCTAGATTGGTAGCCGTTCGTGTGCCGATGACCGACAATCCACGATTGGACTCGTTGCGTTCCCGGAATCCATTTCTCGACAAGATTGGAGCGCGAGTCATATCGGCAAAAATCGATGTAGTTAACGATCCAACGATAGACACATTTGAAGACCAGCCACTGTTAGGACATTACGCAGTTGATCGTCAAGGCGTACCGGCTCAGCGTACACACTTGATCGATGGAGGTAGGTTGCAAACGTTGTTGAGCACTCGGAGTCCTGTCGATGATTTGAAGTACAGCACGGGATCTAGCCGAAGTGGCGGAAGCGCGATTCCCGGCAATGTCTTCTTGATTCCACAGGAAGGGGAAGGATTGACACGTGAAGAAATGCAAGAGGAAATGGAATTCCTGATGCAAGACTATGGAGTGGAGTACGGAATAGTTGTTCGCAGACTCGCTAACCAATCGGAACTGGCCTTTGACAACCGAACATCGAACGTGTTGGAAGCATACAAGGTTTATCCCGATGGACGGGAAGAACTGCTTCCTGTGATCGAGATTACAGGCTACAACGACAGGACGCTACGGGACATCGTAGCGGTCTCAAAGGATGTGGGTCGATATGACACCGTCTACGGCAATAGCGACGGTGCCTGGGTGACTCCCATCTCAATTATTTGCCCATCCATCTTGATCGAAGAATTGACCGTTCGAAAGATGCCTCCCATATCACCAAAACCACCTGTCGTGCCACACCCCGATGCTGAACCTGCGGCTCTGTCGAACTAGAAATCTGCAAATTCGACCCTATATATCCTAAGTAATCGTCGTGTTCTGCGATCTCGCAGAGGACGAATTATGGTTTTGTACAGAGTCTTCGCGACTTATTGCTTTCTTCGTGAACTTTTGAAGTTGAGATTAGTCATAAATCGCGAATGAAGAATCGACTGCCTAACACCCATTGGCGATCGGTTTTCTCTTGTTTGAAAGTTGAGTAACCACAAGTTGCTACGACTACGAATTGGGAATGTCCTCATCAAGGAGTTACGAACATGTCACACGTCAATAACCGTCACTGCGCACATAGAGTGGTTCGATCGATATGGTCGGCATGGATGCGATTTGGATCTCCAAAGCTGACTGTGGCGGACGATCTGCAAGATACCACCACCGATTCCAACGAGCAAGACACTCGGTCTGTCCCGAGTTCTGTCCATCCAATTCCAGCGGATACGACGTAGCGAAAGCCTTTGCATGAATTTTGCAGCTAGGATTTAAGTCGAACGGCAATCTCAGCTCATTACGACGCTAGAACTTTGTAGACTCGACGAACCCTTTTGAGGTTCCTCGATGTGGTAGTGAGTGGTATGGGATGTCGTTCCGACTCCTAGACGAAACTTCAATAGCCATTCAGTACAGCGAATTCTTTCTCAAATGAGTTGTGCGAGAAAGCTCCTCGCCGGAACGCGAATTGGAGTTTTAAATTCAAAGCAGTTGCGAGATTGAAAGGATGCATCCATAGAAACTTGGAATGCGTGCTTTGCTCCGATTTGATTTTGAAAGTACGACAATTGTGGCGACAAGGAAGAGGACGAACCGGACTTGACTTCGACTAAAAACCACGGATCGCCATCTCTAACAACTACGAAGTCAATTTCTCGCTTCTGTGTGTCACGAAGAAAGTGAAGAGAGTAGGTTCCTAAACCACTTTCGGTCCACCAATTGACGGACTTGAGCAACGCGCTTGCAACTATATTCTCAGCCTTCGCACCTCCATCTTGCACCTGAGACCAATCCCAAAGATAGAACTTTGGTTCTTTGCGCAGAGATCTCGCCACGTTGTTGTACCAAGGCGTCACCCTATAGCAAAAATACAGTGACTCCAAGATCGCGATCCACCGACGTACGCTATCAACAGAACTTTGCACGGAACGAGCTAGCCCTAGATAGGTCGACAGTTGACCAACTCGATTTCGAATCTGAAGTGCGAGCGATTCAATCTGACTTAGTTCTCGCACGCGGGTTAAGTCTCGGACTTCCTCGCGAAGTATTTGATCGTTCAGCGAAAGTGTCCATCGATTGTGAAAACGCTGACTAGCTCGTTGAAACGGTTCCGGAAATCCTCCGAATCGCAATAATGCATCCCATTGGTCGTCTGATATCTCCTGCGGGGATGTCGATATCGTGTCTTCTTGATCATCTGGTGAACGAACCAGTTCTGCGACCGATAGAGGATGCAACGTATAGGGGAAGTATCGCCCGCGAAGACTATCTCTTCCTCGACTGAAGACGTTTAGTTGTGCGCTACCGGTTACGACAGCATTGAACATGGAGTACGAGTCGTGAAGTCCCTTCAGAAAGTCTCGCCATCGACTAAATTTGTGCAATTCGTCGAATATGCAAACTATCGAATTTTCGGTAAGTTGGTCGAGACCAATCTGAGATGCAAAGTCAGCTGGATTTTGAAGGAACTTCTGTCGATGCGTGACATTGTCCCAGTTCAGGTAGTGTGATACGGGTAGACGTTCGGACATGTTGCGTACTGCCGTGGTCTTACCTACTTGCCTAGGTCCTGACAGGAATATCATCTGTCGGTATTGATTTAGGAGGGAGAAAAACTCCCTTTCGACATATCGTTCTATAAACATTTGATGGGTTATCCAAAAAAAATCATGATAATTTTACGATAGTACCCATAAATAATCAAAACAATTCTGTGCTTCGCGGCATTCAGTGGTCCTAGTGGGGGAATGTACAGACCATGAACCGTTGGAGATTGGGCGCTGTTCTGTTAAGACAGGAAATTCTGCTCTCGCTCAGAAATATTGCATATCACGCCTTTGTAATTGTGGAGGCTGCTTTCAGCGTAAAGAATCTTTGATAGAGCTGGAGGGTGGTTACCTCCATCCGCTACGAGCTTGTGGGTTGAGCACAAGGTTTCTTAGGGAATCTTTCAACAAGCAACTGTGCCGATTCCCTCGTTTCCGGGCAATAGGAAATCAACAATTCAGCCGTTATGTCACCAAGTTTCGTCCAGGGTTCGCCCCGAATCCTTAAACGCCGCTGTTCTGAACGGAAGCACTTCAGCGCATCCGGCAACATGTCAATCAAGGGTTTTACGCGTTTTTCCGCTTCGGCCCAGGGATTCCAACGACGACCCTTGTAGGTGCCGACCTTTTTGTTCTGAAACCACGTTGCCAATCCTTCCTCTAGGTAATTGGTTGGATTTAAATGTGGGTCCAACACATGGATGGACTCATGTGCAATATGCCAACGGGCTTCTGTGAGGCCACACTCTAACAACGACGATTCTGGCAATACCACAGCAAGATTAGGTTTTGATGGATCTAAGTATGGTCCGCTAAGACTGTCGCTTCGAATTTTGGGGAAGTAGTACTGTTCATCTCGTGGGCCTAGTAACTCTTGCACATTCTGAATGCATTCATCGAGGAATGGTCGCAAGTCACTTATTGACTGCTCGATTTTTTCTTGTACATTCATGAGGAAGTCTTACCTGCGTCCAAAGTAACATCCATTTCAACGAAGCTTAGCAACAGATTCGCTTGCTCGTTCCCAAAGACATCCTTAAGTCTTAAAGAAACTCAACTCTCCATCTCCCACAAGACGAGAAAGATCGAGTCTTGAATCACGCCTGCCGAGAAGGTAGACGAATGGCTTCCGAAGGTGCACACCGCCATCGCAAACCTCAAACGCTTCCCGCTCGGCACCTTTCACGGAGTGTCCTCCCCCAAGCTTCAGAAATACCTCGACGAGTTCGTCTATCGCTACAACCGGCGATTCTGGGAACCCCAGCTTCCGCATCGCCTCCTGACGGCTTGCGCCAGCCACCTTCCGGCTCCGTCGAAGATCCTGTATGCTGAAAATGGGCTGTCATAACTGCAGAGGCGTGTATCTCCAATTGACAAGAACTGACGCTACCTTGGGGGTCGAGCCCAGCAATGCACTAGCTTTCTTTGAGTACACCAGTGCGCTAACGCCATTGGCACAACGAACAATGTCAGCTCTCAAGTACTTACGCAATCAATTCGCACACTCAAATGGAGATGTGGTAACCATGGAGACGGCTACTGCCAATGTCGATGCTACAAAATCGTTGTGCAGGCAGATCGACGTCATGGACTCTACGCCTTCACTAGATCTCGGTTTGCTAACGACGTTGATCTTGCAATACAACAAGCTCGTTGATCGTGGTGTGTGCGATGACATAACAATTGACGAAATTCACAGTCACATCGAAGCGGGAACTGTGCTGAACTTCATAAAGGAGCGTACCGCGTCAAACGTTGACCTGAGCATTCAGTTTATGGCTACTGCTGATGAGTAATCCTTTGAGCAATACTATGCAAAGTACCTTCGCTCCATCTACGAAGCCCACAGAGGAAATGAGCGAAGAAAATGGGGAGTTGAAAACAAAGGGCTGTGTTTACTTATTGCTTGGACAAACGAGATCATTCAACAGGGCGGTGGATGGGTTCCCAACGACGATGTAGCTGGATTACATGACTGACGGCATGAGGGTTCAAGAAAATGAACAACACTATGCCAATGCATTACAGCAACCGGTCCAATTTCTCGCAAGTCGGTCTTGACGTTTTTTGTCTCACCCTTGGCACAATCAGGCTCAATGGCGAACAAAATAAACTGCTTTCGTCGCAACTAAACTAGTGAGATGGCTGGAGACTAGCTAACCAAGCCAATGGTCATTGAGCGATCATACAACTCTATCGCGAATTAGAAACACGGCATGTGGAACTCTATCGCCAAACAAAGTCTTTTTGCGCTTGCCATTCCACAGTTCGACCCGTTGCTCTACACTCTTTTTGATAGTCGGAATAAACGCCCTAAATGTCTCCTCAGTCAGAGAGAATCGACCCCACAGAGTGATTCGACCATCAACAATTCTGGATAGCAGCACTGAATAACGCCAAAAATCCATTTGAGTCGTTGCCGCTCGCATGCGCTCATACCAATGTCTTGACCAACTGTTGCGATCATAGGAGTCCCGAGCGGCCCGCTGTACGTCTCCAACAAAACCCTTTGCTCCATCGAATCTCGCGAGAGCATCTCTTGCAAAATTTGATTCATCCGAATATCCGGCAACAGTTAGAGCACGTGCAATATGTTGCGGCTCTCCCGTGGACAGTAGTCTGTCCACATAGGACGCCAGAACATGCTCTTGATTATGCGCAAACGCCGCGAGAACGTCGCTTGATATTTCTCGATCATTGGTACAGTTGTCCAATCGTTCCATGCAGAGCTCGGAAATCTCCGTGACACCTCCCTGAGACCAAAGCACTTCCGCTTCAATCGAGACCCGTGCCATTCCATTAACCCGACTCACGAGCGGCTTTACTCTCGAGTAAGCAGCAAAGACCGAGACTGCCAAGTCTGTATATTTCTCAGCCAACGCGGCTGCGAATTTGATTGCAAAGTAGTAGGTACTTCGTTTCTGAATGTCGCTGGAACTCACTAAAAGACCGTGCCAACGATCAATGACATCTGGACACAGCGAAACTACGGCGGCCATTCCTTCGGTAGTGAGGTCGTTCAAGACCAGATGGGCTTCCGAGTTCGTAATTCGCTCGCTGAACCTCTGGTAGGCTCGGTGAAGCAATCGTTGACGTTCGTGAAACTGTTCATCCGACTCCCCAAGGTGCCCGAGCGGTGACCTTGAGGCAGAAGACGATAGCTGCTCGCGAAGCGAAATTAGTGGTGGCAATGAGGAACCAGCATCTGGAACTGATTGCTCCATCTCCGGGAGATCCGTCAAATCGCTGAGATCTAGTGCGTTTCCGAGCGCTATTTCAACTCTGCAAGCGACCAGCTTTGCCGCGCGTGAACCGAGCCGACAAGCCGCAATTCCGTAGTGACTGAAAGCCATTCGGTCAAGTGCTTCCTCGACGTCAATAGTTCCTGCACTAACTGCCTCCACAAGTGTCGCAGAGCCGTACCAAAGTTCGAAGTGGTGGTCGTTTGACGTTAATCTACCGGCATTCCAATTGCTGTCTACGAATCGCGCGAGCAAAAATTTACACTTGGACACTGATGCAATGGCTATTGCTGCGGCACGGACTGTCGAGTCAGGGAACTCCAGCAAGTCGGCAATGATGCCGGTCGCCTTATCCGTCAATGGTGCTTTTGTATGTCTCAATGTTGCCATCAATCTCGTCAATGCGTGTGCGTCGCCCTCTCCATATGCCGCACTCAAAAGAGATTCAATGACACCGGCCTTAGCCGGCCGAGTCGTATCCAAGAGACCTATCATGAGTGACTCTGTGTGCATTCCCTTCAGCGCTTTGAGCTGTTCATTTGCACTCAAGTGGGGGAGTGCAATAAACAGTGCGTACTGAGCTGACACCCACTTGTCCGAAACAAATTCACTTCGCGAATTCCCACATGAGGATTGCGCTAGCGTGATCAGTGCATCCACCTCAGGACGATCTAGGAGAACACTGTAGGGCAGTAGCGTCAACATTGCCAGTTTCCGAGCAACTCCTTGACGTGTTAATGCGTGCTTTGCTAGCTCTCGAATTGCATGAATTCCAGCTCTCGGTTCGAAGCGTGCAACTCCTGGCATCGCCTCACGAAAGAAAAGTGTCTCACCCCCATTGCCCATCATCGCACAAACTTGCGCAACGGCAATGCTCTTGTATTTCTCAGCGGTGTCAGAAATATTCTCTGGTCGGGAGGATTGGGGATTGCAAGGATCTGTTGCACAGTATGTTTCTATGAGTCGCCAAGAAGGGATTTTTTCGAAAGTTGTGGTTAGCGTTTCCGCTAAGCGCTGTACTTCCGCCGCATCCGAAGGGTCACCAGTACTGCGGAGTGTCTTTGCTACCGTCCAATTTCCAACAGAAGAGCGTTCGTCCCCGATAATCTTGGTCCACTCTAACATCGCTTCCCGTGTAGCAACCCAGTCGACTAGATTGAATCGGACAAGATGCTCGAGTTCACGACGAGGCACATCAATTGTCGGTGCTAGCGACGCGCTGAATGCCGACGAAACGAGTGGTCCAACGAAATTCTTAAGCGGCAGTCCAGCCAGAAAGAACATTGCAAGCCGATGCAAGCGATCAACGTCTCCCTCTTCGAGCTTGGTTAGATTCGTCTCTATATAGCGCTTCTCCGGCTCCGTCAGTTCCTCGAGTCTGTTCTCAAGGTCGCCTACGACGCGAACACGTTCGGCCTCGATTTCTTCCGACGAAGAGTCTCTAGCAGAAACATACATCCATCGATTAGGCACAAGACAGTAGTAGGAAAGCCACTCTGGAATTGTCTGTTCAATTGCGCTCCTAACTCGTGTATCGCCACGCGCTTCCAGAATGGCAACATTCAGCCAATCCGATGTTGGCACCCGCTCGTCGTATAGGGCTGTATCCTTCGCCGCCTCAAGAAACGCATCGGGACTGTTCTTGACTAGAGCTCCAAAAGAGTCTCGCTTTTGCTCAGGCAAATTCTGAAGACCTACGTAGTGTCGTATCAACGCTACCTTCACGTTCACACTGCAGGAGACGGATAAGCACGCTACTTCGGTTGCCGTACACACAATCTCAGCGGTGAAATCGAGTCCAGCCACAGGTTCCATAACGGTTTCTAGCCGTTCAAATGGATCCCGATCGTTTCTCGATTCTCTCTCAAGCGCATCAACAAGCCATATACCCAGAGAAAGAAGTAAGCCTTTGTTAACGATTTGGTACCGATCAGGGTCGCCAACAACTGGCTTGAAGAAACTACCTGAGGATACGTCCTTGAGACGTGAATGATCCCTGATGTCGAAAAGCGTTAGGTCGTCTTCTGTTCCTGATTCCACACGGGCAACGTATTCGCTGGCCAATTCCGACAGCGTCTTTGCAAACTCGGAGCCCGACAGGTTACTTGAACCTGTCAGGCTGGAATTGCGTAGATGCTCGAAGAGTAGTCGTCCAACACTGAGCTGATCGATATTTTCGATTTCTCGAGCGTTCAAGAGATTTATCGCAATACTGAGAATTCGAGGGTTTTTCAGAGTCTCAAAAACCTCCCGGTCAACAACATCAGGTTCGATAGATCGTGAGCGAAGAATGCCGTCAAGTTCTGATTTCGTCCATTCGGGTACAACTATCGGGGTTACGTCCGAGAAAATTGTCTGGCTGATCGACTCAAAGTGATTGGATCGAGTAGTAATCACGAGCTGTCCCCCTATCTGATCAAGAAACGCCGCAGCACCGTCTATCAAGTGCGACCAACGAAAGCGAGGGTTTTGATTTAGTCCATCAATACACAGCGTGGTCCGAACGCTTGGAGGTTCAAGATTCGCTTTCCACCCTTCAATTCTGCGTCTCCAACGTCTTTCCTTGATGTCATTGGGCACATCTCCTGTCTGCCCAATCAACTTTTTGATTAGGAAACCTTCAATATCTGTAATATCTTCAGGGTCTCTAAGTTCGCCTGCTGGAGCGATTACTAATATCGATCGTGGATCTCTCTGCATCCAAGTGTTAGCAACTAACCACGACTTTCCGGTACCCTCCGATCCGATCACAACGAAAACACTCTTAGAGCACTGTCCCCCGAAAGCACCTTGAAGATCTTCACAGAGGTGCGTTCGAGGCTGAAGAAAATCCATACTCGGATCGTGAGGTGCCAAGGGTTGTCCCAGCTGCTGACGAGCCAGTTCTTGGGTCGAGAATAACTGGGTAAGCCACTTGTGATTCGCTGCTTTCGCAAGACCTAGTCCTACTGACGGATTTGAAATTTCCGCACAGAGTCTCTCCGAATGAGCGTTGAATTCTGGCAGCTTGGCAAGCTCATCTATCGCGGTCAGTGCTTCAGACAAGAGATTTGCATCGTCGGGTCTGTTTAGCTGTGCACTTAGGAAGTCCTTCGCAACAGAACCACCCATGGCTACCAGCGTTGCAAGTGAAGGCAAAGGTGTGTTAGCAGTCCAGTCCAAAAGCACAACTCCAATGCCATTTGACTCAGAAAATTTGTTGAATTCACTCGCATCTTGAGCGGAAATCGGTGAAGTTGAACCAACAATGAAAGTGTCGACCAGTCCTTGGTCATCCGCGAAGATTTCCATCAGCTTGACAGCGATTCTCTCCTTAGGAACCTTGCCGTCATACCGCTTTGCCTCAAAGTAGGTAGCACCTTGATCGAGGGCAGAATCCCCATCTCGACCACGTTGTGCTCCAGATGAAGCCAGTCTGAAGGGCTGCCCTGTCACTTCCGTAAGCAAGGCCGCCATAAGCCCCTCAAAGCCGTCTTTCCCTGTTGGATCAAGTTTTAGGATTGCGTTTCTTAGGTTTTCAAGGTGCGTATTGCTCATCTAGAAATTCTCATCGGTGGGGAACTAACCTGAACGACTAGCCACATTCCATTTCCGGTTTCGTCGACTGTGTAGTTTAGTAGGCTTCCTCAGATCGAACCCAATCGTTTAAGCAACACATTCCATGGGGTCTATTCCATAGATGCCACGGAAAACATAATGCCCCGTACAAACGTCCCGCGAACTCCACGTAGTCTGTCTTGGGATCGGTTCGGCTACACTTTCGACTCTCAATCGATACTGAAGCGTTTGCTAATTAGAAAAGATATCGTCAACTTAACTGTCAAGCTCTAGAAACAGAATGATCGAGGTAAGTGAATCAACTTTACACGCATCCGTACTTATGACAGGCTGCATTCCGTGTTCAGGACTCTCGATGGTGTCGGATAGTGATGAGCGCACACCGTTAGGAGGCGTTGCGGAAGCTGGGGTACTCAGAATCGTCGGTTGTAGCGATAGACGAACTCGTCGACGTATTTCTACAGCTCGGGAGAGGACACTCCGTGAAGGGTGCCGAACAGACTGCGCCTTGTATTGGCGATGGCGGAGTGCACTCTAGGAACCCATTCGACCACCTTATCGTCGGACGAGTGTCAGGAATTCAGATTAATTCTGGGTTCCGAGTTCTATCCTAAAGGAAGAAAACTTCTTCTGCACTCTAATTGTTCCTTGTTTTACGCCTCTGACATACATCTTTTCGAAGGATTCAGTCGTCCTTCGAAATGGATGGCGAACTCTCGCTAGGCCTATTGCCAATGCAACATCGGTCCCTTTCATTCGGCGCTCGACTCGCGCAAAGCCGAGTAGATCAGCTTCTTCTCAGCCGAGACACAAGCGAAGTGCCGTCGAGACCGTATCGACCAACACATTGTGGGTTCACGCGCTCGATGGTGTTCGGTGTTGTAGATCCGTCTTGCGGATCTTGGGCGAGAACGCCAAGAACGCGCAACTTTCGTGCCGCCGCATGTGCTAACGCTCTAGAACTTAAGTGTGGCGCGGGCTTGAAGACCATCGAACTAGGAATATTCGGTACGGCTTCCAAGCATGCGCTCTCCGATACAAAGCACTTCGTCAATTCCTAGATTCTAGACTTTTTACGCATTCTCATCTTGCTGAGATCTAATATTTAGTACTTGTCGTATCTACAAAGGCGTGAACCATTATTGGCAGATAATTGCCGTAACGAAAGAGTTGCAGCAGTCGACCGAAAGATGGTCTAGCTGACTCCTATATTGCCCCAAGATATGCATCTTAGTGTGACAATGACACTAACCGCAAGTTAACCGAGTGCAGACATCTGCACTCTCTGCTACATGATCTACTTGAGGTGTCTGGAACTCACTTAGTTGCATTCCTCGCATCGATCTGTTAGGCGCGCTTGTAGTTGATCGCCCAAGTTTCGAGCACCGAACATCTTCACCAGTCAAAGTAACACGTCGCACGAGCAAAGAATCGACTACTTTCCGAGGTAGACGGAAAATTCGTCGGGTAGCAGTTCCGTTAGTTCGTCAGCCGACATTGAGTACAAGTCGTGGGTTAGATCCAGCTGATCTAGTAAGTCGCCATACCTGCGAAGCGTTCCCGGTTTACGCCACGTCGACGATGCACCTCGCTTTGGCTTCCCGGTCTTGTTATCAAAATAGAGGGTGTTCGCTGTCTCAATGATTGCAGGATTGGTGATTCGCTCCTGACGTGAAGCCAGTTGCTCAACGAAATCTCCCGGCGACTGAGGGTTCTGACAAAGAACTATGGATGCAGGACTAGGATTGTCTTTGAACAAGCGAAAAATTCGGACCGGACCTCTAATAAGATGGCGGTAGAAGTCCTTCCAATCATTGCTTGGGATATGCCTGTAGTCTTTACCGGGTTTTCGGATGCCTGCTGAATCGGTCGGGCAAGTCACATCCAGAAATGCCGCCCCGAGCCACGACCACAATCCGATGTCGGTCATGTCATCTCCGATACCCACATCCGTTAACAGGTTATCGACGAAGGACGCCAGCTCAAGTCGAGAATCAAATGACTGTACTTCAAACTCTGTCGACTGTGAAATGCCCTCAGAATACTCTGAGGTATTCAGGAAATCTAAAGGTGTCCCGACAGATTCGCCCTGCCTCAGGGACTCGAGCAATATTGCGAACTTCCGAATCCCTATCTTGTTAAATCGTCGAAGCCTCATCAATAGGAGTCCTCCTTGAGCTCGCTCTTGACCTTGTAGATCGCATTTATGTCCATACAAAATCCAATACGCGCATCCTCGATCCACTTTTCTTTTTCATCGTCTGGGATTTCTTGATCAATAGAGAGGCGCGTATTACCCGGCAAACATCCAGCAAATTCCAACCAACCCTCTTTCCACAAATCGTCATCATCAGGTGCTGCCGCTGGAACATATTTTTGTTCGAGCAATATCTGGCGCAATACCTGCTCAAAAATAGCTGGGAGGACAAGCGCTTGGAAAAAAAGATTAGACCTTGCCAAGGACTTGCCTGCATCAATGCGATTGTTAATAACAAGGAGCGGATGATCAGATGGTTGATATTCAAGCTTCCAAGGAACCGATCCAAGATCCCTTGTGGTTACACTCAGCAATGACCTCGCAGCCCCGTCTTCGTCCTGGCGATCTGAAGGGCTTACCGAATCTGCGACAGCGAGTAATCGAGAGCGTCGCAATGCATCCACAACCTTTACCCTAAAGTAGAAACTGTCTGAATCCCTAAAGTCAGTCAAAATTGTCGGTGTTTCATTGTTTGGCTCTGCAACAGTTCCGAAAGGGAATCTCATGAGCGCGTTACGGTCATACGCTTCGACCCATACTTCCGCATCTGGTGGCAAGTTGTAATTCCCCAATTGAAGGTCGGCATAGAAATTTTCATAGCCCTCGACGTCCGCCGCTATGGTGAAGGAAAGGTCCTTTTTTCTAATGCGTTGCCGACCCGTGTAGTTGAATCGTCTTTGCACCTCAGCTTGCCTCCCTGCGGATGTCGACTATAAGATCCCTCTCGGGATCAAACCCCGTCAGTTGCAGTCTCCAATCTGACGATTTCGCTAGGATTTCGAGTCTGTTGCCGTCGGCGTTGAGCAACTCGCCGCCAGAATGCGTTATCGTCTTGAAATCCTCCCCAAGGTCGAAGTCGGCGACATTCCATCGGCTATACGGATTGCCTCGCCGAACATCGTAAGCCAGCCGAAGCCGTATTCGCATTGGTGTTGCCTTTTGGCCCGCTTCTGCAAGCGATGCCGTGAAGCCGTCCGCCGTACGTGTTAGTTGGAAGATTTTCGGCCGGCTTGTTACATCGACATCTGTCGAGGGGCGCCGTTTACCTCGTGGTTTATGTACTCTACTAGGTCTTTTGACCTCTTTGCCTCGTTTTGAAGAAGGATCAGGAAACAGTTGCCGCAGGGTAGTATCATCAATCTGATCCGAGTGTTTGTTTAGTAGTCTCAATAGTCCTTGCGGGGCATCTTTTACAAATGCAAGCGTAGATTTGCCAACCCTATACTTTCCGACGAAGTGAGTGGATCGATCCTGCCACTCTGTATGCGCAGGGTTCTCTGAATCACCCAGCATTGTTGAAATTGGGTGGTCATCGGCTATAACAAGAGCTCTAATTCCGTTTTCACGAAGCGACGTAACACCAGTGATAGTTATCCCAGACCGGATAAACTCATCTAACGAACCTTCGAGCTCTGGATCACGCTCAAGGACCACATCGAAATGAGAAAGTTCTCGCTGTCCTCCTTGGGGTATGACGTATACCGGTATTCTTGCACAAATAGGTTTATGCGAATCAAGTGCCTCGGTAAAGCTGTTGATTTGGCTGCTATTGAACATCTCAGCTTTCCAAGATGGGCTACGATTGGGTATCGGATTTTGTGCACTCTCTTTCTCATCATCAGAAACGGAAACATACCACTTGGCCAAATCGAGCGTGCCTAAAATTGTGCTTCCTTTTTCGGAGAAGTATTCTCGAACAACATTGTCTATGGAGTTTGCTTCAACTGTAACAATTTCACCCTCATGAACGACCTCTACAAGCAAACCTCCCACGAGGATCGGGTAGAAGTAGTGTTTGACAACTGATTTAAGAACGTCTGGTGCTTTGATCCCGTCACGGGGGTAGGGAACAACAATAGACAGACCTGTTTCAGATCGCCGCGAGATCGAAAAGGTTGAGCAAAAATCGTCAATTCGATTTGATTCTGTAATGGGTAGTGCGAACTGGTCTTCTTTAGCTTTATTGGCATAAAAACCGTACGGACAGTGTTTTTTCCCATTTATGTGATGGATAGACAGCGTAGATTGCCCCATGAGTAAAGGGCGTTTGTCCCCGTCACGCAAAGTGAGCCCAAAAAATGCGTGGATCTCGCTAGATGCCGGAAACATCGTTTTGCCGAGACCCCATCTGCCGCGCTCTTCTCCCTGTTTCTTGCCGCGTCCGACATTGCGCCAAAAATAAAAAAAATCTGCCAATTCGCCTTGTTGCGGATCCTCATAAGCTTGAGTGTCACCGACAAGCCCACGCGTACCAAAGTCCTCGAACAACAAGAACGGCACCTTTTGGTTGATATTCGGTACATCTTCGATAACGGGTGTGGCCCTGATATGGTTCCATAGACTCTCCAGATAGGGTGCGGCATCCTCGGGATCTGGGAGATCCGATTCACGGGGAAACGTGATTCGGACACGAACAGGGCCATCCGAGTCGTCGGTCTTGGCATCAAGACTATTCTGGATAGCCTCCCTGACCAGCGCATCTGAGTAGCTGTCCAAAGCAGCTGTATTGAAGTAATCATCTTGCACGGGATCTTGGTTCATTTCACCACGATCCATGACTCGAAAATGCCACATGGTCAATATTCCCGCCCCTGCGTAAGGTGCATATTATGTAGAGTGACACTTAGACACAGCAAATCTGCCACTGTCGGGGTCGTAGTAAGGAATTAGGCACAGACTTGGGCTAAAATAGCAATTGTTGACTCCTTATGTCATTCTGTCAAAAAATGACCCAGAGGGACAAGTGCTGGCATCCGGGAACACAGAAATATCCGGTCTTATCGAGAGGTCCGGACTGTCCAAGCAGGAAATAGCTGCAAGGACAGGTTACAGCGTTAGAACAGTATATCGCTGGAGATCCGGGGAAACTGTCCCGAAAAAGACAGTCATCGACTGGTTGTCGAAACGGGTTTATGAAAATGGACGGTACAAGCCTGCGGAAAGGCCGGCATTTACCTTCATAGACCTATTTGCAGGTATTGGTGGCTTTCGGATCGGATTTGAGTCCATCGGAGGGCGATGTGTCTTCACCAGTGAGTGGGACTCGCCTTGCCGGACTACTTACCATGCAAATTTCTCGTGCACTCACCCTGTGGAGGGCGACATCACTGCCGTGCCAGAGGAAGAAATTCCTGCACATGACATCTTGCTTGCAGGCTTTCCATGCCAGCCCTTTTCCATTGCTGGTGTTTCAAAAAAAAATGCGCTGGGCATGAAGCACGGCTTTGCTGATGCCACCCAAGGAACCCTGTTCTTCGATGCGGCAAGGATCATAGCCCATCACCAGCCAGCTGCCTTCTTGCTGGAGAACGTGAAGAATCTCATCAGTCATGATAGGGGGAATACGTTCCGTGTGATCCGGAATACTCTGGAAGTGGAGCTTGGTTATCACATTGACTGGCGTGTGATCAATGCAAAGGGGTTTGTACCTCAGAACCGTGAACGAATCTTCATTGCCGGTTTCAAAGAGAATACGGGGTTTGACTTCAGCAAACTCGAGGTCCCAGATTCTGAGAGTGGCCCGGTCCTGCGCTCGATCCTACATCCGCAGGATGGTTCTGAACCGGAAGACCCTCCCTACACATTTGGGCTAGACGGGAAAGTGGATCTGAAATACACCCTTTCGAGAAATCTGTGGAGCTATCTCAAAAGCTATGCTGCCAAACACAAGTCGCGGGGAAACGGATTCGGGTATGGACTTGTTGGCCCGGACGATACCTCCCGCACACTTTCTGCACGATACTACAAGGACGGATCGGAAATACTTGTCCACCAGCACAGGAAACGACCCCGCCGCCTTACCCCTAGAGAGTGTGCACGGTTGATGGGCTTTGACGGACGCGGACGTCCTAGGTTCGAGATTCCTGTTTCTGACACACAGGCGTACAAGCAGTTCGGCAACTCAGTGGTTGTGCCAGTTGTCGAGACAATCGCCCGGTTCATGCGACCACATATTCTTACTGTCATGGCAAACGAATGGAGGCAGACTGAGCTGGATCTGGAGTGTGCCTCTACACAAGAGGAGCCGCAGGTCGCCAATGCATGATATCTCTCACCGAAATATGAGAGCGCATGATTTGGGTTGTCCGAGGGAAACTCACAAAGTCAAACTTAACGGAGAAATGGCTGTATTAGAAACAGGACAATCTTGTGATCGACCGTATCTCTAAAGAAACCAAAGTGGGAGGTACAGGATAAGAAAAGGGTACCTGTCCGAATACTTTGACGGTGTGGTTGCAAAGCGGCTGAGTGTTGTAGAGGCTCATCCCGAATTCTCGAACCAGCATGAGTTCAACGGTGTGATGGCTCTGAAACGGCTGCTGGGTCTTGGGAAGCTGGCAAGCATACCGACTCGTTTTGTGTGGTTCGGTGACGAAAACGAGAGATTCTCAGACTCAATCGTCACGTGGTACGACGCACGCGAACAAAATCCGGAACGAACTGAACACAGGCTCTATTTCAGGAGCAATCCTGTGATGGAGAGCGCAAGTGCAGGTGACCTGCTGGTTGTTGCTCGGAGAGCTTCCGGTGACTTAGTGATCATTGTTGTTGAGCAGGGAAGTACGGAAGAAAGCCGCATTGCATGGCTTTTCGGCCTCTCGGCGGGAGAACTAGGGACCAGTTTCACCTACTCAGATCTTGTCAAAGGGGACGACCAGAAAATTGGCTTCGCCGCGAAATTTGTTCTCCAATCTCTTGGTATAGAGATCGAGGAACTGGAGACTGAGACTCTGGATGCGTTACTTGAACCGTTCGAAGGAGTGTTTCCGACGACAGCTAAGTTTTCTCGATTTGCCCGGAAAACTCTCCCTCAAGTCAGCCCCATGGCTGATCCAGACAGCGCTCTGCTTGCATGGATGGAGCAGGAGGAAAAGCTGTTTCGCCGCATGGAATATCATGAAGTGGCACCGCGTTTAAGAGGTGGCTTTTGGTCCGGCGAGGATGTCGATGTAGATGGGTTTATCCGCCTCTCACTCAGCGTACACAACAGAAGAAAGGCACGGGCCGGCTATGCACTTGAACATCATCTTGAAGAGATTTTCAAATCCTTTAGACTGAGATACGAACGGCAAGCTGTCACAGAACACAGTTCGCGTCCTGACTTTCTTTTCCCTGGTGCAGCCGAATACCACAATCAGGATTTCCCTGCGACCGGTCTTGCTATGCTGGGGGTAAAGGTCACTTGTAAAGATCGATGGCGACAGATTCTCTCGGAAGCCAAGAGGTTGTCGGATAAGCATCTCCTGACGCTAGAGCCCGGAATCAGCGAGACCCAGACTGCAGAGATGCAAGCGAACGGAGTTCAGCTTGTCGTGCCTGCTGAACTGCATGGCACCTACACTAGCGCCCAGAGAGCGTGGATCATGAATGTGTACGACTTTATTGATCATGTGTCGCAACAGCAGGCATGATGAATCTCGAGGAGGGGTTGGAGGTCGAGTCGCGTACCGTGTCTGCCGAGAGGTGGACGAATGGCTGCCGAAGGTGCACACCGCCATCGCAAACCTCAAGCCTTTCTGCTCGGCACCTTTCACAGAGTATCCACGCCCAAGCTGCAGAAATACCTTGACGGGTTCGTCTATCGCTATAACCGGAGATTCTGGAAACCCAGCTTCCGCATCGTCTCCTGACGGCCCACTCCAATCACCTTCCGGCTCCATCGAAGATCCTGTACGCTGGAAGTAGGCTGTCATAGCTACAGAGGCGTATATTGCAAAGATTTGTTCCAACCACTTGACACTGACATCTGTACAGTTATATTAATTACCTGTCTTTAAGTACAGTATATGTGTGTCAGACCTGCAAACCCTTCTCAGCAAGGATTTCATTTGGCGAGCGCGTGATCTAGCGGCTAGCGTCGGAATCGAACAGGTATCGGGAATTCCGACAGGATTTTCCAGTTTGGACCGTCTGCTCTGCGATCGAGGTTGGCCTTGCGATGCGCTCTTGGAAGTGCTCGTCGACATTCAAGGTTGCGGCGAGTTGCGATTGCTCATGCCTGGTTTGCGCCATCTGCTCCACCAAGAGACACGGTGGGTGGCCTGGATCAATCCCCCCTTCGTACCGTACGCACCCGCATTGCATTCATTGGGAATTGACGTGAACCGCGTTTTGCTGGTGCATCCCAACAGTCATCAAGAAGCGTTGTGGGTCTTGGAAAAAATCTTGGAATCCGGTAGTTGCAGCGCGGCTCTTGCGTGGTTGAACGATCGGGAACTTCAAGATAAGCAGCTTCGTCGTGTCCAGTCCCGTGCGAAGGAGAATCGCGTGTGGAGCACGATTTTTCGTCCTTCACGAGCAGCTAGGGAATCCTCTCCTGCCGAACTTCGATTTCACATACATAGCTCTCGATCAAACTCGGGAGACAGCGTGGTGCTATCGATTTTGAAACGCAAGGGAGGATGGGCTGTGAACGATGTTTCGTTGAAGCTGCAGTGGCATCCGAACGCTCTTCCAACGGACTACATGGCTGGGAAATGGAACTTGTGGAGACAAATGGGAAAGACGAGAGAAACAACAAGGAGGATTGCCTAATGCTTTGGTTATGTGCTCATCTGCCTCAGATGGGTCTAGAAATGTACGAAGGATCGCCTGCCATTCGGCAAGCCTCCGTTGTGGTCGACGAACGCAAGGTTCATCTTATGAACGGCATCGCACAAAAAGCTGGAATTGCTTTGGGCAGCAGTCTCGCGACAGCAAGCAGTTTGGCACCAGATTTGGTTTGCTACAAACGGGATGAACAGGCCGAGAAGGAGTATCTCGAAAAGATCGTTCCAGTAGCTTATCGATTTACACCTCGCGTCAGCGTTTCTTTACCGTACGACGTAATGCTGGAGATCTCCGGAAGCCTCAAGTTGTTCGGTGGTGTCGATCGTATTGTGCACTTGCTCAAACATGCCTTGCGACGCATTGGACACGAGTCGTTCATCGGCATTGCGCATACTCCATCCGCCGCTCGCGTTCTTGCCCACGCCAAGATATCCACTCCACTGCCGGAAGATCCCAATGCGGAGACAGTTCGGAACAGCACCTTGGCCTGTCTGCGTGAAACCAACTTGAAATATGCGGAACTTGCGCCATCGGACGTTGAACGACTGTCCAACATGGGAATACGTTCGTTTGGTGAACTACTGAATTTGCCACGGAACGAACTCGGACAGAGATTTGAAAAAAATCTGCTCGAATATGTGGCGCGTTTAGTGGGCTCCGCCTTCGATCCCCAGAAATACACTGCGCCGGCGGAGCCTTTTCAATCCGAGATTCATCTTCTAGAACCCGTCAAGGATCGGCAATCGCTCGATGTTCATATGGAGCAATTGTCATTGGAGTTGGTGCGTTGGCTGCAGTCTCGTCAGCTTGGCGTAATGGAAGCCCTGTGGACCTTCAGTCCGTTTGACGACAAGGGGATATCCGTGCCTGTTCGTTTTTCGCATCCACGGACTCGCGTGTCGCAGATTTTGGAATATTCAGAACTCGCTCTCGAATCCTTCGATCTCCCTAGAGAAGTAATTTCGATCTGTCTGGAAGCCACTCGAGTGGATTCTCTGCTGAACACGGGAGCCACCCAACGAGATCTGCTTGGGACGCACGAAGTTAAACCTGTGTTGCCTGGCGAACTGCTTGATCGGCTGACGGCACGTCTCGGAATCTCGTCTTGGCAGTTGTTGCGCAATTTGGACGATCATCGTCCGGAATGTGCTTGGTCTCCTTCAAATGATCGCGAATACGGACACGACACTCCTCCGTTCTTTACTCCGGGACATCGACCTCTATGGCTCTTCGAACCTCCGTTGCCGGTTAGACGCAAGCATTTTGAATTGCTGAAGGGACCGGAACGTATTCAAAGCGGATGGTGGGAGGGTCATTTTTCACGAGATTACTTCGTTGCCCGGCACGAAAGTGGTTCGTTGTGCTGGCTGTTCAGCAATGAGGAAGGATGGTTTCAACATGGCTATTTCTCCTAATTCTGAGCCGGTCGCGAAAACTGCACCGGTTGCCTTTGCCGAATTGCACTGCAAGAGCAACTACTCGTTTTTGCGTGGCGCCTCCCATCCTGAAGAGCTGGTGTCCCGTGCCAAGGAATTGGGCTACGAGGCTATTGCGATAACCGACGAATGTTCGCTTTCCGGAATTGTTAGAGCTCACGTCGAAGCGGAAAAGATTGGGATCAAGCTGATCGTAGGGGCGGAGTTTCATGTCCTCGCGGAAAACAAAGAAGACTTGCTGGAAGTAGTGCTTCTCGCTCCTACGCGCAAAGCCTATGCTCAGTTGTCGGCACTCATCACGCGAGCTCGACGGCGCATGCCCAAAGGCGAATACGAACTGAGCGTGAGCGATTTCGGCGCATCGACGAACGAATGTCTTGCACTCTGGATGCCGGGAAATCTACCGCTTGACAGGCTTGAAACTCAAGGACGAGATCTTCAAGGAAGCCTCCCTAAATTATGGCTGGCTCTGGAATTGTTCCTAACGGAACGAGATCTAGACCAAACCGCCAACGTCCTGACTCTATCCATGCAATTGAACTTGCCAATTGTTGCGAGCAACGATGTTCACATGCACGTGCCGGAACGAAAACAGTTGCAGGACACGCTAACCGCAATTCGTCTTGGATCTGCAGTGAGTCAGCTGGGAACCGAGGCGTTTTCAAACGCGGAACGCCATCTGCGTACATACCAAGCCATGAGAGAGTTGTATGCAGAAGAGCTCCTGGAAGAATCGGTAAAGATCGCAGGGATGTGCGAATTCTCCCTGAATTCCTTGCGTTACGAATATCCTGCAGAAGTCGTTCCTCAAGGCTTAACCCCAATCGAGCACTTGCGCGCTCTCACCTTAGAAGGAGCGAATCAGCGTTGGCCCGAGAGAACTCCCGATGATGTTCAGGACTTGCTTGAAAAGGAACTCACTCTCATCGAAGAACTGAAGTACGAGTACTACTTTCTGACCGTATATGACATCGTGCACTTTGCGCGTAGTCGAAACATTCTTTGCCAGGGTAGGGGATCAGCGGCAAATTCCGCGGTTTGCTATTGCCTGTTCATTACCGAAGTGGACCCTGATCGCATCCATCTTCTGTTTGAACGTTTCGTCTCCAAAGAGCGTCATGAGCCTCCCGACATTGATGTCGATTTCGAACATGAGCGACGCGAGGAGGCCATTCAGTACATCTACGAAAAGTACACGAGAGAACGTGCCGCGCTAGCGGCAACTTTGGTCACCTACAGGCCACGCAGTGCCATTCGCGATGTTGGCAAGGCTCTGGATCTGGACCCGGACATGGTCGATCTCCTGGCCAAGTCCATGTCTTGGTGGGATAACAAAGAAGAACTGACCCAACGTCTGCAAAGCCTTGGCATCGCTCCCGACTCCCGAACCGTTCAGCTCTTCATATCTCTGGTCAACGAGATTCTCGGCTTTCCTCGGCATCTGTCTCAGCATGTAGGAGGCTTCGTCATATCTCGAGGACCGTTGTCCGAATTGGTCCCCGTGGAAAACGCCGCAATGGAAGAAAGAACGGTTATTCAGTGGGACAAGGATGATCTCGAGGCGATGCAATTGCTCAAGGTGGACGTGTTGGGACTCGGCATGCTCACGGCGATTCGCAAGACACTAGATCTAGTGAATGATTTTCGCGGTCTGACAGGGGATGCCAAATTGGCGGTCTCGAATCTTCCTGCTGAGGATCCGGCAACCTATCACATGCTTCAGAAAGCCGACAGCGTAGGCGTGTTTCAGGTGGAATCCCGTGCTCAAATGTCGATGTTGCCGCGACTCAAACCTGCTTGCTACTACGACTTGGTGATTGAAGTTGCGATTGTCAGACCTGGTCCGATACAAGGCAACATGGTGCATCCGTATTTGTTGCGGCGACAGGGGAAAGAGGCTGTGACGTATTCAAACGATGCAGTGCGCAAAGTTCTAGAACGAACGTTGGGGATCCCAATTTTTCAGGAGCAAGTCATTGAACTTGCCATGGTTGCCGCGGGTTTTTCGGCTGGGGAAGCGGATCAACTGCGACGTTCCATGGCCGCATGGAAGCGTCGTGGCGGTCTAGAGAAATACCGCAAGAAACTGTTGGATGGAATGCTGGAACGCGGACATCCCCAAGAGTTTGCCGAACGGGTCTTCGAACAGATAAAGGGATTTGGCGAATATGGATTTCCAGAGTCGCATGCGGCAAGCTTCGCCTTGCTCGTGTATATATCCTCATGGTTGAAGCGACACGAACCGGCGGCGTTTTACTGTGGACTCCTGAACAGCTTGCCCATGGGGTTCTATTCGCCTTCACAACTTACTCAGGACGCTCTGCGACACGACATCGAGATTCGAGGAGTCGATGTACAGAAAAGCGGATGGGACTATCGAATCGAAGATTCAGAAAAGATCATCGAGAAATACGATCGTTTGCAGGGTGCAATTCGAGTGGGAATGCGCCAGATCAAAGGATTGAGCGAGGAAGTGGGAAATCGCATAGCCGAGAATCAGCCTTTCGAAGACATTGACGACCTTGCTCGACGGGCGGAACTCAACGACCAGAACCTGACCTTTCTAGCTCGAGCGGGTGCATTGCAGACCATTTCGGGCAATCGATTTCAAGCGCATTGGGATGCAGCGGGCGTTGATCGTCCAGCAGAGCTCTGGAAAGCTAGCAATGTGGTGGTTCCGTATAGCACCGATGTCGTCTTGCCTGAACCCACAGTCGGCGAAAGCGTGTTTTTGGACTTCAGCTATTTGGATTTGACGTTAGGTGATCATCCATTGAAGATCATGCGGGAAGACAAACAGTTCGAAAGATGCTTGAAGGCGGATGAATTGTTTGCGGTCAGTCCCAACAGATTTGTTCAGGTTGCCGGACTGGTCACGTGCCGACAACGTCCTAGCACGAGCACTGGTGTCGTGTTTCTAACTCTTGAAGATGAGACAGGCAATGCCAGCGTGGTTGTTTGGCGGACTGTCTTGGAGCGCTTTCGATCGGAGATTTTGCAGGGGCAGCTTATTCGAGTGAAGGGCGTGGTTGAGCGCGAAGGCGATGTCATTCATGTTGTCGCAGGTCAAGTTGCCGATTTCAGCGAGAAATTGCGGTCTTTGTCGGAACGAGAACCCAGAAACCGAACCGTAGTGAGGGCTCGAAACTTCCACTAACCAAATCCAATCACGCAATAGCACAACAGATCGACAATTAATCCCAAGAATATGTACGGTCGATCAAAGGCTTGAACTAAACGGACCGAGCTAGTGTCAAAACTAGGAAGTTTGCGAATTGGTACACCGTAAACTACAACGGCTTCTGCAATGCCCTATCGACAATGAAGAGACAAAGTGTACGCCAACGGATCGGTGTGGCCTGTGGCGTGTTAGTCGTGCTAGCAGCCTCAATTCTTCTGTTCCAGCATGCCAGTCTCATCTTCGAGTACAGCGATGTACATGCTCAATTCGAACAATCTGACGTTGAGATTTCTCGCCCGTCCGAACGAGATAAGGAAGCGAACCCTGAGTCATTGACTCCGAGCGAGACGTTAGCCAGACTGGTCAAGATCAAGAGCAGCTACAGCCGTGCCTCGTTTCTCTTTGCGTGGCTTGCTGAAGCCGATAAAACCGAACTCATGGAGATTTTGCGAAATTCTGAGAGTGTTGAACGCAATGCCTACCGCACTGAAATCCAAACCGCATCTACTCGGAAACTTGCAACGCTAGACCCAGATCTTGCACTGCGATGGATTTCCGACCAACCTAGAGTCCGTCGAACTCCCATACTCAAGAGCTTGTTCCATGAGTGGTCGCTCATAGCCCTCGATCAGGCAGTAGAAGGGGCAATGCTTATTAGTGGTGGGGACAGAAAGACTGCACTTGAAACAATTCTCTCGACGCGCAACGATCTAGCAACAAGTGACGTACTCAATATTGCCCGTGAATTGGAACTCGAAGAAGTTGGAATGCAAGTCATCAGTGCCGTAGAAGCCCGTGAACTTCTTGAAGACCCCACTACCGCATGGGATTTTCTAGTAAGTGACAATCTCGACGATGAATCCCAGCTTGACTCGTTGAAGCTTGTTGCAGCAGCTTGGAAAGAACAGGAAGGCTACGACGTGCTCTTGCAAGTTGCCAGGCTGTTTCCCATGAGAGACGATCGGTCTGCTTTGAGCACGGTCATTGAGGGAGCGGTCGACAAAGACATTGAGGACGCGTTTTCCTGGTTGCGTAACGTTCCCCGTAGCGAACGTGGAGAGCTTCCCTGTGCTCTCGCGATGGTTGCGGCATGCATCGACCCTGAACTTGCTATTAACGAGATTGCAGCATGGTCTGACGAACCCATCCATGTGCAATTGGAAAAAACAGTCGCTAACACCTGGGCACGCGTTGATCCTCGAGAAATGCTTGAGAGGATTGAGACGATACCTCAATCCGCACGCGTGGGAGCAATGGAGATTGCGCTCACTCGTCTTGCGTACGAGTCGCCAACAGAAGCTGTTGAGTACATGGAGGCAACCAAGGAATTCGTTCGAAGTGACTCACATTTCGCAAGGACCATCGCCAAACAATGGTCCTTCACAGATCCCGAAGCTGCGCTTGAGTGGGCGATTGCCTATTCAGCAGAAGACAAAGAACTGCTAGATTCGCTACGTCGAGTTATCTTTCGAAATCTAGTTCGAGTGGACCTTGAAAAGGCCCTGGACATCTCTCGCAGCAACATTCGGAGCACACTCATTAGAGTTGATGATGCCGCCGAATACGATGTGATTTGGGAACTGACTCAATTGGGAAAAATCGACGAAGCAATCTCATTGTTGCCACAAGTTCACGGACAGGCGAGATTCTTCTCCATTCTCGCTCTAGGCGAGATGCTAGTAGGAGCAGGCGATCCAATCAAGGCAATCGAATTGGGAACTGAGATCCCTTCTCTCAACAATCCACTGTTTAGGCCAGCTTCGTATTTCAATACGACTCTCGACTTATGGGCAATTCGCAATCCACAACAGCTCTTCCAAACTCTACCGTTGATCACTTCGCCGTTGGTCCGTTCGCTGGCAGCCCGTACGCTCATCGACCTTCAGGATGCAACACCAGCATTGACTGAAGAACAAATCCAATCAGCACAATCATTTCTCGACGAGCATCCAATTACGGTAGACGCTCTTCGCCAAGAGTTGGTGTTCCCAGCAGAGAAGGGCTTAATTAGTCTAGATCAACTTGATGAGCCCGAAGAAGATGTTCAAGCCCAAGTTACTGATGCACTTGAACAAGGCACTAGAGTCTTTACAGGTACTGATGAGATAGGTCTCAACTCGGATGATAGGGTGATCGCCTTTGAGCGTATCGTTGCTCTCTACGAAACTCTTGACAGCGCCAGAGTTGAGGACTTGAGAGATCTCTTGAAGGACTCTCGAGACATAGAGCAGGCAAGTGACAAAAGCCATAGACAGGTAGCCATCGCCAGTCGGTTCGCATCTCTCAACCCCGATAAAGCACTAAAGGCAGCGTTTGAGTTTCCAACAAGTGATCGTTTGCCTCTTCTTGAAGGAATCTTCGCTGAATGGTCTGAGTCGGACCTAACTAGTGCAACGAAGGCAGCGGCGAGTCTGGACCAACGATACCGGACGACTGCACTCAGGTCCATAACAGCTATGAGAGACGATCTTGGTGTGCACAAGATACGTTCAATTGCACGGGAGCTCGGTCACGCTGGCTACGCAAATGACATTGAAAACGATTCTCTTTTGGTCGAATTCGCCGACAACCCTAGAAAGGTTTGGCACTATCTGACGCACGATGGTATAGAAAATTCCTCGCAGCTAGACATATTGACTCAAGTAGCAGAAGCTGCAGTCGAAATCGAAGGGCTCGACGTACTGTTCCATCTACATGCACCCTTCTCGCGTGTACGTTTCGTAGATGAAATTCTCGTGCTCGATGCGGTAGTGACAGCTCTTGTCAAGAACGATGCAGAGGTCACATGGATGTATGTTCAGAGTGGATCGTCAAAAACGCCAGTACATTCGGGTGAACCAACCGATATAACTGAAACCAATGCGCGATCTCAATGGGATCGCGCTTACATGACAAACGTAGTTCAAGAGCTCTTGCTTAAGTCTTGGTCTGCATGGAACCCAACATTTGTGTTGGAAAGACTGGAGCAGATTCCGCGCCAACTACAGTCATTAGCATGCGAGCATGCTCTAGAGGCACTTGTCGCGATTGAACCGGAGAGGGCGGTTGAACTCATGCAGACCTTGAAGCATCTTGGGACGGATCGAGATCGAGTAGTAGCGCGGTTCGTTAGACAATGGTCTACGGCCGATCCCTCGGCTGCTCTTGCCTGGGTGCAGTCAGTGCGAAGCATCGAAGATCAATCTCGACAGGACTTGCTGATGTACGTACTGTCTTCGCTCGCCCTAGAGGATCCGAAACTGGCACTAGAGATAGCTGGAAGGGAGCCAAATCCTTCTCAAATTGAGCACTGGATAATTTACGAGCTCGCCCAGACGGATGTGGAAACTGCTATCGAAGTGTTGCCGCTGGTTAGTCAGAAAGGCCGATACTATGCCAATGCCGGAGTGGCTGAACAACTAATAGAGAATGGGGACGTCGACAGAGCTGTAGCTATAAGAAAACAGTACGAAGAGGATTCTGGAGAATCCGTCAATTGGTTCATGTTCTTCTTGGACTGGGCAATAGAGAATCCAATTCAACTGTTTGAACGCCTAGATGATCTGCCTCCGACCTTGAGATTCGAAGGAGCGCACGCCTTGGACTACCGCCATCTTCCTGAACTCACTCAAGAACAGAAGGACACCGTCCAAGCAATATATGAAGCCGGTCAGGATTAGGTTGTAGCTGTCTTAGATTAGCCCAAAACCCGATTGACCTGAGTCCCCGACACGACACATGAGCCTCCAGACACTCTAGATTCAATCGCCGATGTTGAATTGCAAATCAGTTATCTGATTGCTTGGAGATTGTGTGGTACTGCGGATAACCATTCGGGAATTCTCACACATGTAAAATCCGAAATTCATAGATTCCTCCCACGTACATGGTTTCTGTGGATTGACAATTGCCTCAAAGAGATAGGAGAACGTCCGTGGCTCAACAATTGGAGTCTCTGCATCAAAGACAAGATGGGTTCGAACCGACCATTGTCTCGTTCTCAAAGCCTGCCAAACACTATCGCTATCTCAACGACCAAAAAGGTGATTGGTTAGCGACCACCGATGGCGAGTCCTTGTTCTTGCAAGGACACGTCGACGATGCGGCCATATGGGATGAGTCCAACGGAGGATTCAAGCATGCGCTTACCGGCATGCAGCTTTCTTCTACCAGTACCATCGTTGAGTCGCCTTGCAAATTGTCCACTGAAGAAGGCTTTCTCAACGAAGAGGCAAGCGTAGGCGATCCTTCAGAATTTAGTGTAGGACACGGCCCTGAGTTACTACCCTCTGAGTACCTCAAGACACTTCGCAAGCAGGGCTGGGTTTCGTTGACATGTGTGCTATCTCCTTCCGTAGTCGATGGACTCCAGCGTGTGGGTTGCGTGGATTCTTATGCGGAACGCACACCCGAGCGCGTAACACCACTAGTTCAGGATCCTTCGGTCACGAAGGTCACCGTTGAACCTATATCTCTTTGGCTGACTCGCGAATATATAGGTACGCGGGATATCCGCCTCGGACACCCGCCCGGTATCTCAGCGCTTACTCAGGATGATGGAGAACGTGAGGTTCAAGGCTGGCACACCGACTTTCCCTACCTATGGGGCACTGGAGACCGAGTGCCCGTTCCATCAGGAGACTTAGTGCTTGGCATGCAGCGAAACGTATGTGTGTCAGATTTCAATCGTGAAAACGGCGCAACGATGTTTAAGTTGGGTAGTCACGCTTCAGAGTCTCCACCACCGGAAGAGTGGGGAATTTCGAACCATACCTATCGGAAAGGACACAGAGCAAAATTTGGACTGCCTTATGCTGGACCACAGGCAGACTTAATCGAAGCCCCAGCAGGTTCCATTGTTCTCTACGATGCTCGAACATGGCACAGAGCGGGAATGAACTTCACAACGAATCGAAGAGGAGCGATTATCCAAGCTATCGTGCCGAGTTTTATCGTTCCATTCATGGATACAAGCAACACTTACAAGGCATTTCTCGATAGCGAAACGTGTAAGCAAGTTTCGCTTCGCGAGCACAAGGAACTCGACAAGCTGATGATGCAGAAGATCGTTGGGCCAGCGGGAATGTTTGTGTTTTCTATCGACCGCGAGCTAACGGAACGAGCTAGGCAACAAACTCGGGAAGCTGCCTCGTCAGTCTATTGAGATCGATTTATACGCAGGTCGGATCGATTATCCAGAGTCAGTTAAGCGAAAGAACTCAATCTGGCGGATTGCCCTCGAATCCTGGCGACTATTCGTCCTGAACCCAACTAGCGCTTCTCTTTTCTCGAAAGGCTGCCATTCCTTCGGAAGCTTCATCTGATCTAAACATTCGACCGCTCCACGTAGCGGTTTGAGCAAAACCTTCAGTGCGATCCCATCCGGGAACCCTTCGTACTAGCTTCTTGCACTCTACAACTGCATTGGGGCCGCCCAAATTGATCATATCGACTTCCTCCTGCACCGCAGACTTCAATTGATCCGCAGGGACCGCTCGATGCACAAACCCCATTTCGACAGCCTGAGAACCCGTAAATCTCTCGCCAGTAAGAAATAGCTTCATCGCATGATGTGTTCCCAGTTTTGGAATGCACACAACCGAAATTACCGCTGGGATTACTCCGATGCGCACTTCACTAAAGCTGAACCTAGCATCCTCGACCGCAACGACGATGTCAGCTGCTCCGACCAATCCCAGTCCCCCTGCAAATGCTGCACCGTTAACCGCCGCAATCACTGGCTTGTCGCTATCCATGATTCGAGTAAGCACATCAGGATAAGGAACAGATCTTCTTCCTTCAATTGAAGCACCCGGAGGACTTTTCAGGTCTGCACCGGAACAGAAAGCCGGAGGTGCGCCCGTTATAACAATGCACCGAACGGATGCATCCTCGTTCGCTTTCCCTAGATGGTCGTAGAGTTCGCTAACGAGTACAGACGACAGTGCGTTTCGATTATCTGGACGATTGAGCGTTATCCATGCTGCACCTGTTTCGATCTCATACTTAGTGGCTTCTGACGTTGCCATTAGTTATCTCCCTCGGGTGTATCCATTTCAACCAGAACGACATCCTTGTCCACTTGGTCGCCGGCTTCAACACGGAGTCCGGTGACTACTCCATCCATTGGAGCGGTAATTCGGTGTTCCATTTTCATTGCTTCAAGAATGACGAGAAGCTGTCCCGCTCGAACCTTCTGACCAACACTCACTTCAGTGGTCAGAATCTTGCCTGGCATTGGAGCTGAGAGACCGCCTTCGATATCGTCACTTCCAGGTAGCACAAATCGAGGAAGTTCTTTGAGTGCAATATCCCCTGCCGGTCCTTGTACAAACCATGTATCCGGATCACCGGAAAGTTCAAACTCCATTCGACGGTCGTTGATCGTGAGTTCAGCTGTACTGGGAGTTACCGAAAGCACCTCTACCTTGTATTCCTTCTCGTCCACCGTCATTTCGAATGTGGTTCTCGATTTTGCACGGTACTCAAGCTGCAAATTGCTTCCGTCGTGTTCGAATGTGGCTCGCTCCGGAGGCATGTGTGAGTTTCGCCATCCAGTTGGTATATGTGAGAGGACCTTGGCGTCATTGCGACGTGTGCACTGGCTGCAAACAGCAATTGCGATGACGGCATCAGCCAATTCTTGCTGACTTGGTGTGTGTGCTAGGGATGGCTGGACCCGATCGATAAAGTCAGTTGTGGTGTCGCCTGCAATGAATTCGGGTGTACGCAACGTTGCAACCAGGAAGTCGCGATTGTTCCTGATTCCCTGAATGCTAGTCGTTTCGAGCGCACGAGCTAGTTTCGCAACGGCTTCACGACGGGTAGCACCGTGCGTGATGACTTTCGCGATCATCGGATCAAATTCGACGTTTACCTCGCTTCCCTCGGAAACTCCGGAGTCAAATCGCGCCGAGTCGCTTGGACGCCACACCTTAAGAACACCCGGAGACGGCAAAAAACCTCGTGCCGGATCTTCGGCGTAGAGCCGTGCTTCCACCGAGTGTCCGTTGATTGCTAGGTCGCTTTGTTCGTAGCCTAGTGGTTCTCCTTCAGCGATCCGGATTTGCTCCCGCACGAGATCGTATCCAGTGATCTCTTCAGTGATCGGATGCTCGACCTGAAGGCGTGTATTGACCTCGAGAAACCAAAATTCGTTGCTGGATACCAGGAATTCGACCGTTCCAGCTGATGAGTATCCGAGTTTCTTGGCGGCGGAAATTGCTGCCTCGCCCATTTTGGCTCGTAGTTCAGGACTAACGGCAGGCGAGGGAGCTTCTTCAATGATCTTCTGATGTCTACGTTGAATCGAACACTCTCTTTCGAAGAAGTAAACGACATTGCCGTGAAGATCGCCCATGACTTGGATTTCTACATGTCGTGAGGAAGTGACCCACCGTTCAAGAAAGACGGTGTCGTCGCCAAACGAAGCACCTGCTTCGCGTCGAGCGCTGTCGATTGCTTCCGCGAGTTCTTCCTCTCTCTCGACGATTCGCATTCCGCGGCCCCCTCCGCCTGCGGATGCCTTCACGAGCACTGGATAGCCCACTTCCTGAGCAGCCGCGTTGATATCGGTAGATTCGTCAATTCGTTGTGCGGTAAGCGTAGGAACAGATGCTTCCGACATCATCGCCTTTGCAGCAAGTTTGTCTCCCATCTGACTGATTGCATCGGGAGGAGGACCGATCCATTTGATTCCAGCTTCTTGTACTGCCTTGGCGAAGTTTGCGTTTTCCGAGAGAAAACCGTAACCTGGATGGACGGCGTCTGCCTCGGACATTTTGCAGGCGTCGATGATCTTATCGGCATTGAGATATGTCTCGGCAGATGTCTTGCCGTTCAACGCAATCGCAATATCAGCTTCCTTGACGAATGGAAGATTGATATCGCCGTCAGCATATACAGCCCCCGTAGCTATTCCCATATCACTCGCAGTACGAAAGACTCGACTTGCGATTTCGCCACGATTGGCAACGAGGATTCTGCGGATAGGTTTGATGTCTACATTCTCCACGTGCCGAACTCCTTGGTGCCTTGTACTTCACCGCTGTGACTGGCAGATAGCGATATACCCAGTACGTTGCGCGTTTGTCGTGGGTCGATCATTGCATCATCTGTAATTCGCGACGTGGCAAAGAGACCCTTGGATCGTTCCTCGAGCCAATACTCGGCTCCAGCTACACGCTTGGCATTTGCGTCTTCGTCGAAGGGAAGGCCTCGCCGTTGGGCAGCCCGACGTTGAACTATGGTCATTACGCCCGCTTGTTGCTTCGGTCCCATTACAGCAATTTTGGCGGTTGGCCATGTGTAGGTGAATCGAGTGCCGTACGCACGTCCGCTCATGCCGTAATTCCCTGCGCCATACGAAGCACCGGCGATTACGCTGAAGTGAGGAACAGTTGAATTTGTGACCGCATTAATCATCTTGGAGCCGTTCTTCGTAATGCCCCCTTGTTCAAACGAAGCTCCAACAACATATCCGGTGATGTTGTGTAGGAATAGAAGCGATACATCAATTTGATTGCATAACTGTATGAATTGAGAGGCTTTTTCAGCAGACTCAGACATAAGCGGTCCGTTGTTGCCGAGAATTCCTACAGGGTATCCGTGAACCGATCCCCAACCAGTTACAAGCGTCTGTCCGTATCGAGGTTTGAACTCTTCGAATCGCGAACCGTCTGTAATGCGGGCAATTACTTCACGTATGTCAAACGGGATTGTTAGATCCTCTCCAACGATGCCCAAAAGTTCGTCGGGGTCGTAGACTGGTGGATCTGAAGGCATGGATGGTTCGGGTCCGAGTTTTCGCCAATTTAGATGACGCACAACCTCCCTGCAAAGGCGGATTCCATCCATCTCGTCTTCGGCGAAGTAATCTCCTAAGCCGGAAATGGACGTATGCATGTCCGCACCGCCCAATTCTTCGTTCTCCGCATCTTCGCCCGTAGCCATCTTCACCAACGGTGGGCTTCCTAACGCGACCATGGCTTGGTTCTTGACGAAGATGTTGTAGTCGCTCATTCCAGGCTGATAGGCTCCCCCCGCCGTAGACGCTCCAAATGCAATGGATACCGTTGGAATGCGCATCTTGGAAAGTTCAGTGATTTCGTAGAAGAGGCGACCTGATTCGGCAAAGTGGCCCGTCTCCCTTCGCATACCTTGTTCAGGGTCGCTGCTTCCTCCGCCTCCACCACCGCCCAAATCGGCTCCCGCGGACTCCACAAACTGAATGTAAGGCATCCGATTTTCACGAGCAATTTCCAAACCGCGCATCAACTTCTTTGAATTAAAGGCATTGAATGCACCGGCTCGTACGGAGGGATCGTGGCCGAGGATTACGCACTCCACACCCTCGATTACTCCTATCCCCACCACGAATCCAGATCCTACGACGTAGTTTGAACGCCATGCGGCGAGTGGACTAATCTCGAGGAATGGCGAGTCTCGGTCTAGAACCCACGCAATTCGTTCGCGAATTACCATTTTTCCCCGCGAAGCAAGACGTTCGACGGATTCCTTTCCTCCCCCTTGAGCTGCCTCGGCGTAGAGCTCCTCCATTTCGGAGAGCCTATCCAGTGCATGCTGGCGATTCTTCAGATAGGTCTTAGATCTAGTGTCAAGTGATGATGCGAGTACGGCCATTGCAAGGATTCCTTACCTGATTTCGACGTAGTTCACGGATAACAGAGATTACAGCCCATACCTGACGGATGCAGTAATTGATCAAACTGCCCTGAGCGAATTCTCAGAATCTACTTTGGGGACTATGCAGCACTGGGTCGTGTAAGTGCGTCTCCATCACGCCACGGCGAGATTTGACCTTCGTAGACTTCGGGTCCATTACGGAAGTGCGCAGCTTCCTGAAGCGACTCCACAAATGGCATATCAGCGGGATAGACACCCTCGTTGCTTGGAAGCGGACCTGCTTTGGAGACGTGTCCCCAAAGTGGATGCCCAACAACTTCTTCAGCGATGCATGCCGCTTCGATGACTTTCTCCAAGTCGTAGCCTGTCTCAATGCCCATCTGATGACACATGTGGACAAAATCCTCTGTTGGTACATGGCCAGCCGCTCGGCCATTGCCACAATAGGGGCAACCGCCCATTCCACCGAGAGAAGTATCGAAGCGTCTCGCTCCCAATAACAGTGCTTCGTAATAGCTCGCGAGTGTTGTTCCACGCGTGTTGTGGAGATGCATGTGAAAGTCAGTTATTTCGGGATAGCGATCCCTGATGGCAATGAGGGTTTCTCTGACAGTGTGAGGCATGTTCCAGCCCATTGCATCTAGAAAAGAGAGCTTACGAACCTCAATTCCCGCCTGATGCCACTTTTCGATCATAAGGGTCAGAAGTTCCATTCGGTCGTTTAGCGAGAACGGACCTTCAAAGTTAGATCCGAATGGATTACCCAGCGCCACTGAACCGAACTCTGCCTCTGCCTTGACTGCGGCTTGTATTGAGCCGTCCATCGCAGCAATTTGCTCGCGTTTGGTTCGATTGTAGTTTCGTCGCGCAAATGTGTCGCAAAGTTCTACATGTGTACCGAAACTTCGCCCTCGAACATCAATCTTTGGATAGTAAACATCGGCTCGCTCGAATCCACGTCTATTGAAAATTGCGGCCGTGTACTTGACTCCCGGCTTGGGAACGAATCGCTCTGCAATTTCGTCAATGCACGCCATTGAAGGAGTCCACTTTGGATGTGCAAAGGATCCAATAGAGATGGTTTTTGCGCCCATTTCGCCAATTGCGTCGAGGAGACGCAACTTTTCAGAAACCGGGATATCAGGGCTCTCGATTTGCAGTCCCTCTCGCATTGTGTCGTCAAATATCTCGACCGATTTAGGTATAGACTCGGACATACTCCCACTCCCTAACTCTATATAAGAATGGCCGCTTGGAATGAGGAAAAAGGCCTCACGAACTCAGATTCACTCGTAATTCAAAGACTGAACTAGATGACAATCAAGCGACATTGGTTCAAAAATTATACGATTGCGTCGAGTTGTTAGGTTGCGGGCCAAGTTCTAATTGGGAACGATGGAATTGTGATGGTGGACGATGCTCCATCGGTCTCCATTCAACGCCCAGACGAACGTAAATCGTGCTTGAATTGTGAATCGATCGTCGCTCGCGTCGAGCTCTATATCCATCACACCGGTGAATACGAAGGCTGTTTCGAGCAGTTCTTTAAGGTCAGAACTGACCACTGTGACTTTCGGTTTCATGGCCAAGAATTGTGTGAAGTACTGACGCACAGATTTCGAGTCTTGAATGAACTCACCGGACAGAGTCGGATGGAAGGTCGCTTGACTGTCGTAGAGTTTAACGACCTCGTTGACAACGTTGCGGTTGACGCAAGCAACCCAACTCTGGCTAAGTTCAAGAAAGTTCTGGTCCATTCCTCGATCCGGTCCAACGAATCCGTGTCAATCAATCGAGTATTCTCATAATAGTTCCATGAGAGGATCGAAGCAATGATGATTGTTGAGCAGATTTGGACGGGCAATGCTTTGCGTAACTTCAACTATCTAATCGCATGCGACGAGACAGGTGAGGCGATGGCCGTTGATCCGTTGGATCATCGCAAGTGCCTAGCGCAAGCCCGAGAGAGAGGTTGGGAAATCACACAAATACTGAATACCCACGAACATGGGGACCACACTGGGGGCAACGAACCCGTGATTTCTGCGACGAAAGCCAAACTGTTAGCTCATGCAAACGCAGGAGCTCGAATCAAAGGCATTGATGTTGGATTGAAGGCTGGAGATGTCGTAAAGATAGGACGTTCAGTTGAGTTGGAGGCGATGGACACTCCTGGTCACACAATGAGCCACATTTGCCTTAGATCCATATCGGACGAACCAGCACTATTTTCTGGAGATACCTTGTTTAATGCCGGAGCTGGAAACTGCCACGGAGGCGGGCATCCGGAAGAGCTGTATCAAACATTTGTTTCACAGCTCGCCAGCCTCACCCCTGAGACCCGCATCTATCCTGGCCACGACTACCTCACTAACAATCTTGAGTTCACTCTTGATCGCGAACCTGACAACGCGCGAGCAAAGGACATGTTGAGCGAGCTGGAGCGTACTCACGACCCAGAAAATCCGATAGTCACTACGATCGAGATGGAGATGGAAATCAACACTTTCTTTCGTTTGCAAAGCCCTACAGTAATTCGCCGGCTACAGGAAGCGTTTCCTGACTTGGAAGAGGAACCATCACCCAAGACTGTTTTCTTGAAACTGCGTGAGTTACGCAATAGTTGGTGAGGATGAACTCTTGAAACAGTTTATTGTTGCGCTATTGGTAACGGGGTCTCTGGCACTAATTGCGGACACACAAGAGATGATCGAAGACATAAATGAACTCGCTCGTCTTACAGAGCGCTACACCAACATCTCTGAGTTCGATAAAGATGTCATGAAGACAATCGAGAAAATTGACCGCTCAAAATTTGTTCCAGACTTTCTAAAGCGCGACGCTTTTCGCAACCAGCCGCTGCCTATAGGACACGGTCAAACAATTTCACAACCGTATATCGTCGCGCTGATGACGCACTTGCTTGATGTCCAGGATTCGGACCGAGTGCTTGAAATTGGAACTGGGTCTGGCTATCAGGCGGCGGTGCTAGCTGAGCTTGCCAAGGATGTGTTCACCATTGAAATAGTGCCCGATTTGGCGAAGTCAGCCAAGGAACTATTGGCTGAGCTCAAATACGAAAATGTCGCAGTTAAGGAGGGCGATGGATGGTATGGATGGCCGGATGCCGCTCCATTCGACAAGATTATCGTCACGGCTGTTGCGAAGGAAATTCCGCCTGAATTGATTGAGCAGCTGAAAGTTGGCGGGCTCATCGTTATGCCCGTTGGCGACTCCGAAGGTAGTCAGGACCTCATGTTGGGCAGCAAACAGAAAGACGGAACTCTAGATTCTGTGTCGGTCTTGCCCGTTCAATTCGTTCCTTTGACTGGAGAGGGAGTGCTAACCCTTCGCACGCAAGAATCCAACGGAAAAGACGAGTGAAGTGCTTGCCTGTCGTTGTCGTTTTTTTGTACCAGAAGACATCTGCGCGACTGCTTCAACTAGGCTAGAGACAAGTCTCTGCCACAAATCTCAAAGTATCTAAATCGCGGGATCCAACATTAATTGATGTAACGGCACTTTCTTCCCATGCCTGTAGTCGGTCTTTGATTCGATCTTTCGATCCGACCAGAGAGACTTCATCGGCCACTTCGTCAGGCACGCTTGCAAAGGCTTCATCGCGTCTACCTGACATGAAGAGCTCCTGAATGTGGTCCGCTTCACTGCCGTAACCCATTCGAGTGAAATGGTCCTTGTGCACGTTGAAATTCTTCGCGCCCATACCACCTACATAGAAACCGATGTTCTGTTTGATCTGCATGAGTGCACGATCAACGTCTTCATCAACAATCACAGGAACGGACGCGGCTATGTCGAAGTGAGGAGGTCGTGTCTTCAAGGACTCGCCATATAGCTGATCCATCTTGAACGGTGATAGGAACATCGGAATCCAACCGTCGCACAGTTCTGCTCCAAGTGCAACATTCTTGGGACCTTCTGCCCCTAGATATAGAGGAATTTCCTCTCGAAGAGGATGCAGAATCAGCTTCAAAGGTTTGCCCAAGCCCATACCGCCTTCTAGTGGCAATTGATAGTGCTTGCCTTTGAATTCCACAGGATTCTCGCGTTGTACAACATCTCGAAATATCTGAATCCATTCTCTCGTACGCGCGAGCGGCTTTGGATACGGTTGCCCGTACCATCCTTCCACGACCTGAGGTCCCGACACACCAATTCCCAGACGGAGACGACCGTTTGAAAGGTAGTCGAGTGTCACTGCGTGCATTGCGGCACTCGTAGGCGTTCTTGCAGAAATTTGCATGATTGAGGTCCCGAGATTGATTTTCTCGGTCTTTGCTCCAATCCAAGTCAACGGAGTAAAGCAATCGGCGCCATAGATTTCTGGACACCAAATCGTGTCGTAACCTAACGACTCGGCTTCCCGCGCTAGTTGCACAATCATTTCGCCACCAGGTGGACCCAAGGGACCGATTCCAAGTCCTAATCGCATTGTCTATCTCCGTTAGTTAATGCTCGTCGAATGAGGTACGTTTCGCTCATTCGACCTAAGAATAGTCGAACCGCATTAGGCCTTCCTGAGCACAACTGGCAACCAATTGCCCAGACTCGGTGAAGATGCGACCCGTGGCGAGCCCACGTCCATTCCCGGTCCACTCTACAGATTGCTCAAACAGATGCCATTCAGTCGCATCGCAATCGCCATGGAACCACATTGCATGATCGAGGCTAGTACCCTCGAAATCCGTGTCCTGCCAGCGCTTTCCATGCGGGATCAAAATGTGGTCAATCAAAGTGCTGTCTGACAAGTAGGCAAGCGCGGCATGATGCAGTGAGGTTCGATTTCCGACAGGAATACTGACTCGCATCCACATTAGTTGGTCTTCAGTGCTTGACTGTGGAGTTCTATCTTGCGGAGGATTGATGTAGCGGATGTCCATGGGTCTCGACTGTATAGTCGTCTCGTATTCCGGATCAGGCATTTGGTCCCTACAAAACTGAAGGTACGAGTAATCCGAATCAGAAGCCGATGGCACTTGTGGCATCGATCGGCCTGAATAGTCGGGGCTGTTTAGCGGAATGGACCACGATGCAAACATCGCAAACATCTCCTTGCCTTCCTGCGATGCCACAACACGCCGATGGCTGAACGACCTTCCATCTCTTATCCGTTCGACATCGTAGTTTACGTTCAACATGGTGTCACCGGGACGGAGAAAATACGCATGAAGAGAGTGAATTGATCGATCTGGACCAACCGTCCGTGCACCCGCTTCCATTGCCTGCGCGAGAAACTGTCCGCCGAACATTCTCAATCCTTTGTCGGGACTAGATGGCGCAGTGAAACTGTCGAATCCGTTTTCTCTTAGTTCGAGTAGAGAGTCAAAAGAACTAAGCGTCATCTGAGACCTTCAGATGTCGAGGTCGTTGCGGAATCTAACGGAAGTTGTCGTACAACTAGAATCCGAAATTGCAGGATTCGTTACTCGAGAGTCATCGAAGCGAGTCTATCGCTCGCTTCCGCAAAATCCTCCATGAAGTTATAGACAACCGATCTCACCGAAAGGGCTTCGTTCATCAAGCCGACGCCTTGACCGACAAAATAGTTGACCAGTTTCTTGGCTCCCTCGTGCTCGCTTTGGGCAAGCCGATTGATTCTTCTAAACGCCGCTTCGGCAACAACGCCTTGCAAGGGCATGGGTAGAGGATCTGGGCTCTCTTCTGCTTGCCAAGCATCGGTCCAAGCCGACTTGAGCTGACGAGTGTATTTCCCTGTACGACTTCTTGAGCGCACTGTCTGTCTTGAATTTGCGGCGAGCATCTTTTCCTTTACCACGGGAAGTGTCTCGGCTTCAGCAGTGGTGAGCCAAACAGAACCGGTCCAAACACCGTCTGCGCCCATTGCCATGCATGCTGCCATTTGCTTACCGGTGACGATTCCGCCAGCCGCCAGCACAACCATACCAGAGTCCTTTAGCTCTTCGAGTACTTCGGGAACGAGTACTAGAGTTGAAACTTCCCCACAGTGACCTCCTGCTTCCGTACCTGCGACGATACATACATCAACTCCACTATCGCGGTGTTTTATTGCATGTTCCTTGGCTCCGGCCAGCGCTCCGACGACGACGTTGTTGGCGCGTGCTCGTTCAACCATGAAATCTGGCGGAACACCCAGCGCATTAACAACCATCTTGACAGGATGAGCAAAGGCTGTCTCAAGGACTTTGTCTGCGCCAGCCTTCCGCATGTTGTCGCCAACTCCGCCACGCATGGTTCCTTTCCAAAGGTCCTTGGTATCGATATCGTGAGTCGCAAGAAGATGTTCTATATAGCGCTTGTGCTCCTCAGGAATTCGCGATTCCAATTCTTCTCTTGTCAGTGCAGATTCCTTGTTGTCCATGCTCGTTGGTACGAGGAGGTCCACTCCGTAAGGTTTACCGTCGCAATGTTCGTCGATCCAACTTAGCTCGATGTCAAGTGTTAGAGGGGAGTGTCCCACCGCACCTAGGACGCCGAATCCTCCAGCAGCACTCACTTCCGCAACTACGTCGCGACAGTGGCTAAAGGCAAACAAAGGGAATTCAATTCCAAGCAATTCGCAGGCTTTCGATTTCATGAGGTTGTTGTATGCACCCAGTAGTAGTGTCGCTGATTTTACTGAGTTTCTAGTATCCGGGTTGTGGAGTCCCCGACAGTCAGCAATCGTATGTGTGGATGGCGACAGCTAGAATTTGTGCAGTCCAAATAGGAATTGCCCAATTTTTGCAAGCAAAGTCATGAAATGGACTATCTCTAACATTGTTAGATGGATTGCTGGTGTCTTAGTCGCCCTTGCCGTCTGCGCTACGTGTGAGGAGAAAGATCTGCTTGATCCAGCTGATTCGACTAAATCCGACCACCAACAGACTGAACGAAGCGATGGCACCGCTGCATCATCCAGCGGACTGCGAATAACAGTAGATGAGAGCTGGGAACTAGACAAATTGGACAATGTGACGGGAACTCTCAACGAAGCTGCGAATTACATCTACGCACATCTGAGAAACAACCCGAAGATTCACATTGTGGTCGGGTACGACAGAGAAATAGGTCCAATTTCGCTGTATCGCAGTGGTGATCAGGAATTCGATCGAGTACTTCTCAGCAACACTCCACTGGAATATCGACCGCAAATCATGTACCAGTTCTCACACGAGTTTTGCCATGTCATTTCGGACTACAACCGCATTAGGTCGACTGATTCAAAGAATGAGTGGTTTCACGAAGCCCTATGCGAATTGGCTTCAATTTTCGTACTGCATGCGACCGAAGAACCGGCGCTCAAAAAGTACATTGACGACTACCTTGAGGAATCACGTGAACTGCTTGCTGGCATTGAAGAATTTGGAACCTGGTTATTGAGTAAGGAAGAGAGATTAAGAACACGAGCCGCTGGAAGACACGACAGGAAGACGAATGCTGTTGTAGCCTATCGATTACATCCACTCTTTAAGAAATATCCAAAGCTTTGGAATACACTTTGGCACTTGCCCAAGTCTGACAGCACAATTGCCACTTATATCGAGGAGTGGAAACAGTCAATCGACGATCAGGACAGTCCGTTGCTAGAGAAACTGGAGGACCATCTGCTCGGTCCATCGAAGCTACGGTGATGGATGAGAAACATATGGAGAGGTGGATGCCCAGACCCTCAGAACGTATTGAGGACCTCAGTCCGTCCCTTTCTTGGTACCCATAGTGCTAAACAATAGTCAAGTCGAACAGTACCAAGAAAACGGTTTCGTGATTCCCGATTTCCGGTTGAGCGAGAACACAATTCAATCCATTCGAGATGACCACACTCGTTTTGTAGAGAAGTACCCTCAGTTCTATGACTACTGCGGTGCATTGCTGGTACACGACTTAACGTTTCTCAATTACGCCAGAAACGAGACCATTTTGAATATGGTGGAGCAATTGTTGGGATCCAACATCGCGCTTTGGAACAGTAGCCTGTTCGCCAAACCGGCCAAGGTCGGAAGCAAAACTCCCTGGCATCAAGATGGAGAATATTGGCCCATTCGGCCTTTGGCTACGTGCTCAGTCTGGATAGCAGTGGACAACGCCACCCGAGAGAACGGGTGTCTACGTTTCATTCCCGGCTCGCATCGGGCACGGCAACTTTCTGCACACCACCAGAATGACGCAAAAGGACTATCGCTACCTTTGGAACTTGATGCCGACCAGTTTGACGAATCTGCTGCCGTTGATATCGAACTGGAAGCGGGGCAGATTTCCTTGCACGATGTTTATTTGATGCACTCCTCTGAGCCAAATCTGTCGAACAAACCGCGCCGCGGCATGACTTTGCGATTCATGCCCACAACTTCTGTATATCGCCGTGATTTGAGCTCTGGTCCAAGCGCAAGAATTGATCGAGCAAGAACACTGTTTCTTATGAGGGGAACGGATGTGTCGGGAGAGAACGACTTTCGTTTGAGATTGCCCGGTGACTACTGATTAGCGGTAGAGGGTGGCGACAGCGTGCAATGCTCCGTCGACCTAGCAAAAGCGTGTTTGTGAAACATCAAGAGTTTCACGCCTCTATAGTTACAACAGCCCCTTCTTCAGCCTACAGGCTCTTCGATGAAGTCGGTAGGTGATGACCCCATGCTGTTAGGAATTCGGTGTATATGTCCTCTCCCAAGTTCTCCTCCGAACGGGAAAAAATTTTGGTATATCTTATTGTTTCAGGTTTTTAATTCTCTGTGGCTAATCTATTCGTGTGGTTGCGCCGTCCCTCGACATGGATGGAAACTCGGCGTTGAGCGACTGCCAGCAAACTTTCGAGACGGCTTGGGGCATGCTCATTTCGGTTCGAAATGCTGCATCCACTCCGGGTAGCTGGCCTGTTCAGACCTTCTCACCTTAAGACATCCTATTCGTTTAGTCATGTAGTACCATCGGGGAATATGTAGTGCCTGTAGGAGCGTGAATTGCAAATGTTAGTGGACCATAAGACGAAAAGTAGCTTAGCACTCATCTGCGTAGCGCTTTCCGTCGTCGTTCTTAGCGGATGCGCGACTTTAATCAGCAAAACTGACTATCCCGTGTCAATTCGTAGTGAACCAAGTCAAATGAAAGTGGTTATCACCCGCAGCGATGGAGAAGTCATACATAGTGCAACAACCCCCACGACAGTCACATTGAGTGCAAAGAAGGGATATTTTCAAGGCGAGAACTACTTGATCGAACTGATGCGCGATGGCGTCGTAGTCGGAAGGACGAAGCTCAATAGTCGCATTGATGGGTGGTATTTTGTCAACTTGGTGCACATAACCCCTTTGAGAGCATTGCTCGGATTACTCATTATTGATCCGATAACAGGAAGCATGTGGGCATTGAAGAGAGAGGCAATTGTTACGGAACAGTCCCATGTTGGAAAAGAAGAAAACGAACCGACATTGCAGATTGCAACCTTGCAGTCGCTTTCTGAAGAGGAACGTGCACATATGTTCAAGATAGAGCAGTGAAGCCACTAGGATCTGAGGAACCCAGGTATCTGTCGACGAAAAGAAGCATGGATGTTGTCGTGACGTACATTGTCGATGAGTTCGTCTATCCCTACAACCGGAGATATTGGAAACCCTAGGTTTGGCATCGCCTTCTGACGGTGTGACGGTCCAATATTCCGTAACCATATCAATGCTCCTGTACGCCCCTTGTACTGTAGAAGCCGGTTGTTATTACTACAAAGGCACGAAACGTTGTTGAATTTGTGCCATTGTTCCATACAATATCTCTTATGTTGCAAATTGATCTTCAATCGAAGGTACCGATAGTCGACCAAATCCATCAAGGGATTCGCAGAGAAATTGCGTCTGGAAGACTCCGTGCTGGCCAACCATTGCCGACGGTTCGTCAGCTCGCCGGCGATCTGGGCATTAGTCTCAACACAGTAGCTCGAGCGTACCGAATGTTGGAAACGGACGGACTTGCGATTCCGATTCGAGGCAGAGGCACAGTCGTGTTAGATCGTCATGACCCAAGCTCGCACGAACGAGATAGAGACCGCCGTTTGATTGAAGAACTCAAGAACTTGCTCACAAACGTTCGTTTGGCTGGCTGGAGTAAAGAGAAACTGAAGTCAGTACTCGCAACTGAGTCTAGTCATATCTGGAAAGAGGAGAACTGACTCTATGTGCGACTTTCCTATCTCAATATTCAGTCTGTTGTTCTCGATTGTGATGATTTTGTTACCTCTATTCATAGCGCTACCTGTTCAGATCAACCCTCATCCAAGTTATGCCGTTTATGAACAGAGACAGAGGTCCAAGAAACTCACAGTCAGACTGTGTTTAGGGAGTTTGATGGCAGTTCTGGTGCACCTCGGAATCTTTTCGACAGAACTGCCACTTGCTGTAAAGACGAACTCGTGGATATTGTTCTTTCCGTTGTGGTTCCTGTTGGGAGTTCCGCTGTTGCAGGCAAAGGATCCAGGCTGGATGCCTTCAGTGAAGTTTCAAGGCGATATTCGTAGAGCAAATCTAGAGAGTCGAGGTGGAAAACCGCACTCTGTCTGGCCTTTGTGGAGTGCTGCAGCACTTGTTTGGGTCTCACTGGTAGCTCTTTCAATTCCATTCGTGCCAGACTTTAATAACTTATTCTCGTCACTTCATTTGTTGCTCATGGTCGTGAGTGTTTCGTTCCTTTTATTTGGTTTCTTGATGTGCCGACGTCTCGCTCAAGAACCAGAACCATATGCCGAACACAATATCGATTTTCTCAAAAAGGAATACATGCGCTTTGGTAAAGAAAGAGCTCTGTTCGCTTTTGTGCTTTTCGTTTCTAGCGCTCTTCTCTTCGAAGTCCTTGCATTGATACTTCTCTTGCAATTGGATTGGATTCTGGTTGTATGGGTTGGAGCCTGCGGTGGTAGTGTTATTGGAACACTTGGTGGAGTAGTAGGAGTTTGGTCGAGCTTTAGACGTGCAAAGATAAACCGAATTGTTATTGAGAGTCGCCCCTAGAGCTGTTCGCTAAACGTGAAGCGCCAGTAGGTCAATCAGCGAATAGAGTTAAGCCTCTTTCGTCTTCAACCCAATTCAACCATGTGGCTATTGGTTGGATGCGGTAGTGACTCGTGAAGCTAGGCCACAAGACTGACTCCAATTGATTCAGCAAACTGAATTAGGTATGCTATTAAGCGCTACTCTTGAATATAGCGATGTCGCCTCTTGCGGGCGAATACTATTAGTAACGTTTGCGATTTAGTTAGATTTGATAATGCATATCCACTCTAGTATTCAGTCTACGCTACTAACGACTCGTCGATTGGCAAGAATTGTGGCACTGACACATCTTAGTTCTCCATTAACCAAGGAATCGTGACACTATGCGAACTCAAATAGCAATTTTTGTAGATGCTGGCTACCTGTGTGCTCTAGGTTCTATGGCGCTCACTGGGGAAGCGATGCCCCGAACCCGAGTAGGTATCAACTCGGAAGTTCTCTCTCAAGAGTTAAAGCAGGTCGTGCGTGACCTAGTCGGCGCTCGACCAATCCTTCGCATCTACTGGTACGAGACAGGTTCACAGAATCGATCAATGTCCAATGAACAGCTAAGGATATGTGAAAGCGATGACTTCAAGCTGCGACTGGTGTCGCTGCATCCGCAAAACGTCCGTACAGGAACTGCGACCGCAATCTCTAGAGACTTGATGGAATTGAGCCGAAAAGGCTCTATCTCGGATGCACTGATATTGGCTCGCAACGACACTTTGCGCACCGGAATCGAGATCTGTCAATCCTACGGGATTCGTGTGCATATGCTTGAGGTATTTGCGAATGAGAATGCGAGGTTCTCCTGGCTTCGAGCCGATACTGACACCTCCACTGCGTGGCGTATTGATGTCTTAAAACGATTCTTGTTTGAGCAGGATGTTGTACCTGAAGCGCAAAACCAGTTCTACGGACATGCCCTCAATACTCCTGCAACTCCAACCCCTCCGATGACACCGCGGTTGTCCGAAGCAACAATTCCCGACCAAACACGGGAGACGATTCACACAGTTGTTAGAGACTACATTGATGAGCTGTATGACGATGAGATGGAGTCATGCATGGAATACTGGAAGACCGGCAGAGGCGTGCCGAATACCTATGACAAGTCTTTGCTCTTTGAATGCCGAAATTCGTTGGATAGAAACCTCTCGGAAAGCGAACGTCAGGTAATGCGAAATAGTTTTCGTACATTCGTGGAAGAGAGAGTTCAAGAGTTGGACGAGACCAAAGAGGAAGAGGACCAGGTAGACGGCGAATACGACCCCATCGACGATTCAAACGAGGACGACTACGACGACGAATTCAGTCGCTGAGAGTATTGAGTTCGTCCAAGCATCCTCAAATTGGTCAACTACTAAATCAGAACCCGAATCCGAGTAGGTCCATGTAAGGCCCCAAGTTAAGCAATCCCATTCCTCCCTCCTCAATCTCACGCTTGTCCTCTTCCGATATGTACTTCGTGAGTTCCTCAGCTTGCTTGTCGCTCAACGATGGAGAGACACCATGCATCATCGTAAGGATTGCTGCGGCTTTGGATTTCGAGGCATCAGAAGGAAACTTACCAAGAGTTTCAAAGAGCTGTTCAGGGTCAGTATTTGCCCAAGCCAACGACAATAGATGGTAGTACGTGTCTCGTTCCGACTCGACAATGTTCTCTGCCAATTCCAAAGCCTGGTCAGCGTCTCCATTGTTAGCCAGTGCCATTCCTACCGAGCCATACGCATACATTTTGGACTTTCCATCGCGGACATCGGGCAAATATTCCAGTGCTTTATTCACATCCTGTCGAGCAAGTGAATTGATCACGGTAGCTTCAAGCCCTATGCTGTCCGAGTCAGCTGGTTGAGCCAGAGCTGCTTTCATCGCAAGTTTGGGATCTTGGGCAGCTAGATTGCTCAAGACTGAGTCAAGCAAATCTTGTCGATACGTTGCGATGTCAGGATTGTTCATAACCCAATTCAAGGCTGCGGTCGGATCCTTCTGGGACCAGTTTCGAGCGATATTGGACGCAATGTTTTTCTTCTCATTGCCATCTTTCAAATTACCGATCAATTCTGCTGCCTTCTCGGGGGAACTCGAAGCAATCAGAGATAGAGCTGCCTGGTTTCCGAGCACCTGGAGTTCCTCAGACATTCCGCTAAGTTCCCCAAGCATCTCATAGGGGTCCCCACTTTGAGCCCAACTCAACATTACTCCTCCCAGCAGCCTTTCACGCGTTCTTCCGCGTTCAAGTGCTGTTATGTATGCGAGAGCCGCCTTTGGATCGGACGTGGACCAAACGTAAACCACACTCGTGGCGATGTTGTTGCGAGGATCGATCTCCAGATTCAGTGCCCGTTCCAATGCTCCCTGTGGATCTGTCTCGGCTGCCGACCGCAACACGAGTGTCACAATGTTCATTCGAGTCTGCTGGTTGGACATGGAATCGATGATCTTGTCGACCACCTCCAACCCGTCCTTTTTGAGCCAAGCTTCAGCAACTGAATGCAAGAGCTTAAATTGCAGTCTGTTTTGTTGAGCTTCCTCCACAATCTCATACCAGGACTGCTCGGGATTTCGAGCATATTCCTCCTCTTGCATCAGGTCATTCCAAATCTGCACAAACTGAGTTTCCCCGAGCTCCTGGCCAAGTTGTATGCGGTCGTCTTCAGTCAAGTCTCTGCGGGACAAGAATATTCCCCGCAATGCAGCCCACCTCTCTTGCACGTCGAGTGACTTGGAATGTTCCACTGCTTCGTCAAGGTCGACTCTTGCCCAGTGTCCGAAAATCGACTTCACTAGTTCCTCGGAGTCCGAGTCTTCAAGGGTGCGCACTTGATCCAAAGCACTTTTGGGGTCGATGATCGCTAGCCTGTGGATGAGAGCTCTTTGAACCGCCGATCGAAAGAGCAGGTCGATGTTTTTTGATTCTTCCAGCAAGATGTGCAAGTGTCTTGCATCCGTATGTTCAAGAAGAGCGTAGAGTGACGCAGTGCGCTCGAAGTCGCTATCGAACCGAAATAGAGTGTCAAGTTCTCCTTCTGAAAGAGTCGCTGGAGTATCTATTGATTCCAGAGTCGTTGCAGTGACGGACTCAGTGGAAGGAGCTTCGTCAGCCTCATCCTGCTCAGAGTCAGGAACGGGTGCAGGGGTCGGTGAAGATAGCGGTTCGGTTTGCTCGTTCTCTAACAAAGGCGACAGCACCAAAAAGAGTGTGGCTGTCGCTCCAGCTCCTATGATGAAGCTAATTGCCAAGGGAACGATAGGAAGTCGACGGTTCAAAGACGCGTTCATTTAGCTATTTACAGAATAGTGGAAGCTAGATAGTACAGGCTTATTGTTTTCTTCCTAAGAACTACGACGTACCAATAGAGAGCAAATTCTCTACGGGTCGATAGAGTTCCTCCAAGTAGTCGATATCTTCATCGGAAAGATCAATGGTGCTGGCCTCAACCAGTTCCTCTAGTTGTGACACACGAGACACACCGACGATGGGAGAAGTAATTTCGGGCTTGCTGAGCAACCATGATATAGCTACTTGAGCTGGTTTCTTTCCGTACTTCTCGGCTGTTTCTGCAACTCGGTCAGCAATCTTGAAGTCTGCTTCACCCCGGTAGAGACTCTCAGTCCTAACACGGTCTCTTCCTGACGATCGGGAGGTAGATCCTCCAGAAAATCCTCCACGGTACGATCCAGCAAGAATTCCGCGCGCCAGTGGTGACCAAGGGGTGAGGGCAATACCCGTCGAGGCACAGTAGGGATTCATTTCACGTTCTTCTTCTCGATAGATTAAGTTGTAGTGGTTTTGCATCGATACGAACTCTGTCCATCCATTGGTTCGAGCGGTTAATTGCAGCTCTGCAAATTGCCAAGCGAACATTGAGGAAGCTCCCAAGTACAAGACCTTTCCAGCTTTCACTACATCATGAAGTGCTTCCAGTGTTTCTTCAATCGGAACGGAAGTTTGGCCCCGCACTCCATGGGGATGCCGATGTATTACTAAGTGATCGACGTAGTCGTGACCGAGTCTAGACAGACTGGCATCCACTCCTTCAAAAATGTGCTTGCGAGAGAGACCTCCCTGATTCGGTCCCGGTCCCATGGGGATGGCAACTTTGGTTGCAAGCACGTACTCGTCTCGTTGAAACAGCGAACTGAGTATCTTTCCAACAACACGTTCGCTCGCCCCGAGGCCGTAGACATCCGCGCAATCAAAGAAATAGAGACCGTTTTCGAATGCAGTCTTGAAAATTGGGCGGGCTTGGTCTTCTGGCAGTGTCCAATCGCCTTGGTGACCCCGTCCCGGCTCTCCAAAGTTCATTGTTCCAAGGCAGAGATTGGAGACTCTCATTCCACATTTCTTGCCAAGAGGAACAGATGGGAGCATTTGTTTAGTTTCCAAACTTCGGGCTCGGCAAATATTAGCGAATGTGCCGAAGGCCTCGAGCAACATCTCTCTTAATCCACATTTTCTATCCTTGGGAACGAGTTTGTTAGGCCCTGAGCTCTCGTATCGAGTCAGGTATTCTCGGCTTCGAAGGTAGCTTTCCTACGATATGTGAAAATATGGACGACCAAGTGTGTAGTCCGCACGCTCAATTGCTTTGGATTGCTATTTCGGTCAATAGAGTGAGGGAGGAAGCGGTTTACATCGTGGCGAGTTCGTCCAACACGAAAGGGCACTGGTCAATTGACTGAAGAGACTCGGGCTCTATCCAAAGTTCGAATCGTCGATCTGACGGATGAACGCGCAATCTATGGGGTCAAGTTGTTGGCCGATCTCGGTGCGGATACAGTACGTCCAATACCGAAGGAGGGAGACCCATTAGCCAATCGAGGTCCTTTCGACGAAGCTACTGGAAAGTCCCTTTGGTATGCGTTTCATGCCTCAAGCAGAAGACTATTCCACATGTCTGGCTCTCTGGAAAGCGGACGCCAGCTCCTACGACTCTGTGAGAATGCAGACGCTATCGTTGCAAATTCAGGACACCCTTTCGAGTCGTTTTTAGAACTGGATGCCATCCGAAAAACGAACAAGAAGTGTGTCTTTGTCGATTGCACTTCGTTCGGCAGAAAGGGTCCTTGGAAGAACTATCGTGCCCCGGACTTGGTTGCGGGAGCACTCGGCGGTTCGGTCGCCGTAACAGGAGATGTGGATACATCACCCCTAAAACCGTTTGGCGACTTGAACTTCACTGTTTCGGGAGCTTACGTCGCAATCGCGGTGTTGGCCGGACTACGACATGCGAGAGAGACTGGAGAAGGACAGGTCATTCATGTGCCTGTTCATGAATGTATCGCGTCTTGCCTCGAGCACGTGTTCATGTTTTATCTGTTTGGAAATATTTTTCGCAACGCTCGTGGAGGCGTTCTCAATCGCCGAGGAAGCTTGCATTGGACCGACCTGTATGAGGTCATGTCCGCAAAGAACGGTCACATCATGGTTACTCCCACACCCAGTCTCGACAACCAGCTTGTCTGGTTAATTGAAGAAGATGCGTTCGAAGATCTGTTGGACCCCAAGTACCAAGAACCTGGAGAACGGGGGCAATGGGCTCGCCGAATGATGGACGTCTTGAGGTCCTGGGTTGCAGAAAAAGATGTTGAATCGTTGTTCTTTGATGCTCAAGAGCACCACGCACCTTACGGATGGGTCCAGTCAATTCCCCAAGTAGCCAAGAATCCCCAATTGGCAGCTCGCAATTGGTGGTCAACAACGAACATCGACGGAGACGACGTAAAGATTACGGGTGCTCCCTATCAAATGAGTGAATCGAAGACCAGCCCTCGAGACTTAGCGAGTGTTTCCGTTTCCGAACAGGATGTATTAGAGGTGTGCGGTTGGAGCAAGTCCAAATGAGACCCTTGGAAGGAATCAAGATTCTCGATTTCACGCACGTGCTCGCTGGACCGTTTTGCACGCGATTGTTGGCGGACATGGGAGCGGACGTTGTCAAGGTGAATTCGGAATCCCGAATGCAGATAAATGCTCCTGCGGGACCTTATTTCACTATGTGGAACCGCAACAAGCGCACAGTTTCGCTTGACATGAACCACGAGGAGGCTCGCAAGATCGCGGGCCAACTTGCTCAAATGGCCGATGTGGTAATCGACAACTTCTCGATGGGTGTGTTGGATCGGTGGGGAATCGGGTTTGACGATATCAGCCAGATCAATAAAAAAGTTATCTATGTTCAGATGTCAGGAATGGGAAGTGGCGGTCCTTGGTCAAGTTTTGTCACATATGCGCCAACGGTCCATGCGCTTGCTGGGTTGACCTACACCACCGGTGTAGCCGGTCGAGAGAACATTGGACTTGGTTTCTCGTACAACGATCATCAGGCTGGACTGCATGCCGCGGTAGCTGTCCTAAGTGCTGTTGAAGCCCGAAGGCACTCAGGCAAAGGTCAGCGAATCGACATTTCCCAGTTCGAAGTTGCTGTGAACCTTCTGGGCCCAACGTTCATGCATTACTTTCGTAACGATAAACCGACTGAACCATGTGGAAACGACTTGCAATACGACAGAATAGCTCCTCATGGTTGCTATCGCTGTAAAGACTCGGTTGTAGATGGGGAACCGAGCGAAGAATGGATTGCGATCGCATGTCTCGATGATGCACATTGGAATTCGTTGTGCGATGCGATGAGTCGTCCAGACTGGACTAAAGACCTTCATTTCGAGACTGCTGAAGGACGCTATGAGCGCCGACGGCATATCGATGAACAGATAGGAATGTGGACGTCCGAATTTGATCCCAAGATTCTGATGGAAAAGCTTCAGGGCATGGGTGTGCCTGCAGGAGCGGTGCAAGACGGTCGTGATCTGATGGAAAACGATCCTCAATTGCGGGAGTCAAAGTTCATTCGCGCTATTGAGGAACCTCATCCAAGAATGGGTGAGATCTATGCAGACAAACTTCCGATTGAATTTGGAGCTACTCCTTGCGAAGTTTACAAGCGTGCCCGTGTGCTAGGAGAAGACAACGAGTCGGTACTTTCGGATTGGCTCGGCATCGGCAAGGAAACTGTGCAAAAAGGAGAAGTGGACGGTTACTTCCGTTAGAGGTTATGCGCAATCGTTCATTGAAAATATGCTTCGGAAGCCTCCTGTGCACAGTCTGGTTATTCACCGGTTGTTCCAGTCCGACCGAAGATCGATCAGAATTTTCCGCTGAACAATTTACCCGAAAGGCATTAGTGGTTGATTCACACATCGACACTCCGTATGCGGTGTGGCGAAATAACCGCGATGTCATTCTTGGCAACTCGACGCTTGAATTCGATTATCCGAGAGCCGTTGAAGGCGGTTTGGATGTTGCATTCATGGTGGCTTTCGTTCCCCCTTCAATGGAGGAAGATGGAACTGCAACGGAATTCGCTGACAAAATGTTTGACTACATTGAAAGCCTCGAAGCGCAAGCACCAACCAAAGTCGCTATAGCGACGTGCACGAACGACGTAAGAACAATCAAGAAGCAGGGTAAGGTTGCTTTGCCCATTGGAATCGAAAACGGTGCACCACTCGACGGAGATCTTGAGAATCTTCGCCACTTCCGCGATAAAGGTGCTTCCTACATCACTATTGTCCATGGGAAGAACAATCACCTTTCCGATTCGTCTTACGATGACACAGAGAGATGGGGCGGCCTGTCGCCCTTTGGTCGCGTCGTCATTGAAGCGATGAATGAAATGGGCATAGTGGTAGATATGTCGCATCTAAGCGACAAGGCAGCATGGGAAGTGTTGGAAATCACAAAGGTTCCCGTTGCTGCCACACACTCGTCATTGCGACACTTTGTGCCCGGTTTTCATAGAAATATGCCGGACGATATGGTGATCGCTGTAGCGGAAACAGGAGGCGTCGTCATGATTAACTTTGGTAGTGGATTTGTCAGTGCGCCTGCGAGGAAGTGGTCAGACAGGCGCAAAGAGTTGATCAATGAGTTGCGTGACAAGTATCCCGATGACGAAGCGATGGTGACCAGTATGGTTCGAGCCTACGAGGACGAGAATCCATACCCGTTTGCATCAGTTGAAACCGTAGTCGATCACATTGATAGAGTGGTTCAGCTAACAAGCATTGATCATGTGGGCTTGGGTTCGGACTATGAAGGAGTGGGACCTACGATGCCGCCGGATCTAAAGGATGTGTCGAGGTATCCAAGAATCGTTCAGGAACTCTGGGATCGGGGATACTCCCGGGAAGACATTCTGAAAGTCTTGGGCGAAAACTATATGCGTGTGTGGGCTGAAAATGAGAATTATGCGCAATCTCACGGAAATCCCGTAAGTTGCCGACTAGACTAGATTTGCGACTAGCTGAACAGTCGCATTTCCGACACTTTAGCGGCGAATCTCTCTCCAATCCGAATGTATCCCGCTGGATTTGGGTGTAAGTCGTCGGGTAAGTCGTCCGAGTCTCCTGACCCAAACAGTTCAAGCCCATTGATGTAGTGGAGATTGGAGTCTCCTTCTTTTTTTCGAGTCTCCACGATTTCCTCAATGAGTGTTCGAATTCTCTGCAGAGTAAGACATCCTTGTCGTAGTAGTTCAAATCCCTCAATGGTCTCGAATCTTCCCTGGCTATTAGGAATTGTTGGTCCCGGTTGTGTTTCCGCACTGGGACAATAGATGGGTGAACAGAGAATCAGTGGCGTAGTTTCGTGGGCTTCTCGAATAGTGTCGAGAAATCCGTGAAACATGGGAGAGAACACTCGTTCCCGAAGAGAGTCCATGTTCACGATGTTGATGCCAACTTTCAAGCTGATTATCTCTACATCCAAGTCTCGGATTGTTCTTGCGACAAATGGGTCAAGATGGCACTGACCTCCAAATCCCATATTGATCAAAGAGAATTGCAGCAGTCGCGACGCGACAGCGGGCCAAGTCTCAGCCGGCATATTGGCTTCCATGCAATGACTGATGGAACTACCGTAATGCACCCACCGAGGACGAGAATCGGTGAATCGGGAGACCGAGCAACCTGTGTCGAGGTGGAGGCTCTGCAATTCGACATAAGCATTGTGGGGCAACCACACCTGCAGTTTCTTCGGTCCTGGACGCATTCCTCGAAACCAAACAACTTCGCTAGAACCGCGCTCAACTCTGTATCCAACCGGTTTCGAAGCATCCAACACGACTCGGTTCCCATTCGTGATCTGAGCTTCGTGTATCTGACCTTCGAGTTCAAGGTTCACCGATACTCTCGATTGGCCAAGCATTCGCGTGACCAACAGTTCGAGCCCTATATTCTCGGAGTCGGTTTGGAATTGCAGACGAATGCCAGATGGCATTCTGGCCATCACTCCAAGACCATCGGGAACCTGGTGGTGGGTCCAAAGAGGTAGACGGTGGGGTCGCAGACCAGTCGGGCTAGTTTCGAGGTGCAAAGCCCCAATGCACTCGACTGTGTCGGGAATTAAAGTGCGAAGCAGCAGTTCGGGCAACTAAGTGCAGGCCCTTGCTAGTTCCACTGTCCTTCAAGAGTTCCCAATGTGCTTGGAACGCTTTAGAACAGCAACAAGTACGTTCGACCCTTGCGATACACGCGGAATCCTTGTATTTCTTCGGTAGATCCCACTAAGGAATGAAATTGTTCGAGTGACTCAATTCGAGAACGATTTACATGAGTAATGATGTCGTTCTTGCGTAGTCCTTTGTTGTATGCGTTGCTGGATGTCTTGACTTCTTTCACTACGACACCCTTTTCTTGGACATAACGGTAGCTGTCGTGGGAAGAACTCAATTCACTCAGCTCAACACCACTCAATTCCGGCAATATGTTCTTTCCGTATATGTCGGAAGTCTCGGAAATTTCCGCCTCTACGCTCCTAATTGATCCGTCCCGCACAAATTCAACTTTGACAACTTCCCCGACACGCTTTAATCCCAAATGAGCACGAAGAGAACTTGCGTCTGCCACCTCCTCGTCGTCTATGGCAACGATGATGTCCTTAATTTGCAAGCCGGCACGATCGGCGGAAGATCCTTCAATCACTTCGGTTACAAATGCTCCGTTCAATGAGTCGAGCTCGTAGAGCTCCGCAAGTTCTTGGGATATTGTCTGTAGTGTAATCCCCAAAACACCACGACTAACCTGTCCATATTCGATCAGCTGTGATAGCACCGAAGCCACCATATTCGATGGAATTGCAAATCCAATTCCAATACTCCCCGTAGTTCCTATGATTGCCGTATTAATACCTACTACTTTTCCATCAAGGTCGACAAGAGGGCCTCCAGAGTTTCCTGGATTGATTGAGGCATCGGTTTGAATGAAGTCTTCGTATTTCTCGACATCGAGACCTGTTCGGCCTAGCGCACTAACAATACCGGATGTTACGGTTTGTCCAAATCCGAAGGGATTGCCTATGGCAACAACAAAATCCCCCACCCGCAAGTGGTCGGAGTCGCCGAAGTCAAGCTCTTGAAGGTCAGTGGCCTCAATCTTTAGTACCGCCACATCTGTCTTGGCATCGCTGCCGACGACAGTAGCCTCGAATTCTCGACGATCTAGCAAAGTAACTACGATACTCTTTGCTCCATCAATTACATGATGGTTCGTTACGACATAGCCACCTTCCGCATCCACAATCAATCCAGATCCTGCACTCGTTCCTTCTCGAGTCTCACGTTGCGGAAATGGACCCCAATAGGTGCCTATCGTGGTAACTCGTTTGATCTTAACCACTTTGATGTTCACGACTGCAGGAGTTACGTCTTCCAACATGGGTGCAAGTGATGATCTACCGTCTAGAGGCAAACCATGAACATAGCCTGCGACGCAAGAAACACCGAGCAACAAAATTGCCAATATTCGTGACGAATTGCCTAGCATTCAGACCTCCACATTTGTTCTTTATCTATCTTGTACGTCAACATCTACAAAAAAACGGTTGACAAATTGACTTAGCGTCCTCAAGCGAGGCACCTAGCCTTGTAAGAAGCATTCTTCATACCCAAGGTAGATAGATAGGTGCGAGAGAGAAAAGTTCAAGCACTAGCTGTCTACACGAGACGTCTCAGAAGCATATATGTTACGCACAATCTCATGAATTGCCCATTTTGCACTAGCGTCTCGTAGCCATGAAAAGGGTGCGGGCAGGTGATAGACAAGTCCCATCCGCGCCGATCGTCGTTGGATTGAGTTAGTTCGAGGAAGTCGCATCTTTTCGTAGTTTCTTAATGCGCTTGAGACGTCTGTTGAGTACTCATCCAAGCAGTTTGACAGTGCGAATGCGTCTTCAATTGCTAAAGCCGCTCCTTGTGCCAAGAAAGGAAGAACACAATGACAAGCGTCTCCAATTAGTGTACAGCGTCCTCTAGTCCATCCACCTGTTATTTTGTCGTGACGAAATAGTCCCCACCTGAAGAGGCTTGATTCGTCAATTCGGTCTAGTAAATCGAAGACCCCCTTATGCCATCCGTCAAAGTACGATTGCAGGTCGACCAAAGCTCCGTGTTGGCTCCACGCTTCATCCAGCTCTCTGCTTGACCGGGTAATGAACACACAATTGACCTGTCCATGTTCGTCGACGGGGTACGTCACTATGTGACTTCGCGGGCCACACCAAACAGTAGTTCGTTTCGAGACCAAGTCGGTGGAGTTCGTTTGTATGGTCGTTCGCCATGCATGCCATTTTGAAAACGGAGGATCCGGGATTTGCCCGACTAGTCTTCGAATTGTTGAACGTGCCCCGTCGGCTCCCACGATCAGGCTACCATTGAATTCCGATCCATTGCTGCTAACCGATGCACCGTTTTCCCATTGATGGAGAAACTCGATGTTCTCGTTTTCTCGAAGCTCGACGAGTGGGTCATCGCGAATGCAATTCAATAGTACGTCTACCAACTCGGCTCTCAGGATTTGCAGATAGGGGGTAGTGCAGTGTTTCTCAACCATAGAGGCTAATGGGATTCGTGACGTATCACGACCAGTTCGCCAGTGGCGTGTGACAATTTCGGTTGAGACGCGCCCTCTTGTCAAGAGAAGTTTCTTGAGTCCAGCCTGAAATAGCAGCGCAGTTGCATTGGGCGACAACTGAATTCCGGTTCCTGTTGTGTCTTCAAATTTGTTCCTTTCAAAGACCACGCTTGAAACGCCTTTCTTGCTCAGCGCAAGCGCTAGACACAGACCTGCAATTCCGCCCCCGACAACTAGTACACGAGACTGCACTTCAATCGAGCTTGTCCAGAATTGCCCGAGGATCGCCCGCGTCTATGTGTCCAACACCAGCCAGACTCGGGCGCAATCCAATAATGCGTTGAAGTTCATCGGGAAACGTACGTAGTTTGGAGCGAGAGTGTGCCAACATGAGATTTTCTTGCTGACGCTGCGAACCAGCACAGTAGTTGATAGTGAGAGCCCACCGACGTTCGTTCGATTGGTTGGCTCCACCTCCGTGGTAGCAAGTTCCGACGACAAAACAGATACTTCCCTTGGGCATTTCCGCAGCAATAGTAGAAAGCGGATTGGTTTCTTCTTTGGAGGTGTCTCGACCATATTGAGGATAGTGGTCAAACTTGTGACTACCTTCGACCAGCCGCGTTGCGCCATTTGACTCCCTAAAATCAGAGAGTGCCCACATCGTGTTGCAAACAAGATTCTTGTGTGGACGTCGCATTCCATAGAGTTGGTCATCACAATGAATCGCTTGAGCTGTCTCGCCTGGGTCAATGACCGCAGTACCCATGGTGGATAGCAGCATGTCTTCTCCCAGAACACCACGAACTACCTTAAGCACCAAGGGGTGCGTGGCGACACGCTCCCAGACTTCACCCTTGTTTAACAGGTCAAAATATCGAAGAGTCCTATAACCAGTGAACTCACTTTGCTGGAGAGAGGGTGGACCTATTTTTTCGAGACGAGAAATCTCATTTCGAATTTCGTCGCAAAAGTTCAAGTCAATTGCATCGTGAGCGATGCTGTAGCCGTGATCTTCGATGTTCTGAATATGGTGCGTTGAATTCATGAGTCTTGGTACAAGCTTCTTAGTACTCGATGGTGACGCTTTTAATCAGCGCAAAGACCTGGCTGCCTACATTCAACCCCAAATCGTAAACCGAAGCCCGGGTGACCAAAGCACGAATGACTTCGTCTCCGCAACTTACCTGCACTTCGCAGTGTGGTGCTTCTGCACGATCATCGATCTGGAGCACTTTGCCTTTCAAAATGTTGCGGATACTAATTTGCTCAGGTCTGGAGGTAGCTAGTGAGACGTCTCTCGCTCGGATGCGAAATCGTACATCTTCTCCAGCATCGATCAAGTCTTGCGTCGGCACGACCAATTCCTGTTCGCATGAACTGAGATAGGTCAGGTGAAAGACTGGATCGTGCCTTAGGATCTTGCCATGTAAGACAGTGCCAGCCTCGAATTCATCAAGGAGATCGTCGCTCTCCTTGCGGTTTTGTAGCACATCGGTGGTTTCACCTTCCTTGTGAACTTGTCCCTCTCGCAACACAACTGTACGTTCACACAAAGCGGCAACTTCACTCAGACTATGGGTAACGTACAACATTGGCACTTGGTATTCGCTTAAGACGGATTTGAGATAGGGCACGAATTCCGCTCTACGGTCTACATCTACGGATGCCAACGGCTCGTCGAGCATCAAGAGCCGTGGTTTGCACATCAGAGCTTGTGCGAGAGCAACACGGCTAACTTCGCCCCCCGAAAGCGCATGAGGTCTACGATCTAGCAGGCCTTTGACGCTTAGTGAATCTACGATCGCTTCGACAGGAATCCCGTCACTCGGACTGTCTTTGCGTTTTGCAAGAAAATTGGCAAACCGAAGGTTGTCTTTGACACTCAAATGAGGGAGCAGTACTGGTGACTGAGACATATAGCCGACTGGTCGCTTATGGACTGATACGTATGTTCTAGAGTCTGTGTCGAGCCACACCGATTCGTCGATAGAGATTCTTCCCTCGACGGGAGTCAATCCCACTAGAGACCTCAAAAGTGTCGTTTTGCCACTTCCATTCGGACCGATGATTGCAGTTGCGCAATCCAAAGGAATGTTGGTTGAGATATCCAGAGTAAAGTCTGGATATTGGGCTTTCAAACTTACTTGCAACATACTACGAGACCCTCAAAGGATCTTTCCGATTGAGCGTGTAGACGCCGACTAGTACCAGAAAACTGAACACAAGCAGCCCCAGTGAGAGTTGGTGAGCCTCAGAGTTTGAGATGGTTTCCACAACCATTTCGTAGATTGCAATTGAGAGTACCTTCGTTTCTCCGGGAATACTTCCCCCAATCATTAGTACGACGCCAAACTCACCGACTGTGTGAGCGAAGGTCAGAACAGCAGCGGTAATAAACCCCCTGTAGGAAATTGGAATAACGACCAGGAAAAATCTCGTCCAGCTATTCGCGCCAAGCACGCGCGTGGCGTCCAAGAGATTGCTGTCGATATCCTCGAATGCGACACGGAGCGGTTGCACCATGAAGGGCAGAGAATAGATTAGTGAAGCTGCTACTAAACCTTGGAACGAAAAAACAAGAGTTTCACCCGTAATCCAAACAAAAAAGGATCCAAGTGGTGCGTTTGGATTGAACGCATACAAGAGGTAGAAGCCCAACACCGTAGGAGGAAGTACTAGGGGTAAAGCTGTAATCGCTTCGACGATCGGCTTGAATCGACTTCGACTACGCGCGATCCACCAAGCAACGGGAGTTCCTAACACGAGCAACAAGACCGTGGTGATGCTCGCTAGTTGAATTGTGAGCCAAACCGGACTCAGAATTGATCCATTCAATCGACTGTGTAGCCGTGACTGCGAATGACGGCTTTTCCTTCTTCGCTGGAAATGTAATCTAAGAATCGTTTAGCTGCAGAATTGCCCTTTCCATTGGCAAGTAGAACAGCGTCTTGCTCGATGGGCTCATGCAAGTCGGACGGAATGAGGTAGTAATCCTCTTTTGGGACTGATCGAAGAAGGATCGTTGAGAGTGCGACTATCCCTGCATCCGCATTTCCCGAAGAAACCATCGCAAAAGCTTGGCCAACATTCTGAGCTGTTGCAACACTGCCTTTTCGGTCTTCTTTCTTCCAGCCGACACTCTCGAGCGCTTCGATCGCGGCTGCGCCATACGGTGCGATTCGGGGATTTGCTATTGCTATTCTCTCGATTGACAAGTCGTCGAATCTCTTCTTTGGTGAATCTTCACTCGTCCGTTCCGGTGTAAGAAAGAAACAAATCTTGCCTACGGCATAGGTAAATTGTGATTTACCAATAGCTAGCTCTCTCTCGACTAGCTCATCTACTCGAAGCTGATCCGCAGAAAGAAATGCGTGATAAGGTGCTCCTTGATTGACTTGAGCGAAGATCTGTCCGGTAGAACCGGAAGCCAGCACTACTTTTCCTTCACTGATATCGAATTCCTCTACTAGTTTCTTGGCAGTCTCGAGGAAATTCGTGGATACCGCAACAATTGCATCTTCGGCTCTGCATTCGGACGCCAGCAAAGCTACAAACACAGAGAAGAAAATCCAGTTTCTCGTCAGTCGCCTTTTCATAGCAGAGCTATTGGCGAACACGGGATAGTCGGCTAACGGTACGCTTCAGCTTCATCTTCGGGTACGAATCCCACCGTTTGCTCGGCGTGAGCAAGATCTCTATAGCCCCACTTGTTGCGGGAAGTGACGAAATAGGTTGCGAAGGACTGGCTGGTGTGTGCCTCAATGCTCTTGACCAGCGCAGAAACGATGTCTCTCTTGCTACACCAGATTGCGTAATCTCGAGGCCGGCCGGGGCGATCGTCGCGGTTCACATATCCAATTCGAACGCTAAAGACGTCCATATCCGTAGTGTCCGCTATATGCCTACACAGTGCTTCTCCCCAAACCTTTGTTGTTCCATACAAGCCGGTTGGTCGTGTAGCCCACGTATGGTCGATTAGATCCCATTTTGTGGGAGCATTACTGTATTCCCCACTCGTGAGTGTCTTGTAGGGTTCCACTTTTTCATATCCAGATACTGTCGCGCCGCTACTTGCGAACACTACGCGGCTACAACCAGCATCGGCAGCAGCTTTTAGGACGTTGAACGTGCCTTGGATATTTGTAGATTGAAGGTCGTCCCACGGGAATCGTTCACCAGCTCTTGCAGCAAGGTGTACAACTACGTCGACGTCGTCAAATGCGGGCCGAATCCGTTCATAGTCGAGAATGCTTGCTTGAATGGAGTCAACGCCTTCCACTTTGGTGCGATTCAGTGCACGAACTGAGTTATATGAGCCTAGTGCCGGTTGTAGAGCTTGTCCAATCAAGCCACTTAGGCCTGTTACGAGAATACGATTGACCATAACACTAACGAGAATTTCTCCGCTGTTTGGATATAGGAGGTGAACTGTTGATTGTTAGCTAATTCCAATCAACGTATTTATCGACAGCACGGATTTTACGATTACGATCACAACCAATCATAGTCTTTACTGCCTTTCAATACTCTTCAATCCAGCACACTGTTCGAACGACGAGGGTGCTGTACCGACATGTCCTTGAAGGGTTTGGAGCATAATATGGCACGTCAAACTTAGCGTGTCACTGTCCTGTTAGTAGTTTGAACATGTGGTGGGCCGTTATCACCAATTCGACGGTCGCACCTTTCCCCACAAGCCATGGGAATTAGTGAAGACTAAGAAGTAGGACAATCGAAGCGAGATCGCTAAATTCAGTCTTACAAAGTAGAAGTCTTGAGGAAATAGATGAAAAAGTACCAATGCATGACCTGTGGGTTCATTTATGACGAAGCCGAGGGACTGCCAGACGAGGGAATTGCAGCAGGTACGCGATGGGCAGACATCCCCGAAGATTGGGTGTGTCCAGAGTGTGCGACTCCCAAGAGCGACTTTGAGATGATTGAAGTCTAAATCAGTTCGGGTGCGTTGGAGCTTAGCAATCTAGCTAGTTGCACTTGCCTCTAACAGTTTCAGGATCGCTGTATTACCACGTCTCTCGGCCCACTTTTGCGGTGTTGCCCAATCAGGTTGGTGTCTGGGAGCGATAGTGGCAAGTCCAGGATCTTGGTTGAGCAGGTACTCGACAAACCTCAGTTGCCCTGCTCGAGCAGCCCATCCCATCGGTGTTGAGCGATACTCTTCGTCAAGTAGGGTCGGATCGGCTCCATACTTCAGAAACAGTTTTGCGCCCTCGACGTTGCCTTTAGCTGCCATGTGATGCAGTGGAGTCATGAGCTGCCAGTTTGGCAAGTTTGGGTCCATGTCGTGTTGCAATAACAGTTCGCTCAGTCGAAGAGACTGCCAAAGATAGGTTTGGCAACCTGTGACGTGAGAAGGCAGTCTTTTTCCGCGTGCTAGCAGCAAACGAACGAGATCTTCATCGTCGTTGCTAACTCCCATCGTGAATCCCTCAACAGTTTCGGGTTCAGAGATCCTCTCTGGACACCGATCCAATAGTGCAGCTACAACGTCGATGTTCTTTTGATGGAAGTGGGCTGCCATACCGACGGTTCCACCGTAGCGATAGAGTAAATTTCGCATCGACGCGTCTTTGGCTGACTCTGTGGGCGAACCAGAGGACTCCACCGGAGCATTGGGATCTGCTCCGTTTTCAAGTAGCAGCTCAGCCACTTCCCGAAATCCAAAACGAGCTGCGCTCCAAAGCGCATAACCTCGAGGACAATTCGGTCCCTCAGGAAGGTTAGGTTTGGCACCTCGTTCCAAAAGCAACTTTACGATTTCGTAGTGGTTTCTCTCTGCAGCTGCTGATATCGCCCTTTTTCCGCCAGATTCCTCTTCATTGGGATCCGCGTCTTCAACTGAGAGCAGTTGTTGCACACGATTCATATCCCCGAGCGCTGCAGCAATCGTGAGCGAATACGTAGCACCACAGTCGATCAGAAGTCGTGCAATCTCGTAGTTGTCTCGTTGCCGCCAATAGGGGTGATACCAGAGCGCAAGGGCTATGGGTCGAAAACCGTGGCCACCTAATCGGTCATCGCTGCTGAATCCGTGGACATCAATTTCGGCACCATGTTCGACGAGCAGACGAACCAATTCCAATTCCTCGGTCTCAACCGCATAGTGCAGGGGAGTGCGTCCAAGTGCTCCCGGTGCATTTGCCGCTCTGCGATCGGATTGCAAGATCTCTTGAGTCCTACTGATGTCCTTCAGCTTCACTGCTTGGTGTATGGGTTGATCTTGGGAGAACATCCGGGGATTCACGCTATTGAGGTACTCAACAACATGAGAGTGCCCACGGTCAGTTGCAAAGTCCATGAGAGTCTCGCGTCCATCAAGGGATCGATGAGAAGTGTCGGCACCTGCTTCGACGAGTACCTTGATTACTTCGATATGTCCCTCGCGAACGGCGAACTGAATTGGTGGTGTATACCAATAGTCTGCATTGACGAGACTCGGATCCTTGGAGAGCATTTCACGAACCCGCTGCACATCACCTGAGCGCGACGCGACCAAGATGTCCCAAATGTCATCAGTAGCCCAATGTCCGCGCCAGTCCGTCTGGCCGGAACGCATTTCATAGGGTCGTACTAGGTCTGGTGCAGTTTGCTCGGCCACTGATCACTCATTGAATTTTCTGCTTATTGGCTTTCAATTTAGTTTTGCGCTTCTTATATGTGTCCGTGTCCCTATACGGTCCATCTCTCCACTCGAGGGCTGCCTTGAAGCCATTCTGAGCCATTTGGTCTCGCCATTCATAGGCATAGCCTGTGAATTGGGCCATAGCATCGTGCTCCGTGCTACTTCGAACCGATGAATAGATGCCCATGTTCTCGTAGAAGCGGTTCATGTTCAGCTTCAAAATCGCTAAGTGGTCTGCGGTCATGTTCGCAAGTCTGTCCGCGAACGCTATGGTTCGATCCTCGAGTTCTTCCTTGGGCCACGCGTAATTGATCATTCCGATTTGTTCGGCTTCTGTCGCGAAGATATTTTCGCCTGTGTACGAGAGTTCCTTTGCCTTCCGCATTCCTATAACCAAGGGCCATATGACTCCGTTTCTAGCTACACCGAGCCCTCGGTGGCCGGGGTGTCCAATTTGAGTGTCTTCCGCTGCTACAACGAGATCGGCCATCATCGCCAACTCGCAACCACCCGCAACTGCATATCCGTGCAATGAGGCAACAGTGACCTTTGCCATATTCCAAAAATACATCTGAATGTCGGTGACCTGTTGCATGCTTGTTCGTATTCCCATGATTAGCGTTCGACGCTTATCGTCCACCGACTTGTAGCGACGTTTGGGTCCAGGAGCCCCAGGATTCGGTGTTAAGTCGTAACCGGCACAGAATGCTCTTCCAGCCCCCCTCAATATCAAGACACGAACACTGTCGTCTGCTTCCATGTCGTGCAGTGCTTCGTTGAGTTCAAAAATCAATTCGCTGGACAGTGCATTGAGCTTTTCAGGTCGATTGAGAGTGATTCGTCCGACCCGCCCGTCGGTTCCCACACGGTCGATCAAGAGGGTTGAAAATTCCGTCATTTTTTGCTTCTTAGAGAAAGGTGTTTTGATTGTAAGCGACCCATTCTTTGTGAGCCGAGGTCCAAAGCGTAATCACGAGCCTGCGAACATAGATAATAGGCAGCGAAGTTCAAATACAACGTCTGTTTGCAAAAGTTTAGAAACGAGTTCCTGCGCAGCATGTCTTGTCATGTACGCACCAACTTAGCTTTACCCGTTCTCGTCTTTGGTCTTGTGGTGCTTGTAACAGGTTGCACCATATCGTCGCGAGTGCCTCTGGTACTTCCTTCAGAATTGGAGGAAGAAGCAAAATCTCAACTTGATCTGGCTGAGCAAACGCTGCGAAAAAATACGCAGCTAGTTGCAGATCTTTCTTGGCCCCTAGTTGCAAATAACACTCCGCATTGTCGAAATCTGGTCGAGTATCGGAATGGAATTTGGATTGCACACGAGGAACGTGTTCCAAATTCTCTTATGGGCATGCGAAGCGGCTCAACGGCTACAGTTGGAAAGCGATCAGTAATTTGGGGCATTGCAAAAGGCTCACCTGCTGCAGACTCTCCTCTTCAAGTCGGAGACCGAATAATAGGAATCGGAGACCAAACTGTTGCCAATAGCAAGCAAGCCCGAAAGCTAATGCGCAAGACGCTTGCTCAGTCAAACGGCAACCCAATCAAAATAGCGGTAGCCCGTGGCTCGGAAATCATGGACGTAGAGCTTGAGTCTGTCTTGACCTGCCGTTCCAACATCCGCGTTATTAGCAATAGCTCGATTAATGCGACTGCGAATGGAAGGTCGATCACAATTAACAACGGACTGATTAGTTTTGCAAAGAGTCCAGAAGAGATTCAGTTCGTAATAGGCCATGAGCTCGCACACAATATTGCTAGCCACGTACCCAAATCTCGAGCGGGAGCGGGAATTGGATTGATTTTGGACATTGCGCTCGCGGGTTATGGCCGCGTTTGGGCAGGTGGAGTTTTCTCTTATTTTGGTGTGCGAGCTATGTCCAAGAGATATGAACGAGAAGCGGACTATTTGGCAATGTACTACTTGGCAAATGCCAATGTGGATCTGGATGAAATAGAGAGTTTTTGGCGCAGAATGGCATCCATGGACATTCGAAGAACTGGATTTACGCTGACTCATCCAGCAACTCCTGAGCGTTTCATCATGATGAAGAAGACTCGAGAAGAGATTGAGGCAAAACGCGCTAAAGGTCAAGCTCTCGTGCCCGAGACGAAACGTCAGACAGCGAATGGTCGAGTGGAAACGAGTGCTCATTGAAAGTTCTTAGGGAAACCGGGAGGTCGGAAAATGAAAGCCATCATGGTCATGTATGATTCACTCAATAGGCACATGCTGCCGAACTACGGATGTGACTGGACTCTCGCTCCCAACTTTGTTCGTCTAGGTGAGCGGAGCGTTGTATTCGACAATCACTACATAGGAAGCATGCCTTGCATTCCTGCACGCAGGGAACTCCACACGGGAAGGCACAACTTTCTACACCGCTCCTGGGGTCCATTTGAACCGTTTGACGATTCGACATTTACCTTGCTGCGTCAGAACGGAATCTATTCTCACTTGGTTTCGGACCACTACCACTATTGGGAGGATGGGGGTGCAACATACCACCATCGATACTCGAGCTGGGTCAATGTTCGAGGCCAAGAGGGGGATGCGTGGAGGGGCGAGGTTGCCGATCCACCCTACATCGACCATCTAGGCAGAGTGGCAAGACAGGATCAAGTAAACCGCAAGTACATGCAAGAAGAGACATTGACTCCGCAGGCCAGAACCTTTGCTGAAGGAAAACTGTTCTTGGATAACAATTGGTCAGAGGACAATTGGTTCCTGCAAATCGAGACTTTCGACCCACACGAGCCGTTCTTCACACTGAAGCAATGGAAGGACAAGTACAACTACGATTGGGACGGGCCTCACTTCGATTGGCCAAAGTACGAACGAGTTACGGAAGATCCCGACGCAGTGGAGTATCTGAGATTTCAGTACGCGGCATTGCTGACCCAGTGCGATCATTATCTTGGTTCGGTCATTGACTTCATGGATGAACACGACATGTGGGACGACACCATGTTGATGGTTGTGACCGACCACGGTTTCATGCTAGGCGAACACGATTGGTGGGGCAAGGCGAGAATGCCTTGGTACAACGAAACAGCACACATTCCCTTGTTTATCTGGGATCCTCGTTCGAAGAAGGCCGGAGTTCGGCGCAGCAGTCTTACGCAAACTATCGACATCGGACCAACACTACTTGGATGGTTTGGACTTGATCAACCAAGCGACATGCAGGGAAGTGATCTTGTCGAACTTGCCGACACGGACAAGTCCGTGAGGGACTTCGCCATGTTCGGAATGTTTGGAGCTCATGTCAACATTACTGATGGTCGCTATGTCTACATGCGTGGACCCGAGAATGGCAATGCTCCCTTAAGTCACTACACACTCATGCCCACACATATGAGAAGCCCTTTCAGCCCGAGAGAGCTAGCGAATATGCAGTGGAACGAACCACTGTCGTTTACCAAAGGCTGTCCGGTAATGCGAATACCAACAATTTGGTCGCGTGACATCGAAAACCTTTTCAAAACTCAGATGTTCGACCTATCTTCAGATCCAGGACAGGTCAGCCCCGTCACAGACGAGAGGGAAGAAAAACGATTAGCGCAGGGCTTGATCGAAGCAATGAAATGGAATGATGCGCCATCCGAACAATTTGAACGCCTTGGGCTCCCTGATTGATATAACCAGAGTTAAACGAGGAACCAATTCTTATGGCACTTGCAAAGTTACCAACCTCAGAATCTGCTAGGCACGACTACGGTAGTGCTGAAAAGGCAATGATTGAGTATCGTCGCATCGGTACAGAGCGAGCGATGAGACTGGGAAATCGAGGTCCCATTCGATTTACAAAAGACGGAAAGTTGCATCCAGAAATTGCGAGCTCGTACTCTGATTGTGGCTTCTATGTCTTCGAAAACGTCCTGAAAGAGCAAGAACTCGAAGACATAGAGAACGATGTGGCTGAAATTCTTCGTCGTGTTCCCTTGTCGCGCGACTCAAAACTTGATCGATTTGGCCGCCCTGCGTTAGGCAGTAACTGCAAAGCTAGGTCAATTAGCTGGGTGAAGCCATTGTCAGACCCAGTGGGTGGAACCCAGGCTGCTCATGGAAGGCACCCGTCCCAAATGCTTCAATTGGAGCCTCCATCCGATGCACCAAAGGAAATTGTTCAAGTTATTTCTGGTGCTTTACAGTTCTCGGAAGCCTATCTTCGCGTCTATGGGCACCCCGATTTGCTACGGGTTGCAGCAGCTATTCATGGTCCAGACTTCACGCCTTTCAACGAAGTTCTCTGGATCAAACATCCTGGTCTAGGTGGTTCGGTAGCCTGGCACCAAGACGGATGGACCCATTGGACTAAGCCAACTCTAGACGAGAACACCCATGGCTTTAACTTCATGGCTCAACTCTACGGATGCGACGCAGAGAACGGCCTTTGGGTGGTTCCTGGTTCGCACAGAAAGGGCAAGGCTGACATTAAGGCGATGATTGAGAAGGAAGGATCCGATAGGCTGCAGGAAGCGGTGCCTCTAATCTGCAATCCTGGAGACGTGGTCATAACGAATCGGCAGGCAATTCACGGCTCTTTTTGCAACACTAGCTCTAAGTATCGAGTCACCTTGAATTTTGGATTCCATCGACGCAGTTCAGTGCTGAACGTCGAGAGCGGAGGGGTTCACAATCCGATTTCCGTCTATACGGAAGACTACATTCGTTCGAGATCACGCATGATCATGTTTGGGATAAACGCGCGTCGAAAACGGTTTCCCGACGAAGTAGCGTACGACTACGAACCATTGAAAGACAATGCCGCAGACTACGCTTGGCAATCAAGTCGCATGTCGGAACTGACCGATTACAACCTTCAAGACATCGGAATTTAAGGTCTTCTGAAGAGTTCCTAGTCCATGTCTGAATCGAAAAAGCTCAGTCTTGCGCTCGTAGGCTGTGGACAAATCGCACGTGCACACTTAGACGGAATTCGTCGAATTGCAACAAGAATTCAAGTCAAAGCGTGTATTGATTCTGACTTGACAAGAGCCGAAGCATTTGCTCAACAAACTAATAGTGATGCGTTCGGTTCTTTAGAGGAAGGGATTGAGAAGGGGTCTTTTGATGCTGTTGACTTGATGCTCCCACATGATGCTCATGAGGAAGCATGCTATATCTCGTTCAATGCAGGTAAACACACACTTCTTGAAAAGCCAATTTCGACCGACATACCGTCCGCTGAACGCATCCTTGAAGCAGGAAAAAACTCAGACGTGGTTTTCATGGTTGCTGAACAAGCGCAATATTGGTGGGATGCACACAAGACTCGTGAATTGATCGAGTCGGGTGCCATCGGAGAGGTGCTCACTGCCCACGGAACGTTTTATGATCCACAACGGTTTGATTCCAACGATCCCATCCCGTGGCGATTTCGTCTTGCTGAAGCAGGCGGAGGGGTTTGCATGGATGGCGGGGCGCATTGGATCCGTCCAATGCGAATCATGCTCGGTGAAGTCGATGAAGTGATTGCATCTACGGGAAGCCACATCCCGCATCGCGAGACTGATTCATTTGGACTCTCATTAATGAGATTTCAATCTGGCGTTATAGCAACATTCAAAGCTGTTCTGACTACGGGAGCAATTGGTCCCGAAGCCGACTTTCGCATTACTGGATCAGAGGGAGAGATTGTGCTCGAACGCGGGAGAGAGGGCAGGCTGATGCTATACAACCATGACAATCCGAGAGGAAAAGAGGTCATGGGTACATTTGCACCGAAAGTTGATAGCTATGGCGCGGAACTGGAGGATTTTGCTGCAGCAGTGCTAGACAATCGAACGATGGCGGCTGGTCCCGATTACGCCATGGGTGAACTCCGCACCGCAAAAGCAATGTATAAGTCTGAGACTACTCGAACCTGGCAGAAAGTCTGGTGAACTAGCGGTTCAGCCTCAAGTACCTAAGGATCGGAACTTCTAGATTGTCTCTAGGACCTTTCTCAAGCCCGATCCCAGTCTTCCGAGAGCTTGCCGGAAGATAAACCGGTCCCACCCGATGCAAAAGTGACGCACACCCATGTCGATGTAGCGTTGTGCTTGCTCGACTTCTCCGATCTCTATTCGAGGGGGAACGTTGTATTCGATCGACTTCTTGATAACTAGCTCCTCGGCCTCTCTGATTTCACTCCCGCTAATCCCTCCTGGACCTTTCGAAAAGCCAAAGTCTGCGGGTCCCCATTGCGTCATGTCGAATTGAAGAGTACGAGCTCGGTCGAGAACTGAATCGATGTTGTCGACCGTCACGCTCTTCTCAATCATGATCACTTTGACGATGGAGTTTAGGTCCTCACCGTACGGCTCAGTGTCATAGCTCATTAGTGCAGGACGGCGAAGTTTGACTCCCATGAAGCCGTGAACTCCCGGTTGATCTGGAGCAACTGCTTTGTGGCACATTTCTACATCTTCGGGAGTCCGAACGTCGGTAAAGAGGACTGACTTGAAACCTGCGCCCAATGCCGCTTGTGCCCAAAACCCTTGTCCTTCTTGGTCAAGTTTGATCATGAGAGGCAGATTGCCACATTGAGCTGCCCTTGCAAGGTGATAAAGCATTGACATGTCGAAAGTCGAGTACTCGCCCACAAATTCCGCATAGTCGAACAAGCCTGTGTCTCCAATCATTTCGGCAATATCAGGCTCGGCAAACAAGAAGTGGGTTCCCATCGTCGGTTTGCCTTCGTCGAGTGCGGTTCGAAACGAGTTTTGCAGGATCATTTGTGGCTCCGGTTATCAATGAGTAAGTGGAAAGAAGGCACGAGCACCGTCACCTTTCATTCACGTCAAGCGGATTGTTCACTTGTGAGTTTGACTGGAGATTTTAGGCGACTACAGAAGCTTGGTGTTTTAGCCAGCCTAGGAACGACTCGATGAAGCTACCGAAAGCACAATTGTCCCAGAAGGGTGTGTTGCTAGTCATGACCTAAACGGCTCCAAGAAAGCTCCTCTCGTGCCGTTGAGCAACTGCGTTTCCTAATTTGTAACAATTCCCCTTCAATTCACAGGATAAAACGGTGATCTTCCGCTAAAAAAAACGGAATCATGGCACAAGAATTGCATGAACAGGACTGAGCTCAAGCCCCCTGCGAACAGGAATCATCTATGGGTCTGTCAGTGAGAAACATCTTGTGCGTTGCGGGCGCGGAGACACGAACCGCCGTTCGCCTCGCACGCTTTTGGACAGCCGTGTTTGTAATCACTTTGGTTTCAGGTGTCGGTTACACATTTGCTTGCTTGTCGCTTCACTTCGTTGCGCCTTATACACCATCTACAGCCACGCCGTTCTACCTGTTGGGAAACATAGAACCAACTTTTTTCTTAATGTTTCAACTGGTTGCACTACTGATGGTGTTTGACTCGTCTCAACAGCAAGCCAAGTATCGTGTCGGCGAGGTTCTCGATTCAAAACCTGTTTCAAACTTCGAATACTCAGCCGGTCGGATACTCGGCTATACCTTTTTGCTGTGGCTCTTTGCGGCAGTTCTAGTCTTGACGGCGAACGGATTCGGATTGGTCATGAGTCTGGCTGGTTTTGGGTTTGCCGAACCGTTTCAAATTCACTCTTTGCTGAATCTACTCGTAATCGATGTTCCGGTCATGGTGTTGATTTGGTGTGCTCTAACCGTATTTCTCTCAAGTTTGCTTCGATTTCGTGTAGCGGTGGCAGTTGTCGGAATTGCTGCAATGTTTGCTTGGCTGTTTCTGTTGTTGGATTCGCCGTACTCGCTACGAGGATTATTCTCACCATCCTCCAACGACATTCTGTTCATTTCTGATCTACTGCCTCAATTTCCCGAGTGGAAAACGCTGGTGATCCGATTCGGTACGGTTGTCGGAGCAATTGGGTTGACAGTTGCGGCAACCCTCTTTCACAAACGAAGGGACAGTAGTACTCCGCTCTCCAATATCTTGGCATGTACTACCACTGTAGTCGTTTGTGCTGGTGCGTTTGGTTTCGCCGCATACGGTGCTCTCAGTCCCGGAATGCAATCGAATGACTGGAAACTAGCACATCAGGAAGTCAATTGGGACGGGGGTATCGACATTACAGAGATTGCTGGAGAAGTTCATATCAATCCCGGGAAGAAGCTTGCCATTGATCTCTTGTATGAAATGGAAGTCGGCGAAGTTCAATCGAACATTCTTGTCTTTTCTTTCAACCCCTCAATGAAAATCAGCAGTATTGAGTTGAACGGTAAACCTGCCGGCTACAGGTTTGAAAGCGGTCTGCTTCTGATCGCCTTAAGCGATGCCGAAAGCCTCGTTGGACAGCACACGCTGAGAGTATCTGCAGAGGGAGTGCCAGACCATCGATTTGCGTACTTTGACGGTGCGATTGACTACCTGACTAGCAACGACGTACCTACAGTTGCCGCACGTTTGCTAGGTACCGACGGATCGATATTCAATAGGAGCTTTGTTGCCTTAATGCCTGGTAACCACTGGTATCCGACACCTGGTCCCGTCAACGCTGACTTTGTATCGAGTCAGCGAGGCCGAGACTACTTTGAAGTGGACCTCACGGTTAACCTTACCCGAAACACATGGACTTTGGTGGCACTGGGATCCAACCTGGATGAATCGACAGATTCTCGAACATATAAGGTGACACCTGAGAATCCAATCCATGAATTCGGATTGTTTGCATCGAATTTCGTCAGCGGATCGTTGAACGTGGGTGAACTAACGTTTGAAATGCATTTGCACAAACGTCACGCGAAAAATATCCAAATGTTTCTTGAGAAGGATAGTGAGTTTGTTACCGAAACTAAGAAGCGCATTGAGTGGTACGCGGACAAGGGACTTGCGATGTCTCACAATGAGTTGGCAATAGTCGAGGTGCCAAGAAAATTGCGCACTATTGGTGGCGGGTGGCGTATGAATTCTGTGAACACGCTACCCGGCATCGTCATGATGAAGGAACACGGATTTCCTCGAGCAAGAATTGACCTCGCGCTCAACCGCGCATCCCGGAATGTCGAAGACGAAGAAGACCAAATCGAAGTCGAGCTGACAACTCTTCAAGGATTCTTCAATAGTGCAATTCTCTCAGAGAACATATGGCTTGATTTGCCCGAGAGATTCTGGTCGCAATCCACTACAGCGAAAGGTCCGTACGCCCAATCTTTGGATCAGATTATGCAGTCTCTCGTTGTGACTTTGTTTAATCTTCATCCCAGATTTTCTTCAATTTATACGACGTTCTACGTCTCAGCGATGACCAATCTCAATCCGGAGCGAACAGCATGGGCTGCCGATGATTCTTGGGAAGGAAATTCACCATCCATACTCTCAAATCAACTGAGCCTAGTTAGTGGTTTCGGGTCGCGAGCATCAGTTTGGAGCGACATTGAGCGAACTTCGTTTGCAGATCTTCCTTCAAATGGTGGTTATCAGCGTGACTTGGAACTCATGCTGCTTAAGAGCAATGAAATTGCACGCGGCTTAATTCTCGCAAATGAGACCGAGACCATTTTGTCGTGGATTCGAGAAATCCAGACAAACTTTGTCGGTCAAAACTACACGCTTGACGACTTGGTTGCCGTAGCAACGAGTCACAGCGTTACTGTTGAGCCCTTTCTCACAGATTGGCTAACGACATTCCGATTACCTGGTTTTAGAACCTCGGCAGTCAGAAATACAAGAACTAATGATGACGACAGCGGAAATCCACAGTGGATTGCTTCTATAGATGTGAGAAATGCAGAAAAGTCCCCGGGAGTGATTGTTATTGAGTATCCGGGAACAACTCGAAATGAGTGGGGGCTCCCGCACTTTGAAGAATCTAATGCTGTGATTGTTGAGGGCGAAACAGCGAAACGAATCAATCTAGTCACGACATACCAATTGACGCAAGCGAATCTGAATCCAACACTTTCTCTAAATCGTGGGTCTTGGGCGCTAAAGGTGAGCACAGCCCCTGAAGACGAATTGACCGAATTGGATGTGCCTCCCTTTATTGAGGACAGTAAGTGGGTTCCAAACGAGAATGGAGTCGTCGTTGACGATTTGAGCCCGGGTTTTCAGGTATTTCAACCGGAGCCAGACTACTCTACACCCTTGAATGTCGGCCCCGCCAGCTGGTTTCGTGAACCTCAACTACAAATGGACTCCGACGCTGGCCTACCTGCAATCGTTGACAGATGGAACTCACAACAAGGCATGTGGTCGCGCACGCCCCTTCGCCATGCGTATGGAGACTATCGCAAGACAGCTGCGCAGTTAGCAAAAGGGAGTACTTTTGCTACCGTGAGGTTTTCAGCCACGCTACCGCAATCGTCGCTTTGGAAGCTCGAATACTATCTTCCCTACCACGATGACTGGTTTCCTCAGGGTCGCGAGTACAAGTACAAACTCGTAATCGCTAACGGTGAGAGATCTTGGAACGAAGATTTCGACACAAGAGAAGCTGTTCAAGGGTGGAATGTCATTGGCGAGTTCGAGGTGGGAGATGGAGCAGTGGACGTAGACTTTGTAGATGTAAGTGAGGACTGGAGATGGCGGTGGATCTACGCCGACGCCATTCGGTGGACACTTGCTGATGCGACTCCCACAGACGATTCTTGAACTGCTGTCCATAGGTATAGGGTAGGCGCAAGCTCTAGTTGACAAGATTCTCAACTACTTCAACAGCTATTTTCTGAGTTGCGTTTGACACTTCGTGACAGCGCCGTGTCAAATCACTCAGATCTCTAGTACGTTCAACACCTGTTCATGCAAACTATCTGAGCCGGTGGCTACAACGTGGCCGCCCTTGCTTGGGTCGCTGCCTTCCCAGGTTGTGATGCAGCCTCCTGCTCCTTTGACGATAGGGATCAATGGTTGAATGTCCCAAGGGTTGAGATTATTCTCAATCACTATATCGATGAATCCCATCGCCACTAAGCCGTACTGGTAGCAATCGCCTCCAAAGCGACAGAGCCGCACTTTTCGCTGCACATTCTCAAATGCTAGTGATTCGTCCCTCTTCACAAACAGGTGAGGATCCGTGGTTGACAAGATAGCCTGTGAGAGTTCAGTGCACTCGCTAGTCTGCAATCTCCACGTCTGTTCGCGTTGCGAATAGTGGGCTCCTGCTGTAGTACCCCAATACAGTTCGTCCACATAGGGTTGATACATAACGCCAAGCAGGACATTCCGTCCATCGTATAGCGAGAGCAGTACACCCCAGTGGAGCAAACCACTTACAAATGCACGCGTGCCATCTATTGGATCCATTACCCACGTGAGGCCATTTCCAGGGTTGTAACCGAATTCTTCGCCCAAAATTCCGTGGTCTGGCCAACGATCGGCGATGGCATCGCGGATCAGATTTTCTCCCTCTCGATCCGATGCAGTCACTGGATCAAAGTCTGAACCATCTGATTTGTTGACTAACTCACGCCGCGTCCTAAAACCCTTCAGAATGACTCTTCCCGCCCGAGTTACTTGCTCCTTGGCAAACTCCAAGAGTGTTTCCAGCTCTTCGTCTGTTACGGTTCCGTCAAATGTCGAAAGTTGCATAGTGGCCACTCAACAAAGTTCGATTACTCTTTAATTGGATACTTCTAACCGGTATCTAGTACAGCTCTCAGAGTCCAAGGAACCAGCTTGTTCGAACGAATAACTTCTCGCGACGAATGGCTATACATGATGCTGTTGCATCGGGCTCACTTGTCGCTAGCCGTAGTGTGGTGGCTGCTTCTGATTAGTCGCGGCCTGCTCCCAGCTCTGTTGGCTGTCGCTATGGGAACGCTGATTGGTGCCGTCGAGAGACAATCTGATTTGCTTGTGCCGCTGATTCTACTTGGATCGTTCTTTGTTCTGGTTCAGGTCCTGCCACCACTTCACTTGGTCGTAGGCAAGAATTTGGGAGACCATGTTTCGTGTCTGCTCTATGATCGACTTAGCGAAACATGCGTTCGTCCAGAAGGAATGGGGCATCTTGAAAATGCCGAACTCACCCACGATCTCGCTCTAGCTCGCGACTTCGATCTTGGCATTTCTGGTCCGCCACTATCAATTTCGATGGATTTCATCGCCTCCGGACTTGTGGAACTGTGCGCGGGATTGGTTGCATGCATGATTCTTTGGGCTTATGCGTGGTGGGCTCCACTTGTACTAGGAGGTGCTTGGATTTCCACCCACTACTTGCTTCGCGAGAGTGGCGTTTGGAGAGATCGCAACACTGACGCGGTTCGCACGGCGCAACGACATGCCGACTATGCGTACAAGATTGCTGTAAATCCTCCGGCATCCAAGGAAATCCGACTTTTTGGACTGGCAGGTTGGGTAGTTGATCGTTTCCGATCACACAGACGACGCCTTCACGACCTTCGATGGGAAGCCACACGATTGCGTGAGAAACCGGTGGTTTGGAGTCTGCTATTGGTGTTGGTGGCCAACGCCATAGTGTTCACGGTGATGGCAATCGACGTGTCATCCAATGAACTGGGTCTGGATCGAATGGTAACGTTTGCCAGCCTCGCCTTCACTACCAGCATGATCGCTTTTGGTGGGTTGTCTTGGGCATTGGATAGTGCCGCCGCGCCCGCGGGCGCGACCATGCGATTGGGCAGCTCAATGTACGACGTGGGTTCGCTACAGAATGGGACCCACGTTTCCGATTCAAAACCCAAGCGAGACATATGCTTCCGCAATGTGAGTTTCAAGTACCCCACTGGCGAGAAGACAATACTTGAGAACCTAAACCTCACTATTCCCGCTGGCTCGTCGATCGCGATAGTTGGCCAGAATGGTGCAGGAAAAACTACATTGGCGAAACTGTTGTGCAGGCTCTACGACCCGACGCGGGGATCCATCGAGATTGACGGGGTTGACCTATGCGACTGGGATCTGACCCACTGGCGCAATCGAATAACCGCTGTCTTTCAAGACTTCGTGCGTTACGAATTGACACTACGCGAAAACGTCGATCCTGCAGGGCAGGCCACCGAAGAGATCATTCTTCGTGCATTGGAGAGTGCAGGCGCAAGCGACCTTGCTGATCTCGACACGACATTGAGCAAGGCGTACGCCCAAGGTATCGATTTGTCTGGAGGCCAATGGCAACGAATAGCACTTGCTCGAGCACTGTGTGCGACCTACTGTGGAGCAGGAATTGTTCTCCTCGACGAACCCACAGCGCAATTGGATGTGCGGGGCGAGCGAGAGATCTTTCGTCGAATCCTGCAAGAAACACGCAACATCACAACGATATTGATTTCACACCGGTTTTCAACAGTGCGCCAAGTTGACCACATATGCGTCCTCGAACATGGCCGAGTCATTGAAGAGGGATCCCACGAGACTCTAATGCAACGGAACGGACGCTATCGAACAATGTTCGACCTTCAGGCATCCCGATTTACTGAAGAGGAAGGGGGACTCGCTCTCGATGTCCTCGATTGATTCAATGCCTGCGGCTTTGCCGTCGATGTGGCGAGCCGTAAAACGAGGCTACACCGCAGAGCCCTGGCTTCTGCTCATCGCCTTTGTGTTGACAATTTGTGCTGCGATGCCGGATGCGTTATTTGCGCTTTGGCTGATGCTGCTGGCCAACGGCTTGCTGCAGGACAATCCAGTCTACGTATGGATTGGAGCTTTGGGCCTAGGGCTTTCGGCCACTCTGACGTGGGCACTACGTGTCATCAGTGATCGTACACAGCGCAGATTCCGGGATCGCGTTTCGATAGCTCTCGAATCTCATGTGGCGCAACTTCAAGCCAGTGTGGCAACCATCGCTCACCACGAACGTCCTGAGTACTTAGATCGATTGACAGTTTTGCGCGATCAGGTGTTCACTTTGGATCACATGTACCACTCGATGTTTTCGACCGTGGGATGGTTTATTCGATTGGGAATCACCGGCGCGTTGCTCTGCTCGGTGCATCCTTCTCTCTTGCTTCTGGCTGTGGCGGCTCTGCCAACGGTTGTTTCCTCCACAACACGTCCGGGTGTGGAACGACGGATCGAAGAGCAAAATGCTCCCGCATCTCGCTTGTCCAAGCATCTTTTTGACATCGCAACAACAGCATCACCAGGTAAGGAAGTACGCTTGTCCAACATTGGTGATTGGATAGTTCGAGACCGACATCAAGCTTGGTGTCGGTGGTATGAACCCATCGCACGAGCGCGATGGCACACGGCAACTATTTCCGTGGTCGCTTGGGCCATCTTTGGTGCAGGCTATGTTGGCGCAGTTGTATTCACGGTCTATGTTCTTGCCGCACCACCGGGTGCTGCTCTTTTGGTTCTCGCCGCTGGCTCACGCCTGGCGGCCTACATCAGCGCTACAGTTGGCGAACTCGGTTTCTTGCGTGGCATTTGGATGGATGGGGCCAAACGACTTGCCTGGCTTGAAGATTATTCCTATGCTATGACCAAGCAACGTAACGACCCAGTCCCGACAGCATTGGAGCAAGGCATAACCTTTGAGGGCGTTACGTTCTGCTATCCGGGAACAGAAAAGCCTGCTTTGGAAAACGTCAACTTCCATATCGATGCGGGGTCTGTAGTTGCGCTTGTAGGCGAGAACGGCGCAGGAAAAACAACGCTCGTAAAGTTGCTAGCTGGCATGTACGAACCCACTAGTGGTCGAATTCTGATTGACGGCAAGGATCTCAACAAGATGGACCCGATTGCATGGCGAAAACGTCTATCCGGAGCATTCCAGGACTTCTTCCAGTTTGAATTGGTGGCTGATCAAACTGTGGGAATCGGTGATCAGCCTCGGATCGAGAACCGACCTGCTGTCGAGACTGCGGTGAATAGAGCCGGTGCAGAGGATGTACTCGATCAACTTCCGTCAGGTCTCGATACGCAGCTTGGACCCACTTGGCAGAACGGTGTGGAAGTGAGTTTTGGCCAATGGCAGAAACTGTCGTTGGCACGTGGATTCATGCGGGACGAACCTCTTCTACTCATGCTGGATGAACCGACTGCCGCTCTGGATGCCGAAACGGAACACGCGCTCTTTGAGCGCTATGCGAGCGCTGCTCGGCATAACGCCGGCGCAACAATGACATCTCAATCGGGGCGAATAACCATGCTTGTCTCACACCGGTTCAGTACTGTGAGAATGGCGAACCAAATCGTCGTGATGGAAGGCTCACACATGGTCGAGTGCGGCTCTCATGAAGAACTGATGGCATCAGGCGCGCAATACGCTGAACTCTATGAGATCCAAGCTAGTTCCTACCGGTAGCGTTCCAACCGTCTATCTGAAATTTGGACTAACCCCAAGTCAACAGAGTTAGCAATCACATCGATCTGGCTCAATGTCTGGTGCTAGTTCAAGTACGATTCCTGTTCGAAATGTGAACGCGACTCTTGACTAGAGCAACTTAATCTTGGCTGCTAAGAACGAAGTCCTCATTATTGGTGGGGGTCACAACGGGTTGGTGTGTGCTTGCTACCTCGCTAAAGCCGGATTGAAGGTTCGAGTTTTCGAACGTCATTCAGAAGTTGGGGGAGCAGCAATCACTGAGGAATTCCATCCGGGGTTTAAGAACTCGATCGCAAGCTATACCGTGGGTCTATTGGACCCCGATGTCATTCGGGATCTGAGACTCTATGAACATGGACTCCGCATCGTGCCCAGAGCATTAGCCAATTTCTTCCCAATTTCGGACACTGAGTCGCTCAGTGTCTATAACGACGAAAAGGACACGGCATCAGAATTCGATCGGTTTTCGACGAATGACGCAAAGGCACTCTTCAAGTTCAAAGAGATGTTGTCTTCTGTTGGAGACGTTGCTCGCCGCTTGATGAAGCAAGAACCACCGCGAATTGGCGGAGGATTGAGTAATTGGGTTGGCCTGCTGTCGAATCTTCGTGAGTTTCGGAGTCTCTCACCAGAAGCACGTCGTAGTCTCATCGATCTGTTCGTGTCGCCAATCACACAATTCCTGTCTCAATGGTTCGAGAATTCCCACGTTCAAGCCGCTTTTGCGTTCGATGCATTAGTTGGAAGTCACATATCGCTAAATTCAGCGGGGACTTCCTATGGACTACTACACCATGCACTTGGACAAGTGATCGATCGGACCGGTGCGTGGGGTCATGCAATCGGCGGAATGGGCGCGATCACACAAGCAATGAAAGCTGAAGCAGTCCAACGCGGTGTTCACATATACACGGATTCAGAAGTCATCGAAGTGACCACACGCCAAAATCTCGTCCGCGGGATTAAGTTGAAGGATGGTAGCGAGTTTGAAGCAACAACCATCGCTGCCAATGTTGCACCGCAATACCTATACCTAGATCTCCTGGAAGAGGGCACGATCGACTCGAATTTTCATAATCGAGTTAAGAATCTCCGGTCTGAGTCGGCCGTTCTGAGAATCAACGTAGCTCTCTCCGAGCTCCCGCAATTTACATGCAAAGCAAACGACACTAAACAAGACTATCTTCAATCTGGAATCGTGATTGGTCCGACACTCGAGTACATGGAGACAGCTTATCTGGACTCAAGACTTGGCCGTTGGTCGAAGAATCCTGTGATTGAGATGCTGATTCCCTCCCTTGTGGATGACACGCTTGCACCTTCTGACAAACATGTAGCTAGCCTCTTCTGTCAGCACTTTCCGCATGATCGAGACTGGGAGAACCTTAGAGAACAAGCAGCGGACACGGTCTTTGCAACGATCGACAAACTTGCTCCGAACTTTAGCAGCACCGTAATTTCTCGACAGGTGCTTACTCCTTTGGACCTGGAGCGAAGATTTCGATTACCAAGAGGCGACATTTTTCACGTCGCCCACAGCTTGAACCAGTTGTGGGGAAATCGTCCCGTTATGGGGTTTGGCGCATATCGCGGACCGATTTCAGGTTTGTACCACTGCGGAGCTGGATCTCATCCCGGTGGAGGAGTCACAGGACTGCCAGGCCGAAACGCAGCTAGAGCCATTCTGTCTGACAGGTAGACATGAAGAACGTCTAAGTGTGACTCGGTTACAGTCAAGCACGTTCACAAGTTCCGTAGTCTGACCGCACTTGGATCTAGGATGTACTCGGCTAAACTTGCGCCTTGATGCGCCCGAGTTACGAAAGAAGAGGTGGCTCCACCTGCTGGGCTCGAACCAGCGACCCGCTGATTAACAGTCAGCTGCTCTACCAACTGAGCTAAGGTGGAATGCGTCATAATTGTAATCAATCGGACAAATGTCGAGAGATTGTGTGCGTATTCATCATATGTCTCCAAGTTAAACGAATTTCTAATCGAGTCTGCCTTCAAACATGAACACCAGTAGTAAGCCCAGCCCACAGATCACTGTCATTACTTTCGATGGCACCAAGCACGAAATCGAAGGCGAAGTCGGACTGTCCCTAATGAAGAACATTATTGATAACGGCATACCCGGCATCGACGCCGACTGCGGAGGCGAGTGTTCATGTGCCACTTGTCACGTAATCCTGCCAGACGATTGGTATGACAAACTCGGCGAGCCAAGTAGCGATGAGGAAGCGATGCTTGGGATGAACCCCGAAATCACTCCAACATCACGGTTGTCGTGTCAAATCCCGGTCACTGAAGAACTGGACGGACTGTACGTGGAAGTTCCTGAGTTTCAGTTCTAAGACAAGCATTCGAGTACCATCGTTCCACTTAGATTTGAGGTAAGAATTTTGAGCGGACGAGCACACTTAATCGTCGGTGGATTCCCAATAGGATCCAATGCTGGGCACGATATGGACTTTGTGCGGATTCAACTGTTGCAGATGCTTTATAGACATGGATTCCACACCACGGTCGCACAAGACTTTTCGTCCTTGAACGAACGTCTTCAATCCGCAGAATTTTTGGTTTCCTATGTTGCTGGGCCCTATCCAAATGATGAGCAAACCCGACTTCTAGAGCAGTGGCTCAGTGATGGCGGTAAATGGTTTGCGCTTCATGGAACGAGTGGTGGTCGTGCAAAACGCATGAGTGACACGAGCAATCGCAGGGAAATGGTTCGATTGCCACATCACGACTTGCTTGGAGCGTATTTTCTAAACCACCCACCGGTTCGTCGCTTCAAAGTGAAAATCGAGGATGGCGAACACTCTCTGTTCCGTGGATTACCTTCGGAGTTTGAGGTGGAGGATGAACTCTACCTCGTTGAGCCAATAGGTGTGGATAACCCATTGTTGTCCACTGAACTTGTCGAAGATCCATCTCCGCCTGGTTTTGGTTTTCATTACTCCGAGGACACATCTATCCAATCTGACGGCAGGACGCGTTATTTAGGCACGGAAAGACTGGTTGGAAAAGGTGCGGTTTGCTATGTTGCGCTCGGACATACACACTCGCCTTCGACGAACATGCAACCGTTTGTAGATTCCAGCGTAGACGAGGAGGGAACGACCCCCAAGACCTTTAGGGGACCGTGGTCAAACGATCATTTCCTCAAGATTGTTGAGAATGCAATGGACTGGGGTCAGACTGCGGCCTAAACTCAGTTACCAACCTTGCGCCTGTGCGGCTTCTTCACGCACTTGATCCGGTGTACCTAGAAGTTGCCGATTCAATCCAATGCGCTTGAACCAATAATGAAGCCCCAACAAATCGGTGAAACCCATGCCACCGTGCACTTCCGTGGATTTGCGGGCGACAAACTGACCCACCTCCGCTAGATGCGCTTTTGCATGGCAGGCAACGAGGTGAGTCTCAGAGGGAATCGCTAACACGGAGTGTGCGGCATACCAAACTAAGGAGCGACACGGTTCCAATTCTGCAGCCATCTCCGCACACATGTGCTTGACAGCCTGAAACGAGCCTATGACTCGATTGAATTGCTTTCTCTCGCCTGCGTATTCAACCGACTTTTCAAGCATGGTCTGAGCGGCCCCCAGCGTATCGGCGGCGATCATAATTCGACCAATGTCCAGGGCGTTCGAGAGCAGCGATGTGTTGTCAACAGACCCCGGCAAGACTTCACACGGTGTGTTGTCTAGCTTCACTCTAGTCAGTGAACGGGTCCGATCAATGGATTTCAGCTCTTCTCTTTCTACTGCTGGAGACTCAACCACATAGACCGCACCATTTTCGGTAGAAACCAATAGCAGCTCGCAATCGCTTCCATCAATGACGAATGTTTGTTCGCCGGACATTCGATCATCACTTACTTGGGTAGGGTTCGTCACTCGCCTTCCAATACTCTCGGTAAAGGCGATTCCAAATTGGATTTCACCCGTCACGATCTTGGGCAGAAGTGATGCTCGTTGTTCATCACTTCCAGCACGAGTAATGAGATAGGGAGCGATGACGCTCGTACCGATGAACGGAAAAGGTGCAATAGCTCCACCGAGAGATTCAGCGATGAGTGCAGCTTCCAAGTAGCCTAGTTCAGTACCTCCAAATTCTTCGGGAATAACGACGCCTGGAACTCCCAAAGCAACCAGACCTTCGGTAAGGTTGGGATCGGTTGTTTGAAAGTCCTTAACGCACTCCCGAACCCGGTCTAGCGTGCAATTGGCAGCGAGATAATCCGAGACGGTTGATTGAAGAAATTGCTGTTCTTCGCTTAATGCAAAGTCCATATGCTTAACTCGACACTTCGGCGTACTTGGGTTCTTTGGGTAGACCTAGTGCACGTTCACCGATGATGTTCTTTTGGATTTGCGCCGTTCCACCGCCAATAATCAAACCCAGATCCATCATGTAGCGCTGTTGCCACATACCTCTGTCTCTTAAGAGAGGAGAGTTGTAGTACAACGTTCCCAGTTCTCCGAGCGCATCGATTACAAGGCCGGCCAATTGATGATTGAGTTCACAACCTTGAAGCTTCACAATCCATCGAGGTAGACCCGGTTCCTCGCCTTTGCTCCGACTGGTCAAGATACGCATGCTGTTGTACTTCATGGCAAGTACTTGGCCTTGAAGCCGTAGCAATCTGTCGCGGTAGACGGGATTGTCGATAATTCTCTGGCCGTCTATTGTTTCGCGTTCCAAGATCGCGACAACTTCTCTCAATCTACTTTCTGCTTGATTAGGATCACCTAATCCTTCGCGTTCGTACTTGAGTGTGTTGTTTGCAACGAACCATCCTTCACCGCGCTTGCCAATGATTTGTGTCGTCGGCACTCGCACATCGGTGAAGAAAACCTCATTGAATGTTGCTTCACCCGTCATAGTCACGAGCGGACGAACCTCGATCCCCGGGGTCTTCATGGAAAACACGAGGTAGCTGATGCCTTGATGTTTAGGAGCGTCGGGTTCAGTTCGAACAAGGCAAAAAATCATGTCGGCTCGTTGAGCTCCTGAAGTCCAAATCTTCTGGCCGTTGATTACAAAGTCGTCCCCATCCACATGTGCTCGAGTTGATAGAGAAGCCAAGTCGGATCCACTCTGCGGTTCCGAGTAACCTTGGCACCATGTCATTTCGCCCCGTAGTGTCGGGGGCACAAGCCACCGTTTTTGTTCTTCTGTTCCTAGATCTAATACCGTTGGTACTAGTCGGTTGTCGCCAGAATGTCCCGGACGAACACGATAGCGAGCAAACTCTTCCGCGATGATGTGAGCCTTTAAAGGATCGGGTTCCTGCCCCGCACCACCGTATTCTTTTGGTATCGTTCTTGCGGCATAGCCGTTCTCAATGAGTAATGCCTGCCAGTCCCGAGCGATCTTCTCGCGTTCTTCGCCTGTGAATGCAGTACCAACCATCCCTGGAGAACGGTGTTTGTTCTCGTCTAGAAAACTCCTTAAGTCCTGCCGGTATTGCTCATACTCGGCACTGTATTCCAGATCCATTAAGACCTCCCAGGTGCAGGATTATGTTTAAGCAGCTCGATCACTCGTTGTACAGTGCTTGGATTCGAACCGATACCGTGAATGTTACGACGATGCAGCAAGGATTTCATTGACGGAGTTTCTAATTCCCTTCCATTCGTGCCAACAGTCGCAGAGTCCTTCAATATAGTTGGCTCGCGCACTATCCGGACGTTCACGCGAAGTTATGCGATAGTACGCCATGATTCTCGGCTCGTTTCCCTCACAACGACTTGCACTGTGAGGTACCGCATGCAACACGAGCACCGCGTCACCAAGAGATAGCTTAATCAACGACGGTTTCGGCCACATTCGCCCATCACTGGTGTACTCTGACCCGTCCTCGAATTGTTCTCGAACCTGTTCTGGGTAGTGTCTAAGTCCGCTTCCGTTTGGAGCCTCTCGGTGCACTCTCTCCCAGCCCGGGCCATCTGGACCCAACGGTCCTCCCTGACTACGTTGATACCGAAAGAACCTTGAGATCGGGTGGTGTGCGCCTCTTAGCAAACCCAGATTTCCTACTCCTTCACTTGTTTGATCGGATAGAGGAATTCCTAGCAACGCGGTAAAGTTAGTCATATTCGCTCCGGTGCCAGGATACGTACGTTGAACCCCGTTGCGTCCTTTTTCCTGGTTCCACTGTTCCCACTCTTCCTTCGACATAGATCTGGTGAGATCCTGATGCGGAGATTGAGAGCCATTCCACAGTCCGTCCAAATGTCCGTGCCAGCCATAGAAAGGTATGTCTTTGTCCCGATATCCGGACTCTGTTACGGAATCGCTTGGTTCTGTTGGAAAGCGAGTCGCAACTTGAGCGAATGGAAAGCCGTAAACCGGTCCGCCGATGGCTTGCTCAACCAACTTTCTCACATCCGAATCTTCGTTAACAAGATTGCAATAGTCTGGGTGGCGACCGAGTCTCATCCAAGAGCTCGCGAGATTCGCGCGTTCTCTCAACTTGTCCTTGTTTGTTTCGCCGTCTGTCTCCTGGACTATAGATCCTATTAGGCGCTGGTGCTCGGAAAGAGATGTCTCGATAGATTTGTAGAACGCCCGACGGGCAGACTCAACTGCAGAACGTGGAACGATGTCTCGAAGTACGACATAGCCGTCTTCAACGAAAGATTGCAATTCCTCGGGTGTGAGGCTACGCATTGTTCCTCAGACTACATTGTTTCAGCAAGAGTTTCGTCCGTTGCGCGAACGAAAGAGCCTAGTCTTGCGGTCGCAACCCCAGCACATCGGCAGGTGTGATTCGGAATGCATCGGCAACGGTGTTGAAAAATGCAACTTCGCGGTTTGTGACTCTTTGGTCGGACTTAATGACTCGCACGAGAGCGTTCATAATCTGTAGACGCTGATCGTAAGACAGGGCTCGACTTGCAGAAGCAAGGTAACGGTCCAGCGGTGCTTCTTCGTAGAGTCGGGAATTCGCGGCAACTCTCACGTCGCGAGATGAGATGTTCTCGCCCGTGGTCTCCTTGACAAGATCCTGAACCGTTTGAACTTCCACCTTGTGAATGTTCGAATCTTCACTTGTAGCCCGCGACAATATCATGAGCGTCGCTTCGTTGAACACGTCTTCTTGCGACTGTTGGGCTCCAGACTGAAACAAGCTAAGAATCGAAGTCAGGCTAGATTGGATCATGGATTGGAAACGCTGGCAGGTGGGTGCTACAGGTGCAAAGTATAGTTTAAGGACTTCCCATTACACGGAGTTTGTAACAAATTCAAACTACTCATTGAATGAATTCGTCGATTTGAAGGAAGGGGCGCTCTAACAACAAGCCAACGCCACAACCTTCGATATGTCATAATTTCTCTGTGCCGTTTAGGGATGCGACATGAAACAATACGAGATCGGTGAAACTCTAGATGCGACTAGCTACGTACCTCCGTTCGAGCTAACAAAAGGACAACCGTCGCCGATAGCGGCAAACGGTGGAATCTCGTATATGTCGTTTGAACGAGATGGAGACGCAGGAACGACAGCTGCGACAGAAGATGCTCTTGCACTGGTTGCTACCGGGAGAGGGCAGGCGGTCATTGACATGATTGAGAGTGCGCCGCCAGGACCCATTAAGACCAAATGGGGAAATGGCTTTCGGAGCTACGACGAATGTCTCGAGTATGTACAAGCTCAAGGAATCAGAGCTCCCGAAGGTGGACTCGTAGTACCTCTGCGGTACACGATCCATGAAGAACCGTCGTATTCGATTGTTTCTTCAAATGCACTATGGAGGGATATGTCCCGTGAGGCCGAAACATCGGCGTTGCGCAAGAACGAACGAGACAACGGACGAAGATCTCTGTATTTTCCTCAGATTTTGAGAGATGCGAGGCGAATGGAGGAGTACTACCCTGGGCTATCTCCAGCAACCCCGGACTGCATGGACAAGTTGGGCGTGTCACTCGGTCACTGCGAATCAAAATGCGTGGATTTCTATAACCATGAAGAGGTGGAGCGAGTGTTCTATTTGGAAATGGAAAAGCTCCTGCTTGACTTCTTTCCAGGCGCGACTGACGCACTTGTGTACAACCACGATGTGTTCGACAAGGACTACACTGGAGATCGAAGGGAAGACCAAGCAAACAAGAATCCCGGGGTCAATGGGAACTACGCATACATCGTGCACAACGATCTGAACGACAATAGTGGAAGGGTTCGCTGTCGAGAATTACTCACAAAAAATTTGAGGAACTTTGGGCGCGAACAGAACTATACAGAGCAACAAGCAGACGAGAAAATGTCTCGGCGTTTCATGTCGATCAATCTTGCGAAACCCATGGAAACCGTTCGACAGAACCCATTTGTTCTGTGTGCATGGCCATCCTTTGCCGATCAGCCGTACATCACCAACTATCGCGTCTACGACGATAGAGTTGGAGAAACTACGCGCTTTACATACCGCCCGAATCATGAGTGGTATTGGTTTCCTCAGCAGACATCAACTGAGGTATCAATGCTCAAGTGCTACGACTCGGTGACTGACGGGTCCGTGTCGCGATGGTCTTTTCATACTGCCTGTGTAGATCCCACCGCGCCTGAAGATGCACCTTGCCGGAAGAACGTGGTAGTTCGCTCGTTTGTATTTTTCTAGTTGAAGAACGTACGGTTGCCAACTGATCTTAGGTATCGCTCTTCAGGTGATCCAATACGAAGCTGAGACAGAAGTCGATTTCTTCTGCTGGAACCGCTGGATGTAATCCGGGATTTGCGTGAAGCCGTTTGTCTTCGCTCCCAAACGCGTCGAACAGCTCTAGATAGCCATCTCGTGGAAACAGCTCATCTTCCAACTGCATAAGGAAGAGTACAGGTGCGGTGATTGTCGATGCATCCTGAGTGAGTCTTTCGGCCAAGACTGAAACTGCCCCAGTTGTGCCAAGCAATCCAAGAGTTGCCACGGTTACTGGTTGGTTGTCTTCCATACGTTGTGCCAAGTACGGAATTCCGAAAATCGAACCCATGGAGAGACCGAAATAGCCAAACTCATCGGCGTTGAATCCAATTCGTGACTCTGTGATTTCTACTGCTGCCCTCCAATCTGCAATCATGTCTTCAATCATGTTGGATCGTCGCATTTCTTGCGAAAGAGCTGGCCGTCCACCTTCTCCCTTTTGCCTAAGACCGTGAACTGGCCCATCCATCGATACTGAAACGATGCCCTCTTTGGCAAACTTTCGCGCAAGATAGGGGATGGGTAGTTGATATCTCGTTCCTGAAGCCCCGTGTCCAAAAGCCATCAAGGTGTCATGTTGAATTGAATCGGTTGGAATCCAGAGACTTCCAGTGACCAAGCGGTTATCTTCCCGATGGACGCGAAATTCGTGCGTCTTATAGCCCTGTGGATCTGTGGCCTCTGACCAACTTGTGCTCAATGTAGTACTCGCGGTTAGTACACGTTGCCTAGAACGTCTTTGGCCAGTCGTTCAATCGCCTGATATCGGGTATCAAAGTTGGGCAGAACCATTACCTGGTCCAAGCCCGATTCGTGAAGCTGGCCAAGTTGATCTATGATCTGGTCCCTGGTCCCAATCAAACTGGAAGCACGCAATACATCCGGAGTCAGGAATCTCTCCTCTTCGGGTAGCACCCAACAATTGTGGCCCGCGTGAATTCGCTGGTGCCTTCTCTCTTCAGGATAGGACTCAATCATCTCTCGGTAGTCTTCCCAAACGTAAGCGAGGGCTCCACCGGGTTTTCTACCGAAGTTTCTTACTTGCTCATATCCGAAGTGTATTGCCGCCATTGCCATAGCTCCACATTCCGATTTAACCCTTGGACTATCGATGGGTTCACCTGGATCTAGTACGACTATCGCTGTAAGCGCAGTTGTTAGGAATGAACTGCGATCAATTGAATTCTGATTGGAGCTTTCATTCGCTTCCAACATTCTCCAAATATTGGCCATGATGTTTGCGTTGGCCGGCATCGCCAACACCGCACCGTCGCCATGTTTCCCAGCAACTCCCAACGACTTCGGACCAAAACCCGAAACATACAATGGTATGGGATCATCGAAGTTTACGAATCCGTCACTCGGCATAACATGTCGAATTGGAATCTCTTCGTTGTTGAAACGAACAAACGACTCGTCGCCTCGAAGAAGCGGGCGAAGTTCTTCAAGGTATCGGTCAAATTCAGCAATTCTTTGAGGCGGTAATCCCATCACACGCATTGCCGTATTGCCGGAACCGACTCCCAAGAAGGTTCGCCCGGGTGCAAGAGCATTAATGGTTGCAATGCTGCTTGCAGACACGGCAGGTGGTCGGGTTCCAGTGACCGCAACACCTGTCCCTAGGTTTATTCGTTCGGTACGGGTAGCTGCCAAAGCCAATGTCGCATAGCAGTCAGACCACAACATTTGGCTGTCAGCGAGCCAGGCTGAGTGAAATCCAAGCTCTTCGGCTCGGACTACATAGTCGATATCTCTGATGTGAGATGCAACACAAACTCCAAACTTCATACGGTCTTCTCCTGAACTATTGCAATTCTGCGCTAACTGCAGGCATAGACTTGCTTTGGATTCTCAACACAGTGAGATTTACAACGTTGCCTAGAGGCCAGTACGGTGCCCCGGTGGCGGAGGATCTTCGGGCGGTCCGGCAAAACACTGAGCAATTTCCATCCAAGCCTTTGCAGAATCCCCAACGACTTCAAGTGGTACATCAGCAATATTGCGACCTTGGGTTACGACACGTCCGAAATCAACCGCCGTCCCTTTAATGCAGTGATTTTCTGAGCGATCATTCCACTCCCATACTTCGCCCGATGGTGCTATTAGCTCTACATAGGGAATGGGTTCGGGTGGAGTAAGCTTCCTGTTGACGAAAGTCCAGCCGTAGGTACGAACACCGATGTGGCAAATGTTCTTGACGCGGTCGGTGTGCGTTCGTTCAGCACCTAGCAAGTCATAGATGTCTTGCCCATGCGACCACGTTTCCATTTGTCTCGCTGTCGCCATCATTCGAATTCCCATATCGGGGCCGAACCATGGTGCACGCAGTGTAGGGTCGGCCAGGCGCATCGCTTCACAGAGCTCACCCAAGTAGGAGTGCCATCTCTCCAACAATGGTTTACCTTCAATACGGGTGTATTCAGTGCTTCCCCCTGACGAGCGTTCCTTCATCCATCTACGGAATCCGTCTGGGTCAGTAATGGAGTGGTAAGCCCACCGATCAGCATCGTGCAGGTGTTGAACTACCCAATTGACAGTTCGGTTCTTGAAAGGCGTTTCCCGTGTCCAATGGTTCTCATCCAACGTGGAAAGAAAGTCGTAAAGCACCTGACCTTCTTCGTGTAGATCGTCAATTTGCTGCATGCTTGCACTACCAAACAAACTGACCTGCATTGTACGACCCGCCGAAATTCGTCAGCTCGAAGCACCAATTCGACGAAATTTCTTTTGGGCTGTCGTTTCAAAATTCTGTTGCTAAAATCCGTCTTGACTAGGAGAACTCTGCACATGGCTGAACAACCAACTCTGTATTTCGACACTCTCGCTCCGGATGCCCTATCTCCTGAACTCGCGCCCGTTGTCGAGGAACTCGACCTTGGGGAGAATTGTCGCGAACTCACCATGCAAGGGTGGACAGTGCTGCATGACGTTTCGAGCGAGGCATTCAACAACAGATTCCGCGAGAAGATTATCGAAGTAGCTCGTGAAGACAAAGCGTTCAATATGTTGCTGGTGAAGGACGAACTATTTGCGCAGGCAGTTCTGGCTCCTAAGCTCCTTGCAATGGCAGAGTTTTCGGTAGGTCGGGGTTTTCTTATAAGCCAAGTGGCCGCGAGCATACGACCTCAAGGATCCAAGTCAATCGGGCTACACGCTGATCACAATTGGTTGCCAGCCCCGTTTCCGGAACACAACATGCTGCTCACTGCATGTTGGGCTTGTGATGAATTTACAAAGGAAAAGGGATCGACTCTTGTTATTCCCGGTAGTCACGTCTTGCGCAGACACCCCAACGCAGAAGAGATTGCGGAGAAACGAGGTGCGATTGCAATTGAGTGTCCGCCTGGATCCGTTGCGTTGTGGAACGGCAATATTTGGCACAGCAACTGGGAACGCAAAGCCGAAGGTGCACGTGTTGTCTGCCACATCACATACACTCGTTTGATGATGCGTCCAGTGGAAGACTACGGTGCCCACGCCGATGACTTGATCGAAAAACACGGCGACACAATGGCTCAGTTGCTAGGTCGTAGAGACTTTCTGAATGGCCCCAAGGGTGCGGAATACGACAAACTGCTCCAGACCTTCAATAACGCGAAGCGTTAGGAAACCGATCTCTCACACTCCCCTCACTAAACCCTTCCGTCGAGAGTCGATTGAATACAACCGCTCGTTGGACTGCAAGGAGATTGATTGACGAACCGATTGTCTCGGCTCAATCGGATCCGAGCATAGGGGTCAATATTCAGGGTCCTTCCCCTATTCGGGTACCGGATTGGATTGATGAGCCTTTAGGGAAGTACTACATGTACTTTGCGGATCACAAGGGGAGCTATATACGATTGGCGTACGCCAACAGAGTAGAAGGTCCTTGGACCATTCATGTTCCCGGCTCTCTTCATCTGCGAGATTCCCACTTTCCCACCGTGCCTCCACAACCCAACGGAGAGGTCTCGACTTCAACACATTTGAAGCTACCTCACAGTTCACATAAGGAATTCAGCACTCCGCACATCGCATCGCCAGATGTACACATCGACAACGACAACCAGCGCATAGTCATGTACTTTCACGGGCTGGAGTCCTATGGTCGTCAATTGTCTCGCGTGGCAACGTCTAAGAATGGAATCGAATTTGAAGCTTACCCGGAGACCATTGGTCAAACGTACCTGCGAGCGTTCACGTATAAGAACGAACTCTTTGCAATGACAATGCCTGGACAGTTTTTCCGTTCAAGTGATGGGTTTAAGGAATTTGAGCCTGGACCACGACTGTTCAATCCGAACATGCGGCACTCAGCTCTTCTTGTCCAAGATGGGACGCTTCATGTCTTCTGGACACAGGTCAAGGATGCACCCGAGAGGATTCTCGTTTCGACTGTCGACATCAAACAACCATTCGAAGATTGGTGCGAGACCGATTCTTATGAGCTACTACGTCCCGAGAGAGAATGGGAAGGAGCGATGGAGCCTGTAGAACCCTCGATCAGAAGCGTTGCCTACGGTTTGGTTTGTCAATTGAGAGACCCGGCAATTCTTGTGGACGATGAACAGACCTATCTCTTCTATGCAGCAGGTGGTGAGAGCTGCATCGGTGTTGCCGAATTAAGCCTGGAGTAGGTATGTCGGAGAGAACTCAACCTGAGGTGAAGTTCGAGGATGTCGTGTTCGCCAAAGCTCAAGATCAACAGCTTCTAGCGCGATGCTATCGGTCTGAGCACTCAATCGGTCATGCAATTGTGATGGTTCACGGTGGTGCATGGACGGCTAATGATCGAACAACACCATGGTTCGTTTCGGAATCACTTGCACGAAAGGGACTTACAGTCTTGTCATTGGATTTTCGATGTGGTCCAGATTTCACCCATCCTGCTGCTTCAGCTGACGTTGTGGCAGGAATTCGCTTTCTTCGCTTCCATGCCAAGGAATTTGGCGTACATGCAGAGTCAGTAGGCTTCATTGGAAGTTCGTCAGGTGGACACTTGGTACTGTTTGCGGGATTGAATTCGCAACGCGAAGATCACCAGACAACCCAAATCTGCGTCGATGAGGAACGATTTGAAGAGGTACGTGACATAACGGCTAGTCCCGCCTACATCGTCGCACTTTGGCCGGTTTCCAATCCGGTGTACCGATACCAATTCGCCCAGAGTACCGGACGAGACGATCTAGTTCGTGCACACGATGGGTATTTTGGTTCATTGCAACGAATGGAAGATGCGAGTGTGCAACGCACTTTGAGAAGTAGGGAGGCGATGCAACCGCCTCCAACCATGGTTGTGCAACCGGGAAACGATGCAAACGTACCCGAAGAGATGACGATGGATCTTATTCAGGCACTACAAGATCGTAACGCAGAAGTCACGTATCGTTACATGGCGAACTTGCCGCACGCATTTGCGTATCGACCTTCCTCAGACGCACATCGTTGTTGCGAGTACATCTGGGAGTTTGTTAGGGACCAACTTCAATAGGCCGAGCGGTCCCACCAACTACGCTAGCTTAGAAACTTCCTAGAAGTTGCTGCCGCGATGAAGTTCTCTTCAAGAATGTCGAAATTCTGAATATCCGCGTTCACTACGTCCATTCCGTGTTCCAACACGTACGCATAAGATTTTTGGAACGGAGAGAATCCAGACTCAAGAAGCGACTTGCTGTAGTGGGTGTCATAGGCCTTTTTCGCTTCCCGGCCACCAAACATTGCTCCGGCGAGGTGGCGAGCGACCTTCATGCCCACTAGAGCTATGCCAGCGTCTCGCGCTTTGTCAAACACAGGTTTTAGCTCTGCCATGGTCGGTGAGTCTTTGACAACCTGTCGAGTAGCCCAGTCGTACCATCCTGCAGGAGTTATTGCAACCATCGCAAGGTCGTAGTAGCCAGTTTCGGCTGCTGCGAGAAGTACATTCTCCGCATTGTCGTGTGTGCTCAATCCAAAGTACGAGACCTTGCCGGCTTCCTTGGCTCTTTCGAATTCTCTGTAGATTTCCTCGTTTCTTACGAGTGCAGGATTCTTTGCGTCCATGGTGTAATAAGCATCAACGTGATCCTGTCCAAGCTCCTTCAGGCTTGTTTCCATGTCTGATCGCCATTGCGAAGCAATTTCCTTAGCTCTCTCCACATTAGGTTCTTCGTCGCGGCTAGCGTTTAGGAAGGACTTAGAAATGAGAAATATCTTGTCTCGCCGGGTCTTGACGAAATCCGAGAGATTGCGTTCGGCAGACTTGTAGTAACGGCTTGTTCCGACGTCGTAAACATTGACACCATGGTCGAAGGCAGCGTGAAGGGAGCGGTCCGTACGTCGATACATCAGCGCTGCACCACACCCATAGACTAGCTTGCTCGCACGAAACTTTGTCCGGCCGAGCGTCGTGTACTGCATTTCTGGCCAGCCCTTCATGCGTAACTTGTCTGCTTCCGAAACTGCAGCATTCAACGACCCGGTTCGGAGGAGCGCATGTGAGCCAACTGTTAACAGGGCTACGTTTCTGATGAATTTTCGGCGTGGAGTCATTTCAATTTCCAACCCAGAGAATCCATGCATTGTACTTGACAGAAGTCGAGCAATTGAAGCAGCTAGTTGCTTGTTTGGATGGATCGAGAGTAGCTTTGAGCGGGCAGGCGGACTAGACCACTTGATTGCGGTGGAGAAGGCCAGGGTTGGCAGCCCATGAAAGAAGTGACAAAATTCATTGCTTTCGTTAAAAGCACTTGTTAGTACTTTAGACAATGGTAGCTAACAATTAATGGAATCAAAACAACAACTGACCCAAGGATGTGAGTTCCCAGAACTTTGTTGTTAATAACTACTCGGTGCCGTTTTCAATCATTCCACAGAACGGCAATTCTTAACAACTGCCGCCTAACTTGTGGCTATTCGTTCTTTAGGTTGATTCGGCATCGCTTAACAAGACGCAAGAGATTTGTTATGATACGGAAACTGTTTCAACCAGGAAGGTAATCACAGTGAGCGTATACGAACATGAACAAGGATCGTACAAGAGTTATAGAGTCGCTCGTTCTGTAAACGGGAAACTTCGACAAAAATACTTTCCCCGATCCGATGACGGACTCGCCGCTGCCAAGGTACTCGACAAAGAATGGGCCGATGAACAGGCTAAAGCTCAATTGAGCTTTACTGGCATGAAGGCTCGATGGCGTCGGGAACCGGCAGCAGTGCAACCCCAACCAGCCGAGAGTGGTGTGGGTGCACAGTCTTCAAACAAGGTAGCTTAGGAACTAAACAGGTCGTTCAACGACAATCGAGGGTGCCAACGTCGAATTTCAACCGATGTTGGCTTGTTTAATCTCGTTCCTAGGAAATCCAGCTCTTTTTCAGTGATCGCACACGTGCGAGGATTGACTACGTGCATTTGGATTGCAAGACCTTCAGAGACAGAGATGTCTTTAGATTGACAGATTGGTGTCGACTCCAATGGGGCAATGGTCGGAACCTAACGTGTCTGGCCAGATAAATGCATCACTAGTTAGGCGTGCTGCCGAGGGAGATGCCAGCACGTAATCGATGCGCCATCCGACGTTGTTTTCCCGCGAACCACCCCATTGACGCCACCAAGTGTAGTGGCCCGGTTCTTTGGGATGTCGCTTGCGAAACACGTCCACCCAACTTGCATCCATCCATTCGTCCAGAGCTTCTCTCTCGATTGGTAGAAATCCAGTCGTTCCTTCATTTTGCTTTGGCCGTGCCAAGTCGATCTCAGTGTGCGCTGTGTTGAAGTCACCCGTCACGTAAACCGGTCCGTACTTTCGCATTCGATCCAATTCCTTTTTTGCCGAAGAATAGAATTCGAGCTTATAGGGGACTCGACTGTTGTCTCTGTTCTTTCCTGCACCGTTGGGAAAGTAAATCGAAGCGACCGAAACACGACCAAATCGAGCAACAAGATAGCGACCTTCAACGTTAAATTGTTCCTCGGGCAGCTGAGTGACTAGCTTGTCCGCGGGTTTCCTACTGTATAGGGCTACTCCGGAATAACCGAGTCGTTCCGCTGAAGAGAAGTAGGAATACCACCCTGGAGGCGATCGAACCGGAGCCGGCAGTTGGGATTCTAGGGTTCTCGTTTCTTGCAGAGTGACTACATCGGCTTGCGAGGATTCAAGGAAATCCAAGAACACCCCCTTTTTGGCTAGTGCTCGAAGCCCGTTGACGTTCCAGCTAACAATTCTCATTGTTGGCTGGCGATGATTACGTCTAACAGAAAGAAACTCAGCTCGCTCGGTAGCAACGAGTTAGTTTGGATTGACCTGGACTACGTCCAAGATGCCTTTGTTGAGAGACCCTGATCGGAATCCAGCCAGATCGAGGGCGACAAATCGATACCCACAGGATTGGATACGGCTACTGATTGCTTCGTTCATTTCCAAAGCACGGCCCATGTCGTCTGCCGGAATCTCAATACGAGCTACGTCGTCGTGGTGTCGAACTCTGAATTGTGTAAAGCCAAGCTCGGCGAGCTGGTCTTCCGCACTCTCAATTTGCTCAAGAATGGACTCGTCAATACTTGTACCGTAGGGCACCCGACTGGAAAGGCACGCAGCTTGAGGTTTGTCGGCGTTCTCCAACTTCAGGTGGGTTGCGAGTTCACGTATGTCTGCCTTGGAAAAGCCGGTATCAACAAGAGGGGAGTGAACCTGGTAGTCGCGCGCGGCGATTAGTCCTGGTCGATGATCGCCCAGGTCATCGACATTTGTACCGTTAACGATGTACTCAATGCTTTCTTCCTCAGCTATGGAGGCAAGCAGACTATAAAGTGAAGTCTTGCAAAAGAAGCACCTGTTGACTGGATTGCTCCGATAGCCCTGCTTCGATAGTTCGTCCGTCAAGACAACGCGATAGTTCAATTCCCACTTCTCAGCCAAGTCTTTAGTTAAGTCGAGATCGCTACGCTTGAGACTCTTGGATGCGGACGTCACAATAAGTGCGTTGTCTCCAAGTTCCTGATTTGCGACAAATGCAACTAGCGAACTGTCAACTCCGCCGGAAAACGCGACGATGACTCGTCCCATGGAATGCAGTGTGGTACGAAGGTTCTCGTACTTGTCTTGAGTTTCTGGTGAGAGAGAGCCCATTGCTCTATAGTCGATTAATGATGTTTGCGAGAAATCCCGCCCCAAATCCATTGTCAATATTAACAACTGAGACTCCAGAAGCACAGGAAGTCAACATTCCTAGCAACGCCGCAATTCCATTGAACGCAGCGCCGTAGCCTACACTTGTGGGCACAGCAATTACCGGTTTGTCGACGAGCCCACCCACGACACTAGGAAGAGCACCTTCCATTCCAGCTACGACGACAACGACCCGACAAGTACGAATGCGGTCCACACGACGAAGCAATCTGTGGACACCGGCGACACCTACATCAAAGATCCGTTCAGTACTGTTGCCGTAGAACTCAGCGGTTACAGCAGCTTCTTCTGCGACGGGTAGATCACTAGTTCCAGCAGTTACTATGCCGATCGAAGTAGTAGGTGTGTCCGGTTGATGATCGCCGCCCTTCCAGCATGCAATTCGGGCACTCTCAAAGAATTCCACTCCTTCAATCTTGCTTGAGAGCAGATCAAACGCATCTTGCTTCACCCGTGTTGCAAGCACGTTTTGTCCGCTACCTTGAATGGATCTGAATGCGTTTAACACTTGCTCGGGCGTCTTAAACTCTGCATAGATGACTTCAGCTGACCCGGTTCTACGATGGCGGTCGTGATCGATTGTTGTTGCCTCCGCCATTTGGTTCTCGACCTGAGAAATGCGCTGTACTGTCTCCTCATAAGTCGCCGAACCATCTCGATAGGCGTTGAGAACTGACTTTAGATCACTCACTCTGACCTAGCTCCTCCCGCACATCTTTCTCTACCTGTTCCTTGACAGTAAAGTATCGCAAACCTTTCTCTCTTGCTAACTTGGCAAGATCCTCGTACTCCACTTTCCACTTTGTTTCGGAACTAGACAGTGTGGCTATTTTGACTCTCACGGATCCGTAACGAGTTTGCACGTTTCGAATTTCTCTAGGTACCATGTGTTTAGTTACCGAATGGGTGCGTACTCCAAGTGTGGTCGTTCCACGTAGTATCGAGTCAATCAGATGCTTCGCTTGATCTTGACGAGCGAGAATTGTGATTCGATGCGCAGGACGCGACTTCTTCATAAGAATGGGAGTCACAAATACGTCCAATGCTCCTTCATCCAAGAGCTGCTCAAACAATGGTGCGATAGCCTCCGGCGTCATATCGTCAATGTTGCACTCGATTTCTACGTTGGATTCATAGGCTAGCTCTGAATCCACTTCGGCTAGTGACACCCGAAGTACATTGGGGACATCGAAGTCTTTCTGCCCCAGCCCGTAGCCGATTCGCTTAACCCTGAGATTGGCGGGGACTTCAAACGTGTCGACAGTAGCGGAGAGTATTGCGGCTCCTGTCGGGGTAGTAGCCTCTCCATCAACTCTGCCTCGTGTTGTTGGACGGTTGAGAAGGAGTTCCGCCGTAGCGGGCGCGGGTACTGGCATTATTCCGTGTTCACATCTGACCATTCCCGAACCGAGTTCAACTGGACCGCAAGCAACAGTCTCCGGTCTCAAGTACTCGAGACAGATGGAAGCACCGACGATGTCGACGATTGCATCGACAGCACCCACCTCGTGGAAGTGCACTTCATCGCGTGAGATGTTGTGAACTTTCGCTTCAGCTTCTGCGAGATGCTCGAATATTCGTACAGATCGATTGGCAATGGACTCCGATAAGTCAGAAGACTCAATCATCTTTCTAATTTCAGGAAAGTGCCTGTGCGCATCGGAAGGACGGCAAGAAACCGAGGCGTTAGTTCCCGAGATTCCATGTTTGCTGCCGCCGGAGATCGACAGCTGATACTGGCCTTCCAGATTTAGTCGCGACAGCTCGGATCTAAGATGCTCTTCGGGCACGCCGACGTCAATCAGCGCACCCAAGTTCATGTCTCCCGCTATACCGCTAAAACACTCGTATAGCAGCAACTGCATTGTGAACTACTGTCTAAGCAAGCATGCGGTGAGTTGGGGCGGAAAGTTTTGCGATGGACACACCATAGGTGCACGCATCCGCGCACGGCGTACCGCTGCAAGTAACACAAGCGCTACTGTTAGTGGCAAGCTGCGCATATGTGTCACGAGCCATTTCAACGTCTCGATAGTCGGTTGCATACATACGTGTCCGCAAGACATCTGCTACTTGAACGTTGTAAGGGCAACTGCTCTCACAATCGGAACAACCGGGGCGACAGTACGTGTCGCTGTTGAGAGCAATGTAGCGCTCCAATAGCTCGCGGTCGCCATAGCTCATTTCCTCAGCGCCCGATGCCCCGAGGAACTCATCGATGTCCTTGGTTCTGTTCATTGAGACTATGAGCGCATCTACATCGGGATTGGAAAGCACCCATTTGAACGCCGCTTGAGAAAAAGTAGATCCATCTTTTTCCCAAGGTTTCATGTCGTTGAGTCGAGCTCCCATCAGCGTCTTCATCACTACGGTGCCGACGTCATTTTCTTTGGCTTTCTTCAATAAGTCAGGCAGTTTGGGTTGACGGGCAATCCAATCCATTCCTCGGGTAAGGTTTGCCATGAAACTCGGGTCCTGACCAAAGTTGTAGGCACAAAGAACGACATCACAGATGTCTTGATCGAGTGAGTACTCGAGGCACTCGGCTAGTCGCCCTGCATGTCCGGACATGCCAGCAAATCGAATTTTTCCTTGTTCTTTGGCGGTTTCGACAAACTTGTGCCATTCGGGAGACTTCATGACTCTGACGTCGTTCACAGCATGGTTCATGTAGACATCGACGTAGTCTGTCTGAAGCCGCTCAAGCGACTCTTCCAGACGTTTCATGATTTCGTCGCTCTTCATTGCTTCATGAGTAATGATCTTCGAGACGATATAGACCTTGTCACGCATGCCCTTGACGACGTTTCCAATCACCGTCTCGGATTGACCTCCCGTATAGCTCTCCGCCGAGTCTAAATAGTTGATTCCTCGGTCTATTGCGTGTCGTACAACATCCTCCTGTCCCCTTCGAATTCCGCTTGAACCAAAGGAAATGTCGGAGATCTCGAAATCAGTTCTCCCAAGCCTGTTGTACTTCTGCACTTCAGGAGCTTTTTGAGATTTTGTTTCGGCGACGCCGGATTGCCCGAGAAATGTTCCCGTTAATCCAGCAGCAGTGCCCCACTTCAGTACCTGGCGTCTGTTTGGTTGTGTCGGCGAGGTGCTCATCCGATCTCTCCTCAATGGCTTGTTAAAGAATAACGCATAACTGTGTCTCATTCCAATTCAGTAGCATTTACACATTGTCAATTGCGCAATGGAGAGGCTCGAAAATCCTCTTCCACGAGAACTGATTAACGGAGAAACCAATGCCTGACTATGACTTTGTGCTGACCGATCGCACTGGAACGGATGATCGAGTTGGAGTCATAACCCTCAATCGTCCAGAAAAACTTAATGCACTCTCACAAGAGTTGCTCTATGACTTTAATGACGCACTTCATGACATGGAGGCAGACGATTCGATTCGAGTAATCATCGTCAAAGGTGCCGGCCGAGCGTTTAGCGCGGGATACGACCTTACTCCTTCAGGAGGAAGGGGCGCCGACGCAGTAGTACGAAGGTTTCGTACGGCCGATTCGAAGGGAAGGCGATTGGTTATGGGCATTAGAACAGGGATGCAACAGATTACTGACATTCACATGTACTTTTGGAACATGGCTAAGGTGACCATAGCGCAGGTTCATGGCTACGCGATCGCAGGTGGATGTGAAGTCGCCATGATGGCCGACCTAGTTGTCGCGGCGGAGGATACGCAACTGGGACATCCTGGTTGTCGCGGTCTTGGAACGTCACGGACAGGAGTGATTTGGCCTCTGGTTATTGGAATGCGAAAGGCGAAGGAGCTTTACTACACCGGGGAAAACATAACTGGCGCAGAAGCCGAAAAAATCGGAATGGTCAACTACGCTTGGCCAAAAGAGGAGCTAGAGGATAGAACCGTCGCATTTGCTGACCGTCTTGCAAACATGACTGCAGACCACTTGGCTATGCTCAAGCTCAACATGAACCGTTTCTATGAAAACATGGGTATTTACTCGTCTGTCCGTAGCAGTACGGACATGGATGCGGCTGGCCAAAGTACGGGATCTAGTTACGAGTGGCAGGATCACATGCGAGAAGGCGGATTGAAGCACGCAATCGCATGGCGAGACCCCATGTACGTCGGCAACGACTGGTACAAGTATCCCACCAAAAAGGAGGAGTGAGTTCTCCAACTGATGGATCCGTTTGTACTCGCTCGGCGGCTAGCACTGCGTCACGTCACTAGCCGTCAAAATCCTCGAGTCAAATTGGCAACTCAATTGCGTTTCAAGCGTAAGCGCGACGTTCACGGTCTCTTTCTCATCGAAGGGGAACGAGAGCTTGAACGAGCTATCGAAGCAGAGTTGCCCTTGGAGTTTGTCTTGGTTGATAAGACATTTGCTGACGATCGAGTGCACTCCGAATTGTTGGCACGAATGGAGTCGAGCGGCAAGACTGAGATCCTACCTGCTGACGAAAACATAATGGATTTGGTTTGCTATCGAGGGGCAGACTCACGTATGGTCGCAGTCGCTCCCAAGTTCTCATTAGACTTGAACCGGATCTCCACGAGAGAAGATTCTCTCGTTCTGATAGCAGTAGGTTTGGAAAAACCTGGAAATCTTGGAACGATATTGCGTTCTGCAGATGCTGCCGGTGCCGATGCGGTCATTGTTTGCGATCAAGTTACGGATGTCTTCAATCCCAATGTGGTTCGGTCGAGTCTTGGCACTTTGTTTTCCGTACCAGTTGCTCAGGCGACCAAAGACTCGACCGTTGAGTGGTGCCGACTTCAAGGAGTGAACCTGATTGCCACCACTCCGCAAGCAAGCAATTCGTACTCCAATGTTGATTACACAAAGCCTTCAGCTCTTGTGATAGGAAGTGAATCGGAGGGATTGGATAACGACTGGTTCGAGAAAGCCGATGAAGTGGTTTACCTTCCTCAATTGGGTCAAGCAGACTCACTGAATGCCGCCATGGTTGCAACGGTCATGCTCTTTGAAGCGCGACGGCAGCGCGACGCGGGGAATTCAATGAGCTAACGCGAACGGTTTGCCTTAAGGCGTCTTGCTGCGGGCACTCGGTCTAAAGAGTGGTCCCAGATGGAGTCTTCGTTTAGGGAGTACACGTAGCGATAGTGGAATGGGCGATTCCGATAGATGGAGTTATCGTTGTCTAGTAATTGAAGCCCGAGTTCCTTGGTCTTGACTAGGGTCAAGGCGTGGTGCTCCCTTACATTTCTGTCGTATACGACAAGGATTCTTAGTTCGTTGGGCTCGAACCCTAACAACTTGAGCAATGCGTACTTTGAAGTTGCATAGTCTTCGCAATCTCCGCCTTTTTCTAGAAAATCGAGCAGCGTGGTCCAATTCTGCCGCCTATCGACGTGGCTCTCGGCTGATTGATCGTTATTGCGACGGTCTCGTCTGTAACGTCTCTCCTTATTGATGAATCGGTTTACCAAAGACAGCTTTTGTTTTGGCTTCAGGTCTCTTCCTCGGAGCACCAAGGTGCGAATGGATTTCGTTTGCTTTGTACAGCTGGACTCGTCTTTCAAACACTGTTCGATCAGCTCCTGTTCGGTCTCGGAACGCTGTACGACTTCGTGCCAATCAGTCAATAGGCTGGCTGGACCAATGCGGTTTGACTCGTTGTCAAACTCCTCGCCACAAACGGTTGAGCCTATGGCAACCAAGCAGACAATGCTAGTCATGGTGAATGCCTTGGCAAAGATTGACGCTGTAGGACTAGCTGTATCTCGCATGACTTACCAGTTCAAACAGATTCTCTGACTTACACCTTCTTGACCACTCGACGACAGAAGAAGCTGTCTCTGAGTTCAAAGTAACATTCTCCTTCGTTAAGAGGCAAGTTCTTCAGAAGTACTTTACCCGAACTTTACGGAGATGGGCGACCTATGAACTACGACGACAACAACATTTTTGCCAAGATTATCCGAGGAGATGCACCAGCTTATGTGGTTGATCAGAACGAATACTCGTTAACCATGATGGACATCATGCCGCAAAGTAAGGGGCACACTCTTGTAATTCCGAAAGAACCCGCTGTAGACATCCTTGGAATATCGGACCAGGGTCTCGAGCAGCTCATCCTGCAAACGCGCAGAGTTGCTAAGGCTGTGGACTCGGCATTTGAGCCGGACGGTGTAATGATTGTGCAACTGAATCGTGCGGGAGCAGGGCAAAGTGTCTTTCACTTGCACTTTCATGTAATTCCAAGATGGGGCGGATTGCAGATGGCTTTTCACAGTCGGGAACCTGAACAGTCCTCTGTGCTCGAGGACCACGCACAACGAATTCGGTCCGCTTTGAACGCACAGTAGTTCGGGAGCAAGGCACGAATTGTTAATATTTGGTGTTCACTCGGTTTGTGATTCGCGAGGTCGAATTGTCAAAAAAATGAGCGGGTGAATGATTGCAGATGCTATGAGGAGAATGTGAGGGAGACATCATGCAGGAATCTTTGACACTTGATCAGAAGAGGGATCTCTATCGAGACGGCTACATCATCGTCAAGAATGCAGTGTCCGAAGAACTCGTCGATGCGGCTCTGCACCGTATCCAGAATCCAGTCGAAGGACAGTATTCGGGATCCACAAAACCGTTGACAGATCTTGTAAACGCTAGTTCGGTAACGCCGATTCTTCATGAAGCGATGGGTTACTTCGATCCTCCGATTGCATCCCAAGTTGGGATATTGCGAAAAAGAGAACCCGGAGGGCACTACAACAATCTTGGATATCCAGACAAGGACATGCCGTACTACGGAGCAGAGTCTCATATGGATGGTCTTTGCACGATTGGTGTACCGCAAAAGCCAATAACGGGTACACCGGAAGAACGGTATCACTATTACATTTCATCCGGTCCGAAAGGCGATATAGGTCGTTCTCCAGAAGTAATGGGTCACAACAGCGTGCCCTTATTTGAAGATCCCGAGATGACTTTGGGCAATGGGAGTTTCACTGCCTTTGTGTTTGTATGCCTCAATGACCAGACCCGAGAAGGTTGCGGACAGACTTCTGTATTGCGTGGAGCACACCACGAGACCGAGAAGTTCTTCCAATGGCAACGAGCTCAAGGTAACTGTATGGGTCCGGAGGGACCGGGTTGGCCTCGCCTCAACTATGACGCACCCAATGGATGCGGTCACGTTTACTTGCCCGAAATGGTCCGTAGCAAGTTCATCGACGAGACCTCCGAGTCGACGCCCGACGGGGTTAAGTGGCCAAGACCCACACAAGTCTTGATGGAAAAAGGCGACGCCTGTATCACCCTGTACCACATTCCGCACTCAGGCACGCGAAATGAAAATGGCACCGAATCTCGCAAGAACATAATCTTTCGAATCCGCAACAAGAAGCGTCAGCCCAACGTCATGGTCAATGGCATTTCGGATCACCCGGACCGTGGACAACGAGGGGAATGGCTAGAGTTCGAAGAAGGCAACAATCCTTGGGAACGTTCCAAGGACATGTTGTGCGATATGTGGGATGAATGGCAAGGAATGACCGATGTAGTTGCTGCTGAGAAAGCAAGAGAGCGTGCAGTTGCAGCGACTTAGCTGAGCTAAGTTCAATCTTCGCCTAGGCTTGCAGTGCTAGCACTGGCACATTAAAGAAATTGCCGTTCTCGCGGCTCAGAAACTACTGAGTCTGATCCCCCACCTGAGAGATTTCTTCGGCTGGTTCTTTTGAGCCTGCAATCTGGTCGGCCACCCACGAGAGGGACCTCACATGGCCAATTCGTTTGCCTCTTGCTCGTTCTGGTAGATCAATTACTTTGATTCCATCCAAGTCTGCGTCTTGGGTATCCCAGGGAAAGTACAGAAACACGGAGTCCATGTGTTGCTGGGTCTTCCACTGTGTGATCTCAAAATTGTCAGGAATTTCTTTGGGGAGGTCAACATCGCATACCGTGAAGATTCCCAGTCCACCGAGCGGAGAGGCAACGACATGCACCTCAAACTCTAAGTCTGAGGGTAATGACTCGATCACTGACATGATGACCGTGCCACCACAACTGTGAGCAACCACGCGAACCTTACTAAGAGATTCCGCGCGCTTTGAACGAATTTCCTCGAATTCACTCAAAAAGAGTTTTTCCGCCCGCTCAGTTGGTTTTCCCCATTCCCATCTAAAGAAATAGGTGTCAAACTCGTCGTTGTCCAATACTTGGAGCGGATAAACCCACTCATAACCCCGCGCCGCAAAACCGTGAATCGCAATGAGTACATCGTTTTCTGGATTCAATGTCGGTTCGAGAAAGTGAATACCCTTCTCGAGCTTCAGTAGTCGACTTCCATTCTTTCTAAGTTCTTTGTCTCCCCACAACTCCTCTTCCCAGTCTCCTGCATCTAATGACGAGATCCACGGAAAGTCCTCGTCCATTACATCTTCGCTTCCCAACAGCGGGTTACCACTGAGGAATCCCAAAGCAAGTACCGCTACAAGTAATGAGTCAAACCGAAAGCCGGTGCGGGTGGAATTCATTCTCTACCGAGTCGAGCACACAATACGAACTATTAGAATTAGGCCAACGAGATCAATTGTAGTTCGTACAGAACCTGAGTGTAGAGCGATCTCAGGTATTGCTCTCGTAGTTGAGTGATTGGACAGGGTGCAAATGTAGGTGGAGGAGCGATGAAGCAACAATTAAGCAAAGACCACATCGGGATTCCCGAGGAGTTCCTTGCCGAGAATGTGGCGGCGTTGTCGGACGACGCTTCTCAGATAACCGATGCCAAGTGGTTTCGTTCCGGCGAACCCTTTCGTTCAATGCATAAGAACAATCCGTGGCTGAAGCCTCCTGTTGGTGGCAACGGCGTTCCGGTAATGCGTCCCGACGGTTGTCTTACAAAGAGATTTCAGTGTCCTCTCTTTGATGAGGGTCGAAGCGCGGAGGGCGGAGGACTTAACGGCACGCCTTACTACGACACCACTGTCGCGCGCAAGCACAACTACTGGAAGCAGTTCAACGACCTCCCGCACGAAACCAAGGACATTAATAAAGCGCGTCAAGACCTCAGAACGTACGGATTTTGCTTGATTGAAGATGCGATGAGCGAGTATCAGTGCTCCTACATGCTCGACCGGCTGGAAAAACAGGCTGAAGCCGAGCGGGAGTGTGGGCTTGCCGATATGACTCCGCACTTTCACATCATGTGGACTCTGGTGAACAAGGGCGATTGCTTTGCAAAGTGCATTGAATTCGATCCGGAGTGGGTACAGGGCGGACCAATGATTGAACAGCTCAATCTCGAACTGTTAGGTCCTGGACACTATGCTTATTCGTTTGCGTCGAATATCGCCCGTCCTGGAAGCTATCCGCAGACACTGCACCAAGACTCAGGTGCAATTCATCCAATACAGACCCCATTTGCGCCGATTCTCGTAAACACGGTCTACATCATGCAGGACGTCAATGAAGTTAATGGCGGCACTCTCGTAATTCCAACCAGCCACAGGCTGGTTTCACAAACGAAACCAGGCGAGGAAGTTGGACCGTTACCTCCGGCAGTGAATGTGGAGGCGAAAGGAGGCACGGTAATGCTCATGGATGGACGTTTACTTCACGGTACAGGAGTGAATCACACCGACGACTGGCGATACATCATGACGAACTCGAATGTAAAGTCCTGGTTGAGACAACAGGAGAATTGGCAGTTGTCCATAGACTCCGAAGTGTTGGAAAACGCTTCGGACAAGCTACTTCAAAGAATGGGTTTTCACTCTTCTGGACTTTTGGAAATTGGATCGTATTCAGGCCCACAGACAACCGTAGCGACACGCCTCGCGATGGAAGAGGGCCAGTATCACCGGATACGAGCTCTAGATTCACCTGTGTCGTCCAAGAGCAAGGAAAATCTGCACATTTATCAAATGAAGTTGAAGATCGAGGCACGTCGACGTGCGAAAGCACAAGAAGAACAACAAGCTCGATCTTGATGTCCCTGGTCCGATCCAACTTCGAGATCGCATGGACTAGCTCCTTACTCAGCAATAACTTGCGACACCTTTAGATTGCACGTAGTCCCGAAATCGTCTAGATTAAGACGTGCTCCTACGTAAGTTTCTTCGCAGATATCCTGCGTTTCTCTATTCTCCATTTCGTAGGTATTGGTTTGCTTCCCTAGCTTCCATAGCCGGTGCCAACTTACTCATTCTCGGACAGGGATGGTTGGTTTTTGAACTTACCGGATCACCACTCCAACTAGGGGTATTGGGAGCCGCTGCGGCCGTTCCAGGAATTTTCGTGAATTTAATAGGTGGGGTGATTGCTGATAGATTTGACAAGCGCAAAATCATTCTCTTCAGCTGTCTGTGCAATACCGTATTGCTAGCCGTATTGACTGTGCTAGATGCAACCAACGTGGTCAAGGTCTGGCACGTCTTTACCATCGCTGCACTGACATCGTTGGTCACCGGCATTGATTGGCCTGTTCGGGCTTCAATCTATCCGTTACTAGTCAAGCGTCCCGCCTACTTGAGCGCAGTGGCACTCAACTCATTCATATGGCAATCGTCACGGGCAACGATTCCGGCCATTGGCGGTGCGCTGTTGTACATTGGAGGTACTGCTTCCGTGTTCGCGCTTGGCGCGCTTGGATTCTTCACAATGTTTCTCGTGGTTCTAACAATTCCCCTTAAAGAGTCACAAGAATCCACCACATCTCCGATTCAAGAATTGATTGAAGGATTGACCTTCATCTATAGACATGGTTTGTTCAAGTGGTTGCTTGGACTGACTTTTCTCGCGATGTTCTTCGTGCAATCATACGTTCAACTATTGCCGTACATTGTGGAATTGCTCGATCAGAACGAGACGGTTTATGGATTGTTGCTGGCTGCTGGAGGAATAGGCGCTATCGTCGGAACTCTGGTGGTGGGTGCAATGAAGTCGAGTAGCGTTTCGGGTAAGACACTACTGGCATGCGCACTGATTTCAGCCGTTGGCACGTTCTTGATGTCCCTCTCCGTGTCCTGGAACCTCTTGATTTGGACATTTGCATTCGCTTTTGTTAGTGCGATTCTTGCATCGATCTTCCAAATCAGTGGTGTGACGATCATGCAATTGGCCGTACCGCATCGACTTCGCGGTCGAGTGATGGGATTCCACACCGTCTGCTATAACCTGATTCCCTTGGGTGGTTTGTTTCTCGGTTTCCTTGCAGAGACGCTGGGGATTGTCGCCGCGATTGGAATTGGTTGTCTGATTTTTGGAGCCGCAGTCCTTAGTGTCGGTATCGGAAGTTCGACGATTAGAAACATTGGGCGGCGGCCGATTCGAGAGATCGAGTTACCTTCGCCGAGTTGAATTGTTCGTCTTGAAGTCGCTGCGGGATACAGGTGAATGCGAAACGTATCGATCCTTCTATTACATCAACAAGATTCCTCTCGGTTCCATTCCGAGTAACACTCTGCCTGCATCTTCCATATGGTGAGGTGCGACAGTAACGTGCTGTTGAACTACCCGGACATCTCGCACTATTCTTTCTAATGGACTTCCGAGGACGTTGGCTGAGGTACCGGCTGCTTCAGTGACATAATTCACTGATTCAATAGCTGCTTTGACTGCGTCGCAAGCAAGAATGTGTGCAATTGCTCGATCATGGTAACTAAGTTGATCGCCGCTCTGACAAACATCCCACACCTGTTCGGCGTGTTCGTACATCGCGGCTCTGGCACCGCGCAACCGAGCTTCCGCTCGGGCAACAGCCTGATGTGCGAATGGTCTTTGGTAGAGCGTCCGCGTTGAAAACCGAGGAACTTTCCCACTTGCCAGTTCACAGAATGCATCGATTCCAGACCGTGCTATGCCGAGTGCAACAGCAACCTTATTGAAGGTCAATCGAACTCCTAGCGGCAGGTTCAACTGTCTCGACGTCATGTTGCCGTGCCCTAGGGTGGCAACAATTCGATCCGGAGAAACTGTCACATCATTGACTTTGACATCGTGAGAGCCTGAACCTCTTAGGCCGGCTACGTGCCAAGTGTCCAGAATTTCGTATTGGCCCTTCGGAATCATCGCATAGTAGAGTGTGTCGTCGCTTGCTTCCCCTTGTTGGGTCAAACGAACTGTAGCGCCGAACACATCGGCATTATGGATACCACTAACAAATTGCCACTGACCGGAGACTCTATGTCCTTCCTTGGTCGCCTCTGCTCCACCGACAAAGGCTGTCGAACCCGCCATGATTGTCAAGGGGTCAGCTAGAAGATCCTTGCATGTGCTTAATGACGGCGCGAGCAATCCGAATATCTCCACACCGATCATCAAATTCCATCCAGCCGCACTGCTTCCACGGGAAATGATTTCCAACACCCGCATCTGGGTTTTCGAATCGGCGTCAAGTCCATTGAATTCTTGAGGAGCTGCAATGCGATAGAGATTGCATACCGCCATTGCGTTGGCAATGGACTGACTCAATTGCCGATTTGCGTCGGAAGTCTCGGCATCCGATCGAACCACTTCGACAAGAGACTTTGCGTGCCGAATTGCAGTTTCGGGAGTCACGTTGGTATCCGTTCTCGCCTATTTGGGTTGGTTCTCGTATTTCTGTTTCAAGCGCACTCCTGAACGATATGGCAGACTCGTAACGGATTCTTGATTGCAAAGCATTGTAAGTGTCAGCGATTCACTGACTATCAAAGAGGTTAGCGGCTAAGAACAACAGTTGGAATCCAATGTATATCAGTGACGACGTGATGTTCTTGCAGTTGGGATTCACGTTTTGTACTGACTAAACCGGGCTACGTTCAAGAGCCGTGTGAGATGCTGAAACAGTTCTCTCAATTGCGTCTCGGTCTCCATTTCAATTGGACTCTCATTTCAACATACCGTCAATTTTCCGTTCAAGTGGCAAATTAGTTACTCTATGATTCGCTTGGTCAGGCGACGGTTGAAGGCATGCAGACTGATTGGGACTCGCTTGAGAAACGAACGTGCGACAACTGTAACGTAGAGGTTGTTGGTCGATTTTGTCCATTGTGCGGACAAAACGACAAGAACTATGAGAGTTCGTTGTGGCGAGTTATCGGCGACATTCTTCGCGAACAGTTCGATTTTCACTCACGAGCCACACGAACGTTCAAGTCGCTAGTTCTACATCCCGGCTTGCTTGCTGTGGAGTTTAGAGCGAATCGACGCGCCAGCTATGTATCACCCATACGCATGTACCTCTTCAGTAGCTTGCTGTTCTTTTTTATCGTTGCACTGTCGCCTAGCGATCAAAGAGACCCGGTGTTCTCATTCTCGATGAGTACAAACTCCTACAGTCTGCAATCAGGAAAAAACGAAGTCGAGGAGTCCGACAGGTCAACGGATGTGAACGAGGAGGAAAGTGGATTTCAGTTCCAGGAGACTCGGCGTGAGTCGAGTGATTTTACAGACGACATCGAGCCAGTAAGACAGCTCTTGGATGAACGCACCAACCAATCGATAAGTGAAATACTCATCAGGCCTGAAGATTCTCCATCGAGGCAACTCCTGCTTGGCCATCTCTTGAGGTTGAGCGAGAAAGACAAACCAAGTGGCATCGATTGGGGGATTACCCCATTTGTCGTGAAGATTTTGCACGACTTCAGCCGGCTTGTTGAAGATGTAAAAAATAACCTTGCTTTAATCATGGTCATTTTGCTTCCATGGATGGTCATGACTTCAGCTCTGTTAAACATCGGAAAGCACGTACGTCTAGTCCATCAATTGGTTTTTTGGATGTACCTGTTTACGTTTGCGTTTCTGATTCTCTCGCTTGAGCTATTGGTGGTTAGATTTGCTTTGCGTGGTTTCGAATTTGCCGGTTTCGTTACGCTTGTTACTTACTTAGTGATACTGGTACACACGTATTTGGCGTACCACAAGTTCTATGGGGGAGGGCACCTCGCCGGAATTTTCAAGTTTTTCTTGCTGTTGTTGGTGTACTTTGTCGCTTTGCTGGTAGCGTTCTTTGCGGTTGTCGCATTGTCCATATACAACCTTTAGTCTTAAGTAATCGCCTCTCGAATCTCACCGAGTTTTTCAATAATTGCGTCCACAGTTCGGAATCCCGCTTGGAAAATTGCGGTTGCGTTCAACGATCCCCAATCGAAACCCAGCTCTTGTACGATTTCGATGCGTTCTTTGATGTTATCCATATTCTTGTAGAACAACTTTCCTTCTTCGTCTTGAGGTGGAGAGTCAAGCATCATTTGAAAGCCGAGGGTTTCGGGGTCACGTCCTGCAATTAGTGCGTGAGCTCTAATTGTGTCGACCGCGCTTCTCGCCCAGGCCATGTCAGTGAGAGGCATTGACAACCAACCATCTCCAAGTTCACCAACTCGTTTAAGAGCTCGTTCGCTCATGCCGCCGATCCATATTGGAATGTGCTGGCCTTGCGGCGACTTGGGCTCAAATGCCATGGAGTCAGCAGAGTAGTGGTCCATCTGATAACTCACGACTTCACTACCCCAACATTCGCGTAACACTTGGATTGCCTCGTCCATACGTTTTCCGCGATTGTGAAACGACTCGTGAAGCATTTCGTACTCTGACTCTTGCCAACCTACACCCACTCCTAGGCGTATGCGGCCTCCGGAGAGAATGTCAAGTGTCGAGACTTGCTTCGCGACTAAGACCGGTTGACGTTGCGGAAGAACCAGCACTTCGGTTCCAAGACCAATGTATTTTGTATTTGCTGCAATAAACGAGAGAGTAGTGAGAGCTTCGAGAATGGGCATGCGTGAGGGATAACGAGGAGCAGCTCGTGTTTCGGTGGGAAATCCCATCACCACATGATCGAAGATGTCGATTTGGTCGTAGCCCAAGTCTTCAATGGATCGGGCTAGCCTTGCCATTGCACTTGGACCTTCGCGAAAGCTTATGGCTGGAAATTCAACTGACAGTTTCATGCTTGTGGATATGCAAAAACGACCTTGAAAGTCGAAGGTCGCCGTCTTGGTGTGCTATATGCAGTTCAGGAGACTTGGAACGTGCGACTGCACAAATGAAAACAGCAGAGCCTGGGGAGGCTCTGCTGTCCAATCTTGGGAGTTAGAGAGTCCAACTCCCTATGACTGTAGACATTACCACCTCCTTTGATCCGACAAAATTACTGTGATTATACGCACAGATCCAAGATCTCTTTCTAGCGAATCCAGAAAGAGAAATCGGTTCTGTTCCGTTCAAAAATGGAAAGGATCCAAAAGTTGAGATGTATTAGTCATTCGTTGTTGGATACGGCGACTATTCGACGGCAGCGACCGCTCGAATGGTAGAGACTATCCGGCTAACTGTAGTATTACCGTTCCTTCTGCAGTATGTAGTCCTGCCTGGTTTTCGTTCCATACCTGCAATTCGACCAACTTCCTGTCTCCGTCGGTAAATTTGCGCGCGACATTGCCGTAGACAGTATTTGTATCTCCCACAATGTTGGGATGTCGCACGCGCGTATTGAGAGACAGAATACTTGCGTCATCGCCTGCCCAGTCCGTTGCTATCTGACAGAGCCAACAGACGCGCTGTGGACCCCAGTCGAACTGTCCAGGCATATTCCGTCTTACTTGCGCATGTTTCTTGTCGTAGCGTCCGCCTCCACCAAGATCAGAGGAGTCTTCAGCTTCCAAAGCCCCACGCGGACTTCTTCCTGTGCCAACTACACCGTGAGTGAACAGAAACAATTCTGTGACGGTATAGGTACCCTTCGCAAGCGTAGGGATTGCTTCGCCTTCGACAACGTCTTCCCACTTTCTCATGTCCGTACCGCGTCTTTGTCGTTCGAAAACTAGAGGGTCTGGTGGGGTAGGAGTCACATTCGTCTTGACTTCTCGGTCATACCTCATGGTGCGCCCGCCGCCTAAGTTTTTATAGCGCGCCATGTTTGTCTTTTTGGTAGCAACGAGCTCGTTGCGATTATTGAAATACTCAACCATTGCAATACAAATGCAAAAGTCTCCAATGCGTTCGCTGTGTTTTCGTTCGATGCCAACTACGGATTCCTGTGCACGGATGCGATCATCTCGCCATATCGGTCGCAAGAACGTTATTTCTCCACCTGCGTAATTCATTGGAAAGTTAGCAGAAGAGAGACGACGCCCATCAATCGTTCCGTTAATCGCGGCACCGATTCCAAGACTTGCACCATAAATGAACATTGGAGGTGCTGTGATACCTCCGAATCTGCTGCTCTCCGCATGGTGTTCACTACGCCATAGAGGGTTGTAGTCCCCTACGCCATCCCCGAATCTTCGAATATTGTCCAGACTTGCTTCTCGATAGCCCCGAGAGGGCAGAGTTTGCCCAATACCCTTGCTGTATTCCTGTTCAAATTCGTCGAGAGTTGTAATTGATTCGGCCATGTGTCCTAAATCCAAAGAATGTGGGGAGAAGTCACTCTCAATCTAGACTCTACCCTAAAGGGTATATGAGAGCTTGCACTAGGATTCATTATCCCTAGGCGCAAACTTATCGCAGACCATGTTGTTCCAAGACTAGCCAGTACGCCGTTGGTTCAGGAATAGACAACATACTGCGCAATTTTTGAACATCGGTTCCAAGCATCTCTTCGTAGGGTTGCGCTGCAAGCCAGGATGCTCGTTTTCCATCACGATATGCTCGCCAAAGCGCGTGAATCGTCCCTCGGCCGTAGCCTTTTGCAAGGCGTCGGCTCCCAAGCACAACGATAAACGCTGTACCTGGATTCTTCATTTGGGCAAAAGTAAACGCCAATAAGCAAGCTTCCCCAAGAGGTTCCCTTCCGTACCGGGTCAGCGTGTGCCAAAGATCGTGCATGTCTCGAATTCTGTTCAGATACCGCAGTAGATTTCGATCTTCGATGTTCTCGGTTGCTTCGTAGCTTGCTTCAACGAGTCCGTCGGCAGTCAGATCACCAGATCTAACAAAGTGCAAGTAAGCCCTCGCGAGAGAACCTTCTCTGTGTTTCTCAAGGGCTTTCCGATCACGAAGTGAAGTGAGTAAGTCGATTTCCTCGGACAAGACTTGGGTTCCAGTATCGGTTGATCTGAATCGTGTGTATGCTCGCTCGAGCGATTTGCCTCGCAATGCGGTCACCACACGAAATACCTGTTCGGTGTCTTCGGGGTTGTCAAATAGGGCGCGGACCGCGACCCAGGCTTGATTTAGGCGTTTCAGTCGACTACGTATTCCTTTACGAATACTTGAAGCTACTTTTCCGGCATCAAACTCGTGATTCGAAACTTCGTCCTTTTTTCTAGTCCATTCAGTCATAGCTCAAACGTTTTTAACAAGTGCTTTAGTGGGTACTTTCGGCAGCTCAGAGGTTCGGTTTCGAACTTAAACTCTGAAGGTCAATTTCTGTTTTACGAATTCTATATCACGAATGCCATTGATCACTGTGGAACGTTGTTCGACAGCAAGCGCAAATTCGAAACATTCACTAGTCGAGAGATTCCTTCCCATCGAATCGAATGGTGGTTCTGCTTTTCTCACGCTGCTTGGATGGATACCGCCTGAGTAGCTGTGCGTCCTTCGTTAATGAGCAAGGCGATTCCTCCCTCTGCTAACGACGAGTCACTTGCTCGCAATAACTCATGACCATCGATCGCACCAATTAACGTTGATCCGTTCACTGCCAAGTCAAAGTCATATGTCTTGCCAAGACTTAATTCAAAAGAAGCTTCAGCAAGCACCGAAAAACCGTCGAGTTCTCGAACTAACTGAACACGATTGTCTTTGGTGAGTATTAGGGCGTAGTAGCGTTTCATGCCCTGGACCCTGCAGGCGACGCCAACTTGATTGACAAGGTGTGGCGTGACATCAGCGCGTACTCGATAGTCTGTCCAGTCTCTGTTGCCGTACAAAACAAGGCCAGTCCCAGTGTTGTGAATTATCCGAAAGCTCTCCGCCCAGGACCAGAATGAATCGACACCATTCACCCATGCTTTGCTCCACATTCGACCTCTGCGCCTACCCAAGGAAATGCTTGGACTTCCGGACCAATCCAAGCTGTCCAAGTAGATGGAATCGTCAGTGTCAGACTCGACTATTTCGATTCCAACACTGCTAATCGGATATCCGCCAAAATCCGGCACCTTACACTCAATCGAACTTGATTCGTTCGACCCGAGAGTTGCTTCCTGGCCTCGGTGATATACAACTTGGTCCTGTTCATCGAACACCCCGAAACTTAGAGCAACGCTAACTGTAGTGGAGGTGTCGCCTGGGCGAGCGACTTTGCACGTGACGATTTGTCCAGGATTGAGCATGGGACTCGTCATTAATCCGTAACCACGCCCCTCGAAGTACTGTGCAGTTTCCAAGGAATCGACAAACACTGGTGTCATTGCTCGAGCACTTGTAGTTTGATCTGAATCAAACTGAATTCGCAAGCCACGTTGGTCTGTGTTAGGTATCAGCGTGTTCTCAACCGTACAGTTTTCTCCTTGGAATCCCTGCACCGAACCGGGGTAGGAGAAGTGGAATCGTGCTCCATTCTTTGGAGGAGTATCTGAGGATCCATGTAGTTTTCTGGTGGTTCGCACCAATCTCCGAGTGATCGTCGCGGCATCGGTAACTCCGCCGCCACTATCCGCAGTCGGAACATAGCAAGTGTCTCTAAAGGGACCACGCCAATCCGGTCCCGAGTCGATACCTTGCAGACCGTTTCGAATCCCCATCAAGCACCCGAGGTTTCCTGAGTTGCAGTCGGTGTCCCATCCTGCCGTGTTAACAATTTTGAGAGATTCTGCAAAGTCCCCGTTGCTGTGGAGAAACGCTAGGATAATCAGGCCATGATTCGGAATGATGTGGCAATTGCCTCCATACTTGTCGTAGCCGTATTGGTTCTTTAGGCGGGAGAACGTCTTACGCCAATCGTCGCCTGAGTCAGCGTGCCACGAACGAATATCTTGAATCATTCTTGCGATCAAGGAGTCGTTTGGAATTGTGTTGAGTCCTACGTCGATGAGCGAATCTATGTCTTCCTCAACATAGGCTTGAGCTTCCATTGCAGCCAGAATTTGAGCACCGATCACTGCTTCTCCGTCGTGTGAAACCGATGCAGCCCGTCCCGCGAAGTCGGCTGCGCGTTCAGGATCTCCGGGATTCACCATTCCCCATCCGTCAATGAAGATTTGAGCTCCGATTTGCTCTGCAACCACTTGGCCATTAGTCTCGATTGCACCACTGAGAGGGGCTTCGATACCTGAAATTAGTCTGAGATATGCCGTGTGCTCCGTCGAGTTTCCTAGACCTCCCCACCACAGTACCGTTCGATCTTGAATCAAGTAGTTGAGCCATGTCCGGCCAATTTGCTTAGGACTCAGGTCAGGATCAAAGTCGTAGTCTTCCAGCGCTCGAATAAAGGTAAACGTTCCCGAGATATCGTCATCGGTTACGATGAGACGTACGCCCAATTTGTCGTGAACGTAGTAGTCGATTTCACCCAGTCGTTCTTCAATTCTTTCGTTCGTCCAACCCTCAAAGGGGCGCCCCAAGTACACGCCGATAATTTTTCCTAGTACCCCGGCATAGGTTCTTTCCTCGTAATCTGCGGGAATTCTGGCTGTTTGCAAACTTGATTGAGACATGTTTGAGTTCCTATCTGCTCTAGGAGGTCGTATACGACGCTCATACTACTTTACACAAGTAACCCAACTTGCAGGACACAGTATCCATACGGGAATTTCCTATTGATTTGTAGAATGATCAAACTCATGGATTTTTGTTGGGAGATGCTATGGGCGAAGCAATTCAGGAAGCCTTTGACACACTAACCGCCTCTATTGGACAAAGTTCAACGCCGACCGAGTGGTTCGAAATCTCCCAGGAACGGATTAACGACTTCGCTGATGTGACGATGGATCATCAATGGATTCACATCGATGAGGAGAGAGCAAGACAAGGTCCATTTGGTACGACAATCGCTCACGGACATTTGACTCTCTCAATCATGGGCCATCTACCAAGACTGGTGGCGGAGACGGGTCCTCGCGTTCGCGGACATCGAATGTCCATCAACTACGGCTTTGATCGCGTGCGATTTCCTTCCCCAGTTCCTGTTGGAGCGAAGATTAGAGCTACGAGTACATTGAAGCGAGTAGAGATAAAAGGTGGAATGATCGAAACCATGAACGAGGTTGTCGTTGAAATTCAAGGTCAAGACAAACCTTGTTGCGTAGCAGAAAGTCTGACTCGTCTTGTTGTCGACTAGGGCCAATGCCCAACTCTCATAATTGAAATCAATTACTTACTCTAACCTCCGGATATGGAACGGTATTTCTTCCGAATATTCGGAAGACACCAGCATTACGGTAACGAATGGAACAATTTCCGGTAAAGGTAGTTCCGGCCCAAACTCTCGTGATATGTCGGGACTAACTGTCGTTCCTGGTTTGATTGATGCTCATGTCCACATGACGTTGGATCCCGCAATTTCGTCCATAGATAAGCAACTGGCACAAACCGATGAAGAGATCCAGTCAAAAATGGACACGCGAGCTCGCGAGATGTTGCATGCTGGCATTACGACTGCACGTGATCTTGGAGGTGGAAGATGGTTAGAACTCGACCTTAGGGAACGAATTCGAAACAATGCAGTTCCGGGACCTCGCCTACTTTGTGCGGGCCAACCACTGACTTCGGACAACGGACACTGTCATTTTTGGGGCGGTGTCGCAACTAGTGAGTCGGAAATTGAAGAGGTTATACAGAGGCAACACGAGCATGAAGTAGATCTCGTAAAGATCATGGCCACCGGTGGGATGTACACGAAGATCAGTAAACCTGGATTGGCTCAATTCTCTCAAGAACACTTCGACTTTGCCGTTCGGACTGCGAACGGGCTAGGGTATCGTGTCGCAGCACACTGCCACGGTACACAAGGGATCGCTAGAGCGGCACGGGCAGGTGTGGATACCATTGAACATTGTTCGTGGCTCAGTCGAGATGGATCAAGGTCCAGCTGCGACAAAAAAGTGGCGCGTGAAATTAGTGAACGTGGAATCTGGGTATCGCCCACGGTGAATGCGGGCTGGGCTCGTTTCATGGCTGGAAACGGAAAGTTTGAAAACCTGTTGAAAAAGCTCTTCGCAACGATGAAAACGTGCGGGGTCAAATTTATTGCTTCTACAGATGCCGGGATACCCAATGTTCGACATCACGAATTAGCTCGAGCGCTGGACGTATTTGCAAAGTTGGCTGGATTGAGTTGTGTCGAGACTCTGCGTACTGCAACCGCCAATGCGGCCCAAGCACTCGCAATTGATCACGTAACAGGTACCATTGAAAAAGGAAAGGCTGCAGATCTTCTTTTTGTCGAGGGAGATCCGCTCAATGATCTTGGCGTACTTCAGCGACCTGCCATGGTTGTATCTCGGGGATCAGAGCATAGGAACGGGAGTTAGATATGGACTTTAGATTGGAAACTCGGAATTGGATAGAGGAAAACTGCCCCGAATCCATTCGAGACTCGGCAAAACAAGCTTCGGTGGAGGAAATTCGTCTGTGGCGTAGCCGATACTTCGAGCGAGGCTGGAGCGCGCCCACATGGCCATCAGTCTACGGAGGGGGAGGACTCGAAGGGCAGGAAGTCCGAATTCTCCAAGAGGAAATTGGACGAGCAAATGCTTGGGTGCCTGTGGGTGGTATGGGATTGACGATGATTGGACCGGCACTGCTTGAGTTTGGAAATGACGATCAGTGCTATGAGCATCTTCCACCTATAGTCCGACAGGAAATTGTTTGGTGCCAGGGCTATAGCGAACCTGGGTCGGGATCGGATCTTGCAGGCCTGCAAACCAAAGCCGTGGAAGACGGCGACGACTACATCATCAATGGATCGAAAATATGGACTTCAGGAGCGGATGGAGCTGACTGGATGTTCTGTCTTGTGCGCACGAGCCCGGATGCACCTAAGCACGAAGGCATATCCTTTATTTTGTTCAGCATGAGTTCACCAGGTGTAACTGTGAAGCCCATTCAGTTGATCAGTGGTGCATCACCGTTCTGCGAAACATTTTTCGATGATGTGCGTGTGCCAAAACGCAACGTAGTCGGAGAAGTCAACAAAGGATGGACGGTCGCTAAGCGCTTGCTTCAGTACGAAAGGACCTCGATCGGAGGAATTGGAGGCGGAGGCGGAGTCGCAAGTAGAGGGCGTGTACGAACTATTGCAGATGTAGCAAAGGACAGTGTTGGAGAAATTGACGGGAAAATTGGTGATCCTGACTTGAGGGATCGACTAATCAAGCACAGAATTGACGATCAAGCTTTTGGTCTCACATCGCGTCGAATTGGAGAGGAAGGAAAGGCGGGTGTTGCGCCAACATTCGTATCGTCAATGCTGAAGTACTACGGTACAGAACAGAACAAGAATCGCTATGACCTTCTCATGAGTATGAAAGGTGTACAGGGCCTTGGATGGAGCGGGAACGACTTTGAAAGAGGAGACTTGGACATTACCCGACAATGGTTAAGATCCAAAGCCAATTCAATTGAAGGTGGAACGTCCGAGGTTCAACTCAACATCATCGCCAAACGAGTATTAGGACTGCCAGATTAGAGAGGCATTCCTGCGTCAGACACGCGAATTGACGCAGGTACCTAGAAGGAAACTGTCGAAGATTAGCTAGTTTCCAGCCCGAAATCCGATTTGATGTGTGATTCGGGGATTGCCACATTCCGTTCCTTCATAGAATCCAATATTGTCTAGGTCCACGGTAGCACGATGTTGTGCCAAATCGAATGCAACTCGGGCTGTTATGTCGGTCTGATCAACCGTGAACGTATGCTCAAAATCTTGCCATTCTGTGGTCAAGTCGGAACTAAACTGACCTCCGCTTAGGTTTTGCCATCCGTGCATATTGCGGTCCAGGTACGCGGTGATGGACCTTGCGGAAGTGGCTTTTGCACTATAGCAAAGTGTGTATTCCTGTCCTGCTTCAACTGAAACTGTATGGCTTATCTGGGCTCGCCATGGCTGTGACGTGTTAACTGTCGAGATGGTAGCTCTGACAGCTCCACTTCTATGTGAAATACGATTGTTATTGAGTTCGACTGTGTTCCAAAATCGCGCTAACGGAAACTCGAAGAACGTAAAGTCGCCTCCACTCACAATCAGATTGCCAGAATAAAAAGGCTTGTCGCTCTGTTGCGAGAAGAACATGACGTCGTTGCTAATCATGCCTCCAGGTGTTTGAATTTGAAGGAAATTCAGACCATAACGAGTTGGCACTTGATTCAGTTCAACTGAAATCAGTTCATCAGTGCAATCGGGGAGCTCGCCTTCTTGGCACGAAACCGTCCCATCCACCAAGAAACCGTTCACGAGAATCGTAGATTCAGGTTGAATGTGTCGTCCCTTCATGTCGATAGCGAGGCTGTCAGAGACATAAGTAATCTCGACAGTGGGGGACTGTTGCTCGATGCCGCTGTACGTGTTGTCACCGATTGTCCAGTACGGCCAAATTGCAGGCTGAGGTGTTTCAAAGCCAACGTTTGTACCAATATGCCCCGTAAACGTCAAAACCAATTGGCCAGTTTCTGCTAATTCAAGAAGATCTTCTCTTGTGTAACTTGCTACATCTTCGCCGTCTTCGTCGGCTCGATCTACAAATTCGCCATCTTGAAACTCTAAGCTGATTCCACTGACCGTTTCTTCTTCGGCATCCGTCACAAATAGACCCTCTGCTCTGAGAACAATCGTTTTGTCTTCCGCGGCGGTAATAAGGACATCAAGAATGTCATTAGTAATCTCAGAATCTGCAGAATCTTCACTTAGGGTCACTTGGCGTGCGTAGGTTCCACTAAATCCCGTGCTGAATTCCAGGACCATGTCCCAATTCGCTTGCGTGCGAGCTCCTGCGTGGAACCAAATCTCTTGTTCTGGAAGACTTCCGCCCAAATCCATGCCTATGCGCTCTATCAAGTCGATCACATTGAATCTAGCTTGAGGAGTGACAATCCACCGATCGTACGCGCCTCGCCATGTTGGAGCGTCCATACCGTTGAATGAGCCTACATCTGCATCCATGTTGTCGGAGGATGGTGTATTTGTGCTGGTAAGGAACGGAGGTTTGTGGCACGCACCGCAGGCTTGAGCCCCCGTCGTTATTCCTGAGTCATTCAAGAAATTGAACTCAAAAATTCCTGTTTTTGCAGATGGAGAGAGCTCGTTGTCGAACGGTCTGTTTGGAGCAGGGGGATAGGGAACGCTGAGAAGGTAGCGAGCCAATGCATCTCGTTCTGCGCCGTCCAGCAATCCTGCTTTACCTTCGTCGTTCTCGCCACAGTTTCCCTCTTCGCACATTGTCGTAGCTAGGCTTCCGTCGATGAGAACCCGTATGCATGCTTCGGGATTGTCTTCATCGCAATTTGGATCTACTGGGTCCCACAAAGAACTAGCATTCACACCGCCGTAGGGATCACCGGGGATTCCGTCCCAATGATAGGGTTGAGTATCTCTTAACCCTCGAGCCGGCATAGTTAGGCGCGGCGGGATTTGTGTGCACCCTGGATGGTCGCACTCTGGAGTATCCAATACCCAGATTAGCTGATCCACATTGTTGTCTGGGTGGCAGCTCTCGCATGAAAAAGTTCCAGTTGTCGATGCATTGGCATCGTTGAACGCAATTCGTCCTTGTTTGACAAGAGTGGGCGTGGGATCCACCAGCGGTACCGTCGCCACTACACTTGGTTCCGAAAGCGTCGTCAGATCGATCCGAGAGACTGTGTTTTCGACAACACTGTGAACCCATGCATGAGATGGTGTGCCATCTTCGTTTGAAACCAAATAGAGACCTCTCGGAACCGGATCCACTTCAATCCTGCCTAGAATCGAACCTGTTCCGACATCCAACACAAACACCATGTCAGACCCTGCAGCGGTTGCCAAGACCGTGGAGTCATCATCGCTTATCTGAACGGCGAAGGGAGTTGCCAGAGCCATTCCAGCTCCCGGATGTTCGGGAGGCAAGGGCTCTAATTCGAAGAATTCAGGACTCTCGCAAGGTAGCGAACTGCAATCCACTTTCGTAATCTGATTCAGGAAGGCGCGATTTTCCATTTCGGCCATACCGTGCTTTTGTGTTCCTGCTCGACCGTTTTCGACGTTGCGTGCATCTGCTTGCGCGATGTAGACATTCCCTTCCGAATCGACGGTTAGCCCATACAGCAGGGATCCGGTACCTTCAACTACTTCCTCAAGTTGATCTGTTAAAACATTGAAAATAAACAAATCTCTATCGGGTACTTTTGGATTCATGACGATGTCCGCATCATAATTCAAAGAAAGCACATTGTTAGTTGTATGGGTTTCTTGAATCGCGTCGTAAGTACACGTGTCTCCGTCTATGTCTTGTGGGTAGCAACCTGAGAGTTGGCTCGTATTTCCCGATTCAAAGGCAATTACATAGAGGAACCCATTGCGAACTGTGATGGCTCGAGGATCTTGTGCATTGATATCCAAGTGGCCGCGGACAGTGTGAGATTGAACATCGATGACTGCGATTCGATTTGAAGGGCCCAATGCGACATACGCCTTTTGCGAATTGGCAAACGCTATGCCAACCGGTTCGTCAAAGTTCGTTTGAAGCGTCTCGCTATTTACATCCTGCACAGTTGCAATGACTTGGTGGTAGAAGAGGCTTTCGGGATCGGAGTCGATAACACTAACCGTGTCGGAAATGTGATTCGCAACCCAAATTTCCTTGCCATCTGGCCGCACCGCAACACTGACAGGGTCTATGCCTACATTGATTCGAAGTACAACCTCGTTCGATTCTGAGACGATTACGTCGAGCGTTCCAGATTGAGTATTTACTGCATAGACCAAGTTCCCGACAGCAACAATTGGATCTGAATGAGGACTAGAAAACGTAGGATGCCCGAGGTCTTCATTTGTCAACAGTTGTACGCCGAGCTCGTCATCTGCTCCTGTTGTTGTGGATAGAAATACAAGAGAAAGTGCTATCAGACAGGACAACGTCCTGAGTCGCGCAATCCGTTGTTTTGTCGTGTAAATGCGTTTAGTGGATGTGTCTAATTGCACACTCCCACACTCAGCCAGCATGCGAATGGACTGTAATTCAACCCCGATTGAACATTAATCATATTCCAAGACATAAGCACATTGCAAGTAAGCAAGATTCTAAGCCTCAAAACTAGACTGAAGTGAGCATGTCGGGCGTTCTTGAACGACACACCTTTGGAAATTCCTAACATATACACTACAGCGCACTTCGTGGACTCCAATTTGGCTCTTAGCAAAATGTCGAGTCGGAAACTCACCACCAGCCTCTTTGCATCCTTACTTCTGGTCTCTTTTCCTGTACAAACACAAGAAGACGACTCAATCTCCAATTCCGATGCCGAAATCGAAGAGGTGGTAGTGGTCGGCTCGCTATTACGACGAAGTGACGTCTATGAAGGAAAAGGACCGGTTCAAACGTTAGATGCAGAACTGTTTTCGTCTGTGGGAGCTGCTCAGACAGTTGACATATTGAGCAGTTTGACGGCCAATACGGGATCCTATCTTGCTACGCAACAGAACTATCTCCAGGGAGTAGCTCAGTTCAGTCTCCGTGGAGTCGGTCTCTCCTCCACACTGACATTGATCAACGGACGAAGAGCAGGTTTCGCACCGGTGTCCAACGATGTAGGACAGAGTTTCTTTGATATCAACACATTACCGGTGCTCATGATTGATCGCGTCGAGATACTTCGCGATGGAGCTTCGGCAACATACGGGTCTCAAGCCGTAGCTGGGGTTGCCAATATTGTCACCCGTAGAGGATTTACTGGGCTGGAGTTTTCCGGTGGTTTTCGAACTGCTTCCAACACTCAGTACGACTTGGGTTTCGCTTCTGGTGTTGAAACTCAAAAGGGCTATATAAGCGTTTTCGGGTCGTTGCTCACGCAAGATGAGAATTTTCGCAGGGAATTCGAATGGATGATACCGAGAGCCATCGATCCTGACGGGGACGGTGACATAGTCGAAGGATCTTTTGACTCTGGTCGCGGTTCGCCTGGTAGTTTTCGACGTGCGGTGGCAAATGCCGACGGCACTTATTCTCCGTTTGCAATTGACGGAATTGACACTCCACGTTTTCCTGATCCTGACTGTCGAGCGGGAGGAGGCTATCCAAGCGGATCGCTCTGCAGGATGGACTTCTCCGACCAGCGCACAATGATTGCCGCGGAACAGCGTATGCAGTTCTTCATCGAAGGCGAGTATGAGATAGGACCTTCTGTGACGGTATCGACGGAATTGGGGGTTTCGAAGAATGTCATAACCGACCGCGTTGGCAATATGCTCCTCTTTCAAGGCAATGTCGAACGCACCAATGAGTTCTTCGTTCCTTCAAACCATCCTTTTAACTTTTGGACAGATTCCGACAACGACGGTTTGCTCACTTACGTCGCACCCGAAAACTGGATTCCTGGAATACATGAAGCTGTTTCTGTCGGCTACTTTGGAAGACCATTGGGTGCGGAGGCCGCAGGAAAGAACTCTGGAGACGAGAAACGAGTATTTCGAAACCATAGAGCAATGATTGGTGTGGAGGGCGATCTTCCTAGGGGATGGATTGGCGGCGGTTACGTTTCGCTTGCTCGCTCGAACCTTTCTGTGAATTCAGATCGTCATTGGATAGCAGCTGAGTTCGCCAAAGCGATTGCAGACGGTTTATGGAATCCCTTTGGCACACGTCTGGTTGCACCTGAGCTAGTTACACCAAAAACAGTTGAACACGATAGCCTGGATCCTCGATTCGTAGGAAGTCGTGCAGGTAACGAGAAAAGTACGCTGGATTCGTTCGAAACCGTTCGGATTGAATCGGCACGAAGCGAACAGCAAGTGTTTGAGTTTGTCGCGACGCGAGAAATTTACGAATGGGGAGATCAAACGCTAAGTCTCGCGACAGGATTGCAGTATCGCAACCTCGAATATCGCTACGAACCCGACCCGTTGAATGTCCGTGGCGAAGGACCGCGGGACATACGGGAATTCCCAAGATTGGCGGATCAGACTGTGTGGGCGATCTTTGCCGAAACATTGACTTACTTTGGCCACAGAGCTGAGCTGCAAGTCGCTGCACGCCATGAACGCTACAAAGTGTCGGGTGGAACCACAGATCCGAAAGTTGCGATACAGTTTCACATCAATGACACCATTTCATTGCGAAGCTCATGGGGAACTTCGTTCCAAGCACCCAGTGTCTATCAAGTCGCTGGCAACACCAGCTCTCGGACGTTGGCAGACCCTTTTCGTTTCGACGGTCAGGGGAACGGCCAATGCACGTTGGATTCAACAGGTCGAATCGTTAATCGCGGGGATAACTTTGCCGTAATCACAATATTGCACGGAGGAGGCTTAAAACCTCAAACAGCTCAACTAGGAAATTTTGGATTGTTGGTGCGCCCTCATTCATTAGCTTCCGTTAGCGTTGATTTTTGGTCTCTTGACTATCGAAGTGTTATCGCCCAAGGACGCAGTTTTCAGACGATCGTGGACGACGACTGTCGAGACGATGGCAGGCCTAATGATGCACTCGTGCAACGCGACTCCTCAGGGCAGCTCAGCATTGTCACCACACGTTACGAAAACATTGGAGAGGTACGTAGTCAGGGCATTGACCTGAACTCTCAGATTGACTTAGACGGATACGTTGGCGCTTTTCAGCTAACTTTCGATGCCACACTGTTGACCAAATTCGATGTTGACTCTGGACAACAGGGATTTATTGAGAGAGTTGGCAGTCGCAACGACACAAATGGATTCGCACCTACTCCTGAATTGAGGATGAACTTTGGAATTTCATGGAGGCTTCATGGACACGGGGCTGGCGCTGTACTTCGCTTCGTGGATTCGTACAAGAACGATGAGGTAGCCACACTTCCGAAGATCGACTCGTGGACCACAATTGATGCGCGCTATAGCTATTCCTTCGCTAAGTTTCTTCAAGGCAAGGGTACTTTGTATCTTGGAGCGCGCAATTTAATGGATCAAGACCCACCTCCGCTGCCAAGCGGACGTTCGGGAGTCCATCGCTACAACTTACGTCCAGGCTACGACGGATTTGTACATGACATTAAGGGACGCACGATGTATATCCGGTTCTTGTGGCAAGCCAATTGATCTAATCGAGTGAAGATCAATATAGCCTCCGAATATCATTTGAATCGTCACTTTGCTTGAAGTCACCGATGCTTCCACTGAACGACATTGTTGTGCTCGATTTGACAATCGCGCGCGCTGGACCAACTGCGGTTCGCCTCTTGACCGATTGGGGCGCTAATGTCATTCGCATAGAACCACCGCCGCGATCAAATGGAGCTATCACCGGGAGCCGAGACGGACCGGATGAACAAAACCTACATCGAAACAAACGCAGTCTTTGTCTAAATCTCAAAAGGGAAGAAGGGTATAGAGCATTTGTCAAACTCGTCGTTCAAGCTGACGTTGTAGTTGAAAACTTTCGTGCTCCCGTCAAAGAACGTTTGAAGGTTGACTATGAATCGTTACGGAGCATAAATCCTCGTGTGATTCTCGCTAGCATTTCCGGATTTGGACAGACAGGGCCTTACAGTGACCGAGGAGGTGTAGACCAGATTGTTCAGGGAATGTCCGGTCTCATGTCGATCACGGGATTCAAGGATCAAGGTCCTGTTCGTGCTGGAATTGCTATTAGTGATACGACGGCGGGAATGTTTCTAGGTCAAGGTATCCTGCTTGCCCTAATTCAACGGCAAACAACAGGCAAAGGTCAGTGGGTTCACACCTCGTTACTTGAAGGCATGTTGAGCAAGTTAGATTTTCAAGGTGCTCGCTACACCATGCACGGTGTAGTGCCTGAACCGCAAGGCAACGATCACCCGACAATATTTCCGATGGGGACGTTTCACTGCAAGGACGGGCCTGTGAATATAGCTGCTCCGTCCGACAAAATGTGGAACGATTTGCTCGATGCAATTCAGGACTCGGAATTGCGAAAGATCGAGAAGTATCGGAGCGTTAGAGGACGAATGGAGCACAAAGAAGAACTGAGGACCGATCTCGAGAGTGTCCTATCTCGATTCACCGTTGATGAACTGGTTGAGGCGGTAAACAAGGTTGGCGTTCCCTGTGGTCCTGTTAACGACATTCGAGAAGGATTCGAAAATCCACAAACACAACACTTGGGAATGAGAAAGTCCGTGTCACACAAGAGACTTGGAAATATTGACCTAATCCGTTCTCCCATACAGATGACGCAAAATCCCGACACCTCTAGTCTTAACCGCGCTGCGCCTGACATTGGAGAACACTCCCGAGAAATACTCTCGGAGTTTGGATTCGAGACGGCAAAGATTGACGACTTGATTGCTTCGGGAACAGTATTTGGTTAGGTCAGGACGCTAAGTGTTTGACGCCTGCTCCGCCTACATCGGGAACTTACTGAGGAACATTGACCGAATATTGCGCGGGTGAGTTAGCGTTCCCAATCCTCATGCTACGTAACGCTGTTGCCACAGGTCATCAAGGAACCTTTGGTATGGCAGAATCAGGATTTCGTCTACTCGACGAGGACGTGGTTCCAAACACACGCAAATGTAGCGCTTGAACGTCTCTTCCTCCATCAAGGATCTTAGAGACCGAAGGTCGCGATTGCCTACCTCCTCCTTGCCTTTGACTTCTATCGCGGTATGGTCACCGATTAGGAAGTCCACCTCAAACCCCGACTGAGAACGCCAGTAGTGCAGTGGTTCATTCGATGCGTAATCAGCCCATCCCTGCAGCTCGTGCATCATCCATGTTTCGAATGCGAAGCCAAATTCAGATGTTCCACGGTTTAGTCCCCTACGTCCTAGCACCGCTGCAGCAACTCCCGAGTCGAAGAAGTAGAACTTTGAGCGTGCAGTAGCCTTCCTAACCTTACTTTCTCTCCAGGCGGGCAATTCATGGATGAGGAGAGTATCCCGAAGGATTTCGAAATGCTCGACCACAGTTGTTCTCGGAATGCCGAGATCACTCGATAGACTATTGAAATTTACAACCGAAGCATTGCACTCTGCAGCCACGTCGAGTAAACGACTGAAGGCGGGCAGATTTCGAGAGAGACCTTCTGCAGCAATCTCGCCTCGCAAGTACGTCATGACATATGACTCCAGATCCCTGCGGGGAGTATCAGAAAGATATATTGATGGCAACGTACCGTGCTGCAGAGCTCTTTGAAGCCTGAATTCATCACCCAATTCGCGCAGCAGTAAAGGATGCAGACGGAGAATGCCCGCACGACCTCCCAGCAGATTGTGTCCTCCCCGACGCAGTTTCCTAGCACTAGACCCTGTTAGTAGGAAATTCACGTTGCGAGTTTCGATGAGATGATGTACCTTGTCGAGAAGTTGCGGCATCTTTTGAATCTCGTCGATCACAACCACCTTCGTGCGGTCGGTGATAGCTTCGTCAATGACCGACGGGTCCCGACTGACAGCACGGAAGTCGCGATCTAGCAGATCGAAGACCTCTGCATCTTTCAACGTCTCGCGGATGAGCGTGGTCTTTCCCGTCTGTCTTGGACCGAAGAGAAAATGCGACTTCGCAGACAGCAATGAGGGAAGGTCCAAGGCTCGTGGGTATATTTTTATCGGTTGCACCGTTATTTTAGATCTAATATAACAATTGTACCGATAATACAAAAATTAGTCACTGATCAACACTGTATTTTCTTAACTTTCAATACTCCATATAGTAATATCATTACTTTCAATATATTGTAAGAAGATATGAATGGTTACCGACCAGGAAGATTTGCATCCCTGCACGAAGCATTTCCACAGCTGTGGGCTCTGCTCAACGACTACGAGAGAATTGGCCGGATGAAGCTGCTGTCTCGCATGAATGTACCTGCTGTCGTAGACCTTGATACAGATGCTGAGGATGTCTGGAGTGTTCTCGACGCGTCTAGAGGATTAGGGCTACTCGATCAGGTCAAACAGATGATCGGGCACCAGATTCGCCAGATCATGGAATCCAACGGTTATGAGCATGTCCGGAACAAACCGCTGAGAACATCGTGGATCTTCTCATCTGGGGCACTGTACCAACATCCAGACTGGATACTGTTCTATGTGCATCGCAATCGAGACGTTTTCAACACGAAGAGATTCTGCGTTGCCCTTACGAGAAAACTGGTTGACCTCTCCCGTTCTCGGAGTTCTCCGCTCGATCCTTCAGACTGGGTCTGCCACCGAAAAGTCGCTCTTCCCCACGAGCTAGATTTCGTATTAGGCGCTCCGCTTGCAGAATTCGGATGGAATTGGAGAGAACTGTGTCAAGTTCTTCAGATGGATAGTTATGTGATTTTGGATGACTGAATACAGTCACTGAACACACTACGATTTCAAATCACTTGAGCAAACAAGAAGGGTCATATTTTTGCTGCATTTGCTGTGCTGGCAGCGCGTTTCCAATTAACTGGTGCCTCGCAGAACTTGCTTGGACTTGAGACGTCAAGAATCGCCGACTTGATCGCTTCTGGAGCGCTCTTTGGCTCAGTTAAGACGTAAGTGCCTGGATCACCTCGTCGATACACCTCTCGGCTTTGTTCCTCATTTCTTCATCCGTAGTTCCCTGAATGGGATGTTCCACAAATACGCAACGAGCATCTTGCATGCCCAATGCATTGGCTTGTGTCTGAGCTGCGGACTTAAACTCTGTAGAAGCTAGGCTAACTGCTGGTGTTCCCTGAATCTCGAACCATACTGTGTCATGCAAACTGCACGTAGTACAAGATCCTCAGTCCGCTAACGCTTCGAGCACCACATCGTTGTTAGCCTGTATTTCCTGCTTAAGAGAGAGAGGGGCTGGTTTCGTGAATGTGGGCTTCGAATAACGAGAAACCTCGACCTCTGGATATCGCTCCTTTAAGAGTTCTTCGAGTCGGTCGAGCAATACGTTTCCCCGAGGTTTGGCGATGTCCAACATTGCGACACGTTTCTGTAGGTTCTTCTCTCTTTGTGAAGTAGAACGAACCACAGGTTTGCGTTCGTCGGTTGGATCAAGAATAGTCGACATGGGTGTGTTCCAAGAATTTACTGGTAAATCATACTAGGTTGTGCTTTGCAACTGCCTTTGACTAGGGCTCGACCTTGTGCGAGCAAGACAGCTCATTCCGCTGAAGTATTGCTTGTCGTACTTTCGGCCAAGAAGGATTGGACGAAGCTAATTTGCTCAACCGAAAGCTCATTGTCGCCGAATCCGTGGTGCCTCAATATCTCCATTGCTACTGCTTGTTGTACGCTTTTGGTGGGCAAGGACTCAAGCGTCTCTAGGAGTTCAGTTCGATTGACAGTCAACCATGAGGGCACAAGAGACCTTAGATAGCGTTGCTGATCGCTCACTGCGAGTTGTTCGGCCAAGTCCAGTGCTTCACTCGTTCTACGTGACTCAATTAGTTTCGAGCCAACGACACCAAAGACCCAAGGCTTCGACCCATCCCGCACTTGATTCAGCAATACAAGCGCCTCATCGACATTTCCTTGCGACACCATCGATTCAATCACGTAGTATTCCAGTCCCATCGATCCACTGAAGAAGCGCGGTCTGTGGAAGGGATGTGGTTCTTGGGATAGTGCAATGTGCATCGCCTCCTGCGGATCGATGTGCGCAAGTTCCGCTAGCGCTCTCTGAAGCATGCGAGCACGAAGCTCGCTACCTTCCGCCGAACTTTCCAAAACCCAAGATATTGCTCCTGCAGAGTCACTTTGCGACCAACCTTCTACAAGTGCAAAGTAGGCTTCATCCTCGATTAGACTGGACTTCGACTCCAATTCGTGCAGCAAGAGAACGGCTTCCCTAGGTGCTGATTCTGCAAGTTCCTGCAGGGCTAATTGAACTGCCAACTTTCGCGTCTCCGCAGGCAACAAGGTCAAGCTACCCAGCAAATCCCTCGGTTGGTCTTGTGCCCACCTGTAGGTTACGATTAGTTGGGCTTGCCAGCGAACTTGCTGGTGTTCGAGCAACCCTGTAGCTTCCATAGCTTGGTTGGGATCTCGCCTTGCCCATAGACCCAGCATTGGTGCTGCCACGTTGCTCCGCACTTCTAAGGGCATGTCGGTAATCAGTTGGAATACGCGACCAGGATCGTGCTTTGCAAGCTTCATGAGAATCTCTTCAAACAGAGAGCTGTGGACTTGGTGCAGGTCGTTGAAGATGTTCATGAGTACTCCGTAGCCGTCCTTTAACACCCACGCTTCAGCAATTTGAACCAGATGCGCTTGTTGCGACGCATTAAGCACTTCGTCATGTACCAAGTGATTCCAAGCTTGGTCAGGATGCTCTATCATTTCAGCCAACTCGGCTTCACGGTTATTCTCCTGCACCACTCTATAGAGATCACCGTTCGTTAATGCATTCTGAGAAGAGCTGCTCAACGTCTCTGATCCTGCAGCCAGTATCGATCGAAGAGCCTGTTCTTTGAATGACAATGGGAGTTCATGGGCCTGTTCTAACGCTTTTTCAAAATCCATTACAGCCCATTCTCCGAAGGCAATGGGAATCAGTTCCTTCCATCGAGCACTTGGAAAATCCCAAATCTTGTCCAATGCCCTGCTAGGACTCAATCGTGCAAGTGCTTCTAGTAGCAGTTCCTGCATGGAGTAGATCTTAGTGCTGGTATCCATCGCAATCGAACGATCCAGTAGGTTCTGCAACTGCGAGACCGAAAGCGTGTTTAGTCGAAGACTCACCTCCTTGAGCGGCAAAGAGCGACCCACACGCTCGAGTTCCTCCACAAGGAAAGAAACGTTCGTTACCGCATCCTGAGATTCCACTGATGCTTCGGAGCTAGTATTCTCTGTATTGTCCGCATTTCCTTCGCTCGAAGACCGGTTCAACACAGTGACCACAACGGTATACGCAAGTATTGCAATCAGAGCCCCGACAAGAACACCCCAAAGGAGATTCCTGTTGTTCCAACTGAAATTGGCTTGATTTTCCTTCAAAGATTCTTGTGTGTCTTGTCGCATCTCAGTGTCATGCGTTTTGCCACTGTACCGTAACGACTGTCGTTGCTGCCACTTCGTTGAGTCTCACTCGTTTTCATTTGGCTGAATCAGTCCTTTCAAGTACATGATCTGTTCATCCGTCAAATTTGTGCGCTCTCGGTAGTTCCATACAGTAGTCGCCACGTATTTACGTATCGCCTCACTTGGAAGTCGATGAATGCTGTCGACCAGTTGACGGGGGTTCAGTACTACCCAGTAGTGGGCTAACGTCCCAAAGTACTCGACTCTGGAGGACTCCGGTAGGTCCCGAGCGAGTTCGATAGCTTTGTCGGGTTGGTTGAACTCGATAAGTGTTATTCCCAATCTTCGCAAGGCATCCAATTTCCGTGAAGAATCAACTACTTCCAGCACATCGAGCGCTGAATCGAACTTGCCGTTCGATGAAAGGGCGGTTAGCACTTCAACTTCCAGTTGAGCTATGGCATTCGCATCGACTTCTTGATGTTCTCGAAGGGTAGGACTACGGAGCAATTCGATAGCCTTTTCTGTATTTGCGTCAGCAAGTAGCGGCAGCGCAATACTCAGGAGTTTCAAGTGATCCACGTCGATGTCCCGATCCTCGACAAGAATCCACTCAACTGCTTCGATCGGATTGGTGCGTGCCCAAAATGCGACTAGACGTTCAGACGCGAAAGCGACGTCTTCTGCTTGTGACGCCATCCGACCTAGTTGATCAAGGGCTTCTAGAGGTTGGTGGTGTCTAGCCAGTTCACCTATTGCCCAACCAATTGAGTTGCTCTTATGTGTTTCCGGAATTAGCTGGATATTGTTTAGGAGATCCCGTGGCCTCGATCGAGCCCAGATATTGAAGAGCTTCCTGAGTTGCTCTGATTGCGCCCGTAGATCGGTAGTTTCGCTGATTGCGTCATATGCGTCTTTGGGATTGAGTGCCACCCACGTCCAAAGGATTGGTTCGTAGAAGGTTGATCTCAAGTTGCTAGGCAGTTTCAAGCATTCCGCCCAGACCTCCCTAGGATTGTCCTGGACCAATTGCTGAATGATGGCTCGAAGGAGTTGGAGTTTGTAGCTTTGCGTATAGCTTCGCGTACCGTTCAACGCTTTAAGTAGTGGTAAATAGGCGTCAGATCCCTCTTGGTATACCCAGTTCGTCGCTAGTTCGGCAAGCAGAGAAGTTTGTGCGTAGTCGTCGACTTCGTCGTCAAGGAGCAACTGCAGGGCAACCTGAGGCTGATGCGAATGGTGCACCGCTTTTTCTTCGCTGATGACGAGTTTCGCGAGAATCTCGAATCCGTGGGACTCCGCAAGCGTCAATCGTTGAGCATCAGTTAGATCGTCCCGACGCGACAAAATGCTGGTAATTGCATTGTGCTTCAATGATCCCTCGAGTGAATTCGCGATTTCGATAGCTTCCTCAAGGTTCTGTACGGACCACTCACCGAAAACTTGCCCGACCAAATCCCCCCAACGGTAGCGCTTTGTGCGCCACACTTGCTCGAGCGCAGCATGCGGATCCCGTCGAGCAAGTTCACCCAAAGCATGTTCCTGGACTAGCTGAGATTGCCGATCCACAGTCGTCTCACGTACTTCATCCAACAGCTGTATGATCTGTTCGACGCCCATGTTTTCGAGAGTCTGCACAAGACGTTGGCGTTTCAGGGAAGGACTTTCAACCAGGGAAGTCTGATTACTTTGATACGCTGTCGATTGATGAGGTTTCTCAAACTGCCTTTCTGCAGGTTCTTTGAAGGAGCTATCAAGAAATGGAAAGTCAATCAGACGATCGACTAGGAGGCAAAGAGTGAGACCGAGACATCCTCCAATCAAGACCCCTACCACTCGCATGGCGTTCTTGGATTCGAATCTCACAAGATTGGATTCGCACATCGAATGACCAGAATTGTTAGATCGTACACGAAATCTCTACCTTACAACCGAGTGACAACGACATGACTAAGGCTAGAAAGAGTTTGACTTGGAACTAATCTAAAGGACTTCCGCTCTTCGTAGCGTCGCCACAGTCTGGATCTGCAACGCCAAACAATCTCACTGTTCGAGTAGACGCTTTCTTGTCAAATTAGCCGTAGTGTCGACTACCACTCATTTTCGCGACGCGACGACTCTCGAATCAGAATATTTTGGATTTCCCGGCAACGCTCCACATGAATGTAGGGAATACGTAGCATGCACTTTGGAATATTAAGGGGCAGATATGCCGCCACATCGACGTTGAGTGTGGCCATGTGCAATCGTCGATCAAATAGGTTCTGAGTGAGTTTGACAGATTGAATTTTGTCGAATGGAACAATTGTCCACGAGCGACTCCACCATCCTTTCCGGTACATGATTGCGTTGTCGATCAGTTGGTAGCGGAGACTCCTTGCATACAACTTCGAGACCAAGACAGCCCACAACACTAAGAAGACCGTTATCGCCAGAAGCCACAAGCTCACTAGAGCAAAGATTACGGTGAATGCGACCACATAGACCAAGTGAAGGTTAAGCCGGCGTTTCCAGACTCGGGACACATTAATCGTCTCCCACGACTCATTCTCAAAGTCTACATTTGGTGGCAGGACACGCCTCGTAATCTCACGAGTCTTATCAGACGGAATCAAGGGAGCAAGCCAATTTGAAAGCAAGAAAAGCTGACTTTGTTGCGCCTCAAACGCAGGTAGAGCTGAAGTGCCAAACCAAATGGACTCACGTCCGAAGAGACGTGAACGAATAGTGCTGATAATCTTGATCGCTTGTAAGCGGTGTAGTGGAGTGTTTTGTACTGCACGAATGAACAGTCCTGATTCACCTCTCAAGATCGTATCGTTCAGAGTAAGTCGGAATTTGAAAAACTGAACAATAGCAAGAACTAGAGAAATGATCGACAAGATCACTAAGAACACGCACACAACGGTGGCAAGAAACAAGACTAGCTCCCAAGTTTCGACACTGTCCAATATCGAAATCTCAACCCAAGGAATCAAACCGCCCAAAAACGTCATGTCAATGGGTCCGACGGCAAGACTGAATTTCATGGAATCACCCAACAGAGATCCCAATTGACTGAATCGAGACACGAGAAACGTAGCGATGACTGACAAGATCACTGCGGTCCGATTTCGAACAAAGCTGAGTTTGCAACACTCTAGTATGGACATACTGTGCAGGAGCGTACTGTCATGCGCTTTGGTCTCATCGGATCCTTCAACAGCCCCTTCAGACACTATAGAGTTTGTTTGCCGTTCCTGGTAGTTACTCAAGAGTTGGCTCAATTCTTCAGCAACGGAGGGCTGGACGGAGCGGAGGTCAATTTCTGCAAACATCGTGCTCCGAGTCTGAAGGTTGATGCGCACAGTTCCAAAAAGTCTATGCAGCGGAGACTTTGTCGAGTCAAGGCCGTGGAGCATCGCGTAACGAACGACCGTATCGTTAACCTCAAACAGTCCTCTTCGTACTACTAGTCGGTCGTCGTGAAATTGGAAACGATACGAATAGTGGCGTAGAAGAAGAAACACAAAAATAGGCACGTACAAGAAAACATTTGTGATCAAGAAGGTCAAGATGCCGATCAAGACAAATCTACGGGAAATATCTGGGGTAGGTACAGTAGCAAGAATGAACAAAAAGATTCCAACGAATCCAACCGGCGGCATCATCAGCCACTTCGAGTGAAGCATGTGAGTGTGATGCAGTCGACGCCACGCGTCGTTCTCACTACGTTTCGGAAACATCTTCGCTCTGATCAGGTTCGTGGGGTACGATCTTGCTGAGCATTTCATTGGCTAGATCGAGGTCCAAGTACTTCACTGCTACTGCGAAGGAAGTAGGTCCTGCGGTGTGAACTGTTAGAGTCGCCAATCCAACAATACGTTCAAACGGACCTCTAGCAACTTCAGCGTGTTGTACTCGGTTAAGCGGGACGGCTGTGTGTCTATACCAAATCACTCCTTCGCGACTATGCAAACATTGCTCATCCAATTTGTAGGAACGAAAGAAGTGTCCTACAACAGTCAAGACTAGAGACCAGACAAAAGCCACTAGTAATACAGGGATCAGCGGGAAACTATCCAAGTCCCAGGAAACTCCTAATAGTCCAAGAGAAAAACGTATCCAGAAACTCGCGATGCAGAGCACGACGAATATCCCGCAACACCCGCAAACGGCGGCAATGAGCGCTTTGGGTCCGAGACGGAAAAATAGATCAGAATCGTCTAGGGATTGGTTCATCCACAACTATTCATCCACATACGGATGGAAGTACGCTGTCGACATTAGCTTCTTGAATTCGTTAGCGATCGAAAAACAGAGAACTAGGATGCATCATCGACATCCTAGCCTGCCAAATTCAGACTAAGATTCGATTTTCTTTGACACTGGTATTGACCCCATTGGTCCACTAGCCCAGCCATGAAACGCTGACGTGAACATACCTGCTTCAGACCCTGCGAAAACTAGATGAATGTTTTTGGTTGACGCAAATTTTGGAACAGGTTGGTCCAACGCTTCAGCGCTTAAGTTCTCGATGCGCTTTGCCGGTATTCCGACTGGACAGTCGTCCTCTTCTACTAGGTCTCGAAGTGGGACGGAAGACGCTGATTGAATGTGATCTCGTACATCTTGTTTCTTCCACTCGCTACGAGCGAATGTGTCTCCGTGCTCAGGACTGACGACCAACAGTGTGTCCCCAGCGCGATGTGACTTTATGTGATGCTGAGCTCGAAGCGAGAGACCCATGCTTGTTGCCAGCTGTTTGCCTTGCCTCGATGCCTGATCGACGATTAGAGCAGGACCACCAGACATTGCAAATAACGAGACAACCGAGTCGTTGAGATCGAATCCACGTTCCACGTGAAGCGGTTCCCAAGGGCTTCGTTCCTCCCACTCAGCAAAGCACATCGTGTACTTCATCGGACTTCCAAGTGTTGTTCGCTCTGTTCCACCTGGTCTAGCTCCACCAATGTTCCGAATAGCAAGCCTTAATGCTCTTCCAATCGACGCGTTCGCTCGATTCCCTTGTCCCAAGACAGACATCCCCATGCCCATGCCAATTTCGTGCCGGATTGGTCCATTGATAACCATGACCGGCGATGCACCCATTGTGGTTGCAAACACGCCGTGACCGTTGAACTCACCGGTACAAACAGCCTCGAGGGCAGTAATAACGACCGGCATGTACTCGGGTTTACACCCTGCTAGCACCGCGTTAATTGCAACTTTCTCAACGGTTGCAGGGGCCAAATTTGGCGGAACAACCGCAACTTCCTCCTGTGGATCCCGCTTAGTTCCAGAAAGCATCTTGAGTACCCGTTCAGGAGTAGGAGGTACGACGGGCAAACCGTCCGTAAATCCTTGGTCGAACATAAACTCGTGCACATCGTCCTGAAGACCGATTTCAATTTTTCGCGCACGAAGCGGGTTGTTCTCAGATTCGGCGAGAAGACGTTCACCAATGACCGGATCTTGAGTCAGCGAACCACATCCGGGACGCCAATCGGGTAAGGCAGACCAATCGATATCGACCATCGGAAAATGTTTCCAATAGAAGGACTGCCACTCGTTCTTGTCAAATCCAGTCAAACTGTCTATTTCTTGACCGCTGTCGTCACAAAGAATCACCAACGGTACTGTTTCAACTCCGAAAGCAAAGGAGACCTTTAGTATCGAGTCATCGAGAATAGTCGCGGAAGGTCTGAATTTGTCGCGGAGTACTTGGTTACCTTCGGCGGTTTGACCTGGCAACAGCACCCTAGTGTCGCTTTCTCGTGAAATCGTGTCTACAACAGGAAGTACAAGATTGCAAGTGGGACAATCTTCCTTTACGAAACAAAGTAGAGTCGTTGTTCCGTTCGGAAACGTGTGATCGACTCCTTCGAGATCTCGAAGGGAAAAGTCGGGAAGGGGATTCGCACGCATCTCTAGTGGATTTCGGCTTGTTTCCCCCAAGCGCGTCTTAATGCTTCGAAATCAAAACCAGGTTGTTGAGCAGCTTCGATGACAACGGATTCCACACGTGCAATACGTTCTGCTGCTGCTGGAACGCCAGATGCAGCATCTGATGGAATTACGACAGCGCCATGCTGGTCCGCATGTACAAGATCGCCGTCGCTTACTTTCATTCCCGATACCTCGACATCCTCGCCAAAACTAACTACGTGGACAAATGCGTGGGAGGGGCCAATCCTATCGGCCAACATCTGAAATCCTTCGGCAGCATCTGGTACATCGCGAACGCTTCCATCCGTAATGACACCTAAGCACCCGAGCCCGAAGTGAATATTGCTGTTGACCTCACCCCAAAAAGCACCATAGCCACGAGAGTCGTCAAGATCCTGAATGATGACAATCGAAGGCTTGGGACCTGAATCGATATAAGAGTAGTACTGCTGACCCAAGTTTCGAGTCGATGAACTTCGATCTTGCGGCTGCATCGCTCTGATTGTGGCGGTGCGCGCGTAGCCAACCATACTGCCAAGTTCAGGTCTCGTGCAAACGAGCGGTTCAGTCGTGTACCCGTAGCCACGTCTGCTTGGCGCGACAGATTCCAACGCATTACACACCGTTGGAGTATCTAGGCTACGGAGTTTATCAAGTGTCGCTTGGTCGATCTGTGACATTTGGGTATGGCTCGGCATCCGGAAACGCCCATATTAACAAGTTGCAGAAGAGCGCTCAGCACCTTCGAGTTTCTCAGTGGATGCTTCTGTTAAGGCATGCTCAATTCATATAATCAATCACCTCAATTAAATTGATTGTTGGAGCTGAACTAAGCAGCCTTGGATAGGTCTGAGTATTGGCTGCAACTGGGAGATTGTCTAAAGAGATATCGGAGGGTGTTTAGCTCAGTCCGGGAGAGCGATGGCCTTACAAGCCATAGGTCGTAGGTTCGATCCCTACAACACCCACCAACTATACGGAGCGGTAGTTCAGTAGGTTTAGAATACCAGCCTGTCACGCTGGGGGTCGCGGGTTCGAGCCCCGTCCGCTCCGCCACTCTCCTCACTTGTTCTTGGATTTCCAAAGCGACCTATGGTGAGCTACGTAAGTGTGCTCTAACCCGAACACGTTCACTAATGAGATCCATGATTCGATCCACTGGATTATTGGCGGGTTTTAGATCCGTGACCAGTCATGAACCAGTGCAAGATACTCTTTGACAAGACACTTGCCTTGGGTGAATCTCGTCTCTACAGTCGGAGAGATTGTGAATCACAGGATTAGAGAATTTTTCAACTCAGCCAAGATAGTGAATTATTGTGTAGAAATTTGTTATTTGGATGCTTAATTAAATACCCACATACTTGGTAACAGCAAAGCTGGCTTCAATTGCGCTAGACTGGCTGGATTTGTCACTTTTCGAAACATCAAAGCGATAAAACTGTGGTAGTGTCTTAGCGCTTTCGTTTGGCACGAGCCTACACTTCGTCTATAATCACATACGCGTTACGGTAAATCGTACGTTGCATGACAATCATGTGAATTCAAAGCGTATGCCAAATCTAGGCAATATTCAATCCCTTTGAGTTCAAGGGGAGGCAACGCTAATAGCTGTTGCCGCGCATCAAAATTGAGTGTTGAATTGTCTCCTCTCCCTCCGGATAGAAGCAGTCTGATGTTCTTTGGTGCTAGCTAGTCATCGAATGTCAAAGAGCGCAACAATAAGGCGTACCGGCGTTTAGAAATGAAAGTCACTGCAATTGAACTGTAGTAATCCAATCAGAACAACTAACTGAGGAAACAACATGGATGATGTTCAAAGCACTCTGAAATGGCAAGGAGGTGTGAGATCAAGCGTTTTGCTTGTTTCTGCTTCGTTGCTATTTTCTTTTGGCCTGCCATCCCAAGCGCAGGAAAATACGGACGAAGAGTTAGAAGAACTCATCGTGACCGGTTCTCGCGTCATTCGAAATGACATGGAGAGTTCGGGTCCACTCGTGCAAATCGATAGTGAAGAGATCGAATTGCAGGGTACGGTGAGAGTCGAAGACATGCTTCGCAACTTACCGCAAGTCTGGTCCAAGCAAAACACTGGACAGTCTAATGGTGCAACTGGTACGGCGACGGTTGAACTTCGGAATCTTGGATCCGTTCGTACATTGGTACTCATGAACGGTCGCAGAATGCCCGCCGGGTCTCCCATTGGAGGAGGTTCTCCCGTTGATATCAACCAGATTCCGGGCAACTTAATTGATCGTGTAGAGATTTTGACGGGCGGCGCATCCGCAACCTATGGCTCAGATGCCGTCGCGGGTGTCATCAACTTCATCATGAAGGATTGGTATGAGGGCGTTGACTTCGATCTGCAACAGAGCGCGTATAGCCACAACAACAGCGACGGATCGATGCAGGAAATCGTCAGGGGGAGCGGGTTTGAAGTACCTTCCGACAATGTGACCGACGGTCAAATGACTCAGGCATCGCTGCTGATGGGCGGCAACATCGATGACGGAAAAGGCAACATTACAGTCTACGCAACCTATCGCGATATCAAAGCAGTACGTCAAGCCGACCGCGATTACAGTGCTTGTGCGTTAAATAACACCGCCGATGACTGTTGGGGATCAAGCACGATTCCAGACGGTCGTTTCACAAACTTTGCTGGTGACCACCCGATCAGCTTCGACTATAAAGTCGAAGGCACCCAATTTGTTCCCAGAGCAGGAACTCTGTTCAACTATGGACCGTTGAACTACTTCCAGCGTCCGGACGAACGCTATGCTTTTGGAGCATTTGGAACGTACTCTGTTTCCGATGTATCGGAAGTCTACATTGAGCTCATGTTCATGGACGACCGTTCGGTATCACAGATTGCACCATCTGGTGCATTCTTTGTCACAAGCTCATTGAGCTGTGCCAATCCATTGTTGAGTGACCAACAGTATTCATTGCTCACTCAAGATCGTTTGTCGCCGGAACAACAAACCGAACTTCAAGAATTCTTGGACGGTTTGCCATCTGATGACGCCCGCGAGGGCTTTCTCGACGGAGCGTTCTGCCAAAATCGTGAAGACGACTTCATAAACATGTACATCGGTCGGAGAAATATCGAAGGCGGTCCGCGAAGGCAAGACCTCCGACATACAAACTTCCGTGTCGTAGCTGGCATGCAAGGTGACATCAACGACGTTTGGCGTTACGACACGTATGTACAGCGATCGGTCGTAAGCATGGTGAATACCTACCAGAACGACTTGGGGACAACCAAGATTCGTCGTGCACTAGATGCGGTTAGTGATGCGAATGGAAATACAGTCTGTCGTTCAGTTCTCGATGGAACGGACACCAACTGTGTTCCGTGGAACATCTTTGAGAGTGGTGCAGTAGACCAAACCATGATCGACTATCTCGTTCTTCCATTATTCGCTCGGGGAACTACGGAACAAGAGGTTTTCATGGCCTATGTAGCAGCAAATCTGATCGAGTATGACTGGGTTCTTCCCAGCTCGGACCGAGGCGTCGATGTCGTAATCGGGTTTGAGACTCGATCCGAAGGTATGACATTTGATCCCGACGAAGGGTATCGAAATGGCGAAGGTGCCGGCCAAGGTGGCGCTACCAATCCTGTTGCAGGTGAGTACGACGTCACTGAGCTCTTCTTGGAGTCAGTAATTCCAATAGCCGAAGGACGCGATCTGATCGAAGAGCTGGACTTGGAAGCGGGCTATCGTTTTTCGGACTATTCGACGGGCCACACAACTCACACCTGGGGACTGAGACTTAGCTACAGTCCCAACTATGACCTTAGATTCAGGGGTAGCATTCAACGAGCAGTGAGAGCAGCCAACCTGCGAGAACTGTTTACACCGCAAGGCTTCAACTTGTTTGATATGGATGCAGACCCATGCGGCGGTTCGACCCCTGCACGATCACTGGCAGATTGCCAGAGAAGTGGCGTGACGGCGGCGCAGTATGGAAACATTCAGCACTCCCCAGCCGGACAGTACAACTTCTTACAGGGTGGAAACCCGGACGTGAGTCCGGAGGAATCCGATACTCTGACCGCCGGTGTTGTATGGTCACCATCAAATATCTCCAATCTGAGTTTGGCCGTTGACATTTACAACGTCCGAATTGAGCAAGGGATTTCGATTCTTACGCCTGAATTCATCCTGAACGAGTGTCTTGATGGAGACGACAGTCAATGCAGATTGGTCAAGCGCAGCAGTGCTCGCGGCGACCTTTGGATTGGATCTGAAGTTGATTCAAGCGGACACATTGTCGCTTTGAACGATAATCTGGCAGTCGAAGAGATAACCGGATTGGATGCAATTGTCGATTATTCCTTCACAATTGATTCTGTCGGAACTTTCGACATCCACAATGTCTTCGGACTGCTCACTCAATTTGATACCCAAGAACTAGCTTCAGCACCAGTTGAAGATTGTCTTGGCGTTTGGGGAGGAGTCTGCGGATATCCAGTTCCAAACTTGAGAAACAATTTGAGAGTGACGGTAGCAACGGTCTATGAACCACTTGTTGTGAGTGCAATGTGGCGATTCACCGGTGAGATGGACCACCAAGGTGGAAGTGACGTTACGTTGGATGCCGTTCACTATCTCGATGCATCGGGCATTTACACGATCGACGAACGTACAAGTGTACGAGCGGGCATGAACAACCTTCTCGACGTTGATCCGCCAATTGCCGGAAACGGCGCGGGACCATCGATCTCTGGAAACGGAAATGTATTCCCGGGTTCATATGATGCGCTAGGTCGATACTGGTACGTCGCTTTGCAAGTAAAGATGTAACGTCCAACTCACTGTTACAAAACCCGACGGCGCGGGATTCTCACAGATTCCGCGCCGTTTCTATTTGTGAGGATCGAATAGTGGTCCACGTTTCGATGTTCCGACCCTCTATCTGGCAATCTGTACACTTACTCTCCTTGTATAAGGGTTGAAGGATCAACAATCGTGCAGAGCGGCCATACAACTTCCGCTTTAGAGCGCGCCAAATCAGTCTATCCGGACATCGTCGCCAATGGAGACGCGATTGAAAGCGAACGGGAACTGCCTTCTGATCTAGCAAACCGACTCAAAGAACTCGGCATCTTTCATCTTCTCGTACCTAGGTCGCTCGGTGGCGAGGAGATGAACTTTCCGGAGTACCTCAACATTGTGAGATTGATTTCTCATGCGGACGGAAGTACAGGATGGTGCGTGAATCAAGGTGCTGTATTTGCTACCCATGCAGGTCGTGCACCCCGTCCATTAGCGGAGGAAGTGTGGGGAGATCCCAATGGGGTCGTGGGAAATGGTCCTCCTAGCGGCGCAAACTACACAACCACCAAAGGCGGTTACAGGATCACCGGTCGTTGGAATTTCTCAAGCGGCTGTCGCCATGCCAATTGGCTTGCTGCCGTCGCAGGTGGCACGAACCAAGAACCGGCCCTCTTGCACTTCGTCCCCAAGCAAGAGCTGAATCTTGTGGACGTATGGCAAGTCAATGGACTTCGTGGAACAGGAAGCTTCAGCTTTGATGCGAAGGATCACTTCGTGCCAAGCAGTCGGAGTATGCGCTTGGATACCCCACCAGTCGAAGAAGGACCACTCTATGTAATTCCCCAGGGGCTCCTGTTTGCATGTGGTTTTGGATGCGTCGCTCTGGGAGTTGCCCGCTCGGCAATAGACTGCGTCATTGAGCTTTCTAGAACCAAGAGAGCGCAGTTTGCAAGGGACACTCTTTCAGAGGATCCAGTCGTGCAGACCCATGTTGGCAAGGCACAAGCCATCGTGGAAGGAGCCAGGGCGTTTTTGGAAGAAACCGTCCGAGAGGTTTGGGACAATGTGTGTCGGTCAGGTGCAATCTCAGTTGATGATCGAATTCATCTACGACTCGTGGGAACCCATGCGATTCGTCAGTCTGCAAGTGCAGTAGATATCGTCTACAACCTAAGTGGATCCACCGCAATATTCTCGTACAAAGCTATTCAGCGCAAGTTTCAAGACGCTCACGTGATTACGCAGCAAGTCCAAGGACGGGAGTCACATTACCAGACTGTTGGATCTCACTTGTTAGGCATCAAGCCCGAGGGTGGAATCTACTAGTTCTTGTCTGGCTGCCCCGACTTGATTGAGGGTTATTCTCCTGCATGGGATTCCTCGACCTGTTGTTCTTCGACGAGCGCAAGCACCTCTAGCACGTTCTCTTTTCGAAATTCATCGGTCTCCCAGTGAGCGGCGATTCGGAGATAGTCTGCAGCCTTCTTCAATTGACCAAGCTGGCGAAACGTTTCACCTAAGTGGAAATTAACCCGAGCAGACCATGGCGCGTGTTTGTGACTGAGTAACAGGTAATCCAGTGCATCGTAAGCTTTGCCTTCATTAAGATACAGAATCCCTAGACCAAACGCTGCATCGACTCTTTGAGGATCCAACTCTAACGCACGTGCATACAGACGACTTGCTGCCGTCAACAATTGGTTACAGGTTTCATCTTGCACTTTGACGCAAACTCGAATTAAGGCAGACGCCATGGCGATGTTTGTTTCCGCCACGTTGGGTTTGATCTGATACGCTTGAGATGCATATTCTCGAGATAGCTCCGTTTTTCTGCGAGTGATATTCGAAAGGGCCGCAAGGACGCGATAGTTGTTGGGACGAGCACGATTCAATCTAGTGAGAATGTCCTCTGATCGTTTCGCGTTGAACTCGGAAATTGAATTTGCCAACAATAGATGCTTGTCAACGCGATTGAGGCAACCTCGGTCCGCAACAGTTTCTGTGTGCTCATCGAAACGGAAGTGAATGGGTTCTTGGTCTTCCGTCAGATAGTCATATAGTTTTCCTTCAAGATCTTCCTCATTGGTCTGCGCAATTGCCAAGTACGCTTCAAATGCATCTTCTCCAGCATTGACGCGTTCGAGTAATGTGTTGATTTTTTGTAGTGAGTGTTCCGTTTTGGACTCTTGAATTCCGTGGACCAAGTAGTGAACCAATCCCCAAGCCACGTCGTACTGCGACTGCAGATCTAAAGCATCCGTATTCATGATGTCTACATCCAATATCTCGTTCCACTCCTGGTGTTTCGTTTCTAGGAAAGAAACGAGTACTCGTCTTCGGCTTAGTTCTCCGATACTTGCAACTCCAGGCGACTCCACTCGTAGCGTGGCCAAGTATTGGGCTAGTCCTTCTTCCAACCAGCGAGGTACGGGTCGGTGAAGTCGCGAACGGATAATGAAGTGAGCATACTCGTGAAACGCAACCTCCATGTATTCGTTGCCCTTCGAAACAGCTGAAAGAAGCAAGAGATGCTCTTGAAATGAAGGTTGCATCACACCGACAAATTTGGACTGGTTGAACTCTCGAGTAAATTCTCGAGGATATCGAAAGAGCACAATGCTTAAGGAGGTCCCTTCAATTGCGTCCGGAGCAAAAAACATGCTGGTTGCATGGTGGAACGAAAGCAGTTCTTCTGCCGTGTACATCGCATCTTCTTCTTTCATGTCGGTGTAGACAGCAAAGAACGGAGTTTCGTACTCGCACCAATCTCTCGAGAGCATTGATGCGTGGGTAGGGACCCAAAGAGAGAGGCAAACAAAAATCCCGATGGCGTGAGGGATTGCAAAAAACCTGTTTCTAGACTGGTCTGTTCGCATCAGTCGATGCTCAGTTCGAGATAACTGGCTTATTCGTAAGATGAAGACATAGAGCAAGCTACCTGATCATAGGAAACTACGAGCTTTTCCTTGCTTCTAACAACAGCGAGTCGTTGGTATCCGTTTGATGGTCGGATGCGACGTAGACTCTTCGACGCACAACGACTCGAGAGCAATCTGTTCAAGTCTGAAAATTGAACGATTGCCAAAGGTAGTCTAGGATGAGAATGCCTGCGTAAGGATTCCTAGATTCAGTAAGGCACCCCTTTATTCATGGTTCTCCGTTTATCGGAGAACCACTATCAAGAAACTCCTGTTCCGGTGGGTGCGAAGAACGCCGCTTCATCCTAGAAAAGTTTGCCACTGAAATACAGTGGTACTCGCACAGCTCTACTTAGCCGCCGTCTCTTCGTCGTTTTCTTCGAATTGTTTGAGTTCCTTTATCTTGGCTTCTGAATCGAGCTTCTTGGTCTTCACGACTGATTTGGATTTTGCGAGTTTTACCGACTTTCCGCTCTCGCTCTCAGTGCTCTCGACGAGTTTTGACTTACCGTAGTCACCCTTGAACTCTTTTGCATAGACCTTTTTGAATTTTGTTAGAGCCTGAGCCTCTCCTTCAGGGTCAGAAATTTCATCTGCTTTCTGAACTTCGTCAAGTAATGCTTTGACTTCAGCATCGAAATCGACATCTTTAGTGTCGTCGATTTCCTTTAAGGCTGTGACGTTTATCGTCTCGATAATCTCCAGCTTGTCCTTTGCTGCTTCTGTCTTTGTGTCAGACTCAAGATCGGCTGCCTTAAGTATTTTCAAGACTTCAAGGTCCACCGTCTCGCTTTTGGAGTCGTCGATCTCTTTAGAAGACGTAACATTTATTGTCTCGATGACCTTCAGTTTGTCGAGTGCTTCGATGTCTTTCGCCGTGTTGGAATTGTCTCCAGCAATCGCTGAGCTGCACGACAACGCGACTAGAGAACCCAAGACTCCTATCAGGCCTGTTTTCATGGTTTACTCCGAGGAAAATTGCGCAAGCAATGGTAGCACGGATTGCGGGGCTATTCGATGTTCTTCAACCACGCGAAGTGTTTTTGGACTTAGTTTGGCACAGCAAGAGCAACTCTAGTTGTACAAGAGCAGTCGAGCAACTATTTCAGAGCACCGGTTTACCTCAGAATCGCTGAGAGGGTCCAGTTTGGCTTTGTCAAGGTTGTACCCTGACGTGGACAAATGGATACGATTGGCTGCATTAAGATTCCTGATCCCTCGAAGCAGTTTGTTCGGACGTGCATTTGTCCTGTTCGGTACCAGCATAAGCACTCCCACTTTAGCTTGGGTTGCTAGAGCTTCGTATAGCATCGTCACACTATCGCAAGTTACCCAGGTCGCAGAACTAATAGCCAAAAGGTCGGTTAGAAACGTTTCATCGGTTTCCTGCCACGGTTTCTTAACAACGTTGACTTGAGGTTCGATCGTAGCTAGACAATCGATAGGGGTACGTGGAGAATCGCAAACTGACCACGTCTTGTCAGGATTTGCGTCTGCTATTGCCTTCACGTCTCGAATTATGTCGCTAGTGTTCCATTCAAAGTGACGATTTGTTCCTCCCAGCAGTATCGCCCCACGCGTTGGATCGGGCTGATGCTCGATGCTAGGAGTCAACACACCCTCGGTAACTCGAACGTTTCCAAGACTGGTGCAAACATCATGCTGTGGAACAAGAACAAGATCAAAGAAGACTGCCGGTATTGAGGGCTTCATGAGTAGGACAGTTCTACCCCCAAAAAACAATTTGCAGATCAGCATGGGAATATGCGTTGCGTGTCCGGCACCCAATATCAAGTCAGGAAGAGGGAGAGTCTTAGCAAGGCTAAACGTAGATGTGCTGGGAAGAGTGAATTCCTTAAAGGTGTGAGCAGGAAGCGTTTTCAATCCTTGAACAAGTGCTTGGGTTTGTTTCTCGTGTCCTTTCTTGCCGTCCGTGATACGCCAAACCACGGTGGATCGTTTCGTTCTGGTCACGGTTTGCTTCTCCAAGAATCGAAGTTGTTCAAATAGTCCAATCTAAGCTCCACTTTCTCGCTCTCGTTAGAATCGCTAAAGAGAATGGAGTTGTTAGCTATGAATCTATCGTTAATGAATCGCCGAGAGAACATATTTGGTCAAGGTTCTCCGCTGTTCTACTCAGAACCGCTACACATCGTTCGTGGAAGCGGGGTAAGTCTCTATGATGCCAAAGGCAAAGAGTACATCGACATGTACAACAACGTTCCTTGTGTTGGACATTGCCACCCGCACGTCGTAGAGGCTATTCAAAGCCAAGTATCCAAACTCAATGTCCACAACCGATATCTTCATCGCTCGATTCTTGATTATGGAGATCGCTTGGTCGAAAAGCATTCCGCCGAGGTTGAGTGTGTCGTGTTTGCTTGCACAGGCACCGAAGCGAACGAGATCGCCTTGCAGATGGCCAGGCACGCCACCCAGGGGCAAGGGTTTATTTGTACGGACGCCGGTTACCACGGAAACAGCACTGAAGTGCGGAGGCTTAGTCGTCCAAGTAGCGATGACAAGATCTTCCGTTCAATTCCGTTTCCCGAGATTTATCGATGTACTGAGAACGATCCAGCGGCGTACTACTTAGACCAGTTGGGAGAGGTCATCGAAAGTTTTCGCAGAGATGAGATTCCTCTTGCTGGACTGCTGGTCTGCCCGATCTGTGCAAATGAGGGTCTCCCCAATATTCCGAAGGGGTTCATGGCTCGAGCTTCAAAGATGGTTCATGCCGCGGGAGGATTGGTCATTGCTGATGAAGTTCAGGCGGGTCTTTGTCGCACCGGAACGTGGTGGGGATATGAAAAAGAGGAGTTTCAGCCCGACATCGTGTCGATGGGGAAGCCAATAGGTGCTGGTGTGCCTTTGTCGGCAGTGGTATCTAACAGGTCCAATGTAGAACTGTTTCGACGCAATACTCGTTATTTCAATACGTTCGCTTCAAGTCCACTCCAAGCTGCAGCTGGAAATGCTGTATTGGACGTGTTGGAATCCGAAGACCTTTGTGCCCGGTCAGGTTCCGTAGGTGAATGGATGCTAGGTCAGCTAAGTGAATTATTGACCGACAACTCTTCAGTTGGCGATGTAAGGGGCAAAGGCCTCTTCGTTGCAATTGAATGGGTCAAAGACAAGGCGGGTAAGGAACCTGATCGAAATGGTGCTTTGGGCATGGTCGAAGCGCTCAGAGAAGAGGGTTATCTCATAGGGGCGGCTGGAAAATTTGGCAACGTGCTCAAGTTGCGTCCGCCTCTTGTCTTTGATGAAGCAAACGCTCGGGATTTCATAGCGACATTTGAGCGCATTCTTCTTAATTAACAACGAGCGCTGTTTGGGAAACAAACTTGTGGACTGGGCGTATTTTCAAAGTGCGACTAAGGCACTAGAAGCCTTTCCTGTTGCTTGTTCGAGCATTGAGTTCATATCTCAATCCGAGAACTTTTCTTACCGAGTTAAGACAGCTAATGGAAATTCATATGTGCTGCGGCTGCATCGACCCAGCTACCACAATCTCGCAGAGTTAGAGTCTGAACAACTTTGGACTGAAGCACTCTTGGAAGCCGGCATTGATGTTCCGATTGCTCTCCGTACGAATGATGGCCGCCGATATTCTCGAGTGGAGTGTCCGGACGGTTGGCGGTATGCAGGAATGCTCGAGTGGGTCGAAGGGGAACTACTTTGGGATGTGCTTCCCCAAGACCGCGCCCCGACCGCAAAACTGTCACATCTGAACAAGGATCCTCTACGGTTACTGGGAAGATTGATTGCTGGGTTACACGAACAAGCGTCTGATTGGGAGACACCTGAGAACTTCACCCGACACTCGCTAAACGTGGATGGATTCGTTGGGGAGTGTCCGTTTTGGGGAAGATTTTGGGAAACCTCGGAATTGGACAAAGCGCACAGGTCCAACCTTGCCTCATTGCGCAATTCAGTCAAGGAAATCTTGATCGAGTATGAAGGTTCTTCCCGGCCATACAGCTTGATTCATGCAGACTTGCATGCGAGTAACGTTGTGGTGCACGGTTCCCGACTCCACATCATCGATTTCGACGACTCAGGATTCGGATGGCACGCTTATGACTTGGCAGTGGCTCTCCACAATCTGAGAGACTCACCGCAATATTCGCACGCCAAATCGGCTGTACTCACTGGTTACTCGGATGTACGGCCAATCTTGGCGCAAGAAGTCGACATGGTTGAGTTCTTTCACGTTGTTCGAAGTCTTGCCTCTATTGGATGGATTAGCTCGCGGCCGGACTTGAATCGCAACCGTTCAAAGATCTGTCAGAGCTTGTACGACGATGCCAGAAGCCGCTTGAAGAAATTCGAGCGTTGAAGTAGTCCTGACCGCTATCCGGCGAAATAGGCGAGAACTGTCCAAGCGATAGCTGCAAGCACAGCCGCAAATGTTGCTTGCGGAATCTGCGTCTTAACGTGATCCATGAGGTCACACCCTGTGCACATCGAACTTAACACCGTCGTATCCGAGATCGGTGAACATTGGTCTCCATATACACTACCGTCCATGACTGCGGCAAAGCACAAAGTCATGAAGAACCATGGATGGTCGATGCCTTGGCTGTTTGCGACAGCCCACGCTAATGGCATGGCCAACGGAAACGCAACTGCATATGTGCCCCAACTCGTCCCAGTGGAGAACGCGATCGTCATCGTCATAAGTTGCAATAAGACAGGCAGCAAGAACCACGGGATTGCGGACCCGAGTAGCTGAACTAGGTAGGTACCACCACCAGTTTGAGTGCTTACGCCGCCGATGGTAACTGCCAATAGAAGAATCACCGAGCCCCCAACCACACTACGAATGCCTTGTGAGAACCCATCTACAAGTTCGCGCAGCGTTAAGCCCTTGAGCAACGCCATGCCGCCCGCTACGATCAACGCCAAGCCGAATGCCCAATGTACGTTTGGAGATCCAAAAGCAACAAACGTTCCGACTGCAACGGATATGAGCAAGATTAAGGGAAGAACGAATTCAAGAGGACTGGCTGTATAGCCCACTGGTGCTTGACTTTGTGAATCTTCAGGCAAAGCAAGAGGCGCCGCATCTTCGGCGTCTAATTGGCCTGTGGAACGTGCACGTTCCATAGCAGCTTTCATCTTCTTTCCGAGGAAGAGAGGTTTCTCGATACTCAGGAGAAATGTTCCAAGTACAGCAAAAATGGCGTAAAAGCAAAAGGGCACACTCGCAAAGAAGAATGCAATTCGGTCCGCTTCTGTTGCGAGAAACGTCACGCCGGAGACAAAGATGAACGCTTGTACGTAGGCGGGCCACGCATTGAAGGCCAGTTGGGATGCTATGGGTGATGCTGTCGAATCTACGATGTAAGCGAGCTCTTCGTGGCTAATGTTCTCTTTGTCGGCTATGGGTCGCACAGTGGTACCAACGAGCACCGTACTCACTGTTCCGCCTTGAAAGAACGTAATACCGAGCATCCAGGCAACAAGCTTTGCTGTACGAGGTCCACGCACAACTGCCTTGGTAATCCACTCGGCAAAGGCCAAGGCTGCACCTGACTTAGACCAAATGCCAAGCAATCCCCCCAGCAACCATAAATACAAGATCAAAATACCTGCGACGCTAGTTGTACCCAAGGCTGGTATCAAGACAGATCCAGTTAAGTCATACTGGCCCAAAATTAGTGCCCCCGACACTATTCCGCCGAGCAAGGCGGTAATGGGTTCTTTTGTAATCCAGCACAGTACTACGGCACACAGTGCGGGGAGAAGAGACCAGAACCCCCAATGTTGGAGGGCACGCAGCCGATAAATAGATGTATCACCGTTCTCATCCGTCTCCCGCACATACTCCTCTGTGACCTCAATATCGCCAACTAACGAGTCAGGGTCGGCATGGAACAGGAACGATTCCTCTTCAGAGATCGGTTCTATGACTACGGGTTTTCCTCGAGCAGAGTAGTAGAGCTCTCCCTTTTCATTAGTTTGTACATCCAATGTCGTTTGTTCTACGTTCCACTTGGGAGGCACTAACATCCCTATCGCTAAGGAAAGCCCAATTAGTCCGGCAAAAACGGCTAGATTGGTGAAGGCACGGCGGGAGAATGGAACGCTTCGAAACGGCATATGACTGCTACGGAAAGAACTTGAGTGGAATTTCATTGTACGAATCGAGTCAAATTGGTATAAACGCTGTTTGATTGCAGTCTCAACGTAATTTCTCGCATAATAGGAAGCCATGAAAGCGCTTGAAGTAACCCGTGATATCGGTGGTGTCGTAGAACAATTTAGTGTCGATCAGGACTACGGCCGATATACGGAGGAAGATCAAGACACGTGGCGCATTGCAATGACGAACTTGGAACGCGTCCTGGTAAACAACACTGCTGTCGACTATGTTGAAGCTTGCAGACTATCCGGTATGTCGAAAGATCAGATACCAACTCTCGAATCAGTCAACGATGCGCTTGGAGAATTTGGGTGGAGCGCAATCGTAGTGGCTGGGTTCATACCGCCAGATGTCTTCATGGCATTGCAAGCGAATTCGATATTGCCTATTACACGGACAATCCGAACTAGAAACCAAATGGGCTATACACCTGTACCCGATATCGTGCACGAAGCTGCCGGACACTTGCCAATGCTCTCGTGCCCGGAATACAGGGTCTTCTTACAGCGTCTAGGCGAAATAGGCGCAAATACTTCCATGAATGCATTAGACATGAAGCTCTACACACGTCAAAAGCAACTTGCCGAGCTACTCGCGGAAGACGATGCGGACTCCAACCTTGTGGCAGAGGCAGAACGTGCAGTTCAACACGCGGTGTTGGAAGCAAGAGGATCAGCCGTCTCACCGGCGCGCCGGGTTGCTCGCTTTCACTGGTGGACGGTAGAGTATGGATTGATCGGAAACTCTCACGACATCTATGGTGCGGGGCTGCTTTCCTCGGTTGCAGAGGCTAGGGACTTTCGCAAGGTGCCACATACGAGACTATCAGTGGATTGCTGTAGTCAATCATTCGAAATCGACCATGTTCAACCACAGTATTTCGTCGCTGAATCCTGGGATCACCTGATGGATGAAGTGTTCGCCTTGGAACGAGCGGTATTGAACTGAGCTACCGCGCATTCCGAGCGGACTCGTGGATCCCTCTATTTTGGTACGACTACGTGGGTCGAAGATTGGCTAAAGACATGCTTTGCGACGACCCCATGTACATGACCACATTGATCGCAATAAATCACAAAGAACCACGGTTCACGCGTTCGACTTTGTTGTCGGCTCTCTCGACTTGCAAAGTGCTCGATTCCTGAAGCCCCGCAGTTTGGGCACTTCGGTTCGACTTCTTCGTTGTGCGTTTGATCGTTCATGGGTGTTCCTGCGACATTGCCTGTCTGTGGGTAGAAGAATTCACTATAGGTTCAAAGCAACAAACTGATCTAGAGAGTTTTGGTTTGATTCTCGCAGCAGTCAATTAGTACCATTGTTCGTAGAGCCATGTGAACACAAGCGCTGTGCAAATCTGGCTCACAGAGTGAACGAAGCTAATCCGTCGGCTCAATATTGACGAAGAATGATTTTAGTGTCGTGGGGCTCGTTGGACGCCACGACAAGCCAATGATTGCAGATTCCTTGCACACTGTGCTTGATGTTTTACATGCTGCTGGTCGTACCGTACTGATTGAACAGCAGACAGCTTCGCTGATTCCAACCGTCATCGATGAGGTAATTACACGGTCGGATCTTGAGAGATGCGATTTGGCGATCGTGGTGGGCGGTGACGGCAGTATTCTTGGAGTAGCGCGTGACCTAGCGCACACCAACGTCCCTGTACTGGGCGTGAACAGAGGCGGACTTGGGTTTCTCGCAGACATATCTCCTGACCAGATCGAATCGAGACTCAATGACGTGCTTGCAGGGCAGTTTCGTCTCGAGATCCACTTCTTACTGGAACACAACGTCGTTCGAGAAGGGAGAGTTGTTCACTCTTCTCCCGCTTTGAACGATGTGGTTGTCAACTCGGGATCCATAACTCGGATGATGGACTTTGAGCTGTACGTTAACGACGAGTTTGTCTACGAGCAGCGTTCGGATGGACTCATCGTTTCCACCCCGACAGGTTCAACCGCATATGCTTTGTCCGCGGGTGGACCCATCATGCATCCAACGTTGAATGCTCTCGCAATCGTACCGATGTTTCCTCACACGCTAACATCAAGACCACTGGTGATTGGTGGAGACTCCAAAGTGAGCGTATTGATCAACGCTGAAAACCAATATCCACTGGTCAGTGCAGATTCACAGGTCTCGTATGTTCTTCATCCTCGAGACGAAGTACATATTCAGAAATTTCCTCATGGCTTGAACATCGCATATCCCTCTACTCATAGCTTCTACGAAGCATGCAGAAGCAAATTGGATTGGGGGACGCGACTGGGTGGATCGGGGACTCAGTAGTCATTCAACACCGATGGGTGGCACGTCCATGAACGGGTTCAAATGCCATTGACTTTGGTCGCCGAAACAGAGTGGAACCAAGTCTTTTCAATGACACTTGACTAGACTTACGATGCAATGGCCGTTTTCGGGTTCTTTGTTCATGACGTTCTCAATTTCCATTCGAGTGTGTGCTTTAGAGCTTGACTTAGTGCACAATTATTTGATCAATCTCGCGCTTGACGGAATCTGATGGGGACGGCTAGAGCGTTGCAACCTGTATTGGCCAGAAGCTGTCTTCTGATTGCTTGTTTGGCGTATAGCCACTCGCTGGCACCTAGCTGCCTCAGAGTCACGGTGGAGGAGAACTTCAATCGGAGTGATATCGTGTTCACCGGTAGCGTACTGAGCAAGAGTGAAGCTCCAGAGAAGTACAGTCAACGCTCTATCTACGGAGGAGAAGAAGATGGACGCGTTGGGGCGCTCGGAGTTCTATTTCAGGTAGAAACTAATTGGAAGGGTAAACTGGATAATCCTGTACTCTTGTACACGGTTAACCCTGAAGAGGACAGTGCTGTCGGCTTCCACTTTGAGGTTGAGGGCAAGTATGTTGTGTTTGCCCGCAATTGGGAACTCAAGGGGAACGGAGACGATGAAGAAACAGAGACTAATCTTTGGACTGAACTGTGCTCCCAGAATATCAACCTGGAGAGCGTCAAGAACAAGAACTCGCTGATTCGGAAGCTTGCTTTTCTGAAATCTAAATTGGAAATATCTGAGAAGATGAGTGAAGACGGAGAAACCTCGGAACAAGACACAAAGACATCAGAGTCCTCTGAACTGACTGATCCAAACAAGAGCCACCAAGCTCGAAACTGAAGGGTAAACTTCGACCTATGTTGCGCTCACAAAGACCATTATTCACATGGTGTTGATTTGGGTATTGGTTATTGAAGTGGATTTTTGACAGCAGAAGTCGGTCTGAACTAGCTATGAACTCATCAGGCGGTTCGCGGTAGCTTTTGCCGACTGTTTTGTGCCTCTCAGTCGTTGATTACTCCCAGCAAACGAACTAATCAACCGACGCTCGTCCATTAGATCCACGACGCGCCATCATGTTCCTAGCTTGAGTATCTGAAGCAAGCAGGTAGGAGACCTATGGAATCAGCATCTGGTTTGCAATAGCACAGTTGTTTATTCGGCTAACAGTCAGTAAGTGCTTGAATGTCGCCTGGATGGTCAAGATCTACAAGAATCCCTGGATCGTCGACTACCAAGACCTGACTACTGAGCGATCCAGATTCCAGCAATCCTTTAGCTCCGTGATCTCCGGTTAAACCAAGAAGGCTTTCGAAGTACTTAGAGGGGAATCCCACTGGATTTCCGATTCGATCAGAGTGTTTCAGACGAACCACGTGCTCGTTGCTTGTTTCTAGCGTGCTTCGAAGTTTCCGCAGTGTTGATTTCTTGACGTATGGCATATCCCCCAGTGCAACGACGACCCACGGGGACTTTATCGCCGCTCTCACTCCAGCGACAAGACTCTGCGAAATACCTTCTTCTGCACGGATTGAAGGTACGACTTCCACTGATTCGGGAAGTAGTGATGCTATCTCAGTTTCGCCTGGTCGCAAAACCGTGAACACCCGGTCAAATATGGCGCTGTAGAGGCTGCAAGTGTGCGTGAGAAGCCTATCTTTACCTATTGGTTCCAATCTCTTGTCACGTCCGAATCGACGAGAGAATCCGGCAGCAAGCACAATTGCGGAGCCTGCTTCTGTGTCATCCGACACGGTGTGGGACCGAGTCTTCCACAGACTGGTTCGTTGTACGAATGGAGTTCCTAATTGCCGTGATTTGAGCAACGACAGAGATTGCAATTTCAGGAGGTGTCTTGCTACCGATAGGGATTCCTATGGGCGCATGCAATCGTTCTAACTGTTCCGTTGTTACGTCAAGGGCGAGCAATCGTTTGCGTCGGTTCGCTGAAGTTCGGTCCGAACCCATGGCTCCGATGTAAAAAGCCTCAGTCTCGAATGCACCCAATAGACCCATGTCGTCTATTCTCGGGTCATGGGAAAGGGCAACAATTGCTGATTGAGAATCGTTAGCACGTGCTCGGATGACATCATCCGGCATTTCGCATACCTTGATTGCTCCGGGAGCACGAAGGCTATTGAGGTTTTCTTCGCGTGGATCGATGACAGTGACCTGGTAGTCGAGCGTTTGAGCAAAAGAGGCAACGTACTCACTAACCATTCCCGTTCCTATGATGAACAACTGATAGCGTGGTCCGTAAGTCTGTTCAATGACGAAGCTCTCATGGTCATAGGAAAAAGGCACATAGGACGTCGTTCGGGTCACATCCATTAAGCCTGAAGCCAATTCAACACGTCGGGTTACAAGATCGCGACTCTCTAGACATTGCATTATTTCTTCGAATGCATGAGTCAGAGCCGGACTTGAAGTGAGAGGCTCAACGACAATGTCCAAGTGACCACCACAAGGGAGGCCAAGCTGTTCGGCCTCCTCTTCGGATTCTCCATACCTAAAGAACTGAGGCACGGAGGATGCGAGATCGCCCCTGGCTAGCTTTTCCTTGAGATCATCTTCAACACATCCTCCAGAGAGAGAGCCCACAATGTCCTGATCGAAATTGCAGGCCATGAGGGATCCCTCGGGTCGAGGCGAAGAACCGTAAGTGGCTACGACTGTAGCCAACCAACATTGCTGACTTTCGCGAAGCCAGGCCCTCACTTGATTCAGGACTTCTTGATCTACAGATTGCACAGGTAATGGCTAATGCATGAGTAATTGCGCAGGAAATTATATGGTGGCGAATGTCGGTGTTTGGGGAGTCACGTAGCTCCGCGACGTTGTTAACTTTGAGGCGATTCGGTGCACCACGTTTGGGCTCTCTAGACCGAATTTAGCGACACAATACAATTTGCACGGCGTTCAATCCACACGAACGTAGAAACCTCACACACATGGGTTTAGTTTCGAACGCATACAGACTCTTGTTAGGAGAGAAATGAAAGATACCGAAGGAACAATCGTTAGATTGGAAGATTACAGACCGTTGGGCTGGAAACCAAACTCGACGGAACTCTCTTTTGAACTTCATGACGATCAGACTATAGTTACATCGCGACTTAGCATCTCCCGCGTGTCGTCCGAAGAGTCAAGTATTCGGTTGCATGGAGAACGGCTCGAGCTTCTTCAACTCTCCGTAGACGGCCGGCAACTGTCCAACAACGAGTACAGCGTTGACGACGAAGGACTGACGTTGTTCGACGTTCCGATGGCTTTCGAACTGTCTGTCAAAAATCGAATTCACCCAGAGACCAACACGGAACTTCAGGGACTGTACAAGTCTTCGACGTTGTTCTGCACACAGTGTGAAGCCGAGAGCTTTCGAAGAATTACCTATTACCCTGATCGACCGGATGTTCTCTCAGTTTTCACGACCTCCATTGAAGCGGACAAAGATGCATTCCCAGTACTGCTATCCAATGGAAATCGAGTTTCGCATGAAGAACTAGCTAACAATCGCCACCGTGCGACATGGCACGACCCTCATCCAAAGCCTGCATATTTGTTCGCTCTCGTCGCGGGAAACCTCAGTTCTCTGGAAGATTCCTTTACCACGATGTCGGGAAAGAATGTTCGGTTGACGATCTACTCTGAACCCGAAAATATCGGGAAGTGTTCTTGGGCAATGGAGTGCTTGAAGCAAGCTATGAAGTGGGACGAAGAGGTTTATGGACGCGAATACGATCTCGAACGATTCATGATCGTTGCTGTAGCGGACTTCAATTTTGGTGCAATGGAGAACAAGGGTCTGAACATCTTCAACGTCAGCGCTCTGCTCGCATCTGCCGATTCAGCGACCGATAGTGCATTCCAACGAATCGCCGCAATCATTGCGCACGAGTATTTCCACAATTGGTCCGGAAACCGCGTCACTTGCAGAGACTGGTTTCAATTAAGTCTCAAGGAAGGATTCACGGTTTTTCGCGACACCCAGTTCAGCGAGTCAATCGAAGGAGAAACCAAGAAGCGAGTCGAGACTGTTGCGGGTCTTCGATCAGGACAATTCTCGGAAGACGCAGGCAAACTCTCGCATTCGGTGAGACCGAACCAGTATGCCGATATCACGAACTTCTATACCGCAACTATTTATGAGAAGGGTGCTGAAGTTCTCCGAATGATGTACACGATGGCGGGTAAGAAGAAGTGGCGCGAAGCTACTGATTTGTACTTCGCGCGGCATGACGGAACCGCGGCCACGGTGGAAGACTTTGTAGCCGCGGTCAGCGATGCGACCCATCTTGATCTGAGCCAGTTCTTCCTTTGGTATACGCAGGCAGGAACTCCTCGTCTTTCAGTCGAAGAGACTCGGGACGATAACAAACTGACTCTCAGCATTCGACAGAGATGCGCGCCAACCCCTAATCAGCCAGTCAAAGAGCCATTTCACATACCGATAGCGATTGGATTGATCGACAAAGAGGGTAGAGAGATATTGGGCGAAGAGGGTACTAGTAACGGCTACACCATCAAGTGTGATTCTGACATGGACATAGAGAACCCCAATCGTGACGGCACATTGATATTGCATTTGAAGGAAGAAGAGAGCCAGCTTCATATCAGCGGTGTTGCCAATAACTCGGCTGTGAGTTTTCTCAGGGGATTTTCCGCTCCGGTCTATGTCGAGTATTCGCAAGATTCTTCGCAGTTGAAGACACTTGCTCTTCATGACACCGACGGCTTCTCTCGATGGAATTCAGCCCAAGATCTCTACGTTCGTTACATGCTTGGCCAAGATGTCAAAATCGATCTTATCTGCGATTTGGTTGCAGAGATTGCGAACCGCATACTGGCCTGTGGAGATGAGGATGAGGAAAAATCTGTGCTAATGTCTGCGCTGTCATTCCCTTCACCCTTGACAGTCTTGCAGGAGTACGCAAGATCCGATTTTGACTCCATCTTGGCAAATCGAGATCGCCTTGCGAATGAACTCTCCCAAAGGCTTCTTGAGTCATGGAAAGAGATGCTAGATGGGCATCGTATTGAAGAGCCGTATGAGGTAACCAAGTCACAAGTTAACCGTAGGTCAGCTCGTAACATCGCGCTTTCTCATATCCGGAGAGCTTACGCTGAACAGAAACCACACGATATCGCCGAGACTCTCGCTCAAAACTTTAGAGGGGCTGACAATCTCACTGACAGACTTTCCAATGTGGTTCAACTGCTAGAACTTCCGGAAAAAGTTCGAGAAGTCAAGGACTCTGTCCTCGAAGAATTCCACAGAAGATTTGAGACCGAACAGCTGGTTATCGACATGTGGTTCAGAATTCAGGCGGCCTGTACGCTGCCCAACACACTGGATAGAGTGAAAGAATTGGAAGGGCATCCTTCCTTCAACAGCAAGAATCCGAATCGGTTGCGAAGTCTCATCTACGCTTTTGCGTTTGGCAATTGGAGAAACTTTCATAACTCTGATGGAAGTGGCTACTCCTACATTGCGGAAAAGGTAGTCGAAATTGAAACTTGGAATTCTCAAGTTGCAGCACGACTGGCTACAGAATTGACGCAATGGACCATCTTTGATGATGATCGCCAGCGGCTCATGAAGAATGCGCTTGGCTACATCAATGACCGATTGACGTCTAAGAGCGTTAGGGATGTGGTTGGTCGCGGACTAGCTGAGTAAAAGTTTAGGCGGGCCACAACTGTGCACCGCCGTCGATACGCAGGACTTGTCCCGAAACATAGGATGAATCTGAAGTAACGAAGAATTCCACGGCTTTAGCTACTTCAATAGGCCATCCGTAGCGCGTGAGGGGGCCTGTTGTGACCTTACGGTCTTCACGGGTGGGCCGACTTGCTTCGAATCTGGCAGTAATAATTTCTCCGGGTGCGATGACATTCGCATATACACCGTGCGGCCTCAGTTGAGCCGCCAAACACTTCGTGTACTCATGGACTGCGGCTTTCGCGGTTCCATAAATCACTTCGGAACGATGTCCCGTCAAACCCGCAATGCTTCCGATTGTCACAATCCAACCACTATTACGTTCAATCATGTTTGGAACAGCTGCCTTGCAGACGAGTATGCAACTCATGAGGTTGCGTTCAAGTATTGTTCTGACGTCTTCCAGACTGATTTCAAGAGCGTCATTCACAATCGGTTTGCCAGCGTTGGGACCGGAAGTTCCGGTTGATCCGATGTCTCCGCCTGCATTGTTAATGAGAACATCTACTGGACCCAACTTGTCGCATATTTCGTCAAAGTTGGATTGCACCGTATCAGGATCAGTCAAGTCACCATGAACCGCAACTACGTCGGCCTTATGGTGTTCGGAAATTTCTGTTGCTACCTGAGCGAGCGATTCTGCTTCATTGAACGCACGGGTGGAATAGGGGCTCGTACCATGCACCGCAACCTTTGCGCCGAGAGAAGCCAAATGATCGGCAACCACCCGGCCTATACCTCGCGAAGATCCCGTGACCCAAGCCACCTTTCCGTCTAGTTTCTTTTCTGTCATTTGAAATCCCAGGAATACCACCTCACGATGTGTGAGACCGCACACAATTGTAGACCTAAGATTTCGTGGACTTCCTAGTCAATCAATTCGTGCTAAAGGACAAGCAATCGAATTTTGCTGTGAGTACGTTGCCAGATCTGTATCCCTGAAGCGGTCACCGTCAGAGTAAGGCTTTGTCCATGAAGCTAGGTTCAAGCTACTGCTTCGAGTGACCCTCGACAGCACTTTTTCCCAAAAATCTGTCCAAAACTCTAGTGCATAATTTGCGGAATTCATACAAGGAGTGAATTCATGAAACGAGTTTCAAGGTACGTGGGTGTAGTTCTAGTGGTAGTTCTGGCGGTAGTGGCTCCGTTTACCGTTTGGGTGTTGGCTCAGGAAACTGAAACGGAATCCGAAGAGCCTTGCGAATGGAAATTTGTAGGCAATCACACAAGTACAGACGCTAAGGGTCACTTCTGGAACGAATGTACTGGCGAGCTCTACTATGTTGTAGGTACATCTGCTCAACGTGCAAACGTAAACCTCGACTAGTCATGCAGACGTAAGTCTGCTACACACGCTTAGATCTAAGGGGAATCGTCACTTCTCCGGCTTTGACGACTCTTGAATGTGCTTCGATTTCTTCGTCGTTCTTCTCCCATAGCTCTAAGTCTTTCTCGGTCGCTCGGGTCGACCCGCATATATCTTTCGCGCCAGGACTGATCTTCTCCCCATACGAGCGAAATCTCTGCGGTTGTTTGAGGACGAACAGCGTCCTCAAGCAATGTCAGACCGGATCGAACGACCTCTTCTTGCATTTGACTGTCATATGGTCGTCCGATCGGATTTCCTAGCGGAAAGTCGGTGAAGAGAAATCGGGGAACGCCGCAATTCTCAACGATATCTCTTGCAGAACCAATGATGATGGTCGGTATGCCCTTTTCTTCGAGTACTCTCGCTGTCAGACTCACGGTCTGATGACATACTGGTCACAAAGGCACCAGTAGCAACGCGTCGACCTTATCCTCTTGACAGAGTTGTAGTACCTGTTGAGCGTCGACTTGAGATGTCTTGCGTTGACTGTACTCCGTTGGAAGAAAGTACGAACGCTGGGCAATCTCACCAATGAAGCGTTTTGTCACGAGACTTTGGAGCACTTCCAGGGGAAAGAAGCTCCCGCGATCATTGAGATGTGTTGCTTCGCGATCCCAAGCTAAGTCTTCAGCATAGAGTTTGGTCGGTAGCTCTTCGTTGGGCCTTGCCTCAACCGTTCTGTGTTCAAACAACTTTCTTGGATAAGTCGAGGCTGTGCTGGCAAGAGCGATTCTCGATTGTGCGAGTGATTTTCGCAACGATGTGAATGGTGCCGCGTCATGGTGCGCCCAACTGTAAGGCACATCGAATCCTTGAGCTTCGTAGTAATTCTTCGTTCTGTCGATGTATTTGACTGAATCGAAGGAGGTCATTTGGCTCACTCACTTACGCTGACTGGCGAAAGTGCCCTAGGTTAGACCCCTGGAGCAAAGTGAAAGTGTTTGTTCTCTTCCACATCATTCGGTGCGGGAACCTCTCGTTTCTCAAGTGTGACACGCCCGTCTTCGAGCGTCAGCAAAGCAAAGAAACCACCTCTCGTGGTTGCAAATGCCTTGACAGGCGATCCTGGGTAGCAGGCAACAGTATTGCCCAGCTCATAGTCCTGCCAGACATGAACATGACCTAGGGCAAGATAATCGAAGCCCGAGTCTTTGATTTCGTCCTCCGAAATTGTTGACGATACGTAGTCCGTAGGCGTGTTCACAACCTGCCCATGTGCAAGACCAATGTTCCACGAAGCATTCGGTGTGGCACCTGCACCATGTAACGGCCTGTTTTCTGGAGTGTGCTCGGTCATCGCTCTTCCCCATATGCTGAGGTCCAAGTCAGGGAGATCGATACGTGCACCTTCAGCAGAGAGTAGGAAGTGCACATTCTCACCTAGTCTTTCGGTTTCAAATCTATTCCAGACTGAATGGTCATCGTGTACATCATGGTTCCCGGGAATCACAACGACGTGACAATCCAACTTGTTGAATTGTTCGCAGACAAAGTCTATGTCGTGTGTCTTGATGCGTGAATGATCGAACAAGTCTCCAACCACCAAGAAAAGATCACACTGTTCGTCTCGAACTGAATCGACGACGAAGGCAAATGCCGCCTCTGCAACGTTACGATACCCATTGATTGAGTTCGATCGGGCATTTCCGTCCAAGTGCACATCGGATGTATGTGCAATTCGGACCGGCTTGAGGGAAGACAAACTAAGAACCAATTAACTGTAGAAATTCTGAACGAGTTGCGGAATCGGATCTAAACGCACCGAGCAAGACTGATGTTTTCATGAGAGAGTGTTGCTTCTCTACTCCCCGCATTTGCATGCAGAGATGCTGCGCTTCGACAAGAACACCAACACCACTAGCTCCCGTTACATCCAACATTGTTTGAGCAATTTGCTGGGTGAGCCGCTCTTGAATCTGCAATCGACGGGCGAACATTTCTACGATTCGAGCAATCTTTGATAGTCCTAAGACCTTTCCGTTGGGAAGATATCCGACATGGCACTTACCGATGAACGGGAGAATGTGGTGCTCGCAAAGTGAATAGAGCTCGATGTCCTTGACGATTATGATTTCGTCGATATCCGACTGGTACAAAGCGTCATTTATGATCGAGTCAATGTCGTCCCGATATCCCTTTGTCAAAAATTCGATTGCGTTTGCGGCGCGACGTGGTGTATCTCTCAAACCTTCTCGGTCCGGGTCTTCTCCAATGAAGTCGATGAGTTCTCGGAATGCAGTGTCAATAGCGTTCATAGGTGGGTCAAAATTCTGAAAGTACGGTCATTGGGTGGGCTGGTTGGTGTAACGATCTGACTCAGACATTGTCTTCTAGTAATAGACAGTGCGACTCTTCGTAGATTTTCTCCTAGCATCGATTCGGACATTAGGTTCATCTGTCGTTCTTGTCAGTTAATTGTTCCGGTAATTAGCCCAATCCGCACGGTAATTTACACAAGTGCTTCCCTCATCACGATCACGTGATGTTGTCGATAGAATTGGGAAGTCCCGAGAGCCCAATTATTTCTGGGCTCTCGGAGAACTAAGTTCTAGTTTGCAAGACGGAGCACGTTACCCTTTCTGGTACCTGTGTGTTCTCCATCCTCCACTGTGACGTTTCCGTTCACGATGGTTGCCTTGTAGCCTAGCGATTTTTGAATATATCGCGGAGCTCCTCCCGGAAAGTCGTGAACTAGCTCTGGTTGTCGTTCTGCCACGCTATCCGGATCGAACACATTCACATCTGCTTTCATGCCGACTTCAAGTGTTCCTCGATCTCTCAGTCCAAGTACACGTGCGGGAGCTGAAGTCAACCGACGTACTCCCTCGCTCAATGAATAGAGTCCCGATTCACGTACCCAATACGCTAAGGTGAAACTAGGCCATCCAGCGTCCATGATTTGAGACACATGCGCGCCGGCATCTCCCAGACTTGGGAAACAATGCTCACTCTTGAACAAGTCTCCTAGTTCATTGAGGCTCTGATTGAACATACGCAGATTGAATAGTCCCTTTCCTTTGCTCTCGAGAGAGAGTCTCAAGAAGGTCTCTACCCAGTGTTCATTGTTTGCTTCAGCAATAGCGCCGATGTTTTCTTCAGCAGACGAGGTGTAGTTCGGTGTTTCATCGGAACCGAGATAGAAGACATTGTTCATTGGGAAACGGCGTTCAGCGCTCTTTCCTTCCGAAACCAACTTGGCGTAGGTTTCTGGATCGTTGATGGCCGACAGTCGCCCTTCAAAGTTCATCTTGCGCAGTTCGTTCCAAGTCTCTCCGGACATCGGTAAATTGGACTGGAGTCCAAACATAAACCCGGAGCCACGGACCTGTGTGATGGCAGTTATGTCACGATCTTTGCAAAGTTCCGCTAATCGCTCTGCTTGGGCACGACCGGATCCAGGCTGAGGGCCCGTCCCGTAGCTAAACAGAACACGACCCTTTGTTGTGTCGGATATCTGTCGCAAGACATTGAAATCAGCACCCACCGCTTGCATAAGCCCATTGCGAGGACCAACTTCCTTGGCAATCTCTACCAATTCTTTGGGGTCCGCAAAAGTGCCAGGAATAGATCTACCATCTGGCAGCTTGTGAGGTGGATATCTGTTGGTTGAGAAACCGATAGCTCCACGATCAAGAGAGTGGCCAACTACCTCTGCCATCTTCTTGAGTTCTTCGGGTGTGGCTTGTTCCTCTACAGCTCGATCGCCCATTACATAGAAGCGAACTGCACAGTGCCCAACCATTCCGCAAACGTTGACCGCAGGTTGCAATCGTTCGATCGCATCCAAGTAGCCTCCGTAATCTTCCCAATCCCACGGAAGTCCCGTCAGAATTGCATGCTTTGGAATGTCTTCGACTGTTTCCATCATTCCTGCGAGCAATTCGCGATCCGTCGGTTTGCATGGTGCGAAGGTGACTCCGCAATTGCCCATGAGTGCAGTAGTTACGCCGTGCCAGCTCACAGGCGTCATGTAGGGGTCCCAACCAATTTGCGCGTCGAGATGGGTATGCAAGTCAACGAATCCTGGCGTGACCGCTCGTCCCTCCGCATTGATTTCTCGGTTTCCGGAACCGTCCACTTCTCCGACTTGTGAAATCATTCCTTCGTCGATGGCCAAGTCGCCTTCGACTGGATCGTTTCCCAATCCATCGATCAAGTTTCCGTTGCGTATCACGATATCGTGTGACATGGTTTTCCTCCCAATGGTGAGATACCAACTCGTTTCATTGTACGAGTTGGACATTTGTTAGCTCGTCGAACCACGTATCTAGTGGAACGCAGAGACTATTTCCTCTTCAACTCTTTGTAATGCTTCAGCGTCGCCGGTCTGAATTCCGCCAAACATTACTTCGGAAACGCCTTCCTTTTCGAACTCTCCGATTCGATCAATTATGAAGTTTCGGGGTCCGGCCATAGATCCTCTGCCAAGTCCGCGCTGAAAGCGCTCAATAGCTCCTTTCTCCTCTGTTATCAACAAGGGCATGAGCAGGGTCCGTTCGATTTCTGCGGGGTCTCTACCAACATCTGCACAGTGTTTTTCCAGGACTCCCACTTTGTGTCGGTAAATTTCCATGGACATGCCTTGTCCGGCCCAGCCGTCCATGTTCATGATGTCACCGAACATCGCAAGGGTTCTGAGCGTTCTACGTTCCCCCGTTCCACCAACCATAATGGGTGTGTGTGGCTTTTGAAAACACCCAGGTGCTAGAGGGGCTTGATCTAACTTGTAGTACTTGCCATCGTAATCGACGGGTTCGTCAGACGTGAATAGTTTTCGGATGAGTTCGCAAGCCTCTTGGAATCGATCTTGTCGTTCCTTCATAGACGGAAAGTTCCAACCGTATGCCTCATGTTCCCGCTTGAACCATGCCGCACCCAGCGCAAGCGTGAATCGTCCCTGTGAAGCTTGGTCAAGAGTTGTGGCCATCTTCGCCAACAACGCCGGATTCCTATATGTGTTGCCGAGCACCAAATGACCAAAGTGAAGTCGCTTAGTCATGCCTGCGGCAAAAGCGATGAGGGTATAGCCTTCGAACGCTGTATATGGTTCGTCCTGCCTACGCCCCGGAGGCGGCAAGAAATGGTCAGCGAACCAGAGACTATCCCACGTCCCAGCCTCCATCGTTTCAATGGAAGTCTGAATTGCATCCCAGTTCGTTCGATAGCAGTTAACTTGTACGCCAAATTTCATAAGGATTTCCTTGCTCAGTAGGTAAGGGGAGTTTGGCATCGGCGCCACCCAACCTTCGTGCCGATGCTCTTTCGATTTTAGCAACTCCCAATACCCAAGATAGAAGCTCTGAACGAGCTCAGTGCTAAGGCTTTTGAGTTATTTGCAGACTGTCTTGGTTGGATAGAGTGTTCGATTCAACGCTGGCCTTCAATTGGAACTCTCGACGCTTCTCGTCAAGCCGACTCACAGCCTCTTCAAGTTTTGTCTTTGACTTGAGCTCACACTCCCAGAGTACGATGACGTCATATCCGGCATCTTTCAGCTCTTCCAAGTTCTTTCTGTCTCGCTGCACGTTTCTTTCAAACTTCTCCATCCAGAACTCGGTATTGGACTGCGGCACCGAGGCAAAGCGACAGTTCTGGTGGCGGTGCCAGAAACACCCGTGGACTAGGATCACTGTTTTGTACTTCGAAAGCACGATGTCAGGAGTGCCAGGTAGGTTCTTATTGTGGATGCGAAACCTGAATCCGTTGGCGTGCAAAACGGAACGGACACGAACTTCAGGTTTTGAATTCGTGCTCCGAATACTCTGCATGATCTTACGCCGGGTTTCGGTAGAAACGGTGTCCATCTAGATGCCCACTGGCTGAACAGGACAGATCGAGCAAGGACGTGCTGTCGATTGGATGTGCAGATCAAATCTCAATATATTTCAGGAATCAAGTTCTGCGACTCAAAGGGTGGGCGCATGTAGGATTCGTCCTTGGGGCGAGGCGGGAGTTCAAGCTTGACCCTTTCGATTCTCTCGTACTTGACCATGCTTAGAAGATGACTTATGCAGTTTAGCCGGGCGTGACTCTTGACGTCTCCATTGACCACAAACCACGGTGCTTCCGCAATTGACGTCCTCGCTAACATGATGTCTTTCGCCTTCGAGTAGTCGACCCAACGAGTTCGAGACTGAAGATCCATATTGCTCAACTTCCACGCTTTGTGCGGTTGCGTCAATCGAGCTTGAAACCGTTTCTCTTGGACTGCATCGGAAACGGAAAACCAATACTTGATCAGCTGAATGCCCGATCGGACAAGCATTCGTTCGAATTCTGGCGCGGCATGAAAAAACTCTTCGTATTCCTTGTCGGTGCAGAATCCCATGACTTTCTCAACGCCGGCGCGGTTATACCAACTACGGTCAAAAATAACGAGTTCTCCGGCGGCTGGAAGATGTTCAATGTAGCGTTGAAAGTACCATTGAGACCGTTCCTGTTCATTCGGAGCTGGCAACGCTACAACTCGTGTGTGTCGTGGGCGCAAGTACTCCGTGATTCGTTTTATGCAGCTGCCTTTGCCCGCAGCGTCTCGACCTTCGAAGACTACAACCACCTTTTTCTTTGTTGTTATGATCCATTCGAGCATATAGGTAAGCTCGGTTTGTAGCCTTAGCAATTCCACTTCGTATTGAGCTTTGGAGAGTCGCTTTCGATTGCGCGTCTCGTGTTGTACTTGGTTCTGGGTGGCCATTCTTCGAAGATGCTCCTCTATCCCTACGTTGATTGTAGAAAGACTCAACCAGACTTGCTAATTGCTATTGTTGAGAAAGAGTCTCCAACCACAAAGTGATGACTACGAGGTAGTCCAACTCGGTCGCTTGTTCGGAGTGTCTAGATTGGTTCGAGCAGTTAAGATGCAGAGCTCAAGCCGGTCCCCATTTCTTCGTATATATTCAAGAATGAATCTGAACTAATCTTCCTATGTTTTTGATTATTAACAATTTGTCGTAGGATATTCTTCAGTTCACGACTGTTGACCAAGGGAGTGTAGGGCCTTTCTGTGAAAATCGATTCATTAAGGTGATTGAGTATCCTCTCTGCTTCGACATTTGAGTTTAAGATTTGCAAGGCTTCGACTCTGGTTACATGCAGGTGAGCGACGAGCCAGTCTGACATTGCGGTCTTGACCTCACTTGGATGTCTGCTCCTTAGTCCTTTTCGGATCAGTCCCATTGCCGGTGCCATTGGTTCTTTGCCAAAGGGCCAGGAGCGTCTAGAAACAAATAGAACGAGCAGCGCGACTATTAGGCCGAGGAAAATGCACAAGAACACGAGCACCTGCCAAGGTGGAAGTAAGAATCGGGACGTAGCTAAAGTCTCAGCTTCTTGTTCGGATCCTATGGGTACGTTTGCTCCAACAGCTTGATCTTCTACCGAATCTCCTAGCAATCCTGATGCCACATTGATGACTCGCGGTTCGATTATTGTCTGCTTGACTTGCTTATCTTGAGGGTCCCACCAAGTAACTTCCGTTTGAGGTATCTCTATTGCTCCGGGTTTGGTTAGCAGCAGGGTTTCCGACTGAATTCGCTTTCCAACGACGCTATCGACCAAGGCCGCATCACTCAATTTTGGTGGGTCAGGGTACTGTCGAATGGAATCGTGAGTGTTGAGAACGACCTCAGGTATGCCTGTACTGTGTGAGTCGATGGCGGTAATCTCGACCTCACGCACAATAGAGTCACCTACACTGAGTCCTTCCAAGTCAGAACTATCCAGGCTGTCCTGAATCCGAACATCCGAAGCAGGGAACCAATTGTGGTCAGCAGGATAATCGTTGGGAATCGGGAGAATTCGAAGCACCTTTGACTCACTAAAGATAGGGAGCGTGACATCTCGCGAACCAAGAGACAGACGAACCAATACTTGCGATGCGGGTATAGTTAGCTTGCCACTTCGCTCCGCAAACACCACAGAACGGCGAATGAGCACATTGTGGTGACTATCCCCTCGCACTGAGAAGCTTCTTTTGACGTCGCCAATTTCTACCACTAGGGCATCTTCAATGCTCAATGGTCCGAATTGCTCGGGGCGAACTTGCACGCTGTTGGAATAGTAAAGTCGACGGGTAACGTGGATTGCCGCTTGGACATATGGATCTTGAGGCTCAATGGTAGACTCGAAGAACACATGCTCGTTGATCTGCCTTCTCAGTTCTGGATCAATTTCGCTGACCACGATCGTAATTGGATCCGTTTCTTCGTTCCCAAATCGAAATGATGGAATAGTCAGACTTCCAGCTCTCTTGGGTATTAGATAGACCTCCCAAGAAAGAATTCTTCTGACACGTCCATTGACAATTTCCACGTTCTCACGATGCTGAGATCTTGCCGCCAGATGGAAATCGTTGTCTAGAACCGTCCAATCTGGTTCTGAATAGTTTTGGCTACCTGACACCGCAACTGACAGCATGACGACTTGTGTCTCATCAATTTCGTCTTGGTCAACCATCGCACTGACGGCACCTAAGCAAGGAGCAGTGATGGTGAGAAGAACTAATGTAATTGCAATCTTCACCAACTTGGCTCCGCCGGGTCGTAGGTGATTTCTCCGTTGCGAACTCTTTGAATCGACTCATGCCTGAATTTGTTGGACAACAGACTTCCGGGGTCGTCGGGAATTCGTCTTAGCCAACGATCGAACGCATCCTCTGTCTCGCGCTCGTTGTTCGCTTGAGTCTCAGAATCGGAGCTTCCGTCCTCTTGGTCCCCTTGGTCTGAACCATCGTCTTCTGAATCGCTTTCTTCTGACTCGTCAGCAAGCGATTGATCTTCGGTGGATTCTTGCGGTTCTGTTTGGTTGGAAGACGTTGAACCGCTTTCATCGCTTTCTTGGTCTTGGGGTTCTCCCGACTGCTGTTGACCCTGTCCTTGAGACTCATCTGAATTCTGTTCACTCTGTTCCTGCGACTGCTGCGACTCCGAATCCTGCTGCGACTCGCCTTGTTGCTGCTGTTCGCTCTGTTGCTGTAACTCGTTTAGCACCTCCTCCAAGACTTCCTTGTTAAATTTGGCGTCCTCATGTGTAGGGTCATCTTCCAACACGTTCTCGTAAGCTGCGATGGCATCTTCTAAGAGACCGTTTTTTGCCAAAGCGTTACCAAGGTTGTATTGGGAACTTAGAGACTCCTCTTCTTGGAACATTTCGGCTGCTTCTTCAAACTTTCCGCTCCGGTACTTGGCAACTGCTTGCCATCCCGAGTCTTCAAAGAGCTCTTCGGCATCTTCAGTCCGCCCTTCATTGAGCGCTTCGTAGCCTTGTAGGTCTCGGGGAATCCAAATGTCGTCTTTCCAATCAGCTTTGACACTTGGAGCTACAACAATTAGAGCGACCACAACAATTCCTCTCCGTAGACCAAGAACGGCGAGAATGGCGATAGGTATGAGGAGCAAGTATCCTGCATCGTGCCAAACGTCAAATTCACGATTCTCGATTCGTATCGTGTCGGAGCCGCCCAACCATCCTTCGTCGAAGAAACTTGCAATATCGGTGTCATCAAGTGTTATCTCATGGTAGGCCCCGCCGGTGGATTGAGCGTACTTCCGAAGCTTTGCACCATCGAGTGTTGGACGGATGAGATTGCCGTTATCATCGCGCAGGAACTCGTACTCGCTGTTCACTGGAATAGGACCGCCTTCCTTGGTACCTACTCCGAGAATGTGAACGGGTGCGTTACCAACTTCGGGCTTCAACAATTCCGATGGCTCTTCGATGTCGTCTGTGACGAGCAAGATTCTCCCCCGTCCATTGGTACCTTTGTCAATCAGTTGATTAGCTAGCGTCAAGGCATCGCTGGTATTGCTACCAGGAATGGGCATCATGCCTGGGTTTAGGGATGAAACAAGGTGCTCAATTGTGCCGGTATCGTTTGTAAGCGGAGTTACGATGTGCGCATCGCCGGCGTACGCAACCATGCCTGTCGTGCCTTCCTCGCGATTCTGAAGGATGTCGGTTATCTTTTGTTTCGCACGAACAAATCGAGAAGGCGGAACGTCCGCAACGTACATGCTATAGGAGAGGTCCCAGACAAGAACAAGATTGTCATCTTTACGATCAACTGGTTGCGGTAGCTTCTCCCAAGACGGTCCAGCGAGAGCCAAGAACGCTAGGGCAAATGCGATTGTTACAACTATATCCACGATCCGATATTGCTTTGAGGTGGCCTTTTGTGGCATTAATACTTCAAGCAACTCCGCTGATACTACGGATTCCCATCCACTCGAACCTCGTCGAAATCTTTTTCTCAAAAGGTAAGCAATCGGAACCAAGAACAAGCACAAGAGCCACCAAGGGCGAATGAAATGGAGCTGCTGAATCCACTGAATCAAGTCGTTCATCTTCGAACCCACCAAGCTAGGGCAAACAGGACGAGCGAAGCAATTAGAGGCCAATGAAACAAGGACTTTACAGGACGGAGCATTTCAGGATCCTGGTCGATGGGTTCGATCGCAGCTATGTGCGCATATATCCGTTCTAGTCCTTGAGTATCGTTCGCACGAAAGAACAAACCGCCTGTTTTCTCCGAGATTTCTTCGAGTGCCTTGGTATTCATCGGCGGTCCTCTAAATCTGAAAGTTCGTCGCCCCAATCCCAATTGCGTAGAAGAATCAGAACCAATTCCGATAGTGTGAATACGGACGTTGGATTCCTCTGCTAGGCGTGTGGCTTCTTCGGGCGAAAGCACTCCTTCGTTGTGCGAACCGTCGGTCATGAGAATTAGAATCCGATGATCGATAGGGCGTTCAATCAATCGCTTGACTGCTAGTCCTATCGTATCCCCGATTGCCGTTTGGCCTCCGGCAATTCCTCCGGATGCATCCTGAAGCATTTCGTTAACGGTCTCTACATCGAAAGTCAAGGGAACATAGACGTAAGCTCGTGTTCCGAACAAAATGAGCCCAATTCGGTCGCCGTGTCGCGACAAAATAAACGGTTCGACTACATGCTTGAGAGCCTGGAGACGTGTGACCTTGTCCCGCTCGATAAACATGTCGTCGGTATTCATGCTGCCTGATATATCCACCGCTAAGAACATATCGCGTCCTAGGGTTGGAAGCGGGGTGAGTTCTCCCGTCCACTGAGGACGGGCGAGTGCAGTGACCAAGGATGCCCATGCCAGAAAGAGGACAATGAGCCGCGCCCATCGTGTCGGATCCCTCCACGCTGCGGATGAGTCAGATGAGAACTCAAATGCCCCAATGTCTGGAACGGTCAACGCAGCACGTTTTCGGTCGAGGTGTGGAATGGCGACACGCAGTATTGGAAACAGAAGAATAAGGGTGAAGACCCAAGGCCAAAGAAACTCAAGCATCAGTTTTCACTTTAAGCGGTGCCACTTTTAGCAAAGTCTTGTTTATGAGTTCCTGCAAGCCTGCATCTGAGAACGGTTCGGCAAGATATCGGGTGGACCCCAGGCATCGACCAACACCTTCTACAAACTCCCGCTCATTGAATCGTTCGGCAAGTAACTCCAACCAATTAGATCCGTGAAGTTGGGCGGCTTCCTGTTGTCCTTCGATTCGTACAACAAGCTCCTTAAACAGCAGATTTAGCCGAGTTGCATATTCTCGACCATCAATCTGACCTTCGTTTCTAATGCGGTTCAGTCTCAGTGCAGCGCTTCGAATCGCTGTGTAGGGCGCTTGCTTTCGACGCTCTGCAATAACGACCCATATAAACACGCCGAGCATTGCAAGGACAAGACCCATAACAGCCCACCACCCGACAGGAATAGGCCACCAACCAGGAGCGTCCGGTTCATGAATGTCGCGAAGTCGCTGAAGTGCTTCAGCCACTCTGCTGTCAATGGAAATTGAAGGAGTCCAACTCATTGTCGGTTGATATCGACGTAAACGATACGTTGCTTCGGACGCAAAGAGATCTTAATTCATTGATCTTAGAAGAAAATCTTGTTGAGTATTCGTCGCGTAAGGACTGTCGCCCACTGTGAAACATTACTTGGGAAATGCCATTTGTAACGTTGTAGAAATTTGCGGGAGGGAGTGTTCTTTCGATTTCGTCGTATACGTGGATTGCTTGCATTTCATGATGGTGTCCACGACTAAGAAGCTCCTCGACTGCCTCCATCTCGAGCGAGGCAAAGTCGCTGACAACAAAAATTCTGTGGTGTGCCGGAGCAATTCGGCGAAGCCGTAGAAGAAGGTTTCGCCATCTCTCACTCTTGTTGCGCTCAGAGCGGAGGCGACTGTCCAATACGTTGAGTTTTCTATTGGCATCTACGACAGCACTCAGTACTTTCACGACTGCAGTTCCGTTTCGGAATGGCTTGATGACATCGATTTGGTCGGTACCGAACACAAGCCCGCCGACACGGTCACGTTCTGCTAGCGTTTGCCAAGCAATGCGTGCTGCAATCTCCGCTGCCGCAACTGACTTCAGTCGTTTGTTACTTCCTAGAAACATAGACCTTGACTGGTCAACAACGATCAGTGTAGGGCGTTCACGTTCCTCGGTATAAACCTTTGTGTGAGGAAGTTGTTTCCGCGCAGTGACTTTCCAATCAATGTTTCTTACATCGTCGCCGGGCTGATAGAGGCGAACTTCTTCGAAGTCGACTCCTCGTCCACGATGAACTGACACTCGTTCACCTGACATTGAATTTTTGCTTTTTCGAGTTCGCGCCCGCGCCGAACTGGTCTTAGACAGTTCTACAAGATCCTGAAGTGAAACATAAGCACCACGAAGCATTGTTTAGGGTCTAAGGAACAGGAACCATCTTGAGAGACTCGTCTACTACTGAATCCGGTGTAATGCCTTGGGCTTCAGCTTCGAACGAGAGAATAATGCGGTGTCTCATGACGTCGTGAACAACGTTATGGACATCTTCTGGAGAAACGTACGCTCGACCGTCCAACCAAGCGACCGTCCGACAACCTAGGTCCAATGCAATAGTGGCACGAGGACTTGCCCCGTACTCGACCCCTTCTACACCGGCTGATCGTGTGTATGTGACAAGTGCGACGATATAGCGTTCAATCGAGTCTGCCATGTGTAACTCTGAAATTTCCTTGCGGGCTTCGAAAATCTCTTCTTCTTCAAGAACCAGTGGAGGTGGCTCTTCGTCCTTCAAGATTTCGTCTCGTGCAATTCTGAGAATACGCAGCTCTTGAGGAGGAGGTGGATAGCCAACTTGGATGTGCATCAAGAATCGGTCTAACTGTGCTTCGGGAAGCGGATAGGTTCCTTCTTGTTCTATAGGGTTTTGAGTGGCCATCACGAGAAATAGATCGGGTAGTTTGAAGGTCTCTCGACCTTGCGTCACTTGGTGTTCAGCCATGCCTTCCAAGAGTGCGGATTGCACTTTAGCTGGTGCGCGATTGACTTCATCTGCCAACAACAGATTGTGGAAAATAGGACCTTGTTGAAAGTGAAACGTTCCATCTTCTGGGCGAAAGACTTCGGTACCTGTAACGTCGCTGGGTAACAAGTCGGGAGTGAACTGAATTCGATGAAACTCTCCGCGCACGCCACGCGCGAGTTCTTTGATTACGCGTGTCTTGGCTAGGCCAGGTGCGCCTTCCACAAGCAAATGTCCACCGCATAGGAGTGCGATAACCAATCGTTGCGTAAGCATCGGCTGACCAACGACTCGAGTGTTTAACCATTCATTTAGTTTGCGAACACGGTCGAGTGTAGAAGTCACTTCATTCCTAACAGGGTGTGTGCGATGGACAGGGGCGATTGTATTCATGGTCTTGTAAAAATTGCTCCTAAGTTCATAAATCGTGCTTGACACAGTGCTTTTCTTTATTGATCATTCTTCTCACGTATCGCTAGCTCGTCATGTTATTTAACATACAGTTGTGTACTCAGTAGTTCGTTCTCTTTTATTCGCACTACCGCCTGAATGGGCGCACTTGGTAGTGCTCAAGATGTTAGGGTTGTACCACGGCGTCTCCTCTCAAAGCGATACTAGTCAAGCAGTGACTGTGGGACGCTTGAAATGCAAGAATCGAGTGGGGCTTGCGGCAGGATTTGATAAGGATGGACTAGCGATTGAAGGTCTCTCCCAATTAGGCTTCGGATTCTTGGAGTTCGGGGCCGTGACACCGCGATTACAACCAGGAAATCCGCAGCCTCGAATCTTTCGCCTAAAGGATGAACTCGCTCTCATTAACCGATTGGGCTTCAATAACAATGGAGTCGATGCTCTCGCAGAAAAACTCGATTTAGCACGAAATAGTGTCAAAATTCCAATCGGTGTCAACATCGGTAAGAATACAGATACATCAAACGCCGATGCGGTTACAGATTACGTCTATTGTTTCAATCGGGTAAAATCAGTATCCGACTTCGTTACTGTCAACATTTCATCGCCTAACACGTCCCAACTTCGAGACTTGCAGACCGACGAGAGCATCGTCAGACTGCTTGGCGCATTAGTCGGTGCGCGAGATGCTCACTTCGCGCAATCAAGTTGCTACGTTTCACTGTTTGTCAAGATATCTCCCGATATAGGAGATGACGAAATCGTGACGTTGTGCCAACGAATTAAGGAGGTAGGAAGCGACGGAATAGTTGCGACGAATACAACAACCGAGAGGCCTGCCATACGGGATAGACGTCGAGACGAAGAAGGCGGATTGAGTGGAAAACCACTCTTTCCGTTGGCCCTGCGAACGGTTCGTACTGTTAGATCAGTAGTTGGTCCCGACTTTCCAGTAATTGGGTGTGGTGGTGTGTGGGATGCGGAAAGCGCGACTCAGATGACTGAGGCTGGAGCGGACTTGGTCCAGCTCTATACAGCTCTGATTTTTCGTGGACCGCGATGCATCGCTGAAGTGGCGGCCGCTTTGGCTGAAAGCAAACATAGCAATTGAGAGCGACCGACCAAAAGCTTCGCTAGTTTTCGAACAATCGGTCGTGGGAGGGAATTAGTAGCATGAAAAGTCTTGAGAATGTTAGGTGGTGGGTTTTGCTGCTGATCGCAGTGCTTACACCAACCGCGCTGGCACAAACGCTGGATACGGGGGATACATCTTGGCTATTGACGAGTACCGCACTAGTACTCTTCATGACCATTCCCGGACTTTCACTCTTCTATGCTGGATTGGTGCGCCAAAACAACGTTTTGAGCGTGTTCATGCAGTGTTTTTCAATTACGTGTCTCGTAACCATTCTCTGGTTGGTTTTGGGATATAGCCTTGCGTTTGGAGAAGGCAATCAGTTTGTCGGTGACCTATCGAAATTCCTGTTCAATGGTGTCCAAGAAGGATCGATGGAGGGCACGATCCCGGAATCGAACTTCGCCACTTTCCAGCTGACCTTTGCCATCATTACGCCCGCTCTAATCGTCGGTGGATTTGCCGAAAGAATGCGATTTTCCGCGATTCTCATCTTCACGACACTTTGGACGATCATTGTGTATTCGCCACTTTGTCACTGGGTTTGGGGAGGCGGATTCCTGAGTGCGGATGGTTGGCTAGGCACTTTCACAGGCGGCTTAATGGATTTTGCTGGTGGAACTGTCGTACACATTTCCGCTGGAACTGCGGCTTTAGTCGCAGCTCTCTACCTTGGTCCGCGACGAGGATTTCCTACAACGGCAATGATTCCTCATAGCCTTCCGTTTACTGTGGTAGGTGCCGGTATGTTATGGGTTGGTTGGTTCGGATTTAACGGCGGAAGCGCTCTAGCTGCAAACGGTGATGCTGCAATGGCCATTACCGTGACTCATATTTCGGCGGCCACGGCAGCATTCACATGGATGGTAGTTGAATGGATTAGATTCGGAAAACCCAGTGTTCTTGGTGCGGTTACTGGAATGGTTGCTGGATTAGGATCGATCACTCCCGCATCGGGGTATGTTGGACCCGCAGGAGCATTAGTCATTGGACTGGTAGCAGGACTCGTTTGCTTCATTGCGACGAACTTCCTGAAACGAACGCTCAAGATCGATGATTCGCTGGACGTATTCCCGGTTCACGGTATAGGCGGAATCCTAGGAACACTACTTACGGCAGTCTTCGCAAGTTCAGCACTTGGAGTGTTTGGGGGCCAAGAAGACATCAATATAGGAAATCAGCTACTGGCACAATTCATTGGCGTCGTAGTCACTGTGATTTGGGTTGGCGCAGTCACGTGGTTGATCCTCAAAGTGACCGATATGATGGTCAAGGTTCGAGTATCCGAAGATGACGAGATTGAAGGTCTCGACCTCTCAACGCACAATGAGCGCGGCTACAACATTAACTACTAAGACTCAATAATGCGTAGTCCGGGAATACCCGGACTACGCTGTTCTCAATCCTCGATTCAATGCACTGTTAACCAGCTTCGCAGCTAGTTGCACTAGATCCATACCGTCTGCACGACAAGCGTCAGGATAGAGGCTAGTTGGAGTCATGCCTGGCATGGTGTTCACTTCGAGAATCCAAAATTCCCCTGAAGGTTCCAAAACGAAGTCTGCCCGGGAAAGATCTTCAGCACCGAGAGAGAGATGGGCCCCTTTAGCAGCATCTTGCAATCGTGTGTAGACATCCGGGTCAACCTCAGCAGGTATTACGTGAGTGCTTCGTCCAGGCGTGTAGCGGTTTGTGAAGTCGTACCATTCGTCAGTTGCAACAAGAATCTCAGTAACAGGGAGTGCCTTTGCCGCTTGTTCGTGAAGATCGAGTACACCCACAGTAATCTCCCTCCCTGTGACGAAGGGTTCAACAAGCATATATTCGTCGTACTCAAAACCGGTTCTAAGTGCGGCTGCGACATCGCCACCGTCGGGAAGTAGGGTGGTACCAAGTGCGGATCCCTGAAAACGGGGTTTACACACCACTCTATTTGAGAATCGTTCACTAATCTCAGATAGAGCTTCGTCAAAATTCCTCGAGCTCACGACGATCTCATCCAGTACAGGAAGGTCCGCAGATTGAAACTGCCGTTTCGCAGCGACTTTATCGAGAGCTAATACACTAGCCCTTACACCGCAACCGACATACGGATACTCGAGAATAGTTAGGAGTCCTTGAATAGTACCGTCTTCTCCCGGAGAGCCGTGCAAAACAGGAAAAACGACATCTGGACGAAACTTTCCGAGTTCGCGTGCTATCTTCACGGTAAGTTCGATGTACTGTACATCGAAATTTTCTTGCAACGCTGCGGATACCTGTGAGGCTGATGATCTTGAGATTTCGGACTCGTGAGAGCTTCCACCTCCGATGACGGCTACTCTTAGAGCCATCGTGCGTTAGCCACCTTGGCTGTCTTGAAACAGTCGTTCGTGAGTTCGTCCGGTTCTATATCGAAGACACGGGAAAAGAAGACAAACTCAGATTGAAGAGCCAGTCGAATGTTTTCTGACATCCGGAAGCCGTGCCCTTCGCCTTCGAACATAAACAAAGCAGTTGTTATTCCTTTTCCCGCAAGTGCTTCAAACATCTTGTTGGATTGATTCGGAGGAACGATTGCGTCTTCCGTGCCTTGATAGAAAACGACGGGACTGGACAATCTATCTGAATCATGAATTGGGGAACGCGAATCTATCGCATCCTCTGGAATCAAATTATCTATATAGCGCGATTCAAACTTATGGGTGTCGTTTACGAGTGCTCGCACATCAGCGACACCGTAGTAGCTCGCGCCAGCCTTAAACGTAGTTGTCGTGGTCAATGCACGAAGAGTGGTGTAGCCGCCGGCACTTCCGCCGCGTATCGCTATGCGATTGGGATCGACGAGGTCTTGTGCAACGAGAAAACGAACTCCCGCGACGCAATCCTCCACATCCACGATACCCCATTGACCTTGTAGTCTATTTCGGTAGTCGCGGCCATATCCGGTGCTCCCTCCGTAATTGACGTCTAAAACAGCCCATCCTCGCGTTGAAAAAAATTGAACGATGAAGCTGAAATTTGCACTTGACTTGGAAGTGGGACCACCGTGCGAAAGTACGAGCAAAGGAGGTCTCTCATTTCTTGGCGCATCTACTTCTGGGTGGGTCGGGCAGTAGAAGTTTGCGTGAACGAACTCGTCGTTGGAGTTCTTGTACTTGATGGCTTGCGCAACTGACACAAAGGACTTAGGTACAGGAAGTTCACCTTGGGTTCGAATTGTTTCAAACTCTTGGTTTTGTACCGACAAACAGACGAGAGGACTCAGATCATCAGATTGTCCACCAATGAATATGACCTTGTCTTGGTGCTTTGTCATAGATGCAAAGGTGCAGAAAGCATCGAGGCATGGAGTTTCAAGCTGTGTATCGCAGTCTACAAACACAAGCTCTTGGCCACGCTCTGTGTTTTTTGCCGCAAGAAGCACATGTTCATTCAAGGCCACAAGACTGCGCATACCGAAGTTCCATAGAGGAAATCCGTATTCGGCTGACTCGTTAGTCACGGGATAGCTGCCGCCGCTTTCGTGTACGTAAATGTTCCAGAAACCCGATTCGTCCCCAACGTACGCAAAGCGATCATTGTTCAACCAAATTGGTTGAACAATTGACTCCTCGGTTCCCCCTGCAACTATGGTGGTGTTCTCAAGCTCGCCTGGGCTCTTGAAGCTTCCTAGGTAGAGCTGGGTGCCATCCCACGGCATATTGGGATGATCCCATGCGAGAAACACGATTTGGTTTCCGTCTGGAGAGACTCGTGGTGATGCATAGAAGTCGTGGCCCTGGTGCAAGATTGAGACATCACCCGAAATGACATTGATATGGACAAGATCGTTGGTTGGCTCTGAGTCTTCATGATGTAGTTCACGAACACAAACCAGATTTCCGGTCGAGTCGATGACTAGGTCTGCAAATCTCTCACCTAGCCCCGAGTTTGTAATTTGCTTGATTGTGGTCCCGTCTACAGGCCTTACTTGGTAGATATCTTGATTCGCCTTGTTTACAAAATACGCCGTTCCGTTCGCTACCGCATATGCACCACCTCCATACTCGTGGACCATGGACCGGACATCGAAACCGTCGTTAGTGACTTCGAAGCACTCATCCGCTGAACGCCACAGCATGAGTGCAGTCCTTCCTCTTTCGGATGGTCTTGACTCCAAGAAATACAGATCCTCTCCGTCCGACTCTAGTTCGCCAAATGAAACGAATGCCGAAGCAACAAGATCAGCAGTAATAGGAGAGGGCCATGTGCCAAAGGGTCTAGTTGCCATAGGGTGTTGTCCAACTCTTAAGGTCTGGTTAAAGAAGCTCGCTTGTCGATGAGCGCCCATCGTTCGTGATCACGCCATTTGCCGTCGATGAACAGTAAGTCCGAACTCAGTCCTTCCATCTTGAATCCACAGCGCTTTACAAGATCTTTGGAGGGTTGATTACCGGGTTGAATTGCAGCCTCCAGTCGATGTAGTCCGAAGACTTCGAAAGACAATCGGATGACATGCTGCAATGCTTCAGTCATATAACCTTTTCCCTGGTGATCAGAATCGACGTAATAGGAGAGATTGGCACTCATGAATGAACCTCGTACGATGTCGTTAAGGTTCACTACTCCAACAATTTGATCTGTTGCGCGAAGACAGACGACGAATCCATCTGCATCCTCTCGTTGTGTTCGTTTCAAATAGAGTCGGAACATGTGATTGGTTAGAGGTGGGGTGATCCAAGGGTGGTGCAGTTTCTGACTTGCTTGTGCCATCGCAACGAGCGTATTTCTGTCGCTTCCTCGAACTGGGCGAACGTATACTCTGCTTGCTGTCGGTTGAGATTCTGCAAGCTTGTGCTGATCTGCCACGCCTAAAACCCAACAGTTTGGTCGTAAGATGCTATGAGGACTGGCACCTCGGGTGTGTTTGCACCCGTGCTGAACCGCTAATAGTACCCGCAACGATCAATTGGCCTCCTTTGAGTACCACAATAGCAAGTCTTGTGCGGGAAACTCGCCGTTTTGAAACATTCCGACAAGGAATGTTGTCAGCTAATCTCACCTTCCCATCGACTAAATTTCGAAGTGCCAGTTTGATAAGATTAGCGACGAAACCCCACTCAAGAAGGTGTTATTGTGAGCTTAGTTCACTCAGTTCGCGTTTTTCTGGTACTCCTCTGTAGTCTGACCTGCGGCACTCTCTTGGCTCAGCTTTCCGGGGTCTATGTTGGAGTCCAAGGAGCAATAACCCCATCCGAGGCCACCTACTCGAAAACCATTGACAATTCGCACCCAGACAATGCAACGACGGTAGCCGGTATGATCTTCAATACCAGCAATACAGGTGACGGCAATCTCGGTAGCGTTGGGGTTGTTGCTGGATACCGAATGGCTCTCGAGACGGGTTTTCTAAGTTTACAGTTGGAGGCAAGCAGAGGTTCGGGAAGAGTATCGGGTTTTGTTCTGGGAGATGGACCTTCACAACACCGCGCACAGTACGGAGAGGCGTGGCCGGAAACCTTTGAAGTGGGATCCAACACTGAACTTGGTCTCACCGTTCAATGGGGAAACGAACTCGACACGCCGAATTGGACGGCCATAACGGGCTACTACTTCCTGGTAGGAGCGAAGCAGGTAACTGTTGACCTAGACACTCGCTACGAATTGGGGTGTTTTTCTACGATAATGTGCACCAGTCTTCAGTTTGATACCGGAAGCTTCAATTACGAGGCAACTGGCCAGGTTTTTTCTTTCGGTGGTGGACTCGAACATGCCTTTACCGAGAAATTCGTTGCCCAACTCGAACTACGCCTTGAGACTTCGATAGAAGACGATTGGGAGGATTTGTACGAAGAAGGAACGATTCGAGTCATCCCAGAGCTTGAAATGAAGAACTTTCGGTTCACTCTTAGTCTGTCAAGATTTCTCTAGACTTTCCACGGGAATATCCTGAGAAGCTAATACTTTGCTTTAATTTGGGACCGGAAGCTATAGTTCGGTTCAGTCTCATCAGTGCTTTAGTCCTTCTTCACCACCAGAGTGTAGAGTTGTTAGTGGCTTTGAATCACGTTAGACGGTCAGTGTCTCACGCTAAGTGACCCCCGTCTCACCAATTCAAGAAATACTGGTGCAAACCACTTTCTACGGATACGTTCGAAATTTCTCTTTATTGGTTAGAATTCGATAGAGTTCGGAAAAATTCCGAGTGTCGCACCGATTCTAGTTGACAACTCTTGCAATATGCAGATAGTTCTCTTTGTCACAGATGCCTGTTCAATGTGCGACGAAGCCTTAGATATGGTGTTTGAATCGGACCAACTCGCAGGACACATTCTGGACGTCGTTGACATCATGTCCGATGCTGAGTTGTTCAATAGGCTGGCACAGAAGATTCCAGTAGCCCAGATTGGCGACTATGAACTCGACTGGCCATTCACCGATCAACAGATTGCAGAATTAGCCAATAGCGAATAGAGACTTTGCGTTGTTCGTAGTAAATCGGGCGACTTCTTCAGGTGTCTGTTGACGTGCCGCAGCTAGGACCTCTATTACATGGTGAAGATTGGCTGGTTCATTTCGTCTACTCTTTGGCTTGGGTGAGATGTTTCTCGGTAGAAGGTAAGGAGCATCCGTTTCGACAAGCAATTTGTCGTCAGGGATCAGATGAACAGCCTCTCGAAGTGGCACCCCTCGACGTTCGTCGCATACCCATCCTGTAATTCCTATATACAGTCCCAGCTCCAAATAGCTGATCAACAGGTCTTGGGAACCTGTGAAACAGTGAACAACGGCTTTGAGTGGCATGAAGTCCGCCACCATCCGTAACAGGTCCCCCTGAGAGTCCCGATCGTGAATAAAGACTGGCATATCCAAAGTATTTGCCAGTTCTAGCTGCCTGTGGAATATTTTTCGTTGGTCTGTGCGAGGAGAGAAGTCTCGAAAGTAATCCAAACCCGTTTCACCTACGGCAACTACGCAATCAGTGCGAGTGATCGCTTCAATTTCATCGATCCAGCCTCTAGAGACTCTCCCAGCACTATGCGGATGAACTCCTGCGGTTGAAGATAGGTACCCGGGGAATCTGGCACACAATCCAACAGCTTGGCGACTACTAGCAACATCCGTTCCAGTAACCATTACATGTCTCACACCGCATGACTTTGCACGGTCCACCACCGCATCCAGGTCACCCGCAAAGGACTTGTCGGTGAGATTAGCTCCGACATCGATCATGTTTGGCTTCTCCGACCGGACGGAATGACTAGGGAATAACGGTTTCGTTCTCAGCGAGAACAGGTACTGGAATGTTCAACACTTGTCCGTATACCTGAGCAAAAGAAATGACGTTCTTCACGTAGTTGCGAGTTTCATGGAAGGGGATTGTCTCGATCCATACGCGTATATCCATACCGCTAGCATCTTTGATCCACTGATCTACACGATGTGATCCGGCGTTGTATGCAGCATACGCCAAGACGTGACTGTCAAATTCTTCAATGAGTTCCAACAAATGGTGCGAACCGATGTAGATGTTTGTTGAGGGATCGAGCAAGGAGGAGGAAGAAGGACGAGGAGCGCGAAGATTGCTAGCGGTTCGACGAGCTGTGGCTAGCATGAGTTGCATAAGTCCTCGTGCCCCCACAGGTGAAATCGCCCGTGCATTAAATGCACTCTCTTGACGTGCAATTGCAAGCAAGATAGGCAGGCTAATATTGGTCATATGTGCGTTGCGCTTGAATTCATCGAGGTACAGCATGGGAAATCGTGCATCGATTAGATCGAGCGCATCGGCAGAGAACGCTGCTTGGATTGCATCGTAGGTCCACCCAATATTTGCTATTTCGTGGGCAATCCACGCCTTTGCGTCTTGCTCAAGTTGCGGTATTAGCCAACGCCACTCTTTCTTTGCGCTAGCTTCATCTCCAACTGCATAGAGCTCAAAGATCCGCGCAATGCGTGGGTCGCTCATGTACTCAATACGCTTGTCTTGGGGATTGTCCCATGTGTGGCCGTTTAGTTGGATGGGTAGACCTAGTTGATGTGCAGCCAGAAATCCGTAATACGTACGCAACCCTGCTAATTCTTCTAAGGTTGCGATAGCGTCTACATTACCCAGGTTAAGGTTGACGACTCCCCACCAGAACCTCCATTTGTAATTTGAACGTTCTGACTCCGGGTATACCGATAGCCACTCATTGGCCAACTCCCAATCTCGTTGTGCCATGGCCGTATCGGCGATTCGCTCTATCGTCGCAGCATCGAAGTTGGGGTCGACCGGACGAATCAACACTCCTTCTCGAGCAGCCCAAAAAGCAAGTTCGCCATCTAGCTGAGAAGTTGTTGTCGAATCAAAGTCGTACTGCATACGATAGTCGGCCCATAGTTCTCGAGCTTTCTTTCCTTCGTCTCGTGCGTATTCGCGGAGACCGTGTGCTAGAGCAACTCGTCCCCACTCGTTGTCCGCAAAGCGTCGATTGTCTCGGACGAGACTGGGACGAACGTGAACGTCATACAGCAATTGCGCTTTAGAACGATCCGATTGATCGAAGAATCGCATCAGATAACGTGCTAGAACTCTAGAATTTTCCTGCACAGCAAGTTGCATGCGTTGCCAAGCAATATCGGAAGTAACGTTTCCATTGCTAATCCAAGTGGCAAAAATTGGGTCGCACTCCTTGGGTTGGGATACGCCCACGATCCAAAGATCGGGGACTAACGACATCGCTTTGTCAGTTTGGCCGATTCGATGAAGAGCATGCACATACTTGCATTGATCGATAGGATCGCCTGATGGAATGTAGTGCTGTGTATAGGTTGACCACCTGCCAGCCTTGGCTTGGGCATTCAACCATCTCTGGAAGAACTCGTCAGACAATACAGAGTTTCTTAACTGGTCGCGAATACTTATCGCCTGCTCGGCGGAGTGTAACGACAATCTGCGAACGCCGTCTTGATATACGAGGTACTCGTACAACGGGTATTCCCGAAGTTCCTCTTTGAGACGTTCGAACTCGCGAATGCGACCGGAGTCACGGGCGTGTTTTGCTTGCTTGTACTTTTGTCTTAGGTCGATCAGCTCGTCGTAGTAGGCACTAGTGTTAGCTGTAAACAGCAGTGCAATCAGACAAACGCAGGAAGCAAGTAGCTTCATGTGAGTCCATCACACTGATTTGAAATCGAGCTAGTCGCCAACACGTACTGCAAGAACGTCGCAGGTCGCCTTTTGCAGAACACCGTTGAGTGTCGATCCAAATAGGATGGCCAAACCATGCCGTCCGTGGCTCCCGACAACAATGACGTCAATGTCCTTTTCATCTGCAATACGACGGATTTCGGTGTCAATTCGCCCGAAAGCGAGATGCTGCCTCGTCCTTGGTATTTCGAACCCCTGTGACAGCTCTCGCAGAAACGATTCTGCCTGATCGTAAATAGCTTGATGCAGCGAGGAAAGATCCATGGGTATTTCGTCGCCATATGCGAGACTCTGTGGCTCTATAACATGTACGATGTGTAGCTGAGCATTATAGAGTTGGGCCAGTATAGAAGCATGCTCTGCTACATGTCGGCAGTCTTCCGTCAAGTCGACGGCAAGCAGAACTCGAGAATACTTGCTCATAATTGAGACTAAACCATGACGGCAATCAACAAGAAATTATGTATCAAATTGATGCTCTGAACCACTAGCAATAATGTTCTGGATTCTATTGACAACAGCGTTTCTTGTTGTCTTCGGTGGAATACTCTTGGTATTGCCATCGAAGGGCGAGAGACAGATAGGACGAATGCGCATTGATGCCAGAAAGTACGGTTTGCAAACTCAGGGTATTGTGGTAACTGACGTCAATGCACCCGCTGTTGAGAGAGTCACGGCAGGAGGAAAGATTAAAACCCCTAAGGTACAGTGCATAGCGTGGGAGAAACGCTATGAGGAGGAATACACCGACATTCCTACGTGGACACTTTACAAATCCACAAAGGAATATGGTCCGGTCGAAGGCTACGTCATCGAACCTCAGCTGAAAGAGGTTGGATTGGAGCTACAAGCGGAGTATTGGAGAAGAGTAGGTCAAGCGATAGCACAGTTACCTGACAAGGTGGTTGCTGTCAAGAGCGATCGCAACGGAGTTGCATGGATTGGCCATGAACGATTGGACTCCCCAGCCAGTGAATTTGTCCAAGAAATGTTGGCAGGTCTGGCAGATCTTTCTGCGGCAAATGTTGAACTTGTACAAGACAGATTCAGCGAATAAGCACTATATGACGGGTGAATCGATCTGACTTCTTTGGTAACGAAAAGAGGTCTCATTGAACCAATCAATACTGACTGTGTCTATGCGTATTGGCACAGAGTCCTCGGTGCTTCCCTTCGCCGAGTGACGATGCTCGATTTGAGAGCGATCAGTTAGGTTGCCAGAATATCTAGAAATCGAATCGTGTATATATATATGTACCAGCCAATCATCGATTGAAGCTAGGAAGCAAATCGCTCAACAAGGAGAGTAATGAGCAAATCACTGGTAATCGTCGAATCACCTAACAAGACCAAGACTATCAGCAAGTATCTTGGCAAGGAATTCGTTGTGAAATCAAGCCGCGGGCACATACGCGATCTTCCGACGAGTTCAACACAGATCGGTGAATCGAAAGCAAAACGCGTATCGAAGAATCTTAGCCCCGCGCAAAAGGAGAAAGCTCGGGAACGCCGGGCAAGATTAGCTCGAGTCCGAAGTATGGGCGTTGATCCCGATAACGATTGGGTTGCGAATTGGATAGTTTCAGTAGGAAAGGAATCTGTTGTCAACGACTTGCAGAAAGCAGCGCAAGGTTCCGACCTAATCTATCTGGCTACCGACCGAGATCGAGAAGGGGAGGCTATTGCCTGGCATCTTCAGGAGATCATTGGAGGAGACTCCCAGAAGTTTCGTCGAGTTGTCTTCAATGAAATAACCAAGAACGCGATCGACGATGCATTTGCAAATCCAGGAAGTGTCAACACTGATCGAGTCAATGCATATAAGGCACGAAGATTTCTTGATCGAGTCGTGGGTTTCGAACTGTCTCCGTTGCTTTGGAAAAAGATTGCTAGGGGACTCTCAGCCGGACGGGTTCAATCGGTGGCAGTACGGCTTGTAGTCGAGAGAGAACGAGAAATCCGGGCGTTTAACGTCGAAGAATACTGGGAGCTCTTTGCCTATCTAGCTCGGTCAACGAACGGTTCGGACGACTCTGGCGATTCGTATCGATTCAAGGTTGTAGCACACTTGGGAGATCCACTCTCGCTGAAGAATGAGGTCGAAGCGCATTCTGCACTCGAAGAGCTGAATCAGCAAGAGTATAAGGTTGTTCGGCATGAGAAAAAGCCAACTGGTTCGAGACCTCAGCCGCCGTTCATTACATCCACGTTACAACAAGCTGCTTCTTCCAGGTTGGGCTACAACGTTGCCCGAACGATGAGGATCGCGCAAAGTTTGTACGAAAGCGGATTAATTACCTACATGCGTACGGACTCGACAAACTTGGCTAGCGAAGCTGTCAACAATGTTCGTCAATTCCTGAACAAAGAGATGGGTCCTCAGTACGTTCCTGAATCTCCGGCAGTCTATCGAACCAAGTCCAGGGCCGCACAAGAAGCTCATGAGGCTATAAGACCTTCGGATGTATCAGTCAAAGCTTCTGACTTAAAGACCCTCGACGACAGTCAACTCAAGCTGTATGACCTCATCTGGAGACGTTTTGTCGCATGTCAGATGACCAATGCCAAGTATGAAAGTGTGACTACGACAGTTCACGCGGGCGACTACGAACTTAGGATTCAAGGTCGAGTGGTTGTCTTTGATGGATTCACTAGAGTCTGGAGTCCTCCGTCTAGAGGCGAAGACGACCAAGTCGTACCAAATTTTCAAGTGGGAGAGGTACTTCGCAAGTTGGAAGTGGAGAAGACCCAGCACTTTACAAAGCCTCCAGCACGTTATCGCGAGGCAAGCTTGGTACGTGAACTTGAGGAACGCGGCATCGGACGTCCGAGTACCTACGTACCGATCATTTCAACGATTCAAGAACGGGGCTACGTTTCCTTGCGACAGAAACGGTTTCATGCTGAGAGGATAGGCGAGCTGGTCACAGATCGACTTACCGAAAGTTTTGCTTCTCTCATGGACTATGAGTTCACTTCGAAAATGGAGCAAGATGAGCTCGACCTTATCGCACTAGGCAAGAAGGACTGGTTAGATGTACTGAATACTTTCTACGGCACTTTTACCGATCAGCTCAAGGCGGCCGACGTCGAAATGCGCCGAAACGAGCCTATCCCTACATCAATCGAGTGCGATGAATGTGGGAAGAAAATGTTGATTCGAGTTGCAAAGTCTGGTGCGTTCCTGGGATGTGCTGGATATGACCTGCCGCCAAAGGAGAGATGTAAGCACACGATGAATCTCTCACTGCAGGAAGATTCTTTCGACGTCGGGGACGAAGAGGCAGAAAGCAAGATATTGCGCCTAAAGAAAAAGTGCCCAATTTGCGAGACCGCCATGGAATCTTTTCTTCTTGATAGGACCCGTAAGGTTCATGTTTGTGGCAATCAAGACTGTAGTGGGCACGAGGTAGAAATCGGAGAGTTTCAGCTCAAGGAATATGAGAGTCCCTCAATCGAGTGTGATCGTTGTCAGGGAGAGATGCAGCGTCGCAACGGGAGATTTGGTCCGTTCTACGCCTGTACGAACGAATTATGTGGAAATACACGAAAAATCTTGAAGAGCGGCAAAGTAGCACCCCCGAGAGCGGACCCTGTTCCGATGCCGGAACTGCTCTGCGATGGAATTGACGATCACTTTGTGCTCCGCGATGGTGCTGCAGGGATTTTTTTGGCTGCTAGCAAGTATCCGCGAAATCGACAGACTCGTGCTCCGTTAGTAAAGGAACTCCTACCTCACTCAAACGAGATAGATCCGAAATTCAAGCACCTGTTGACTGCTCCGGTCGAGGATCCTTCAGGTCGTGACACAACCGTTAGGTTCTCACGAAAGACACAGCAACACTACATACGGGTAGACGCAAAGGGGAATCCTTGGAGTGCGCGCTATGTGGAGGGAAAGTGGGTGGAGAACAGAGAAGCCCCAAAGAAGTCTCCAGCTAGACGACGGTCGAAGCTGTTTGAAAACAAGAAATCGACATGAGCCTTAGTTAGTTCTCGGCAGAAGAATCTACTTGAGGTCTTGACAATCGTGCCAAAGATCAGAGATGTGGCCTGTCAAGAGTTACCAAAGTATTGAACTTGGTACACCTAAGTGCTCATCCTTCTAATCGCAGAGAATTGCGCGAACCCACAGTCGTTCTTCTAAGCGGAGCGCGCTAGTCGAGTCGGACAAGGCCTACTTTGATACCCTCGATTTCCAGTCGCTGAGTGTTCAAGTCGACAATGATTGGGTCGACAGTGGGGTTCTCTGCTATTAGTTCTACCTTAGAGTCATTTGGCCTACGATAAAAACGTTTAACAGTCACCTCATCTTCGACTCTGGCCACGACGATTTGATTGTTCCTTACATCTGTTGTCTTGTGAACCGCCAACAAGTCTCCGTCCATGATTCCAGCTCGGACCATACTGTCGCCTTGGACCTTTAGAAAGTAGTCTGCTTTTGGCGAGAACAACGTATGGGGAACTTGAACTGTTCGTTCGATGTGTTCTTCAGCGAGTATGGGGCTACCTGCTGCTACTCTGCCAACTACGGGGATGGACTGCTCGTCGTACTCGTGAGTTAGTCGTATCCCGCGTGAAGTATTTCGATAGACCTTGATCACACCCTTCCGTTCAAGTGCTTTGAGGTGTTCTTCAGAAGCGTTGGGAGAGCGAAATTCGAAGTGATCCGCGATGTCACGCCTTGTTGGAGGATACCCTGAAGTCGAAATCCAATTTCGGATCAAATCGAGTACTTCTTGTTGCCGATTTGTGAGTTTTACAGGCTTTGGCATTTTGTGTAATTCCTATGTACACGTTCAGTAGTGTTAATGTATACATATGGATACAAAATTGCAAGTGTTTTTGTTCAGTATTTTTGGTCGGTCTCGCTTAGTTTGGTACGGACTTCGCATGCCGGTATACAAATGCATTCAAACAGGTGTACGCAAGCAATCGTATCGGGTCACACTTAGATCAGTACAACTCAAAGCTGTAGTGGTCTCTGTCTAATTGGTGCTGTGTGCGTACAAAAGGGGACTTACGATCACAATGTCATTGATATCTAGCAAATGGCCGGTTGACTTCCATCAGTTGGATCAGTCCATATCTTGATCTCTACTAACTTTGAGCGTTCCACCGTCTCCTTCTGGGTGCTCACTTTCTTGGAACTTGGAGATCTGTTCCAGGACATGGTCACGGAGTGCTTCAGCCGTTTCCGGACTCAGTCCTTCAATTCGAAAGGCCCTTCCTGCGGCAGTAAACACTTCCAACGTGGACAGATTGAACATTCGTTCAAACAGATTTCGGTGCGTTGAAGCATGCTGGATACGTCTGAACGGCGCACACGAAGCAACTCTCTTGAAAAGACCACGTCGATAATTTAGATCTTCTTGTCTGACAGCGTATGATCTTCTTGGCACTTCCAAAAGAGGCGCGACGTAGGCTACGAACAGGAAGACAGGGACTAGAGCTGCCAGTAAGATCGACAATACACCGAGCCAAACAATTACCAGTTGTTCCATCCACTCAAGCTCAGGAAATTCTTCGGGAATTGTCAACCATCCTGCGACCCCAAGAAACACGATTAGAGAGCAAGGGATGAGATAGAGGAGATTCCCACACAGAATCATCGATCTCAAGCGGATTTCTACGGGAACCCAAGAGAATTCTCGAGCGCTGGGAATTTGATCTATAGGTACTTGAGGATTCTTGAACGGTGTTTTCGTCACTACCCTTTCTCTTTTCGTTCCGCTGCCTTCAGCTAGAAGTCTCGAAGAGTTGAGGCTAGCCTTGCTCTTTCAGAGATCTCACGCAAGCTTTCTTTGTGGTCATGCTTGAGATTGCGCCTATCAAGCGCTGCGCTACAGCGACTGAATTGAGAAATCCTTCTCCGCGGACTGTTAATGTGCTGGAGCAATGACATTACAGTCTCTTTCCGAGAGTTCGTGTGCGGTTCGACATCGTTTCGCCGATTCACTCGAGATCCTCATCTCGTTCCTCGTCAAGTGACGACAGATTCTCCTCCAATTCTCCACCTTGCTCGGATTGTGAGACTTGATCGAGGACATGGTCTCTAAGATCCTCCGCAATCTTGGGATCTAGTCCAGCAATTCGAACTGTTTGTCCAGCAGCGGTATAAACCTCAAGCGACGCTAGATTGAACATCCGTTCCAAGAGATATTGCTGCGTTGATGCATGTTGAATGCGCTTGAACGGAGCACTGGATACGGTTGTAGTCAAGAGACCACATTGATAGTTCAGATCCTCAAGCCGAACCGCGTATTTTCTCTTCGGCACTTCAAGTATTGGTACAACAAACCAACGAAATGGGAGCAGGGGAACGTAGACTATGATCCCGATGGCAAGGGACGATTGGAGCAAGAAGGTCCACCCTTGAAAGCCTTCTTCAGGCTCTATGCTGACCATGTAGAGCCACACTGTTATTGCTAGAACAAGAGCAGGAATGAACCACAGCAAATGAAATAGATTCCTGACAAAAAGCTGGAACTTCAGTCGAGGCTCCACAGGACGCCACGAGATGTCTTCTACGGAAGGAATCTGATTTAGGGGAACAGGAGAATTGTCGTAAGAGAACATCATCGCCATTCCTCGTTGCTAGACTCTATGCAGTACAAAAGGTAGTCTCTGAAAGCCGAAGCCATCTCATACTCGAGATAGGGAATTTCGATTCGTGCGGTGGGATTTCTTAAAACCAAGGAAGCCCGGTGCCTCCATTTCTGAATGATGTTCTGCGTGATATCGACCGACTGCAGCTTGGAATACTTCAAAGAGGTCAGTATGTACGAGAGTACTCCGGAACGATACACAATCGCCTCTTGGTTGCACATAAAGCCTGCCTTTCGCCAACGTAAGTACGCTATGGCGCTTGAAGGCACTATCCAAGCCAATGCCAATAAACCGTAGGCGAGACCGAAGTGAAATGTGACTACGACATAACCAATAACTGCAATCACGACCCCTCGGCAAAACGGAACCCAGAACAGTGGAGAGGCGATCGAAGTGAAATCACTCGACTTCGGGTCAAATGCCAGCCCCTTCGCGGCATCTTGCATCACAGTTTGGCCGAGCGATAAGTTTGTGGACAAGTCCGATAGAGGAATTTGCAGCATATGCTCAGCGTCGCTAGCCGACTGTTCTGCTCGAACTCTGAAGCACGAGAGCCATCTACTGCGAAGGTTCTGGTGAAACGTTAGCGATTGAATCTTTGGAATATCCAATTGAATCTCGCGTACTGTGAATAGACCAGCAGCTGATTTCAGCCTTCCGTTCTCAATGAACGCGCGGAATCCTTTCCATCTGATGTAGGCCCCGATCACTTGTAGGCTCCAAGCAACCGTACCGATGCAAACCAACAAAGTCAGGACCGTCACAACCGTTGCCACTGTGTTCCCAATACTTGGAGCTAGTGACAAGTGGATGTGAAGAATGAAATCGCGTATAGGTTCAAAAGGACCAATGGACTCGAGTGAAACTCGGTTTAAGAAAGATGTAATAGCAAAAGGAATAGCAATCGTGAAGAGCGAAACTAGTCCTACCGCTGAGCCACTTCCGCAAGTTCCAATCTTCACAATCTGAGCCAGCGAGAGTGAAGCGACTAAGTTCACTTGGTTTGCGGAGTCTTCCGCACCTAGTTCTGGATCTTCTTCCTCTAACTTGCGTTCTTCGTCGATTCGTGCTCTTAGACTTTCAGCGAAACCGAGAGAGACAGCGGGGACTGTGGCTTCTGCAGTCCCCGTCCCAGCCGTATCGAAGCTGACTCCTGTCAGCCCCAACCAGCGATCGACCGGGCCTCGCTCAAAGTTAATGGCACGGATTCGATCGAATTGCAGGTCGATGTGCTTCAGGTTGATCACTCCCTCTCTTACAGAAATGCTGTTGGGCGACAACTTGAACCTGAAACGGAGAAACTTGGCAAGGGCAACAACAGAGATCACAGCTAGCCAAAAGACACCAATCAATCCTACGATCAACCAGTTCTCGCCAGCAGCAAACCAAGCGAGAAGGGCACCGTTTGAAAGAACTACAGTCTTGAGCTGATTCCAAATTTGATGAGTTGCCTTGCCAAAGAAGAAGATGAGAGATATTGGAGACGCTCTATACCATTGGTCGATGTCGTAGGTCTTGAGAAACATTAGTAGCTAGCTATGGGGAGTAACGAAAGACTGAACAACCTGCCTGCGTAGCCAATTTTGCACAGTCCAGACTCTCTACACACAGTAGGGCGAATTCGCGGTCGGGGTCGCCTTGTAGGGAGTTAGCGGGCTTCTTTTTGGGACTGAACGGGACCAAAGCACTTCAGCATCTTCGGGTCGCTTTTTCCTACTTCGTGCTTGAGCTCTAGCTCGGGTCCAGTTTCGAGTGTACGGCTGTATCCACCATAGCGTCCCGACGTAGAGAAATGACGTCTATTCCAAGAATTGAGACCGTGCCGGTAAGGATATCGGAAGCTTCGACGCGGGCAGGTTCTTCTAGCGAAACCGTTCGTTGCATCTAGATCGTCGGCCAATTGCCCAAACCCTGCGTCGGTTAAACTCACTCGATTCGATGCCAATTAGTTTCCCTAGTGAGTCAAATCGAGCGGAAATGTAGGTGAATTGGCAAGTCCCATAGTTGTGCAAGAGAAAAGCCATGAGTGAATCTACACTGCAACAGACCACGGCTGAAGAGCCTACATCGCCAAGCAGTGCGTTGCTGGAAGCACTTGATCTTCAAAGACACAACCTACTCGACATTGGGAAACGAAATCCACTAACCAATGCGCCAATACGCACGTTTCGACGCAACCAGCTTCTCATAGCACATGAGCTTTCAGATGAGATCTACAGGATTCTGTACGTAGAAGGAAAGAAATTTACGTTTTTGCCCGCAAAGGGAATTGACGCAGATGCTCGTAGTGTAGAAGAAGCCATGAATTTGTCCGGCGATCTTTTCGTTCCCGACGAACTTACTGGACAGGTGCATTTGGCGCATACAGACACAAAGCTGCAAACCCTGCTTACGCCTGCCGCGCTTCAGAAAAAGCTTCTCTACATCTATCGCGAAGCGAAAAGCATTGAGGAGGAACAAGGCATCAGCGTGTTGTTCCTAGCGCTAGGATTCCTGTGCTACTTCGAGTCCGAATCTTCGGAAGTCGAGCGATGTGCACCACTCATACTCCTCCCAGTAGAGCTGACTCGAGATTCAAGAAAGGGTGTCTTCCGATTGGCAAAAAGGGATATGGATCTGGAGTCAAACAAGTCGTTGGCGATGTTGTTGCGTGAGGATTTTCAGCTGGCTCTGCCTGATTTTCAAGAAAACGACAGCTGGAAGCCAACGGAGTACTTCAACGAAGTGGGAGAAGCCGTAGCATCGAAACCGCGTTGGAGAATAGAACCAGATTCAATGGCTCTGAGTTTCTTTTCGTTTGCGAAGTTCTTGATGTATCGCGACCTGGAGCTCGAAAACTACCAATCTGACGATGTGGATAACACAGGAGTACGCCTAATCGAGGATCTCTTGACTGGGGGCCAACCAAGTGGGGAGGACTCACCAAGAGTATCGATCACAGCACCCGAGCAGATCTCGAATCTCGATGCAAGGTTCAGCAATCCTAAAGAACTTGGACACATTCTGGATGCAGACTCTTCGCAGACTCAAGTGATCGCATCGGCGATGGAAGGAAAGAGTATTGTCGTCCAAGGGCCACCGGGAACAGGAAAGTCTCAAACCATCGCCAATGTAATAGCAGGAGCCGTGAATTGTGGCAAACGAGTCTTATTCATTGCTGAGAAGAGAGCGGCTCTCGAGGTTGTCATGAAACGCTTGGTGCAGTGCGGACTGGGTCCTCTGTGCCTGGAACTTCACTCCCACAAGGCAAACAAAGCACAAGTCTATGCGAGCTTGAGAGAGACTTGGGACCTCAATCGCCCAGTGGAAGTGTCAGACACCGAGTACGAAGAACTCCGACAGCTTCGAGACCGACTAAACCGAGTTTCAGATCTTGTTCACTCACAAGATTCCACCACTGGAAATACAGCATTTCGCTTGATGGGCAGGATCTCAAGATTGTCAGGCAAGCGTACTCCGCCAGCGGATTTCGACATAACCGACATTGATTCCTGGTCCATTCAGGAGTTCGACGAGCGATGTAGTTTGGTAGCTCGATTTGCCGAAGCAACCACGGAACACGGTAGTGAGCACCAACACATTTGGCGAGGAGTGGAGAACAGACTGTCGCCTATTGACAGGCAACGCATGGAGAACTTGTTAGCACAAGCATCAACTTCGTTCAATGAACTGAGTGATCGATTTGGACAGGGCGCTTCAGCGGCAAGTGTGAACTGGAATCTCACCGAGCATCGAGTTCACCAGCTAGTAGAGCAATTGGTACAGATCCAAGAGATGCCGACGAATGTGCCCGAACTGCTTCGACAAGAGGTGGTTGTCGAGCACTGCGAAGCAGCAATCGAGCTGTGTGAATTGCTGGAACAGGTTCGAATTGCAGAGACTGCACTTGAGAGTACTGTAATTTCTCAAGCATTTGAGAGCAAATGGGAACTCCACCTGAATTCCGTAGCTAAAGAGGGTACGAGTATTTTCCGACTGTTCAAGTCATCCTTTCGGAACGCTATTTCAGACTTGAAGGAAGTTTGCAAAGCGAAACTACCTGGTAAGCAGCAGGAGCGTTTCGAACTACTCGAGAAACTGGTTCATGTGGAGAAGTTGCGAACAAGAATAGACAACCGAGAAGAACTGGGCCGCGAGTGCTTCGGTATTCAGTGGCAACAATCCAAGACATCGTATGAGAGTGTTCATGGTGCACTTAGTTGGATTGATCAACAGTCCAAGTCATTGGGTGATATCGGAAGCGTACAAGAGCAAGTTGCGAATCTGAACGAATCTGTTGACTTCGAGAACGTCAAGAGCCAATTGCTTGATGTCTGGAATTCTTGGTCCGCTTTATGGAAGCAAGTCACAGAACTTACCGGATTGGACAACACCAAAGCATTTGGAAGCCTAGACCTATCAAGTGTCGATATAGAGGAGATTAATCAAAGGCTTAGTGCATGGGCTGAACATCCCACTGAACTTGCCGGTTATCACGAACTGCTGAGCATTGGCGAACTACTGAAGGACAACGGACTGGCAGAAATTCGCAATCAGATTGGGACTGGACATCTGGCATGTTCAACCGCTGTAGACACATTCTCGCTTCTTCGTTCAGAACGGGTACTGAAGAACATATTGAACGAACACCCCGAGCTTGAATCTCTCAGTGGCTCTGACCGTACTGCGATGGTAGAACAGTTCAAGGAAAAGGACGAAGAGTTGCGACTTTTGACTGCACGTGAAGTCTCCCTCAAGCACTACGAGAGCATCCCGCGCGGCTCAACGGGCATGGTAGGTGTGGTTCGAGGTGAGCTAGCCAAGAAACGTCGTCACATGCCGATACGAAAGTTGCTTGACACAGCGGGAGATGTTGTCGCAGCACTCAAACCCGTTTTCCTCATGAGTCCGTTGTCAGTAGCGCAATATCTGAAGCCAGGAGGGCTTCAATTCGACCTCTTGCTGATAGATGAAGCCAGTCAAGTCAAGCCACAGGAGGCATTGGGTGCAATGTTGCGGGCCAAGCAAGTCGTAGTGGTGGGGGATCAGAAGCAGATGCCTCCAACGTCATTCTTTGATCGACAAATGTCAGGTGACGATGAGAGTGGTACCGACGAAAGCGAAACAGAGATAGAGCTGGACACTTCAGCTCAGATGGCACAGCAATCCACTGACATGGAGAGCATTTTGGCTCTTTGTGATGCTCGCTTTGGAAATCGAGCAATGCTCAGTTGGCACTACCGATCCGAGCATCCCTCCCTTATCGACGTATCGAATCACGAGTTTTATTCAGGAAAGCTCTTGTACCCACCATCCGCCGAGTTTGCTGGGACCATCAATGGAATGAAGTTCGTTCATGTCGCAGATGGAGTCTATGATCGCAGCAGAAGGAGACACAATGAAGTTGAGGCAGACTCCATCTGTGAGCACATTCTTGCTCATGTTCGCGACCATCCGAATTGGACGCTTGGGGTAGTGGGATTGTCGGTCGCACAACGCAATCTCATGCAAACAAAAGTGGAGGCTCTGTGCCGCGAGCATCCCCATGTGGAGCGGTTCTGCGACGAATCCAACGAAGAGCCATTCTTTGTTAAGAATCTCGAGAACGTTCAAGGAGACGAACGAGATGTGATCTTCGTCTCAATTGGATATGGTAAAGATGCCAACGGGTATTTTGGACAATCGTTTGGCCCAGTGTCGCAGAAAGGTGGAGAACGGAGACTTAACGTCTTATTCACTAGAGCTCGGAAACGATGCGTGATCTTCGCGTCGATCACCCATGACGACATTCGAGTTGATGCAGCCCAACATCAGGGACCCAGAGTCTTGAAGCGATTCATGAAGTATGCCGCGACAGGCGATCTAGACATCCCCGTAGAGACGGGCGATGAAATGGATAGTCCATTTGAGGAGGACGTAGCCAGTGTGCTCAAGGAACATGGTTATGTCGTGCATCCTCAGGTTGGAGCTTCGGGCTTCAAGATAGACCTAGCCATAGTCGATCCGGACAACGACAATCACTACGTACTTGCCATCGAATGTGATGGTGCACGCTACCACTCCTCAAGTTGGGCACGGGAAAGGGATAGGTTGCGTCAGCAAGTTCTTGAACGGAAGGGTTGGCGATTCCATCGAATTTGGAGCACGGATTGGTTCTACAGCCGAGCCGCAGAAGTTCAAAAGCTAGTGAGTGCGGTTGAAGAGGCTAGACAGTTTTTCAAGTCGCAACACGCTAGCGATAGCAATTTTGCTACAAGTACGGGCAATGGAAGAGTTGAACCAAGTTCGACCACGGATCGCCTCGATGAAGAGGAGCCCAAGACTTCTCTGTCGACAGGCGATTCATCCCACGCATCCAGGTCGCCCAGTGAGCGTCTTGTTGAGCGATCGGAGGAGTCTCACCAGACTCTGCAATCCACACCCTACAGGGAACTCATCATTGACGTTGACGACGAATTGCTCACAAATGAGATTCATGAATTGGAACCGTCTTTCTTTGTGGAAGTCACGGTCAAAATGGTCAATGCGGAGGGTCCCGTTCATTCCGATGCAATTGCGGCAAGAATTGCAAGAAGCTGGGGAAAGTCCCGAGTAGGGTCGCGGATACGGTCCACTATTCAACAGAGCATTGAACTTGCTCTTGAACACGGCCAAATTCTTAGATCAGATTCAGACGGAGAGGAGTTCTTCGTTCCCAAGGACTATTCCGAATCAGAAGAAATTCGTGATCGTTCAAACGTTCAGCTGTCAAAGCTAAAGTACCCAGATGTAATACCAAGATCCGAAATTCGTGCCGCAGTACTAGTTGCAGTCGATGACAATGTGTCCTTGACAATTGAAGAGTGCCGGAAGGAAGTCCAACGAATGCTGGGTACCAATTTAGGACGTGACAAGATGGATGAAATCATTTCAAGCGAAGTCCTAACCCTTGCAGAACAGGGGAGTATTAGATTTTCCGGTGAGATGCTAGCCAAAGTCAGCTAGTTGTTGTCGCCTGCTTGACTTTGCTACTCGAATTCAAGGCTTGCTAATGGGCCTAGTTTGTGAAAGACGAGCTCTTCAAGTCCTTCGGTTCTCTTTCCATGAGGATATTCCAGCTTCCAGGTCTCGGGTGTGGTGAAAATGAACATCCAGACCGTTCAGTCGTTCATACGTCTCAATCAATGTGCTCTGAAATCCACTGCTCTTGTCTAGCGGTTAGTCGTGACTTTTGCCACGGGATGGTCTCATTGATCGTCTTGAGGTCATATCGATAGATTTTTCCGTTCCAACTCGCGATCAAATCACTCCCGCTTGTAATCATGATGTCGTCGATCCTATGGGTCGTGGAGTCAATCACTCTATACATTCCGGCGTTACTCAGCTGAATCATCCTGTAGCCACAATTTGTCCATCTACACCAGTCACCCCAAGCCCTAGTAAGTGCGACTGCCGATATACCATTGGAATTTGATGTGGATGGTGGAATGTTGATCCACTTCAGAATGTCTCTGATCTTTTCGCGACGTTTGAAATTCCACCAATTTTTGAGTTGTCCCTCGACATTCCATTGAAGGAACAGCTGGCCTTTGAAAATTGCGTTGTTGAGCAGCAATTCACCATTTAGGTAGACCTTGCTGTACAGAAACTGAGCGACATCGTGAGTTTCATAGGAATCTGCTATCGGGATTGCCTCACTGAGCCTACCAACTATTTCATGCTCATTGTTTTCCTCGATCACCAGAGTAACGCTGATAATTGACCGAGAGACTCCACATTGTGAAATAGCCCAACCTTCACTACATCTGTATAGTGAACGTGGATCATGGGAGAGCAGGACCAATGATTGTTTTCCCACACCATGCTTCCCAATGTGCGCACCGGTGGCAGGAAAAGGGACTACGATCTTCTTAGTTGCTCCGCGATTGAGATCTACGACATTGGCATAGTGGTTGTCTTTTCCGTCCCAGCACAGAGCTACTAGACTTGGTAGTTCATCCCCGTCAAAGTCAACTACTTGATAGCCGACGTACTCAGCCACGCCTACCGAATTGCATTGAAACGAGAAATTGAGCTCCGTACCTCCTAGCCTTAATAGTTCGTGGTGTTCTTCATTGGGTTGCCGATGCAGGTTGGTTGTTCGATCAACTCGTCCGTGGATCCAAACTGAATCCCTTGCAGGGATGACTTGAACGTCATCGTATGGACGGTCGAACTCATAGGAACTAAGTACATTCTCTACACCTGTGTCGAACGTTAGAACCCCAGTGCGACTAGCAATGAATATTCTTCCATCCGGACTCTCGGCAAAGTCTTCAATCTGATTACCGAGTAACGAAACTAATGCTGGATCACTGGATTCGGAAGGGAATACTTGAACTCTGTGCGTGAGTTCTTGATTGTTCTCGAACGTAGAGGGTTCACTTGCCTCAGAGAGCGTTGGATCAGTAACGGTGAGGCCGCATACCAAGAGCCAAACAAATTTGATTCTCAGTAAACTCCAGTCGTTTGGAGTTAGTGTTGAACTGAAGTAGCTTCCAAATAAGAAAGGCATAGAGATTCGAGGTTACATCAATTGCTCAGCCGCAAATTTGTCTTGACATGGCTGTTTCACTCATCTGAAATTTCGTAAGTTTCTCGAATCTCAGACTCCGCTATGCCAGATCTCTCGGACATCCATGCCAGGTGTTTCGAAGGGATGAGCGAATTTTGCCACGGGATGTCACTGCGAATGGTGTCGAGATCGTATTCGTAGATCTTGCCTCCCCATGTGGCCACAAGTCGGTAATCAGTGGTTACAAGAATCGAGTCGACAGGGTCTATCGTAAAGTCAATCAGTTTGTAGTCTCCATCGGTATTCAGTTGAAGAATTGCATAGCCACACGGAGCCCACTGACACCAATGTCCCCAGCCGTAGAGAACGGCTATTATCGACTGGTCTTCGATTTCAGTACGTCTGGAAAGGTCCAACCACTTGCCTACAGATCGGAAATTTCTCTCTAGATCGAAGTACCACCAGTCTCTTAAGTCACCATCGAATTCCCAACGCAATAGAATTCCACCAGGATATACTGAATCATATATCACTAAGTCTTTATCGTTCATATCTTGCAAAGACAAGAACTTATCAACTGTCGAGAGTTTCTTCTCATACGTTCCTGATAAAGTTTCTTCAATAGACACTAGAACTTTATCTGACTTTTGAGTATTGAGAGACCGATAAATAGGAGAGGGCGTATCAATATCGCGTGCATAGTGCACCAAAGGATAGCTACGCATTAGGTTAAGTGTCCGTCTTCCATTCGACGCCTCACTCAAGAATGCTTTCAAAGGTTTAAAGGGAACATCGACCTCTGAGACTCTGCCATCTCGCAGACTCATAAACGCAACGTAGTCGTGGAGCTCATCTCCCCGGCACGGCAGAGCAAGGCTTGAGTGCCCGTCGCCGTCTAGGTCGACAACGTAGCTAGACCACCATACTCGAGTATTACTACACTGGTATGTGTAAACGGGTGTAGGATCGTTTAGTCGGTATATATGATGCTCACTCAAAGACCCTTCTACACTCGAAGGCCTTGATCCGTACACCCATAGTGACTGTCCAGTAGCAATCGCTCTAGTTGAGGTGTACTTCTGACTGAATAGCAAGGAGTCCTGCACACGGAACTCTCGATCGAACAACAGCCAACCGTTCTCGGTTGCAGCGAGAAGCATTCCATCGGGCGTCTCTATCAAACTCTTAATGGTCGAATCGGTTAAAGGCGCGTGCAATTCATTTTCGATATCGGGAATGAATACTGGTTCGGACTTGGACTGATATCCCACCGATTTATAGTGGGAAACTATATTTCCAAGGCAACCTTGCAGCAGTGTGAGGGTTGCAATCAGAAACAAGCAAGAGCACGCCTTGAAAGACTTTAAAAGCTTAAGTACTCTCCGTGATTTTTCTCTAGGCTTGTCGATCATGTTTCTTGAGTATGCTGTTAATCTAACAGATATAATTGGATCGATTTCGATATAAATTTATGAACTCTAAAGACTTTTCCATTAGACACATATTTATTTTTTTTAATGATATAAAAATGAAGGTTTATCGTCGTTTCGACAATCAACAGATGTTGTCTTTTGCATATGGAAACATAGTATGAGCATTTAGGTTCTCACGATTTAGCCTACCGCCATTATTCAGTCGGTATTGTTTTGCTGTCTGAAACTACACACCTGTCATGTTTTGACCGCTCTTGATGATTTTAGTATCCGTGAGAATTCACATGATAGTTTCCGTTTTGGTCTGAACGGGCGACATGGATGTGGAAATGGACCATTGGGACTCTGTCATGCGTGGGTTGGCTACCACAGAATGGTGCTGCTTCAACGGGCTTGCCTCAGTCTAAAGTCGTGGGTCGCTCCTCTCGCGAGGAGTCCACATAGTGTAGTCGAGGGTTCCCAGCTTGCATCCATGTCGCTCGATTCGGTGTTCGTCGTTCCTTCGGATGGATTCGTCGTCGCGTTCAGGGAGCGCTTTCGCTCGCTGAACGCAGCTGGTTCATGGCGTTGCTGGCGATGTCCCACACGTAGCCGGCGAGGGCTCGAGCTACGGCGACTGTGGTGGTCTTGGTGTTCTTGCCGCGTTCCACCATCTTTCGGTAGCGATGGCACAGATCCTTCTGGGCCGCCCAGGCTCGCTCCTTGGCGTAGGGCGAGGCCAGAGCCGCCTTGCGCTGCAGATGTTTCGTCTCGCGGGGCGGGAACCGGTAGGTCCAGGCGCTTTCCACCAAGAGGCGACGCAGGATGGAGTTGCCCGTCTTGGTGATGCCTCCCGTCCTTCGCAGACCGCCGCTGCTGTGCTCGCTGGGCGTAAGACCCAGATAGGACATGAACGCGCCCGCGGTGGGGAATCGACGCAGGTCGCCCGCTTCGGCCAGCAGGGACACCGCAGTGACCGTGTCGATTCCTCGCAGAGACCGAAGCTCGTCGACGAGCTTCTTCAAGGGCGATTCGTCCACTTCGCATCCGAGATCGCGCTCGGTGTCGACGAGCCGTCGCTCCAGACCCTCCATCACGTCAAGATGGCAGCGCAAGGCCTTCTGCGCGGCCGGAGTCTCCAGCTTGAGGTCCCTGAGCCAGGCTCGATACGTCTGGCTCCAGGTCGATCCTCCCTTCGGCGCATGCAGGTTCCTGCGCAGCGTGAAATGGCGGATTCTCCTCTTCGCTCGGCCAACCTGATCCTTCAGCACCATGCGGCACCGCACCAACTCGCGCATCGACTCCTGGGCCGGATCCGGCACCCAGATCGGCGTCAGAAGCCCCGTCAGGCTCAAGCGTGCCAACTCGCGTGCGTCGCGCCGGTCCGTCTTCACGCGATCGCCCCTGCGTCTCGGAATCAGCGTCGGAGCCGCAACCTCGCAGGTCAGACCCATGTCGCTCAGCTGTCGATGCAGCGCAAAGCCGCACGGCCCCGCCTCGTAGACGAAGTGAAGGGACTCGCCGTAGTGCCTCGACAGTCCCCGCGCGCAGCGAGAAATCTGGTTCGCCCGATTCGAGACGACTCCCACGTCCTCCACACGCAACTCTCCCGTGACCGCCACGTGCCACGCGACAGCCACCGAAATCGTGTCCTTGTGCACATCAAGACCAACGTGGACGGTTCGCCCGCGTCTCGTTGTAACATTCATACGACCTGTTCTCCTTAGTATTTGAACATGCAACAGGATAATTTCCCGTTCCATGCGGAGAGCAGGTCAAAACATGCCGTCTAAAGCCTGTAGGATTGAGAATTTCCGTTCGCAAACTAGGAGACAATCGTGAGTCACGAGCTGCCTACCAGAGTGCTCTTCGAATTCACCCAAGAAGCCAGTCTTGGATTGTATCCTCCCCTTGTGCAGTGGAACTAACTCTTGGATTGGTCTGCGTGGAGGAAGTTCATGGTGTCGACCCATTTGATACGTGCTCATGTTGTGCAATAGGCACAATTTACAATTAGCAAACTTTGCTCGCTGTCTTCCCCTATCGCTCCGATGCTTGAAACATTCCAAAATCTAATAAGCGAACACGGTACCTGGATGCTGCAGGTTTTCCTGATTGTCACCGCAACAGTGACTGCACATCAAGTCGCTCGTGTTGCGATGCGTCGGCTTCGTCGTTCCATTGAAGACACGGAAACTCTATGGGACGACGCAATTTTTGACGCGGCGAGTAAGCCCCTTGCATGGGCTATTTGGGCTGTAGGAATGACCTGGGCTGGTAAGGTCATTTATGGAGCCACGAGGGCACACCCGGACGCTCCCACTCAGATTTTTGCCCATGTAGACACGATTCGTGAAGTCCTAATCATTTTTCTGGTTGCGTGGTTCTTCACGCGTCTTATCGGTGCATTTGAGCGAGTCGTAAGTGACGAGAGACATCACGATAGACATCAACGGTGGGATGTTGCCACTGCGACTGCCGTTGGAAAGGTACTACGAGCTTCGGTTGTTATCACCGCATGCCTAATCATGATGCAGATCTTTGGTCTCCCGGTCGAGGGTGTATTGGCTTTCGGAGGTTTAGGCGGAATCGCAGTGGGATTTGCGGCAAAGGACCTGCTTGCAAACTTCTTCGGAGCTCTGATGTTGTTCATCGACAAACCGTTTACCAAAGGAGATTGGATTCGCTCTCCTGATCAAGAGATCGAGGGAACGGTAGAGGAGATTGGTTGGAGATTGACCCGAATTCGTACATTTGACCAAAGGCCTCTCTACGTACCCAATGCAACGTTTGCCCAAATATCCGTAGAAAATCCGTCTAGAATGCGGAATCGTAGGATTTACGAGACCTTTGGTGTCCGGTACGACGATCTGGCTTCTGTCAAGTTGATAGTCGAAGACGTTCGTCAAATGCTTGAGAACCATCCTGACATTGATCTGACTCGCACTCTGATGGTGAATGTTGTGTCCTACGGAGACTTCTCCGTGGATTTCTTTGTTTACACCTTCACGAAGACTACGGTTTGGACGGAATTTCACGAAATCAAGGAGGATGTCTTGTTGCAGATCGGAGACATTGTTCAAAAACACGGCGCAGACTTTGCGTTTCCGACCCAAACCTTGCATCTTGCAGAACAGATTGAAGAGGATAATCAATGAACATTCTTCCTCCCAATGCCAAGCTCTTGTTCTCAGAGGAAGAAATCGAACGCACCATTGATCGCCTGGCGGTGCGCTTGGGTCTGGAGTTACAGGACGAGTCACCGGTGTTTGTGTGTGTGCTTAAAGGTGCAATACCGATTACCTGGGATCTCATGCGTCGAATGCAAGTGGACGTTGCTTTGTCCTACATGAGGGTTCGCCGATTTGACGGAATGAAGGGTGGAGCACCTCAGGTAACCGACTTTGATCCCGAGGAATTTAGAGGCAAGACGGTCGTTGTTGTAGACACCGTTCTTGACGAGGGTCACACGCTTGAACTAGTTCGGGAAAAACTCGAACCTCTAGTGACAAGACTGCTGACGGTAGTGTTGGTGCGAAAGCAAACAGCTTACGAGGGATCAGCCGACTTCATTGGTCTCGTAGCTCCGGACAAATTCTTGATTGGTCGCGGCATGGACATGAGCGGCAAGTATCGTGGCCTCCCAGCAATTTACGCCCTCGAAGACTAGTGCTGGCTTTTATAACGGGGACTGCGCTTCAGTCCGTTCTTCCCAGTCCAAATGAGCTCATCTACCGTAATACTCCGTATGGTGCGCCTTCTGGACCCCTTCTGGAAGTGCAATTAGGTGGAAAATCTGTTTATTGCCTAAATCGTCATGGCATTGAAGGTCAGACTGCTGCACATCTAGTCAACTATCGAGCGAATATATGGGCACTCAAGGAGTTGGGAATTAACGAAGTAATCGCAACCGCAACCGTCGGAGCGATCAATCCGGCTCTCGCCCGTGGGGCTCTCGTTGTGCCGGATCAAGTCATCGATTACACGTATGGTCGCGATCAGACCTTTGTTGGCATTAGAAGGATTGACCACTTTGACTTCACCAGCCCATTTGATGAAGACTTAAGAGGTACCCTCATGAGAGCCCTGCCGAATGAGTTTCAGTCCGATCAACATCGTCAAGGTTGCTATGGAGTCACACAAGGCCCGCGTTTCGAAACTGCTGCAGAAATAGATCGATTCAGACAGGATGGCTGCGACCTTGTGGGCATGACCTTAATGCCTGAGGCTTCCTTGGCTCGAGAGGTGAAGATTCGCTATGCAGCTCTTTGTCTTGTCGTTAACCCTGCTGCGGGAGTCGAAGAGGGCGGAGTGGATATCGAAGACACCGCAGTTGTAACTGAGAAAGCACTTAGTGGTCTCGCAGGAATGCTAGAACGCGCTGTCGAGTTGTTCCAATAGGGACACGAGTCGGTCGGGAACAGGAAGTCTTTGGACACGAACAAGCAGACCGAATTTCGGGTGATCAAAATAGTGGGTCTTGCCGAGAGTCAGTCTTCGACTTTCTTGCATTGAATAGTAGAGCAATCTAGGTAGGTTTTGGATTTCAGCTGGACTTTCTCGAGGTTCAACAGACTTCCAGAGATCTACGTCCAAGTGAAGGAAGCGAGCTGAACTGAGGACAACAGTGCCCTCCACCTCGAAACGGTTGTCTGGTTGAATCTCGCCAAACTGAACCAGTAGCGGCTTGTTGGCTCCCCGCTCCAATGCGTCTTGGTGCCATGCTGCATGGTCAATGATCCGATAGCCTTCGCTTCTGATTCGACTAGCGGCGCGAGCAAGAGTCCATGTTTCAGGGTCTCTTCTAGTACCTACACCTCTATGGAGTTCCCTCTCGTACTCAGCGTACTCTTGCTCAATCATTTGTGCGGTTAGAGGAGTCTCTTCCGAGTCTGCATCTTGATTCTCTGACTTCAAGACTTGCGCTGCGATCATGGCCGTCATGTCTTCGTCGCATAGGCCGAGGACGCCTCCGACTCGGTGCATGATTACTTCGTCGGTTTCCCAATCGTCGGGCAACCAGTCGGGCAATGAAGGACGCCGGATTGCTTGTGTCAGGTCCACATTGGAGACGGAGTGATCATTGAACGGGTCGGGTTTTTCTGAATTTTCCGCCAGTCCAATCGTGATTTCTTCCACGTCGGTGCTCTGCGAATCGAAGATTTCCGTAGACACTGTAGATAGGTGAAGCCAACACCCATGGATGGGAGTTGTGAATTCCGAAGATAGAGCTTGGTTGTTTGTTGATTCGTCGAATGCTAGTAGTGAACCCTTGTTTGAGTGAGCTTGAACAATCTCTTCCAGCTTGTGTTGTTGCTGCTGTGAAGGACTGATTGATCGAAGGTCAGCCGAATAGACTCGATAATCTGCGCCATGGAGAAGGTGTTCGGGCGAAGGTGGTGCATCGATCCTCTCGAAAACCACCATTTCTACGACATACCAGTCGTGCTGAAGGTAGATCCGGGGATCAGGCGCTGCATGTAGGTAGACGCAAGAAAGACAAGCGATTGCAACCGACAATCGGAATTTAGGCATATGCCTTCAGAGGTGCTTCGTCTCGTAATTCATCGATCAGATTCCGGACGAACTCGAACCTCTCCTTCACATCTATCGGTGTTTGGAGAACTCTGAGAGTTGTTTCCCCCGACATTTGAAATGCATCGGATTGGGATTGCAGCAATCTCACGAGTGCAGCAGGTGCCACTTGGTTCCGTTCGAGAAACTCGATTCTCCCACCTTCAAAGTTAAGCTCAATTTTCGAAATTCCAGCTTCTTGTGCTTTCAGCTTCACTTGAGAGAGTTCAAAGAGATTGGCTGCCAAATCGGGTAGGGGTCCGCATCGGTCGATTAGCTCTATTTTCAGTTCGTCTAATTCCTCGATGCTGCTAGCCGCAGCGATTCGTTTGTACGTCACCAATCGACCATGAATATCGGGCAGGTAAGTATCGGGAATCAATGCGGAAACATTGAGATTGACCTCATGAACCATAGGTATCGGATCTTCGAAATTCGGAACCACGCCACTCTTCAACGTGTTGACTGCTCTATTCAGCAATTGCATATAAAGAGTAAATCCAATCGTCTCGAGCTGACCAGACTGTTCTTTGCCCAACAGCTCTCCTGCACCACGTATTTCGAGATCATGCACCGCCAGTGTGAATCCGCTGCCCAACTCTCCTGCCGATTCAATTGCATCTAGACGCTTCTTTGCATCCACCGTCATCGCAGACTCTTCAGGAGTCAGTAGGTATGCATACGCTTGTCGCGTGGAGCGGCCCACCCGTCCGCGCAACTGGTGAAGCTGCGCTAGCCCAAACTTGTCTGCGCGTTCAATGACAATTGTGTTCGCATTGGGTATGTCGATGCCGCTTTCGATGATGGTGGAACAGATGAGTACATTGCATCGTCTGTGGTAGAAATCCGACATGACCCGTTCCAGTTCTATCTTCCGCATCTGTCCATGACCCACTCCTAGCCTCGCATCAGGAACCAGTGACTTGAGGCCGTCATAGATATCGTGCATCGTGCGTACATCGTTATGCAAGTAAAACACCTGACCTCCGCGGGCTAACTCGCGTTGGATGGCATCGCGAACAACTACGCGATCATAGGGGACAATGAAGGTCTTCACGGACAACCGTTTGGCTGGCGGTGTTGCGATGATCGACAGATCACGGAGCCCTCCCATTGACATATTGAGTGTTCGTGGAATTGGGGTGGCGGTTAAGGAAATCGTGTTTGTGGAGGCCCGAAGATTCTTGATCCGTTCTTTGTCCCGAACTCCAAAGCGATGTTCTTCATCAACGATCAACAACCCGAGCTGAGTGAAGTCTAGCGACGCATGCAGCAATTTGTGCGTGCCAATGAGAATGTCGATTTTCTGTTCGGCTACTTTGGTGGTTACCGACTCCAATTCCTTCGCGGAACGGAAACGGGACATTAAGTCGATTATGACGGGCCAACTTGCAAATCGGTCTCGGAAAGTCTCGTAGTGCTGTTGGGCAAGAATCGTCGTAGGCACCAGAACAACCACTTGATGACCGGATTGAACGGCGTGAAATGCAGCCCGCATAGCCACTTCGGTCTTTCCGAATCCCACATCTCCGCAAACTAGTCGATCTGTCGCCCGAACCTGCGACAGATCTCCCAGAATTGCTTCCGTGGCGATAGATTGATCTTCAGTTAGTTCAAAATCGCATTGGTCACAAAACAACTCGTAATCATCATCGACATCTGGCAGCATTACCGATCTAGACGCTTCCCGACGTGCGTAAATGTTCAACAGTTCCGCCGCCACGTCATAAATGCGTTGCGCGGCACGTGATTTGGCTTTGGACCACGCATCGGTACCCAATTTGTGGAGAGGAGCGTTTTCTTCGTCTGCTCCCGTATAGCGAGAGATTAGATCGAGCGACGAGACGGGCACATAGAGCTTGTCGCCCTCGGCGTACTCCAGGGTTACAAAGTCCATCAGTTGCGAACGAATCTTGAGTGTTTCAAGTCCTACATAGCGTCCTATTCCGTGATCCAGATGAACAACAGGCGCACCGGGATGAAGTTCAGTTAAGTTGCGAATTACGGTTTCAGGATCAACTTGCTTTCGATGTGCACGCATCCGTTCGCTAACCGACCTATCTCCAAGAATCTCGGTCTCGGTCAATACCACAGCTTCGTGGGACCAAAATCCTCGAGAGATAGGGCTTACGGTGGTTGCTAACGCGTGAGAACTACTGATGAATTCTTCATAGGAGTCGACCTCTTTGGAAAAGATGCGAGCTCTACCAAGAATCTCGTGCAAGTGTTGCAGTCGGCCGACCGACTCGGCTGTGAGAAGCACTCGAACTCCCACATTGCTTACAAAGTCTCGAAAACGGCGAACCGGATCCGATCTACGAGGTTCAAGTGCAATGTTCGGCAGTTCTTGTCCCTGAAGCGAGGTTGTATGCTTGAGATTGGAATTCTTCTCGACAAGCTGGACTCTTGGATGTTGATTCCATTGGTGGTGCAACTCCTCGATACGGTAGTAGAGATCGTGTGGAGGCAAGAGCGGTCGATCCATCGAGGATTGATGAGCTTCGAAACGTGTCTTTACTTCATCGAGAAACGAAACAGCCGCTTCCTCAACACTTCGATCTAGGAAAACAATGGAATTTGATGGGACATAGTCAAGCAGAGAATTGGTTTCCTCGAAGAACAGGGGTAGGTAACACTCAGCTCCCTCGACTGCGTTGCCAGAGCTAATGTCTTCATAGACAGGATTTGTCCAATGCTTGGCGTCAAAACTCTCATTCCAACTATCTCGGAATCTCTCAATCGACGATTCGTCCAGGGGATACTCATGAGCTGGGAGAATGTGAACAGAATCAGCTTTTTCTATAGTGCGTTGTGTCTCGGCGTCAAATATGCGCAAGCTATCTACAACATCATCAAAGAGATCTATTCGGATTGGGTTTTCAGATCCGAGTGGAAATAGATCGAAAACGGAGCCTCGCGATGCGTATTCGCCGTGCTCGAATACCGTATCTACCCGTCTATATCCTCCCTGGGCCAAGAGTTGTCGTCGACTGTCCAGATCGAATCGATCTTCTGTCTTCAACCTAAGAGACCGTGCAAGCAGGTAGTCTTTCGGTGGAATTCTCTGAATTAGTGCTTGAACTGAAGCTACAACCACACCACGAGTCAAGCTTTGCAGCTCGGCCAGAGTCCCCAAGCGTTGCGAAACAATTCCAGCCTGGGGAGAGAAATTGTCGTACGGCAACGTCTCGTAATCTGGAAAGGACTTTACAGGGCATTCTGGATTGAAGAACCTGAGTTCGTCTGCGAAACTACGGGCATTCTCGGAGTTTGAAGCTAATAAGACACATACTCTAGACTTTGCCCCCATCAATCGAGCTAACCTTTCGATCCCTAAACTTCCGTCACTATCCTCCCATCGGTGAATCTGTCGATTCGACGGAAAAGCAATCTTTGTGTTGAGTGAGGACTCGGGCATTTTGATTCGAACGGGCGTGATGTTTGTTCGTTCTCGAGAGTGTGGAGTTCGATATTTAGACGGGTGGAACTAGCATCCGTCGCAAGGGGTAACCTGTGCGACGGGGATTGTAGCGAGTCTGATGGGACTCTTCGGGCAAAGTTTGCTTCCAACCATCAGAATGTAAGAATTTCAGGTTAAGAACTACGATTTTCAGCTCGGGTCGACCCACTTCTTGGCGTATGCACTAAGGAAAAATCTGGACAGATAATCATGTAGTTAAGCCTCAATCAGCATACGATAATAGGAATAAGATCAGAATTGTAGAACTAAGTCCTCCTTCGTACCAAGTTAGTAGAAACATCAGGCTTCTAGTGATACTTTTGCAGCTTTGGGCTTCGTGTGGGATACTTCAATATTTGGGAGTTCTTGGGTCGTGACGACATTCCCACTTAATCTTCCTGATGATCTTGTAGAACGTCTTCAAGCTCTGAGAGAACTCACCGGGCAAACCGAAGAACACCTCTTGATTGAGGCTATACGAGATTACTTGTAGGATCTGGAAGATCTCTGCGAAGCAGAGCAAGTCGTTCGAGACTTGGAGTCTGGCAAGACTCACACTGTCCCTTTGGAGTCCGTTCTAAAGAAGTATGGCCTGGACACTTAAGATTGAGGCCAACGTTCTTTCAAAGCAACTTCGTCGTCTGAGCCGCTCCGACGCCGAACGCGTCTTGATTTACATACGCGACCATATTTCAAATCTAGACAATCCCCGCCAGGTAGGACGCTTCCTAAGGAAAGACCTTTGGCGTTACGGTGTGGGAGACTATCGGATTGTTTCTCGTACTCAGGACCAAGAAAACTCTATAAAGTTACTTCTCATTAAGCACCGAAGTCAAGTTTATAGATTCTTAAATCAAATCTGAGTCTCCAAGGAATGGACACCTAGTGGTAGGAGAGTCGAACTCGGTGCAAAATCGCTTGTTTCTCCAACCGAAAGCAGAAATCCAGAGTACTTCAGTTGTGATATTATTCAGTGTGTCATACGGCGTAGAAGGTCTTGGGAGTTCGGATCGTTCTGTCGCCTACAACTAACAAATCCACACCCGGTCTAACAAGATTTCAAACAAGAAATAGAGACTGAACGCTCCGCTCGCTCACGGACGAGTGATACTCATGAAAGCAACTAACATCTACGACCCTAACTATTTCCACAAGGTGGTGGATTGCCAATGGGCTTGTCCAGCTCACACGCCGGTACCTGAGTACATTCGACTTATCGCGCAGCAACGATATACGGAAGCGTATATGGTGAACTGGGAATCGAATGTCTTTCCCGGGATCTTGGGAAGAACGTGTGACCGTCCCTGTGAACCGGCATGCAGGAGAGTTCGAACTGAAGAAAAACCTGTAGCCATATGTCGTCTCAAGCGTGTTGCGGCAGACTTCAAAGGCGATATTTCTTCGTATCTTCCTCATGTTCCTAAGCAAAAGAACGGAAAACGAATTGCGTTGCTAGGTGCGGGCCCCGCATCATTGGCCGTTGCTCGGGATTTGCTTCCTCTAGGCTATGAAATCGACATGTTCGATCGCGACCCGGGTGGAGGAGGAATGATGAGAAGCCAGATTCCCGCTTTTAGGCTTCCCGCTGACGTTCTTGAAGAGGAGGTCGATCTCATCGTAAACATGGGTATTAACGCCCAGTACGACTATGAAATTACGAGCATGAAATCAATGCTCGACATGAACTATGACGCATACTTCGTAGGTACTGGTGCTCCGCGAGGACGTGACTTAGATCTTCCAGGTCGAAAGGAGGTTTCGGACCATATTTCAATTGGTATCGACTGGCTATCGAGTGTTGCTTTTGGTCACACAACTGAAATCTCGGGCAAAGTCATCGTTATGGGTGGCGGAAACACTGCAATGGATTGCTGCAGAACTTCGAAAAGGCTAGGGGCTGAAACCGTAACTGTCGTTGTCCGATCAGGTTTTCACGTTATGAAAGCTAGCGAATGGGAGAAAGAGGACGCACAAGCAGAAGGAATTCCCATTTTGAACAATCGGCCTCCGAAAGAGTTTGTTCACGACAACGGAAAGCTCAAAGGAGTTGTTTTTGAAAGAGTGAAACCCGTCGAGGAGAACGGTCGTTTGAAGTACATTCCGACCGGAGAAGACGATGTCTTTATGGAAGCAAACCATATATTGATGGCTATCGGTCAGGAAAACCACTGCCCCTGGATCGAACGTGACATCGGCATCGAGTTCGACAAGTGGGATTGTCCCATACTGGACGAAAACACATTGCAATCGACACATCCAAAGATTTTCTTTGGCGGCGACTCGGCATTTGGCCCTGAAAACATAATCTGGGCATCAGCTCATGCCCATAAAGCTGCGATTTCCATCCATTTGCTGTGTCAAGGCAAGGATCCAAGCAAGGATCGACCGCCAGAAGGAGTCAATCTCATCAGCCAGAAGATGGGGATACATGAATGGAGCTATGACGCGGAGCACGACCCATCTAAACGCTATATCGTGCCGCATGCAAACCTTCGCCGCTCTTTAGACAACATCAAGGTGGAAGTTGAGCTCGGATTCGATGAAGACCTGGGATATCAAGAGACCCAACGCTGTCTAAACTGTGACGTTCAAACGGTATTTACCGAGAAACTCTGCATTGAGTGTGATGCCTGCGTTGATATATGTCCCATGGACTGCATCACGTTTACCGAAAATCAAGACGAACCGGAGCTGCGCAGTTCTCTCATGGTCCCGGCTGAGAATCCAGAACAAGATCTCTACGTTTCAGAGGACTTGCCTACAGGACGAGTGATGGTCAAGGATGAAGATCTTTGCCTGCATTGTGGACTGTGTGCGGAACGCTGTCCGACTAATGCTTGGGACATGCAAAAGTCCATAGTGCACAACCCGCAAATTGGGTCATATTCCGAATGACCAAATACAACGATTTCGTAATTCGATTTGCGAATGTCAATGGATCGGGTTCTGCTAGTGCAAATAGCATGTTTGCCAAAGCGCTCTTTCGCATGGGAGTGCCTGTAGCAACACGCAACATTTTCCCTTCCAATATTCAAGGACTTCCAACTTGGTTCGAAGTCCGGGCTACCGAGAATGGCTATTTCGGTCGACGCGAAGACGTGGACATCATGGTTGCCATGAATGCGGAAACCTACGAAGAAGATGTAGAGTGTCTGGCAAGCGGTGGCTACTTGGTATACGACAACACTCGTCCACGCCCTCGGTCACTTGAACGTCAAGATGTTGTCGACGTAGGAATCCCCATTACAAAACTGATACTGCCCGAATTTAGCGATCCGAAACAACGACAGCTATTTAAGAACATCGTTTACCTGGGCGCATTGTCAGCATTGCTGAGCATTGACTTCAAAGTTCTCACCGGAATGGTTTCGATGCAATACAAGGGCAAGGATGCACTCATTCAGCCCAATATCCATGCGATGGAGATTGGACGAAACTATGCTTTCAAGTATCTGGACTGTCCATTTGACACTCAAGTAAGGTACTCCGAATTAGCCAAGGACAAGATCTTGGTTGATGGCAATGAATCAGCGGCCCTAGGTGCCATCTATGGGGGAGCAACGTTTTGCGCTTGGTATCCCATCACTCCATCCACTTCGGTTGCCGAAGCCTTTGAGAAACACGCGCAGAAACTTCGTGTCGATCCCGATACCGGCAATAAGAAGTATGCAGTAATTCAGTCTGAGGACGAATTGGCCGCGCTCGGAATGGTGATTGGTGCGGGCTGGAATGGTGCTCGTGCCTTTACTGCCACATCAGGACCGGGAATATCGCTCATGAACGAGTTCTTGGGTTTGGCCTACTTTGCGGAAATTCCAGCGGTGCTGTTCGACATTCAGAGAGTAGGGCCTTCAACCGGTATGCCAACGCGAACGCAACAGTCTGACCTGTTGAGCGTTGCCTTCGCTTCCCACGGCGATACAAGGCATCCGATGCTATTTCCATCAACCCCCAAAGAATGCTTTGACTTCGCCGCTGATGCCTTCGACATCGCGGAACGCATTCAATCACCAGTTGTGGTGATGAGCGACCTCGAACTAGGCATGAATGAAATGACATCGGATCAGTTCGAGTGGGAAGACAGTCGTACGTATGATCGCGGAAAAGTCCTAACGGCTGAAGATTTGGATCAAGTCGAAAACTACGGCAGATATGTCGACGTTGATTCGGATGGAATTGGGTATCGCACGCTGCCTGGCACACATCCGAACAAGGGTTCTTTCTTCACTCGAGGAACTTCACGAGACGAGTACGCCGTATATACCGAAGCTCCGGATGCCTACAGCCAAAACATGGATCGCTTGAACCGGAAGTGGGAGACAATTCGAAACCTGCTGCCTCGGAGTGAAGTCTCTTCAGCACGGTATCGTGCTGGAATCATGTATTACGGAACCACAGCAACACCTATGCGTGAATCGCTGGCTTTGCTTGACGACTACGGTATTGAACTCGATACATTGCGAATACGCGCATTTCCAATAGGTCACGAAGTCCGAGAATTTATCGACCAGCACTCTATCGTATTCCTTGTGGAACAGAATCGAGACGCACAGATGAAAACACTCATCGTCAATGATCTCGAAATAAATGCCGATCAAATTTGCTCCATCTTGTACTACGGCGGCATGTCCATTTCTGCGGATTTCATTGTGAGCGAAGTCTTGAACTACTACGAGCAAAACAAGGTGCCTCGGCTCAAGGAGGTTTCGTCATGACTTTTGTCAAGAAGCCTGAAATTCACCATCCCTTACTGACTGTAAATGAATTGGGACTGAAACGTCGTGACTACGAAGGACTGGTGTCTACTTTATGCGCAGGCTGCGGTCACGACTCCGTGAGTGCCGCAATAATCCAAGCGTGTAGCGAATTGTCACTCCCTCCACATCGTTTTGCGAAACTGTCCGGTATCGGATGTTCATCAAAGACTCCGAGTTACTTTTTGAGTAACTCTCACGGATTCAACTCGGTTCACGGAAGAATGCCTTCGGTTGCGACCGGTGCAAATATTGCGAATCGCGATTTGATTTATATCGGTGTCTCTGGCGACGGAGACAGTGCATCCATCGGGTTGGGACAGTTTGCCCATGCAGTTCGGCGCAAGATCAACATGCTATATATCGTCGACAACAATGGGACCTATGGGCTAACTAAGGGGCAGTTTTCTGCAACCAACGATTACGGGTCCACAAGCAAGAGAGGCGTGCCGAACCTCTATTCACCAATTGACTTAGTCTGTATGGCACTTCAGATTGGAGCCAGCTTCGTAGCGAGAAGCTTCTCAGGCGACAAGAAGCAATTAGTTCCGCTAATTAAAGCCGCATTGCTTCACAACGGTTTTTCTTTCATCGACATCATTTCTCCGTGTGTGATGTTTAACAATCACGATGGGTCTACCAAGAGCTATGGACATGTACGTGATCATTCTGCACCCATAGTCGATGCAGATTTCGTGGCGCCTCACGAAGAGATCGAGGTTGATTACGCTCCTGGATCCACTGAAACCATAGATATGCCGGACGGTTCACGTTTGCGGCTAAGAAAACTTGAAGACTCCTATAACCCCAAGAGTCGCGTAGATGCGTTGGCGTACGTCCAACGAGCATTGGACGAAGGAGACGTGGTGACCGGCCTGCTTTACGTGGAGGAAGATCCCGCGGACCTTCACGAAGTCTTAGAGACGCCGGAAGTTCCCCTGAGTGCGCTAACAGAGTCGGATCTCTGTCCTGGATCAGAAACTCTAGACTCTATCAATGCAAGTTTTAGATAAGAGTTCCACAGGCAACGCACCATAGCCTAACTTGCTTGTTTTTGGGCAAGTCTTGCCCAACAATACTCTTGGCGCGCTGTTTATTTTTCATTTATTCCCCAGTCCACGATTCTGGAGTGAGAGCACTGAAAACCGGCGTTTTTGCTTTACTAACAAGTTGTCTGAGAGTATCATTCTCCCTAGCTCCCCCCAACTCTGGATACCGAATTGGCTCTAGAACATCTTGAAGACTACTTCCCGGATTGGAAGGAACGTGAATCGCTTGCAGAAGCGATGATTCCGATCATTGGAACGCTCTATCGGAAGAACGTGGTCACGTATTGCTTTGGTCGCGCGTTATACAACCAAAGTGTCACCGACATCATGCGTACACATCGATTTGTACGCCAAGTGGCTGAAAACGAACTTTCCGAGTTTGAGAGCTATCCAATCCTAAAAGCCGCATCTGAATTGGACTTGGGTCCAGCCCATCTAGATCTTGGCCAATTGACCACAAAACACATGGAGCTAACTGAGAACGGCAACGGCAACGGAGCCCCAGACGTAGACAGATTTGTAGCTTCCGAATGCTCGCATGTTGTTGGGAGGCACATAAAGCCACTCTCGCAACCCCAGGATGTCGTTCTGTACGGATTTGGACGGATAGGAAGACTGCTAGCACGTCTGTTGATCGAGAAAACTGGGGGTGGCGACCAGCTTCGGTTACGTGCCATTGTGCTTCGTGAGGGCCCTCCCGACGACTTGGAGAAACGTGGAAGCCTTCTGCGCCGTGATTCGGTTCACGGACCTTTCAAAGGAACCATTCGTATTGACGAAGAGAATCAATGCTTAATCGCTAACGGGAATGTCATTCGCCTGATTTACTCGGATGATCCTGGCACCATCGACTACGAACAATACGGAATTCGCAACGCACTGATCATCGACAATACAGGCGCATGGAAGGATGGAGCCGGACTGTCGCGGCACCTTCAGTCAAGAGGGGCGGATCGAGTAATAGTGACCGCTGCCGGAAAGGGTTCGGTGCCCAATATCGTTTCAGGCATCAATTCGCACAGCCTGTCTCATAATCAGAAAATCCTGTCTGCGTCATCTTGTACGACAAATGCCATTGTTCCCGTACTGAAAGTGGTTGACTCAAAGTACGGAATCGCACACGGCCATATGGAAACCGTACATGCTTACACACCCGACCAAAACTTGACCGACAACTTCCACAAGAAAGACAGAAGAGGTCGGGGGGCTCCATTGAATCTTGTGATTACCGAAACGGGCGCATCAAAAGCAGTGGCTAACTTGCTTCCAGAACTTGAAGGAAAACTGACTGGAAATGCGATCAGAGTGCCCACACCAAACGTTTCTCTGGCGTGCCTCAACCTAACACTAGAGACAGACACAAGCAAAGATGAACTTAATACCTTCTTGCGTGACGTTTCTCTGTTCTCGCCCATGCAAAGGCAGATCGACTTCACGCAGGCAACAGAAGTGGTTTCGTCGGACTTCGTGGGCAATCGACACGCCTGTGTAATTGATGGCAGAGCCACTATTGTCGATGGTGGAAATAGGGCGCAGATTTATGCGTGGTACGACAACGAGTTCGGCTATTGCTGTCAAGTAGTTCGCGTAGTTCAAAAGTGGGCTGGAATCAAATATCCTCTTGTTCCCATGAATATCGAAGAAATGGGGTTTGCTTAGAAAAGCACTAAGGGACCATCGCCCCAATACGAATCGATGTCGTGGGTTGGTCCCCAGTTCTTCACCGATTAACGTTCGATCAAAATCAAGATCAATTGCTATGATTAAGGCAATGCTTTGCAATCGCATAGATCAATTCTCTTGAGGGTAGCACTCCGATGATGCTCCTAGCGTGCGCTCTATTCCTAGTAATTGTTGTCGTGGCATTGTGGACCAAACACACGCGAGACGCTCGAATTCAGTGGATTAAGGACCTCGACCTCATGGGTACTTGGGAACTGGATACTTCGAAGTCCGATGATCCCCCGACGAGCATTAGATTCACTGGAAATCTAAACTCAGGTGACTTTCACATGGAGTCGTCGGGTGAAGAGATCGTCGGCACGTGGAGACTCTCAGGAACTTCGTTGGTCATGACCAATGAAGAAACCGGAGACCTCGAATACGAAATCCGTTTGTTTGAACATGGCTCGATCGGTATTCACGGGTCTGGCCGAGAACGACAAGTGTTCAAGAAACGCGTCGAGAACATAGTGCCTTTACGGCGTCGCTCTTAACCCCAATCGATCTTCGAGCTGCTCAAACAATTCGTTTGCTGCCGGTTCGGGAAACATCCGTGCGACGACATAGAGGGCAAGACTTGCTAAGCCAAACGCTGGAAGTAATTCGTAAACGTCGAATATGCCTCCCTTGAGGTAGTGCCAGGCAATTGTGACAACCATACCGGTGACTATTGCTGCGATAAGTGACTTGCTTGTCGTTCCTCGATAGAACAAGCAGAAAATCACACAAGAACCAAAGCTCGAACCTATACCCGCCCACGCCAGGCTCACAATATCGAATATGCGGCTGTTTGGATCCAATGCGAACAACGCGGCCACCAGCGCTACAGCAATGACACACACCCTACTCAAGAGTAGTTGCTTCGTTTGAGGATTTACAACATCGTTGACGAGAACCGTCGATACAACCATAAGTTGTGAATCGACTGTGCTCATCACGGCAGCAAGGATTGCAGCAACCACGATTCCGGCAATCCAAGGACTCAATACGATTTCACTTAGAACAATTAGCGCAAGTTCTTCATCAGGCAGAACTGGAAAAAGGACTATGGCTGCATAGCCAACAGCGACAGCTCCAACACTCGACAACACCATCCACGACATTCCAATTGCTCTTGCGGAGCGCATTGCATTTGATTCGCGTATTGCCATGAATCGCGCAAGAATGTGAGGTTGGCCGAAGTATCCCAATCCCCACGCCAAGAGACCGACTACTCCCAGGATTGAATAGGCTTCCCAATTCCATGTGTTTTGAGTAGCCTCGACTGTAGTGCCGCCAAGACTCGGATCCACGTTGACGTCGAAGGAAAGCGCGATGGTGGGCACCGCGACAAGGACGACCATCATCAACAAAGCTTGAAAGGTATCGGTCCAACTAACTGCAAGAAAACCTCCTATTGCTGTATAGGTCATGACTACAGCAACGCCAATCAACAGTCCCCACATGTACTCGATTCCTAGAACCGATTCAAAAAGTTTTGCACTTGCAACAAATCCAGCCGACACATATACCGTGAAAAAGACTATTAGTGCAATGCTGGCCACAATTGCCAATGACTTCGATGTCGCGCCGGTGCGCAAGGCAAGGAATTGCGGAATCGTAATGGCATCGCCATACAACGTACTCGCAACACGCAATCGATTTGCAACATAGGTCCAGTTGATCCACGCTCCGACTACTAGTCCAACGAGAATCCAGCTTTCCACCAAACCGCCCACGTAGATGGCTCCGGGCAATCCAAGAAGCAGCCATCCGGACATGTCACTAGCTCCTGCCGATAGTGCGGTAACCGAGCTAGACAAAGACCTCCCTCCAATCGAGTAGTCATTCATGTTGGAGGTTCGAGTACCCGCGTATACGGCGATCATCACTAAGACAAGGAGATATCCGATGAAGGACGGCAGCAGTTCGTACATGGTCAGATCCTAACGTGCAAAAACACTACTTCAAGAGATTCTAATGCCGATGAATGGTGCATGCGCACTCATTTATGCTTGTTTGTAGTTGCTTCGTAAAATGTCAAGCCTATGGAAGGGAAGCTATCAAACCTGCTCGGCAGGGCGGAACAGGTGCTGGAACGACTGGAGAGGTTGTTTCCGCAGCACAATACCATCGATTGGAAAACTACTGTTGCCGCCACTTGGATTCATCACTCTAGGAACGGTTCTTTCCACGCCGTAGCAGATCTTGATCCTATCCGATTGGATGATTTGCTGGAGATTGACCGCCAGCGCAAGGCTGTCGTACAGAACACCGCACAGTTCTGTGCCGGTCTTCCAGCCAACAATGTCCTTCTATGGGGCGCTCGGGGAACAGGTAAGTCCTCCTTGATTCATGCGGTCGTAAATGAATTTGCAGAGAAAGGACTGCGTTTGGTTGAAGTCGACAAGCGATCGTTATCGGACATCGCGTTGCTTGCAGAAGAACTGCAGAACCAACCTTTTCGCTTTCTCGTCGTGTGCGACGATCTGTCATTCGATGCCAATGACTCGGGATTCAAAGAGCTCAAGAGCTCACTTGAAGGCACGATCTTTGCAACGGTTAGCAATGTTTTGATCTACATTACGTCCAATAGAAGGCACTTAGTTACTGAGCTTGCAAAAGAGAACCAACAATTGCAAGAGCAGGATCTGCATGGCGCAGAGGCGATTGAAGAAAAGATCTCTCTGTCGGATCGTTTTGGCTTGTGGCTTTCTTTTCATCCGTTTGACCAAGATCAGTATTTGCGTGTGGTTGAGCATTGGCTTAGTTTTTTCTCGATGCAATGTGACTTTTCCTGTTCACTTGATGACGAAATTCGAACTAATGCACTCCGATGGGCTCTAAACCGGGGAACAAGAAGCGGACGTACCGCTAATCACTTTGCACGAGCATGGATTGGTGCGAAGAGTCTTGAACGTTTGGCTCAATCGGAATCTTCGAATTCGTGAGAAATCTTTTTGTTGCCCTGGTGCTTTGTGTTCTCGCAAACTACAGTGCAGCATGTGCAGATGAAGTTGTATTGCTGAATGAAGATCGAGTATCGGGCGATTTGCGCGGAATTTCGGCGAATACGGTCTCAATTCAGACGGCATACGCAGGTCTACTGTTCTTGCGGCAAGAAAGTGTGGCGTTTATTGTTACCGAACAGCCATTTGTGGTAGTGATGAAGGATGGTGAGCAAAAGACCGTTGTATTCGACAAGTCAATCGATGTTTCGTCCGTTGTTCAGGCCCGCACATCCAACGGAATTTTGTCCCAATTGGGAACTTCTTGGTCCAAACAGGTCACATTCTCTCTTGCAGGAACAAGAGGCAATAGCCAGACACAGAATTACGCCATAAATGGACAATCCAGACTGATTAGACCTCGAAATGAGCATCTAGTCAGCCTTGCATATCTTCGAGAACACGTCGCAGACGAAACTCGCAAGGACACTTTGGATCTAAAGTACGGTATTAGGTGGATACGAGGAGGAAAATGGTTTAACACTGCAAACGCGGATTATTTTCGGGATCCGCTCAAAGAAGTGACTTGGCGAGCGGTTGTCGGACTAGGCGGTGGCGCAAAGTTAGTAGATCACTCACATGAGAGATTTTCTTTTGACGTTGCCGCAAGTGGAGTCTATGAAACCCTCGAGAATTTGCGTGAGGTGTCCCCCGCAGTCAGAATCGGTACCGACTACCAGAAATGGCTATTTGGTGGAAGAGTAGAGGCTTATCAGAACAATCGTCTGCTTTGGATAACTCAAAAGAGCAACGGAGTACTTGATAGCGTAAATGGGATTAGGTTAGCCATTTCTGCACAATTCAATTTCGACTTTAGGGCAACTGTTCAATACGAGACGGAGCCGGCAGCGGATGTCAGTAATGCTGACTTTACGTATTCATTCGGTGTTGGTGTAATTTTCTAGCCTCTATCCCGTTGAACTGACAACGCAAAACCGTAAAATGCACGCCCAACGTCCCCTTCGTCTAGTGGCCCAGGACACTGGGTTTTCATCCCAGCAACAGGGGTTCGACTCCCCTAGGGGACGCCACTTCCTCAGAACCTAGACTAGTAGGGCGTTCATGAACTTCAAGAGTTCGAATGTCTCTGTGCATAAACTCTTAGCGATTCTCCGCACAACAAATTCCAGACCCATTGTTTTCTGAGCTTGTCTATGAAGTTTCGTTTGCTCACTCTGCTCGTCCTAACGATCAGTTGTCTTGCTTCGGGGTGTAGCAGCCGCATTTCTCATGCCGAAATTGAACGCAACGACTTGGGTGTTGCACAGATGGGTCAGTATGACTACAAAACGGCTCACGCTACTTTTCAGGAGTTAGTTAAAGATCGTCCTGATTGGATTGAAGCACGCGTTAACTTTGCAATTGCAACGCTCAATAGACAAGACGAAGGCGACGAACATCAAGCACTTGAGATTCTAAGTTCTATACTCGACGAGCAACCGGAAAATGTTCGAGCACTCTATACCTCCGGAGTGATTACCTTCCATCTGGGCCAAACTGAAGATGCTCAGCGATTCTTCAGCAAGACGGTCGAGATCGATCCTAATGACGCGTACGCTGTGTATTTCTTGGGCCAAACGCATCTGCAGCTCCAGCAGTTCGAACAAGCTCAAAAATGGCTCTTGCAATCCATCGATTTGGATCCTTATCTAACAAGCGGGTATTGGGCGGGCAGTCAGACCGCACGACGGCTGGGCGATACGGACTTGGCCGAAGACCTTGTCGCCAAATACAACCGACTCAAGGCAAATCCCGCATCACGAACGGCATCTATCAACTATCTACAGATGGGCCCGAAAGCGGAAGCGGTAGCCCTCGGACAATTGGACGCGTTACCATCGGAAAAACCTGTCGGCAAGGTGTTTGGAGAGATTGTGACGTTGCTGGAGACAACGAAGGAATATCAGAGTATTGCAATCAATGTGAGAACAGATTCTTCAATTACAGATGTCTTTCTTCCCTCGGGGGACGATATTGACTGGTATGTCTTCGACAAAAACACATTAACGCTAGAAGCCCATCAGTCAATCCCGATTCATGGAGTCGAGAGCGTTGCGATAGGAGACGTCGACAACAATGGATCGACTGACTTGGTGGCTTGTGGAAGAGAGGGTGTCCACTGGACACAGCTAAGTGAGTTTGGATCCGAAACTGATGGTGCGGTCACGTTGATTTCCACACAAAGTTGCTTTGCTTCGGCACTTGTCGATTCTGACCATGATGGCGACCTCGACGTGGTGTTTGCTCGTGAACGAGGAGTATCGCAGCTCACAAATCTACGCGACGAACAAATGAGTTTTAAGGAACTCATCATTGTCGATGCAAGCAGAGCTGAAACGGTCAATGCAATCGTAGCCTCCGATTTGGACTCCGATCGAGACTTGGATCTCTTGCTTCGCTACGAAGGGTCTTCCATGTCGGTGCTTCAAAACGATAGAACATGGAATTACGTTCCATTTCCACGTGCAGAAGGACTTGAGGATGGTGGTATCGGTCCATTCGTTGCTGCTGACATAGATACCGACGGATTTCCTGACATTGTTGGAGTGGCCAATGACAACCGTCTGGTCGCATTCTCCTTTGACGGCTCTGTTCTCACCCAAAAAGACCTTCAATTTTTGACAGAGAGCAATTCTGAGAACATCGTGGGTCTTGCTGCCGTAGATGTTGTTGGAGACGGGAATTTGGACCTGTTAGTTCACACATCACGTGAAGTATTTGTATTGTTCGGTGATGGCAATTCCGAACGACTAGAAGGAATACAAGATTCCTCATTGCAATCGGCTATCCCCGTTTATGTAACAGCTGGGGAAGGACCTGGTGTGTTTCTTCTGAATGAGTCTAGTGTCAGTTTTGCTCCACCTGGAGCAGGGAGGTTCGAATTCCTCTCGACTGATCCTGTTGGGGAACGAGACGCAAGCCAGATGCGCTCCAATGCGTCCGGCATTGGTACGCGCGCTAAATTGAGAGTTGCAGGTGAATGGTCCATTCAGGACCGTATCGACAACCATTCAGGGCCGAACCAAAGCCTCATGCCATTGATGTTCGGACTAAGGGGCTACGATTCCGCAAATCACTTGGTACTGGAATGGCCGGATGGTGTATTGCAAACCGAGATAGGGCTCGATGCCAACGAGCTTCACCTCATACAGGAAACTGAACGACAATTGGCAAGTTGCCCCGTTGTATTTGCTTGGAATGGGGAGAAGCATGAGTTTGTCAGTGATGTCTTGGGAGTTGCAGCGTTAGGGTTTCTTGTTGAGCCCGGAAAGTATGCAAGTCCCCGATCGAAGGAACGTTTTCGTATCGATGGAGACATGCTGCAGCCCAAGGACGGTAGCTATGTCCTAAAGATTGGCGAACCGATGGAGGAGACGCTGTTTCTGGATGCGGCTTTTGTTGAAGTCGTGGATGTACCTGAGGGATGGGGAATTGTGCTGGACGAGAGACTTGCAACTTCTCCACCAGAGGCAACCGGAAGAATCATTGCCTATCAAGAACAGATCGTGCCAGACAGGGCCACCAACGGGTCTGGAGTAGACATCTCGGCTGAAATAGGTCTGCGTGACCACAGAGCACCTAATCCGGGTCCTGTCGATTCTCGATTCATAGGACGTCTAGAAAAAGACTTTGAAATCACTCTTTGGTTCGACGACGGTTTTCCAGTGTCGAACCAAGTATTGGTAGCAGATGGTTGGATGGAATACCCGTACTCGCAGACATCTTTCAGTGCATGGCAAGCTAAGGCCGACTACAGGCCACCGACTATTGAAGCCCTCACGTCTGATGGAACCTGGATCTTGTTACTCGAAAAGTTTGGCTACCCCGCTGGAATGCCGCGTGAAATGGCTATACCTCTACCCGATCTGCCCAAGAACGCCATTGCCTTGCGCGTTAGCTCTAATCTCGAAATCTATTGGGATCGAATCCGGTTGGTTACTGAGTCAACTCCTCCGCCTCAAATGCAAGTAAGACGCCTAGAGCCTGCAAAAGCAGTTGTTAGACGATCAGGCTTTGCGAAACGCACAACAGGAGAGCATCGCCTGCCGTATTACGACTACAACGAACGGAGTCCTTATTGGGATGCCAAGTACCAAGAGGGCTTTTATACCGCGTATGGAAATGCTATGGAGTTAGTGGCTGAACTTGACGGTGCTGTGGCTATAGTCGGAAGCGGGGAGGAAGTTCATCTTGAGTTCAAAGCGACGAGTTCCAAAGAGAGTGGAATGAACCGTCATTTTGTGCTTGAGTTCAATGGTTGGGCGCGTGACTTGGATCTCTATACCCAACACGCTGAGACGGTTCAACCGCTTTCGTGGCTAGTGGATCGGTCCCCTAGGAAACGTCGTCAAGCTGAACGCTTGCATGAGAGTTTCAATGTTCGATTCGAGCAGGGTTACTAGTTTTGCTCGACAGGGAAATCGCTAGTTTGTCTGGTTTTCTCACTAGAGTTGGATTGAGGGTGTGACGACGATTCCTGGATTGTGATACTCATCGATTTCAGATTGAGTCACCTGTTCATCGTCATTTGAGTCTAGATATTTATAGATTCTGACGAGTCGTTGCTCCAATGCACTATGAGCTTCCAGACGTTCAGTCTTCGATTCAATCTTGTCATTCGCGGCGACTCGCTCATGGAGTCGAGTCTTCATGTTCGCATTGAACTCATCTAGGCTAATGGCATCGTCGTTATCGTTGTCCATCGCCTCTACGGACACATCCTTCAATTCAGAGTGAATTTCGCTATATCTCTGCCAGCTCATGAATTCATCGATGGTCAATACGAGATCTCCATTCATGTCTGTAGACTCGAACTTTTTCTCAATCCTTTTCTTTTCCTGGGTTAAGAGGTGGCTGCTGATTTTTATGGCTTCCTCCTCCGGACCAGCAACATCTTTGTCTGCAACTTCGTTGGTAGTTGAATCTGTGCCCCGACTATTCCTAGAGGCAAGTCGCAACGAATATTGACGGTCTGTCTCCTTCTTAAACTCTTCGTAGCTTAATGTCCCGTCCTTATCTTTGTCTAACTCGGGGAATAGGGCTTCCTGATCGGATTCGACCTCTGAGTCTTCCGAGTCAAGAAAACTCTCAAATTCCTCCCTGGACAACACATCATCTCTGTCGGAGTCCATTCTCCAAAAGCGAATCTTCGCAAAGCGCTTTTTCTTGATTTCGTGGTCGTAGCTTGTACTGCCAAGCATGTGGCCGCCACCTGACTCCATCAAAGTCTTGATTCGTAGCCATGGTTCGGCATCCTTCATGTAAGCTTCGACGTATTCGTTGCGCGAAACAGTGCCGTTTTCGTCTTGATCCAAGAAGTTAAATGTTTCTTCCGTACTGCGTAGCTGGTAAAACTGTGAATCAGAAGCGGCGGACTGCACCGACAGACACCATAGCAGAGCTACGAGTATTCCCAGTTTGGGTGTCAAGTTCATCTGGGTGCTCACAAGACTAAGAAGCTCTGCAGACATAGTATGAAGAGTAGGTTTAGGTTTTGTAATGTAACAGTACCAAATTTTCTGTCTACTTGATCGGAAATCCCATCCGACAACAAGAAATGGGACTACCGCATGGGAGTTTCGAAGTTCGGCTTGAGCTAGGAACTAGTCCTTTTGTGCGTCGGAACTGTTTCTTGGACGTTCCTCAGAGCTTTGACTGACTGAAGCGTCATAACCGATTTTCTTCAACCAATTCTGCTCCGCCTCGATTTCGGTTCGAGTCACCCGTCCATCATCATTCGCATCTACACGATTGTATTGTCGAACATATTCGTCATTCCTGAAAGAAACAAGCTGACTCCTAATTTCCGGTTCAAGTTCGTCAAACAGAGCAATATCAGACTTGAAATGCAGCTTCATCGCGGACACAAACTCATCCTGACTAACTACTCCGTCTCCGTCTTGGTCCAACGTTTCAAAGGTTGCATCCAAGATCCAAGTGCGAAATTCAGTCAGAGTCCATTGATTCATGTACTCTTTCGGGGACAAGACACCATCATCATTCTTGTCCAGAGAATCAAACACTTTCTCGATTACTTTTTCATGTCTAGATGATGCCTTGCGCATCATTTCTTCGGCTTCTTCAGTTGTAGCGAGCCGCAGATCTATCGGATCTACACTGTACCTGATGAGCAGCTCATCCTTTTCAAGGTGTCTCTCAACGAACTCCTGTCGCGAGACCTCTCCGTCGTTGTCACTATCTAGGAGATTGAATTCTTCTTCAGTCGGCACCATACTTACTCCCGTGTAGTTGAGAGACACTGCGGGTACACACGATAGGAGAGCCACGAGTATTCCCAGTTTGGGTGTCAAGTTCATCTGGGTGCTCACAAGACTAAGAAGCTCTGCAGACATAGTATGAAGAGTAGGTTTAGGTTTTGTAATGTAACAGTACCAAATTTTCTGTCTACTCGATCGGAAATCCCATCCGACAACAAGAAATGGGACTACCGCATGGGAGTTTCGAAGTTCGGCTTGAGCTAGGAACTAGTCCTTTTGTGCGTCGGAACTGTTTCTTGGACGTTCCTCAGAGCTTTGACTGACTGAAGCGTCATAACCGATTTTCTTCAACCAATTCTGCTCCGCCTCGATTTCGGTTCGAGTCACCCGTCCATCATCATTCGCATCTACACGATTGTATTGTCGAACATATTCGTCATTCCTGAAAGAAACAAGCTGACTCCTAATTTCCGGTTCAAGTTCGTCAAACAGAGCAATATCAGACTTGAAATGCAGCTTCATCGCGGACACAAACTCATCCTGACTAACTACTTCGTCTCCGTCTTGGTCCAACGCTTCAAAGGTTGCATCCAAGATCCAAGTGCGAAATTCAGTCAGAGTCCATTGACTCATGTACTCTTTCGGGGACAAGACACCATCATCATTCTTGTCCAGAGAATCAAACACTTTCTCGATTACTTTTTCATGTCTAGATGATGCCTTGCGCATCATTTCTTCGGCTTCTTCAGTTGTAGCGAGCCGCAGATCTATCGGATCTACACTGTACCTGATGAGCAGCTCATCCTTTTCAAGGTGCCTCTCAACGAACTCGTGTCGCGAGACCTCTCCGTCGTTGTTGCTGTCAAGGAGATTGAATTCTTCTTCAGTCGGCATCATACGTACTCCCTGCCAACGACGCGTGTCAGACATTGCGGATACACACGATAGGAGAGCCACGAGTACTGCCATCTTTAGCAGTGCCGGCATGAGTTTCCTCAAGCGATCAGGTGGGGAGTCGAGCACTCTGCAAGACAGTTTCATACCAAAAAACGGCACTCAGAGCATTAATCACTCTAACAAATAGGAAGATCTGCTCTCTCGGTCTACGGTCGGTCGTGTGCAGCTTCCATTTCAGATCTAGTCACTTGTCCGTCGTCATTAGAATCCATTCGTCTGAATCTAGCGGAGAGCCCTTGCAGCAATTTATCGATGGCTTCTTGGCGTTCACCTTCTGATTCAATTTGATCCATCGATGCGACTCTACGGCTCAGTCGTCTCTTCATAGCCGAAATGTACTCGTCTTGGCTAATCGATTCGTTGTCGTCAGAGTCCATTCTGTCGAAATCTGATTGCGAACCTTCTCGCGTTTGATCTCCACTCGACCGTCTTGCAGCGCTCAAGTACTCATCCATGGTCAACACAGAGTCTCGATCTGTGTCCATGTGGTTAAATCTCAGTGTGAGCCCTTCTTCGAGTCTTGCTGCGGAATCCTGTGAATTTGAAGCAGCACGGTCATCGACGCTGGCTGCTGTTCGGGCAGAGAGTCTTCGTTGCGCAGCATTTCTGAATTCCTCGAAGCTCATTGCTCCATCCTGATCGTTGTCGAGTCTGGTGAAAACGTCTTCCTGCTGCTCTTGGTTCGAAGCGTCGTTCGCCGTAGTAGCGCTTACGTACTCCACCTGCGACAAGGAACCATTCTCGTCGGAATCCATGCGGCTGAATCGTTGTCCGATTCCTTTTTCCAGGTTCCGCTCTTCACTTGTCGATGTCGATAGTCTTCGTTTCATGCCGCTTCCGAACTCCTCGAAGCTCATCAACCCATCCTGATCTTGATCGAGTCGGGAAAACACGCCTTCTTGCTGGGCTTGGTTCGAGCCGTCTTCCGATGTCATGACACTCACATACTCCGTTTGGGACAATTGACCGTCCTCATCCGAATCCATGCGTCCAAATCGTTGCCTGAGCCCCGAATCTAGTGCCACAGCACGTCTTGATGATTCTTCACTCTCGCGAAGGGCAGCTTCTGATTCCATTAGTCTGACGAAGGTACCGACGAATTCGTCTCGCGACACTACTTTGTCGTCATTCTGGTCCAATGTAGCGAACGACTCTTCGGAGACTTCCCGAATGTCGTTATCAGCCAGCGCACTGGCTGCTGACAAGCAAGCGGTTAGCACCACGAGAGTTACGAGTTTTTCAATTATTTGCAAGGCATATTCCCTAAAGTGAGTGTTACGTTGATTCTTATACGCCCGACATGGTTGACTCTGTCGTTAGCATCCGCAATTCTATCTTCAAGAAGCACTTGTACGTGCGCTTTTTCCTGTACGCTTAAACAACACCGCATTTTTTGACGCGAGACAAAATGAGCAAAGAAGACCTTAATCAGCCACTGTCGGGAAATGAAATGCCGCGGTTCGGCGGGCCCGCAACATTTATGCGTTTGCCTGTTGGTACGAGTTTCGAAAATACAGATGTGGCGATTGTTGGCGTTCCATTTGACATCGCAACTTCGAATCGGCCTGGCGCTCGTCTAGCTCCTCGAGAGATACGCGATGAGTCGCGATTGCTGAGACCCTACAACATGGCTACGCGCGCCATGCCATTTGACTCAGTTCAAATTGCCGACTTTGGTGACGTACCTATAAACACCTATAGCATCGACAAGAGCTTGACAATCATTGAAACCTATTACAAACAAATATTTAACAACGATTGCTATCCAGTTACTTTAGGTGGTGACCATTCAATCGTTCTTCCTATACTTCGTGCTGCCCAGGAACGATTTGGACAAGTTGCCCTAGTCCATGTGGATGCGCATGCCGATTGCAACGATGCAATGTTTGGCGAGCAATATACGCACGGTACGCCGTTTCGCCGTGCGGTTGAAGAAGCTCTTCTTGACTGCGAGAAGGTCACGCAAATCGGATTGCGCGGAACTGGCTACAGTCCTCTTGACTTCGATTGGGCTCGTTCACAAGGTTTTAGAGTTGTGCAAGCAGAAGAGTGTTGGAATCGATCTTTGAACCAGTTGATGGATGAAGTTAGAGATCGAGTCGGCAACACGCCGGTCTATTTCAGCCTAGACATCGATGGTCTCGACCCATCCTGTGCCCCGGGTACCGGGACTCCCGAGCCTGGAGGTCTAACGACGGCACAAGCTCTGGAGACAATTCGGGGGTGCACCGGACTGAACGTCATAGGAGGGGACATAGTGGAGGTTTCCCCGCCATTCGACGCGACAGGAAATACTTCGTTACTCGCCGCAAATTTGGCGTTTGAAATGATTTGCGTTCATCCCAAAGTGGAACGTCTCCCGAGGGACTGATTGCAAGAGTTTGCCACCGTGGTTACAGGTGCGAGACTTCCAGCTTCTTGGCTGCTGCATTTGCCAGAAAGAGAAGCACTAGAGACAAAGCAGCAAGTATTGCAATGGCACTTAGAACGGTGGAAGTGGCTACTGATTCTTTGAACACGAATGTTCCGATCTCCTCTGCCTCATCCAATGTGAGGCGTCGGCCTTGAAGTGTGGCAACGCCAACCAATTGAAAGTAATGGCGAAAGAAAGTCCGAACCTGGTGTTCGAAGTTCGAGGCACGCAAGTATCCTGCTCCTGAAGATTCTTGTAAAGCGCGAAACGCCGCAGTGGCTGGGCTGAATGCTTGAACAATATCGAGTCTCCGGTGGTTTGTGCTGACCTTCTTGGCGTGTTGGTCAAGTAAGTTCCCAACTCTTTCGTTGATGCTCGCATTGGCCACGTATGCCGAACGATAGTAGGTGGGTGCTTCGACCTGCAAGTGCGAGATTTCTGTACTGTGTTGAGCCATGAGTGCTTCGGCTCTCTCTTCGACCGAACCCAATGCCTCTGCCTCAGCGGAACGTGCCAATGCCAGAAGATGTACTTTCGATGCCGATTCGGTGATTCTGTCCAAACCAAATTGGAGACCTGAGGGGAATATCACCACGATGAGAATCCACACGGAAACCGAGGTCAACGCAGCATTGATCGAGCTTGCGCATTTCGCTGCAACTAAAGAGCAGATTGCCACCCAGAAGCACCAATACGAGAAGACAACAGTGCACCAAAGTACCAATCGGATGAGTGTGGATACGTCAATGGGACCAGATAGAACAGATCCCACAACAGAGGCAAGTAAGAGAATAACCAGTACGGGAATCGAGCATTGAAGGGCTCGCGTGAATAAGATCCTCGCGGGTCGAGCACCTTGAATCACCAATACACCCAATCTGCCGTGTTCCCGTTCTGACGCAAGATGGTTGTAATTCAGTAGGCAGAGCGCGAGCGGCATGACGACGAGCACCACGAGCAAGAGATCGAGTCCTCCATGCATGAGTGATGCCGGACTCTCAAGTTCGTAACGTCGAAAAATCAAGGCTTCATTACTGAACCCGTCGACAACTCCCGCGGATGGGTGCAGGTCCTCCCGTCGATGAGAGAATTGTCCCAACGGACCTGGAGGCTTAAGAACGAGACCCGGCAGGTTCATTGGATTAGCTAGTGCTGGAGATACTGGGGTTCCCGATTCAGCTAGTCTGAGAGATTCGAACCAAGCCGAGCGGGTCTCTGCGACCTCATGAGAAGGTTGTGCTTGTTCCTCTTGAACTCCAGTTTTCCACCGCACACCCCCAATCACAGCAAGACAAGTAAGCAAGCCAATTACAAAAAGCACCAAGAGCTGACCTGCGGTAAAGCCCGAAACATAACCATAGATAGATCGCAGGATTGACTTCACTTGGTTTCTGCTCTAGCCCGTATTTGCAATGCAACTGCTGCAAGAATAAGGCTCAACAACGTCCAATAGACAAGCGACGCTATTTCGAGCTGGTAGTGTTTTAGGATTTCTCTAAATGGAGGAGGTTGGTACTCGAAATCATCGACGGTTTGCCACAGCTCTCGATCAGCAACATAGCGAAACGACTCCTCTCCTGCGTTGTACATCATGTCTTCGTTTAGTTTCTCGATGATGGTTCTGCGGTGTAATTCCGCGCTTTTGGCAAAGTGAATTTGTGCGCTTGTATCGGTACGGGCGATTCCTCGCGAGATTCTTTGCAGTGCGAAGATTGGAGAGAAAAGCGACGCGCTACGCAAGACAGACTCTTGCTTTATGTGGGTGTCGTACAGCTCTCCGTATAGACGGTCGTAAGCGCGGTTTGCAAATCGTTCGTGTGCTTGCAGCACAAGAGCATCTCGGTTAAGCCTCAGTTCTCTCGCATCCAAAGCTCGATGTTGAGTCATTACCTCTGCTTCGTATATGGCAACTTCCTCGTATTGCGCTTCGCCTAGCCAAAACGGAGCCTGGGCTTGTTGTTGTATAGCGGAACCAAAGTCCCGGTCTCGCGGAACAGGATGAAGCTCCTTTGCGGCTTGCGCGACAAGTAACGGCCCAAAGACCGTTGTGACCCAGAATAGGGCAGCGATCCAAAATGCGATGTGGGACGTACCTACTACGGTTGAGATCAGAATGACTACTCCGCAGATGCAAACGTATGTGATGAAGTAACAAACTGCAAGGGCGAACACCGCCAACCATTCGATTGTCAAATCCTGATGGAACACGATGGGCATACAACTCAGCGAGACGAATAGAACCGACAACAATGCAGCAATGATCAACGTGGAAGAGAACTTTCCCAAAATAAGTTGCATAGGCCGAGCATTTTGAACCCACAAGAAATTCAGTGTGCCTCTTTCTCGCTCAGCAACAACCGTCCCAAACAACAGGATCACTAGTATCAGAGGAACGATTACGGAAAGTAGCCACGCCGGAGTAACGGTCGCAAGGGGGTAGGAAGCTATTCGATTTTCCGCTCGACGATTCGACGCGGGATTTTGAAAGTGTGCTTCCATCCAAACGGAAGCACCGGAGTAATCGAGAACTCCTGGATCAAAAGCGCTTAATGCGGGAATTTCTCGAAGTGCGTAGCGACCGAAGTGTGCTGCATCATGTGGATTGGCCTCGCCTTGGTTGAGCCAAGTTTCGCGTTCGATGCTGGATGCTTCGCTTCGAATTGACGCATCTTGAGCCAAGCGTTGCCATCCATCCAATGACGCAATTAGGGTGAGCAAGAGAGCTATCGTGAACAGCACCCAGAATTTTCGGTCTGAGAGGAGTTCCCGCAGTTCTTTGTGGAGTATTGCCCAAATCAAAACACTACATTCCTCAACTAAACCTAGTCGCCTTGACGCATGTGATCTAAGTACAGCTGTTCTATTTCTTTCGCATCTAACTCGAGAGACGAGACGAGACTCAACAATCGGCCGTTTCGGAGCAATCCAATGTGGCTTGCAATTCCGCTTAAATGAAAGAGGTCGTGAGTCGCCAATAAGATGGTAGTACCTCGATCTCGGGTGGCTTGAATCTGACCTCTGAGTTCACTGGCAGACTCGGGATCGAGCCCAGTCCATGGTTCGTCCATGAAGATCACTTGAGCGTTCTTTGCGAGAGCAATTGCCAATCCCACTTTTTGGCACATTCCCTTTGAAAGAGTTTTTGTCTTGCTGTCATGAAATTTCTCATCCAGTCGAACGTCGAACAAGCACTTCCTAAGTACGTCTTTGTCGCAAGGATCTTCATTGAACGAATTGAAGAATTGCAGATTTTGAAATGCCGTGAGTTCTGGATAGAGGGCTACCAATTCTGGAACGTACGAAATGTCTTTACGAACATTTCGTGGATCCTCGATGGGGTTTTTGCCCAGCACGAGAACATTGCCCCGGTCTGGCTTTACCAGTCCAAGAAAAACGCTTATGAGCGTAGTCTTGCCGGCACCGTTTGGACCCAACAAGCCGAGGACATCACCAACATCGACCTGCAGATTGACATTGACGAGCGCGTCTACGTCGGAAAAACTCTTGCTGACATCAATTGCTTGAAGTGCAAACATGGCTCAAGTTAGTCGCGATTACTCCCTATTCCTGACCCCAATCAATACGAAAGAAGGAGAGGGTGTTTGACAAATCCACTCCAAAGAATATAGATTAAGGCAGGGTTTGATAATAACGGTTGAACGTAGCCTGCAACGTTGGGTTTGTTTACGCGACGTTTGTCTCTGCAGTATCTCCTTCGTTGAGGCACGAACGACCGAGGAGTTCTGATGAATTCAAAGATTCAATCATGCATCCTTAGCTTCATCTTCATGGCGGTGATGGTTGCGTGTCCCCATGCGGCAACGCTGGAGGACATTTTTGCCGAACCCGTATTGGAAGACATGCAGGTGTCGCCTGACGGAAAGCATCTTGTCGGCGTGGGACCGTACGCTTTTCAGTTTATGGACAGCGGCACTCTTCAAATGACATCTCCACGAGTATCGGTGAATATGCGTGCTCGCGAGAGCATCATGGATCTGATGTGGGCTAACGACGAACGAGTTTTCTACACAGTTGACATGATTGTTGGACCTTCTCCATTTCCCTGGTGGCCGAACAACTTTTACTCCGTTAACACCAAAGGTACCCAGCACTCAAATCCATTCAACAGAGGTCAAGACGAGCCCGAGAAGCAGCTGAGATTTCGCAGCGTCAATAGTGGAAACAAGCGGACCGTGTTGATGCAGGAGAAGGACTTTCGAAGTTTTCGTGAAATATATGAGAGCACTCCAGCGATCATCGAAATGGATATCTACTCCAAGAAGAAAGGTCGACGAACAAATCGGCAAAAGGGTCCTCTGTCGTTTGGAGACTTATATGTAGGAAATGAAGGCGTCGCTCGGATTGCGTATGGAGTGAGATCCGGAATTCCGGTAATGCACTATCGGGAAGATGCAAACAGTGAATGGATGAACATCTCTGAAGCAGCAGGAATAGGAACTTTTGGAGCAGAGATTACATTTCTCGGATTTGGCGGTGACAACAAGAGCTTCTACATCCTCGGTAATCACGAGAATGGTTTGACAAACCTTTACCTCTACACACCTTCGGCAAACGAGTACAAGAAAGTTTATGGAAGCAACGAGTTTGACATTAAGAGAGAAGGAGTAGTGTGGACGCCCAATCGAGACAAAGTGCTTGGTGTCACTCTAATGGATCCGTTTCTCAGTTTTGCCACCGTGGCACCGCAGGATGTAGCGGCGCGTTATTGGGCCACCCTCGCAAACTTGGACGCATTTGCTGGACATAGGTTGTCGATTGCCGGGTTGTCCCGCGATGGAGAAGTGATGTTGTTGTTAGCAGACAGCATGTCCAATCCTGGGATTTACTATCGATTTAACTCGAAAACAAACGCGGTTGACATGGTGTACGCAAAGAAGCCAGGAGTGTTGCCATCAGAAATGTCGAATACTGTGACGCATCGCGTCAAGGCACACGATGGGTTGAATTTGTACGTAAACCTAACCTTCCCAAAGAACGACGAAGATCCTGCACCTTTGATTGTCCTACCGCACGCAGGACCACATAGTGTCTACGACGAATATGGATTCAATCCCGAAGTTCAGGCCTATGCACTTAATGGATACGCAGTGGTACAGGTGAACTATCGAGGTAGTGCGGGGAGAGGGATTGAATTTGCTACAGCAGGCTTTGGTGAGTGGGCGGGAGCCATTATTGAAGATGTCCTCACAGCGACTCGTTACGCTGCGGGTCAGAAAGCGATAGACGGCGAGAGGATATGCATTGCCGGTTCTCATTACGGGGCGTTTGTTGCGCTCTCCGCTGCGGTCAAAGAGCCTGATCTCTTCAAGTGCGCGATTGGAAACCAAGGACTCTACGACTTGTCGCTTCTTTGGAATGGGCAAGTTCCGGCGTGGCCCATAGATCCTTGGCTGCTCAATGCGGCGATCGGTAGCGACACCGAAGCCCTAGCTGCTGCATCGCCAACGAACAATATCGACAAGCTCAGGGCACCCGTTTTTCTGTCACATGGCGGAAAGGATGGGTTCGCACCACCTAGGCATCACAGAAGTATGGTGTCAGCCCTCAGACGCGGAGGGGTGGAATTTGTCAATGTCGATGAAATCGATGGAGCTCATGGGTTTCGAGACCCAGAGAGCAAGACTCGACTTTATGAACAAATCATGGAGTTTGTAGAAAAGCACATTTAGTTAGCATAGTCGGCAAATTTCCTTGCTAATGCTATAGCCGCTAAGGGCGCCATTTGCTTCGTTGTTTAGCGCTGTGAACGAACAACGTTCACAATCCACCGTTGTTACACCCAGGATGCGAGTGCTCCTTCGTGTCGTGCTGGCGGTGGTCTCTGTCTTGATCATTAATTCGATTTACCTCGTCAGCATTTCCATACTTCAGTGGTGGAACGATGAGCCACTCGAGAATGCGTTTTATCAATCAATGTTTCTTGTTCACTTGCTGCTGGGAATTGGCGTACTTCTTCCCGCGCTTGTGTTCATTGGGCTTCATCTTCGCAGAGCCTATGGCAGGTCCAATCGGATAGCCGTTCGACTAGGACTTGCGACGTTCTTATCGGTTCTGGCAGTTTTCGTGTCGGGCATCGCTCTCACACGAGGACTTCCGCTTCTTGAGATTCGCGAGCCTAGTGCCAGACAAGTCGTTTATTGGATTCACGTTATCGCTCCAATTGCTGCGGTTTGGCTCTTTGTGTTGCACCGACTAGTAGGCCCAAAGATTCGCTGGCAGGGGGGATTTGCAGTTGGCCTGACAGCTGTCCTGATAGCTGTTGTAGGCATACATCTACTTTCGCCTCGATCACCTCAAGTCGAACAAAATGTCGATTTCTTTCCTGCCTTAGTAAGCACTGACACCGGAAACTACCTTTCGGCTTCATCACTCATGATGGATGACTACTGCAAGTCGTGTCATGCGGACGTACATTCGCAATGGTCAGTAAGTGCACATCGCTTTGCATCATTCAACAATCCCGCCTATGCCTTTGCGGTGAACAATACGAGAGCGAAAGTGTTGGAACGCGATGGAAACGTACATGCCGCACGATTCTGTGCTGGATGTCACGATCCCGTTCCATTACTGACGGGGGCGTTCGATGATCCGGACTTCGATGTCGTCAACGATGTTACGGCGCATGCAGGTATCACATGTATTAGCTGCCACGCAATAACCGACATAACAGGACAACACGGAAACGCTTCGTATCTTATTGGCGAACCCCTACACTACCCATTTGCACGATCCAGCAACCCATTCTTACATTGGGTAAATGGCGTCTTGATCAAAGGCAAGCCTTCATTCCACAAGAGGACGTTTTTTAAACCGCTACACAGGACACCGGAATTTTGCGGTACTTGCCACAAGGTTCACTTGCCAGAGGAGCTCAATGCGTACAAGTGGCTTCGTGGTCAGAACCACTACGACTCCTTCCTGCTGAGCGGTGTTTCGGGACACGGAGTTGCTAGCTTTTATTATCCCAGCAAGGCAGAAGTAAATTGCAACGGCTGTCATATGAAGCTGGTTGCTTCGGAAGACTTCGGCGCGAAGGCGTACGAAGGAATTACCGGTCTAGCAGTGAGAGATCATCAGTTTCCTTCAGCCAATACAGCTCTGCCATACATGGTGGGTATACCCATTGACAAGCTCGATGCCCATAGAGACTTTCTCAGAGACTCGTTGAGGGTTGATATCTTCGCTATTCGAGAAGGTGACAAACTAGAGGAAGAACCCACTGCACCGCTTAGTGACTACGAAGTAGCTCTGGCGTCGGGCGAAACCTATGTATTCGATGTCGTACTGAGGACATTGACATTAGGGCACAAGTTCACCGAGGGCACGTCAGACTCAAACCAGGTGTGGCTCGAAATTGATGTGGTGCACAAGGAAACTCCACTACTTTCTAGCGGAGCAATGGATTCAGACGGCGTCATTGATCCGAATACGCACTTCGTAAATGCATATGTACTCGATCGGTTTGGCAATCGCATCGCGGAACGAAATGCAGAGGACATCTTCACGAAACTCTACGATCACCAAATCAATCCAGGGAGCGCGAGCGTCGTTCACTATCGATTGAACGTCCCACAGGGCTTGTCCGGAAAGCTCGAAATAACTGCGACATTGAACTATAGGAAATTCGACACAACCTTCCTCCGGGCGTTTAGTGACGATGCCTCACTGCGCAACGAATTGCCCGTCACCGTAATCGCAAAGGACAGCATGAGCATTTCGATTGGACCTTCGTTTGCGGTGTTGGCTCGAGAAACCGTGCCAGTTGGTCGATCGGAGACCGAGGTCCCGAAGTGGATGCGATGGAACGACTATGGCATTGGTTGGTTGACCAAACCAAACAATAGTGCGCTTCGACAGGCCGAGTTTGCGTTCAACAAAGTATCGGACCTCGGGCGAGGAGAGGGACATCTCAACTCCGCACGAACCTATCTGAAAGAAGGAAGATTGGACGAAGCAGCTTTGGAGTTGCAGCTTGCGGAGCAATTTGGGGCGTACCCTTGGTCGATTGCGTGGTTCGGTGGCTTGATCGATCTGCAGTCTGGACAATTAGATGAAGCCATACGCAAATTTAGCGCTTTGGTAAAAACAGAGTTTGCTGAAGCTCGATCTCGAGGGTTTGACTTTTCCTTGGACTATCGTCTTCGAAACACCCTTGCTAGAACCTACTTCGAACGTTCGAAACTCGAGAACTCTGACCAAGCACGTACAGAATGGCTAGATATGGCGGTCGCTGAGTATCGAGCTGCATTGGTTGTCGATCCCGAGAACGTTTCTGCTCATTACGGCTTAGCGACGATTTTCTCCCAACTTGAAGATCCCGAACTTGAAGCACAACATCGTGCTTTGCACGATAAGTATCGCGTAGACGACAACGCACGAGATCGGGCATTGGCGGAAGCTCGGCGCAATGATCCTATAGCTGATCACGCGGCAGACGATGTCGTCATATACGATCTGCAAACAGTTCCAGGAAACTCCGAGAATTGACATCTTTGTCGCCTGAGCTACGTCTAAAACGTGCACTTTGGCTTTCCCTTGCAGTTCTGATTGCAATCGGGATTGTGGTTGTCGTCGCCATTTTGTTTATGAATCAGGAGAAGTCGGAAGATTTCGGCACGGAGACTCAAGACACAGCGCCTGTTTTAATTGATGAAGGTATTTCTGCACCTGTTCCGCTGTTCGAAGACATTACGGAACAAGCAGGAATTGACTTCGTTCATGTCAACGGGGCTGCCGGAGAACGATTGCTTCCAGAAACGATGGGAGGTGGCGTTGCCTTTCTAGACTACGACAATGACGGCGATCAAGACATCATCTTCGTTAATTCCAAGACTTGGGACTGGGACTCCTCTTCCGGAATCGATGCTCGATCCGCATTGTTTTCGAACAATGGAAATGGAGCGTTTGAGCGAACGAAGAGTGCAGTAATTGAAAAACCGATTTATGGAATGGGAATAGCAGTCGGCGACTACGACGGCGATGGATTCTTGGATGTGTTCATCACCGCGGTCGGAAGAAATCGCCTCCTAAGAAATGTCAACGGTGAGCACTTCGAAGATGTCACCGATGCCATGGGAGTGTCAGGACATCCTGACGCATGGAGCACATGTGCCTCCTTTTTTGACTATGACAAAGACGAAGACCTGGACTTATTCGTTTGCAACTATGTGGAGTGGTCTAGAAACAGGGATATTGAAGTCGACTACAGATTGGCAGGAATCGGAAGAGCTTATGGACCTCCAACAGATTTCGGAGGAACCCATTCATACTTGTACCGGAACGATGGAGACTCATTCACTGATGTCTCAAGTGAGTCCGGCATCCAAGTATTCAACGAAGCAACAGGTCAAGCAGCTGGCAAAGCTCTTGCGGTTGTCACGACCGACATTAATGGAGACGGCTCTGACGATATGGTCGTTGCAAACGACACTGTCAGAAATTTTGCTTTTTTGAACCAGGGTGACGAAACTTTCGTCGAGTCCGGAATGGAACTGGGATTGGCATTCGACACATCGGGCGCGGCGACTGGCGCAATGGGTATTGATAGCGCATATTTTTCGAACAGAAACGATCTTGCACTCGCCATTGGAAATTTCGCCAATGAAATGTCATCGTTCTATGTGCGACGTGGCAATCAGACTTTGTTTAGCGACGATGCGATTGTCTCGGGCGTGGGAGCCGCAAGCCGTCGAGCATTGACTTTCGGTCTTGTGTTTATTGATTACGACTTGGACGGGCGACTGGATTTGTTCGCCGCAAATGGTCACGTTGAACCCGAAATAAACCGCGTTCAATCCAGTCAACACTATGCACAGTCCTCGCAGTTCTGGTGGAATTGCGGCACCGAGTGTGAAAGGAGCTTCGTTCTGGCAGACCACGTCGACACGGACTGGGGTAGGCCGATAATCGGTCGTGGGGCTGCCTATGCGGACATAGACGGAGACGCGGATTTGGACATACTGGTCACTCAAGTTGGGGGAAAGCCACTGCTATTGCGAAATAACAGGACCCAAGACACCGCATGGATACGCATTCTTCTACGCCAAGACTCTCCAAACACCAGCGCATTAGGCGCAAGAGTTGTGGTTACAAACCAAGATTCCATTCAGACTCGAATGGTTTCGCCAACAAGGAGCTATCTTTCTCAGGTTGAACTTCCAATCACTTTTGGACTAGGAAACGCCTTAAGTCCCGTGTCTATTAGTGTGCATTGGCCGGACGGACAATTGTCCGAGTGGACGAATCAACCAGTTTCAAAGTCGTACCTAGTACAGAGAACCAAGTCGTCGGTTGAGCTACAAACATTGCAATAGTCTCTTGTTAGAAGGTATCGGTTCTCTTAAATCGTGTCGAATTGACGATCAAGGAACGGGAGTAGGGGACTTTTTCAGAGGTAGGTCTAGCCCGAGCTCGAAATCAGATTGTCAAACCGAGCAAAATGGCGAGTAATGTAAAATCTTCGACGAGTTCAGAACCCTGGTGGCGGTTCCGGCCCGGACGATACAGTCCAACCCCATTTTGCCGATTCACGCTGACCGAAAAATGTTTTGCCGAGTTATATGGGCGGTGGGTTCTCGCGGGGCGGAGGTGGCCATCGAGCCAGTTTCAGAGGAGCGCCAACTCGAGAACGATCTTCCTTTAAGCATCTAGGACACCTAAAGAAGCTTCTTCCCTACTGCAAGCGCTATGCATGGGTGCTTGTGTTTTCGATTAGTGGATTGCTTCTTCAACGCTTCGGAATGGCATGGCTTCCTCAATTCATGAAGATCGCCATCGATAGCCTTTCCGACCCTCAAATACCACCCAATATTGTTCTGCCCGCGCTCGGCATATTGGGAGTTACAGCGCTAAATTTCCTGATTTACGTCTGGGCACGGCGGGCTCTACGCAGAGTCTCGATTGCCGTTACTTACGACCTGCGCAAGAGAATTTTTGGTAATACACAAATTCAAGGTCCAGGGTTCTTCAACAAGTTCAGCACGGGAGACTTGATGTCTCGAGCGGTGAACGATGTAAGCCAAGTCCGCATGTCGGTGTCGTTTGGGTGGGTAACCGTCGTGATGTTCTTCTTCACGATCACGATGGGGCTTTGGTTCATGTTCTCAATGTCCCCGGGATTGGCTATCGTGACGATTTTGCCGCTTCCTTTCGTCGCTCTCGTTGGCTTTTTTATGTCAAGGAGCATGTATCCATATTTCATCGAACGACAGGAAGCCATGGCTCGAGTTACTTCTTTCGCTCAGGAAAACCTGAATGGAATTCGCACCATTCAAGCCATGTCACAGGAAGCGAGCGAAATAGAGCGTTTTCGAGACGCGAGCACGCAATACATCAAGAAGGCTTATCGGGCCACGCGATTTATGCAGTTTATGGGCATATCGATGAGCGGCCTGACCATGATTTCGCCACTGATCATTTTGGGCTACGGCGGATCGATGGTGCTAGAAGGCAATTTGTCGCTCGGAACCTGGACTGCGTTCTCCGTCTATCTTGTGATGGTGACCTCTTCGGTCACCCAAATTGGTTGGTCGCTGTCGATGTTCACGTCGGCTGCAGCGGGTACCGAACGGATCTTCGAGATCATCGACCATGAACCCGAAGTCAAAGACGATTCTGGATCGGTGATTGACGAGGATTTCCCGGCTCACATCGAGATTAAAGCGCTCACATATACCTATCCCGAGGCCTCGACTCCGTCGTTGAACAACATCGACCTGGATGTCGAGCCTGGAAAGACGATTGCCCTGCTGGGACGAATGGGATCGGGCAAGTCTACTGTATTGAAATCCATCGTCCGATTGAACGATGTAGCACCCAACACCATTTTTCTCGGTGGACACGACATTTGCGATTTCCCCATCAAGAAGCTTAGAGAGCAGATTGCTCTCGTTCCGCAGTATGCGTTCTTGTTCTCAGCAACGATTAAGGAAAACATTACCTACGATGATCCAGAACGAAAGGACGAAGCGGTATGGGATGCAATAGATGCGGCGGGATTGAGTGACACCGTATCAGAATTTGTTGATGGAATAGACACAATCGTGGGGGAACGGGGAGTAACGCTTTCTGGTGGGCAAAAGCAACGTGCGACCCTCGCTAGAGGACTAATTCGCGACTCGAAGGTGTTGCTCTTGGACGATGTCTTTTCTAGTGTCGACACGGAGACAGAAGAGCGCATTATCAGCGGTCTCAATCGTTTGCGAGCCGACAAGACAACGATTTTGATCTCTCATCGCGTATCGACAGCTCGGCATGCAGACTACATCTACGTTTTCGACAATGGACGCATATTGGAGCAGGGCACCCACGATGAACTGCTCAGTACAGGCGGCTACTATGCCGATCTGGAAGGTGTTCAGAGCAATCAAGACGAAGATCAGACGCGACGAGAGAGATTGATACGTACTCTGACCGAACATCGGGATGACTCGGACGACGATGTCTCGTCTGTGGTTGCAAGCTAATGGCCGAATCCGCACAAACAGAACAAACTACTCCGGGTCGAAACTACTCGGCGTTCGATGCCCAATTGACCCACCAGGCGTTGAACACGCAGTTGTTTATGCGCTTGCTCAAGTGGACGAAACCGTATCGATTGACACTGGTCGTGAGTGTTGTGCTGATCCTAGTGTCGGTTGGGTTTACGGCAATCATGCCAGTCTTGCAGAACAAAGTAGTCGTCGACGAGATTCTTTCCCCAACGACCAACTTTGGCGATATGCCGGATTACGGTCTCGTTGCAGCCACGGAATGGATAGCCAACACATTCAGCATTCACATGCTGGCAGCTGCGGTAGTCCTGTACGTCCTGATGATTTTCTTGCAGTCGTTCTTGGGTCTTGCCCAACAGCTAACTCTTACTAGCGGCGCGCTCAAGACGCTTCGAGACCTCCGCGTGGACCTGTTTGCCTCGTTAGAAATGAAACCTTCCTCGTTCTACGACCACGTAGCTGTAGGAAGGGTCATGACCCGTGTGACCAACGATGTTGAGAACCTCTACAACCTAATTACTTCGTTCATTCAGTACTCCGCAGATTTTGTGCTTTTCTTTGTTGCTCTTGCAATCATGCTGGACTTCAGCGGACAACTAACGATTGTGGCATTAGCAATCATTCCAGTCGCCGCTTTCGCTACATACATCTTCCGAATGCTTATGCGAGAGATCTTCCGCTTAATTCGAGACTCGGTGTCAGCTCTCAACCAATACATGCAAGAAGATTTGATGGGCATCGAGGTGGTTCAACTCTCGGGTCGCGAGGAACAAAATATCGACGAGTACAACGAGTTGAATCGCGAGAACAAAAAGCAGGAGTATCGGGCGATCAACTACGAGATTGTCTTCGAGACGTTTAATACCAGTCTAACAAGTATCGCGAGTGCAGCTGTTCTGTGGTTTGGAGGAGGGCAGGTAATTCAGGAATCTCTGTCCCTTGGAACATTGATCATGTTCAACCAGTACATCAACATGATGATCATGCCGGTTTCCAGCGCAGGGCAATTGTTCAATACTCTCTTCAGGTCAATGGCGTCCGGCGAACGCATTTTCCAGGCATTGGACTGGGACGAGCGGCTGCACGAACCTGAAAATCCAATTCAGCTTCCGGATAGACTTCGTGGAACCGTCGAATTCCGGAACGTGAACTTTGGCTACAACGTCGGCGAGCAAATACTTCACGGGGTTTCCTTCAAGATCGAACCTGGAGAGAAACTAGCTGTTGTGGGTCCCACAGGGTCGGGAAAGAGCACTCTCATTCGTCTGTTAGCTCGTTTCTATGATTTTGAAGACGGCATGATTTATCTCGATGGCTACGATGTAAATCACATTGCGAGTGGAGACTTGCGCAAGAGAATTGGTGTAGTTCTTCAGGACTTTCACATTTTTTCCGGCACGGTGTTGGACAATATTTCGCTCAACAATCCAGAGATCTCTCGCGAACGAGCCGAATGGGCTGCACGCGTAGTCAATGCGGACTATTTCATCCAGAAACTGTCCGATGGCTACGACACTGAACTAGCTGAACGTGGGCACAATTTGTCGCAAGGACAGCAGCAGCTGCTGGCATTTGCGCGAGTCCTCGCAGCCAATCCTGAAATCCTCGTGCTGGACGAAGCGACCTCAAGTATTGATACAGCAACCGAACTGATCATTCAGGACGGTTTGCATAAGCTCACGGAAGGGCGGACTTCGATCATTATTGCGCATAGATTGCAGACCATTCAGGAATGCGATCGAATTCTTGTTCTACATCATGGAGTTATTCGCGAGTTGGGAACTCACGAGGAACTTATCGAACAACGAGGCATCTACTACACGCTTCACGAGTTGCAGTTTCAAGATGTGGACAAGCCTGATGCTTTTGACACCGATATTGAGGAACAACGCCGACAAAATCGTAGGCGTTGGGTGGAATCCACGGACGATGATCCAATGGGTGGTCCTCCAGGTGGACAGATGGGTGGTCTCGGAGGTTCTGGACCCGGATTTCGCAATCCTGTCTAGCATTCAGTTAGTTCGATGAATTCTCACTGAAGAGTGAGGAAATCAAAAAGCCTTCCTAAGAGCTTGTTAGAAATCGCTCGCCCGATGTCTTTTCTACTAAAGACCTGCATAATTTCGTTCTATTTATTCAATTCATACCCCTAACAAGACACATTTGATTTGTTAAGTCGTCGCCAAAGACCCATATTTTTCTATCTTCTTGGGTCCGGTACATGGTTTGCTTCGCACGGGATATCCGTTGTGATGTTTGCATGGCTGGTGACGATTGTGCTTCAAGAGTCACCTGTCATGGTGGGCGTTGCACAGACAGCTCTACTTCTGCCCGCAATGCTGTTCATGCTGGTTGGAGGCAGCTTATCCGACCGCCTCGGGGCTCGGCGAGTAGCAGTAGTTGCTCAGTCTTTGGCCGTTATCCCCATCCTAATGTTGGCCAGCATCTTGTTCCTCGAGAAATTGAGCTTCAGCCTGATGCTGGTATATGCAGTCTGTATAGGAACATTGCAGGCGTTCGTAACACCAGCGAGAGACGCCATTTTGAACTCGGTAGCTCGGGGCGATATCCAGCGGACCGTTGTGAAATTCACGTTGGTGCAGTTTTTGACTCAGATCTGTGGATTTTCCTTAGCTGGATTCGCACAGAGAATAGGGGGTGTTCCGATTGTTCTCGTGCAGGCTTGCATCATCGCTCTTGGGGCTTGGTCACTTAGCCGTGTGCCTCAGGTTCATAAAAGACAGGAGCAAGAGTCTGTCTCGATTGGTAGAGACGTTGCAGCTTCAATTGTGGATGGATGCAAGACGGTACTCAAGAATCCCGCTATGAGAGCTGTCGTACTACAGAACTTGTGTGTTGGTATTTGCTTCATGGGTTCGTACATGGTCACGATTCCTCTGTTGATTCGTGATGTCTATATGGGATCTTCGGCAGATATAGCCCTAGTCAACCTAATTAACTCAACCGGGCTGGTCTTCACCATTTTCATGTTGTTAGTGTCTAGGCGTCTTCGTCGCCCCGGCCGAGCACTTCTGATGGCTCACGGAATTGGAGCACTATTCCTAGGAGCCGCCGGATCAGGGGTGTCTTTCTTGTTTTTCGCGATGTTGTTGTTTGGTTGGGGAACTTGTGGCGGTGTGGCGATGAGCATGGCCAGAACGGTGATGTTGGAACACGCACCAGAGGGGGTGCGCGGAAGAGTAATGGGCTTCTATTCGTTCTCGTTCATGGGTTCGGGACCGATAGGCGCGATGATGTGGGGAGTTGTGTCGTCCGCGATGGGTCCAAAGACAGCTTTGATGATGGCGGCGTCGCTCATGTTCTTAGTTGTAGTTTCGTTTAGTGTTCGCTCTCGTTTATGGCGAATGTAGTGCGATTTTGGTACGAGCCAGATTCCTTGAATCTGTACTTGAACCATTCGTTTTTTCGAGCGACCAAGGGGGTGCGACATCCAATGTCACAGTGGATAAGAACGCACGGCCGTGCGGGTCTCAATTCGCGTCTCCGCGTTAACTTCCATTGTGTTATGTTTTCTAAACATCTTTGAGGCACTGGAAACGCTTTGAAATCTTCCAAAAGTACGGACCTAAGAACAGCAAGGGCTCTTAATGTCTATGCACAGTCGCTTGCAAGAGAACTTCCTGCTCAATTAATCGTGGGTCTCATTCTGTTTGGTAGCCGAGCCCGCGGAGATCACAATTCACCTCCAATCTTCACGCGTAATGGAAAATTGGTTGAGAGCGATATTGACGTTGCTGTTGTCATGAGAGGAAAGCGTCCGCCACCGAAAGATGCAGAACGAATCGAGAAAGAACCGTTTGATTTCACCATCGAAGCTCTCAATGCTTCTAAAGGATTGATGCTTGATCCAATTGCCGTGTGGGAAAGCGACTTGCAAAGTCCTATAGAAACCTCTCATTCGAACCTATATCAGTCCATAGTTAGAGAGGGAATAGAGTGGCACGGAACAGCATAGATCGGCACTTCCGATGGCATGCAGGGCAAACAAGATACCGTACCTAATTGCGCATAATCTATATTACGTTAAATTTCAGATGGAAAATCAATCGTGTGATGAGTCAGGGTACAGCTCTGTTGATTAGCTCGGAGCATTCTTCCTGATTTTGTAATTCGTGCGGTGCGAGTGTTACGGTGGCCGGAGTGCTCCCCTTGAATACAGCATCTCCGTTGCTCCGCATCACCACAACTGACATTTCGTCGGGAATGCTGTCGATCGCCACCAGATAGTCTAATTTTTTTAAAAAATATTCGTGCACCCAGATAGCATTAGCGTGGTCGTTACCATGCCAAAACAGTAGCCTGTTTGACATTGTTAATCGCCCCAAGGTCGAACGCCTCTACTGTACCTTCCAGGTGATTTTGCTCTTAGCTGTATGAGGCGGCTCGCAATGCACCATATTCTCAACAGAGAAGTGAGCGACTCGTTTAGAACCAACCTACTAAGACTTGGTCAAATCCTGAGCAATCCACGTATGCTACATTAGCAGTCATGGTTCATCCTATGGCAAAACAACAAAGCACTTCTCTTCAAGAGCTCAACCATGGTGCATGGGGTAATTCGCGCACTGTAGATGATGTAGATCCCGAAACTGTGGAAGCCGTCTCAGCGTACGTTGGCGAGATGCTGGGAGCCATGAAAACAATGGATGTGCCCCCGCTTGTAGCTGTACTCCTGTACGGCAGTCGTGCTCGAGGTGACCATACAGTTGAAAGTGATGCCGACCTTGCTTTAGTGCTCCAAGGCTATGAATTTGGTCGAGCCTTGAAAATTCATCGTGATCTTTGCCGAGCGACTTACGAAATTGAGGCTAAATACGGGTTCATGGTCTCGCCCACAATCATTTGGTCAGATGTGTTGGATTCACCAGCGACCTCCAGCAATCCCGCTTTCTATCACAACCTTCTCGCAGAGGGCATTCCTTGGCGTTACTAAATGAACACGCCAGATTATCACCTGCGTAGAGCTCACACTCGACTCCATGAGGCTGAAGTGCTGATGGCGAGCGATGTGCCGCCTGAGGGTGCAGCAAACCGTCTCTATTACGCGGCGCGAGAAGCCACCCTTGCCATCCTGGCGAAATTGGGTTCAGATACCGACACCACACCCCGGATACATCGAGGGCTACGTGCAATGTTCCTCGAGAATGTTGTGCTAGCCGGTTTGATGGATCCTGAATGGAGTGGTGAACTAGCCAACCTTGAGGAACGCAGAACGCAAGCGGACTACGGACACTATCGCAATCGTGAAATTGCAGCGAACATCCACGAGCAGTACCGCACAGTTGTGCGGTTCCTTGAGATTGTTCGTGAGTTGTTTGTGCCAGACGTCGCTCCATTTGAGTCCCGGCTTGATCGCAACTCTCCGGATATGGAGCTCGGCGACTAGGATTTTTTTTTTTCGCGATCTGAGGCGGCCTTTGTTCGCTTTGAATTGACATTTGCTATTCCACCAATAGCAAGTTCGCCTTCAAGATCTTGAAATACATTAACCAAGATCCTTTAAAGTTTCATTAAGTCGCGCTTGAATCTCATATTGCGATTGCTGTGACAAGACACTATGGGACAGATGGAGGCGGTTCTATGGCGGGTGGGCGGTGTCGACCTGTACGATGCCTTGGTGGTGAGCAACAGCTGGGGCATGTACCACTTAAATCAGGATTTTCTATCTGATTCAACGGGTCGGTATTCAGACAATCCACTCCATCCTTTTCGTTTGCAACTCCATTCCATGGCCCAAAATGGTATCGATGTGGTGTTCGCTGCAGGGAATTGTGGATCTGCGTGCCCGGCACAGCCATGTTTGAACAATACAACACACTCCATCATGGGAGCTAGCGCACATCCCAAAGTACTGAGCGTCGGAGGAGTAGATACGCAGGATAACTGGGTGGGATACTCTTCCGAAGGTCCGTCCATTCCAGGAATGGACGATGAAAAACCCGATCTCATCGCGTATACGCACTTCGATGGTTCGCAAGCCCCTACTCCGTATGCCGATATGGGCACTTCCGCAGCATGTCCGGTAGCTGCCGGGTGCATTGCCGCCCTACGCACAAAGTTTCCGACGGGAGCACTTTCGCCTGACGACCTGCGCACAACTCTAGAAGTCACTGCCCGTAAACCAGCTGGAGAAGGTTGGGATCCGAAGTATGGAAACAGTATTATTGATCCGATAGCTAGTGGCCAAGCTCTAGGAGTAATAACTTAGAACCCTGAGGGAGAATAGTCATCCATCCTCGAACGTTCGCTCAGAAAAAAGTTGTGCTTGTCACGGTTGACCTCAAGTCAGATCGAGCAGACTTGCACATGGCTGCATCTGCCCTCGGTGTTCCCGTTTCTGCATTGGATTCAGAATATGGTTTGGTCATGGTCGATCCGACAAGGCATAGATTTGCAGCAAAAGTGCAATGGGTTGAATTTGCCAAGCGAAGGCAGACTACTTTTGCCGTTGAAGGGCCGTTTGCTGATCCGTCATTAGATCCGTTCCTGGCTAATTCGGAGCTACGGTCTCATCCAACATTGGAGACTTAATTCCTGATGAACAGCCTTTGCCGGCAGAAAGAGAATGTCCGAGAGCTTCAGAGAGAAGTGCGGCTACTTTACAGTTCAGAATAGACTCAACCACCCCTTGAACACATTGGTGTTAAGCCACATTACCACCACGATCGCAATGATCGTCACTCCAAGGGGCCTTCAAGCAGGCAACAAATACCATCTAACGACTGTCCAAGATGTAGAAAGTCCCAAGAAGTGGGTTCAAAGGACCGATTCAGCGGCTCAACAGAAGACAATAGGCTTTAGACCACAAGATAAAGATTTAAGCACATCCGAGGCAGCGGAAGCTATTTTGACTCTGGTCAATGTCGTTATTCGAACGTAAATGAGCATAGGTCTGGTTTGCATGATGCGCAACACCTGTTCTTAATCGGACATTACTATTGGAGATCCAAACGGGACTTAACCGGTGCGCGAGAAGTGAACTCTGCCAATTAGGAGAGGTCAATTGGGAGGTCAATTGTGTACTACAGTAGCATCTGATGAACTCTTGTACGTGAAACGAACTGAGGCGTAGGGCAAGTGTCGGAGATTCAAACGAAAGTTACTCCACGAACAGTCGAAGATATTGACGAATACACCCGTAAGGCTGTTGACGCATACGTCGGTGCATTGTTGGATGCACTTCAAGACGTGGACGCACCCCCTCTTGAAACAATACTGTTGTACGGTAGTCGTGCGCGAGGTGACCACACAGACGAAAGTGACGCCGATCTTGCTATAGTTCTTAAAGGTCGAGACATATGGCGTTCTCGGCAAATACTTTGGAATCTGGGGGAACAGACATGTCTCGCTGAGGCTGATTACGACTGTTTGGTTTCTCCCAGAGTGTTCTGGTCCGAAGTCTTGAGTTCCCCGGCTTCCTCCAGCAATCCAACGTTTTACCGAAACTTACTTTCCGACGGGATTGCCTGGACGTTCTAAGTGGAGGATTCTCAATTCTTCTTGTAAAGAGCTTACTAGCGACTCCGTGCTGCTGAAACTCTTATAGCTAATGAGGAGTCAGCCGAAGATATCTTCAATAGGCTCTATTACGCCGCGCGGGAAGCAGCATTAGCCGTCTTGGCTCACATGGATGTGAATGTTGAGAAGATGCCTCGTACACACAGAGGGCTTGGAGCCCTATTCCATCGCGAGGTTGTGGAGAAAGGACTGATGGATGCCAAATGGAATCGTGAACTAACTCGACTGCAAAGCGATAGAGAGGACGCTGACTATCGACAATTTGGAGATAGTGAATTCGAACCAAGCATCGACGAAATGCACATGTCTGTTCTGCAGTTTGTTGAGATAGTTCGGGAAAATTTTGTTTCCAACGTCTTGCCTTTTGAGTCCAGATTTGATCAAGATTAATTTAGGGACACTTCAGCGCACACAAAGTAACCGCTCAATGTGAAGCTGCTGGGCAAAGCTTCACATTGAGTCTGAGGTCCGCTGACCGCAATGTGTCGAAGCTATGGGTGCAGCAAGAGGTTGACTTGTAGCTTTGATACGACCAAGTGTCTGGTCTCCTACTGAACGGCCTTTACTAATTCACCATAGTTTCCTTTCAATCTAGACTCATTCACCTCCAGAGCACATTTTCATGACCAAAGCCACAGCCGCGATCGCAACCACCCAACCAATGGTCCACCACCAGCCACCCAAGTAAAAACTAATGATGGTCCAAAGGTTCGTGTCGAGTACATTTTCACCTTCGCCTTTCTTCGCTCTTTTCGGTTTGCCGTACATAACCTCCATGGTGGGGTACTCTTCGTGTAAAAGTCTCATTGCTTCACGTTTGCTACTAGCAGATACTGATACCGTCAAGATATCGTAGCTATCCTTGAGATGGATTTTTGCCCAGTATTCATGCACGGGCTTGCTCATTCTTAGGTCCTACTACTCATAGATTGTCTAACAAGGTAGTGGCAGTTCTCTACCGAGCAATTCACAAGTAATCCGGTCGATGAGGGCTTAACTGAGCATGAGTACAGCCAGATTGAACACTCCCATGCCAAGCAATGCGAAAACAATCTGAATTCCGAAAGCAAGACCTGTCAAACCAATGCATGTTCCGAGCCCTTTGGAAGTCCAGCTTCTTAGACCGGCTACCGCAATAACCATCGACAGGACATTCCCAATTGCCCAGTATGTCGTCCAGAAAGACATCTCTCCAATATCAATTGAGACGTATGGTCGATCTCTACCGATTGCAGCAAGTACTACATCAAGTAAAAAAAAAATAACTACTGGCAACTTTATCCACGTTGCGAACCCAAACCACTCCTTCCACAAGATCTCGGATTTGACATTCTTAGTCACGAACCAGAACGTCGATCCCACAATTGCAAGAAGCAGCAAGCAGCTGAGCATAGATAGTGGAACATCCCGGAATGTTGCTGCTAGTCGGACACCCGGAGGAAATTCTCGAGGACCATAGAGTTCTTCATGCAGTTCGTCCTTGCGGCTCTTAGCGAATTCCCTGTCCGGTTCATCCTCGAGCAAAAGCGATTGGCTTCGGTAATCGCTGAATTCTTCAAACGTCGGTGGTGTAGGTGCCGGAGAGAGGATGGCTATTACCAGTGTCGAGACTGCTACAGCACCTAAGATCGTGACTATAGGCAACCTAATTTGCTGGTCTTCGCGGAGTTCATCGAAAACTCTACGAGGATCGTAGAAAATCCGCCACAGCTTGTCCATGCGTATACATTGAACCAATTTCAGTTCTTAGAAAGCAATTGTAGTTCTTGAATTCGCCCTATTCGTCGTTGTCACCGTACTCATTTGCCAAAAACGTCGCGAGTTTGTCTGTAGAAAGATCCTTCTGAACGATTTGTCCCTCCGAGTCTAGCAAGTATGCCTTTGGAACAAAATTGACACCATAGGACATCACCATTTCCCCCTCAAATCCCTTGAGTTCTCCAAGATTGATCCAAGGCAATTCGTGCTCATCTGTGCTAACGGACCATTCATCTTGAGAATCGTCAATCGACACTGAGACGATTTCGAATCCGTGTTCGCGATAAGACGCGTACATTTCCTTCAACGCTGGAAATGTTGCAATGCAGGGACCGCACCAGGATGCCCAAAAGTCTATGAGCACATGGTCCTTTCCGTCGAGGATGTCGCTCAGCGTTAACTCCTCTCCTTCGAAGCTTTGAAGGGCGAAATCTGGAGCTTTCTGGCCTACTCCAAGACTTCTGTCCTTGACAGCTCTCGCAATGTACATCGCATGTTCGTTGCGGTCCTGAATTACGCGGCGTGAAACGAGGTCCTTGTCGAGCGATTTGATCAGCCGGTCGTAGACGAGCAATCCTTCTTCTTGTCCCGTGTACGCACCTAGTTCCATTGCAAGAAGAGAGTCAAACGGATCTTCTGCATTCATGGCAACATCATTCAAGAACCCGTATTGAATTCGACCTAATTCTCTTGCGAGTTCTAGAAATCTTGGAGTTTCTTCAACCTCCGCATCTGGTGAATCCGAATTTGAGGCATTGCTCTCTGCCTCTCCCTTGTCACTATATTCCTGAAATGCTAGAAGGTAAGCTCGAACAGTCGACACATACTCTTCGCTCTGTTGCCAGCTATCGACAAGCTGTGCATGCTTCCCCTCGCTGGCCGACGCAGTCATACCGTTGAGTGAGTCCGTGAGAGTCGAAACCGATATCTCCGCACCAGGTTCAACTATCAACGGAGTCTGGCCTATAGCCCCTTTGAGCGGGACAATGAGTATTTGGGCTCTCCGCGGTTCATCTACGTCCGCTTCGACAACAAATTTTCCTTCATGAGGTACTACCCTTCCATAGTTCAATGAGATGCTTTCGCCGGTGGCGGTGAGTTCGCTCGAGAAGACTTCGACGATCGCACCTTCCAATTCGTCAGCCATTGATGGAAAGTCACCAAGTATGGTGAACTTAGACGCGGGAACTGTAGATTTTCGTGAGGCGCCAAGCAATTCCAAGTGAGCGTGGTTCTGCATAAGTACAAAGGAAATTGTTGATCTTGGCACAATCAGCGTCTTCAACGTCGAAAGTCTTTTCTTGCCAGAGTAGACTGATATCTGTGCTTCTATAGGTTGTTCACTTTGTCCGCTAAGGGTGATCGAGCCATTCTCAAAATGTCCCGAAGCCAGTTCCTTAAGTTCTGTCTCGCCCGCCGGATCGCCTACGACGACAACCTTTGCTTTTGACCAGTCCATGTTTCTTGGCACCTGGACCTCTTGATCGTCAGATTCACTCACAAGTATCCCTTTTGGGATCAGCTTTCCTGTAACAGTGAATTGTTGTGCTGTGTCTGCTGTGGCTACAAACGACAGTCCTGCTAGGAACAAACCCAACGCATAAAGTAATTTCTTCACGTTTACCTCCAACAGTCTGTTGGTACAAATTAGGATCGATCTTTGTCCGATTTCTTCTCCATACCTAGAGAGTCCGAAATCTAGAAATTCAATACTTTATGACGTCAAGCAAATTTGTAGTGCTTTCGAGATTATTGCAAGCAAGAAACGTGCCGAAATCAACTGAGTTACATTGGCAATCACAGCCACTCCAATGTATGTCCCCATTGCGCGAAAGTGATGCCACTGGATAGCCAACTCCACACACGGTAACAAAGTGAACGAAAGAGATAGGAAAGCAATTCGTCTCGTGGCTGAGAGCGGCATCCTGTTGGATGCCCCTCTCAGAACTGGCTAACCGACGAGGCGATGTACGCGTACGATTCTTCTCTAATGACCAACTAGAAAGAAACGACATCCTTCGGCACGCCGTTCTCATCCAAAAAGTCATCGCCACGAGGACTTACGCGTCGTGCTGAACGAATCCGCTTGGGAAGGTGGAAGAAATCAGCAGCTAGACCTAGTTCATCTCTGGTGGGGTCTAGAGCATCTTCGATCTGCTGTTGGCATCCAAACATATAAAACATCGTGACTATGGTTCCTATCCCTACTCCCGGGTCTCCGGACTCTACACGCTGCACCGTACCGACCGACACTCCTGTCTTGACAGCTAGGTCCATTTGAGACCATCGTCGTCTGAGCCGTGCTACACGAACGTCTTCTCCGAGTTTCTTGGTGATACGTTTGATAACGGGATTTATCATTTGATTCATTCTCGCTTTATACACTATATATTGTATTGTAAAGTGAGATAACAATCAATATATAGTGCTTTACAGATTGGGTTTGTTTTATTAGTCAACTCTAATTGATAGATGAGAATCTGTGTTAGACTTGCAGAGACGAGGGTATGAACATCGATAGAAGATGTTTCGACTCTTACTGCTGGAAAAGCAGTGTTTGGTGAAACAGCTTGGAGTGAAATGACTACTTGCTACGTACTAGCCTAGCTTCAAATTCTCTCTGTAACGATTCTGCGACCGAACCGGCTTCTAGCTGTAGACTGTGATTTGAACTAATAGCAATCAATTCGTTCCATTTGACGCCGTCCTTCAGCAAACTTATAGCTTCTTCCAGCTCATAATATGGTCCTGGCGGCGGAGTCTCAGCGTCGTACTGTACGGGATCGCCCGCAAGTTGATAATGTCGAAGCCATTCGTCCACCGACACCCACCCTTTCATTACGGCTAGGAATTCCAGGGGACACGTAGGCTGCCCCATCTCATCTTTATAGTCGTTGAGGGCCGGGTGGATATCAAGACTTCCCCCACGTTCTCAAGTCCAACTTCAACCGTTTCGATTGCACGATCGTTTACTACATGCAATCTCAATCCGTCAAGTTCCAGGGTCGTGCCTCCACTACCGAAACTATCTTCGTTTCGGGATTCTGAAATTAGCTTGGGAGTACCCTTGCCCAGAGAGGCGAACAAGTCCAAAGCGTGCTGGGTACATGGATTCAGCATGAGTCGTCTTACCCAACGAAAGCAATGATTGGAGATTGAAGTGGCAATTGAAGGATATATCGTTTCTTACTCAGCACGTGCACGAGACTTAAACTCCGCACCTTTCCGGATTCCCGTTACCTGAGTAAACGTCTCAACTTTCTCCGTATCTTGATCGTTTAAGTAGGTGCGTACGTCATTGACCTCATCTTTGTCCAAGTATCGAGACCATTTATTGAATGAGATTAGCATCAATGCTGCGTATGACTTGATCTCATCTGATGGAAGACTGTCGATAGACTCATACAGTTCGGTCCCGTCGCTTGCGGCCCATGAATCCACGATGGTTAGATAGTAGTCTTGACGCTGTGATTCTGGTAGCTTTTGGGCCAGTCCCCACGCTTCATCGACGTCGTCAATTCGTAACAATGCTCGTCCAACCGAGCTAACTGCATAGCTCAAAGTCGGACCTTCACGGACCTGGGCTAGCAATGCAAGCGCTTTGTCGATATTCATAAGGGCAATGTTGGAGAGCACCTGTCCTTCTAATCCAACTCCATTCTCTCCAAGGGGTTGTTGTCGTGCGATGTCAAAAGCGATTTGAGGGTCTTTACTAGCCACTTGGTAAAGGATGGAAGGAAGAAGCGTGGTTTGCAGGTCCTCAACTTCTGGATTACTTATAGTCCACTCAAGTGCTGCTAGTGGATCAATGTTCGCCCATTCACTCATGACCTGGAACGCCGTCATTAACCTTTGCTCTGAACCATCCATTCCTGCCATGAGATTGGCTGCCTCCTCCGGAGCAGTTTGTGCCAGAGAGGCAATTGCAGAGCTCATCGCAGAATCTTGAGCACTTTCCGGCAGAAGATCTAGATTCTCTAAGACCTCCCGGGGACTGGAACTTCCCCAAGATGCTGCAATTCGATCTTCCAACAGAGTGCGCAGACTCTTCGATTCCACCGATTGAACCGCAACAAGCGTCGCTTCTGGATCCAGTCTCGCCCATGCACTCACAATGTTCACAATCACGTTATTTTGGGTATCGTTCTCCATTGTCTGAGAAAAATCGAACACAGCCTGTGCATCAGCTTGTACAAGTTTGTGAATTACCGTGGTCAAGACTGAGGTCTTGGATGACTTGTCCGTGAGTGTGTCATTGATTTTTGCTAAGACGGACATTCCGTCCTTTACGATCCATGCTTCAGCGATTTGAATAAACCTTCCTGTTTGAGCTGTATCAAGCACGTCGTCTCCGATTAGCGTGTCCCACGCTGTTTCTGGGTCCTTGATCGCGTCCGAGAGATTCGACTGAGTGAGTATGTTCTGAGCGACGAGTTCGTTGCCCAACTGTCGCCCTATTCCTATGCGGACTGCATCGGAAAGGTCATCACGAGATTCGAGGATTCCACGCAGTGCAGCAACCTTTCGAAGTCCGTCCAGCTGCTTTGCACTTGCTACGGCATCGTCCAGGTGCGAGAGTGCCCACTCTCCGAACACCGTTGCTAAGAGATCTGCTTGTTGGAGTTCCGGCATATTCGACACGCGCTTGACAGCGTTCTTGGGGTTGAGCAAAGCGTATCTACGAAAGATCACTTCTTGGACAAGCTGTTTACGGCTGCCCTGTACCATCAATTCGGACTCTTCAAGGAGGCTCTGGAGCTGTGCTTCGTTAGTGTCTTCCAGTGCTATGTGCAGAGCAAGCGAAAGACGAAAACTGCCTTGCTCATTCAACAGACCTGCTAAGTGTCCGTCGTCACTTGATCTCGACATTAGCGAAGCATCCACGCTATCAGCTTTGCTAATTGCGTCAACTGTTTCTCCGTTCTTAGCTATTGAACGTCCAATGTCGAGGGAACCACTTTTGTCTCTTGTGAGCGACGACACTCCAACAATGAATAAAGCCGAGGCGACGCCCCCAATCGCAATGCCCAATAGCAACTGCGTGGGAAAACGGATTTGTTTAGCTTTTCGTGAATCCATGTCTACAAGTTCTCCAAATTGGGCTCAGACATCCCAAATAAAGATGGTTTCGAATTCATGGTCATATCCATCGATGAAACTTTCGACAAGGGGCAAATTGCTAATAGGGAGCAAGATCTTACTTGGCCGAGCGTTGCTGATTTGAAAGGTTCTGACCGAGAAACTCCACTTACCCATGGATCGCGATTCATACCCAGAGCATACTTGCTCGCTTCAAAGGAACGCATACTTCAGAGAGACCTGACGACAGGCAGGATGGAAGAGATTCTATATGTAAGGTAGGTTGAACAGAAGACGCACAAGGTCATTGAACCAAGCGGAGCGGAGGGCACCGACAATTCGGAAGTCCATTAACTCGGTCGTTCCCTTAAAACGCAGTGAGACTGAAATTCACCACCTGTCGCGTAGATCTGCAACTTGGAGGATCAATTTCCAAGCAGCATACACATGCCTCTTCCTGTGGGTTCTTATGGACGCGACAGTTCGAGTTGCTTCCCACCTGCTTCACACTTCTATCGAATGCGGTATCTACAATGTCCCTGGTCGAAAGGAAAAGGTACGCTAGTCCCAAGAGAATGTAAGTAGTCTCAGCTGACCAAGAAGTGCCCTTAGTCTTGTGCAGGCTTCGTTCCGTTATCTTCCTTTAATTCTGCAGGTGTCAAAATACCGAAGATCCTACGTTTGTTTTTATCTGCCTTCGATTCCGTCAATCCCGATAGGTACTCTTGGTGGATGTTGCTTGCGTCGATTTGCCTCTCCATTCCTATCAAAGCCCTAACGTAGCTGGAAACTACAACTGGGTCGTCTTGATCCATCTCGTAAGCACTTTTTGCATATTTCAATGCTACCTCACGATGAATTGGACTATCTGAGCGCACAAGCTGACGCGCCGCAGAGCCAAATTGCTTTGCGGTAGTTGTATCACCCGACTTCTCGAAACGCCTCTTGTATACCTCGTGCAGTCCGTCCCAATCTTCTAATGCCAGTAAGTATTGGGTCTCCCATGAGTACTTTAGGTTCTCCGGAAGCAGTCCGCTGTTTGGGTCACGTCTTCGTTCGTACTCCACCGCCCTGCTCAATGGTTTGGATTCCAAAGCTTCAATGTATTCCACGAATCTCCTGTCTCCGGCTTGAGCTGTCTCGGCAACGGACACCTTGGTAGCTTGTAAAACGAGTTGGCTGATAGCTGCGTTGGAGGAAACAGCAAGCACGTCGTCGTAGTTGTCGATCACGAACTCAACCAGTGCGTCGCCACGGGGAACGTTTGCACTGTAGTACATGACAAGTTGAATATCGGTTTCGTTAATCAATTCGGAATACCCCCGACTTTGAAAGTATTCCCTTGCAATAGCTGTGTACTTGTCGATTTCGTCGTAGTGGGCGTTTACGCTATCAATATCTTGATTGTCGATCTCGAGAGTCGAAAGTTCAACGGTTGCATCCAATAGGTATTGCTGAATAAAGTCCGTCGATTTTTCGCCAGAGTCATACCGTGATTGCATTTCATCGAACTTTGAGCTTGTCTCCCCAAGCATGCGGCTCACCAATGAAATGAACTGTTCGGCGGGCAGTGCACTTGTCGCTCTGTTCAGCTCATTGCCATCATGATCAAGAATGAGATACGTCGGATACACTCCAATGTCGTAACGGGTGGCAATCTCAGATCCATTTTGCTCTTCAGACTCGGCATCTAGCTTGTAGTTGACGAATCTCGAATTGAAGAACCTTCCAACTTCGGGCAGCGGAAACACAGTTTCCTGCATGACGATGCAGGGCCCACACCAAATCGTGTAAACATCAACGAAGATCTGTTTTTGCTCTTTTGCCGCTCGAGCGAGAGCATCCTCAAAAGAACCGTGGAAGAAATCGATTCCTTGGTTCTCAGTCTCTGACATCTTCAGTTGGGACTCGCTCGAAGTTTCCTCGAGCGAGTCAGTTCTAGGACTGGTATACACTGCTCCAACCAAAGCTGCAATCACTACTGACACCGTGAGCAATCGAGTTCTATGTATGTTCATGTTGGGATTGCACCCCCAGTTATTAGCCGTTTGAATGCCGGCTCCCAAAACGCCGATTTTGCCTGTGAGAATCGTATTCCCATGTCAGTCTCTTGTTAACGTTTGTTTTGAAATCCGACTCTTGTGCTTTGACTTAACCATTGTATGCAGACATACAAACCAATGAGCTAGCACTGAACATCTGTCTAATGCAGTTTACAAAGGTCCAAAATTGTGAGAGAAAGCAACCCCTTTGATGCAATTTAGCTCCTAATTTATGCACGATTGCAATCTCACCAATATGTCCAATGCAAAAGAGCCTGTACAACATGCTCTATGAAAGTGAATGGTTGTAATCGTCGAAGAACTCAGATGGACGATTTAGAATCAGTGACAAAGTCGCCTATTGCATCGGTTATTCCTGGGACTCTTCAGATTCGGCTGAATCTTCTTGCAAGATTGAATCCGTATAGAACTCGAAACTCTCCAACTCCTGTTGGTCGACTGTTGAGTCAGAGAGTCCTGAACGATATTCAGCTGCGGTTTCCCGTGCTTCCTCTAGTTTCGCGTTCTTTGCTAGCGCGGATACGTAGAGGGACGCACCCCACCCATTTCTCTTGTTCATTTCATAGGCGCGTCGCGCATACCCCAGCGCGGTCAGATGATGGGTTGGATTGTCCGACTGAAGGAGCCGTTGTGCTGCCCAGCGATAATTGCCGGCGGTCGCTTTGTCCCCCGACTTCTCAAACCGTCCTTTGTAGAGTTCTGCGACTCCATCCCAATCTTCTTTTGCAATGAGGTAGTCGGCTTCCCAGGCATACTTCAGTCGTTCCGGTAGCAGACTGCTTTCGGGATAGCGATTACGTTCGTACTCGACTGCTCGTTTGAGTGGCTCAGTTTCTAGAGCATCTATGTAGTCCGAAAATTTTTCGTCTCCGGCTCGTGCAGCGTCCGCAACAGCGCCCAAGGTCGCATTTAGCGAGAATTGGGCCATTGCGGACTCAGAGGAAACTGCTAGAAACTCGTCGTAGTGCTCAATCACGAATTCGACGAGTTCCTCTCCACGTGAAGAACGCTCGTGGTAGTTCATGACGAGATGAGCATCGGTCTCATTGATCAATTCCGCGTAGGGTCGACTGGAAAAGTACTCGTCCGCAATCATCTTGTACTTCTCCGACTCATCAAAGTAGGCTTGAATACTTTCAATGTCCTGATTGTCAATGTCGCGGAAAGCCAATTCCACGATGGCATCCATCAGGTACTGCTGGATGAATTCTTGTGACCGCTCACCCTCTTCATAGCGCGCTTGCATTGCATCAAAAGTCGACGTGGTCTCTCCCAAGGCACGACTGATCATGGAGATAAACTGACTTGGCGTCGCTCCACCGGTGGCCCGGCCCAACTCATTTCCGTCCCTATCCAGGATTAGGTAGGTGGGGACAACGCCAACATCGTACTTCGCGCCGATCTCTGGTCCGTTCTGATCCTCGTCTTCCATGTCGAGCTTAATGTTGACGAACCTCGGATTGAAGTACTCACCCACTTCCGCCACTGGAAATACCGTCTCCTGCATAACGATACAAGGACCACACCACATCGTGTAGACATCCACAAAGACGAGCTTGTCCTGTTCGCCGGCTAACGCTAGCGCATCCTTGAACGAGCCGTGAAACAGCTCCATTCCTTCACTTTCGGTACTGTTCTGGGTAGGGGTTGAAGACTCGTCTAGGTCAACGTTCGCGATTACGTTACTAGCGAGGGGCAACGTCAATATGAGAACCAGAGTGGACCGCAAATTTGTACCTAGTGATTTTCTTGAACTTTGGGATGCGAGGAACATTGAGAATTTCTCCTAGAAATCTGTTTCAGAGTAGATACTTGCGGCGGGCAAACCCATTATTGCATAGGCAACATCAACCCAAGGGCCAAACCTTGTATACACCATTTTCAATCAGAGTGTCACAAAGTCCGCGATAGTTACCCACGAGCTCCACTTATCCCAGTGCATGGTGTCGGTGATAGGAGAGTATCGATTTCTGAGAGTGTACGGAACACAAGCCTTGGTTCAGCTCAATTTGAAGTATGGAAAATCTCCCACACGCTGTCGGCCGCAGTCTCTCCCTTCCAATATTTTGGAGCGTGAAATCTTGCTTTGCCTTTCTTTTCTAGTCCCCCAAGTACGGGACCGATAAATCGGCTGAAATGCTTGAACCTGGGATCTCTTCCACCCCTCTTCACATGCAGTGCGAGCACTTCCTTTCCAATCGTATCTCTGTGTTGGGGATTCTTGCCCGCATAGAGTTCTAGAATCAGTGACTCCGCGACAGAATCGGTTAGTTCATCACTTGTGCTCATGTTAAGTGCCTGTTGTTGAATCAACCTTGAACGTCGTACCTATCCACCTCAAAAGTCGTAAAGTCAAGATCTTTATTGACTCCGCAGGCAGAATGTATCTCTCAGAATCGAAAATACGACAGGCTACCCTTCCAAGTTCTCTCTGATTGGGAAAGTATGTGTAACACACTGGTTAGCGGCACGCAATCCGCTTCGGGTATGAATTCAGCACTTGCTTCGTTGTTTCAACACTGAAATACGGTGTTTCGTACGGGGTCTTGCTCTTTAAACAAGAGAACACCGTACGACTTTAGGCATCCTGATGTCTGCTCTGCAACGAGAGGCTGCAAAATGCAAATTCAATATCGCTTTGTGTATTGCGTTACGAATCCATGGACATTGATTCGACCGTTTCGTAGGTCCGCAATCTAATGTGCAAACACACCGTACATTCCTATAGGATGCGTTCTACTGCAGATTGAAATTCTGTGAGAGAAAGCGAACCGTCTTGATTCGCATCCATCGCTTCGAATTGATCGCTTTCTTTCCTTCCTTCCACTGTAGCTGTTTGAACAGGTTCAGAATCCTCCAATCCAGGGTAATCTTGACGCTTCAATGCGTCCAGAATCTCTACGCCAGTTTCGAATTCGACTCGGGAAAGCTTGCCATTGTTATTGGAATCCATCGCCCTAAAAATCTCGATTTTCAATGCGTTCTCATGGGTTTGGTCTGTCTTCTCCAATAAAGCCATAGTGCGCTTCTTGGCCGCGTCTTGGGTTGCGAGTTCGGTTTCATAGCGCATTTTCGCTCGTTCGTCGGCCGCATCTTGGGAGGCTAGTTCGGTTTCATAGCGCTCTTTCGCACGTTCCTTGCCTACATCTTGAGAGGCTAATTCTGTCTCATAGCGCTCTTTTGCCTTCTCTTTTGCTGCATCGTGGGAGGCAATTTCCGACTCGTACCTTTCCTTCGCTCGCTCTTTAGCAGCGTCGCTGGAGGCAATTTCCGACTCGTACCTTTCCTTTGCCTTCTCCTTGGCTGCGTCCTTGGAGGCAAGTTCCACCTCATACCTCCCCTTCGCTCGCTCCCTAGCAGCGACGCTGGAAGCAAGCTCCACCTCGTACCTCTCCTTCGCTCGCTCCTTCGCGCTTTCATGGCCGGCAAAGCGGATTTCCTGTTCGGCTTTGGCTTGCTCTCTGGCGACTTCTTGTGCAGCTAGTCTCGCTTCATAGCGAAGGATGGCCACAATCCTGCCTAGTTTCCTCTGAGTAGCCGCCGATGACGAATTCTCGTCTGAAGAAACTTTGTTTGGAGAGGATTCGATTGCTATGTCTTGCAGGGCTTCAGTCGAAGTCTCGCTCTCAGCATTCAGTCCAGCACTCACTAGCATAGAGAAAACAGTCAAGGCGATTAGGAGAGATTTTGTAAATGGACCTAGGGTCAAAGAGCGTAGTGATTGGATAGTCAGTATAGGATTGTCGGCCATTCTGTTGCTCCGATAAATTAAAATGTAACGAAACGCCGAAATTCATTATGCATACTCATTGGCAGAATTATGATTAAATGATAAAGTTCTCTTTGCGGTCTTGACCGCCACCTGACTTGCGCCCGACATGCGCATGCACTCTTCTTTTCAGATCTAAATGTACAGTAAGTTACGAATCCTAGACCGGCGGACTCGGTAATGCCAAAGAGAAAAGTTTTTGGTCCCTTTGCCTCTATTTGTGCTGTTCTACTGCTCTTCGCATGTAGCCAAGAACCAACCAATACCTATACAGTAGAAGGTTATCTTTTCGATATGAGTGTGGAGTCCGATCAAGCGCTAGAACAAAGCGCGCCAAAGACGATTGCCGAGCGCGCAACCGACTTATCGAATGCCACTTTGTCCATCCGGCAGCCAATTCTGGGCGAAGACAACAAGAAACCGTCTGTGGTACTCGCATCTGGGAAATTCAAGAATGGAACTGTGGAGATTCAAGGCAGGATTGACAAACTCACGGAGATTGAAGTCTTTGTCGATCTCGGGAATGAGGAATCATTGACCACAACGGCACTCATAGGTCCTGGAGTAGAAGTTTCCTTCGCAGTGATCAAATTTAGGGACCCACTCCCTGATCGATTAGTCCACTACGCCGAATCGAGAAGGGCAACGAACTCCTCAAGGAAGTTCACTATCTCTGGCAATCTCGACTCAATGTTGGACGATAGTTCATTGGCAGTTGCTGAATTCACTACTCCAGTTTGGAACGAGGATGGTAAACCGACTGTCCGGAACATTGGTTCGGTACTGCTTGTGGATCGTAGTTTCATGATCGAAGCTGAAATCGATGAACCTACCGTAGTGGATATTCACGTCGATGTCTTGGGCGATCAGACTGATCACATCTATGGAGTTGCTGTAGTCGAACCAGGCAATATGATTGAGGTGACATCACGAGGACAATCCTCTGATTTGATTGCAAATTCCACGTCGCATCTGCACTCAGTGCTTGTGGAGTCGTGGCAAGAGAACGAGGAGTATCAGTCCAAAATGCTTAAGGGGCAGAGATTGCAGCAGGAGTTCATGGCAGAATGGCAAGAACTTCAGGCACGTACAAGCAATGCAGAAGAAGATGCCACCTCTGTCACTTCTTCCATGGAATCGGAGGACGACGGCAACATTTCTCCCGAGTTGGAAGGTTCAAATAAGTCCGACACGCCACTCGCTGAGGGGTGTGAGCATGTTGCGTTAATCGATGTAAGACCAAGTGTCGAAGAGTCTTTCGAACCTCCTGAATTTCGGGTCGTGTTGGACGAAGCGTGGCAGATTCGAGTCGATACCTTAGAAGAAATTGCTTTAAACTCAAAGGATCCATGGATCATTTTGCTTGCATTGGAGTTGGGCGCTTTCAACTACTATTTTGGCGATTTGGACCATGCGCTCCGTGTCCACGAAGAACTGTTCCTTATTCTGGACAATGACGTTGCTAAGCGGCGTCTCAAGCCCCAACGGGATTTGTTAGCAAGCTATCTCCAAATGGACAAGATAGACAAGAGTCTAGTACCTGGTCAGAAAGCACCAACATTCATACTTCCTGACTTGCAGGGCGTGGAAATCAGATTGAAGGATGTTCTGGATGCAAGTGACCTAGTTTACATAGACTTCTGGGCTTCTTGGTGCGGTCCATGCATAGCTACTTTTCCGCATCTTAAGTCACTGTATGCTACACACAAAGAAGATGGTTTCGAAATCGTCGTCATATCTATCGACGAATCGTTCGACGATTGGGAAACTGCTTCTCAAGAGCAGAGTCTTCCTTGGTTGAACCTGGCTGATTTAGGAGGATTTGAGCAGGAGACTCCACTTGCCTATGGAGTACGATTCATACCCAAGGCTTATTTGCTCGATTCAAAGGGATGCATACTTCAGAAAGACTTGACGACGGACACGTTGGAGAAAGTCTTGTCCAAAATGTACGAAGGATAACCGTCATCCAAGGCATCTGAAGCAAGTGAAACAGACCTATCACGGGTGTTTTGACTTTTTGGTGCAGAACCTACGTACTTTGTGATCATACAAACGTTGATGGCATCAGCGCATTCTTGCATTTTCCCGACAATACGTCTCAAACATATGCGAGAAAGGTCACTTAATCATTGGAAAAGCTTTCCAAGAGATCACTTTTCTTTAGATCAATTAATAAAGCCATAGGACGATAGAACGCTCTCCAACCGGCTCCTCGGTCCTTGTCGTCGAATTCAGTATTCCATTCCCGCGTTAGGATTTCGTTTAGCAATTCGTCGTCGTACTCGAGGGACACTGAACGTCCGAGCGAGTTTCGGATATGAGAGGGAAGCTCGCGGCTTGCTCCTGCTTCAACAACCTCGGTTAGGCAACCTCCATCCTTGAGTAGTGGAGCCTGCAAGACAGCAGTAAACAAAGGCGTAATACCATCGGGATCCGGTCGATTTACGGATTCTGGGTCGTTTTCGACGACTTTCTTGAACTCTTCGCATCGCCCAAGCCCTACCAATTCGTTTGTACCAAGAACAGGGTCCTGTTCCATGACCAGATCAAGAAGTCCTAGTCGGTTATATCCATAAAGCGCACCCGGAAAGTTCAGAAGCACCGACAGAGGAGTTTGTCCATTAGCGAACGTATCCGACAGGAGGCTCGGATAGTGTTTCAGAGTCTCTCCAATTACCTCAATGCCCTCTTTCAACAGGAAATGACGACGAAACCAGTCTTCGCCAAGCAAAGTGGTCGTAATCTCCCACTTTGACTCGCCGCGAATCAATCCTTCCAGATATTGGACAAAAAACTCTCTGGGCTGAAGAATTGACGTTCGGTGTATTTCTTGACCGTCTCCGAAAAATATGACGGTAGGCAATTGGGACACATTGAGATTCTTGGCTATCTCCGGAGAATCGTCAGTGTCAACTTTGAACACTATTGCTCTTCCCGACATATCGGGCATAAGGGACTCAACTACAGGATCGAGAATCCTGCACGGCCCACACCATTCGGCCGTAAAGTCAATGAGGACGGGCACGTCCGACGACAACACCTCACCATCGAATCGTTCTGTCGTAATGTACCCAATCCGTTCATTGTCGTCCTGATCGCTCTCTGTTTGATTTACTTCATCGGTGGCGAGTGCGTTTCCGGTGGTTAGTAACCCAGAGATAATCAGAATTGGGTTCAATCGCAGGTATTTCATGTCAAATACTTCCCTACTCAGCTACCAATGTCGGTCTGCAATTCAGACTTGTCCAAATTTGTCGTCAGATTGAGTCCAACTTGGCCTGTGGATGGGGATTGGCTTCAAGGTCTACTGCTCTGGTTGCACTGCACTCTGAGATGTTGCTTTAAATCGATTAGCAAGCAGCTTCTTGAGTTCATCGGGATCAATGTTCTTATGAACCACAGACCCGCTTGTGTCGAGAAGATAGTTCATTGGAACAAAGAATATGCCATAGGAAGTGGGCACACTTTGGGAAAACCCTCCAATATCAGCAACGTTCATCCAAGGAATGTCTTGTTCGATGGATGCATTCTTCCAATCTTCAAAGGTACAGTCGATAGATATAGTGACGATCTCAAATCCACTCGCACGGTAACCCTCATAGAGTTCTGATAAAAAAGGGAATTTAGCAATACAAGGGGCGCACCATGATGCCCAAAACTCGATCAGAATCAATTCATTCTCGCCTAGCGCATCAGACAGTTCGATCTCTTGTCCCTGCAAGTTCGGCAGTTTGAACTTGGGTGCCTGCGTTCCCTGTACTAGGCTTCGGCTGTTGGCGGAAGCTTGAAGATGGCGGTAGAGTTCGTCCCGAACAGGTGTGATTCTTCGGGCGACTATGTCCTCATTCAGCTGCAACGCCAACTCGTCGTAGATGGGCAATGCATCTGAAGCACGTATGGTGCTCATCTGTAGTGCGAGCAGCCTGTCGAGCGGGTCTTGCGCGTTCCTGGCCATGGAGTTCACAGCATCCTGACGATAGCTCAATAGTCTCTCCCACAATTGCTCCTGTTTCTTGTACACATCGGTTTTGTATATTGATTCAAGCTGAGCCTCTGGATTCTGGCCTATCAATAGTCGGCGAGCGTCACTTTCGGCGCGAAGCTCCCTTACTGCCAACGTGTACTTGTCCACCAAGGCACGGTAGTCTTTACTGTGTAACCAGCTCTCAATGAGCTGCATGTGTTTACCCATTCCGGAGGTCGCAAACAATTGATGCTGTACAAGACCATCTGGCACAACACTAATGACGGTTTGGGGTTCTACTATGGCATGCGAAAATGCACCATACCCCACTTCGCCTGTACCAATTTCGATATTTACAACTGTGGGCTCATCGACTTCTCCTTCGATCATAAAGGTCCCGTCATCGAGCAGAACCGTGCCAAACTCCGATACCGTTCCTCCGCCATAGCTGACAACGCTGGCGGTTGTCGCGGATAGGTCCTGGTCAACCGAGCTTAAATTGCCTAAGACCGTAAATTTTTTTTCTGGATCGCTAACCAAATTCGAGTGACCTACCAATGCCAGTCGATCACGCTGCACGGGTTCGGGATAATCTACGATGGCAACCGACACTACATCTCGTGGAGAGATGACTGACCTCGTAGACAAGAGCGATTCCTCCCCCGAGACTATAGAAATCTTCACAAACATCGATTCGTTCGTTTCGCCTTCTATAACAGCACGGCCATTGTCCAGCTTCTTTGAAGCAATTTGCTTGTGTTGAGCAACGCCATTCTCGGTTTCAGTTTCGATTGAAACTACAACCGTTGCTGTGGACAATTTCTTCCGTTGTTCCGAGTCAGGCACAGGTTCATAACCCATGGAAACCAACCGTGGATCAAGATCTACTTCAATGTAGTCACAGATTACGGTGTAGCGCTTTGCTGGATCGAACTCTGTCGCAAAGAGAAGCTGAGTGGTGCCGACCAGCACTGCAAAGGCGGCTAGTGCTTTCATGTGTACCTCCCCTTTTGATTTGTCCCTCTAGAAGACTAGATTGAAGTAATCGGCATACAGTTACAGGGGGTGTCAATATAGCTCTGTATGAAAGATCTGACTGTCTGCAGACTCAAGGAGATGTTCATGTTCAAACCGACGAAACGAAGTCAGCGGAGATTCTGATGTCATTCGATCAAGATACGGGCTTGACTTCAGTCTGAGCGAAGGTTCTTCCATTCATGCTTTCCGTCGATTTAGTTCTCAACCCAAGAGCCGTGGAAATTTCAACGACTGTTTGAACCGTGTTCACTTGCGGTTCATTAGTCCAACCCTATTTTCGCTTGGATCGAGTATGAAGGCCAAGTACTCGGATTGGCCCGCGTCACCAAAGAGACCTGAATCGTCTTGGTATACGCGGCGAATATCTTCAACAATTTCGACTCCAGCCGTCTTTAGTTCGTTCACTTTCCGCTCCAAATTATCGAAATATAGATAGAACAGCGACTGGGAATTCGTCTCGTTGCTCTCCTCGATCATGAGTCTCGGTCCCCCCATGTCAAAGAATGCAAGACGCACTCCAGCAGTAAATCGATGTATCAGCGGTAAGCCAAGCAAGTCACCGTAGAAGTTCACTGCGGCGTCCATATCACTAACGGCTATTCCTACTTGATGTAGTTGGCGATCCGTACTCATAGCATTCTTGTGCCCGCGTATAACTAAGTCGATTTTATGGCATGCACAGAACCGTTCTCCTCGCTAGGGTCATAAAGCAGTCTTGTTCGATTCATGAGATGGCCACGCCCCTGATGGGGTCACCGATAGTGGCGTTAGCAGCACGGTGTCTGCTATCAGATGTGCATACGGAATGGCGCTGTTTTAATAGCGGTCGGGGGCAACCGGGACGCACTTTTTTTGGATCCCAGTTGTGAACTAGAGCTACTGTGGGTTCAAGAGTAACTCGACAGCGGGAATCTTTCTCTGCTATTCGCTCACGGTCCTACTGAGACTGTTCTGTGGTCACGGCGTTGATGGAGGTACGACTATACGCTCCGGAACTGGAGGTGAACGAGGAATTGATCGTTGGCGCTTCGATGTCCGCGGTGCTTCTGCATTGATCCCCATGTCTTCGATAATACGTTGCAATGCCTCGGAAAATTCCTCTTTTGAAAGACGCTGGTCGCTGTTGTTGTCCAATTCCTTGAAACGCGTTTCTAAAGTGTCGTCGGAGTCATGCTGCGGAGACTTGTCGGCTGACTTGGCGCTGCCTTGAGCGTCGTATGTCGAATCCTTGTGTGAAGCAGTGTCTGAACCACCTGTCCGAGAATATGTTGAAGACCCAAAAGCCCTAATTTTCCTGAACTCGTCCAATGCAAGCGATCCGTCGTCGTTCGTGTCTGCATCTTTGAATTGTTGGCTGATTAGTCCCTCGATAGTCTCGTTTATTCCTGTCGAACTCCGGTTCTCTTTGATTTCAGAACTCTCTCCCTTATCTCGTTTCAGTGTGTCTACAGATGAATTGTCTACTCTTACAATAGGCTTTTCCACACCCTTTACAGCCGGTTTCGATTGCTGAGATTTGGTGCTCTCTCCATCATTGATTATCTGTGCACCGATCGGCACAACCTGTATTGTGACCACAAGGCTCACGATTGCGAGGCACTTGTAAACTTTCATGAGATCCTCCTTTCTTCTCCCGCCTGTGAGCATCTTTTGAATTATCAAATTCGTGAATACTCAACGTCAGCAAAATAGATGAAGCATCTCTAGTTCGAGTTACAAACAGAATTGGACTAATCAATATTCATGTGAGATTTAATGACAGAGAATCATCGAATTCCGTCAAAACTCAATCACACGATTACGCGCATCCTACAGCTTGATCGGACAGCAAAGCCGATGCGATATTCGCTCTATCCACCCTCTCAGATTGTCTCGTCCAGATGGCTGTAGATGCCCAGCACTACCGTGGTCTGTCGTTGACTAGGAAACGGACAGCTCAACTAAAGCCATAGCAGACTTAATTGTCGCAATTTGGCACCCGAACGGGGCTAGGAGGTTGACTTTCCATTTGTCGCCTTCACTTTGGATGGGATGCTGACATACAAGTACTTCACACTTGTCCGTCCAAACACTATTGGCTAGACAAGAATCCTAAACACTTGAGCCTGGCTACTGCAACAACTGGAGACTGTGGGACCCGCAGTATCGCCTCCTGAAGTTTTGCACATTTCGACTACATACTCCATCAGAATCCGGTAGACTGAAGAAACCCTATCATTACTCAAGAGGTGTGCTTGCTGAATATTCCGACTATTCCTGCTTACAAGCTACTTGCGCACAATTGGTTGATGGAACTAGATCAGATTGCTCGCACTCTGCAATAGGCTACATTCAAACGTTCCATTTAATGGATCTGTGCATCTCGTGCAGCTTGACCGAGTCGCCTTTCCAGAAGTTCGCCAAACTGGTCTAGGTCGATGTTCTTGGCGACTATATTCCGTTCGTTATCAACCACGTAGTTCGTAGGAAGGAAATTCACTCCATAAGCGACGGCGGTTGGCCCTGTAGTTCCCTCCATGTCGCCCAGATCAATCCATGGCAGATTGTGTTCGGCAGATATCGATTCCCAATCCTTTTTGGCGACGTCAAGACAGACAGTCACGATTTCGAGCCCTTTAGAGTGAAACTTCTCGTACAAATTTTTCAATTTGGGAATCTTGGCAATGCACGGTACACACCAAGACGCCCAAAACTCAACCAGCACTAGTTCCTTCTCATCTCGGATCTTCGTTAAGGAAACTCGATCTTTGTCCAAATTAGCTAGTGTGAAGTCGGGAAATTTTTCACCGACGGAAAGCTTCTCTGTGGCTTCAGCCCTAGCCAAGTCGCTTGCTATCTTGTTACGACGATGGGTAATCCTTCGGGCTACAACATCTTGATCAAACTCTGTTTCGAGTCTATTCAAAAGCTTTATTTTCTCGCGCCGATCGAACAAGGTCATGTTTAGAGCATATGGCCTGCTAGTCAATTCCAATGCAATGAGAGAGTCGAAAGGATCTTTCGAATTCAATGCAAGATCCTGCAACGCACTAGCTCGCATCTTCCCGATTTCTATACTGAGTGACACTCGTTCGTTAACTGGGGCCGCCCAGAGTTCCGTACCCTTGGAAAAGAACTCCTCGCTCATGTACCAACTGTCGTGGAGCCTATGGTGCCTGCCCTGCTCTGCAGCTGCAATTACCCAATTGCCTGGACCACGTCTTGCAACCGTAAGTTCAGCTTTGGGTTCTATGACAACAGGTTGACTCCAAACATGTTGGTGCCCTCGAGAGATTGTCAGATTGGCAACCTTGGGCTCATCCACCTCCGCTTCGATCAAGAAGCGGCCTTCTTGAAGCAAAACTTCGCCAAACACAATCTGGTTATGTGTACCGTCCACGTGATACTCATAGGCAACCAGTTTTGCAGCAAGATTCCCATGAGCTGATTGACCGTCCTTCAAGTCGTATTTGCCGGAGATCGTGAATTTCTTGCTTGAATCGATAGCCCGCTTAGATTCATGAATCAAGAGCAATTGGTTCGTCTCTGGATCTCCTCGATCAATCAATGCGAATGCAACGTTTTCTTCACCCGGTTCGATTACTGCTTCCGCAGAAAGTAATTCGAGATCGTTCATTGTTGCTGTAATCTGAACTTTCGTAGTCTGCTCGATCCTGCTTTCAAGTGAGATCTCATGTTCGAAGAAGGTTCCTGAAGCTAGTTCAACTCTCCCCTCCTTCCTAGATACGACCACCTTAATCTGCGCGACATCAAGCAAGTTCTCGCCGTTGGCGTTTTTACTCGGTGGTTGTTCGGCTGCAATGTACTTTCCAGTGATTGTGAATGGTTGCGAATTGTCCTTCGCAATCGCGACACCAGCTAGCACTATCCACACTAAAGCAAACGTTCTGGGAAGTAGTTTCAATCAGCGATTCCTTGCAATACAGTTTGAGCAATAGCCTCGAATCAATTACCGGAGACAGAGTGACCCGGCCTTGCACGATAGAGATGCGTGTGGGTGGCTCATGGTTACAGCAGGCTTCCTGGCCAGATTAAGCTTTTCCCGCCGTAAAGGTGGATCTAGAACGTCCTGGATCGTGGCACCTCCCGCAATATTCAGGATATGTTCGGTAACCAATTCGATGCCGAAGCAATCTACTACTTATAGGGTCAACTAGTTCGATGGTCTACTCAATGAGTGTTACTCAACCAAATCGTCACTCAACCGATCAACCTGCATGTCATCGAAGCTTCCGAATTGCTGAATCACTTACGACCCACCTGTTTTGGGCAGTGGCCACCTCAGTTCTTGTATTAGGTCTGTGTGCTTGTGACCGTGATGCCTCAAATGATGGAGAAGTTGCCCTTAAAACAGTAGAGGATCCTGTACCGAATGCTCCTCGATTCATTGAGAACGCAACCAACTTGAGCGCACTGATAGAAAGCCTTGAAATCGATAGAGACCTTCACGATCTCGCACAAGTAACAGATGGATTTCTACGAAACACAGCGCTTCACCTGCGATTGTCGCAGTCTGACGAGAAGGAATTGATTGGATTGCTAACGCAAGCGGCTCAAATTTCTCGCAAGAATGTTCGCGAGGAAATAACCTACCTAATAGCGCACCGAATGTCCACGCTTAACCCATTGGTCATACTTCGACAGGTAGATGAGTTGCAGTTGGACAATCGTTCCGCCTTAATTGCATTGACGTTCAGTGAATGGTCACGGGGCAATTTGGATGCAGCTATTGATCACGCGCGGTCTCTTGACTCTATTGACAAACTTAGTGCGTTGAACGGCATTTTGAGATCCAGAGATGACCTTTCCGACGACCAACATCGAGACATTGCGGTCCAACTGGGAATCAAACATTTCTCCATGGACATGCTTTCTCGTTTCGGCGGGCGCGAACTATTTGAATCTCCGGACTTAATGTGGAACCAACTTGCTAACGATGCACAATCGGATTTATCCCAGATAGGTACGCTTATCGGAGTTGCGGAAGATTGGATAGAAAGAGACGGTCTGAGTGCAATTGAACAAATCTACTCGTTGACTACAGACTGGCAGATTTTGATGCCAGTACTTTCTTCTGCACTTCACCATTCGACGCTTGCAGACCCTCAAGAAACGTTCGAGCATGCTTTGCAGTTGGATTTTGACACAGGTCATTTTCTCGTATCTGCGATAGCGCAATCATGGGCAACCGTTGACCCTCAAACGGCACTTGAGGCTGTAACCCTAGTAGAGTCAAACGCCCTTCAAACAGAATTACGGGATTACATAGTGAGAATCTGGGGCAGCAAGGATCCCCATGGCCTGCTCGGCTCCATGGATTCTCTACCTACAAACCTGAGATCATCAGCAAGTCAATATGCCCTCGTCTCTATGTCCCGCTCCGATCCTGCAGCGGCAGCTCGATTGTTGACCGATCTGGATGTAGGAAACAAGAGACTCTCCATTGCTCACGGGATTGCGGAGAATTGGTCAGATCGAGACGCTCAATCCGCGCTCGACTGGGTTCGAACAAATCCCCAATTAGCTGAAATGCAACAGGAGTTGCTAGGTGTTGTGTTGGGCAATTTGGTCAAGCAAGATGCTGATCTAGCAATGGACATCGCTCTGGCACGACCGATTGAAGACGATGAAATAGGTCTAGAAGCAACTGTAGTCAGCTATCTAGCCGCAACTGATCCTCAACTAGCAGCCCAAATGCTGTCAAGAGTACGAGACGGCTCAACGAAGGCCACTGCTTATTCGTCGGTTGGTTACCACTTGATTCGCAACGGCGATGTGGATCAAGCTCGTACACTAGCCGAAAAATTACCTGCTCCGGAACAAACGCGTTACTTCAAGTCGATAGTGCACACCTGGGCTATGTCCGAGCCTGATGATCTGTATGCAAGATTGGCTGATCTGCCGACTCTTGAAGTAAAGTCACGAGCAGCTTCTGCGCTCATTGCACTCAATCAGTTCCGGAAAGCACTGACTGATGATCAGATCGATGCGGCCAGAGAATTCTTGACGGACGAAGATCGAGAGAACTTGGAGAAGAACTCAGGAATCGTCAATATTGAGTGATTCAAGTGGAATCAATGCATGGACTTACACCATCCGTTACGGATTTCCCAAATTACCACGCTAAGAAAGACGATGTTTCCGGGATTTGAAAGTTCGTGTTGCAGTAGCTCAATTTCCAGGTGAGTTCTGTACAAACAAGATCTGTTCGCTAGTGGAAATCATGTGTTATAGCGATCGACAAGCACCTCTTCCAGCAATTCAGTTGTGAGGTCTTTCTGAAGTAGGCAACCTTCCTTGTCGATCAGATAGCTCTTTGGAATGAAGCGAACTCCGTACATGGTTGCAACTTCTCCATAAAAAGATTCAAGCTCGCCAAGATTGATCCATGGCAGTTCATATTCTTCCGACCCACTGATCCAATCTTCCCTGACTAGATCAATGGATATTGAGACGACTTCAAACCCCTGTTGCTTGTACTTGGCTCGCAGCTCCTTCAACTTGGGAAAGCTCGCAATGCAAGGGCCGCATGTAACCGTCCAAAAATCGACAAGTACAGCGTCGCTTTCTTCGAGTACATCGAATAAGGACACATTGTTGCCTTGTAAATCAGCGAGAGTGAAATCGGATGCTTTCTGTCCGCGAATGAACTGCTTGTCGTTTAGATATTGCTCACGCCTGTACGATTTTAGGGGTATATCGCTTCCGATGCCCGGAAGGATCTCGGCTAGTGAAACATGCTCGCAACCTGCCGCCGGTTCAGTCGGTATGACCATTTGGTGGGAACATGAGCAGAGAAGAGTAGCCAATCCAACAACTGCGATTGCGACTAATAGGTAGTGGCTAGACTTTGGCACCACGGGTATCTCTCAAGCTTCGAGAGCTATTCTAAGTGTCTTGCCGTCAGATCAATTTGTGCCAGAGCGACTGGTCTCGGGCCATGGCCGAACTGATTGGTGTTCATCGGATCCTTGCTGCCATTCACCGAATGTGTCGCCAATAGACACCGAAATGATCTGAAATCCATTGACATGGTAGGCGGAGTCCAAAAGACCGTTAGCTGGAAACGGAATAGGGAACAGTCTATGGGTTTCACCAAAGAAAATGCCGATGATTCAGAGTAAGCCATCGACACTCAGTTTCAAAGGCGGGAAGGAGTCCAAGTGTCCCCTGCGAAATCTACAGTCTCAATCTCTGAATCTTCTTCCGCAGGTACTGGTGCTTCTTCGTACCTCGCTACTAGCAAATCATTGAGTTTGTCGGTGTGAAGATCCTTCTTGATGATGCATCCTTCTGAATCAAGTAGATAACTCTTAGGGATGAACTGAACTCCGTACGCGGCCGCAGTGGATCCGTCCCATCCTCCGATCTCGCCAAGATTGATCCAAGGAATCTCGTGTTCCTCGGATGCCGTTTCCCAAGCTTCGTCGGTGGAGTCGATCGATATGGCAACGATCTCGAACCCATCGTCGTTATACGCTGCGTACATACGTTTCAATTCGGGAAATGTGGCAATGCAGGGACCGCACCAGGACGCCCAAAAATCGACAAGTACCAGTTCCTTCTCTTGAAGAATACCTTCGAGTCTGACTTCAGTACCGCTCAAGTCTGCCAATGCGAATTCCGGCGCTTTCTGTCCCTGTACTAGAGACTTGTCGTTCTGTTCCGTTTCAATTTGAAGAACTAGAGCGTCGCGACGAGGGGCTACACGTCTACTTACTAGATCTTCGTCAAGTGCACTCTCCAGTCTACCGTATATTTCGACAGCTTCCGATCGATTGTCAAACCAAGGCAAGTACGCGCCCGCTTCCATCGCTAGGAGTGAATCTAAAGGATCCTCGGCGTTCTTGGCAAGCGCTTGCAACGCTTTGGACTTGATCGCCTCCATCTTATGGCTAAGCTGTATCCATTCAGGATCATCTTCCCCGCCGACACTCATCATGTCCGATAGAGTTCGTATCTCCTGATCGATGACGACGTGCTCGCAGCCCTCCGATCGATCTGGATAGGCAGCTATTTGTTCCTCTGTCAGCCCTTCTGGCTCTGACGGATCTACTTCCTCAGCAACAGCAGCCACCTCTTCGGTTTCGTCAGTTGCTTCGTCGGAATGCGTGGAATCGCTAGCTTCTTCACTATCTGATGCTTGTGCTTCACTCTTGGCGTTCCACTCCTCTAGGTACTCAGCGTAGGCTACTTCAGAGGCTCTAATGGTTGTTAGGTAGTCGTCAGACAGTTGCCAACCCAAAATCTTCATGTGGCGGTCATTGTCTGACCTAGCCACGATTGATTCCGAGTTCTCCAACCATGAGAGTGCCACCGACGACCCAGGTTCAACAACCGCCATCGTGCTGTTGTAAAAAGACGTTGACGTATCGTACGCCTGAACATAGACATTCACAACGGTAGGTTCGTCAATGTCTGCTTCAATAATGAATGCGCCATCTTTGAGGGCAACGCTTCCATGGGTGACCATCACTTCAGGGGATTGGCTGCTCACTCGTACCGTCCCATACGTCAAGTCCTTGGGTCCCTCGCTCAAGTCGCCTGTCACGGTGAACTTGGTGCTTTCATCTTGGCTTCGTCGGGAATCACCTACTAGTGACAAGGTATCGCTTGGATACTCGGCCTCATTGTCAAACAGAGCAAACGAAACAGCTTCGCCATCAGGCACAAGCAATGCAGTTGCGCTCAGATTGGCGTCGTCGTTGTCCGCAACGGAAATCTTGACCTCGATGGCTTCTCGTATCTCTCCGGAGATTGTTACGGCACCGTCGACAAAGCTCCCGGATGCCAGCTCGACAGTTTCTTCTTCGCCGTCTTTGTTGGTGGTCGTTTGCGTGACAGTAATCGTCGAAGTTGACAAGTCAACGGCTTCAACTGCTTCCTCCGCCGAATCGCCTTCTGTTTCCAGTTCGGCCATATCGGCGCTCGAGTCAGATTCCGCATCGGTGTCTATTTCAGGAGATGCGGCTTCTATCGCAATGTATTCTCCATTGATCGTGAAAGTCTTGGGAGGGGCTGTATTGCACCCTACGAGCATTGCGAAAATGCAGATCAGACCGGTCAAACATAGACCCTTTTTCATGGTTGTAACAACCTCCGTTCGTTGTTTGCTCACAGTCCCTCAACTAAGTGGTCTTGTGGACCCGTGTACTAGATGCGGGAGCTCAGGACCTAGTTACATCGTCAATCGGGATAACGCGGCCGACGACAAACGAAGGATTGTGTGTGACAATTGTTTTGCAGTCTTCCTACGAACCGGTTTCTGCTTCATTCCCGGAAATCTGGCGAGACTGTTATTACCTTCGGTCCTGTCGGCTAAGATAGAGTAGTTGTCAGTTAGATGCTATTAGGTGCTTCAGTGAAGATCAAATCCTTCCTTGTGCTTCCCATTGGGCTTCTACTTACTTCCTGTCAGTCCTTTGTGGAGCAACCAACTGAGAACAAAGGTACAAGACTATTCCATGAGGCAGTTGACAGCTGCTGGTTGGCTGAAGAAGCAACCGACCGAAGAGAGAAAGCTGAGTTGCGGAAAAAAGCAGATGAAGCTGCCGAACTAGCTTTTGATCACCTTCTCGGTCCGAAATACAACTCGAGAAATACAGCTTGGGAGGAACTTGCAGTTGCGTGGAAGGATTGTGACAAGCTAGAGGGTCTATATCGAGGTGTATCCTACTTTTTTGAGGAGACCGAACAGCTTGAACAAGGACAGCTAAAGCAGGAATCCTTCAACGATTAGAACGTAAACAAGAAGAGTTCTAGCTGGGCCAGTTCATTTGGGTCTCTGAACAGCTTCCGGTAGACACTCAAGGCAACTTTTCAGAAAAATTTCTTAATTTCTGCAAAGCAACAAGTCTATACACAATCTGGACTGGTCTCATCCATGGTGTGGGTCAATGGATTATGAGTCCGCATCGTCCGATGTGGCTGTATCACCGTATCTTGCTTTCAATACTCTCTCTAACTCTTCCGAGGAGAGCTCTCTATGATTGATGCAGCCGTGGTTGTCAATCAGGAAACTCTTCGGAAGGAACTTGACTCCATACGCCTTTGCCACAGTTCCCTCTCCCTTCTCAGAAATGTCGCCTAAGTCCATCCATGGTAGGTCGTGTTCATCACTCGCTTCTGCCCAAATCTCTTGAGTGCGATCTAAGTTAATTGCGACGATCTCAAAACCGTTGTCTCCATAGCTGGAATACAGCTCCTTTAGGTGTGGAAAGGCCGCAATGCAGGGACCGCACCAGGAAGCCCAGAAGTCGATAAGCACAATGTCCTTTCCCGCCACAAAGTCATGAAACTCGACCCCAACCCCCTCTAAGGTGGGAAGCGAGAAGTTCGGCGATACCTGACCAGGTACGAGGCTTTTATCAATCTCGTCGACTTCGATAAAGTCAGCGATTTCGTCTCTTGCAGACCTGACCCGACGATCCGCCATTTCTTCGTCGACCATCGACGCAACCTTGTCGTACAAAGGAATAGATTTCTTGATGTGATCTGAGTTGTAGCCATATGCGCCCAATTCCAAAGCAAGTAGCAGATCCATAGGATCTTCGGCGTTAGACGCAATTTCCTCCAATGCCTCTGTGCGCATCTTGACTAAATCCAAGAATAGCTTGTGGTACTCGGGATTCTCTGACTCTGAGGATTCTTGGGTAGTTTCCGAGTTTGCTTCTGCAAGCTCTACATGTTCGCATCCGGTCGCTGCTGGTTTTCCATTTGAGTATGCGAGTACAGGTTCATCCTCGTCGTTGATTTCTTCTGACGATTCTGTTTCTTCACTTAGATTGGTATCGTTGTCTGCGCTGGTGGTAGCTGTTGCTTCCTCCGTTGTCGCTTGAGCGGCGGCTTCTCGTGCTCTCCAAGATGCCTCCCATGCATCCCTAAAGTCCTTGTAGGACTTGGCATACTTGCTCAAGAGAGCTTGATAGGGCTCGCTCTGCTGCCAACTGTCGACAAGCCGATCATGTCTTCCATTCTCCGCAGTCGCAACTAGCTCCCGGCTCCATCCTCGAGGTTCAATCACAATCTCGCTGTCGGGTTCTACCACTATTTCAACCGAGCCGAAGTACTCATTGAAGGCGTTTTCTCCCGCCATTGCTGTCACCGTTAGTAGCGAAGGCTCGTGAATTTCAGATTCGATGCTGAACATACCGTCTTTAAGCAACACTGATCCATGAGTAACACGGGACAGTTCTCCTTCAGTGTTGTATCCAGGTCCACTCACAGTAATGATCCCTAAAGAGAGTTCGTCTTGCATAGAACGAAAGTCGCCCGTGATTGTGAATTTTCTGGTGCGGTCGCGAACTCGGGTCGATGTACCGAACAAGACCATTCGAGCGGGGCGATACGCGACTTGACGATCAACAATAGCGAAGGAGACTACCTTCTCTCCAGGTTCGATCACCACGGTTCTCTTCATCGATTCTTGACCATCTCCTTTACTGGCGGTGATGGTCACCATCTTGGGTTCGTCAATCTCACCGGAAAGTTCAACTTTGCAGTCAACGAGTTTTCCTGAAGCCAACTCGACCGTATCGTTGGCACCTTCGTGGGTAACGACAACGGATGCAACTGACCATTCTGAGGTAGCAGAGGTTTCAGACGCAGAGCTGGCCGATGGCGTTATGTATTCTCCAGTAATCGTAAAGCGTCTTGTGGATTCAGTATCAGCGCCACACAGAGATAACGAGATGAAGAGCAGTCCCAATAGTCCAAATAATCGTTTCATACCCGTTTTTCGTGGAATACCCTTAAGCATCTTCTAACAATCCCGACTGTTGCATCGAATCCTCGGGAGATAGATTGACTCTCTGTCTGGTCACAGGTAAGTCGAATTGTGAATGGAGGATACTACGGCAAAAAACTTTCAGTAGTGTGCACGCTCAATGTGAGCCCAAATATCCGACATGGCACTCATATTTCAGTCCGTTGTCTGTATCTCAGCCATGTGCACTCCAGGAACTAACCCCCTAGACGATCCTCTGTACCACAGACTAATGTGCTCGAGTGACGAGACTCGCTTGAGTACGCATTGTTCGAGTTTACTGTCAGTATCCCTTGTAATCCTCCCAATATTGTCCATTGGTTCCCCAGTGACTTGCTCGTAGCAACTTTCAATGGCCTCCTCAATTTCTAGTTTGTCGAAAGCTACTGTCTCAGTCTCTTCGTCGACATTACCAACGAAGTCAATCTCTCCATCGGAGCTAGTAGAAGCCTTGCCAATTAACTCGCCGTTTTCAAATCGGCCTGTGAAAGTGAGGTGCTTTTCACCATTAGACTCTGACAAGAAGAAACTGGCTTTAAAACCGCTCTCATCTACAACAATGTCTTCCGTGTACTGAAGTACACTCAAGCTATCGGTCAGAGTTGCAGAGTACCGGCCATCCTTATCGACGCTAATTTCCAATGTACTGTCTTGTACCTTTGGACTAGTAACGCCAGCCTCTAAGACATAAATACCCTCTATTTTCGCGAACGCTGCTAGCGAAACTAACAATGCACCAATAGCAGCTATGCATTGAACTGTACGCACTGGTGGTTTCATTTTTCCATCCTCAAGCAAGGCCTAGTATCTGAATCTTAACAGTAATCCGGTGGACTTCTACTTATTGGATGGCCCGAGTTGCGTTCGAGCCATCGAAGGCTCAAGAATCCAGTCGAAATCGATCCGATCTCCTATTTCAATAGATGCTTGACTTGCCGGCACGGTTACTTTGTCGGTCCATGTTGCCAGCCATCTTGAACAGTCGCGCATCAAGGATGGATAGCCAGTTAGTGCATGCTCTGGCTACAGGAGTCTGGAACACATACTGGTTAGTCGGCCTTCTCTCCCGTAGCGCCTTAACGTGTTGAGAGAATGATCTTGAACTGTTCCCGAGAGATCTCTTGGACGGTGGAGCTGGCCCTGCCACTAGGTTGCTCGTTGTGATTCGCTGAACTCCGCGTCCATTGGGGAATCAATGTGTTTCTTTGCCGTACGACACACTTGCCCATGAAGGAGACAATTGCTTGCGAAAAGCCGATTCAATCAAAACTTTGCTGTAGCTAAGCGTTGCGAGTCAAGAAATGGCGGTAACTGGTGAGTCGGTCAAGAGATCCAAGACTTCGACCTTGTCCCAAGTTCGAGATTCGAAGATGCAAACTCAAAATCCAGCATCGCAACTCTTGTTGGAGTAGTTGCCTACGGGAGACTAATTGGCTAGCAACCTTGCTACCCTTGTTGTATCTTCTTCATTCAGAAACGACATCACGAAGTCGATTTGCTCATCCGTAAGCGCTGAGTTGACCCGATTGGCAATTATTAGTTTCGCTCCCGCCCGGGACTTGTTCTCGTCCGATTCCAAACGGTCGAGTGTCTCAAGCAACTGTGTTGGAGCCTCGCCAGCCCAAGTACGAAAGACATTATCGTAGAAATACCATTGGTAGGCTTTGGGTACGCGAGAAGCGAGATCTAGAGCATCATGAGGAGCTTCTTCCTGCACAAGTCCATTGCCGATCGCAACAAGCGCCATGACTTTGGCAGAACCACGAACACTGTCAATCATTTTGATGGCGTCGTTGGAATTTCCACTGAGAGACAGTGCTCTCACTACTTCCAGTTCCAAACCTCTTCCATCCCTGTCGACAGGCTGATTCAATGCCACTTCTAAAGCATGCTGCTGATCTACTAGAGAAAGGCGTCTCAATGCCTGAGCCAGCAAGCTGTGTCGCTCAGGATGAGTTCCCTCGATGTTGGACACTATCCAGTCCGTCGCTGCACGAGGATCGTATTCTGACCACTCGACTACTATCCTCGCAAGGATTTGGGAGTTGTTTCCTAGGAATCCTTCCATCTCCTTCATTTGAAGGATTGCTTTTTGCGGTGATTTGTACGTAGTTCTGGCAATCGCAGTTTCTATCGCATACAGCTTCAAGCCATCGGGTAGTAGCTCAATCTCTTCCAGTATCCCATCTGGATCGCTCCTTGCCCACTGGTACACCATTTCACGTTGCAAGGTTCTGCGCGACGTAGGATTCTCATCGAAGGAAGAAACAGCACTAAGCGCAGCCACAGGATCCGATTGAATCCAAGTCAAGAAAATAGCGTCGCCGAGTAGTTTCCGCTCCTCTTTAGGAACTCCGCTCGCATAGTTCAAGGCTTGTCGTGGACTTGATTCTATGACTGGAGCTATGACGTCAAAGAGAACATCTCGATCATTGGGATCCGAGAAAGATCGCAAGACTTTGGAAAGGACTTCGAACCCGTCTCTTCGATGCCACTCTTCAAGAATGGTTGTGAGAAGATCAACTTGAGAAGCATCATTGAGATCGTCGTTTACGACATAGTCCCAAGCTTTCGAAGGATTATCGATTGACTTCGACACAGTCTCTTCGCTGAGCACTTTCGACAATTCTTCGCTGGCTTCTAGTCGATTGGCGATTTCTTGACGTTCTTGGTCGGATAGATCATCTCGATACTGCAGTATTGCTCCAATTGCTGTGCGCCTATTCGACCGATTCAGTTTATTTGCTTCGGCAATTGCAGCATCCAAGTTGGAATGTGACCACTCTTGGAACACACCTACAAGAAGCGGCTCACGTTGAAGACTAGAAGCTTTCAGTGCTTTGTCGAGCGCAACATGAGGAGCGAGCGAGGAGAGTTTGCGGATTATTGCAACTTGGATTTCTTCTCGATAGCTATTGCGTTCTACTTCCTTCGATTGTTGCCACAACTCGAGAAGTTTGTTCTGTCCCGTGTCGGCAAGCATTCTGTAAAGTGCGATGCTTCGATCAAAACAATTCTCATAGCTGGACAGCGCATTTAGATCAGTTGTTCGCTGCGGGCCGGAATCCTGCTCGTCTAAAGAGGAAGTAATCTGCGCAACATATCCTTGATCAGACTCCTGAAATGCCGAGCCACCTGTTTGGTCGATAACCCATGAAATTGCGAACATCACGATGATTCCCAATACGGCAGCGCAGAGCAGCCCAATCAATGAGAATCTTTTGTTCGTCAAGGAGTTCAAGTCTATCTTGACCTTGCTGAGGTCTAAGGGTTTGTTTCAAACACAAACCGCTGCCAATAGCTCTTTTTGAGGGGGTGACCACAATGCCGTCGTGAACGCATTACGCAGCACACGCAATCGAGCATGTACTAAGAGCACTCTAACGGCTCAATATCCCCTATCCGTCAAGTCTTCGGAAGACTTAACCGATACTGTAGAAGAAGAAGGGGTCCTGTGGTATCAATTCTCGTCCACGAGACCCTTTAGAAAGAAGCTTGCCTATTTAGACTCTTCGACGACTTCCTCTTCAGAGTTCTTTGGGGTGCTCTTTTCCGTTTTCGAATCGGCTTCTTCCACGATTGGTACTTCAAAGGACTTCTTAGAAACTTCTATGTCCACAGCGAAATCCGTGACGACCGGTGTTTCTAGGCTTTCCTCAGAAATCGTGAGGGCGAGAGCTTCTTCTTTTACAACTGGAACGTCCAGAGTTTCAGCCGTAGGTTCTGCTTTGCTTTCTTCGGACGCATTCGCTTTCGCGGCAGCCTCTTTTGCCGCCGCCGCACATTGAGCCCCACCTGCATGAGCAGAAATCCCGAAGAGTACAAGACCACTGAGAATGAGACAAATCCAAGTTTTTGTTTTCATAGTTGTAGAGGGTTCGGACAGAAAATCAATGGTAACACGAAAAGTCCAATAAGGCTCGCACAACTGATTCTGTCGAATTCTGGGTACTTCATCCAGAACAACGAACCGCAATTGGTTTGAACATCATTTCCTGGCGATTGGCTGCCGTTCACCGACTTCAAATCCGAGAATGAGTTGGAGTAAAGACGGAACCAGCGATTTCTCCGAATTCGTACTATGCTGCTTGCGAACTATGTGAGGTAGGTACACTGTATGCGCATCATTTGTTTAAGCCATGAACCGGAGAGAAACTGAGTGAATTTATTTCCGAATAAGTCTGCCGAAGTACGCTGTAGTACTCAGGAAATTGCACCAGATTGCTCTGGCTTTCCTTTCGGCTCAAAAACTTCAGTATTTTTATTGGTTTGTATCTTGACGGTACCGCTGTGGAACGCATGTTCAGCCCCGCCAGAAGAACCCAATGCAAGTGAGATAGACAACGCCCCAGCAGAAACTTCCCCAACCACAGGACAAGGAATGGAGTTTTTTGACGGTTCCTTTGAAGAAGCTCTGGTGTCAGCTGAACAGCTAGAAAAATTGGTCTTCGTGGATGTCTATACGATGTGGTGCGGTCCGTGCATCGTCATGCAGGAAGCGGTATTTCCGTTACCTGAGGTTGGCGACTATTTCAATGAGCGATTTGTCAATTTGAAGCTTGATATGGAAGACGAAGAACAGAACGGACCGGAGATTGGCACACGCTACAAGATCGGTGTCGTTCCTACCTATCTCATTCTGGATAGTGAAGGCAATGAAATGGGTCGTGCCTCAGGTGGCGCTTCTGCAAGCCAGTTCATAGAAATGATCAGTCGAGTGCTTGGAGACTCTTTATCCACGTTTGAAGAAATGCAGGCTACGTACGACGCGGGTGAGCGATCGACGGCGTTCATACAGCAATACCTGATGGGTGCCATCGTCGAACTTGCATTTCGAGAGATCGACAACCAAGATATAGACAGTGTAAGAGCGTACTTTGAGGAAGGGGAAAAGTACAAGAAGATTGCCGTCGAATACTTTGCAAGCCGACCCTTTGAGGATCTGATCAACGAAACGGATGCACGACTAGTTATGCATTTCCACGAGCGTACATCTCGTGGAGATGAACTCGTCGAATTCGTACTCGAACACTATGAGGAGTTTCTTGCGGTGTCTTCCGAATCCGCGATGGCGCAATTTACGCTCAACTCAACACTAGGAGCTGTTGCGGAAGCTGCTCGATCTGGAGACGAAACATTCACCACTTACATTGAAGCCTTGGATACCTATCCGTTAAGTAGAGCGGTCGAACACGAGCGAAACAGGTATCCGGATAGCCGTCTTCTCCCTGAACGAATGAGATACTCGTGGGAAACCGACTTTCTCATTGCAAAAGGAGATTGGGATGGACTCTTTGAGGTACATAAGAAACGCTTCGAGAGATGGGGCGAAAATGCCACTGCTTCCCACTATGAGTGGGCTTCGCGCGAATTGCTCCAGTCTGATAACCCGGAGCATCATAAAGCGGCTGCGGAATATGGGAGTCAAGCGTACGAACTAGACGGCAAAGACCCGTACATAGCCATCGGTTACATTTCAGCGCTAATGGCCATCGAAAAAAGCGAAGAAGCCCAGCAGGTTGCCGAGGAATATCGCTCGGGACTGTCAGACTCAGAAGTCGACAAGAGTAGCCTCGAAACGTTTAACCGCATAACCTCGCCAATGTTTGAAGAGGAAATCGAAGCCACCTCCGATGGAGAGTCCCTGTAGCAAGATTGGACTCAGTGGTTGCGACTCGCTGGAGGAGTCCCATGCATGTTCTACGATCGATTGCACCTTGCGAATCGAATCCTAATTTGATCCTTCAATAGAGCACGACTAACGTACGATTGAGCGGCGTCGTTTTGTGTCTAGCTCACTTGATCTTATCCCCTATCCTGCCTCCACGTCTTGTGCAGACTGGGTTTGGAATGAATCTTGTTAAGACTACTCTTTGCTGCCAAACTTGCTGGTTAGGAATTCGCCTAATTCGCCAGGGTCCAAGTCCTTTTCAAGAATGAGTCCCTCGCTGTCTACCAGAAAGCCTTTGGGAACAAATTGAACTCCGTAGGAAGTAGCAGTCTCTCCATTCCATCCTTTCATCTCCCCTACGTCTATCCAAGGTAGCTCTTGCGCTTTGGACTCTTGCTCCCAGTCATATAAATCATCGTCGATGGATACAGTGACAATTTCGAATCCGGAGTCCTGATACGTCGAGTGCAACGCTTTCAAGTCTGGAATCGCTTGAATGCACGGAGCGCACCAAGAAGCCCAGAATTCAACGAGTACAAGCTCGTTCTCAGCGAGAACATCATAAAGAACGACTTCCTCGCCGTTCAGATTGTTGAGAGTGAAGGCGGGTATTCTTTGGCCCGCAACTAGATCTGCATCGTTTTCTTCGGTTCTAATGAAAGAAACAAGCTTCTCCCGGGCAGGAACAACACGCCTAGCAACAAGATCTTCATCCAACACTTCGGCCAACTTATCATAGACTTGAAATGCCTCACTACGGTTGTCAGATGTCGGTTGGAATGCCCCCAATTCCATCGCGAGAAGAGCGTCAAGTGGATCTTCTGCGTTCTTGGCTATGGATTGAAGTGTGTTGGTCTGAATTTCTTCAAGCACTCGTTCAAGAGCTAAGTGCTCATGAGTTTCATCTTGGAGGTATTCATTAAGTTCTTTGACCGCAGCGTTAACTGCATCCCAAAGAGCGGCTTGTTTGGCAGAATACTCCGCCTCCGCTTCTACGAACTTCTGCATGACTTCCAAGTAATCCTGGTCCTGCCGCCAACTCTCGATGAGTTTTGCGTGCTTGCCGGTGCCGGATCTGGCCACGAGCTGGCTACTTCCAACATCAGCACTAACTGAAATTTCTGCTCCCGGTTCGACGACCACGTCGACCACCGAAAAGAAAGGATCGAAGCCTTGATTTCGAGACACTGAAACCCGTACCAATATGGGCTCTCTGGCTTCTCCTTCAAATAGGAACTTGCCTTCGCTCGGAAGCATATTCCCTGAATTTAAGGCGCGATCTCCTTGGCCGGTATCCCCAATCCCTCGAATCAAAATATGTGCTTGTGAGAGGTCTTCGTCGAATGAGTTCAAGTCGCCCGAGATCGTGAATTTCTGGTCTGAATTCTGAACTCTTCGAGACGTACCAATCAAGGCGATACGATCCATATCGTCGTTCACAAAGTCGTTCACTAACGCAAAGGAAACATCACTTCCACCGGGATAGATCATTGTGTAGAGCCACTTTCTTTGGTCCGCGAGTTCGGGAACAGAGATTTTGATTTCGGTGGGTTCGTCAATCTTCCCTTCGAAGACTACCTTGCCATCGACAAAACTACCGGAAGCCAATTCGACAGTTTCAGATTCGCCGTTCTTGTTTTCGACTTCATGCGTAATCAATATGGTCGCTTTGGAAAGATCGGCAACGTTTGCTTTTCCAGACGTCGCTGGACCGTCGGCTTCCGTTGTGTCGGGTTCGATTGCAATGTACTGACCCACGATTCTGTAGGCGTGGGAAGAATCCTCACTGGCTCCTGACAGCACCAGTGCCATTGCTACTACCAAGAGAGTGTGAAAGAGTGTTTTCATCTCGAGATCCCCGTCCGTGTGTAAGTCTTAGATGGATCAACTGTGTAAGGAGTTACACATTCTTGCCCAGTTTTTTAGGCTCAGCGATGAACCAAATTGAAAAGGATACTGGCTGCCCAGTGGTAGTGGGACTGTACGTGAGCCCTTCTAATTGTGGATACGGTTCGAATTGTGCGGGACAACGTCCAAGGTGCGAAATCTGAGGGCGATTTTGCGTAGATTTCGCTGAAAACGATCCTCCCGAGGGTACTTGTAGTTGATGGATATCTTGACGGGACTTGTACAACTTCATTTGACGTATAGAAAAAAGAGTCCTAAGTAAAATCACTGCATTAGCAGATCGTTCAATCGCTGTCCATGCAGAAATCAGCCATTAGTAAATTAATAGCCAGGCTTGGCTTACTCGTGCTAGGAATCTCACTCGGTGTGCTAGGTTGCGTTGTCTAATGGCATCTCACAACCGATTCCAATTCGATTGAATTCACACAATCTTTCGTTTTGCGTCGATGGAATTACGAGAGTCAGAAAAACCGGAACATCGTGAAGCTGCAGTTGTATATAGTCGGAAAGCATACAAGCTATACAACGAAGGTCCCGACGTACTCCGGACCTACATGCTAGCGGTACTGGCTGTGGGGCAACTAGATGATGAATACGCCCACATTGTTGAAGAGTATCAGTCCACGGTGTCGAATTCAGAAGTGGACCAAAACGATTTGGAAGAGTTACACAGTTTGCCTGAATAATTTCTCGAAGCGAAAAGTAACGGTTCCACCACAGGTGGCCATCTAAAGCGATCTTTGTACGCGTCGTACCCTACTTCAGGTAGCAATTGCATGCTAACTATTTGATCTAAAGCATATTTTGACTGGGAGGTTGGGTACTACGCCTCAGAATTTCTCCTCTCTCAGAATTCGTGTGTGAATGTCTCCCCGATACGTTAAGCTAGTTCTGCGGGTGCAGACTAATTCTTGTCGCCAAATTTACCCGTTAGGAATTCGCCAAGTTCGTCAGGACCCAAGTCCTTTTCAAGAATGACCCCTTCGCGATCGACTAAATAGCCTTTGGGAACAAATTGAACGCCAAAAGCTGTAGCGGTTGGTCCGTTCCATCCGTCCATCTCGCCTACGTCTATCCAAGGTAGCTCTTGCGCTTTCGACTCCTGCTCCCAGCTGTATGTGTCATTGTCGATGGATATTGAAACTATTTCGAATCCTCTGTCGTTGTAATCAGCATGCAGTGTCTTCAAGTCGGGAAAGGCCTTTATGCACGGTCCGCACCAAGAGGCCCAGAATTCAACAAGAACCAGTTCGTTGTCCTCGAGAACATCGTAAAGGGCAACTTCCTCACCATTCAAATCGGTGAGCATAAAATCGGGTACTTTCTGCCCCGCCACGAGATCGGCATCATTCTTTTCGCCAGCAATGAACTGAGTGAGTTTTTCTCGAGCAGGAACAACACGCCTGATCACAAGATCTTCATCCAATACGTCGGCTAGCTTGTCGTAAACTTGAAACGCCTCGCTGCGGTTTTCAGCATTTAGTCTGAATGCTTCCAACTCCATCGCAAGTAGAGAGTCGAGCGGATCTTCAGCGTTCTTGGCAATGGATTGCAATGTGTCACTTCGAATCTCTTCAAGCCTTCGCTCAATCTTCAAGTACTCGTGGTCATCGTCCTTGATGTACTCGTTAAATTTTGCGATGGCTTCCTCGCCTCCGCCAGATTCAACAGCCTCCCAAAGTGGTGCTTGCCCAGAGACAAACTCTTCCTTGGCAACATCGAGCCTTGCCCTGAGATCCAAGTACTCGGTGCTTTGCCGCCAACTCTCAATGAGGTTTGCGTGGCGACCGGAACCTGAAGTGGCGACGAGTCGATCTTCTTCACCCTGAGCATGAATTGAAATTTCTGCACCGGGCTCGACCACTGCGTAAACACTAGACGCAAAATATTCGGGGTCATGCAAGGTCATAACGGACACCCTTACAATTGCTGGTTCTTGAGCCTCGCCTTCGAATCTGAACTTATTCCCGCTTGGAAGCATGTTGCCGGAACTAATGAAAGCTGGATTACCAGTGACATCCCGTAGGGAATTGATTAGCACGTGTGCTTGTGATAGGTCCTTGGACATAGAAGCAAGATCGCCCGTAATTAAGAACTTGTGAACTGGATTCTTGACCTTACGAGAAGTACCAAGAAAGGCTATGCGATCTAACATGTCGTTCTCAGGTTCGTCCACTAGAGCAAAGGAAATTTCCTCTCCGCCAGGAGTTAGTGTTGTGTGGGTGAATACTCTCTGTTTCTCGAGTTCTGGAACTGAAATCTTAATGTCCAATGGCTCGTCAATCTCACCTTCAAACGCAATCTTGCCATCTACAAAACTCCCGGAAGCCAGTTCGACAGTTTCAGATTCGCCATCTTCGTTCTCCAGTTCATACGTGATCAATATGGTCGCATTCGACAGATCAGCAGTGTCTGTTTGTCCAGATGTCGCTGGATCGATGGATTCCGTGGTATCGGGTTCGATATCAATATATTGACCGACGATTCTGTAGGCTTTGGAAGAATCCTCATTAGCTCCTGACAGCACCAGTGCCATTGCTACTACCAAGAGAGTGCGAAAGAGTGTTTTCATCTCGTGATCCCCGTTCGTGCGTACGCTTTAGATGGAGCAACTATGAAAGGAGTTGCACATTCTTGCCCTTTTTCCGGGTTCAGCGATGAACCAAATTGATAATGATACTGGACGCCCAGTTGTAGTAGGACTGTATATGAACCCTTCTAATTGTGGATACGGTTCGAATTGTGCGAGACAACGTCCAAGGTGCGAAATCTGAGGGCTAATTAGCGTAGATTTCGCTGAAAATGATCCTCCCTAGGATACTCGTAGTCGATGGATATCTTGACGGGACTTGTCCAAGTCCGATTGACTCGTTGGACAAGGAGACCCAAGTAAAATCAATGGACTAGCAGTTTGTTCAACCGTTGTCCATGCAAAAACCTACCTTAAATCAATTGACGTCACGACTTGGATTGGTGGTTCTAGGAGTCGCACTCGGTGTGCTAGGTTGTGTTGTCTATTGGAATCTCGCAACCGATACTAATTCGAACGAATTCACACATTCGGATTCCTTCGAAGACAGACTCGCCAACGAAGTATCCAGCAGCTCAGCCAATCCACCCAGGTCCAACTTAGATCAAACAGAGCCTTTAGACATTTCTCACGGTCGAAATGAACCGACGGCTGTCAGTGATCCAAGGAATGCTTGGAAAGCTCTCTTGAACGACGAAGAAAAAAACATTGCCCAAATTGATGCATTCTTTAGAGTTGCTTCGGAATGGGCAAGTCAGGATGGACTTAACGTAGTAGATCGGGTACGTGAATCCCTTGGCTTTAGCGTTGTTGCCAATGCCGTTGTATTCTCCCTATTACATACAGCCGTGGAAAGTGATCCGCATGCAGCTTTTCAGAGTGCGATTTCATTGTCTTCACAATCTCGGAAGGACGCTCTCTCCTCAATTGTCGGACTTTGGGCTCAAACAGACCCTTTCGCCGCATTGGAAGCACTAAATTCTGCTAACTTGGGTGGTTCGCGCAACTATCTTTTCGAATCTCTCATCGATGCATGGTCGGAGAGTAACCCCAAGAATCTACTGGCGAATCTTACAGAGCTACCTGTACGACTGCGGCAGAAAGCCGAACAGCAGGGAATGTTTGGAGTGGCTCGTACTTCGCCACCAGACGCAGTCGAGTACCTCTCGGAACTACCCAATGACCCCAATGACGATCGACGTTACGAATTGGCATTTGAAATAGCGGAACACTGGTCAACCGTCGATGCACATGCAGCACTAGATTGGGTATCGTCTATTCCGTTTCCTGGCGAGAGCAACAAGCGTCCACAACGAATGCTTCTTTCCAAGGTTCTGGGAAATCTCGCAAGAGAAGATCCCAATCTTGCCTTGCAGGCTGCTTTGAATGATCCCATGGGAAGGTTTGGGCACGGATTGGAGCCCTACGTCGTATCCAGCATTGCACAGACTGATACAGACGAAGCTATTTCGATGCTGTCACGTGTACGAGAAGGTGCAACAAAAGCTGCTTCATATCGATCGGTAGGAAGAGCGCTTGCAGATCAAGGCAATTTTGATCGTGCGTTAGATTTGGGATTGTCACTTCCCGACGATCAGCAATCCAATTACTACTGTGCAGTATTTAGTCGTTGGGCAAGAACCGACCCAGGCAGCTTGTTCAAAACACTGGATGAGATGCCATCTTCGCTTGTGAAGGCACAAGCCGCCTACAACCTTTTGGCGAGGCATAGAAACAGCGGCGTCCTGAACGACGGCGAAGTGGAAGATCTACAAGGCACAGTCGACGCGAGCGGACATACTTTGACGAGCGTCGCAACTTACACTGACTCTTTTGATGGAAGTACCAAAGATCGCGAAGCGGAAATACTCCAGCGAGAACTAGAGTCGAACTGGGGCGATGATGGTGTAGATCGTGTTTTTGAGCTAAGCGAGAACTAACCTGTTCCAAATCCCCTAACCGACCAGCTACGCTCTAGTGATCGCAGAGAACCATCCAGTTAATTCCAAATCGGTCGCGACACATTCCAAAATACGCACCCCAGAAGGTTTTTTCGGCGGGCATGGTTACCTCTCCTCCGTCACTGGCAAGTTTCTCCAACCAGTCATCGGTTTGTTCAGGATTCTTCGTTTCAAGGCTTAAGGAAAAGTTTCCACCAACGACCAAGTCTGAAGACTCTTGTGGAGTGTCGCTCGCCATCAATGTTCCGTTGTCAAACGTCATCGATGCGTGCATGATGCGGTCCCCTTCGGTTTCCGCACTTGATTCTGGACCGTCCCCAAATGTCTGCATGGATTCGATGTCTGTGCCAAACACTGAGCTGTAGAACTCCATTGCTTCGCGGCAGTTTCCGTTGAAAGTGAGGTAGGTATTAATTGCGGGCATATTTCCAGTCCGGCGAAAAAGAACGCACTATTGTAGGAGGGCGTCAATCTCGAAACACTTCGTCAAACTTCGAAAAATCTTCCGAAAACAACACTTCCGACCTGTTAGGGGTTCACACACGCCCAAAAATGTATTACACTTACATTGGGTTGAGGGAATCGCTTCTTAAATCGTCTTGATTTCGCTTTCTTGCGGGTCGCTGCACCAGAATACTCACGCATTCCTTTCTCCGTATTCGCAATGCTTAGTTTGAGCGACGACTATTGAACAACCGCTAAACAGGCGCAATCGTCGCGACAGATCGAGACGACAAGCGCAAGCCACAGACAAAAACATTGGTCAATCAGCCCGTCGTTCATTTAGACCGGGTGAAGAAGACTTCAAACAAGCCCTACGGGATGTCATTCTTGTCATTCCTCGGGTGTTCAGGTTTCTCTGGGAGACCTCTCCAGTAATCTTCATTTCGGTTGCATCCTTGATGATAGCCACTGCGCTCATTGCGCCCGGCATCCTCTGGACGCAAAAACTGATTATCGACTCCGCGGAAGCTGCACTTGCCGCAGAGCTGCCTTGGACAGCGGCACTTACTCCTTTGTTGGTGATGTTTGCGTTGTGGACAGCACAAATGCTCAGCGGGGCAGTGAACGGTGTGCTTCAGACACTACTGCAGGAACGAGTCCGAATCAAGGGCCAAAGCTTGTTACTCGAGACCGCGGGAAACCTAGACTTGGCGTTTTTTGAGTCACCTCGTTTTTACGATCAACTCCATCACGCACGCGATCAGATGTATCAGTTGTATTCAAGCTGTATCGGTACTTTGACGTTGATTCAACAGTTCTTGCAACTATCAGTAACTATCAGTCTGCTACTCGTATTACATCCCTTAGCGATCGCTGTCTTAATCGTGACGACCCTCCCTGATGTAGTTGTACAAGCCAAGTATGCCCGTCGCTATTACACCTTTGATGCAGACCTCATTCGAAACAGCAGAATGTCCTTCTATTTGTCGGATATCGTCACCAACAGATACAACGCCAAAGAGATACGTGTTTTTAGCCTAAAGGACTATTTCATAGAGCAGTTTCATTACTTTCGCAATATTTACATTGAAGGCTATCGCGCGCTCATCATGTCCGAGATGAAAGTTCAATCTGTACTTAGCGTCTTAGCCTTAGTTGGTATCGCCGGAATCTGGACCTATGCCGTCATGCAACTCGTGAGCGGGCAAATTTCGACCGGGGACTTGGTACTGGTTTTCACGTCATCCCAACAGAGTCGTCAGCAACTTGCTGGCCTGATACGAGGAGCTGGTCGTTTTTATCGAAATTCCTTGTTCGTTACTCGTTTCTTTCAGTTTATTGATCTTGATCCTCTCTCTGTGGAAGGCGCATTGGCACCTCCACCTTCTCCCAATCCGTTGCCCTTTCCTTATAAGATTCGAAAAGGCATTGAGTTCAAAGATGTCTGTTTTACCTACCCGCTGACTGATGCTCAAATCCTCAAGAAAGTGTCATTCTCCGTTCCACCCAGAGGAAAGATCGCAATTGTTGGTCAGAACGGTGCAGGAAAAACGACCATCATTAAATTGCTTACGCGCCTTTACGATCCAACCGAAGGAACCGTGCTAGTTGATGGGGTCGATCTTAAAGAGTACGACCTCAAGCAGGTACGCCAGAATATCAGTGTCGTGTTTCAGGATTTCTCTCGCTACGACTTGTCAGCGTCGCTCAATGTTGGTCTCGGCCACGTTTCCCACATCGACGACATGGACAGGATTCGAGATGCAGCGATTCGGGGAGGAAGCCACGAGACCATAGAAGAGCTTCCGGAGGGTTACGACACGATCTTGGGCAAGCGATTTGACGATGGCGTGGATCTCTCCGGTGGCGAATGGCAGCACGTTGCCATTTCGCGTTCGTTCATGAGCCCAGCTCAGGTACTCATTCTCGATGAACCAACCGCAGCACTAGATGCGCTTAAAGAACACCAACTTTATGAGAAATTCTCGGAATTGACGAAAGATAAGACTGTGGTCTTTATCTCTCACCGTTTCTCAACGGTTCGAATGGCGGATGTAATCGTCGTAATCGAAGATGGAGAAGCCATTGAAGTCGGCCCACATGAAGAACTTCTAGCGCTCAACGGAAAGTACGCAAAGATGTTCCTAACGCAAGCTGCCCGATACGTGGACTAGGGGCTGGCGTTCAGCCTGACGCTAGCTGCTCGGGCCAGCACTTCGTCACCTGTACTTCTAGCGTACTTGTTTGTCTCCGCATTCACTGCTTCTTCAATTCTTACGACTTGATCAAGCTCTAGGGTGTTATGCGAATCCGGTGCAAAAGACAGGAGACTCAAAAACACGAGCTGTCGATGTGCTCCGTCCTTGTTACTGTCTTTCAACACTTCGAACAAACTCTCCACTATTTGGTTGTGTGAGTCTTCCGAAATAGGATGCTGTTGGCGTCGTTTGATCTTGCCCAACGCGATAATCGCAGCTCTGGACACGTCGGCTTCTTCGTTCCGTGTCATATCAACAGCGCTCGCGACCATCGAGTGCCCGATATCGCAGCACTCACCGATGAGAAACATCGCACACTGTTGGTCCAGGAAGGAATCTGAATTGAGAAGTCGAGGAATGGCCTTCTTTGCCAAACTTGGACGGGCAGCGAGCGCATAGACAGCAGACCTTCTAGTCGACTCGATTCCTGAACATGCTTCGTCAATGAGGCTCTTGTCTTGACGTCTTGCTTTCAAGTACCCGCCGCACATCCGATTAGCTTCGCTCTCGTCTTGCAAGCAATCTGGTGAAGTGTCTGATCCTCGCTTACTTAGGGACTTGTTGTCCGGCAAGTTCATCCAAGAACCGATCTCGTTCACAATTGGTTGGCGTCGACTATCCTTCGGTTGATAGGATGCAGAGGTCTGTTCGCTAGCGGGTTCCGGCTCTGAAGTACGGGTATACCAGAACTTGAACATGTAGCGCTCGCCGTCGCATGTCATTCGAGTGCCTCGATGAAATAGATCAAAGTGAACCAAGACTAGCGAATTGGCACCCACTTCGAGTTTCAATGGTTCTGTGTACTCGTCAAAAGACAGTCTTTGTGTCTCGAGGTGCTTGTCGCGAAGTTTTAAATCTGGTGAAGATCCAACCTTCTCTCTGTCAAAGTCTAGTGCGAGCCTATCCTCTCCATACGTATTACCACTTTCCAAACGGTCCACGTTCCAATATTGGGTACCGGGCAAGATTTCTGTGGGTCCTAAAGCGAGCGTAGTGTCCTGCGGGTAGTAGAACGCCATAGTCCACTCGAGTTTATGCGAACGAATACCACCCTTTGTTCCCCAAGGCAGCGGTGAATCTTTGTGAAACGATTGGTCGAATTTATCCGCACGATGAATGAATGAGTGTCGATAACGATAAAAGTCATGCCCGAGTAGTGACGTGAGTGCACCATTAATTTCTGGGTTCGACTGCAATTGCTTCACTTCAGGTAGAGAGTCGACACCTTCATCAGCGATATGAGCTATTCGATTGCGATGATGCGATTCTAGGTCTGCCCTGCTATAGGCTTCCCGTGCTCGCTCGAACATCCTAGCGGCAAAGTCCTTTCCTAGCGCTACGTCTTGTAACTGAATCTTGAGATAGCCCAAATCCAGAAACTCATAGATTTGATTTGGTGTCAATCTTGGATTCTGCATGAGAACCTAGATAGTGGCGACAAACCACTTGTCTAGCTGATCTTCCCAGTCCGCAATCACTTGTCGCGGACTTCTGTTTCCAGTGTCTACGACAATTGTTGCTGCTTTCGCACTGTCGCCAGATCCAAAGAATCGGTAGTCTCCTTCTGGGTCCAATCCAGCCAAAACAATCTCGACGTATTTCTTGCCTTTCTCTCTGATGTAAGAAATTTGGAGAGGGTTTATCAGTACTTGTGAACCCTCGATGTCTTCAACTTTGAACATGGTTGTCTCCACGAATCTGACAATCGACTATTACATGTCGGCAGTTTATAACAGCAGTAGGAAATGCCAACGAAGGCACAATGCAGATGTAAGAATATTTGGTTATCGGGGCAAGTCTGTTGACGATAGGTGAAGTGCTCTATGTGCGGCTACAACGGAGTCCATCGAATGGCGTCAGCGACAGCAGTTCCTCCTATCACTTCAGCCAGAACTACATCCACTTTAGAGTTGCTCAATTCATATGTACCGAGTTCATTCCAGCCAGGTTGAGCGGATCTGCCGACAAACTCAATCTCGGCTTGTATTTCGTTACTTACTACATGAATGGTATGTGTGCCTACGTAACTAGAGCTGGAGGAGTAACCTGAGAGATAAGGTGAACGCACAAAATCGTAGGGAATTTCAGTTCCCATAGATATTGGGATGTGATACTCCAGCTTCCATTTACCTGCGGTTGGAAGTATTGTCGAGAATATCGCTTTGGATTGATCTAGCCCGCCCGATTTTCCGGCATAGGTCTTGCGATACTCCCCGAAGCTGGTTGGATCGTTGTCACGATGCCACATAGTTAGGCGTTCCGATATCAGTCTCTGGGAAACCGCGCCGAAAAGTGGATTCAATCGGTTCTCTAGAGAATTTACGCTATTTTTTTGAACAGGAAGACCTCGGTCAAATTCTTGGCTTGGAACAGCTGCAGCGTGTACCAGCCATGTTGGAATAGTGAGTTTTTTGGTCTCCAGGGTCGGAAGCTCAACTGAGAATCCAACATCCAAGTCATCAACAATGATTCCGATGCGATTCACAGGTTGCCAATCCACTTGAGTGATATAGGGCAGAATCGAGGAGTTCGTTGTAGTGTTCCGGTCCAATTCCGGCACATCTAAGCGAATCGGCTCTCGGTTTAGTGAGAGTCGTGGTTCCAACCAGATTCTCGTGGTCGGGTTGTCACTTTGTAGTGCAACCAGAATTGCCGTGTTCCCTGGCACATGCACGGGATCCAAGAGAATTGGATTGCCCCACCAACGGTCGTTTTCTGCTGGTGCTTGATAGGAAACCTCCACAACACCTGGAACGAGTTCACTATTGCCAAGTATGAACGTAGTCTGGTAAATAGCCTCGCCATCGTGGTTCGCAAGGCGTTCAGTTTTCAGGTCATTGACGACAAATCCCGCCATTCCCCGCTCGTTGAGCCAATCGCCGATTGCTGCACCTATATCGATACCGGCATCCAGAGCAGTTTGGTGAAATTCTTTTTCCGTATAAGAACGTCCGCGATATCGTTCTACAAGTAGTGCAAGAAATTCAGCTACGAGTTCGTCGCCATAGGTGTATATAACGGCATCCGATACCCGTTCTAACTTGAGCAGTAGTGCATGAAAGGCGTTCTTCGGATCAGATGGATAGTCAATGGAATTCAATGGAGTCTGTTCCAAAAGCTCCCATGCAGAGGGACGAGCCGCATATTCACTTCGCCAGTCATTCAATCTGTATGTTTGATCCTCTCCGATATCGAATGTGTTTAAACTGGTGGTGTAGTGATAAGTTTCCACACCAGTGCCCCTAGTGAGAGCGGTGTAAACCGAGAAGTACCCGAGACTCTTGGTAGTTAGCCTCAGTGCAAGTTCGTTAGCTAGGTATCTCAGTGCCGTCGCGCCATTTCCGGTGGGAGCTGTTTGATAGTCAACGAAATTTCTTGGAATTCCGACAAGTGGGTCGCCACCATGCAAGTCGTTAGCAAAGTAGGTAATCACACTGTTGAGCATGGCCTTGTGGACGTCAATATTTTGTTCCCGTAGGTACTCTGCAGAAGATCGGTAAAGGTCCGCAAACGATGCCACAGGGAAACCGGACTCTCGAATCATCTGCACCCCAGGCGAAGAGTACACGCTGGCCATGCGCCAACCTCCTCCATAGGTCCGAAGTGAAGTAGGAACTTCAACCAGCGACAGTCGAGTGTAAGGGTATCGAAGTCCGGACGAGTGTACGAGGCTACTCCGTTCATTGATCCAGTCCTTTATTCGATCCGTGCTTTCCTCAAATGCATGCAGATTCTTTGTATGTTTCCTGCTAAACAATAGTTCGAACTCGACACCATCGAGTTCGATCGATCGTTGCTCAAAATTGGAGCTAATAAGAGCAAACTCTGGGATGGGATTTTGGGTCGTAAGCCTGTAGCTAGACTTCCGACTCGAGTCGACAATGTCGCGACTACCCGGTCCCGCAATCAGCCACCCTTTGGGCACAGAAACCGTGACATCGAGAAAATAGAAATCGCGAGGTCGAGATTCAAAATCACCTGCGCCAAAGGCAGATCCGGATGCTGGAATCCAACTGATTCCGGGCATTAGAGCTACATAATTAGGGTGGAATATGTAACTCTCTTGTCCGAGGTAAAAGAGTCGTCTAGCTCCTATCGCGTTGAGTGACTTCCAATCTAGAGAACTATCCAAGTAGGCGAATCTCTTGTTAGGTTTGCCATTGGCAACAATTCTCACTTTGGGAGGGAGAATAGAATCATCGCGAGGAAGCTGTAGTAGTCCGTTTTCAAACTTGTAGTCGCTGGCCGGTTCTCCGTTCACGGCTATTTCCTTGATTCTATAGCCCGGATTCAGGGAGAATAGCCAATCATCTTCACTTGGGTCTTGCGGCGGTTCCATCGTAAGTGTCAGGTCGAGACTTACTGAATGACCTGGTCGGATGTCTATTGCACCAGAGACTGTTTGAACGTCTGTGCTGGAGTGCGATTGGGCTTGTTTATGTATCGAAGTCCAAATCTGGACGTTTGCCTCATTAAGACGTTCGTTTCCGGTAAGAAGACTGCTAATCAGGACAGAAACACCAAGCATCAAGCCCATACCCGATATGAGCAGCTGAGTAAACACCTTGGCAGACTGATTCCGAGATTGCAGCAACGCAGCAAGAGCGATGCATGCTGCCGCAATCGCAAGCATGATTCCGCGATTAACTAGGATGTTCAGAGTTACGAAAGTGGGTGCCAATTCTGATGGGTAGGTATTCACTCCCGTGTGCGTGGACAAGACGGAAGACACCGAAAACGGAAGCGTAATACTTAAGACGTGGAAGCTACCCAGAAGTACTAGCGCTACACAGATAGCAAGGAATCGAAATTTCAAGAGATACGCTAGAAGTACGGTTACAGAACCCCAAAGAACCAGATTGGGAATGATGTCCCATACGATAAATGCGAAGACACTAACGGGTTCCATTGGCGTTCCCAAAGCCAGACTGAACGCTTCAGCAACCATTCCATAGCAGAACATCAATAGCACCACGCTACAAGCGGGAATGGCTAGCAATACGACTATCCCTAGGAGTCGCCCAAGAATCATTTCAACGTCTGATGGTGGCTGCTTGTCAAGGACTTCGGTCATGCGATCTCGAGAGTCGCGGAACCGCATATCGAAAGCAAGAAAAATTACTCCGACGCTGAACCAGAAGAGCATTGTTCCGCCCATTTCAGCTATCGTGAAACGCGGACCGATCAACCCGTAGACTGGAGACACAAGAGACTTGTAGTCGTAAAGGTCCGTTAGTACTACCCACTGCCATAGAGTGGCTACACAAGCAATTGCGATGAACTCCCATGTACGGGTTAATCGCTTACAAGTCCGGATTTCTGCGGTGCAAAGAGACCAAAGTCTCGATAGACCAGTGGGAAAGTAGTTACGTAAACTCTCGAACTTGCTTGTGTTTGTCAAATTGCTCAACAGCTGTTAAGGATCTAGTGGATGAGGTTCCACACTACTTTAACACTGGGGCGACAAATTTAGTACGCTCGTAGCAAATGCGTTACCCAAAATTAGATTGGTCGAAAGCCAAGAAGTCTCAATCCCCTCCAAGAATCAGGATCGGGAACGTACGGACTTCTTGACGTAAGATGTTTGATCTTTTGGCTTTTTGATGCCTACTTAAGCTCGGATAACCAGCTCTTCGATCTCTGACGGTTCCGCTATGGTGTCTGCCATGCCCTCCCACTCGCTCCAGTGGTCACACATTTTCTCGATCGACGTTTCAAATGGGTCATAGTCGTCGGGATAGTCAAGAAAGTCTCCGTTAAGCGCTCTATCCGGGTGATCTGACACTCCCCATCCGATACGAGGATTGCCTTCGTGTGGATTTTGCGGACGATACCGCCGAATTCTGAAGAACACATTCATTCGCGGGTCGTCGCTCATGTTCGGCGTTGCTGTGTGAGGCAGTGAGTGCAAAGCTATCACAGCATCTCCTTCTTTCATTCTTACTGGAGTCAATTCTGTCCAAGGCCAGCCATCCATTTCGTAACGTGTTGCTGGGTAAGACTCAACCATCATTGGTGGCATGATTCCCGCATAGGCGTATTCCTCTCCAATGGACTGAAGTCGTGGCCAATCTGGCCCGCCACCGCCAACTGGCCCGCCTAGCGCTCGTTGATGGCTGAAGAACTTCTCGACAGCTTCATGGGCACCTCGACGTACGGAAAACTGACCTTTCGCCGGTGCCATTTGATCGCTTAAACACACTCCCACGAGTGCTGTATAGGTTCCAAGGGCTAAGGAACGTTTCTGATCTTGCCAAAGAGGTGCTCCGCCTGCCGGACCCATTGATTTGGGATCGCCTTCACTTCCCCAGGTTTCCAAAGTCTGTCCTGAGGCGAGTATTTCGTCTTTCTTTTGAGGACAAAGACCCGACCATCCACCATCGACATGTGCTTGTGGGTGAACAACTTCTGATGCTTTGCGTCGAACGACAGCATCTGAATATTTTGGAAGAGTTACAGCGACTTGAGCATTAACGGGTGCTGTATGTTCACCCATAGCTTCAAGCATGATTTCACGCAATCCGGATTTGTTGTAAAGATCGTTGATCTGAGAAATATCGCCGTGTACGATGCGAGTTGGATCTTTGTTGATCAATTCCTTGGCTCGCGAAGTGATGTCGCTCGGCACAGCTTCTCTCACAATTACGAACCCGTCCCGTTTCAGGTTCCGTTTTTGATCGATGGAAAGTATGTCGTTAGACATGAGACCTAGTCTGCTAATTACCCATTGCCTCGATTATAAAAGGCGAATTAGACCAAAGCTCTGAGACACGAGCTGCCTCAGATGAGAAATTATCAGCTAGTCAGCGGACAACCACTCTAGCATCGACCAATCCAGCTCCTTGGCGCATAATCCGAGCTTGAGAAATCGTGACTCCTTCATCATTTTGTAGAGAAAAGAGCCATTTCAACACGCTGTCGAATTGCTGTCGAGTGATTTCGATGTTGATGCCGTCACTTACGGGCTGAATTCTCTGAAGATCCACATCGTGAAGGTCCGCGCTTCGAGAGATTGTGGATAGCTCTACACTGCCACCAGTACTGGTGCCTTGCCCTTGTTGACTTGAAGAGCGTGCGGTGGATTCATACGCCTTCATCCAGCTCAGATCCGCGGATGAGACTTTCAGCTTTACAACGTTGGAATGACGATAGTCGAGAGTCGAAGGCAATGCATAGCCAAGCAAGAAAAGTGCTACCACAGTCATTCCTGTCCACGAAATGAGCTTCTTCTCGCGGGACGAGAGCGCGTTGAACCACTTTGCGATGGTTGAGTTTGCGATTTGGTTGCTAATTGCGTTCATTCTTCTAACGTCAAAGTGAGGTTGGCACGGACGCCAAATCCAGATTGTTCAGCAGTGTTGATCTTCACCGAAATGGCTCCTTGACTTAGAGATTTTTCGAATCTGTCCAAAGCTTCAAACGATGAAATCTCGAGCTCGGTAGTCAGAGTATTTTGCGAGTCCCGATAGTTGATGTTATGAATGGTCGTGTTTGAACCTGATCTATCCACTACGTTTGCAAACTCACTCAGCAGAGTCTCGAACGAACCCGCTTCTCCTTGCATGGAATTTAACCGTGCTCGCATACGAGTGGCAGGATTTCGAACTCCGGGGCTCGTTCCATAGATCGATTCATAAAGATCCTTGGCTTCGGTAGCCAATGCATCTGCCCGGATGTCTGCCCATATCCCTTGACCCGCCACAGCACCGATATAAATGAGAAGGCACGCCACGGCGACCGATCCGGTTGTAATCCACCGTTTGGTATCGAGTGCAGATTGGTCTCGAGTGGAATACTCGCCTTGGAGAATGTTGATAGCTGCATCGGGATCGAAGTGTGTCGCGACATAGGAGAGCAAACTAACCTCAATTTCCTCAACATCGACGAATGGCGATCTCCCTAACGAATCTAGTACTTCATGAGTTGATGTGAAGTCTTTGATATGTACTTGCGGCTCGGCATCTTCTGATGGTTGAACAACCATGTCGATGACCTCGGAAAACGCTTCGCCGTCCATTTCGGCAAGTTGATCACCTGTGCGTACCCAAATTTTGTCGGAGTCTGCAAAAACACCGACGCCATCGCCACGGTTGGGAATTTGCATTCCAATAGTGGTGCAAAACGACAGCTCAATTCCACATTCACCGAAATTATCCAAGATGCACGTTAGTTGCTCTCGTTCAGTCACTATGCAATCTACGAGCGCACCGCGTTTAACCTGTCCTCGTGCGATGTGCATTTCCTCAATGTCAGTTGAGATGTATGACTCAACTGTGAACGGCAATGCCTTGACCATCTGAGAACCGGATTTTCCAGGAACTTCTGTTCGGACAAAGAGAGTCAAGGCATCGGAAATAAACAGGACGGTTCTAGAGAACGTCTCGCTTTCCGTGCTCTCGGCCACTTCTTCGAGCAATTCTCCAATGTTTGAAGTTCCATCGCCAATCAGTTCAAGCTCCTCATTGAGTACGATCCAGTCGCAAGTAAAGTCCTCTGGACCGATTTCTTCTGTGTCGACGATAGCTTCGTTGTGCAGTCTTAGATATAGCGAATTCATTCCTTCAGCCTAGAGCCACGATTCTGTCTCTTCTTCGGTGGTCCAATTGTGTCTACGCGAGAGATCGCGCTTATATACCGTTACGCTTCCATCTGCAGGCGAACGATACAGAGTGCTCGTGGTGTCGATTCGAGTACGTTCCCCCATAAGAATTGTGACCTTCAGTTCAAAGAAATCACTCTTGACTCTCAAGTACTCTTCAACCGCTGCCAACGATGGAAACGAACTTGAGGCGGTCGAAATGTTGTCATACGAACGCTCTTCTTCACAAAATCTCTCTACGAATTGAACGTTTGACTCCTCGGGAATCAACGCAATCAGGAGTGGTTCTTGCACTGTATTGAGGTTTATTCCGAGAGTCGGTGTCGGCAGTACCGTGATATGTTGCTCCAGTTCCATCATGGCTTCCTTGAGCAAAGGGGCAAAGAACGATACTTCGCTGATGTCGGCCGCAAACTGATTGGCAGTGCGAAATGGGGTGTCGAACAAAGCGTATTCCCAGTCTTCTCCACCATTCGGTAGTGTGTTCGAATCCGGATCAATCCAGTCTTGTAGTTTCGCCGCAACACTCACATCCAATCCAAGTTCGGAGCAGAGCATTTGCAACGTGTGCTGAGCGACTTTGTTTTCTGGGTCAATGAGAGAGTTTGCGTTAAACCGCGACGTCAAGTCTGTGACTTGCAAGTAGACTTGTCCTTCCGGTACTTCGAACGGGGGAAGCAGTGAAGCCCACTCTTCTACTTCAGAATCGAAGCCGGATGTAGTTTCTCCTCCAAAATCTTCGGTGAGCTTCTCCTTGACGTACTCTTCAATGCCTTTTGCGTACAAGAGTGCATCTTCCTGATTGATCGTCAACCCTGAGTGCGAAACGGTCAACGCTTGCATTGTGACGATGTGATACGCCAAGATTCCCGTAATGCCCGCAATAGCCATGACGCTAAGCAAAGCCACTCCTGAGATTCGCCGCTTAGGTCTCATAGCTGACTCGGCGTTCGGCTCACGGTGCCAAGAACTCTAAAGGGAGGTCCTTCAAAGCCGCTTCCCGGGCCCGTGCCACCTGGACCCATTTCGTGAGTCTCGATGATGGTTGGATTTCGCGGAATAAGCCACATTCGGCTAATCTCACCAAAAGGCTCAACATTGATCTTGAGCTGAAAAGCAACAGCTTCCTGTGGAGTACCGTCGAGCGATTCGCTCAAGGGTGGCCATGCGACGTGCTCTAGACCAGAGGAATCGATAAGAAAAAACTCTAACTCGGTTATGTAGGTCAACAATTCCTGGTCAATGGGTTCGGTTGTTTCAGACCGATCCAACACAGGCCAGTAGCGGCGAACAAAAACATCGTCGACGAACAAGTACTCCACGCGCTGCAGATTCGATCGTGGTTTGTTTAGAAGATTGGACCAACCCAACCTGGAGAACTGAAAGCTGCCATGTGTGTCAATTAATAACGCTTCAACAGGATCGCCAAACTCATCCCGAATGCTTCGATTGATGACTTGCTCCAAGTCGCGTGAGACAACGTTGAATGCTCTTTGCAGTTCTACAAGACGATCACCGCGATTTGAGAGCACGTCCGAAACTTCGATTGTTTGCCGAAGTAGCTGGCTTGCAATCACTCCGATGATTGCAAAGATTCCCAGAGCAACTAGGATTTCCATCAATGTGAAGCCGCGACGATTCATTGATCGTCCGATATAGGCTGAAAAGTAAATGCGCTCTTCAAGGGTCTATCTTGTGGATTGCCGTCCACGACGAGATAAACCGAAAACTCGAGCATTTCGACATAGCCGCTATCAATGGTGGTGGTGTCGATATTCACTTCGTACTCCTGCCCCGCTTGATAGACACGACTATCTCGCAGCTTTTGTGCATTTGGATCGTCCACGATCTCGTCGAGATGATGCTTGGCTATTTGATCCATGAGGATCCAGTGTCCCATCGTGACTTGCTCCAACGAACCCTGCACTCTCAGTGCATTGCTATTGCTTTGGAAGACCGCAATTGCAGCGATTGCAACGACCGCGATGGCAACCATCATTTCAATGAGCGTGAAGCCTTTACGATGGCGTCCGGGTGCTACCTTGAATCGTTTAGAGTTGCGCAAATTCATCGATCTTGTGGGTAACTTTTGTCAATCCATCTGTCTCGATGCTTGTTGTCACAAGACTATCGATATGTTGAATATCAATTTGAAACGGCGTGATTTCTCCGGTCGGTTCAATCACTATTTCGGGTACTTCGCCTTCTTCTCCCGAAGTCTCATTGGCAACCTCTTCAGGTGTGTTGAAAACTAATTCCAAGTTCTTCTCGAGCGGCGATTCAAGGTACGGTTTCCGATCCAGGGGCAACCATAGACTCTGATCAAAGTCGTAATACACGAACTCATAGGTATCGTCTTCGAGCAGAACCCCCCAAAGTTCGTTGCGCAACATCGACTCTTTTCTTGCTAGCTCCAATGTTCGAATCATGCGATCTGCTTCATTTCGCACGATGCTGTGATGGTCGGATCCGACAAACGAAACCACAACAATCGTCGCAAGGATTCCAATGATCGAAAGAACAATGAGCAGCTCCAACAACGTGAAACCACGCTCTCGTCGTTTGCAAGCGGATGGCCTACGCTTTGCGATTCCAAGAAGAGAGGTATAAACCAATTACGTAGACCTAGCGTTCGCACACTGAAAGGTTCCGTTAAATTTCGCTCGAATAAATATCCTCTGCGACACCTTCACCGCCTTCTTCCCCATCGGATCCGAGGGAGTAAACCTCAAACTCATTGTTTTCATTCGAGTACACGTACTCATTTCCCCATGGATCTAGCGGAATTCGTTTCATGTAAGGTTGCGGACCCCAACTCTGTGGTTCCGGAAACCCGCTCGGTCTCTCAACCAACGCTTGAAGCCCTTGATCGGTCGAGGGGTAGTGTGAATTACTGAGGTAGTACATTTGAAGCGCTGTGTCGAAATTCTTCATTTGGGCATGCGCCATCTTTATTTTTGCTTGATCAGGTTGTCCGACCAGATTGGGCACGACCAGTGCGACGATAAGCCCAATAATCAGGACGACGATCAGTATTTCCAAAAGTGTAAAACCACGCGTTCTGCGTCGGCCTAGTCGTTTTCTTGTTTTCATGGGTAACTCACAATGCCAGTTGGTTCATATTGATGATTGGTAGCAGAATCGCAACCATGATCAAGAGCACGATTCCTGCCATGAATAGCAGCATCATGGGTCGAAACAATTCAACCATTGTGCTGATGATTCGTTCGAGATCTTTCTGTTGGTACTCGGCAGACTTGTGCAACATCGTATCCAAGGTCCCGCTTTGTTCGCCGCTTGCGACCATGTGGACAAAAATAGGTGGAAACTGTCTGGTTGAATCCAGTGCTCTGTTCAGACTTGATCCTTCGCTAACCTGAGTGAGAGCGCCATCGAGCTTTTTCTTGATCCATAGATTGCTAACAACTGCGGAAGAGATTCTCATGCCATCCACCAGAGGGACGCCACTAGAACCAAGAATCGCCAAGGTGTTGGCATAGCGCGTAGCATTCATGCTTCTAGCAAACCATCCGATAACCGGAAGGACGAGCTTTATTCGATGCCAGCCCGTGCGGACAGTGGGTATCGACAGCGCGTAACGCACGACAATGACGAAAACAACTATTGAAATCAGTAGCAACCAGGTCCATGTCCTCAAAAAGTCGCTCACTGAGATCAACAACGATGTAACCATCGGCAGCTCCTCTCCCGTCTGGTCAAATACATCGACGATGGTAGGTACAACATTGGTCATGAGTCCACCCACGATCAATATCGCACAGATGAACAAGAGAATTGGATAGTAAAGGGACGACTCAACGTTCCTTCGTGATTCGTAGCTGCGTTCCAGGAAATTAGCGAGATTTTCCAAAACGATATCCAACTTACCGGATTGCTCGCCTGCCGCCACGGAAGACCGGTACAACTCGTCGAATGTTGAGGAGTGTTCAGCCATGCTCGATGTCAGTGTGTGACCCTCCATTACGCGGCTCCGCACCGACATGAAGATGGAACGGGCTTTGCGGCGATTGGTTTGCTGGGATACAGCCGACAATGCCTGTTCGATCGGCAGACCCGCGTTTACAAGCGTGGCCAATTGTCGAGTAAAGATCACCATGTCCATCGGACGAAGCTTTCCAAACCACCGATTGAAGGTAGAAGGCTTGCCGGTTTTCGGCTCCGTGGACGTAGTCATTGCCACATCCATGGGTGACAGTCCCGAATCTCGTAGCAATTGGCGGACGTGTCTTAGGCTGTCGCCTTCAAGTACCCCTTTCTTGGTACGCCCTTTCTCGTCCAGAGCGACATAATCGAATGCAGGCATTTCTACTCGCTCAAAGTAACTCTCATTACTTCTTCTACAGTAGTAATTCCTGCCGCCACCTTTGCTTTTCCATCCTCCTGAATGGTCGGGAATCGCTTGTGGGCTAGCTGCGCAAGTTCTTGCTCTGATACACGATCATGCACGCTTTGCTTAATTTCGTCGTCAAGCAAGAGGACCTCATAGATGCCGGTTCGTCCGCGATATCCGGTGTTTCCGCAGACTTCACAGCCACTGGCGGAATAGAACGAAGAACTACCGTTTTGCATGAAGTCAAGCTCATACTTCTGAGGCTCCCGTTCATACCGACAGCTCTTGCACAGTACTCGTACCAAACGCTGAGACAGCACACCGATCAGACTTGTAGCAAGAAGATAAGGCGCGACTCCCATGTCGACTAGCCGCACTACAGTACCTACAGCGGTGTTGGTGTGAAGGGTGGACAGGACCAAGTGACCCGTAAGACTGGCCTGAATGGCTATTTGAGCTGTTTCCAAGTCCCTGATCTCACCGACCATCACAATATTTGGATCCTGCCGCAACATCGCACGCAATCCGCGAGCGAATGTCATTCCCGTTCGAGTGTTCACCTGGGTCTGACCGATGCCCTGAAGGTTGTACTCAATCGGGTCTTCAACGGTCAGTATGTTTACGGATTCCGTGTTGATTTCAGATAGGGAAGCGTACAGTGTCGTGGTTTTGCCCTCTCCCGTTGGACCCGTCACAAGAAATATGCCGTGTGGAGAAGCAATCACGTCGCGAATGCGGTTGATGTCTGTGTCATTCATACCGAGCGCGGTCAGTTGTAGCCGACTTGCTTCTTTGTCCAACAATCGAAGTACAACGCGCTCGCCGCTGGCCGTCGGCATGACAGAGACGCGAACATCCAGCTCTCGCCCAGCTATGCGTAACGATGTACGCCCATCTTGAGGAACACGTTTTTCTGCAATATCCAGTCGTGCCATCACTTTGATACGTGAAACCAATAGAGGAGATAACGATGGCTGCAACCGCACGATCTCCCTCAGCACTCCATCGATTCGAAATCTCACGACTACGGATTCCGGAAAAGTCTCGATGTGGATGTCTGATGCGAGTTCCCTGATTGCTTCAGTCAGCAGAGCGTTAATCAACCGTATAACTGGTGCATCGCCTTCTTGTTCAAGGAGATCTTCGGTCTTGGGAATGTTCTCTGCAAGGCTGGCAAGATTGATCGAGTCGTCAATGTCCTGAACCATTTGGCGAGTTTCAGTCGAGTCACGTTCATATGCTTTTTGCAATAACTCGTTGAAATCATGTTCTTTTACTTTGATGAATTTGGACGGGCAGCCTGTGTACCTGCGAACTTCCGCTACAGTTCTAAGCTCTGGCATTGTCATACAGTAGACAGGCATTTGCTCACCCGCTCCAACTTCCTCGCCAGTTATCAGGACTCCGTTTCGAATTGCGAAGGTGAACGGAAGCAAGCGTCTGCCATTTCCATTGGCAACGCTCTCCGATGTTGTTGTGGTAGTTTCGCTCACCCGTTTCCCTTATTCTTCAGTGGAACAAATCCCTAGATTTTTGACTAGATTCGCCTTTCTTGGTTCCAGTTGCGATGCTGCACCCAGAGCGCTTCAAAGCTCGTGTGTACCGACAGATTTTGCATCAGCTAGTCGTTAGTATAGATGGTTCCTGCAAGATTTATTCGAGGTATAGATGATCAAGAGAGTCAGAACCGTTACGAACTATCGCTTTTGGTTCTACTTTGATTAGGACGGGCCCAGAATTCTGATTCAGGAAATGCCCCAGCGCACAATGCGAAAATACGCTAGACGGACTCTTCTTGGGCAGATAGAAATTGCGACCTCAACCTAACACTCTCACTCAATATTGCTTGCCTAATGTTGCTACATTGAACCAAGGAGCCTAGCTTGAATTTTGTTGGAGAACACATTCTCTCGGTTAGCCAGTTTGAACGTGCAGACATTGATCGAGTATTTCAAATTGCTGACAAAATGGAACCGTACGCTAACAGGCAGAAGATCACACGGGTCCTTCAAGGCGCAATTCTCGCCAATATGTTCTTCGAGGCGAGTACGCGAACTCGGGTGTCCTTTGGAAGTGCCTTCAATTTACTGGGAGGAGATGTACGAGAAACTACAGGAGTCAGCCAATCGGCGATAGCTAAAGGCGAATCACTACGTGACTTTGCACGGGTGATGTCCGGCTATAGCGATGTGATCGCGATGCGCCACTCTGTAGCCGGTTCCGTAGCCGAATTTGCAAGTGCATCTAGATCTCCTGTCATTAACGGCGGTGATGGAGATAACGAACATCCCAGTCAAGCATTGCTTGATCTGTACACGATAGCGAAGGAACTTGCCTCTCGAGACAAAGGGATCGATGACCTTCGTATTGCTGTCGTAGGTGACCTGAAGTACGGACGAGCTGTTCATTCGCTGCTCAAACTGCTAGCCGTATTCAATTCCATCAAGGTCAACCTTGTGTCTCCACCAGGTTTGCAGACTCCTGCAGAAATCGTGGAACTGCTAAGAACCGAAGACCATTCGGTTACGACCTTCGATCGGCTCGAAGAGGGAATCAGTGCTGTAGACATTCTCTATGTAACAAGAACCCAAGAGGAGAGGTTTTCGTCGCAAGAGGAAGCTGATCACTATCGGGGTCTGTTCCGAGTTAACGAAGCCATTTACACACAGCATTGTGAGCCTAATACGGTGATCATGCATCCCCTTCCCCGTGACTCACGAGCTGCAGCTCAGGAACTCAGCGAGGACTTGGACAACAATCCCAATTTGGCAATATTTCGACAAACTGACAATGGAATCCTGATTCGAATGGCATTGTTTGCATTGGTGCTGGACGTCACGGACCGAATCGAAGAGCATTCGAGCTCAGTGACATGGAACACGCGAATGCGTACACGTTATCCTTGAGGCAGGACTACCCGAAAAAGTCAGCAGCCGGAAAGCGCGGCTACATTGAGATCAATAGGAGATTGCGGTTAAGCGTTCGAATGAATCTATGTAATTTAGAGATTTGGCGACTCGAGCCTTACGCCTTTAAGGCACCGGTGAGTTCTGGTACCGCCTGAAAGAGGTCCGCCACTAGTCCGTAGTCCGCCACCTGAAAGATCGGCGCATCACCGTCCTTGTTGATTGCAACAATAACTTTGGAGTCTTTCATTCCTGCTAGGTGCTGGATGGCACCGGAAATACCGATGGCAATGTATAGTTCGGGTGCGACAATTTTGCCTGTCTGACCAACCTGCATGTCGTTTGGTACATAGCCCGCATCGACTGCAGCCCGTGAAGCTCCTACGGCCGCCCCAAGCAGATCGGCTAACTCGTCCAATATTGCAAAGTTCTCTCCGCTGCCCATCCCTCGCCCACCTGACACCACGATGCCTGCTGCAGTGAGTTCGGGTCGTTCAGATTTCGCTAGTTCGTCTCTGACATGTTCAGACAATTCGGTATCGTGAATATTGGAAACCGCTTCGATCTCTGCTGAGCCTCCGGTAGCTTCAACCGGATCGAATCCCGTTCCGCGTACGGATATCACTTTCTTCGAGTCGTTGGATTTAACGGTAGCAATGGCGTTGCCGGCATAGATGGGACGCTTGAATGTGTCTTCGGACTCCACTCCGATAATGTCGGAAATCATCTGCACGTCCAACACAGCTGCCACCCTAGGTAAGAAGTTCTTTCCCGTTGTCGTGTGAGCGGTTAAGACATGCGTGTAGGCTTCCGATAATTCGACGACCAACGGTGCTACGTTCTCAGCGAGCGCATGTTCATACGCTTCGCAATCAGCGAGCAAGACTCGAGACACGAATTCAATGGAAGATGCTTCTTCGGCGACTGACCGACATTCGCTTCCGGCAACCAAGAGGTCGATATCGCCACCGATTTCCGAGGCTGCGGCAAGGGTAGACAGAGTTACTGGCTTGAGAACCTCATTGTCGTGGTCTGCAACAACTAATGTGCTCATGAAATCACCTTTGCTTCGTTTCGAAGTTTGTCAACCAGTTCATCGACTGAATCAACTTTCACACCTGCTTTCCGTTCGGGGGGTCTCCCTACGTTTAAGACTTCGGTATGACGATCCACTGATACTCCCAGAGAATCTGGGGTCAACGTCTCAATAGGTTTTCGACGCGATTTCATGATGTTCGGCAAAGTTGCAAATCGAGGTGTGTTGAGTCTCAAGTCGGTGGTCAGCACCATCGGAACGGAGATTTTCACTGTTTGAAGTCCTCCGTCCACCTCTCGAGTAACTTCAGCTGATTCTCCATTGATCGACAGGTCGGATGCGAAAGTACCTTGCGGCAGACCTGTTAGTGCAGCAAACATTTGACCTGTCTGTCCGTTATCGCCATCTATGCTTTGCTTACCAAAGATGACAATTTGCGGACTTTCACGTTCATATACACCCTTGAGTAGCTTGGCAATTGATAGAGGCTCCAAATCGTCTTCTGCTTCAACAATTATTCCTCTGTCTGCACCCAATGCCATACAAACTCGAATCTGTTCCTGGACCTTCTCTGAGCCTACCGTCACAGCGACAACTTCTGTGGCAATTCCTGCTTCTTGTAGCCGTAGACCCTGCTCTATTCCGATTTCGCAAAAGGGATTTACAGCCATTTTGACGTTAGTGAGGTCGACACCAGTACCGTCGTTCTTGACGACGACGTTCACATTTGCATCAACAACGCGTTTTATGGCACACAAGACTTTCATGGCACTTTAATGCGGTTACTCAAGGAAGTGCCCATGAAGGGGACAACGAAACTCATGCAAAGACGAGATCTTCCCCTACGATGGGGCGCATATTTTCGCACAAACCGACCTCTATAATTTGAGTGGCCTCTAGTAATTGGACTCGCCATGTCTGAAAACACTCGCGAATCGATGGATTTCGATGTGGTTATCGTCGGTGGCGGACCCTCTGGATTGGCGGCGGCAATTCGATTGATGCAATTGTCTCAGGAGTCTGGCAGAGAAACTTCGGTCTGTCTTGTCGAAAAAGGCAGTGAAATCGGGGCACACATCCTGTCCGGCGCAATTATGTATCCACTTGCAATGGACGAACTCTTGCCAGACTGGCGAAAGCTTGGCGCGCCTGCAACACCAGTTGGGTCCGATGATGCCTATTGTCTGATCAACGATCGCCAGTCGATATCGATTCCGCAAGCTCTCATTCCAGAACCGCTCCACAATAAGGGTAACTTCGCTATTTCACTCGGCAATGTATGCCGTTGGATGGGCGAGCAGGCTGAAAGCATGGGAGTGATGCTTTTCCCCGGCTTTGCAGCAACAGAGATTCTCTATAACCAAGACGGTGCTGTGTGCGGCGTAGCAACCGGCGACATGGGCATCGACCGAGAAGGAAATCAAAAGTCCACCTTTCAACCCGGATACGAACTAAGAGCTAGCTATACATTGCTAGCCGAAGGTTGTCGAGGAAACTTGGGAAAGCAACTGATTTCAAAGTTTGACTTAGCACGCGAGGCGTCTCCGCAACACTATGCCATTGGGCTCAAGGAGCTTTGGGAGGTACCTGAATCCAATCACGAATTAGGCAAGGTAGTGCATACTCTCGGTTGGCCACTTGGGCTGTTTGGTGGGACCACCGGAGGCGGATTTCTATACCACGTGGAAGACAATCAACTATCGCTCGGATTGATTGTCGATCTAGCCTACTCCAATCCGTACTTGAGCCCGTTCGACGAGTTTCAGCGTTGGAAAACTCACCCACTGATCAAAAAACAACTGATCGATGGGCGTCGCATATCCTACGGCGCACGCGCAATCGTCAAAGGAGGCTATAACTCTCTGCCGAAATTGGGAGTGCCCGGTGCAGCGCTCATTGGCGATGACGCCGGATTTCTTAACACTCTGAAAGTCAAAGGCTCCCATACAGCTATCAAGTCGGGGATGTTAGGCGCAGAAGCGGTTTTCGAAGCTCTATCTTCCGGATTGACTCATACCGTTCCTGAGGTTGAGAAGTATTTCGAGGAATCATGGCTTTACGAGGAATTGTTCGACTCGCGAAACGCCGGTCCTGCATGGCACAAATTTGGAATGATCCTAGGATCTGCCTGGAGCTTGCTTGAACAGTCTCTGTTCCGCGGGCAAGAGAGATTCACGCTGCGTGACATCGTTCCCGACCACAAGAAAATACGCCGAGCCAGTCAAAGCAAACAGATTCAGTATCCCAGACCTGACGGAGTGTACTCGTTCGATAAGTTATCCAGCGTGTTCTTGTCCAATACCAACCACGAAGAAGACCAGCCCTGCCACCTCGTCCTAGAAGACGAGACTATTCCTATCGCTCGAAATTTCCGACTCTACAAAGAGCCTGCACAACTGTATTGCCCAGCTGGAGTCTATGAGGTAGTTGAAGAAAACGGCGAACACAGATTTCAAATTAACGCCCAAAACTGTGTACATTGCAAGACGTGCGACATCAAGGATCCCGCACAAAATATCACTTGGGTGCCTCCAGAAGGAAGTGGCGGGCCTAACTACCCAAACATGTAGCTCCCAAATCTGTCTGTGTTTGGATCGTTAGATGTTCCAAGACTTCCACATATCATTCGACGGACTGTGATCTTCACGAAATAATCGAGTGTCTTTGAACCACTCGTATTGTCCCACTTCGCGATGTTCATCATCGGTCAGAAAGGGTCGATCCTGGCAGAAATCTCCAAATACAGCCCACCGAATGTTCGGACCTATGTGGATGCCTGCAGAATGGATCATTCGTCCATGCCAGAAAATAACATCTCCAGCGCTACCGACTAGTTCAAACGGCGTGATCTCGCGTACGACCGTCTTCACGTATTCAATGTAGTCAGGTTTAGGCGACCAATTTGCTTCGCAATGATGCGCGTAATGCATGATTCGGTGAGCTCCTGGATACAACGTGAATCCACCGTTGCGAGGTGGTACCTCGTCCAGATACGCACACACATTGAGCTGTTGGCAGACTCGATCTGCATGTGGGCCCAGCATCCTCCCAGTAATTGGTTTGTCGTTTTGTTTGGTGGGAAAGATGGCGTAGACACCTCTCGTTCTTTGGGTTGGTTTCAGTTTGTCACCGAGAAATAGGTGAGCGATCGTTCGAACTTCTGCGTTGTTCGGCAACAAATCCAGAATGTAGTCCGCACTACCGCAGTCGTGCAGCTTAACAGTGGTGCCCTGATAGATGTTGGGTTGCCTTCCTTCATAGAATCCCGATTTTGGGACAGAGGACATATTGCCCCACTGCGGGTCGAACCAGCTCTTGGGACTTGATCGTTGGATCTTGATATGTTCGGCCGACGGAACGTTGCCAAGCAGATACTCCCATGCTTTGTCTAATGTTGCGCCAACTGCGTCTGGTGGGAGTAAATTCTTCTTGATGAGAAAACCATTTTGTTTGAAGAACTCAATCTCTTCGGCAGAAAGCTCTGTCCTGTTCCCAAAAAACGGCCCTTCGAAAGGAACGCTAAGGCTTCGAGAATCTCTGTTAGGAGTCGACTGAGGTCGCAAGAATTACCTCACCGATGTTCCAGGATGATTCGTGCCCGTTTCCAATAAACTTGAAGTAGCTTGACTTCAAACGAACTGAACACTGATGCCTTCTGTTTCAAGCTTCTTTAGGGTTCGTTTCAATGCGAAGTGGCAGAAACTTTGAACTACCAGTTCGTGAGCTTGTTTGTCCGATTGATTGAATTGTGTCGCACACATGATCCAGCCGTTGTGCCCGGTGTAGCGAGGAATTGCGAATCGCGGATCTGAGATTAGGCCTATTTGTGCTTCCTTACCAACCCAAATCTCTATACACGGCCTCTTACTTAGAAATCCTACGTACAAGAATGACTTCTTGCCTGTCTTGAATGCAGGCGAACCAAATTGTGCTACTTCATGAACGTCTGGCAACATGTTTACAAACTGTCTGACCCGACTAAGCAGGACCTGCATTTCCGGCATGTTGAAGGGATCGATCTCCACAGGTAGCAATTCGTCCCGGGGTGGTTCCACGGAAATCTGGTCTGGAGCTGCATGATGTCTACCGGCGACACCCACGTACGCTTCAAGCACTATGGCAACAACCTCTTCCCAATTGGTGGTCATTGAGAGTTTGACTCCCACCCATCCTTGCTTTCCTACATAGGGAGGCATGAAGAAGAGGTCACTATCCATCTCAACTAACGTTTGCTGCATGTCTCGCGGAACCTTGAGCCACAACGCGACCAGCCCGTCTCCGTGGTGATTGATCACGTAAGTGGCTAACGTCTTGTTTCGTACCGCGTACTTGACGAATCGATCGTGATTTTGTGTTCGTTCAACATCCTGCAACTGCAGAAAGAGATCTTCGATTACATGCGAGATAGTTCTTCTTGCTTCGCCTGCCATTTGTACAGATTCTTGGTTGGTTCCTTTTGGACTTTCTCGGTTTGATCTACTCCGCGTGAGTTAGACCTTCAAACGCACTGGAACAGAGTTCAAGAGATCTGCAAAGTTGGAGCATGCACTCTACATAGACCCAAGTACGAAACGCGTTCCACAGCTCCACAGGACGAGCTCATCTCCATTCAATTCGACCAGTTCATTTGCCAATCGATAGTACACACTTCGCGCTACTGTTGCGTTCAGTCCGGAGCGAATGTGCACATAAGGTCGGACTTCATTGCAAAAAGATGCCATGAAAATTCGATTGTTTGAGTCGATGTAGACACATTCATCGAAATTTGTTTGGACAATGACCATTTGGTCGTTGCCGCTACCGCGTGTCTCGTAGTCCACAACGATGAACGGGGCATCCTCAACCGAGATGCGAAGTTTTTCTCCAGGAGTTTTTAGGTAATACTCGCCGTCTTCATGAACAAGCACAGTCGAGAACAGCTTTGCAATTCCGGTTCGTTTGATTTCGCGATTCTCGTGTAACCATCTGCCGTCGGCGCATATCTGTATGTCGATATCTCCTAACTGAGTTGGGTTCCACTTGTCAACCGGAGGAAGGTTTGTACGTTCCAATTGCGTCCGTAGACGCAAGAATGCTTCGTTCATCCCCCAATGAACTTCATGACAGTGGTTTCACCGGTAAATGCCAGTCGTTGCTTAGATGCCATCGCGTTGCGGAGCACTTCCTGCAGTTCGTTGATTGCAATGTGGTACGGCTCATGCAGAAGATGGCGAATCGAATAGTTCTTGGAGTTGGATAGACAACCATAGAGGTGCCCATTCGAAGACAGACGCAGACGAGTACATGTCCGACAGAACGGCTCGCTCTCGTTAGCAATGATTCCAAACCTCCCACGACCAGGAATCTCGAACCGAATCGACGTTGAGTCAAGGGGGGCATCGGCTTTCCGCACCTCGAATTCATTTCGAATCAGGCTTAGCAAGTCTTCCATCCCAATGAATTCTCGTTCGTACATTTGGTTTCGTTTCAAGTGACCCATGTTCATGAGTTCAATGAATCGCAGTTCGATGCCTCGCCCTAGACAGTACTTCAAGAGCGGCATAACCTGATCCTCATTGGCGGTCTTCATCGGGACCATATTGACTTTCACTTTGATTCCTGCAGCACATGCCTGATCGATGCCGTCAAGAACTGTCGCCAGGTCTCCACTTCTAGCTATCGAGCGAAAGCTGCTCGCATCCAAAGTATCGAGACTAACATTTACTCTCTTCAGTCCTGTTTCCTTCATCACGGGCATTTTGCGGGAAAGAAATTGACCGTTTGTGGTAACTGCAATGTCCGAGAGACCCAAACTCGTGACGCCTCTCAAGAAATCGTCGAATTTAGGTGAAATTAACGGTTCGCCGCCAGTTATGCGAAGTCGAGAAATTCCAGCCGAATCGACAAGTAACGAAACCGCACGCGCCATTTCTTCGCCATCGAGTTCAGCGCTTTGGGCTTGCAGCTTCTTGCCGTCCGGTACGCAATATGTGCAAGCGTAATTACATGCGGCCGTCAAACTTACACGTAGGTTTTGGAAGCGACGACCGAAAGAATCAATGATCATTCATGAGGCCGTGTTGGTTTGTTGCGATATTGTCCAATGTTCGGACAACATTCGCCATTCTTGAGTCCTTAAACGTGTCGTTGAATCTCGATACGTCGGTGACGAATGATAAGCCTCATGACTTGGCCGACCTTGCAGTTGAGACTCTCGAGGATCTCTCTGACGTATCCCACGTGGATTCCATTGGCAGAGGACAAATGCCACGTGACCTTCAAATCTCGACTCTTAGCGGGTCGATCCACCTTCACCCATTGGTAGCTATTAGGCTTGATACCAAGTTCATTTGCAAACTCAGGTGGAAATCCTGTTACAGAGTTTCCTTTTAAATGTCTCTGCTGGACCGCAAAAGTCCAATAGGGAGCTCCATTCATGAGTCTGCCGTCAATCACTTGAGACAACGGACGAAGTTTGACTTCACTGTTCTGTCGTAGACGAGCTCGTCCGTTTTGGACGACAAATTGAGAAGTGGCAAGAAATGTGTTCATACTGGATGGCTTTACATTGCACCTTTCCCGAATTCGATCACGAAGAAATCGAACAGAACACTCACCGCCCTGTTCTTCAAGAATGCTCTGAATCATGTCGACTACACCAACATACTTCTTCGTCTGAGGTGAGTCCAGCGCCCACATGTTATTGGCGACCTTAACGACTTCGTCCATACACCAAAGTCGGGCAAGCAGAGTCTTGGTGGAGAGTCCAGTCAATTCAGAGAGTTCTTCCTTGGTCGCGGGGGTTCCCAAGAATGTCAAAGCGTCCACAACTCGCATCGGCATTGTGTCGCGAGTCGCTACTGATCCATTGGGCAAAAGTGCAATTCCAAGGCACTTAACCACCTGATTTCGGTACTTGTACCAAAACTTCGGGTCCACATCTCGGATCTGCTCCAGGTCAATCAACTGTGCTTCTTTAGTATTGGGAATTGCCTTTCTCGCTTTTGCGATAAATTGGCGTGCTTTGGGACTAGCTCGCACGCCACGAATAGGCTTGTATCCAGATTTCCGTTCAAGATAAACGGCATACACTTGGTCCCACGTTTCGTTTGTGGTACCCAAGATTGTGTCAAGACATGTTTGAAAATCTTGCTCAGAAGACATTTCCCCGCAACGTGAGCTAAGGTCAGAAAGCATCTTCGATGTCTCTTCTTCCAATGCTTCGTCGATGATGCTTGCAATTCGAACCTGAATTTGACGGACTCGCTCTCTAGTCAGGCCGAGCTTCTCGCCGACCAATTCCAGCGTCTGGAGCTGCGGCTTGCGGGCAAAGCGGCTGCGAGCTATCAGTTGGTGGTTTGGAGAAAGCTGATTCCAAATACGGAACATTTGGAGTTGGTGGCGGGATAGATCCGATTCATTCAATGCTGCCGAACCATCTAATTGGGCAACTAGGTCCTTGCTTCTACTATCCGGTACAGCGGTCTCCGCCGATTCGGATAGCCATGAAGAATGTGTCTGTGACCACTTTTTCTCTCCCTTGAATAGCGGCAATAAAGAATCGTCTGATGTGGGCTCGTCGGTCATTGTGTCTTCTCCGGTCGAAAGACAGGAAATGTGATGAAGTACTCGAGTGTGGGATATGCCAAGCAGCCCATGCCGATAGATCTGGACCAAAAAGAAACTATGGGTGCGAACTCCACCAACAAGTACCCTTCAATTCTTAGCGTACACTTTTGGGAAAATAAGTCAACAGTGCATCGACTACGCTGAAGCAAAGAGGTTTGGCAGGATGCGCACTTGTTAGAAGATCACATGACTTCCGAAGTAACAATGGACTTGAGTATCGCAAGTTGAAGTGCAAGTTCACAACTGTCCTAGGACTTCGTGTAGTGAATCCGTCCTCAAGTAGGGCTAGCTAATAGCGCTACATGCCTCTGTAGAAACGATATGTACTGTATGCCAATACATGAGAAAAAGACAAAGCAAAGCAAGAAGAGAACAGCTAACAAGAAATGACGCGGCGCAACGGATCGGAGCGCGCATTTCTGGAAGCCGTGGCGAAGATTCGTGGGACAAGGGATTTTAGTGACCACGATGCAGCCAAAATCCCGTCTTTGTGCTGGAGAGTAATCGCATTCGACAATGCGATTCTGGCAGGTGGGCTTCGACCAAAAGAATTCTGTAGGCTTTTGCAGATTTCTGTCACGTTGGAACTCACAATGCACAATTGAGTCGAATCTTCAGATTGCTGTTCTCACAATCTAGAACCCATAAAGAATCGATGCGCATACCGATTTACATCATTTTGTCCCAGTGTGCGTCTAGGTTACACCGATCATGTATAAGTGCATTGGGTGTTATAGATTATCGATTGCTAAGTAGATTGTGATTGGTTTCATAATTCCGTTCAAAAATGTATGTCAAGTACTGGGATGGGCAGACCCCCTCACGAAGAAGGTCCTTTCTTGCTCTCGGTGAGTCTTCAATAAGAACCTGAACATGAAGGTGTTCTGCACTTTAATCTCTTGGATCATGCTGAGTTGCCCAGTAGTCCTCGCGGACAGTTCATCTCACTTAAATGTGACAGTCGAAGCCGCCAGTTTCGACAAGTACGAGATTTGGGTCTGTGTGATGCAGGAGGGTGATTCCAATACCCAAATGTCTGAACAATGGACGCGAGAAACCGCACAAGAATTTTCCGTGTCTGTTCCTTCTGGCGGCGAAGGTTCCACATTGATCTTCCTCAAAAAAAATTCTGTACCCTTGGTCATACCATTTACTCGAAGTCTCCTAGAGACGGGTCTAGTGCTCGACTTTTCGAGCGGAATCACCATTCACGGCACAGTGGCGACTACCAACGGAGAACCAGTCGACGCGGGCAATGTGTCGATGAAATACCATCACGAATACAGCTTTTCGTTTCCGGATCCCTCACTGACTCTTTGGGACCTCGGGGAAGATGGTGGTTTTGAGATTCGAGGACTCACACCAGGCCGTTTTGTCATCACTGCGAGCGCGCCGGGATTTATGCCGTCGAGCAAAGAGAAGATTCTGGTCGAACACGAAGAGCGAACAGACGTGAATTTTGTATTGGCTAAGGCTGTGTATGTCAAGGGACGAGTGTTGGACCGCTACGGTACTCCAGTGCGTGGAGAGTTCAACACAGTCGTAGAGCCGCCAGAGAGTCAGACGACTACGATACGTACGGAGTTCGATCTCGATGATAACTTTCGCATCGGTCCATTTTCGGAAGGTGTTACGGTCGAGTTGACCGTTCGCGACGATCTGGGGAGACGTTCGCGACCAATCGAAGTGCAACCGCCCACCGAAGGTGTGCAGTTGCTTTTGCGGCGGTGGGTCACGGTGTTCGGCATGGTGCAGAACAGCGAAACAGGAGACCCTGTAGAGGAACTCCAGATCACGGCTTTAGGTGAGGGAATACCCGGACAAACAGTTAACGTATTCGCCCCAGGAGGCCGGATAGATCTTGAAACTGACGAAATGTCGCGGCAAATCGAGATTGTCGTCCCAGGATTTCTCTGGTGGTCGACCGGTATATACATGAAACTTGAAGGTCGAGATACGTACGACTTGGGTACGATCGAGTTGGAACCAGCTCGGACGGTTCGCGGTCGAGTGACAGACAGTTCTACCCAACTACCGATTGAAGGTGCGGAAGTACGAAGAATTCAACTGCAGGAAGGAATCGTTTCCGTTTGGAACTATAGCAATGTATTCGCGCGGACAGACGGAGAAGGCAAGTTCGAAGTGACGGGACTTCCTGCTGTTGACGGATTGCTGAGTGTCGACGCGAAGGGCTATCAATCCAAATCCGTCACAGTCGAAGACGTCGATACCGTTCTGGAAATTGAAATGGATCAAAGGAGCGGCAGCCTAAGAGGACGGGTCGTGACCCTCAACGGCGATCCATTACATCCGGCGTATGTCAGCCTCGGATTTTCCGGTAAGAGGAACGCCGAGGACGGCAGCTTCTTTTTCGAGATGTCAGGAAACTATAGTATTCGCGCATCAGCGGAAATTGGCCGATCCAAAGTGATTAAAGGTACGGTCAAGAATGGGGAGCATGTCTCCGATATTGAGCTAGTGATCAGCGAAATCGGTCGCGTCCACGGCACAGTGCAGGGTCTCTCTGTAAACGAAACCGCCGCCGTCACTGCGGACCAAAGAGGGGATCGGGTGGAGCCCAACGGAGCTTACGAAATACGAGGAATTTCGGTTGGAGCGCACCAGGCTAGATGTACAACATCGTTAGGGCGTGAAATGTCGCGTACGATTCAAATGGACGAGACTTTGGACCTACGTCTAGACTTCAAGTTTGAAGGCGAGAACTCACTTGCAGGTAGGGTTACGGTGGCGGGAAATCCAGCTCCGTCACTCGAAGTGAAAGCAATACCCGATGAAAAAGATCATACTTGGGCTAGTACCACCACAGCGGGAGACGGCACTTTTGTCATTGAAGGGATAGACGAAGGATTCTACAAAGTCAGCGTGACTTCACGCGGGATTTCACGAAAAATATTGGTTCGGGGAGATACGCATTTCGACATTGACCTCGGATCAGCCGAACTTTCCGGGCGAATTGAAGCCCCTGGCCCCGTGCTTGGCGTACACGTATACCTGACTGGATTTGGCAGTGTCGGAAGGTTTCAGCAGCATACAACGGTTGACGCGAGCGGCACCTTTCGTTTTGCCGGCCTTGCCAGCGGACGCTACGAGGTGACCGCCATTCACGACAGGTACAAAGAGAATACTCGCACCGTCCGAATTGGCGATTCGGTACATGACTTCAACATTGTCCTCCAACCTGCCGAGGCTGAGCGGGCGGATCGGGCTGTGGAGCGGATCGATTGACTTGGGACTGATCGGTACGGCGTCCCCGCAATTTGCAGAATTGGACATTCGATTGGGTAAAGTCGCGAGATTCAGCGACTCGGATCCCTACGATCACTGCACCGCCACCAAGTCGACATTGCTTAATCAGCTACTGCCTTTCACGATGCGAGTTGAGAACTGCGGTGGTACCTTCGCTCTTTAGCAGCGCACTCCTAGTGTTTGGTCGCTGGGCCGACTTCCAGATCGCTTCCCATCGCTCCTTTCTGCTGGCTGTTAAGGTAGGGCTTCACGTAGTCCTCCGGAATCAGTCTCTCATCTTGACTCAATTTCTCGAACTGCTGAAATACCGCTGCGAGCGCGTCTATTGTGACAACTGGAGACTCTGGAAACTTCAGTTCCCGTATCGTCCACTGTCGGTGTACACCCACCGCCTGCCGTCTTCATTGAGATGGCAGTGCACTGAAAGTGGGCTGTCATAGCTGCAGGGGCGTGAAACGTTAGAGTCCAAGATGTACGGGTCATTCCAATCTGTCCGATGGGACTCAAAGAAAGAGGCATGCTAACGTTTACTGAGCATCCAGACAGTGGATTGTGGAAGTAGCTCTTGAGCTCATCTCCATCTAATTCTCTCTTGCTCGATCCAATGTTCAATGGCAGATATAGCATTCCCCTTCACATACTTTCGAGCATACTCAATCTGATCTTCCGTCAAGATGTCACGTAGATCGTTTCTAACAATTAACACTGCAGCGGCTGATGATTGAATTTCGGGATCAGACATGTTGCTCAGACTGTCGAGCAATCCTTTTGCATCGTGCGATACCCAACGGGATAGTATCGTTGGAACGTACTTGGAGCGATCAGAGTCTAACAGGTCGCCTGCTAACTCGAGGGCTTGGTTGGGATGTGATGCAGCGATCATCGCAGAACCCACTGTGATATATGAATTGACTCTGGTTGTGCCTTCACGTGTTTGTTGCAACATCGCTTTGGCCAGCTGTAAGTCATCTCGTGCAATGTGGCTTATGACCGTAAGCTCTAGACCTGGCCGGTTTTCTTCGATGGGTTGTTCTAACGCACGCTGCAGAGCAAGCTGAGGATTTTGGTCTGCTAGGTTCTTGATGATTGTAGGTACGGTGCTATAGCGAACAACCGATGTTTCTTCTAGGTCCAATACCCAGTCGAGGGCAGCACTCGGATCCCGACGTGACCAGCCTTCAACAACAGAAGAGAGTACTTGTGATCGACCACCTTGAAACTCTTGGTTGTTCAATATCCAAGCCAATGCTTCTTCAGGGTCTTCTTCTGCCCAAATTGAAGCGATCTCGGACGTCAGCTGTGTCTTCTTACGTCCATCCTTCAAGTGTCGCGTCAATGAAATCGCTTCTTCAGGATTGCTGCGAGCAATTGTCCTTAAAGCGTACTTTTGAGCATTGTCCTTCAGGTCGTTCGGAATGCGCTCAAATTCGTCCAGAATAGATTGAGGATCGTTATGTGCCCAATTGTGAACTATTATCTGCTGCAATCCTTTGCGTACTAAGTGAGAGTCGACTTCGTTCACTGCGTCGAGAGCGGATTTCGGATTCTTTGCTGACCAGAGTCCAACCACAAGTGAGAGTAAGGAACCATCTGGTCTGCCATCCATCTCCAAAGCTTTATCAAAGATGTCCTCGGTCTCCATGAAGTGCATTGCGGAAGCAAATACTGAATTGATGATTTGCTCTCGTACCAGCGCGTTATCTAGGGATGCGCTGATTTCGTCCACAACGTCCAATCCCCCCTCCCTAACCCAGGTAACTGCTGCAATCGTTAGCTTCTCCATATGATCGTTATCGTATGTGCTTTCCTGTAAAGCCTCGTTCCAGTCCTTCTCGGGGTCTTTCTGGGTTTCCGATACTCTTTGCCCTCGAGAGGGACCAATCGATATCTGTCCGACTCCGAGTTCGCGAGCAATCTCTGCCTGTAGCTCCGCGGAGACGTCTGGTCGGTGAGACAGAATGCCCAACAAGGCAGCTTCAAGAGTTTCACCTTCAAATGACTTTGCACGAACCATGGCGTCGGCCAAATTGCTTCGAGCCCGTTGCCTAAATATGGACTGAACCAAAGATGCAGGAAAGTTCTCAGCACGAGATAGCACGAGTTCCGGATTGATCTCGTGGAGTCGATCTACAAAGACCTTTTGCGATTGAAACCGAAGTGGAGCAGGCAGTTTCTTCGTCTGATCGATGAGATCGAGCAGATCAGCTTCCGTGGATTCGAGAGCAAAGTTGTAGAGAGCCAGAAGTCTAGAAAACTCGGTTTCGAGTTGGGCAATTTCGTCGAGTGTGTTTGCTTGTGCATCAGCATGAGCCAACGACGTCGATTCAACTTCACTCAAGTTGCTGGTTTGGACTCTGGGACTAGATGTAGGCTCATTGGGATTCTCGGGTATTGAGCTCCAAGAATACCACCCAATCCACAGTCCGGCTGTTGTGATTGAGCCTAAAACGAAGGCAGCACAGATACCTAAGATACCGAACTGGCGGTTCGAAGAAGATTCCATAAGAAGCTACCGATTGATCATGTCGCTGATTTGGACTCCATTCTCAGTATATGGCAAGCAACCCTATGGTGCGAACCATTTAGATTGGATGGATGCTGGCGTAGAACACTGTCGTTGCGTCCCTCAAGTGCTTTCTCTTGAGTACGATTAGAAGAAGCAATTCTGTCAGTAACACTTGCTCCGCAAATCGGACTTTCTCTTTATTCGACCTTCTTTGGGAGTTCGATTGAATGCTTGTGCGCCAATCAAATATAGAGACCTTCTGCCATAGACACTAGATGTTTGCTCCCTAACTCCTAGCTGTCGTAGCTGCCGCTATCCAAAAACGAATATGATCTATTGAGAAATCATTCGGAGCAGAATATGGAACAACCCTTCGTGCCGCACCACATAGATGCACAGGGACACTTTGCCAATGCTCGATACAAGAACATTCGTATGCCAGATTTTCAGGAAGTATCCGATGAGGAAGAGCGCAGGTCGATGTACGCAAACAAACCGATTCGCGTTTACAACGCTCGACTTCTAGATTCCCCTGCAACTATTGAGAAGCAAGGATTTCAACTGCTCCATCAAGAAACTCAAGTGCGGAACTTTCTTGATCTTGAAGTCGCCAGATCCGACTTCTATCCCGAATGTTCAAAACTCGTTAAGGAAGTCACAGGATGTGCCGATACGTATGTAACTCAGCACCAGTATCGCAACGGGTACGGCAACCTTCCGAAAGGACATGATCGTGCAAGCAAGCCGACACCAAATGGCAGTCCTGGCAACTATGGGGGAACTCATTCAGATATCAGTGCATACGCCGAGAACCGATGGGACGAAATTGTCGATGGACGCCACTGCGCCATGTTCAACCTATGGCGCAGTATTGACTTTGATAACGACATACAGGTGATGCCATTGGCAGTGTTGGATATGACCTCGTTGGAGCTCGAAGACATAATTGCCGCCGATGCGTGGGGAGGCGCGACCGCCCAGCAGCAACATCTAGTCAGTCTCAGGCTAGCTCACAACGAGAATCACCGTTGGTACTACTATCCAAATATGAAACCGAACGAATTGCTTATGTTCAAGCAATACGACACGAGAGAGGAAAATCCCTGCTTACGGCAGGTGTATCACGGTGCTGTTCACAATCCGCTTGCACCAGAGGACGCGCCTTTGCGCCAAACGATTGAAGTTCGAGTGCTAGCTCTGTTTGAAAAAGAACTAGACCGAGAAGCGAGGAAAGCTAGATTTCAGGCAGCTATACCGGATCACCTGCCCGATGGAACATTGTCTGAATGGGCTTGGAGATAATAGAAACTATGACACACCACCAATCAATACTCAATATGGGCGTATTTCAATCAATCTGCACTTCGGTGACTGGCTGTACTCAATCCGTGCCTCGTCGCAACGATGGTTTGTTTGAGAAGTCTGCTGTCTTGCCTCTCTTGCTATTGCTCGGGATTAACTGCTTGGCACAGGATCAAGCTGAGTCTACCGATGGCTCGGACGTACAGGAGTCATTAGTCGCCTACGTGACAACTGAGAATTTTGAGAGTGAGGTACTGAAATCCGACATTCCGGTGCTAGTGGACTTCACTGCGGAATGGTGCGTGCCCTGCAAAATTGTCGATCCAATCATCGAAAGTCTTATGCCTGAGATGGACGGTCGAGCAAAGGTGTTCAAACTGGACATCGACGATTCCCCTGAAATCTACCAGCAACTCGGCGTGAATGGCGTACCTCACATACTTTTCTTCAAGAATGGTGAGGAACAGGAACGGATCTCAAGTCCGCAAGAAAGGGAAATCTACGTGGAATACCTGAATGCGTTGATCGACGGCGTATCGGCATTGAACGTGACTGTCAAGCTACTCGGTCAGGACGAGTTTCGACGCCACTACATTCTTACGAAAGATGTTGAAGTAGTTGCGGCTACGATGGAAGAATATCCCGGTCTGTTGACAAAACAGTTCGAGAACAGTCAAACTCCAATTTCCCTCATTCTGAATTTTCCCAGTGTAAGGCAGGATGAACTCATAGAGATGGCTCTGGCACAAGACCCGCCGATATCACCTAACGATCTTGTCGGGCTAGGACGGTGTCAGGAATTCGTGGAGGCAGTTCAGCAAGATCCAGATGTGCTGAATCGCCCGGACCCGGATGGGAATTCTCCACTGAACACTGCAATGTCGAGATCTCATCGACTGGAAGAAGATTGTGTGGGCACAATTCTCGACTTGGGGCCAGATCTTAACACCAGCGGGGGATCTAGTTCCATGACTAGGTCAGTGGTACTTCTAAACGACGACGAATTGCTTTCAAGATTCCTAGAACTTGGCTGGGATCCGGAGTCACGTGACACGTCTGGTAGAAATGCGTTGCACTGGGCGGCGTTGTACGGTTATCTTAGTAATGTACGCGTTTTGCTCGAACACGGTGTCGACCATTCCATAAAGACTTCTGACGGCGAAACCGCAGCACAGATTGTGCAGCGTGCACTTGATCGAAGGCTACAGTTGCTCGAGCAAAACTCTTCCGCACTAAGTGAGACTGATCTCGCTGAAATTGAGGAAGTTGTTCAAGAGATGGAAGGACTTGTAGCTCTGTTAAGCGGATAAGATACTAGGGAAGAAAACTAGAGCTTGGCATCGTGGAACTTCGATCGCTCAAGTCCGAACTAGTCTAACAAGCCCCTTGAATCCTTGTGGTTTGCTCTCGATGAGCATTCCTTTCTTGTAGATTCGGGAAGCTGCCCATCTGCTCGCCCAAGTCCATGCGACCATCCATACGATGATCAGCAGATATATCGGAAGAGAAGGCAATTCCGCGGCAGTATTCATCATTACGAAGGGTGTATACGGCGGAAAGAATTTCAGTGCTATTGCCAACGGACCTGAAGGGTCCATTGCCAGTGGCACGATCAACATCACCGGAACAACAAGCACAACACTCACAGGTGCAGAAAGTGTTTGGGCATCTCGAATCGAGGTGCAGACTGAACCTACGGCCGAGAATAGATACCCAAAGAACATGAACCCCAATACAAGAAACACAATGAAATTGAATACGTAGACTGGCTTGAATACGGCACCGATGATGTCAATTTCTATAGGAATAAACGCTGGCAGAGCCAAAGCCCCGAGCAAGACAGGAGTTCCAATTAGCACTAACCAGACACCAATCACTGTGAGCATGGTAGAGGCGATTCCCAACAGTTTTCCGTCCATTAGCTGACTTGCGTCAGCGTTGCTCAACAATACCTCCACAAGCTTGGTGCTCTTTTCCTCTACAGTTCCGGTCATTAGCATCACAGAACCGAAGAAGACCATGAACCACAGAACGTACTGGTAGACGGCAGGTGCAAAACGAGTAACGACTTCGTCCACAGAGACACTTTCCGTGTCAATTTCTGCACCGGGAGCTCCGTCTTCAGTAGAAGATTGGTCTTGAGTGACTGTTTTGTTCGTTACAAACGAAACGCGTTGAACGACCCATTGTGCGTCTGCCTCTGGAATGTTCGCCTGCTCGACTCGGTATCTACGTACTACCTGTGTTGCAAAACCCCCATACCACCCCGCTACATCACTCTTGAGGAAATTCTTCGTTACGAATTTGGCATTTTCTGTCGTTTGAATGAGATCGCTGGGAATAACGATGTAACCCAGCAATGTCTCGTCCTCAACCAGTGGATTGAGTTGCTCTTCAGTGAACGTCCCACCGGGATTCCATTCAATGTAGCGTTCACTGGAAACACTTGGGACAAGCTCGGCCATCAATTCTTGGTTCTCGTTCCACCAAGTCGCAAACCGGGCCGCTGATGTACTACCTGGAAGAGAACGCCTTTCACTCGCAGGAAACAGTAAGTAAGGCATGACGGAGTCTACAAAGTCGTCGACAGATTGGGGATTCTCCGTAGCGTTGAGTCCGGCTTGTTGTTTGACCTCAGAAAGAAGTTCTTCCTCGAACGATGAACGGAAAGCAATAAATTGAACGAATCGGTGCAGGTCTGACTTTAGAATCTCGTTTCGAATTTCAATACCCAGTCCGTCACTGTTGTCGATCACCGCATACTTGCCTTTTGAAACAGCTGTTTGGGCAGTGAGAAAGCCTACAACAATCATGACAACCACAATGAGAATTGGCCCCAGCAACGCGCTGATCCAAAAGACCTTGGTGGATATTGACTCTAGTAAGTCTCGACGTGCAATGAGTGCGACGCCACGTAGATAATTAAGCAACGTTCACTCCTTCTGGTTCTGAGTCCCGACCAACTTCGCGAACAAATATTTCATGTAGGGAAGCGGAAGTCGTATCAAACTTTATGACTCTCGTGCGATCGACAATGGCTTTCAGCAATACATGGGTGTCCTGCTCTTCGTTGATCCGCAACGTCGCTCCACGCCCAATTTGCTTGACGGAAACAACACCTGGAAGTCCTTGTAGCACCGTCTCGTCTTTGTCGTGTTCTAGGTAGACCGTGTCTCCGGAGCGGATCTCGTCCATGGATCCTTCCAGAACCGCTTTGCCTTTATTGATGAGGACCAATGCGTTGCACAGACTTTCGGCCTGTTCCATGATGTGGGTCGACAAAATTACTGTCGCGTCTTCTTTAACTCGATTCAGAATCATCGCTCGAACAACATCGGTGTTGATTGGATCCAAACCGCTGAAGGGCTCATCAAGGATGAGGAGTTTTGGATCGTGAACCAGAGTAGATATGAGCTGAACCTTCTGACCCATTCCCTTCGATAGCGATTGACATTTTTCATTCTGCCAATCAATCAGTTCGAATTCTTCGAGCAATGTTCGCGCCTGTTTAGTTGCGGTTCTCTTGTCCATACGGTTCAAACGTCCCATGTAGACGACAAAGTCCAGAACTCGCATTCTGGGATAGAGTCCTTTTTCCTCCGGAAGGTAGCCTATTTCCGATCTCACAGACCGGCTATCGTCGGACCCTAGTACGGAAACAGTGCCCGATGTCGGCTGCATGATGCCCAGCATGAGCCTCATGGCGGTAGTCTTGCCGGCGCCGTTAGGTCCAATAAAACCGTAGATTGATCCTTCGGGAATGGAAAGAGATAGAGAATCCAGAGCACAAAGATCGCCGAAGGTCTTCGACGCGCCTTCGAAAACGACACTATTGGAATTGGTCATTGAGGATTTAGTCCTTGCAGCATCGCTATAGAAGTGGTATGTACATCAATCATTGACTAGAGTTGGTTCCAATCTTGGCAATGAATTGGTCCACGAACTGAGCCTCCCAAAAGAAACTGTGTGAACCCTTGATCATTACAGCGTCTCCGGCACTTACCACACCTGTCAGACATTTCATGAGGTCTTCATTGACGGACTCAAAAAAGCGTTTGCTACTCGCTGGACCAAGGTTCTCATAGAGATGTCTCATCAAGTCTCCAACGCAAAGCACGATATCGGACTGGCTAGCGAGTATGGCTAGGTCAGTATGGTACTCAACGGCTTTGTCCCCAAGTTCATTCATTTGAGCAAGCACTGCGATGCGACGCCCTGCTACGGGCATGTCAAGAAGACCCTGTAGTGCGGCTTGCATGCTAGTTGGATTGGCGTTGTAGCTTTCATCGATGACTCGCACGCCGTTAACAATGTGTGTATTTCCACGTCCTTTCGGCAAGTTTCCCGTGACTTGCCGTAAATTGGTTAGTGAAACATCAAGCACGTCCAGCACAGAAGCTGTAGCTGCCAAGGTCTCTGCTCGATGCCTTCCTCCTCCCGGTACTTCCGCTTCTACTTTGACTCCATTTCGCAAGAACGCATAACAGTGTCCCGAAGTGTGTTGTACGCGCAAGGTTGCAGAACTCTCAAATCCAAACGTCTTGATATCGATATTGCTGGGGGCAAACTCACTCTCTGAGAGACCAACCGAGCACACAAGTGTCCCGGATTGTGTCAATCCCTGATAGATCGAAAATTTCTCAATCGTTAATGCGTCAATGTTGGGAAAGTAACCGATATGCACGGGAAGTACGTTGAGTACAACTGCGACATTGGGTTGGGCGAGCTGCGAAAGCGGCGCAATTTCACCTTCATGGTTCGTACCAATTTCGTATACCGCTGCATCAGCATCGCCTGGAGTAACCGCAATGCTCAGAGGCAGCCCAATATAGTTGTTGTAGCTGCCTTCTGTGGAAAACGCTGGCAGAGCTTGGGACAGAAATGACTTTAGAGTGGTTTTCCCACTACTCCCCGTAACTGCGACCACAGGACAACGCAACTGTTTTCTACGGTATCTGGCGAGATTCCATAGCCCGTCGATCGTATCCTCAACTTTAAGCACGGGAAGGTTCCCATCGACGGACTTGTGAACCAATGCGCCTACTGCCCCTTTTTGCAATGCGTCCTTGACAAAATCGTGACCGTCGCGGTCAGTTCTTTGCGAGACATTGAAACGAGGACCAGGATCACCTGGAAGTGCGACAAACAAGTCACCTGGCTGAACTTGGCGAGAGTCAAAGCAGATCCCCAAGACATCGGGTCCGTCCAATTGCGGCAACTTGAGAGCATCACAGAGCTCGGACCATGCCCACAATATCCTCTCACTATCTTTTCTTTGCATTTCAATACGTTAATTAAGTAAGTCAAAAAAAGTCGTGGCACCTGGAGGCAAGTTTGAATTGTGCTAGTGCAGTTCCAATCTGAAATTGTTCCTTGAATCATTGCACTTTGTGCAATAACTAGTCGTATTTTGCACGGCATTGTCCTTGTGGAAGTTTGAAAGCTAATACAGTTTTGGTATTAGACTATGCGGCTTGAATCAATTGAACAGCCCATAGTGGTTGTGAAATGGCACGAATTGCATACGAAGTCATAGAAAACTGGGAAAAGCTCCCGGAAGGCTGGAAGTTTATCGAAGTCGCTGGTGTTGCCACGGACTCGCAAGATCGCGTGTACGTGTTCAACCGCGGTGAACATCCAATGATTGTGTTTGACAGCGACGGAAATTTCCTCAATGCATGGGGAGAAGGTGTATTTGCGAATGCTCATGGAATTTTCATTGGATCGGACGATACGCTGTATTTAGCTGATAACTTCGATCACACAGTCAGAGTTTTCGACACGGATGGAACACTGAGGCACACACTGGGGGAAGTCGATAGTCCCGCAAACACAGGCTTTGAACCTGGAAAATCTCCTGTACAGTTCGGTGGCGGACCGTTCAACCGAGTAACAAACGCTTGCCTGTCGAGCAAGAATGAACTTTACGTGTCAGATGGCTACGGTAACGCCCGAGTGCACAAGTTCTCTGAAGACTTGAGCTACGAGTTCTCTTGGGGCGAACCGGGCAGAGGACCGGGTGAGTTTCGCCTGCCCCACGCGATCGCGTTGGACTCCGATGATCGAGTGCTGGTAGCAGACCGAGAAAACTCACGTGTTCAGATTTTTTCCCCGTCTGGAGAATATCTAACCGAGTGGAACGATGTGATTCGTCCGGACGACATCTTCATCGACTCGCAAGGAATGGTATTCATTGCCGAACTAGGACACATTGCTGGCCGAAGTCCTGATGTTGAAATACTCCCGCATACACCTCACGCTCGCGTGTCGATCATGGATCTCGATGGAGAATTGGTTCACCGTTTCGGCGGTGCTGACCCGGTGCAACCGGGCAATTTCTTTGCGCCCCATGGAATATGGGCGGACTCGATAGGAGACCTGTACGTTGCGGAAGTCGTTTATAGTGGCGGTGCAAACAGAGGACTAGTTCCTCTAGACTGCCACTCCCTACAAAAATTCAAGCGAATAGAACATGAGTGAAACACCGACACAAGAAGTAGCACCAACGGAAAACAGAGCCGAAAACCGTCAGAAGCGCAAAAATGTTCTTCTTCAGATATATAGAGCAATCTCGGCTACCTTTCGATTCATAAGGGTTTCAATCGCAAACCTTCTGATCATTTTGTTGCTCTTCATCGTAATCGTGGCAATTTCCAGTGGCGACCCTGGTCCAGAGGTACAAGAAGGTTCGGTTCTTGTATTTGAACCCAAGCAAGCTCTCGTCGAGAAATCCAGTTCGAGCGACCCGGTGTTGGATCTACTCCTGTCCGGTTATGGTGTTGGCGAAACAAACGTCAACGATGTCGTGAAGGCATTAAGGCATGCTTCCACCGACGACAAAATAGCCATGCTAGAGATTCGACCTCACCGATTGCTGGGTGCAAACTACGTTCACCTTGAGATGGTCGGTGATGCAATCGACGAATTCAAGGAAGCGGGTAAGGAAGTTGTCGCCTACTCCAATCTATTTACACAGTCACAGTACTTGCTCGCCAGCTACGCAGACCGCGTGGCAATGCATCCTTTCGGAGACTTGCTCTTTACCGGATTTGCGTTTGAGAACCAGTATTTTTACGGACTTCTCGAGAAGCTTCGAGTCAACGTTCACATATGGCGTGCTGGGGACTTCAAGAGTGCCGTGGAACCGTATACGCGAGACTCGATGTCTCCAGAAGTGAAGGCTTCTTACGAGCCTATTCTCGATCAATTGTGGGGTACGTTCTTAGCCAAGATTGGAGAAAACCGCGAACTCGAAGATGCTCGTGTTCAAACGTATGCAAACGACATGGCAAGCCTAGTAAGTGAGTCGAGTAATGACTTTGCATCCATTGCGGTGAATCAGGGCTTCGTAGATGAGCTGCTGGGACCTGAGCAATACACGCAAAGCGTCTTAGACGATCTCGGCAGTACCCGCAGAAAGCCACCAAGGATCGGCATCGAGGATTACTTGGAGACCATGCCGATCAGCTCAGCAACTGTCAGTCGAGAGGACTCCAGTGCGGCTGAGAATGGCAGAACTGGGAGAATTGGTTTGGTCAAGGTTCAAGGAGCGATCTTCGATCTTCCGTTTGGAGCAGGTGCAGATATTGGTGCAAACTCCTCTGTTGTAGATCACATCGATTCCGCTGCCCGGTCCGGCGTGGATGCATTTGTATTGAGAATTGACTCACCTGGAGGCTCTGTGTTAGCGTCGGAGCAAATTCGTCTTGCATTACGCCGACTAAGTGCACGCGGTATCCCAATCGTTGCCTCAATGTCGGGTACTGCGGCTTCCGGTGGATATTGGATTGCAGCGGAGGCAGACGAGATCCTTGCTTCAAGTTCGACAATTACTGGATCGATTGGAGTATTCGCAATGATTCCGTCATTCGAAAGAGCACTCGATGAAGTAGGTGTTCACACTGATGGTGTCTATTCAGCAGAAAATGCTCGAAGACTTGATCCAATTGCCGGAGTCAAGGAGAGTGACTCAATACTTATGCAAGCGATGGTCGACAATTCTTACCAGCGTTTTCTGAGTATTGTCAGTGAAGGCCGAAACATGGATGTCGCAGACGTTGAGGCGATTGCTGGAGGTCGCATTTGGACCGGAGAACAAGCGCTCGAACGAAACTTGATTGACCAAATCGGGGGCATCGACGCTGCGTTTGAACGAGCTGCCGAGTTGGCAGGTTTATCTAGTTGGCGTGTTCGTGAGTACAAGGATGCAAAACAGACACTGTTCAGCATGTTCATGTCGGCAACAGGCTGGGAAGCTCCAATTTCGAGCCCACGTCTGCGAAGACTAATCAGCGAATCAAACCGTATAGTCGATCAGGTATTGCCCTATTTTGAGCCGCGACGTGTCTATGCCTTTTGCGAGCCGTGTACAACGGGTTTCTCGCTTTGAGTGAGCATTGCGCAGTTTTTCACCGCTTGCAAGTCTGTGAGAAAATTCCCAATGGATGCCCTACTCCTTGAAGTCGATGTCCACAAGCATTCCAACTAGTGCGAACTTTGCACACAGTCGTCACCGCGGGTTTCGCGTACCGAACCACTACTCGGCGGTCAATAAGGAAGATCTGAAGACGCTTGGTCAATCGGTCAACATCGAGGTCCACAATGCAAGATTGCTCGACCCTGCTCCAACCGTAGATAGTCACGGTTTTCAAATAGTTGAGTGGCCAACCCAAGTGGACCTGCTCAACAACGAAGCCGTAAAGAGCGCGTTCTACGACGAGTGTCGAGAGCTAATCAAACAGGTCCGGGGATGTACAGAAGTGCGAGGTGGAATGCACGAATATCGAAACGGTTTTGGTGGTCAAAAAGGTCCTCGGGGAGCTAAGCCGACGCCTAATGGAAGTGGTGGCGGGTACGGCATGGGAATTCACTCCGACATGTGCGCTGCCATCGAACGACACTTTGATCGCATCGTTCCCGACCAACGACACTTCGAAAGTTTGAATATCTGGCGTAGTACGGATCGAGAAAATCCCGTCCTCATGATGCCTTTGGCTGTCTGCGACATGCGTAGCGTGCATCCTGCTGATATCGTGTTTGGAGACGGACAGAGTACTGCGAACATCCAACAATACATGAAGGTAGTCGACCAACGATTGATTCACTCTCCGCAACAACGTTGGTATTACTTTCCTGAAATGACCCCGGATGAAGTGCTTGTGTTCCGGCAATACGACACTAGACAGGAAGAATTGAATCTACGTACTGTTTTCCACCAGGCAGTTGTCGATCCCACGTCTGACTCGGATGCACCGATGCGATCAAGCATCGAAGTAAGAATGCAAGCCATCTACGACGTGGAGAGTGACAAAGAGGCAAGAGTCAAACGTTTCATCGCACAAGTTAGTGACACTTATCTTGATGGCCGACACTGCGACTGGTGGAGCGGACCTATTGAGAACTATGTCCCTCCAAAATCCGTAGCATCACCGGGCTAGGTGTTAGTCGCTCGACTCGACTAATTTCTTGAGCGTGTCGGGCTGCCCGATACCTCCGCCCTTTGTTGCCAACAGCACCGAATCAAGCTGAGACACGGGAATTCCAGTATCAATCGTTCCGATAACACTGGCGGTTGAATTTCCCAACAGAGAGGCAACCGTATCCCCTCCTATGACGATCATTGAAGCGGCAAAGGGTTTGAACCTGTTTATTGCATTGGTGAATCTCCTTGCCATTGCACCAGCCTCTTGAGTTGTTAACCTCTCCGATGTCATAGGTGTAGACAGCGTCGCAACGGATCCGAACGCACCGGTAGGAGAGTCCAAAGCCAATTGCGGGACATTTAGATTGGCAATCTGAAGGCGACTGGTGGTGTTCACGCTGCCACAAGCAATGAGAATTGGTTTTCGCAGTGTTTGAGGATTCCCTAAGTTGTCCGAGTAGATTTCCCGACCCAACATTTCAATAGCACCGGTTGGACCAACTAGTACTCGGTATTCTTGTAGGCAGCGCAAAACTGCTTCTCGCAACTCTTCATCGGTGTTTGCGTTCCATACTTCGATCTCGTCGGACAGGCACCCGTTTGCTTCGAGCACCTCGATGGGTTTGCTGCTGCACGGAGCGGAAAGCGGATCGGATCCAAATGGTGAGTCCAGCAATGGAACGTCGTCGATGTATACAACACCTCCTTCGCAACGTCTGCCGGCGGAGGGATAGCTCGGAACAATGGCGACCTTGAAACCTAGTTCCACTAATGCCTTGGACTCGTGAGTCCAGTTTCCTCGCAGTCCTGAGTCCATTTTGTGAGCGCGAAATTTGGCGGGATTCTCGTGCGCACGCACCATCCTGCTAGTCGCAGTCGAAGCATCCGAGTGTCGAGATTCAATGTCTACTACACACTGATCTGGATCATTAGCTCTTGGACCCACCCCTATTGATCGATCTCTAGAAGCCAACACGCCACCAATTTCAAGAGCTCCTGTACGATCGTCTGCAGTAACAAAGAAAAATCTGGTCTTGTCACGTAACGAGCACATTGTGATTGTGTGATGCTTGTATGTCCAACCATGTTAGATCTTTCGCCATATAAAACGAGTTTGATCTCTTCAGCTCAAAGTGTGGACCGAATAAGCAGCTTCTCTTTTAGAGAACTAAGTTAGACTTTGGAAACGTGTTGTGTAGCCAATCGGCTCGGATTTCCGGAGATTTCAATCCAAAGCTACCCGCTTTGACACTTCGTTCACGAACGTGATAAAGTGTTGTTCCTGTCGTTTCTTCATGTGTTGGAGAGATACCACGATGAGACGTGAGAAGGAGCTTGCACAGCTACTCGCCGTAATTTCTTTGATCGCATTTGGAATCTCTGCTAGCGGCATGGCATGCCCAAAGAGTCCTGGATTTCGTTTGACAGACGAAGCAAGAGAAAAGTGCGAGGACAAAGTGGGGGGATCCTTAGTCAAGTGCCGACAATACGTGGATTCTCTACTCGACGTCGAAGACCTAACGGACCAACAACGCTTTGACTTAGCTGATTTGCTAGCTTTCTTTAACACTTCGGCAAATGGCCAGCAAAGTGAAGAAAGTCTACGTCTGCGGTCTTTGCAGGAATATCACATACTCCACGAAGAATATCCTGATGATGTTCAGGTAATGTGGGGTCTGGCTCTGCTTGAAGACCGGGAAACGAGTCTTCAGTTACATCGCCGGATTGCACATCTAGCGCCTGATTGCAATCTCAACAACCTTTCTCTTGTAAACGAGTTGGATCATAAGACTGGCTGGGGAAGGGACCGCGCAGATCAAGATGAGGACCTCGTGCAGGAGTTTGTGTCCTTGCTTGACCAGGGATACGAACACGCAGAGAGCGTGTGGGACAAGATGGACTTCGGCCACCGGAGATATCGGGAATATCTGTTAGCAGGAGAACAGAATCTTGCCAGAATATTTTGGAATCGGGTTGTCGCCGAGCTCGATCCGGAGAGTTTCCCTCAAGACAATACGTACGCGTACGGTAACGGTTGGTTTCTTTTGTGCGGACACAAGGGCTTTGAGTTTCGATTTGCTGAGATTTGCCTGGATACGATCGAAAAGACTTTTAAGGAAGCACTAGAAAGTGACACTAGCTATGTGAATGGCTACAGAGGCGTGAGTCTATTGGCCCAACAGCTTCTGAACCCGTGGAGCAATTCCAAGATTGTGCTTGATCCGTCTCCACCTAACGTGCATGAGGTCACGTTCAGACCTTATCGCGCGAGCGAAGGTGGTCGTATATTAATGCGATTGCGAGACTTGATGGAAAGTGTGCCCGAGGACGCGAGAAATAGCTGGTTTGAAGAAACTTACAAGATACTTCAGGGACAAATGCCGCGTCCGGCGGAACCCGAGGAAGGGAGTGTCTTTAATCTCCTACGTTCACCGTCAAACCCAGACATATCGAGATTTGAACGCCTATAGCGCGCTGAATTCCGAACATAGTGGTCCGAAAACTTTGTAAGACTGGCTCCTTCCTCGCCAGTGAGGTACTCGAGCCATGAATACTGCAGGTATGAACTGAATTACCAGCTTTTCTTCTTGGAGCCCCAAGTTGGAATCTAGGAGCTTGTTGTGTAGCCAATTGGCACGGATTTCCGGGGATTTCAATCCAGTGGTAACCATCCTTTTTCTTTGTTCATCAAAGTTCAAGACAGTAACTTCACCCGTCTTATGATTGTTGGGGAGTACCAGGATGAAGTGTGAGAAGGTGTTTGTACAGCTGCTTTTCGCTGTTTCTTTTATCGCTGTCGGCATCCACGCCAATAGCACCCCTTGTCCCAAAAGCCCCGGGTTTCGTCCGTCAGACGAAGCTAGAGAAAAGTGCGAGGAAAAAATCGTTGAATCTCTCGACGAGTGCCGGGAATACGTGGATTCCTTACTCGACATCGAAGACTTAACGGCTCAGCAACGCTTTGACTTAGCTGAATGGCTGCCGATGTTGAGCTGGTCGGAAACTAGCGGCGGACAGGAAGAGTTTCTTCGTCTACGGTCTTTGCAGGAATACCGCAGACTCCACGAAGAATTTCCCGATGATGTTCAAGTCATGTCGCACCTGGCTCCGCTTGAGGACGAGGAAACAGGTCTAGGACTACAACGCCGCACAGCAGAGCTAGCACCAGACTGTAATAGCAACAACTACCAGCTTTCCATTAGACTGGATCGTCTGACAGACCGCGGAAAGAACCGTGCAGAACAAGATGAGGATCTTGTGCAGGTATTTGCGGATGTACTCGTTCAAGGTTATGAGCACGCAGAGAATAGCTGGTTCAAGATGTACTTCGGCCAACTGAGATATCGAGAGTACTTGCTGGCAGGAGACCAGGATCATGCCAAATTATTTTGGAATTATGTTGTCGCCGAGCTCGACCCGGGGAATTTCCCTTTTCAACTCAATACCTTGACCAACGGATGGGATCTCTTGTGCGGAGACAGGGGCTATCAATTTCGTTTCGCAGGGATTTGTCTAGATGCGATCGAAAAGGCATTGAAAGAAGCTCTAGACAGTGAGATTAGATATGTGGACCATGCACTCGTGGGAGCGAGTCTCCTAGCCAAACAGCTTGTAGCTCCAGAGTACGTTAGTCCATCTGTACTTTCTTCAGCACCGCCTAATGTGCACGAGGTCTCTTTTAGACCCTACACAGCCAGGGAAGGTGCGCGGATATTGATTCGCTTGCGGGACTTGCTGGAGAGTGTGCCACAGGAATCGAGATTCGGATCGTTTAACAAAACATACAGGTATGTACTGGGACAATAACTGCGTACGGTTGAAATCAAGGATGAGAATCTCTATAGACCAGCACCTTCACCGTCAGACCCAGACATGTGGATATGGGAACGTCTATAGCGCGCTGAATTTCGAACATAGCGATCCGAAAACTCAGTAAGACTCTCTATTTCTTCCTCGCTGAGCTCTCGAAGAACCTTGCCGGGAGATCCCAATACTAGGCTCCGAGGCGGAATCTGCTTGTCTTCGGTGATGAGCGTGTTGGATCCAATGAGGCAACTCTCCCCGACGTTCACCCCGTTCATGATGACAGAGTTAATGCCAATCAGGCTGTTGTTTCCGATCGTACACCCGTGTAGTACCACTTTGTGACCAACGGTCACTCTGTTACCGATTGTTACCGGATAGTCCTCGTCCATGTGAACGACGCAATTGTCTTGGATGTTCGATGCTTCTCCTACCACAATCGGTTCGTAGTCTCCACGTAGTACTGCACCCCACCAAACACTTGAATTGTGTTTCAGCAAGACTTGGCCGATGAGAACCGCGGTCGGAGCAATCCATACATCGCCTTCAGTCTTGACCTGGTGACCTTCTAACTCGTAAAGACTCATTCGCTTTGTTCCTAGTTGGAACTCTTACGGATAGGAATCTGGATTGTAGTCAGACTTCTTGACGACTTTCAGTTCGAATCGAGGGAATTGGCCGGGTGTTAGAATCCGCGCGACATTTGGCTCCGATGGACTGTAGGAACAGCACTATGCGAGAAAACTCCGCTTTGGCAAATTGGCGAGAAGGTAAACAGACAATTGGTGGTTGGCTCAGTATCGGAAATGCCTATACAGCGGAATCGATGTCCAGCCTCGGATTCGACTACTTGTGTGTTGACCTTCAGCACGGAATGATGAGTTACGAAGACTTGAAGTACATGCTTCCGGCGATGTCGAACTACGGTACAGTCCCTTTGGTTCGAGTTTCTTGGAATGAACCTGCCGAGATTATGAAGTCATTGGATGCAGGCGCATTGGGTGTCATTGTGCCCATGGTGAACAACAGAGAGGAAGCAGCTCAAGCGGTTTCTGCCTGTAGGTACCCGCCCGATGGCGGTAGGTCGTTTGGGCCCATTCGAGCAGCGATGTATGGAGGACGCGGGTATGCAAGAGAAGCAAACAACCAGATAGCCTGCATCGCAATGGTAGAAACAGCAGAAGCGTTGGAAAACCTTGACGAAATCGCCTCTACAGATGGTTTAGACGCTATCTACATAGGTCCAAGCGATCTAGGATATGCGCTCGGACTAGGTCCCATGGCAATGGATCAAGATCTCCACAAGGAAACTGTTGAACGAATATTGAATACGTGCCAGCAGCATGGGATTGCAGCGGGTATTCACACTGGCAGCCTTAGTCAGACTCAGTTTCACTTGTCGCAAGGATTCAATTTCGTCACCCTAGGTACGGATAGCGCATTCATGATGCGTACAGCAGGTGGTGAACTTGCGACAGCAAGGCAGTCGCTCGCGGCGGAACAGTAACTAGGTCAACAAAATTCGCTTCGACTGTCTCACTAGGGCGAAACAGACAGGAGTACCCTATTCCAACAAGCATTGTGAGGTCTAGTCTGTCTTAGTTCAGCAGATAGATCGACCTATCCATTCAAGGCTGACCGGGTATTCTGTAATACGCAACGAAACAACCCACAACGATTTAGGAGTTTGAATATGGTCGCAACGGTAAACAGAGACGGTGCGTTAAAAGGTCGCTCTGCAGTTGTTACAGGAGCTAGCAGAGGCATTGGAGAAGCGATTGCTTACAGACTTGCCATGGAAGGAGCCAATGTGATTGTTTCTGCGAGGACAGTCAACGAAGGAGATCATCCTCTGCCGGGCACAATTACAAAGACCGTCGAAACCATTCGTGCAGCTGGTGGTGAGGCACACGCTGTTCAATGCAATCTCGCACTTCCTCAAGACCGAGAGAACCTAGCCGAAGAGTCCCGCAGAAAGTACGGTTCTATAGATATTTTGGTCAACAATGCCGCAGTAACGTACTTCATACCCACCAAAGACTTCCCCGAAAAGCGAGCTCGATTGATGTTTGAGGTTCAGATGATTGCAGCCATGGATCTCAGTCAACGGTTCATTCCAGACATGCTTGAGCGTGGTGAAGGTCACATCATCTATATCTCATCGGGCGCAGCCATCCATCCCACCAATCCCAGCGCAGGTGGAGGCGGAGGAACCGTCTACGGTATGTGCAAGGCCGCTATGGAGAGATTTTCTACGGGATTCGCCGCCGAAGTCTATGCAGAGAACATTGCCGTGAATGCTATTTCGCCAGGATTGGTCGCAACACCAGGAACCCAACTACACGGATTGGTAAATGAGAGCACCAAGTCGCGAGAGTCTCCAGTCGAGGCAATTGCCGAAGCCACATGCTTCATCGCTCGAAGCGATCCCAAGGACATCACCGGAAGGATCGATCAAATCCAACCGTTCATGAAGGAGTTTTCGCTCGACCCAGTTGAGCTAATCGCTTAGGGAACTCGGACCTTGACAAACCAATTAGAGCTTGTGGAGTTCACTCCTTAGTCCGACTTTGACTCTTTCTCTTTTTCTTCCTCTTTCTGGGCAGCGGCAGCACGCGCTCGTTCCGACACTCTGAGCGCCGCATCGGCAAATCCTTCTAGCATTTGCTTCTGGTCAAACTCACCATGCATTCCACTCAATTTTTCTAGCGTTTTGGCCACCAAGTAAACAAGCGCACAAAAAATACCATAGGCAGCCAGACTATAGAAATTGCTGGCACTTGTGTCGAAAGCGAAGAAACAGAATCGGAGTACCCAAACACCCGTGAAGGCGACGAACACCCAATACACGATCTTGGATACTAGAAGCATTGATTTCATGTAGGTCTTCCTCTTCTTCGATTGAACCAAGTACAGGTTGACAGTGACAACTTGCCACTAACAAGCCTATTGTATAGGTAAGTCGTTGAATTGGACAACAGTGAAATTGTGCTCTGTCAAGAATCAAAGAGGCTGTTCACGACGCCTGTCGAGAGTAGCCAATGCTCAACGACAAGACTAATAGTGACTCCCGTGGAGGTTGGGATATGGGCACGATCAAAGAGAACGATTCAACAGGCTTCGAAACAGAATCATCGGTCTCTATACATGCCGATGCACTTGATGTATTCAACGCATTGGAAGAGATTTCGAAGTGGTGGGACTCTCATCACTCTTTTAGCCTTGACGCAAAGAACCTCAGTTTGTCTCTTGAAGTAGGAGGACACTTTATGGAAGACATGGGAGGTGGTCAGGGTGTGATCCATTCAACCGTCATATTCTCTAAGCGGGGAGAGCTACTACGAATGAGCGGAGCCCTTGGTCCTCTGCAAGTGCTTGGTGCTCACGGAACTCTGACCTTGATTTTCAAACAATGCAAGGGCGGCGTTGAACTACACGCCAACTACGTCGTGATTGGAAGGAACCTTGAACAATGGGCTGCCCCAGTTGAACAAGTGCTCTATGAACAACTCATTCGACTCAAGAACTTTGTAGAGACTGGTGCCCCAGAATTGACTTCAGACTAAGTCAACAGTCATTCGAAGCCAGACTCTCCACTGAATGTCATATAACGACTGACGGAATCATTGCAAACTCAGGGAAGACTGAGAACGGGAACAAAACCACCGAAAATCATTCGTGCGCCGTCGAACGGAACCGGATTGTCTTCCTGACTAAACCGGGGATCAGTCTTCGCGATTTCGTGTATGCGTTCATCCGCTTTTTGTCTCGTCTCTTTGTCGGGCCACACAACCCAAGAAAAGACTATGGATTCTCCGTTTTTGGCATTAACAGCCCGACGAAAATCGGTATTCTTGCCGTCACGCACGTCGTCTTCCCAACACTCCATCACGCGAAGGGCTCCGAAGTCCATGAGTATCGAATCCATCATTTGAGCATGCTCTATGAACTCTTGCTTGTTATCGGAGGGCACCGCAATTACGTAGCCATCAATATAGGACATATGCCAATCCTTTCTTGAATGTTTTGGTTAGCGTACCACTTCTGTGTGCGTTCAATAGCATTTAGTAGCCAAGGAGTGCGAATGCATCACGGTTCAATAGAAAATGAACATAGGCTTATCGATTGCGCTTCTATAATCAATCGGCATGAGACCAGAACGACTTCCTGAGCCCACAATTTCCATCGATCAGGCAAAAGCTGACATGGATGCATACGGCTATTGCCTACTCAAAGGAGCTTTGAATCAGGACGAGCTTGAGGCGGTTCGTGCCCGATTGCTTGAGCAGCTAACTGCAGAGGAACAGCAAGGATTTGGCCTCCATTTACCGGACCGCAAACAATTGGTCCGGTTTCTCATTAACAAAGGCAAAGTCTTTCAAGGAATAGTTCTTCATGAAGGGCTTCACGAAGTCTTGAAACACGTCCTCGGGCAAGCCTACCTGTTGTCCTCCTACCATGCACATTTCGCCCATCCTGGCGGGAGCACCAACTTCCATACCGATCAGTTCTGGATGCCTCCACCGACCAACGAAGACAGGCAGACAATGGTTAGACCCGGATCAATCACTCGACAGGGTAATCGCGGCCAACGTAGCTCTCACCATGCACGACTTCATAACAAGAGCATTTCACCCGCTGTTGTATGCAACGCCATGTGGATGATTGATGACTTCACCGAGGAAAACGGAGCCACACTCGTGGTTCCCGGTAGCCATCTTAGTGGCCGTGAACCTGATAACAATTCTGACGGCGATGCGAACTGGATTTCTGCGGTTGGATCTGCGGGAACTGTCTGCATTTTCGAGGGACGTACATGGCACTCCACTGGAAAAAACCTCACTGATACACCACGAATCGGATTAACCACAAACTTCTGTGCACCTCAATTTCGCCAGCAGGACAACTTTCCGTTTGGAACACGTCCCGAAGTTCTTGAAGAAGCTTCTGACCGGCTACTGGAGCTGCTCGGATTCATACCTTGGCAAGGATATGGCGGCTACGAAGGAGCAAGTCGGGTTATACGTGGACAGTATGCATTGGGTGAAATGAAACCCACTTAGACGATGTGTAATTCTGAAGCAAGAAATCAGTCTTACTGATTGCTATCTTCATAGCGCGTTCCACACGTTTCATCGATCTGCCTGAGTTTGTTTCGAGGTGAAGCAAATAGTCCGTTGAATCCTAGTGCACCAACGGCGGAAAATCCATATTTCTTGGTACAAACAGACCTAATAATTGCTCCGTTGACGTAGAGGACGTCTATATAATCCGAGACGTTTGCAGTCTGAAGCGGCCAGTCGTTATGGGGCATCCAATTCGTCGAATAGTCCTCGCTTTCGTGCTTTTTCTAGGCATTCTTGCCGTATTGACCTTCGTACTACTCTTGGCAAACAAGAATCGTGACCAAATTGCCCAGTCGGAGGATGAACAGGACACCAAGGCAAGTCTCATCCAAGAAATCAGCAACTACGGCTATTCAAAAAACAAAACGGCAAAAGCACAAGGCCCCAAAAGCTCAGGTAACTCAAAGCAGCAACAATTAGAGGCCCCCAAACATTTCGTACATTCGCCGCTTCCTGACGCTTATTCAGTAGTTTCCGTTGTTCCTGAGCTCAAAACGGAGAAATACGACTCTGACCAATCGCGTCAGTCAATAAGCACTTCAATCGAACCAGAACACCGGAGTTGGCTGACCTCGCCCACCGCAATTGACGACCTGATCAGCCAAGCTGGCGACAGTGATCAAACCTACGGTTGGATGCAAATTACACGACCAATTGATCTCGAGCTGATTCGTGAAACACTGAACCAGTTCAATACAACAATATTGGGATCTGCAGGAGACCTCGTACGCCTTCGGGTTCCAAATGACAAAGAAAGTCTGTACTCGATTCGGGATTTGTCCTGGGTCAGCGGCATTGGTGCATTGCCACCTAACAAAAAGATCTCACAATCCTTCCAGGAAGAGGTCAATGGTTCGATTCCGAGCGAGCAGCTTCCTGTCTTTGTTTCTGTTATGGACTCTAAGTCGGAGGATGAATTTCGACGAGCACTAGTGGACTTAGGAGTCAGTGTGGGACACTTCGATCCGTCTATCAGAGTGTTCGCAGCGGTTGTTGTTCCTAGTCAAGTCCACGATGTACTCTCGATGGACTTTGTTCATTTCATAGAGCCTATAGGCATCGTCGCTGCAATGCATGACACAGCAGTTCCAGCACAGGGTGTTGACAAACTACGAACAATCGGTGACTTGTCAGGCACTTTCTCTGGATTTACCGGAGCCACGACACCGATAGCCGTAATGGACACCGGCCTTAATACTAACCACGTGGACATCTCTACTTTTCGAGAGAGCATTTGCGCAAAAAACTTTGTCGAAGGTGAAGACTCTGACTTGTTCTTTGATGCGAATGGACACGGCACGCATGTCACGGGAACCGTCGTTGGCAACGGCTTCTTCGTACCGAAATATGCGGGAATGGCTCCTGGTGTTCAGCACATCAGATTTGCAAAGGTCCTCAATAAGAACAGTCGAGGAACAACTTTCGACGTACTCGAAGGGATGGATTTTCTTGGAGAAGAGTCGTCTTGCTTCTTCGACGGTCAGGAAACAGAGTCGCTTCGGCCTCTAATCGTGAATATGAGCTTGTCATCTAGCCGACTGGATTACGATAGCCGCTCCACGCAAGCCCGCAAACTCGATTCCATCGTCTGGACTCACCGCCAACTCTATGTGGTGGCCAACTCCAATTCGAGCATTCATGGCTACTCTAACTACGGCGCTTCCAAGAATTCGCTTCCGGTGGGACTCTCGTACGACATGGGTCACATCCATGGTATGAGCAGTCTAGGACCAACTGCCGACAATCGACTGACTCCGCTAGTAAGCGGTACCGGAGCAAGAATCTGGTCTGCGTCCGGTTTGGGGCAATTTTGACAACTACTCTAACTTGAGTGGCACGAGTATGGCCTCCCCGAGCGTCGCAGGACTCGCCGCAGTATTGATGGATGCGTCGCCCGATCACCGGGAACAACCCGCTCTGGTCCGCGCTCGACTCATGGCTAGCGCAATAAGACCCGACGGTTGGCTGGAAAGCGAGCGCCAATTTCCCATGAACAATACCAATGGTCCGGGAAACATTCAGTCCTATTACGGTATGGGTATGGTTTCTGCGACAGCGACCGTATTGAACAATGAATCGGAAAAGGGTTGGAGCAGTGCCGGTGCAGCTGTCGAAATCGAAAACGACGAATACGCGTATCACGACATCGAGATTCCCGATGGTACCAATAGGCTCGATGTCGTTATGACTTGGGACGAACCTGCAACCGATGCGATTGCCAACAACGTTCTCAATGATCTCGATTTGTGGGTAGATAAGGATGCGGATTGCGGATCCGGCCCTTGCGGAGAGTACTCGTCTCACTCGAGGATCGATAACGTGGAATGGGTCATCGTGCAGGATCCCGAACCAGGTACTTACAGACTGAAAATCGATGCGAATAGCGTCTATAGCGATGCGCCCCGAGCCGCAATTGCATGGACAATCATTAGAGGCGATACAACGCCGCAGCTATCGATTGAAGCTAGTGAGGAAGTCTATGAAACGACAAGTGGCGAGAACCACTCTCACATGGTGGATCTCACTATATCGTCAGACTCTTATATAGCAAAAGGCGTGAGTTTGCACATAGACTGCCGCACCTTGAACGGAGCAGCCTGTCCGCTCGGTCGCCTTGATTTCACCAATAGGTTCATTGAGAAAGAACACACTGCAATAGTTCAACGAACCGACGGACTTGGAGTTGCTCAAGTTGGAGAGCACTTTGTTTTGGGCGAGATAACGGAAGGGAACCCTACGAATGTCCTTCTTGAACTTTATGCAGAGACTTCGGAACCTATGCGCGTGTACGTCAAAGTCATGGCTTGGAACGGAAATTGGGCTCACACTTCGTTCTTATTCCGACCATCCGGTTCGATTGACGAAATCCCCTTGGCAAGCTCACCTTCCAATGACAATTTTGACAATCCCATCGTCCTGGAAGAAGCCAACGGAAGTCGAGAAATCGACCTGCTAGTCAGTTCCATGGAAGACGGAGAGCCACTACACGAGGATGCGCTGTGGTCTGAAGCTCGCGCTGTGGGATCGGTTTGGTTTCAACGAACTGCTTCGGAGTCCGGGCTTGCTTCTTTTGTGGTTACTCCCACAAGTCGAGAATTTCCCGAAAGGACTCCGAAAGTTCAGGTCTATCAAACCACAGACACGTGCTGCGGAATGACTGGAGCTAGGCTTCTTGCATCGTCGGAGTGGTCTGCACAATTATTTGTGAAGGAAGGAAATGACTATCACATCCGGGTAAGCGTTGCGGGTGAAGCCCTTCCACTGTCTTTCAATTGGTACCAAGGTGAACGCCCGCTAAACGACAGCTTTGCCAACGCTATCGAGTTAAGCGGAGAGTCTGGCGAAATATCCGGCAACAACCTGGGCGCAACACTCGAAATGGGCGAACTCTACGGCCATCTCTCTTCGACAGTTTGGTACCAATGGACCGCTCCTCATGATGGACAATGGAAATTCCAGATTAAGGACTCCGAGGTTGTCCATTTGCTGGTTTTTGTTGGAGACGATGTTGCAGACCTAAGGCTAGTATCGAATTTTGAAGGAACTGGAGAAGAGATTACGGTCAATGCCAAAAGAGATGAGACTTACCGAATAATGGTTGCCTCTCCCAATGCCTATTTCGGTGGTTGGGTATACGACGCTCTCACGTGGAACAGAGTCGAAGCATCAGGCAATCGGAACGACATGTTTACCGATGCCACCGACGTAGGCGACGGTGAGACTGGGTGGATCAATATCTCTCATGACAATTGGCCCGGTATCGAACCTGAAGAACCCGATTCGACTGGTGTTCAGTCACGATGGTGGAAGTGGGAAGCTCCGAGAGATGGGCAATTCACATTCTTCTGGACAGGCGATGAACAACAGACGGCCACAGCGTTCACGGGATCGTCTATAGCCGAACTTCAATCAGCAGTTCTCGAAGAGAACATCACTGCAGCAAGTGAATTTCTTGTCGATGCACAGCAAGGAGAGACATATTGGATTTCTGTAGGGCGAGAGAAATTTGCGCCCTATGCGTTCTATAAAGCATCGACCCGCGGTGACTTTCTATGGGGTTCCACGCCTTCCAACAACACGATTCAATCAGCGATGAAACTTGTGGGAGAGACTGGCGAGACTAGTGGGTCTACTGTTTATGCAACCACAGAACAAGACAGTTGGTCTCACTTCGGAAGTTCGTCGATGTGGTATTCACACGAGGTTGAGGAATCGGGCTGGGTCAGGTTTTGGGTCGAGTCAAACTATTCAGACAATTTTCGAATTGTGGCATTTACACGCCACGGCGAGAGAGCAGATCTCAATTATGTGATGGCTTCACGACGTAACACAGGTCAGCGGGACCATGTGATGGAAGTCTATGTCTACGTCGAGCAAGGCATGCAGGTAGTCTTGAGGGTCGCCATTGACTCTCGAAACTCACGAGAAGACTTTACTCTGAGATGGGAATCGAGTGATGCACCGAGTTGGCTCACATACGTGGGACGCCTCTCCTACGGACGTAGAGACGACGGAGGAAATATTTCTCGAATTCGAGGCCCGGCAGAAATCTCTTTCAACGCAGATGGCACAGCCGTGTACATATCAACTCAAGATGGATTGCATGCGTATCGTAGAAACACCGATTCGGGAGGTTTGACTCTGGCTCAAGTCTACGAGGATATTCCCGTTACGGGTCACCACATTTGGGATCCCTATCGTTCAAGACTCCACGTAAACGATGACTTTCAATGGTGGACCTACGCAGCGGCATCGGACGATCCGACAATACTCGAACTCGTTGATTCCTTTGAAGAGGAAAATTGGACCCGTAGTTCTCATGATGTGGGTGTACCTTCTCTTGCTATCGGTGGTAACGGCGACTACCTGTTCCGATTAGGTTACTTTAAACAGCGGGTCTACAACTTTTCTGATGATGGCAATCTTCAATACTACGGAGCATATAGGGACTCTATTCGAAGTATCTATTCTTCCTATGACGGGTACTACTGGTACGGATTGAACTATCCAAAATCGTTGGTGTACAAGAGTGTTCGTATTCCAGGTAGTCCGTTCTACGAGCGAATGTCGGAGACGCCAGTGCCAAGTTGGGGAAGATGGCAAATTCAGAACGATTATTCCAATAGATTCACATTCGTTGCCACCACAACAGATTTCCGTGTTTTCGACAACCACTCGGTAGGCGATCAGCTGACGAATCTCATCACTGAGTACAACTTCGCTCCTGAACTGGGATATTGCGGTCGCAGTTTCGTCCGGAGAGACCGTTATGTGGTGGATACAGTTTGTGAGTCTGGTGGCTTCGTCGTGAAATACGACCCCGACGTGAACGACGCTTTTGTCACGGATAAGATTGTTGATTCACGAAGAGATTGGATACCGGATCGATTTGGAAGATCAGTGCCAAACCGATTTACTCTTTGGTATGGAGACGGAGTTTCGGCCAGTCCTGATGGACGCCACATCTACGCATCTACCCGCGAAAATGGAGTCCTAATCTTTGAACGCTACGGAAACGACATCATCGACCTAGAAGATGCTTTAAATCTACCGATACGAAGATTGGACTTGTTGCGGATCGGTAACGGAGTGGTTCAGATTGGCGACGACTCGATCAATGAGGGATGTTTTGAGTCGAACAGTTGGACAATCGACGACATTACTTACACTTTGGCATCATCAAAATGGCAGGAACGAGAGGGAGGATCTGAGTGGACTGACGTTGAAGGAACGAGCGTCGCATCGCAGCTATGTATGCATACACCCGAAGAGAATCGCGAGTACCGAGTCGTTGCGAACATAGAAATTGACGGGAATTCAATTGAATACTCCAGCAACTACTTCGCTCGCCTCACCTACGAACAATTCGACGACCTCGAAGTCTCGTCGGGAGAAATTGAACTCAATGGCCGACGCTACATATACTGCGTGTACCTATCGGACACCGACATTGAAGGCAAGAACTACACGGTCTTCAACTCGAAATGGCAATCCCGTCCCAATGAGGATTCGCCTTGGGCGGACGTGGATGGTACCGAGACTTCAGGTGAACTATGTGCACTAAACGCTGAGGAGGGTCTCGAGTATCGTCTTGTTGGCTCGATTATGGTGGATGGCGAGCGTGGGTATCGTCGAAGCAACGTGATGCAATTAGAAAGTTCGGAATAGATTCATCCACTCTCCCGCACACTTGGTTATCGTTCAAGCGTCTTGACGAATGATCGCTGCGCTCGATGGTATTCGCGTACTAGATCTCACGTCCGCTAGAGGTGAACTCGCCGGCAGATTGCTGGCCGATTTGGGGGCGGAAGTACTAAAAATCAACTGCCTTCAGGGGCGACAGAGTAGAGAACTCCCGCCCTTTTCGAACGATGGAACTTCCTTATTCGAAACTGCATATCAAATAGGCAAGAAATCGCTTTCTATTAACCTCAATCACGCCGCTGGTCGGCAAGCATTCCTGAATCTGGCTTCAAGAGCAGATGTCGTCATTGAAAGTTTCAATCCTGGCTACGCGGATTCACTGGGAATCGGCTATCAGAAGCTGAGTCAACAAAACCCTTCGTTGATATATGCCGCAATTTCTCCATTCGGCCAAGAAGGTCCGAAATCACAATGGCCTGCCACTGACCTAACAATAGAAGCAGCTGGAGGTAGACTTTCCATTCAGGGAGATTCTGATCGTCCGCCCCTACCCGTTGGCTTTCCACAAGCCTTCTTGCATTCCGGTGCACAAGTGGCTGCTGACATTGTTGTTGCGCTCAACGAGAGATTTGTATCGGGATTAGGTCAATTTCTCGACAACTCAGCCCAGGAGACCATGTGGTGGACATTGATGAACGCACAGGGCTCACCGGTATGTGGAGGTGAAAATCCGCCTGGAGCCGGTGATGATCGAGGAACACACGGTCGTGGTCTTGGAACACAAATCGTCTCTGCCAAAGATGGTTTGGTGACGATCGCTCCGGGGGCTAGTTCTGGGAGAACAAAGTCCATGTACACCTACGCATTCGAAGAAGCAAAACAACGAGGAGAGCTTCCTGTCGGTCTTGATGGTTTCGACTGGAACAATTGGGTAGCTCACTACCGAGCGGGAGAATTGACACGAGACCACCTGCAAAAGGTCGGGGAGCTCTTGAGAGACTTCATCAAACGCAGGACTAAATTGGAATTGGTCGATTGGGCTCTCGAAGGCGACTTACGGCTTGGTCCTCTCAATACGACCAAGGATCTCCTGAATTTTCCGCAATTCGTCGAACGCGGGTTCTTCAAGACAATTGACTGTGTTCAGCAGCCGGCCAATTGGGTTCGAATGTCACGCACACCTCTTCGGCACGAACCTCAGAGTGATGTTGGACTAAGTGAAGTCCCATGGAAACGCAGTCCTCGACGAGAGAAAGCTCCGGCTATTCGATCTGGCAATGCGTTTGAGGGAATCAAGGTTGCGGATTTCTCTTGGGTGGCTGCAGGACCCACTGTGGCCAAGTGTCTGGCGGACCATGGTGCAACTGTAGTAAAGGTCGAGTCGCAAACTCGACCAGATTTGTCCCGTACCCTACCTCCTTTCGTTGACAGTCAACCCGGTTTGAATCGCAGTTATTGGAGTTTCTTGTATGGCACATCGAAGCTCAGTTTGCAATGCAATCTGTCAATTGATGCAGGCCGTGACCTTGCACGCCGAGTATGCGACTGGGCGGATGTTGTCATTGAGAGTTTTTCGCCAGGTACCATGAAGCGATTTGGACTGGACTATTCGTCGCTAAGCCAAAATCGTCCAGAGCTAATAATGTTTAGCACATCGATGCTAGGTCAAACAGGACCCCTCAGTCGATATGCAGGTTTCGGGCAGCAGGCAGCAGGATTTTGCGGACTTCACTACATAACTGGTTGGCCCGATCGTGAACCATGCGGTGTAGCCTCTCCCTATACCGATGTAGTTTCTCCGAAATTTGGAATTACTAGTCTGGCGTCGGCGATTTTCGAACGACGAAAGTCCGGACTGGGACAACATATCGATCTTGCGCAAGCCGAGTGTTCTATGCTGTTTCTTGCGCCATTGGTTCTTGATGCAGCCGCCAATGGAAAAACTGCTCGTGCGCAGGGCTTTGATTCTTTATATGCATGCCCTCAAGGCGTATACCAATGCAGAGGAACAGAACGCTACATTGCAATTTCGGTCGAAACTACCGAACAATGGAACGCGCTCTCTAATCTGATTTCTGGATTTGAATTCACGGACACTTCTTACGAGACGTTTGAAAGCCGATGGAACGAACGTAATCAAATCAACAAGTACATTGGCTTGTGGACCGAAGACAAAGATCCATTCGAACTTGAAGCAAAGCTCGTGGGTCATGGCATTCCCGCCTCCGTGGTGATGCGTCCGCTCGATGTATATAACGACCCGCAAATCGAAGCACGGGAACTAAAGCAATTGCTCAATCACACCGAGTGTGGGGAGGTCGTCCATTTTGGATTTCCAACACGGTTCTCAGCTAAGAAGCAGATGGTGCTCGCAGCACCGCCTTGCATTGGTGAGCACAATGACCACGTAATGCGGGATTTGCTAAAGATGAGTGACGATGAAATACGAGAGCTTCGCGCAGCAGGAGCAATTGACTAATTACTAGCCGAGTGGTCATTGGAAATAACTAGGGGCGCTTCTCTCTGTACCTGTGCTCTGGCTCAGAATCACCAGGATAGCTGTATACCCATGTTAAGTTGACGTGGTGGCGTGCGATAGTCGAAAGCTTGTTGGTATTTTTCGTTCAACAAGTTGAAGCCAGAAAAACTCCATGTCAGATGACGGGTAAGCTCAAGGCTTGCAAGCAAGTCGTAGACTTGATAAGCGGGCAAGTGCCTATTTCCAAAGTCCAAAGAATCTGACGCATAGGCACGGATTGCTTCAACGCGCCAAGGACCGCGTCTCCACGTTAGTTGGAGAGTCAGCTTGTGATTTGGACGTCTCAGTGCTCGCAGAAATGGGTCGACCTGAGTGCTCCGTTCCTCGGAATTTAGATTGAGCCACGCAACGCGTGTTGTCAATGTTGCGTGCCACGAGTGCAACCACGTCATTTCGATGCCACGATTTCGACCTCGTGTGCTGTTCTCGCTGTAGTTACATCCCCAAAGATCTTCGGGTGCACAACTTGGATGCGAACCGAACGTGATCTTGTCTTTCAGATTGGCAGAGAAGCGTGTTAACTGCAATTGTCCCGATGAGTAAGACCACCGCACTCCTACGTCTAGATTAGTGCCACGTTCGGGACGAACATTAGGATTGGGCAACCATGACTTACCCCAACCGTATCGATCTATCATTGAGGGGAAGCTGATTATTCGCGTGGCGTAGTCCATATAGACCGTCCAGCTTTCTACAAGGTAAGCCAAGCTCAGCTTTGTCGGATCGATAGAGTAGCGGGTACCAGATTCTTCTCTCTCTTGAATGTACTCCTTCGAAAAGCCCATTCGCCAGTTGCCGAACGGACGTGAGTAGTCGATACGAGCGAAGGTTCGATAGAAAGACTGTTCCTGATGTTGGTCTGCGACCCTTGAATGGTTCTGATCGACGACGAGATCGATGTCGATATTCCAAGATGGAGAAATAGAAGTCTCTGTGCTCAGCTTGGTACGAATACCTCGAGTGTTATTGTTCCAAGACTCATACCACTTCACAGCTGTCAAACTGGAACTGGCTCGCCAAGTTGTACGCCAGATCACGCCGGTCGTTCCAATCAAGGCCTGCTGTGTGTCAGCACGTCCTTGATCATAGTCCTGTTGAGTTGACGAATACCTTCCAGTGAATTGTTGTCGGTCACCGGCGAAATGGTAGTGTGCCGTATGCGTCTTCAACCCATCAAGGTCGCCGTCCCCTCGTATGTCGAAACCTTCGGTCTGTTCGATGTTGAACGTTAAATTGTGCTGGGAATTCAACACGGTTGAGAGTTGGTGTCGATGCGTCTCGTCGGATCCGAATTGACTCAACCAGCTCGTCGATGACACTTGTTCGGATCTCAAATTGAGGTTTCCTGCCGGATGTCCTGCTGTGGCGTTGGGAATTAGAGTAAGACTACTAATACCGGCACAGGAGAGATTGGTGAAATTGAACTCCGACACTGGATCTCCAATGTCGTAGGAATCTATCGTTACGCCAAGATGGTTAGCTTCGGATCCTCGTACACGAAGCTGTCCCAGACTGTTGTCAACGGCAAAGCTTGCGAACCTGCTGAATGTGTAGATTGGATTGACAGGCAAGAAGTGGGAGTTGATTGACATTGTGTAGGAAACCCACCGGAATTCGGTCGTAGAGACTTCTTCCATTGCTTCTTCAGCAGAAATTGCCAATGAGCAACCAATAAAGAGACCGACAAGGAAACGAGTGTATTTCATCGAAACTCCTCAATACTCTATGGGATACGGAAATTCGTTCTCCGCTAAATCCGTAGAGCTAGGACATAAACTCTGGAACTTCCACCAAGGCTAGAGATGGTAGTTCACGACAACCGTGAGGTGGCAGTTGCCTTATTGAAATTCCTTCAATCTCTCTTTAGTACGGTGAATCTCGAACGGCGAGGAACAATAGCCAGTAAAAAAGCACTCTTCGCTTAGACCAGCACAAGATTTGGCTAGCCTGTTGCAGCTAGCCAAATCACAGGTGTGTGTTTACTGCGAAGATTTCAAGCTTTTTACGCCGCTCTATCTTTCTTGTCGCCGTTTTGGAAGAACTCCCGCGTCGTCTGTTTCATGTCTCGACTCAGGAGGGTTATGCCCACAAGATTTGGCACTGCCATAAGTACAAGCGTCACGGCAGAAAACTTCCAGACAAGAGACGTCTCCAAGATCGTTCCAAGGAAAAAGATGATCGTATAGATGAGTCGATAAGCAAACACGTACTTTACTCCGAAGAGGTATACGATGGCTCGATCTCCGTAGTACGACCAGGTTACTGCGGTCGTAAATGCGAACAACACCAATGTAATGGTTACCGTGTATTGGCCAAAATCGCCGAAGAATCCACGTTTGAATGCCTCTGCAGTGAGTGCAACCGAGTGTATGAGTGACTTTCCACTAACGGAATACTCGACCGGCAACATGCCATTGGCGACCTCCACGACGCCTGTATATGGTTCTCCGCGAAGTGAAACGCGCACATCCTCCGCTATTGACCTATGGTGGATTACCGTAATGTCTGAGTCTTGAATGACACCGTCTCTTACGTAAATTGGCCCTTCGTAGGTACTTATTGGATTTCCTGTGGGTGGACTCAATCCCATGTGGGCGCGAAGTTGCTCCACGTGTTGTGGGTTGGAATCTGAATAAGTGCCCGCAATAAATTCCGTTGAAGATCGCTCGAAATGATTTTCGAATTTCTCGGTCCACACTCCTGACGACAAGATCACCAAACCGGTTATAGTGCAGATAACCAATGTATCGATGAACGGTTCCAACAGTGAGACCAATCCCTCAGGAACCGGATCATCAGCCTTCGCACTCGCATGAGCAATCGGTGCTGACCCTTGTCCAGCCTCGTTCGAGAATAGTCCACGCCCTACCCCTTTGGTAAACGCATAAGCGACACTCGCACCGAGGAATCCGCCGATTGCAGCACTTCCCGTGAAAATACTCGAAAAGATGGCCATGAAAGAAGGACCAATCTGGTCCAAGTTCATGGCGATCACCGCAACAGCCCCGACAAGATAAACGGCTGCCATGAATGGAACAACACGAGCAGCAAAGTTCGCGATTCGTTTGATACCACCCAAGATAATGAGCGCAAGAAATCCGGACAGGACCAGTCCTGTCGCCCACGGCGGAATGCTAAACGACGCTTCAAGTCCCTGCGCGACGTTGTTGCTTTGCGGGAGGTTGCCGCTTCCAAGAGTCGAGAAGATCGTGGCGACTGCGAAAATTACAGCCAACCACTTCATGTTGAGCTTGCGTTCCATGTAATACATGGGTCCGCCAGCCATTTCGCCCTTGTCGTCCTTAACACGGTATTTATGCGAGAGAGTGACTTCGACGAACTTTGTGGTCATTCCGATGAACGCCGTTGCCCACATCCAAAACAATGCCGCGGGACCACCCAAGAACAGTGCAAAGGCGACACCACCGATGTTTCCTGTACCAACCGTTCCCGACAATGCAGTCGATAGAGCTTGAAAGTGTGTTGTATCCCCCTCGGCATCGGACCTAGATTCCTTGCCCAGCAAGATACGCCATCCTCGTGCGAAATAGCGAATCTGGGGGAACCCCAAATAGATCGTAAACCAGACTCCAACAGCCAAGAGAACTATTGGAAACCAGAGTGCTGACCCCAACAGACTGTCCAAGTAATCTAAAAAGTCACCTACTGCTTGCATCTTGCTCCCTCACTTTGACGCTTTGCGCTCAGCAGCACCCTCACGTGTTGAACGCAACGCGAGATGCAATTGGCACACAATTGAAACTAAATATTACATTGGCACGAAGTCGTAATCTGAACAAATGCCGCACGAGAGAATTTGAACCAGACTCTAGCTCTATCTACTCCTACTTCGCATGGTTACAAACTCCTCCGCAGAAGTCGGGTGAATCGCAATCGTTCGATCAAAATCAGCTTTCGTTGCCTTTGCAGTAATAGCAACGGCCAAACCTTGAATAATCTCGCCCGCATCGGGACCGACCATATGTGCGGCAACCACGCGATCAGTTGCTCCATCAACAAGCAACTTCATCAGCGAACGTTCATTTCTCTTGGTGACTGTATGTTTTAGCGGTCGAAAGGTAGATTCAAAGACCTGAAGGTCATCAAACTGTGATGTGGCCTCCTCCTCTGTAGGACCGACTGTTCCTATATTCGGTTGACAGAAGACACATGTCGGAATGGAAGAGTAGTCAACGCTTCGAGACTCGGAACCAAATACAGAGTTAGAAAATGCCATTCCCTCGGCGATTGCAACCGGCGTGAGCTGGAAGCGATCTATGACATCTCCCAATGCATAGATGTTGTTTGCACTAGTTTGATAGGACTCGTCTACTACTACGGCACCGTTTGGGTTAGTCTTAACTTGCGTTTTTTCCAATCCCAGGCCGTAAGTATTGGGCGTTCTTCCCGTTGCGTAGAGAACTTGATCCACTTTAAGCTCGGTATTGTCTTTCAGCAGGAGTATTCTTGTGTTTCCTTCTTTGCGAATCGATTGAACTGTGGTGTTGAACATCAAGCGAACACCCTTTCCTTCAAGTTCTGTCTTGACAAAGCTTCGTATGCCGTCGTCGAAGCCACGCAGGAACAAAGGTCCACGATAGACCAAGGTTGTGTCGACTCCTAGCCCATTCATGATCCCTGCAAACTCGACCGCGATGTAGCCACCACCAACAACTGCGATACGTCTTGGCAAAGTGGGTAGGTAAAACATTTCATTGGACGAAACTACAAATTTACTGCCTGGAAGTCTCGGAACGTGAGGCCGTGAGCCGGTTGCGATCAGAACGTGCTCCGCTGTGATTGTGTCTTGGCCTACTCGTAGTGTATGGTCGTCTACGAATGTTGCACGGCTTCCATAGACATCCACTCCTGCATCGCCTAACAATTCGCCGTATATCCCGTTCAAACGGCGGATTTCTTCCGTTTTGTTATCTCGGAGTCGTCGCCAGTCGAATCGAGTCGGATGAAGGTCCCAACCATAGAACTCTGCATCTTCAAAGTCTTCACTAAAGTGGGAACCGTAAACGAATAGCTTCTTCGGAATGCAACCGACATTTACGCAGGTCCCGCCGAGAGATGATTCCTCGGCGACTGCTACTCGCGCACCGAAACCTGCAGACATTCGGGCTGCTCGAACACCGCCTGATCCGGCTCCTATAACAAATAGGTCATAGTCGTATTTCACTGGTGATTTCCTTTCCTTATTTCAAGCGACAGCTCTTTCCCACTGTTTGGACTGTTTTCTATTCTGGTCGCTTCGGTTCAATCATGTCGGCTGCATGACATGTATTTTTGTTACCATCTGAATGGGATCGTCACTGAGTGCATGATCGCATTCTTGGTTTGGGTTGGATCAACAGTCGCACTGTCGCACTGAATACCACAATGTGTCCTTCGGTCACTGCCGATGATGACATTTACGTCATCATGGCTGCGCATGACACCACAGAATCAATCAAGAGTGACTCCAATCAGAGCTCTATGTTAGTGCCTGGGAATCCAGGAAGTCGTTTGTCGATCTTCACAAGAGCACATCTTCCCGCTCCGCTACAGAGGATTTAGCACATGGAATCCAATTCTTCTACCCCACTACCTTCAATTCACAGAAGATTCTTTCACAAAGAAAGGATTGGAAGCAATCTCACAAAAACGAGCTTGACTTGGTTGCTCATTTGTACATTGCTTAGCGCCGTTATTGCCAACGCACAAAATCCAGATGAGAGCGATGAATCCGCTTCTGAAGAAATCGAGGAAGTCACCGTAGTCGGTACGGCGATCGCCGGATCGGCAATTGATGCTCCTTACGCCGTCACTAGTGTGTATAGGGATTCCATGGAGGATCAAGGATCGCCGTTGCTCGTCGATCTCATGAAGAATATTAGTGCCTCTCTGGGTGTTCTCGGTGAGCGGCAGGGCTGGTACAACCATGCTCAAGCGAACATCGTTCCCGAGAACGTGACAAGCGTGAATTTACGCGGCTTAGGTCCGTCCCGCACGTTAGTCTTGCTGAACGGCCAGCGTCACGTCTACATACCAGCTCAAATCTTTGGCGGCAGATTTGTCGACGTGAACAATTTTCCGAGTATCGCATTGGAAACAGTCCAGGTGATGAAAGAAGGAGCAGCCGCCATCTATGGATCCGATGCTATCGCTGGAGTGGTTGATTTCAGGACTCGCGGAGACTTCGAGGGAACGCAATTCGCCTTGAATATCGACCAATTTGCGGACGCCGGCGACATGACAATGAGCGGAATTTGGGGGCGTCAATTTGATACTGGACATTGGGTTGTCAGTTTCGAGAGAACTCAACGGTCCGAGTTACCACCCACTGCTCGAAGCTACGTCGTGCGACCTTATTCCGGAGATGGGGGATGGTCTTTCTGGGGAAATCCAGGTGCATATATCGTTCCCAGCGAACCTGTTCCCTCCGATATTGAAGGGTTCATTACGACCTTGCAAGTACTTCCTCATTTCGTAGATCCAGAGTGTGAGAATTTTGGCGGCCACCTCGAGTTGTTTCCCAGTTATCCAGAGTTCAATACTTGTCGATTCAGATATGCGCAGTTTGACAACATCATCGATGACATGATTAACAATCGATTTTTTGTAGAAGGAAATGGAACGCTGGAAAATGGAATGGGTTGGCACCTTGAAATGCTCTGGTCCAACGCTGATATTCCCGATTGGTTCACGACGCCTTCGTATCCGCCTCGTTCTCAGTTTGATGGTGTACAGCTTGTCGCAACCGATCACCCCGGTCGGATTTCGTTTTGCAACACGTACGGCGACATCATTGATGAATGCAGCAATACAGAAGATTGGTATTTCTACGGGCGACTTCGCGGGAACGGAGGTCCTGGTCGGTATTTTTCACGTAATTCCGAAACTTATCGTTTTGCAGGATCCGTGGATGGAGTGCTTGAACTGGAACAGTTTTCAGCCAACTACGATATCGCAGTCTCGTATTCGTTCTCTGACGGACACATGGAAACCGGTGGAGAGTATGGCTATCGCAAATTCCTTGCGTTTAGAGGATATGGTGGACCCGACTGTGGTGTGGATGTTGTTGCTGATCCTTTGTCCCCATCGTACATTGGTTTAGGAACCATACCAGCAGGGGTGGAGCCTGGCACTGGAAACTGCCACTACTACAACCCGTTTAGTGTGGGGTTACCCAACTCTGCGCAGTTCGGATCTCTCTATTCCACACAGCCAAATCCAAATTTCGATCCTTCCGTAGAAAACGATCCGTCGATGATCGACTGGATTCTAGAAACTGTATCTCAAGACAGCACCGCAGGACTGTTCGTGATTGATGGAATCCTCAGCGGAGAACTCATTCCGGAAAAGCTGGAATACGCAGTGGGCTATCAGTTTCGCTCGTTTAACGTGGACTCGGTTGCAAACCGACCAGCTGATCTATCCCTCAATCCTTGTTATGTACCCAATGATCGTGCATGCGCGGCAACTACGGGCTTGTTTTCCTTTACAGTCGGTACGTTTCCGTACGAATCAGACCAAACTGTAAACCGGATTTTTGCCGAACTTGCGAGCAATCCACATGACCAAGTGAAGATTCAATTTGCCCTCGACTTCGAGGACTATGGAGTAGCTCATAGTCTCGATCCCAAAGTTGCAGTCCGATACGACATCTCGGAGATCTTCTCTCTCAGATCTTCGTTGCAGTCCACTTTTCGCGTTCCATCAGTTGACGATTTGAACACGCAACCGTTAACAACTTTGGAATATGTAGCCGAAGCGGACATTTACAAGCCAGTTGACACATACGGCTCGGAAGACTTGGATCCAGAGTCCGCTCTCACATACAACATTGGTATTGTGGGTCGTTCCGGGGATTGGGAGTTTTCAGCTGATTATTGGTCATACGACTTCAAGGATCTCATAGGCCCCATTCCTCACGCAGCCATTTCGCGACTCTATGTGGACGACGCAACACGATCGTTTGTTCAAGCCAACATTAGCTGCCCAGGCGGATTCCATCCATGTAGCGGTGTTGCGATAGAAAGGGTTAGAGTTGATCTTGTCAACTGGCCGGGAATCGAAACCACCGGTATTGACTTTCACGCCTCCAAATTCTGGAACACAGAGTACGGAGAGCTTACTGTTGCTTGGGAAGGGACTCGGGTGAATACGTACACCGTTAAACCACTCATCGCTTTCGGCGAAACAATCGTTGCAGAAACAGAAGCCGCAGGTTTCTTGAACCAACCCAATCCTATTGCTCCGCCCATACCCCAACTAAAGATGCGGATGTCCGCTGCGCTGGAACGTGATGATTACCGGGTAGTAAGCTACCTAAACTTCATATCCTCCTATGAAGACCGCACAGAAGCCGACTCGGAATGGAACGAGATCGAAGCTCAGATGACTTTGGACGTCATGGCGAGGTGGAAACCAGAAATCGCTGGCTTGGACTTGAGCTTCGGAATCCTCAACTTACTTGACGAGGATCCTCCGTTCGTGAATTGGGAACAAGGCTATGACGGTTTCACGCACAACCCGAAGAATCGCAGGTTTAAGTTGGTCGTTTCTTACATGTTGCCAAACTGAGTCTAGCTTAGCTCGCGATGAAGTTAATAGTTCTTTCTCCGTTGGGATAGAGACACTAGATGAAGATTGGATGAACTATGTTCGCTGCGAGCGGGAATCGGCCAATACTAGGTAGTTGAGGTCGGAGGCTTGTCTTCTACTAGAAAACTGAGACGACAAACCGGTGCTTGATAGATAGGAACCAACAGGAAATGTCTGCGGGGCGTGGTCGACACGAACTCGTCAGACTGCTTCCGATCGTGCGAGCAGCGAGTACGAAGCTGGTCTTGGGTTGACTCTGTACGAACGAAACAGGTGAGAACTTGGGGACGTTGCTTGTGTTTCGCAGTATCGTGTCGATGTCTAGAATCCCAGGCTAGCGCTTTCGTCACTTGCAGAAGAGGTGGCGGGGTTCGTACCAAGCATGACATAGATGCGACCCTGGTGCCGCATGGTTAACCAGTGACCCTTGTCTTCCTTGTAGAGTCGTCCCACGGTTTCTTCCCAGTAGTCGACATTCATTTGAACCATTTCTTCAAGTTCTTCATCGGTTCCTGACCAGCTCCCACCATATAGCTCAAGCATTCCTTCTACAGTTGGACGTTCCGGAGGCGGATACCGACCGGGATCCTTACCAGCGGCCTCCACTTTGTTGACACTTTCCCATTCCCACGACAGTTCGTCGGAGAATTCACCTCCGTTTACGGTCGCTACACTGGCTCCGATTATGAGGTCATGAACGCCATCGCCATTCCAGTCGTCGACATACACGCGGGGACCACTTCCTGGCAGAGCTTTGCTGCCATCTGCGGTTTTCAGCAAATCCGTACCCGATTCGAACCTATGCCCGTTGTCGGTCTTGACTCCCTTGAAAAACATTACAGCTGGGTCGTTGGGCTTTGTATAGCTGCCGGTGACTAGCAAGTCCAAGACTCCGTCGTTGTCCCAATCAACTACATAAGGTGAGGTTTTTACGTCTCCGCTTGGAGTGGACTCTCCGATTTGTTGAAGTCTTTCCTGTTCTTCAAGGCTCAGTTCACGGACGACGAGAGGATTGCCATCTACATCGAGCAGCAGTTGACGTCTGCCGAACTTCGGACTTTTCGGAGTCCCGATGTTTTCACTCATGCGCAGCCCACCACCACCTCCAAATATGAGGTCATAGTCGCCATCGTCGTCGAAGTCTCCCATAGCTGCGGAAGAGTAGACCCAATAAAAGAACATCTCAGTTTCATCAGGTGGATCATCCTCTCCGCCCATAAAGGGATTCCAATTCGAGGCGGGATCGCCTTCTTGTGGTAATTTGACGCCTGGCAGAAAACCCTCGGCACTTCCTCTGTACCAAGTTACCTCTCCAGGGTGATATTGACCCGTGATCATGTCAATGTGGCCGTCGTCGTTTAAGTCGTAGAAGTACGGAGTGAAACCTATGCAACACCACTGTTCGACCTCCATGATCGTTCCTTCTGTGTCCCGTGCCCACTCGAAGTCCTCGTTGAAAACTGGATCATTGTCAGAGCCAATATTCTTATAGACTCGAACCGTTGAACCGTCCTTGCCCATGGGGAACAGCTCACCAGAATTGGTCTCGAATTCCCCCACTAGAAGGTCCCGTTTGCCATCGCCGTCCCAATCGAAGAGAGCAGGAGCTGCCAATCCATGCTTTTCCGTCTTCATTGGCGATTTACCGCCTATAACCAGAAATGGCGGTTGAAGGTCGGGTGCGCCGTCAATGGAAGCACCCTCAATCTCGGGGAAACTCATTTCGTCGCCAACGACAGCAGACGTTAGAAAAATGCACCAAACAAGTGGTGCAAACCAGCAATTCCTCATTGTTACCTTCCTGATTTGCCGCAGATATGTTGGCAAATCAATCTTTCCTAAACTGGGAGAATTATAGGTGGTGATAGGCTAAAGTTCAGGTGCGAATATCGGTCTTTGACCTTCTTGTAGGGACTCAAACCCGTTGAGATTGCGTCTAAAGGCTCGAAGAGAAGTTTCTTGGAAAAACAGCGCTTTTCGTACATTGTTAAAGGAGCTAGCTGGCTTGGCTGCAATCACTGGCCCACATTCCAAGTTGGCTTAGAAACCAATGTCAAAAGCCGCACTCCTAGTCCACGACGGGACAGCGAGACCCCCGTTAATAGCAATCAGGTTATCCGGAGTTTTGGAACGATCTAGCTTGATTTAGACTCTATAACTAAGGGTCAATGGTGAGGAACAGAATGTGAATGCTCAACAGTGGGTGCAGAACGTTCTTTCTGTAGCCAAAATGGAGTTTACAACTGCTCGAAGACTCGCAAGATTTTGGACGATCGCTACAGTAATCACTGTAGTTGGCCTCGCTGCCTACATTTCTGCATGTATTTTTCTAGTCTACATCGCACCTGCTTACGTTCCCTTTGTCACGGCAACACCCAAGTACCTCATTAGCAACATCGACCCATCGATGTTCCTCTTGCTTCACATTGTTCTCCTATTTCTCGCATTCGATACAACCCACCGGCATGAACGTGCGCGAATGGCAGAGGTGCTGGACGCCAAACCGCAGTCCAACATTGAGTGCCAAATCGGTCGTCTATTAGGCATTTCAACACTGATTTGGGTAGTCGTTGCGGCAAACGTCTTCGTACTTCACGGATTCGGCCTTCTCTGTCGAGTCTTTGGGTGGCACTTTGCCGAACCTATTGATGGCTATTCCATCTTCAATTTGCTCGTCTTGGATGTGCCGACGACACTGCTATCTTGGTGTGCTCTAGTGATCTTCTTGACCCATACGCTCAACAACCGTTTATTGGTCATCGCTACTAGCTTGCTCGCCATACTCGCTTACTACTTTCTTATTTTGCGTTCGCCATTCGCTCTTCTTCCGCTCCTCTCGCCATTGTCAAACCACACACTCTACATATCTGACATAGTTCCTGAACTGGCATCGATTGCGACCGTTTTGATGCGCATCGCCAGCGTTTTGGTTGCACTCTTGCTAATTGTGCTCGCAACCATGCTCACGCGCCGCTCCGACGGAAGTGCCCGGCAAACCAAATTGGTTCTTGTATCGATTCTGGTCGTATCAGCTGGTGCTCTTGCCACGCTTGCAGTTTCCGACACATCGCTCAATTCGAGACAGGTTGCGAAGTGGCGTGAATATCACGATTCCTATGTGTGGAATGGAAGTATCGACGTAACGAAGATTTCCGGAGAAGTGAATATTGATCCGGGAGAGAACCTACACATTGATTTGACCTACTCCTTCAATGTAGCTCCAACAAACGACAGCAAGCTTGTTTTCACGTTCAATCCCAACATGGAGATTCAAGAACTCTTGGTGGACGAGCAGTCGACAGAGTTCAATTTCAAACAGGGTCTCTTGGAGGTATTTGTTCCAATCCCATTGGACGAAGAGTCGACTCACACTATGCGCATTAAGGCCGACGGAGTTCCAGATCCTAGTTTCGCATACTTCAACAGCGCTCTGAACTATCAAACTGATCCAACCATTGGGGCAAGAACCGTAAAGATATTCGGTACGGAAGGATCCATATTTAGACGTGAATATGTCGGACTGATGCCTGGTGTGCACTGGTATCCCAGTCCGGGAGCTTTACGAAGCAATATGACATCAGGAAATGCCACGAATGACTACTTCGACGTTGACTTAACAGTGGACCTCTCGCGACCAGACTGGGTCTTGGTTGCAAGTGGAGGTGTGCCCGAATATACGAACGCGGAACATAGAGTTGTCACTCGAGCGCCAGTGTCTCAAATAGGGCTGCTCGCTTCAGATTTTGAAAGAGTGTCACTAGATGTCGATGGCATCGAATTCTCGATAGTTCTACATCGACGACATGTGAAAAATCTCGTATTGGCCGAAGACTTGGCAGCGCCGATCACGGGTAACATTCGATTCATTCTCAATCCGCTTGAAGAACACGGCCTTCCCTATCCAGGCGACTTCTTGACATTCGTAGAGGTCCCAAGCCGTCTACGCATGGTCGACGGGGGATGGCGCATGGATGTAGCAAACACAATACCCGGTGTTGTGATGCTAAAAGAGCATGGCTACCCAACGTCGCCAATCAAACGCAGACTGCATGAAGAGGAAGAATCCGGAGAGGAATATGGTTACACGGAGAGGCAAATCAAAGGAGGACAGGTTCGAGCGATATGGCGACTATTTCAGGATGCAGTAGGCACCGATAGTCCTTGGTCGACGTTTCCTCACCGCTACTGGACACAGGTAACGGCAGCGTCGGGTCAATATGCATCAGTTCTGGATCAAGTTGTCTATTCATTACTGTCGCAACCGTTGCTGAACTGGGACTTTTTCTCTATTTATTCAACACTCTCCGTAGCGGACTTGGTCGTCCTGAACCCATTTACCGGCTACTTCACGGCCGATCCTTTTGAACAGATCGGAGGACCTCTACCATTGTTGAATCGACTCGGTAGAGAAGAAGCACCCTACGGGAGTCGTCCCTGGGTTTGGGAGCATGCCGAGACCAATAGCTTGACTGACTTGCCATCTGCATACGGCAGTCGCAAGGACGTTGAGCACCTGCGCTTCAAGTGTGCGGAAATAGCCACGGGATTGGAAACCATAAACGGCCGGGAGAAGATCTTGAACTGGCTAGCTGATGTTCGAGACACCTATACAGGAGAGACTTTTACCTACGAGCAACTACTTGACCTTGCTAAGAAGCACGACTTGGTTGTCGACCCCTTCTTGACTGAGTGGATCACATCAACGGAACTTCCAGGCTATGTATTCTCTACTGGCACGCAAGTGCGAATTGCCGACGACGATCAAGGCAACCCACAGTATCAATCTACGATAGACGTTAGAAACGTTCAACCCGTAGCTGGTTACATTCAATTGTTGTATTCGGGGCCCACAGGATTCGAACAGTCGCCGGGCATTGTCATTGATGCAATGACCGCAAAGCGTATCAATCTCGTCACAAACATACCTCTCGACCGCTTTAGCCTCTTGACGGGACTCTCGCTAAATCGAGGTTCAAACGAGATTACACCGAGAATGGAGAGTGAACCAGAGCAACTAGACATTAACCCTGATCCATTCGTGGAGGAGAGCAACTGGACTCCAGCGCTGGGTAGTGGGATTGTCGTCGACGACCTTGATCCGGGTTTCCACATATTCCAAGTTAATCCGAAAGTGAAACGATCGAACCTGCCTACATATTTAGGAGGATTGTTCGAACCAAAGCTCGAAGTAGAACTAGATCGCGGACTACCCATCAGGGGTCCCTATAAGGAAGATAACTTTCCTGACTCTTGGTTTCGCGAGGAAAGTGCAGGTGCACATGGTGCGATTCGTAGAACTTACACAAGGGCTTTTATCGGACGTGACGCTCCTCGAGTTAGATTTACCGCAGAGCTACCAGCCCGTGGCCACTGGCATCTCGAATATCACATACCGAAAATCTACTACTCCTTTGGCGAATCAAGTGTTTACAAATTAGCTCTTTCTCAGGCAGATGAATCTTTGGATTTCACTATAGAAGCTGGAATGCTGGACATGGGTTGGAATGCTATTAGGACATTTGACTTAAGGAAAGGAATCGTTCACTTGGATGTCTTGGGAACGGAAGAACCTGCAATTCTTCATGCGGACGCCATTCGATGGACACAAGAGTCTGTCGCGGAAGGGGCCGAAGATTCTCGCTGACGTTACAGGCTAGCGAGTTTTCCTGGTCTTGCGCCTGGAGCCGCTGCAATCCTTGAGATATGGCAAATCTCCTGGAGCATTGAAAACCTTGCACGCGCTTCCACATCACACGACTCTTTAAGGTCCCCCACCCCGTCTTTTTCTCAAAGCCTTTTTGAAGTAGAGTGAACGATCCAATGCCACTGAGTCGGTCACATGCATTTAACGACCAAGCAAGTCGATGAATTCAAGACATATGGTTTGCTCAAACTAACCAATTGTGTTGAGCCAAAAATCGCGGATCAAATAACTAACGATCTTTGGGACTTCCTCGAAAACGAACAAGGGATTTCCAAGAATGATTCGAGCACTTGGCCCCCCGGATACAGGCCAACCGGATTTCAAGAGCTAACGCACAACGGCAGCTTCAGGCGAATGGCATCTCCACTGCTGTGCGATGCTGTGGACGAATTGCTTGGGCACGAGGCAAGTTGCAAAGTCAAGAATTGGGGAATACCATTGGTGTTGTTTCCAGATTCGAACGACGCTCACAAGACAATTCCATTTGGTCCAGACACTTGGCACATTGATGCACCTCCACGCACACCCTACTGCTACGCTATTCGTGCGTTCTTGTTGCTGAAGGACGTTGGTGAAGACCAAGGTCCCACAATGGCGGTTGCCGGTTCATCCAATCTATTGAGACAGGTAGGGGCTCACAAAGCAACAAAATCTCTATCTTCGAAGACTGTTCTGAAACAACTGAATAGGACCGAACCTTGGATAAACCGCTTACTGTCAGAACCTGATTCGGAAGTGAGAGAAAGGCTCTATTGCTGGGGAAAGTCAAACAGCGGTCTGCCCCTTAAGGTCACTGAGTTCGCTGGTGATTCTGGAGACGTATTCTTGATGGACATTTCCACGATTCACTCTAAATCAAGGAATATTGCGAAGCTTCCACGCATGGTGCTAAGCCAAACCTTTTTCGGATAAAGTGACAGTACCTAGTCAAGTCTGCAATTACTAGCCTTGGGCATTGGAGCACACTCCCAGGTCAAGCTCGGATTTAGACTCAAGCCCACTTGCTGTGAAGTTAACTCTGCAACTCCAGCCGTAATTTTTGCCGCTACAGACAGCAGTTGAAGACCAAGATCCTCCAGTGACTGTTGCCGGTACTCTCAACAGACTTATCTGGACCAAGGTAGGCGAACCGGCTAGGATCGGATAAGTTTGTAACTTGCAGGCTACTCGGGGCTTGTGTGGACTTGGATCTGCAATTTTTGCAAGAGACCTGCTGAGAATTCCAGATGATCTCCAGCACCCCATTGATTGCACTTGGAGACGCTAGAAAACAAGCGTCTCCAAGCCCACTCTAAACAAACGATCTGCCTGGAAGTCTCTGTGCAGATTTACTGCGTAGCCAGAACTACAAGCTCACCTTTCAGTGTTTTGGTTTGCTTGGGAAGGCACAAGTCTTCCTTGCATGTTTGAAACGTGACTTCCGCAGCGAACTCGTACGTTCCTGGCTCAGTATTCTCCGTTGCAAACTGTTGTCTGATGTCCACCGTAGGTCCATTGAAGATGTCGTACATTCCCTTGAACTGATGTATGGGTCGCTTTACATCTCCTACTCTCTCGATTTCCCCTGGAACCGTGAAACTAACCTCGGTCTCGGCCATCCCGTGTTCAGAATTGCGGCCTGTTGGTGCATAGATGTACCAGCCCTCCGCGATCGTGAACGTAACGGAAACTTCAGCTCGTGCTTTGGTCTTCACCTCTTCGGGAAGATTCAGTTCGAGTGTAACTGGTGTGAACCTGGACACGGTGCTTGTGTTTTGCACTATCGGATCGATGTCCGGTGCCCAAAGGCTCGCGCTTTCGTCACTTGCAGGTGTATTGGGTTCCGTACCCAGCATGACATAAATGCGACCTTGGTGCCTCATGGTTAGCCAATGACCCTTGCCTTCCTTGTAGAGCCTTCCGACAGTTTCTTCCCAATAGTCGACGTTCATTTGAACCATTTCTTCGAGTTCTTCATCGGTTCCTGACCAGTTATCACCAAATTGCTCACGCATTCCTTCTGCAGTTGGACGTTCGCGAGGAGGGTATAGACCGGGATCCTTGCCCGCTGACTCCACTTTGTTGACACTCTCCCATTCCCACGACAGTTCGTCAGAGAACTCGCCATCGTTGACAGTGGCTACACTGGCTCCGATTATGAGGTCGGGAACTCCATCTTCGTTCCAGTCATCGACATACACGCGGGGGCCACTTCCCGGCAAGGCCTTGCGACCATCGGCGGTTCTTAGCAGGTCCACACCTGTCTCGAATCGATGCCCGTCGTCGGTCTTGACTCCCTTGAAAAACACTACTGCGGGGTCGCCGGGCTTCGTATAGCTGCCAGTGACCAAGAGATCCAGCACTCCGTCTCTATCCCAATCAACTACGTAGGGTGATGATTTTCCGTCTCCATCCGGATTGGAATCTCCAAAAAGACTAAGTTCTTCCTTTTCTTCTGGGGTCAATTCACGGACGACGAGAGGATTGCCGTCTACATCGAGCAGCAGTTGACGCCTGCCGAATTTCGGACTTCTCGGAGTTCCGATGTTTTCACTCATGCGCAGACCACCTCCGCCTCCAAATATGAGGTCGTAGTCTCCATCGTCGTCGAAGTCTCCCATGGCCGCTGAGGAGTAGACCCAGTAGTCGAAAGTTTCTATCTCATCTTTTTGGTCCTCGCCTCCTCCCATTAAGGAACTCCAACTCGACGACGGGTCACCTTCCTGTGAGAGTTTGATTCCAGGCAGGAAGCCATCGGCACTTCCTCTGAACCAAGTCACCTCTCCAGGGTGATACTGACCGGTGATCATGTCGAGATGACCATCGTCGTTGAGGTCGTAGAAGTAAGGAGTGAATCCTATGCAACACCATTGTTCGACCTCCATGATCGTTCCTTCTGTGTCCCGCGCCCACTCGAACTCCTCGTTGAAGATTGGGGCATCATCGGTTCCGACATTCCTATAAACTCGTACTGTCGAACCGTCCTTGCCCATTGGGAAGGACTCACCCGAGTTTGTCTCAAATTCTCCTACTAGAAGGTCTCGTTTGCCATCGCCGTCCCAATCGAATAGCGCGGGTGCCGCTAGTCCATGTTTTTGCGTCTTCACTGGCGTCTTGCCACCCATGACCAAAAATGGTGCCTGCAGTTCTGGTGCCCCGTCTATGGCAACACCCTCAATCTCAGGGAAACTCATTTCGTCGGCAACGACAGCAGTCGTTAGAACAATGCACCAAGCAAATGGTGTAATCCAGCAATTCCTCATTGTGTCCCTCCTGATTTGCGGCAGATGTGGCAACAAATCAAATTTACATATACGTAAAAAAAATTATAGGTCTTATGAGTCATTTGGGTCCAAAGTTTCGGTGTGACTATCGCTAGTCGTATAGTCCTAATTCGAGAGCTCGGGTCTCAAATTCATCCAGAGCCTGATGTCTTCGTTTCTCGGACCAATCCGTGCTCATTCGGATCTCGGCGATAGCCGTCTGACATGAGGTTTGATCAGACGAAAACTTGTGACACACCCTTTCAACTAAGTAATTCCAATCGAATTCTGCACCTAAATCGTCTAGAGACAGTGCCAAGTCGATTGCCACTTGAACGCCCCCTAAGCGACTTGGCTTTCCAAGCATTCTCTCCCACGAGTCCAACCATGGTCGAGTTTCACTAATGTGGTTGTCCCAATGCAAATCGCGAGTATCCAAAGACGGTCTATATGTCGACGAAACAGTCTCGTCGGCTCCGAGTCGATGAGCTATCGAACGTAGAACACGAAAAGACCCAATATATCTCGTACTCTGCATCGTCCCCATTACAGTATCAGAGTTCGGATCGATGTTGAAGCGTAGACCGATTTCTTTCAACATTTCGGTCTGTAGAACATTCCGCACAGCCAGTACTTGATCCATAGGTTCCGTACAACGTTCAGTTCTCCATTCCATTTCGAGGTGCCACTCCCTGCGTAGCCTTTCGGTTCTCGTCAGATTCATCGCAGTATCGTCTTCTTGAGAGACAAATTTGGGCTCATTCGCTTCATGACGGAGCTGATGAAAGTGCTCTTCTAAGAACTTAAACTGGATTTCACGAAAGTCTCCAGGGTCGCCGCCGAATTCACATATCTCCAAGAACTTTGAGAATCTGGCAAACGCTTCGGCATCGCACGTTTCCTTTAAGTCCACGCGTATCTTGCCATCCTCAAATCGACATTCTGGGTTCTCTAACGCAGCAAACACTCTCTCTCGGTCGCCTGCAGGATTCGAGAAGATTGTGTCGTACGTCAGTGCATCCGGAAATTCGACCCAATCGAGTGCCGGGTGTACTAAAGGTTTTTCGGGGAAGTAAAAATCCAATGCCTTCATACACTCCTCGCTAAGTTCCCCGAAAAACTTTGGGCAAGCGTCCAGTAGATCGAATATATCCACTTGTTCTCTTGAGCTTGATTCTTCAGTTGTACTGACTTGGGCTCTCTGATGTCTATGATCAACTTGCCCGGTTGATATTTCCGCATTGTCATCTACTGCGGATGAGTCCACTCTTTCTAGATTTCCGTGCCCTGCACCGCTTAAGATCCATCCCGACACAAGGAGAACAACAAACACAGTGCCAGCTGTCCACAAAATCGTTCTCTTTTGAAAGTACGGGATGTTCATAGTTTTGCCGAATCGAACTTCACTCCGTGAAGTCTAGGTTTCGATATGTAGTTGCTTAATTCAATTCAGCGGTCTCGGTCGGTTCTGAGCACCTCTAGATCCAACATGATAGGACAAGAAGGACAGCTTCACATCCGGATTTTCAGAGAAGGTAGTAAGCCAAATCCGTGCGAGATTGCGACTGCTTAAGGATTCAAACTATTGGAGGCTTTGTACAAATTTTCGACTTACAAAATCAATTTCACTATCGGTTGGGAGTTCTAAGGGTTGAGTCATACATCCCCAATTCCAGTGCCCGTGACTCGAACTCGTCTAATACTTGCAATTTTTTGTTCTCAGACCAATCAATAGAAAGTTTGATCTCGTCTATAACAGTCTGGCAGGAAGGTTGATCCACATATTCTCCCTTACATAGCATTTCAACCAGATGGTCCATTTCGAAACCAGCTCCGATATCTCCTAAAGCCAGAGCCAAGTCGATAGCTGCAAGAAGGCTTGGTTTGCGTTCGTGCCAAAACATCATTCTCTCCCATGGGCTCAGCCATGGTCGGGTTCTGAGGACATGCTCGTCCCACTCAGCGCTACCATAACTTGGCTGCGGACGATATATCCACGAAACGGACTCTTCGGCTCCCAATCTATCGGCAAGCAACATTAGAATTTCGGCGTAATCCGACTCAGACAAATCAGTATGTGTAAGACCGAAGCGTCGACCAATCTCGTCGAGCCTTGCGATTTGAGGAGCGTCTCGAGTCTGACTAAGTTTGTAGGGGAAGTCTAGGTTCCTGCATTTCTCGGATTTCCACTGTCTTTTAAACCCTGTCTCGAGGGCAAGTCTTCTATCCACTTCGTCAGCTCCTTCTCTAGCCAAGATATCACGAATCCTAAGCCGTTGAAATCCTTGAGAAATCAAGAAGTCTCGCAAATTGGTAGCACCACCTTCAGAATGGCAAACTTGTAGGAATACTGAGAATCTTGCAATCGCCCCCGCTTCACACTTTTCCTTAAGGTCCACCGGGAATTCCCTACCGTTTTCCAGCCGACACTCAGATCGTTCCAATGCGGCGAAAGTTCGCTCTCGGTCTCCCTCCGGATCTGCGAAGATCGAGGAGTAGGTGGGCGTATTAGGAAAGTCGATCCAACCGAATGCCGGGTGCACTGCCGGTTTCTGTAGGAAGTGCGAGTTCAATAACTGTATACACTCTTCGCTAAGTTCTTCGGAATTCTCCGAACAATCCTCCAAGAGACTGATCGTACCTACTAGTTCTGCCGATTTCGAGTCTTCGGTCTTGCCAACATGCACACCGAGTTTGCGATCTTCAATCGGCTTAGACTCCATCTCAGCAGTTTCATTTAGTCCAAGAGAAGCACGGTTTGACTGATCGCCTGACCAATTGGAAACGAAGACCCAACCCAGCACAACACACCCGACTACAGTCGTTCCCGCAATCCACCGAATCGCTCCCTTGTCTAGTCGGCCGAACAAAATACTCGAACTCTGACTGCTCTCTTACGAACTTTGGGGATCTTAAGAACGTTTCTCAGCAATTGGCGTGCGAACAGTCGGGTTAGTACAAACGACAATTAGGATCTACTCTAGTAGTGGGCCTAAATTGCTCCCCGACTCTTCAATTCCATCTTTACGGGGCAGAGAGGGCAATTGCAATCTCCCGAACAGACGTTCTTCTCAATCTTCTTTCCCATCAGAAAGGCCGTAGCGACAACGATAGTAAATATCGCGAGTATTGCGACAAGAACTGCTAACTCCATTCAATTCCTTTATTGTGCGATTGTTGACTGATAGGTACGTTGGGAGAGTCGCGTTAGGCGGCTTGGCCAGTTCCAATTACGCCCGCAGAACTCAGCTCTTTGAGACTGGATTCATTCAAATCGAGTGCCTCACGCAGGATCCCCTCTGTGTGTTCCCCCAACTTCGGTGCTGCTTGAATCGGTACTTCGCTTTCCGAGAGACGAGCGGGCATACCTAACAACTTGATTGTTCCGTGCTCCGGATGCTCGATCTCGTGTACAAATCCTCGATCAGCCAAGTGTGCATTCTCATGTAGTTCCTTCGTACTCAATACAGCACTTGCAGGAACGCCAGCTTCTGCCAGAAATCGCATGGCTTCATACTTGTCTCGCTGTATAGTCCACTTCTGTATTTCCGCTTTCACCAGATGACGATTCTCTCGGTAGACTTCGTCCTCCAGAAGGTCAATTCGACCGATTGCGCTGCACAAGTTTTGAAACATTTTTGGGGTCACCGCCATCACCCAAATGTAGTCATTTTGGTCGTCTCCCTTACATTGATAGAGAGTTGATCCCGCCCATTGGCCGTTCCCCGACCTTCTAGCAGCTCGTTGACCAAACTGACCGCCTGACATCGATGTGCGCAAGAAGTAGGTCATTGCTTCTTGCATGGAAAGTTCGATGAACTGGCCTTTTCCGGTTGTAAGTTTTTGGATGTATGCCGCACAGATTGCCAGTGCCATTTGGACTCCAGTTCCCGCATCGCCCGTTGTAGGACCGGGACGCATTGGAGGTCCGTCGACTTCTCCCGTAATTGAGAAGGCTCCCGCTGCTGCTTGAGCAACCATGTCGTAGCACTTATAGTCCGACCAGGGTCCAGACAATCCGAATCCCTTGATCCGGGCATAGATCAGCTCCGGCTTTATCTTTCGAAGCGACTCATAGTCGATTTGTAGTCTCTCGACTACACCTGGCCCGTAGTTTTCGACAAAAACGTCAAAGCTGGGAACCAAATCAAGAAACAGGTGCCTCCCTTTGTCGCTCTTTAGATCGATTGCGACGCTTCGTTTGTTTGAGTTCCACAGGACGAAGTACTCGCTGTTGCCGTGTGGGCCTCTTCCAGGATCGCCCCGTTGGGGGGATTCGATCTTTACTACATCAGCGCCCAACCAAGCGAGTGCTTGGGTGCACGAGGTCCCCGCTTCGTATTGGGTCATGTCCAACACGCGCATTCCGTCCAACGCAGGCATAAGTTTCCTCCACGGCTATCGGTTCAATAGTACCACTCGCTAACAAGTGATTGGACAAGCCTCAACCCGAGGATTACTGTATTTTGTGAAGAAGAAAGTCCTCTAGGTCGAATCTTCGGGGTGCAAAAAGGCTTAAGACCTAACCATCGAAAAATTGACCTCACCACAAAAAGAATTTTTTCTTAAGTGCCTTTGGAATTCGAACTAATGCTGCAACTCAATGAACTGATACAAATCCATCCTTCGACGCACTATAGGTCTGGCTTCGGAACCTAGTCCCAATTGATTGGTTTGGCAATTCCGAGCTCCTTTCTCTCCCAATCAGGATCCCAATCAGAAGGTTCGGTGTCGTAGAGGTCAAGTTCGATGGAACGAGTCTTGAACTGTGATAGTCGGTGCCAGTAGTACTGGTCAATTGAAGACTCAGTTTTGCTGAGTTTGTCAATAGATTCTTGGCAGTTTAGCAAAGATTTTGACCAACTTGGATCGCATATGTACTTCACCAACCGGTCTAAGTCAATTTCGATTCCCGAGCGATCCAGTTCCTCCCACGCGCTTAGACCGAACGCCAAAGCACTTATTCGTGCTTTGTCACCTGTGTGGGAGAAGCTCCTGCCCATAGCAAGAGAGATGTCTAAGTACTCGGTGTTGCCGAGAACATCCTCAGAACTGGGGTCATTCTCAATACCAAGACTCTCGCGATTCCAGTAGATGCCTGCTTGCATGATCCTGAGTGATTGCTTCCAAGGCATCGACTCAATTTCATGGGCATTCCAGGCATCGTCCTCTTCCGTCGATAAGTAGACACTTGCTGCCCATTCATCTCCCAGCCGGGCAGCAAGAACACGAAGTGCGTTGAAAGCATCACTGGAACCAAACCACCTTTCACTTCCACTAGTCAATTGATAGAACATGGCGTCCAATGATGAGGATCCCCATGAATCAGAAAACACCTCAAATCTATATCCGATCGACTTAAGCCTTTCAAAATGCGGGCTTTCTCGGATGTGGTCCCATGTCAGCGTTCTTGCACTGTGTTTCTTGCACACTTTCTCCACGATCCACCTTCCTTCAAGCAGCCTTTCTCCGGCCCATCGACTAGGCCTCTTGTAGAAATCGTCCCAATCCTCATAGCTTTCGAAAGTGCTCCGTCTCACATCCATTGCTTGCGTTTCTGGAAGAGACTCAATGCTCTCTTGTTGAAGTGTCACACCCAAGGCTGCTTCCTGGCAGAAATGGATGAAGTTTGCATAGTTTGCGAAAGACGCCGCCTCGCAGGATTCCTTGAGATCCCATCGAATTTCCCCTTCCTCCAACCGACATTCAGGTCTTTCAAGTGCGGCAAAGACTCTTTCCCTGTCACCTTCCGGGTCGGTGAAGACCCGGCGATACGTCATAGGAACTTGGACCCAGTCAAAGTCGTTCCATAAGAACGGCATATCCAAGAAGTACGCATCTAGCGATTGCATACATTCATCAGATAGTTCTCCTAGTGGATCTTCACATGCGTTGCGGGGATCTGCAATCCCGTTATTCACTAACGATTCCACGCCTGTAGTTGGACGGTGCTCAATCGAAGAAGCTACATCTAGAGGAGTTGTCGTAACGTCTTGATGGGGAAACTCAGAGTCGCGGCCGAGGATGATTTCATCTTGTTTACCGAGAATGTGTAGTAGTGCGCCAATCGCTAACAGCACGAAGACTACAACACTTACAGCCAAAAAGGTCCAGGTCCTACCGAATCTGAGCATGCCGGTTGTTAGAGGATCAGAAAGAAACTGTTAGTAGACTTCAACCGAAGCGGTCCTTGTCTAGGCTAAATTACATTATCACTCTGAGTCGGTTGTTCGAGACGCCTATTGCTTTGTGTAGGCGTACCGGTTACTCGCCCGACTACGACTCATGCTTTCTAGAGTTAGAGTACTCAGTGCGTTCCGAGACTTGATCTCGTCTCAGTATTGACCAAGAAAGAAACCTTCACTATTCGAAGATTGAGAAGTCCAAAGCAGAAGTCGTACATCCTACACGCAACGTAGACCGCAGGAAACCGTCCACGCTAGATTCGCTCTTGAAGGTCGAATTGAGTAATAGGAATCGGCAGTAAAGTCGAGTCTAGCCGAAGTCTTTGATGTGACTCCGTTTGCGTGTAAAGTCGATGTCACTAAGTCGGACGCTAGAAGGCTCGTGTGAGCCAGGGTAATGGCGTCGGTCTCTGGTCATATGAATACATATGTCCTGAAACTCCGTATTAGAGTGGTTTACATCCATCGGTTGCAAATGCAGGTTGTATCCCGCTGCATTTACACGCCATTCCTTATTAGATCCAAGGTGTACAACTCGCAACTCTTGATTTCCAATCGCAGTTGAAGCAAATACCAAGAGTGGACTATCGCCGTCGTAGAAATCTATGACTTGTGGAGCACCACACGAACTGCATCTCCACACTTTGGTCGGTGTTGCTTCGCCGTACTTTAGAAGATGAATGTCATTATTGAAACCCCAGAGACTGTCTTCGTCCTTCATTCCAAGTACGTAGAGCTCTGAGTCTATGCGGACGAATTGCACTCCTGCCTTGTACTGAGCTTTGAACGGATAAAACTCCTCGGACCGGGAACCATTTCCGAATTCGAGGATTCCCTGAGTCGTTAGTACTGCTATTCGTCCGTTTTCCAACCTCTCTACATCCAAGTTGGAGTCATCCAAGTTCCAAGCGACTTCCATCGAAAACACCGAGATGTGCGGAATTTCGGACCGGTTATCGGCAAAAATAGATCCACAAATCAACGCGATGCCCAAACTCAATACAACGGGAGTGTGCCGGATAATGCTGAACTTGGTGGATTTCTTCACGATTGATTTCATGTCGAAGGATTTTGGCAAAGTAGATGTGGTGTTTTCGCTGGTCTCACTACATTCAGACCGCTCATTGCCTCGCTTGTTCCGTTTGAAGGCGATGAATTGCATTTTGAAGCTCCAAATTCCAATCTTGGTTGCATACTTGTAGATTCGACTACTGAATTTTTGGTTACATCAAGCGAGAAGTGACGTCACTAAATTCAGCAATACTCAAAACATATATACGAACGATTTCACAAATTCCGGCGGAAATTGGCGGCTGATCGAGTCGAAACCCTTCTGTTAGACCGAAGACAACAAACTGACCAAAACCAATACCTGAACTGCAACGGCTCTCAAACTACTTAGTTCATTTCTACGAAGTCTGCGCCCAGATGTAATTTCCACTCATGGACGTACAAAACCACAATACAACGGTACGTGCTGAGTCCTCTGTGAATTCCAACATTCAAGGGTTAGTAGATATGGACTTACCCCGTTATGAGTACACCAGACGGGTACTCGTGCAGGTCGAGACATTCCTTCCTGGGCAATATGGATACTTTCCCCTTGAATTTGTGCCAGTCCTTTTCTCGAACAAATGCTTTGGACTCTTTCTTGTCTTTGTACAGAATGCCGTACCAGCGTTCTCTGAATAGTGTCGCAGTCTTAATGACTTTGAACCTTTGTGTCTTGTGAAGCTCAATAGGCTGTGAGGTAGCAGTATGGCTTGAGTACATTTGCAAAGATTTTTCCTTGTCGGCCTCTACCTTGTAGCAGCCGTCTATCTTCAGGATTTCTTTGTTGGGAGCAGACTCGATATCAAGAGGTGGAGGCGCAAGGCGCGATATGGTTTTCTGCCTGTGCTGATGGTAGGTTCCTTCTTCTCGGTCGAAGTGCCCGCCATCAGGATCGAGAGAACCTGAATGACAAAAAAAACTATTCCTGTTGGGACGATCGTGCACATCGCCATACCGAGAATTAGTCTCGCTGGTTTCATTTGGTTTCGACCAGTTTGAATCGATTGACTTTATACTGTAATTACACGAACAATTTGTGGTTTTGTTCAAGATTTTGGTGGATACAAGGGTAAACATGTGAGAAAGGCAGGATTCGTCATTGCAGTCATTGCGGGAGTAATTGGAGTTGTAATTCCAAGTTCACTAATGATGCAGGGACTTTCTTCCAGTCTCTTGAACTGGTTTGGAATACTCTGTTCTCTTCTCGTCGTTTGTCTCGGTGTAGCGGCACTAAGAGTCAAGAGCTGGATTCCCGGGGTACTTTTGATCGTATGTGCAGTTTCAGGAGCGATTCTGGGTGGCTTTTTTATCGCGGTTTACTTGATATGGGCAGTTCTAGGAGGAATGCTCGCACTACTGGGTCCGATGATCTTCGGATCGAAGAAAACCTTAAATTCGTGAAGCAAGATCTATAGATATAGTTCGAGACCTGAGACAGACTACTTCTTGCATCAGGACAGCTACGAATTAACTCCATCGGGATTAAGCACCACATTTGATGATTTTGGATAGGTCACTGTGACTTGAACTAGGTGATCGACCAAGTTCGTTCCTCTCTGTAGAATAGTTCTTCTGTGCACAGAGTTGTGATGCAGCTAGGGAGCTGTAGAAGAACGCACACCTGATTGGTAGGTCGAGAAGTAACACCTGCAAAAAGAGCACTCTCCAAGAAAGCAACTGTTAGTAAGAAAGTAAGCGGACCCGCTAGCACCTTTTGGCCATTGCCGTTGACGAAACCTCAAACTGTATGTAACTGGAAGATTAATTGGCGACGACAGAAATTCGTTGTGGTCTTGTATTGCCGTAGATTTCAGGAGAGTACATAGCTTCTGCATGAGCAGGACGAGCCACGAACTCACCGGTGGAAATCACCCTTCCCGACCAATAAAGTCTATATCTACCTGGAGGGAGAAAGTCGCTCATGAACCTAACGGAGTCGTGCCGTATCTCTTGTCGATAGAAGCACCATCTGGACGACCCTAGCGTGTTCCACACCCCTTCGATTCCCTTCGGAATCAGCGCACCGAAGAAATCTCTGGTCGGGGCAAGTTCCCTGTCGTTGGTCTTGGCTAGAGTGGTATTGATTGGTTCCAATGCGCCAGGCACGGGATCATCCACAATCACAAAGTCCCTTTGATCTCGAATATCAAGATACAGTCCGACATGGACGACATCGCCTCGACTCAATGAAGCTGAACTATCGAGCTCAACCCAATCGTCCTCTTTCTTAATCCAGTACGTCTTACGAATATCAATCCCATAGTTTTCTCTATCGGTCTGAATCTCGTTAGGTTCGTACTTCAGGGTCGCTTTGTAATAAAACCGGGAATTCTCCGTTTGATCGAACAGCACCCTTGCCTGCTTTCCAAGAAAGTCAGGTCTAAGCGGAGTGTCGAACAACATCGATCTGTTGTGCGGTTGTTCAGTGCTCGGCAGAATTGCCGAAAGTGCTTCCAATTGTTCAGCGAAAGCGAACTGTACGTCCACCGCAAAGTTGTTGCCTTCCTCTTCCAAATGTTCGGCGTATTCCACAATCGCGCGCAGACAATACGATGCACGGTGAGGGCTTGTACGCAATCCTTGATGATTCCATTCAAACATTGCACCTCGCACCAATTCTGAAAGCTTGTTCACGGGAACCAACGACTTGCCCGAATTGTGCGCACGAACAAATGCAGAAATCGCGCTACAAGTAGTCTTCATCGTACTTGACAGGAGGAAGTTGCCTCCTCGTGTCGTCTGATGTTGGATTAATGCTCGGTCGCCTGAAACGCCAATTCCGCTTCTTAATCGAGCCGTAAGTGAGTCAAGCAATTCGCTTGGTGCATTCAACTCAACAGCCGCTTCAAGAGTCTGAGCCACAGCGAAGAGATTGGAGGACGGAATATCGTCATATAGTTCTGAGAACAGTTCAAGATCAAGCTTATCGTGCTGTATAAGGGCATTTGCCAACAGCAAACGTAGCGTGGGAACAGTGCTCTTGTCCAAACCAAAGTACTCCGGGAACGGTGCGGAAAGATGTCTCTCCAAATACCCAAGTAACTTCTTCAGAAGCAATTCGGGCACTTCATAGCCCGCTTCTTGCAACCAATGAAAGGCTAGAGCTGTATATGCCGAGAGGTATGGGTCTGCGTAGTTTGACTCGCCAGTCCAGTAGGCGAATCCGCCTCGATCGGATTGATAGTCCACAGCGGATTCAAGCACTTCCTCGACGTACGCGTCTGCATCTTGCCACTCCACTTGTAGCCGATCACGAAGCATCGTGTAATGTGCAGCGACCACTGCCGTACTGAGTCTTTGCTCCCAACACTTGTAAGGATAATCACGAACTTGAGCCAAATTCTGTTCCGCAGCATTGACAAGTGATGGAGACACTTCGATTTGTAACGAACCCGACCCGTCTCGAATGTCCGAGGGAAATTCAACGGGTTCCGTCACACGAGTCTCCGTGGTCGTGCCATAAATCGAACTTACGAACATCCTTCTGCTCGGATGAACGGGCACATGCTGAACGAGTGCGTCTGAGTGCTCGCTGTCTGATGCCGTCACCAAGAACGAAATTGACCCCGGAACCTTCGGTCCACGGTTGTCGCGCAGTTGTGCAGATGTACGAGCCGAGACGCGCTTCCGTTCAAACGGCTCGACCGTTACTTGCTCGCTGTGCGTGAGAGATTCCGCGTCTCCTTCTGTTTGAATTTCAACAGTTACTTGGCGTTCACTGTCGGTGCGATTTAGGATCACAAAGTCTGCATCGAATTCGTCGCCATCCGATACTTGGTTGGGCAATGCTGGATGAAGCTCTATTCCAAGGTTTGTTCTGATTGAAGCGTGCCCAACTCCGAATTGATTGTCCGCAGTTGCTCCAACTACGATGATTTTCCATTCGGTGAGCCGATCCGCAACTTCAAACTCAAAGGTCGCATTTCCATCCTTGTCAGTTCGAAGATTGGGCGTCCAAAAGCTCAAGAGCCTGTTATTGGTTCGTGTTTCCACTTCAGCAAGTTCGTTGTTTGGCGCCATGGAATACATGACAAATCGTCTCTTCAAGATCCAATGATCTGTTACGCCAAAGTAGTGATCCCGTTGAATACCCACAACTGGATCAAAGTGCTGAATGCCGGCTCTAGACACTTCCAATGCACCTTGATCCACTACGGAAACGGCTAATTCGGCAGTCTGTGGTGTTCGTAGGTCCGATTTGTCGTTGACTGAAATTGAAACACTCACTCGCTCACCTGGCCCGTACACGGTTTTTCCGGTGGATATACCAATGTCGAGTTCTCGACTAGGATCTCTGATGTGCAAAGGAACGGATCGAGTCCAAGAGTTCGGAAACGTCTGATGCTCCTCGGAGGCAATGAATTGATCGGGTTTGATCAGAGAGTTGGAAGTCATAACCGTAAGTACGACCTTGATCTTTGGGGCGTAACTCGCTTTTACGGGAACTGCAATAGTGGACGTTTTTCCATCCAACTCCACTATCCATTGGTCCAAAATACCGAGCCGTTCAATGGTTACGAGCGCGTGAGACCCTGGATGCGAGTGTCCAAGTTCGACAGTCGCAACTTCACCGATGTTAAATTGGCGATTTGCAACACTATGCCAATTGATGATACCCGGGCTTTGGGTGTGCCCTACTAATTCGGTCGTATCTTCCTCGAAGACATGCAGATCGAAGGTTGCCCGCTGCCTACGATCATTATCAAATTCAATGGTTGCAGCTACACGATAGGAGCCCGAATCCTCGGGCTCGAATGTGCACTCTGTCGGCGAATCTTCAATCTCCAATTTGCAATAGTGGACTATTGCCCATTGAGACCTTTTTTCAGAATCCAAAACGTGCTTCATAATCTGCAAATGAACGACCTCGTCGTTTGTCTGCTTTCCTTCCTGATCGACAACGACCGCCTCTACTGTCATGGGCTTGCCCACGTGAGATTTTTGGCCTTTCAGTCGAACGCCAACAAACCGGTCGACACTTGCATAGTTTGCATGCAGTTCCTTCCAAATGACGTTGCCAGTGTCTTCCTGTACACCTATGCGGACATCCAGTTTTCCATACCAAACATCTTCGATGGCCAACGGCACTGAGGCATGAAATCTTCCCTCATGATCTGTCCTATTTCCCGACGAGAACTCAACAGTAGGGGTCAAGTCACGGGATTTACCAGTGCGGCTAACAAAATGAAATTCCCGTGTTCTTGGATGACTCGAACGGAAGAAACGGGGTTCAAATTTCACATCCACTAAGACAGGAGCGCTCGAGAATGTGCCGCCCGAGAGCAAATCGACGCTGCCCCTGAGAGTCATTTCGTCTCCGAGCTTGTAGTCTGTCTGATTGAGAGCCGTTTCAAAGCGTATTCCAGTGGGGCTAAAGTCGAGCACATCGACCTTGAATGCCGTCCAGATGAATGCTTCGGAGCGGTTGATCGACTCTGAATAGTCGCTCCACAGAGAGGTTCCGTCATTGTTCTCCAATACTAAAGAAAACGACAGAGACCCCACTGCTTTTTGAGGAATCTGAAACTCTCCGTGGAATGCTCCAAACTCGTTGAGTTCTATGTCTCTCTTCTCATGCACGATATCGTCCCAAGACCTCTCAACAACAAGGCGATAGCGGCCACTCCGATTGACTTTCAATCCCGAGTCAGTCTGTTCGCGGACATAGATCTTGTAGTTCAAGATTTCTCCAGGCTGGTAGATCCCTTTTGCAGTGTGGCCCCAAACTAACAAGTTAGGTCCACCCCGATCAGCCGGAAGACCGTATGTTCGACCGCCGTCGTCCGTCAAGAGCAATGTCGCAAGTCCACGCGGGCCCTCAACTCTTAGCACATACTTGGTTTCGTACGTGCTTGCACAATCATTAACGTCTTGAGGCTCTATTCTCTGTGGCGAGTCGTTGTCCTTGGTTGAACGATCGGGGAACTGGGATCTTCCAGGAAGATGTGCAATTCCCTGATCGTTAGTTTCGCTCCTAAACAATGACCAAGTGCTTTCGCCTTCAAGTTGCACCAACTCGACAGACGCATTGGGAACGAGTTCTCCGGACTGAAGATCCGTTACCCAAGCAATTGAGGACTCGTGACCTATTCGTGCATTTACCCCATAAGGTGAGACTTGCCCCAACAGGCAACTCACGGAAGGAGAGCTTTCGAACCCGGTCTTTGGGGTTCCTTCAATGAATGCAACAAACTGACCGGTCTTTCTACTGATCCAATTGCTCATGTCCAAGTGATCGGTAACAATCTTGTCCAGCGGAGTTTGCAGCTTGACTCTCTTAGTGCGAACTAAGCGTTGACCACTTACTCGAGAGTCTCCCAGCACTTCGACGTTCAATCCCCTCAGGTTAGCCACTTTTATTGGGAGTTTCGGTCTTAATGCCGTACTCATCACAAAGTCGTGATATTGGTAATCTAGGGATGGTTTTCGGTGCCCTGTACGAAATTGGAGATGCGGAGTCGACGAAATTTCTCTTCCAAACAGGTCTTCAATTCGGACATTTCTCGTATTTACTCGGTAGGTCGTCTTGCCGTCCAGAACATAGCGAACATTGATCTTGTAGTAACCGTCATCGTATTGGGAAGCCTCGTTTTCTCTATAGAAGTTACTCCAAAGGAACCCATAGAAGTTTGTGCTTGATCCATGACGATCGGAATGGGACTCGGGCGACAATGAAACTTGATCGTCGAACCGCCTCGACATGCCCCATTCCATAGGAGCTGTGAAGAGGAACGTAATTCCTTCGTCTGGCTCGCAGTCAGAGAGCATCGCTTGGTTGTTGTCTTCGGTGATGTGTTGTTGAATTGAACCGTCGGTATAAGCGCACTCCAGGCCTACTAATTCGAATGTCGATGAAAAGGTGCGGAGGCGCATGGCCACTAGTTCACTTTGTGTTGGTTCCACGCCAAAGATCGATGTAACTCCAGAATCGACAACCACTTCGTAAGACGAATCCGAAGTCAACGATTGAATTGGTTCAATCGTCCACCTGCGCGAAGCAATTCGATAGGAAGCTCTAAAGTCTCCAGTACCGCCATTAGCATGACTTTCTAGGTCTGCCCTTGTGCGAGCTTCATCGTTGGGCGTCATTCGATACCAATTTCCGCTCTCGTGCTGCCGATACAGCTCTCGACCCGGCAATCTCGCGTATAGTGTTAGCCCCCTCTTCGCTTCGGTTGATCCAATCTTTATGTCGGTTAATTCCGATGACTCGATGTTCCGAAAACGAACGTTTTCAAGCACTGTCTCTAGATCGACTGGCTGAGTGAACGTGATAGCAATGACGGGAGAAGCAGGCTCATGCCAATCGTCGGCACGGGCGAAAGCACTCAATGACGACGTCTTGAACGTGAACGTCTCTTCGATGGCAATTGCTGTGCCATCGACGGCTTCAAATGTGCCATTAATGTCGATGGAGTAAGACGCCGAGTGTCTCAGATATTCGAGGAATCTACACGTTAGCTGCGTTGTGCTGGTCCAGCGCCATTCACACTTCAAGCGCGGCTTGATTTGAACAGCTACCTCTTCAAGATCTCTATCCGTCTGGCCCAACGATACCATGGGCTTATTGAATTCGATGACGATTGTGCCGCGTGTGACTGGAACTTCAGCACCTTCAGGGGTAACGCTCAGAATCGAAAGTTTGTCGGTAGCATCAGAGGGAAACACGTAAACACTGCATCCCAGTAATATTGCTAGGATGAGTGTTCGATACCAGTCAGTCATCGACATAATTGTTTAGCTTCCACAGGGGCTTCCGACTCAAGCTGTCGAAGGCCCCGAGCATGGTTTCAAACAAGACCGACCTTCCCTATTGAAGCTGTTTCCAGTCTAACACGGGAAATCGCTGGTCAGCACACGCAACCAAGGCCATTAAGTAGCACTTCTTTGATTAATTGAAGCGGAAGGAAACTAGAGGAAGTGAGATACATGATTGGTGGTCAAGAAATGCCCTAGCATGCCCCACACTCTTCATCAAGAACTCTAAATTTCAAAGCGTGATGTCTTGCTGCCAGTATTCCTCGCCGTCCCGGCATATTTCCGCTCGTGTTTCTTCGTTCCACGATGCGTCGCCCAAGAAACTTCCTCGATACTTGAAGGGCTTTTCTCTAGGGCGATACTGTCGGCGGGCATCTATCGCCAAAGGAATCATTCGTGCACGACTAAGCACGTATTCCTCTGTATATGTGATCTTCTTCTTGTCCACGCCTGGAATCTTGAAAGCATGCACATTGGTCGTGCTCGCTCCGATGGCCGAATCACGCTTGTGAAAACCAAGCAACAAAGTGACACGACGATTGGCCGACCGATTCGGATACGAGCCATGTAGCGCACTACGACTCACAATGCCGCAGTCGCCTGGTTCGAGGAGCATGGGCACAGCTTCGTCTAGACGTTCTGTGATCGGTGGAAACTCTCCACCATCGGCAAGTAACCAACGGCGTTGGCTGCCAGGTACGACCCAAAGACAGTTTTCGGCAGTGCAGTGTGACAAGGCTACGCTCATGTTATAGCCATGACACTTTCCAGATCCATCCGGCTGTTCCAATGCTCTACCGTCCTCGGTCCAATGCGTTCTTCCGTCCTGGTGCCAGCGCGTGGGCAGTCCGTTGTCCGGTGCCTTGTAGAAAATTGCCTCATGAAAGGGAACAAAGTCTTCTCCATACAAGCTCTCAGCAATTGCCAGAATTCTTGGGTGACCATACGCTCGAAGGGTCGATTCCATGAAAATGAACGGATGCGTCAGCAGATACATGTGTGCCGGTGCTTCAGCATCCTGTTCATCATCCATCATGGTGTAATAGCCACTATAAGTTGAGCTTCGACCGTGTTTGTCGATGTCTCCATTCACCGCGGTCGGGGCGTTATCGAGCATTTCATCGAATTCAGCAGCTATTTCGCTGATTTCTTCAGTGTCGAGTACGCCAGTGAATACATAGAAGCCGGTTCGGTAATAAGCTTTCTTGATCTCAGGCAACAGTTGTCTGTCGCCGCCGAGACGAACAGGACCTCGGTTTCCAAGAGTGTGGGCACGTCTGGTTGCGGCCTCTGCATATTCTTTCCAAGTGGAATCGGTCATTTGCTGATTATTCGACCACGTCACCGGCGAACTGAGGCTATAGAAGGCGCGTCGAGTGCTTCTAGAGTTCCCGGACCTCTAATATGCGTCTGAAGCAGCCTCCTTAGAATCGTCCGATCCGTTTTCCTCGTCATCGGAGGTGCTTTCAGAATCCTCTTCCTCGTCCTCCTCTCCCGTGTATGCATCTCCAAACATGGACTTGAGGACTTCCTCCTTTGAGACATCTCCGCTCTCGTCAGTATCGGCGTTCTTGAATTCCTCATCAAGACTCTGTTCCATAGCTTCTTTCATCTGATTCAGCTCATCTTCGGTTGGTTCGGGAACCGGCATGCCCCTACTGGCCATTAACTTCGCTTGCGCCTTGAACATTTCCATGAAAAACTCAAGCATCTCATCTTTGTCCAAGGAATCACTGTCGTCTGTATCGCTATCGTCGAAGGCTTCTTCGACCAATGGTTTCATCATTTTCATCGCTTGCTCTTGCATCGCCTGCATCTGTTCAGGTGATGGTTGTGCTCCTTGAGGGAACTGCGCTGAGACACTAGCGGAGAGCATCGCTACTGTAATCAATAACGTGGCTGAGGTAAGTAGGTTCTTCATTGGTGTAGTCCTAGGAGTGTGGGGTAAACTCATGGCGATGGGTTTTGCGTATTGTATTTGTACCGCCTCGTCAAATTCTTTGGAAACCGCAACCTAAGACTTGAACAGAAACTGTCTTGCTCCCAGAGGGCTAGACGTCTGGGATCCTCACCGTGAGCTTTTTCCAAGCGATAACTGGGATCGGGAGGCGTTCTACACTTTTCAGGAATCCGGTCCATTCTTCCGTGCTACCGTACGAACATTGGCCTCTCTTGCGCACTTTTCTTGACCGTAACACCCTCCTCTACTGTGAGGCACAAAGAGACTAGTTGCAATCTGAGAGCCAAACCTCGGCGTACGTACCAATCGAACCGAACTCTGGACATACTCTGGCACGCAATTTGCAATTGAACATGTGAGATGCCGAAATCGAATTTGAAGGACTTCAATATCCCTTACGAGAGACTTCTCCCCAAGAGAACAACCTCCAAGTCGAACCTGTCTACGACAGGGCCATTGCAGACTGCACTGGGCGAAGAAAGGCAGTACCATCAAACATACTCACTTCTGTGGTTAGTCAAATGAATCAAACGAACGCGTCCAATAACCGTCGATTTCCTGTTGTGCCTATGGCATCTGGCTTCGTAATTGGAATAGGTGTAACAGCCACACTGTTTTTAGTCTTATCGCCTCTGCTACAAGAAGACAGTTCAGAACCGTTAACTTCTGAGAGCGCTGCACCTCTTGTGAATACAGAAAAAGAGGAAACTGGGGAGTCTGAACCTCTTGAATCAGGTTCTGCGTCGATACCAATACCCTCAATCGATGCTCCAGCTACAGTGTCGATGGACGCACTTGATCAACTTGCTCATATTGACAACGACTTCGAACGTACACAAGCACTCTACATCCTTCTGGAACACGCAAAAGAAGAGCAGTTGTACGCCTTATTGGAGGAATCCCCGCGAGTCAACTTCCTCTTTCGTCCTGCAGTCCAGCGTGCTCTGATTCATAAGCTCACGACTATCGATCCGAGGAGCGCTCTAAAACAGATCAGTTCTCTCGAAGATTCAGACTCCGAAGAGCTAGTGAAATCCGTATTCGGACACTGGGCACGAGTAGATCTGGACGAAGCCATAGGCCAAGCTAGATCTCTCGACCAAATGGATCGATGGGCAGCATTGAGGGGAATATTCTCAGCGAGAAGAGACCTATCCGAAGACGCTCGTATGCGACTGGGCGAAGAGCTTGGGGAATCGCAGTTTGTTCAGGTTTGGAATTCCTTGCTGCAGGAAGAGGAACTCACGAAGAACCCAGAAGAGGCTTGGTTTGAGATCGTTGAAAAAGCTCAGAATGACAACATGCAATTCAGCCTCTTGGAATCGATTGCAGTAGCTTGGCTGAAAAAGGATGGGTTAGAGGTGGTCGACAAGATCATCGAATCCATTACCAATCAGCAGACAGAAACGAACATCCTTATGTGGGTGTTCCTGTCGGCAGCCGAGACGGATCCACAAGGAGCTTTGAACCGTGCGTTAGAACTCGAGAATGATCCCTATTCCGCTATCGTCTCTACTGTAGTGAACACATGGGCATCGTCAGATCCAAAGTCTGCTATCGAAGCACTGTCTGCACTCGAACCTGGGAGTGTTCGCGAGAGATTGTTGAATAGCGTAATGCAGACTTGGGCGCGCAATAAGGACCCGTTTGTGATGCTTGAAGAGCTAGGAGGGATGGCTGAGGAGCTTCAATTGCTAGGTAATCAGGCAGCATTGTTTGCGATCGCTTTCGATTCCCCCGAGAAAGCATCTGAATTAATTGGAATCTTGCCAGACAGCGATGGGAAGAGTAGTGTTGCTTCCGCCATTGCTCGAACCTGGTCCCAGAAAAATCCAACCGAGGCATTGCAATGGGTCTTGAACTCCAGCGATATTGAAACCTATCGTCAAGACCTGCTGGACACTATCTTGAGCAATTTGGCTGCTCAAAACCCTGATCTTGCTATGGAGACAGCGTTGGCTCAATCCGCTGACTCCGACAGCATTGGACTGGAAGCCAGAGTAGTCAGTTCTATCGCTGGAACGGATGTAGATAAAGCGATTGAACTCTTACCTCGCGTCCGAGACGGAAAGTCGAAAGTGTATGCGTATGGTTCAATTGGAATGGCGCTGGTTGCCAACGGGGATGCAGATAAGGCATTGGATTTAGCAGCCGACATTGGGGAATCAGAACGCGACACCTATTTTCGACTGTTGACGTTAGCGTGGTCGTCTACAAACCCAGAACAGCTTTACGAAACAATTGATCAATTTCCTTCAGACAAATCCAAATCCAATGCAGCGGCAATCCTAACGTTGATGCATAGCATGTCTCCAACATTGAGCGACGATCAAGCGGAAGAGCTCAAGAAGTACCTGTCAGAAGAGGACAAAGAAGAGCTTGAGAAGGGAGGCATGGGATTGCTCAATTTGGGACCGTATATGGATGTATTCAATTTCTGACAGCCAAGTCTAGAGCCCACGCCAATCTGTCGGGGCCGAATCGGCAACGGGAACCAATCAGCGATTTCCTAGATCGATGATCTCACAGATGACAGTTGCACCTATAAATAGAGTCGATAACGACTCTTCGATATTTCTAGTTACGTGTAGGATCTACATTTTTGGGAACGGTATCACGTCTACTTGAACAATCAAAAGAAGTGGGTTCATGCAGGTCGCATCCAACTCTTGAAATGGAGCGCAATCTAGAACGCGTCTTACAGGAGTTCTCCGATTCGAGCCTTCCGTAGTCCAGCTGGCACCAATGCCCCGAGATCGATGTCGCTTGACAAAGACGCTTGTCGATCCTTCCCGATACGCTTTCGTCTAGGTCCGGGTTGTGGCCACGGACCGCACCAACTGACTCTAAGAGTGCTGCGCCCGAGTCACCCGGCACCCATCCAACGCTGGTCTTCGAAGGGATTGAGTCCAGTCCAGATAGCCCCCATCAAAACTCTCAGCTAGCGTACCTTCTCCTTTCGGAAATACACCAACCACTACCGATTCCTAAATAGTTCCCAAATGTCAGAACCGGATAGTCGACACTTCAGGAGCGCATTCCCAATTGGTGGAATTCCAAAGCCGAGTTATTATCCAGCCGCGCAAGCTCTACCTTGTTTCTATCAAGGACTCATTGAGGTCCCCGGAAACGTTTGTGTCCTCTTCAACCGAGAAACTTTCGGGTTCTTCTTCCTCTCCAGAGTATGCAAAATCCAACATTGCCTTGAAAATTTCCTCTTGTGAGATATCTCCACTTCCATCAAAATCAGTTCTCTTGAATTGTTCATCCAAGCCCTGTTTCACAATCTCTTTCATTTGACTTAGCTCATCCTCGGATAGTTGGAGAACATCTAGTCCTCTCTCGGTCATGCTCTCGGTCATAGCCTTGACCTGACCCTTTACGAATTCAACGGAAAATTCAAGCATCTCATCCTTGTCTAACGAATCGCTGTCATCTGCGTCGCTATTGTCGAAGGCTGATTCGATTATGGGTTTCATCCTTTTGTTCGCGTATTCTTGCATCGCTTCAATCAGTTCGGGAGATGGTTGTGCTCCGTGAGGTGGAAATTGCGCGGTTTGGGGAATCGCCGACTCTTGGGAGGCGTCAGAGGAATTTGAACCGTACCCATCCGTGGTGGCTTCGAAGTCCTCTTCCCCATCCTCTCCTGAGAGGTTACCTCCTGACATGGCATCTAAGACTTCCTCCAGTGAGATATCTCCGCTCTCATCGGAGTCATTTCTCTTGAAGGCCTCATCCAAACGCTGTTCCATCTCTTCTCTTAGACGACTCAACTCAGTTTCGGATGGATGAGGAACCACTATGCCCCGATCGGCCATGAACTTTAACTGCGCTTTATACAATTCAAGCGTAAACTCGATCAACTCATCTTTGTTTAAAGAATCGCTATTGTCTGTGTCACTATTGCTGAAAACTTCATCGATCAGGGGCTTCATCATTTTCAACCCTTCCTCTTGCATCACGTTTATCTGCACAGGAGACGGTTGTGCTCCTTGAGATGGGAATTGCGCTAGAACGGGAGCGGAGAATGTCACTAGGTAAAGCAACAGAATGGCGAAGCTTAGGAGACTGTTCACTTGAGAGGTCCTATATGATGGGGATAAGCTCGTATCAACAAATTCAGCCATTGTATTTGCACGACCTTCGAAAATTTTTTCCATAAATGAGACCTGAGACTCTAAAGGTCACTGTCTTGATATCAATAACAAAGGTTTCGAAATCTGGAACCGGAAAATTTCCTGCGCTGTCACGGAACCGAATGTGAAATCCACCGGTTGAGACAATTGCAATAGCAATGCAAGTCCGAGTCTAGCTTCCCAACTCCTCAAAGTCCAAGCATCAGGTCATGTACATAGGCGACGCTTCATCGCTGGCTCACTGAGTCATTGATTCTTCATCGAGCAATATTGGACCCGCTCATAGGTTTTTTTCAAAGGCCCGTGAAGCAAATTTCTTGCAAGATTTCGATATCTATAATTCAGCAAGATTTTGGATCGAGAGTAACTCAATGAATTACTTGGGAATGCGTTGCCTAAGTGCCGCCGCCTATACGTTGCTAGGTATTCTCGTCGTGTCCACTGTTTACTTGAACCCACAGCCAATCGAAGAAACTGAAACTGAGCCAAGTGAATTAACTCTCGACGATTCCGTTCGTGATATCAATGAACTAGCTGAATTTGCTAGTGATTTCGCCAGAAGCAGAGCGTTGTACAACTTCGTCGCTACTCTCGATTCGGATGGGTTACTCGATCTTCTGGATAAATCCTCGAGCATTGAGTCGCCAAGACAAAAACGCGCGACACAAGCTACGACTCTTCAACGGCTAGTAGGACTCGATCCGTTGGTTGCTGTAAACGCCACCAAAACTTTATCTATGCAGTATCGCTCGGACTTTTTGGAAATAGTCTTTGCCGAATGGTCGCAGTCTGACTTGGATTCTGCAATAGCACAAGCAAGGAAATTGAAGAGTGAAGAAAGACAAGCGGCAGGACGGGGCATTCTGCAAGGTCGCGACGATCTTTCAACAGAGCTTCTAGGTGTGATCGGACGACAACTCGGTATTACGCTAGAAACTGAACAAGAGCTGAACCGAGATGGCGTAAACGACCGATATGTAGACCATCAGACACAGTGGCAGCACCTAGTTAGCGATGACATAGACGACATGGTACAAACCGATTCATTGGTACGAGTGGCTAAGTCCCTATTCGATAACCAAGGCATTACAGTACTCGATCAGTTATTCGAGCCTGATCGAGACAATGTAGTACGTACAGTCGTCCTAAGATCCGTTGCGCGACACGCCGCAAGTGTCGATCCGACTCAAGCGTTTGAGAATGCTTTGAACTTGGACGATACCAGCCAAGAAACAGTTGCCCGAGAGGTGGTTAGTTACTGGATTCAGAGTGATGCCGATGCTGCTTTCGACGCCGTGAATGCACTCGAACCAGGATACTTGAAATATAGATTGATACGTGACGCCATTTCCTTTTGGGCTAGTCATGATCCCGCGAATGTGTTGAGCCAACTGAATGATCTTCCCGAAGATATTCGGACAATTGGAGAGGAAGCAGCCATCGTAGCTATTACCGCTACCGTACCAGAAAAAGCCACGCAGTTTCTCGAAGGCTTGAGTAACTCAGAGAGAAGAGAGTCTTTAACGAAAAAGGTGGCGCAAGAATGGTCTCGTCACGATCCTGAAGCTGCGCTGTCGTGGGCATCTGATCAGATTTCAAATCACGACCTACGTCGCAGAGCATTACAAGCCATAATTCCCGCAGTGTCTAGACACAATCCCGAGTTAGCAATGCAGGTGGCACTAGATCAACCAGAAATAGAAACATTCGGAGGGCTCGAAGTCTGGGTGATCGGCAATATGGTTAAGTACGATGTTGACCACGCGAGAGAGTTACTGCCACTTGTTCGCGAAGGAGCAAGTACAACCAGGTCGTACAAGCACGTTGGGGGAAAACTGGCTCTAACAAATCGAGTTCTTGAAGCGATTGAGCTAGGAAGCGATCTACACAACGAAGATCAAATCGCCTACTTCCAGCATGTTACTTGGCTGATCGCAGAACAAAGCCCCAAGAGACTTCTGGATTCGATCGATCAGTTTCCTTCTAAGGGAACCAAGTCTATGGCGGCCAAGTACTTGCTCGACTTGAACGGACTTTCACGGGCACTCAATGAGGAGCAACTTGATACCGCACGTGGTTATTTGACCAGCAACTAAGCCTACTTGCAGGCCTAGCTCTACATAGTCTTCAGATAGACCCATGTGTGCAGGGCAGCAGGGTAAGATTGAGAGCTAATTTTCGAACAAAATTCTGTCTTGAATCGTGCATGCGCACTTCTTGGGGGTATCCGTAGACGTAATTACTCAAGCACTTGCTTGGATTGTTCGAGATCCGGTATCGCTCTTTCTCTAATTATCACCTGCAATTGTCTGTTGAGTTCGTAGATTTGCCGAGTGAGGCGAGGATACCAATCCAAATGAGGAACCAACTTTCCTTCTTCGTCGTAGCAGCAATTCTCGTCTGCCATTTGAATCGGAAGCAATTCTGTAGTAAGTTGATTGAACATTTCGACGCTCCTGTCTAGCGTCTCGAGAGCTGGACGGCCAGTTACGATTGCGCCGAGTATCCCGCTGTCGATAGCCTCAAGATTTCCACCCTCAAACGCGGCATTCACAATCCCACCCCGAAAAGCAAAAATAAGATCGCTTACAGGAATAATCACACGGTTGCCCTTTTCAATCTCCTCGACAATCGCTAGGTGTTTAAGTAACTTCTGCTCTTCTAACTTGAGGTGCCCTGCTAGCGAATCAAACTCCCGAATCAGGTTTTCGTAGTATTTCACCCGTACTTCTCGTTCGCGCAGTTCTTCTTGGTAATCCGTGAGGAGAAACGCCAGATAGATTCCGACGAAGACGATGGCGAACTCTCCGAAATACCGCAAGACTGCAGTCCACGGAAACTTGCCTAGAACATCCAAGACTTTCTGGAATATAGACGCCATTGTGTTGTGCCACTTTTCTCGAACGATTTAGGAATTCTAGCAATGGCGCTACCTGCTCGACAGTCCTAACAAAACGTTGATCACGCGACAGAAGCCGTTCTAGAACCAGCAGGTCAGATGAACTCGCGAATTTTTGAAATTGAGGCTTGCCGCGATGTTCTAACGTCCTAAGTAGACGTCAGTAATCTCCAACCGGTTGTGTCCAAGTTCTCGGCTGACCTGCAAACGTGCACTTGTGTCCATTACCCTCTGATTTCTGTTGAGTTCCTTTCGAGAAGGTCCACCAGCAAACGGAGACAACCATCCTGTCAATGCTGTATATCGACGTTGGGCATATCCGTGTCGCAAACCATGAAGATTTGAAAGTCCATTCTTGGCCACAACAGTGTCGTAGTGCCTGTTCCACGAGGCATAGGATGACTCTGCTGGAATCATGGATCCTGTTCCAGCTTCTATAGCGATGCGGTTCAGTAGATCCCGTTGTGTCGTAGAAAGGATGGGAATCTCCCGCGCACGTCCTCCTTTGGTCCACGATCCCTTCAGCTGAATAAACGAACCTCGGTCCGCATACGAAGGAGCGAATTTCAAGCACTCTTCCTTTCGAAGTCCAAACTCCTGTTGTAGTTCAATGCTCAAGCGAATGCGGGCATCCTGTATGGAATCGAGTTCGGCTTGTCCAAGGTACTGAGCCTTGGTTTCATCCGGAATCAAACTGCGACTCGGAATTGTTAGCGACTGGTTGTCAAGAGGAACGAGGTCTTCCTTTCCAACTTTTCTTGCCCACCAACGGATAAAGGACATATTGTTCTTAATGGTTCCCGCCGAGGTGCCCCGTTCCAACCACAGATTGAGTAGCGCATCAATGTGTTTGCGCTTCAAGGAGTGGACGCTCATCTGATTGAACCCTAGTTCATGAAGTTCTCTTGCGAAGCGAGAAAGATCTCTCCGTCGGCGAGTTTGAGTCGCATAACTCCCATCTCGATTGTGATAGGTCATTTGTTTGAGCTCGTATTCAAGCCTTTTCATAAAGAGTGTAAATCCTTGAAATAAAAGAGCTTTTTCATAGTCGAGTCAAGCATCTACCGTTTCTTCATCATCCAAGACCCGAAATGTCCTCCTGAATCGTCGGTATGCTTCGTGTAGACGTTGGTTGATGAGTCCAGTGAATTCCCCACGCGAATACCTGCCCATGCCAACATCGCGCTCCACAGAATTGGTAACCCTATGTAGAGACAACTTGTGACGAAATTCAGCACCATCCGTTTTGTGGTGTGTTCCGAAGAATTGGTTACGAACTCAAACAACATATCGACATCTGGATACATTGCCGTGATCAGATTCTGATCGACCCATTGAGCCAGATACCAGAGTACAGTCCAGAACTTGACACTAAAAATGGCTAATCCGCCTGAAATTAGGATTGTGGAAGAGTATCGGGAGAACACGACAATCAGAGGCAGTAAAGCGTAGATTCCCATCAGAACCATAGCCTGAAACATCGGGGCAACCGCAATAAGACCCGTTACCACTACGCTGAAGACAGAAAATACGGGTATCGATCCGATCGTATAGGCAAGTCCTCTTAGATGCCTCTCAATTGCTCCTGCAATTCCTCCGGCGTGATTGACACCCTTGCCTAAGTCGTTGTTTGTCCAAGTATCTGGGGTGTGGAACAAAGCGGATCTAGCCAGGATGTCGAGGCGTTTCTCGGTCGCTAGAGCAGGTGCTAGTCGATAGAACAGAGAAGCAAAACCGGGGGCTGAGCTATCAGCCGCTTCCACCAGTTTCTGTCGCAGTCCAGTCGAGGATGCAGCCCACCAATTCCTGCAGAAGGGTCTACCATACGAAGGCGGATGAGACGGATCGTATTCGGTATCCCGCGATGAGTCGTATGTCCAGCCTTCAACTGGTCTTGCGGCTCTAAACGTATCGTAATAGCCAGGCGTCTCTCGATAGACATGAGACCCAATCCAATCGGTATCCGCATGTCCATATCGGTTAAGAATGGATTCAACAGCAGGTGTGGAAGGTCGATCCCTAAGAAACTTCGACCGTGCAGGCACATAGCAGGATGAGAAGAAATTTGCGACTTCCTTACGCAATCTCGGATCTTCGATTGTTGCCAGCCTCACTAGCTGTGCGGCATGTCGAATCTCATTGGCTCGAGGCAGACCTTCGACCACAGCGTGTGTAAAACCGGAAGTGAATGCCATAACGGCATACCACCACATGGGAACATCAACCTGAGCGTCCGCGCCCGCAAAACCGTCAGTGCCAAAAGTGCTCTCTGAGCTTCCAAACGCAATGGCTGGTGGATTTGGATTACTGATTGTGGGCGGCGGGGTGTAGGAAAGGTCTGTCGCGACCAAAGGAGTAAACGAAACGGGTTGTCCAGCAATTACCACAACAATCAGTGCGACCAACATCTCTTGCTCGATCTTCCGAAGGGAAATGCCCGTCGAGATTCGATGAGGCGATTCTGATGCTGGCTCTCGCCAGTAGTCGATCAATATTCCCAAGAACGGTAGGTAGACAATGCCAGTCGCCACCAAGACGTCCCACATCGCTCCATAGAACATCCACCCAAACATCGTTGAATACAGTTCTAGATAGCTGTCTACGCTCATTGGGATGCTAGATCAATAATTCGGCTCACAAGTCCTTGACCTAATAGCAATTCCAAGGCTAGGAACCACATTCCCATTCGGAAAAGCTGTACCTTTGTTTCTGCCTTCGATTTGGTACGGTCAGAATCCGGATTCCGGGCAGAGTTCCAAAGACGAAATCCGTACATTCCGCCTAGCAGCAATGCAAAAGCAATTACTCGCAAACATGTGAATTTCCAGTGGTTTTCGGAAATGGCTTCGTTGAAGCGAACGACGTTTTCTGAGTCGAGGATCGATACAAGAACTAACGCGGCCACCATGGTTAGTGCAACGGTCACTAGAAGCAACCGTGTGAGTGAACGCATACTAGGGAGAAGACTTCACGCGCCCATCGAGCAACGGATTTGGATCTCTACGTCCCGATTCTGGAACACTCAACGATTCACTGTTTCGATTTTCGTTTCTAATCAGTAACTTCTGAATAGTGTCTGAGACCAGTTCCTTGCGTATACGATTCTCAAAGACCAGGCGTTCAATTTCACTGTCTAGGTCTTTGATAATCTGTTCGACATGTTCTTTCGCGACCAAATTTGCATGTACTTCAGGTAGTTGTCCGCCTGATTTGAGAGTTCTTCGAGCAAGAAATGCCTTTTCAACGGTACGAGCCACAGCAATTTCCGTTGCGAGCCTCTCGACAACAATATGGCGTTCAGTTTGAGGAAGTGTCCGAATACTCTCGACTACTTGTCTTGTTATGGCTATACCTGGGGCAGATACCTTCGATAGATTCGTTAGATTCGTTAGATTCGGAGACGATGAACTGTTAACAATCGTGTTTAACTCATTGGAAACGTTAGTTTCTTCAGTTTCCAAAACGGGTCCCAGCCCATGGCCGGGAGTGCTGGATTTCGAACAATCCTCGCACGTGGTCACCTCGTGTTCCCCCACAACTTCGACCGCCCAATTCGCGGCATCTTCCGGCGAATTCCACACTTGGGTAATGCGACGGGAAGCGTCGTAGGACACTGGTCCTCGAGTACTTGGAGAGCGGTTCAATTCGACATTGAAACCTGCCTTCGCTATATCTCCAGTCAAGGCGATAGGATCTTGACTTTCACCCCCAGCTTGACCCCCAATCCAAGGTAGGCCATTCGACCCGTTTGAATTCTCCACAGCTTCTTTAGCCGTTACTGGATCGTTTCCGCTGATTCCCATCTGGACCTTCCAGTCGTTGCCTTTGGATAACACGATGAGGTCTTCGTAGGGGTTCTTGTTGTTCCCGATTGCAGCTTCGATTTGCTCACACGACTTGGTAGCCAGGTCAACCTTGTACTCAGCACGAACAAGTGCGTTTTGAAATAGGTCGTAGAGACCCGGATTGGCTCTTTGCAGAATGATTGCAGGCAGAGACGCGATAGCGCCAGTCGCGGCTTGAGTCATTGCATTGAGCATGTTCTCGACTCCGTCCTTAACTTCATTCAGCGTATTCTCAACGGCTGTTACGGGATCAAGCTTCAAGCAGCTGTATCCTAAACCCAATCGTGCGTTTCCTCCCACCGATACTGACGTTACAGAGGGGTTTGCCGGTGCGGATACTGGTTTTGCACCTCCAATTTCGTAATACCACAGTCCGTCTTCCGGCGGACTGCTAGGCACATGCGCAGATGAGTGTATTGCACCGAAAACTGAAAGTAGAGCTAATACAAGAAATTCTATTTTCATGGATATCCGTGAATGTCGTCAGAACCTAGAAAAACCTGACCTCGCCGAGGACAGCACTTATATGGACGCCAGAGCGACCACATGTATGTGTTCTTTGAATCTACTTTTGCGCCTCCCCAATCCGCGATTCCGGCTAGATCGTTCTTTCCAAAGACTGTGCAATCCTTTTGCTTGACCGGGTGCAACATCTGCCACTTGGCAGTCGAAGCATTGTTCTCACGAATACGATAAGGTGGCCAAAGGTTCACCCTGCCCCCTCCAAATTGCTTTCTCACGCGAAACTGACCACCGTTAATGACGATATCCGCAGTACGCTGAGCAATGACAGCCGCCGCTTTTGGAGGACTCGACTGCTGTATCCATCCGGATCGTGGATAGACCGAACCCCAAGTGTTTACCGGCCAATTCCCTATTTCTCGTAGCCCTGGAACCAAGCTAGCTCGATTTAGGTTCTCAGTAATTGGATTTCGCCAAGCTAAAAGATCAAGAAGCGATACGTAATAAGGGACCAACGGACGCGTGACAGAGTCGCAGATGTAGTTTGCACCGGGAAAGACAAGATCTGTAAGAGGATGACCCAATAGATCGCTCTCAAAGTATCGAAGGTTTCTCGTACTCGACTGAAGTTCTGGTGCTGGCTCAGTTCCGTTTCCATCAATCCAGTGCCTAACCGATTCATCGAGATTCGGTAATGCAGTCTCAACAGCTTGTTTTACAAGGATTTTCACCTCCTTCCACGGATGATTGAGCATGTTGGGATAGACCGAAACCACACTATCCGGTCGATAGTGTGCGACCTTGAGGGAAACTTTGACCGAGCATCCACCAATACCACATTTCAGCCAGTAGCAGTTGCCGACGATCTTCCACTTAAAGCACTTGGCCATAGCCTCGGTCGTAGTGGTTACAACCTGGGCGGTTTCGACCTCTTTCGCATTCGTGCCAGCAACAAGTGTCAATAGGCTTAATGCCATCATGAGCTGGACGCTGACTCGAGGAACACCATTGAAGAAATCCACTCTCTCTTCCCTTGCGTTTACAGAAAAAGTGAGCGGATTCTGTAAATCTACGACCAGATTGATACAGTTATTTCCTCCGTTGGATGTAGAGATTTCGGAATTGCAACGAATCGATGGAAAATGCAGCTTGAGAAAGCACCAATTTCATAAGCTGGTTCACGTCTAACACACTGATTAATGAAGGTTTAAGTAGTGGTTATTACCCTTGACAAGAGAACCTCAATAATGGGTACTTAGTACTTTGTCCAATTCTAGGTCTTCGTAGATAAACACCTGATTTCGACTTGTTAGACTGTATCTTTTTTACATAAATTGGAGGTTTGCTTGACTATTGGTCTACAGTACGCGTCCAATCGCTTGAGTTCGACTCAGAATCCTAAGGGAGTTCTGGGCAGATCTATACTTCGGGCTCAATAACTGCTTCTGTGAGTGTGGCGCCTCTGCTACTCACCAAGGAAACACGCAAGTACGCTATTACTACCTACCATGAATCATTTGCATGGTGTGGAATCCAATTCGTTATGTTATGAATCCTCAACATCGGAGAGAATGGCATGAGAATTCCGAAACGTTCTTCGGCTGACTAAGTGCGCTCGCCCGGTGATCGAATTGAATTTCGAAAGTATCGTATAGTTGCCCAAAATGGTATAGCAATCGTCTCGACGTGTGACAGAGATGAATCGGCTGTATGAAGGATTCAAGCAAAATAGACCGCACCATCAATTTAAGAGTATTTTTAAAAAGTGCCGAACACATTCGACTGAAGTATTTGATGCACATTCAGACCAAGACTCTACGGTGGTTCTCCTAAACACAAGCAGACGTTCGATGAAGGCACAGACGCAGATTCAGTCGGAATCGCACTGAGATAACCGTACATTCCATGAGCAATCCTTTCACTCCAGGCTACGATCGAATCCCTCCGGTCTTTGCGGGCAGAGAATGGGAAATGGACGTGATGGAGAAACTCGCTAGGGATCTGTCATCAGGGCAGCCTGGCGGACCTGACGTTGTCTTGTATGGTCCGCGTGGAAATGGCAAAACCACTCTGCTCAACTACGCTCACGAGCGTCTTCAAGTCACGTCCAACGTACGATCGATTACATTGGATCCTTCGGACGTGCCAACACCAAATGAGGTCTACGAGGTCTTGCTCGAGAAGCCAAGTCACACTGGAGAGACGGTAACCACCCAGGGAGAGGTCAAAGCCGGGATACTCGGAACTGGGGCATCTGCTCGTCGATCTACAGCAAGGGTATTTGAACCGACTCTGACAGACACCAAGAAGAGGTGCATTGAGTTAATGGTCGAGACTCCAACCTTATTGCTGATTGATGAGGCACACGAAATCTCGAGGGAAAACCTGCGAGTCGTCGCTTCCCTTGCTAGAGCTTCCAATCGTGGAGAGACGAACTTTAGATTTGTACTTGCGGGGACGCCGAGTCTTCCTACCCACTTGCGTGAAATAGGTCCCGCGTACCTTAACCGAGCGCATCGGATTCGCATGGAGCGGCTGGACGTCGAGTCGACTGAGTCCGCCCTATTTGATCCCATGGAGAATGAGGGGTACAGAATTCAGCTGAGCGGAGAAGAGCGAACCCGCCTTATCGAACGCACTCAGTGCTATCCCCACTTCATTCAAAGCATCGGGCATGCCATTTGGGACGTAGTGGAGACAGCCGACCGCAACGATGTTGAAACCGAGATCGTGGAAAAAGCAAGACCTATTTGGGAGACATGGATTGATGCGATGAATAACGACAGAGTCGGTGAATTGAAACGACAGCAACTGGTTCACTACGCACAAGCGCTTGCCGCTGCCTTCGACGGCAGTAGAGATGTTCTTGGATTCGAGGATATTGAAAAGGTTGTAGTGGATTGCAATGCGAACGCCAATGCCCTAGAGGTTATACAGGAATTCGAAGCGTTAGGTTACATATGGGAGACGGCCAAAGATGCTATGCAGTACGAACCGGGAATACCCTCTCTAATGGACCATATACTCGGTACCGTGAAACATAGAGAAGCATGAGTTTTCTGTCAGTCCTAGGACAACAAAGAATCGGGAGCTGCTCAATACACCTGTATGTAGTCTGGGAAGCTGAGAATAGACCTGTCGCCACTTGGAGCAGAACTAAGTCACACGCGAAACAACCAGCTCCCCATATTGTTTGACGGCATTGATCTGGTCGTCAACCGAATTGAACCCGTGCCCCATGGTTACAGCCGAAATGTGTGTGACGCCTATGTCAGAGCACATTTTGATTCGATCTCGTTCGTTGCTTCCCATTTCGCCAACAGGAAGAATACACTCGATGCCGATCTCATCCGCATTTCGGCCGACTTCTGTAGCTCGATCTCGAACTTGCCCAATTTGAGACTTGAGATTGGGATTGAAAAACGGAAACCAGCCATCCCCTACTCGAGCCACTCGGTCAATCACTTGGGGTGCAGTTCCACCTAGCCAAATGGGTATGTTCTTGTTGATCGGAAGAGGATTCAATCCCGCATCGGTGATCTTATGCCACTTCCCTTGATATGTGATGGTTTCTTCTGACCACAGGTTGCGCATTAGATCTATTTGCTCTTCGCTGCGCTTTCCTCGATTGTGGAAGTTCTCTCCTAGAGCTTCGTATTCAACATCGTTCCATCCTGTGCCGATTCCAAGTCGAAATCTACCTCGGCTGATGACATCAAGGCATGCAGATTGCTTGGCGACCAGAGCGGTTTGTCTCTGTGGAAGAATGACGATCCCAGTGACGAATTCCAAACGCGACACGATTGCAGACAGATATCCAAACAATACATAGGGCTCGTGAAACATACTCTCCGATGTATACGGTCCGCTCCAATTTGGACGGCTTGCAGTGTTAGCTCCCAAGACATGTTCGTATGCAAGTAGATGGTCGAATCCAGCTTCTTCCACCGCCTGCGCGAAACGGGCGATGTCATCAGGGTCCGAACCGATTTCTGTTTGGGGAAACACGATACCGAATTTCATACTTGATTCCTAGTTACATTGGCGTCTTTCGACCAGTTAAACAGCTGTTTGGAGGCCTTGACAAAGTAATTCAAACATGGACTATTGCAATTCCGAGAATTTCTCTAACGGGTCAGAGGAATGTCTAAATTAGCAGATTGGGGACGCTTTATTTTACATAAGCCTTGTTTTTCCTTGACAACGCGTATCTATAGCATGTCGAATCATCCACAATTGAGGTTTCTATAGGTTATTGGACAGTGCACAATGACCCAAGGAGGACAATCATGGGCAGAAAGCGCTTTCCACAGGAATATAGGGACCGGCTGGTCGAGCTGGCTCGATCCGGCCGCAGCGTCGCGTCGCTGGCCGAGGAGTTCGAGCTGACGCCGCAGACGATACGCAACTGGCTCGACGAGGCGGACGGCCCAGGCAAGCGGGACGACTCGAAGGAGCTTCGCAAGCTGCGCCGCGAGCTGGCGCGGATCAAGGAGGAGCGGGACATACTGGCAAAGGCTACGGCCTGGTTCGCCAAGGAGACCACGAGGACCCCAAGCCGGTCTTCGAGTTCATGAAGGCGCACCGATGTCAATGTCAAGAAAAAGTGTCCCACTTCTGGCAACTTCAGGGGGCGGGCTAGCCCATCCCCTGAAAAATTTCTTTTTCTTCATCGTCCCGCAGCTTCTTCCGAGCCTTGTATCTTGACTGGTACTTGTGCATGAAGTAGCTCGCCCTCGGATGTTCACCATGTGGCAACGGTGCAGCAGGCGGGCAGGTAATTCAGTTATCTGTTCGCCCACTTTGTTACCGTTCGAAGGCACGAATTCGGTCTTGCTTCGCTACAATCTTCTCAATTTCACTGCTTCAGCCTGTACTTCCTCAACAGTGATGGCTTGTGGCTGTCATGGCAGCCAGTACAGTCATGGCCTACTCCGCAGAAGACACGCAGATTATGTCTTTGAGATGCAGTACAGAGGTATAGTACGATGCATGCACTTTTGAAATCCTTTTTCAGGATCAGACCGAAGAAGTGGAGCGAATCGACCATTACTCAAAAGCGCATCGTTATAGTTGATCTCATTTGTTGGGGAATCTTCTGTGTCTTCCTGTTGTCAGATGGGCTGTTTCCTCTATGGGACTATCTCTTCGGATATTAGAAGTACAGCTACTAACCTAAATACGACAGTGCCGAGCTAACCGCACTGTCCATTAACATGTGGCATACTCAGATCCCCAAAATCCGACTCAACGCTATAGAGAGCGAGACTCTCGTCCTAATTCTCAGTAGATCAGCCAACTCCTGTCCAGGAATGTGAACATTCAAAGATGGATTACAGTAGCTAGATCACATCTCGAGAAACTCTGGGGAATCGTGGTGCTAGCGTAGTGAAATTTGATCACCAAACCGATGCGAGTAGCAACGAGTCCCCTAAATTGACGGATTGTCGAATCAGAATATTTTCGCGAAAGTAAGTGAGGAAAGTACTTCAAAGTATTGATTTATAATATTTTTATTCTTAACTGCTAGAAATGCTAAATGAGTTCTGGTACCTTTGGAGAATTCTCGTTCAGTTTGAATTTGTATCAGTTCTACACATCCACAAACTAAGCCCGAATATTCTGCGTTTAGGCTTGTTTTTCTCTTGGGAAACTGGAAGAGAATTTAGTACGGGAGTCGAAAATTGTCGGATCATCCAACGTGGGTCAAACACGCAGACACAGAGCACTGGTGTAGTCTGTAGATTGATCTAGCAGGCCATACATAGCTCAAAAAGAGCTGGGACATCTCGGATTGCCCGTCATACAATAAGTAGATCTTCGAATGTAGATAGCTACAGGTTTCAAAACAAGAACTCTGCTGTGAGAAGAGAACACGCACTATTCATTGGGGCTTTGTGTCTGCTAGCTTCCTGTCAGTTGTTTGAGAGTCCAGCAGAGCACACAGAGAGGATCATTGTGGGTGCTGTTGACAGTTGCCAACAATTGATTGAGCAGTCCACAAAGGAACAGAAAGACGAAGCAACGGAATTGGCCCAGCACGCAATCCGATACGTTGCATCCATTAGTGCACCCGATTTTGATGCGGATCTTCGATCTGAACTGAGAATGCTTCTGGAGGCAATTGATACAGAAGATTGTGAATTTCTGAACAACGTGCTACGTTTTGGTATTTCTGAATTAGCTGAAGAATTGAGAGATAGACGAAGACAAGTAGAACAGAAAGAACCTGATGTTCCGCAATCACTCGAAGAACTTGCTGAGCTCCCGGATTTCCTAAAGGAGTACGAAGTAGCAAAGCAGGAGTGCGCGGACGAAGATGGACAATGGGTCGAATCACTTCATTGGGATGGATCGGAGAGATACGGATACACCCTGCGTTGCTTACCAGAATCTCGACTGCCCGCACACGATCCTCGTTGGGAGGATAGGCTCTTACCTTACGATATAAGTGTCACCTACTCTCGCGATACCTACAAGGAGATTGGGTTCAAACGTTTGCCTTTAGAGGAAGATTCGGACTAAAGCAAATTTCTGAACTTGGTCGATTCGTTTGCCGTGGCTACAGCCTTTCCGTTCGTGCACGGCTTCTTTAGCTTTCAGCGACACCTATCTAGTGGTGAACGTACACCCACCACCAAGCCTATAGACTTTTCTTGGCACCCCAAGAGGTCGCCTCAGCTTGAACAAATACTGTTCAACCCCAGAGGCGCAATTTCAACATCGAACTACAATCTGAACTTGATGCTGGATTGACTGCACCTTTCGTTATGGAGGCATAGATGGCGATGAACTGGATATCAGGGAATTCACTCCGTTCTGCATTGGTTGGTCTGCTCTTAGGCATTGCTCTTTCGATCGCGGCCATCTTTGGATTCGTTGCAGTCACGGACTGGAGCTTAACCCGGTCCGAACAAGTCACCAAAACGAATGACAATGTCCCCGTTGGAACTTCTGATACATCTACACACAGCACGAAACGTCCGTTCGAGGTCGGTAGCTTGTTTCAGCAGCCTCATGACTTCAACCAGGTCGTTGAATGGTATTCCCTACTCTCTGTTGCCGATGAAGACTCGTTGCGTGATTTGCTGGATGCGTCTCGCTCAATCTCGAGCCACACTCAAGGCCAAGCTGCACGATCCGCCATCATTCGAAGATATGCCTCCATCAGCCCTAGTAGAGCTCTTGAGTTTGCGCAGACCCTTCCAAAACATGAACGAGAGTCTCTATTGCCCGGAGTGTTTAGCGAATGGGCCATCTTGGATCTCGATGAGGCAGTTTCCAATGCAAATTCCCTAGACTTTCGAGCGAAGCAAATTGCCCTGCAAACGATACTGCGAACCCGCGACGACTTGCCAGTGAATTTGAGAAATCAACTAGCCGAGAGGCTCGATGGTAAGAGTTTCGCTGGTGCATTGATAGGTGAAGAGCATGCACTGTCTCTAATCGAAAATCCGCCTGCTGCATGGAGTGCTTTGATCAGTGACGGTCAAGTTAACCAGTATCGAGTTAATTCCTTCGTTCAGATCGCCGTCGCATGGATTGATCGGGACGGACTTGAGGTGTTGGAGCAAATATCCACGTCATTGACCGAGGAGGTTGATAACGCTTTCGAAATAATGAACCAAGTTGCGATAGCTGTTGCACAAACTAATGCCGAGGAAGCATTCAATTTCGTAGTCACTCTGGATCCAACAGTTCAGCGCGGATTGATGAGTTCTCTTGTCAGGGCATGGTCCACAATCGACCCCAGTGCAGCTCTGAGGGCGGTTGATAGCCTAGATGCAAACTCTTCTGCTCGCTACCAGATCGCGGGAATTCTTTACCGATGGATCAAGACTGACCCAAACGAAATCCTTCCTATTCTCGACACCTTTTCTCAGCAAGTGAAGTCCCAAGCGATGGAGAGAGTATTGGCAGAGACGGTTCGCACCTCACCGGAGACCGCACTTCGACTGATGAGAGACTGGGAAAACGCTGGAAACAACTTAACCTCGGTTACAGGAGCGTTTGTTAGAGCGTGGTCTGAGATCGACCCAGAGTCTAGTCTAGACTGGCTCCTTGACCAGGCAGACAAGAACTTATTCCGCTATTCCGATATGGTTGAAGACGCATTAAAGGCGTTAGCTCCAGTGGACTGGAAGCGAGCGTTCGAAGTTGCACTAGAACAACCGGTGGCAGACACACATGTTCCAGGAGCCGAAGCTACGGTAATTCATGAGATTAGTGATTTCGATGTCGACAAAGCCCTTGAATTACTTCCTCGAGCGAGAGAATCATCAATGGCTCTATCGGTCCTTTGGGTGGGGCAAGCGCTTGTCGACGACGGAAGGCCGTTGAAAGCATTTGAGTTGGTTGAAAGGTTGCCGGAAGATCGCAGAGAATGGATCTATTACTCCCTCGCTCAGCACTGGGCTGGAAACGGTGCTCTGGAACTATTTGAAAGGATTGACACCGTTCAGTCTCCCCTATGGCGGTCTCATGTGGCCAAAGGATTGATTTGGGACAGCATGTGGAATTCAGTCTTGACAAATGACCAACTTGATCATGTGAAGTCGTTCCTAACAGAAAGTCATGCCGAAGACGTAGAAGGCTGGAAAGATCTGTAGTTTCTTGGTCGTGAAATTGGCTTGGAAAGCCCAAGATCCGACTGTAACGATGGAAACAATGTAAAGCATCTAGAACGAAATTAGTGGGATTAGTAGGAATTGGACGTTATGTACTCCCGATCAACAAGACGCTTGCGGTCGCTTAACCTGCTATCAAGGCTGCTACTCACGTGCGTGGTATTGACTCTTGCGGTCTACTCCTCGGGGCGTTGCAGGCAGGCTCCAGTGGAGGAGAACTTCGAAAAGAGCGACGTTGTTTTTACAGCGACGGTAGAGAGCATTCAGGACGCACCGGACGAGTACACCATGAGCTGGAAGGAAACTGGGGATAGTTATGAATGGGTAATACCACAGTACGAAGTTCAGCTCAAGGTGGAAGATGTGTGGAAAGGAGAGTTGGACGAAGAGGTGCTGGTTTACACCAATAATGGAAGAGTCGCTACGGAAAGCTATCCCTTCAAAGTCAAAGGTCGGTATGTCGTGTTTGCCCATTTCAACGTACAAGAGTACTACTCGGAAGAAACTAAACAGCATCTAAGGACTGACTGGTGCTCTGGGAATGTAGGCCTTGGCGAAGGCGAGAACGATGTAGATCTAGAGGACCTTTCCATCAACATCCTCCACCGCAGACATAGCGAACTCGAAAATGAGTCCATGCTCGTGGAGTGGCTTGAGGAGCTCAGGCTAAAGCTGAATGACTCCGACAGCACCGAAAGAGCGGAAGAGGATTCAAAGGAATAGCTAGAGAGCGCAACAAGTAGTTTGCGCTTGAGGGAGCTGCGGTTTTTTGCATTTTTATATAGATTCTGCGACTACCCACAAGAGTCAACTGTACTGGCAACGCAGAACCGACATGTTCAGAATGTAATCGAGGTCTTTCGTTAAATTTCAAGAAGATGGCAGACTTCCTTCAGCTTTCTCGTCTTTTATCCCCTCTCCACGGAGACTAGGAGCAATCAAAAGCAGGACAAGTTTGGAAAGTACAACCGCAACGCTCTTAGGAACAAGAAACAGAGCCCAGTTTCCACCAAGCTGATCAAGTGACTCTATGGACACTCGCACGTCTAACAGAAATTGCGATACCATCTAATCCGTGTCTCTCACGAAGCGAGTCCTACTTGCATTGGATCTCTAAGTACCAAGTTCCAGCTAAATTGGCAGCAAAACTGCTGCTGACGTGCGTATTCGTGATGTTTGCGTCCGGATCTATGGCACATTGGTGCACCAAAACTCCTATGGAGGAACACTTTAAGAGGAGCGACGTTGTCTTTTTGGGGAAGGTCGAAAGCATTAGCAATGCACCCGAAGCGTACAACATAAGATGGGAAGATTCTGAAGACAACGCGGTCTTGGAAACACCGACAACCGAAATTGCGCTCAAAGTAGAAAATGTGTGGAAAGGAAAGTTGAACAAAGAAGTACAGGTCTACACGACTCACGGTAGCTACAGTACCGCTAGCTTTCCCTTTGAAGACCAGAGCAGGTATGTGGTGTTTGCGGAATTCAGCAAAGCAGAGGAACACTCCGAAGAAGCCGAGCTGCATCTTCGTACTGCCTTCTGTTCCGGGAATATAGGTCTTGGAGATGGAAAGAGTGATGTAGACCTAAATGAACTCTTGATCAATACTGACTGGCGCGACCTTGGAGACCTCGGGAACGAAACAACACTATTGGAGAGACTTGAGAAACTCAGTTTGAAATTGGAAGACTTGAAGAGCACTGAACAGGTGGAAGAAGATACGAAGCAAGACTTAGACAGTGCCGGTAGCGATAGGTTGGAATGACCAGTTGCTACCGCCACTCGACATCGCCTCGTTCACTACCCAAAGAAACAAGCAACCCTAGTCTTTTGGGCTCACCAATTTCGCAATACCAGCTGAGCCGTGTCTAACATGAAGCTAGTTGTTTGTGTATCGATTCAACTAAACACTCCTAGGGGTTAACTTGAACAGAAGAGTGCTTCTCGCGCGTGGAGTCTTGCTTTTCGCTGACTTCTCAACTGTGAGTTTGGTGAACTCGAGACCGAGACCAAGCTGCATGAACAGCTCGAGGACCCAAGATTGAACTTGAACGACCTGGAAGACTCCAATAAAGCAGGATAGAAATCGGAATTGAAGTAGGGTTGAAGTACTGCCCCGACTGATACAGAGGGGATACGTCCAAACTGAAAGCTACGCGACGACGACGAAATTGTCTGTGAAGTGATACTCTGCGTCCCTTTCAATCGTTTGGCATCCGGACTTGAGGGTTGCCGGTAGCTAGACTCACGGAGTCATCGTTTGTCAAATACGACTCAAGAAGTTCCACTTCTTCGGAGGACAAGGGGTTGTTCCACTGATTTTCCACGAGAATCCACATGGCAGCACGGGACTTTGTGTCTGCGGACGGAAGTCGTTCGATAGCATTAAAAGCCGTTCTTAAGTTCAACATCGCCCATACTCTAAACAATTCATCGTAGTAGAAAGGGCGTAGCCCTTCGTCGATTTCACTCGCTAACTCTAGAGCTTGATCGTCGTTGCCGGCCTCCAATAGTGTGTCTGCGATGTTTACGAGCGCTTGGATTCTCGTTCTATTGTTACGAACTTGCGATACCATCGACATTGCCATGTCGAGATCGAACTGAGCGACTCGATATATGACACCAGCTTCCAAACCCACTTCCGATTCGAACGCCGGTAGCTCAAGCACAACCCTTAAGGTGAGTTCCGCAGTCTCGGGAGTTAAAGACTCCAGTGCAGAACCGATAAGACTCGAACGAAAGTCCTCTACTTCAGGACTGTTGAGTACCCACTCGAGAGCTTCTTTGTAGTCTTCACGTGCCCAGTTCCTCACGAGGTTATTTGCCGCATTTAGTCTGAGATTTCCTGCTTCAGCGACAGTTGCTATCATTCTCGTCGCCTCGTCTGCGGTGATGTCACGCAAGTTCCGCAAAGCCTCTATTTGAACGCTTTCGTACATCTCGGCAGGTAAGAAATCGAGATTTTCCAGCATGGCGCGCGGTTCAGCTCGTGCGCGTGCGCGTACGACGTACTCGTACAGGTTCTGTTGCAGAGTGTCCGATTCGATACCAGAAATGCGCGTTAGAGCTATATCTGGTTCCCTTTCTATCCACAATCGTGCGGCTTTTTGAATCAGATTCCAATCCGATTCCCTAAACAAATCCAAGGCAGTTTCGAATGTGGCTCGAGGATCTATTCGAGCCGCATCTTCAAGTCCTACGTAAAGTACTAAACGGCGCATTCGCTTGTTGGGTATCGAAGCAGCAACCTTGCCAAGCACGTCCACTCCTTCACTCTCGATCCATTCCTCTACCAATCGATACAAAGCATCCAGCTTGCTCCCAATGGCTCTTTGGTCGGTTATTGTCGTCTGCCAAGCCTCCTCGATGTAGTTCGCAGCATCCATGTGTTTTTCATACTGAATGAAATAGTCAGGTTCAACCGCTAGATCGAAACTCTGTCCAGTTTCTAGCTGTTGGCTTTCTGATAGATCAGTACGTATCTGTAGAAAAGTCTTGAACGCTCGCTGTCGATCCAAATAATCCATCGATTTCACATGTCTCAGGACTGAATCCAAATCGGTAGTGACCCACTCGGCAATTATGATCTCCTCCAGACGTTCTCGCGAACGTGTCGGAAAATTTCTAATGCTCGACATTGCCGCTTTCGGATCCACACCTGCGAATCGAAGTGCAATTGTCTCCTGGGCAGAGCTTCTGCGACCGATGTCAGAAATACTCCTAGATTTCTTGAACAGAGTTTTCAATTGATCTGGTGTGGCGTGTGCTACGAGCATGTCCAACGCAACGCTCCAATCAAAATAGTCATCTATTTGTCCTAAATCCATTAGTGAAGTGGTAACGTCTGCTCCAGTGCTCTGCGATGAGCTATTCAGCGAGCCAGTTGAATTCCCAGCGTTTGAACCACCAAGCTCTAATTTGTCAGACAGTGCGGTCTTATTTGTCGACTTATTGAGAAGAAGAACCATTGTCAACATGACAGCGATTGCCCCAACGACGATGCCTAGTGCAAAGTGAATGCCCTTACGCAGTCTGGGTGTCATCTCAACACTCCCCATCGCACTCTATTCTTGGCCGATAAAGATATTCTCAATTCTGCGAAACGGAAGTACCAATTCATTCACTGTTGATCCGAAACCAAGGCATTGACATATGTCCACTGACGTTCGAGCAAGTTCTCTCTCTGGAGTATGAGCAAGTTTGCTGCCTGCATCTGAACCTCCTGGCTCGAAAAACTATCTAGCGAATCGAATAGTCCCTGTGGGTCGGAACCTGCCCAATTGCGCAACATCCACTCGTAATATTCCTTGCGCATCTCTTCGTCCAGATCATTCCCCAATTCGAATGACTCTTGAATCTCGCCATTCATAACAAGTTCATAGCCAAGAGTGACATAAGACCGTAGCTTGGTGGAGTCGTCCCTTATTCGAGGTAGTAGCTCAATCGCTTCGTCAATGCGGTCGAAGCTAACCAGGACACCAATTACGGAGGACTCCAATCCCTGACCCCATTGTGTCGGTGGCTGATCCACGGCCGTACTCATCGCTAGATCAGGGTCTTCGGCAACAATTTGGGGCATCATGCGGGCCAAGACAAAGAAACGATGTTCATCAACTCGTGCGTCGCTAATTGCCCACTCAACGGCCTTACGAACATCGCGCTCTGCCATCCAATAGCCAATAGCCTCAAAGACTTCGCGGCCGATGTTTCCGTCCACTGAAGACAACATTTCAACGGCATCGGCTACAGAATCTCTTGCAACACCCTTAATGACTTCAATACGGGCAATCTCCTGAATGCTCTCCTCTAGACTCGGAAGTTGCTCAATCAGCGACTGAGGATTGCTGATCGCCCAACCACTAACGACGTATCGCTGGAGGTCTTCACGCAAAATTTGATTATCTAGACTAGAAACGGCTTCGAGAGCAGCGAGAGGATCTTGTTGCTCCCATTCAGAGATTACAGGATGAAAAGTCCACTCATCCGTGGTGGGATAGAGTCGCCTTGCGTGCTCAAACGCGGTTTGGGGATCCTGACGTGCCAATCTTCGAAATAGTTTCCTAACCAACTCCGTTCGATGTGATCGGTTTGGCAAAGACTCGACCAAACCGTCAAGAATGTTCCAACCATCAATGTTTATCCACGCTTCTGCTATAGCTACCAGCGAATCTATCTGACTTCCGTTGCTCCATCCGTCGTTGATCACGGTGTTCCACGACCTCTCCGGGTCGTGGATCGCTGCCTTAACGGACCAGCCCTCAAGTAGTCCGGTCAATGATCCCTGGTAACCTGTGGCGAGTGCCATCTCACGAAGATCACTCTCATTAGCAGTGTCAGACACAGACATCAATGCTTCGAGTACGGTTCGAAGTGAACTTTGATCAAGCGTGGAAGCATAGGCTAACAGTGTTTCCCTATCTGATCCAGCCCATTCTTCGATCACGGCAGGCAGAAAGTCGCTGTGGAATTTCCGAGGAGAAGCCATCACGCGAGACATGGCAAGTTCAGGATCTATCGACGACAAACGACGCAGAATCTCAGTCTGTAGCTTAATCTTGAGATAGTCGTTGTCGACTTCTGAAGACTTCTCAAGCAACTCTAGGACGTCAGTTTCGTCGGCTGAACCCAGGCGTTGCCTTAACCCCGCCATGCGCTCAAAACCACTGTTGGTTTCGTCTAGCCAATTGAGACTAAGCGATGCTACAAAGGACTCAGCTGCTTTCGAATTTCTGTTGTTTACTTGTGCTGATTGAGGATCGACATCGTGGGACTTGGTTGCGTTGCGTACAGCTGCGTTATCGGTTAAGAAAACAACCATACCCAGCAGAAGTGTTGAGGTAACAAGCCCTGCGATAAAGGCAACGGGGATTCGTGCTGACCGTGTTCTTTGAGAAGCCATTTAGGAGTCCCAAAAGCTGTTCGAACCGCAATAGAAGAATACTACGTACTCAATGAATTGCTGACAGGATTGTTGCCCGTCGTGCAGATTCTGCGGAGGAAGAAGACAGCACACGATCAGTGACTCCGCATTTGTTAGCCGTCGGTATCTGACACCTAACTTTGTTTCACGTCGTTCCGATTCTTAGCTTTGAGCTGTATCTTCTTGATCTCCACGGCCTTGGGATTCTCGCACAAGATCTCTTATCCAAACCAACACGAACAACGAAGGGACGACAGCGACTGAAGTGAGCACAAAAAATAGAGCCCAATTCCCGCTCAATTGATCTACGGTTAATCCGCTAAAGGCAGCTATTACCGTCCGTCCTGCATTTCCCAGTGAAGCCAACGCTCCGTACTGACCAGCAGCATGAATGTGACTCACACAAAAACGTGATAAAAGCAACAAAAGCTACTGTGGAAATGGACGAAGTAATTCCATCGGAGACTACTGCCGCCAAGAACAGGTTGAGATCCGGTCCTACCACGGCGATCCAAACAAACATGAGATTGGTGGCGGCCATCGCTATACCAGCAAAAAATAGCATCTTGAATACACCCATGCGAGGCATCAATGCGCCCGCAAAAATCGAAAAGACTATTGTTATTCCAGTACTTATAAGCTTTGAATACGTTGCAATTTCTGTATTCGTATAACCGATATCCGTGTAGAACAGGCCAACCATTCTTCCAAGAAAAGCTTCACCAATCTTGAACAACAATATGAAGAGAAGCAAGCTAAATGCAATTTCAACTCCGTTGCGTTTAAAGAAATCGGAAACTGTGTCAACGTACTCCATGACAACCGTCAAGTACCAACGTCTACTTACCGGATTCAAGGGTTTCGGTGGTTCTTCAAACCAAGCGAGTACAAGCAACGATACTGGAACAAGCATCAAGGCCGTAAGGACATAGACATAGTTCCATGCGATGATGTCTGTTAGGTACAGCATCAAAGCGGAGGTTAGGCCGAATCCCACCCACCAACCGCAGGTGGCCATGGCAGCAGCAAGGCTGACCAATCCGGTCTCTTCTCGAGGAATAATCGTGATTCGATAGGCGTCTATAGCCAAGTCTTGTGTAGCAGAAAAGTACCCGACCGCAATCGCCAATACGAAAAAGAGGCCAATGGTCTCACGGGACGGAATCATTGCCGCCATGAGCAATGTGAGAACCACTATACCGAGTTGGCAAAGGAGAAGCCAGGACCGACGCTGTCCCAATTTTCCTGTCCAATTGAACTTGACAGCATCCAAGACAGGAGCCCAGAGGAAATTGATGGTATAGGCAAGAAATGCAAGGCTGAAGAAACCAATCTCGGTACGCGAAAAGCCTCCTACTTGGCGCAACCAAAGGAACAGGGTGGAACCACCGATGACAGCCCATGGATATCCGCTTGCAAATCCCAGTATGAATATTCGCCAGAGCCTTATGTCGCGCAGCAACAACAACGTCTCAAAAAAGCCTGGATTTTTTGAAGTTGCATCCGTTGCTGGGTTCACTCTCTTACCTCAAAAGTTGATGTTTTCTTACCATTTGTACTGGCTTTGCACAGTCTCTGCATCGCCTGTAAGCGAAATGTTAACGCGGAAAGCACGAGTCCCTTCGAGGCTTGTAGCACTCCGCACCTTATTCTGGCTAATGTTAGTGATTCCCTCGAAAATTCCCAATCTAATTGTCAACTAAATGGCCCGTGTTTGCTGTCGTCCTTTATAGCATTTCACCAACACTTTCATGGTTTGATGTCGAATTTCTCTTAGGAACCTGATCCTTCGGTCGAGTTCGAAGCTCAAGTCAACATAGGCTCTGTCGAGCTACAGCCCCAGTGCTCACTGCTTAGTCGCCAGACTGAGAGATCGTTTTGATTGTGAGGATTTGCAATTTACGTTGCCAGCGTGAGTATCCCACCGAGGAAACGGAACAAGAATCTGTTTCGTAGAAACGCCTGGAACAGCTATAGAGGTGAAACTAAGATCAATCGGTTTCTGTTTCGGTATCGTCAGGTTTTTGCGGTTCAAGGAAAATTTCGTCCGCTGTGCAGTTCTCGAGTACTTCCTGCATTGCGTCTCGTTCCTCGCTATTCACCGACATCCTGTATTTCTGTTTGACTTGGATCACAGTGAACACGTACCAGCACTTGTTGTACTGAGGCAGCCAATCCGCCGCATCCTTGTCGCTCTTCTCGCTGCGATTGAGACTGGGTGTGCAAAGAGTGAGATTGAGCAGATCGTTCGCAAACTCGTAGCGAACCTCCGGAGTTGCCTTGCACAGTCCGCTCCGATGAGCTTCCTTGCGGGCCACCATGTGTTCAACATCTACATCAGTAGCTTCGTCATACCAAATGTCATCGTAAGGTGAATAGAATCCACCCAACTCTTGCTCGATTACGAGATCAGTGTCCGAGCTGTACTGGTAGTCTTTGTTAACGGATTGATAGGAGGGACAATCGTCGTCGTCGTACTCCTCCCGAACTTCAAGCCCCTTCCAAGTTTCAGCAAACGCCTGATTCATAAAGAGCAAACAGAGCAGTGTGGAAAATATGACTTTAAGTTTCAACGTCAAGACACTCCAAGCCGATAGCTGCAATTATTATGCATTCCCTTTCCATCCCGAAAAACACATCTCTTGGAAATCACGTAAACAGATTTGACGATATAAGAGTCCTCTCGCATTCTCACTGTAGCACTGAATACGAAGGGACATGCCATGAGAGCAACAAGCTCTCAGTATCTAAAAAACCACTTACTTGTCACATATCCGCTCAATTGGACTGCGGCTCATTGAGTATTTTCTAGTTGATAACCGATGTTCAAGGGATTTTGAGCTCGAGTGACTGAGTTTCAAAATCCCCATTGCTGGAGCCGGTCATGGATTCTTTAAGTTACTCGTTTGTCAGCAACAAGTCGTGCCATGCTTTTCTTGAGGGCTGGTGCTGGCGCATATCAAGCTCAATGCCAATCTCTCGTACATACCGTACACGCCAAGTTTCAGCAAGCATCACAAACAGTACGTCGACCAGTGATCGAATGCATGTAGTGTAGATGTCTACACCCGACGCCCACTCCTTGGCGACAAGCGACGCAATTTCATCGCTATCGGCTACGCTAATGCGAGGAGCTACGAACAATAAATTTGACAAACCGACATCTGCTCTCTTGGCTTTTAGGCTCGAAGCTCTTACATGGGTGAGCGTCAAATCAATGTCTTTTACCTCAATACAGAGCGCGATCCGTGAAGGCTCGTCCCGGTCGAAACAGACAACATCGCCTGGCGAATCACCAGCTGCATCCGATTCGTTTATTCCTTGAGCTTCAACTCTAGAGAATAGAGAGAACGCTTCGCTTATCGTTTTAGTTAGCGCAACGGTAACGACTAATGCACGAAGCCCACCACTTGGTTCCGACAGAAATTCATCTAAGATTGTCTGTAGTCGGCCGACACTTATCCGTTGCGGAATTGCGTATTGGAAATCTTGGGATGCCAAGCGTCTCACCAACGATTTAAGTATTCGGCGAAATGTTTCCTTGACCTCTACTTCGCCAGCGGACTCCAAACGGTCAAGCAACGCCACCAATCGATTCCAGTCCGTTACATTCTTAACATCCGACATGTCCTGCTCAAGGCGTACTCTACGCAGTGGTTTGCTCGCATATGGCTCAGCACTAGTTCCTATGACATTCTGATTTTCGTGTACCCACCGCACAACGACCTTGGTTGAAAAGCTTCGAGCGTCCCAAGCACCTGGTATATCCTTGCCTGATTGAACATAACGCAGATCTCTACTGGGATCTGCGATTTTCCCCAGAACCTGTGTGACCAATGCATAACGAGCCGATACAACTTCGGAGTTTACTAGTGCATCTATGTCCGGATCTGGGTCCACATCTCCGGAAGCCATTGCTTGTTCCCACTCCTCATCAAGCCACTGCCGAACCTCGGCGTAGCTCATCGAGTGTTCTAATCGAAATTTAGCCAGGCCGACTCCTGTCGCACTGTTCCCACCGAGTTACATCGGCGCACTTCTGCATCGACACGGCGCCAATCTCCGAATAGCTCATCGTAGAGTTCAGTACGGTATCCTGAGATTATCGCCCGTCCTCTAATCCCTCGAATACACTCAGCCAGTTGCCGATGTTCATCGTCAGTCATTTCGAATCCGTATGCCGATGTGTCGCCACGTGTCGAATGCACATACGGTGGGTCTAGATAAAACAGCGTACTAGGAGTGTCGTATCGTTGGATCACGTCTAGCGCAGGTGCATTTTCGATTTGAACACGTTGCAATCTTTGAGCGATCTCCGGGAGCTTTTCGACCGATCCGAGCCATCGAGACACCGCACCAGCCATTCCCGCTCGCGACGTAAGAACACAATGAGCCCATCGTCCTTCGCTGCTCGTTTGAGCAAGTCCAGTTCGTGTTTGTCGAGCTCGAACATAGAATCGACGAGCCCGCTCGAGTTTCGACAACTTCCGAGCAGGCTGACAAGCACGTGCCAATTCTTCTCGAGAAAATGGGGTCAGACCAATTGCTTCAATTAGCTTGTCTCTATCGTCTCGAAGCGTGTTAAAGAAGTTCACAAGCTCGGAATCGATATCGTTATACGTCTCTACTGGATATGGTTCAACATTGAGAAGTATGGCAGCTGAACCTCCAAACACATCGCAAAAGTGCGTCGCTTCTGTGGGAAACAAGGGAATCAAAAAATCAAGGTGTGAGAACTTGCCCCCATACCAGCCAAATGCGATTAGTCGTTTACGCTTTGACGCTACTCTTCGGCCCGTGCCAGTAGAATTCACTCTAGGAACAGTGCTCACCAGACTAAGACCCATTTAATTGCAGTATGCATCCTCTCCACCCAAGAAAACGCTTTCTCTTTCACTATGAGAACCAATGACTCGTACCCTATTTAAGGCTATTGCAACGGTACGGGGACATCTCTACAATCCATTCGCATTCCACTGACTGTCGAATATTACTATATGTTAGAAATACTTCGCTCCGAAGACCCACAAGTACCTTTGCTACGCGATGGCCTCTAGAACTTTCGTGGATATTGTACAGACGTACACTTCCAATACCTGTGATTAGCTGAGGCGAAAATGAACGCTGATCTTCGACTTCAGCCACTGATCGACCAATCGATCAATGCGTTGGAATTTCTCACTCCGGTTCAGGCACATGATTTCCTGGAAAACGGGTTTGTAGTAATCAAGAACGCCTTTCCGCAAAGTGTGGCAGACCAGATCTGTGATAACGCCTGGACCGAACTGCACGATGAATTTGGCATTGTCGCGGAAGACCGGAATTCATGGCGCAAACATCCCCATGGTTACATCCGAACGAACGGTCTTCAACTTCGCTTCAAACTAGACGACGAAGCCCCCAATGCGGCGTTGGCTCAGTGCGACGTCCTCGGTGGACGCGAACGACTACCCTACAACGGATCTCATCTCATGTTCGCAGGCGGAATCATCGGCAACTTTGGTGTGGAAACCCAAGAAGAATGGAAACCACCCAGCCCACAGCAAGGCGGCTGGCACAAGGACGGCTGGCACTTTCGCCATTTCTTGGATTCTCCTGAGCAGGGCCTTCTAACCGTTCCCATCTATACGGAAATTCTTCCCCAAAGCGGCGGCACGTTTCTCGCCCGAGACTCGATAGCGCCAGTAGCTCGACTACTTAACGAATATCCCGCAGGATTTCATGCGGACAGCGTACAGGGTGCAGGTTACCTAATTCCCTACCTGATCGAGCAATGCGACGACTTCGTTGAACTCACGGGAGAACCTGGAGATTTGGCACTGTTACATCCCTACATGTTGCATCGAAGAGCCGTCAATCCCACAGACCGACCTCGATTTATCGCCAATCTAGCCATAGTACTTGAAGAACCGATGTGTTTTAGGCGCGACCAAGATGGCCCCTACTCCTTGGTTGAACTCGCTGTGCTTGCAGCTTTAGAAAGATCTTCGCTTGACTACGAACCTACCAATCCTAGAGAAGCATTTGTACCCGCACCGTTTCGTAAGGAACCGGATGCGACTAAACGAAGAGCAGAGCTCACGGCAGAAATGCGCTTCATGCTCGAGTCCGGTGTGGAAACACCCGCTTGGGCTTCGAGTTTCGGCTACATGACAAATAGCCAAGATAGCCACTAAGCACCTGTTGGATCGATAATTCAAGCGGGAATCGGCGTAGTTACACCCGATGGACACTTTGTCCAAAACTAGCGAACGGGAACGCACTTTGTGTAACCAAGTTGTGCTGTAATTGATCTAGAGATTAGGCTTATGTCCATATTCAGAAGGGAAGAGTAAGTACATGAAACGTCTCATTGCTTCAGCAACAATCTTGTTTACGGTGTTCCTGGCGTCGAACGGCTACGCCGATGAGCTAGAACCGTTCACCATATCGGGCGAATTGATCAATATAGGCCCGGACCTTAAGGTAATCGTCGAATCCGAAGAGAGAAGTGCCGAAGGTTCTCACGATCCTTCTGTTGTGATAACACGTACTGACTCCAACGACGAGGGGTCGTCGGAGAATGTCGAAATCGCTTCCGGATCCTTTAAGGGCGGAAAAATTGCACTCAAAGCGAGCATTGGTGAGCCAACTAATGTGCTAATTTCTGTGGATGGAATCGGCGATGAGCCTCTTACTTTAGAAGTCCTTGCAACTCCGGGAAAGAGTCTCTCTTTCGTAGTATTCGACTATGCCTCCGAACGCATTGACGACCAATTGCTTAGAGTTGGTGAGTCCCGACTACCTGTGGAATCTGAGGCGAAATTTACGATATCTGGCGATCTTAGCTCAATCACTGACAAAGACCTGTCAGTTGCTCTAGCTGAAATTCAACCCAAATCCGGAGGCCACAAGCAAGGAAGCATAGTACCCACTTCGTCTCCCGTGTTTCTCGATGATGGAAAGTTTTTGTTCGAAGGACTAGTTAGTGAGCCTCTTGTTATCTGGGTCAGTGTGCGTACACCCGGTCGAGAGTATTGGGGAATGGCTAACGTCGTGGTGGAGCCTGGTGCGCACATTAAGATTTCGCCAAGCAAGACGTCAAGTTCATTTAACCCGAACTTTGCGTCCAGTCTGGTGGCAAACTCTGAATTGCTCGGGAGCATGCACGCAACGGTAATCGAGAGTTGGCAGAACAGTCCAGAGTACCTCGCAAAGATGGACGAGTACGCAGAAGCGATCAAGATTGAGCAGCAAGCGGCCAAGATTGTGCAACAAGCGGCTTCTACAGAAACTGATGGCGCGAACGGCGGAGCTCACGAAGAAACTAAGGCTAATTCAGAAGAGAAAATTCAATCTCCCTACGATATCTACAGGGAGATGGAAGCGATAAAGAACCCAGTTCTGTCAGAGATCATAGCGAACATGGAGGAACCCATAGCCGCGTTGCTTGCAATGGAAATTGGTGCGCCTGAAGCTCAGCAATTGGAGATGTGGGACAAGCTGGCCACGGTACTTGACGAAGAGCTAGTTGCACGTCGAGTATTGCCACGCCGAGAGTCGCTCGAAAAACAAACTAGGCTGAACGCTAATGCTAAGAATATTGTGGAAGGTCAAGTCGCCCCAGAGTTCACTCTTGCTAATCTGGAAGGCGAAGAAGTCGCACTGTCAGATGTCCTCGCTGAGAATGAGTTTGTATTTGTGGATTTTTGGGCGTCATGGTGCGGACCTTGCATCGTCACGATTCCCAAACTAAAGGAACTACATTCAGAGTACAAAGACGATGGCTTCGAGATCGTGTTCGTCTCCATAGACGAAGAATACGATGACTGGAAAGGTGAATCGGACAGGCAGGAGCTACCGTGGGTAAATGTTGGCGACTTGAACGGCTGGCTAGCAAAGACGGCCGTCGATTACGGAGTCCAGTGGATTCCGACGGAGTTTGCGCTGGATTCCGAAGGAAAGATCTTTGATAGAGAAGTTTCGCCCGAAGAACTCGAGAATCTGCTCTCGGATCGTTTCGGAGACTCCCAGGTACAGGAAGAGTCTGTGGATTCGTCGGTCGATGGCGATGTGAAATCACCGTGACAGCCTAGTTTTTCTTCCGGTTTGGGTGCCTGTCGAAGAGAAACCCGCCCTGCTTTGATTGTGAGGACTTCACTCGGAGGTCCTATGCACGCAAAACAAGATGGTTTACTGAATGAAGAGGATTCTGAGTCTCCACTCACAGCTTGACCGGTACTCGTAACGATAAAAAGCTGTCATTGGAGTTTGCCCAACGAACACGTACATGGGCTGATTCTCGTGTTTCGTGAGTTGAGAACAACTCAATAGTGTGACGAAACAGGTCGGAATTCAGGTTCCTTAGTCGACGCAGTTAGAGTTCAGACTCAGGTTTCTCGATCCAATCAGCCCAAGCCTCGACATCTCTTCCAAAGTCCTCACCACTGATCGCTGCAAGAAAGTCTAGGGCCGGTTTCCCATACTTTTCGTATTCCGCCCCAGCGTGCGCGAGCAGCAAGTCAGGCATTGCTTGTACCAATTCTCGCCCAAATTTCGGATCTATCTCGGTCGCAACTAACGTACCCAATATCTCGTTGAAAGCAAAAGGATTCGTCCCGGCGAAGAGAGACAGGAGAGTTTCACGACCTCCTGACCATTGGACGGGCTCGGCCTTGTCCGACCTTATCAATCCTTGGATCACTTTGCCTGCCATGTTCGTGACTTGCGGGGCGGAGTCGATCAATGAATCTGCTAGGCCATGCCAGGAAGCGTCATTCTCGGGTGTTAGTCCAAGAACTACTATCGCGACGAAGCGCGATGACCAAGATGCATCCTTGGCTAGCACCTCCAGCGCTAGGCTGGTATCCGTCTCTTCCTCGATATTGCCCACAAGTTTCCACACTTCATCCGACGTCTCGGGGTTCGCACCGAGTTGGACGGCAAGTTCTTTTGCCTTGTCAATGCTTCCTGCTTCGTCTGCTAGATATCGTGCGTAGACCAAGGTGGATACTGTATTGAAATCAGCCTCTGCAACGCTCTTCAGCTTCTGCCAAGCCTCCGGCAAATCGATTGTCTCATCCCCTGGCGTTCTATATTGAACTCCAGAGCCATCTTCCACACCAACTACTACTGTATAACCCTGCCACGATCCATCCTCGAAGCTGTCAAAGTACACAAAGACTGCCGCATCGGAGAAGTCTAGATCGCTTTTCATCACCGCCGCACAGGCGTGAAATCCCATATCTTCCGCCGTGTCCTTAATGGCCTCAAACAATTTGGGAGCTGTCCAATTCTTCAAACCAATGAACTCGACGGGGCCGTTTGGACCTTCAAGGACGTCTGCAACACTCTGCGACACCGTCGCGAAACAGACCATCAAAGAACAGAGCAACAAATATTTCTTCATAAGGGACACCTGGTTCACTAGGAGGAAAAGCAGACTTTACGCACCGACTCGACTACGTTGAATTCTAAGCGACGGCAAACAAGATCTTTGACAAATGTTGCCAATTCGGCAGAAGCTAGCTGATCACTTCGGGAGAGATTGAAAATACGCTTCGTATCAGAATAACGGTTCTACTCTTCGATAGAAAACCTAGACTCATCCGTTAGCACCCGTCTTGTGCTTGACATACTTTAGGTTATCCCTGCAATTCGAATGGGAAAGTCACCGGATACGTAACTGCATCACTCGTTCGATGCGTTCTCGCATTTGCTCCGATGCCCTCAATCGATTTCTGTCATTTTCGTTCAAGAGTGTCTTTGCGTGTTCCAATTGCTCTTTCGTGAGCACTGGGTAATCTCCAGTTTCTGCTAGGAGGTGATACACTGCCAACGACTTGAGCTCTTCACTTGGTAAGTTCTCAATTTCCCGAAACAAGTCCTCTTCGTCAAATCTAGCCCAGTACCCGAACACGCTTTCCATGTAGTACTCTTTTTCAGACTCCGGAAGGTCTCGCACCAATCCCAACGCGCGTTTTGACTGGCCTTGCAGGCATAGAGTGAAGCTCATATTGCGATATACACTCTGCAGAGACTCCTCCCTGACTTGAGGCAGCAAGTCTATAGCAGTGTCCAAGTCCGTGCGAGAGAGTTCTCGAATCAGTCTGACTTCGATCCCCTCTCTTCTCATTGATTCTGGATGACTCTGTGCTATGGACAACGCTTCCTGTGGATTGGAGTGAACCAGTACTAGTAGGACATCGGACAACAAGTCTCGAAACCTTGATCCAAGTTCCTCAGAGTTAGAAGTTACCCACTCCAATGCTCCATGAGGATCCGCTTCAGCCCACCCATTTACCAACGAATCTGACAAAGTAGATATGTTGACCCACTCGGCTTCCAAACTTTCCAGATGCTGCAATGCTTGTTCCGGGTTTGTCTTGGCAATCTCTGCTAATGCATAACCAAGTCCCTCCAATTGCACACTCCTTGGCAACAACGAACGTTTGTTGAAGATTTCCTGAGGATTGGTGTTTGCCCATTGAAGCAGAATTATTTCCAGACAGACTCTCTTGTAGGCATTTTGATTCGAAGCAATTACAGCTTGTGCTGCTGCGAATGGGTCCATTCGACTCCATGCGAAGGAGATGCGACTTAACACATCCGATCGGATGCTCTCATCTAGTCCGAGAGCAACGTCGAAAAGTCCTTGCGGATTGGAGGCCGTTACGTTGCTAATGAGTCTAGCTAGAAAAGTGTCGTATCCCGGGTTGTCAGTTATCGACCCAATTACGCGAGACAACACCGCTAATCCATCCTGCTCCATCCATTGCTCTGCGATGCGAGAAGCCAAATCGATCTGAGACTCCAGATCAAACCCATCGCTAGTCAGCGCGTTCCATGCTGCTTCTGGATCATCGCGAAGCTCAAGAATTTGAGATTCGTTCATCAATCTAGCAGACAATTCTTCAGCCTTGAAGCTACGCGCGAGATCCTGCCGACGTGTGTCTGATAGGTCGTCCCTAGTTTGAAGTATCGATTCCAAAGCGACCATTTGTTGGTTCTTATCTAGATCATCCAATGCAGCGACCGCTGCATCCAAACTGGAAATGGACCACTCTGCAAAGATGCGGGCCAACATCACGTCTCGATGTTGCCAATTGACGTCCTCCACACGACGAAGTGCTTCTTGAGGATCTAACGATGCAAATCGTTGGAAGATTGCACTTTGTATGTAGAGACGTTGATTGGGAGAAGGAATATTCTTCGATTGCTCTAGCAGTTTCCGAAGTTCTTCTTGATCCGCGCGTAATAATGCTTGGTAAAGCGCACTGTTCCCCTCAAAGTTACGCGCCTCACCCAGTAGATTGGAGTAGTCCCCAGTTACAACGGCTTTGGCTGCGGCAATTTGGTCACCAGAGCTTGATTGTTCAATCGGAGCCGTTCTTGTTGTGTCTTGCTTACTTGTAGTATCGGGCTTGTCTTGGAGCAACAGCAACTGGACTGTAATCAATGCAGTTGCAACCAAAATCCCGCCGACCAGGGCTCCAACAAGCAACGAACCAAAATTTCGAGGCAATCGCACGAACTATGTGCTCCAATCGCTAAACAAGAACTCGGTGCTTGTATTAAATAACACTCCTTTGAATATGTGATCGTAGAATTTCACTACTTGATCAAGCAGACTTGGCTTGAACTATATGGCTGTACACCAATGGCGAAGCAATGAAAGTACAAGCTAATTCAATGCCTTGGGCGAGAGTCTGGCAGAGTGCAACCTATCCACAAAAACGGCCACTATTCAATAGGGAAAACCGTGTCCGGTTGGCTACGACCCAAATCGTCCAATTCGAGCGCTAGACTCCCATTGTCAGGCAATTCGGAAAATATCTAGCCAACAACATTTAGTCTTGCCATTGCTTGAGACGTTCAAGTTCCCTTTCTTTCATGAATGTCTTGGCGAGGTCCAATTGTTCCGTGGTCAACACAGGAGTAATTCCATGAGAAATTGCGAGGTGGTAAGCTGCCAACGACTTGAGCTCTTCAGTTGAAAGATTCTCGATCTCTTGAAACAAGCCTTCCGAGCTATATCTAGCCCACGAAGATAGGACACTGTTGTAGTAACGTTCTTGCTCAGTTTCAGGTAAGTCATCTGCTAACTCTAACGCGCGTTTCGACTGACCCTTCCCAGCAAGCGTGTAGCTCATGTGGCCGTATGCATTCGGCCTAGATTCCTCCCTCACCTGCGGCAGAAGAGCGATGGCTGTGTCCATGTCAATTCGAGTGAGTTCGCGAATCAGTCTCTCTTCGATCCCCTCTCCATAGGGAAGTGGAGGTTGACTCACTGCTATGGAGAACGCTTCTTGTGGATTGGATTGAACTAGTTTGGCCAAGACATCGGACAGTATGTATAAGAAATCTGAACCGAGTTCCGAGGAGTTGGAAGTTACCCACTCCAATGCTGCACGCGGATCTTCTTCAGCCCACCCATTCACCAAAGACCTTGATAACGGTGAGGTGTCATCAAATTCGCCTTTCAAGTTTGTTAATAGTTGCAATGCTTGATCTGGATCTTTCTTGGCAATCTCTGTTAGTGCATAGCCAAGTCCCTCTAGTTGCACAGGTCGCGGCAAGTGAGAGCGCTTTTCAAACATTTCCTGAGGATTGGATCGTGCCCATTGACGCAGAATTATCTGAAGATTAAGTCTCATTTGGACATCTTGCTCAGAAGCAATTACAGCTTGTACTGCCGCGAACGGGTCCTTGCGTCCCCATACGTCCGTAATGCGTCCGAGCACGATTACTCGGTGGCTTCCATCCAGTCCAAGAGCAAAATCAAGAAGTCCCTGCGGGTCGGACTCCGTTGCATTGTCAATGAGTCTCTCTAGGAGGATGTGGTAACCAGATTTGCCCGCTATTGATTCCAATACTAGAGGCAACACCTCAAATCCACTTTGTTCCATCCATTGCGTCGCAATGCCAGTAGCCAAATCGAGCTGAGATACTAGATCAAATCCATCGCTAGCCAGTGCATTCCATGCCGCTTCCGGATCTTCCGGAGACCCAAAAGTCTGAGATTCATTCATCAACCTGGCTGCCAATTCTGCCGCATCGAAACTGCGGGCGAGATCTTGCCGATGCGAGTCCGATAGGTCATCTCTAGTTGAAAGAAGCGACTCCAAGGCTACTTTCTGTTGCTTGTTGTCCAGTCTGCCAATGGATGCAACGGCTGCATCCAGATCGGAAATGGACCACTCAGCAAAGACACGTACCAAAATCGCATCGCGATGTTGCCAATCGATGTCTTCCACGAGACGAAGAGCTTCTTGAGGATTCAAAGATGCAAGTCTTTGGAATATTGCTTTTTGAACATACAGACGGTGGTTGGGCGAGGAAATTCTCTTGGATCGCCCTAGTAGCTCCGTGAGTTCTGCTTGGTTAATTCGTGCTAGCGCTTGGTAGAGTGCACGGGTTCCTTCGAAGTCAGGCGCGGCACTCAGTAGCTCGGTGTAGTCTCCTATCCCATCGATGTCTCTTGTGCCTTTTGGTTCATCCTCGCTTGATTGTTGAACCCGAGGCGTACCTGGTGTTCCGTGGGTAATCGAGTCTGACTTGTCTCGCGAAAGGAGCCAACTGAGTGCAACGGCAGCGGCTGCAACCAAAATTCCTCCAACTAGTGCTCCGGTAAGCAAGGAACCAAAATTACGAGGAAGTCGCATGGACTAAGTTCTCCTAAGAATCAACAAGAACTCCGCACTTGTATTTAACAACACTCCCAATGAGCCTCCAACAATTGACCGTTGAACCTCACTAATTGACGTGACGGACCAGACTTAAACAGAGTTGTTATACATCCGCACGTGCATTATCGAAACAATGATCCGAAACCATCTCAAAGGGTTCTCGTCCATTTGTTCATACGCTACACCTTAAACGGCTACAAGCGGACATGTCTGACCAATCTAGACTCAATTGACCATAAAATCGTTCCAAAGATGAAGGTTCCCTGATTCCTTGCCGTAATGTAGGTGAGATCACTTGCTGGGAATCCCATCGGACGAAATCGAGTGTGACCTGACGGAGTTCCAGAGTGCATAAATTAAAGCTATTGTTGGCGTCGTTAGCGCTTTTTGCATCCACTGCTATCTTTGGGAATATTGCCGGTACTTACGTGCTGGATCAAGAGGAAAACGAATCGAATTTAGGTGAAAGGTGGAGCATGACTCTATCGGTTGACGACGAAGGGAACTATTCGGCAACGGTGACTACTCTGAAGGAGGAATTGAATGCAGAATCAGTGGAGGTAGACGGCAAAAAGTTCTCCTTTTCAATCACGAGAGAAGATGCTAACAGCGATTACAAGGTGTTGTACTCAGGAACCGTTGAGAACGGAAAGATGTCCGGATCCTTCACTATAGGTGAAGGCAAGATGTTCTTTTCTGCAAAACTCAAAGAGGAAGATTCAGAAGAAGAGCCACAGACGGACGACTCGAAGGAAGGAACCCGCGAGCCCACCGAGGGCGACGAGGAGATCTGATTCTCAACACTATCAAAGCCTGACTGCGTCTGTCGCTTACATTCAAGCTCCAAGCAGTTACCGGAACACTAAATCTATCGTCACTCAGCGTGAGACAACCAGCTTGCACATTCGCTTGTTGAGTTTGGCCTAGAACGACCAACCCACGCGTATTGAAACCGACCAGGTATCCATTGGATCTTCTAACGGAGTTCTGTAAGTACCTGATAACACGAGATTATTGTCGAGTGTGTAGTAGCCTCCAAGGGATGCTCCTTGGTCATCGTGATTAATTCCATCCAATGCGATCACAGCTCTCCTACCAACATCACCTATATATGCACCAAAGCCGAGAGAAGTGTCGTCGTCCGAAAATGACTCAACACCTAGGTCAGTAAAGTGAACATCAATGTCACTCGAATTGAATGTAAGAGAAGCGAACGGCGTAAGGAAGTTACCCAAGTCGTAACCTACCCCAAATTCAATCGTTCTTAAGTCAAGCTCGTAGCCAACACAGATGTCTCCCGCGATTCCAGGTATACAAAGGTCGTTATCTCCTGACATTGACAATGCGCTGGTGCTAAAGAAAAAGCCATCGTCTTCGTTGAAGAAAAGATATTGTGCGTTGAATCCGTCTACATCGAACTCTACAGCGGCTCTATAGTCGTTGGCCCTGGAGAAGGCGTGTCCGCCCATCAGAACTTGTTCCGCGGAGGCAGTTGCGGTGGAGAGCAGAACGGCAATCACTGTGGTCGCGATGTGTTTCATAGTTTCTCCTAGACTAATCGACTTGGCTCGAGATCAAAATACTCACAGGGTCAAAAAGGTCCTAGTAAACACAGTGTGTAACCTCACACTTACATTCCATCTTGTGAAGATCAGCTACATCCAAAGTCTGTCCACACATCTTTGATTGCCCAATTTGCTACTCGTTCTCGACAAGCTAGGATTTCAACATGGAATGCCTTCCGAAACGAATTTCCTCGATAGAGACCCAAGAAGCCAACAAAGACCTGGTGACTTCATTTCTGAAAGTACGATTTCCACTGGACTCCCTCATCAACAGCACAAACCCTGTACTAGCTTGGCTTCAAAAAAGCCTTTCATTCTTTTCCAGAATTTCTGAACGAAACTAGCTACTTGTTGTCCTAACAGTCTGATTGACGCCAGCTCGCTTGGGTGTCATTGCTCGACTGAACCAATGGCACATATCGGGAAATTCGTTGTGAAGGGCACCGAGGAAGCTACAAATCATTACGCTCCACCTACAAGTACCACAAGTTGCTGCACGTTGCAGCAGTGGATGTCGGTATGGTCGGTGTGGTTCGAGCGAGTACAGGATTCAATGAGCACAGTCCCGCCCTTCTTGGTCGTGATTAATCAAGAAACAACGCAACGGACTTCCCATGCGACTTGAACCTTATCACGTTAGGTGTACCCGCAGGAAACAAATACGGTCGAGCCGATTCGTTTTCTCGAGCGCTCGCTCATAAAGTGTCCGACGAATTACACTCTCAGCTAGCTACACCAATACGTTGCCCATGCGTCGTGCAGTGAAACCGTCCATTAATTCGCTATCTGATTACGTATGCAATCTTTTCTCAATTCCGCACCCGGAATCCAATTTCTATGGAACGACCAGGCAATGGCACCGCGTCTTTTATTGGAGAGGTGTGCGGACGTTGCTCCGAATCCATGAGGTTCTTGCACTGCAGGAAAACTTTGCCTTGGATATCAAAAACATTCAGCGTGTATTCGACGTCTAGCGACACATCTGTATAGGCGTCGGTGGGCAGGATAAAGTCCGCCGTGTCGTCTACTTCTGCATGGTGTTCAAACGCGATTGCAATGGTAAGTTCCTTTCGAAGTGCCTCGAGTCGAGCCACTAATCGATTCGCGGGTTCTCTCGGCAGCATGTCGTTGCCGGGTATATCCACATCCGAATTCACGAAATCGTAGCCAATTAGTGAATCCACAATCCAGTTTCCACCTCTGTACAGGTCGTACTCGAGAGTCACGTCCGTACCGAAAATTGTTGCGTCGTTCTGCCGGTATTGATATACAAGACGTCCGTCTTCGATTTCGCCTGTTGGAGTGTCATAAATGAAACTATCCGTCCATCGAACGTAGCTTGCGACAGCAGCCTGTATGGGTCCAGATTCGTACTCGAGAGACACATTCAAAGCCCGAATGTCCTCACTGGACAAGCTCGGATTGGCCTCGAGATGGCTACCTGTCGCTAAGTGGACTCCCTCTACGAAGAGTTCATCGGCCAGTGGCGCGCGCGACGAGAAGTCCAACGATGCGTCAAATGTCAATTCGTCACTAATCGGATACGCGAAACCACCAGAAGCATTGAGCAAAGAGTAATCTTCCTTTCCGTACTCCTCATGTTCCACTGTGATGTTCTCTAGCCTCAATCCAACTTGATAGTCCACATTGTTGTGTTCAGTGTGACCAACCCAGAACATTCCTAGAATCTGAGTGGAAATCGGTTGTGCGTGACCACCTTCAGACTTGAATGAGAATTCGCTATTGTTGAGCTGAAAGCCGATCGCATTCGTCCATTCTCCGATTTTTGGCGTGGTTATGACCAGTCGAGAATCAATAGCATCCGATCTGTTGAACGAGGTGACCGGAACGTCCGCTTCAAGTTCGTCGTGAGAATAGTCACTGAACCCTATTCGCCAATTCAAACTCTGCACATATTCGAACGGATCGTCAAGCCCAACCTCCCAATCGAAACGAGAGTATTCAAGGTCAATATGGACTCGTTCCTGTTCTTCTTCCTCGTCTTCATGCATTTCTTCCGCAGGGTCGACGACATCATCTGCATGATCATCCTCCATACCTTCTTCTTCGTGTTCTTCGTGATGCTCGTGCTCTACAGGGATTCCGAATGCAGATTGTGAGGTTGCGTAGGAAAATCCAGCAAAACCCCAATCACGAACCATCGACAATCCCAGCGAACCACCTTGATTCTCCACATCGCTGTTGGGAAGGGTGCCGCACGGAATCTCCTCTTCGTGATGCTCTTCTTCCTCTTCTGGTTCGTCCGAAGCGGCCTCTTCTGCTTCACGTTGCTCAATGAGTCTGTCCGAGAGCGCGCAACCTGGAATGTCGTAGCTGTCCGCACTTCGAGAGAATCCATCCAGGTGGACAACAATTTCTTCCAGTGCGAAGTCGATGTGTCCGGCCGCATACGATCTACTTCCGTTGTCTCTAGATCGCACTTCTGCCCCGTACTCCGATCCTCCGGCTGGTCGTCCCCTCGGAATTCGGCCGGTTTCGGTGTTGATTACCCCACCTGAAGCACCTGAGCCAAAGAGCAGCGTATTGGGACCTTTCAAAATTTCAATTCGGTTTGCTACAAACGGCTCCACCAAGGGAGGATGGTCGCCTGGAGTGGTCGCTACATCCATCGGTCGAAGTCGATCGTATAGCAACAGAATCCTGGGACCGTCAAGACCATGGATAATTGGATGAGCAGAACCGGATCCATAGGACGAATTTCGTACGCCAGAAACTTGCGAGACCACATCTGCCAAGTTTTCAGATCTAACTCTTTCGAGGTTGTCGTATTCCAGCGAAATTACGTCTATATCAGCTATGGTGCGCACTCCTGCGGCCGATAGAGGGTGCGCAACAATTGTGATTTCCTCCATCTGTTCAGGAGATTGATCCTGACCCTGCTCGCTTTCGCTCGACGATTCGGCATTCGTTTCGTCCTGTGAATCACTCGAAGACGACTTAGATTCGACTTCGCCCCAACAAAACGCAGTCGATGCAAGCAAAATGCCGGCAACCACAAATTTCGTCTTCCTCAACCGCGCAAAGAGCACAGACTTCGATGTGAATTCAACCATCCCTAATCCTCCACCAGATCTAACAGTTGCCACTTGCCGACCCGTCGACAAATTCAAGAATCCCATAGACCAAAGTGATTTTAGCATTGAAAAATCGTAGGTTCGAGTCAAATTACGGAGCTACGCACTGGCATTAGGTCACAAAACTACCTAGAACGCAAAAGACTCTTTGCAAGGTCTATCCGGATCAAACCTTCACGACACATGTGTCATAGTGCTTAGGTATTGGGAAACTCACAATTCTGCCACCCATCACTGTAACTGGGGGCTTGCGATGTCCAAGTTCTCAGTTCGAGATTCAATCCACTCATAGATCACTGGTAGCAGTACTAGAGTCAATAAGGTTGAAGTAATCACTCCACCAACAACCACTGAAGCCAGTGGTCTTTGTGTGTCTGCACCCACGCCTGTAGAAAGAAGCATTGGTATCAGTGCCAAAATCGTGGTACAGGCGGTCATTAACACTGGACGCAACCGTAGTTCAGCACCTCGTCGCACAGCTTCGGAGACACTCGACCCTCTTGCTCTAAGGTCGTTGATGAAGCTAACCAAGACTATGCCGTTGAGCATCGCAACGCCAAAAACCGCAATAAAGCCGATGGCCGATGGGACTGAAATGTAGTGTCCGGATATGAAAAGGGCCACCACTCCGCCAATAGTTGCGAAGGGAACGTTAAATATGATCAGCATCGCGTACTTCACCGAGTTAAATGCGGTGTAGAGCAGAACGAAGATAAAGAAAATCGTCAAGGGCACAATGATGGATAGCCTCAGGAGCGCACGTTGCTGATTCTCGAATGCTCCTCCCCACTCGATCCAATAACCTGGAGGCAATTCGAGATGCTCCTCAATTGCTGCAGAGGCCTCCCGGACAAATCCGTCGACGTCGCGACCTCTAACATCCATTTGTATCACTGCGTAACGTTGCAATTGTTCGCGTCGAACAAAGGTGTATCCCTCGGCAACATTCACGTCCGCAACGGCTGAGAGTGGAACGATAGCTCCGCCGGCTCCTCTAAGCGGTATTCGTTCAATGGCGTGCACGGATTCCTTCGATGCATCATCAAGCCTCACAGTGATGTCAAACCTGCGAACACCTTCAATCAAAGTCGAAACAGGTTCGTTACCAATTCCAGTTCTGACAATTGACAGTACATCGTCTGCGTTCAAGCCAAACCTAGCTAGTTGATCGCGTTTGACTTGAATGCGAATTTGTGGTTTGCCCGCATTTGCTTCCAGTGACAGATCTGCTACACCTGGTACTTGGGCTATCACATCCTTGATTTCTTTACTGTAGTGATCAAGGTCTGCCAGATTGTCACCATAGAGTTTGGCGGCTAATGTCGCTCTCACACCCGAAATCAATTCCTCGACCCGCATCTGGATTGGTTGAGTAAACGCAATAACAGTAGTTGGTACAACTTCCTCCAACTTCTCCCGCATCGCTTCTGCCAATTCCTTTATGGATCGATTACTTTGCCATTCGTTTAGAGGCTTGAGTTGTGTATAGACTTCCATGTAGTTGACGTCAGCGGTTTCACCTTTCTCGGCACGGCCAATCATCGATAGAGTAGTGATCACTTCAGGAAATGCCGACAGTGCGTTTTCGATCTCATTGGAAGTTTCTATGGACTGATCGAGTGAAGTCGAAGGTATCGAGGTCACTCTCCACATAATCGAACCTTCTTCCAATTGCGGCATAAACTCTTTGCCAAGAAGTGGAAAGATCGCAAGACTTCCCAGGACCAAAACGGCGGCAGTCGAGACTACGACACTTCGGTGATTGAGTGACCATTCGAGGACTCCGTTGTAGCCAGATTTAATACTTCTGACCAGCCAAGTCTCACGCAACTCTTTTGGTTTTAGTATCAGAGCCGCCAATACTGGAATCAGAGTCATCGTAAGTATCAATGAGCCCGCCATGGCAAAGCTAATCGTAAAAGCCATGGGTTTGAACAGTTTCCCTTCAAGTCCTTGAAGCGTAAACAAAGGCAAAAACACAACGATGATGATGAGAAGCGCGAAGCAAATGGGATTGGCGACTTCCCGTGCGGCGTTCAAGACCGTCTCGGTCTTGTCGATCAATTTCCCAGATTTCTTCTGTTCGGCCAAAGTACGAAAGGCATTCTCCACTATTACCACTGCACCGTCAGCGATCATCCCAATGCCAACTGCAAGCCCGGCAAGCGACATTAGATTCGCTGATATACCAGTTTGGCCCATGAATATGAACGCAATCAACATTGCCATCGGCAATGCCACGATAACGACAAGTGCCGAGCGCAATTCGCCTAGAAACAGGAATAGCACTACAGCGACCAAGATCGCCCCAGCAATCAATGCTGCGACTGCGGTTTCAATTGCCTTTCCTACTAAGTCGGCACGTTCGTAAGCAGAACGGAGAACAACACCATCGGGGAGAGATTCATTGACGATATCTACTTTCTCCCTAACCGAATCCATGACAGTAGCTGCGTTTTCTCCGACCCGCGCTAGTGTCATACCGAGGACTACTTCTTTACCGTCGCGTGTTACTGCGCCAAATCGTTTTGCCCCTCCTTGTTTGACGTCCGCAACATCGCGAAGGAATACTGGTGTGCCATCATCGACCTTGACAACCATGTCTCCGATATCTTGTTCATCCTTGACGAGGCCAAGTCCACGCACCAAGTACTGTTCGCGTCCGAGATTCACATATTGCCCACCCACCTGAGCGTTATTGGATTCAATGACATCCATGACATCCGTGAAAGTGATATCGTACTTAATGAGATTCAGTGGATCGACAATCACTTGAAACTGCCGTTGTTGTCCACCCCAGGAGATTACATCGTCAATTCCCGGTGCAGTACGGAGAATTAAGCGTACGTTCCAATCGTGCAGAGTGCGCAGGTCCATATCGCTTATCGCGGCGTCAAGTTTTTCATCGGCTCGTTCCAACGTATACCAGAAGACCTGACCCAGTCCCGACGTGTTAGGACCAATTTCCGGCGTTCCATAACCTTCAGGTATCCGATCACCCACTTCGAGCAATCGTTCCATGACCAGTCTGCGTGCGAAATAAATGTCCATGTTGTCGTCGAAGAACACCGCAATGTAAGAAAGGCCGAACAAACTTACCGAACGTATTTGCTTTACTCGCGGCAGACCAGCCAATCCAGATTCAATGGGTAGTGTGAGTAGTTGCTCAACGTCTTCGGCGGCGAGTCCGGGCGACTCTGTGTAGATGTTGACCTGCACGGGAGTCACATCTGGGAACGCGTCAATGGGAACTGTCGTGATCGCTCGCCAACCAAGAAAACCGACCACGGCAAACGCAATTAGCACAAGAAACTTGTACTGAAGCGATGCCTCTACTAACCGCTTCAACATGAACGTCAATTCCTAGTGGACGTGACCTTCGCCAATTGAAGTCTTGAGCAGTATTGACTTCAAGTGGAATACGCCGCCAACGGCAATTTCTTCTCCCTCAGAAAGGCCGGACAACACCGTTGTCCAGTCTCCAGTTGAACGTCCCGTCTCGAGTTCTTCAGCATGAAATTCACTGTCATGCTTGAGTACGAACACATTGTGCACCCCATCAATCATAGTTAGTGATAGCGTCGGTACGGCAAGCACGGGGCGATCCGAAGTTACAACAAATTCGACTTCAACGAATTGACCGGGGTGCAGAGAATGATCCGGGTTATCCACCTCAAGGCGCAAGGATTGCGTGCGAGTGGTTTCGTCCACTTGGTGTATCCACTGAATTACTCTGCCACCAAACCATTCGACACCGTCTGGACTCACTCTCGCGTTTACGATGGACTCAATATCTGGCAATTCGTTAGGGGCGATTTGGGCTTCAACCCACACAACCGATTCTTCACTGAGGTCGAATAGGACACGACCTGGATCGATCAATTCGCCGACAACAAACGCATCGAGAAGGACAGTTCCATCTTGTGGTGCAAACAAGTCAAACTGACCAGTTGCTTTACTAGCATTGCCCGATTGCATCAGGTCCGTTGCTTGCTCTTCCGTCATGCCATAACCTAAGACCTTTGCGAGTGCAAGTTGCCTAGCTACTAAAGCCTCTGTGTGCCGTCGTTCAGAGACTGCTTCTTTGCCGAGTGACTCAACGCGTTGCCACTCCTGATCTGCGACAATCAGCGCACCTTGGGCTTCGGCCATCTCGACGCTGGAAAGCGTCACCATTCGTTGTCCAAGCTCAACTTCCTCTCCCAATTCGACGTGTCTCTCTATGACTTGAGCGGAAATCCGTGGAGTAACTCGAGCTGATTTGTACGCATTCACTGCCACTTCGCCCGGTGCACGAATAGTCTCGTTCAGCACTTGAGTCGAAACCTTTGCAACCACAACACCGACCGACTCTCGTTCCGCTTCGGTCATAATGATTGCATTGCCGTGGTCGTCTTCCTCTTCGGCGAGGACCAAATTGGCTGTCAGACAACACAAGAACATGATCCAGCGATTGCGTCTAGTCATACTTCAATCCTCCCTCCGTTGATAGTCATTGATTGACCTCCAGCCAAGCATCTATCTGTCCGGAAGCCATTAGCCACTCAAACCAAGCGAGCCATACCGATTCACGGAGATCAAGAGCACTTTCTTTCACTGCGAGTGTCTCGCTAAGTTGGACGACATAGTCTGTAGTTGTCAACTCTCCCGTTTCCCACAGTCGTTGTAGTTGTTTGATGGGGCGCGGTAGACTCTCTCTACTTGTTGTTTCCCACTCAATCCATGCAGAACGCAGTAGGCTCAGGCGTTCTGTGGCACTGATTAGACGGATGTGTGCTCGGTGTTGAATATCGTCCGCTCGCAATTCGGACGCGGTACGTTCAGCCCGTATCGAGTCTACTTCATGCTTGAATGAATTTCGGATAAACAACGGAATTGTTACATTTAATCCGACTAGTAATTCACCATCTTCTTTGCCGCCCTCCAACGACACTGTTGGATCCGGCCGACGTTCCGCTTGGCCGAGTCTTGTCAGCGAGTCATTTCTCTGAATGCTCAACTTCGCCATTTGTACTTCTGGCAATTGCTGGACTAATTCTTCCATATCTAAGTTCTCAGGTAATACCGGTACGGTATCAGGTAACACTGGCCAATTTTCTGCTGAAGATAGCTGTGTTAGGGACTTAACAGTTTGAAGCGATTCCAGTTGTTTGGCTCGCACCCCTGCGGCGTGTATGCGAGCGTTAGAAGCAGCAAGCTTCACTAGGTCAAGATCAACTCGACTGATGTCTCCAGCATCGAGGCGACTTTGAGCGAGGTCAACAAAATCGTTCATCAATTGTTGCCTCTCGAGGACAACTTCAAGCCGTTCAAGTCCAATTTGATGCTGTACTAGTCCTTCAAGAAGTTCAGCCATTAGGAGTCGCCGAAACTCTAGGAACTCGGATTCGGCGTAGAGATACTCGAACTCTGCGACTTGTGCTCGTGCATTGCGCTTACCACTCCAATCGAGTGTTTGACTAATGCCAACAGAGCGCATCGACGTAGAGGTATCTTCCGCGCCTAGGAGGAAATCAGGATTGTAGAGTGATTGCGATTCCGCATCACGAGTCGCACTCTTAGATACAAGCGTCATTCGAGCTGCTTTGAAGCGGGGATTGGCGTCGACGACATCGACAACAAAACGCCTAAATTGAAGATCCGCACGCCCAATACTCTGCGAGACTGACTCATCAGCACTCGCGGTTAGACTGAACGGCAAGAAAGTCATGCACAACACAGCCACTCCGAGTGTTTTTATGCGCATTGGGGACTCCCGTGAAATGTAAGACTGGGTTGGCAACTTGAAAAGGAAAGCATGTCGCGTCGACAATGCTTAACTCCGCTGTTGTCCCTCGAGATCCGATTTGATGTCAGATCTTGACCGATAAAGCACGTTCTTAACCAAATTGCTTTGTGAGTATATCGATAACAATTTCACTACCTGCTTGATTGACTGGGACTAAAAACCTTGGCTCGCGATCGGACTACTCCCATTGGAGTCAGAGAGAAAGTTACGGCCTACTCCAAATGCCTGTTCATCGAAAGCATGCGCGTTCCTTAGTAACTATTTTCCGACAACTCTAACATTCGAGCTAATTCAACGCTGTTCGCACTGGTAGTTCAGCTGGAAACAAGACCCTAGCAAGAGCTAGGCCTCTGCCGTTCAGCCAGCACTCTTCAAGAATGCTCGCTGTGTTCTCAAGATAGCCACGCGCTAAGAGCGACAAGTGCACACGGAACCCCAAAAAAAAGCCCAAGGACATATGCGACAGCCCACGTCTTTCGCTCACTCCCTGTTCGTGCGAGCCATTCGGCGCAAACTAGCGGAATCTTGCGTAGCCAAGGAATTCCATAAATCACTATAACTCCGAGAATGTTGTATAGAAAATGAGCGATTGCAATTTGATGAGCCACAGCATGAGTTGGTCCAGTAATAGCTGTTGCAGCTAGAAGTGCTGTGATCGTTGTACCTATATTGGCTCCAAGCGTGAAGGGATAGACTTGACGAAGATCAATCACCCCACTTCCCGCTAATGGCACGATGATGCTTGTGGTCGTCGATGAAGATTGGACTAGGACCGTTACCAACGTGCCTGATCCTATTCCAGTCACTGGTCCCCTGCCGACAGCAGCCTGGAGAAATCTTTGTGCTTTTCCAACGAAAACGGACTTTAGGGCTTTACCGAGAAACATAATCGACAACAGAATTAGGGCAACGCCCAAAACAATCTGAACTGCGCCCGCCCATCTTTCAGGAAGAAAAGCAGTCAACGACTCGAGAATCTGTGTACCAAATTTGATAACGACCTTGAATAAACCACTTCCCGATGCATCGATGGTCTCGATGTTCTCCACAAAGTGCGTGACTGTGCCACTTAGTTTTTCGAGAATTCCAAAAGCTAGTTCCAGTGGCAGAAATATCAGAATACTCAGCAAGTTGAAAAAGTCGTGTATGGTCGCGGCTGCGAAGGCATTTCTGAATTCCTCTGGCCGTCGGACATGACCTATGCTAACTAGAGTATTTGTGACGGTCGTCCCGACATTTGCTCCCATAATCATGGGAATTGCAACGCCGATGGGTAAGCCGCCTGCCACAAGACCGACGATGATCGAGGTAACCGTGCTTGAGGACTGAATTAGTGCGGTTGCAAGTATGCCCAGAACAAGTCCAACAAACGGATTCGTTGCAAAGACGAACAGTGACTCGACTCCTTCCCTACCTCCGCACAGTTGTCGAAATCCGATCCCAATCGCGCCGACCGCCACAAGCAACACATAGACAGAGACTATCACTATGAGCCATGGAACAACCTTTTGCAAAATGCTCCTAAGGCTCGGCATTCCATGCCTCTCGATTTGGTTGAAGCAAGCTCATTCTTCCTACGATTACCGTAGCGTCAGTCATCTTCTATAACTTCTCTAAGACACATCTTGCGTTTGCGGGTCGCTTCTCTGCTGACTCTTTATGGCACCTTGTCAATTAGCAGCCCCATCAGCGGAACAACGGTCCAATAGTCGATACCAGCCAATCCCTATGTTGGTTGGGAGCTTTGCTGTGTTCAGCTAGTGGTGGTGAACTTCATTGCCAGCCGAATGCATCACGCTCTCTTCGACGAAGAACAATCCATAGGCAAGGGCAACTCCTATTACCAAAGCCACAAGCAACAGCAATCGATCATGACTATGAAACTGTATTTCAGGAAGAAGGTCGCTTAGGGAAATGCACAAGAATGCACCTGCCGCGAAAGCAAGAACGTAACCAATTACTTGTACCTCACCCATTTCCCCTAGTTGCGCAGTCATGACATAAGTGGCAAATGCAACAACCGGACAAACAAGTGCAAATCCACAGTTCACAAGAAGTCGAGCTCCAGTATCGTTAGGTTGGCGTTGCATCAATGACATGATTGAATAGGCGTCCAACGGCTTGTGCAAGATGATTGCCAAGCTCACTCCAAGTCCAGGTAATAGACCACCCGAGATAAGACCGATTCGCATACTTGTTCCCAAAGCAATGCCTTCAGTAATCGAATGAAAAACCAGTCCCATGAGTACCACGAAGAATCTTCTCGAATTGCCTTGTTGGAGCGGAGATGGGGGAAGATGATCATGCGCACTCTCCTCGCTGAAGTCGTGGTGATGAAAGTGAAACACTCTCAACATCAAAACCATTGCCAGAACTCCAGCAACTAGCCACAGCGAAGCGCTTTCAACAGCATGATCTCCCGGGATCAACTCCAGACTGTGTGGAATGAGGTGAAATATCGCAATCCCAAGGATAAATCCGGCAACTAGACTCATTACCGCTTGAATTCGGGTATGGGAGACGGTCCCAAATTCGCTCAACTTCCCGCCTAGAATCGAAACGGATACGATAACCAGCGAATAAACAACGAGTAGTGCTAGTGGATGTAATGTCAAAATCTGGCGGCTTGCGTGATCTAAAAGAACAGTGTTAGCAAAACAATGCTAGACACGCCGCCAACTAAGAATGTAGATGCGCTAACCACTCCCGATAGAGTAGCTAAGTCAGCAAATCGAAAAGTCTGTTGATCGACCGAGAACAAGACCTCTGAACGGGAAGTCTCCCCGTCCACAAATTGTTTGAGACCGGTTTCTGTGCCATGAGCTTCCTTAATTGCAACGAGTGCTACGAGAATTGTTGTAGACGCTGAAGCAAGAATTCCGACACCGAAAAAGATAATGGTGATAAGTGCAAGCCAGTGAAAGACTGGATCCTCAGCCCCTCCCCCACCAGCGCTCATGAGACCGATCAGCAACGCAGCCCCACCAGCGTTACCGATTAGCAGCATTCTTGTTGTCTCGGAGATGAGCCGGAACATGACTCCCCGCCGAGCCGAGACAACCTTGTAGAGTTCGCGTAGCCACTCTTCGCCAGTCTCTTCTCTCGTGAACTCGTTGACTTTTTTCATACTAGCCACCTTCCGTGGTCACACTAGCTGCCTGATCCGCTCTTTCGTCAAGTACTGTAAGGCGTACATAGTGCGAACCCGTGTTGGAGTCCTCTTGGAATCCAATTGACCAGTCATCTATTGAAACGGGATGCTGTGGCATAAGGTGTTCGAGGAAGACTTCACGAGAGTATTGTCCATCCATGCGTTGTAGCGTAGAGATGATATAGCGTCCTAATAAGTAACCTTCGAAAGACACTTCATTTACCAGGTCGGACGCTGAAACATCGGTGGACAACATCGCATTTCTAAATTTTTCAGCAAACAAGCTATCCGGGTCGTTCGGGTCAGGCATCACTTCAGTGAGAACAATACGATCGCTCAGTTCCTCTACTCTTTGTCGAATTTCCTGGGACAACGAGAATGACAAGTTAGCCAACGTATATTTGTGCCCGAGAGAGTTCGATAAATTGATTATTTCCGCATTGGCAGCATACGTGCCCACAAGAAGAATTGCATCAAGGTCAGCTCTATCAAGGGCAAACAAACTCGCATGCACTGCGTGAGTGTTACGCGTGTACCTCGTCTTGGCCATTAGTTTTCCATCGTGCTCTTCGATGGCTGTAAGGTAGTCCCTTAGGACCGATCTCCCGAACGCATCGTCCTGATAGATGATTCCAAGTCTTTTGAGACCCTTTTTATTAATCATGTAGTCTGTCAATACGCGCACTTCATCCAAGTAGCTCGCACGTAGATTCACCACATTGGGAAATCTTTTCTTGTCGCGAAGGAAATTTGCTCCTGTCACGTGTCCTACAAAAGGAATCCCTGCGGCTTTCAGAACGGGAGCAATGCGCGCAGCTGTAGGTGTACCCACACCCCCAACTATCGCGAACACGTCGGCTTCTTCAACGAAATGAATGGCATTGGCCGCTGCCAGATCCGGATTGTAGGCATCATCGAGTGTGATCAGTTCAATTCTTCTGCCGTCGATTCCACCACTGGAATTGAGTTCTTCAAATGCCGCAACAGTACCGCGGCGATATGTTTCGCCAAGCAGCGAGTTAGGACCGCTCAAGCATGCCGACTGTCCAAATACAATCCGATCGTCGAATATTCCTGGAGCACTTTCAGCACCAAGTACAGTTGAGGCAAGCAATAAGATGATCGTGGCATAGGTCTTTTTTGTGAACTGTTTCACGCTACTCTGCTGTCTCTTGCTTTAAATTCGGAGAGGAATTCACACTCGCTGCTGGCTTAGAAGTAAAGTCAGTCGCCGATTCATCATGGATGGTCTCTGGATTGTTTGACAGGGTCTCAACATCTGGAAGTGAAACAACCAATTTGTCGAACACCTGTCCTTGACGCTTCACGTGACCATGTGAGAAGAAAGACGAAGAATCAAAAATGAGTGATTTTGCTATCGCGGTGGACTGGTGATCGAGTTCAGCGTTTGGATCATGTCCGCGGCCGTCCATGGTCAATTGATTGACTTCCGTTCGCTGTTCTCCATGGGGGTCTCGTGCGGAAGTGGAAGCTACACGAGAGTCGATATCTGGTGGTCTCGCAAATTCGCTCTCGGTGGGTGGAGCGACGATGCCGGTACCCATCGGTATCGCACCTTGGGTGTCGATCATGTTGATGTCGACGATGGAATCGTCTCCAGCGTTGACCGCTACGATCTTTGCTTCGCCAAATGTGGTGCGCATACGTTGCCAATATCGTGTAATCGCTACTTGCTCCGGACGCTCTCGATACTCCGCTAGCAAAGCGAGAAACGCGCCAGCAACAGCCTTGGCCTGCGCTAAACGTCCAGCCGCTTTCGCTTCCGCATCAAGAATCAATGCACTGGCCTGACCACGCGTGCGCGCGACCATGTGTTCACGTTTGCGGTTTGCGTCACTCTCTGCTTGGGCTCGTTCGGCAATAGCATCGTTGACGTCCCTGAATGCAGCGACAGTTTCTTCTACAGGGCTGATCTCCACTATGTTGAGGGCTTCGATTTGGATTCCGATGTCTTTCTCGCTGATGCGCTTTGAGACTTGCTCAAACAGAACTTCCTCTACGTGGCTCCTATTGCTAGTGAAAATTAAATCTATGAAATTGCTGCCAATTTCTTCTACCAACCTCTCCCGGGCTACCAAGACCAAGACAGATTCGGGATCGACATAGCCAAAGAGAAAGTCTCTGAGATTGCTGACGGTGTACTGAATAGAGACTGATATCTCTAACAAGTTGGTATCTCCAGACAAGATCGTAAACGCATCTGTACCTGAAGCATTGCTGGAAACTACTCGAGTGATGATTCGCTTGACCGGAAAACTGTGGGCTTTCTCGATCAAAGGAATTCGGTAACGAATTCCGGGTTCTACAGCTGGGTCAACGATCTTGCCAAATCGTGTCAAAACAGCCTGTTCTTCTTTCTTGACTACATAGAATCCGCTGAGAAGTGAGAAAAAGAACCCGATTACTACCGCGATGACCACATACCGTTTCCAGCGTTCGGCAAAGTGGTCAAAGGTCTTGTAGATGAGCCTCGTGCTCAACGGAACCTGAGTTTGATCGGTCATTCGCCAGCACCTACACCGTTTGGAATTTCGCTGCTATCCAAGTACTTGAAGAGTTCATTGTCAGCCGGCAGCATCAACGTCGTGCCCTTATCGATAATGACGTCGTAACTATCGAGTGCGCGAATGAATGTATAAAACTCGGGGTCCTGTTTGAACGCTTCGCCAAGCAAAGCAATTGCCTCCGCTTCGGCATTCCCAAGAATTATCGTTGCGTCCGCATGCGCTTCGGCGATTAGTTTGTCGTGCTGATTTATCGCCAACGCTTCAATGCGCATTGCAAGCTCTTCGCCCTCGGCTCGGTAGCGCGCTGCAATGCGGGCTCTCTCGGAAATCATCCGCTGAATCACACTTGGTCGATTCTCGATGGGCAATGTGTACTCGACAATTCCGCTGCTTAGCACTTCGATGCCGTAGTTTTCCAAAGCAGTCGGGACAATGCGTTCAAGAATCTCCTGAGAGGTTAAGTCGTAGCTCTCGTGTTCGAGTCCCAAACTGATGAAAGCGTCTCTTGCTTTGTTGCTGACAATGATGCCAATGCTTGATCGATACAGATCTTGAAGCTTCTCCACTGCTCGCACATCTGTGCGAATAGCCTCAACGTAGAGAATGGGGTCAACTACACGCCATAGAATGAACCCGTCGACCGAGACACTCTTTTGGTCCTCGGTGATTAGCTCCTGTGGCAGGTTTGCCATCGTCTGTACCCGGCGATCGACTCTATAGACTTTGGACACTGGTGTTGGCCACTTAAGGTGCAATCCAGCTTCCCTGACGGGAGGGCTGATCTTGCCAAAATGCGTCAGGACACCCCATTCCGTTTCTCGAACGATGTATGTACTGTCGAACACCAGCCAAACGAGCAGCAGGAACAAACCAATTCCAATCGAATACTTCTTTACGGACATCACTTTTTCTCCTTGCTCGACAGCTCACTTGGGGTGGGTGTCCGCTGCTTCCACAATGCCACCTTCTCGAGACTATCTTGGTTTGGAACGATTATTTTCGTATTGCCTGACAGCGCTGTTTCCAATTTCTCGCGCCAAAGCATGTATCGCAATACGTCGGGTGCAGTTTGGGTTGCAGTCGCAATCTTCGAAATAGCTGCAGCCTCTGCCTCCGCGGACGACGTGCGACGAGTTGCTTGGCCATCTGCTTGTTGTACTTCGTAGAAAGCATTGCCATGAGCTTGCGGAGTGAGGGAAATCAGAAATCTCTGAGCGTTGACGATGATTCGCTCTCGATCTTCCTGAGCGCTTGAGACCTCTCGGAAGGCATTTGATGCTTCCGCTGCTGGATCAATGCCCGTCAGACTTACCTTGATCACATTGATGGTCTCGAGCACTTCTTTTTGTTCAACAGGTTCGCTCAACATAGAAAACACGAATGATTCAAGACTATTTCTATATTCATTGAGGAGTGGGTCCAATCGCCGCGAAGATATGAACTCCCGCACTTGTGACTGCAAGTACATCCTGATGACTGTACCAGGGTCCTGCATGCGATAGTGGTACGTATACGGATCTCTTACCCGGTATTGGACGTTTACTGTCGAGCGAACGAGATTCAGATCGCCGGCTACGTACTCGTGATCTATGTCAGAGTTAACAGACTTAACCTCATGAATGGGCCAGCGATCCACACGGACAAAAGGATACGGTGCTAGATAATGCAATCCTGGTTCGAGGTCTCGCCAATACACCTGTCCAAACAACAGACCATAGCCCACGTTACCTGGGGGCACTGTTGTGAAGCCAGATCCGATGAACAAGATGCCAGCGACCATCCACACGCAGAGTCCTGCCGGATTCCAGGGAATTAGGAGAGCTCTGAATCCACGTCCTCTCGAAAACTTGCGCCACCCTGAACGGACACGCCGTGCCAAGGGTTGAACATTGAACAGAAGGTCGTCCCATCCACTCTTTAGAGCTCCTGCTTTGAACCTCCAGACGATAAGAGCTGCAAGACTAATTGCTCCCACCCACTGCAGAGCAAGAATGGCTGGAGATTCCGAAGCGCCAAGGTTTACGGCGACATTCCATCCAAATCCAAACATGATCAAGTCGACAATAATGCCGAGCACAACAGTGACTGCGATTACTCCGCCCACATAAATCGACGCGAACCGGGCGCCGAATTGGCTCACGATAATTGCGATCGTTCCAGTGTTCGTTGCCGGGCCTGTCATTAGAAATACTAGGGCGGCTCCCGGACTTACGCCCTTTAGCACGAGTGCCGCAGCGATCGGCGTACTTGCAGAGGCACATATATATAGTGGAACTCCGATCAGGACCATGACGGGATACGCGAGCCAACGCGCATATTCGCTTGCCATTAAGTCCGAAGGAATTACTAGGAACAGCACGCCACCCAGCGCAATACCTACCAGAAGCGCAAACAGGATGTCATCAGCAACTTCGACAAATCCGTAGCGAAAGATGTGCTTGATTACAGTCTTCAGATCCGGTTCTTCAACTGATTCTTCAGCTTCTTCACTTTCCGGTGTAGTCTCCGCAGGTTCCTCTCTCTGCACACTGCGATCGGTCTGATAGAAATCTGGCTTGAGCCATGAGGTGTATTGGATTTGACGGAAAGTGGATCCAAGCCCGGACATTGATTGCTTCACCATTAGCTTCATCTGAGCCCAACTCACGTAGCAATCGTCCCGATCTACAAAAAGCTGCTTGTGCTCATGATCGTGAGCATGGTCGTGACCGTGAGAATGGTCGTGAGAATGGTCGTGAGAATGGTCGTGATGCGTGTGAACATCCTGCTGAGCGTCTCTGGCATCCAGAATTTCGTCTTTGCTGGCCGCTTCTTTCGTGTCTTGATCCCTGTCCCTGATCATTCCAATACAGAACACTCCGCACACAACTGCTGTCACGAAACTGATGATGGGTCGCACGATTGCAACGATAGGCCCGAAAAACGCGTTAGTGACAAGAATTGAATCTGCACCAGTTTCCGGGGCTGTAATGAGGAAAGACATTGCCGCTGAGCGAGATGCGCCTTTGCGGCGCATTTCCGCGACCACAGGAACAACAGAGCAGCTGCAAAGAGGCATCGGCACACCAATTGCAGAACTGAGTGAGACGGACTTCAAACTGTCATGGTGAAACAGGCGCAAGATAGCCTGTCGAGAAATGAAGACGTGGATCAGTCCTGCTAGGAAAAGACCGATCATCAGCATGGGGGCTAGAAGGAGAAACGACGCCCAAAGGAAGTCAAGAAACTGCAATATCACGTTCATCTAGAGCTTCCTCAGCTGGTGAACTTAGTTCGTCCGCATGGTGCTTTACGAAAGTGACTGGTGGCCAGCCCTCGTCGTGCAGCCTTGACCCACAACTGCAACAGAATTGTAACAACAGTATAGAGCACAGGATTGGATTCTTTGTAGCCAAATCTACGTTTTCATGCTCATCATTGCTTCTGAGTCCGTGGAGGTTCGAAGTTGTTTTTCCGACAAACGAAATCATCTTCCGCCGAGCACAGAAGCGTTAGCTGTTATCTAGGTCGTTTATGTTTGATGAGCGCAATATTCGAGAAGGCTATAAAGTCGAGTTCAACCGAAATTAGGAGCTATTTGAAGATTCCAATCTTTTCCAGGAGTGCTGCAAATTCCCAGTACAACCTGTTCGCTCCAAGTCGATTGCCTGTTAGCTTCGCATCGTGGATGGATTCACAGCCTTTGAATGGTATGGAGAGTCTGCTGGTGGACGCTCAGTCTTCTTCAAAGGGTAGTTCCAAGAGTAGTCAGTGCTCTCTTCAAGAATCTTTGAACGAAACTAGCTACATGCTGTCCTATCAGACTCATTGACGCCCGCTTGCCTAGGTGTCATCACTCGTTTGGCAAGAGAAACTCATTGGACAGTCGCTGTGAAAAGCACGAAAGAAGCAATAAATTATTTCGGTGATTTGTTGCGCCCAATCTACAAGAATCGCAAGTTGTTGCACGTTGCCGAAGTGGATGTAGGAATGGTCGGCGTCGTAAGGGGATTGGAGACACTCGGAGCGGCCCCTCCCCTCTTGATCGCGGGTAATCAAGGAACTAGCGCAACGGAATTCCCGAGCGACCTGAACCTTATCACCCTTGGTATCGCCGCTGGCAGCGACATGGTCGAAACGTCTCGTTTTCTTGAGCGTTCGCTTACAAACCTGCCAATAGAACTCCGTGAACAAATTCGACAGTGGGACCCAAAATGTGAAGCAAATTGGGTTTGCACGGCAATGTTGGGCGAAATCTCCACACTCGCCGGACGTAGCAAGTATGGAAAGAGACGGCCAGAATGGACGGCAGTCGAAGACAAGACAACCATCGACAGTTTTTGGGACTCAATAGGCGTTGCGCGGGCACCTTCTCGAGTTGTTAGTCTTTCGCACCAAAGCATTCACGAAATCACTTCCGATTTGGACGAAGGACGGGGTACGGTTTGGGCGTCCGACAACCGAAAAGGCGTCCATGGCGGTGCTATCGGCATCAGGTGGGTAAAAAACAACGGTGAAATCAGAGGTGTAGTAGACGAACTACGAGATTTCGCCGATCAAGTCCGGATTGCTCCCTTCTTGGAGGGTGTTCCCATGAGTATTCACGGTGTTGTATTTCCAACATCTGTCGCCGTGTTTCGACCTGTAGAGCTCATCACGCTCCGATATCGTGAGCAGTCAAAATTCTTGTGGGGCGGCTGCTCTACGTCCTATGATCCGCGTGATCAAGATAGGGTCGAAATGAGAGAATTGGCGCGACGAGCCGGAAACGCTCTTAGGGAAAACCTGAGTTTCAGAGGACCGTTTTCAATAGACGGCGTGATTACGGAACACGGCTTTAGGCCAACGGAACTCAATCCTCGAATGTCGGGTGGTTTTGGTCCGTTGACTAAGGGGCTTCCCGACCTGCCCTTTGCTCCACTATGTTGGGCTGCGATGGAAAATGAAGATCTAGACTACAATCCGGACTTGCTGGAACACTTGATCATCGAACACGCCGATACTGAACGTTTCCTCAGAGGTCATGTTGTGACCTCGCGTTCCTTTAAAGAAACTTCACAGATAAAGTTGGTACGCGTTGGACAGGAGTATACGGAGCTGTGTGACGATGGAATTGCGGACGCAACCCTTACTTGTGGTCCCAGCCCAACAGGCGGGATCATTTTCTTGGAACTCAATCAGGAAACGAATGCAAGGGGTGCCCTTGTCGCACCGGAAGTGGTGAGAGCGTTGCGTTTTTGCGATCGAAGACTTGGCACCGACTTCGGACCACTGGATTGCGCCAAAGTAGCTCGAAGGCAATCTCAACTAGACCCAACATAGATCAGAAGCCACCGAATACATCTTGCCGATGTGTCAATAGGCACCTTGGTACTGGGATTACATGTGCTGGGTTCTTTCCTGTCCTGGACCGGGACGATCAGGAGACTCAAACGGTACACTACCCGCAATCTGGCGTGGAATCAGTTCAAAAGACCAAACAGCCGACACCAATGTAACAAGCACAAACGGCGCGCCCTATGAGGGTTTCGGGAGCATTCATGACATCGTCAACTTTAGGAGTTCGTTTGAAAGAGGATTGCCACTGTGTCCACTTTTCTACATACACGTTCGAGGACAGAACGGGTTCCAGCATACTCCCATCTTGAAAATTGAACCAACGCCTCACTGACGCACACGACCAAATGAATCTGTACTCCCCCTGCATCGCTCTGTAGCTCTACGGAGCTAGTTCGATATCTTTTTCGCTCAGAAGATGTGGTTAGTCTGTTTCTCTGTCTCGCGCGATTTCAAGGAGATGGTCCATCAAGGAGGGAATACCCGGTTCGTAAAGATGTCCCGCAGCCTTTGCAGGCCAAACGTACCCGAGCGACGCGAGTTCAATTAAAACCTCATGTGCCGGCGCATCCGCATTAACTCCAAGAATGACTGTTCTGATGTCCTGCACGTCGATGAGTCCAGAGCTTCCGGATTTCGGACCGACACAAGCAGACGCAACTGCAGTAGCGTAAGGAACCAACCCCATGGCATCCAGTTCTTGAAAGCGATCTTCATACATCACGTTGATCTCCTCTTCCCATGAAGACTTCGCTTCCAAAACAGTCTCAAAGTCAATCTCCCGTCGTCCAGCCCTCTCGACTATGTCCCAGATGGCATAGCCAATGCATTGAATGAAGTGAGGGTAGTACTGCGTCCACTCAATCAAGCGATCTCTTTCCGTTTTGTTCAACTGTATGTCGTACCCCGCGTTCTCCATTGGTTGAAATAGTGCAATTTCCGAAGATGTGACGTCAAAGCGCTCTATTCTTCTGCGCGGAGCTCTATTGAGATATGAGACATCCATTCCTCTAATGTGTGACGGAAGGGTTGGCGTTCCCGCCAAAATGACCGCAAACTTCGTTTTTCCCCTCCTAGCAGCGTTGGTAATTGAAAGGATTGCGTCCAACGTCTCGCTCTGAATGCGTTGGGCCTCGTCGACCATGAGCAGGGTCGGCTCATGGTTCATTGCAGCAACGCATTTCTCCTCGTGCTCTCCTGAGGTTGTGCGGGTCATTTCCGCTGACTCGATTGCGCCGCCTACACTAGAACCAAACGCTCCAAGATCGCCTCTTAATCGAGTGGTTTCTGTCTGTTGTGTTGGAGGACTCTTACTCAGCAACTTCCAATACAGTTGCTCCGGGGTCCTAATGACGGGGGCCTGCACAAAAACAGGCTTGACTTTAGAACTCTTCTCCAAGTCTTCAGTGACTCTATGGAGCAAAGTGGTTTTCCCATTACCTCGCGGACCATACAAAATGGTCTCCTGATGGATACGTCGACCGGCGGCGAGGTCAATGGTCAATTGCTCGAACTCACGGAGTTCCTCATCTCGTCCGGCAAGTACCGGTGGAGATCCCGCAATGCCCGGAGTGTAGGGATTACTCATACTCTTTACTAATTTCGGCGTACGTTGAGACACCGTAATTGATGTGCGTATTGAACCACGAATTCACCGGGACTTTAACTGTTGTATACGAACGAGCTTCGAGATGACCTTGATAATAAGGCCCTTGTGGTCATAGAGTTCGAAGAAGGCGGCCAGCGCAGTTCCGCCTAACTATCTACATACTTTAAGGTCGCTAGACCGCATTCTTTCAAACAGCTTGAGCATGTCACTGTCCATGTAAGACGTACATTCCGAAAGCATCATTTTGAACTAACCTCTCGGTCCAATTCGTGTAGCTCCCGAGCTGTTCGTCGGTTTGCAAACAGTAGGTCTTTGACGTGACGGTCCTCGAGCCACTCTTCGTCAAGGGAATCGCGCGGAGAGAGGCATCCTGCCATGCTCATGCAAAGACAATAGGATCTGGTCGATACTTGCCCAGGATTTCGGGTCTTAAGCATCGCGATCCAATCAGCTCTCGGCACTGTGTTCCACAAGAAGAGAAAGTCATCCGGACCCGCCCAGTCCATGGCGTGAGCTAGAAACTCGTGGCGATTTCGAAGAATTGTCCAAGGAGGACCGTTCCACCACATATATTGGGCAATGTGATTGAGCCTCTTCGTGGCAGGAAGGGGATTCATAGGAGGAGGAATTGGCGTATTGTGCCAAGTACTCACATCTGGCCGAGGATCGTACCCCAGGGTCTTGGCATCGCGTACCCTTCTCGGCAGGTCCTGGGGCGTCACTCCCTGATCCTGTTCATTCAGGCGACAATTGTATTTTCGGAAGCGCGTTTGGGATTCATGAGGAAACCATTTCAGCAGGAGCCCTTGTTGACGGAACGGGCAACAACGCATAGGATGTCGAACGATACTTCTCCAATGCAACAGTAAATGAAATCCTCTAGGTCACGAATTGCCTCCATTGCTATACCTGCTGTCGCATTTCTCCTTGGTATAGGGATTACATGTGCGGTGTTCTTTCTAGTCCTAGATCCGGACGAGAAGCATCAATCTGGGTACTCAGTCGACACGTTGCCCGCCATTGGCGATGTTGCTGGTTCAAACGACCAAGACGCCTCCGACCATGTACCCAGCCTAAACGGCACTTCCAATGGGACCCTAGGGAGCATTCATGACATTGTCAATATCAAGAGCCCATTCGACAGGCGTCTAGCGTTGCGGAATGTGCTGGCGCGATCAAACGAGCGGCGTGTACTTAACCTCTTGGCGGAATCTTTAGAACTTCCTTATCACTCAAACAGTCTCGAACTACAGTCAGACATCATTCATCGACTTGCACAAATTAGTCCATCGAGAGCACTGTCACATGCTGTTGAAATGGACAAACGAGAACCGCGCTACTCAGGGAAACTGGTCAAATCTGTCTTTCAAGAATGGGCAAGGTCCGATCTAGAAGAAGCCGTTGCAAAAGCACGAATACTCGATGAGAGTGTCAGGAGTTCGGCTACCGAGGCGATCCTTCTTGAACGGATGGATCTTTCCGAAGATCAGGCACTTTCGATAGCGCGCGACCTTGAAAATGAGCGAGTAGCCACTTCGCTATTCACCCAGATGGAGGTTGAAAAAGCGGTCGAGAACCCAGAAGAACTGTGGAGCAATTTAGTCAGCAAACTGCAGGGAGACACTCAGAACTGGATGAGTATTTCACGCGTGGCTAACGCTTGGGTTGAGAAGCGAGGTGTGACCGTCTTGGATCAGATTTTTCAGTCGCTTACAAATTCCCAGATAAAGGTTCAAGTAACTCGTGACGTTCTGCGAGCTGCCGTCCAAGTAGACCCGAAGGGTGCACTCGAATATGCATTGAATCTCGAAGAAGACCTTTACAACATTGCTCGAATGGGTGTTGTCGAAGCTTGGGCGACGTCAGATCCGAAGGCGTCTCTCGCCGCACTTTCGGAGATTGGAGAAGAATCGCTTCGGACGGAGTTGGAAAGTGACGCTATCAGAGCGTGGGCTTCTTATGCCGATCCTTACGAATTGTTGGATAGTGTTTCTACCCTACCGTCTCATCTGCAGGAGAAGGCGACGACGAGCGCACTGTATTCCATATCCTGGAGGTCTCCGAGAGAAGCAGCTCAGTTGATAGAAGAGCTCGAGTCTGGGCCAACAAAATCTAAAGCGGCAAGTCAGCTCATTGACAATTGGTCGAGAGGAGACTCCAAGGCAGCACTGGATTGGATTCTGAATGAACCCTCCAACAAGGACATACAGTCTCAACTGCTGGTCAGAGTCATAGGCAGGCTTGCAACAGTTGATCCGGAACTTGCCTGGACAGTCGCTATCGGACAGCCGATTCCTGATGGCGAGGTAGGCATGGAGTTGAGAGTCATTACATCGCTTGTGCAAGAAGACATTGATAGGGCGTTGGAGTTACTCCCTCAGGTACGAGAAGGTCAGACGCGATTGGGAGCATACCGGAATGTTGCTAGAGTCTTGGTACAAGAAAAGGAGGTAGATCGGGCACTCGACTTACTTCGTGACGTCTCTGAAGAGGACAAGAGCACAGTCTTTGAAACAATAGCTGCGACTTGGGCAAGATCCAACGCCGAAGAATTGCTCAATTCATTGGACCGTTTTGACACGCCAGAGCGCAAATCGAAAGCGGCAATGGCACTTGTCTTGTCCAATCGCTATTGGGATCCAGCTTTGTCCGATAAGCAGATCGAGGAGGCGCAAGGCATGCTTACAGAAGAGGACAAGCTTCAACTTGAGGAAGACGACGCCTCAACGTTTGGTCGTTGGTGATTTGGCTGATTGGGTCGATTGATCTCGTGACAAGACGTTCTTGACAACCTACCGGGCCTCGATCTGTTAACGCAGGAAAAGAGAACTTTCTTGTGTCTTTCAAGACTAATACACGCTCACAGACCAGGTGTAACTCCATACAAGGGAAACCCAAACCGTAGCAGACCGATGAATAATTCGATCTGGATAAATTTGTGAAGACGCCCCGCCCCGTCTCCGGTATCGAGAAATATGTGCCACGACAGCACGGTCGCAGTTTTGTTTGGCATGTAGGAGAAGCTCGCCGCATTGGTGCATTGAACCCTCGTTTTCGGGAACGAAGTCTGCGAGAAGCGTGTCCCGGATGGGCAAGGAATACGTACCTTAAGTATCCAGAGAGACATCCAGAGAGACATCCAGACCTGTTCATCACATATCCGAACGGAGACTACAGCTTGGTCGACGACAAAGTGTCCTCCGGTTGGTGCATTCGCACTCGCTAACCCGACGTCCCGAACCGCCTGGACGGGGGCGTTACAGTTCAAAGGGTTGAGTCGTTTCCGCCCGTCGGCCAACCGGAGGACCTTCTGGGCTATCTTCGCTAGATGTGTCTCCATTCCATGTGCAAGTCGCAGTCCACTCTGGTGATGTTGTCAGACTAACTAATTTTGTTGCGATTGAAGGAGATCCTGTGAATCTATCGAATGTGCCTTGGGCACATAACACAATATCAAAACCGACCAAGAAAGACCTCGTCAAACTAGACAAATCAACAGATGCTCCTGAAGCGATCCATGGTCCTTAATATGGCAGACGCACAAGGTATCCCCGTACGAGAAGGCGGCTTTGAAACGAAGTCGAACTTGCGCACAAGAGAGGATGTCGACCTTCTCACGAAGGAAGCGGTTGCCGCATACGTTTCCGTAGCGGTTGACGCTCTTCAATCAATGGATGTTCCCACTCTTGAAGCTGTTCTGTTGTACGGTAGTCGTGCTCGAAGTGACTATACAGTTGAAAGCGATGCAGATCTGGCTCTAGTCCTTAAGGGTAAAGAAGCCGGTCGTGCATTACGAATTCTCGAGGATCTTGGCCAAAAGACCCACGAAATTGAGGCGAATTACGGGTCCATGGTTTCGCCTACGATCATTTGGTCCGAAGCATTGGATTCTCCAGCTTTGTCCAGCAATCCAGCGTGCTATCGCTACATTCTCAATGAAGGTATCGCTTGGGATTTCTAGATGAACCATCCGGACTACCACCCCTGCAGAGCATACAAACGACCTTATGCGGCTGAAACTCTCAAGGACAACGACATCTCGCCTCGGGAATGGCACAGCCATGGGTGGCGTGAATAGGAGTGCTGGTGTCAGAATTTGTCAATTGAGAACTCCGTAGACAATGCTGCAATCTACTCAGCGTAGCGCATGAGTTTACAGTTGAGCCCTCAATCGAAACGTAACGTCTTGCGTTCTTAAAATGCCCTAGGTTGGCAGAATTAGGACGGAACTATGACATTTCCCGTACCCGAACGGCTACGTGACAGAGTCTGGGACAAGCAGCTTGACGTGCTTGTCGAACACTGCTTTTTTGCCTTGGTGCTCAATTTTCTCGCCAAGCGCGAAGGTAAGTTACGGCTCGGTAAGACAATTGCAACCGGTTTGTCTTATCCAATATACGTTGTTGCAATGGTGTTTACTCCTTTCATTACAAGCAACTTTTGGTTCGTGTACATTGCCAAAGGTCTGTGTGTTGTTGGTACGGTCGTTTCTGCCATCTGCCATCTCCCAGGTCACAGATCGACACCACGCTAGTAGCAAACCGATCCGCGATGCATACAGAGACTTGTCAAGAATACGCGATCGCTTCGAGGACTTATGGTTCTACGTAGATGGAGATAATTCGGGTGAAACAGAAATGCAAATGCTACTTGGACAGCTGACAAGTCAGTTCACCGAACTGCAAAATCGCTTTCCCGGTATTCAAAGTAAGTATGCTATTCACTGTAATAATGCTGAAGAGCACATCTTTAGTACCGCCTAGTCCATCGGAAAATTTGCCGCCATGCCTTCCGAAAGCCGCCAAAAACAAGCAACGAAGTCCTCTCCGCCACGTCCTGCGCCTCCTCCACGGCCAGAACGTCCGCATTCTAGCCGTGAGGTAATCGAGCGAATGCTATCCAAGAGAGATGCATCGCGGGACGCTGATTCGAGAAAGACTAGCTAAGACAGGCGCGTTCTAGCTGATTCTCCACCCTACTTGTCCTGACCTACGGCACGGGCTTGTAGAGTGCGTCTCTACTGTGGTGAATTTCCGCAGGTCCGCGTAGAAGAGACAAATAGCTTCATGCGATGCCACCCATTTCTTCATAACGGATCCATCGTCTAACGTCTCCTTAACTCCTCCAGAGACCGCTCCATTGGACTTGACCAGTACGATTTGCCCTTGCATCGAGCCCCTAGATATCCAGTAATTTTGTTTCTCCGTGTCACGTAGAGTTGGCTCACAATTGTTCTTTTTGTTTCAATTCATCGTACTACTGGACTTGATTGGTTCAAGCGGGTTGGCAGATTCACCAACGATTCTGCCAAAGCTACAAGTGTTCCATACCTTACGATGTTTTTCCTTCGTCTACGAATGGGATGCTGGGAGCGCGTCTTCTCTGCGCATTCCTGTGGAAAATCACCATCTATCGACAGTCTCAAACTGCGAGATGTCCAACTGATGGCAGCAAAACCTAGAATTGGAAATGCGAATTCGTCGACATCTTGAATTGAAACTAGCTAACACCAAACTTGCCGATCTCAAGGTAGGCGCAGGACTAACAATAGGTGTCGTCCGAGGACTGTCTTACTCGGTCACCAACATTGCCCTAGCTTCGCTGATATTCGGTGGAATTCTCTCCGCCTACTTTGTCGAAGGAATCGGGTTGATCCTTGTGGGATCAGCCGCAATGGCGATCGTGGGTGCATTCAGGAGCGAAATCCCTGGAGCATTGGTGGGAACACCGATGGCCGTATGGCTAGTGCTTGTAGTTACCAGCCAGGCTCTACCTTTAGACGGTCGACCTCTCTTTGTGACGTTTGTGGTGTTTATTCTCCTCTCCGCGCTCCTATGTGGTGTTCTGCTTTATGTGCTGGGACGTTTCAGAGTCGCCGGACTCCTGCGTTTTGTGCCCTATGAAGTAGCAGCAGGATCTCTTTCGGGAATCGGAATCTTAGTAGTGCTACTGGGGTTGCGTATGTGCGGACTGGATCTTAGAAGTCCCCAACTCGCCAGCTTCACGAATTTCGAGATCTATCTGAATTGGGGATCAGCCCTTCTCTATGCATTTCTGCTGGTGTGGGTGTCGAAAATGTGGCGGAGCTTTCTCGTCATGCCACTGTCGTTCCTGTTTGTTTGCGTACTCGCACACTTGATCCTAGCCGTCTTCAATGTACCTCTCGATTCCGCAAGAGAGGCTGGTTTCTTTCTTGAAATTCACATTCCGACAACAGTGTGGCCTCCTCTCTCGATTCAAGACATCGGGCTCATAGATTGGCAGGTTCTTATGCTTCAAATCCCGAGTTTCCTCGCTCTTGTTACTGTCTTGCTACTCGTCACAGTTGTCGGAGTTTCAGGACTTGAACTTAGCTCGAACTCTGATCTCAACTGGAATCAAGAGTTTCGTTCGAGCGGAATTTCCTCGTTCATTTCAGGCGTTGTGTCGGGACCTCCCGGTGCAATCATCGTAACCAGCACCATCCAGCATCAGAAACTGCATGCCGCAACTCCTGTTACATGTTTAACACTCGCCATAGTGATGCTTGTCCTCGTCTTTTTTGGGATGGAGGTAGTTCGTTTTATACCTGTACCAGCCCTAGGAGCAATATTGCTCCAGCTAGGCTGGTACTTAATCGCGGATTGGTTGATTGCCAATCGAAAACGACTGCCCAATATCGACTACGGAATCGTTTGCGCGGTCTGTGTCTGCATCGTCTTGTTTGGCTACCTTCGCGGCATTGCAATTGGAATTGCCATAACGATTGTTCTCTTTCTGGTGCGGCTGAGCAATGTGCCCGTGATCGACCGAAGCCAATCCTTAGAGGAAGTACAAAGCCGGAAGACTCGAAACATACCGGAACAAGCCATTCTTAGGAAACTAGGCAAGAGTGCTTGGCTGTATGGACTGAGTGGTTATGTCTTCTTTGGAAGCGCGCAGTCTCTCTTTCTACAGATCAAGAAGAAAATTGAAGAAGATGGAGATATCACGTGTGTCGTGTTCGATCTATCCGCAACTACTGGTTTCGACTTGTCGGCTATCGACGCTTTCGCCAAGTTTGTTGAATACGCAACTAGCAATCAGACACAGGTTGTGATCGCAGCTACAACCAAACGTGTCCGTGACGAGCTGAATCGCAGCATGGATGCCGCTGACCAGGATCCCGTCTATTGGGAAATTGACGAAGATCACGCCATCGAGCGAGCAGAAGAGCTGCTTATCGAATCGTACACATCCAATATTGAAGAAAATCCAACGCTGAAACAAGACCTCTTCGATGAGGTCGCCAGCGGCGTAGAAAGTCGATTGCAGCGTCAGTCCACCTTCGAAGACCTGGTCTCACGTCCCGAGAAGTGGGGTGAAATGCGCGAATACCAAACGGGCGAAGTAATCTGCAGCATTAGTCAACTACCTCCTGGGCTTCAATTTGTGATTTCAGGTGATGCAAGCGTCGTTGACGAGTCCGGAACTCGCTTGTATGAATGTGGTTACGGCGATGCGATTGAGGCAAGATCGGGATTTCAAGCCTATTCAGCAAGCACAACCACGCAAGCCACCTCTGTTTGCCGCACCCTTCTTCTCACCCGTGAGTCTCTCAACGAAATATCGGAGCAAGACTCCGAATTGTCGTTGAAGATTTACCGTTTCTTGATGCAAAACAATGCGTTGATGCCAACTCATTGATCTTGAGTTGTCCTCTCTATATGAGCTTGCAGCACGACCTTGGGGAATCGGCGCGATATCAGCTTAGCCAGATCCGACCTTGCTTCCCAGCAAACCACCTTTTGACTTGAACCGGATTGCCATGAGTGCAAGTACGAATAAAGACGGAACAACCGCAACGGAAGTGAGAACGAAGAAGAGCGACCAATTTCCACCCAATCCGTCAATCAGGACGCCACTGAATCCTGCAAGAAAAGTTCTGCCTGCGGTACCAAAGGAAGCTAGCGCACTGTATTGCCCTGCAGCATGAAGGTGACTCACATAGAACGTAAGGAAAGCCACAAACGCAACCGATGATACGGAGGTGGTAATCCCATCGGCGATGATGGTCCAGTAGAAAAGACCCACCGACGGACCGGTCGCAGCGATCCACGCAAACATGAGATTGGTGGCAGCCATAGCAAGCCCAGCTATAAGCAACATCTTGAAAATGCCCAGTCGAGGAACAACGATCCCAGCCAGAATGGAGAAGACGATGACTATTGCAGTATCGATCAAATCTGCCGTCGCCATATGCGAATTCGTAAACCCCACATCTGTATAGAACGGTTTCGCCATTCTTCCTAGAAACGCCTCTCCAATCTTGAACAAGACAATGAACAACAACAGACTGAGCGCAATCTCAACGCCATGACGTCGAAAGAAGTCTCTAATAGTGTCGACATAGGCGAGGAGTACCTTCAAGAACCAATTTCGACCTACATGTACCTGCCCCACCTTGGGTTCTTCAAAAAACCAGGCGACTACAACGGTAATAGGGACAATAGCCGCTGCAGCCACGAGATAGACACTACTCCATGTAAACGCGTCCAAATCGGTGAGGTACAAGAGAATTCCACTAGGTAATCCGGAACCCACCCACCAGCCGCCGGTTGCCATTGCCGCTCCCAGTCCCACCATTTCTCTTTCGTCTTTACGAATGACTGTAATGCGATACGCATCTATGGCAAGGTCTTGAGTTGCAGAAGCAGCACCTACGCCTATCACGGCAACAACGAACAAAGCTAGATTCCAATGGGGTCCCATCAAGGCCAAGAGAACCGTGAACGTAACAATCGCACACTGGCAAAGTACGATCCAAGACTTACGTTGTCCAATTCCGAAGAGGTTTAGTTTGACGGAATCGAGGATTGGTGCCCAGAGAAAGTTGATCGTGTACACGGTAAACACGAACCCAATAAAGCCAATGGACTTCCTCTCAAATCCCTCTTGTCTCAACCAGAGACTCAGATTTCCACCAATGAGCACCCATGGGTAGCCGCTTGCGCAGCCGATGAGAAAGATCCGCCACAGTCGCATGTCCTTGAGATTGCGAACAATCTGACCGAAGGATGCTGGTTGGGTACTCGTGGGCTCCATCTTCGAACTACTCAAAAGCCTCCAAGGAACCTACTCCGGACCGAGCGTAAAGCCCGAAGTGCTATTGGTACTTGGAGGTGAACAATGTGGTCGCTGACCTATCGTACCACCATGAAGCTCGTTGAATTTCTAGGAGTCGAACCGTGCGACAACCGACCCAACAAATTCCGTCACTCTGCCCGTTAGCATCGGTTCAGTTCCTTTGAACACTTCAAGAAGACAACGAGAGTGGGCATTTCTTGCGACTATTCGACCAAAAGTACGGTGTTATGATTGAGTCACATTTGAAACTGTGGGGAAGAACCTTGAGTTCCAAGACTATCGGACTTCTACTGGTCGTACCCTTTCTAGTTTCCTGCCAGACGTTTGTAGAAACTCCTGAAGCCATGAAGGAACGCAAAATAGCCAACGCTATTGAGACTTGCGAGAAGATCCACGAGGCGGGCAAGGCTAGTCTGGAGCAAGTGGAGCAGATAAAGGACACGTTCGACTACCTCATCAACGAATCCGATTTGGAGAAGAAGCACAAAGAGGATTTGAAGGGGTACTACCGCAAGCTTGACATGAAGAACTGCGATATGGTCGAGGTGCTCCTTCGGTACGGCATTACAGAGGCAATTAAATCACTGAAATCCGAGAAAGAACCAATGCAGGAAAAGAGTGACTACATTGCATTAGAGCAATAAAGGCGGCGTTTTGGAGGCTCTGTTTCCGCTTTGCGAACCAGTGCCTTCTTTTTTGCCCGTTAGAACTTAGTCCAAGTATCTAACAAGGAACTTGCATTGCAGACAGTCACTAACCGCTGCCGTCCATTTTCTCATGATTAGGTTGCTTCTCGTACAGGACCCGGGTTGACTCGATGTGTTGGCCAGCCGTTGTTTAGGCTTTGCCTCCTACAGCACTATCCACGGCCTCCAAAGCGAGAAGCCCAAGAATGGGAATGATGCGAAATAGCTACTCTGACATGTAAACTAATGAGTATGACCATCGCCATTGCTCACTCAAGTCTCAACCCATGACAACCGGAAAAAAATACTCTGAAACCAGAACTATGCGTCGGAAGGATCTCACTGATCGAGCCCAGAAAATCATTAGTTTCTACTGTTCCAATGTATGGGTCATTGCATTGTTGTTTTTCTCACCAGGCTTGATTGCAGACGAGTCAGCTGCCACCCAAGAGGATGAACAACCGTCTGAACCCAAAGTCGAAATCGACAGCTTTAGGGGACCTGTGCTGCTGGAGCACGTTGTTCCAGTGTATCCTGAAAGACGATTGATGGAAGGTGAAGAAAGTTGGGTGCAGGTCAATTTCATGGTCGATCCAGAAGGAAAGCCGTACGAGATTATCGTTACGGACTCAATTGGACACAATTCATTCAAGAGTGCCGCAATTCGAGCCGTGAAAAGGTGGAAGTACCAACCCGCAATCTACAACGGAGAGAAAATTGATGCGGGTGTCCACTATAAGCTCGTGTTTCAAATTTCTGACCAACCCAAAGGAGCATCAGACAGTTTTGTAAAGCTCCAAAATGCATTACGCCAAGCAGTGGCGGAAGACAACAAGGAGCAAGCTGATCGGTACTTGAAAATGCTGGAGGATGGCCGAAAACACACTCTTTATGAGGACGCTTTCTTCAATTTCGCAAAGTACGAGTACATGAGCAAGTGGGGCAATGAAGATCAACAACTCGATGCGCTGAATCGAGCGATAGCGCACGAGGGCACTGACAAGTACCTGCCAGCCGATGTCTATTCGTACGCGATGGGCAAGCGACTGCCCCTGCTACTCAAGAAGAGAGACTATCTGACAGCCTACATCACCTACCATATCTTGTCCCGTCAGGAATTGGATGAACCAGCAAGGTCGAACCTAGAAGCCGTTGGAAAAGCACTTAATGAACTGAAAGATAACCAAAATTCCTATGATCTCGTAGCCACTATTGGTGATTCCGCAAGCTGGAATATGGGACTGTGGAAGGACGAATTTTGGATTGAAGACGTCGAAGGACACATTGTCGAACTTAAGCTCAGGTGCCATAGGGATTTGGAAATTATCCGATTTGAACCGGAAGTGAAGTACAAGATTGAACAACATGTCGGCGCGTGCTTCCTGGAGGTCCTAGGCGACAAGGGAACAACCTTTAGATTGTTTCAATCCTAACCATACCACCATAGCTTAAAGGGTCCGAAGACTTCGTGAGAGGTGTGTAAACTATCCGATTCGACCCACCTACTGGTTCAATTGCTGCTTCATCTATGTCAAACGAAAAAATTGCGGTTGGGAATCAAACTACTCGACGGGTCCACCACAGCGGGCGAGTTAGCAGACGCACTGGCTTCAACAGAGCCACCGTAGCCGCCATTGGGCTTCTGCTTGTCATGGTCAGTTCGACGGCTGACGAGATAAGTAGCCCGGACACAGAAGAAGAACCCGCGCCTCAAGTCGAAGTTGACAGTTTCCACGGACCTCGGTTGTTAGCACCTATTGTTAAGCCCATCTACCCCTATGGCCGATTGGTCGCAGGTGAAGAAAGTTGGGTGCAGCTCAATTTCATGGTCGATTCCGAAGGAAAACCATACGAATTTGTCGTAATAGACTCAATTGGGGATAACGCGTTCAAGAATGCCGCTATTCGAGCCGTAAAACAGTGGAGATACCGTCCCGCAAGTTACAACGGAAAGAACATCGACGCAGGAGCTCGACAAAAGGTTATTTTTCAAATCGAAGATCAAACTAAAGCTGTAACAAGAAAATTTGCAAGAATTCAGAATCAATTGCGAGAAGCTATAACTGAGGACGACAAGGACGAGGCCGACAAGTACATGAGAATGTTGGACCGAGAAAGAAAACTCACCCTTTATGAGGATGCCGCATTCAATTTTTCCAAGTATGAATATCTGAGCAAGTGGGGTACCGAGGACGAGCAGCTCAAAGCGTTAGATCGAGCAATAGCCAACGAGACAGTTGACAATTTCTTGCCCACCGAAGTATTTGCGTATGCATTGGGCAGACAACTGCCACTCTTGCTTAAGAAAAGGGACTATCAACGAGCACATCGAACATACCGAAAGCTGATCAGACAAGACCTCGATGAAGAGGCAAAGTCATGGCTTAACGGTGTCGCCGAAGCGCTAGACGAATTAAAGAACAACCAAGTTGCTTACGACGTAGCGGCTACGATTCCTGACTCTGCAAGCTGGAATATTGAACTGTTCAAGGATGAGTTTTGGCTAGAGGATGTTGAAGGTCGAGTTGTCGAATTGAAGCTTCGATGCTTTGGGGAAATGAGAATAATTAGATTTGAGCCGGGAATAAAGTACAAGGTTGAGAAACCGTACGGGATGTGTAATCTAGAGGTTTTGGGCGATCAGGAAACGACTTTCAAGTTGTTCCAATCCTAACCCTGGTATGACTTGCACGTTCTTCTGGAACTTACTTCGAACCCAGTACACCTCTAGACGGTTAAGCAGATTACTTTCATCAACGTTTCTTGTCAGAGGGGCGCTTTAAGCTCCGGATCTTGATCGCGACTGCATAACCGCTGCACTGCATTCGCTTTAGTAGATCCGCAAATTCAAATATCCATAAGTTCAGGAGTAGAAAAAACTGCTGGCTGAAATCAAACTGCTCGACTCCGTCTCCCAAAAAAAACTTCGGCGAGGATGTTGAATTGTCCTCGATTCTCTTCGTTTGTTTCGTAACGGGTACGTGACTTAAGGGTCCAAGTACCAGCTACAACTCAACAAGTGCGTGGTCAGACTATCTAATGCAAGTTTTTCCCCGACGACTTGCTACGTATTTGGTTTCGTCTTCCCCTAAGGATTCTCTTGTGGTCTGAAAGCTAGTTGACCATCAAGGTCTATGAGTCCCCTTCTAGGCGAATTTGCAGGCATGCAACTCGACTCTCGGAAGACTTCCGTGATGTAGGTAGGAGGACTGTCTAGCTCGATATTGTCCATTTCAAAGACATCGAAGAAAGTCCGGTATCTGCCCTGCAACCTAAGATCCCGAATACACTCCCTCCATTTCCTGTCGTCATATTTTTCGCCTTTCTTGGTGCTACATGGCGAAGTATCTCCAACCCTGCGAAAGGACACAAGTGAGTTCCCCCTGAACCGAATGCTTCCTATACTGCCAACATCTGCCAGTGTCGCACTGTCTGGCAGAGCTGGAGCTATCCGAGAAAAGACAGCTTTTCGATCGGGTGCCCTCGGAAAATCGAAAACAGTCTCACCCGATTTTGTATCCAAGACTTTGTAATTCCAACCCGACAACCCTAACCATCTGCCATTTTGAGATAAGGAAAGTAATCCATGGTGATTACTGACATCTACTCTTCGGCTCCATAGCACTTCGGATGTACCTGTTGACGCATCGAGTCGGCGGCGTGTAACTTGCCAAACGTCTCCCACCTCATCCGGTGCTAACTCGTCTGGACGGTCGACGAAGTAGCCATTTTCGCTTGAGGTCAACAATGCACCCCAACTGTCTTGGACGCTTATTCCTCGTGCACGACCTTCTCCAACAGGATAGATCCAATAGGTACCTACGCCCCGTGCGTCTGCGTGGGCTGGTGTGAACATAATCTCTGAGGAGTCCGCCGAATAAACTGCCATGTGTTCACCTGGCGAAAAGGAGTTGGAAGAAGAGAATCTGGTTCCCAGTTCAGTTTCTTTCTGAGTACCGTCGTCCATGTTCCTGATCACGATTCGTGATGCGCCCCCTGGCGAAGGCTCAAGAACGAAGAACGACGAGCCATCAGAAGCTATATCGAAGTCGGAAGCCTTTCTCGTTTTGTAGACGACGTGGTCCCCGTGGAAAATTCGAAGCGGCTCGTCAGAGTCTGGAGGTCGAAATACACCCGAGTTCAATCGAAGACTTGCAAACCCCACCAACACTGACCCATCAGGCCGCCGACCAATGCGGAAATGATGCGGGCGAAAATCCAATCTGCCGCTGCTTAAAGTTCCATTCTCGTCAAGAACGGCAAACTCGGCACCCTCCTCTGAGAGGAGGATGACAACAGCCACATCTTCCGCAGGTCCCTTTCCCGCAAGCATTCTGCAGTCAACATTGAGGATGGTCTGTTCCGGAGTTAGAACAACCGGAAGATCCTCTGAGTCCAAGTCCTCACTTTCATCTGAGGACAAAACAATAGGACCGTTGGAGCTATTCTCAACAATGTCCTGTGGAATGAGTTCTTGGTCTAAATCTGAGCTATTCCCACTTCCGCTACCTCTTAGCACGAACCACCAAACCACACAAATCGCGATCACGACAAGAGCAATGCTTGCTAGTACAAGATTTCTGGCAGTAAACCACCGGGATCGGCTGGTGTTAGAAGATGGGCTCATGGATGGGAATTCAGGCGATCCAATTGAGGGTCCGATGGATTAGTCTTGTGTTCTCTTGCTAAGTGTAGTCAAGTGATTGGCTCTACAAGTCGTGAAAAGAGTCTGGTATGTCTACCTCACCCAAGTAATTCTTCACATATTCAACCTGTTCATCAGTGAGAATGTCTGTCGCGTTGTGCCGTACCATCGATGCGACCGCAGCTGCCGATTGAACTTGCGGAACTGAACTGTTGCTCTACGTATCCAGCAATCCTTGTGCGTCGATTGCCGCCCAACTTTTTATCATTGTTGAAAGGTACTCGGTGCGAGTTCAGGATCCTTGTCTGCCAGGTTTCGCAGAATCGTACTTATGGTGACATTGCGAATCGCCGGGTAATCGTCGTATTACAAAATCCAGTTGAGTGCAGCACTTGGATTGCGATTTGACCAGCCTTGACAGTGAATGTGCCCAATACGAAAGCGGCACAAATTCCTAGTGGGACGAACCGTTTTTCTGCAGAGGTTTATCGATCGAATATTTTGCTGCAAGCAAGTCCACTGTCAGTGTACGGGACCCTAACATCGACGACAAGATCAACCAACACTGAGGATTCTTACCTACGTTGCTCAAATTCAATCTCCAACATTCCAGCCAAGACTCAGTACGTACTCGATCTGATTAACTACTATGAGTGTGTCCCAGAAGTGTTGCCACGTAACCAGCCTCGTGTTCCCCTAAGAATCCCCTTGCGGTCTGAAAGCTAGTTGACCATCAAGGTCTATGAGACCCCTTCTAGGCGAATTCGCAGGCATGCAATTCGACTCTTCAAAAACTTCCGTGATGTAGGTAGGAGGTCCGTCTAGCTCGATATTGCTCATGTCAAAAACATCGAAGAAAGTCCTGTATCTGCCCTGCAATCGAAGTTCTCGAATGCACTGCCTCCATTTCCTGTTATCGTATTTTTCGCCTTTCTTTGTGCTACATGGCGAAGTATCTCCAACCATGCGAAAAGACACAAGTGAATTCCCAGAGAACCAAATGTGTCCTATCCTGCCAATATACGCGAGCGTGGCACCGTCCGGCAGAGCTGGAGCTAGCCGAGCCAACACAGCTTCACGATCCGGTGACTCCGGGAAGTCGAAAACAGTCTCCCCAGTGTTTGTATCGAGAACCTTGTAGTTCCAACCGTCCACTCCCAACCACTTTCCATTTTGCGAAAGGGAAAGCATCCCGTCGTGATGCCTGACGTACACCCTACTGCTCCAAAGCACTTCCGTTTCGCCCTTTGAAGGGTCGATTCGCTTGCGAGATACTTGCCAAACGTCACCCCGCTCTTCCGGTTCCAAGTCGTCGGGACGGTCAACAAAATAGCCATTCTCGCTTGAAGTCAACCAAGCTCCCCAACTATCTTGGACGGTAACTCTTCGTGTACGACCTTCACCGATGGGATAAATCCAATAGGTGCCCACTCCCATAGCGTCTACGTGAGCTGGTGTGAACATAATTTCTGAGGAGTCCAATGAATAAACTGGCATGTGATTGCCAGGCGAAAAGTCGCTGGTTCGAGAGAATCTGGTTCCCAGCTCAGTTTCTTTCTGAGTACCGTCGTCCATGTTCCTGATCACAATTCGCGATGCACCGCCAGGCGAAGGCTCAAGAACGAAGAACGACGATCCGTCAGACGCGATATCGAAGTCGGAAGCCTTTCTCGTTTCGTAGACGACGTGGTCGCCTTGATAAATTCGAAGCGGTTCGTCAGAGTCGGGAGGTCGAAAAACACCCGAGTTCAACCGGAGATTTGCAAACCCCACGAGCACCGAACCATCAGGACGACGACCAATGCGGAAATGGTGAGGCCGAAAGTCCAGTCTACCGCTGGTCAGAATTCCATTTTCACCAACGACTGCAAATTCGGCTCCCTTCTCCGAGAGGAGCGTGACAACAGCCACATCTTCCGCAGGTCCCTTTCCCGCAAGCATTCTGCAGTCAACATAGAGGATTGTCTGTTCAGGAGTTAGAACAATCGGAAGATCCTCTGATTGCAAGTCCACACTCCCATCTGAGGACACAACAATAGGACTGTTGGAGCTATTCTCAACAATGTCCTGTGGAATGGGTTCTTGGTCTAATTCTGAACTAATCCCGCTTCTGCTGCCTCTTAGCACGAACAAGCAAACCAAACAAATAGCAACCACAACAAGTGCAATGCTCGCTAGTGCAAGATTTCTGGCGGTAAACCATCGGGATCGGCTGGAGTTAGAAGATGTGGTGAAACTCACTGACTTAGGTTTGGGTTCAATCGTAGATGAGTGATCAAATTCTCTTTGCTGGGATGGAGCAGACGTCTATGAAACCATCCTCAACATGGATTCATGGATTGAGCGCCAATCTTCGGCCAGATCGATCGTCCGTGCTCGTATCAAGTGTCCTTCCAATTGCACATCTATGGAGACATGTTCTTCTGTGGTCGGATATAGCAATAGACCTTCGTGACGGGCACCGTTAGACTCGGTCGCTTCACGATTTCGCAAGTAGGCCAACATCTGATAGAGATTTGCCGAGTGCAGCTTGTCTCCCATCTTGCCTCCAAGAGTTTCCTGATAAAACTTAGTATCGACAATTATTCGTCGATGAGGTGCTTCAAGGATTACATCGGCTTCCATCCGCGGAATCTTTGAGAGGTACTGTTTCTGTGTGCCAGTATCTTGCCACTTAATCACACGACTGGGACTATTGACTTTGTATATGTTCTGTTCTCGTGCGTAGAAGTTAATGACAAAATTCTCATAGAGTTGATACATTCGACTCGAATCAATCGCACTGAGCGTGGTTTGGCCGGACCGTTCATCGATTAGCAATAGCTCGTGAATTAGGCGGCATACAGACAATAGCAAACGGTAATAGCGTCGGTTTCGGTCCAGCTGAACTTGGTTGAATACTCTCTTTGACAGTGATACCTCTGTTATCCCTTCCATTCTCCGGAATGCCTTTCGAACGTCGGAAGCAATCCCTCTGTCCAGATTCCCAAGCCGCAACATCGAATGTAGTGTGCTCCGCAGAATCCTGTTGTGGAGAACATCGTAGGTGAGTTCCTCAAATTCGCACGAAATTCGCCCCTGAGCTCGCAGAGCACGTTTGGTTGTATCCGACAGATTTATCCTGCCACGAACTCCCCCTATATCGTCCTGAAAGTCCAAATAGCCTCGATCCAGACCTTGGCGAGCCAAGTGAAAGAATCCGGTTGTGAGCACTTTGCCATACAAGTCATGAACCGCATTTAGCTGATCGAGTTCATCGACCTTCACAAGATCTCTTTCACCTATGAACTTCCATGCGTAGCACAGCAAATAGAAGACATTTGCTATAGGAATCTTGTCAATTTTCACTGTCGTAATTGATCAATCAATCCGTCAACATAATCGGGTCGATCGAACCAATACTCGTGAAGAAGAGGTGCGATTTGGGTCTCAATCACCGTCGCATACCACTCCTCGTCAGCTGACTCCTCGGGAACGAAAAAACTGTGTCCGATCTGAAATCCAGGTCCCAGATCGTTGTCGTCGCGAATGCTGCTGTTGAGATCGGTGAATCGCTCCACAATTAGATCGATGAGATCCCGTTCTACGTCTGCTTCGAGCAGATACTCTCTAAACTTCCTTGACTCAAAAGCGGGATTGAGTGTTTCAAAAGCAAAACGCCGGCGTAACGCATAGTCGACCATAGCTAACGAACGGTCCGCAGTATTCATAAGACCTAGTACGTACACGTTTTCGGGAACGCTGAAGCGTTCTTCATCTTGACTGTTAGCCAATACAACCTCGTACTCTTTGCCTCGCTTGTCGCTCTCAATGAGCATGAGCAGCTCACCGAAAATTCTCGAAAGATTGCCGCGATTGATCTCGTCAATGATGAACACGAAACGCTTGGTCGGTTCTTGCTCCGCCCGCTTGCAGAATTGATAGAAGACTCCATTTCGTAATTTGAAACCGCCCTCTTCCGTCGGCCGATAGCCTTGTACGAAGTCTTCGTATGAATAAGACTGATGAAACTGTACAAGTTGAATGCGGCTCGAATCTTTGTGCCCCTGCAAGCACCATGCGAGTCTACGTGCAATAAAGGTCTTACCAACTCCGGGCGGTCCCTGAAGTATCAGATTCTTGCGCAGTGCCAGCGAAGCTAGAATCCGGCGAAACTGCTGCTCCTCGACGAATAGTTCAGATATGTCATACAAATCAATTCCGTCGTCTGGAGGGATAACACCCCCATTCCCGTTTCCATTGTCCATTAAGTCAAAGGTCTTCTTCAGCCAACCTTTGAAGCTTGTAAATCGGGTCAGTGTCTTGGTAATGATGTTACGTTCTAGGTGAATGGGCTTGGAGCAGGGGTGCCATTCAACCTCTCGTACATTTCGGTATTCGGGTCGATCTCCATCGTACTGGTAGTCACCAATCACTTTACCCCAGCCGAGTATGATCTTCCTGCCCAATTTCGCAACAAGGATGTCACCGATCTTGATTTCGTGTACAAACTCCCAGGCACAAAGCGAGTTATTTGCGGGATTGGCTCCCCTACCATTTCTGATCAATGCTTCGTGAATGGAACGGTGATCGGGGTATTCGCTAAGATCGCCCTCTTTCTCAAAACCTATCGCCACAATGTTCTTTTCGACAAACTCTTCCCACAGCCTGCCACCTTCTCCAGCTCCTATCACCCAGACATCGGCGTTACCGAACAGGTCGTTGTACCACTTCTCGAGGCTTCCTTCTTCGGGTAATACTTCTTGACGTGGCTTTGGCTGTTCAGGTTTCCAAACCTCCACAAAGGGTGGGAAGTAGTAATTAATTTCTTGATCGGGATATTCTTCGCGCAGCCGAAAAGTGAGTGCCAAAAGCTCTTTGTCTATGTCAATCGGAGCGAGATTAGCCGTGTCGAGATCGCCGTTGTCATCTTTGTTGAACGATTCAACAATCGACGTCTTGTGTCTCAATGACATGATCGGTTCGAATTCATCCGGGAAGAGCAAGTACAAGAGCGCATGACGAAACTGACGTCTATTGCTATCCGTCCGGTCGCCCACCCAACTGGCAAACGCCCAGGCACTTTCAAGTAGTTGCTCTCGTTTCGTTCGGGGCAAGCTTGTCCACGAGGAAAACAAGGCAACCATGTACGTCAGTTCGTGTCGCTGATTAGCGGTGTAACCTGGACCTGGATTCAGAATTCCTCGATCTAGTACATCTCCTACCGCCCAGTGATTGTTGGGAAATTCGGTCCCTGATTTCTCCCAGATGGTGCGGATTCGGTCTAGCTTTAGTTTCTGAGAAACACTATCTACGATCAGGTAATACAACCAAACAACTTCTGACCAGAGGCAGAAAACGTTCCTCGAAGTCGAATCATCCTGGTCCAGAGAATTCTCTTCTTCTGTCCCCGATCCAAGCGCGGTCAGATTGACGTTTTTGTCTTCAAGCTGCTTGAAATTCGAAAGCGTCCAGAGTCTGAGCGAGCTGAAGACTGAACCTTCTTCAATTAGACCCTTCAATTTCCAACTTTCCGCTGCTTTCAAAATTTTGGTTGCTCGTTCTAGTCTGCTCATATCTAATCCTCTGTTCAAGCGCTAATGACTTGTTCTGCACCTTCTTGAGTTAGTCGACTCTCGGCTTGAAACGCGGCTTAATCTGAAGCCAAAGGCTAGATCAACCCACAGAAACGACTAGCAGTGGAGTTGGTCAATACTGCGAGATCCGGCGTCTCCATCGGGGTTTGGATTGTAAGGACGGCGATAACCCGATACATCAACGACACGACGAGTTTGGCGTGGCACTTAGGAATTCGAGCAGCTGATTCTACGACTGTCAGCGAACTTAACCGGCGGTGCGGTACGGAAAGTCGGCTCGACCTCTGCGATCGCACGTGAACTGAAAGTTCAGTTCTTTGATATATAGGCGCACTTCATGCTCGATATAATGCCTAATCTTGTTCTACTTAGGCACAGAACGTGAAGTTTCTCAATGAGAATCAAATACTTGACACTATAAGAAAGCTCACAAAGAAGAAAGGACCCATCCGAATTGCCGTGGCCTATTGGGGTAAGAACTCGCCCAAAGAGACTGGCTTAGTCGACAGAATACAGAAGTCTGTCAAGGATGTAAAAATAATTTGTGACTTACGAAGCGGAGCGTGTAATCCTTCTCCGATCAACAAGCTAATGAATTCGAAAGCATCGATTAGGACACTTGACAACATGCATGCAAAGGTTTGGATTTGTGGTGCTGATGTCATTGTAGGTTCGGCTAATGTCTCAGCTAATGGATTGGGGTTTGACGATGTAAAGTCACTCGGAGGAAACATCGAGGCAGCAATTCACACAAATTCTAAGGAATGTGCGGCGACTGCTCGTAATTGGTTTGATTCACTATGGGATAGGAGCGATGAAGTTTCAAAGGAACACATCCACTGGGCTACAGACCAATGGAGGATACGGAATAAGACAGGAAAACCGAGGAGAGCGCATAGAAAATTCTTAATTGAAACAGTGAAGTCTGGGGGAAATCTTAAAGCATTCGATAATGTGCACGTATTAGCATGGCTTGAATCAGACTATGAAATGTCCGAGGAAGGAACAGCCTACTTAGAGGAAGGATCGAGAGACTTGTACTCCGAGGGTGAATGGGCAAATGACGATAGACGAGACTGCTACCCGTGTGCTCTAGGGACAAAATGGGAGTTCAAGAAGGGCCAGATCTTCCTTGACTTTAGAGCACCATACAAGGGTGCAAGAAAATTGTCATTCAAGGGAATATACAGAATTATTTCTGACGATGGAGAGTTTCATGAAACCAGCGGAGAATCGATTGTGTTGAACTATAAGGAACCAGATTGTAATGGATATATTTTTGCTAAATCAGAGCAAACAGAACTGACAAAGCTGATCGAACAACATTTGAATGAGATTGGTTGGGATGAGGATCGGTCCGACGGGAATCTACTAGACTGTGGGATTTTAGACTTCTTTGGCTCTGTTAATAAGAGGCTCAATTGTAGTTAAGTGTTGAAAAGAGCCAATTCGACCCCATATTTGTTGCAAGTTATTGATTAACAAGGCCATTCTGATTATGGAACGTCAGGAATTCGCCTCGATTCTCGACCTTCTGGAGAAAATGTCCTCCGAGGAGCTCGCCTAGCTCGAGGACCAGGTTCGTTCGCTGCAGAGCAGCCGCAAGGGAATGAATGCGCTCGAAAACCTTGACCAGTCGATTCGGAACACTAGGAAGTGTCCCCACTGCGGCCACGACAAGGTCTACAAGCACGGTCGTGACTCCCGAGGCTCGCAGTGCTTTCGGTGCCGACCACCCTCGCAGGGCGGGTGCGGACGCACCTTCAACGGAAGGACGGGAACTCCGTTCGCGCGCATGCGCAAGCCGGAGAGGTGGTCCCTCTTTCTCCAGGCACTGGCAGCCGGACACCGGTCCCTGGACGATCTGCACAGGTTCGGAGAGGTCGGGGTTTCCCGACGAACGCTGTGGCGCTGGCGCAAGGTGGTCCTCGAAGCGCTCGGCGACGACGAGCCGAAGCGTCTGAAAGGCACGTAAAGGTCGACGAGACGTACTTCCGCGAGAGCTTCAAGGGAAGTCGCCGCTGGAAGCGAGGCAATCCTCCGGCGCTGAGACCGCCGCGCAGGAGAGGAAAATCCCACATGCGTGGACTGTCGTGGGACCAGGTGCCCGTGGTCACCGCCGTCGATCGTCACGGGACGAGCATGAAGCAGGTGGTGGGACATCGCGACGACGTCAGGGAAGCCTTGCAGGACCGCATCAAGGAGGGATCCGTACTGTACACGGACGGTTTCTCGACCTACCGGAACGTGGCTTGGGATGCTGCTGTTGCAACCCATGTAGTCTTGAGGAAAGACTCAGTTCCAACCGTCAATCAGTCGCTGAAGGGGTACTCAGCGAGTGCCTCGTGCTGAAACGGCCTACACACGAGACTCTCCACCTTTAACTACAATTGAGCCAATCCATATGAGACTGACAGTCGCCTTTCGAGAGAAATGACATACGAAGAACAGTCCCAATGTCTTTTATCAAGCAAGTTGACATTACGACTGTGTGACAGAGTGGGTGCTTAGATAGAAGTGAATTTGATGGGCCTCAGCTACGAGGTCAGAGATGAGAGAACCAACTATGTCGAAGTGTGGATTGAGGAAATTTCGTGCTTCGGGAGGTGCATTTCTGGGCAAGGGAGCAGCAACTTCGATCACTGAAATATAGCATTGTCCGTTATCGGTCAACAGGTATTGTTCTACTTGTGAACGATGCTCTACTTTCGGATTGCCATTGTTCCACAATCCACAGCTTGTCAACACGTGCATAACAAATTCATTCCTGTCGGAGATGTTCCCACGTGAATGTACGATCTTGTGACGCAATTTTGCAATCAGTTCGATCATGAGCTGCATGTTGCGATTGAGATGGTTCCGAACTTCCTTCTCTGCAAGGCTTGGGTATAGGTCTCTAAGTCGACTCAGAATCCTCTTTGGATCAGACGCAAACTTTCTCTTTACAGCATCCACGTACCAAGAGAAAGGCATGCTAGCAAGTTCAGAATATTGAATGTTGCCGAACTCACCGAGCCGCCAACTTTGCCAATCATGATGGCCTATCCAAGCATAGGATCGTTCCAAGAAGTCTTCAAATTCTTCGTAGGCCTCCACAAGAAACCAGCTGTATTGCCGATTCTTTTGCTTGACAATTTGCCGAATTCGGTCCGTCGCCCTCACAGTTCTAGAGCTGAATCGTCGGTAAGTGCCAGTCTCTAAGTCGTAGAACCCCGATGACTCGTTACTCATGTAGCTGGGAAAGTCCTGGTCTGTGTTTGCTCTGTCATCGCTTGCCAATTCAGCGTATCGTAGGAGTTCAGTTTTAGAAGTGTTTTCGGCGAGGGTCCGGAACTGCTCAATATCGGCAATACTCTGGACAAAAGCTCTCAATATTCTGTCTAAATCCATTGAACTACTATCTATTATTATGGCTTTATCGGCAATGCACAAATAGCCATTTGTACCCGCAGTGTATATTAAGAATGATCAAGAGAGGTCGACGGTACTCAATTGTGATACTTACCATTTACAAGTCGAAAATAGCTAAAGCTGATGTAGATTGCAAACTGTTGAGGATCGACACGAAATCACGTCTCACTTTGATATGCAATTTTGATAGTCAACATTAGCTCAATTTAAGTCGTTCCTTCATTTTTTGATTGAACTCACCAATCACTCTTGCCTTCTTTATGGCACTCTTACGATCTTCGCTTTGATTTACATGGCCTCGCATCTCTTCCATAGCCTTTTGTGCGTAGTTAGGATCGCTAAGAATTTGGTTCAAAGTTACTTCTGTACATCCTACGTCGAACTCTTTTGGATAGTGTGGACGTGGAACTTTAAGTTCTAATTGAATCTTGGTGTTGCTAAGTTGTGGATTGTCCAAGGGACAGAGTGGTTTACTTATAGCGAGAAGTTCCCCTTCTACTACTGAATTGATGAGGCCATCAAAGTCTCTCCTGACTAAGTATTGAGTCCACTCTTCGAGTGTCTCTGGCTGCCTTTGTTGTGTGACGGGATTCTCAAATTTCATTGTTCAATCTCCTTGAGCAGAATGATGGTTCGATACTCAGATAGAGTTCGTAGTTCATATCCAGATTTTGGAACAGGCTGACGGCCGATAGACGAAAGGAGATACCACGGTGACATATTCAGTTCTGATGCCGACTCAATGTATCGATTCCAGCGTTCGCCGCACATGCTGATCGTCCACAAGAGTACTATCCCCGAACTAGTGTTCCTCGTACGTTGGCTTAATTCCATCTTGGTTACCCATAAATCTCCGGGTTACGGTCTTGGCATTCTCCATCCGAACAATTCACGCCACGTATCTACGGATGCTCGTTCTCGCCCTTCATACTCAAGGCGCAGTGCTTCTTCGGCCACGTAAAGCCACTGTTGCACGATCTCCCGAAGTTCAACGCGACGATCCATCGAAATGTCACAATTCACGTCCGGACCTAGACCTACTGGATCCGGCCAATTCTCGACTATTCGATCGGTGACAGATGCCAAGTAAAAACGGATCTCGTCCTGGTATCGTCCGAAGGGATCGCTCACGACGTCCAATGCCATTACTTCAAGCAAGAAAGAGGGATCGATTGGTTCGTCAGCTTCACGATTTATTCCCTTGACCATCTTCACAAATGGCACAAACTTTTCATCGCAGTCCTTGTTTTTTTGTGTCACCAGCTCGCCTTGTTCCAGGGGATCGGTGTCCATCCACTCAAATCCGTTTGGCATTGTGTAGCCGCCACCCGTACGTTCAAACACCGGGGCGACTTCGTATGATGCGACATCTTCGTCACCGTAATTGATCGTCACAACGTTATCGTCGACTGTTAGATCATCCCACCGCAAAGCTAGGACTTGACGTAGTGCAGAAACAGCCGAAGAACCCGTACCGTTTGCCAATTCTCCTTGGGGTCCATCCGGATCGATGACCACGAAAATGTCAACATCCTTGAGTTTCTTTGTTTTGGTGTGCCGCTTATAGCTGCCAGTCAGGAAGTGGTCCGTTAATTCCCAGTGTTCTTCGATGTGGTCACGTACGAGCTGATGTCGTGTTTGCGCCAACCGACTTTCGGTCTGCGTAATTTCTAGATTAGATTTCAACTTGGCGAATGCATCGTCAATGTAGCTCATGGGTAGAGTCTCCTAGTTTCGGTAGTAACGCATTCCTGCGCTAGCGTGCGGTCCGGAAGCTAGCGTGCCAAAGCTACTTGATCGCAGACCCTTCACTGATGCACGCCTCCCCGGACCCCACCCAGGTTGTTCACTGGGATTTTTTCGATAACTGCAGAAAAGGCGGTAACTCGTTCCGCTTGGAACGTTCTCGAGTTTCGCCATGTAAGTAGCGAGTGCTGCTCTGTCAGCAGTAAATTTTCGGTCTCCAACACCACCTGCACCGTAAGAGATCGGAAATTCAAACACTGGGTGTACGCCACCTCGGTTCGGCCTGTGGCACTCAAGAACGACAGTCTTCAAAGACTCTTCGGCAATCCAAGCGGCAATTGCGGATTGGTTTGTATTCCAATCAGCAAACACTCGAGTCGGGTCAATCCTCAACGTCGCCAAAATATCGGTGATTGAACCGAGTATCACGTCTGCCAAGTGCGTTGCAGTGTGTGTCCGCGTATAGGTGCCAACGGTTGTTCCTGTGTAAGTCACCACCCTTCCTCCGTTTTTCGCAACGCATCCAAATCGACTGTAGATCTCTCCTTGCTTTTTCTTGAATTCTTGCTGGGAGCATTCTTAGGTGGAGTTGCTACCGAGAGGTGGTCAGACTGACTCACGGCGTTTTCTACATGTGCATCAAGGGCTCCTGGCAATGGGACGTACAGCGTCCATTCATTTCCCACCTCTATGCCGTTTGGCATAGGTTCGATGTCTTGTGGGGCGTCCAGTGCTGCGTCGGCTGTCAGAGTGGTCATGGTCACATGAAGATCGTTACCGCAGAGCACCAGACCCTTGTTTTCAAGATGTCCACCAGCCACAAGTGCAGGTCCAAGTCGATCAAGTGGATTGAGTTCGGTGTGCACACTTCCGAGTGGAATTCGAGCACTACTTTCCAATGTATTTACAACAAACTCTTTGAGCTTCTGCCATGCGTGAGAAGCGCTTTGAATCGGTGATGCGGCAAGTGTGCGATGTGTCTTCATGTCAATTTCTCATTTCAAGGTTATAGGTAGTGCTCTCGTCCATAATTCTTTGCGCAGCCTGACATAGATCATCGACGTCTATGGACCCGGGATCCAGTACGGTTTCCTGCCGAACCGTCATTGCCTCCAAAACCGTTTTGCGCACCCGGCGGCCGTCTGCCCCGTCGAGAAGGGCGGCCACCTCTTGTATCCCTGGTTCGCATGCCGCCAGACCACCTAACCTCGGGTATGCCTGCGACATTGACCGGAGTGCGTGCTGAAGAATTTGCACTCTTCCGGCTTTGTTCGGAGTCGGAACGTGTATTGCGACATCGACGCGGGAACGAAAGGCTTCGTCCAAAACGCCCACGAAATTGCTTGTAGCAACGAAAACGAGATCTGGAAAATCCACGGTGCTCGAATCTAGTGCCGCAAGTACAGCGCCAGTCGCTCGATGAACATCAACGGGATTCGTCGCCAGAGATGCTTCGCTTCGTGCAATGGCCATCGATTCAATTTCATCCAACAGCACAATGCAAGGCACTCCCTTTTTCAGTCGACCGGGGATTTGCTCGGTGAGCAACTGCGTCACGGCTTTTTGGCTTTCGCCGTGTTCGGCACTCATCATGCCGTGTGGATCGACTTCGATAAATTGCGCCTTCTTACTCGTGGTGAACGCTGCGACCTGATGAGCCAATCCGCGAGCAAGCGTAGTTTTTCCGGTCCCCGGCGGACCATAGAGCAAGACGAGGCCATGAAGAGCTGTAGTTTCAAACGGTAGGTCCGCGCGCAACCTGAGGTTTAGTGCGGTGGCTCGAAGTAGCGTTTCCTTTATGGAGGCATCCACTACAATCGAATTCCAGAAGCCCGCAAACTTGGAGCTAGGCATTTGGATGTCGGTCTTAATCAAGTTCGCCATAACATGTACCTGCGTGTGTACTTTGCACGTTTGCGAAGTGTAAACGACCAAGGGGTTGAAAGTCAAGCCCTGAACGAGAATTTCTGCAAAAATCTGGATGAGCGACTCCGGGTCGCTTAACTGGATCGAGACCCAGATCGCATTGGTCGCTTGATCCATGCGCTTGCACGCGAACGGCTCAGAGGTTAGACTAGTACCTGACGAACCAAGCAAACGGATCGGGCTGCCTTTGCATTGGATACGTCGACGAAGACGGTCTTGAAGTTGTGCCGATCCCACTGGAGCGATGACCCATCAAGCAACTACAGGACCGAACTACACCGAGTCGGTCAAGACCGAACCGACACCCCAAGACGAAAACCCAAAAGTTGGACAGGTACTGCGCCAAGCCCGAACGCACTACGGACTTTCGTTGCGAGAAGTAGAGCGAAAAATCGGCCGATCGAACGCCTACCTCTCACAGATTGAAAGGGGCGTCATCAAACAGCCAGACCCAATCGTGCTCTACGAACTGTCTGAACTCTACGGACTGAACTTTCAGCTTATTGCGCGATGGGCATCTTGGGCCAGGGAAGAATCGGATTCAACCAATTCGGACGCTCGAGACTTGACAGGTTTCCTCTTTCGTCAGGTGATGGAATTGGATGACAGCGACCGTGCAAGGATTCTGGAGCAAGTCGAATCGATGCTACGTAGCCGGCGGACCTAGACGGCATTATCGGACCAGCAACGACGGAATTAGGTTGCCGCGGTACGGATCAAAGGCAACAATAGTCGAAGGAACATAACCCCCAAGACCCACGCGCTGAATTTGAGCAGCTGAGACTGCGCTAACTGCGAGTTCGCCGTTCGAATGGCTTCTTCCTCAACTTGTAGTAGAAGTCAGGAATTGTCGGACACGTGCGTCGGTGCTCGAAGATCGAAGTCTGTACGAGCCGTACATCACACGATGTCAACTTGCAGATCTCGTCATCTGGGACGGACAAATAGCGATGCAGAGCTTCAATCCGTTTCAGAGCAAATCTATGCGCAGTCTGTTCATTCCACTGCCACGCAAAGAGCCTGATTCCCGCTGCGATGCACAGCACAAGCTCTGCAAATCGTATGTCGGTCAAAGCGGCCAATACGACAATAGGAATGGCAATGACCCCGAATACGATTCGAACGCAGCATATCCACTCACGTCGCAGGTTGGCATCCCAATCGCAATTTTGCCGCTGGCAATGCAGAACCTCCGCAACAGGATTCACCGGATTTTTCTGTAGCGAGTACCAATCTTCAAGTTCACATTGACGCACTCCCTTGGAGCTTGCCTCAACCGCGAGCCGCTTTGTCCTGTCGTGGATCGGCTGGGGGATTCCCAGGTGCTCGGACCAAGGTATGTCCAGGACGTCGCAATCAAAGTCCTGTTGAATGGTCGCTGCCTCTTCTTTGATCCGTTGCGCCAAAGGAACCAGACAGAGCTGATCCACAATCCAGAACAGCACAACGGCCAATGCGCCACCCAAACCGACGTGCTCTCCCATTGTGGCAGGACCGAAAGCAAGTCCTGCGAAAAGCACTACAACCACTGAGAAAAGCAGACCGAGTCGCGCGAGCTCGACCTTATTGACTTTTCGGTAGAGCAAACGTTGCGCCGCCAATTTGTCCAACGACTCCGTGGAGTTTTGGCGTTCGTCTATGCTCTCGTGTATTCCTTCACTGCACATCTGCGGGACTCAATGCGGTTTGTAATACGTGGATCATGAGCATGTCCACGAATTTTTCCATGCCGGAGTGTACCCAACAAAGCCATTTTCGCGACACCAATGGTCAACTCACCTCCAAGTCCTGGTAGGTTCGATCGGGGACTTTTCGATCAGCGAGATATTCAGGATGATCGAATTGACTTTGTAGCGGACCGCAATCGAGAACGATCTTTCAACATCTCTCGAATGCACCGCATGTAACCGAGCCTCTCGGCAACCCATAGTGAGTCTTGCGTCAAGAGACCAGAGTCAGTGATATGGCCCGGTCTATCTGGATCCTATTCACGCTTGTTTACTCGGCATCGTCTTACTTCACGAAGGTGCATTGCAAGACTCCAAGAATGGCGGCCTGACAACGCTAGTGACACAATGGTGTATATGGATTTTCCGAGTCACATGAAAGCCCTGCGGCTCAGATTCGAGTTTCTTTTCTGAACAGAATCTCCCGATAGTCAGTAAATTCCGCGGTGATGCAAGGTCCGAATTAGAGATTGCGATATTCGATGACTTCAGCATGAACTGTTCCACAGATTTATGGTGAGTGTGGAACTGAAACGAGGGGATCTAGCGGTCAAGGCGCGTGTCTGAACCTCGGTGAGGCGTCGACCAGGAGGTCCGTGATGAATTTCAAGATCGCCCCTTCGTTCTCCCCGGACGGCTTCTCCAAGGTCGCCACCATGCTCACTCGCACCGAGTTGGGCGTCCCGTCTGCGTTAGATCCATTCCAGAGCGCACCTGACATCTGATCTTCCACCTAGTTTCGGAGGCATCCTCCACCTCGTCTATCGGCAATGGCTTTGGAAATGTGGACAATTCTGTAGAGTTGCCCACATGCCCACGAGACCCAAAAGTAACAATTTTTCGCCTGTCTACTAACCCTTGGTAGGCTCAATCCGAGCAATACTTCTTAACTTTCGGTCGAAGCTCGCTTACATTAAGTCGCCCTCTAGCTGCCGCCTCTGCAACCAGATCAATCAACTGCTTCTTGCTCACTCTTTCGTACCTTTGTCCATCTACGGCTTGACGTACATGTCTCGCCAATTTCCCAAGTCGTTCGTAGTCGAGATGGCAGACATCCACATGAAGCTTCGAGAGGTCCTGCACTGGAGTACGACCCTCGCTTGTATTCCAATCAAGTCCGTCATCTTTAAGATCGCTAACAGGAACTAAGACGACAACGATCGTCTCAATACGATCGCTTCCCGCAACAATGGCCAAAGCAATTTCTCGGACTTTGTCAAGCTCGTCGGAATTGCACTTCCAAAATGACACCTGATTGCTTGATGTTCTAAGGTCAGCCGTTACAGCATCCGCCGAGATTTCGTCTCTACCTAGCCCATGCTTTTCGTTGTTACATCGGTCCCATTTTGAGTGTGAGATTTTTCGGACTAGGAACATTCCACACTAGGTCTTCAAGTCGTCGATCACATCCTTGATGTAGTCGCGCAGCCACGCCACAGGTTCTTCGTGACTCAAGAGTAATTCGGTCAGATGGGGATCTGCCCATGATTCCGCGGCACGCACGCCTGCGTCTCTAGTCTCTAGGAAATCCGATGTTAGTGCCATTGCAACAAACTTGGCTTGCCACTCGGTATAACCCGTTAGTTCCAAGCGACTCAAGCAACGTAGTACAGAAGCAGCGAAGCAAGGGTTGGTGTCAGAGGACACGAACTCAAACAAGCCATCTAGTACTAGTGAATGATCGGTTGACTCCAAGGCTTCTTGCATTACCGCTTGCGCAGGATGGTCCATGCAATCTTCCACAGGTTCTTCATCGAACAGGGACTCCAATCTATTTCTAAGAAGCAACTTTGATGCTCGATGGGACACCTCTCTCTCGTGCAAGAGCACTACAAGGCACGCCATCTCATCTAACCAATCAATCAATTCGTCAATGGAAGGAAGAGCCCATGTACGCTGACCGACTGATTGAGCCAACTGCACTAGGCCTGGACGATCTTCTGGTATTGTTGCAGACAATGAGTCTGAGCCCATTGATATTATGCGGTCCGTGTAGTCGGATTGACCTGTTTGATCGATGCGTCCTCCACCAACGCTCTCTGATAGTACATGTGCAGATCTAGTTTCAGATTGCATCGAACAAATTCCTACATTCTTCTGTTATGTGGGCTTCAAAAGCACGCTCCACGATCCCATGCAGTTTGTCTGCTGTGTTGAGAGCGGCATTGGTATCTATAGATATTTGAGACTGCCATATACCATCAAGATCGAGCAAAACGGCTTGCTCACTCTCCTTTGTGTCGACATTGCCGTATGAGATTATGAGTCGCATGCCATTGGAGTGCTGATACTCCGCACGACTCGAAAAACTTACGCGTGTCTCTGAGAGACCGTCGACCAAACGCAGTCCACAGTTCAAGTACTTCCCTTCGTTCACGACTATTGATGGTGCAAAAATCTTGTTGATGTACCGTAAGCCAACACGTTCAACGTTGCGCTCATTACCAACAACCTCAGCGTAAGAGGACAGGGCATTTTGAATCCGATACTTGAACTCCTTCCAGCCTCCGCTGCTGTTTGGGTCGGTGCCCCGACTATAAGGCCGTAGCATATGCACACTTAGAACATCCGGACCCACTCCCACGATTCTCTGACCACTTGGAGTGAGAAGTTGAACTCTCTGCAATCCTTCGGCCAGCTGCAATTCCGATCTTTTGCCGTGTTGCACGACCGGTTCGATCTGAACTGCTCGTTGTTCTCTAGAAGATCCTCCGTAGTCATCAAGACTGACTTGCAGTCTTCCGGGAACTGTTGGTTCCCAGTCTAGTTTGGGTGTGAACCGAAATTCACATAGTGCTTCCTCAATGGGAGGATTCTTGTACGCTCGGTTCACGCCGTCGATCTCGCCTGTGTCTTCAAAGACGTACCTTGACAGATGGACTCAACAATTGCTTCAAAGTTCACCAGACCTGAAACAAGAGACCACAAGAATGTAAGCATACTTTATCGGGCTCTTGAGCCAAACAACTAGGGTGTGTTAACGCTAATGTATGTTAGTTCCGGTAGCTACATTCCCACGACAGGAGGTCGTCATGGAGCCAACGGGCGAGCAATTCTGGACTATCGAGCCGCATCTGCTCACCTAGCACGGCAATTCGAAGATCGACAACCAGACCGCGATCAACGCCCTGCTCCACATGATGTACGGGGATGCAAGTGGAGCGGTCTGCCGCCGAAGTCCAACTGACGCGAGCTGTGGCAACTGGACGCGACCTATCTCGCGTTTGTCCAACTGGCTTTCATTGCAAACGCACTTCGTCGGTTAAGTGTTAACACATCCTAGTCTTCGTTGTCTTTGTAGTCTTCGTAGTATTCGACCAAGTTTCGTCCATCAATAAAGACATCACAAACCAGTCGACCGAAGTGAATGCCGTGGACCTCACCTAATTGAACCGTCTTGTTAAGAAGCAATTCAGTTAACCAGCTTCGCGCAGCTGCAGCTGCAATTCCGCCGAGCTCAGGTGCGTCGTATCCCGCGGGTCTGACGCGTGAGCCCGATTTTCCTTCGAACTTCCATTTTGGTTCAATATCGAACGTATCTCCATCTACAATATAGATGACCTTAAAGTTGTGCATGACAGTTTGACTCCAATTTTGCCAGCTTTGATAGTAGGGACAGCGCTAGATAATTTAAAGCCAATGTTGGCTGATTGACAAGCCAAAAATAGTCGAAAAGGCGACAGTCAAGGTGCAGAATCAATTTCTTTTGACTCTGTTCATCCAATGCTACTTGTAGAACAGCTGGTTCGGTTAGTGAATAACTGTCTCTGGATTTTGCAAGTACAACCTTCAACAAAGTCTTGCTCGTGTGAACGACGGTTTTGGCGGAAGGCTGGGATACTTATTGGCTCAATTGTAGTTAAGTGTGGAAAGTCTCTCTGGAAGGCGGGTTCAGCACGAGGCACTCGCTGAGTGCGGGCTTTCGAAGGACCTGAATCCACTTGAGATGCCCCTGAAGATACCGTGTCGACACGCCTTTAGCCTGTCTGTTGACGAAGGACTTCAACTGAGTGTGCACGGCGTTCACCCGTGCCAGGCTGAAGTACCCCTTCAGCGGCTGATTGACGGTTGGAACTGAGTCTTTCCTCAAGACTACATGGGTTGCAACAGCAGCATCCCAAGCCACGTTCCGGTAGGTCGAGAAACCGTCCGTGTACAGTACGGATCCCTCCTTGATGCGGTCCTGCAAGGCTTCCCTGACGTCGTCGCGATGTCCCACCACCTGCTTCATGCTCGTCCCGTGACGATCGACGGCGGTGACCACGGGCACCTGGTCCCACGACAGTCCACGCATGTGGGATTTTCCTCTCCTGCGCGGCGGTCTCAGCGCCGGAGGATTGCCTCGCTTCCAGCGGCGACTTCCCTTGAAGCTCTCGCGGAAGTACGTCTCGTCGACCTTTACGTGCCTTTCAGACGCTTCGGCTCGTCGTCGCCGAGCGCTTCGAGGACCACCTTGCGCCAGCGCCACAGCGTTCGTCGGGAAACCCCGACCTCTCCGAACCTGTGCAGATCGTCCAGGGACCGGTGTCCGGCTGCCAGTGCCTGGAGAAAGAGGGACCACCTCTCCGGCTTGCGCATGCGCGCGAACGGAGTTCCCGTCCTTCCGTTGAAGGTGCGTCCGCACCCGCCCTGCGAGGGTGGTCGGCACCGAAAGCACTGCGAGCCTCGGGAGTCACGACCGTGCTTGTAGACCTTGTCGTGGCCGCAGTGGGGACACTTCCTAGTGTTCCGAATCGACTGGTCAAGGTTTTCGAGCGCATTCATTCCCTTGCGGCTGCTCTGCAGCGAACGAACCTGGTCCTCGAGCTAGGCGAGCTCCTCGGAGGACATTTTCTCCAGAAGGTCGAGAATCGAGGCGAATTCCTGACGTTCCATAATCAGAATGGCCTTGTTAATCAATAACTTGCAACAAATATGGGGTTGATTTGGCCATTTTCAACACTTAACTACAATTGAGCCTAATAAGAAGCAGTGATAAAGAGTAGCTTTCTGGCTTTTCGGAAAAAGCTGACTCAATGTAGGATTTGGGTACTCATTGGAATGGTATCCTCCTGTTTCAATGGGAGTAATCTCTTTCTCGTGCGGAACTAGATTCGAGCACTTCTAATGTGTCATCAACCTGTTTGGCAATTAACTAAACGCCTAGTCTTATCGTGTACCCTCGCTCTTTCTTGTTTATAACTGCATCGCTCAGCGAATCAGCCAATAGAGATTCTGAGTTGTCTAAGATGAACTACCGTCTCTCTATGGTGCAGGCTGGGGAGGATTCTGCGACTGGTGTGGATTGGCTTGTTTGATCGCTCGCCTGAAGCAATAATCGATCGCCTTGTCACGAACGTAGGCATCTGAGAGGATAATGTCTCTAAGTTGGTTCTGTTTTCGTAGCTTTTCTAAGAGACCGGTCAAGAAGGCGTCAGAAAAGGCCGTGAATGCGACATCTGGCGGGTTGTTGCGAAGTTGCGCTACAAGTGCTTCGTCCAGAATCTCCTCGTTGACCTCTTCAAGGCGAATTAGATCTTGTTCCGTGAATTCCGTACCGTGTCTCTCGTTGAAGTCCTTAACGATCTCGGAGAGTTCCTTCTTCTCTTCTTCGGTGTGGGGCTTCGCACCAAATTCTTGAATCGGACTAATCTTCTCAGTTTCACCCGGGTCAAGCGATGCCTGTTCCTCTGCCTTCTTCTCGACTCGAGTCGCCTGGAGATCCAACATGTCATCAGTAATTTGAATGTCAGGAGGTATCTCTCGACTCGGCAACATGCGTACAAGAATCTCACCATAGGCATGCAACTTCTCGAGGCTAGTGTCTTCGAGGTAAATCACCTGCGAAATAAATGTATAGAAGCGATTGAAGCTCTTTAGCGTCTGCCGAAATTCATCGCGCGCATCCTCGTTCTCTTCATCTATGAAGCGTTGTACGGCTAACCCGACAATCTCTTCGAGGCGAGGACGATCACCCACGGTCAAACGACGTTGGAAATATATTTCCGAATACTCTTCGATTTCTTCCTTATCTATGTAGTCAGAGTCCAACAGACTCGACTCCAGGGTGTAGATCTGATTGGGATCGGAGCTGTCCTCCAATTCGGTAGTTTCGTAGAAAGGCTTGAAGGCTTCTCTAATGTCTTCGATCTCGTTCTTGAAGTCGAGTATGTATGTGTTTTCCTTGGCTTTGAGTGTTCTGTTGAGGCGCGAAAGAGTCTGAACTGCCTGAAGCCCGTGGAGATCCTTATCGACGTACATCGCGCACAATTTTGGCTGGTCAAATCCGGTTTGGTACTTTTCCGCCACGATTAGGATTCTGTACGTCTCCTCATAGGGCGCTCCATTGGGCCTGAACCCATCGAAACGGCTAGGCAACTCGGTCTCCGAGAATCCATTCAGTTCACGTTCGGTGGTCGTGAAGCCGTCCACTTGTAGTTCACCTGAGAACGCCACCAATGCACGAATATCACTGATTTCGTTCTCTTCAAGGTAATTGTTGACTCCTTGATAGTAACGATAAGCGTGCTCCCTGCTTGATGTTACGATCATCGCCTTGGAGTGACCGTCGAGTTCGTGCCTGACGTGATTGCGGAAGTGCTCAATGATTGGTTCAACCTTCTTTGCGATGGATGATGGATGAAGCTTCGCATACTGCGCTACTTTCTTGTATGCATCTCTCGTCCGAAATTTTGGGTCTTCCTCAATCGCCTTTTGAAGCTTGTAGTAGGTCTTGTAGGTCATACTGTGCTGCAGAACGTCCAAGATGAATTTTTCCTCAATCGCCTGGCGCATCGAGTAGAGATGAAAAGCCTGGGGAAGACCATTTTCATCCTTCACTCCGAACCTCTCCAAAGTGACATTGCGCGGTGTCGCCGTAAACGCGAAGAAGCTGATATTCGATTGGGGACCACGCGTTTTCTGAACATGCGCAATTAAGTCCTCTATGTCGTCGCTGGATTTTGCACCTTTTGCCAGTGCTCTGTTGAGTGCTTCAGCGTTGGAACCCGACTGACCAGAATGTGCCTCGTCAACTATCACCGCGAACTTCTTGTGGCCTTGATCTGCGAGGCCGAGCAGGTGATCGGTGGAAAACTTTTGAATAGTTGTAACGATGATCCTTGCGTTGGTGAGAATAGCCTCCTTTAGCTGACGAGAAGTACCGTCAATCCTCTTGACAATGCCTAGTGTTTGCTCGAACTGTGAGACAGTGTTCTGCAGCTGCCTGTCCAGCACTACGCGATTGGTCACGATGATGGCCGTATTGAAAATGGGATCGTCGTTCTCGTCATGCAGGTTGATCGCCTGATGCGCTAACCAACCGATAGTGTTCGACTTTCCAGACCCTGCTGAGTGCTGGATCAGATAGTTGTTGCCTGAACCATTTTTTCTTGCATGTGCGAGAATCTCCCGAACGCAAGCAAGTTGGTGGAAGCGCGGGAAGATCAACGATTGGTCTTGTCTGTTGGAGACAAGATGCACAAACCTTCCAATGACGTCGAGTAGAACAGACCGTGAAAAGACTGCTTCGCCCCAGTCTCCAGACTTGTACAAATACGAAACTCGATGCTCTCCACCTACATCGGGATTCCCAGCGCCATTCTCGCGTCCGCGGTTAAATGGCAAGAACTGAGTCTTGCTGTTTTGTAGTCGCGTGGTCATTGAAACATTGTCTTCGTCAAGCGCAAAGTGAACCATTGCGCCACGCTTGAAAGAGAGTAGAGGCTCGCGGGCTGGCGGACGGTTGTGACGGTACTGATATTCCGCCTCTCGAAATGTCGTGCCTGTTGGAATGTTCTTGGCTTCGATGGTGGCAACGGGCAATCCGTTGACGAAGAGAACCATGTCGATCCGATTGCCGCTCTTCTGGCTGTACTCCACCTCGTCCATGACCGAGAGAATGTTGCTTTCATACTCCGCAATTCGCTTGGGTTCCAACCCGCTAGCCGGGCGGAAATAGCACAATCTGATCTGGATGTTGGGAACGATCTTTATTCCTCTGCGAAGAACTCCTAGTAGACCTCGACTCCTCAGTGTTTCATTTAGTTGATTGAAGACCGTTTCCTCAGCAAACCCGGGATAGTGCTGTTCCAGCATCTCCCAGGAATCTGGCTGCGTCGCCCTAACGAACTTGACAACCAGCTCTCTATCCATTGCAAGAGGACGATCAAAATGTACGTCGCCGCTGTAAGCTCGACTCTTCTCCGATCCAACCCGACGGACATAGCCCTCCCGAGTTACCAACGAATTGATGAAGTGTTCCTGCAACACCCACTCCTGATGAATATGTTGAGTCGATACCTCCGTCATGTGTTACCTAATTCATCCGCATGTTCTATTCGACGAACTGTTGAGTCACCTCTTCGCTGGCTATCGATGTCGATACTCCCAGTAACGGCTGCTGTGATAAGTGAGGAGCGAAGTTCGCGGAGAAGATCTATAAACGTAAGAGTCTTAATCTTTACTTGGTCAATCTGAGTCGTTTCGAAATCAAGAAATTTCGTGATTTCGTGCTGAACAGCTCTGATTGGACAAGGAAAACGAAACGTCTCGAACACGTTCTGATACAAGTGGTTGATTGTGGAACCAGCGTAGTGGAAAGCGATAAAGTCATCGAAAACTCGTGACTGCACGGTCCATCGTAGAAAATGCGTGTCAAGATCTGGGGAGGTTGGTCGAACAACAAACACACCACTGTTTAGCGTTGCCTTCTGAACTAATTCAGGAACAACTGCTACCTTGCCGATCGTCCCATCTTTAGTAATTAGAAGATCTCCTTGTTTCAATTGAATATTCTTGTCCATGTCGTAGCGCTGTTCACTAACGTGATATGTGCTATCCCAGTTGATAGTGCCATCTTTGAAATCTGTGCCAGTTACGCAGTATGGGCCCTCATCAACAAATTCATCGGCTCGTAAGGCTTGCCACCCAACACGTGCTTTCAACGAGGCAACGTGTGATAGTTTCCGATATGGAAAAGCGTTGTTGTTTAAGTCTAACCATGGTATCCCCACCTCCTTGGATAGCTCCAAAGTACGCTTCGAGCCATCCTCTAGGTCAATTCGACCTGTCACAGCTGCAGTAATGAGCGCAGTTCGTTTCTCGTCTAGCAGCTCCACCAATCTTTGCTTCTTCTCGATCAGCTGATCGATTCGAGAGGTTTCTCGGTCAAGGCAGTGAGCAATAGCAGCTTGCGACTCAAGTGGGTAATCTGGAACAGGAAGCTGTCCAATCATTGATTGGTTCAATCCGTCTCTCGTATCTTGACTGGCTAGAGCTCGAATTTCTCTATACAAACTAGCTAGCCACCAGAACAAAAATCGGCTTGATCCATGAAAGTCTCGAATGCAAGCAAGAGACTGATTGGCATATGCCTCGATACCCATTTCTGCAACAGTTGCTTTGGTCTTACCTTGTCCTGCCAATCCTATGGCAATGGAACCAGCTGGAAACAACTTAGTGGCGCTGTTGCGAACAGCTCTCTCGGTGATATGCGCTGTAGGCTTGGTAATCAAACGTTGATTCACCTCTCCAGAACCTATCCAAGGCAAGTCTCCATCTGTCCAATAGTCTAGGTTGCTTTTGGTGGGTGTGCCCCCTGAGTAGATCTTTGCCCTCAGTCCCAGCCTGACACAACGGACGGACAATTCCTGGGTTTGAGGAAAACTGTCTAAGATCCTACCCGTCACTGCATCACCTTGCCAAAGAGTTCGCCAATTTCCACTTCAAGAGACATCAATTCCTCATTAATTTCTTCTAATGAACGAGGTGGAACATATGTGTAGAAGTATCTGTTGAAGTTAATCTCGTAACCCACCCGTCCAACTTTTCCATCCATGTCGTCGGTGTATTTCTCGTCTACCCACGCATCGGTCACAAAAGGTTTCACCTCGCGAGCAAAATACTTCTGCCAATCTTCGAGAAGTGGAACAAGCTCATAGTCTCGCAGTTCCGGGTCTGGTTCAATTCTGCCTTTCTTATCGATGCAGACTTCGGCGTTTTCGTCACGTTCCGATAATGCTGCAAGAATCGCCTTCTTGATCGAAGCATGAATCTTGAGCCTGTCCTTCTCTAACGCCGCAGATAGCTTCTCTTCGAACACTTTGCGATCAGGGACGAGAGAATCACTCAAACCTCTCAAAGCCTTTTCAATACGGGTTTGTTCAAGATCATCCAACTTCTTGAAAGGCTTCTGTTCTTGCAAGCGAGAGAGTCTTTCTTCGCTGGCTTGGAAATTCAATCTTAGTGGTCGCTCAACACGAACTTTCCGGTAGCCGAAGTCGGTCGCTTCAAAGACCTGTGACAACTCAGTGTCTCCACCGTTGCCGTTAACGAAGTCTCGGTAGATTTTGACTATCTTGCTTCGAGCCGAATCTGGAATTTCCCTCCGCTTGTCACCAAGTGACTTTCTCAGTGGCTTCCAAAAGCGTTCGCCCGACGCATCGATGAGTTGAACCTTTCCAGCTCTACCCTCGGTTTTGCGGTTTGTCAATAGCCAAACATAAGTTTGAATTCCTGTGTTGTAGAACAGAGACGTTGGTAGTGCGACTATCGCTTCGACCCAATCTTTCTCGAGCATCCAACGTCGAATCTCGCTCTCGCCAGAACCTGCACCTCCCGTAAAGAGCGGTGAACCATTCATCACAATACCGATTCGCGACCCTACATCGTCGTCTCGCATTTTTGAGATCATGTGCTGAAGGAACAGCAGTTGCCCATCAGAAATGCGAGGGAGACCTGCGCCGAAGCGTCCACTGTTTCCCATGTTTGCCGCTTCATCTTTGATCGGATTTTGGTACTTATTCCAGTTCACCCCATACGGAGGATTCGTGAGCATGTAGTGGAATTTCTTGCTCTGGTGGGCATCCTCAGTAAGCGTGTTCCCAAAGGCTATCTGTTCCGGGTCGTGTCCTGTCACTAGCATGTCAGACTTACATATACCAAACGATTCCGGATTCAATTCCTGACCGTAAAGCTCGACCCGGATACTTTCATTGAATTCAGTCAGGACTTGTTCCGTAATCGTGAGCATCCCTCCGGTTCCACACGCCGGGTCGTACACCTGTCTGATAATTCCAGGTCCGACGATCTTGCTCTCGTCGTTCGCAAGCACCATTTCCACGATCAAACGGATAACCTCGCGGGGAGTGAAGTGCTCCCCCGCTGTTTCGTTCGAAATCTCCGAAAATCTCCTAATCAGTTCTTCGAAGATGTAACCCATGTCATGATTCGAAACCTTGTCGGGATGGAGGTCTAGAGAGCAGAATTGTTCGAACACGTTCCAGAGTATGCGACTCTCCTTGAGTCGCTTTAATTGATCCGTAAAGAGAAACTTGTCGAGAAGAATGTCGCGGACATTTTCCGAAAACTTACCGATGTATTCGATCAAGTTTTCGTGTAGCTGTTGCGGGTCTTGCCCTTGAAGTCTCTCGAAAGTGAATCGAGACAAGTTATAGACCTTGTACCCAGACGCTCGAAAGAGGAAAACATCCCGAAGTTCCTCGTCAATAGAGTCAGGAAGATCATTGGCGGTCGTTAGTACTTCTTCCTTTGAGTCTTTGAGGATGCAATCAAGTCGTCTGAGTACAACGAACGGAAGAATGACCTTCCCGTATTCGAACTGTTTGAAGTCTCCTCGCAGAATTTCTGCGATTGACCATATGAACGCACTATGGCTGCGGCTTGACGTTTCCATTCGACATTACTCTAAATCTTGGGGCTTCTTCAAACGCAATTCTTCTGTTGTTGGGCTACGGGGCGAAATACTACATGAGCTTGTCAAGAAATCGCATGAACTGACAGGATTTCTAGCAATTTAATGCAGTTCTGTGCATCTATCATTGGATTGGTTTAGTTTCATAGGTTCGAAGTTGGAACTTGCGTTGCAAGCGCTTGTTTCGTCCCAGCATGAGATTTTCGCTGATTTCGTTGTAAACCGAAGAATGTACAGGTCGGAGACACACTGCCTCAATTTGACCACGACTGTCTAAAGTAGATCAAACTTTCGTAGATCGTATGCTTATATTCGGACCGGGACCGCAATTTTTGTCCATTCGTCCAATAAGATGCCAATGACCGGAACTACACTGACCCAAAGCAATCTGAGAGCAGTGTTCAGCTTGACGTGCTCCATATTGCAAAGGCAATGTACAGACATGCAAATGCGAGCCATGTCAAAACAACGACCCAAAACGCAATGGGATGAGCATTGCGATTCAGTGTTTGTACGAAGGAACTCTCGCCGGTCAGGATGTCGTAGATTGCCCATGCCAGAAACAAGAGCCCGAAGATCCAAGGCTGGTTCATGAGAACTGCAAACCAAACAATTACTAGTGCAATCCATGTGGGGGCAAGGTTGGCTGGAGGCGAATTCAATGATCGCATTTGTTTCACGACGACTGCTCCAAATGCACCGAAGGCGGTTCGACGTCGTTGATGCGCCAATTCAAATAGTGGCCGAAATCCATGACGACGCGCTCAATAGGGAGTAATTGACCCGGTCGGAAATCCCCAGCAATTCCTCGTTGAACCCGTTCACAAATTGCTTTGTCCTCGGAAAGGACCGCAGTCAGCGCTGAAGAACCGATCGTATCCGTGAGGTAGGTGGTCAGCTGGCGGAATACGCCAGCATTTTGGTCAGATCCATTCGTACCGCCCGCCCGCAAAGTACAACGGTGAGGGTCGATTGGGTGCACGGCCACCCAAAAGAAGCTCCCGTCGGTGAACACTCCGACGAACGCGGGTGGTAGGCTAATGAGGAGGTAGTTTGAGCTTCCCTTGACAGTGCCTCCTGTTGCAGTAGCACGAGCTGATCCGGCTATGTAGTACGCACTTCTTGAAGGTGTGATCGGCTCGAGCGTGGACGGGTGAACCTTGAAGAGATGATAACTCTCCATTGCATTGGTAATTGCGATCTTCCAGTTGCATTCCCACTCCTCATTGATCTCTTGAGTTGATCCCTGATGCAATGCACCGAAGCCTCGTTTAGCGACTAACGGTTCGACAGCTGAGAAGCGATGTTTAAGCGGTTCAACTTCTGGATTGAGACTGACGAATACGAGGCCGTACCAGGATTCAACTCGGTAAGATGGTAGACAGTGAATGTTCCTATCAATCGAACCGGGTGACTCGAAAGGACATGCAATTAGCTTTCCAGTGTCATCGTAGGTCCACGCATGGTAGGGGCACTGAATCCGTTTTCCGTTTGTTGGCTCTTCGACGAGCAATGTCCCCCGATGGGCGCACATGTTAGAAAGAGCTGTCAAATCTCCTGACTGGTTTCGGAGCAACAGCACAGGCTGATTACCAATGACAATAGGTAGCTGATCGCCGGGATTGGAAAGTGCATCTTCCGTCGTCACGAAAACCCAGTCGCCGTGCCAAATGCGGTCCATCTCGACGGATAACCACGCTGGATCTCGATAAGAAACGGCTGGCAATGCACGAGTTGGGACGAAATCAAAATTCAGTGATGTCACGATTTTTGGGTACTTTGTAGCAAGAAATGCTAATATGATACATCACTGTCTCATATTGTGTCAGATGAAGCGGTCAAAAGTGAATATTGGCCTTGCAGTTGTGAATGGCTAAAGAGTCGCGACACACGATTCGGCCACAGACACTTGAAGCAATTCTCGATGCTGCTATTCGACTGTTCAATGCAGATTCTGGCGTCACCATGACTGACATAGCGAAAGCTGCTGGTGTCGGAAGAGCGACCCTCCATCGTCACTTCCAGGACAAGGGTGATCTGATTCAGACTCTAAGTGCTCGTTGCATGGAAGAAATGAACGCCGCAGTACTCACCACAGATAGACCTGACCAGCCAGCGGTGGATAGGCTTCACGCCATGCTGAAGAGCACGATCCCTCTAGGCGATCGCTATGCGTTTCTATCGTTCGAACGAATGGAAGACGAACATCTGCAATCAGCCTACCAAGAACAGCTCAATTGGACCTCAGCATTGATCGAACAACTCAAGACTGAGCAAGTAATTGCAAAGGACGTGCCGACGACATGGGCAGTCGCACAAGTGGATCAGGTTATTTGGACCGCGTGGACAGCAGTCTGGAATTCGGAACTCACACCTGACAGAGCAGCCAATTTGGCACTACGAACATTATTGAAGGGTTTGTCCTAACGTCTAAGACGAGAGCGGTTCTGACGCGGCCGACTAGTTCGCCGAATGACACTCGAATTCGACTCGATTGCTATCGGGGTCTGCAACCAATACATGAGTCTCGTCGCCTTCATTCCACTCTCTGATCGGGACTGTGCCAAATGCTGAGAGTCGGTTCTTGAGCCCGTTTAGATCGTCGACGATCACATTGATAAACAGTCCTCGACCAGACGCATCCATTTCGGAATCGTTGCCAGCTCGATAAATGGCTAGTGGAGTACTGCCAGTCGTGAGAAATGCCGCATTCTCTTGAACCACATACTCTTTGAACTGAACTACATCTCGATAGAACTCAAGGGACTTTTCTAGATTCTTAGATGGCAGTGTGATTCCAGCAAGTTTTGTTTCTGTAGTCATAACAATGAAGAAGAGCTACTTTTTCTCTCCCTACCCTCCTAGTTTGAGTTGTCTCAAACGCGCATGATAGCGTCACTGACAATCAGCCTGCAAAGACGCTTCGAACACAGATATTTAGTGCAATCAAGCTCCTACCTGGATATGTTCGTGAGTTTGCCTCATGTTCGCGGACACATGAAGAAGTGTTCAAAAGCACCGAGCTTCATTGGAAGACGACTAGTGCAGCGGCATTACGACATGCCGCCTGAAGAGTGTTACTGACTCAGAACCCTAGCCTAGGAATGCTTACCTAGGCTAGTAAGCAAAAAACAAGGCGTGCCGGACTCCAACGCAAATTGCGTGGAGCCCAAACATGCCCAAGCAAAACGTGTCTTAGATCGACTTTTCCTCGCCTTCGTCGTCACCATCTGGATCAGTAGGACTTGCCTCCGCTTCACCTTCTGACGCGTGAAGTATCGGATCATCGCCGTAACGTGCTACAAGAACCTCTTGCAGATTCTCATATTGCAAATCCTTTTGAATGACACAGCCCTTGGTGTCGAGTAAGTACCCTTTGGGAATAAATTGAACGCCATAGGCATTGGCAATATCGCCACTCGATTCGACGATTTCTCCAAGATTCATCCAAGGAAGCTCATGCTCTTCTGAGGCTTCCGCCCACGCTTCATGCGTACTGTCAATGGAAATGGCTATGATTTCGAATCCGTCGTCGTTGAACGCCGAGTAGAACTTCTTTAGGTGCGGGAAAGTCGCAATACAAGGACCACACCACGACGCCCAAAAGTCTATAAGGACCAAATCTCGATCTGCAACTACGTCATAGAGCGCAACCTCAACACCGTCCAAGTCGGGAAGTGTGAACTCTGGAGCCTTCTGACCGGGAACCAGTCCCTTGTCGTTGGCTTCGATCTCAATAGATGCAACAAGCCGATCTCGTTCAGGTGTGAGTCGTCTCGCAACAATATCCTCATCAAGCTTCGGTGCTAACTGGTCGTAGATACGAATTGCCTGATCTCGATTTTCGGAAAAGTAGCCGAACGCGCCCAATTCTAATGCTATAAGCGCAACGAATGGATCCGTTGCACTCTCTGCAATCTCTTCCAACGCGGTGTCTCGAATCTTGGACATCGTCTCCCAACGATCGTCCAGTTCCTTCCTAGCAGGAGATGGCTCGATGGCTGGGCCATCCATGATCCCAGGCTTTACATCGCCAAGATCAACGTGCTCACACTCTTCCACCTGTGGAATGCCATCCGCAAGAGCTAAGATTGCAGTCTCCTCAGAATCAGCTTCCTCTGCCGCTGTTTCTACAGCTTCTTCCGCCTCGGTGGCGTCGGTAGCTTCTTCGCTCTCACCTGATTGAGCAGCTTCATATGCGGCATCCATTTCTGCTCGATAGGCGGCACTTGCCAATGAGTAGGCTTCCATAGCTTCCAAGTAGTCTGCACTTTGCCAACTCTCGATTAGCTCTGCGTGAAGCCCGGTCCCAGAAGTTACCAGAAACGTTGTGCTGGAACCATAGGGAGATACGGTAAATTCGGTTTTTGCTTCAACTACGGCTTGACCCGAATAGTAGGTAGAACCTGCATTCAAGTTAATTCCGACAACTACCGGTTCGTCGACATCCGCTTCAATCGAGAACTTGCCATCTCGCAGCATCACGGAACCAAACGTCTTGTATGACTCTTTGCCTTCCTCGTCCCAAGTTGGCCCGCTTATTGAGACAACTGCAGTGGTCAAGTCTGCGTCGATCGCACTGAGATCACCAGATATCGAGAATTTCTTGTCTGGGTCCGTCGAGCGTCGTGAATCACCATATAGAGCCAATCGCGGCGAACGTGCGTCCTGGTATTCAATCAATGCGAATGAAACCTCTGCACCCGGTCCTAACATAGCCTTAGTCGTCAACGGATCATCTTCGCCAATGTCAACCGAGAGCTCCACTTCCGTGGGTTCTTTGATTTCGCCACTCAAGACGAATTGACCATCTGAAAAACTGCCTGAAGCGAGCTCTTTTGTTTCGGATTCTCCATCGTCGTTGGTGATCTCTTGTGTGACCACAACCTTTGCCATGGACAGGTCCATAGCTGGTTCTTCATCGGCTTGTTCAGCATCCTCTTCGGTCGCGACGGTTTCTTGCTCGTCAGTAGACGATTCGTCATTGGCTTCGGCTTCGTCTGCCGGTTCCGGTTCCGGTTCAGAGGCTACGAATGCAGGATCTGGTTCAACGGAAATGTACTCTCCAGTGATCGTATATTGCTTCGATGGTCCCGTGCTGCATCCCGCAAACAGTGCGACGACCAGCAAAAATCCAACAAAGCCCACTAGCTTTTTCAATTAGGTAACCTCCATGATGTGTGCTCTTCGAGCCTACAGCCATCGATCGGCTCTAGACAATTGAATTGCAACGTACGTTTAATCCCATAGCGTACTGCATGTGCGACGATAGCGTCAAGTACGCCGAGTGGCCGGAGTGCCTGAATGAGCTGTTTGGCTCAAGTACCGCCAATAACAGAAAGGGAGCCTCGATGATTTCCGCTTAGTCGAGCAGGCCGCCGACCCGCTCATGCAATGGGTGCTGGTAAGCGTTTGCAGCCCCTGTCTTCTGTTGCAGCATCTTTAGATGCAGATTTCTCCCCCTCCCAACACTCTTCTGCCTCCAGCCTCTGAAAGAACGACACCTCCCCTCCATTTTCATTACCTGAATTACATGCGTAGTTCCTATGAAACGTGTCGCGACTATGCTGCTAGTCCCGGATGTCCACGTACCATATTTAGACCACTTGTGAAGCATCAGGGACTAGTATGAAATCAAGAAGTTGTTCGATTCAATCCACATAGACACAAGGACAAAAGACACATGAGTAACGACAAACCTCCACATGCAATCCACGCAGAGGATGTGCGGTCAAAACCGAAGCGATCAAACTACCCTGAACCGTTCAGGACTCGTGTCGGAGAAAGGGAGAAAAGACCTCTTGGGAACTTCTTTGGATTGCGCAATTTTGGTGTCAATTTCTCCCGTCTTCCACCCGGTTCTATGTCGGCTCTTATGCACTCACATTCCAAGCAAGATGAACTCGTTTACGTGCTTCACGGAGAGCCAACCTTAGTGAAAGAGTCCGTCGAAATTGAACTGAAGCCTGGAATGTGCTGCGGTTTTCCCGCAAACGGCGAAGCGCATCATCTAGTCAATCGCACCGAGAAAGATGTTGTGATACTTGAAATTGGCGATAGAACCGAAAGCGACGAAGTTCGTTATCCGAACGATGATCTCAAAGCAGGTCTTCGATCAGATGGCAAAAGGGGGTTCAGCCATACGGATGGGACTCCGTACGATTAGGAGTTCCTTGTAAGGCTATTCGCAGTGTTTTTGCTACCGGAAAATTTCCTTAGCTGAGCATTTATTAGTCTGAGAATATTGAAAACCATAGGACGTGGACCACTTGGGACTAAAGCAACCTCTCTTTCATTAGGGAATTGTGTAGCAAAATGCACAAAACCGTCATAGAGCAGTTCAACGGCGGAATCGACGTCTTGCTGGCACCATAGGTCACACACGGGTCACGCGCCCCACGTCACATTTCGGCGACGCTATCCAGCACGAGTCGATGGAGCCGCCGCTCCCACTCCTCGAACTCGTGGTCAAGATCAGGGCGGGGTTCGAGCGGTATCCAGTAGCAAAGCCACGGATCGTGGTCCCCGTCTTTTACCTCCCACCTGTCGGGCGTTGTCTCGGACGTACGGAAGTGAAAAAACGACCGATCCATTCGACCGGCCAGAATCCCGGCAGGGATCCATCCCTCCTTACCAGACAGCCTGACTCTTGCACTATCGCCCTGACGTTCGACTACCTCCAGCCAATGGGCGCGCGGAACTTCGAAGTCGAGAGGTGTTTCGCGAGCAGGTTCCTGATAAAGCATGGAACCCCGAACCGGTGCACGGCTGGAGTCAGTCAACGGCACCTCGATCGACGCAAGGAAGCGAACGCGTTCAAACGACGTGAGGCCCGTTTCCTGGGCGACCTCCCGGTCTGCGGCGAACTCGTAAGACTCGCCTTCTTCGACGGTACCCGCTGGTACTTGAACGCCAACGTCTTGCGGCTTGAACACCAGCAGCTCCGGAACGCCCGCCTCGCTGATCCGCGTCACGTATGCTGTGACTTTCCTGATTACTTCCATTGCCTGGTTTCGCTACAACAAATGCAGTCGCCGACTGCCCACGCCTCCCGCAAGGACGCGGCCGGCAACCCTCCGTGATCTCCAACTCGTCGTGTAGTTCCCTTTCATTAGACTGATCGATTGTTTCGGAAACTCTATCGTTTGGACGATGCATGCATGATCTGTTTGGCAACTTCGTAAGCTGCTTCTACTTCAGAGCATCCTAATTCGTCCATGATCTTTCGGCGTTGGGCTTTCTCGTGTTTCTCGCTCATCGCCAGAGCCAAAGACAATGCTGGCGGGACGTTTCGAAAGAGAGTCTCGATCTTGTCGGATAGCACCACGCCTTCTACGTACTTGCCTGGTTCTTTCCTAGCGGACAGAAGAAGCAGCCTCTGATCATCAGAGAGGTCTCGAAATCGCGAGATCTGGTCGATTTCCTCCTTGGGCATAACAAGACACAACCACCACTCCATCATATTGAGCATGCGTCGACTGGCATCAGGAAAATCCCCTAGATTCTGTGTCGCTATCCAGAACCACGCTCCTAGCTTGCGCCACATCTTCGTTATCTTCACAACATAGTTGGCTAACAACGGATGAGTAGTGATCAAGTGTCCTTCGTCTGTGACAACCAGCGTGGGTCGATCTGAGTGCTGATTCTTCTCGACCAAGTCGTTGATGTGACTCATCATGGACAGGTAAGCGACAGTTAGCTGATCTTCGTAGCCCTCTCGCGCCAATAAACCCATTTCCAAGATCGTGACATCCTCATCTGGCCAAGGGGTTCCAGGACGATTGAACAATCGCCCGGCGACACCAGAGCAAAACAACGCCATTGAATCGGCCATCTCACCGGCTCTAACACGTCGGGTCTCAGCAACGTCGCTGGATCGAGCATAGTCCCGCAATGCTTCCACAACATCGTCGATCAATACATCGCCCGTGTTCTTGTCTCTCACCTTTCTAGCTGCTTCGAGAATGCTGTTCCGGATGAGCAATCGGTCGGACCGGGAAACGCGATCATCTTCGTTCGAGTCTCCACCCGTAATCATGACACGCGCAACAATCTCCATCTCTCCGAGACGATCTCGAGCCGTATCCTCAGACGCATCTGCATTCGTGGTTGCGGCTCCATTTTCTTCGAGCAGACTCACCGCATCCGAGAAAGGCGGGAGCGATACATCGGAGTCGGCACTGAGCGTAACTTGGTTCACATTCAAACCATGTGCAGCAAAATGCTGTCCCAATAAGGTGAACGATTCCCCTGCTTCAATAACAAAGACACGTGGTCGATGTCTTGCAACCATTTGTTGCAGGAGATAGACCAATAACGCCGACTTTCCCGCGCCCGTAGGACCCAGAATCAGCATGTGTGCGTTTTTCTTGCGATCATCCGGATGCAAGGGGTCGAAATCGATAGGTTCCGCACCACGATTGAAGAACACCAAGCCGCTGTGACCTGTTCCTCTGTTGCGACCGTATACCGGAAGCAAGTTGGCAGCGTGTTTCGAGAAGACTAGTCTGGACCTTCTACGAATCGTGTCCAAATGTGGGTCGTAGGCCATTGGTAGATTGCGTACGTAGCTGTCCAATGGAAAGAGATCGCTTTCTCGAGCGATCGATTGAATACCGTTCGACAGAAGCAATGCATGAATGGCAGTCACGTTCTTGTTCAGGTCGGCGAGGTCCTCTCCCCTGACATAGAACCCCAGCGACATCGGATATAGCTTGTTTCCACGAGCAATCTGTCGCTCAACCGCATCCGCATCCTCGCGTGTGAGTTCCGCATCTGCAGTATCTCCCACTGCTGCGCGTCGTATCCGTCCTACATGGTTACGCACAGACGTCTGCGACTTCATGGTGATTGTCATGGACATGATCGTATGTTCGGGAAACTGATCAAACAACGCAAATGTGTTGTTGCCGCTCGTCCGTTCGGCCGTGAATCCGCCAATCGGAGGAATTTGCCTGAGTGTCTGCATCGAAACGAACGTGTGCGGCAATCCGTCAAACCACCATACTCCTACCTTTGCAACGGAATTAGGTACTGATAGCACAAGGCTTTCGGAAAAATCATGTCCAAACGGCAATTCCTCCGGATTGTCCGTGATCCCCAGGTTCTCGAAGGTACTGAGCGAATCCAATCCCGTGTCGGGTTTCGGATTGAACCAAGGAAAGAGCCATCGATAGAACTCCTCGTGAGTGCCGCGACGAAACGTGACACCGGTTACGGCAAGTGCCGCCGAGAATCTAGATAGGGTGTCTTCCAGAGTTTGTTCGGCATCTTCCAGCTTGCCTTTCTTTAGATCTTGGGGACTCCACCTTTGATAGAGAATTGCCCGCACACTACGAATCTGCCCTCTCCATCGAGCTCCCGTAACGGCCATGTCTTCGTACATTCCTCCAGGTGCAGTAATTCGCTTGATGTGCTGCGAGAACTCGTTCTGAAAGAGTCGGTTGTAAGCACTGTCGAGAGCTTTAGGCGTTCCGTACTCCCCCAGTTTTCGATCCAACTCGCTTAGGTCATGCTGATCCTGCACAAAGAGTTGAAGCACCCACGGAGAGGTTTCGTGCTCCGGTATGGCGTCGGTCAAAGCGACTTGGATCGCATCCCGCAAGCTCGTCATGAACTTGTCGTCGCGAGCTTCCGTTCCGACTGGCTGTAGTTCGAGAATTGCCCCTAGACTCTGTCCGTCTTCCAGCAAGAAACTCTTGGAGTTCGGAAGGTACTCCACCCACGGCAGCAAGTCAGTGAAAGAAGGAGATCTCTCGTATTGCCTTCCAACATCCGAATGACGAATTGCTGGTTCGGGAGGTGGTTTGCTCTTCTTGTCAGATTGAGCTTTACCGCTGTTCGATCCGCCACCGACAGTGAACAGCTTGAGAAGGTTCAGTTCTCTGCACTCTTCTTCGAGTCTCGTTCTCCAGGTTCCGCAAACTCGGTTCGTTCATACATTGGGATTGCCGTCCAATAGCCCGGGACGGGAATTCGACTCTCGGTGGCCACGTGCGGAAAGACATACATGATGAGCATGGGATTGTCGAGGACAGGAAATGTAGTTTCGATCTCGGAGATGACTTCTGCAGTCAATTCCGACTCGTCGTCAAAATCTGCCTGTCGGCTCTCGTCTCTCTGATTGGTACTGCCGTCTTCAAAGTGGCTCTCGTAGATCTCCTGCATGGTCCGAGATCCCTTGGGAGACTCGACGCTACCGGTTGTCATGCAGCCCGGGAGGCCGCTAATCAAGATCAGGCATAACAAATGAACCAATAGTCTGTTCATGATTGAGTTTTCTTCCTCCTTTCTCGTAGTCAATCCGAATTTCACGGTCAATGTGAATGGCTACTCGTTTTCCTGCTTCTACATAGATCGCGTCGATATCCTGGCTTGCCCGTTGAGCGAGCCAGGAAGCCGTTGATTGTGCCCCTCCAGCTACTGTCTGTCCCAGTAAGTACTTGCCCGTGTCGCCTGAGACTAGCGATGAGATATTTCCAAGAGTGTTTATTACTTGAGTGGTCTCCAGTGAAGCCGCTGCATCGGCAACTGCTTGAGTGGCTGTTAGTGCAGCTTGCTGAGCAAGAAACGTCATGGCATTGCTCTTTCGTTGTCCTGCTATGCAGGGCACGCCATACTCGTCAGAAATCCAGCCTATTGAAGAGCCAGAGGAAGAGCTTCCTTCTCCACTGCCTCCTACCGTTCGAATGGTCCCGTCGTCGAATACAAAGGTGACCGATTCGAGCTTTCCAGATATGCATCCCAAAGTCCAGTCTCCGACTGCATACCCGCTCCAAACCATTCCTTCCAAACCGTCGATGGTGAGTCCGTTCGCCGCGAGATTGTCGAAGCCGGTCAAGACCTTGAAAGGCATGGGATCGCGTACTTGACCTTGAAACGGAACTCGACCAATGAGAGCGGTCATAGCTGTAGAACCAACCAGTGTTGCATTCCGAGGTATCGTGTAGACGGGTCGTACCACAGCAACGCTGTCCACACCTCCAAGCTCTCCGACTTGTCGTACCGAGTCAATCGGATCAACCCACACAAACGGAGTGGACGCTGCACCAATAGCATCTTGAGACTGTCCGGTAAATCCCGATCCAATCGGAACATTGAACTGGCCTGCATCGCTTCGAAGGTCCTCAATCTGTTCCGTCAAAGCGTCAATCTCGTCAAACAATTCTCGGAGTTCGGTTTCGGCTCGCTGACCCGCCCCGCTCTGACTCTGGTGGTACTCCGAGATCTTTGATGCAATTCGGTTCGAGAGGACAGTTTCCATCTCCCCTCTGGCTTCATGCAAGTCAGCGTTGTCCTTGCGTAATGCATCCACTTCCGATATCAACTCGCTTACATTGGCCGTTAGCGTTTTGATGGTGTCTGCAGGCGAGTCTGCGTCTGGATTGGGAGATGTGGGTACTGCGTCCAGTAGTGCCGGCGCACCGTCATCGGATCCACATGAATTCATGAAGACGAAGAAGAGCACGAGCAGCGTGACTACTGCAACAATCGGCAGGAGCTTGTTGTTGATATTCCAGGGCATTCTTACTGCTCCAATGCTTGCTTGAACGGGTACCTAGAAATGAGATACACCAAGGTCTGATCTGCTCCAGACTCCTTGGGCAAGAGCCGATAGTGATGAAAAGTCGCAGTCAGCCATCTTCCACGCAGCAGACGCGGGTGAAACTCTACCGGCTCGTTACTGGCATTCACGAGTTTGATTGCAGTGAGATACAACCCAGAATTGGTCTTCCAGGCCGCATAGGGTTCCGTAGTCACATCTAGACCACGCACCAAGCCCCTTGAAGACTTCGGAATGGGCACGGGAAATATACCCTTCGGCACCTGAACAAGCCTTGCGGGCGCGTAGGCAAACTGAGCCGCAAAACGTGTGAGAGCCGCATAGTTGAGACCCTTACTTTCTGTTCGAGCATCCGGCGAGCTCTGTGCCGAGCGGACGTAGACGTTCTTGGATACGGCAGGTTCAGCGTCGGCCGCGAGATCAAACACAACAATCGATCCATCAGTTGTCGATCGCATGAGAACTCGTTGACGTTCAAACTTCTCGGTAGCCAACAGATATACCGAGTTGCCAATCGATTGAACTCTCACGATTGAACGCAGATTTGCGGGAAGACCCACGGACATGGAGTCCGCAAAATGCACGATGCGTTCCTCTCCAACTTCGAGATCGAGAGGAATTGGGGTCTTGTCCCAGACAAGATCCGTAGTGGAGGCCGTGACGGACGATGTTAGAAGTAGGAATAGAGCAACGAGTTTACACCTCCGTCGCGGCCTCACTTTTGTGTTGATTTTCAATGATTTATTCATTTACTGCAGTACCTTCTTCGTCTTGGTTGTTGGTTGCGTCGACTTCCTCTGGCAGCAATCGTCTTGGTCCTTCACTGCTAAAACCGTCTAGAGCCAGTCTCCAGGGATTCGACTCCGGATCGACCGCATAGCGGACCACCCTAAGCGGATAACGAATCAGGGTTCGTTTGATGGACATTCCCTTTACGGATTCTTGAAGTTCCATGTCTAGCCACACGACCCACACACCTTCACTCAGGACATCGACTCGCATTTCGCTGTAGCCGTGCCCCACTCGTTCTTGCATACCTCTCACACGGTTGATCAACTCGCCTCTTCTGCCCTTTAGCTCAACTTCCTTTTCCAATTCGGTCTGAAACTTAGGTGTGAGGTACGGAGCGAGGCTGAAAATAGCTTTGCCATAGTCCTCGGCTCCATTCTCTGGCCATCGGTTAAGTTGTTGAAAAATATAGAAAGCAAAGGAGTAGATGTTGGCGGGTTCAGGAGAGTCCGGTTTGATCGCAGCTCCGGAACGAAGATCGGGAGGAATGTGGACCACGATGTCGTTGGGTGCACGCAGCAGACAGAACTCGAGCACTAGAATGACTACAACCTGGATACCAATCACCGCCCACAGCGTCCTCAAGTGCGAACGTACGTTGTCAATCTCGTGCCTATATCGACGCATGTTCGTTTCTTCCGAGATCCCACGCCCCTGATCGCAACACGAATGGCGCTTTCATGATCTTCTTCTCAGCCAGCAATATCCTCAGCCGTTGTTGGTAGTAACCGTCAGGGCGTCCAGCCTTCATTTTTTGGAAGAATCCTGCTCCGAGAACGACAGTACCTATAACGCAGACACCCGTCGCCCCAAGCCCCATCGTGACTGCTCCAAACAGCAGTCCTACGATCAGGCAGACAGGTAACCAAAACGCAGTAGCTACCACAACGATGACTAGGAGCTCTGTCGTAGAACAACCCTTGAAGATTGAGGGTTCTTCGTTCATGCGGTCTGCAACGCGTTCTTCCAGTGCTTCGCTCACGGACTAAAAGATCCCTGCTGCTTCCGTAAGTAGATAGCTCGCGAAAATGAGCACTACAGCACCTACAACAGCCAAAACTCCGACCTCGGCCCACTCAGCTTTACCTTGTCGAGCTTCGTTGAATTTCGCGAATCCTACGTATGCCACCCAGAGAAACCCAACGGCAGCAATTGCCAGACCGAGCACGAGACTTCCGTCTTTGATATAGCCGGAAATCAGTGCAATCCAATCACCGTCTGTCGGAGCAGTGCTCGGAGCAACCGCCGTGGGTAGATCAGCCCGTAGTAGATCCGAGATTGCGATACAAATTCTCAAATAAAGGTTTTGAATCAATAACATATTTGTTATTCCTCAAGTGAAGTTGAAAATGGTTTCATGGAGCCACTAGCGGATGTAGTACCCCAGAATCATGAGCACAATTGCTGCTCGAACTACTTGCCAGAGCAAGTCGTAGATTTCAATGTCCCCTGCGCGCCAGGCTCGAAAGGAACCTAACGCAATCCACGTGACCCAGAGAGTCGCAAGCACAGCTAATGAACCTGCTATCGCAAACAGCAAGGCGTCAGCTGATAGACCTGAACCCGATCGAAATGCAGCTTCTTGGAGACTTGTCATTGTCGGTAGTCCCCTTGCAGAGGTTCAAAGGTTCTGGGTTCGGTGGACGGTGCGTCGAGATGGTCTTGAATCCCGTTCTTGACGAGTTTTAGGTCGCGGCGCAACCAGTCGTAGCGAAATCGAATGCGTTCCGTGGAGTCAGACTCACGTTCAGCCTTGTCGATGAGCTCGTTGAGTTGCTCCAACTCTTCGATGATTTTTTCGAGAGCATCTTGTTCCTTGTCTGTCGTTGCTAGTGGAGTTCCCACGCATAGGACACATACAATTACTATTCCTAGAAGCCTTGCCTTTCTCATTCGATCGCCGCTTAGGTCAACAGATAGCGAGAATGATGTGGATGGGAAACAAGGATTGAAGTGAATTTCAATCCTTACAATGTATAGATTTACTGTTTATATATACAGTATTAGTGGAATCTGAGTGCACATGCCCATCATTAGGGATCGTATCCTGCAGATTCTTTCATTGAAACTGGGAATCTATAGCACTTGGGTACCGAAATAAGTCCCTCTTCTGAGGAACTGTAGGTCGGAGTCAAAAGGCTCTCCGCAAGAGAAGAGAATCAATTAGAATCCGAACAACTGAGCGCATAAATAGCTAGTAATCTATAGAGAATCGGACATGAAGCGTTTGTTGTCTGGAAGCTTCTTCGCTGGCTTGCTGGCTGGTTTGGTTATCGCAGGTGTCGTTCTTACGGGTGTCCTGTTCTTCGTCTTGAGTGACCAGCATTCCGACGGCGCAACCGGTCGTGATGTCGGGACTACTGGTCTCGGCAAGCCTGACAGCGAATCGACCAGAACGGTCGCCAGCGGCTCAAGTATCAATATCCATGATCTAGACGATCTCGATGAGTTCGAGAGCCGATTTGCAACGACTCACGCACTACACAACCTTCTGTTCAATATGAACAAAAAGGATCTGAAAGACCTGCTGCGTCAGTCTTTGAGTATGGAAAGCCGTGAACTCAAGAACGAGGTTCAAGCACTAGTTATTCAGAGGATTGCAATGCTCAGTCCAGAGGAAGCTCTAGCCGAAATCAATAAGTTCCCGAATATGCGACGACGCGAATTGATTAGTTCCGTGTTTCTTGAATGGGCCGCTTCAGAGTTGGACAATGCCGTAAAGCACGCGCAGAGTCTTGATCGGTTGGATAGGCGAGAAGCAGTTCGAGGCATTCTAGCTGCTAGAGACGATTTCACTGTTGAACAGAGTCGATCTCTAGCAAGAAAATTGGGAGACGAACAATTAGCAATAGATGTAATTGCAAGACGACAAACTATTGATTTCATTAGAAACCCGGAAGAAAGTTGGAGAAACGTAGTCGCCAGGATGGAGTCGGCAGGTGGAGAATCCAGCACCGCGATCCGTAACTTGGCAGTTCATGTTGCGATGGCTTGGACGGATCAACGAGGAAAGGACGCCTTGTATGCCATTAACGAGTCTGTCTTCAACCAATCTGATCGACAGTTCATTATCGGTCGACTGCTTGAAGAACTTAGTCAAGGGGACGATAGCCACGCCTTGGATCTGGCACTTGAGATCACACCAGACGATTCTTTGATCATCTACTCTGCCATTAGACGTTGGGCGAGCGCTGAACCCCGAGCGGCTCTCGAGGCCACATCGCGTATCCAATCGCAACAACTACGGCGTGGGTCGCAACGGGAAGCCATAATCGCATGGGCTGATGCAAGTCCTACTGATCTATTGAAGTCCTTGAAATCTCTCGATCTAATCAGGGTAGAGCTGAAGGCATTTGGTCAACAGCGTGCGTTGGTTGTATTGGCCGAGACGTCTGCTAGAACGGCAGCAGACTATCTCAAGGAAGTCGAGAGTTCCAGAAACAAACGTCATGTAGCTCAAGCAATTGTGGCCAGTTGGATTATTTCCGACCGTAACGCCGCTCTCGATTGGATTCAATCGGAGTCCCAACTCGAGGACATGCGTTACAGTCTCTTCGAGGTCGCGGTGCGAAACCTAGCTCGAAAATCTCCACAGCAAGCACTTGAGATTGCAAAAGATCATTCCGAACTTGATTTGGAAGCCAAGGTTATTGACGAGGTGACAAGATTTGACGTTGACGAGGCTATTTCAATGCTTTCTAGCGTTCGCAACGATAAGACACTCAAGGATTCATACCACTCCATAGGAACTCGGCTCTTGACTCATGGCAAATCTGACAGATTCCTGGAACTCATTAGTGGTCAGCCAGAAGCGTTTCGATCCCAAGTGCTGAATAGATTAACGTACACATGGGCATTCAATGAACCGGCCGACCTCGTCAAGAGACTAGATGCGCTGCCCAACGACGAAGTCAAGCGTAGGGCGGCCACGGCCTTGCGAGCTGCTAATTCGCTTAGCAAAGTATTGAATGACGAGCAACTAGCCGAGCTAGAAAGGATAACTCCAGATATCAACGTTGGAACGACTAGTGAAGTGGACCTAGGAGAGTTCTTTTCTGACTGAACAAGGCTTTTCAATAGTATAAGGCTAGGACCAAATTGCTCCTCGATGGTGTTCTGAGACCCGTCTATCAGGCTTTCTCCCAGATCGCGTAGAGAGCATTTTCAAAACTCTAAGACAATTTGTCATAATGAATCTCATTCGATCTTATTTGGAGCAAACAACTGAATCTTCGGTGTACTCCGATGGCGGTCTTCCTTCCCGTTGATCGAAACGCTTAGACCAGCTGCATAGGGGCTTATTGAGTTCCGTAACTGCAATCCAATATTCGACTAAGTCCTAAGACTCTTTCCTCATTCGAGATCACTCAGATACTGTTACGAATTTGCACTTCAATCCTAAAATTAATTGACAAATTCCTACTGGCTTTCTATGCTCAAAACGAGTCCTTTCGGCTTTCTTAACAGTATCTTTGGAATTTCTTTCCTGAACATTCGTACATTTCCAATGTTCGGGACGGTCTAAACCGTCTGGTTGAACGTCGAGAAACCCACTCTTTCGGAATAAGTCCAAGTTGAACAGATTCCTGCACAAATCCGCAAGTATGAGAGCAACAGCTAAACGATTCCTCGCCACTTATCCGTGTTCAGTAGTAATGTAAATATCTACAGAGGCGTGTATGGCAATTGATGGTCTGTATACACTTCTAAAGCGGCTGCTACGTCTTGTTCATGTCTATGGAAGAACACTTCCTCACTTCCCAATAATTGAGTCAATGGCTCCATGCGACACTACGAAGGATACTCTTACCATTCTGGGTTCCACTCGCGGATGAACTGTTATCGCCTATACGGTTGTGGGGAAGCACTTTGTGTTTTGGGATGTGGGACAATCTCGACGAGAGTGGTAACATCTTATGTGGCGAACGTGATGGACGACCGAGACAGCATGATCGTGTGTTTCATGCATCAGTACGGTGGCTAGGCATGCCAAATCCACAACGCACAAATAAGATCTTCTCGTTTGTGGCTGGCACCACAATCGGCTTTGTATTTCTAGGAGCCATTGTTCTCACCTATTCATGGATAAGTTCAGATAACAAGAGAGCCTTATTTGATAGTGAAGACTTGATATCAACGAGCGATGATGTTGTTCGCTCAAAGTCTGATCGACACGACGTGATGACGACCGAAGGATTAGAAAATATTCTCAATTCTAAGAGCTACTTTGAAAGAAATGTTGTACTACGCAAGATATTGATACAACTCAATAAAAGAGATACAGTGAGACTGTTTCGTCTTGCCACTAGTCTTAGTAGCGTAAACCTCCGTGCTGAGGTTCAATCCACAGCTATTGAACGTCTTGCAATGCTGGACGCCGAGGAAGCGTTGAGAGAGGTCAGCCGTCTAGATCCTAAATTTAGACCACCCCTCGTGGAAGTCACTTTTCGCGAATGGTCAGCCTTGGACTTCAACGTCTCTGTTGAATACGCAACAGACATGGACGATTTGGATCGACAAGCTGCACTATCTGGAATTCTCACGTCTAGTTCCAGCCTATCTGAGAACGATCTGCTTGAGGTTGCGCGACAGCTTGGACACGAACAGATGTTTTTCGATCACGTGGCTCAAGAAGTGCTCTACGTTCCAATCAACGATTCGGACTCGGCTCTCACCGGGTTCTTGACGAAGCATGGACCACGTGTCGAGGAATACAGCGATTCCCAACAACAAGCACTTAATCACATCATTCAAGCGAAGATCGATGCGGAGGGAACAAGCGCCATCCGCGTACTTGTTGACGTGCTTAGCACCAATGCGAGTCGTGTCGCCGCGCTGACTGAGTTCCTTAAGGAACTCGGTGACGATTACCTGACCGTAGCCGTGGCGAGCGGCATGTATGATTTCGATAGGGAGGTCGCTTCCCGGTCGCTAGCAGCCTGGGCTGAAACTGACCCTCAATCCGCACTCGAAGTCGCATCCGCATTTGGAGAGGATTCATCTCGCCAGAGAATGCAGAGGTCAGTACTCTTATCTTGGGCAGAGTCGAACCCAGCTACATTGCTTGACAGCTTAGACACTGTCCCTACTGCGCTCAGGGATTGGATCCATTGGGAATCCGTCATTGTGCTTGGCAGGATGTCTCCCGAACTTGCGACGGAAAGACTGCACGACTTGCCTGAAGGTGAACGGAAAGACAGTGTAGCTGGGATCATTGCCCACAATTGGGCTGATCGAGACCCGCGTGCTGCAGTCGATTGGCTGCACTCCATTCCCTTCGACGAAGACTTGACTGGCAGTGTATTGGGAGGAATCTTGCGTTCCGATACAGACATGGCTTTGGAAATGGCGTTGGAACTGCCAGTTCGGGACAACGGCCTTGGTTTTGAAGCCACGGTGATTGGTCATGTTGCAAGAAATGAAGATGTGAACAAGGCCTTGGACATGGTTAATCTAGTCCGCAATGATGAGACGTTTAGAGCTGTGTTGCATACGATCGGAACGCAGCTGGTACGCCAAGGCGAGGCGAGTCGAGCTATGGAGTTGGTCAAAGATCAGTCTGAGGAATGGCAGTCAAGCTTCTATGGCTGGGTAGCATGGACTTGGGTGAAGGCGGACTCGGAAGACATGATCGCAAAACTGGACGTTCTGCCTAATGATGATCTTCGGGACCAATATGCCCAAGTTATTCTCTTGCAACACTATATCGAACCGTTCCTAGACACGAGCCAACTGGAAGAATTCCTTCTACAGTACCAAGACTCTCAAAATCAAACCCTTAGGCCAGAGATGGTCGAAGAGCTTGAGGAAAGTCTAGAGAAATCAAGCCAAGATCCTTAGATTTTCCAATTGTCTATTGAATCATGGTCTCTTGCGTGTTAAGTCGCTAGTCGATAAGTTCGAAGCTTGTTAGATAGTCCCGCGGAAACGGATGTGCAACTTGCCGGGCCGCAGTGAGGACCTGTTCAAAGAAGGAGTAGAACAAGTCCTTCCTTGAGCTTCATTTCTCGCTCCTAACTCCGTCAGACGCACTTGCTGACGGAGGGTTACGATAGGACTTTAACAATCGTAAGGGGATCAAGAATGGGTGGTCGCGCACACTTGGTCGTGGGAGGATTTCCAATAGGATCGAGAGCTGGACACGATATGGATTTTCTCCGAGTCCGGATGCTTCAGTCTCTCCAAAACAAGAACTTCCAAACAACGGTCTCTCAGGACTTCTCATTGCTTGAAGATAGGTTGGACGGTACAAATTTTGTGATTTCGTATATGGCCGGCCCCTATCCTGACAAAAATCAAGTAGAGACGCTTGAGTCTTGGCTTCAAGATGGCGGTAAATGGTTTGCATTGCATGGAACAAGTGGAGGTCCAGCGTGGAGCGAGAAGGCAAGACACCAAGGACTTTCCAAGGAGTGTGGACGAATCCTGTCTTCAATCAATTGGTGGACAATGCTTTCGATTGGGGAGCGAACAAGGCTCCATCTGGATTGGTCGGCAAAAGAATCAGATAGAACTGCACTGTGGCGCACCTCTTCGAAAGAACAGAGGCACTTACTTACCTAGTTTAGACGGGTCGCTTCAATACTCTGGGAGGTCCTGTTCCATCGTGGACCGAGTGTGTACAGGTCACTTCAAATACGCTTCAGCCCAACTTTCTGGAAGGTGCTTACGGACAAGCTCCTTTTCCTCTGGAGTTAGAGATATTGCTTTGCTCCAGTGTCCTGAAGCTAGCTCGGCCGTGACATTCATCAGTAATCCCTCATCCTCTGGCAGTTCATCCCACCTGCCCATTAAATCCTGGTAGTCAGTTTCTATCCACACTCGTGTAAGTTGTGTGTAGTAGTTTCGCTGAAAACGAAGAGGTTCTTCTTGAACCAACTTGATAGCTTCGTCGGCTTTGCCTTGGCGCACTAAAGCAGTTCCGATGGAAGTACGAGCAGCGGTACGCGTTGAGTCATTGCGAACTTGGTCCAACATGGAAATCGCTTGATCCAAGTTGACAGTGGAGAGCTCTTCAATTACTTGAGCCTCTAGACCCACTCCAGATTCGTCTGGGTCCTCCGCGAGTGCCACTTCCATCGCTGTTGCGGGATCCGTTTGAGCCATTTTTCTCAAGATCATAGATTGCATCGAAACCATCTGCACTGGACGGGTCGAATTGGATTTGGCCCATTCGAATGCGTCTGTGGGATTGTCGTCGGACCAGCTGCGAACAATCGACCACATGACACGGCCTTTGACGAAGTCGTCCTCAATCCCATCCAGTAGCTCGATAGCCAACATGGGTGTCTTTCGAGCGATCGATTCCAGAGCTAGTTGCATTCCCCGTTCACGCAAGTTTACCGGTAAGCGATCCAATTGATCCAGAAGTGAGTCGGGATCCGCATCCGCCCAAGCGTCGATTGCCGCTCGCTGCAGGCGGTTACCGCCTGCATCGACTTCCTGAGCTGCCCTGAGTGCAAGGAGTCCGTCCGATTTCGCCCAGTTCCTTACGACGCTCTCAAGAATGTCTCGATCCAAAGCGTCGACACTTGTTGCCAGGCGAAGCGCTCCGGACGGGTCGTCACGAGAGATGTCTTCAAGGAGCCGACCAACCAAGTAAATGCGACTCTCTCTATTCGCCATAGATGCCAAGACTTTCTGTAGCGCATTGGCGCCTACCTCTGTGACATAGGCTGTTGCAACATCCAATAGGAGCTGTTTCTGCAAGTCGCTCTGCATTTTTGAGTCGTTGCCGTGGACAGCGAGAACTTGGGTCCAAGTTTCGCCTAGATCGTCAATCGCACTTCGCGCACCCACATATGCAAGTTCATCCAACGCTCGTTGTTCATTGCCCAGTTGTCTCGCAATGTCACGAAGCTCAGGATCGGAGAGATCAATTCGAGATCGAAAAATACCTTCTAAAGCGGCGTTTCTACCAAGTTCATTGAGCTCCTTCCCATGATTGAGAGCTTCATCCAAGTCAGAAACAGCCCACTGATCGAAGATGACCTCGGTCATGAGTTGTTGCTGATTTCTTGATAGATTGAACGTCACATTCAGTGAGTACGAGGGGTCAAGGTCTGCAAGTTTCCGAATCGCACCTCGTAATATCTCATTCGAAAGTGATTCACTATCTACAGTTCCCAATTGAGACATGAGCTCTTCTAGTTGTTCCCTATCGGCTTGTGCCATTAAGTCGTAGAGCACTACTTCTCGCTCGAAGTTACCAGACGATTGGAGTGTTTGGACAATCTCCTCTATTTGAGGCAAGTCTGCATAATCCTTTGTAGCCGGAGACTGTGTGGATGCCGTCCCGTCTTCGATACCGACATCGCTATCGAGAGGGCGAGAAGTATTGGTCTCAGCTTGGTCCATGAACATCACATGCACGACTGCTGCTACTACAGCTAGCAGCATGCCACAGAGCACGCCCACCCCAATCAACGTGCTGTTCCTTGTCTTCGATAAGTTCATATCGCGACCTTTCTATAGTTTGGCAGTGAAATTGTTTAGTTCCTAGAAGTCTTCTTCAGTATAGAAGTCTACTCGCGTTATATCAATATTCTTCTGCAATTTCTCTGACCGAGTCGCTCGACATGTTTTCCTCTGTAGGTCTTCGCTTAAGTAGAACTAATCACATTGCGAGGTCGCAACAATTCTTTTGGAATGTTTGAACGTTCTCTTTCGACTTCATCTTCGGTGCAAGCGTTCAAATTTGCATGATTCAAAATGATAGCTCCCTTCTTGACGAAGACTAATATGTCGAAATAATTGTGTTTTATCGACATGTTGGAGTAACATGTCGATGAGACCGACATGAACAACAAGCAATTCGATAGGGGCAGGAATCGTGGACTCCGCATTTGACCCCAAACGTCCCTTCAATGACCTTCCGGACTTACCGCCAGCTGAGGATGTAGAAACCAAGACTATCCTTCGACTCTGCATTGAAGCACGCACGGCACTCGAAGAGCTGAGAGTCTCGAGCAAACTCATCCTAAACCCTTCGGTATTGATCAGCTCAATTCCCATGCTTGAAGCACAAGCGAGCTCGGAGATCGAGAACATCGTCACGACAACCGATCGTTTGTTTAGATACGCAAGTGACACAACCGGTCGAGTGGAACCAGCCACCAAAGAAGCTCTGCGTTACCGAACTGCCCTGTGGCGCGGATACGAAATGCTGAAACAACGCCCGGTTTCGACTTCCATCGCTGTCGAGGTTTGCAGGATGATCAAGGGCGTGAATCTGGACGTTCGAAAGACTCCAGGAACTGCTCTGTTGAACGAAACTTCCAACGACGTGATCTATACCCCTCCGGAAGGTCAAGAACTCCTTCGAAACAAGCTTGGTAATTGGGAACGTTATATCCATAACAATGAGGAAATCGACCCACTGATCCGACTTGCAGTCATGCACTATCAGTTTGAAGCTATTCATCCATTCATCGATGGCAATGGACGAACTGGACGGGTACTCATCCTGCTATACCTCGTAGACATGGGCCTACTCGATATTCCTGTGCTATATCTCAGTCGACACATAATTCAGTACAGGTCGAAGTACTACGAACTTCTGCGGGAAGTGACCGTTAGTTGGAATTGGGAGGCGTGGATTCTTTTTATGCTTGAGGCGATTAGAAGTACAGCAAAGTGGACATCAGCGAAAATCCAGTGCATCCGGGAACTTGTCGACACAACAGCTGCAACATTCCGTCAGCAGCTACCAAAGATCTACTCGCGGGAATTGGCGGAGCTGATATTCGAGAATCCTTATTGTCGAATTAGAGATCTGGTTGAAGCAAACATCGCCAAGCGCCAGGCGGCTTCAACCTACCTGAAGGCTATGGTGACCGCGGACATCCTAGAGGGAGTCAAAGCGGGTCGCGAGAACCTGTATATCAATCAATCTTTTTTGGAGCTCTTGTCCAACTAACACAAGGCTTTGGCAATTCAAACATCTGGTCACGAGGCTTGCTAAAGGAGGTCCAGAACCAATTCGAGACTCGTTTAATCGGATTCCACAAGAATCACGTCAGAAACATTTTCAAGACTTTAAATCAATTTGTCATAATGGGTCTCAATCGATCCACATGGGTACGAACATCTGAATGTCCTGTGCAGTCCGTAGGGAGTCTTCCTACCTGTTGGTCTTGAACGCTTAGACCAGCTGTAATGGGAACTAACATGTTTCTCAACATCAATCGAGTGCTTGCTACGGTTTGAAAGCGCATACCTCAGTCGAGGTCGTGTTCATACGGCTGCAAAGCCAGTGTTCAATTTAGAGACTATTGACAAACAGCCATGAGCTTTCTACGCTCAAATCCTGTTCTCTTTGCTTTCTTAACAGTATCTACGTGAGCTTTTTGCTGAACACTCGTACATTTCACGTGAATTGTTAGCTGAATGCAGTTTGAGACCGTCTAACAAGAAAATAGCGATACTAAAAGTCCCGAGAGCATCAGAAATCGAAGATCGATTAGAGTCGTTCAACCATCGATTTTGAGTCCATTCATGAATGCGAGCACTCCATGCGATGGCACAAAGATTCCACGGCAAACCAGTCGCTAAAGGAAGTCAATCGATGCAAGCGGCACCCGAAGACGAAGAGGCCCGCTATACGCACACAGACCGCATTTTTCAACTTCAAAATATTCATGCTTTTTTGAGTGCAAAGCAACCTATTTCAGACAAATAATTCTTAAAATTTTGATTGATGCTAGCGCAAGAAACGACATGCTAAATGGACTGGCGTTGCGCATACCTAAATCCGAATTGAGTGACATATGAAAAATCGCAGACTGTTACTACTGTCCCTTGCGTTTGCAGCCGTATCGCTAGTTGCAATCGCGATCGTCTGGTTGAACGTCGAGAACCCCACTCTTGCCGAACGAGATCACATTGAACACATTCGTTCGGAATTGACTGCTCAAATTCGAAACTATGAGAGCGAAGCAAGTACTCCCCAACGCATCGACAATTCTCTGGTCTCGTCCAAAGAAGAGAAGTCTCGTTCCACGAGCGTTCAGCCCTCACAATTAGCCACAACCAACCCCTACTACTCAACCGTGACTACTGCCCCCGAAATGACGTTTGAGAAATCGGCAGACCCCGCCCAAACAAACACTCCCCATCTCACGAGCGAACCTCGTAAGATCGATTGGCTGGAAGATCCTTCTGCTCTTGATCGACTCGTTGAAACGGCACAGGTTGCAGGTCGAGATTGGAGCTTCGCGTGGATACAACTAACTGATCCTCAAGATCACGATTACGTGACGCAAACCTTGGCAAATTTGGATGTGGAAGCGGTAGGTTTCTCCGGAGATCTAGTCAGGGTCAAAGCGTCCAGCGATCGCGAGAGCTTAAATTCAGTCATCGAACTTCCATGGGTCAACGGACTTGGACCATTGCCGTCCAAGGAAAAGTTCGACGACCACCTCGTACAGAAACTGTATGACTCCTCGCCGAAGCCTCTCCCCGTGTTCATTACTGTTATGGACTCGAACATGCAGCAGACGTTTCGGCATGAGCTTAAGCAGTTAGGAATTGCAACCGGTCACTTCGATCCATCAGTTCGAGCGATGGCGGCACTACTTGACCAAAAGCAACTGGACCTAGTCTCAAGACTAGATTTCGTTCAAGCGATAGAGCCTATTGGAATAGTGGAAATTACGCATGACTCTGCAATCCCTCAAATAGGTGCAGACGGACTGCGAACTATCGGCAGTACAAACGGTGCTTACGAAGGAATCAGTGGAGTATCAACACCGATTGCGGTCATGGACACTGGCCTGAACACCAATCACGTCGCGATTTCAGAACTACGCAAGAGCATCTGCGGCGAGAACTTTGTGGGTTTTGAAGACGAAGATCTCTGGTTCGATGATCATGGACACGGAACCCACGTCACGGGAACCGTGGCAGGCAGTGGGTATTTTCTCCCAAGTCTGGCGGGAGTAGCTCCTAGTGTAGAACACATTAGATTTGCAAAAGCTCTGTCCTCTTTCGGCTTCGGCGATTCATTAGGAGTCATCCGAGGGATGGAATACTTAGGAGAAGAGACGACATGCAATTTCAATGGAAGCACGCCAGACCCCGTCAAACCGCTAGTCGTCAATATGAGCCTCGCCGGAGTGAGTCTGACATTCGATAGCAGAGGAGTTGGAGCTAGAAAGCTCGACTCAATGGTGTGGAACAAGAAGCAAGTCTACGTGGTCGCCAACGCAAACTCGAACATTTACGGCTACTCAAACTATAGTGCTGCAAAAAACTCCTTGGCCGTCGCTAATGCTTGGGATAGTGGCGACATCTCCTTCCTCAGTAGCCGAGGTCCGTCAGTTGACGGTCGGCTTCTTCCTTCAATCACAGGAACCGGTGTAAATGTAATATCCGCAGAAGGCGGGGGAGCTTGGGACACTTACAGATCTTCAAGCGGAACCAGCATGGCGTCTCCTGCCGTTGCCGGTGTGGTTGCACTTTTGATGGATGCATCGCACGACCACCGCGAGCAACCCGCTCTGGTTCGCGCTCAACTCATGGCCGGCGCAATCAAACCTGATTCTTGGTTTGAATCCGACTCAATGTTTCCTCGTAACAACACGAACGGACCCGGTTCCATTCAGGCGGAATTTGGTATGGGCTTGGCATCCGCAAGAACCAGCATTCTCAACAATGAATCCGAGAACGGGTGGACGAGTTCAGGAGTCGCAGTGGAGGTCGAGCATGGTGATACCGCCTACACCGACATCGAAATACCCGAAGGAACAAGTCGGATCGACGTTGTCATGACATGGGACGAACAGGCGACCGATACCATCGCGAACGCAGTGCTGAACGATTTAAACCTTTGGCTCGACTATGAGGCCGATTGCGGCGTAGGTCCTTGTGGCGAATACTCGTCTCGTTCAACTATCGATAACGTCGAATGGATTATCTTGAATAATCCGGAACCGGGCATCTATCGGCTGAAAGTCGATGCGGCCCGCGTATATACCGAGGCCCCACGAGTAGGCGTTGCTTGGACAATTATCCAAGGGGATTCCTCTCCCAAACTCTCAATCGAACCGGCTCAGGAAATCTTCGAGACTCCAAACGGGGAATCCCATGACCACGATGTAGAACTGACCATTACATCGGACTCCTATGTTTCCTCGGGCACCAGATTGCATGTTGATTGCAGAACTTTGGATGGCGATGCGTGCGGCACGATTGGCTTCAAGCGGAGAAACGACAGCACTGTCTCGAGACGATACGGAGGTCAGGTTCAACGCGAAGATGGAGTTGAACTCGTTCTACAGGAGCAAACTTTCCTAACCATTGGGGAAGTTGCATTGGGTGAGACACAAGACGTCGTCGTGCACTTGAGCACGGAGTTTGACGAACCCGTATGGATCTACTTTACCGTGTCTTCTTGGAACGGGGATGGGGACAGTACAGCTGTGCTGTTCCGTCCTGCGGGGAACGACAGCATGAGTCCTGCAATTGAAAGTCCCGAGAACGCTGCGTTCCTCGGCGCTATACCCATCGTCGGCGATCGAGGTTCATACGATTTCGACCCGCTACGATCATGGACTGAAGGTGGAGAACCTACAGTTCTCACAACCGGGTTTCGACCTGCTCGTTCTGTCTGGTTTAAGTGGCAACCTGACGAAACAGGACTGGTCACATTCCAAGCGTCACCGCGATTTAGGGACGATGAACTACTCAACTCTCATGCACCTTCGATTGATGTATTCCAACTAGCTGAGGGGTGCTGCGGTCCTGCAGCGTCGCCCCGAGTCGCGTCATCGGTTTGGTCCGCTCAGTTGTTTGCTCTCGAGGGCTACGAATACGGTGTACGTGTGAGCCATAACAACGCATCGATGCCACTCACGTTGAACTGGATGAGTGGTGAACGTCCAAGAAACGACAACTTTGCTAACGCCATTGTTTTGGCAGGAACAAGTGGAGAGACTTCGGGTAGCAATCTAGGGGCAACGCTGGAGCCTGGTGAACTATATGGCCAGCTTGCTTCTACAGTTTGGTACGAGTGGACTGCCCCCGAGGACGGAAGTTGGCGGTTCCAAATTGAAGATACGCTCATAGTGCAGATACTGGCTTTTGTTGGAGATACCGTCGGAGACTTGAGACTAGTGTCCGATGTGCGCAGACCAGGCGAATCAATACAGTTTTCCGCTAAAGAAGGCGACACTTATCGCATCATGGTTGCATCTCCGAGCGCTGATTCGGGGGGTTGGACGTTCGACAAACTATCGTGGGAAAAAGTCGAAGAGACCGATACTAGCAACGACATGTTCGAATTCGCAAACGTATTGACCGAGGTTCAAAACGGCAGTCAGTTTGTATCGACGGGTGGCGGCGCGAGCGTGGAACCCGATGAGCCGATGGAAAGCGGTATTCAAACTCGATGGTGGAAATGGAGAGCACCCGCAGCAGGAGCTTTTACCTGGTATTGGAACGAAGCAACCCTAGATGTTGCAGTTTTTTCCGGCAGTTCGTTCTCACAACTAGAACCTTCGATGAGAACGGACGACACAACAAGCCGACTGGAATTTGCAATAGACGCTGACCAGGATGAAGAGTATTGGTTTTCCATAGGCCGCAAACAGCACGAATTTTTGGCCTACACTCCGAGTGTCGGCTCAAGCACCATACTTAGTTGGGGTGCTACACCCGAAAACAACACGCTCGACGGAGCGATCGCTCTCAGTGGTCCAAGAGGGTCGGAAGACGGCAGTGTTCAGTACGCGACGACTGAATCCGATGGGCTCTCCGGTCTAGGACACTCTTCACTGTGGTACACCTATGAAGTTGAAGAGTCAGGTTGGTATCGCTTTTATGTTGGCGGATCTTCATTCCAACCTACCCGCCTCGCGGCGTTTAATCGGTCTGGAGGGAATCAAGATCTTGAGCTCATTATGGTTTCGCGCCCTGGGAGTTTCTTCAGCGAATATCCAATCGAAGTCTATGTCTACGGGGAAGCAGGCACCTCAATTGTTCTCCGTGTAGGCAGTACTGTTAGCCATAGTTCAAGTTCATTCACTCTTCGGTGGGAACCTAGCTCAGCTCCTCAGTGGTTGCGCTATCTCGGACGGATTGCGCACGGACGTCGCGACGGATCCGGAAACATTGCCAAGCTGCCCACACCCGGGGAATCTGTATTCAATGAAGACGGCACTGCTCTCTATATCGCCACGCAGTCCGGATTGAACACTTTCAGTCGAGACCCAGAGTCTGGTGAATTAACTTACGAGAACCGATCCCACGATATTCACCCACAGAGTTTCTTGCTGTGGGATGCACATAGATCTCGTCTCTACGCGAATCACGCGGATACGTGGTGGGTATACGAACCGGATGAAGATGATTCTCTGAAACTGGACTTGGTCGACGTTCACTACGGATTGGGAACAACGACCACTAGCAATACGTACGGTACTCCCTCGTTGTACATGGAACCGGAAGGGAACTTTCTATACCGAACCTTGGCAGACGAACAAACTGTCTATACATTCGATACAGAAGGCAAGCTCGTTTATTGGGGTGGCTTCGCGGTGCCGCGGCGCGCGATATTTCCTTCGCAACGTGCGAACGATTGGTACAGCACCACCAACAACACGATCTTCTTGGACAGTCGAATCGTGGGAAGTGCTTTCTTTGAGAGAAACGGATCTCACGATATGTCGGGCAGAAACACTCGAGTGATTGGATCCAATCAAGCTGGCGAGTATGTCTTTGTAGCTGACACCTATGTTGCGTCTGTTCTTCGTAAGGACTTTGAGACTGGCGAGCTGTCCCGGGAAGCAAGTGAGAACTTCTTTAGCCTTGGGGTAACCGATTGCGGAGGTGTTTTCGTACGTAATGAAAAACTTGCAGCCGATGTCATTTGCGGACGCGGCGGTTATGTGTTCGAGTTCGACTCCGATTCCCAAGATATAGACCTCTCAGACAACTTTGTGAACGCAGGGTCGTTCTTCCGAGTTCAAGACAGATTTGGGCGAATCGTACCACGGTACGCTCTAACCGAGTCCAAGTCAGTCACCGCGAGCCCTGACGGCAGACATCTCTATGCGGCAACGAGAGATCACGGTGTTCTCATCTTTGAACGATTTGGCAATCTCGTCATTGAAGAGAACGAAGAGGCGGAAGATGTGGCTGTCGAATCTAGACGACTCGATCCTCTGCGAGCCTCACCAAACCGAATTCAATTTGGCGACGAGTCTGCAATCGATGGCTGCTTATCCTCGAGCGGTTGGACGATTGATGGTGTCACTTACCAGGTTGCAAGTTCTAAGTGGCAAGAACGTAGTTTGGACTCTGAATGGCAAGATATTGACGACACCTTGACGTATTTGCAACTCTGTTCCTACAACCCCGGTGAAGAGAACGAGTACCGCATGGTGGCACAGTTTGCGATTGATGGAGTTCTTGTCGACTACACAAGCAATTTCTTCGCCAACCTACCTTACGATTTCTTGGCTAGCCTAGTGGTCGAACCAGGATCGGTGACCTTGAACAGTCAAACCTACACCGATTGCGCAACAGTCTTTGATACCACCATCAATGAAGTGGTTTATTCGGTCGCAAACTCGAAGTGGCAATCGCGAGAGAATGCGGACTCGCCTTGGATAGACGTTGGTGGTACGGAGACAGCTGGAGAACTCTGTCCGTACGATCCAAAAGACGATCAGGAATATCGTCTAGTCGGTGTTATGACGGTTGCGGGAGAACGTGGCTTTCACCACAGCAATTCCATCACGAAGTGACATGATCTCCTAGAGATACATGAACAGCGAGGCGTCTTTGAAGAGGACGCCTCGCTGTGAACTAATAAGAAAGACGCAACGCTCCGAAAAATCCGCGCTACGAACACACTCTAGACTGCGAAGCTTGGCATTGTGGGACGCCGAAGTCGTGGGCAGTAAACAGCACTACGAGCAGTGGCCGATGCTCGTGACTTGCTTGCAGAGTGCGGGAGTGTCCTACCTACCGATCCAATAGCGCAAGCGGGCCATTAAGGTCCAACGACTCATTTCGCTGATCTTGGTCGTGTTTTCTATGCCCAAGATAGGGTGATTGATGTAGCCCGCCTGTTGCTTCAAGTTACCTGTCATCACGTAGGACAATTTCAATCCTAGGGACATATTTTCTCGAACATCCCAATCCATTCCTGCTGAGACATTCGCATTCAAGACTGTATCCATCAGATTGACGACTTGATGGGAGTTGTAGAAGGATGCTGGGTACTCGGCATCGCACGGTTCACGCACACACTCGTACATCGAACTGAAGTAGAGACCTGAGAGCTCTGCTCGGGACAAACCCGCACCAGCTCCAACATAAAGATCGACGGGCAAGTCAGAGAACGGCAGGTCCATGTAGATGTTCAGTGTCAGGCTGCTGGCCGATAGGCTGTCTATTCGAGATTCGTCTGAGTACGAGTAGTTGTCAGTGCTAGCTGACTCTAGTGTTGATCCATCCAAATGGCTGATGCTATCGAACATTTGACTCAGGTCGCTCTTTCTGTTCGATGCAGCAATTTCTATACGGTACTTGCCGAACAGCCTCCCTACTGCAGCCTCAAAGTTAGACCCCGTGTCTGCATCCAAATCGTAGAACCACCTGTAACCGGTTGGTTCGTTAGCACATGCATTGGTGGGATAGCAGATGTTGTCGCCATTGAATCCAGCTTGTTTCAGGGTGTCAGACACCATGAATCCAGCACCCACCTCGACATACCATTCGGCATCCTGCGCCAAGACAGGCACTCCAAGTGACGTAGTTAGAAGAGCAATCCAAAACGGCTCCGATCGAATCATATTCTTAAGAGAACTCCAGACTATCTGCTTGTGTCACATGAACCATAGTGTAGTCGCCATTTAGTACGAGAATTAAATGTTAGTGTACGAAATGAAGTTCTCGCAGGTCTGGAGTCTACGGTGGTCCAATTGACGTTCTACATCAAGGCAGCTACGCTTTCGCCACACAGCCAAATGAAGTCATTTTTTCGTTATTCCCCATTCGCACTTGATCGGAGGATAAACTTTGCCGACGGATCGGTTCTCTCGGGAACTTTCGCCACAACAGAACGTGATGCAACGTTGGTTCCATTTGGACTTGTCGCCGTCAGCCGTTTCGCTCTACCGAACCATTTTCATGCAAGATCCTGCTTTGAACTACGGCCACCCGCGGGTACTCCCATTTATTGTGGTAATTCGGTACACGCCTTAGGTCAAGCGGGAGAAGGTGTGGAGATTCTGTTTGCTGCAGGGTGTAGCATATAGAAAACTTTCTTGCCAACGAGACTGATCGCTGATCGATGACAACACGCTTGCAACTCGACGACAAGTGGTCCGCCCTGCTCTGCGGTCTCCCCGAAACAGGAATGGGATATCAATGTGTCGATGTGTTTCTACGAGACGGACAGTGTGTCAAAGATGTCCTTGTATTCAATGCTCAGGTCATGGAATGGACCCACCATCGTTCCATCCAGTCCGAAGACATCGTCAATATTATACCTGCAAAACAAGAAGAGAGAGCTTAGTTCTGCAACCTAGGCCTATTGTTTCGTGCCATACTAATCGAATCACTTCTGAACATAACGTGGGACAAGTCTTAGTCAATTTTTCGCTTGAGTTTTTGGCGTTTTCGGGGACATTTCGATAGCAAGACTGTGGCTTAGATGCAGGTCAATGACATCCGCTTCTAGTTAGGCACAGCATCCAGAAGACGAAATGTACGTATGTGGCCACGACGATGCGCTAATTGGAGAGGAATCTCGTTGTTTCGGTTGACAACATTTGGGTCCACTCCGGCGGAAAGAAGAAGCTCGACGATTCTTGTGTTTTCCTCCCACCAAGGGCTTGCGGCAATATGAAGCGCGGTCGAGCCCGAACTATTCCGATGGTTTAAGTCACACCTTTTAGCAATTAGAAACTCCACGGCTTTCTCCTGCCCTTCTCCGACCGCGATCATCAGGGGCGTCAATCCGTACGAGCGTGCCAACGCTTGAGATGGAGCGGACAAGCTCCAAACTAGGTCGCTCTCTGGTTGACTCTCCGAGTTTATGTTTGCGCCCAGGTTGAGCAGCGTTTCCATCACGTTGATCCACGAATAGATTGAAGCTAGGCCGAGTGCAGAACATCCTAGTGGAGACGGTTGCTCGATGTTCGCACCTGCTTCAACGAGACTCTTGACCATCGCTGGAGCTGCTTCGTTGTAACCATGTACGCTTGCCATGTGCACCGGTGACCACTCGATGTGGTTCAACGCTTCAATCTCCCATACAAAGAATCCAGCACGCTTGAGCGGTCGATTGGGATTGTCGCCACCCGCGAGCAGAGCAGCAACACAACGCTTTTGACCACGGATGATTGCCCAACCCATAGGGGTCAGGTGCTCTACCTCAAGGCCGAGTTGTTCGGGATTAGTCTCACTCTTGATTAAGTCCTCACGACCTAAGGCACAAGCACTATGTAGGTCACAGGTAAATCCAGCAGCGAGAAGATCGTCTGCGTAGTGCGATTCATAGAACGCAACCAGTTGAAATGCATTCAGTTCGCTTGAGTCATCAAGGCCTACGTGCTGGCGACTCTTTGCATGTTTTTGAAGTATGAGGGTTCGTAGTAACTCCCAATCTCCGTCGGATATAGCCCTTTCTATGGACACTTAAGCTCTCTCAGCTCGATTTTGAACGACTCAATTCCCGATCGTTTGCGATCCAACGTTCGGTAAGTAACCAGACGGACCGCAGAGGAATGCTAAGTTCCTTGGAGAGTCTGATATAGGAACCAACATCTGAAAGTCGCCCATTGGCGTCTCGGTCTTTCATCGACTGCCATTCATCCCACAATCGATCAGCTTCCTCGTCCGTCGGTTCGTGTGGTCGACCTGCATTGGTGAGATCATCCCTCTCGCGTCGTCGACGAGTATATTCCCTTGTACTCATTCCATAGAACTCACGAAGCATTTCAAAGGGCGCATCTTGATCAATGAGCACCTGAACGTTGTCGTCGATTTCGCTTTGGTCCTTCATATAGCGAACCATGGACCAAAAGACTTCTCGGTTGAGTTCAATCGATACGCAATGCGACCGAAGAGAACCCGTGTGATAGAGATCACGAATTCCGATGCGCTTCATCGCCTCGATTTCTCGATTGCCAACTTGCATTTGCCTCAAAGCAGCAAAGTCGCCTTCAGCGATGCACCGAATCGCATACATCAAAACGGCCGAAGTAAGTTCGGCCTCCTTGGTTTTGATCATGTGAACACCTGATGGTGATTAGAAAGTTCATGCTTGAATCAGTGATCAATGAATAGTTTCCTAGTTGTGGATAGTGATTATTTGTACAGTATTGTAGCGTACGCCCTTAGAAGGCTCCAATCTCCTCAATTCTCTTCAGTCAATAGTAGAGATTTCTAGAGATACTTCTTGAATCTTGAACTCGCGATTGACAAGAGCGGTCCATTGATCAAAGCGAAGATAGAAATCGTCCAAGCGATGTTTAGTGTCCACGGCCACGCGATCAGGGTAACGGTGTAGATTATCGATATAGGTCCCAACAATCGGCTGGAAGTGTTGTATACCCAGGAGCTCTCGCGGCCACCTGACCATCTACGTATTTCTCGTCTCACCAAACCGTCGATCATGCCGATTGCAAAGAAAAAGGCCATAACTGTCCAACCAACGGTCATGGCAGCAACACGAAACGAAATCTCTCGAAGCAAACTTGCGGTTGTGTGGGAGTGGCGAGAAATTGTCCGATGCATGTCGTCGAGAAATCGCACCGGAAGAGACATCGACTCGGGACTCTCGGCTGGACGCTTACTTCTCATCTCCCATTCTGCTCTTGAGCTTCCAAAGACAAGATCTACGAGTCTAAGATAGAGCAATCGAACTTTATCGACAGTTTGAACGGCTAGTCCATTGCTAGTGTGAGCTGCCAGAAGTTCATATTCCTCCGCAGTTCTGTTTTGAAGCCGCGATCCGTCATGCTCTTCCCACAGTCGACCCATGCCACCGAACTCCACAATGATCGCAACGCAGAGGGCGAATAAGATGCTGAGGAGCGTCTGAATCTTCCATGCTATAAGTGCGCCGATGGGACTGAGCCCCACCGATCTCTTGGAAGGAGCTGTGCTCAAGTCGGAATATTGCTTGCTACTGGTTTGTAGCTATTGATGAAATGTCCTTTCGGATGTAGGACTGTTTCAGTGCATTCAAGAGATCAGTTAGATTTGTAGGCATATGCGGATCGTTTGTATTGCTGGGCAGAGGAAACTTCACCTTCCACAGCGATCCTCCTTCCAGAAGGGCAAACGCCTGTCCCCGTGGAAGGGAGACTATGTCTGATGGATTCAACATAGGTTCTTCTCTTACCGAAAGCCGATCCTCATTGCGTGCTGTAAAGGAGAACTTGCCATTGCTATCTTGAGTGTCAGAGGCTCCTGTCGCGCCCGCTAGTCCCCTAACCTCCACTCTTGGAAGTTGCTTAGTTAGTATCTCAGCCGTCGCCAGTTCCTTGACCCTCAACATAATGAGTGTGTTGAAGTTCCCGGTTACCTGACCCGACTTTGCCTTGCTTCCGACTCGAGCTTCAACATCTGAAATCGTTTGGGTATAGGCGGTCACCTGAAATCCGGTCCCGCCTGACTTGTTCAAAAGCGGTACAAACTCGTCTCCAATGAGTTCATTGAATTCATCGGCGTGAATGCAGACTTGAGGGGGCCGTTCAAAGGGTTGGTGCTCCCCATTCACTCCAAACTTGTACAAATAGCCAGCAACTGAGACAAGGTCCGCAAACATTGAGTTGCCGACTGCTCCTGCGACCGTAGTATCGGATAGTGCATCTAGCCCAACATAGACGATTCCCTGATTTCGAATGACGTTAAGCCATTCCATCAACGGACGGGGATCTGAGTTGCCTTCAACGGGAGAAATCAACTCGGACACTGGACCAGTTGTGAGTTTCTCCATCAAGGGTCCAACCGAGGAGACGATCTTGTCAAAGTATGTTCGATCGTACTTGAAGGCGGAGACTAACCCTTCTAATACTGGATCTTCAATCTCAACTGATTGAACGTATTGATAGAGAGCGACGGCTTTGCGATCTCTTCCTTTCAACGCGGAGGAGAGATTTCTTTGGCTTATTGAGCGTTCGAGCTGCTTTACCTCCGCAGCCCATCCTGCTGGTTGTGTTCGCATGAGGAAATTTCGAGTATATTCGATAAATAACGGTTCTATATCATTGATATATTTCCTAATCTTAATGTAGTTCGGAACCTGGCCCAGAGCGACCAATGCGTGTGCGATGATGTTCACAAAACGCCACGCAAACTCACGAAACGCGTTTGAATTGCCGCTGCCCGGCAATTGATTTGCAATTCGTGTGGCCACTTCGGTAATACGCGAAAACCTTCCAATTGCGTTGTACCTACACGATACCTCTGGATAGCCAAGATGGAACATAAAGAACTCTTCTTGCCGTCCGCAACGTCTTGCTTCTGCGTAGGTTCTTTGAAGTAATTCGGTATCACCCTTAGGATCAAACACGAGAACCACGTGTCCATCCCGAATGTCTTGGGAAATGAGAAGCTCTGCCAACCTGGTCTTGCCGACCCGGGTCGTTCCAAGCACAAGCGTATGACCTACCCTGTCGGCCGATTTGAGCCAAACCGATTTCCTTTTGAGTTCGACACCGTGCAACTCAGGACGTCCGCTCAATGGCATGGGCGTAGCAGACAACGCTTGTCTACTCTGACCAGACCAAATCGCTCGCAGCGAGCCGCGAGGAGTCAGGTAACTCTGGCATTCTGGTCGCCTCGTGTCTGCTAAGCGTTGAGTGTGCTTTTGAGTCCATTGAAATCCTTCGCCGAGAAAAAACATTCCGGCCCTTTGGGGAATTTTCGTTGGACTCAGCGACCATCTCCGACTTCGAATGAGGTTCCTTTGATAGTGCAGAATCGAAAGCCCCTGGACAAATCTAGCCAATGCGAGAACTGCGAGCGCAACGGCGACTACCCAACAGAATGATCGGGGCAATAGTAGATGTCCAGGAATGAACAAGAGAAAACTGGATGCGGCTGTAGAAATCCCTGCTGACCAGAACTCAACGGGGGCGCGAAGAAGTGCTTCAACCGGGTATTTCAAGTATCTGATTTGTGCTTGAGGTTTACTAGAACCGGGGCTGGGCTTATCCTGTCCAAGCGTCTAGCAAGATTTCCAATTCCGTAAGACTTGGACGTAATGGTTTCAAGATTGAGTATCTTCGATTAAGGAACCAGTTCTAGTGGGAATTTTTGGGCCTTTCCTTTTCGAAATAGCATCAGGTATGGCACAGTCTGAATGTTCGGTGCAAGTTCACTTAGGGTTCCGTTATCGAGATTCAGCGAAACCTTGCCCAATTGCACCTCTGAGGGACTGATCTGTACTTCCTGAGCCCAGTCTCGAATCGCCTGTTGATCTGCTCCCTCCACATTTACGAAGTAGATGTCGATGCTCTTTACCTCGCTCTGCAATTTTGAGATTCGTTCGTATACAACCGAACATGCAGGGCAATCCAAAGTCGCAAAGAATAGAATTCGATCATCCGAACTGAGCTTTAACCCGTTGTTTCTATTGATATTTTGCAACCTCTTGGGATCTATGAGCGGTATCCCTTTGGTCAATTCCGCCATCGCGAGATCATATGCTCGCTGAAACTTCAGCACACGTTCTGCGTCTTCAAGCATGAGTTGCGCCCACATCCGCGCATACCGTTCCCTCTCAGCTTCGGACCGGGCATGAATTCCCAGAACTTCGATCGGAGAAATCTTTTCTGAACTCACTCGACCTCTAACACCACGCATCAGCAAGGTGTGTCGCTCCCACTCCTGAGGGGATAAACCCCATAGTTGGGCTTTATCGAGCTCAGAGATTGGAAGCGGTACGGATGGAGTGTTCATCCTATCCACCTGAACGTTTGCAGTTGATGTGACAGACTGAGGGTGCACGTTCACTGACAACAGAGACAGGACGGCACAGACTAAGAATGTTTTCATGTACTAGAGTCTTCAGGTGTTTCAGCTTGCAGCTTGGATTGATCCGCGTGGTCTTCATCGATATGCATGAGTTTGTTGGGATCTTCGGTCTTCTTGTCCACAGGCTGCCCACTTTCGACAGAGTGGGTGTCCTTGCTCTCCACAGATGTAGAAGACAGGTCACGATGAGGAACTTTCTCGGAGCGAAAGCGACAATTCGAAGCAAAATGCGAATACTTGGATTCAGTTCGTTCAGCTTTCAGTTCAGTTTCTTCATCATTTGGACTATCGACTTGACCCGAAGTCAGCAGCTTGACGACCAATACGGCCGCGCCAATTGCTAGTGCTACAGGGGGGATGATCATTCTTGCGCTTCCTTCGACGACTGGTCTTTACACTGTTCAAATGCCACCAGTCGATAAATGGGATCTTGTACGAGGTACCACACAGGACCCGCGAGAGTCTCTAAGATGGACTTGAGAGTCATGGGTCCTAACGAACGATGAGACTTCGGAAGTGGCAATGCAAGAAGAACCTCCATTTTCTTGTCCACTTTACTCCCGTGTGCAATTTGATAGCCCTGCTCTTCAATCACGTAATTGACTGCATCACCTACAGTCTTCACTGAATCCGGAAATTCGACACTCGAGATTGTCTGGAAAATATCCTGTTGAGCAGGAGTTGGTATTGGTTGAACCGAGGAATATCGTCCCACTTGCACTTCTTCCTCGGCAACAAGCGTTAGACTCGAGAAATGCATTACAAATAGGTACGCGAGCCCTCGTTGGATTGTGAACGGTTTCATAGAACATGGTCTAGTTGAGATGCGAGAAGTGTGCAGAACGCCAGGATAAATAGAACGAATTTCCCTGACGCAAGTCGTCGAGATTTATCCACAGACGCACTCTTAGGCGCATCAGCGTCTTCAAATCTCAAGAATGTTCCCGAGTTTCTTCCAGAGGTCAAGCTAGAAATAGGAGCACAAGTTGAAAAGCGGGTGCCGTAGTTATTCGACACCCGCTTCATCACTGAACTTGAGAATTTGATTAGCGAATTGAGGTTAGTGCTTTTGACCAGTTCAGGCAGTTTCGACCTGACAGCGCTTGTGCGATCTTGTCCCGAGGCTACTGCTCGTGTAATTCTCTACCAGAAACTACGGTGGGAACTATAAGTACCCTTTCGTATGTCCAGTTTGCAAAAAATGCTTTCTCAACAACCGTTTACGGCAGTGAACTTTCCATTTTTCAGAAAAGCGAATTGAGAAGATGGACCCATCGTCGTTCAACGGTAACCTCTTCAAGGATCCTTGAGGTTCACGCCGCGAATGCCGCGCGGCACGGAAACATCAATCGGGTGCAACTCTAGGGAATCTATCTCTAGATGCGAGGGGAAATGTCTCCAAAACTTGGAGAGATTTTCAGAATATTGCTTGATTTTCTAGCATTAAGTCTGCATGCTCAAAATCCACTAACAATCTGAATTTAACAGCAGTTTCTTATGTTAAGTAAAGCTTTAATACTTCTGACAGCACATGCACACGTCGCCTCGCACTCTGATTTGGCCGAAGACTCGCTGATAGCTCGCTGTGATACGGAAAGTCGTCGAGGTCGACGAGAAATCTCGTTAGTCCAGGTGCGTATGCACCCAGACTAACGGATTTCTTCCCTGATGGCCCAGAGCCTTACTGCGCGGGTAACCGAATGGTCAAGACCGGCTCACCATCGTCTCCGCCGTGCGCTAGCACTTGCAGGACAACAGTTCGAGAGATCTTTGACTTGCCATCTCTTGGAACTCTCTCCAGACGGAATCGCATGCGATCCGCGGAAGGAGAACGTGTACGTACGAAGTCAGCGCATTTGCTGACAACGGCGTAGAGACGGGAATACTCGGTTTGTGGGATCTGACGCTTGGAATCTTCGTCAGACCACACAACGCAGTCGTCCCAGACGGCTTTGGTCAATGCGACCGGCCATCTGAAACCGACCTGTCGGGACATATCGCCAATGTCGAATATTTCGTCATTGGCTATGGCATCGGCACGAGATCCAGTGTAAGCCGGATCAAGAGCCTTCTGCTCAGGGTTGTCGTTAAAGAAGTCTGTCATGACTTTCTCCGAGGGTTGAAAAAGCCGAGCAGACCCCTGCCCCGACGGGAAGTGGTACTCCCCGGCCGGGTTGGAAAATAGAGAGCGAAACACTCAAGCTGCAAGCTAAAAGCCTGCTGCAATTGCGCTAAGCAGCGTTTTCGATCTCTGACACCGCTACGCCATTGACGCGAGCCCAGTCGATACCGACTAGTCTCGCCTTCAAATTCACGCCAACTTGACCCTCTTTGGGACCCTGTCGGTAAGTAAATGTCGTGGCATAAAGGCCGTTCAATCGAAAGCGCACCAATACTTTGTCGCCTTGCTCTACATTGGGCGCCAGATGGCGAATGTAGGAATGCGTAGTACGTCCAGCGACTTGACAGTCGATGTACGTGTATCGAACGCTCTCGTCTACGCCCCGGAGGGCGGATATAGTCACCGCCAGAGTCGGTAAACCATCTGCAGGTTCGAATTCTCGAATTCTGCTGATGTAACCCACTCCGGTTGTTAGCAATGCGAAGTTCTTCGCACTCCCAATTGTGGCCATCGCACTTCCTCCTGGATGGTGGGCAATGCATCTTCGACATCCTGTCGAAGCTGTGACAGAAACATGGTTTCGTCTGAGACAAATCCATGCACGCTTGTAGGGCCGGACGAATTTCCCATAGAAAACTCGCCTGTGCGTCGATTTCACGACCCGACGACGCCTCTACCACTGAAACGCAGTGGTCACGCATGTCTATTTCAGAAATCGTCAAGTGTCGTTTTCCTGAACAATTTCTTCGATTTCAATAAATGGAGGCAGCATCTCGCCCGCTCCGGACAGAATCGGAGGTGCAAATGCAGCTCTTCGTTTGCCTTCCAATATGTCCCGTGGAATAACTCCCATGTATCTCTTTGCAATCTGTCCGTCTGCTTGCCAGGAGAGTGAATTTGCTCTATCAATACCCAAGTGCCTGAATCGCAAGGGAATGTTGAACACTCCGCGAATTTTTGACGCCACTGAATGGGTTATCGAGGTCGTTTCCCGTCTTGCCAATCGACCGATGTGACGAGCGGTTAACAGTTCGCAAACGAGAGAGTCAAACTCCGCTAGCATTTGTGCAGCTCGATAGGCGTAGGGAGACGCAAATCGCAACTTGATTCGGAACGGTTCGCGATTTTGCGCTGGAACGGCAATAAATGGCCTATCTTGGTCAAACAACTCTTGTACTGACTCACGCTCAAAGCTGATTCGGGCATCGACTGTCGAAATGGCGTCGTGAATCTTGACCAGCCACCAATCCGCAAACGGATCGTTGGCCTGTGCAGCATGCCAAATCAACCTCAATCGATCTGCGAAACCTATCAAACCTACGATTGGAGCTTTTCCCTTTGAGCGCCGACCTCTAATCAAGAGTTGCGCATAGGTAGTTTGAAGAGTCAACCAAACATCGCTTCGCAACGGTTGGAAACTCGCGTTTCGGGTTTCGCTGATTGAGGAACTGACACCCAAGGCTTCTGCAAGACGCAGTGCTACCACAATAGCCCCTTCCGATTTCCATTTGATAGTTACTGATTATTTATACAGTGTATATTTATACAGTAAATCGAGAATGAATTCAACCAACGAAGAGATTTACGCAAAAGCTACTTCGTTAGAGTACAGGTACTCGAAATCCAACTGAGAAGATCAGGTCGATCAGTTGCGAATCGCTACTCGAAAGTGGCCATTCGGACCAGGATGAGGATAGTCGCTACCTTGACAAATTCGGAAAAAACTAAATCAAGAAGTGGAGAAAAAACTGACAGACAACCTTAAGAAAACTGTTAGGCATACGACCGTTAACGGTGTGTTACTTGTATGATCAACGATTCTGGCGTACTCGGCTACATATCCTCTGAGTCAAATGGGCAATCCTTCTTCCATGACACTTGATCTTGAACGATTAAGAAACCTGCTGTGCGATCGTATTTGCACAGATGTCCGTATACATGAGCGACCAGACGGAGTGTTGATGTTGGAAACACCCTTTGCATTTCCTGATGGAGACCACTACCCCATCTATTTGTCTGACACGCCATCCTGGGGCATCCAATTGAGCGACCTAGGGCAGACCCTGATGCACATCAGTTACGACCACGATGTCAATTCCTTTTCGGATAGCGCCCGAGCATCCTTGCGCGAGCAGAAAATTCGAGACGGTGGAGTTGATGAAAACGGTGGCATTTTCTCGGTTGAAGCGCAACCTGAGCAGCTTGCTGAGACGCTGTTTAGGTTCGGTCAAACATTGACGAAAATCTAGGCTCAATTGTAGTTAAGTGTGGAAAATCTCTCTGGGAGGCGAGTTTAGCACGAGGCACTCGCTGAGTGCGGGTTTTCGAACGGCCTGGGTCTACCTGAGATGCCCCTGAAGATATCGTTTCGACACACCTCTCGCCTGTCTGTTGACGAAGGACTTCAACTGGGTGTGTATGGCGTTTACCCTTGCCAGGCTGAAATGCCCCTTTAGGGAGTGGTCGACGGTTGGATCCGCGTCTTTCCTCAACACGACGTGGGTGGCAACCGCCGCGTCTCGAGCTACGTTCCGGTAGGTCGAGAAACCGTCCATGTATAGTACGGATCCCTCGTCGATGCGATCCTGCAGGGCTTCCCGAACGTCGTCGCGATAGCCCACCCCCTAAAGTTGCCAGAAGTGTGACATTTTTACTTGACATTGACAGCGCCGGCGGAATGCCTCGCTTCCAGCCACGACTGCCATTGAAGCTCTCGCGGAAGTACGTCTCGTCGACCTCGACGATGCCTTTTGGACGCTTCGGCTCGTCGTCGCAGAGCGCTTCGAGGACCACATTTCGCCAGCGCCAAAGCGTTCGTCGGGAAACTCCGACCTCTCCGAACTTGTGCAGATCGTCCAGGGACCGATGTCCGGCCGACAGGGCCTGGAGAAAGAGGGACCACCTCTCCGGCTTGCGCATGCGCGCGAACGGCGTTCCTGTCCTTCCGTTGAAGGTGCGTCCGCACCCGCCCTGGGAGGGTGGTCGACACCGAAAGCGCTGGGAGCCTCGGGAGTCGCGACCGTGCTTGTAGACCTTGCCGTTGCCGCAGTGGGGACACTGCCTGATGTCCCGCATCGACTGGTCGAAGTTCTCGAGCGCATCCATTCCCTTGCGACTGCTGCGCAACGAACGAACCTGCTCCTTCCGCTCGGCGAGCTCCTCAGAGTACAGTTAATCCAGCAGGTTGAGAATCGAGGCAAACTCCTGACGTTCCATAATCAGAATGGCCTTGCAGATCAATAACTTGCAACTAGTATGGGGTCGATTCGGTTCTTTTTAACACTTAACTACAATTGACCCTTGATTACTTACATTTGTTGTGGGCAACCCAATCGACAATCAGCAATCGACGTGACTAGAACGAGTAGCCGATACTTAGGTTTATGGTTGACAACAAATTGAAGGGGTCATCAACCGGTGTCTCGTAGGAACCTCCAAGTACCATATTGTTCCACCGCGTGCGGTATACGCCTACTGCAAACGAAAGCTCATCAGCGCCGATTCCCTGCAGGGCTGCGAACCCTCTGAAACCTGGGTTGCCTATGTATGTACCAAGTCCTAGCGATGTATCATTGCTGGTCTCTTCAAAGATCCTGAAATCTTCAAAGATCTCGAAATCCAGGTCGAGTCTCGAATGCAACAGGGATACATATGGCGTGAACAGACTGTTTTCGAGATCGTATCCTGCTGATAGCTTTGTTTTGTACCAAGGCTCCTTCCAATCTCCGCAACCACCGAACAGATCAGCAGACACTCTACATACTGTAAATCTTGCGAGACTTGCACCGAAGAACAGGTTGTTCTCTTCGCCGAAGTAAAGGTATTCCCCTCCCAATCCACCCAAGAACTTCTCAGAACTTTCGTCTTCGAACTCATAGCTCAGGAACCCTAATCCCACGAGCGCGACCTGTTCTGCGTGTGCTGGCACGGTCAACAGGACTAGTGCGATGAGTGATGTTGCAATTCTCGTCACGGTGTCTCTCCTTAAGGAGACTGTGAAAGATGGACTCGTATTGTTACACAAACCTTTGCATAAACTGGGACTATAAGTACAGTCCTACCAACTGAAACAGGTTTCTATGGAGAAAAAATGCCACAGTACACTGAATCAGACTGGATCTAAACACCGGTGATATATTCCTAACGAATGGAAATGATCAGCTAGCTCTTCTCTGATGTCGACGCGATATCCCACCACCTGCTTCATTCTCGTCCCGTAGCGACCGACGGCGGTGCCTATGGGCACCTGATCCCAGGACAGTCCACGCCTGCTGGATTTTCCTCTCCTGTCGGCATGCGCATGAGCACCAATGGCGTTCCTGTGCTTCCGATGAAGGTGCGTCCGCACCAACCCTGGAAAGGTAGTCGACATCGAAAGCACTGGGAGCCGCGAGAGTCGTGACTGTGCTTGTAGACCTTCTCGTGCCTGCAGGGGGACACTTTCTGGTGTTCCGAATCGACTGGTCGAAATTCTTGAGTGCGTCTATTCCCTTGCGAATGCCGCTCAACGATCTCCTCGGAGGGCATTTTCGCCACAAAGTTGAGAGTCGAGGCGAATTCCTGTCGCTCCATGGACAGAATAGCCTTTCAGATCAATAACTTGCAACAAATGTGAGGTCGAATTGTCCCTTTTCAACACTTAACTACAATTGAGCCAAAATCTTTGACTTGACACTTCTCAGCCGCGATCAGGTCTCGTGAACGTTTTGTGAGGACTAGAACGACACAATTTGCACCATACTAGGCGAAGACAGAGTTGAATCGGACTACATTCCATCGGACGTACCGAGTAGTGAAAACTATCCGGTTGACTATCATTTTCTCGGCCAAAATGATCGTTCGGTGTTTCTCTATGGTGTACTGAATCGCGATAAAGCCCGGCTAACAACCATTATGTTGTCCTACTTCCTACTTCACAAGCTAGAGTTTGAGTCGATAATCGCCTTTGCAAATCAACAAGAATTTCCCAGGTTAGATCTAGCTCGACTTACAAATGTTGCTGGGACCGCAGTTTCATCGCTAGATGCGGAACCAGACCTCCGTAGAAAAGTAGAATGAAGTTGCGATAGGTTAGCGGACAGTGCACAATGACCCAAGGAGGACAATCATGGGCAGAAAGCGCTATCCACAGGAATACAGGGACCGGCTGGTCGAGCTGGCTCGATCCGGCCGCAGCGTCGCGTCGCTGGCGGAGGAGTTCGAGCCGACGCCGCAGACGATACGCAACTGGCTCGACGAGGCGGACGGGCCCGTCGAGCGTGACGACTCGAAGGAGCTTCGCAAGCTGCGCCGCGAGCTGGCGCGGATCAAGGAAGAGCGGGACATACTGGCAAAGGCCACGGCCTGGTTCGCCAAGGAGACCACGAGGACCCCAAGCCGGTCTTCGAGTTCATGAAGGCGCACCGGGCCGAGTTCAGCGTAGCCGCCATGTGTCGAGTGCTGCGAGTCTCCCGCAGCGGATACTATGCGTGGCTGAAGCGTCCCCCGTCGCGGTGGGACGCGGCGGATCGGGAGCTGCTGGAGCGCATACGCCGGATCCACGCCGAGTCGAGGGGCACCTACGGTGCGCCTCGGGTCCAGGCGAAGCTGCGGGAAATGGGCGTTCGCGCGAGTCGTCGCAGGATCGGCCGACTGATGGCGAGGGACGGCCTTCGAGGGGTGTGCCGACGCCGTCGTTGGAGCACCACGCGTCCGGACGGCTCGGAGGTCGCCGCCGATCTGGTCAATCGGGAGTGCCACGCGGAGCGTCCCGACGAGCTCTGGGTGGCGGACGCCACCTACGTTCCGACGGCGGAGGGAACGCTGTACCTGGCGGTCGTCCAGGACGTGTTCTCGCGCCGCATCGTGGGCTGGTCCATGGCGCGGCGGCAGAAGGCGGAGCTCATGATCCAGGCGCTGAAGATGGCCGTCGCACGTCGTCGGCCCCGGAACAAGGTCACGCATCACTCCGACCACGGCTCGCAGTACACCTCGGATCCGTTTCGGGAAGTCTGCGAGGAGTCCGACGTCACGGTGTCGATGGGCTCGGTGGGCGACTGCTACGACAACGCGATGGCGGAGAGCTTCTTCGCCACCCTGGAGACCGAGCTGATCGATCGGCAGCCCCGCGGTCGCTTCGCGAGCCGGGAGCAGGCGCGGTCGATGATCTTCGACTATCTCGAGGGGTTCTACAACACGCGGAGACTGCATTCGTCGCTCGGATACCTGTCGCCGATGGAGTTCGAGCGGCGACATGCGAAAGCGAAATGAACAAACGAAAAACAAATTTTTTCAAAAAAAGCGGCCTGTGGAAATGTGGACAACTCTGCGAGTTCCCCACATTCCCACGAGGCCCAACAACAACAATTTAAAACCTGTCCATTAACATGTGGCAATCTCAGAAAAACTAACTACTGTTTGAGTTTGAGTTGGAGTTGGAGTATGACTTTGCGTCAACGTTAAGGCTATTCTGAGTCGCCGCAATCACGAGAACGCACCAAGACAGAGTGTTCGTGGGATTTTCTGGCATGAAGTGCGAAGACATCACGACAAGTAGACATCTTGAGAGTCCTTACTACGCGTGTGATGCATCGCACGCTTTTGATTAACCTGTAAATCGTTTATATGAGAACAGATTAAATTGTGATGTCAATAATTGATATTTACATCAGCCACCTCTTCACCCCGGACCTGCTGTAATTGACGTCGTTCAACCCTGCCCCGCTCATAAGAGTGTCCATTCTTCTTGAGCGTACGGACAGTGTCCCATAAGTCGACAAAATTCCTCCAGCTGCGATCATCTAACTCGAACCAAACGTTCGCATCCAAGAATCTCTTAGAGGTTTTGAGCGATCTAGAATGAGTTGCTTCGACCGGTGTATTCTTCTGTCCTAGTTCATCTTCAACTTTGACCGAACAAGCCCCTTGCTGGTCGTCTCCCGCAAATGCTTGCAGGTAGCACCACAACCGATACTGAATTGTGGACTCCTCTCCATTCGGCTGGGCAACGACTCGAAATCCATAGTGTTCAGATTCTCTCAGTATGCATTCGTTCATGTCGAATCGCCTACAAATTTCTTCCGCAAGGTGTCCAGCGGTCTGTCTAAGCTGACGAATTGCGGGTTCTGAAATAACCTTCTGTTTGTCTTCCGGTTGTTGCGTTCCGGTTGACTCGTCAAGAATCAGACCGGACTCGCTCCCAATATTTGGATTGACCTCTGGAACTACAACCGAATGTCTATCGGACTTAACCAAACCCGACTCCGCAACACCTAATTGAACATCTGAAACGGGTGGCAGACCTTCGCACAATTCTTCGTGAGAGTCATTGCTATTGGGCAAGAGATCTTCACTTGATTCACTTGTACTAGTACGAGGACCCAACCGAAATTTCAATTCCTCGATTAGCTCATCTGAATTCGCACTCGCCAAAGCAGCCTCACCAAGTGCACGGTTGAATAGCTTGTTGAAGTCCTCGTTCGTACCTGAGTACTCCCCTACAAGAGCAGCAGCTCGATTCTCGATTTCGCGCAACGTCCTGATATCCCTAATCTCCATGGCTTCGAGCAATTCGGGACTGACTATTGGACACAGACGACTTACCAAGTACTCCATGTAGCTGAAAGTCGATTGGCTAATGGGGTATCCATTGGAAGTTAGGAATTGAACTGCATCACGCTGATTCAGGGGTTTGCTGTTACGTTCACAGTCCACGATGTGTACTACTGCCATTGCTTTGGATGCGAAGCTGTATCGTATGCGTATTTGATTTGTAATGACGTGCGCCAATTGTGCCCTAGCCAATCCAGGCCATTCAGATACAACGCACTGAACGTTGGCAAAGGACTCTTCCCCTGTCTCATCATAGAGTCGAGACAGTACCTGAAGCCGAGAATTCCCACCTGCAATTGGAACAAAGCACTTTTCGTTCGGTGCTTGTGCCACTACTAGAGGACTTTGCAGTCCTATTTGCGTTATCGACTCATATAGAGAGTCATTGAGTTCGTGTTCGACGGATTTTGGCTCGTACTGAAGCGGCTCAATCTCGTCGAGGCTGAGAGTCCTCTCTTCGATCACTTGGAAGGTAAGTTCTTCGGGCAACGCCCCCACGTCGAGTCTGGTAGTCGGCACCAATTACTTCAAGTTAGTCTGTTCTTGTGTTTGATTATATATACATTCATACAGTAATAGTCTCGAACAATGTTGTGTCTTGAATATCCGAGAGCTCCACTCAAAAGCAAGATTTCTAACATACCGATATTTCTGCGGTCACACAGAACGCGCTAAGTTCGGCAGATGAATTCTCCGAACCGGATCTCAATGGAGTCAAACGAACACAAAAACACTTGGAGTGTAATCAAGTGAAGAGCCGAGTCTCTAGACAACTCCGTATGCAATCATCGTATCGGCGACCTTCTTGAAGCCGGCTACGTTCGCGCCGGTTACGTAGTCGACGTGTCCTCCGATTTGCGCACCATGTTGAATGCACTGCTGATGTATTTCGGACATGATGGTTCGAAGACGTCGATCCACTTCCTCTCGCGACCAACTGAATCGGATCGAGTTCTGACTCTGTTCCAATCCACTTACAGCGACTCCACCGGCGTTCGATGCCTTTCCCGGTGCATGAAGAATCTTTTTGTCGGCGAACATGTGAACTGCATCAACCGTGAGTGGCATATTTGCACCTTCAGACACTGCAACGACGCCGTTTGAAATTAGTGACTTGGAATCTTTCGCATCAAGTTCATTCTGTGTAGCGCACGGCATCGCCACTTGGCAATTTACGCCCCATGGACGCAGGTTGGCGTGAAAGTCCACTCCGCGGTATTTGTCCGCAAATTCAGAAATACGCCCTCGCTTTCGTTCCTTGAGATCCTGAACGAACTTCAACTGATCCTCGTTGATCCCGTTTTTGATGTGCACGAAGCCGCCAGAATCGCTGAGCGTAATTACTTTGCCACCCATCTGCAATGCTTTCTCGGCCGCGTAAATCGCGACGTTTCCACTTCCGCTAACAGCGATGGACTTGCTTCGCAGGGAGTCTCCAAAGTGGTTGAGCATGTTCTCGCAAAAATAGACGCAACCGTATCCAGTCGCTTCTCGGCGAACTTCGCTACCCCCATAGTCAAGAGACTTTCCAGTTATCACCCCTGACCAACGATTCTGCATACGCATGTATTGAGCAAACAGATAGCTGATTTCTCTCGAACCTACACCAATGTCTCCAGCGGGAATATCGATGTCTTCTCCGATGTGTCGGTGTAGCTCAGACATAAAAGATTGACAGAACCGCATAACTTCTCGGTCACTCTTCCCTTTGGGGTCAAAGTTTGAACCACCCTTAGCGCCACCCATTGGCAGACCAGTCAAGCTGTTCTTGAAGATCTGCTCGAATCCCAAGAACTTGAGAACGCTCTGATTGACAGTTGGATGGAAACGAAGGCCACCTTTGTACGGTCCCAGCACATGGTTGAACTGAACACGCCAACCGCGATTAACCTCGATAGCACCCGAGTCTGTTTCCCACGTAACACGGAAACTTACGATACGATCGGGTTCCGTTACCCGTTCAAGTATTTGTTCTCGACCGTATTCGTCGTGTTGCAGGTACCACGGCATTACCGCTTCAACGACTTCCGCTACCGCTTGGTGAAATTCAGTTTCGTAAGGATTTCGTTTCCGAAGACCGACCAAGAATCGATCAACTTCCTTCTGGTGCGTGGTTTTGGCAACCAATTCCATTTCTCCTTTTGTCTAGCTTGTCTAACACGTTATTTCTCGACGCCAATTATCCTAGTTTTCGGTGACTTCGACATATCCGATCACTGTGAGTTGCCCTAGCCGTTTGACGAATACGATATGTACCTTGAACAAAATTTGACTTGTGAGGAATTCAATGAAGGTAGGACTTTGTGGTTTGGGCGACAGAATTGGATATTTAGCTGAGATCTTCCGCCTGAACATTCCTGACTTCGAACCTGTCGCGTACGCGGACCCCGCTGCCGTGCCCAGTGGATTTCGTCGCATGGATTCAGACTTCGCTCGAAAACTTCGTGGCTACCAAGATCTCCAAACGATGTTGGATCAGGAACCAATTGACTTGGTAATGATCGGTTCTCCGAATGTCTTTCACTGCGACGACTTGTGCATGTCTCTCGATGCCGGCTTGAAGATCTTCTGCGAGAAACCCGTAGTTGTTTCGGAAGAGCAAACCCTTCGGCTGTTGAAGAAGCTGAACGAGTACGGAACTGATCGTGTCATGGTCGGGCTGGTTTTGAGATATGCACCTCTCTATAAGGACTTGATTCGATCCTACGAATCAGATGCTCTTGGAGAAGTCATGAGCATTGACGCTTCGGAACACATAAGACCCGCACACGGTGCCTTTTTCTTTCGGGACTGGAGACGAAAGAGCGAACTAAGTGGAGGCTTTCTTCTCGAGAAGTGCTGCCACGATCTTGATCTTTATGCAGGTCTTGTGAAATCTCGACCCTCTAGAGTGGCAAGTTTCGGAGGACGCTCTTTCTTCACGGAACGCAATCAACATCTTGAAGAAGAACCAAGATACAAGCGGTGGCCTTCCAACTGGAACGATACGTCTAGTTCTTTTTCTGGCGATTCGGACATTGTGGATCATCAGACCGCGTTGATTGAGTACGAAAACGGCGTTCGATTGTCTTTTCACACGAATCTTCACGCTCCGAATGCAATTCGACGCTTCTGTGTGATTGGAAGCAAAGGGATGGCGGAAGGCGATTTTGCAAAGGGCTCATTAGCCATTCACAGTTCTCATTCCGGTGAGATCGAATTCCACAAGCAATACAAACGAGATGGTATGTCGGTCCACTATGGCGCAGAAGCGGAAATGGCTTCAGATCTGTCAAATCACCTACACGAAAGTGCACCGTTACCAGTTTCGGTTATTGATGCGCTCGAAGCAGGATTAACCGCAATCAGAATAGATGATTCTCGTAGAACCGGTCAAGTCTTAGACCTGAAAGCTACGTGGGAGCGATTCGACAACAACAAGATTCCATAAATTTCCCTCATCGAGTAAGACGCGAGGATACTGTCAATCGTGTATCTATTCGTCTATCAGTCACGATCAATTAGTAGCGTACATGATCTCAAGACTAAGACAAGGTGTGATGCCCTAGTCGGTAAGTCAACTGGTATGTAGCTTCTTAGCCAAATTTCATGCTGAAGTCTTTCTTACAGAATTGGGGAAACTAGCTCAGCAAGAGCTTCTGCTGGGACGTTTTGGAGTTCCTTAGGCTCAAGTTTGTGTAGTCCTCCACCATAGACCCTTCCTTCATCCAACATAGACTGCGGACAAATGTCGTTGAGATACTTCCACACGTGCCGTTTCAGATCTGGTTTCTCCAATATGGCGCGTTTCAAAGGTTCGCGTGGATACAGCATGAGGTACACGTTTGCCGATGTTGCTCTTGAGTTGTTCAGAATGAAGCGAAACGGTTTTCCATTCTTCTTGTTGCTTCGACCAAGATAGGTACATACAAACGGGACTGGAGGACGGTATTCCTGTGTGTACACTGTCGCCCGGTGCCGGCAAATATATCCATCCGCAACGCCTTCAGCCTCGCCCTGTAGCAAGTAAGCCCAAAGATTCGGATAGCGTTCTCGGATCTCACTCTCCGTCCACGGTGGGTCTAGGAGAAATAATTGTTGCTCTAGGATTGGATTACCTTCAATATCGCTGATTATCTCGTCGTCGGGAACATAGCGGGGACTCGGAAGAATAGGTTTGAAAGCCTCTATGGGCAGTCCACGGCTATCAATTACATGCTTCGACAAAATGAAGTATTTGTTGCTTCCTGTCGCAATGCCCCGCTTAACTCGAAAGAAATCTCCCAGAACGGGGACGTTTACGTTCTCAACAGTCTGTTTCGTGGGAATCTTTGTCCACTTTTGATCGTGACGTAGAGCTCTCAATGGGACAAATCGTTCCAGCTTTGGTCTTTCTAACGTACCACCCAACGTGAACCGAACGTCCGTTTCTGTTGCAGGAGGTCTGTTTCGAAACCAAACGACTGTCGAGGACACAAGTGCATCGCTGAACTGCACGTCACTCGGATCAAAGCGATGAATGTGCAAGAGTGTCACTTTGTCCATCAAGTATCGCTTCAAGCAGATCCCATAGTTCACATCCATGAACTCACTTGGAATCAGCCAACTGCTAAACCGTTCTCTGCCATCCATCCATGGCTCAAAATAAGAAAGTAGCAATAAAGACCTGCCAAGCCGCTAATTTCCACCCCACCTGCACGCCACGCATGGACTTTTAGTCTTTGCTTCTCTTCTCTGTCAATGTGGTGGTGCCGTACATAGGGTGGATTGCAAACTAGCAGATTGAATCTTTCATCTTGCTCTGGGACATTGGCCTTTGTGAAATCCTCTAGGCGAATGTCAAGCCCAGTTTTGCTCCACAGTCTTGATGCTGGTATTCCGTAGTGGGGATCGATTTCATACCCCACTGTGGCTCCGAGTTGTGATTGTGGAAATTCGCTCAATAGGGCTGAATAGAAAGCACCAGACCCGAGAACTGGATCGATAAAGTGCACTCTTTCTCTCTTGCCGAACTGCATCTTTGCATAACGTTGAATGTCGATCGCCAAACCTGGGGGTGTAGCGAATTGACCCATTCGGTTTCGGGAAGCAATAGGCAATTGATCGTCAAGTCTTTGCTGAAGGGTAAGCCGTTGTGACTCGAGCTCTGCAGTCACGCTCCTTTTCATCTACAACCCAAACTTACTAAGATCGCTCGTGCGATGTTCCCATACCCAATCGATTCCCTCTGCAGCTTCATAACCAAGATACCCAACGTCAAAGTACCCACACAAGAACAGGATGTAGCGCGCTGCAGAGCCAAATGTTGCTCGCAGTTGGCTCATTTTTGCAGCTTCTTCCTTACGGCGTTTGTTGACATTTGTGAAGTCTCCTGCCGACTTTGCTTCGATTAGCAACGGAAACTCACCTGTTTTCGACGTCTTGGGCATAACAACCGCATCCACTGGGATGTTTAGGTTCCTGGTAGCTCCTCTTTGTACCACCGAAACGTTGAGTCGGTAAATGTATGTTCCCGGTTGCATCTTGTCATATGTGGTGGTCCCGTCCCCGTCTGCCTTTGCCGTCCTGTATCCTTGAGCCGTCAGCCAATCTCCAATGACGGCCAATTGCCGATTCTCTTGTGCATTTCGGATGATGGGGTTAGAAATTGCTCCGCAAAGGCGATCGGCCACAACCGACGCAGCCCGAAATAGTTCCTGTTCAGTCGGGTCAACACCATTATCCAACCAGCCGAAGACATCCGAATCTGCCATCTTCTCAATGAGCTTCCCGATTTTCTCGAGATTCTTGTCGATGTCCTGTATTGACATTCGTACGGGCAGACTATTGTGTCTTTCCATTACAGTGATTAAATTCTCTGACTGAAGTTGCGATAGGTTAGCTGACAGTGCACAATGACCCAAGGAGGACAATCATGGGCAGAAAGCGCTATCCACAGGAATATAGGGACCGGCTGGTCGAGCTGGCTCGATCCGGCCGCAGCGTCGCGTCGCTGGCCGAGGAGTTCGAACCGACGCCGCAGACGATACGCAACTGGCTCGACGAGGCGGACGGGCCGGTCGATGATGTTCGACTATCTCGAGGGTTTCTACAACACACGGAGACCGCATTCCTCGCTCGGATACCTGTCCCCGATGGAGTTCGAGCGGCGACATGCGAAAGCGAAATGAACAAACGAAAAACAAATTTTTTGAAAAAAAGCGGCCTGTGGGAATGTGGGGAACTCTTGAATACACTGTCAAAATTGAATTTCGCAATTTTCTTGATTGCGATGATCCCAACGACCCACGCCCAACAGTCGGAAGGCTACTATCCGACGTACACTGAAGCTGACGCTTTGCAGTACATGGACTTCTACGATTCGTATGGCAATAGGGGGATCCAGATCGACAAAGAAAGTATGAGCATACTTGTCAAGCACAATCATATTGATGGCTATAACTCGTACAAGGGCTTTCGTGTCGAGGTGAAAAAGCCTGAAGATCACATTCTAGAATTTCATTTACTGCATGAAGCAGAGAATGAACTCTCAGACAAGTTGAACCGGTCGCTCAATTATTATGACAAAGCCAAACGACGACTGGACTTGGAGAAAGCCTACGACAAGTTCATGCGATTCCACCCACCGCACGATCACCACGGTGCAGATATAAAGGGTGGACACCTTATCTACTCAGACAAACACATCAGGCTGACTGATGACATCAATACTCACAAGATCATAAAGATGGAACAATTCACTATAGAAGAGACTGAAGAAGGAATCATTTACAGGGTGGAAACTACTATACCGGCAGAGCCTATGGAGCCAGAGTGGCTTGATCGATTGAAGTCGAAAGATGTCAAGGAGGAGGACGATGTACTGATCGGCAACCCAATCCAGTCTCCTCAAGACGATCCTCACCAGCCACGATGAAGATACGGCGGATGCGGCTTTCGTCTTTCGCTCAAGATTGGACGTGAGTACTTGGACCCAGAATTGGGGTTATGTTCCTCAAATGGGTCTGTGAGATTACCACATGTTAATGGACAGGTTTAAATTTGTTGTAGGGCCTCGTGGGAATGTGGGGAACTCGACAGAGTTGTCCACATTGATCTAGCGATAGGCACGAGGACACTGAGTAGCTGCAGGAATGCACTCGAACCTATTCATTAAAGACTCTCTACAGTAGCTTGATCATGGTAAGTCGACACCAACAACTCAAACCCCATTTGCCTGCTTAGACTTGATAGAACCTAATTGACGTTCAATATCTGTATCTCCGAAACTTGAACTCCCATTCAGGCAGGAACAGTGTGCTCAGACCTTTCAACAGACAACACTGAGCGAACGAGCACAGTTCAATTCATACCATATCAGCATGAACCACGGTCGGCACTCCTGAGTTCGCAAGACATGACCGAAAAAATACCGATACGCTCAGCCTTTCTTGAGCAATGGAACCTTCGTAAGCCTTCTGTTTCTGGACCGACAGGTGTCGTGGCCACGCAGCACTATGTAGCATCCGAAGTCGGTGCAAACATCTTGCGACGAGGAGGAAATGCAATTGACGCTTCTGTGGCATCTGGACTTACTTTGGGTGTGGTCGAGCCTTGGATGAGTGGAATTGGTGGCGGAGGATTCATGACAATCTATCTTGCCGATCAAGACTCAGTGTCAGTAGTGGAGTTTGGCATGAAAGCTCCGCTGGATTCCGCTCCTGACGACTATCCGCTGACGGGACGTGCAACCGGTGCTTCGTCGTTCAACTGGCCCGAAGTTGAAGGCAATGTCAACGTACACGGACCACTATCGATCGCTGTTCCCGGACACATCAAGGGCATGGCACTTGCTCTTGAGCGATTCGGTACGTGGGATTGGAAGGATGTCATCGAACCCGCCTGTCAAATTGCTGAAGCTGGCTTGCCGATGAACTGGTATGCCACTCAAATGATTACGAACAACGCACGGTTGATGCGAAATTACGAGGAAATCGGCAAGATCTATCTTCCCGATGGACTCCCTCTTCCGTCACTTGATTCTAAGGGGGAAACGCTTCGAGTGCCTCTTGGAAATCTGAGTTCGACGTATAGAACGCTTCAACGTGAAGGTCCCGAATCCTATTACTCGGGCTCTCTTGCAGAACGCATCGCATCCGATCTTGAGAGTGTGGGTTCCAAGATTCGAAAGCGCGACCTAGAAGAGTATGAAGCCTATGTCGACGAACCACTAGTCACAAAGTACCGAAGTAACACATTAGTTGCTCCAAGGAGACGCTCTGCCGGTCCAACTCTTGAAAGAACAGTGGTCGAGCTCGAGAGAAGACTAAATCCTGTTGGTCGTGATGCTCCAAACTCAGACGACTATCAAGCCTATGTCCAGACGCTTCTTGATGCCTATGCGTATCGACTAGAAAACTTGGGAGACGGTGAGCAAAGAAAAGTGTCGGGAGCGACATCGCACCTATGTACTGCCGATTCGCACGGAAACCTTGTCTCGCACACACAAACGATCATGTCGACGTTCGGGTCTCAAGTCATGCTTCCTCAAACCGGAATGGTCATGAATAACGGCATGATGTGGTTTGATCCAGTACCTGATCGGCCTAATTCGGTTGCTGGAGGTCGCCGACCGTTAAGCAACATGTGTCCTGTCATTGGGGAACTTGCTAACGGTACGCGTTTTGCAATTGGAGCTTGTGGAGGACGAACCATTTTCCCCGCTGTATATCAGCTCATATCGTTTCTTTGTGACTTCGATATGAGTGTTGAAGAGGCAATACACCAAGCACGAGTCGATGTCTCAGGTACTGAAATGGTCACCATTATGGAAACCATGGAAGAGAACGCTATTCAGGTACTTCGGGACCAGTTTCCTCAAACACGAGTGCGGTCCTATGGCGTGTCTCCAGTATTGTTTGGAGTTCCTCAGCTAGTTGTTCAAGACAAGAATGGTGTGGCTTCCGGAGGTTGTTTCGTTCCTTCACCCACTGCGGCAGTCGTTGCAGTTTGAAGTTAGCCAGGCCGATGTCTATGAATGGTCGTTTGGTACTTTGGTCTGGCTGTAGACTGTGGTTGAACTCTGTTAGCTAGATATCCAGATCATCACAATTCTCGCTATCCCACTTCTGTACTCTGTTTTGCAAATGCTGCTTAAGTCTCTCTCTCACGCTCTCCATCTGTCTAGCAAGGCTTCGAATTTCTGGATGAATAGTGTCGGACTCAGTGTATGTCAATACTCGTTGCATAGCCGTTGACAGAGAGACTCGCTCTTCGAGTTCAATGACCGTTTGTAGCTGCAGTTGTAAACAGCTTGGAGCGATTATCTCGCCGAGAAGGTCCAGTGAGGTAGAGATGCGTTGAATCACATCTTGAATGAATTCAAAGCTCCCTTCGTATGCTGTCAAATGTGCTCGGCGAGTGCGTTCATCCATCGCTAACACTTTGCTACTCCACTCTCTCGAGACTAGCCTTGAAAGCCGTCCAACATCATGTGTGTGATCGTAAGTTACGCCCAAGTGTACGCACAGTGCTTTGGCAACCCGTTCCGCACCGTCGGCACTATGCCGAGAAGACACATGGGCTCTTGCATAGGATAGAGAAGGTTCATGTCTGTTACGTCGAAGATCTGCCGGGAGATCGGCAATCGAGGACGCTAACTCTCGAGACGCGTACTCCAAGTGACGTGCCAAATTCTCTTCACTCACCACTATTTTCCTTGAATCGCTTGTGGGAGGCTTCCAGCGAGCACTTTACCGGTAGTTGCCAGCTCGTGAGCCAAAGTACCGACTCGATGGGCACCATCCATGAATTCGCTTAGCGATAACAGGGGAACATCTACACAATGGGCTTCAATCTCGTTACCTAGTGGAAAATCCTAAATTTCCTGCTTTCCATGCAAGACTGCAATGTCCCAATCACTACCAGCTTGTGCAAGGTCCTTGGCGCGACTACCAAACAGTACGACTGCTTCTACACCTGGAATTTCAATCCAAACCTTTACCTGATCTTGCAACCAGCCAGGTACTTCAATCTCACCCTCTACAGTCTTTGGTTGCACAGACTTCATCGGCTCATGTGTTAACGTAAACGTTTAGAAAATTGTAGTTTAGAAGCAGAAACAACAGCGGCAAGTAATTCTCGTCTACACCAAGGCACTGTTGCACAACCACATCATCGAATTTAGACTAGGACACTAGCCACAAGTCGATCTCTGTTCTGAAGCGATCAAGTACCCATCAATTAAAGAAAGTCTCTATAACCTATTGATTAAAATATCTTTTGTCTTTCTGTGACTATACGAAGTGCGTCAAATTCCGGTTACCCATCAAGTACAAGTCTAACAATTTATTTGGCTTTAGCAATGGGCTCGCTCGGTCTCGGGCGAAGACTTTACGCGGCAAGACTGATTTCTTCTGAGCGTTTGACTAGACAAGCATACTGCTAAGAGTGGATTGTGATCGCAATCCCTCAGACAAAAAAAGCGACCCCCAACAACCGAAGTCATTGGGGGCCGCCAATCTAAAGAAATCGGGCGAGGTCTATTCGCCAGACTCCTCCATCAAACTTGCAAAATCCCCTGAAGTCACAATGGAAATCTTGCTAGGATCGATGTATTTCGAGAATACCGTACTAACTTCCTCGGCTGTAAGACCCGCGATTTTGTCTTCTCTAGCTTGACGGAAGTCCATATCGCGACCGTAGAACATGTCGGAATTCAGCATGCCTGAGATCGTGAAGTCACTTGACCGTTGACGCTGGTTGGAATCTAATATCCCCTTCTTTGCAGCCTCAACTTCCTCCTCTGTGAATCCTTCGGCAACTGCTCGCTCTATCTCCTCTAGAAACGCCGCGACAACCTTTTCAGAATTGTCGGGTCCCGAAATAGCGTAGCCATTGAAGTATCCACGATTGTCGATGGGATGTGCGGAGAAACCCGCACCCACACCGTAAGACATTCCATCCTTTTGCCTAATTCGTGTAGCTAACCTAGAGTTGAGGAAGCCACCGCCCATGATGTAGGAGGCCACGTACATTGCTTCGTAATCCGGGTTGGTGTCCCTAAAAGGAAAGTCGTATCCTGCGTACATCACAGCATTCGCTTTGTCGGGTGCCTCGATGGCATCTCGAAGTGCCGGGTGACTTTGCGAGTCGCTTGCTATACGTTCGTAAGGAACGGAACTCATCCAATCACCAAATTCTTCTTCAAGCAAAGGAATTATGGTATCGGGGTCAAAGTCTCCGACAATCGTAATGGTTGTTCCCGGACCGATACCGATGGTCTGCTCGTAGTACTCACGGGCATCTTCCAACGTCACGTTTGTGAAACCTTCAATGTCCTCATCGATGGAAGAAACATAGCGGGGATCGCCTTTCTCGTAACGATTAAGGTGCTTTTGAAGGGCGTAGCTCGCCTTGTAATTTGGTTCCGAGCGGGAAGATTCGAGGTTAGCCAACGTTGCCTTTCGTATCAACTCGAACTCTTCGGGATCCCAAGCAGGATTCTTAGCGACGTCTGCAAATAAACGAATGGACTCCTCCAAGTTTTGACGATCGGTATTTATGGTTATTCCGCCATTGCCGACACTACCACTTAACTTCAATCGATTCATTTCGTCTTCAATTTCTGTCCGGCTGTATTTGAAGCTTCCCCTCATCGGCATGGAAGATGCCATCGATGCGACATAGCCTTTATCCCACCTCGTTTGCAAAGTACCTGTACGAAGATTAATTCTGAGCGAGACCGCGTCTCCTCGATTTTCCTTCGTCAAGATCGCCATCTTTGCGCCGTTCGACATATTCATGAATTCGGACCGGCTTGCAATGTTGGATAGGGAAGGCTCAAAGTCCTCTCCCTCCGCAAGGGCTTCGCGTCCTTCGTAGCCTGCCACCATTTCTTGAACATCAGGTGTGGCCGGCACTTCTACACGAGGAGGAGTCTCGTCTACCGGCCTAAAGTAGGCTATCGTTCTATTGGATGTCTTCAAGTACTTCTTGGCAGCCTCATGTACGAGTTCGGGGGTAACCTTCTCGATATTGTCACGGTAGAGGAACAGTAGTCTCCAATCCCCCATCGCTCCCCACTCGCTCATGCTTTGTCCTATCCCCATAGGATTCCTGAACGAAACTTCTATGGAGTTCAAGTAGTCGGTTTTTGCTCGGTTGACCTCTTCCTGTGTTGGAGGGTTTTCCACCATCTCTTCGATGGTAGCTTCGATAGCTGCAGTTGCTTCGTCAAGAGACCCATCCATAGGAACTGCCGCATTTGCGATAAACATTCCTGGCTGCGCAAATTGCTCGGCCGAGGATCCCGCACCAACCGCAATCTGGGTCTCGATCAAGCCCTTGTACAACCTGCTTGAAGGTCCGTTGCCCATGATGTATGCCAATACATCCACTGCAGCGTACTCGGGATGGGAGCCAGCAGGAATGTGATAGCCCATCATTACCATCTGCATATCACCAACACGTTCTAACGATACAACTCGTTCGCCGTCCTGAGCTGGTTCCGCGGTATAGGAAGGATCGATCATGTTTGAACCGCTGCGATCTGGTCGTGGAATACGCCCAAACGTGTCAAGGATCATTTCCAATGTACGATCAGGATCAAACCTTCCCGCAATCATCAACTGAGCATTGTCCGGTTGGTAGTACTTCTTGTAGAAAGCCCGCATACGCTCAAGCGTTACTCCTTCAATATCTGACTTAGTGCCGATCGTTGAGTTGCCGTAGTTGTGCCAGTCAAAGGCAGCAGATTTGAGTCGACTGTAGAGTACTCTGAACGGATTGTTCTCTCCGCTTTGCCACTCATTAACAATGACTGATACCTCGGAGTCAAAGTCGTCTCTGGAGATGAATGAATTGACCATTCGGTCAGATTCCAAGTCCAACGCCCATTCCAAATTGTCGTCGGAGGCCTTAAACGTCTCGTAATAGTTGGTTCGATCGAGCCATGTAGATCCGTTAGCTGATACTCCTCGTTCGGAAAGTTCCCCAGGTATGTCAGGATGGTTTGGTGTCCCCTTGAACACTAAGTGCTCAAGAAAGTGAGCCAATCCAGTTTCGCCGTACGGCTCGTGACGCGATCCAACGAAGTAGGTTATGTTCACTAATGTGTTCTGTTGGCTATTGTCAGGAAACAACAGCACTCGGAGCCCGTTGTCCAATTGGTATTCCGTAATGCCTTCGACACTGGCAACTTTGGTTGCTGTGGGGGTATAGTCGGATGCCTCTTCCGAGGACTTGATCTCAGTAGCCTCTACAGTCTCTTGCGCATGAATCGCGCCGACAAGTAGCAACACAACTGTTGCGAAGGCTAGATGGATTGCAGAAAAACGTTCCGTCCTAAGGTTCATGTATTAATCCAGTTGATGAATTCGGTGGTCAAGACACGGGGCGCAGTAGTACTTCAAGAGTTCAGTGCGTTTTGCATGCATTTGGGGTGTCTTGCTGCGCAAATTATAGACTACGAAAGACCATTCCACTCCATTTGAAGAATTGGATCCCTGAAATTTGATGCGGCAGAAAATCTAGTCTTGTAGACGATCCCAATTGGTCACTGAAATCGTCAACGTCCATTGGGTTCGATGCATGCAAAACGGCGGAAGGCACGCTTTTTCATATGGACCTAAAGTCTCTAAACTCGTCAAACTGCCATAATTAACGGATTCGAGGGCACGAATCAGCCAATGGAACGGTAAGTTTCGTTTCATTGAGGATGCCAATAGCTCTGGCACTGCACCAGAGACCAGCAGTCAAGAAGACATCGCAAACCGTTGCAATGACTGAAGAAAATGTACGAGAGTTGGTCGAACCATACGCACCTGTTACGGGAGGTCTCATCCAAGCTCTCCGCCGATTGATGAGCGAATTTGGATTTATCGATCCAGAACACATACCCAGCATTGCTGACGTGTTCAACATAAGCAAAGCGGAAGTTCGAGGAGTCATAAGCTTCTACCACGACTTTAGAACCCAACGACCTGCTCGAAATCGTGTTCGAATCTGCCAAGCAGAAGCATGCCAAGCCCTAGGATCGAGAAAACTCACTCAGGAAATCGAGTCTCATTTCAAGGTAAAGTTGGGAGATGCCTCCGAAGACCGGTCCATTGAACTCGACCCCGTCTACTGTCTGGGACTCTGCTCAGTCGGTCCCTCCCTTCAGGTCAACGACCGCCTTATTGCTAGAGGAACGATTGAATCAGTAAAAGGAGCTACAGCGTGAAGGTTCGGCTATCCGACGACTCCTCGGCTCGAGCGCTTGATTCAAGGAGTGTCGAGACTCAGCTGCGGCAGCAAGAAATAGACACCGAATTAGTGGGTTCCCTCGGATTGCATTGGTTGGAACCACTCCTAGAAGTCTCGTTGGAAGACAAGAGATTCACTTTTGCCAATGTCTCAGTTTCAAATCTCGCCGAAATACTTCAGTCTCTGCCTCCAAACGGAGATCCTAGTTCGAACTCCAGCTTCGTAGGAACACTATCGGAGCAGCAGTACTTGAGCAGACAGCACAGGTTAGTCTTTAGCCGAGCGGGAAGTTGCAATCCTCTGAACTTTCCAAATTCCGAGCTAATCGACTCCGTTCTCTCAGCTGACCCACAAGCACTCATTGATTCCGTGGAAACTTCGGGGTTGCGAGGCCGAGGCGGCGCAGGGTTTCCTGCACACATCAAATGGCGGACTGTTGCCGAAACGCCGTCTGATCAGAAATATGTTGTCTGCAATGCAGACGAAGGTGATTCTGGAACATTCTCTGATCGAATGCTCATGGAAGGGGATCCATTCAAACTTATAGAAGGTATGGTCATTGCCGGCTATGCAACAGGATCGAACAAAGGAATCATCTACTTAAGGTCCGAATACCCCGTTGCACTCGAGTATCTCTCGCAAGCAATAGACCTAGCATATTCCAACCAATGGCTTGGAACTGAGATACGCGGTTCGAACTTTCATTTTGATCTGGAAATCTTCGTGGGGGCGGGAGCCTACATCTGCGGAGAAGAAACTTCAATGCTCGAGAGCCTCGAGGGCAAACGAGGACAGATTCGATTCAAGCCACCTGTTCCTGCGATAGCGGGCTTGTTTGGTAAACCCACTCTTGTTCACAACGTCATAACCCTTGCATCTCTACCAGGAATTTTTGAGATTGGCGCAGAGGAATATGCCACCCTAGGTGTAGGTCGGTCCACCGGTACGATGCCATTTCAAATTTCCGGCAACGTAAAGAGAGGCGGACTGATTGAAATTCCTTTCGGAACACCCGTTCGTACACTCGTGGAGGACTTCGGGGGAGGCACACTGTCCGGTCGGCCGTTTCGCACGGTTCAAATAGGCGGTCCACTCGGTGCATACTTGTCCGAGAAGGAGCTCAACACGCCTTTAACCTATGAGCATATGGAGGAAATAGGCGCGGGAATCGGACATGGAGGGCTTGTCGTGTTCGACGACACAGTTGACCTTCGTGAGCAAGCCGAGTACGCTTTTGAGTTTTGCGAAATCGAATCCTGCGGAAAATGCACTCCTTGTCGCATTGGGTCCGTTCGAGGGAAGGAGACGATGAGGCGGTTTAAGAACGGTGCAGACATCCGTACCTATCAACTGATCGAAGATCTGTGTGACGTCATGGAGCAAGCCAGCCTCTGTCAAATGGGCGGGATGACACCCATCCCCGTCCGCAGCGCCATGCAGCGCTTTCCCGAGGACTTCGGAAGGAGCGCGATATGAGACTAATTGAGCCTGACTTGGGCACTCCGGCACCCAAGACCGGGGACCGTCCCAATGTTCGTGTCTCCATCGACGGAAGACCGGTAGAGGTGGAAAGCGGCACTTCGATCATGCGTGCAGCGTCACTTGCCGATGTTCCTGTTCCAAAACTCTGTGCTACCGACAGCATTGAGGCGTTTGGCTCATGTCGATTGTGTCTAGTCGAGGTGGAAGGTCGACGAGGACTAATTGCGTCTTGCACCGAGCCCGTTCAGGACGGAATGAAGGTGCGAACGCAAACTCCGAACATTGAGAGGATCCGTCGCAATGTAATGGAACTGTACATTTCTGATCACCCGCTCGACTGCCTTACATGTTCTGCCAATGGTGATTGCGAACTACAGGACACAGCAGGATCGGTAGGATTGCGTGAAGTCCGTTACGCAGAGGGAGCAAATCACCTCAGCGAAGCTGTCGACGCATCGAACCCTTACTTTTCGTTCGATCCAAGCAAGTGCATTGTCTGCTCCCGATGCGTCCGAGCTTGCGAGGAGGTACAAGGTACCTATGCGCTCACTATCGACGGCCGAGGATTCGAATCCAAGGTAGCGACCTCAGCCGATAGTTTTATAGATTCCGAATGCGTCGCCTGTGGAGCGTGCGTACAGGCGTGCCCCACCGCTACCTTGATGGAAAAAAGTGTTATCGAGCATGGAGTACCTGATAGTACCGTCCTGACCACTTGCGCATATTGCGGTGTTGGCTGCTCGTTCAAGGCTGAACTAAAGGGTGACCAAGTCGTGCGCATGGTGCCGTACAAAGACGGAATGGCAAATCACGGCGCTTCATGTGTCAAGGGAAGATTTGCTTGGGGCTACACCAAACATCCGGATCGCATCACTCGACCCATGATTCGAGAGTCAATCAATGACCCTTGGACGGACGTGGATTGGGATGAGGCGATTGAGTTCACTGCAAGACGATTCGAGGAAATCCAGAAGAAGTACGGTCGTAAGTCTATTGGAGGAATCACATCCTCCAGAACAACTATTGAAGATGTGTACGCAGTACAGAAAATGGTACGTACGGCGTTCGGCAACAACAACGTCGATACTTGTGCGCGCGTTTGCCATTCACCTACTGGCTACGGACTAAAGCAGACATTTGGTACATCAGCGGGAACTCAAAACTTTGACTCAGTTCGCGATGCGGATGTCATCGTAATCATTGGTGCGAATCCAACCGAAGGCCATCCGGTATTCGCCTCGCAGATAAAGAAAAGAGCTGCCGAGGGAGCTCAACTCATTGTCTTGGATCCACGAAAGATCGATTTGGTCAGGTCCCCGCACGTCGAAGCAACCTTGCACCTACCCTTGCTGCCTGGCACCAACGTGCCAGTGATGAACTCGATTGCCCACGTTGTAGTTACAGAGGACCTACTGAATCGAGAATTCGCCCAAGAACGTTGCGAAATTGATTCGTTTAACGAGTGGATCGAGTTCATTAGCCGCGACGAACACAGTCCTGAGAACGTGGCTCAAATTGCAAGTGTGCCTGCGAAGTCCATTAGAGATGCAGCACGGCTCTATGCGAATGCGAACAATGCGGCGATCTACTACGGATTAGGTGTGACGGAGCACAGTCAGGGATCAACTATGGTCATGGCCATGGCGAATCTGGCGATGGCAACGGGCAACATTGGTCGCCCTGGCGTCGGCGTAAATCCGCTTCGTGGTCAGAACAATGTTCAGGGTGCGGTTGACGTGGGATCTTTCCCCCACGAGCTACCGGGCTACAGGCACATATCCGATGACATCGTTCGTCAGCAGTTTTCCGATGAATGGAACGTAGATATTGATCCCGAACCAGGATTTCGCATTCCCAACATGTTTGACGAAGCATGTGCTGGACGTTTCAAGGGAATGTTCATCCAAGGAGAGGATTTTCTTCAGTCCGATCCAAACACTCGGCATGTAGAAGAAGCGCTTGGGTCGATGGACTGTGTAGTTGTTCAGGACCTGTTTCTCACTGAAACGGCAAAGATGGCTCACGTATTCCTACCAGGAACCACTTTCCTTGAAAAAAACGGCACTTTTGTCAATGCAGAGCGTCGACTGAACCGAGTCCGACCCGTCATATCACCAGCGTCTGGATTACAGGAATGGGAAGCTGTTCAACGGCTTGCCAACGCGATGGGATATCCAATGAACTTCAAAAGCAGCTCAGAGATAATCGACGAGATAGCGAGCCTTACTCCCATTTTTGCTGGTGTTTCCCATGAGTACCTAGATGAAGTGAATAGCGTGCAATGGCCATGCAACGACTCTGCACCGTTGGGAACTCCCATCATGCATGTAGAGAACTTCGCTAGAGGCAAGGGGTTGTTTGTTACCACTGAATATGAACCCACTACAGAGAGAACCAATCGAAAGTTCCCGTTGTTGCTCACTACCGGTCGGAGACTCGCACAATACAACGTAGGAACTCAAACTCGGCGAACGCCCAATAACACTTGGCTAAAGGAAGATCAACTGGAAATTCACCCGGCGGATGCAGAGGTACGGGGAATTCGTACGGGGGATTGGGTAGCGATACGAAGTCGAATGGGTGAGATCACGCTACGAGCCAAGGTGTCCGAACGACTGAGCCCAGGTGTCATCTACACAACTTTCCACCACCCATCCACCGGAACGAATGTCATTACTACGGATCAATCCGATTGGGCGACAAACTGTCCTGAGTACAAAGTGACAGCGGTTGAAGTACTTCCTGCCAACCACCGTTCCCCTTGGAATGGTCAATTCCTCGAGCGAGAGGAACATCAAAAGAGCCTACTTCCAGCCGGAGGCTAGTGCAGGTTCCGGAGAGATCTTGAACGTCCAACATCGCGCAGTTCCAATACAGAAATTCGGGTCCAGTCTGGAAACTACCGACGATTTCGTTACGATCGAAGAGCCTTTAGAGATTCGAATTAGGTACTTTGTCGAGGATCAAATTCGCGAAAACAGCCTTTCGGTCACGATGCGAACTCCTGGTGACGATCTCGACTTGGCTTGCGGCTTCCTCCTGAGCGAAGGCATTGTCAAAGACTATTCACAAATTCAAGAAGCTGTACTTGGCCCGAACCGGGAAAACGCTCCGAGTGTGGAAAACGTGGTGTCGATCCAGCTTCACGAAAGCGCCCGGTTCGACCCCGACTCTCTCTTGCGCCACTTCTACACTACATCCAGTTGTGGAGTGTGCGGAAAAGTGTCATTGGCAACCGTGAAAGTTCATGTTCCACCACATTTGCCTTCCGATTTCAAGATTTCTGCCGACCAGATTGCGCTGCTACCTAACAACCTTCGCAATCGACAGATGGAGTTTTCAAAGACCGGCGGATTACATGCCAGTGCTTTGTTCGACAGCGACGCCAAAATACTCAGGGTCCGAGAGGACGTTGGAAGGCACAATGCTTTGGACAAACTCCTTGGGTCATTCCGAGAATCGGGACTGGACTCTTTGCGAACAAGTGGTTTGCTACTGAGCGGACGGGCAAGCTTCGAATTGCTTCAAAAAGCGGCTATAGCCGGAATTCCACTTGTAGCTTCCATTGGTCCTCCATCCTCGTTGGCAATCGATCTCGCGCGTGATCAAGACATTACCCTGCTTGGTTTCCTCCGAGACGAAACTTTCAATCTCTACCACGGTGAACGAGTCGTTCGTGATTGAGAAAGCCAATATCACCGGGATCATTCTTTGTGGTGGCCGTGGTGCACGACTTAGCGGATTGGACAAACCTCTCATCGATTTAGGTAACCAACGCATTGTTGATTGCATGATCGAACGATTGCGCGATCAAGTTTGCGACCTGATTCTCTCCTGTTCGAGAAATGTTGCTCTCTACGAAGCACTGGGGTTCCATGTTGTTGTAGATGGTGAGCCATCGGAAGGACCTCTTGCCGGACTGCATGAGTCGTTCTCAAGGGTAGAGACAGATTGGGTCTTAACGACGCCTGGCGACGTTCCATTCATTCCGACAACGCTAGTAGACCGTCTGCGAAGAGATGCATTAAATCAAGGCGTCGCGGTTCCATCGATCGAGGGACAGCAGCAGAATCTCTGCATGCTCATCGGCAAAGCAAAACGAGAATCACTGTCGGACTTCTATATCAAGGGAGGGAGAGCCGTGAAAGAGTGGTTGCAGCAACGCAACATTCCTGCGACCGATTTATCTGATATGGCTCTAGACTTCCTCAATGTCAATACAATGTACGAACTTAACGAAGCGCGTTCTCGCTTCGCACTCGAAAATTAGTCTGGAGTGTGAAAACACTATATTGCAATATGCACAATGCGTATAATTTCGCCGTTGGAAATTGCCAGCGGAATGACAGGGAGAAACCGCTAGGGTTTTCCCGTTCAATGCATCCGTAAGTCAACCATCGAAGGAGCACTCTCATTAATACTCAAGCATTGCAAGTCGATTCGAGTCGAGACAACAACATCCTTACGGTAACAGTGACCGGACGAATTGATGGATTGACTGCGAATGAGTTTGAGTCCAACGTAACCGCCGCCATCGAAACGGACGATAGTGGCGTAATTATTGGTCTCTCGGATCTCTCTTATATCAGTAGTGCGGGACTGCGATCAATCCTGATGATTGCCAAGACTCTGGGACAGCGCAAGGTGGGATTTGTGCTCTATTCAGTGCCTGAATCTATTCTCGAAATCATCAAGATTGCGGGCTTTGACCGAATCATCGATATCGTTTCCGACCAGTCTGAAGCCCTCGCAAAAGTTACTTAGCACGAAGCTCCTTCTTTCGAAGGAATTTCCCATAATCGATTAGTCTTGCGACTCCGCAGGTAAGTCCTCTTCGTCTTCGTCATCGTCTGCTTCAGCTATGAATGCAGATGGGTCCGATGGTAGGTCCACCACCATCTGAGTCCACTGTCCTTCCTCGGACGAGACCTGAATTGATCCTCCGTGCTCCCGCACGATATCGTTTGACAGAGCTAGACCGAGTCCGGTCCCTTTGTCGGTGGGCTTGGTTGTAAAGAATGGATTGAAGATTCGGTCAATCACGGATTGCGGCATGCCTGTTCCGTTGTCGCGGAATGTAATGTGCACCCTATCTCCCACTTTCTTCGTTGAACAGACAAGTGTAGGAATGAAATCGATAGAGGGATCTTTCTCCTTGAGTTCCTGGAATTTCTCGTTTGTTGCATAACCTGCATTCGTAACCATGTTGATGATGACTCGACCTATATCTTGGGGCACAATCTTTATGTCTCCAATGGACTCGTCGAGCTCGAACTCGAGCGCTAGTTCAAAGGTGTTATCCGCAGCACGCGCGCTATGGAAAGCCAATTTCGCATGTTCGTCCAAAAGTGCGTTGAGATCAGATTCCGCAAACTCTGTTGTACCTCTACCCATCTTGAGCATGTCGTCGATGATGCGGTTCGCTCGACCGCCGTGTTCGCGGATTCGTTTCAGGTTAGAAGTGAGGTCCTCAATGTTTTCTTCAATCAATTCGTTGTCGATCTCTGCCTCTGCGGCTTCACGCTTCTCAGGATTCAAGAGTTCATCGACGATTTCATCAAGCAGTTCCTCCGATAGCTCTGAGAAATTCATGATGAAGTTCAAAGGATTTCGAATCTCGTGTGCGACTCCAGCAGTCAGTTCGCCCAATGCGACAAGCTTTTCGCGCATTACTATTTGATCCTGGGCTCTTCGAAGATTCTCGTTTGCACTCTCCAGTTCATCATTCTTTTCTGACAGTTCTTGAGCTAGTTTCTCCACAAGATTGAGACGCTGAACTTCAAGTGCATGTTTTCGAAAGACTTCGAGCGCATGAGCCATTTCCGCAATCTCGTCGTTGCCGTCCACGGTAATACTGGACTCAAGATCGCCATCTGCCATCGACCGCATGCGCCCGGACAAATGGTCGAGACGACGCAGAATACGGTTTCCGATGTAGAAAACGGAAATGATCCCAGCTCCAATGACACTGACGATATTGACAATAATCAACAGAAGTCGACCCGTCGCTACAGCACTTGCGGACGATGCAGCTGCCATCGCGGTATCGTCTCGAGCGGTACGCACCAACTCCTCGATGTCAGCAACCAGCTGGGACCCCAATTGCCGGTTGTACTCGAAGATAGTTTCTTTTTGCTCGTCAAGGCTAAACAATTCGGACTTTGTCTCAAAGATCCCATCGTTCTCCAGACCAATCTCCGTCAATCTATTGAACATTGGGCTTATGCTCTCGTAGAACTCATCCTTCTCCAGCTGACTCAGAGTTCTCGCAACCCCAAATTCATTCGTCTCAAAACGGTCTTTGAGCGTTTCGATCAACGGTGAATCGGGAAGCGACAATGCGCTGGACAAGAGCTCGACGCCATTAGTCGCAAATCGTCGGAGTTCTCCAAGATGCCGATACCGGCTGAATTCTTCGACAGTGAAGTGCTGAGATTGCGGAACACTGGGAGTTTCGCGGTTCCGATAGCCGGTTACAAAGTAGAACAGTTGCATGTCAATCGCAGAGATAAGATTGTTCTCAACTGTAGTGGCAAGTAGCGAGAATTCCGACTGCAGATCATTTAGCTGCGCCGTGAGAACAAACCGGTCCACCACAAGAGAACTAACAGTATCGATGTTCTGTAAGAGAGTTTCTCCAAGACGCGTGATTTCGTTCACTAGCGACGGGTCCAATCCTCGGTCCAAAATGGAATCTAGTTGTAGACGAAAGTCCTGTTTGTCTGCTTCTACCTCTATGCGGATGGATTCCAGTTCTTCTTCTGTTGTTGCCGAAGTGAGACGGGGAGCAGCTGAGACAACTTCGCCACTCTTTAGCGAAAACGCAAAGGCAGCTTCCATATCGGGCATGCTAATTTCGTATACACGCTTTTGAGCCTTGTTGATTTGGTCGAGATAGATCAAACCAACGAAGCTAGCAATTAGCGTTAGGAACACAGCCCCAGCAAGAGCAAGTCCGAGTCGAGCTGAAATCCGATGGCGCAAGTTCAGAATGCGCTCGATGAAGGATTTCCTTTTCTCTACTTTCTCCATGGAAGCGTTATGTCAGCAAGAGACTCTACGGCGCGGAAGCTACCATCCTCTGCGAGAACGGTCATGAATACTTCATCTGACCCCTGGTTGTCGTCCACGTAGTTGAGACTAAAACCTTCAATATTTATATCTTCCAGCGAGCGAATGGACCGCAAGAAATTGGCTCGGTTCAACTCCCGACCGGCGTGCCGCAGTCCCTCGATTGCGACTCGACCGACCAAGTACCCCTCGAAAGAAATAAATTCTGGCTTCGCTTCGGGATCGATTGCAGTAATGGCTTCTCGATAGGACTGTGCAACTGGGAGTGTGTCGCCACTAGGTAAGGGAACAACCTGCGACACCATGACGCCGCTCCCCTCATCTCCAAGTGATTCTGCAAGCGCGTTACTGTTTACAAACGAAATATTGATGAACAGGACGTCCATTCCAATTCTTCGAGACCACTTAATGAACTCTGCGGAGGGTTGATAGCTACCAATCATGATGATTGCGTCAGGCTCCGACTCGAAAATGTCCAACACGGCGGTCCTGACATCAATCGAGTTCCGTCGATACACGCCAGCAGAAAGGAGTTCGAGCCCTCGTCGCTCCATGGCAGCTCGTGCACCCATGTAACCTGCTCGACCGAAGGAATCGTCCTGATAGAGAATTGCAATACGTTCAGTTCCACCTTCCTGTGTCAAGAAAGCGACCATTTCCTCGGTTTCCTGGGCGTAGGATGCACGCAGGTTCACGACATAAGGATTGTCAATACGCAAAAACGCTGCGCCTGTTTGCGGTCCAATGTAAGGAACTTTGTGTGCTTCTGCCAGTGGTACCGCCGCTCGAGATGTAGGAGTTCCAACCGCTCCGATGAGAGAGAAGACGTTATCGTCCTCGATCAATTCCAGAGTATTTGCAATGGTTTTCTCGGGTTCGTATCCATCATCTAGCGTCTTTAGTTCAATTCGTCGTCCGTGAACACCACCTTGCTCGTTTATCTCTTTGAAAGCGGCCAACAAACCAAGTCGCATTCCCTTCCCTGAAGCCTGGTTTAGACCCTCCAGTGCACAGGATTGACCAAATAAGACAACGTCTGCAGAGACACCGTCCGAAAGTTCCCCCGGAATGTCGTTCGGCGATGTAACCGTCAATTCGGAATCGGAGTCCTCCGTTTCCAGGGAGCCCGATATGGCAATGAGTAATAGAGCGAGGATTGCCAGCACTTGTAGGACACCGGCAAATCCTCGAGGATCTCTCCTCATGGTCAAAACTTCTTTACAAGGGTGAGGTGATTCTTACTGTCTTCGTACTTATACGAAACATCATCCATCATTGTTTTGACTAGATGGATCCCCACGCCTCCAATTCTGCGATCCTCAAGGCTTGCATCTAAATCGGGTTGAGCAGCTTCATGTAGTGGATCAAACTGCTTCGCATCATCGATCAATTCGATACGAAGCTCTCTCCCTTGAATGGACATCTTGATTTCAACCTGGTGCGATTCGTCGTCATCGTAACCATAGGAAACGATGTTCGTGAACAGCTCGTCTATCGCAAGTTGGACTGAAAACGCGATTTCCTCTGGAAGACTTCCAACTCGCGCGAACTCCGTTAGCGTTGTAATGAAACGCTGTAGCTCGTCAAGACGATTTTCGAGAATAACCTTGCAACTGGCCGACATCATTCAGTTACGCAAAATGCAAGGCACGTTATGTCATCAGACTGCGGGAAGTCACCAACGTAGTCTCGTACTTCTTTGAAGATAGCGTCGGTTACTTCCTTCGCATTCAACGGTGGAGGCTTGCCGTCAAACACGTTCCTGAGTCGATCCATCCCAAATAGCTCTTCATCTATTGTTTCGGCTTCATTGACACCGTCGGTGTACATCACAACAACATCGCCTTTGTCGAGCGTGACTTTGTTCTCGGAGAACTGCATTCCAGGGAGAATTCCCAATGCAATCCCTTGTGAAGTCTCCAAGTCTTCAACCGTTCCATCGGCCCTAAACAAGACCGGACTGTTGTGTCCAGCGTTCACATAGTGAAAGACCCGATCATGGGGATTAAAGAGTCCATAGAACAGAGTGACAAACATCATGCTGTCGTTCTGTTGTTCGAGCATATTGTTGACTTCCTCAACAACATGTGCTGGAGCTCGATGTCCTATCGTCGCGCCGCGCAACAGAGTCCAACTTGCCATCATGAATAGAGCGGCTGGAACTCCCTTCCCTGATACATCTGCAATACAGACTCCCAAGAAGTCATTTGGGGGGGACCGAATCACGCGTACGTCGTAGAAATCTCCTCCCACCTCGCGGGCAGCTTCCATATTGGCATAGACATCGTAAGCTTCGGATTGTGGAAAAGTAGTCTGCAATATGCTCTTCTGCATTTTTGCAGCCGTTGCAAGCTCGGATTGAATACTTAGAAGCTTTTCGCGATTCGCTACGTTCTGGCGACTTGCTTCAACGGCCTGTGTAGTTCTTGTTATGGTGGTCTTGAGGTCTTCAAAGTCAACTGGTTTGGTAATGAAGTCGAAAGCTCCTCGGTTCATCGCTGAACGGATGTTCTTCATGTCGCCATAAGCGGAAATCATTACCGCTTTGATTTGGGCGTTAATTTGTGGAATGTTATCGAGCAGAGTCAGACCATCCATGACGGGCATATTGATATCCGAGAGGACAATGTCGATTTCGGGGTGTTCTCGCAGCAACTCTAATGCATGCCTTCCGTTACTGGCAAACTCCAGCTGATACGTGCCTCCCCGAATCTCTCGGCGCATGCGTTGCCGCATGAGCACTTCTAAGTCAGGCTCGTCATCAACCACCAATATGTGACAAAGGGGCGAAGGATTCATTTGGATTCAGTCATTGCTATGGCTAAGCGTTACACACGGGTTGTAGACCTGTCGAACCGCAAGCCATTCCTGCGGTGACTGTCAGTGCGATATGGTATCACTCCGAGACTTGCTGATACTGTTGAGCACCGGTACGAAGAACTACAACGTTTACGTCCATTTCCGCTTCTCCTTCCCCAACTGTGATTCCCTTGATCGGTGGCACATCTCGATAGTCCCGTCCATACCCAACAATAATGCGTGAATCCTCCAAACCTCCGGGATTTGTAGGATCGAACGATCTCCAACCTGTATTGGGAAGTAGGCACTCAACCCATGCATGGGTAGCGTCCTCGGCGAACCGGTTTGCATCTCCGGGAGTGTCATAAAGGTAGCCGGACACGTACCTGGCGGGAATGTTCCAGGAACGAGCAATTGCAATCATCAATTGGGAAATGTCTTGGCAGACACCCTCCCGATGGGTAAGAACCTCTTCGACTGTCGAATCTATTGTTGTTCGACCGGGTCTGTAGGTAATTGTCTCTGACAACCGTTGTTCAAGGGACTCCAGAAACTCCACAGGATCGTCCCAATTCAAGCTTCCAAGCTTCTTGCTCCAGTCTTTGAGATCTACACTGGTTCTCGTGAGGTCAGTGGGGTTCAAGTATTCCCACAGCCTCCAGTCGGACCGATAGCTATTTAAAGAGTCCCACTCAATGGCCTCCTCTTCGCTGTCGGATGATGCGCTTTGGTGCATTCGCACCCTTGCACTGCTCGAGACCGTCAGGTTCTTATGTGGGCGGTGAACATCGAAGACATGCCGACTATTTCCAAAGATGTCGAGATCCTCGTCCACTAAGGTTTCAGGTGTGACCGACAGCGAGTAACTCTCAATATGCTGCCGCTCAGTCTCTCTCGGTTTCATGCAAAGAGACATCACGCTCGAGCGTTTTATGGATTCGTACGAGTAATGGGTTGTGTGTATTACCTCATACTCAACAGCATCATGTTGAAGCTCAGAATCGGACGGAGTCGTCGATCTCATAGTTGAACCACGCGGAGGAAATGTAGTCGTGAAGTCGAAAAGCCAAGTTTTCTAGGAGTGTGAGCATTCTCTTCTTGTCTTCTGCATCTGGCCACTCATACTTGATGAGCGAAGTCAAGCGACCCGCAAACCGATTGGCTGTGGCTCCATTGCGATTGCCGGGTGCATCACCGAGTTCATCTAGTCGTGAGCGAATCTGATCTAGTGCGAAATATATCGAGTTGGGCAACCGGACGTCGTTCACCAGCAAGTTCAAGACTTTGTCCGGTTCTACTTTCAATCCATAGTAGTGTTGATACGCTTCGTCCGCCTGAAAGCATTGCAACAGACTCAACCAATCGTAGTCTTCCAAGTCTCCGTACTTCTCGCTCTCTGACTCGGAAACTTGAAAAACTAGCAATGCACTCATGAGTTGTGCGTGTTCGATGACTCGACCAATCTGAAGAAAATCCCATCCTTCGTCACGGTAAAGAGTAGATGATGCAACGCCCATAAAGGTATGGATGTCTTGAACCATGTCCGCGTAGAACTGTTGAGGATTGCCCGTCCATATGTCCTCAATGTGCTGTTCGCGGATCCGAAAATAGGATCGATTGAGACAGATCCACATCTCGGAGCTCACACAGTGCCTTATTTGTCGGGCGTTTTCCCGCCCCATCTCGAAGCAACTGCAAATGGAATAGTCATTGGTCCGTGTAAATGTAAGGTCGTCCGCCAAAGTAAATGAATCGGCTAGTCCCCATCCATCCGATTCTTCCGACCAGTCTCTTAATGCCGCAACGGGTGAGGAAATCCCTAGATGGGAGTAAAGTCGAGTCCAACCAAAGTAGATGTGGGCCAACGGTCGATCGATCAGAGCCGCAACTTGGACGTTCATCAAGCGGCTGACGTGTTCCGCTCGTTTGAGGTAGCGTCCAATCCAATACAGGCCTTGAGCACTTCGGGAGAGCATCAGAAATCCACTACCCAGACGTCTTTTGCGCCACCGCCTTGGCTTGAATTAACGATCAAACTGTCTTTGGGCAAAGCAATGCGACAAAAAGCACCACCAACAATTCTCGAACTGGTACCTGTGAGAATAAAGGGTCTCAAGTCAACGCAGCGAGGTTCCAACTGTCGGTCGATCCAACACGGTGCTCGGGAAAGTGCTAATTCGGGTTGCGAGATATAGTTCGATGGATCGGCTCTTAGTTTCTCGATAAATTCTTTGCGTTCCTCGTCGGTCGCTCTTGATCCCATGAACAATCCATAGCCGCCAGATCCTCCCACTGGCTTGACGACCAGTTTGTCGATATTGTCGAGTGTGAATTCGAGATCTTTGGGAAAACGACATAAGTACGTATCTACGTTAGCTAGGATGGGTTCTTCCGACAGGTAGTAGCGAATCATGTCGGGAACAAATGCATAAATCGACTTATCGTCTGCTACGCCTGTCCCGGGAGCATTGACCAATGCGACGTTGCCTCTTCGGTACGCGTGCATGAGACCCGGCACTCCAAGTATTGAGTCGTCACGAAAAAACAACGGGTCAATGAAGTCGTCGTCAATGCGCCGATAAATGACATCGACCCTCCGTAATCCGGAAGTTGTACGCATATATACATACCCGTCGTTCACCAGTAAATCACGACCTTCCACCAAGTCTGCCCCGATTTCGTCGGCGAGGAACATGTGCTCGTAAAAGGCTGAATTAAAAACGCCGGGAGTCAACAATGCGATACACGGATCATTGTTTCCTCTGGGATTGAATTCACTTAACGTCTCATACAAGTGGCGACCATATTGCTCAACCTCTCGGACGCGATAGTCCCGATAGATGCTCCTAAAGTTCGCTTTCGTGGCTTGCCTATTTGCGATCATGTAGGAAACGCCCGATGGCACGCGCAAGTTGTCCTCGAGCACGCGAAATCCATCGTGGGTACGTACCAAGTCTGTGCCACAGACACCGACAGGAGCATTGAGCGGCATTTGAACACCGTGCATTTCTATTCGATACTGTGGACATCCCTTGACGACGTCCACTGGAATCACACCATCGTCCAGAATGCGACAGTTGCTATAGACATCGACAATGAAGCTGTTCAGAGCAGCAACTCGTTGCTTTAGTCCAGCCTCGAGTACATCCCATTCACTAGAGGGAAGAATGCGTGGGATGCAATCTATAGGAATGATGCGTTCTGTTACTTCGTCTTCTCCGTAGAGAGTGAAAGAAATACTCTGGCTAGAAAAAGTTCTGGTTACTCGCTCGTGAACGCTATCAAGTTCCTCAACTGACATTGTGAGGATTTCGTCGAGCAGTTTTCGACAGTGGGATCGAGGGTCCTCGGGAGACCCAAACATCTCATCGTAAAAGAGCGGATCGTAGTCGTAGTCTTTGACTTCGATTTGAACCCTCCCACTTCCGAGTGTGTATCACACAAGAATCTCATGGTGCGACACATCAAACACAATCTATCCGTGTTCTTAGCGACTAGTGTAAATCAACTTACCGAGAATCGATCCGAGATTCTTCGGGAGTCTTCGCTTTAGAATTGAAAGAAGTCGGAATCATCCTGGTCGGGTAGCAATCGAACGACAGGTTGTGCGCACTCAATTTCAGTGAATGTCGATTCTGCGAATTGATACAGCTTCCCAACGACTATCGCTGATCCATCCATTTCCATGATCATTCTGTCCATCGCGTATCCAGCACAACTCTCGATATAGGAGTAATGCATTTCGATTTTCAGCGTGTTGAGCTTAAACAAGAATCGTTTTCTCACAGGTTTTTCGAGCTTCATTTCAAGGCTCATGTGCGATTGATCGTGCTTACCCACTACGACCTCTGCAACCCACTTCATTTGTTTTGCCAACCCAGCGAACTCCTCGTCGTCCTCGGCGTTCATCGTCATAGCCATGTCAAAGAGAAAGGTCGCCTCCGAGTCCGACTCATCTAGGACTCTACCACTCGCAGCTTCAAACGGAATAGGGGGAAGTGATACGAAAGGACTCGCTGAGTTTAGGTTGTAAACGATCGACACCGACTCACTCTGGTGCTGTATCCGACCATCCTCACTGATGAACCACTGTGCACTATTTTCAGATTCTTCCTCTGCGGAGCTTTCTTCTCGTTCTGAGTGTATATATGAACTGACAGGGATACCCAAATACATCTCTGTGATTGCTTTTGCGAGCAATTCTTGATGTTCATCAGAGAGTTTGGACTCTGCAAGACCTTCGGCCACCTTCCTATATCGTTCAAGTCTGTAGTCCTCAATCGCTTCTTGAGTGTCCAAACGGGTGAAATGGGAAACCGTTGCGTCATCGGTTTCTTCCGTCTGATCCTCGGCATCAGCGAAACTAGGCGAGAATGTTAGGAAGCAACAGAAGGCGGCAAGACTCACTAGGCCTTGTGATTTCATTTTTGAGTCGATGGTAGTTCGCATTCCTAGTCTACTCCGTTCATGAGGAATTCGTTACTGGGTGATCCACTGACAGCAAACGGGGCACTTCGCATTCATTTCCTAAATCAAGTGGTTAAGACGGAGAGTCTTGAGCAGCAAGCGCTTGAGTTGATCGAACGCCTTGCCAGGGTACCGACAAGAGAGTGGGAGTTGTAATAGATGCAAGTACTTCCGCAACTTGACTACGATTTGGATACGGCAGTGGTTCATAGCCTTCGATTGCGTGAGACCCATGTGATCAAAGATCGTTTGTAAGGAACTAAGGCTTACCGAGAATCGACGACGCAGACGATTGGGATTCCTAGAGGTGTCCAAACAGAAATCAGTACCCAAGAGTAACTTGCTCGTGCCAAGTGAGTTCGCTAAGTCATCCCTAGCTCTTATTGACCCTATCCAGGTCGATTGAACATAAGGAAATTGGATTCTGTCAGTTCGGGTACCAATCGGACGATCGGTTGTTGACACTCAATGTCTGTAAAGGTGGATTCCCCGAAGCTGTGTAGCTTGCCTGCAAAAATCACTGACCCTTTCATTTCCGCTGCTACTCTATTGGCCGCATAACCGTCACAGCTCTCAATGTACGAGTAATGTAATTCCATCTTGAGTGTCGAGAGCTTGAATAGGAACCGCTTTCGGACCGGTTTAGTGAGCTTCATTACAAGGCTTATGGGCGATTGATCAATCTTGTTCACGGTCACTTCTGCAACCCATTTCATTTTCTTTGCAATCCCAGCGAATTCATCGTCAGCGTCAGAGTTCATCGTCATATCTACGTCGAAACCAAATACCGCTTCCGAGATCGACTCATCTAGGACTCTACCTGTTTCGGCATCAAATGGAAGCGGAAACACGGGGACGAATGGACTGGACGAGTCGAGGCTGGAGCTATATACCTCACTTTCCTTCTGAATTCGACCTTCTTCAGTAACGGTCCACCTAGCAGTACTTTCATAGTTTTCGTCTTCGTCAGAGCTTTCCTCTCGCTCGGTGTGCGTAAATGAACTGACCGGCACACCCAAATACATCCGCGACATTGCGTTTGCCAGTAGCTCAATATGTGGGTGAGAGAGTTCGGACGATGCAAGACCTTCAGCCACTTCTGAGAATCGTTCACTTCGATACTTTTGAATGGCTTCCGTTGTATCCAACCGCGTGAATTCGACATCACTTGCCTCGAAAGCATCTACCATTTGTTCCTCTTCATTGGCGAGACTTGTAGTGAGGGTTAGGAAACAAGAGAGGATGGCGAGACTCACGATGTCTCTCGCTTGTCGCCTTGAGTCATTGGTTGATTGCATCGCGAATTAGCTCCTGTATTTAGTGTCGACGGTACTCGTACCAAGTCGTTTGTTTGGAGTGGTGCTCAGCTGGTTTCTCATGGTTGGTAAGCCCTTGTTGGCTACATCCGCCAAAATCGCACAAACCCTGCCTACAAGTGGAACCTACATTGAGTGGCAATTCGGCCGATAGCTGTCCTCAAACACGATTGCTCCGGTTAGCTAGGAAATGTAAGACTTGTGAAGGCTATGTGTCTGCTTACGCAAATGGGTATATCCACTCCAATTTCTCCTGTACTGAAGCAAGCAAGAATCATGCCATATTTGCCTTGACTCGTTGTAGTTCTACTCCAATAAGAGGCATCGGCCCTTCAAAGTTTTCTATTTGGCAATATCTATGCATGTCAGACGGTCGCGATTTAAAGAGTTCCTCAAGAGAAGTTCAGTCAACACGATTCAATATCATGAGTTTGTCTATCGAGTTAGTCGCATTCTTGTTGCAGACTTAAGGGAGAATCGAAGGCTATGGAAGAAGGATCGCTTCCTAATGTTTTTCGGGAAGTACTGAATAGCAAGAACCTATCGTTCCAACGACTTGATGAACTCCGAACGGAAGTAGAACGTGCCCAAACCGACCCAACGGTTCGATGCCTTGTGCTGGATCTGAACATTGAACGAATCGACACAGACGATATGGGTCCGTGGCCGAAGAGCCTCGACCATCGGGCTGTTAAAGGAAGTCACGGGGCTGGACCGATCATTGAACAACGACTTATCAAAGAGCTGCGAGACTTTCTAAAACCCTCCATTGCACTAATAGGCCCTAGTCTCTTTGACTTCGGCATCGATATAGCTGCCGCTTGTGATGTTCGTATTGCGAGAATAGACTCGAAAATCACGGATTCTCGTGTTGCTTCAGGAAGAACCGCTGCTTCTGGAGTCACTTATCTGCTTCCTCGACTTATCGGACTATCCCAGGCCATGAGGATTTCATTGCTTGGTGAAACGCTTACAGCAAACGAAGCGCTTCGCATTCATTTCCTGCATCAAGTGATTAGTACGGAGGATTTTGAGCAACAAGCATCCGAATTTGTTGAACGCGTTGCCAAGATGCCGACCCGGGCTTGGGAGTTGCACAAGATGCAAGTACTTCCGCAATTAGACCAAGACTTCGATACAGCAATGGTTCATAGCCTTGGATTACGTCAAACACATGTGATCAAGGATAGGTTGGAAGGAATAAAGGCCTGGAGAGAACGGCGTGAACCGGAGTTCAAAGGCGAATGAGCGAACCGGACGCCCTAATAGTCGACGATCGAAGAGGCATTAGGCACCTTATCTTGAATCGACCAGAAAAGATCAATGCCATTGACTATGACCAACACCTTCGTTTGAAAGAGAGTTTTGAGGAGGCCGATGCTGACCCTTCCGTAAGGGTCTTGGCCCTCTCCGGTGTGGGTCGTGGATTTTGCGCAGGAGACGACTTAGCATCAACAGGAGTCTCTGGACATGATCCCTACAAGCACAGAAAGGTTGACTTGGAGCTAGGGTCTGGTCCCTCTCTCCTGCTTGAGTCTTGTGCAGTACTTCGCAAGCTTTCGAAACCAACTGTCGCGTTGATGCATGGAATTGCGCTCGGGTCGGGTTACGACTATAGCCTCTCGTGCGACTTTCGCGTAGTGACTACGGATATCCGCTACGGAGACCCGCGAATCAATCTAGCTTTGTGGGCCGCAGAAGGATGGTCATACAAGCTCCCAAGACTTATCGGACAGTCGCTTGTATCGCGCATTGCCTACCTAGGTGAACCCATGAATGGTGACCTAGCCTACGAATTTGGGTTGGCTCATCGTGTTGTCAGTGGCGAACCAGACATCATCGACTCATCTCGAGAGATTCTCGACCGGCTATTGGAACTATCAGGTCCCGCGTACTCAAACCTGAAGAAAGACATGCTGGAATCGATCGATGCCACTTTCGATCAGTCACAGTCTATGTCGTTGTCGAGCCGAATCCCTTAATTCGCTACACACCAGTCACTCTCGTATCTCAACAGAGGTGAGCGTGCATCCGATCAATGCAGTTCAGGCTGATTGATCCACTCGATCCACAGCCCGTGTGGAGAACACTTCGCTAGAACAGAGGACTGGACCCTCGTGCCATTTTCGTAGCGAGCAAGCGAGAGAAGAGATTCAGGTGCGCCTTCCATCGACAGCCGCCAAATGGGTCGCCGTTTACTTGCAGACAAGAGAATTCCAAAAATTTCGTTGCGAGTCTTTTGAGGAAATTGATACTCCGCTATAGTCGAACACACAACTAGTGCTTGATTTGTTGGAACTTCAATGACTACATCCTCAAGTTCCCCTGCCGCGTCTCCACGTCTCAGATTGACAGGATTGGTAGGTATGAGTTCGACGGCTCGATTCAGTTGTTCATAGCGCTCGTGGTGTTCTGGCCAAACAAGAGACTGTAGCCAAAGAACTGAGTCGAAATCACATACATCGATAGGATTGAGGTCGATTCCAACCCTCCCGGCAATTGAAACACTTTGAATGGGCGGAAGAGATTTCAATCCTCGAACTTCTGTTCGCAGTCTTACGCCTGACTGTGGGTTACCTGCGCTGTGTACTACTGAGTTTCCTTGGTAGTAGCAATGCGAATAGACATCAAGGTTGAGATTGAGGCCAGCGCTCGCTCCGAGATCCACAAGGCAGAGGTCTTGGCCTTTCGTGTCGCAAGCCACCAATGACAGACCTGCCAACAGACAGCTGCTACGCTGGACGACATTGGTCTGCGTTCGACGAGTTGAAATCAAATCGACAATTGATTCTCGATATTCGCGACAGAAGCTCTTGAAGGTGTTGCCGACGTCGCTGGACAATGTTGGACCTGTTGCGAGCCGAGGATAGTACTGTTGGAGAGAGTGTTCAACACCGTTGAGCATTAAGTATTGCACGGCGGCAAATAGCATGTTTGGAGCTGGCTGGCTTGCATGCGCAAGGGATGCTAGTTCAAGCAGTTCCCGACACTCTGATACTTCTTGTGCTAATGTCGCGTACAGAGGGGATTCGAGCTCGAGTGCTTCGGTCGTTGCAAAACGCGAAAAAGCCTCTCTTAGATGCGCGAGACGCATATTCGGTACGGAAGAGACCATTGGTTCAATTCCGTCGGAAGGTATTCTTCAGGGCAGACGTCGAATTGCTGTAGTTGAGTGGAGAAACCTTCTCTTGTGTGCTTGAACAGGATCTATCACTAGATCGGAGCCAACTCGCCGACGCCTTAATCTGAATATCTTGAAATTCCCTTGTGTGAAGTCCAGAGATACTGCACGTGCCTGTTAGTTGGCGAAGGGCTTTAGATACGCGTGCATGACGTTCATCGTGGCAAGGTTGAAGCCACCTTGTGGGTGCCGGCAGAACTATTGTGTCAAGCTCCTACCAATACACCAATTGCCAAGACACTCCGAAGCGATCTACTACAAACGTGAACTTCTCGCTGAATCCATAATTACCTATCGGCATCAGAACCTCTCCGTCTTCCTGAAGAGCTTCGGCAAGGGATTCAAGCTCTTCTACCGTCTCACATTCGATAAGAAATGAAAATGATGGCGTGAAATTGAAGGCGTGATCAATTGGGCTATCGCTGACCACAACCTTCTGACCACCTATTGTGACTGTCGCCATCATGATTCCATCTGAAAACTGAGGATTCGCATCTCCCCAATGTTCGACTTCCTCAATCTGACTATCGGGAATCACGTCAATATAGAAATCGATGGCTTCTTGTGCCTTCTTGCCCTGAAACATGAGGAACGGCGTAACTAAATCTGTCGAAGCGGGCTTTGTGTTAGTTTCAATAGTTACTGTCCTGTTTGACTGCGACTGATTGTCTGTGTCCTTGACGACGCCTCCAACATACACGCACCCACTAGTTGTTGCAACCAAGACAAACAAGCTAGTCAGTGCAACAAATCGCATGGTTTGACGTTTCTTCTTACAGGTGTCCATATAGATATTGACTCGATTGTGGAATCGAGATTTTATGAATTGCACTCGAGTTGCAATCTCAAGAGGCTTGATGTCGGCGGGACCCAAGTCCCAGAGCATTTCAGAAACAGGCCGTATCAACTAATATCTTCACACCTAGAAATTGCTTGTACTACATGCCAACCGTAAACCTACTTAATGACGAGCAAGTACGACGATTTATCGTTGATGGATTCGTAAGAGTCAAGCCAGAGGTCGATCCCGAAGTCCACGAAACCATTAATCGGCAGATTCGCATCGCAGAAGAGCACGAGTATCACTTCGGCAACAACATCGTTACACGCGTTCCCGTGATGTGGGAGGTGCTTCGATCCCCGTCGGTTGCCGGGGCATTGACAAGCTTGTTAGGACCGAACTACTACGTGCATCCGCATCGTGCCATCCACACAAGTCGACCAGTAGACGACAAGACAGTTGAGTACAGCGAAGACTTCAACGGACCACGCATGGGAAAAGGATCTCGTGCAGGATCAGGATGGCACCAAGACGCCCAAAGCCCTCTCTCCAGGGCCAGACACCATCTCCCAAAGTACCTCATCGGCTTCTACTTTCCGCACGCCACCCCACCCGAAATGGGACCCACGCGCTTTCAAGCAGGAAGCTACTTGTATAGCCACCCTGTTGAGCCAAGTGGAGTTGTACTGCCCAAAGACATCGAACAGGGAGCATTCTTTCTACTTCACTTCGACACGATCCACGCTGGTTGGCCGAATCGTACCGACGTAAGTCGATACATGGTCAAGTTCGTCTTTTCGAGAACCACAGACACGCCTCGACCCACTTGGGAAGCAGACGCGCAAGATTGGATAGACCCGACCAATGCAGTTTCAGAATCCAGCCCCGAGCCTGCTTGGAGATTTGTGTGGGATTGGATGCGTGGAAACAACTATGAAACAAATGGATTCGATCGAAGCTCTGTGAGCCTTGACGACCTGAACGGAAATGATCAAGAGCGTCGCCTTCGAGCCACCTACGGCCTTGCAACACCAGAGAACATTCCTTTCTTTGTCGATCGTCTGAAGGGTCTTTCAGATAGCGATGCATACGAACGAAAGTTGTGGGTTGATAAAGATGGAAAGCCCATTCCACGAGACGACACTCGAGACAATGTTAGAAGATGGAACGAACGCGCAATTGTCATGGACGATGCCGCATACGCACTCTCCGCTTGTGGTCCGGAAGCAGTGACCCCGCTTACTGAATTGCTAGATTCCGATAGTCCGTGGGTCTTGATCAACACCGTCTTTGCATTGGGAGAGTTGGGTAGCCACGCTCAAGAAGCGGTTCCTGCCCTTGCTCGTGTTCTGAACAACCCCTTGCAGCAAGTCGTACGTCAAACTCTAGATGCAATCGGATCGATCGGTTCAAACATCGACTGCGCGCTTCCTGCAATAGACGAACTCTTGACCACGAGTCGGCCCGGATGGGAAGAACCCGAGGTCATGCGCGGCTGGACGGGCAGCGACCAGATCAGAATGAATGCCGTTTCGGCCCTTCTCAATGCGATCAACTACCCCGGAAATAATCTTGAGGAAATCGAGAAGTTGTTTGCCAAGTCGCTGAACGATCGCAACGGATACGTTGGTGCGATTTCTTGCGAGGGATTGGTTAGGCTTGGGACTAAGTCGTCGACTAGTACTGCGATCACGTTTCTCTCCGACCGACGGTTCGATGAGAGAGTGTCTTTGCGCAAACCGTTCTAGTTCCGATCTCAAAAAGGTTTCCTAGAGCTGATATAGGTTTCGAATCATTGGGATATGCTGTCGACCAATGAATCGCTCTCCCCTAAGCAAGAAGGTTGGAACCGAGAATACTTCCTGAGACATTAGCTCTTCATGGAGTGCTGCCATCCGCGACTTTAAACCGTCTAAAGAGACGATTTCCTCTATTCCAATGCCTCGAAGTACGGAAACAATCTCGTTTTCGCTCTCCAAGTTGAGCTCGTTTTTCCAGAAACTTCCGAATACGACCCGGGCATATTCAGATCCTACTCCATGGTCGGTTGCCAGAATCAGTCCCAGATGTGCAATGGTTGGATCTACACCAACTGGATTAGCAAGTAACTCAATTCCTCGAACTTGCGCATACCTCTTGGTGTCCGATTGGCGATATTGAGCTCTAATCCTCTTGTGTCTTTGAGCGTCACTTTCGTTGGGGACTTCGGAAGGAAATGGACGTAGCCGAACCCTAAACGGCTGTAGATACAGACTTAGACTCAACTCGTCTGCTAGTGCAATTGCGGGATCAAGAGCGAGATACGAGTCAGCGCTCGTGAAGTCAATTGCGACAACAATGGTGTTGTCATGTTTTGACCCTGTACTCTCAGTAGGCGATGTCAGGAGCTGTTCCCTTTTTCCCGTCCAAAATCCAGCGAATCATTGGCAGGTGCTCTCTTCCGAAGAAGATCTCGCCATCAACTACAAAGGTCGGAACGCCAAAGATTCCGGCAGAGCTTATTTCTTGCTGTAGTACTTTAAGTTGACTTTTACCTTCGTTATCCGCAAAGTCCTCAAATCCCTCGACTCTGCAGCCCGAATGACTGAGTGCGGTTTCGACCTCCCCGATGTTCTCCACATCTATTTCTCTCTTCCAAAAAAGTTCGTACACATGATCCAAGTACCGCATCATGATTTCTCGACCTTGTGCTTTTGCGTACAACCACCCAATGTGGGCCAAATTGGTGTCCCATATCTTTCGAGGCCCGTAGATCAACATGTCTCGCAGTCTCGCATAGCGTTTGGCGTCGTAGTAGGCGTAGCGAACTGCTTGCCATTGTTGCGGCGTTCGATTCTGTTCGACAACCGTTTTCTTCTCGTCTACTCGCGCCGAACCAAGAAAACTAGGAATATTGAGGGTTAGAGGACGCCAGTCGATTTCGATGCCGAATTCACGCTCCAACTGCTTGGCAGGATCTTTCGCCAAGTAGGCGTACGGACTCTTGATGTCCAAGAAGAGTATTAGTCGGTTGCTGGATTCCAACGCATTCATTGAAGTGCTGGAGCCTTCTCACTAGCGGTCATCAGAAACAATTGCGGCAGTTGGTAGCTGCCAAACGCGAAGACTAGTGAGTGGTTTTCGGTCTCAGTTAAGTACCTAAGAAGCTCTTCGGCGGCGACGATTGAGTGGATCAAACGGTGTGGCCTCGGACATATCCATGACTTCATTGATGTTGTCCATCATTTCTTCGTAAGAAGCTTCCGTTCCAAGAGTGACCCCTTCATTCGTAAAGGTTTGGATCCGGGAGAATCGACCACCCGATGCGTGGACCGTAGTCGCCGATGGAGCATCCTCGCTGCAAAGGTACAAAACCGCCGGAGTCACCAACGCTGGATTCATTCCTGGAGGCGGACTGCTAGCGTCGAACTGAGATCCAGGAACACTAGCCGTCATCCTGGTTGCTGCTGCGGGAGACAGGCAGTTCACGCGTACATTGTGTGATGCGCCTTCAATTGCCAGAACGTTCATGAATCCCAGCATGCCCATCTTTGCCGCACCATAGTTCGATTGTCCAAAATTGCCGAATATTCCCGATGTTGAGCTAGTAAAGACGATACGTCCCCAATTCTTTTCGTACATGACGGGCCAAGCGAATTTTGTGACGTAAGCCGTGCCCCGTAGGTGAACGTCCAGCACCAGATCGAACTCATCAAGGGTCATGTTCTTGAATGACTTGTCGCGCAGGATGCCCGCGTTGTTCACCAAAATGTCGACTGTTCCAAATTCACTGAGGGCATCGTCGACCATGCTTTTTGCACCATCTCGGTCCGTAACCGATGCCTTATTGGCAATTGCTGTGCCGCCAGCGGAGCGAATTTCCTCTACCACTACGTCTGCCATGTCGCTTGCACCGTCGCCATGAACGCTGCCGCCCAAGTCATTAACGACTACCTTGGCACCTCGTTCTGCAAATGCTAGGGCGTGACACCTTCCCAAGCCACCGCCAGCTCCTGTGACGATTGCAACTTTGCCTTCAAAATCGCTCATTCTTCCCTCTTTGAATCGTTATTAGGTCTCAATGGCCCTATGGAAATCGAAACGCGCCACTGAGCAAAGTTCTGTTGTTGGATCTACGGTACAGCCAAGTCAAAAGGACTTAACCTAAGACTTCAACGATTAACCGCTGCGTACATGATAGCGATTGACGATGTTTCAGGCAGCGAATTCAATGCCTAATCCTACGGTCCTGACACTAATTCTGAGAAAAGGCTGCCGAAGCTCGACGCGAAGAGTCTTGAAGAAGCTCGTTAGCAGACAAGCAGGACACAACCCTATAATTCCGCACGATTTAAGGCACCAACTTTACCGAGAAAACCATGAGTCGAGAGAAAATTCAACAAATTGAGCAACAGATGTTTGAACTAGGGAAGGAACTCCAAACGCTGTTGCGTTCAGTGGATTCGTTCGAAGTTCCAAACTACGAATTTGAAACAGAGTTTGGGCACACTACGCTTCTTGATCTGTTCGGGAAGCAGGACAAGTTACTCCTCATCCACAACATGGGTCAAGCCTGCAGATATTGCACTTTGTGGGCCGACGGATTCAACGGATTCGTTCCGCATCTCGAGTCCGCCATGTCGGTAGTACTCGTATCGAAGGACAGTCCCGAGGTGCAGCGCAAATTTGCCAATTCTCGCGGTTGGCGTTTTCGATTGGCGTCCCATGCCGGGGGAGCATACATGAAAGAACAGGCCAAGATGGACGACTACCCTAACATGCCTGGAGCTGCGACGTATGAACGAGACGGAGATCGGATCCTTCGCAAGAATGGTTGTGTCTTTGGTCCGGGCGATCTGTATTGCTCGATGTGGAACCTGCTCGGACTTGCAGGAATGGGCGAAGAGGATTGGACACCTCAATTCCGCTACTGGTCGGTTCCAGAACAAATGGAAGACGGTGGCGAGAACCTACAAGACTAAACAAATAGAACGTCTTGCCTTCTCTCGGAGAAGGCGAACGCCCTTGCCGATCCAAGCTCAACATCCGTCGAGATCCTCGGATCCCTATAGACGCTAGTGTTTGTAGTATCAGAGTGCTCTATGAATTCCGAACTTGCCTTCTGTAACATTGCGAGCGAGTAATACCGTAAAGGAATCCCGAATGAATCCAATGCTCGATAAGCTCAAAGCAGGAAACGTCGCAGTGGGTACGACGGCCTCTTGGGACAACGAAACGAGATTTCTAGCCCGATCTGGGTTAGATTTCTTGCTCTTTGACACGCAGCATTCCCCTGTGGAAATAAAGCGTCTATCCCAGCCGGTAGGCGTAATGCAAGGAGGAAGTGCAATTCCAATTGTGCGAGTTGGCGACAACACAGCTGAGCAGATTTGCTACGCATTGGACATTGGAGCGAAGGGGGTTGTCTGTCCCATGGTCAATTCGGGAGCCGAAGCAGACAACATGGTTAAAGCTTGCAAGTACCCGTTTGACGGAATTCGAAGCTCGGCTGGAGCGCGTGGAGACTGGGGCGAATTTTCAACATACCGAGACTATCTTGACCATGTGAACGACAACGTTCTGATCATTCCGATGGTTGAAACAATGGAGGCGTTCGGCAATCTCACCGATATCGTCACAACACCAGGAATCAACGCATTGCTAATCGGCCCCTCCGACTTTTCCATAAACTTGGACGTTCCACTCGACTATACAAACCCCAAGTATCACGAAGCAATTAGTAAAGTTGCAAAGACCTGCAGAGAAAACGGAGTTGCTCCGGGAATGTACTTTGTGCCGCCTGGTATTGAAACCGACACACTCATTGGAATGGGCTTTCAGTTCTTTACGATGCCTTGGCACGGATGGGCGAGTTCGGGCATTCGGGCGGGAGTCGCCAAAGTAGCGGGCAATTAGCAACTGTTGGACGCTAAATAGCGTCAATTAACCAGTAGAATCTCAGGAGTAATTAGACCCTGAGACCCACCTATACCATGTCTGTTCGAATAGCTCGTTTGTTCGGGTGGTATTTGATCACTGTTGCACTTGCGGTTGGCGTGCACTTTACAGTGGAATTTTTCTACGACTCCCCTCCGTTTACACCCCATCGGATTTGGTTCATTCTGGATTGGTTTTCACTAGTTGGATTCTTAGCGTGCATCATTGCCAACTATCGGTACAAGGTATCCGTTCGTGATCGACAAGAGGCTGTGTGGGAGAAAATCGCTTCGAATACGGCTTTCTATCTCTCAATAGCACTTGCTCTTGCGTTCATTCACAATTTTGTCGGAACTCTGGCTGGCGGAAGAGACGATCTCCTATTTTGGAAATTCATCAATGCGATCCAGGTTCCCCTATTTGCCGCAACCGGTTGGAAATTGTCAAGAGAGACGGTGCGAGATTCTGGCGAAACTCAGAAGTCCCATGAATTCGATCGATAGTTCGATTGCAGGTCATTGAGTAACTGCTCAAAGTAGACACATACGCAACGAAAGCCATTGTGCATCTTTGTGTGAGTGACCGGCTTTAGATGGAGATTCCTAGTCTGTGAATTGCCGACGCGAGTTGTGCCCGTGTCTTTTCGCTATCAGAGAACGATTGTGCGGTTAGTTACTTTGATAAGAAGATCTCGGAGTGGTCGGGACGGCCGGATTTGAACCGGCGACCACGTGACCCCCAGTCACGTGCGCTACCAGACTGCGCCACGTCCCGATTTGTTCTGCCAGACAGAAAATAATAACTTAGACTCCGGGATCGACTCACCAGAAATTAGCAATTGTGTTTTTGGAAGTGTTTTGGAGTTGCTGCTAATCGACCTAATCCAACATTTGTTGAAATACTGGATCAAGTATTCCTCGAAGGACTTCCTTCTGCTCATCTGTGAGTTGCTCAGCACTAATCGCCGATAAACTTGTGGCAAGAGTTTTTTTTATGTCGTCTGAAGGTAGTTCGTCCAATTTTTCGAATAAGTCGTGAGGTTCATACTCCGCCCACCAACCCGCGAGTCTGCCGAAATACGACTTTTGATATTCCATCGGTTGTTCCTTTACAAGCTCAATAGCTTGAGAGGACTTACCCTCTCGAATGAACGCATTTCCAATCCCGATGTAGGCAGTTTTCAGCGCTTCTGGATCTGAGACGTGTTGCATCGCATCAAGAGCACGTGCAGATCCATATATGTCTGCCATTGCGTCGATGACCCATCCAAGCTCGGTGGCATTGGATTGTTCCAGAGCCACTTCAATTGCCGTTTGTAAGTTTCCAACCCTTACAGCTTCGCGCAGCATCAGTGAGCGTAGCGTCAGTTGATGATCTTGAATAATGGGATCGGTGCTGAGTTGTACCCACTGCACTGCTGCACGCAGATCAGATCCTGCCATGCTCACGGCAACTGCCCGAGCAATTGCTCTCTTTGCACTCTCATCGGTCACTTCAGCAATGTACTCAATTGCTTCCATGGGACTTGACCTGGCAAGACTCTTCAGTGCTTCCACGTGAGCGAATTCCTCCAGGTGTGGCGGAAAGCCAGTTTTGGCTTCCAGAAGAGCCAGTGGACCGGCATTCGCCCACTCAAGGACGACAATCCTCTGATATCGTGATTTAGCCACGGAGTCCTTCATGTCGGATGCGGCGGCAAAAGCAACGGGGCCATCATTTCCTGCCCAGCTCTTCATTACGCCATCCATTACACGTACACCCACTCGTCGGCTAAGTTCGCCTGTGACCGTTGCGAGTTCAAATGCACGACTTGGCTCTTCATTAACGATAGACTGCAGCAACTGACCGATTACTCTGGAGCGGCTCGCGTCATTACTCAAGGATCCAAAAATCTTGCGTACCGCGTCAGCTTCGTTGCCCTGTTCGATCCAATATTCAGCAATGTTCGACAGCAGCTCCACCTGAGGTTCGCTCATAAGCATCACATTTGAGCCATATCGGGCGATGGTGTCTTCCCAAACTCCGTTAGGGCGACGAAAGTCCAATCTAGTCAGCAAGTTTGCTATTGTGTTCACCACAAGCTGCTCATCGTCAAGATCACGACCAATCTCGCGAAGCTCTTTTTCTGTGAGATCGGGCCGTGCCCGTACAAGGCCTCGCAACGCCGCTCCTCTTTCCGGTTGCGAAAGCTCCTTGGCGTGTTCGACCGCCTTCTTAATATCCAATGTCGCCCACTCTTGGTAAATGAGCTCTATAAACCCCTTTCTTCGATGCTGGGAAAAATCCGCGATTAAGCCAAGAGCTTTGTGTGGATCAAGCAGAGAGAGTTTTCTAATGGAAATTTGTTGTAGCTTGTCTTGAATTTCTCTGGTTGTGAGTTCTTCGCTATCGCTAAAGAACTTCGAGAGCTTTTCGGCATCGGATTGTAGAACCAGTCTGTGCAAGGCAGCATTTCGCTCGTAGCCACCCTTCCCCCGCAATTCCTTTTCGACTTCTCTTGCTGTAGAAGCGTTCAAGATCCGACTAGTTGTCTGTTCAATGTCGCTAGCTGAGATGCGAGGTATGCGGCTCTCATCAGCGCTTGTTTGGCTTAAGGTAGTGACTGCGAGACCAAAAAGCACAAGAGCCCTTGTAACTAACCAGCTCATGCATCTGTATCTTTCTGTAATGAAAATCTGGCTTTCTGAGATCATCGTAGGCTAAATTTCCACACTTGCTAGTCCACGGTATGCTGCATTAGCTCGAGATCCTTCTCAGCAACGTACTCCTTGATCTTTTCCATGTCTTCCTTAGTCATGAAAGGTCCGTCGATGTAGTTTTGAACCAAGATCAAACGAGCTCCCTCCCTCTTGACCTCCTCGTAAGGCACCGAGTCGAACTTTTCGAGAAGGTCCTGTGGCTGCTTGACTGCCCAAGTCCAAACAAACTCCTCATAGTGCTTCTGCTGATCCTCTTCCGGTTCCTCGGAGATCATCTGAAGTACGCGGTCTGACTCGCCGTTTTCGATCAAATATCTCGCAACACTTGAAAGGGCTGTTCTACGCGTGGCAGAGTTGCGAGCCAAATCTAGCATTTCGATCGCCTTATCGGCATTCCATATTGCTGTAGAACCAATCACGACGGCTTCCGGGCCCACACCCTCGTCATTCAACGGGCTTGCGAGTGCTAGTTCCATAGCACCGTGCGGGTCCTTCCTCATGGCTTCGTGAAAAATGGTGTTGATGTAGTCTCGTGTTATTTCGTCAGCAGGCAGGTTTCTATCTCCAGATGTAGTCCACTCCGCTGCTGCTAGTGGATCGTACCGAGCCCATTCTCTGACGAGGTTGTCGACAATCATGCGCCTCGTTCGATCGTCCTTAATGTCCTCCAGAAAATCTGGAACTGACTCAGGTGAGGTATACCTCATGCTTAGTAGTGCAGTTTCTCGACCCCAATCACGAAGTGAAGATGGGAGAGTTGGCAGCGACGCAAGAAGGGTGTGACCGTCGACTTCCGCCCATGCGATGATGGCCGCACGCTGTAGGCGTAGTGAATCGTCTTTTGTTTCTCGATCAACCAATTCTGCCGCCTGGAACGCGCTCCATCCGTCTTCCGCAGCCCAAATGCCGATCGCTCGGAGTAATACTTCCCGGTCTGTGGTTCTCACATTTTTTGCATATTCAACGGACGCTGTGGTGTCTTCCTCAAGGTACCTCTCCAAGAGCACCTGGACTAGCCATGCACGATCCTCCTTGCTGGCTATACCTTTCATAACTTCCTGGTGGGCTTTGAATCCGTCCTTTTTGATCCATTCCCCAGCCACATGAGCCAACGCATTGCGTTGTGACTCGCTAAGTTCTTTGAGGCTAATGGCGTAATCTGCCGAAAGTTGGTTCCAAACACTCTTGGGATTCTCCACCGTGTCCTCGATCAGCCTTCTTGCCTCCAGATCGACGAGAACACTTTCGTCGCCGAACTGACGAGCAATTGCATGCTGTATTTCCTTGGAAAGGTCGTTGCGAGCCGCCAATATTCCTTTCAATGCTTGGTTACTTTTGGGGAGGTCCAAATTCCTTCCGCGTTCTATTGCCTCATCGAGTCCAAATATTGACCACTCCTCAAAGACTGCTTGTATCAGGAGTTGCTGCTGATCTTCCGGAATTTCGTCAATTAGATTCAAGGCTTTTTGCGGACTGATCAAAGAGAGTCTTCGAACGATAGTTTCCTGCAATCCGGCTTGTTGAATGCTTGGCATCGCGTTTAGCAATTGATTGAAAAGCTCTTCCAATTTCTCAGCCGATGCATCTGCAAGAAGGTCATACAGTGCAGTGCTTCGCTCGAACTCACTAAGAATGAAGAGAGTGATTCTTTTCAGTTCAACATCGACCTCGCTGTTCTGGGTTAAATCCGAGACCTCAGTTGCCGATAGCTGGCTGAAAGTGAATAGCGACCACAACAATAGGCCAAAGTGCACAGCACTACTGTGCAGAGCACCCCGAGACAAGCCAGCGGCCTCAACGTGACACTTCTGTTCCAGTCTTTTTTTCGGTTCAGATTTCATTGATTGAACGACCCTTCCTACAAAGATCTGAAGAACCGGATTCGGATTGTGCTATGGACCAACAACCCAAACTTTAGCACCTGCTAACCTTCGCGAAGCATCTTCTTTAGCTCTTTGAGGTCCTCGATTAGTTCGCTAATGCTGGAGGACTTGATACTTTTGCTTGCCTCGGAGTCTAGCTCGGTCGGTTCGTCCTTTAAGTGTTGGCGGGCACCGTTAATCGTAAAACCCTGTTCGTGAAGCAAGCCGCGAATCTTGCGCACAAACAAGATGTCGTCGCGCTTGTAGTAACGCCTGTTAGCTCTACGTTCAAGATTCTGTAGTTGCGAGAATTGTTGCTCCCAATACCGAAGGACGTGCTGCTTTACACCACATAGTTCGCTAACCTCGCCGATAGTGAAGTAAAGCTTGTCTGGAATTTCAGGAAGGCTACTCGATTCCTGGTCCGGCATATTCTGTAATCCGATTCTTGAGCATCGAACTGGGCCGGAATGTGACGACTCGACGTGCCGTAACCGTTGCGACTTCTCCGGTTCTCAAATTGCGTCCTGGACGTTCCTTCTTGTCACGAGTACCAAAGGTGCCAAACTTCTGGACTTTCACGGAAGTATTGCCTTCCAAGCCTGAAATGATTTCTTCAAAGAAAGTAGCAACAACATCACGCGCCTCTCGTTCATTGAGACCAAGTTCGTCCTTCAGAATTCTTGCTAGGTCAGCTCTAGTTAGTGTCTTGCCGTCTTCAGACAAAGTCTGCTCGCCTCCCGTGACCTCTTACCGCCTTACTTGCGTAATTGTGCACCAAATTGCTCCTGTAACCGTAGGACTAATGCGTCAATTCGATCATTCGCTTCAGAATCTACTAAAGTGCGACTACTGTCTTGCAACGTCATGCCAATGGCTAAGCTCTTTTTGTTTTGGCCCAGCTTTTCGCTGCGAAAAACATCGAATACCGTGAATTCGGTAAGCAACTCGCCCAATTCATCTGAAACCTCCTGCTTAATGCGACCCAAGGAAATGGACTCGTCAAGGACAAGAGCAAGATCACGACGTACCGAAGGAAAAGTACTAATCGTTTGTGCCTTTCTCGTTTCCTCATCTCTCAAGAGATTCGCTTCGAGCTCGAATATATACGTTGCTCCGTCGATCTCGAATAGTTCCTGAGTCTTGGAAGCAAGGCGTCCAAACGAACCCAATTTCTTTCCGTTGATGAGGACATCAGCGCCATTGCCATACTCCAGCCAAGGCACATCAGATTCACTCCACTCGATTTCTCCAACCGGCAACAATCGTTCTATATTCCCTTTCAAATCAAAGAAATCTACTGACTCGGAACGGTTTCCCCAACCTTCAGGCTGACGCAATCCCCACGCCACTCCGGCGACCCGGTCTCGGTGGACGGTCTTGGAATCGCCATAGCCGAAACACTGACCGAATTCAAACAATCGAACGTGGTCGTGTTGACGGGCGATATTGTAGGAAACGACATCCAGCAATCCCGGTAAAAGCGACCACCTCATGACCTCACGTTCTATAGACATCGGATTCTGAAGAATAGGTGTTTCGTTTGAACCAGCGAATTTGGCGTTTTTTTCCCTTTCGATGAAGCTATAAGTGACCGCTTCGTGGTAGCCAAGCGACTTTAGCCTTGTGCGTAAGTCGCTGGAGTCTCCCCGAATGTTTGCAACAGGCTCTAGCGCAAGCATTGCATTGGGCATCTTGGTTGCTATGTTGTCGTAGCCGTAGACTCGACACACCTCTTCAACCAAATCCTCCTCAATAGAAATGTCGAAACGATGAGTAGGTGATTGGCACGTCCAACGGTCCGAACTCTCAGTAGGTTCAAATCCTAGACGCCGAAAGATTCCTTGCACCGAGGCATCTGGGATTTCCTCGCCAATGAGTGCTGATAGACGATTCTTGGCGATACTCACTTTGTCTTGTGTTGGTAGGTGTTCTTGTGAACGAGCCTCAATCACTTCTCCCGCCGAACCACCCGCTACTTCGAGAATGAGCGAGGTCGCACGTTGCAAAGCGGTTTCTTGAAGTTCGTAATCGACCCCGCGTTCGTATCTGGTCGAGGCATCAGTTTGAAGACCATATTTTCGCGCCGTACCAACAACTGCCTCGGGGGCGAAGAATGCACACTCAAGCAGGACACTGTGCGTGCTGTCCGATACACCGCTATTGAGTCCGCCAATTACTCCTGCGATCGCAACGGGTCTATCACCACTCGTAATGAGTAGAACTTCCTCATCCAACTTTGCTTCCGTGCCGTCCAACAACGTGAGTTTTTCTTGCGCTCGTGCACGACGTACTCCAATTCCACTGCTCACAGCCTCTAGATCGAACGCATGCATGGGTTGCCCCCACTCAACCATTACGTAGTTGAGTATGTCCACAATTGCATTGACTGACCGAATACCACACACATTAAGTCGTCGCGTTAGCCAGAAAGGCACTTGTGCATTAACATCGACACTCTCAATAATTTGCCCCAAGTAGACTGGGCAACCCTCGGGTGACTCAAGTTCAATTGGTATCTTTTTCGTTGAAGAATGAACGGAATGGGGAATTTCTGGCTCCCTGAATGGAAGTTCATTTACAACCGCAACTTCTCTAGCGACTCCTCGAATTGAAAAGCAGTCGCCACGGTTCGGGGTCAGGTCGATCTCAATGCAGTTGTCTTCAATACTCAGTACATCGGCTAGTGGTAAACCAAGAGTTGCAGTTGAGGGCAATTCCAAGATGCCTGTGGAGTCTTCACCAACGCTAAGCTCACTTGCACTACACAGCATCCCGTTGGACTCGATTCCTTGAAACGTCCGCTGCTTTACGCGAATTTCATTCGGCAAGGAGGAGTCGATTCGAGCAAACGCACTCTTCAAACCGACTCTGACGTTAGGTGCGCCACAAACCACTTGGTGCTCTTCGTCTCCGGTCGTGACCAAGCAAACTGTTAGATGGTTAGATTGAGGATGATTCTTGACCGATGCAATCTCTCCTACAACAACATCTGTGAAGTCGCCTCCGATGGCTTCGACAGCGTCCACTTCTAGCCCAAGATTCGTCAGCTGATCACACAGCTGATCCAGGGTCACAGGAGGATCTACCCATTCTCGCAACCAAGATTCGGAAATTCTCATAGTGTCAAACTACCCGAACTGACGCAGAAATCGGATGTCATTGTCGAACAGCACACGCAGATCGGTCACGCCAAACTTGAGCATCGCAAGCCGGTCCACGCCAAATCCAAACGCGAAACCACTGTATTCCTTCGGATCAATTCCGGACATGCTCAGGACCTTGGGGTGTACTACGCCACATCCCATTACCTCGCTCCAACCCGTTTCGCCCATGACGTCCACCTCAGCCGATGGTTCCGTGAACGGAAAGTACGAAGGCCGAAAACGCAATTCAACCTCACGTTCAAAGAAGCTCTCGATGAAGCTAGTGACAGTTCCTTTCAGGTCTGCAAAACTAACGCCCCTATCTACGACCAAGCCTTCAACTTGATGAAACATTGGAGTGTGGGTCCGGTCGAAGTCCCGTCGGTACACCCGCCCAGGACAGATAATTCGAATGGGAGGCTCTTGAGTCTCCATAGTTCTTACTTGCACGGGCGACGTGTGGGTACGAAGCACCATCCCGTCCGTAAGGTAGAAAGTATCGTGCATCGCACGAGCAGGATGGTTTTCGGGAATGTTCAAGGCTTCAAAATTGTGATAGTCGTCTTCGATTTCCGGTCCAAGCACCACGCTGTAGCCTGAACTGACAAAGATTTCTTCGATCGCATCCAAGGTTTGCGTTACGGGATGCAAACTGCCTTGATGTTGCGTCCGTCCAGGAAGCGTTATATCGACGGAATCGACTCTTCGAGTATTGCTGAGACCCGAGTCCAATTCCCCTTTGCGACGTTCAATTGCCTCTTCAATAGAATGCTTTGCCTCATTGACCTGCTTGCCAGCGGCAGGACGCTGGTCCTTGGGTAGTTCACTCAAACTGCGAAGAAGAGAAGTGATCGTTCCCTTACGACCCAGAATGGCAACCCTAGCCTTTTCGAGTTGCGAGTGGTCCTCGGCACGAGCAACCTCCGCGAGGGCTAGATCTCTAGATTCGACGACATCCATTGGAGCATTGACAAGTGCGGGTGAACTGATGGGAACTTAGGATCAAAGTTATAGAGGCACGCACAACCGTTCGTGATAGACGAAGGGGCACAAGACGTGGCGGGAAGATTACCCTGCCAGGGCGTTCTTTGCTTCGCTTACAAGTTGGGCAAAAGTGGCAGTCTCATTGACTGCCAGATCCGCAAGGACCTTGCGGTCGATATTGATAGACGCCTTCTTTAGCCCGTTCATGAACCGACTGTAGGTCATGCCATTCTGACGCGCAGCTGCATTGATACGCATGATCCATAGTGAGCGAAACTGTCGCTTCTTCTGGCGACGATCACGGTAGGCATATTGACCGGCTTTGATGACGGCTTGCTTAGCAACCTTAAAGGATCGACTTCGTGCACCGTAGTACCCTCGCGCCTGCTTGAGTACTTTCTTTCTTCGGTTTCGAGATGCTACGCTACTCTTCGCTCGTGACACTGCTATTCCTTAGATTTATCGGGCGTCGTAGGGAAGCATGGTGTCGAGTTTCGAAGTATCCCCGGGCGAAACTTCCTTGAATCCCCGCAACTGTCGCTTGCGCTGTTGAGATTTCTTGGTTTGCAAGTGGTTCTTGCCAGTTCTCTTGTGTTTGTAGCCCGTGGAAGTTCGACGAAATCGTTTTGCCGCTCCACGATGTGTCTTAAGTTTTGGCATTTTTGGGCTGTGCCCTTCCTTTTTTGCTTAGAGGTGCCAAGATCATCAGCATGTCTTTGCCTTCAGCCATGGGTCTTGTTTCAACGGATGCAATTTCAGACAAGTCATTCTCGATTCGTTCCAGCATTCGCAGTGCAATTTCTGGATGTAGCACTTCTCTGCCCCGAAACTTCATCCTGACCTTCGCTTTGTCGCCATCGGACAGGAATCTCTCGATCATTCGAAGCTTGATCTGATAGTCGGCCTCTCTGGTTGTCGGTCTCAGTTGTACTTCCTTGACCTGAGTTCCTTTTTGTTTCTTCTTGTTTGCAGCAATCTGCTTCTTACGTTCGAAGAGATGCTTGTTGTAGTCAAGAATCTTGACCACTGGTGGACTGGCACCCGGCGCAATCAACACCAGATCCATTCCGTCGTCTCGTGCCTCCTGTAGAGCACGAGACCGTGGGACAACTCCCACTTGGTTTCCTTCTTTATCTACTAAACGCACTTGCAGTGCGTCAATTTCTTCGTTTAGTTTCGCGCGTTCAAAGCGGGAGCCCGCCGATGCCTTACTGATACCTTCTCCCTCAAATTAGATCGAATAGCTCACATTTCAATTAATCAATACCGAATAGCCTGCAACAATTTTTCGACCAAATGCGTTTCTCGTCATGCACACCTCAGTATTGACTAATCCCCAGTGTCTGAATTTTACTACACGAGAATCTTGAAACACGAAACAACACCGAAGAAATCGCAGTGTCAAGCCCGACACTCGACGAGACGGCGCATGCATTGCAGTAACATACCTGCTCAGTAGGCGCGTAGCTCAGTTGGCTAGAGCATCACCTTGACATGGTGGGGGTCGTTGGTTCAAGTCCAATCGCGCCTACCAGAACTCGAACCTCAACGTGTTCTAAGCAGTTACAAACGCCGCTTTCTTGATTTCCGCAATTTCGTCGCGGATCAACGCAGCTTCCTCAAACTCCAGCTGCTCTGCGTGCTCGTGCATACGTCGGTTCAATTCCTTGAGCAACTTGCTAGCTTCGTTAGGATCCAAGGGAATATCGATGGCCGGGACGGAGACCGTCTCCTTGCGACTTCGCTCTCGACGTCGGCTTGCACGTGATGAACGAGCACCTTCCATCACGTCTGCAACCTCTTTGGTCACCGACTCGGGCGTTATTCCATGTTCTTCATTGAAGTTCAATTGCTTGGTTCGACGACGATTTGTCTCGTCGATCGCTCTTTGCATCGAGCCAGTTACTACGTCTGCATAGAGAATCGCACGACCATGGATATTTCGAGCTGCACGACCTATGGTTTGAATGAGAGATCGCTCTGCGCGGAGGAACCCTTCCTTGTCTGCGTCGAGTATCGCTACAAGAGAGACTTCAGGCATATCCAACCCTTCGCGAAGCAAGTTAATGCCAACAAGCACATCGAATTCTCCGAGTCTCAGGTCACGAATTATCTCAACTCGTTCGACAGTCTCAATGTCGGAATGTAGATAACGAACTCTGATGCCGTTGCCATCGAGATACTCAGTTAAGTCTTCGGCCATCCGCTTGGTCAAAGTTGTGACTAGCACACGTTCCCCGGCATTCACCGTATCGTGAATCTGCTTGAGCAAGTCATCAACTTGCGTCGTGGCCGGAAGTATGTCAACGTCGGGATCAACGAGCCCAGTTGGTCGTACGACCTGCTCCACTGTTTGTGCTGAATACTCCGCTTCGTAGTCGCCAGGTGTGGCAGAAACGAACACCATTTGCGGAGCGAGATTCTCCCATTCGTCGAATCGCAAAGGTCGATTGTCGAGAGCAGACGGCAAGCGGAATCCATATTCAACCAGCGTTTCCTTTCGCGAGCGATCTCCTCTGTACATTGCGCCGAGTTGAGGAATCGTCACATGCGATTCGTCTATGAACAAGAGTGAACCTGTTGGTAGATACTCAAACAGAGTTGGTGGCGGTTCACCTGGCTCTCTGCCTGATAGATACCTGGAGTAGTTCTCTATACCACTGCAAAACCCCAACTCTCGAATCATTTCCAGGTCGTACAAGGTCCTCTGTTCAAGCCTTTGAGCCTCCACCAGCTTGTTTTGGGAGCGCAAGACTTCGAGACGCTCCTCGAGTTCCTCTCGAATGTCATCGAGTACGGAATGAACTCGTTCCATCGGAGTGACGTAGTGGGACTTGGGAAATACCGTATAGCGAGGTACTTGATTCAGAATCTCTCCGGTCAACGGATCGAATGTGTAGAGACTCTCGACTATGTCGTCGAATAGCTCAACTCGCAGGGCTTCTTTCTCGGACTCCGCAGGATAGATGTCAACTACATCGCCTCGGACCCGATAGGTCCCTCGCTGAAATGCCATGTCGTTGCGTGCGTATTGAAGTAGTGCTAGTCGGTTGAGTATGTAGCGCTGGTCCGCACGATCCCCACGGTCGATGTGAAGCACCATCTTCAAGTAGGAACCTGGATCACCGAGGCCGTAGATCGCTGAAACCGAAGCGACGATGATCGTGTCTTTTCGCTGCATCAATGCCTTTGTCGCTGACAACCTCATCTGTTCGATGTGATCGTTGATCGATGCATCCTTTTCGATGTATACATCGGTGGCAGGTACATAGGCTTCCGGCTGGTAGTAGTCGTAGTAGGAAACAAAGTACTCAACCGCATTCTTGGGAAAGAACTCACGAAACTCCCCGTAGAGCTGAGCAGCCAACGTCTTGTTGTGAGCCAAAACCAAGGTTGGCCGTTGCAACTCTTGAATCACATTGGCCATAGTGAAAGTCTTGCCTGAACCGGTAACACCCAAGAGGGTCTGATGTGCAAAGCCTTCGTTGACTCCTTCCGTCAATGCATTTATGGCGACAGGTTGGTCTCCTGCCGGCGAGTAGTCGGCTACCAGTTGAAACTGTTCGTGTTGCACAGGTGTCCTAGGTGTTCTCGAATCTGATCTTGTCGCTAAATTATGCGAGATTCGTGCTTACCCCAGTAACGATCTCTTAGTAAGCGTTTGTACAGTTTGCCGGTCGGTAAGCGCGGCATTTCATCTATAAAGTCGATGGACTTGGGCACCATGTAATGAGCGATTCGCTCTCTTCCGTATTCGATCAGTTCTTGTTCAACTTCGGTTGCTTGTTCAATGCCTTCCGCCAATTGAACTACTGCCTTGACCTCCTCGCCAAAGTCTTCATTCGGTATGCCAAACACCGCAACATCAAGGACCTTAGGATGAAGAATGTATGCGTTTTCAATCTCTTGCGGGTAAATGTTCACGCCACCTGAAACAATCATGAAATTCCGGCGATCAGTGAGGTAGAGATAGTTTTCCTCATCGAGATAGCCTACGTCTCCAAGCGTTGTCCAGTTTGAATGAACGGGATGGCGCACTTCATTCGTCTTGTCGGGCGCATTGTGATATCGGTACCCCACCTTCTCTTGTTCAAAATAGATGATCCCGGCATTACGAGGTTCTAATTCCGTACCGTCCTCGTCGCAAATGTGCACAAGCCCGTTTGCGTTCTTGCCCACCGAACCTGGGTGCTCCATCCACTCAACGCTCCCAATTCGGGTGGTTCCATTGCCTTCTGTACCCGCGTAGTACTCCTCAACAATCGGTCCCCACCACTCGATCATGCGGCGTTTGACGTCGACGGGACACGGAGCAGCCGCATGAATCGCGCATTGATGAGTCGACAAGTCGAACAGCTTGCGTTCCTCCTCTGGAAGTTTCAGCATTCGTACAAACATTGTCGGAACCCATTGGCTATGCGTGATCGAATAGCGCTCTATGAATTCCAAAGAGTTCAACGCATCGAATCTGGGCATCACTACGACTGTTCCGCCAATTCTGTGAATCGCGTTGGTAAACCCAAAAGGCGCGGCGTGATAGAGCGGTGCCGGTGACAGATATACAGTGTCTTGATTAAACCAGTAGGGAGGCGATGCTTCTCCTGTTGGTAGCGGCAAATCGGTAAACCGTATTTCAGGCAATTCCCTGACGATGCCTTTCGGTCGGCCTGTGGTTCCTGAACTGTAAAGCATGCCCGCCCCCATCCATTGGTCTTCCAGCGGCGTAGGATCGATGGGCATCAGGGTAGCTTCATAAGATTCCCAGCCGTCGATGCACTGCCCCATCATCAAACGGATTTCGCAATTAGGAATGAGAGGAGGCAATTCGGCCGCCACTTCGGACAGAGCCCCGCTCGCAACAATTGCCTTCGATTCGCTGTCTTTGATCAAGTACGCAACCTCATCGGCGGTCAAGTAGCGGTTGATTGTTGTGATGTAGAGCCCCGATCGAAGAGCCGCCCACACCACTTCGAAGAAGGAAAGCACATTGTCTGAGAAAATCGAAACGTGGTCGCCACGACGTAGACCAAGATCGTAGAAATGGCGGGATAACCGATTCGATTGTTCGTCAAGTTGCCTGTAGGTGAGTGTTTCGCCTGTTGTTGCGAGAATTGCCGCCACTTTGTCGGGCATCAACTGAGCGAAATATCCGGGGTACATGTACTACATGGGTTTGCGACTCTAGCGCATCATACTGTTAACCAATCTTCAGAGGTTCATTTTTGAATATTCGTGACGAGCCGCTTTCGAGACACCACACAATCTGCTAGCGGCGCTTTGCTTACCGATCTGAAGAGCAATTGATCATTGTGGGTTTGAGTTGTTGCTTATTGGCTACATACGAAGAGCTATCTTCTCGGCAATGTACTTTGCTTGGATGGGAGTTTGTTTACTGTACTACCAAAAGTTGTGGTTTCAGTCAGGCGTTTCTGGGAGTTGAAACCGATAGAAGCTTGCAGAGGCTGTGTGTAACGTTCCAATCGCCGCCGAAACTATGAGATAGCTATGTACGTTTGCGCACAAAGTTGCAAGCAAATGCCGAACTCTCGTCCCACGAATAATGACTCAAACGTTGGGCGTGGTCGTCCCGTCTCTTGCCTGGACTCCGCTGACACGTTAATGGTAGATTAACTATCCATGTAGACGCGATGAATCGGAGTCAGGCCATCGGTCGGCGGACGTGCTGTTCTCACCCAGTGATTTGCGTCACCTCGACAGACGATGGCGTCGCGTAACAATCGTTCGGCCCCTTTGACAACTCCGCAGTCTGACGGCAAATACCGATACGTTAGTCCGCATCGTCGGCGAGATGATTGATTGGGTTCGGAGCCGTGGACCAACGTGCTGGCATGCAGTGAGATCTGTCCAGCCCGCATGACATTGTTGAAGGGTTCTCCAAATCGCTCAGGATTCCGAATTTCCTGAGTAAGAGCCGCGTCTCCAGTAGCCGGGTCCCAATCGATCTTGCCGTTCAGATGGCTTCCAGGCATGAATCTCATTGGAGCGTTTTCGAGATCGACATCGTCAATGGCGAGCCAAGCGGTTACAGTCTTGGTCGGTCGTACCGGCCAGTACGTTGCGTCTTGGTGCCACGGTACATGCTTTGAGTCGTGTGGAACCTTGCAAAAATAGTGTGAAGACCAGCATACGAAGTTCGGACCGAGCAGATCCTCGACGTAGTCGAGAATTCTTGGGTGTTGGGCAAGATCCCAGATCCCGCGACACTTATTGTGATAGCCCATGATTGCGTAAGAATTGCGACTATCGTTGAAGGAGGCCATAAGTTCCAGCAAGCCGTCGAAGTATTCACGACTTACATTAGCCTCGTCTTCGGTTAGAGCTTCAAGAGGGCTGATGTAGCCTTTCTCGTTGAAGTGCGCAATCTGATCCTCCGATAGAGTTCGTGCTCCCGTGAGACTGGATGGGTAGAACCTAATGTCAGAATTCGAAGATTCCATGGCTACGTATAGCTCAATTCGTCGAGTATTGGAACAACACTTCGCTTTGTGCGGATTTGATGATAAGCAAGTTACCCAGCAACGGAAAGAGATTCCTCCCATCAATCGGCTTGTTAGATCAGTCACAGTCGCTAGAATCAATTGTCCGCATCGCGATTCTTAACTCTCTCTACTAGGTATGTCAGCGCGTCAAGTAGAAACTACATTCAACCAAGCCTTGGGCGATGCCCTAAGAAGAGTACGTCCGAGGTGGCGCGACTCAGTGTCTGTGGTCCAAGTTGAAATGACGAACGTACTCGTAGAGAATCGAGCCTATCGTCCAGACATTCTGGTTTGCGATCTTGATCACCAACCGGTTGCGATCGAAACTTCGTTCGACGGACCTGATGCCGACCTGGATGCTCGGAGGCGTCTGGGTGCAACCACGACTGATAAAGGACTTCGGATTCTAACTTCGATCTCGGTGTTCGTGGATCCAAAATTTCGGGAGATGGCTAGCCTACAAGAGATCACAGTTTCATTGTTGCAAGGTGCTTCGGTGTCCTATGCGCTTCATCAGCTCAAGTCCGAAGGGGACATGGAAACATTGAGCAGGTGGCCCAATGCTGGGTTCATCCTCGGATCCGTTCAAGATCTTGGCAATCTGGTAACGGCGGAAGCACTACCGAAAGAGTCAGTAGAGAAGATTGCACAAGAGGTTGCTTTGAAGTTGCGTCAAGCCGCGAGTCGTGTTGAGGGTCGGCTGAGCAAGGAGAACTTTGACGACTTGACATCCATGGTGCATCAGCAAACCCACTTGAACGCATTGCACACGACGATGGTTTTGTGGTTGAACGCGATCCTTGTCCACATGCGTTTGCCGCCGAAGAAGGTCAAAGAGTACGGAGGGTTCGAGCTGCTCGACTCGATGCATCCGTTGCCGACAAAGATTCTTGAAGCGTGGCAGCGAATCTTGGCTGAGAACTGGCGTTCTGTTTTTGAACCTGCCGTAAACGTACTTACCGAATTCTTGGGCCGTGACCGAAAAGCGACCTCCGAGGCACTTTCATTGTTAATAGAGGCGGCTGAACTGATCGAGACGTCTCGCGTTGGTGCGCACTTGAACGTCGGGGCCGAGCTTTTTCCCGAACTTGCGGATGATCGAAAGGAATCCGCCGCGTTCTACACACAGCCGGCTACGGCTGAGTTTCTCGCCAACCTGACCATTCGAGATGGGGATCTGACGGCTAAGGAATGGAAACGATCGGATCTGTTCGGTGGCCGTCAAATCGCGGACTTGGCTTGTGGGACAGGCACATTACTGAGAGCCGCCTATCGTCGTGTCATGAACTTGCACGAACGTCACGGAGCAACTCTTCAGTCTCTCACCAATCTTCACCGAGGAGCGATGGAACGTGGACTGATCGGAGCGGACATCAGTCCAATCGCGGCGCATCTCACTGCGTCTTCGTTGGCGATAATGAATTTGGAACAGACTTACACCGAGACGCAGATAGGATGGCTTGAAGTAGGTGGAAGTTCGGGTATGACCGGGTCGCTGGAGTACTTGAAGAGCAATCAAGTGCGTGACCTATTCGAGAGCCTCGGCGGCATGTCTTCAGGTACGTTTGAAGCGTCGAACGGATCTACGGTCGTCGTTTCGGATCGCAACATCGATTGGATTCTCATGAATCCACCCTACTCTCGTACTCGAGGTGGACAGAGTGCTTTTGACGTAGCCGGATTGTCTGAGGAGAGCCGCAAGAACTGCCAGCGTAGATGGCAGACCCTGGTGAGGAATATGCCAGTGGACAGAAGAGCGGGAATGGCAGCGACGTTTCTCGCTCTGGCGGCGAAAAAAATCCGACACGGAGGCAGAGTTGGTTTCGTTCTGCCGCTTACAGCGGCTTTTGCACCGACATGGAGCGCGACTCGTGCCATGATCTTGCGGGAATTTCACGACGTGCTTGTCGTGGCCGTCCAAGGAGGAAAAGCTCTCGGCCGGCATGCTCTTTCTGCTGATACAGGCATGGAAGAGATGCTCTTGATCGCAACAAAGAACGAAGGCATCCAAGGCAATGCGAACGTAGAGAAGACTAACTCTCGAATTCAATGTGTGACTCTACACAAGCCTCTCACTCGCGAAGGAGAGTCGGGAGAAATCGCACGATCTGTACTGGAAGCTTCAAGAAAAGTGAAGGGTTCGGGGAAGTGGTACCCAGTCACAGTTGGCGACGACGAGATCGGTTCAGTATCGTGTATGCCACTTGCACACCCCGAATCTCAATGGAGTTGGGTTGGTGTTAGACATCCAGGCCTAGCCATTGCGTCTGAGGATCTTCTTCGGGGCAAGCTGACTTGGAACCACGAGTCACTAGTCATCGGACTCCCTATGACTGAGGTTGATACTCTGTTTGATGTCGGTCCAACTCACGATCTTATCGGGCATTTGGTTGGAAACGACCCAAGAGGAGCGTTTGAATTCCACGAAATCGTCGGCCTCGACGATGCATTGGGGGCGGATTGCAGCCTGTGGAATGCTGATTCCCCGAAACAGCGACAACTGGTTGTGCAGCCTACCTACAAGGGCGTGGATGTACCAACCGGGGACAGAACTCAGCTTCAAGACGCAATACGTCAATCAAAGAGCAAGCTCTTCTATGCACGCAACATGCGATGGACGTCGCAAGCCTTAGTTTCAGCAACGACTCGACTTCCTGTGCTAGGAGGTCGTGCGTGGACATCGCTTCAGCCATCGAGCGTTGAAGTCGCATGCGCATTTGTGCTATGGGCCAACTCGATATTCGGCTTAGTCACTCACTGGACCCAAGGTCAGCGAACACAGGTAGGTAGGTCGACAACACAAGTAGACGCTATCAAATCAATTCCGTGCCCAGACCTATCACAATTGGATTCTCTATCTCTGGAGCGCGCTGAGAGAGAATACTCGGCACTTTGCGAAGACCCTCTCCTTCCAGCCTGTCAGGCACACTGTGACTCAACGAGAGTGAAGATCGACAATGCTATCGCAGGAATATTGGGATTGCCAAAGTCGGCAAGTGAAATTGCTCGAGCGTGGCGATGGCTCTGGTGCAATGAACCTTCGGTTCATGGCAACAACAGTAAGGCGTTGGAATTAATCCAACGCAGCAGAGAGGGGATAGTCGAGAAACGCCAGAATTCCTAACGATATTGCCGTGAGTCGACCTTTGTTCGTGAATCCCAAGTTTCGGGAACTGCCTTTGAAGTCTATCTGCATCGCACCATGCATTCTCTGGCGCTTAAAGGCGGCTATGTGTCGAACCTTCGAGTCAGGTGTCGAATAGGAAGCTTGGCGTTTCTCTCATCCGATCGCACAGCTCCTACTTGCTAGTCGTCCAAATTGGAAGTCCACTTCAGACTCTCGCTCTATCCCGCTACGATACAGTGGTGTTTCCTGGAATTGGACCCAAAATTTTTTCGAAAAGTATTCATTGACATCCAACATTCGGACATTTCGAGGCGGTCCTAGCTGCAGTTGACTTTGTCAAGCCTCCAATTTTGGGAACAGTGAACTAATCGAACAACCAACAAGGAGCGTCCAAGACTATGGTCTTCGCACTTAGGGCACTATCATTTGCGGTCTGAAACAACTATAGCGAAGGAGCACTTCCATCGACTACTTGTTTGAGGATTTGCTAGTAATCGACGCAGCGACGTTTCTGGCAGGACCGGGTGCTGCAACAGTTTTTGGGGACTACGGCGCTCGAGTCGTGAAGATCGAACCACCCGGAGGAGACCGTTATCGCACTTTGAAGGGTGCGTGGCACATCGACTACAACTGGCTGCTGACTTCTCGAAACAAGGAGAGCTTGGCACTCGACATCTCGAAACCAGAAGCACGTGAGATCGTTCACGATCTCGTACGCCGTGCAGACGTGTTCATCACTAACTTCATTGGAGACCAACTGGCCAAGTTCGAGTACGAGTATGACCGTATTCGTGAGCTGAACCCAAGAATCATCTATGCGCACGTTTCTGGCTACGGAACAAAGGGACCTCACGTATCAAAAAGAGGATTCGACTCAAGCGCATGGTGGGCTCGCAGCGGCTTGATGGACTTCGTCCGGGAACAAGGTGCTAATCCTTCCACATCGGCCCCAGGAATGGGAGACCACGCAACTGCGATCACTCTTTTTGGAGCCATAGTCTCAGCACTCTATCGCCGTGAACGCACTGGTCAAGGAGGCTATGTATCCACCTCGCTTATGGCGAACGGCATTTGGTCGAATGGAATGTTGCTTCAGGGAATGCTGTCCGGAACCGATGTATCAATGCGCAAACAGACTAGAGGGGTCAACAATCCGTTTGCACATGTTTATGAAACCCAAGATGGCCAATTCATCCTCTTTACAGTAATAAACGCCGATCGCGAATGGCCACAACTTGCCAAAGCACTTAACCATCCCGAGTGGCTCGAGGATGAACGGTTTTCGGACTTGCGAACTTTGATTCAGAACCGACACGCCCTGATCGATCTGGTTGAGGAGACGATCGGAACCATGACAATCGAGCAGGCCGTCTCAAGACTGGATGAGTTTGGAATCACTCATAGCTGGGTCATGCCGAACGGCAAAGTTGTCGATGACGAACAGGCCATTGTCAACGAGATGATTGTCGAAACCGGGCATAAAGACAAGGAATATCAACGTACGGTCATGAATCCTCTCCACATCACCGGCGAAGAAAAGAAACAACCCCGTAAAGCACCTGATGTAGGCGCAGACGGCCGAACAGTATTGCGATCAATCCTCAACAAGACAGACTCCGACATTGATCGATTGGTAGAGTTGGGCGCAGTGTTGGAACCTGAGAATCCGTCCTCTTGAAGTTTGGAGTACTCCAGTTCTTTAGCTGGCCCGGTAGACGGGGCGACTTGTCTACTGTCTACCAACGTGCTCTAGACCGTATTCGAACGATGGATTCGAACGGGTACGATGCCGTCTGGTTAGCAGAGCACCACTTTTCCACATACAGTGTCTGTCCGTCTGTACATGTAATGGCGATGCATGCAGCCGACATCACCAAGAACTTGCGGATTGGAACCGCCGTCTCGCTGGCACCCTTCTATCACCCGTTGCGCCTTGCAGAGGAAGTGGCATTGCTCGATAACCTGACCGGAGGAAGAATCAATTGGGGTGTGGGACGAGGATTCGATGCAAGAGAGTTTCGTGCATTTGATGTTCCGAGTGAAGAGTCAAGGAGCCGACTCCAGGAATGCGTGGAAATCGTGCTGAGATCGTGGACTGAGGACCGATTGACTTATCAAGGCATGTATCACCAGTTCGAAGATGTAGAGGTGCTCCCAAAACCTCTGCAGAACCCTCTGCCGCACTGGATCGCGTCTTCTTCTCTGGAAGCTATTGAGTGGTCGGCGAGTCAGGGCTACCCAATCCTTATGGACCCCCACGCATCGCACGACCAGATCATGCAGAAGTACCAGCGTTACATCTCTCTTCTTGACCAGCACGGACATGTAAACGTACGGGAGACACCCATGGCGAGACTCATTGCGATCGGAGATACTCAAGAACAAGCTGAGCAGGTTGCCCGTTCAGGGGCACAGTGGATGTTTGGGTCATACTTCAGTGCAGATAGGAAAAGGGCTGGCGACGATACAAGCCCCCAGTCACACTTTGAGGACTATGTTGCTAACACAATCGTTCACGGTACGGCTGAAATGGTTGCGGACAAACTGTTAGAGCTTAAGGAAACCATTCCCCTCAAATACCTCATGGCTGCTCCTCTGAGCCATAAGTCATTCGAGCTACTCACCTACGAAGTCCTGCCGCAACTGACTTAAGAGCCTCAAAACCGTTCAGACTCTCTTGAACATGAGTGTTGGTGTAGCTCCCTAGAGAGAGTTCTTGGCGACCACCGACTTTCAGTCGGCCTTCTGCTCTGAGTAGGGTTGGTAAACTGAGTACCGGCGGCAAGCAGGCAAATTTGCCTGCTTCTGTGTCCGTGTCAATCTATTGAGGGGATTCATGTGAAAGTAGCCAATGCAATCGCACATGCGCTTAAGGTCGAGGGAGTAGATGTCCTATTTGCGTATCCAGTAAACAACATTATTGAGGCTGCGGCTGAAGCCGACATTCGAACGATCATCGTTCGACAGGAACGCATAGGGCTGCACATGGCTGATGCTTACTCGAGGTTGTCTTCTGGCGACAAAGTTGGTGTCTTTTCAATGCAACATGGTCCAGGAGCAGAGAATGCATTTGGAGGAGTCGCTCAAGCTTACTCTGAGTCCGCGCCTATTCTCGTCCTGCCCGCTGGGTATCCGCGTCGGCTTGCGAACTACTATCCCAATTTCAATTCAACTTTAAATATGAAACATGTGACCAAGTGGTCGGAACCCATCACGATGGGTCGAGCAGTTCCTGAGGTCATGCGCCGAGCCTTCTTTCAGCTACGAAACGGACGTCCGGGACCTGTGCTTGTCGAAGTTCCTGTAGATCTCTGGCGTGAGGATGTTCCTGAAGACTGGGAATACACAAAGTCCTACGCCACACGAAGCGGTCCAGATCCTCAAGCGGTCGATGAAGTGGCGGAATTGCTTGCCAATGCCGAACGACCCGTGATCTATGCGGGACAAGGTGTGCACTATGCAAAGGCATGGGACGAATTGAAAGCGCTTGCAGAAGACTGGCAGATACCTGTAACGACAAGTCTGGAAGGAAAAAGCAGCTTTCCGGAAACGCACGAGCTCTCGTTGGGTTCAGGAGGTCGCGCAAATCCTCGTGCAGTGAAGACTTTCTTGAACGAAGCGGACGTTATCTTTGGGATTGGGTGTAGCTTTGCGCTAACAGGATTTGGCGTACCAATGCCTCGTGGCAAGACGATCGTTCATGCGACCTTGGATCCCATGGACTTGAACAAGGATGTCGAAGCTCAGTACGCATTGATAGGTGATGCAAGACTTACCTTGAACGCACTAAGTGAGTCCATGTCTGATCGGAGTCGAGTGAAAGCTGAAGGACGTAGAGGCAAAGTTTCTGCCAGAATCGCAAAGATCAAGGCAGAGTGGCTTCGCGAATGGGATCAAAAGCGTCTGAACAACGAGACACCAATCAACCCTTACCGGGTATTGCGAGAACTTCACAACGGAGTCGATATAGACAACACCATCATCACTCACGATGCCGGTAGTCCTCGTGATCAACTTTCCCCATTCTGGAATTCCACCACTCCGCTTTCCTATCTCGGTTGGGGAAAGACTACACAGCTTGGTTACGGACTAGGTCTAGCCATGGGCGCGAAAGTTGCCCATCCCGAGAAGACATGCATAAACGTTTGGGGAGATGCCGCAATTGGATTCACGGGAATGGACTTCGAAACCGCAGCACGGGAGAGAATTCCAATCTTGTCCGTTTTGATGAACAACTTTTCAATGGCCATTGAGATTCCAATCATGCAGGTAGCTCAGGCGAAATACGGGTCCACGGACATTTCCGGAAACTATGCCGACATGGCAAAGGCTTTCGGTGGTTATGGAGAGCGAGTCTCCGATCCAAACGACATCTCCTCGGCCATACAACGAGGAATCAATGCAACGAAAGATGGACAGCCGGCATTGCTCGAATTCCTGACGGACAAGGAAATCTCTATCTCCGCTGAATGATGCATTTGGTCTATTTTGGGACGTAGACTGAAGTGCTTCAGGTTCGTAATTGAAGCGCCAATTGTGGTCTTCACAAGAGCTTATCTAACGACTAATGGAGTGAATTTCCAGTGAATCTTTCGAATCTATGGAACCTTGCAGTCGCCGAAATGCGGTCCTGCAGGCGACTTGTTCGCACATGGGTAATCATTGCTATAGGTGCATTGGTTGCCATTGGCACTTGGTTGGCCTCCGCAGGCATTCACGCGTTTACCTCCGTTCAAGGAACGGAAGTTCCCGGCGGCCTGCTTTCACCGCGCTTTATGACAGTGATCTTAGGCGGACAGATCGTAACGATCTTCTCATTGGGCATTCTGTTCTTGGCTTTCGACATCCGTTCTCGAGATATTCGAAGTCGAATGTTGGAGGTCCTAGACAACCGCCCCATCTCAAACGTTGAACTGCTTACCGGTCGACTAATGGGAATAGTGCTTCTCATTGGGATGGCTGCAACTGTAACTGTACTAACCATAGTTGGAATCGCATTGTTGCTGTTGGTTTCTGGCGTGGCCATCGGACACCCCGTCGATCCCGTCAGTCTGGCAGCGTTTCTGATTTGGGACATTGTGCCCAATCTTGCATTTGTCGGTTCCTTGACAATTCTCCTCGCGATCCTTGTGCGATTCAGAATATTAGTGGTTCTTATTGTTCTAGTGGCTATCTTTGGTGGGAGTTTTGTCAGCCTAAACCTACCAGTTTTTCTTCAACCAGCACTCACTTCGTATGTATTCGTAAACATCACTCCCTCGGAATTAGCACCTCAACTTGTGAATTCCGAAGTCTTGTTGAATCGGATGTCACTGATGCTTCTTACAGCCGCATTTCTAGCGCTGGCGGCATCGATCCATCCAAGAAGATCGGCGACAAAGAACCGTCAAATCACTGGTTTAGCCGGAGTGGCCATCTTAGTCGCAGGCGCACTGACGGTCACGGGGATGATCTACGCAATATTTAATGAAGTACAAAAAGCAAGCGATTGGGCAGCCGTTCACGCGAGCAGTCATGGAGATCATCCGACTGACGTTAAGAGTATTTCTGGATCGGTAGAAATCTTTCCTGGGCGTCGCATAAACCTAGACCTTGTTCTCAACCTCCAATCCACTCAAGACAGCGATACGGACACTTGGATGTTTTCGCTCAATCCTGGTTATCGAATTCACGAAGTGGCGATAGATGGAGTCAGTACACAAGACTACTCGTTTGAAGACGGACTCTTGAAGATTTCCAAACCGGAAACAAGTGGTTCTGATGTTGAACTTGCCATCGTCGCAAGAGGAGTACCCAACCCCCGATTTGCCTATCTGGATGGTTCGCTCGACTGGCGAGATTTCACAGCACAACAGATTCAGCAACTCAACAGCCTTGGAACTGAATCCTACATTTTTCATCCGAGTTACGTGGCTCTTCTTCCAGGAGCCACTTGGTTGCCTATATCGGGTACAACATACAGAAGGGGGTTGTACGAAGTTTCAAAGTCAGACTTCTTCGAATTGGATCTTGAGGTAAGTGTCCCACCAAATTGGACCGTCGTCGGTCCTGGGCAACGAACTCCAATTAGTCATGACCGCAGAGCGAGGTTTCGATTCAATCCACAAACGCCAATATCCGAAGTAGCTCTTCTCGCATCGAAGTTTGAAAGGCGCGCGACTGAAGTGGGTGGAATAGAGTTCGAATTCTTCATCAACAAGAAGCATGGCAAGGTCTTTGAAACGCTGGGCGGGGCTGCTCCTGCGATCGAAGGTTGGCTTGATGAGCAATTATCAGGTCTCTCCGATTCCGGTGTGGAGTACCCGTTTCGTACGTATTCGATGGTAGAAGTTCCGAGTAGCTTGCGGGTGTATGGTGGCGGCTGGCGCATGGATAGCGTTCTCGCTCCACCGAGCATCTTGATGATTCGAGAGAATGGGTTGCCAATCGCTAGATTTGACAATTCCGCGAGTGGCATCGATCCACAAGACATGACCGAAGAGGACTATTCACAACAGATTTTTGTGCTGGCATTGAGATTTTTCGAGAGCAACCTAAAGGGCGAGAGTCCTTATCTGCACTTCTCTCGAAACTTGGTCAGCTACCAGACTCGTCCAGTGGGGCGTGGCGCTACCGCATTAGATTTTGTCGTCAATGAGCTTGCCAACAATACTTGGACGTCGGACAAGGGCTATTTCTCTGTCTATACATACGCTGACGTTGTCCAAATAGCGGGAGCACAGGCTGCCTCTCAATTTGGGATCAATGTACGGACCGAGTTGGCGAAGCGTCATTCGGTTTGGCAAAGAACATTGAGTACAAGCCTCGCCGACTTGAGCTTCTTTGAGGACAGCTATAAAGCGATGCATGTCTTGCATCTTAGAACCACGGCATTTGTAGGGACAGTCACGGAGTTGTACGAGAAGGAATCGATCGGTGCGTTTCTTCGCCTGCTTGTTGAGCGCTACCGGGGTAAGACCTACACGAGAGACCAATTCATGCAGACTGCGTTGGATGCCGGTTTGGATTTCACACACGCTGGAGGCAACTGGCTAGACAGTCGTCGATTACCCGGTTTCTTTGCCGCTAGTCCTCAATTGGAACGTCTTGCTGACACCGAGTCTGGAGATCCAGTCTACCAATCCACATTCATACTTCGAAACAATGAGCCAATACCAGGAATCGCAACGGTCTCCTACTTCAAAGCTGAAGGTGATGAATCACAAGGTCTCCACTATGAGACGATATGGGTTCCTCCAAACACCTCGCTGAGAGTTGCAACACACACGGGGGAAAAACCGAATCGGATTAGCATCAATCCCAACATCGCGATGAATCGAAATTTCATACAGCTATCTCTTGAGACGGAAGGAGACTTGGAACCCACTGACTCGCCTGAATTGCCTCTTACGGAGAAAATCGATTGGGCATGGCCCTATGAGGACGAGATTGTCGTGGACGATCTCGATCCAGGATTTTCCATAGTGCACGACGGCGACCTGGAAATCGCACCTGAGATTCCATGGATTGCGAGATTTTTTCTCGCACAAGCCATAGACTTGGATCGAGCGGCTGAATTGGACCAAGGACTTCCAGCAGACGGATTCTTGAGTGCGTTGGCGAGTGGCGTTTGGTTCCGTAACAGCGGAACGAAGGGCTTTGGAAAGTATCGTCAAACCTATGCAGTGAAAAGCGATGGAGCCAGCGAGTCGAAAGCCAAGTTTTCGGTATCGCTTCCTTCGGTGGGTCGTTGGGAACTGCGGTTTCATGTACCTGAAGCGACTAGGACCGACGCGTCTGTTCAAGTCGATCTCTCTGTTGGCGGTAGTTCAGTTGAGATCGAATCCAACACGGAGACTTCGACCGAAGTCGTGGAAGGAGTACTAAAACTCCAAGTTGAATTTGGAGACAAGACGGAAAACGTTGAGCTTGAACTTGCTGGAACGTCTATGAGCTGGCAAAGCCTAGGAGTATTCGACATCGATACGCCTGAGGTGGATGTCTTGGTCTTGGATGCGACTAAGGGAAGAGCTTTTGCAGATGCGATTCATTGGGTTCGCGCTGAAGAGAATTGATTCGCTGTGGCATGGTTTTTGCTTGATACTAGACAACGATTGAACGAAACGAGTCGGATAACACACGATCTCGCACTACCATCCTCAACTCCAAGAAACTCCCTGCTCTCGAACACAAAAGGCACGACAGCACCACACCGAACGACAAGAAAAGCGACCTGAAGAGACGTCGCCTCCGCAGACTTCCAAAATTCGTCAGAAGAGTCCTTAGAAGCTGGACTCGATTTGGGTCGCCGCGAATCTCTGCGTATCGATCGAATGATTGAACGAGCTTGGGAACGTTGTTGCTCATACACCGTTTGCCACAAATTTCAACTTGACAGGCCGATCAGTCGAGTCCAAATTGCTTGGGCAGGCGGGAACTTAGTTGGAGTTGATAAGGGAGCAATCACGAGGAAAGAGGTTGAGACATACAAGCTTTCGGGTGTGAATCCAACGATTTACAAGTCGTTAGCAATTTTTTTAAATCTAACCTTGTCTAGATGATAGGAAGGGTTCGTTGAGCGAATTTGATCTTTTCCGTAACGAATTCTCCTCTCTGACATCTAGTTTCAAGGTCTACAGGATCGGCTCCCAGCATTTGTCCCAATGTCTGGATGCTGCCATCTATGGAAGAGAGCAGCCAAACAGTAGGAGAAGACTATGAAGCTTTCTAATCTATGGGCTCTCGTTACTGCCGAAGTACGGTCCTGTAGACGTCTGGCCCGCACATGGGTGTTTGTAGCGTTGGCATTGATACAGAGCTCGGCTGCGTGGATCATGCAATCGGTAGCGCACTTCAATAGCTCTTCTCAGGGCCCGGGAGCAAGCCTAAATTCTCCACGTTACATGATGGCTGCGCTCGGAGCGCAGATGCTGTTTTTCTTTTGCATCGGAATCGTCTTCTTGACGTTTGATGTTCGTTCAAGAGACATAAGAGATCGCATTGGCGAAGTTATGGACACTCGGCCACTATCAAATCTTGAGCTTCTAACAGGTCGATTGCTTGGAGTTGTCGTTCTCGTGGCAATACCTGCACTTGCGATTGTCCTGTTCATGTACTCCTTTGGTTGGGTTGCCGAGTCCATCGGCGCTCAGTTTGGAGGTCTGATCGAACCGATCAGCATGTTTTCGTTTCTCATATGGGATCTCGTGCCCAATCTCGTTTTGTGGGGGTCTCTCACCTACTTCCTGGCAATTGTGCTTCGATATCGTCTGTTAGTCGCAGTAGTTGCGTTTTCGTTGATGCTAGGCATGTTTTATTTGATGAGAAACTTACCTTCCGACTTAGATGCTGCAGTAGCAATTCGAGGTCTAGGTATCTACCCTTCAGAATTAGCCCCGAGTTTCGTTTCCTTTAACACAATCGCAATGCGAATAGTCATGCTGCTCATTTCGGGCGGACTTTTGGCCATCGCTGCCGGATTGCACCCGAGAGTCGAGCGCTATGGACTTCGAACGCCTCAATTGGCGAGCGGCATCGGGCTCGTCGTCCTTGCGTTTTCTGGAATTGGTGGATTACTTGGGGTTGTTCACTTCGAGAGGCAGCAATTCGCACAGTGGGTAGAGGTCCACGCTCTACATCAATCCCACTCAACAACAGATATCCAAGCAATCTCTGGCACGGTCGACATAAGACCCGGAAGAAGTATTGATCTAGATTTGACACTCACCCTGAACTCAGTCACAGACGCGACTGGCAACGGTTGGCTCATGTCACTAAATCCCGGATATCACATCGATGAATTGATTGTTGACGGAGAATCTACGAACGACTACGAATTTGAGGATGGTCTGCTCACAATACCAAGGGGTGAATCCCTAGCACAAGAAGCGAGTGTCAGGATTGTTGCTAGTGGAATGCCAAATCATCGTTTCGCATACCTTGACAGTGCCGTTGACCCAACGAAACCAGAAACTGGCCGGCAAACCGATTTACTGTTTCGTCTGGGACAGAAGTCGTACATTCAACATTCTCAATTCGTTGCTCTGATGCCCGGCATGCATTGGCTTCCTTCCTCGGGTTCAGCTTTTGGCACTACGGAATGGGATACAAGCGGAAATGATTTCTATGAGTTGGACATTGAAGTTATCGCACCAATGGGATGGACGGTAGCTGGACCAGGCAAACACGGTACTGACACCACAGATTCGAGAACTACGACCCATTTCAATCCCGATGTTCCCATTCGCGACTTTGCTCTGGTTAGTTCCAAGTTCGAGCGATTCTCAACCTCGGTGCAAGGTATCGAATTTGAGCTCTTGTTTAGCAAGAAGCACCATAGATTCTTAAGAATTCTTGGGGACATTGGTCCGGCATTAAACGACTGGATTGATGAGCGAGTCGAAGAGTGGAACCGAGCGGGAATCAAGTATCCATTCGAAACGCTGTCGCTGGTGGAAGTGCCAGTCACTCTACGAGTTTTCGGTGGCGGATGGCGAATGGACAGCGTATATGCACAACCTGGCATGCTCATGCTGCGTGAGTCGGGATTGCCAATCTCAAGATTCGACAACGTTCTCGACAACATGCCTGACGACATTGCCGAGTCTGATGACAAGCGTAGCGAGTATGTTCTCGAAAGTGTTACTCAGTTCTTCAAGAATGATCAAGCGGGAGGGAATCCTCTCGCAAACGTCTCGAAGAACTTCGTGCTCTACCAATCGATGGCTCGAGAGAATGGGGCCACCGCGATCAATTACTTCATAAATGAGCTCTCGAAGTTGATTGTCACCGGCACCGACGAAAGTTCAATCTTTTCACTCTATGTCGCTACAAACGACTTCGAAAACTTTGGCAGTACAGGAGTGGTGTCTCTTTCCTTTGATAGTTACTACGAAGCCGAGCCAACTGTTTGGCACAAGGGATTCACGAATAGACCGCCTGTTTGGGAACGACTGTCTGAGACCGCTCTATCTGGAATTGACCCAACCGTAAATCCCGACATAGTGAGTCGGATCCTGTTTCTTCGTACAAATGCGTTAGCGCATCAGATTTTGGAACACTACGGCATCGAGAGATCAGGCGCACTCTTGTCCGAAATATTGCGACGATACAGCGGTTCGACCTTTACGAGGGACGAATTCTTTCAGACTGCGAGAGATGTCGGGATCGATTTTGACGGCATTGCGGGAAACTGGCTTGACGGTAGAGGATTGCCCGGCTTCATTGTTGCTAATCCCAAAACAGAACGATTGCAGGACACTGAGTCCGGTGAGTCTGTTTACCAAACGAGCTTTGTCCTCCGAAACGACGAGTCAGTGCCTGGAGTCGTGACAGTTTCCTACCAAACACAGACAGGAGACGGAATCGGATTTGCTGGAGCTCTACCAGCCTTCAGAGTTGAACCAGAGACCTCGCTCCGGATTGCGTTTCAAGACACGCAACCGACGGGGCAAATCTGGGTCACTCCCGAGATATCACTTAACAGAGGATACCTGTTGATGGAAGTTCCTCAGCTTGAAGACTACGTTCCCTCAGATTCACCAGAATTGCCTGCAATCGAGGAAATAGACTGGCTATCACCTGATGCACAATCGGTCATAGTCGACGATTTGGACGTCGGTTTCTCTGTCGTAGACGGTGAATACACTCCCGAAGAGTCCTCTATGCCAACCTGGCTCGCATTCCTATTCAGAGTTGGTATATCTATGGAGTCAGAAGTTGATCAGGGTCTTCCTCAATTCAACCTCTTCGCCGACGACCAAGGGGAGTGGTCTCGCCAAGAAAGCAGATCGAGCTACGGAAAGTACCGTCACACCCATGCAATTACCAAGAACCAGTCCGAAGAGTCTCGTGCGACTTTCGCGGCGACGCTCCCATCTCCCGGAAAATGGCGATTGGAGTATCACCTTCCGTCTGTGATCCCCAGCTCGTTGTCATCTATATCGAATGTATCCTTCGGATTTGGTGGTCTAGGTAGGTCTACAAGCATCACAATCAACGCTTCGGGTGGAGGTGGATCTGCCGGCGGAGTTGAAGAACCAGACTTCTTTCTCGTGGAGACCAACTTTGACGACACTTCAGAAGTGATCGAAGTTGCACCCTCGTTTGCCAGTCGCGGTTGGGTAGAACTCGCTACCTTTGATATCGAGTCGTCAGAGGTAGAGGTTGTTGTATCGGCCGGAACTAGCCAATTCTCGGTAGCGGATGCCGTGAAATGGACCAGAGTTGAAAGCGAGGACTGAGCTATTCGTCCTCTACCAATACTGCAGTGCCGTACGCCAAGAGCTCAGCGGCCCCCGCTTGCATAACGGAAGTACTAAACCGAGACGCAATTACAGCATTCGCACCCATTTCTCTTGCGTGCTCTTTCATGCGATCCAAGCTCTGCTCGCGGCTTTCAGCTACTAGCTTTGCGTATTCTCCAATTTCCCCGCCAACAATGTTCTTGAGGCCCGCCATGATGTCGTGTCCCACATGCCTGGCACGTACCGTATTGCCACGCACGAGACCGAAGGTTCTTACGATTTTCATTCCGGGTATGGAATCACTAGTCACAACTATCATGTCAAATCTCCACGTCCTTGTACCTATCTGTCTTGGAATCGATTATTCGTTGCCGCAACACAGCAAAGAAGAGCAGTCCAATCCCACCGATACCCAAACCTACAAGGACCTTTGCATACCAAGGGGTCTCGTGATCGCCCATCAAGACAAATAGAACGAAACCGCCCACAACTGCCACGTAACCGATCCCGAGACATAGTAGGAGACCAAATCCTAGCTTTGTAGTCGCACTCGTTACTCGATCAGGCATGGTTTTCTAGATTGAATTCCTAAGTCAGTTCGTTTATAGACGATACCAGTGCAAATTGCAACAGAATGGAATTTGGTCTCAAATTAGCAAGTTTTGAAGTTCACGAGCCGCTGAACAAGAATCCAAAGCAGCCTATCCAACAGCCCTAGAAATCAATCAAAAGCGCTAAAGATTTCCTCGTTCAACTCAGCATAGACCCATGGTTTTTGCTGAATTGACTGAAGCATGAACTCCTCGACTCCCGCTTCAATGTAGTCGTTCGCTCGATCCTTTACGTAGTCGGGGGATCCAATCATCAGCCAGTCCGCTCCGCGACGCGCTCTCTTTGCATGTTCTTCGTCACGAATAATCCGCATCGGCACATGAGCAGTCATTTTGATTTCCGATGGATCTCGTCCAACCGCTTCGCAGTGTCGTTCCAACACCTTTTTCTTGTGTGCGACTTGCTCAGGACTCACGCCGACCAAATTGCAGATATCCGCATACTTGGCGCAAGTCTTGAGAGTTCTCTGCTCTCCATTTCCGCCCACCATGATGGGGATTTGTCGACCCTTGTAGCCTCGAGGTGCAAAAGGTGCGTCCTTGAGCGAATAGTACTTTCCTTCGTAGTTCACGATTCCGTCCGCCGTGAACAGCATCCGAACAAGCTCGCATGCTTCCTCGAGCCTATCGCTTCGTTCTCTAATTGGAGGAAACTCCCAGCTGTACGCGGCATGCTCACGAACATTCCATCCAGCTCCAATGCAATACTGAGCTCTTCCGAAAGACATTTCGTCCATGGTCGCCACCATCTTGGCCATGAGAGCGGGATTGCGGTAGGTGTTGCCACAAACAAGAACTCCAAGCTTCAGGCGGCATGTAACCGCAGCCGCACCAGCCATTAGGGTCAATCCCTCAAACGTTGGAAAGGAATCCGATTCGGTAACGTTTAGATCGTTATGCCAAGGGGGCACAAAGTGATCGTAAAAGTACGCGCTCTCCCACTTTCCGTACTCCATGGTCATGAGGACGCTCTTGATCTCGTCCCATGTGGTTTGTTGGTTGTATAACTGAGATGAAAACATTTATCCCTCCTTCATCAGAGTTTGAAGTTTACTCAACGAGAGCGTGTGTTGCTCCGCTGTACGGAATCGATGGTTCGATCCCAAACCATTTCTTTTTGCTCGGTACCCCACCTTCCCAACACTACCCGCTGGAATTGGTTGTCAAATTCGGGTGGTAGAACAAGACCGATTTCAACGTGACGTTTCTAGTCTAGTTTTATCCTAGATTCTTTAGTCCGCCGTTACTCGAACATCGAAATAGTAGTAGCGGCCATAGTCCCGATGTGCGTCCGCGAAAAACCCGAAGTACCGGTCGGCAAGCGGGGCTCGTTCTCCAGTCACATTTCGTACTCCTAAGCGAAATCTCGTAGAGTTGAAGAAGTACTTTGTTGTGAAATCGAACGAGAGATTCCAAGTGTGAAAAGCTGGAATCACATACCGAATTCCCAGAGGGCTACCGTCGTCCAAAGTGAGCGAATCCTGATAGAACTCACCTAAGCGAGTCCCGGACAACGAAGCAGCGTAAGGAGAAAGCTTCCAACGAACCAAGAGTGTTTCCTTGAACTCTTGATTTCCGTCTTGACCTATCAAATTGGCGAAGCCAGCAACCGGAATATCTGCAGGCAGAACACCTTGTTCCTTCGCATCGACCAATCGAGCCGATGGACCTCCGGGCTCTTGATCAAATTCAAGCAACTCTGAACGCAGATACTTTACGTTGAATTCCCCAAACTTGAACTCGAAATTACCATAGAGCGCAATATCAAAACCCTCAAGAGAACGAGTGTCCAAATTTGCATAGTTGTCTACGATGTTATGAATTGCTCCTGCGGGACAAATGCCTGCTGCCCGATACACTTCGGCTTCGTCTTCGGCAATCTCATCCAAGCGGTTGACCGCTGGATTTGCTTGTAAGTCTTGGCAGTTATTTCCCCCATGCTCAAGTCTTAGCAGCAAGTCATAGACAGTGTGATTTTCTTCTCCAAGTAAGCCGATAGTGTCTTCCTTGACAATAGACCAGTAATCTAGTGTCACTGTGAGCCAATCGATTGGATCGACAGCCATTCCGACCGTCCAATTCACGCTCTGCTCGGATACGAGGTCTTTACTTCCTTGTGCTACCCGTTGGGTGGAATTGACGCAATCCAAGATATCCTGGTCCGGATCTCCTCCATTTTCTGCAGCATACGTGCATGCCCAGTCCGTGCGCGTGTTTTGCCGAGCCACGATTTCTTCGTTGACCGTTACAAGGTTGGGAGCGCGAAACGCTTGCGACCATGCCGCTCTGAGTTGAACTTCATCCATGGGACGCCAACCAAGTGCAACACGACCGACAATGGTGTCGTCGACATCGGAAAAGTTTTCGTAGCGCAAAGCGACCAACGAATCAATCCTGTTAGCAATTGGAATCTGGAGTTCACCGAACAACGAAAAAACTGTGCGGTCACCGCTACTGTCCGGAGTTGGGCTCGAATTAACAACGTCGGAGACAAACGGGTAAGTATCTCCTTGGAAGTCAGTGAAAACTATCGTGCCATCGAGTCTGGGATCTCGATCGTCGTCGAAGGATTCGTTGCGGATTTCAGTTCCGACCAGCGCTCCAACCGGACCTGCCGGAAGTTGGTAGACATCTGGGCTGGATATCTTGAAGTCAATAAGAAAGAGTTCCATTTGGTTGTCACGAGTGACATCGACCAAAGCCCGTTCGATGTTGCTGTTCTTTCCACCGCTAAAAGGGTTATAGGCAGCTGGGGTCGGATCGAAAAGTGCTTCCGTGATGAGGTTGTTGGACACCCGATTACGAGTGAGGTCTTCCCGTGTCGCCACGGAATACACAACTGCTGTCTCCCAATCCCAGTCGTACTTAGTGCCTGCAAGACCGCCCAATAACCTAAACACACTTCCATCGTTCTCAATAATTCTTGGGTGTTCCGCATAGCGATAGTTGTCGATCCAGAGTTCTAGACCCTCACAAGGAACGTCGGGAATCATGCTATCCGGCAAACGATTGGGTGAGCCACATGGACCGAAGGGGTTGTAGTAGTTCTCGGGACCGACTCGTAGCTTCACAGACGAAAAAGCATATGAGGGATGTCTTGACATCACTGATTGGGACGAATAGTAGAGAAACTCGGAAAAACCGTCGACGCCGTTCTCGAATGTGTGATTGGCGAAGACAAACATGCCAAATCGATCCAGTTGCGACGACAGATCCCTAAATTCATTGAGGTTGTAGCGGTAGACTCCCTGGCCGTCTCTGGCACCACACGTTGTCTCATTCAACTGCCACTGACATCTATCGTCACCCAATGGATAGGTCTCAAACTCGCCGGCTCCATCTGTGATACCGCTCAATCCAAATCGTCTAACACTTCGAACAATATCGAACTGCCCGAAAAGCGAGTGTGCGCTGAGATTTCGAAAGTCAGTCTCATCTCGCCACAGGGAGTCCTCCGGCAAGAATGGTCTTAAGTCACCGTCCGCCCATTTCGGATCTTCGGAAGAGTGAATGTTGTCTCGAGTGAGAAAGTCGAACATCACTCCTATGTGGGTGGCTCCATCGTTGAAATAGTCTCCCCACTCACCGTTGAACTCGTAGGTCTGGCGACCGACCAAGTCATAGGTGTAGGTTCTCAGTCGACCCGTGAATCCTTCAATGTCCTTTTCAAGTACGGTATTGACGACTCCAGCAACAGCATCGGCTCCATATACTGAGGCCGCTCCGTCTCTAAGCACTTCTACGCGATCTACTCCATAGAGCGGAATCGTGTTGGAATTTACTGTATTTACTGGCACGAAGCTTCCTCCAACCTCTTCGGTTTGGTAGCTTGCAGCGTTCACCATGCGACGGCCATTGAGGAGAACTAACGTGTTTCCAGTACCGAGGTTTCGAAGATTGAAAGCACCGACATCTCCTCGAGCGGAATTTACACCGCCACTGATGTTCTCTTCTTCATTGAAAAAGTTCTGGCCTTGCTCGGGGAGCATTTCTAGAAGTTCGTCTCCTGAAGAGATCCCCAAGACATCGATGTCTTCGCTCTCGAAAACGGAAACCGGAAGTATTCCAGTGACATCGGCACCTCTCAACTGGCTACCAACGACCACCATTTCCTCGATGTTTTCCTCTTCTTCTGCCTCTGCCTCTTCTTCAGAAGGCGTCTGTTGGCCATTAACTGTTAACGAGACTGACACAAGCCCAAAGGCCGCGACCGTTGCCAAGACTCTTGACAAATAGTGATTTCGAGGGAGATTCAACTCTTTAGCTCCGTAGCATGGGGAAATGCAATAGTGATCCTGTAGTGCGGGACGGCTGTAGCCTATTTCGATTTACGTTCTCGAGCCCTCCAACTCATGGGTGGTCCGAGCAGAGCTCGTAGAAATCGTCCTGCAGGGAAACATCTGCACTAATTATTGCAGACTGACGAATCTTGTACCACCAAAGGTCGTCGGCAAGGCTTCTATAGCCTTCCTCCACCATACGTTTCGTTTCTTTCAATTGAGGACCACCGAGACCTTTTCGACTAAACACCATTGTGGAAGCGTCCAGTGCGCTTCGAAGACTCTCGCCCTCAATGGGAATATCTTGATCGAACATTGACTGATAAATCTCTCCAATCTCTTCGTCAGTCAGTGATGGTAGTTGACGATCGCTCGATCGAGCGCGCTCTACTAGTGCAGCTGCAAAGTCCTGCGCCTCGCGAAACGACAAATCAGAGTTTTGGACAAGTAGCTCCGCCACTTGCGCTGATGTTGCGAAACTCCCTTTGATAGCAGACTTTGCACGTTCTGGATCAACGACCAAGCTTTCTAGCAATCCAAGAAGTCGATCAAACATCAGATCGGTTGCATCCGCAAGTCTTGAAATGTTGGAGGCCATTCGGTAGTCGTGCATCCCTGCGTCGACATTGTGACTGTTCATAGTTAATTGGTACGTCAACGCGAGAACTTGGTTGGCGGCGGTTCGCAAGCGATCCAAGTCTCTTGGATTTCGCTTTTGAGGCATTGAACTGCTTGAGCTAACGCTTGTGTCACCAAGATAAATCCATGGTTTCGGGTCTCGTTGTTGACTGTGGATATTCGCCACCAATTGGTTGATGGCGAGAGCTGCATCGCCAAGAATGCTTGCATACTCGTTCTTGTAGTCCAAGGTATCTACGAAATTCGCATCAAAACTGTTCTCCACCGGTTCATTGAAACCGAGGAGTTCAGCCAAACGCTCTCGATCAAGGAAAACTCCACTTGTGGTACCTGGACCGACACCGTAAGGACTTCTGTTGAGGCGGTCAAATCCTTCGCGCAGTCGACCCGATGTACGTCCAAGAGAAGCAGCATAGGCGAGTAGTTGGTGTCCGAACGTCGTGGGTTGAGAGGGAACACCGTGCGTATATGCAGGCACAACCGTCTGGAGATGAGACTCGGCTAGACCGAGCAATTCTTTTCGATTCCGGTTTACTCGCATATGAGTACTCATCCATCGGTCACGAGCCAGCATGCGTCGAACTGTTCCATGTAGATCTTGCCGCGACCGACCGATGTGAATGTTGGAAATTTCCGGCCCCGCAGCCCGAATGAGTCTCTGCTCTAGTCTTAAGTAGTCAGAGACTCTGAGAGACTCGTCTTTGTCAGCGTTGGCTAGGTCCTCAAGGAGGGCATGTGCAAATGACCCCCCTGACTTGGCCCGAATTAAGTTGCTCTCTACAGACGACACCAAAGTCGCCTTGTTAGCTTCAATCAGGAAGCAATAAAAATCCATGCACGGTATATCGCGGGAAAACGTGTAGCCGCAACTAGACTGCTGATGATCTCTTGATTCGCTTGAGTCCAGCTGTACAAACGTGTCGACAAGGGCCTGAGCGAATGCGCCCATTCGACTTGGAAGTACGTCTCTATCCGTGTTGTCGCCAGTTTCAAATGTAATGGAGGGCACTCCATATGCAGAGTAGAAGTAGTTCTTCGAAGTTCCATTTTCACTAGTAGGTCGAGGTGCGATTTCATAACCAGCGGCAGTTCGTTCGACCTGAGTAACGTGATTCTGCGATACCACATTCTCGATCCACATCTCGGTGAAATTCGCCGGATCAGTCGGATCTTCTGATTCTTGAATGAACAAAACATCCCGATTGGTCGAATGAAAGTCCAACACTAGCTTCAAACGTGATTGAGCATTCGCCGAGTCCAGTTTTCTCTGGACCGCAGATGTTTCCGGTTGGCTAAAGATCCCCCAGTCTCGGTTCAGATCAGTGGATCCCAGGTTGTGTCTCCAGTGACCCAATACAACTCCATCCGGGTTGAGCAATGGCACGATCAGAAAGTTGTAGCGTTGAAAGAAACGGCACTCTGGAGAGAGACCCTGCAAACAAGCTTCGACTCGAATAGATGCCAATGCACGCACGAATTCTCGCATGGCGATCGCTCCAGGTACTTCCGGAGGATGCGCTCGACCAAGGAGCAAGATGGTATTTCGAGCTTGGGGATTTGTCTCCAATACATCGATGGGACGTCGAGCAATTGAATAGCCTATAGTCTCGGTTTCTGCCTGATGCCACTCTCTCTTGAGTTCCTCATTCCACTGACGATACCACTCCAAATCGAGATTTTCCTGAGCCGAAACATAGAACGAATCGGAGTCAATAGTGAGTGAAAAATGAGCCGATCCGTCGCTATCAACACCAATGTTGTCAATCGAAATCGGAGTCCAATTAACTCCGTCACGGCTGAGTTTTGGCAAGTACCTGTGCTTATAGCCAGGCGGATAATTCAGTGAGACGACAAGTTCTAACGGTGTGTTGTTCTTTAGGCGTTCGATCTTGAATGCATACCAGGGACTCGGATTGATCGGAGGTTTATCCTCAGGAGCTACTTCGCCGATCAGGATTTTGTCGGTGGCTTTGCACGAGCTCAAGCTTCCGCCTTGAAAGCCAATCGAGACTTCGAAAAGACTCGATTCACAAAGAACGGAAGTTCTATCTGCTGCGGTTGCTACAACGCATGCCACAGCCAAGACAAACAGAAATGCAAAACGACAGCAGTTCCGTTTCATTAAGTTAGCTCGGCGAATCAGAGAGACGACTCTCAGAGTAATCCGAAGAGGAACTAACCGCTTGCAATACGGTTGTCTTCAAGAATCATGTTAGCCCCCTTCTGACCAATCATAATGGCAGGTGCGTTTGTGTTTCCCGAGACCAAAGTCGGCATGATTGATGCGTCCACAACACGCAAGCCGTGAGTACCTCGAACCCTGAGCCGTTCATCGACAACCGCATCTTCGTCAATACCCATCTTACATGTGCCCACTGGATGAAAGACAGTTGCACCGGTCCTTCTGCACCACTCGAGTATCTCCTCGTCGGAACTGACGTTTGGCCCCGGAAATATCTCGTGGTCGACATAGTTGGATAGTGGTTCGGCAGACCCTACTTGTCGCGCAATTTTCATCCCACCAATCAAGGCATCACGGTCGGTTGTCTCGCTAAGAAAGTTTGGACGAATGGCTGGTGGTTCATTTGGATCTCGACTCTTGATATGAACACTTCCGGTACTCTCCGGTCGCAATTGACACACAGAAATGGTCATTCCAGGTTCTTGTTCCAAGGCTCCCCTTTTCCCTCGAGCGTAGCTCGCGTGAGCCATATGAAACTGTACGTCCGGATTCTCAATGTCAGATCGAGTCTTGACAAATGCGTGAGCTATGCCGGCGGTGTAAGTCAGCGCACCTCGGCGCAACAACCCCCATTTGATGGACTCCAGCACAAGTCTCCAGCCACGTGTTTGTTCATTCAAGGAGTCAGTTCCTTTCAGTCTCCAAGCAACTGAGCTTGAATAGTGGTCTCGCAAGTTTTCCCCGACTCCACGCAATTCACGAACTACCGGAATTCCGAGTTCCTCAAGGACTTCGCGACTTCCAATACCCGAAAGTTCCAGGATTTGTGGACTCTGAATTGCACCAGCACAGAGTACGATCTCACGACGACATGTGGCTTCTCGCTCTTCTCCATTTCGCACTCTATACCGTACCGCGACCGCCCTGTCCTTTTTCACTTCGACGGAACTCACCATGGCTCGAGTCGTAATTGTCAAGTTGCTTCGCTGCCGAATGGGATCGATGAAAGCACGTGTTGCACTATGTCTACGACCGTTTTTCTGAGTGACTTGGTAAATTCCAAATCCTTCCTGCGACTCGGCGTTGTAGTCCTCAGGCGTTGCATAGCCGAGGTTTTTGCCGGCGTCCACATACGCCTCGAGCACGGGATGCGTTTCAGCCATATTCGCCACATTGAGTTCACCCGAATCGCCCCGGTGTTCATCTCCTCCTCGTTCAAATGACTCACAGGCCTTAAAGTCGGGCAACACCTCGTCGTAGGACCAGCCTCGATTGCCCAGCTGAGACCAAAGATCGTAATCTGCTGCCTGCCCTCGAACATAAAGCATGCCATTGATCGAACTCGAACCGCCCATGACTTTCCCGCGAGGAATGGGAATTTCTCTATCTTTAGTTCCCTCTTCCGGTTCAGTCTTGAAGCACCAATTCAGGCTCGGCCGTTCGATCATCTTCCAAAATCCTACGGGAATGTGAATGAGGAAGTTTGAGTCGCGTCCGCCCGCTTCTAACAAGAGCACTGAGTTCGATTTGTCTGCACTCAGTCGGTTTGCAACGACGCAACCCGCCGACCCTGCCCCAATGACGATATAGTCGTACTTCATGTGGAATGCTCCTGGCTGTAGATTCGCATCGCCGAACCAATTTCCCTCGAATTGTACGAATCGATTCAGGACCACTCAGCTGATTTCTTACCCCAAAATTTCAGCTTCGGTAGCTTCCAAATTTGCTCGTTAGCTAACATTAGCGCGAAGTTTTCGGAGGCATATATGTCTGATTGGTTTTCTATTGAAGGAAAAGTAGCACTGGTAACAGGAGGCTCGCGGGGTATCGGAGAGATGATCGCTTCTGGCTTCCTCATTCACGGGGCAAAGGTCTATATCAGTTCACGTAAGTGGGATGTTTGCGATGCGACAGCTTCCCGACTTCAAGAAAAGTATGGTGGCGAGTGCATTTCTGTTCCCGGTGACTTGAGCCAATTGCCTGGAATTGAGGCGGTGGTCGCAGAGATAGCCGATCGAGAATCGCAATTGGATATCTTGGTAAACAATGCAGGTGCGACCTGGGGAGCACCTTTGGAAGAATTCCCCGAGGTCGGCTGGGACAAAGTCATGGACACCAATGTCAAGGGAATTTTCTTTCTTACTCAGAAATGTTTACCACTAATGCGGATAGGTGCAACTGCCGAGGATCCTGCTCGGGTCATCAATATAGGTTCCATCGACGGTATTCACACTCCGCGATTTGACAACTTCTCCTACGGACCTTCTAAAGCGGCTGTTCACCATCTAACTCGCCAAATGGCTTCGCATCTCGTAAGCGAAAACATCATCGTTAACGCAATCGCACCCGGACCCTTCCCCAGTTGGATGTTAAGTGCCGGAGTGGGCTTTGGAGGTCAAGTCGAAGGAGCTGACTGGGAAAGCGTTGGAAAAGGAAACCCAAGAGGGCGAGTAGGAACAATGGAAGACATCGCTGGTCTTGCAATCTTCCTCAGTTCAAGAGCCGGTGCATTCACTGTAGGGGAAACGATTAGTTGCGATGGGGGCTCGGTAGCCTCAAGTTGAGACGAAGATTAGTGGGATGTCACACTCCCAGTATGGTCGGCTAGATCAACAGACTTCTTCAGACGCACATCAGATGCTCTATCTTTGCCGAGAAGATAGAGCAAATTAGTCTTGTCACCGTGCACTAACGCACTGCAAACGAGTAATGTGCTACTAGCTCCAACTGCTTTACTTCAAATGCTACTTCGCATCCGCGTCGCCTTCGGTGTCTTCTTCGCCTCCATCGTTGCCCGGCTGAATGGCAGCGCGGGTAAGTCCAGACAGATCATCGGCATCTAAACCAATTTCCTTAAGTAGTGCATCTACCAATGGAGCTTGGCTTCGGTATTGCAAGGCACTTGAAACAACTTGGTCTGCAAGACTCGACTTGCCGCCAGAATCTGTTCCGCCAGAAGCTGGATTTCCGCCAAATCCCTTCATGCCATCAAAGTGAATGATCTTGATTCCGTCGATGTTCTCGACTGGCTTGACAGACTCTCGAACGATGTCGGACATGTGCTCGATGATCTTCAACCGCACTCTCATGTCGACAATCTCATTGCTCAGCAGATTCTCTGCTTCATTCAACGCACGAGAACCTTCCGCATCGACTTCGTAGCGACGTTCCGCAACCTCGACTTGCATTCTCTCGGCATCAGCAGCGCCTTGAGCTTCAATGCGCACCTTCTCGGAACTCGCGTTTGCCAAAGTGCGAATAGCTTCTGCCTCATCGACTGCGGCATTTTTCTCAGCTTCTGCCGCGATCGTAACCTGAATGGCTTCTCGCTCCGCCGCTCTGCGAGCGTTTACCAGATCGACCTCTTTCTCTCGCTCTACAACTTCGATCTCTCGCGCAGTAATCACCATCTCTTCAGATTTTGCGGCTTCGGCACGAGCGTGGTTGGCTTGGGTCTCGGCTTCGGATTGAGCCTTTGATTTCTCAGATACAGCAATGTCGCGATCTTGATTGGCAAGTTCAACTGTTTTTTGTCGGTCGACTTCGGTAGTTTCGATTGCTCGTTGTCGTTCAATGTCACGTTGCTTGACAACGCGCTCGTTCTCGATTCGTTCTTCTTCGACCTGGCGGTGGGTCAGAATTTGGGTTAACTCGACCTTTTGATTTGCTTCTATCTCAGCTTCTCTTGCGTCTCGGTCACGGTCCGCCTGCTCACGCTTTATCTCTGCGACTTGCGAAGCTCGCCTAATCTCAATCTCACGTTCTTGTTGAAGACGTGCGTATTCCGCGTCGCGCGCAATCTCCAAAGTCTGACGCTCGGTTTCCAAGTTCTTCTGATCGATTGAGACTTGGGTGTCTCTTTCAATTTCGTTTCTGCGCTTGCGTTTTTCTTCGATCTCAGAAGTTAAGCGGGTCAAGCCTGCTGCGTCAAAGGCGTTGTCCGGATTGAAGAACTCGCGATTTGTTTGGTCCAACCCGGTCAGAGAAACGGATTCCAGTTCCAAACCGTTCTTGAGTAGATCTTCGGAAACTGCAACCTGGACCTTTTGAACAAACGACACACGTTGCTCGTGCAAGTCTTCCATAGCCATTTCAGCAGCAACAGAACGTAACGCGTCGACCAGTTTTCCTTCCACCAGTTCTCGTAGTGCATCCGGCATCATCGTGCGCTGCCCGAGTGTTTGCGCTGCGTTGGCGATTGACTCTGACGTAGGTTGTACTCGTGTGTAGAACTCAGCGAGTACATCAACTCGCATCCGATCATGTGTAATCAGTGCTTGTGCGTCTTTTCGTTGTACCTCGAGGCGCATGGTGTTCATGTTTACTCGAATCACTTCGTGAAGAACTGGAAATACCAGCGCACCCCCGTTCATGACCACCTTTTGTCCACCAAGACCAGTACGGACAAAAGCCACTTCCTTTGAGGCGCGACGGTACAAACGTGCCAATATGAGACCAATTGCTAGTAACCCGACGAGAATCACGCCGACAATCATCAGGGTTTCCATGAAGTTAGTGAACATCTGTTTCTCCTAGTCTTGTTTCTTTAGTTGTAAGGTTGAGTTAGTCATCTGTAAGTGCTGAGGATGTATTGGGCACACCAATAAAGTTCGATCCCGATTGTTCTATAAGCAGGATACTTGTTCCTTGCCCAAATTCTGCGGCTTCTGATTCGGGTTCCACCATTACGTAATGAACCAAACCGTGCTGATCCGTCAGCTTGGCCTGCGCCGGCATGCCTCTCTTGGCAGTTCCGAGAGTTATGGTTGCTACTCGACCCACGAATGTTGAAGACTCGACAGCCGAAGTTTGATCTTTGGGAATGATTTTTGAAAATCCCTCGCCACAGACACGAACGATGGGGATCGCTACGATCAATGCGGGTAGCCAAGCGATGCTTCCTGGCATCAATGTCCCCAATATCGCACTGTAAATGCCTTGAATGATGTAGCCGGCGACCCCAAACACCAACAAGAAAATGACGAGCAATATTAGGATTGGTACTTTGCCAATGCAAAGCCAGCCCAAGATCCGAGATGGCAGGTTTGTGCTACTTGGCGCAGTCTGTCCTATTATCGAATCACCAACATCCGGTCCACTTCCTTGAATGTCCGACTGCGGTGCATCTAGATCGACATCGGGATCCGGAATGAGGGAGTCAAAGAAGCTGGACACACCCATGCCAACGAGAGCCAGTACTCCTTCGAGTATGGCGATCGCGAGCATCAAGCCAATTGCGACGGCAAACGGCCTGTTTGCCGCTTCGAGTGCAAATTCAAGCACTGTTTATGGACTCTCCCTATTCGGACTTTGAACGGAAGGCTTGCAGTCGTTCTTTAATCCTATTCTCTCGTGCAAGTTGCTCAAGTTCGGCTCGTTTCGCAGCTGTGTGCTGGTCCGGGGCTCCGCTAGAACTCGAAACTCCGCCAGCTCCACGCAAAGCGCGATCGAACGCTTGCTCTGCATCACGAACATTGTTGCTGACACTTGATCCTGTTCCTGCTCCGGAGCCGTCGCTCGATCCATGTTCGGCTTCTACGGCCTGTTTTGCCTCACGGAACGAATTAAGTTCATCTTCCATTTCGCGTTTGCGCGCTTGCAGAGCCGCAACATAGCCTTCAAGTTCTGTGACAGACTCCTTTGCCTCAGCAATTGTATTTTCGAGAATTGGTATCTGCGTCTCGATGTCGAGAAGCTGGGCAATGGCAGTTTCAGCCAAGTCTTCGCGTTCGTTGTCGAGAGCGAGTTGCACCTTCTCGGAAGTTTCCGTGTGTTTTTGGCTCTCGTCAGCGAGTCTGCGAGATGCCATATGTTGTTTGGACAGTGTCTTTCCAAGTTCATGCCTGACATCGTCGATGGCTCCATCGACTTCGCGGATAGCTTGTTGCATTACAACTTCGGGAGCCAGATTTTCGACCTTCTCGACCAGCATGTTTGTTGTACCGCTAATCAGTCGTCCGACTCGTGCAGAGATGCTCTCAGTCATTTGGTGTCTCCTTGGTATCGGTTGGGGGTTGAGCAATGATGTCGTTTAGTTCGAGAATGGGTGCCATATGTTTGGCAACAATCTCAGGTCGGTAGCACCTGCTTGTTGGAAGTACTCCCAGTCGGAGTACAGATTCGATTAGATTGAAGATTCTATTGGCTATGGCTGCTTCTAGTTCGATTAGGTTGTCAACGGCATCGGGATTGTCTTCCTTGGGTACCCCTGCCATCCAGTAAGCGATGATATCGGGAATCCAGTGTGCAAAGTGAGCCAAAAGAGCTGAATGGACATCATTCTTGGATTCCAAGTTTCGCAATCGTGCGAACGAAGGTGCCAATGTTTCCTGTATGAACTCGAGAGACTGAGCATAGTCTTCTTCACCTAGGTGTCGCTGTTTCGCGTCCGAGATAAGACTGCGCACTTTGTCGGACAAAGTCGCTGCGCCATTGGCATTGAAACTCGCGAGAAATGTTGCGTCGTCAGCGGAAATCCGCACGCTCAACGGGATAGATCGTCCTGCCATGAAATACGTTTTCATACAAATGAATACATATTTATACATTATTGTTTAAGTTAATGCAATACGTATTTCAAAAATTCTTCAAATATTGACTCTAGGACTGTGGGGTAAGGCTCAAAAGGATGCGGCATCGATTGTCGGTCGGAGCGATTCTCCAGGGATGGAATCCGTAATTAGTTGACTTAAGTGCAGAGCAACAAGAACGCCACCTCTCAAACCTTTGGATCCCAAAGCGCGCAAGTATTAATTGCGTCGTTTATCAGGACGCCCCAATCTCCTCGTGCAGCTTCTTCTCTGATCTGTAGAACAGTACGGATTTTCAAGTCCTTTACCCGTTGCTTTGGTCTAACTATCGTGCGGGAATCTAGCAAACGTCTCCAATTTCGGTAAGACTAATGGCAAAAGAACTTTCAGCTTCTACGGAACGGCGTCGACGTTTTTGTCGACGAGCATCACGACACGCCTCTAATCTTTCCGCCACGCAAGGCGACTGCACCCAGTGACCATGTGACAGAGTCTCGCATTTGAAGCTGCTTCTGGAATTACTCTCGGTAACCTCCAAGCATGGTGAGCAGTAAATGTCTTCGTTTGTGCTGAGAGTGGTGTTGAAGCCGTATAAGTCTCGTTGAGGAAAGCATTCCGACTAACCACGACGATCCACGAATTGTCAAAACGAACATCTTGTAGTTGCGACTTCTTGCTCACGCACGATAGTCCACAGATTCAAACACAATAGAGTGAATCCACTACTTGTTTAAAATATAGGTATCTTTTATCACAATACGTACAAAACATACCCTTGTTTCAGTCTTGATATTCACAGAATTACTGTGTGAGTGCCAACAAAATGATGCAGCGTCGACAAATTCTAGATTTCTCCAATTGGATAAGTCGTCCCAACCGCAAGCCTCTAATCGTGAAAGGTGCACGCCAGGTTGGGAAATCTACCCTCGTGAAGTTATTCGCCGCTCATACAGAGAAGCCCCTAGTCGAGGTAAATCTTGAGCGATTCCCAGAGCTTCAGGGTACGTTTGCAAGCCTGAACATTGATGACATTCTCAATGCGTTGGAAGCACTCCCAAATATAGGTCATATTAACGAGGGCGACCTGATCTTTCTTGATGAAATCCAGGAAGTTCCTCAAGCGATATCCGCTCTGCGATATTTCTACGAAGACCAAAGGGATTTTCCGGTAATTGCGGCCGGCTCGCTTTTTGATCTTACATTAGTCGACCAACACTTATCCATGCCTGTTGGTCGTGTGGAGTACCTAAACATGGTGCCCATGACCTTCACTGAATTTCTCGACGCTATGGGAGAGCAACGGTTGATCCAAGTCATTCGCGAGTACGAAGATCTGGACGACGTCAACGACTTCATTCACAAACGTCTCTGTGCATTGGTTAGAGAGTATTCGTTTGTAGGTGGCATGCCAGAAGCAGTTGAGGTCTATGCTGGTTCACGACGAGTCTCAGAAGCTAGAAGAATACATACCAGCATTGTTGAGTCGTTCCGTGACGACTTTCCCAAGTACCTCGGTAGCGTGGCGGCAAATCGAGTTTCGAATACGTTGATCACCGCAGCTCGAAATGTAGGTCAGAAAGTGAAGTACGTGCATTACTCGCGAGAAGTACCGTCGCGTGACATTAAGGCCGATCTTTCACACCTACACCTAGCCCGATTAGTTTCGAAAGTTGTACACAGTTACTGCAACGGGCTTCCGCTACAAGCCGAGCAAGATCCAAAAGCCTATAAGCTCCTATTCCTAGACGTGGGCTTAATGAACACAATCTGTGGCTTGGAGTGGAGTGGTTTTCAACAGGCCGCTAGTACAAGGCTAGCAAATCAAGGGATTGCCGCAGAGCAGTTCGTGGGGCAGCACCTGCTGGCAGAGCGGTCCGAATCGGTTAACCGCGAGCTCAATTACTGGCTTCGAGAGAGGCGATCCTACAACGCAGAAGTGGACTTCGTTATCGCCATTGGAAACCATGTAGTCCCTATAGAGGTCAAGTCTGGCGCAAGCGGGTCTCTAAAGTCTCTTCATCAGTTCGTTGCAGAAAAGCACGTAGATCTAGCTGTTAGATTCGACACAAATCCACCGTCTATTCAACGAATCCAAACTACGGTTAGAGTGGGACAAGAGAGAGTACCTGTCGACTATGTGCTTGTCTCGCTACCACTATACTTGGTAGAGGCGCTGTCACGGATCTTTCTTGCGCTCGCAGGCAAGTGACGGTCTATCCTTCCTAAGATCAGAGACAGGACATTTCTTGATCGAGTCCGATCAGGTACGATGGGATATAGAGCACACAATAATTCGGATCAGCTTGGTGGGCTTGAAAAGTAAACACTGTCATGTTTTGACCGCTCTTGATGATTTTAGTATCCGTGAGAATTCACATGATAGTTTCCGTTTTGGTCTGAACGGGCGACATGGATGTGGAAATGGACCATTGGGACTCTGTCATGCGTGGGTTGGCTACCACAGAATGGTGCTGCTTCAACGGGCTTGCCTCAGTCTAAAGTCGTGGGTCGCTCCTCTCGCGAGGAGTCCACATAGTGTAGTCGAGGGTTCCCAGCTTGCATCCATGTCGCTCGATTCGGTGTTCGTCGTTCCTTCGGATGGATTCGTCGTCGCGTTCAGGGAGCGCTTTCGCTCGCTGAACGCAGCTGGTTCATGGCGTTGCTGGCGATGTCCCACACGTAGCCGGCGAGGGCTCGAGCTACGGCGACTGTGGTGGTCTTGGTGTTCTTGCCGCGTTCCACCATCTTTCGGTAGCGATGGCACAGATCCTTCTGGGCCGCCCAGGCTCGCTCCTTGGCGTAGGGCGAGGCCAGAGCCGCCTTGCGCTGCAGATGTTTCGTCTCGCGGGGCGGGAACCGGTAGGTCCAGGCGCTTTCCACCAAGAGGCGACGCAGGATGGAGTTGCCCGTCTTGGTGATGCCTCCCGTCCTTCGCAGACCGCCGCTGCTGTGCTCGCTGGGCGTAAGACCCAGATAGGACATGAACGCGCCCGCGGTGGGGAATCGACGCAGGTCGCCCGCTTCGGCCAGCAGGGACACCGCAGTGACCGTGTCGATTCCTCGCAGAGACCGAAGCTCGTCGACGAGCTTCTTCAAGGGCGATTCGTCCACTTCGCATCCGAGATCGCGCTCGGTGTCGACGAGCCGTCGCTCCAGACCCTCCATCACGTCAAGATGGCAGCGCAAGGCCTTCTGCGCGGCCGGAGTCTCCAGCTTGAGGTCCCTGAGCCAGGCTCGATACGTCTGGCTCCAGGTCGATCCTCCCTTCGGCGCATGCAGGTTCCTGCGCAGCGTGAAATGGCGGATTCTCCTCTTCGCTCGGCCAACCTGATCCTTCAGCACCATGCGGCACCGCACCAACTCGCGCATCGACTCCTGGGCCGGATCCGGCACCCAGATCGGCGTCAGAAGCCCCGTCAGGCTCAAGCGTGCCAACTCGCGTGCGTCGCGCCGGTCCGTCTTCACGCGATCGCCCCTGCGTCTCGGAATCAGCGTCGGAGCCGCAACCTCGCAGGTCAGACCCATGTCGCTCAGCTGTCGATGCAGCGCAAAGCCGCACGGCCCCGCCTCGTAGACGAAGTGAAGGGACTCGCCGTAGTGCCTCGACAGTCCCCGCGCGCAGCGAGAAATCTGGTTCGCCCGATTCGAGACGACTCCCACGTCCTCCACACGCAACTCTCCCGTGACCGCCACGTGCCACGCGACAGCCACCGAAATCGTGTCCTTGTGCACATCAAGACCAACGTGGACGGTTCGCCCGCGTCTCGTTGTAACATTCATACGACCTGTTCTCCTTAGTATTTGAACATGCAACAGGATAATTTCCCGTTCCATGCGGAGAGCAGGTCAAAACATGCCGTCTAAACCAATGACGAAGTAAACACGGAGTTAAGCTCTAGACCGTCGTTACAGTCTCCAGAGCATCGTTCGGAACACTGCCACTACTTGCGCAATCAAGAATTCTTACTGAAGAGATGAATGTTTGTACAGCAATAGTCACGGCTCTTAAGAGTCGCGGAGTAACCGTCGCGTTCGGTATTCCAGGTATTCATAACATGCCAATTTACCGAGCATTGCACGAATGTGGAATTGAAATCTACACAGTCAGACACGAGCAATGTGCATCCTTCATGGCAGATGGCTATGCTCGAGTGACAGGATTTCCAGCTCTTTGCGCCGTAATTGACGGACCTGGATTCCTAAACGCGTCCACAGGAATAGCTCAAGCTAAAGCCGACTCTATAAGCATGATTGTCTTGACTCCCTGTGGAAGTGAGGTATCACAAGGAAGTCCGCACGAACTCTGTGGTCAAGCCGAGGTGTCTCGGCAGATTTGCAAAGCTAGCTTCCGAGTGGGTCCCGCGACCAGTAGAAGCGGTGTAGAGTCATTTATAGATCGGAATTTGTACCACGGTAGGCAAGGACCGCTACATATCGAAATCCCGTTATCGATGTCCGAAGGCCAATTGAAACAATCAGATCACAACATTTCTTCCAATTCAGATGAAGGTGTTGCGTGTTCCAGTGAAGTAGATGCAGCCCGACAACTGATATTCACCTCGAAACGCCCAATCGTTGTTGCTGGTGGAGGCACAATTGATGCTCAAGCTGAAGTTCAGAAGTTCGCTGAACGTATCGATGCACCAGTTCTCAACACTGTGAACGCTAAAGGGATTTTGCCCCTGAATCATCCTCTAAGAGTTGGCTTCAGTCCTTCGATTCTAGAACTTAGCAATGAGATTCAGGAATCTGACTTAACCATCGCGATTGGAACGGAACTAAGCGAGATTGACTTCGACTTCTTCATACAAGGTGATTCATTGAAGTTTCAAAAACTGATTCGTCTCGACATTGACTCCAGACAGGCTGCCTGCAATGCAGTACCGGATGTTGCAATTGTGGGAGACTGCAAAGAAGTGCTACCTCTCCTCACTCCAAGTCCTTCAGACCGGAATGGTTCTGCTAGAGCCAAAGAAATGCGCCATATCGCTGGACAGTCTCAATATGTCTCGAACGAAATGTCCGAGTTTCTTGACACTCTTTGTCAGAATACAGATGTTCTTGTGGGAGACTCGACCCAACCTACCTACTATGCAACTTGGCTGTACGAACCACCTAGCGTGAGACAATACTTTCACAGCGTTACAGGATTTGGAACGCTCGGGTACAGCATCCCAGCAGCAATCGGAGCAAAAATCGCCAATCGAACCAATCGCGTGACTGCACTCATTGGAGACGGTGGTTCGCACTTCACAATTTCTGAGATTCAGTCTGCAACACAATTCGGTCTCGGTATACCTTTCGTGATTTGGAACAATTCATGCTATGGTGAAATCAACAAGGCGATGTGTGTCCAAACATCGGATATTTGGTACGAATCGCCTATTCCTCCTGACTTTCGTTCGTTGGCTCAGGCGTACGGTGCCGAATACCGTCAACCGTCCAGTTTGTCTCAATTGTCGGATTTCTTGAAGGAATCGCATTCGAGGAGTCACCCAACCGTAATCGAAGTGAGCGAGGAGGAGTTTCCTGAGGCTCATATGACGATGAATTGGTTCGTTCCTGAATGACAAATAACATTAGGAAGGTAACATAAATAGATGATAGAAAAAGATATTAATCGAAAGAAACCGAACATTCTGTTTATTTTCACTGACCAGCTTCGTGGTGATTCAATTGGTATCGAACCATACTCTCAAGTCATCACACCAAACTTGGACAAACTGGCAAGCAATGGAATCTCCTTCTCTAGGTGTATGGGCAATGCGCCGCTTTGTGTCCCGGCTCGTACAGCACTAATGACCGGGCAGCTCATTCGCGAGAACGCAATATGGAGTAATCGCGTGGGAGCAGACGCCAATGGCCCTAGCCATGTGAGAAATATCCGCGATGCGGGCTACCACACCGCTGTCATAGGCAAGACTCATCTCTGGCGTCACAGCGCAGCAGGCAAACCTGGTCAACATGTCAAGGAAATGGAACACAACCTGCATGATTGGGGATTCGAGCACACTCACGAGCTCAACGACCCTATCGAAACTGCCTGGATGGGCTGCCACTACACCGACTACTTGGAAGAAAAAGGTTGGTTAGAGGCCCATCGCAACTACATTCAGGCGTGGCTCGCCGAGATGCGTACCGGAAATATAACCCCTTGGGGGCAAGAACCGGCACCCGTACCCGAAGGAGAAGACATCGACTCCTATATAGGCCGAACCGCCTGTGACTGGATTCGCGACTATGCAGATAATCGTCCGTTCTACCTGCAAGTTCAGTTCACTGGACCACATGATCCATTCGACGGCCCGCAACCCTACCGAAACCGATACGATCCAAACCAACTGGATATAGGTATTCATGAGCCCCACGACCCACCCACCGACCTCATAGCTGCTTTATGGCGTAGAGCTCCTTCCGTACACAAAGCAACCAAGTATCAAAGGCAAAGATGGCGGGCTTGGTACTACGCAAACATTACGTTAATTGACGATTGGATTGGCAAAATCTTGGACCAACTAGAGACACAGGGTCAATTGAATAACACTTGGGTTATGTTCAATTCTGATCATGGAGAAATGCTCGGTGATCATGGTCTGTCGAGCAAGGCAGTTTTCTACGAACAAGCAGTCCGAGTTCCTTGCATCATTCGCCCTCCCACTGGCATTGATAGCGGACTGACTTCTGATGCTCTAATTGAGCACATTGATCTTCCGGCCACATTGCTAGACATTGCCGAAGCCAGGCCGCTGCACACCTCACTCGGAAGATCGTTGATTAGGTATCTTCGACCTACTGGGACCGAACCAATACACAACAACGGAAAGGAAGCCGTGATCTCGGAATTGTTTGGCCAAACGACAGTGATTACCGACAAGTACAAGCTCACCGTACGAATAGATGACCATCGCGTAGCACAGCTGTTTGACTTGACAAGTGATCCAAACGAACTACAAAATGTTAGAAAAGATCCACACTATCAAGAGACGATTCTAGACTTGGTCGAACGATTTGTTAAGCCTCTTGATGAACGGATTGATCAATCAGGTCTTCGAGACTATCGGGATTACGTCACACGGACTGGAAGCGTGAATTAAGTGTTCAAGCGTTCGTTATACGCAACGCGTTGGACCGAATCCTCTCCGTTTCACTTCTAATATCGTTCACGCTTGCAAAACCCTATGTAGCAGAAGCGGTTGAAATGCCCTCTATTGCCCGATCCAGTGCACTTGAGAAATCCGTTTCAGCCATGTCTCGCTGAAGTTCCTCTGTTAGAGCTCGCGAAAAACTTGCAATCATTGACCGGTTCTCGCTGAGACGGCGAATGGACTCTTCCTGCGAGTAGCCTCCCGAAAGCGCAGCAACCCTCAAAACTCTAGGATGGCGCGACAATTCACTGTAAAAGTTTGGCTGCTCCGGCAAAGTTAGTTTGAACACCACATGCTCATCGTGGTCGAGCGTGGCTAAACGACGTTCCAAGTTCAGTCTGAGTACCTCTTCGCACTCGGACTTATCGGGTGCATTGATGTCAATTTCAGGTTCGACAATCGGTACCAAACCATGTTCGAGGATGGTTCTTGCATAGTCAAACTGCTGTCCGACAATGTCCTCGATAGCTTGACGGTTGCATCTCTTTATCACGGATCGCATTTTGGTACCGAACACATCAAGGCTTTTTGCTTCATTGAGTCGATCCGATAGATTGGTAAAAGGCTTCATCATTTGGACGCCGGACGACTCATCTGCCAAACCAACGTCGATCTTCAGGAAGGGAAGAATGGATTTTCGCTGCCATAAGTATTGGCTAGCTTTCAGACCGTCGACTGTATCTCGCATTGTCTTTTCGAAAAGAATGGCACCGAGCACTCGAGGTCGTCCAAATGCACTGCTTGTCATGATCCTCACTCGCATGGCGTGTACAAGATCGAACATCAGTTCTTCATCGTTCTCGAATTCGGACTGAGGAACGCCATAGCGTTCCAAGGTTTTAGGAGTGCTACCACCACTCTGATCCAATGCTGCAATAAATCCGGCACCCACGCGCATGAGCATTTGTTGTTCCGGCATTACCCTATTTCTCCCGTTTCTACGAATTCTTCAATGTTATCCAACCTGCTAATAGCACACGGATTCTCACTCGGGTTTAACTCATTGGAAAGAGATGATCATTCTTCTTGTTTTGTTTGTTGTAACTCTGTCTCCGCAGGCACATTCACGCCTTGAGCAGCTTCCGCTGCCAATTCAAACGAACGCATCCTCTTTTGATGGTCATAAATAGAGGAAACGAGTATGAGCTCGTCTGCTCCTGTCTCGTTCACGAACCTTTGCATGGAAGCTCGAACATCTGTGATTGTTCCCACTGCAGATGCTGCTCGCGTTGACTTGACAACGTGCAGTTGACCACGGTCTAGTGTTGACTCGAAATCTTCAACTGGAGGCGGGAGTCTTCCCGGTGTACCCGTTCTCATTTTCAGCAGTGACTGCAGGCCTGACGTCCGTAGAAAATTGGCATCTTCCACTGTATCAGCGACACAAACATTGAAACCCAGCATCAAGTAGGGATCCCGCAATTGCGCTGAAGGCTCAAATCGCTTCCGGTATTCCACAATCGCTTCATGCAACATCTGGGGAGCAAAGTGAGACGCAAACGAATATGGCAATCCCAACATCGCAGCAAGTTGTGCCCCGTACAAACTCGAACCCAAAATCCATATGGGTACACGTGTATTGTTGCCTGGAAAGGCTCGAACTTTCTGCCCGGGTTTCAGCGGTCCGAGGTAGTGCTGCAGCTCGAGGACATCGCGAGGAAAGCCGTCCATGTCTCCTTGCAAGTTTCTTCTTATAGCAAACGAGGTTTGCTGATCCGTTCCTGGTGCCCTTCCGATCCCAAGATCAATCCTACCTGGAAACAACGTCTCCAGAGTACCGAATTGTTCGGCGATGAGTAGAGGTGCATGATTCGGCAACATCACACCACCGGATCCAACACGAATGGACTCGGTTTGTTGTGCAACATGACCAATGACCACTGCAGTGGCGGAGCTCGCAATTCCAGGCATGTTGTGATGTTCGGCAACCCAGTATCTGTAGTAGCCCAGACGTTCAGCAAGCTGAGCTAGATCTACTACATTTCGTAACGCGACAGACTCATTGCTCCCTTCGACCACGGGGGCCAGATCGAGCACGGAGTAGCGAATTTTTCGTGACATGGAACGCAATCAATCACACAGAAAGTGGGAGTTTATACTTTGGCGAACTTCAAGACTCTGCAACTCTATGAGCGACTTTCAAATCTACTTCAATCCACACTGCAGCAAGTGTCGAACTGCGTTGAACGCAATTCAAGATAAGGGTATGAACCCTAGTGTTGTACGTTATCTTGACGATCCACTGACGGACGAGACACTGCGAGGGATTATCGCCATCTTGTCGGATCCTATAGACGACCTAGTTCGCAAGGACCGCAACTTTGATGCACTAGGTCTCAATCCGGATGACTATCGGGAAGAGGACTCGGTCGTAAGCCTTATCTTGGAGCACCCGGAGCTCATGCAACGACCTGTTGTCGTTCAGAATGGTCGCGCAAGAATTGTCCGCTCACAAGAGAGAATCGACGAAGTTGTAAGCGCTTGACTAGGCAGAGCTGTTAGAAGCGAGAGGTCCCCTCAACAACTGTCCTGATTGCGAACCGGTGTGCTCATTGGAATTCAGGAAGACTTCGCCATTGACAATGGTCGTTTTTATTCCGTGTGCAGTTTGCTTTAGACGTTTTGCACCTGAAGGAAGATCACGTTCCACGGTCGGCATATCAGGCCCGATCATATCCGGGTCGAACACCACAACATCTGCCGCAAAACCTGGCTTAAGCAGCCCTCGATCACGCAAGCCCCATCGTCTTGCGGTCTCCGAAGTCACCATAGCAACTGCTTGTTCAAGGGTCAATTCCTCTCGTTCACGGACCCAATGGCTGAAAATGTGAGTTTGTAGCGAACTGTCCATGATCTGGGACACGTGAGCACCGGAGTCGGAGAAAGTTACGACGGATTTCGGATGTTTCATCATTTCGATGACATCGTCCTCATTCTCGTTGGCAATGGGCTGCCGAAACATGCATTTGAAGTCACTTTCCAAAGCCATGTCGATCATCAGCTCAACCGGACTTACTCCACGTTGTGCTGCGAGCTCGTCCATCCGTTGCGTGCCACCAGAGGGTTCGTCCATCGCGAATACCCAATGCCAATTTGGCGGTCGAACAATGACTGACCGCTCCTTGTGTCTCTCACTTTCGTCGCTTGCAGCCTCAATGAGTTTGGCCCGAAGCTCTGGATTTCTAAACTTTGCCTTTTGTTCCTCAAGAGGTAACTGCCGAATTTCTCTCCATACATTCCAGCTGTCAAAGGGAGTATTCGATTCGAACGTGTAGATGACGTTGAGAGCTCTCGAATGCACTTGAGCAAACATCGTCCCCCCGGCCTCTTCTACTTCCTCCAGCAAATCGAAGAAACTTCGCCAACGATCAGGAATATGCCGGGAGCTGAACATTCCCCACGTAACAGGACACTTGAGATCCACAGCCAACTCTTTGATTCGATTCTGATAGTCCAGTAGTCGATCGGGATCACGCCCTGTGTCTTCCGCTGCTATCTCGAAAATACCTGCTCCTGTGGCTCTCATTTGTCCAACTAGACACTTGACCTCTTCCCACTGGGCCAATCGACTGGCTACCGGTTTGTGATCCGATGTTTGGTGGTTTCGACTCCGGGACGTCGAAAAACCAATTGCTCCTGCCTTAACGGCTTCTTGAACCAATTCGCCCATTTGCTTAAGCTCATCTTCCGAAGATGCATCGGTAAATGCTCGCTCCCCCATCACATAGGTCCTCAGTGCCGAGTGACCTACATAGCCTGCGTAGTTGATCCCTTTAGGGGTTGAGTCGACAGCATTGAGATAATCGGGATAGCTCTCCCATCTCCAATCGATCCCTTCCAACATTGCGCCACGAGAAATATCTTCGGCTCGTTCTAGATTGCGAAACACATGGTCTGCTTCAGATTCCTTGCAAGGAGCTAGCGTGAATCCACAGTTTCCCATCACAACACTCGTGACTCCGTGGTAGCAGGAGCACGATCCGAGGTCATCCCAAAAGACCTGAGCGTCCATGTGTGTATGCCCATCGACAAAACCTGGAGCGACGATGTGTCCTTCGGCATCTATGGTTTGTCTTGCTCGTCCGCAGTCGTCTCCGATTTCAACGATTCGCCCATTAGAGATGGCTACATTGGCGTGTAGGCGTGCCTTGCCTGAGCCGTCGATTACGGTTCCGTTTTGAATCAAAATGTCGTGGGGCATTGGAATATCTCAGGTGGGACAAGCAAAGATGCGTACTGATTATGAGCCTACGAAGGCTACATTTGCATTGTAAGTCCAACATCTGGACCTCGAGAGATACTCTCACTATTCCTGAAGTTCGTAACCCTAAGATCGCAACTGAGTATCCAATCTCCACTAATCCCGCAACGAGTAGACTATTGCTAGAGGGCTACCAGGCAGAATCATGGACTACAACAACATCGAATACTCAACTGACGACCGCATTGCATTCGTCACACTAAATCGACCGGAGAAGCTCAATCCTCTGAGTCATGCGCTTCGTGGCGAGGTCTACGACGCAATGAGGCGTGCAGAGGCAGATCGGAGCGTCGGCGTAATTATCTTGCGTGCCAATGGCAGAGCGTTTTCCGCTGGATACGATCTCGCTCCAAACCTGGATGAACAGAGCGACTTCGTCAGTGATCGCTCGGGAATGCCGGATACGGGTTCAACACATCCCCAGCACTACGATTGGTCGCGACACGCTTTGATGGGACATTGGCTCATATGGGAACTGGCGAAACCGGTCATTGCACAAATACAAGGTTGGTGTCTTGCGGGAGGAACCGAACTGACATCGATATGCGACATGCGAATCGTCGCGGAGGACGCTCGAATTGGATATCCGCCAGTTCGTGCAATGGGAACGATGGATATGATGTGGGCACCTTGGTTTCTACCACCTGTCAAAGCTCGTGAGTTCGCCTATACCGGCGACTGGTTTACTGGAGCTGAAATGGCACAGTACGGCTGGGCCAACTACGCCATTCCAAAAGAAGATCTCGCGGACTTCACTGAGAAGTTTGCTCGACGACTCGGACACATTGATAACGACCAATTGAATTACAACAAGCGTGCAGTTAATCGCCAGTACGAAATCATGGGTATCCGAACCGGTCTTATGTCGGGCACGGATGTAGAAGCGATGTCGAAGCATCGACCCGCAGCCGGAGAATTTGGGAAGCGGGTCCGCGAAGAGGGACTAAAGGCCGCGTTGGAATGGAGAGACGGTCCATTCGGTGATTTTCGCGCAGAGTATCAGGACAAGTATCGCGATCGTGAATTAGCCGGATCAAGTAAGTCAGCGAAGCCTGGAGACAGCGACTACAGTCGTTAGCCTTCGTCGCCGAGCTCGAGATTGGTGCCCATGCGTGCTAAGTAGGCATGTCTCGCACCTGATCTGAACTAGGAGGGAACCAACTGTGAAAATTGGGCTGTTTGGAATCAATTCCGGCATTTGCGCCAATCCGGATGTCGCGTGTAGAGTCGCCCGTCACGCAGAGGAGGCGGGAATCGAGTCTGTATGGACCGGAGAACATGTGGTCCTTCCCGACCCGAGACAACCTCCCTCTCCCGCCGCACCAGACTATGCGATGCTGCATCCATCTACAAGCCTCGCCTTTCTGGCAGCAGTCACGGAGAGAATGAAGCTAGGTACCGGAATCACTCTAATTGCTCAGAGAAATCCGCTCGTCCTTGCAAAAGAGATGGCCAGTCTCGATTACGTATCCAAGGGGCGCTTGATTCTTGGAATCGGCGCAGGTTACCTGCACCAGGAATTCGACGCCCTAGGAGTTCCATTTCGGCAACGAGGAGCCCGCACCGACGAAGCCATACAAGTACTCAGAACGCTGTGGAACGATCCAAACCCCTCGTTTAGTGGACGATTTTGGAAGTTTCAGGATATTCAAGCAATGCCTCGACCGGTTCAAAGCGGAGGTCCTCCAATTGTTGTAGGAGGGACAAGCGAAGCGGCACTCAAGAGATCCGCAGAGTCTGCTCAGGGTTGGTACGGTTTCGCAATGAATGTAGATCAGACTCGAGAAGTCTTACGTCGGCTACACCAGTATCCCGGTGGATCAGATCTCGAGATCAGCGTCACTCCATCGATGCGTCTAAATCCCGAATTCGTTCAGGAGTTCGCGTCAATCGGAGTGCATCGTCTTGTGTCTCTAATCCCCAATGAAGAATTGCGCATTCTGCAGCTCATTGACGACATTGCTCCGCTGGCAGACGAGTAGGACTTAGGGACGAGTGATTCCTTTGCAGAAGTCGGCGACGCTTCTGGCTCCCTCATCCGCGACCATGGCACAACCCGGAACGATGAGTTCGGTCGCATGTACAGTCCCCTTAACGTCTTTGCAGTAGGCTTGTACTCCCGCCCGGCGTAGCAATCGGAAGAAGTCAACGCCTTCATCGCGAAGTGGATCGAACTCATTGACGCTGATGAACGTTGGAGGAAAGTCTTTTACATCTTCCTCAGTTGCGAAACTTGGCCATGCAAGTGGATTCTCATTCTCGAGCTCTTTGATTCCATAACCCATCGCGCCCCTATTGTTGGCTAGCTCAAGCAGATAACCATTGCACTCTCTGCTGGACGGAAAGCGTTCTTGGGGCCAGCGACCCGCAATATACGGGCAGAAAGCATATAGTCCCTGAATTAAATTTATCGAACCTTCTTTGGCCATCCTCATTCCGGTTGCAAGAGTCAGATTTCCGCCGCCACTTTCGCCCGAGACAATTACGTTTGAAGAGTCGATTCCCAGAATTTCGCTTGATTCGACAACCCACTTGACGCCTGAGACGCAATCATTCAATCCCGCTGGAAACGGTGCGACTTCATCGGATGAAGACGGAACCATGCAGTTTCTGAAGTCCACCATGGCAACGGCAACCCCGTTCCTCACCAGTCGACGACCCCATGTTCGAAACGGTGCATCGAAACACGATCCTGAACTCATTCCACCACCATGCAGGTAAACGATGCATGGAGTGGCTTCGTCCAAGTTTGGACGCATGAACAGAATCTTGATCTCATTGTTGTCGGGAGAAGATTTAATCTCTAGTGTGGTGCTAGTCAAACCAGCTGGTACCTCAGAGTCTTCCCTATAGACATTCTTCCATTGGCCCTCCATTTGCTTTCGAAATGCAACGGCTGTGGGAGAGTTGGCTTCTTCAAGTAGCTGCTCTCGGTTTTCGACGTCTCCTTGGTTTACAGGATCCGGCATCGAACCAAAGAACTCTCTGATGCTCGGATCAATGCGAAGATCCTCAGTGATCTTGGACATACAAATTACTCCTCATTAGTCTTCACGAATCCGTATGCGATGTGCTCGAGACGCTAAACAATACAGCTACTAACCTGCTCCCGTGAATCGAAGGATTCTGGTCTAGTTCGACTACCGCGCCGATGCGCCAATCGAATTGCTCAATTTGACCCAACACCTATAGCTCGGGTTCAAATTACTAGGTTATCAATGCGGGCCAAGTGTATATTTTGGCTATCATTCGAATTGGATCTAGCTATTGAAGAGGGAGGTCGTTATGTCAGGACTCTTGTCTACCAAGGATCAAAAAAATACTATGCAGGGGAGGCCTGCTCGCGCTAAGGGAGTATTCACGTTTTTCTTAGTTGCGGCTTTTGTTTCGATTGGTTCGTCTGTCGCAACTGACGACACCTCTGAGCAGAAAGTGGAAGCTTCGATGGCTGCTCGGGCGACCTTGGCGTTCTGCGAAGACTTGTCCATTGAAGTGGGTGCAGTCGAACTCGTAGAACGAGCATCCGACGAAGGTGTGAAAGTTGTAGATGTGTATATACGCGTGGAGGGTCTTGCAGATGAAGCAGGAAAGCACGCTGTGCATATTCACGAAACAGGTTCATGCGATCCTTGTGGCTCTGCAGGAGGTCACTTTGACCCAGGTCCGCATGGTCACACAAACCCGGACGGAAATCACCCATTCCATGCGGGGGATCTTGTGAATATCGAGGTCGACGAATCAGGAAATGGCGACCTCAAGACCATTACTACCCGAATAACTCTGTCAGAGGGGCCACTATCGATATTTGATGACGACGGTGCCTCGTTGATTATTCATGTGGATCCAGATAGCTACTGCGAGGGCGGAGAGGAAGCGGGTTGCGCCGGCGGAGCGCGACTTGCTTGTGGAATATTCGAGGTGCACGAAGAGTCATAGGATCCAACACAGACCGTAAAGCCAGAATCTGAGTGATTCCAAGGGGTCACCGTGACGACTACAGTCTCATATTTCACCGAAAGACTTGCTCCGTCAATGGGAGTCCGAGTTAGCGACATTGACCTGAATCATGCGAATGCTGACATGGTTGGCGAGCTGCGGAAACTCTTGAACGAACATTCGGTTGTCGCAGTGAGCAATCAAGACCTTGAAGAAGAACCACTTCACGAATTTGGACTGCTGTGGGGAGAGACACTCTCTCATCCATCGTCTGTCGAGCGCAACAACCCGCACGTTCAAGTCCTGGCAAGCAAGAATGGCGCAAAAGGACGAGGTCTGGGGGCTTGGCACTCGGACATGAGCTGGCATCCTACGCCCCCTTGGATAACTATGCTTCATGCTCGGACGATACCGAGTTTTGGCGGAGACACGGGATACTCAAACCAGCGACTCGCATTGGAAATGCTTGACTTGGCAACGAGAGATAAGCGTCGTTCGCACCGACGAGAACTACCCAGTCAAGACGATATTGAGAATCTTCGGGCAAACCACACGGGAAAGGGATTTGGTGAGCACGTTCCAGACTCCGTACATCCTGTGATTCGGACTCACAATGAAACTGACAAACAAGCTTTGTACGTCAATCCTGAATTTACAACGCACATCGTAGATGTAAGTGAGGACGAGAGCAACAGGATTTTGTGGCCGTTGTGGATTCACAGCATTTCTGAAGAGTTTGTCTATCGGCATCGATGGCTTCCCGGCGACTTGGTTATCTGGGACAACCGATCAGTTATGCACACTGCGATCCTCGACTACGAGGAACCCCGTTGGATGACCCGAGTCGTCATAAAAGGCGACACACCCCATTAACTCTCGAATGCGTTCGCCTTGCGCTTGGGTCCTAACGATTCCCATTCTGTTCGCCTGTTCACCAAAGGAGAGTCCTGAACAAGCTGAAACTTCGTTTGCACGAAATGTTGAGAGTTGCATTTGTCGTTATCTGGATGTCGAAGAGGACAACTACTCCGGTCTTACGTACGAATTCTTCATAGACGACTGCAACGAGATCGTTCACGAGTCAAATCCCGACCGATATCCCGAAGCGTTACGTTCCGAACCAGAGATTTCCGATCTTCGTTGTCAAGAATACGTCCAGCCTTGGCTCGACGAAGTCGAAGAGTCCGAAAACCTTCAAGACAACAATCGAAGATTGTTTGACGAACTGAGAGATGAGGAACCAGCGGAAGCGCAGGAGGCTGTGGAAGAGTAGTGGACTTTGCTTGGACATCGGAGCAAGAGCAGTTGAGAGCTACGGTAGCTCAGTTTCTTGAAGCTCGATGCCCTACCACACACACTCGAGAATTCATGGACTCGGAGTTCGGTTACGACCGATCTTTATGGTTTGCTCTCGGAAGGGACATGGGATTGGGAGGAATTCACGTTCCTGCGGAATTCGGCGGTGCTGGACTTTCGTACGCTGAATCCTGCATCGTTTTGGAACAAATGGGCTACGCCCTTTATTGCGGACCGTATTTTTCGTCCAACGTTATGGCCGTCAATGCATTGCTTGTCGGGGATTCTGCCGAATCACATCAGCTACTTCGAGACGTGGTGTCGTGCACTCATACAGCCACGGTTGCGTTCATTCAACAACAAGACTCGACGGAGGTCGAATGCTCAGTACGCGACGGGAGGATCAACGGTGAAAAGGAACTTGTCCTCAACGGACCTGGTGCGGACATAATTCTCGTCATTGCCAAGTGTCAACCTGACAGTGGATTTGGCCTCTATGCTGTTCAAGGAAATGCGATCGGACTTCGGAACGAACCACTAAAGAGTCTCGACTTGACTCGACGTCTGGCGCGGACAGTCTTTGAAAATGTAGAAGTAAGCAAACTTGCTGATTGGAGTGACTTGAAACATTGGAAATTCTTGGACCTAGCACGCATTGCACTTGCGAACGAGATGGTGGGAGGGGCGCAGAGACTGCTCGATTCCGCCCTCGAATACGCATCTACTCGTGTTCAATTCGGCCGAACTATCGGTTCGCTTCAAGCAATCAAGCACAAGTGCTCCGAAATGCTACTCAACATCGAGTCTGCCAGATCCGCCGCGTTTTGCGCTGCGCGATCTGCTGAGGAGGACTCAGAGAGAACCAGGATGGCGTCCATTGCTAAAGCAATGGCAAGCGACGCATATATGCAGGCAGCTGCGGACTGTATCCAAATTCACGGCGGCATTGGTTTCACGTGGGAAAACGACACACACCTTTGGTACCGACGGGCTAAGAGTTCGGAGGTATATCTTGGTGATGCCAACTTCAACCGCGAAACATACCTTCAATCAATGGGCCTGTGAGACATGGACTGGTCTGAGCAGAGAGTAAGACAAGAGGTTCGTGTCTGGTTGGATGCGAAATGGGATCCGAACGCACGACTGATCGATTGGCGCAACAAGGTGGTGGATTCCGGTTGGGGAATGCCCGCTTGGCCTGAGCGATGGTTCGGAAAGGACATGCCGGCTGCCATGATTTCTATCGTTCAAGAGGAATTTGCCCGAGTAAACGCTGTTGGAGTCGCTAGAACTGGGATTCGTCTATTGGCGGCAGAAACTCTGCTTGCCCATGGCACCGACGAACAGCGAGAACGATTCCTGAGAAAGATTCTCACGGGCGAAGAAATCTGGTGCCAGCTGTTTAGTGAACCGGGGAGCGGATCCGACTTGGCTGGTGTGACGACCCGAGCGGTTCGGACTGAAAACGAATGGGTTGTGAATGGTCAGAAAGTTTGGACAACGAGTGCGCACCACGCAGACTACGGGCTGTTGCTCGCTCGATCGGACTGGGACGTTCCCAAACACCAAGGAATGACTTACTTCGTGGTGGATATGCGCCAGGAAGGTGTCGAAGTAAGTCCACTAAAACAAATGAACGGTCATGCATCGTTCAATCAAGTGTTCTTTACCGATGCACGAATTCCATTGAACAACAGAATCGACGAGGAAGGCAACGGTTGGCGGGTTGCAATGACGACTCTAGCGCATGAGCGGAAGGCTGCCAACTCATTGGCGGGCAACACAGCAGAGCTATCACCGGACGGCACAATCCATGAAGAAGTACGACGCGAGGACGCTGTACTCACCGAGCCATATACGTGGTATCCCCAACGTGCTGGACGAGTGGACTTGGCAATCGAACGAGCCGCCGCGACTAACAACCTAGATAATGACGTGGTCAGACAAGAACTAGCTCGGCTCTTGATGATGGCACAGTGTTCAGAATGGACTGCTCTCCGAGCACGAGCAGCGCAGGAGAAGGGACAACCACAAGGACCCGAAGGCTCGTTGGGCAAGCTCGCTAACAGCTACATTGCAAGACAAGCGTTAAAGCTTCACACGATGACAACTGGGTTGGACTCCATGTTGGCGGGAGACGACGCTCCTCTGAATGGATTGATATCGGAAATACTGCTATCAGTCCCCGCGATTTCGATCGCTGGTGGAACCGATGAGATTCAGAAGAACATCATTGCGGAACGCGTTCTGGGTATGGAAAAGGAACCTCGTCTGGACGGTGGACCATTCCGTGACGTTCGAAAGAACTAAAGCGCATCTTGCCTGTGTGAACCAAGCGTTCGCCAAAGAAATTCGTACACCAACGAAATCATGAACGCCAGCTGTGAATTATCGGCGGATCCTGCATGCCCTCCTGCCGTGTTTTCGTAGTAGCTCACGGGGTGTCCGAGGTCTTCGAGCAAGGCAACCATCTTTCTCGCATGACCCGGATGAACACGATCGTCGCGCGTCGATGTCGTGATGAGTATCGGCGGATAGGTTCGATCACTTTGTACGTTGTGATAGGGAGAGTAGTTCTGAAGGAATTCCCACTCCTCAGGGTTGTCCGGATCGCCGTATTCTGCCATCCAGCTAGCTCCAGCCAAGAGTAGGTGATAGCGACTCATATCCAATAAGGGCACTTGGCAAACAACCGCTCCGAACAAGTCGGGTCGTCTTGTGTACATATTCCCCATAAGCAAGCCACCGTTGCTCCCGCCTTGGATTCCGAGTTGCTTGCTTGTTGTAACGCCACGTCGAATCAAGTCCTCGGCAACAGCAATGAAATCATCGTACGCTCGATGCCTGTTTTCCTTTAATGCGGTTTGATGCCAAGACGGACCAAATTCACCACCACCTCTAATATTGGCGACAACGTAGGTTCCTCCTCGTTGAAGCCACCCCATACCAACACTCGCCGAGTACTGGGGGAGCATTGAGATTTCGAATCCACCATAGCCATAGAGCAGAGTCGGACCTGCATCGGTTGAATTCCTAGGTCTAGTCTCAAAGTATGGAATCTTTGTTCCATCCTTGGAAACTGTCCAATGCTGTTGCGTGATGCATTGGGTACCGTCGAAAAATGCTGGTGCTTGCTTGAGCTGCTCTACTTGCGCACCTATCCCACCGATCGACAGTGTGGACGGGACGAGATAGTTTTCGCTGCTCAATACAAACCTGTCATCGGTATTTGGGCTGAATGCTTGGATAGTCTCATTCAAGATGTCGGCGGTGTCGCTCACTCGATCAGTCTTCCAGCCCTGGTCAGAATTGGTTGCAACATACGCTTTGGTACGTACATCTTCCGAGACACTGAGGACAACTGAGTTCCTGGTCGCATCCCAACTGGTGAGAACAGAGCCTTCAGATGGCTCGAATACAACATCTAAGCTAGAACCGTTATCCAGATAGTCATTGACATCTGCGATGAGTAGACATCCCGCTTTGTAATTACGGTCTTGATGTTCCCAATCGGACTTGAGCCGCAGAAACAGCCTGTTTCGTTGTATCCACGCCGTTGCATCGTCCGGCTTTTCTACTTGCAAGAGAGAACCTGACCTATACACAAACGTTTCCGAGCTGAAAAATCCGGGAGACCGATTGATGTAGTACTCAGAAAATCCGTTCGAAAAGTCCGTCCACGCACCGACAGAGACGTCGGATTTCTTTCCTCGATAGATCTCCGTGGACTCAGCAAGTGATGAATTTCTGTTCCACACTCTCAGAGTCATTGGATATCCGGAGTCGGTCAGGGAATCTGGTCCAAAATCAGTTCCTACAAGAAGCCGATCCCTTCCAGCCCAACATACGTCAGATTTGGCTTCCGGAACGAAGAAACCGTCTTCAACAAACTGCCCGCTTTCGATGTCGAATTCCCTGACAACAACCGCGTCTCCACCGCCTCTCGACAAATGGATCAAAGCGCGGTCACATTCAGGCCGAAGAATAACGTGCCCCTTCCAAACCCATTCTTCTCCATCATCCTTGGCCAATTCATCCAGGCTTAGTAACGTACTCCAGTCAGGTTGTTTCTGCTTGTACTCTTCAAGTGTCGTTCTGCGCCACACGCCCCTCACGTTATCCGAGTCTTGCCAAAAGTTGTACAAGAGGTCTCCATGAACAACGAACCCTGGAATGCGAGCATCGGAGTCGAGCATAGACCGGATGCTCTCGCGAAGTGAGTCAAACTCAGCATTGGACGTTAGAGAGCTAACGGTCGTTGAGTTGCGCCTCTCTACCCAAGCAAGCGCTTGGGTGTCATCAACTTCTTCCAGCCACAAGCGTGGGTCATTGGTCATATTTGTTCCTGTAAGACGGGTCGGGGTCGGATTTGAAGTGTGAGTGTACACACGCAAACACAAAATAGCTCAAACAGTTGTTTCCGCCGCCACTCAAGTCAACCTAGGTCCATGACGAGGCTCGTATCGATAGGAATCAGCGATCTTCACGGTTTGGCGCATGTATGTGTATGCTATACGGTGATAGAGAAATCAGACTTACTCAGTGGGTGACCGATGACAGAGACCACCGGCAGTAATAAGAGAAGAACATTCAGAGACAAGTGGAAAGGCTTCGACGAAAAAGCCACGAGATTTTTTCGAAAGTATGGTCCCATTTTTTTCGTGGGTTTGTCAGTGTTTTTTCTAGCAGCATCAACAATTTGGTCGATTGCAGACTCCACCGATAAGGCAATTCAGAGCCTCCTCCTAGCAGGTTTGATGCTGGGCTACGCCGTTGTTCTACCGTTCTTAAGTAAACACAAGGAAAGCGAGTCAAGAGACGAAAGCGAGTAATACTATCCGGATTTCTGGATAACAACTAGACACCGCAAGTCTTCCCTCAGAGAGCAATCGCCCCTAGATTTACAGCTGTCGCAACCGTGTTCGTGGAGTCCCCTGCCGCTCAACCAAATCCAGATCAGATGAAACCGAATTTTGGTCGGAGCTACGCACAGAGAACTATAATGTGAATTGGTCGCTAACAGCAATGTATCTTGGAGAGCAACCAATGGCCGAGAATGTAGGCAATGAAGAGCGGAGATCATATCGGGAGTCTTGGAAGAATTTCGACAAGAAATTCACGGACTTAGTACGAAAGACAGGTCCCATAGTGTCTCTTGGCGCAAGTGGACTTTATTTTGCGATTGGTATGATCTATTCTAAATTGGAGGAATGGGATAAGGCAACATTCTATATCCTGATTGCAGGTCTCGCCTTGGGACTGGCAGTTGCCATTCCCGTGTTTGTCAAAGAGACAAAAAGTGAGCAAAAAGACTAAGAAATCCGACCTTTCGACGTCAGGGTAGCTCGCCTGCTTAGCACTTAACTGACAAACTGAAACGAAGACGGTACTCGTTTCTCACCTTTTCAGTGTGTCTCTTCGAATATTGCACCACGCTTCGGTAGAGGGGAATTGAAAGCTGCCGAGAAGTAACAACAGCTCATCGAGCATACATTTCCAAAGTGACCTTGAGGTGATGGGACGGCATACGTTATGAGTTCAGTCCCTTGTGAAGAAGAGGAAGAAACCAGCGATAACTAGCAAACCGTTACAAACAAGGGTGAAAACTCAGTTTCGTACCGTATTGAGGCTTTGCATCTGCGGGCTCTTCCTCCTTGCGCTAGGCATAGGCGTTCCCTTGTTTTTAGACTCGCCGCGTTTGATCCTCGAAGAAAGACCGGTCGCAGTCGCACCACCAGCACCCACCATTGTTGAAACCACATCTTCTGCCGCTGAAATTGTCGGTGCCCCTCCGGAAGAGGTCGACATACCTCAACTAGCCACGGTTGTCTATCCCCCAGGGTCGGTGGGGGCCGCCTGTGAAGTAAACGAATTTCCACCAAGGACGGGCTACTGGTTTCTCGACACAGAAACGCGACGCAGCATTACGAAGAAAAACCCCTTAACTGCCCTGAACAACGAAGAATGCAATGCTGTACTGGAACGCCATCTCTATGCCATTAACCCGTACCTTTGGGGAACGAAAGACGAAAAACGGCCAAATTCAAATCGTGTGTTTTCGTTCGTGGTTATCGATAACCCTATGACTTTTGAACGAATCTTTGCTGATCCAATGGGGGATTTTGTGCGAGTACAAGAAGCGTTTGCAAACCCCGACTGTCGACTCGGTCCGGATGGTGAGAGCAACTGGAGCCTGAACGAAACCTGTCACGCCGAGGCTATTCTCAACTATGCCCTGTTGACCCGGTTCTGCTACGACGTCGGACAGAACAACGGGGTTCGAAACCGCTCTCGCCAAATGTACTGGGAAGAAGACAACCCCACTCCTGAGCAGGATCGCGATATGTGGATTCAAGACTTGGAAGATGATTGGGTTGAGAAAAAGTGTGAAGCTGTGTACCCGCAGGATGCGCTGCAAGCCGATCTGCGCAAACAGATCTTGGAGCTTCGGGAAGACAACCAACGACTAGAGGAAATACTGATTAACTTGGCGGCCAAGCTCGGCGACCCCGCCGCAGGTCTGACCAAACCGTTCTCGCCTAGTCCACGAACAGTCTATCGAGAGGAAGGGTACAAATACGGTCCCCACGCCAAATGGTTTACAAATTTCTTTGACCCGAACGACCTTTTTACCAAGCACCCACCCAGTGTCGACCGCTTACGCAACCTTGTACTGGTGTTTGCAAAAAACATCGCCCCTAGCCACGGTGTATTTATCAAGTTTGATCACGAAGCGCTTGTGCGCCATTTGTGCACTCCACCATACTATGACAATCCTCTCGACGACTTTCTCGGCGGCCAACCACTTGAACCACCTAGTTGTCGTGACGTAGTCAACGAATTGCGACAGGAATCACTTCGCCCGGAATGGTTGGAAGTGATCGCCACCTTCGAAGACGTCGCGATGCGTCTAGACGTCTACGAATAGCCGCCCGAAAAACGCCATCGCATATTGAACGGAACACAATTCTTGCGATTGCAGCAAGTTCCACAACGTGTACATGAACAAAATAAAACTGTTTCGCTCGATCTCCACAATTTGTCAGCAAACAGGCGAGCGAACCCACCACCAGCGTTTGGCATGTCGCCAAGATCATTTGTTCAACCCTTAGGTGAGTTCGTGAAACGATTAGGAATATCTAAGCAGTTTGGCAGAGTACCGCAATCCACGACGACCGACTCAGGAAATTGGATGCGCGCGTGTGGGAAGGGTTACTTATGCTGAGGTCGCTTCCATTACCCAGGCTTAATCGATCCGCCGAAACATTGGAGTATTGAATTTAAACCACTTGCGGCGAGAGCAATCGCGAATTGCGAAGCAGATTAGAACCATTACTAGTAGAAATAATTACGACACCATACGATTGAGCGATCGTAACTGATGGTGCCGCGTTATGTATGCTGTTGAAGCTACTACTCGATATGCCGAATCAAGAAAACACTTTCCTGAATCAACAAAAGCTAGTCAAGAAAAGCAGGTACACGGTCACCGTGTCGAACCCTAGTGGCTAGACACGTACGCGCGAAGGGTCTTGACTGACTAAGACTCCGCTACCCGTCTCAACTGAGTTGCCAAGGTACAACGCTATTCGAACAGGCGTGTCGCTTGCAGATTTCTAGTGCCGCTCAATTGGGTTCGTAAAACATCGACGTACGCCCGCCGTCCACTACCAGATCGTGGCAATTGACGTAACTTCCGGCGTCGCTAGCGAGATATAAGGCAGCTTCCGCAATGTCTTGAGACAGTCCACTACGTGGCGTAGGTGTTGCCTTCGCTAGGTTGCGTTGCAACTTGGCCATCTTTCGCTGATTCTCTTCTTCCGGAAGAGTATTGGCTCGAGCCGATCCTCCCCAAAAAATCGGTGTCGCGATAGCTCCCGGAGAAATAGTATTCACCCGAATCCCCATCGGACCCAATTCGATCCCAGCAATCCTCGAGTAGTGCGTAACAGCGGCTTTGATCACTGAGTAGACGACATTGCCTTGACGATACCGCAGACCTGCAATGCTCGAATTGTTAATCACAGATCCACCGTCTTTCCGCAGATGTGGAATCGCATAGCGCGTCGTAACCATGACGCTTGTCAGAAGAAGCTTGACCGCATAGTCCAGCTGTTCAGGGGTAACGTCGAATACCCCTCCGCCTGTCGGTCCGCCAGCATTGTTAAACAGTATGTTTAGTCCGCCGAAGCGTTCAACTGTAGCCTCGACCGATAGTTTAATGTCGTCCTCGTCGGTGACATCACATCGCAAGTACAAGGCATTTTCAGATCCAAGTTTCTCAATAATGGCGACGCCTTTTTCTTCCGAGCGACCAGTGAGAACTACCTTAGCTCCCTCAGCTACAAAAAGTTCACAGGTAGCTTCGCCAATTCCGCTCGTACCACCGGAGACTAGAGCAACCTTTCCATTCAGTCGGCCTTCCATGCTAATTCCTCAATCGTTAAGGCAACTTAATGGTTGCGGTACCAAAAACTCGAGTTTCGTCTGCTTCGTTGGATATTGTGATATCGATTTCTACTGTATTCTCATCTTCGTCGATGTTTGTAACGACCCCTGTGATTTTGTGCGGTTGGTCCACAAGTACCGGAGCGCGAAAAACGGTATCGATGACCACTATTTGCGCTGTTGGAGCCCACCTATGAATCATGGCTCCCAGAAATCCCTGGCTTAAGACGCCAGGAACGATTGCTCCGGGAAATCCTTCCTTGCGAGCAATCTCATGACTGGTAAAGCGTCCAGTACCCCATCCGACGTGCTTGCCGAATCTCTTGATGTTATCCAGGCTGGTATCGGGATCAAACGCAGGAAGAGTCTCTCCGAATTCGACATCGGCTATTGATTGAATCACCTCAGCCACACTAGCGCTCCCTGATAACGGTTCGGGTATCGGCATTGGCTACATGAGCTCCTTGATCGTCATATAGCTCCATACGGGTCACCAAAAAGACCATTCGACCGGATCGTCCCGTCTTGGTGTAGATGTCGTGTAGGTGGGATCGTCCTATCAGCTTCATTCCATCTCTAACAGGTGCCTTCCACTCGACTTGCTTACCTGCATCCATGCTGACACCATTTAGTGCTGGAAAATCCGAAGGAAAACTCCTACGACCTACAAGAGTTGAGACAAACGTTGGAGGAGCTTGAAAATCTGGATCCGAAGTATCCGTAAACTTGGAATCGGTTTCTCCCGCTGCAACTGCATATTCCCGAAACCGACTGCCATCGATTTCAAACTCAACCTCATCGAATTCAATGTTTAGAAACCGCTTTCTCAGGTCTTCGATGTCGGTATCCAACTTGCTCTCCTGTTCGTGCTAACACACAAACGACGCATTGTAGCTAATACTTCAAAGACCGGTATTTCTATCTTTCTCAGCAAGTTCACGCGTCTTTCGAACGATTAGATTTCAACTCACCTGGTAGCCCACTTGCTTCAGCAAGAGACGACTAGTCGTAATAACTTGGAGTTCCTACAGGTTTGGAAGAATCCGTTGAGAATTGGTCGATCCAAACGACTGTCTTCCAGTAATCAACCTTACACTTGTGAAACAGTCGAGCCATTTCATAAATGGAAGCCCCAGAGTTCCAAAGGATAGAATTCAAGAGAGTTCCAGGCAGGTCCTCAAACAAACACTTCACAACAGTGGGGTCTGCTTCGGACGGATTCCTCAACCATTCCTGCAATTGTTCGGGTGTGGGTCTGCGCGGATGCCCTGCCAAATTGAAGAATATGGCAGACTGCATTTCGTCGGGATTGAAGTTCATTCGTTTGTGAGCGAATGAGTAGTCGAAGCTACTGAGAGGCTTAGGCTCTCTAGGGGCTGGCCAATTGGTTACTTGGACGGTCTTAGACATTAGTGTTTCGACAGCGAATTTCAATCATTCGCTTCTGTTTGCTGCATAGTTAACTGGTCGGTTAGCAGTGCCTTCATGCTCTGTTTGAGAAGGAATCAGGACCAGCTTCTCTCATCTTAAGTCTGACTTGAGGTTCTCCTAGAAACCCAAGCATTGGGTTCATGTGCAATAGCTATTTCGACATGTACACTAAGAGTGTATGACCTTTGCCACTCCTCAGTCACAACTCAAAACATGACAACTAGAAAAATAGCCCTGGAAACTCGAACTATGTCCCAGAAAGAGCCCAGTGATCAGGTTCAGAAAATCATTAATTTCTACTGTACTAGTGTGTGGGTCATTGCACTGTTATTTTCCTGGCCATGCTTGGCAGCTGACGAATCCGCTACGCAAGAGTCCGAACAACTGTCCGAATGAAGTTGCGATAGGTTAGCGGACAGTGCACAATGACCCAAGGAGGACAATCATGGGCAGAAAGCGCTATCCACAGGAATACAGGGACCGGCTGGTCGAGCTGGCTCGATCCGGCCGCAGCGTCGCGTCGCTGGCGGAGGAGTTCGAGCCGACGCCGCAGACGATACGCAACTGGCTCGACGAGGCGGACGGGCCCGTCGAGCGTGACGACTCGAAGGAGCTTCGCAAGCTGCGCCGCGAGCTGGCGCGGATCAAGGAAGAGCGGGACATACTGGCAAAGGCCACGGCCTGGTTCGCCAAGGAGACCACGAGGACCCCAAGCCGGTCTTCGAGTTCATGAAGGCGCACCGGGCCGAGTTCAGCGTAGCCGCCATGTGTCGAGTGCTGCGAGTCTCCCGCAGCGGATACTATGCGTGGCTGAAGCGTCCCCCGTCGCGGTGGGACGCGGCGGATCGGGAGCTGCTGGAGCGCATACGCCGGATCCACGCCGAGTCGAGGGGCACCTACGGTGCGCCTCGGGTCCAGGCGAAGCTGCGGGAAATGGGCGTTCGCGCGAGTCGTCGCAGGATCGGCCGACTGATGGCGAGGGACGGCCTTCGAGGGGTGTGCCGACGCCGTCGTTGGAGCACCACGCGTCCGGACGGCTCGGAGGTCGCCGCCGATCTGGTCAATCGGGAGTTCCACGCGGAGCGTCCCGACGAGCTCTGGGTGGCGGACGCCACCTACGTTCCGACGGCGGAGGGAACGCTGTACCTGGCGGTCGTCCAGGACGTGTTCTCGCGCCGCATCGTGGGCTGGTCCATGGCGCGGCGGCAGAAGGCGGAGCTCATGATCCAGGCGCTGAAGATGGCCGTCGCACGTCGTCGGCCCCGGAACAAGGTCACGCATCACTCCGACCACGGCTCGCAGTACACCTCGGATCCGTTTCGGGAAGTCTGCGAGGAGTCCGACGTCACGGTGTCGATGGGCTCGGTGGGCGACTGCTACGACAACGCGATGGCGGAGAGCTTCTTCGCCACCCTGGAGACCGAGCTGATCGATCGGCAGCCCCGCGGTCGCTTCGCGAGCCGGGAGCAGGCGCGGTCGATGATCTTCGACTATCTCGAGGGGTTCTACAACACGCGGAGACTGCATTCGTCGCTCGGATACCTGTCGCCGATGGAGTTCGAGCGGCGACATGCGAAAGCGAAATGAACAAACGAAAAACAAATTTTTTCAAAAAAAGCGGCCTGTGGAAATGTGGACAACTCTGCGAGTTCCCCACATTCCCACGAGGCCCAACAACAACAATTTAAAACCTGTCCATTAACATGTGGCAATCTCAGAAACCAAAGTCGAAGTTGACAGTTTCCATGGTCCTAGGTTGTTAGCACCTATTGTTAGGCCTGTGTACCCCAATGACCGATTAATTGCAGGTGAAGAAGGTTGGGTACAGCTCAATTTCATGGTCGATTCCGAGGGAAAACCATACGAATTTGTCGTGACAGACTCGATTGGGGATAGCTCGTTCACGAATGCCGCTATTCGGGCCGTAAAACAGTGGAGATACCGACCCGCGAATTACAACGGAAAGAATATCGACGCAGGAGCCCGCCAAAAGGTTATTTTCCAAATCGAAGATCAGCCCCAAGCTGTAACAAGAAAGTTCGCAAGAATTCAGAATCAATTGCGAAAAGCTATAACCGAGGACGACAAGGATAGTGCCGACAAATTCATGAGGATGTTGGATGGAGAAAGAAAACTCACCCTTTATGAGGATGCCGCATTCAACTTTTCCAGGTATGAATATCTGAGCAAGTGGGGTACCGAAGATGAGCAACTCAAAGCGTTAGATCGAGCAATAGCCAACGAATCCGGTGACAATTTCTTGCCCATCGAAGCATTTGCGTTTGCATTGGGTAGACAACTGCCACTCTTGCTCAAGAAAAGGGACTATCAACGAGCCTATCGAACATACCAGAAGCTGATCAGACAAGACCTCGATGAAGAGGCAAAGTCATGGCTCGGTGGTATCGCTGAAGCGCTAGACGAACTAAAGAACAACCAAGTAGCTTACGACGTAGAAGCTACGATTCCTAACTCTGCAAGTTGGAATATCGAACTATTCAAGGACGAGTTTTGGCTAGAGGAGGTTGAAGGTCGAGTTGTCGAGCTGAAGCTTCGATGCTTTGGGGAAATGAGAATAATTAGATTTGAGCCGGGAATAAAGTACAAGGTTGAAAAACCCTACGGGATGTGTAATCTTGAAGTTTTGGGCGATCAGGCAACGACTTTCAAGTTGTTCCAATCCTAAGTACCTTGCACAAATTGCACGTTTTACTGGAAATTACTGCGAACACATTACTCCTCTTGACGGATTAGCGGAGCAAGTGTCCGTTGCTCGAGGCGGAAAAGCACCAGTCCACTGCACGCTCCGATTTCTACTCACCATTGACAGAAACGCCTCGACGAGTTCGTCTAACCCTACGATCGGCGATTCTAGACCTATCCCAGATTCCGCACCATCACCTGACGACGTTCCCAAATCACTCTCGCCTCCGTTGAAAATCATGAACGCAGAAAGCGGGCCGCTGTAGCTGCAGCGGCGCGTTTTCAAATACTGTTACTCTTAGAGAGAGAAGAGAGATTGGAGCAACATGAACCCTGAGAAAGTCGATGTTCTGGTTGTGGGCGCTGGTGCTTCAGGTGCTGCAGCGGCCTGGAGTCTCGCAGATACAAGAATGCGAATTGTGTGCCTCGAACAAGGCACATGGATGAATCCTTCCGAGTACCCAACTTCACAAATCGACTGGGAAAGTCGCAACTTCGGAAGCATGGGAATCAATCCCAACTATCGAGGTCGCGATACCGACTATGCAATAAATGACACCGATTCACCCATATCTGTAGCCAATTTCAACGCGGTGGGTGGCAGTACGATCCTTTATGCGGGCCATTTCCCTCGTTTCCATCCTTCGGATTTTCGAGTTCGAAGTCTCGATGGCGTGGCAGATGACTGGCCTATCGATTACACGACACTCGAGCCCTATTACGACGAAAACGACCGCATGATGGGGGTATCAGGCTTGGCCGGAGATCCGGCCTACCCACCTAAGCCACAGATCATGCCTCCAGTTCCGATGGGAAGGTCGGGAGAAACTCTCGCCAAAGGTTTCAACAAGCTTGGATGGCATTGGTGGCCCTCCGACACCGCGATTGCAACGGAAGATTATGACGGACGTGCGAAGTGCATCAATCTTGGCGGCTGCTATACCGGTTGTACTCAAGGCGCGAAGGCTTCATCGGACATAACTTACTGGCCGAAAGCCATTCGAAACGGCGTTGAGCTTCGAACCCAATGTAGAGTTCGAGAAATCACAGTCAATAACGATGATTTCGCAACAGGCGTTGTCTATTACGATGAGAATGGAACTGAAGTCCATCAAGAAGCAGAAATCGTGATCTTGGCGTGCAATGGCGTTGGCACTCCCCGACTTCTGCTCAATTCAACCTCATCCAGATTTCCCGATGGGCTCGCGAACCGAAGCGGGCTTGTTGGAAAGAACCTAATGTTCCATCCATACGCACTGATTACTGGAGTCTTCCCAAATGAACTGGATGGATATATGGGTCCTGGAGTTTGCATTTGGAGTCAAGAGTTCTACGAAACCGACCCAAGTCGCGACTTCGTTCGAGGATTCACGTACGAATGCAGTCGCGGGCGCGGAATCGTGGGTTCAGCCATGATCGGGATGGGCTACGGGCGAATACCTTGGGGAAATAAACACCACGAAGCCTATCGAAAACTTCACAAGCGAATGACGGGAATGTCTGCGATTTGCGAAGATCTTCCCGAGGAACACAACACTGTCACGTTGGACCCCGATCTCAAAGACTCCAACGGAATACCTTGTCCGAAGATCAGCTACAGCCTCAGTGACAACTCCAAGAAAATGCTGGACTTTGCTATTCGCAGATCTACAGAAGTGCTCGAAGCATCTGGTGCAGAAGACATTCTCGTTGAGTCACCCATTGCGCACGGAGGATGGCACCTGATGGGAACGACACGGATGGGTACCGATCCTGAGAGATCTGTAGTAAACGAGTGGGGGCGTTCACACGATGTTCGCAACCTGTTTGTTGTGGATGGAAGCATCTTCGTCACGAGCGCGGGAGTGAATCCCACTCGAACCATCCAAGCGTTAGCTCTTTACATTGCGGACTCCATGAAGAAGAGAATTGCAAACTTATTCGACTGATCGCCATGGCTTCTAATCCCGACTTAATTGACATCAATTCGATTGATGAGAAACTCAGGAAACAACTGAGTGCGTTGCTTGACACGATGATCCCACCCAATGACGAGCTAGGTGTTCCAGGCGCTGGCGACGAGGAAATCGTGTCGCAAGTCACAAAATCGATTCGCTCGGCATCTTTGCAACGAATTGTGGATGGTTTGGAAGAAATCGAACAGTCAACGCTAGTCGACTTGAACCGAGCTTTCAGTGACTTGACGCAAGAAGAACGTGAAAAGTGGTTCCACGAGCATGATCTTGCGAGTCATGGTGTAGTCAGGACAATCGGATCGATCACATTGCAGAGCTACTACTGCGACTCACGCGTGCTTGAGTCACTAGGGGCTGAGCCCAGAGCTCCGTTTCCTCAAGGGTTTGAAGTTAAACAAGGAGACCTATCGCTTTTGGATCCAGTACGCGCACGCGGAGCGATTTATCGCGAAACGAACTAACTTCCTTTAGTTTTTCTTCAAAACTCTTTTTTGTCAGCGAGCTGAGTAACCTCCATCCACAGGAATTACCGCACCGTTGATGAAACTGGCATCGGCACTCGCCAGAAAGGCCGCAACACCAGCAATTTCCTCGGCAGTTCCTAGTCTGCCCATGGGATGCAACTTCTCGTGAAATTCTCGAAGTGCTTGGTTCTCCTGGATCATCCTCGTCATTGGAGTCTCGATGTATCCCGGTGCGACAGCGTTGACCCGTACTCCTTGATGCGCATACATGACTGCGAATTGCTTTGTTAGGCCTGCGACTCCGTGTTTCGCGGCGACGTAACTGCTAATGCCTTCGTTTGCTTCAGGGGTACGTGGCGTACTGAGTTCTTCTACTGGAAGTAGCGCTAGCAAGCCAGCAATGGAGGCTGTATTGACAATGACACCTCCACCCTTCTTTGCCATGTAGTGAGCTCCGTGAGTCAATCCGTAGAAAACGCCAGCCAGATTCACGGAAATGGTCAATTTCCACGGTCCTCCACCGATGCCTGCATTATTGAACAGCGCATCTACAGTGCCAAACTCCCGCTCTGTGATTAGTAGAGAGTTCTTCACAGCCTGTTCTTCGGTTACATCCAGCTGCAGCGGATAAGCTCGACCCTGACGGTTGGAGATCTCTTCTGCAGCGTCGTTCGCACCATCCTCATTCAAGTCTGCGCAAACAACAGAGGCTCCTTCATGGGCAAGTCGAACTGCCAGTGCACGGCCGATACCGCTCGCAGCACCGGTGACCAACGCGACTCGGTCCGTAAATCGTCTCATTTGGAGGTTTTCTTCTCCATCCCCGCAACCGCTCGATCTTTGGGAGCACTGTCGTAAGCGCCGCGAAAATCACGGAACGGTCCATCCCGCCATTCAAGAGCTGCTTTTAGTCCTTCGTCCCGAACACGTCGTCCCCACTCAGCCGAAGCGGCACGCTGTGCACTCAACGCCTGGATTTCCGTACCAGAATGCAACGCTTCGCGTATTCCTTGGGTTTCATACTGTCGATTTACTGCCCGCTTCGAGTACATGAGCATTTCATTGTCGATGTGCGACATGCGTTGAGCGAAATTGACTACAAACTCATCGAGTTCATCTTTCTCAACTGCGTAGTTGGCCCAACCCAATCGCCACATTTCACGTCCCGAGAAAGAGTCGCCGATATAAGCAAATTCTCGAGCCTTCGCCGGAGGCAGAAACCAGGGAGCCCACATCATGTCCATGGTGGTCATCGCTCGAACTGGGGGATAGCCAATTGAAGCATCCTCAGCGACTATTCTGAAATCACAAACTGATGCCAGTTCCGTACCGCCGGCCAGGCAGTGGCCATGGATCTGGCAAACCACAGGTTTCCCAAGTTCCCAAATCGTCCAGTTGGTCATTACAACGTGTCGCGCCCATTGCGTAGCTCCGGGATGAGTACTGCCTGTGTATGGAAGCTTTGAACGCTTATCCACATACTCGTCGCCAGACGCTGCTCGGGCAGGAGACAGGTCATAGCCAGCAGAAAACGATCTCCCTGCACCCTTGAGAATGATCACACCAACCTCACTGTCGGCTTCAGCATCTCTCATGGCTTCCATGAGTTCACCCCGAAGATTGTTGCTAAGAGCATTGAGTTTCTCTGGTCTGTTTAACGTGATGGTCGCCAGGCGACCCTCGCTCTCGTAAAGTACGTCTGAATAGGACATAGTTGCCTCCCCTGCAAAAACGCTTTCATGATAGCCAGCAGCAACTCAATTCTTTGGGAAGCCAATCGTAAAATCGTGTGATCCGCAGCACCTATTGATCATGCTGAGTCAATCACAAATCGAATCTTTCCGATCACAAGGATTCTTGGTAGTGGAAGACCTTGTTGATAGTGAATGCCTGCGCAACTGCGACGATCGATTCTTCGAATACGCGAATTCATCTCGCAAGCTCGTGGCGGGAATGAAACTGATGAAAGACGTAATGGTGGCAAAAGGCGCAGTAGAACCTCAGACTCCTGTGCACGCCATCAACAAGCTATTGAGCTTCGAGAACGATGACGTGCTCATGTCGTACGTTCGCGATCCAGCAATGCTAGAAGTAGTTAGAAGCCTGATTGGCGAGGACGTCTATTCGATTGTGACAAACGTCTTCAATAAACCGCCTGAAGTCGACGGTCGCCATCCTCTCCATCAGGACTTACGCTACTTTCGGATTAGGCCGCCAGAGAAAATCGTCGCGGTGTGGACGGCAATTTCCGCGACAAGCCGTGAAAACGGATGTCTGGCGGTTGTGCCCAGTTCCCACAATCTTGGATTGCTGGAGCACGAGATTCCGGATTGGGAATACGTCAACTATAAGTTTTATGGAATTGCGAAGTCTCTTGGCTCAGATCCTGTACACATTGAAATGCAACCTGGAGACACGATCTTCTTTCATCCTCTGCTAGTTCACGGATCTGGTCGCAACAAGACTTCCGACTTTCGCCGTACCATATCGGCACACTATGCAAGTGCTTCTTGTGAGTCCCCTTCTCCCGACTGGCGAGAGAACGAGTTCGTCCGACGGATTAACTGAGCAAACTCTCGAGCTTCGGCTCTTACATAAGAATTGCATGCTAGGTTGACCGTCGGACTTAAGTGCATGTATGTACTTCAAGAAAACTAACACTACATTTGATATCCAGTTTTTGCTAGCATATTTTGATTGCAATTCGATCCGTTTTGGGGTTGTAAGTTATTGTGGAGAAGAGGCATGAATACTAGCATTACAGTTCGCAATATAAACCCAAGTGACAAGTCTTGGCTTCGGCGAGAAGCCAAGCAGCAAGGCGTGTCAATGGAGGAGTTTGTACGTCGTCTGATTCATGAGAAGCGCACTAGAAATGAACGCCGACTTAAGCCATCCGAGGCATTCGAGCTATATTTTGGAGAAAAGCATGGTGTCGATCTTCCGCTTCCGCCTCGTATTGGCTACAAACCGTTATCGTTCTCAGGTGAGAGCGAAGAGTGACTTCACCTCTCAAATGGCTCTTGGATACCAACGTTGTATCGGAGATGATGCGAACGCAACGTGATCCAAGAGTCTCCAGATTTCTGGACTCTATCGACATTGAAGGAATAGGATTGTCAACCATTACAGTCTGGGAGATACTGAACGGCATTTCTCGTCTTGACCATGGTGGACGTCGTCGAAACCTCTCCAACAGATTCCAAGAGCTAGTCGAGGTGCAATTCGAGGAACGGGTCATCGACTGGACTCGTGCTGATGCCTATGCTTGTGCGAGCATCATGGAACACAAACGACGTCGGGGGGAGTCACTTGATGACCACTTCCCGGATGCTTGTCTTGCAGCGACCGCAATCTGCCGGGGTCTTTCGATTGTTACTCGGAACACACGTGAATTTCGCAATACGGGCGTAGACACGGTTGATCCTTGGATTGCCTAGATTAGGTCAGATTTCTTGTTTCTGGCGACCGCTGTTTTTTGGAGACCGTCAAGACGCACAGTTCGACTCTAGAACCTTACTGTACCGGTAAGTCCCATCGAGACAACAGCCCTGATCTTCTTTCTGTCCAATCGTTCATGACCTCTCTCCCGTTGATCACTGATCCGAGACTACGCAAACTGTTTGTTCTAGCCGTAGAATGACCAGACAAAAAGCCAATCGTCTCCAAGACCATGTTTAAGAAGTTTGTAGCAGTTGCGTGCATAACGATTGTGCTCGCCTCCGGGTGTTCCCGCCAGGAAGAGACTCAACCTCGTGAACGAGACTGGATTGATGACGCGATTGACGGGCTTGTCACACAACTTGAAGAGGAAGGAATATATCAACCACAGGATTCGTCTCATGACCGATATGTACGTGATGAACTTAAGAAACGGTTTAGAGAACAATTTGAAGAAAGTAAAGAAGCGTTTGTCAACGACGACCGGACTTTGATGCAACGGCAACTAGATTCTCTCAATGAGCACGCTCCAGACCTCTCCGATGTGCTCATCTCTGCAGGATTCGAGCAAATGAGACCAGTCGCGAAGTATCGGACACTCGTTCCGCTTCTTCGAGAACAAAGATGGGGAATGGATGACTCGTCACATGTGGTCGACACTCTCAACCGCATCGAACAACTGATGAGCACAACTTCGGATACGTTAGTAATCCGATATGTAGACAGGGTAGTGAGTACAGGCATCAACAAATTACTGGCTCATTTTGTCGAGGAATTGCAGGGAACAGCTTGGCTCGAAGAACACATTCAGAGTATCGAGAAATATGCCGTAGCATTTCCAGACGTTACATCCGCTTTCTTCACTTGCACAAATGGTGCACGTATCGATAGAGCAAAGTGTTTTTCTCGCTGTGAAAACGCATACTTTGAGAGCGAGATAGTGGGCATTGTCAACGTATTGGAAAAGCCCGAAGAAAATGCAGAGGAAATGAGGAAGTGGAGAGGCACTTACTCTCGAGAGGCAAGAAACAGAATCGATGAACAGTTGACGAACTGTAGAACGCCATATTGGGATGCGGTCGTGATGTGCTATGACGCTTTAGATAAAGAGGTCTAAGAATTCACCCCACAAATTGCTGCTTAGAACAAACGAGACTTCTTTAGCTGCAGGTAATTGCAATGTAAGCACATTGGAAGTTTAGGACTAGCTCCAATTTGGATCATTGAGTCAGGACTAGCCTACGCGTTCGGTTCAATTCCTACTGAGATCTATTCAATCAGCTTACGTGCCCCCGCGTCTCCTGGCGTTTTCAGGCTGTCCAATGAATTCTGAATTCGAGGCTGTGTGAATTGCCCGACAATCGGTTCCTCGACTATTTCTTAGGCAAACTCCGCAGCGACTTCTTCCATGAACAGTTGTGCCGGTTCCTTCGTGTCCTTGCCGAAGAACTCGATCATGAACATCGTGCATCCGAGTTCAATGTGCTTCTGAATTCTCTCGATGCACTGATCAGGAGTACCCGTAATAGCCATGGGACCGAGAGGATCGCCGAGGTGACCACCGAAAATGGCGGCCGCTCGCTGCGCAGCAGGTTCAGCTTCCTCCTTCGTTCTGGCGATTGTCACTAAGCACTGCTGACTGATTGTGATTTCGCATAGGTCTCTTCCGACATCATCACAATGCGCTTTGAGCACATCAACCTTACTGGAAAGGTTTGCTTGATGGCCTGCCAGGTTGTTCCAGATATCGGCATGCTCCGCAACAATTCGAAGAGTTACCTTTTCGCCGGATCCTCCAATGAGAACCGGGACCTTTCGAGGTGGTTTCGGTTGGCACACAACGTTGTCGGCTTGAACGAATGATCCATTGAATTTGGTTTCTGACTCATCTCCCCACATGCGACGTAGCAACTGAACGGTCTCAGAGAGTTGATTCAATCGATTTCTGGTTGACAAGAACTCGACACCAAAATCGGTGAATTCTCGAGGCATCCAACCTCCGCCTAGTCCCGCGATCACACGGCCACCCGCGATGTTGTCTATTGACGCGATCATCTTTCCCAATTGAGGAGCATTTCTCATACCTGCTGGTGTGACAAGAGTGCCCAATTCAACTCGTTCGGTGATCGCCGCTAATGCAGCGATGGTCGACCAAGCTTCCAAGATCGGCAATTGTGGAGACTGAGGTCCGTACAAGTGATCGCAAACCCATAGCGAGTCGAATCCCATTGACTCGAAATTGCTTGCAGCTTCGGCTGTGGCGACCCACGGTCGCTTTATTTGAGGAACGGTAACTCCGAAATGAACTTGTGCAGACATAGGAACAATGCGTGACGACTATCGCTTCGATTGTAACGACCCAAGTTCGAAGTTATTGGCTTGTACGCGGCTAAGTTCCATTGCCAACTATTCGCGAAGTACCAAATGATTAAGATACTTCGCTGATTGTTGGGACGAAGCACAAAATCGCGCATGCGCCGAAGAATCGGTGGGACCCATCGGTTCCAACAAACATCGAAGAGGGAAACTGTCGGAGTGACTGAATGAAGATTGGTATTTACGGGGGCAATGTACGTCGAGGCGCACCCTTGACGAGTGTCGTGGACGATGTTGTGGCAATGGAAGAGCGAGGATTTGCAAGCTATTGGATGCCCCAAGCCGGTTCGTTTGATGTGCTCACGATGATCGGCGTAGTCGGCCAAAACACATCACGAATCGAGCTGGGTTCAGCAGTAATTCCTAGCTATCCACGACACCCCAACGCGCTTGCAGAGCAAGCTGCTACGGCAAACGCGCTTTGCGGGGGACGGTTGGTTCTTGGGGTTGGTCCTTCGCACGCACCAGCAATAGAACGTCTCGGACTGTCCTATGATCGCCCCGCCCACCATATGCGCGAGTATGTCTCTATTCTTCGCTCCTTGACCGAGTCAGGACGAGTAGACTTCGCAGGCGAGATGTATCAGATGCAAACTGGTTTTGCGTGTCCAGATGCACAGCCCTTCCCTATCGTGATATCAGCTCTAGCTCCGCTCATGCTTAAGGTTGCAGGAGAAGTAGCAGATGGCACAGTGACCTGGATGGTGGGGCGCAAGACTATTCGAGAGCACACATCACCGAGGATCAATCGAGCTGCCCGAGATGCGAACCGCGAAAGTCCAAGAGTCGTGGTAGGAGTGCCTGTTTGTTGTCACGACGACAAAGACGAAGCAATCGCTCGATCAATCCAGATTTTCCAACACTACACTCAACTTCCCAATTACAGACGACAGCTGGATTCCGAAGGATTGGACCAAGCAGGAGAAATTGCCGTCGTTGGCAACGAGACGGAAATTGAAGAAGGTCTCCAATCGTTCTTCGATGCAGGAGCAACCGAAATCATTGCGAGTGTATATCCCGCGGGACCAAGCGGCAGAGCTTCGTTTGAACGAACCCTCAACTGTCTTAGCGACTTAGCTGCCTAAAAACGACCTACTGGGTGGGGGTAGCTGCCCCTGAGTGAAATTCTCCGCCCATCGACCGCGAAGTAGTGAGCGGGGCCCCAGGACTGAACCATGGCATTTCGAATGTCTTGGTCGACCGCATCATGTCAAGTTGAGAATACTTGGCTTCATACATCTGTAACACATCCGTGCTACTCATTACGAGTTTCTGCCGAAATTCGTACCCGTTCCGGAATCTGAGGAGTTCTTGATTTGGACTGGCTGACAATCTACATGATTGTTGGATTCCTACTTGCGGCCTATTCGGTCGTAGCCAATGATTCCATCCAGACCTTGGGAACGTTCCTAGCCTCCAACTCTCACCGACCGTGGTGGCTACTGTGGATGTTCTCCAGTCTCATTTTGCTAGGAGTCATTGCATACAGCTGGTTCACACTTGGCGGTGATCCCGCGTATGGCCGCCTTGAAAAGTTTCCCGTTCCCGAAGGTGGTGTGACGTGGCTACACGCCATCCCTCCATTGGCCCTCCTAGTATTGACTCGCATGGGAGTGCCAGTTAGTACGACGTTCCTGATTCTTACGGTTTTCGCTGTTACTGGCGGACAAACCAGCAACTTGGTCGCGATGCTAATCAAGTCGGGTTCTGGCTACGTTGTTGCGTTTGTAGCAACCATCGTTCTGTTCTCTTTCGTATTTCACCGATTAACCCGATACTTTCACGACACTCGTGGTACGAAGATAGGTCCACATTGGGTTGTCTTTCAGTGGGCTTCGACGGGATTTCTATGGAGCCAATGGCTCATTCAGGACTTGGCAAACATCTTCGTCTACCTGCCACGACAACTCTCAATGGTGTGGTTTGCGTTTGGTGTCCTTTCATTGATTGCGATGCAAGGCTACATCTTCTACAGATTCGGAGGGAAAATCCAGGAGATCGTCACAAGCAAGACCGACACGACTGACTTACGTGCAGCGACGATCATTGACTTGATCTACGGAATTATTTTGCTCATCTTCAAGGAGTGGAGCAGTATGCCAATGAGTACTACCTGGGTATTCCTAGGTGTACTGGCAGGACGGGAAATCGCGCTCTCACGATATCTAGTGGACGTGCCAATTCGAGACACTATGAAGAAGATCTTTTCCGACGCAATCAAAGCTCTAAGCGGACTGGCCGTTAGCGTCGTGCTGGCGTTTGGTTTGCCATGGGCATTTCAGACGTTCTTTTCATAGAAAGTCTGCTGCGAGCTTGCCTCACTCGAGATTCAAAGTCTTCAGCCGCGGAAGAAATTTCGTGGGTTGTCCACAAACAGCTTTTGGATTTGCTGATCGGTGACACCCATCTCTTTCAAGTCAGGAATTACATGCCGGTGAATGTAGAGAAACTGATCCATGTTTGAACGTGTAAACTCGTGCTCCTCCGGAATCGATCCATCTGGACGTTCTTTGTGTAGATGAAGGCAGATGCAATCGTGTGACGGACACAGACGGTCCTCGTATCCCATCTCGATCAGTCGATTGAGAGTCACGGTTCGCATGTAAGGACTCACGAATCTTCCTGGATAGCGATCCAATCCCAAATAGCACCCCTGATCCAAAATCCACTGAAGATACTCCGTGTCTGTTGTGTCATTTGAGTGATCAATCTTCACCCGTGTCAAATTCACTCCTTCTTCTTTGAAGATTGCAATTTGTTGACGAGCGACCTGGTTGGTCGGATGCGAATGCGCCATGATCGGAAGACCAGTTTCATTGTGGGCTCGAGAGACGGCTCGTGCCATAACTTCAAGCTCTGGTGTCACACCTTCGTAGTCCGCGGCGCACTTCAAGATTCCGGCTTTGACATCCGTGCCTCTGAATCCTTCCTCAACGTCTCGCACAAATTCACGGGCCATTTGATTTGCCGATACTCCGCGCAAGAATCCTGGAACGCTCAACCACCACCCTGTCGTGTTGATGATGTTCACTCCGGATCCTTCTGATACAGTCCGCAAGAACTCAGGTTCTTTGCCTAGATCGTGAGTGGTTGCGTCCACCATAGTGTCTATTCCGTGGCTCTTGGCACGTTTGAGAGATTCAATTGCTCGCTGAGTTCGATCTTCGGGCCCGAATAAGTCGGGAAACGACTTGAAAATTCCTGGGCCACCTACAAGTACGTGCTCGTGCATGAGAGTGAACCCTAAGTTTTCGATACTCTCGGGACCCGTGACTGTGTTTACTGTTTCCATGTATATACCTACCAATTTTCAAACACAAGAAGCCCCGACGCTACGCATCTTCTCCGATGTTGTTGACTGAGTCTTCAGAACGATCAGAAAGTAGATGCTACTTCTTTTTCTTGTAGCGTTTTGCTTCCTTCCGAGCGATTTCAAACGCGGTCTTTCCCTTCTTGTTGGTCAATGTGATGTCTGCTCCATTCTCAATAAGTGCTTCGGCAGCACCCACTTTGCCTTCATACGTAGCTCGATGCAAAGGCGATCGCCCTTTTCCATCTTGAGTGTTCAAGTCAGCCCCAGCACGAGCCAGTAGTTGAATGGATTCGACCGCGTCTTGTTCAGCAGCCCATTGCATCGCCGTTCGTTTAGACCGATTCATGACATCTAAAGGAACGCCACTATCAAGAAGCTTCTCGACGCATTCAACTGCATTAGCCCGCACAGCCCAATGCAGAGGTGACGATCCGAAGGGGTCGACACGTGACGCCTCCCCCGAGTCAGTGCTCAGCAACAAACTAACGCGTTCGAGATCGTTGAGTGCACAAGCGGAATAAACGTCGTACTTTGCGCCTGCCTCGAGAAATAACTGAGCCGTCTTGCGTTTGCCGATAGTTCGTGGGTTGTCTTCGGACCAATGACTGGGAGCGACCGATTCTTGAAGAGCCGTTGCTCCCCTTTCCCCGTTTCCCACAATTTGTAGTTCCAAGTTAACCGCGGCTCCATGGTTTAAACAAACCGAAGCAAACTCGGGATAACCTCCCCAAGCTGCCCAATAGAGTAGAGATAAGTTGCTTGGCCACCCCGTATGAGGTTTTTCAACGCTTATAGATGTTGCGTCACACATTCCTGATTCAAAAACGACTTTGATGGTGTCCGCCGCTCCCGAGTGAGCCGCCTCGTGCAATACGTTGTACTCCATCGGGTCAAATTTCAGCCGAACTCCATCGTCAATCAGCAATTTCACGGCGGGACCACCACCAGGGTATGCAACCACCAAACTTAACAGTCGTGATCCAATGCGCTCTAGTACTCTAGGATTCGATTCGAGACACCGTTTCATGCCATCGACATCGGGAGTGCACTTCCCGTCCCATTTCTTGGGTTTGGGACCCAATGTGGCAACAATCAACTCAATCTCTTCAGACGTCAAGACCAGTCTCTCTTGGTGTCGATAGAACCAGTTTCCTAGGAATAAGTGTGCCGCAAAGGGGAGCTGTTTCGGGTCCATACTCGCTAACTCAACTGATTCCCAATCCTATACTCAGTGATTCTAGTGGTAGGTTCAGATCAATGAGAAAGAGGCCGTTTCGCATTCAAGTGTGATGTGTGCTCATAGCTTGATAGACGAAAAGTCTACGACAAGACGGAGCGACCACAAGTCGATGTCAAGGAATTCCCACCATGTCTGTGTCGCCCTGCATGATATGCATCGCTGAACCGTCAATCCACCTCTCCATTCCGTCCGGTTTGATATTGGTTTGGAAGTCGCGAGCACCCTCTTCGTTTTCGAAATACAGTTCCGCCATTCCACTGTAAGGTGCCGCATCTGGAAAGTAACTGTGGTTCACGATGTAGCGGAAGCCGCCAGCGCGATCCAAATGAGAGTCTACATTGGGAATATGCACATTCAACCAGTGTGAATAGAACTCGTCAAGATCAGTGTCTGGTTTGACTGCAACCAAGTAGTTCAGTCGGAAGAATCCCGATCGAGTTGCCGGATATGGGTCGTTCAAAGTCAGAGGATCTGTTGAGAGTCGGTCTTCTCCTCCCCGGACAACAAACTCCTTCAAGGCCCAATTCCGATAGGGTTCACACTTCTCCTGAAACGTGTCTGTAGGCGGATCTCCTGCAGGGGCCTTCATCGGCGGGTGCGGTTCGGCAAACCACAATTGCGCCATTCCATCCCAAACTGACCGATCGGAGTCCTTCTGAGCAAAAAGCTGGGCTATATATCGAGTTGCTCCGGCACGTCCTCCACGCGTAGCACTCAAATTCGAATTGATCACTGCGGGCATGTGATTCTTGAACCAGTGCACGATTAGTTCATCTCGGGACACACCGTCTCGCCGACGAATGAGGTAGATCATCTTGGCTAATTGAGTTTGGTGCATGTCACTCCTTTCTTTTTGTAGATTCGATGGTTTCAGGTTACGAGTAGGACTATCTGACCAATGCTCTGAAGAGAGTCTAGATTAGCACGAGGCCAATTCCTCATGAGGAACTGCGTTCAATTTCACGAACAGTATTTCTTCGCCAATTTTCTGCTGTCAAACGAAGTTTTGTTTGCCCAGACTTCCGAGCTTCACCATTTACCCTATGGATTTGAAAGTGCGCGTATTCGCATCTCACGAGCAGTATGAATGTCGGATTAAGGAGCAAAGCTGGCACCGCACTGAGAAACAAGAGAATGTGACATAAACGGAGTCACAAAAGGCAAGTACCAGCCAAAACGACAGTTTCGATTAGAGATTGCAAATTGGTAAGCCTAGTGCAAGAGCGGAAGTCGCTACATATCATTAGGGTGTCTGTTGGCACGTTTCTCAATCTCTGAGCATTGTTCCATCAACACTTCGAACGGTTCTCCGACATCAAGCAACATTCCTACATCTAACATTTTCGTGTAGTCGTCTCGGAGCACTTCGAGTGCCGCATCGTCGGGCACGAGTTGTAGGTTTCCGGACACTGCAGCCTGGTAGTCGATAGGTTCTCTTTCAACATCGTTTTCCCTGAAGAACATCGCTTTGTGCTTTGCAACGGATAGCGCGAGCTCTTGGTCGGCAAGAGCATTCTTGACGATTCCAGATTCGTCAAGCTGTACAAGATCACACCAATGCCGCGACAAACGTTCGCCACGGCGGCGTTGTTGCCGACAGAACACGTGGATCGCGGTTGCCTTTTCCCAAAAGGTGCGTTCAGCAATCATCACTGTTGGTCGAGTCTCTGGAAAGACCAAATCAGGGAGATGTGCAGCAGCATCACACATTACCGGTTTAGTAATGTGGGGCTCCCCAGTGGAACGCGCCCCAAACTCAATCTTCACCCTGGGGAGGACGAAATCAGACTCCCTATAGAGTTGTTGATAATCAATGAAGAGGCAATCTCCTTCGGCACTAACCGAAGCATTGAAACCACTTTCTAAGAGTTTCTTAGAAACGGCAGGAAGTGCTTGGTCCTGAATCCAATCTGCGAGACGAGTACGTATGAGTCGGGTCCAACGTTTCTCCTGGCTTCTGGTTTTTGGAAGCACCTCAGAATCGGCACCTTCCACCAGGTCTGGTGCAAAAGCGCGAATGTCGAAAGTGATATCTACATCTTCCGAGAAACGGGAAATCGCTCCCCAAGCTTTTGAGAGAGATGTGCCGCCTTTGAGAGTTAAATATTTCGAAAAAGATGTGCTAAACAAGGCGTCGAGAGCTACGACAACCCAGACATCTTTTTCTAACAGATGTGCAGAGCTACCTTCTGCACTAGCCACCACATCTAGTGCGGAACGTCGATCAGTATCAGAAAGATCCTGATAGCGCTCTTTATCCATACGAGATTTGTTTACTTGTGGCTTGAGCCATCCAGCTCGGCATCACGCCGCGAGCCACTGAGAGTTCTTCAAGCTCATCAGAAGAAAGTTGTGGCACAACTACATCCAGACCAACTTCAACCTCTTCTGGCCCAAGCCACGCCAATGCACGTATTGCGTCACCGGCCTTACTGTTGGGTGCAGCAAGTTGCCAGCGCGGAGCATGGCGTAATTGAACCGTTTGTTTACCAAAGCGCAGCAGACGATTTGGCCCAGACGTAAGATAGACCATTCGAATAGGATTCTGGTCTGTCAGACCTAGCCGATTTGCCGCGGATCCGCCACTCAGTACGATCGTCTCACCCCACATCTCTGCAAGTGCATTGATTGCTTTACCGACACTGGGGGCACATGTGCCAAATCGTGTCTCGATTGGACGCATGTAGACGCCTCTACAAATACGCAAAAGATGTCCAGCTCGTGCAAGCCGTGACAATGTTTGATCTACCGCGGCACGACCCGCCAAATGAAGCAAAGTACCGGCACACAGAGGCGTAGCTTCTGGAAGCGATTCCGCATATTCCATTACTTGATTCGAGAGTCCCCACATGACATTAAAACCCTGTAAAATTGTCAGAAATAGTTATTGTTTTCTGTCATTTTAGTAGATGAGAAAGAAAACTACAAGCCAAGTATTGTGCCGTGAAGCAATCTTCCCTTCAGACATAACCTTCAAACCAATTGCAGGCAAGCCCTATTCCATCCATCGACGGTTCAGATCGCCTGAAGTGTGGCAAACGTACTGAAATCGAACAGTTGCAAGTCCCGAGCACGTGCTCTTCCTTCCTTTGAATAAGGCAAGAATGCACCGAACACGTTGCCACTCTGTCTCGCTCGATCAAAAAGTCAAGCGCCTACAACACGAACCATACATGTCTACATGATGGTGACCTGACCGCTGCCTTAAGTTCTGACCGCTTCGAATCCAACGGAGTAAAACTGAGACCCATGCAAGTCACCCTAACCAAGGCTGCTTACTGGATTTACAGATGGAAACTGGCAGAATATGGCAATTGCTCAGGTTCATTGGTTATTGGTGCAGAGTAAATGCTCTCTGAGTTGCAATTTGACAATCGATTCGTCGAGTCTCTTCCAGGAGACCCGGAACAGCGCAACTATGTCCGAAATGTACCTAACGCGTGCTACTCGATTGTAGAGCCTAAGGCAGCGTCAAATCCAATACTCCTCGCACATTCTGAGTCACTAGCCGAGCTCCTCGGTTTCACACAAAGCGACTGTGAGAGTTCCGAATTCACAGAGATCTTTGCTGGTAACAAGAAGCTGAATGGCATGATTCCGTTCTCAATGTGCTACGGAGGCCACCAGTTCGGTAACTGGGCCGGGCAGTTAGGGGATGGCAGAGCTATCACACTTGGTGAAGTGATTGGCACAGACGGCCGACACTACTCGCTACAGCTTAAAGGAGCGGGACTGACACCCTACTCGAGATCCGCAGATGGATTGGCTGTCTTACGTTCATCCCTTAGGGAATATGTCTGTAGTGAAGCAATGCACTACTTGGGTGTACCGACGACTCGAGCATTGTCGCTAGTGCTGACAGGCGACACCGTCATACGAGACATTCTTTACGACGGACATCCGGCTCCCGAACTCGGTGCGATAGTGTGTCGTGTTGCTCCGTCATTCGTACGTTTTGGAAACTTCGAAATATTCGCCGCACAGCGTAACTTCGAAATCATGCGTCAATTGATCGACCATACGATCAGCTTTGACTTTCCCGATCTCGAATTGGGAGACATGCCTCAGTCTTACATCCGGTGGTTTGAGAGCATCGTAGACCGCACAGCATTTCTCATGGCTGAGTGGACCCGTGTCGGGTTTGTTCATGGAGTCATGAATACCGACAACATGTCCATCACTGGATTGACAATCGACTATGGCCCATACGGTTGGCTTGAAGGCTACGATCCGAATTGGACTCCCAATACCACAGACGCCGATACGCGACGCTATCGATTTGGACAACAACCTGCAGTTGCAAACTGGAATCTACTCCAACTAGCAAACGCGATTGCACCTGTCGTAGGCGAAGTAAAGCCGCTTGAGGACGCTCTGAATCAATACTCCAGGTTGTTTGACCAGTACTACCTGGATGCGATGGCTCGAAAGCTGGGACTCCGTGCGTTAACCCAGACTGACGCACCCTTACTGCAAGAAATGAACAAAGTGCTCACCAGCACCGAAACCGACATGACCATCTTCTTCCGCAATCTTGCTCAATTAGACATTGACGCAACAGCGAATGGAGCTGAGTCGCTCGACACAATCCGAGAGGCCTACTACTCACCCGATGAACTACTTGGAGACAGATCAAAGAGAATAAATTCATGGCTGTGCGAATATTCCAGGCGTATACGTTCGGAAGCAAGCGATTCATCGTGGAGAACGACTCGAATGAACCAAGCCAACCCGTTGTACGTTCCTAGAAACTATCTTGCTCAACTTGCAATTGATGCAGCGGAGCAAGGCGACAACACATACTTGCGTGAATGGCTTGACGTATTGCAAAATCCATACACATACCAACCGGGCAAAGACCAATACTTGGGCAAGAGACCCGAGTGGGCTCGGACACGAGTTGGGTGCTCAATGCTTTCTTGTAGTTCATAGCAATCGCCAGTCATGAGACCAACAGCTAGTACCACCATCGAATCAGAAACGCTACTTCATCCTCCACTGGCCAAGAGTTCACAGTGGGTCAAGGTCTGCAATGAAGTAGACCTATCCATTGGAAATACAAAGGTCTTCAGACACAACGGCAAGCAAGTAGTCATCTTCGCGACTACACGCGGCTATCTTGCTTGCAATAACAGATGTCCTCACCAAGGCTATCCCTTAAGTGAAGGGTGCATTACGGAAGATGGAGTGTTGACCTGCAATTGGCACAACTGGAAATTCGACCTCGATGCACAGGGAACGAATCTCAAAGGAGGCGAGTCAGTTCGCACCTATCCACTAGAGGTGAGATCAGGAGAAATCTGGATTGATGTCCAGGACCCACCATTTGAGGTGCAATGTGCAAGTCTCGTGAAGAGTCTCCAGCGATCGATCAGAGACAACAGCTACGACCACATCGCTAGAGAATTAAGTCGACTACAACTGCTAGGCGCGGACTTGAGTGAAATGGTGGCTTACGCCATTGAATGGACGTTTGATCGACTGGAATACGGCTGGACACATGCGTACGCCGGGGCAACCGACTGGTTGACACTATTCGATGCCTTTGAAGGCGACCAAGAAAAGCAGCTCGTTTGTGTGTTGGAAGCAATCGGTCACATCGCAGACGACACGCTGCGCAGGCCCCAATACCCCTATTCGACTAACTCTCAACCGTTCTCTCACGCCGAGTTTCTCGATGCGATCGAACGAGAAGACGAGGAGCGCGCGATCTCACTCATACGCGGTGCGATTAGTAGCGGACTTCATTACACAGATCTCGAGGAATCACTGTCTACCGCCGCGCTCGCTCACTACAACGACTTTGGCCACACATTGATCTACGTCGCCAAAGCCGGACAGCTTATTTCGCGACTTGGAACACAGGTCGAATTGCCAATTTTGCTTGCGTTGACACGAACCCTTGTCTACACGACTCGCGAAGACCAGATTCCACAGTTTCGACACTACGCGACGGTACTGAACAAGTGGGATGGATGTGGTAGCAGATCATCTGCTAGATGGCAAGAGTTTCGCGACCTCTCCATTAATCAATCGTTGGATAAGACAGTGTCCTGTCAAACCAATGCTGCATCTGAGATCTTCGATGCATTGCTTGCGGCAAACGCCAACAACATGCTTCACTTTGATTTGGACCTTCAAGAGTCCGTTTCAAACAACATCGATGACAACATTAGTTGGCTTGGCTTCACACACACGCTCACATTTGCCAATGCGGTACGTTCACAATGCGAGAAGTTTCCCCAATTGTGGCCTCAGGCGTTGCTTCAAATGGCGTGCTTCCTGGGTCGAAACAAACCATATGTAGATCTAAACTCCTCCCAAGAGACGTGGTTCGTTGCAGATCGGCCGCACTTCTATGAACAAGCTGTAAAGATGCTCTTCGATCATGGGAAAGAGGAATTCATCGTTTCAGTTCACTTGCTAAAGACATTGCTAGCCGCTCGTGCCGAGTCTCGGAATGCCCATGAAGAAACTAGCCACCTAGTGACTGCGGCGATGAATCGGTTTCTTGCTTCACCCATGAAGCGAAAACACGTACTACGTACCGTCAAGCAAGCACGACAAACTGCCGAACTGGACATTTAGGGATCGGAAAAGCCCAGTTCAAGTCCCGGAATTGACTGGGTTATGGCCCATTAAGTGTCTGCTCGTTCACGGTCTTCTAACCAACGATCCTCACAACGAACGGAGATTGGATTCTGCGTAGGGAATGACCATTGAATTATCATTGTTAGGTGTAGCTAACAAGTGGTAATTTAACTCAATGCAACTGGCTAACAAGATGCATCGTCTGGGAACGGAGACAGCGTTCGAAGTGCTTCAACGTGCGGAAGCATTGCGGTCTCAAGGAAGAAACATCATAAATTTGGGCATTGGTCAGCCTGATTTCAAATCGCCTCCGCATGTGGTGGAAGCAGCGGTCAAAGCTCTTCGAGATGGACACCATGGCTATACGCCCGCTCCTGGAATTCCGCAGTTAAGAGAGGCTGTCGTTGCAGACATACTGAAGCAACGCGGAGTAGAAGTTGATCCTGGAAATGTCCTAGTAGTGCCGGGTGGCAAGGTAACAATGTTCTTTGCCATTCTGATGTTTGGCGAGCCGGGCGCGGAAATCCTCTACCCGAATCCTGGATTTCCCATTTATGAATCGGTCATCAACTTTACCGGTGCCAAGGCTGTTCCTATACCGTTGGTCGAGGAGTTCGATTTCTCGTTCAGCGCTCAAGGAGTGCTCGATCTCCTGACCCCGAACACACGATTGATAATCCTGAATTCTCCCGCAAATCCCACGGGTGGAGCCGTGCCCAAGTCAGAGATAGATGTTCTGGTGAAGGGCCTCGAGCAATTCCCCAACGCCGCCATCATGAGCGACGAAATCTATTCAAGGATTTGCTATGCCGACGAAGGTCATGTTTCGTTGATGAACTATCCCGAGATCCAAGATCGGCTGATTCTGCTCGACGGATGGAGCAAGACCTACGCAATGACAGGATGGCGCATGGGCTACTCCGTATGGCCCGATTCGCTCATTGACCACGCCACACGATTGGCGATTAATTGCCATTCGTGCGTCAACGCATCCGCTCAGTACGCAGCGATTGCGGCACTTCAAGGTCCTCAGGACTCCGTCGACAACATGGTCGATACCTTTGAGACTCGACGAGAACTAATTGTTGAGGGATTGAACAAAATACCGAATGTTTCCTGTCGGAATCCACGGGGTGCTTTCTATGTCTTCCCAAACGTATCTAAGCTTCAAGGACTCGCTCGAGACATTCAGAACACTTGGTTAGAGGATCTAGGTGTCGCTACCGTGGCTGGAACCAGCTTCGGTTCGTACGGTGAGGGATATGTACGTTTCTCCTACGCAGCGGCAACCGACGAAATTGAAACGGCACTAGAACGAATAGGCAACTCTCTCGCATAACTGCACAGCTATCCAAACTAGGACCGGTCGAAAGCAGCGTCTCTACGCATTACAATTCTTGCTAACACCAAATCACGTTAGGTTGAGTGCATGAAGGTCAAGAACATTCGCTATACACCCGGTGGTGGAGCAGAACTAGTTTCATACGAGATTTCCGATCCTGGTCCCGGAGAAGTGCAAGTAGAGACAGCAGCATGTGGAATTTGCTCCTGGGATCTTCAGACCTTTCGAACAGGATCAGACGGCCCAAGTCCTGCGCCTCCAGGGCACGAAGGCATGGGATATGTCAGCAAACTCGGACCGGGCGTGACGAACCTCGAAGTAGGACAAAGGGTGGTAGGTGGCGGTTTCGCACAAGTCCGCAATGCACCTGCAAGTCGACTTCTCAAGATCCCCGATTCCAACCTAGAAGATCACCATTGGATTGTTGAACCGGTCTCCTGTGTTGTTACGGGCATGGATCATTGCCGACTCAAGGCTGGCGAGCGCCTAGCAATGGTCGGATGCGGTTTCATGGGATTGATGATGATTCAGGGACTGGCCGGAGCTGGCGCTGATCAGCTCATTGCGCTGGACATCGACAATCGTCGACTGGCCCTCGCGAGTGAATTCGGAGCGACGGAAGCGTACAACGTCAACGACGAAAACTTCGATCAAGTTCGAAAAGAGTTGCGAAGCCGACGAATCGACACGGTTGTAGATACAAGCGGTTCGCAATCGGGTCTTGATCTAGCGACTGAGATCGTAAAGGTAGGTGGCTTAATCAATCTCTTTGGTTGGATCAAAGGTTCCACGGCCACATTCAATCCTACAGCTTGGCACGGAAAGGCAATCTCCATCGTGAATACCTCTCCGGCGGCTCAGATGCGCGATCCGTTCCCAGTCGCTGTCCGACTGATACACAATGGATTGATCGATTTGCGACCTTTGGTCACACACGTTATCCCAATCGACGAGTATCCAGACTTCATGCGTGGTGTTACGAGTGGGTCGGTTGATGGTTACATCAAAGGCGTAGTGACCCACGCACGCTGATTTTTGTAGAACTGTGAGCACACCAAGACCGGTAATACGTACGAACTGCCGCAAACTGAATGCAAGGAGCACGGTATGGCAATAAGACCCATATTTGAAATAGTCGAAGAAGCCAAGCAAGACATCGAAAACCTTGATTGCGACGACTTGGAAAAGGAAATCGAAAGCGACGAAAAACCGTTGCTTGTGGACATCCGTGAGATTCAGGAATACGTGGATTATGGAACGATTCCCGACGCTGTTCATGCGCCCCGTGGAATGCTTGAGTTTTGGGCCGACCCAAGTAGTCCTTATTTCCGAGGGAATTTCACCCAAGATCGTCGCATTGTCTTGTTTTGTGCAGCCGGCGGGAGATCTGCCTTGGCGGTGAAGTCGCTCAAGGAAATGGGATTCTCAAATGTCGCACATCTTGAACCGGGCTTCAACGGATGGGCAAAAGCCAAGAAACCTATTCAAGAAACAGCCACCCGATCACGCTGGATGCGCAAATTGCGCGGTCTCTAGACCAATTCAGACTGACTAGTAGTCTTCTCTAGGAGCGGGTTCCTTCAGTCGAAGGAAGAAGCTTCTCAGTCAAACTCGAAGTAGGCATTCGAAACTACTACCGAATCCCCTACTCGTGCTTCGAATATTACTCTGGAAGAACTCTCGCTCCAAGCGCGGATTTCCATTGTGTCACCTGGATAGACCGGTGAAGAGAATCGAACCTTGATTCTTCGGAATCGGGACGGGTCTCCGTCACATAGTTCATCCAACAAGCTCTGTGCACAGTGCCCAAATGTGCAAAGTCCGTGAAGAATTGGACTCTCGAATCCCCCAAACTTTGCGGCAGCGGGATCAATGTGCAATGAGTTGTAGTCTCCAGACAGGCGATACAGTTGAGCTTGATTCTCCGCAATTTCTACTTGAGTGACCAAGGATGGACTTGATTCGGGTACGACGATCTTCTGCGAGAAAGTCTCTCCAGATCCTTCAAATGGTTCAATGTCGCCTAACTGCTTGACACCTCGTCGGAACGAGCCATTCACCATTCGAATGCAATCGTTTCCATCTCCGTCGGTAACTATGCTTTCGTACTCACAGAACCCATTTCCCTTTCCCTTGGGGTGAACGCCAATTAACCGCGACCGGACCGAGACAGTTCCATTGGTAGGCAATGGACCGAGGACTTCCAAGTAACGTTCAGCATCAATATTCAACGGACCAGGAGAACCTGGAATCAGGCTTGTGTCCACAGGAGCTCCAGCTCCACCCCATCGAATCGCAAATGTCGGAAACACAGAGAATCCAGAGTGATTCTCGTAAATGAAACGGAGATCGGTTATGCCGATCCCAACTGCATACAAGAGAACATCCCGCACGTTGTAACTAATAGAAACTGGATTCCCCCAGGGACCGGGCTTTCCATCCGGTAGAGCTCTCAGTGCGTCATACTTAGCCATTCTGTGTATTTCCTCGCTTAATTCGTCAAGCTTCCAGTATTAATGTTCCTGTAGTCGACAGAGTTCCACCGGTTCCGTTCACTATGCAGGTTTGAGCGTTGGTTTGTTTGCCTTCGATGCCGTTCACGCCATCTTCCGCAGTCTGGGACAACTGCCTGTAGGCTTCAATCAGCAACTGCATGCCGTACATTCCGGAGTGATTGAAGGACAATCCACCACCATTCGTGTTGATAGGTAGCGATCCTCCAGGAGCGGCTATGCCTTCCTTCCACAGTGTGTGCCCTTTTCCTCGGGGAGCGAGACCTAACATTTCAGCCGTAATCGCAGCTGTAATTGTGAATGAGTCGTAGATCATTGCCATATCCATGTCCTGCGGTCCCATAGACGCCATCTCGTAAGCTGTTCTGGATGACTTTGCTGCCGAAGTCGCTGTAAAGTCCGACATCTCCACCATATTGGAGTGACCCATTGATTCTCCCGCACCTGCAATCCAAACAGGTTCGGTTCGCAGCGACATCGCGATTTCAGGTCGAGCGACGATCACGGCCCCACCGTGATCGCACACTAGACAACAGTGCGAAATGGTCATCGGCCAAGCAATCATCGGACCATTCTGAACGATTTCGACAGTTAGCGGACCACCATTTGGATCTGTTTCCTTTGAAAACATCACCGCACGTGGATTCAGCATTGCCCACTGCCTTGTTACTACCGCAATATGTGCAAAGTCCTCGGGAGTTGTTCCATACGCATGCATGTGTCGAACCATCGAGTGTGCGTATTGCGAAGGTGCTCCGAAAGTACCGTATGCAGCGGTAGCCAGTTCCGCTGGTGAGACTTCCCCTCGTCCGCCTCCTCCTCCTCGTCCACCTCCACCACGATACGATCTTCCTGCCTCGCCATGACTAACAAGCGCGATATCTATGATTCCTGCGCTTATCGCTGCAAGTGCATGGTGCACATGAATTTGAAACGAACAACCACCTACCGAGGTCGTATCGAGGTAGTTGGGACGTATTCCCAGGTGCTCCGCGAGTTCGGAGGACCAACCAGCGGAAAACACTCCGTCGATATCAGAAATTGGAATTCCCGTATATTCGGAGACATTCTTGATCGCCTCAATGTGATGTTGTAACGAGGTAATTCTGAGTCCTCGCTCCGGTGTAAATCCGATCTCATTTGACTCTGCCGCCCCGACAATGGCCGCAGCGCGAGAAAGTTCGTGTGCTACTGGCATTGACTATTCCTCCACGACACGCCAAAAAGGGATGTAGGTTTCGTCATCGACTTTCTCGAACTCGACGCGAACTTTGCAACCGATCTTGATTTCCTCGGGTTTCGAAGCGTCCACACCCCTAAGAACGGTCATCATTCGGTCTCCTTCAGCAAGGTCGATATAGGCTGTTACGTATGGGGCTTCCTCGCCCCATCCACCAAACGCTCTGTGTTGAACGGCATAGGTATACAGTGTGCCCTCTCCACTTGCTTCGGTCCAAGTCAAGTTCGTGGAGTGACAATACGGACAGATCAATCTTGGATACCAGTGCACGCCTCCGCAGTCTTTGCACCGACGAACCATTAGCTTGCCGTTCTTAGCTCCCTCCCAGAACGTCTCATGATGTTGTCCCTTTCTCGGTACTGGTTTGTTGTACGCCACTAGCAACCCTCCTCTAACAAGTGGTTTGACACGTCACAGTGTCTGTCTTGCATCACAGACAGAAAACGCACGGCGGAATTGGATACAACCCTTGCTCAGAGTCAGGTTTTAGAACCGTAGCGTGTCTGACTAACAAATAGCATTGTATCACATCAAAAATACCGTGAGATTGATGGAACGCTAGGCTCAAACGCAATAACTCTGCTCTTCCGGACGGGCGAAACCGTTTCTCAATTCGACTTTGAACAGTGCTGTCTGAGTATTAGAAAAATCCAAGTGACAATGAAAGTCTCCCACAAGCAGTTTCCGACAATATCTCTTAAAATGTACAGGAATAGAGGTTTAGTTGACGAAATCTGGCTCTCCAAGCTTCTACCCAGACCTACCTCACCGTCAATCCTCGCACCGGCAAAGAGTTTGATCTCAGAAATTCGGAAGTGTCTACTACGCAATCACCCAACAGCAGCAAGAGACTAAGGTGAGCGCGATTTCGAACGTAGAAACCAAGACCGACACACACATCGCTTTCGAGCATGTCTCAAAGAGCTATGACGGCACTACGCAAGTTGTCAAAGACCTTTGCTTGGAAATCGAACGTGGTGAGTTTCTGACTCTTCTAGGACCTTCAGGGTCGGGGAAAACCACCTGCCTCATGATGTTGGCAGGATTCGAGACAATCTCATCGGGTCACATCACAATTGATGGAACTGCTGTTCACGCGTTCGCTCCCCATAAACGCGGTATCGGAATGGTGTTTCAGAACTATGCACTATTTCCGCACCTGACAGTAGGCCGTAACCTCTCATTTCCATTGGAGGTTCGTGGAATTAGCGCATCTGAACGAGCCGATCGAGTGAAAAAGGCCTTGGAACTAGTACAACTCGAAGGATTCGAAGATAGAAAGCCAGCCAACCTCTCTGGAGGCCAGCAGCAGCGTGTAGCCATTGCTCGAGCGCTTGTATTCGAACCGGAAATTGTGCTCATGGATGAACCTTTGGGTGCACTAGATCGTCGCTTACGTGAAGAGATGCAGTACGAAATCCGTCGAATTCACCAGCAATTGGGCGTGACCATGGTTTACGTGACCCACGACCAACAAGAAGCGATGGTGCTTTCCGACCGAGTTGCAGTGTTTCGCGACGGATCCATCGAGCAAATAGCACCTCCCGAAACGCTTTACGAAGAACCAAACCGTGTGTTCGTTTCGTCGTTTATTGGAGACAACAACGTCCTCTATGGCAAGGTGGAAGAAATCCGTCCTGGAGATCTTTGCAACGTCGCAGTTGGTTCGGAAGACCACGTTCAAGCTCTGATCATTGAAGACACCCAACCGGGCGACTCGGTGTGGGTTGCGGTTCGTCCTGAACGGGTTGCCATTGCAAGAGAGGAAAAACAATACTCAAACCAGTTTGAAGCTATCGTGAACGACATTGTTTTCATGGGCGACCACCTGCGTCTGAACCTTGAAACATGTGGTCAGAGAGACTTCATAGTAAAGATCCCAAACATCGTTGGGCACGGTGCAGTTTTGCCTGGAGATCGGATTCAGATCGGATGGGCAGCACTGGACTGCCGTGCGCTTCCTATGGATAAGGAGAAAGAAAATTGAAAAGCAAGTACCTGTACAAGACTAGCATCGCACTTGCCATGGCTGTCGTTTGGACAACTGGCACAAGTGCAGAAGAGACTCTAACGGTAGTTTCCTTCGGAGGATCCTACGCCAAGGCTTGTGTCGACGGCTACCACAAGTCCTTCGAGGAAGAAACCGGAATCAAGATCAAACTTGAGGACTACAACGGCGGACTGGCGCAAGTACGGGCTCAGGTCGATGCCGGAGCTGTCCACTGGGACGTATTGGATACCGAAAGTGCTCCTCTAATGATCGGTTGTGACGAAGGAGTGTTTGAAGAGGTCTCGGATCTCGAACTTCCACCAGCGCCGGATGGAACTCCCGCCGCCGATGACTTCTTCGACGGAATGCTATTCGATTGCGGTGTCGGAACCTTGGTGTATGCAACCGTCATGGTGTACAACTCTGAAAATGTGGACGGTGAACCTCCTTCAACGGTCCAAGACTTCTTCGATCTCGAGAAATTCCCAGGCAGACGTGGAATGCGTCGTTCACCATCCGGAAATCTCGCATGGGCTCTCATGGCTGATGGCGTTCCAACTGATCGAATTTATGAAGAACTATCGACTGAAGATGGATTGCAACGCGCTTTTCGCAAACTGGACACTATCAAGGAACATGTGATTTGGTGGGAAACGGGTGCTCAAGCACCTCAATTGCTGGCAGATGGTGAAGTCTTTATGACCACGGCATGGAACGGGAGGATTTTCAACGCACAAGTCGTGGAAAATCAACCATTTGTCATCATTTGGGACGGACATATCCGAGACTATGGAGCTTTAGCTATCGTAGCCGGTGCCCCAAATCTCGAAAACGCCAAGAAGTTTCTTCAGCACGCAACGAGCACTCGAGGAATGGTTGGAGTAGCCAACCATATCTCCTATGCGCCAGTTCGACATTCGGGACTCCCACTAGTAGGAAAACATGCCACTACAGGTGTCGACATGAAACCCCACATGCCCACCTTTCCCGCCAATTCAAAGAACTTTCTCTGGTATGACATTGAATTCTGGACCGACAGAGAGGATGAATTAATCGAGAGATTCAATTCGTGGCTGTCTCGTTAGCCATAACGAGACGGCAAAAACCTAAATCCAACGTACGTCGTACAAGACGGACTAACCTGTGATGGCCAAACGGAACGGGGTGCACGGCTTGATCGTTCCGGTTGGATTGGTCTTGCCTCTCATTGCATTCATTCTTGTGACGTTTGTCATCCCGTTGGGTTCGATGGTGATCCAAAGTGTGCACGATCCCGAAGTAGCTGAAGTTCTACCAAATACTCTCAATCTACTAAGTGAGTGGAACGGCACATCCGTCCCGTCCGAAGAGGTGTTTGAGTCCATGGCGGGAGAACTAGTACTTTCACGTGAATCCCGAACTACGGGAAAAGTTGCAACGCGAGTGAACCGTATTGCTAGCGGCACACGGAGTGTTTTCGGAAAGACGGCCAGACGTCTGGAAAGGATTGAGACAACTGAATTGCGCTCCGCAATGATCGACATCGACGATCGTTGGGAAGATGTTGAACTGTGGATTGCGATTCGAGAAGCGGGCAGAGAGTACACGGTGAAGCACTACCTCCACGCCGTCGATCTCGAGCGAGAACTCGATGGTGGCATTCACCTCGTAAGCGAGGACCAACGAATCTACAACACCTTGTACTTGCGAACTCTCTTTGTCAGTCTAGCCGTTACGTTTTTTTGCTTTCTGATTGGCTATCCAATTGCCTATGCCATTGCAAATGTTTCAGATTCGATGGCAAAGATTCTCCTCCTGATCGTTCTGATTCCCTTTTGGACTTCTCTACTTGTACGCACGACCTCTTGGCTTGTTCTCTTACAAAATCAAGGAGTTGTGAATGACATATTGGTATGGCTCGGACTTGTAAACGACTCGGATCGTCTGGCTCTAATACATAACATGACGGGAACATTGGTTGCGATGACACATGTCTTGCTGCCCTTCATGATTTTGCCTCTCTATGCCGTCATGAGAGCCATTCCGACCGACTACATGAGAGCAGCAGCTTCGTTAGGAGCAAATCCCGCCCAATCATTCGTGCGGGTGTACTTTCCACAGTCCCTTCCCGGTATCTCGGCCGGATGTCTGCTTGTTTTCATCTTGTCGCTGGGCTACTACATCACGCCAGCACTTGTTGGAGGCACAAAAGGACAGCTCATTTCCAACATGATCGCCTATCACATCCAATCTTCACTCAATTGGGGATTGGCGGCGGCAATTTCGGTGATCTTGCTCACAGGTGTGTTCATTTGTTATTTCATTTTTGACAAATGGGTGGGCGTGGACAAACTGAGACTAAGCTGATGCACAACTTTGGTTGGAAAGTCGTAAGAGGGATATTCATTACGATCGTGGTGCTAGGACTATGTTTCCTAGTCCTTCCCTTGCTTGTTATAGTTCCGCTGAGCTTTAACGCGGAGCCATACTTCACGTTTACGGAAGGAATGCTCCGGCTGGACGGCGAAGCGTATTCGTTGCGATGGTATCGTTCGATTCTCGAGAATCCCGAATGGAGCAAGGCGATCGGAAACAGCTTCTTAATTGGGGTTTTCGCAACCTTAGTCGCGACAGTCTTGGGAACGCTAGCTGCTTTGGGTTTGAACCACCCAAGGTTACCGTTCCGCCAGGCGATATCGGCACTCTTAATCTCTCCAATGGTCACTCCCGTGATCATTGTGGCCGTTGGAGTGTTCTTCTTCTATTCTTCAATGGGGTTGGCGCAGACGCACCTCGGGTTAATTCTTGCTCATGCAATGCTTGGTGCCCCGTTTGTCGTGATTACTGTAACGGCTACTTTGGCAGGATTCGATCAAACACTTATGCGGGCGGCGACTAGTCTCGGCGCAGGACCGTTGACTGCCTTTATGAGGATTCAATTGCCTCTGATTTCACCAGGCGTTCTTACAGGAGCTCTATTTGCATTCATTGCTTCCTTTGACGAAGTCGTAGTCGTGCTTTTTCTTGGCGGTGTGGATCAACGTACGATTCCAAGACAAATGTGGTCTGGGATTCGTGAGGAAATCAGTCCGACCATCCTAGCTATCGCGACACTACTCATAGTCTTCGCCATCCTACTGCTCCTCGCTGTGGAACTGCTCCAACGCAGGAACAAACTCGCGGCAGAGACCTCAGTGGAGTAGTTCACTCTCTGTCAAGTACGGCCTACTGTAGCTATACTTCTCAGAACTCATCGGGTCTCGGGGGAGTGCATGAAACTGATTAAGTTCTGTCTTGCAATTGCATCAATTGTGGCAGCGGTATCCTTGAATTCTGATTCCGACGAGAGCAAACAAGAAGCCGAAACGGTTAGCTTTGAACTAAAGATTTCCAATATTGAGGAAACCGAAGGCAAGGTCATCATGGGTATCTTTGCTGACGAGAAAGCGTGGAAAGACTTGGATGCAACTCATAGCCTCGAGGCGGAACCGTCAATTAAAGGCTCATCCGCCACGATTGAGCTTGAACCTGGTGAGTACGCGGCATCGGCATACCAGGACCTCAATGACGATGGTGAATTCAATCGTAAAGGGATGATGCGCTTACCGGGCGAGCCATATGGGTTCTCCAACAACGCGCGTCCTCGATTCGGAGTACCTGGATGGAAACGCGTCAAGTTCACAGTCGACGAGAACTCGACCGAACACACAATCAAGCTTGTGCAACCCTAGCTCACTTGACCACTGTCGTGATCGGAGCTGAATTCAGTCCACTAGATCCGAACTAGAACTGGAGGCACCAGCATGAGTTTAGCAGCGTGGTCGTGGATATTCTTGATCGTGTATGTCGGCGGAATGCTGGCATTCGGCGTTTGGGGTCAACGACGTGTCAAACACGCAGACGATTACGCTACTGCAAGAGGCGGCTACGGTCCAACATTCCTTGCATTTGCGTTCGCAGCTACCACTGCCAGCGGAGCAACATTTCTTGGCGGACCCGGACTTGCCTACATTCTCGGATTCTCTTCTGTCTGGGGAAATTTCCTCTACCCGATGGGCGTTTACTTGGGCGTGCTGATTTGCATGCGACTGGTTGCGACCGCTGGCAATCGCTTCGGCAACCGAAGTATTCCCGAGTATCTGGGAGATAGATTTCAATCTAATGGATTGAGGATCCTCGTATCGCTGTTGTCGCTTGTGTTGTTCTTCTATCTGGCAGCGCAGCTTGTCTCAGGACTGGTTATGTTCGAGACGATGCTTGGAATGGATCCCGCTTGGGCACTTGCAATTACCGTAATCGTACTTGGAGCTTATGTGGTCCTCGGTGGTGCTCACGCCGATATCTTGACCGATGGCGTTCAAGGTATGTTGATGCTTGCACTGGCCATTGTGGTCATCGTAATCGTGTTACTTGGCGTGGGTCTGGATGGTAGCTTAGGCGAGTTGGCAAGATCACTTGGCGAACAAGACGAAAATCTGACGAAGCCGCTCAATCCAACGAACCCCCTAACCCATTCTCCTTGGTCGATAGTCGCCATACTGCTCGCTCACATTCCTTTGGGGATGCTGCCTCATCTCGGCAACAAGGTTTGGGCACTCAAGTCAGACAAACAACAACATTCGTTCGTCCGAGTTGCTTTCTTGTGCGGAATAGTGCTTGGAATGATGGGGCTTGGTGGGTTGCTAGCGAGGGCAGTACTTGGTGACGATCTTCTCGCTAGTCAAAGCCACAATGCAGCGTTGCCGTTGCTGTTTATAGAACTGTTTCCAACATGGCTGGCCGCACTCATAGGGGTCGGTATCCTCGCGGCAATAATGTCCACAGCCGACGGGTTGGTCGTCTCCTCATCGCAAGTAATTGCCAACGATCTCTATCGCAGAACACTTGCACCGTTGTTTCACAGTCACCTCTCTGAGGAACAAATCGACAAACGGGTGCTCGTGATCAGCCGTGTCAGTACTGTGGTTGTACTGATTATTTGTGCCGCTTTGGCTTGGGCTCTGCAAAAGGTCAACATCGCGCTCATCGTGTTCATCGGCGTGGGCGGAATGATGGCCGCGTTCGCGGGTCCGTTGGTCTTGGGAGCGCTTTGGCAAGGCGTAACGCGAAAAGGTGCATATGCAGGTTTGCTAGCCGGCTTCGTTTCTTTCGTGATCTTTCACGCTCAATTGCTCGATCCCAGTTGGTTTGGTTCGGGCATCTTTTTTGACGTTGTTTCGTGGATTCATGGAGAAGGACCGAACCCGTTTTCGTGTGCAGCAATGGGCGAGATTATTGGAGTCATAGTGACCTTTGTGGTTTCAAAACTTACTAAACCCCTCCCTTCAAGCCATCTCGAAGAGCTATTCGACCCTAAAAGGGTCCCTGATCCGTCAGCCGAGTAGATCTCGATCAACCAAGAATCCAGAAAACCTGCTTTGGACAAGACCAAAGGCTTTAGAGGCAGTCATGGTGATTCAGCCTGTGCACCCGCGTTTTCAGGCAAGAGCTTTCGCACCGGAGCAAACAATTGGGGAATGGAAACTGGAGTGAGTTGATCAAGTGTAGATCGCACGAGTCCTCTTGAGCGTTGCCATTCCGAATAGCGCGGATCTGACACAAACACTTGCCAACGTGGATCTTCCTCCAACCACCACCCTGGCGGCTGAGTCCAAAATTGATCACTGCATGCCAAGTTCTTGAATGCGAAGTTCAAGTCGCCGAGATAGAGTGCGTTCTCAACCAATTCGTCACAAGAGAGTTGCTCTTGAATGGTCGCAAGAACACCGCGTGCTTCCTCAATTCGCCCGTTTATTGCCAAGTGTCGGACTTCAAACTCCACTGACTCCGTCAAGTCGATGGCACCGTCTCGTACTTCAAGATCATATAAGGCGGCGAAGAGCTTGACACGGGAATTTTCGGGCTCTCTGGCACTAGCGATCGTAAGTGCTTCTTCAACTCCGGCGTCACTTCCACTTCTAAATCTCGATAATCCGATTCTCAATGCTGCGAGTCCTGACCGAGGACGCATTTTTGCCCATCGGAGGAGCAGTTGCTCCTCTTCCTCGAACCATCCAAGGGCACTGTAAAGATCAGCCATCCTCAAGACCGCGTGGGAATTGGGAAACGTACCTGCTAGTTCGGTGACTGTGTTGGTGTAGAGTGGCAAGTCTCCCGTTGCGGAGTATTCATTCCACGCTTGTTCAATGAGCGACGGATAATGCCGCGGGTTTGCACTAACTGCCAAATCTAGGAATTCCGTCTTTCGGTCGTATTCGATTCGTGAAAGTAGATAGAGTGCAAACGCGTTTGAGTAGATATTCGAAGCTTGAAGCAGGATAGCTCTCGCATCCGGTATTTCTTGCGAATGGAACAGTGATTGAGCGCGAAGGTAGTTTTCGAAATCTCCCTCGATGCTTTCTTCATCCGAAATTTCACCAACGCTGTTGTCGTACAAGCCACCTAGTATCTGGTCGACTGCTTGATTGCGAATGCTCAGCAGTGACTCGTCTGGATAGCGAAAAACGTTGTGCCACTTTAGTTTCCATGCTGGACGAGTGACATCCACAACCCGAACCGTAAGCAGAAAGCTATCTGGGGTGTCCTGGTCTTCAACGAAGTCACCGTCCACAATATGGGTCACTCCTAGTTCATGCGTGAAACCACGGAAATCCTCACGCAAGTCGATTGCCGCTCTTGCGGCATCGAAGTCCACGAAAGTCAAGTCTCGGCTTAGGGCAACGAGTTCTCTTATGTGTCGAGGAAACTCCTGTGTGAGATGAGGCGAAAGAGTTTCAGGTCCGTCGAATGGCAGTACCGCGACGATGATTTGCTTTGGAATGGCTCGTGGGAGGAGTATGAAGTAACCAATAATCGTGCTCAAAACCAGTAGAGACATCAAAACTACAGAAAAGAAAAAAGCATGTGACTTAGTCCTTCTGGTATTCATAATTCAGTTCTTACGACCGTGAATCGCCTGCTAGACACCATTTCCTGCACAATTCAATAGTTTCGTGTGGATAGCAATTCTCACCTGGAATGAACCACGACCTATATAGTTTATTAGGTAGAAAATTTCCCGAAGAATTCGACAATTGAGACTGAATGCAAGCCGTGGATACAGACCCAAACTCTATTCATGGTTGGCGTTATATCATTTGCAGTCATGCCGAATGAAAGGATCCAAGGATCATCAGAATAAGTTGGCATAAACGTTCAACTTGGATTGTTTTTGCAACGATCGCCGTCGTAGTCACGGTTGGGATCGGCTTAGTAGCTTTCAATTACCTGTCGCTTCGCACTGAAGTAACGCAGAACACACAAAGGACTCCGAGTGTTTCTTCACTAGATTCGCTTCAAGAAGAGTCTTCTCTGGTTTGGAACCGAACAGACGCTAACTCCGAAATCGGAGCACTTGTACGCATTTTGAGCCCTTTCAATAGGCGGCTCGCACTGGACGATCTTCTGACTGACTCATCTCTCAATCGATTGAAGGATTTTCTGAATCAAACCGCCTCGATTCAACCGAAGCATATCGGAGACGAATTACAGGAAGGCATAATTCGAAAGATCGCAATGATCGATCCTTTGGTAGCTCTGTCACAGCTCGAAAAATTCGGCGAGGATGGGCAGAGCTTTGTGATTTCCGCCATTTTTGGGGAGTGGTCGGCCTCCGACCCGGTTCAAGCAATCCAACACATCGTCAACTTAGACGAACATCACCAGAAATTTGCTGTGCAAGGAATGTTACTGTCAGGCACAGAACTTCCTAATGACGTGCGACGCCAGTTGTCCCGAGAGATTGACATCGAGGAGTTCGAATTGGATCAAGCAGCAACAGCTGTGCTAAGCGAGTCAATCGACGATCCGGAAGAGCTTTGGTACAGCCTTACAACCGACTACACAGACAACACTCTTCCCTCAAGTGACATCCAGCTCAACGCACTGGTTTATGTTGCTCTGGACTGGCTGGAAAAAGACCGTCTTAATGCAACGGATGCGATCATGGACTCTTTTCCACGGCGAGTAGACCAAGCCCCATTGCTTGAAGAAATCCTAAAGGGGCTGGTAGAGAGCAACTATAAAGAACTTCGGGCCTTTACCGCTGATATCGAGCGACGGGATCGAGTGGTTCTGGCGCGGGCTGTTGCTGGTTGGGCTGCAACGGAGGGAGAGCGGGCACTGGAAGCAACCCGACTGGTGGATAGCGAAGAAGCGACCGATCCGAATCGAATGCAGCGAGTTGCAATTGAGTCGTGGGGCATGAACCATCCTCACTCCCTTTACGCAGCATTGTCCCGGATACCGGAAGATCTTCGGACCTGGAGTCGGCAAACGGCACTCATGGCAATGGGGAAGTCGTCTCCTGAGTCGATACCGATGCTGTTGAAGGACGTGAAAGACAAGAGAGTTCGAGAAATGGTTTTCATCAATGTAATTGACGATTGGGCAAGAATTGACCCATACGCCGCCTTCGAATGGGCCAACGACCCAGAAATAAAGAAGTTGCCAGGCGGCGGTACCGGAAGCGTATTCGAGGTGATAGCACGAGAGAATCCCCACGCCGCATTACCCATAGCGCGGACCTTTCCAAAGGGAGAAGGAGGTATTGGACGAGAAGCGCAGGTAATCAGCTCAATGGCGCGTCTTGATGTGGACGCGGCAATTGGCATGCTTGATTCCGCTCGCAACAAAGCCACACGTAGGAGCGCATACAACGGTATTGGCATGGCCTTGATTCTTGAAGGCGACTCAGACCGCGCAATTGAATTGGTCAAGGACGAGCCCGAAGCAGTTCAGAACAGCTACTTTAGTGGGTTCATATACATGTGGGCAGAATACGGTGCCCGTGACATGCTGAACAAGCTGGGTGTTTTGCCTACGAACGAAGTCAGACAAATGTGCGCATCCTATCTCTTGAAGCTCAATGAGAACAATCCGTTCCTGAACACCGAGGACATGGACAAGCTTGAGCAATATGTGGACGAGAGCGAACTTCACCTACTTCAACACACTGCAGACTAGGATCAATTCGAACTCATGCTTAAGCCCACAATCCATCGACGCACGACCAGCACTCCTAGGCCGTTCCGCTTCGGATCGTTTGTTGTGGGTGTCTACGTCTCCCTAAATGTGGTTTTGCTTGCTGGCTTTTCCGCCGACGAAATGACGACGGACTCGGGTTCTATTGAAGAATCTGAAGTCAACAATCGATTGGAGAATGCAACTGACACAGTTGAACTTGGGATCCGCTTGCACTCGATGGGGCAGTATGAAAGAACCGTCAAATTGCATCAAGTATTCGATAAGTGGAACGCTGTGCAACTTGGAGAAGCGTTTCGGCAAGCTGAAGATGTCGGATCAAGAACGATTCGCGACGAGATTCAGGAAGTGGCGGTGCGTCGCATGGCCATGATCGAACCCAAACAAGCACTCTCGATAATTTCAGACTTGCCAGATTTCAGGCGACTCCCGCTTGTCTCAATTGTGTATCAGGAGTGGTCTGTTTCAGCTCTTGAAGCGTCGGTGGAACACGCATTAAGTTTGGACAATTCAGAACGCCGAACCGTGGTCGAAGGCATCCTACACGCTAGGTATGATCTCTCCGAAGAAACTCTTCGAAAGATCGCGGGCAGCTTGGATCAAGAGGACATCACGATCGACGCACTCGCGGTTTCAATGCTTGAGATACCCATGGACAATCCTGAGGAAGCATGGCAGAGTTTCATCGTTGCGCACGGGAGCAATGTGTCGTTGTTAAGCGAAGCCCAGTTTAAGTTGCTTTCCCACATAGCCATGAGTTGGTTCAAGGAGTCCGGGAGCGACGTGCCTGGTGCCATTCTTGAATATCTGAGAGACGACACTAGCCGCATCCGAGTTCTTACTCCCCTATTGGAGTCGGTTGCGAAGGACAATCCGCAATTTGCGTTCAAACTGACACAAGACATTGCAGGACTGAATCCAAGTGTCGGAGGACGCGTAATGGATCGAGTAATTGCGCAATGGGCGCAAAGCGATGTCGTTGCCGCTCTTGCAGCAACAGCTTTGATCGATAATTTGGCGGTTCGCGCGAGATGCGAACTTGCGGCGATAGAAGAGTGGGCTAATAACGATGCACAGGAGCTGCTCTCTTCCATCGACCAGATTCCAGCCTACTTGCGCACCATTGGAAAACTTGAGGCATTGCGCAACGTCGCCCGAGAGTCACCAGAATCGGTTGTCGACTCAATTGCCGAATTTGAAAACGACAGTGATAGGAGAAGCTTAGTTTTAGCCATCTCAATGAGTTGGTCAGAAATCGATCCGGGTGCCACATTGAGATGGCTACGAACCAGTTCCGAGGTCGAGAGATTGAATACGAGGTTTTCGCAGTTTCAAGTGCGCATGCAGCAACGTGTCTTGGCAGAGATGGTGAAGCGTGGAGACATTCAGTTGGCTCTTGAACTTTCAACTGACCAGTCTATCCCCGTATGGCAGGGTTGGGTGATCGGTGAGGTGGCGTATCAACGTGGTTCTGCCGCTGCAATCGAGATGTTGCATCAAGTCCGCGATCCTATAGCACGGCAATCCTCGTATCACGGCATCGGTAGCGCGTTTATAAACGAAGGCAGGTCGAATCAAGCTATTGAACTAATCAGCCAAGAGTCGCCAGAAGACCAGTATAAGTACTTTCTCGACCTACGTGGGCACTGGGCGGAGGATCCCCAGGACCTGTTCAGCAAACTGGATTCGCTACCTACAGAGCAAATCAAGAAAGAACTCGCCGCAATCCTTGCGGCGACAAACTCAGGTTATCTATCGTTAACGTCAGATCAAAAGGACGCTCTGAGAGACATTGTCTCTCCAGCTTTCCATGACGCACTGGATTGACGGATACAAGGTCCAATCTTGCGCATCTTGATTCTCTCGGCTTGCTAGAGCAGGAATCTATGAGAATGCCTCAAGTTATTGGACAAGATGTAAGTTGTTAGAGGACTATAGCGAGAATATTGAAACAAGAGAGAAAGCAACAGAGGCCAAGACCATTGGAGTTAGCAATTCCTAACACTTACCTTTTGCTACCAAACTAGGACAATTACGAAAAGCTCCATCCACTTTAACTTCTTCGACAGGGTTCACCTCCATGGATGCGATTTGAAGAACGCTTGAACTTTTGGATGTGCAACTCGTCAAACACAGCCGAAGCAATCCTTGCATTTGCGTTGACATCACCAACTCGATTCGTAACATACGCAAATCCCGCCAACATCCCAAGGTGATTGACATGATTACTACTCCACGTCTAGTCCTTGCGGTTCAGAGAGTCGGCGTCCGCTAGACTCCCCCTGCTCCGATTTTAGGGGCAATTACATATCCATTAATGTGGTCACCAAGTTTTGGTGGCTTGACTTGTTACACACATAAGCTTATATGAACTCAAACTCACCCAGGGAAGGACGTCAGCATCCCAACCTGTGGTCCATTACAAGAGGCGAACGGCTTCGCTACCTCGTTGCAACACTGTGTTCGACGATATCGAACGTGTGCATGTTAGGAATTCCCCTTGCCGGGATGTACGCACTCGATGTCTTGATCGAAGGCGACTTGGGTAAATCAAACCCCTACTTGTTGGCAATGTCAGAACTGATTGGTTCGGACACACCTTTCACAACGTACTTGTTTGTGTCCGCTGCAGTTGGAATTCTGATAACGGCGTTTGCGGGTCTCTTTCAGTTTGCAAGAAATCGCTTGTCCGCTGTTGCCTCCGAAGGCATTGCAAGAAAACTCCGAGAAGTGCTCTTTGATCGCCTTCATCGCGCAAAGGCATCGTTTTTTGACAAAGAGGAAATCGGTGATCTTGTACAGCGGTGCACTTCGGACGTTGAAACGGTGAGGGGATTCATGCATTCCGATATAGATTCTCTTGCGCGACCTCTCTTGTTCCTAGCCGTGATGTTTCCAGTATTGTGGTGGCGCAATCCAACACTAACTTGGATGTCTCTTGCTCTGATGCCGATCATCGTTGTGGGAGGCATTTATTTCTTTCATTTAGTGTCCTCGCTGTTCAAGCAGACCGACGAAGCCGAAGCGAGGCTAACGTCGGTTATCCAAGAAAACTTGACCGGAATTCGAGTGGTTCAAGCATTCGCACAAGAACCCAAGGAATTCAAGAAGTTTGAATTTGCAAATCGAGACTTTCGCGACCGCTACATTCGATTGAATGCAATCGAATCCATCTATTGGGGAATCAGCGATCTCATATGCATGCTCCAGACCTCCATCGTGCTGATCGCTGGCGGCTACTTCGTCATGATCGGTGAGCTTTCGATCGGTGAATTGATGATGTTCACGATGCTCACTGGAATCGTGATCTGGCGCATTCGACAAATGATCGATTTTGTCGAGCACACAGGCAAGACATTGGTCTCCCTCCGAAGGATCAATCACATTTTGATGACCGAACAGGAGCCGGTTCAGCAGATTCCGGAGTCCACTGAGCTGCTTGGCTCAATCGTATTTGAGAACGTTGGATTGACCTACGACTCCCACAGCAATCAGCTGGAAGAGATTAACCTCGAGATCAAGCCCGGTGAAACCATTGGCATCGTGGGTCGCCCCGGGTCGGGAAAGTCGACTCTCATTCGAGCGTTACTTCGTTTCTATCCGATCTCGACTGGCAAGATCTTGCTAGATGGGATCGACATTAACTCCGTAGATGTCACGTGGCTTCGACAGAGGATTGCGTGTGCATTGCAGGAGCCTTTCCTATTCTCGAGAACGATACGTGAGAATCTTCAATTTGGAAACGAGACCGCAATTGAGGACGAGTTCGAGGACGCCACGCGACTTGCAGCAATTCACTCGACGATAAACGCATTGTCTGCGAAGTTTGCTACGAGAATTGGAGAGCGTGGCGTGAACCTTTCTGGTGGGCAGCGACAACGAATGGCTTTGGCCCGCGCATTGATGACTCGTGCCCCGATTCTAATTCTGGACGACGTTCTTTCAGGAGTAGACACTCGGACCGAGAGCTCGATTCTGGATAACCTCTCGTCCCCACAACGAAAGGTAACGACCATCATCATTGCCCATCGCCTAACGACCATTAGACGCGTGGACCGAATCGTTCTCATGGATCAAGGCCGAATTGTGCAAGTCGGAACACACGAAGAATTGGTGAATAAACCCGGTCCATATCGCGATCTCTGCGAGATACAGGACCTGTTGGACGAGACCATACAGTACGAAACGGAGCTTGCTGCCAATGGCTGACACATACTCCGATACAGACCTCTCAACCCAGGACGAATTCCGAGATTCCGAAAACGCTCGGATGGACACCAAACTCTGGCAGCGCTTGTTCGGTTACGTACTGCGCTACAAAGGGAACTTGGCAGCAGTTGCCCTATGCGGCGGCATTTTGGGTGTCACCGAAATGGCATTTGGGTTGGTTGCGAAATGGCTTGTGGACGACATTCAAGCCAATGGAACAGATGCAAGCCTCGAGACTTGGACGATTCTCATTGTCATTGCAAGCGTTGTCTCTGCCCTAATGATCACTGGTTTCGTTTTCTTAGTGTCGAAACTTCGAGCGATGGCGAGTTACGACATCCGTCAAGACGCTTTCGTGAACATTCAAAAACAGTCTTTCGGTTTCTTTGACAAACGTCCCGTGGGGTGGTTAATGGCCCGTCTGACTTCAGACTGCGAACGATTAACCGACATTCTGACGTGGGCATTCCTAGATTTCGTGTGGGGCACTGCAATGATGCTGTCGATGGGAATCGTGATGCTAGTTCTCAATTGGAAGCTTGCCCTGTTCGCATTCGCATTGCTTCCCTTCATTGCATGGGTGACGATCAAGTTTCGACGTTCGATTCTCCAATCAGCTCGCGAAGTCAGATCAACGAATTCGTTGATCACGGGAACGTATAACGAGAGCATTTCAGGAGTTCTGACAAGCAAGTCGTTCGTAAAGGAATCCGAAAACCTAAATCAGTTCAGCCAACAGACAGACCGACTGTATCGCGCATCCGTTCGAAACCTGACTCTTTCAGCGGTCTATATGCCAATCATGATGGTAGTCGGGAGCATTGCGATGGGATTAGCCATTGCCGTTGGAGGCTTGGATTTTCTCAACGGGGTAATTGTGGCGGGAACGCTGCTCGCCTTCATGATGTGGATGCGCTACTTTTTCGAACCCGTCGTTGAGATGGCCCATTGGTTTACGGAAATGCAGACAGCTCAGGCCTCTGCCGAGCGAATACTTGCTGTCATGGATGCGGTTCCCCAAATCGATGCAAACGAACGAGTTGATCCCCCCAAAGTCAACTCGATCAACTCAATTGAAATTCGCAATGTCTCGTTTGCATACAACCCTCCTGAGACCGTTCTTTCCAACGTGACACTTGATGCGAAAGCCGGAGAGACCGTGGCTCTAGTTGGACCGACAGGTGGTGGCAAGACTACACTTGCAAACATTGTTTGTCGATTCTATGAACCGACTTCAGGTCACGTGTATGTCAACAAGGTCGACTACCGTGAATTGCCGCTCCGATGGTTTCGATCGCAGCTTGGAGTGGTTCTTCAACATCCACATGTATTTTCTGGTTCCATTTTCGAGAACATTCGCTACGGCAGACCGGGCGCAACGGAAGCGGAAATCCATGAAGCCGCCCAAACTGCTGGAGCACATGACTTCATCCAACTCATGCAAGAAGGCTACGAGTCAGAAGCAGGTGCCGGCGGAAGCAAGCTCTCAGCTGGACAAAAGCAGTTGATTTCTATTGCACGAGCAATATTGGCTGATCCTCAAGTACTCGTCCTCGATGAAGCTACGAGCTCTGTCGACACAGAGACGGAGCAACATATTCAGCAGGGCCTGGAGAATCTCCTGCGGAATCGAATGTGTTTTGTAATTGCGCATCGGCTCTCCACCATTCGTAATGCGACCAAGATCGCATTCATTCGATCAGGTCAAGTAGCGGAATCTGGAACTCATCAAGAACTCTTGAGATTGAATGGTCTTTATGCCGACATGTATCGTCAACAGAGTTTGAGAGAGTCGGTTGAGTCGAGTTTCGAATTGGCGGACAAGACTCGCAATTGAGTTGTGAGAGCAAAATCGAATGAGTACCTATTACCCTGAGTATTACCTCAAATCCTGTCAGCTTATATCCCTTTCGATTTGATTTCTTAGCTCTACTCTAGGGCATTCCGTGGTGGGAACACGAAGTGATCCTGACCTTCCCGTCGAGTACGATTCATAAGCTGGTATTACCGCTAATACCAACAGGTAACAAGCTGAGGCTCTTGCTGCATGAATCACGAAACCATTTCACTATGGGACAACAATGTTCCGGAAGCAGTTGGACAAGGGACACTTCACGAACCACACATTACGGTTCACTTGGCTCCAAAAGAGTCAGCAAATGGATGTGGAGTTCTCATCTCTCCAGGAGGAGGCTACCGAATTCTTGCATCCGACCACGAGGGACTGCAGGTGGCACGTGCCTTCAACCGACGCGGCATTTCCGCATTCGTCCTGAAGTATCGAGTTGCACCCACCTATTCTTCTGCAGTTTCGTTGCTTGACGGACAGAGGGCGATCAGAATAGTGCGTCATAGATTCAAGAACCTCGGTATTTCTAGACTGGGGATGCTGGGGTTCTCGGCAGGCGGACACCTTACCGCTGCAGTGGGAACCGCTATGCCGAACAATCCCTGCAATGCTAGGGATGCGATCGACAGTGAATCCTCTCGACCAGATTTTCTCGTCTTGGCATACGCTGTCACCAATGGAATCGTCAGAGGTAGAAAAGCTGACGAGTACACGCCTACAGATACGGAGGTTGATTCAAACACACCCCCAACCTTTCTAATGCATACCCATGAAGACACAATTGTTCCCACTGAACAATCTCAAATCTTCTACCAAGAGCTTCATAAGCACTCCATACCAGCGGAAATGCACATCTTTGGAAGTGGTGCTCATGGAATTGGTCTGGGTACCGGAGATCCCGACTCGTCTGCGTGGTTTGGACTGATGAACAATTGGCTTCGCCGCAACGGATTTCTTACAGCCAAGAAACGGGTCTATGTCAGTGGGAGACTAACACTTAACGGGGAGATACCAGGTTCTGTGTGGTTATCGTTCGAACCTACGGATAGCAATGCACCTCCTGCAGTCACTCGATTAGATCAATCAGCAGAAGGGAAATTTGAAATCGATAACGTTCGAGGTCCTGTCGAAGGAGAACACACGGTCACAGTACGGCTGATTTCAAGAAAGTACCCGCAGAATGCCACGGGTTTGTACACGCTCGAGGACGAACGAGTCTATCGGGACAAAGTTGAGGTCACGCCCCACAACCCGATAGAGATCCAATTAACTGAAGAACAACGCATTCGTTGACGCATTGCCTGTTTAGTGAAAGCCTAAGCAAGAATCTCTCAGCTCAGATCGCTAGATCTTGAAGAATATTGTTTGGTTAGGTGCGAAGTGTCGTTGAAACGTCGAACAAGAACCCTGCTCTTTGTGACTACGATGTGTGTAATTGACCCATTATCAGAGGCCAAGAATGCCATTGGTTGTGCATGAGTTGCACTTGATACGATTTGACCGATTACAGCTCTATGTACAAACGCTGCAACAAGCCGATTGGGATTTTCTGAGGCGATTTGAGCAATCGCCGAGTTTAACCGTGCTTCGAACGCCTCATTTGTTTCGGCTCCGGGAATTATGTCCCAACGTTGTTCTCGCAACGCCCTCCTCAGTGTAGGATCGTTCTCGGCAACTTTCTTTCTGTACAGACCACCTTCGTATTCTCCTAAGTGGACCTCCCTGAGATCTGCAATTTCGATCGGATTTAGGTCTAGTTTTTTCGAGAGTGGGTCTGCTGTTTGGGCTGTTCGCTGAAGATTTGAAATGTAAATAGCATTGATCGGCTCATATTGGAGGCGCTCGGCTACTTGCTGAGCTTGAACCTGACCGTCTGGATGAAGTGGCGGGTCACCATGACCATCGACTGATGGAAAAGGACTATCAGGATTGACTGGTGCAGACTCTCCGTGACGGATAAGGAGAATGTCCGTCGATCCCTCAGGACTTACAAATCGGTGTTGCCGAAACTCTTTAGACACAATACGAAGAAGTGCTGGTGGAAGAGAAGCTACCTATTGCAAATAGAGTCACGCCTAACCGGACCCGTCCACGCCGTCGAGCTGTTGAGCTCGTTGATAGGCCTTTCGTGATTCAACTCTCTTCGCGTACGCTTCAAATGCCGGTCGCGGATCTATAGTTCCGAAAGACATTCCCCAAACAATGTGGGAACCCAGGTAGACATCCGCAGCCGTGAAGGAATCCCCCGTCACATACGGATTCTCTTGAAGGACTCTGTCCAGCACGTCGACAACACGATCATAGGTTCCATAGCCGGCCATACGTTCCTGATCCGGTTCGATCTCAAATCCCAGCGACTTGTTTGTCACAGCAGCTTCCACGGGTCCTGCAGCAAAGAACATCCATCGATAGTAGGATCCTCGATTGGCTGGTTCAGGTGCGAGCTTCGACTCGGGAAATGTATCCGCTAGATAAGCACAGATTGCGGCACATTCAGTGATTACGGTACCGCCGTGCTTTATTGCGGGAACCTTACCCATGGGGTTTATCGCCAGATATTCCGGAGACTTCATTGACTCACCGTACTCGACCATTACAGTTTCGTAGTCACAGCCGACCTCTTCCAGCATCCAGCGGGCAATTTGTCCGCGCGACATAGGGTTCGTGAAGAAGGTTAGGTCCCCACTCATATCCATATTACCCTTTCCTAGCAAATGAAGGTCATTATAGGTACTCTCAAAACCTGACATAATGACCTACAAGGATTGTATTTGTGGTGAGCTCTGACCACGAGTGCTAGCAACTCCTGGGATCGTTGTAAGTCCGTCTCAATTCAAGAACAGAGATCGCAACGGAGCTAAAGTAAACCTAGGCCGGAAACCGAAAGCATCCATTTGCAATAGGAGTGCACTCGTTGTTTTTCAATAGGAGAATCGAACGCTGGAAGCGGGTCAACAGCAATGTAACACCGTGCGCTGCAATCGATCTACCTGAAAACCTAGGGTACTGTAAATTTCGTAGACCAGTGTCTATAGGTACCATTCTGCGAAATTGATCTCGTGCGCGACCGAGGTGTAAAGCATCTCGGGATCACAGAAGCCGTGTCGAATCAAATTGCTTCTGAAGACTTAGCCATAAATGGGCGGGGCGTTGGAACACTCTTTCCAGCCTTAACGCTGTGTCTGGCCCGATTGAGGCCCTCCCACTGCAAATTTTGTGAACTTCATTACGTTTTAGTCCTAAGCGATTGGCCAGATCATTGTGTGACCACCCATGAAATTCAAGGTACTCAGTAACAATCTCGCCAGGATGCGGAAAGCAGGTCGGTTCTATCGAAATCAGCTGATTACTATTCATGTCGATCCTCGACTTCGGTTAGCCCTATCTTTAGTATTGATTCCATAACTGTTCTGTTTGGTCAATCTAGGATTCCTTCTTCCTAGACCGACTGGAACAGCAATCGGTGGTCCGATCCACACACAGACTAGTTACTACTCTGACATAGGAATGAGCGAAACGTTTCCAATTTCCTTGAGAGGAAGTGCCGTAATAGACTCCGTCATGGCGAATTGTTGATTCCCTGGGTAAACAACCCAAAGGTGTTCAAGTTCTAAGTCCTTGAGTACTACATGCATCGACTTCGTAGTTTTTGGTGCGTCCGTGCACTTAAACTCAAAACCCCACTGGCGTCCGTTGCGGAGCAGTAGTAGATCGAGTTCAGCACCACGTTGAGTTCGATAGAAGAATGCGTCTCGCGACCCATGGATGATCAATGTCTGCTCGATTGCAAATCCTTCCCAACTCGCACCATACCGAAGATGCATTGCCAATTCCGATTGAGACCGAATACCCAACAAGAAGTGCAGGATTCCGCTGTCTCGCAGGTACACCTTAGGACTCTTGATCAGACGTTTGCCCAGATTCGCAAACCATGGCTGCAATACTCGAATCATGAAGGATCCTTCCAGCAAGTCTCGGTATCGGTCGACTTCGCGAACGGTTAGATCCACAGATCGAGCAAGTTCTGATGCATTCCAAACTTGACCGTGAGAGTGCGCGAGCATTCGCCAGAAACGACCGATAGCAACGGGTGAAATTCGTGCTGCCAACATCGGTATGTCTCGCTCCAGAAAAGTCTGGGAAAAAGATTGAGTCCACCGATGCCAGGCGTTCTCGCCTCGGGCCAAGCAAGCTCGTGGAAGCCCTCCTCGCATCCAAAGATTGATTTGATTCTCCGATCCGACCTCTTGCAGAGAAAACCCACTAACTTCAACAAATTGAATGCGTCCTGCCAGAGATTCGGACACACCTTGGATTAAGTCTGGTGACGCGCTACCTAGTAGGAGGAACTGAGCTTTCCTATTGAGATCATCACAAATGGGTCTGAGCACACTAAACAATTGAGGCATTCGTTGAACTTCATCGATAACAACTAGCCCTTCCGCGCTTCGCAACAGAGTCTCTGGCGTTGTGGAGAGTGCTTCGTATGCAGCAGCTGTTTCTAAGTCGAAAAGTATGGAGTGTCCACCCCATGCGTTCGTATACTGACGAGCAAGAGTGGTTTTTCCTACTTGGCGTGCTCCTAGTATTGCAACGACAGGAGACTCGCGTAACCCCTGACCTACTGCTGACAATAGTCTGGGGCGATCAATAAGTCTGTACATTTATTGTAGGTTATTCTATAATAAATGTATAAATAACTACAATAAATGGCATGCAAACAATGCACACTTGACCATAGATCGTGTAGGCAATACCGAGCCAACGATGGGTTTGCAGGATCATCTACTGACTTAGGCTTTTCTTTTTATAGGTCAACTCACGTGACCGTACTTCCGAACTAGGATCCAGTGGACGCATAGTGTCGGACCCCAAAGTTCCAGAAAACCAATGAGAGTCCGAAGAACGCAATTCCTGCGAATGGAGCTAAGAGCTGAAAGACTAGACCGCTCCCAAGAGGATCCTCGACCCCCAACACACCAACGATGGGGAAATAGGCAACGCACCCCAATGGAATCACGTACGTGAAGAATGTGCGAAACCAATCTCTGTAGATCGATAGGGGATACTGGCATGCTTCCACTCCACCGTAAACAAACACGTTCATGACTTCTAGCGACTCAGTGCTCCAAAAACTCAGGGTTGCCTGAAAAATCATCAAACCGTAGAAGAAAAAGAACATGCCAGCAAATGCTAGGAACAGCATGCACAGCTGAATCACTGACCAATCTAGATCGAGCACTACTGCTCCATAGACAAACACCAAAGCGCCTTGCAGAAATCGTCCAACACGATGCAATGGAAAGTCCCGACCTGCGATTTGAAAGGCCGTGGAACGTGGTCGCAACAGAATTCGGTCGAAGTCTCCCGACTTAACCATCGTGGCGCCAAACGAATCGAACCCTCTACTGAAAGTGTCTGCAACAGCAAACGCCATGTTCACGCTACCGTAAAAAACGGCCACATGAGCAAGAGACCATATGCCGAGTGATCCAAACCGATCAAATAGAGCCCAAATGCCCAACACTTCGACACCGGTTGTGAAGAAATGCCCCGATGCATAAAGAACGAACGATCCTCGATACTGCATCTGACTTCTCACACTAATCGCAAGGTACTTTGCGAACAGACTGATCGCTGCGTTCATCCGCCTTGTACCGTGAGCTTCACTTGTGCCTTATGCATGAGCCAAACTCCAATAAGAACCAAAATGACAATCCACACAAACTGAAAGGCCAATTCACCAACGACATGGATGCCGGCAATGTCTCCTGAGTAGATTCGAAATGGAATGTCGCACAGCCCCCGAAATGGTTGCCAGCTCAAGAACGGTTGCGCCCAGTCAGGAAACAAAGGCAAGGGAATGATCATGCCTCCAAAGACCCAGACGACTCCGGCGGTTAAGTTCACCATTCCGCGGGAATCGATAAGCCAAAACAATGAGATATTTACGAGCATCAGAATCGACACGGATAGAACGACAGTCAAGACGATCGACAAGAGAAATGAGAACGCTGCAACAATCGACACTGGCGGAGGCATCACCCACTCATCCAATCCGATTAGTCGCAACACTACAAAGGCAAAGAACAGTCCCGGTACGACCCGTAATGCCGTGGGTGCAGTTCGAAATGCAACGGTTCGAGAGAACCAAAATCCATAGAGACTAAGCGGACGTAGTAAATCGTATGCAACCGATCCCGAATCGAACATTGCACGCATATCCGGATCAACGTTATAAGGAAAGAGTGCGAACAGGCATTGACCTAACCATATATAGACAACCACTGCTTCAAAAGACATGGGTGGTTGATCCTGTGCAACTTCATAGAACGCACCCAGGACCATGAGCTTCATGAGTCCCCAAAACACTTGTGTAACGATGCCGGCAATTGCAGCAGTTCGATATTGCAGAAGCGTTCTGAAGCGCGTTGAGACGACGGCTATATAGCTTTTGAATGCGAGGACGGTCAATTACTTACTGTTGCTTTGGTACAACTCGGTTACAACTCTCTCAATGGGCGGAGTTTCAATTGTGATGTCCGTAATCTCGTAACGTGATGTCATTTGAGCCACAAAATCGGAAATATCAGACGTGCACAGAAAGGTAATGCGTGAGCCCTCCGATTCCAATACATAGTCACGATGAGTAGGTTCGAGACGTGGCGAGCTCTCGAAGTCGATGACCACATGCTTTTCGTGAACGTATTGATTACGCAACTCATCAATGGAACTGTCCGATAGACAGATCCCGTCGTTAATCACTATTACTCTGCGGCATAGCGCTTCAATGTCACCTAAGTCATGAGTGGTAAGGAGAACTGTCACATCTCGATTTTGATTGACTTCCTGGATGAACGACCGAACGCTTGCTTTTGTCACAGCATCGAGACCAATGGTTGGTTCGTCGAGAAAGAGAATCGAAGGTTTGTGAAGAAGGGCTGAAGCTATATCGCACTTCACCCTCTGTCCCAGGCTCAGTTGTCTTACCGGAATATCGAACAACGGTCGTAGATCCAAGAGCTCACTAAGTTCTCCAAGCGAAGTCTCGTATTTGTCCGCAGGTATCTTGTAGATTTCGCAAAGCAGTTCGAAGGACTCGATTACAGGCAAATCCCACCATAGCTGGGTTCGCTGCCCAAACACCACTCCGATCTGAGACACGTAGCTAATGCGGCTTTGCCATGGAACTACGCCGTTCACTTCACAACAACCACTACTAGGCACCAATATGCCTGAGAGAATCTTGATCGTTGTGGACTTGCCAGCTCCGTTGGGTCCTATATACCCAACCATTTCTCCGCGTGAAATGTCAAAGCTCACCCCGCGCAATGCCTCAACATCACGGTAGGTCCGATGAAACAAGCTCTTGACAGCTCCAAGCATCCCGGGCTGTCGTTCAGCAATTCGATAGGATTTGGTGAGTCCCTGAACGTGGATGTGGTGCATGTAATTGGAACCCATGTTCAGTCGGCTCAAATTTTAGGCAACGGTGTGTTTATGCGCCAGAGAGATTCGGTTCGGCGCAATGAGCCTTTAGAGTTAGAAACTCGGAGTCAGTTCAAGAATGAAGATTGCTCCGAACGTCCGTATTGGAGAATGAAAAGTGCGGATGCCGCCGTTTAATTGCGACACCCGCACCTCTACTAGCTGACTAGCTCAAGCAAGGATTGAGCCGCCCAGTTGTCGGTCTAGTTCCGAATAAAGTCTCGAATAACCTCGCCAGGACGATTGCCAGTGTACTGGCCGTCTTGAATGACGACTTGTCCTGCGACGATCGTCGCATCGTAGCCTTCACTCTTCGTGACAATACGACCGCCATTGTGAGGAAAGTCCCTCACATACTCGGGATGGCACGACTTGAGATTCTCGTAGTCAATGACGTTGATATCCGCATACCAACCTTCTTTGAGATTTCCGCGCTTCTTTAGACCAAGAACCTCGGCCGATTTGCCCGTGATGCGATGAACAGCTTCGGGCAAGCTGTAGACATTGCGATCTCGGGTCAACTCACCAAGCAGGAATGTTGGAGAGTCCGCATCAGTGAACTGTCCGACGTGAGCACCAGCATCGCCAAGCATCGGAACGACATGTGGCAGACGCATGTAGTTCCATTGGTTCTCAAGCGCACCACCAAATGCCCAAAGATTCCAAAACTCTCTTCCCTCTGAAGCGATCAATCGATCAACATACACATCAACCGGATCCTGTCCCAGATCATCAGCAAGCTTTTGCAGATTACGTTCGTTGTTCAAGTCGAAGTCTGGGTACTCGTCGGTTCCCATTGGATGCAGAATGTTCGCAACGCGCCCAAAACCTCCAGCCTCTTTGGCTTCATCAACCAATTTCTTGCGGGTGGCAGGATCTTTCAACGCATCGACGCGATCCTTGATCGTCGGCAATTTCATGAGTTCTCGCCAACTCTCGGTTCGCAGATAAGCTTGCTGTGCGAGTCCAAAGAAGGAGCCACTTGGTCGCGTGTGGCAGATAGATGTTATGCGTCTACCCGCTTCATTATTTCGACCGAGAAATTCCTCCCAATAGGAAACTCCTCCATCGCCTTGAGGGCCTGTACCTCCAGAGAAAAGCACTTGGCAGCCTAGTTCCGCACCGGTCTCGAACATTTCACGTTCAATCTTGGAGCGAGATTGCATGTCAGGAGCAACTTGGAATAGTCCACCTCTTCCGCCAGCTTCCACAACTGCTTTCTGGATTGCGCTTGTTTCTCTTGCATCTGCCCATGTTCCAGGAGTCAATCGTCCGTCGGGAACGCGATGTCCCAAGAATCGCGAGGACGAAAAGCCTACCGCTCCACCTTCTACCGATTCCTTGACGAGTTCGACGATACGAGCGAGTTCTTCTTCCGTTGCCTGGACTCCTTCGTCGCAACTCTTGTCGCCCATTGCCTCGAATCGTATTGCTGAATGACCGCACATTCCTACGACATTCAAAGTAGGATTGAGGGATTGAACCGTGTCTAGGTACTCACCAAAACTGGTCCAATTCCAGGGAAGTCCGTCCATGATCGCATTGGCGGCGATGTCTTCGACTGCTTCCATCAATTCTGCTAAGTAACGTCTGTTTTCCGGTCCGCAGGGAGCGAACGTTACTCCGCAGTTTCCAATTAATGCTGTTGTCACACCGTGATAGGAACTTGGTTTCATCTCGGGATCCCAACCGATCTGAGCGTCCAGGTGTGTGTGAAGATCGACAAATCCCGGTGTCACAAGCTTGCCAGTAGCATCAATCGTTTGGTCTGCTGTCTCTTGAGAGAGATCGCCGATACTTGTGATGTAGCCGTCGTCAACTGCTACATCTGCCTTCTTGGTTTCCGCGCCAGTGCCGTCGACAACCGTGCCTCCGGAAATTATCAGTGAATGACTCATACAAGTCCTTTAGGTTGCAATAGTGTGCAAAGCATACTCGAATTGGCTTTGGAGTCGCTTGTTCGAATGACCGCTCAGCGAGAGGCGAGTGGTTGAGCTAAACGGAAGTGTTAGATTTTGAGGTCGCCAAAGTGGTTAGCCTGCGGCTCTTGCGGCCTCCTCACGCGCAGCCCTAACCTTCTCATTTGTCTGGTTGAAGAGGATTTCGCGACGTTTCTTTTCCTCTTCAGCCGTAAGTTCCTTCTGTCCCAAGTCTCGACCTACATGGTAGCCCTTGTAACAAGCAGGTCTTTGGTGGATCAAGTCCACCCAACGCTTCAAGTTTGGGAAGGTTTCCCATGCGGACTCATCGAGCATCCGTCCTATCAGTCGCGCCCAAGGCCAGGAAACCATGTCAGCGATTGTGAACTCACTTCCTGCCAAGAACTCATTAACAGAAAGTTGAGCATCCATGACACCAGATAGTCGATCTACCTCCCCAACAAATCGCTTGACACCATACTCGAGCTGAGAAGGATCCGACGCAATGTTGCGACCATAGTTCTTGAAGTGATTGGCATTGCCCATCATCGGTCCTAAATTCGCCATCTGCCAGTGAACCCACTGGAGAACCCTCGCACGCTCTCGGGGTTCTTGAGGCAGAAACCTACCTACTTTGTCGGCGAGGTACTCCAAGATTGCTCCTGACTCAAACACGGAAATGGGATCCCCTCCGTCCGCAGGTTCGTGGTCAATGATTGCTGGCATTCGGTTGTTGGGACTAATGCGAAGAAAGTCAGGTTTGAACTGGTCTCCTCCACCAATGTCAATCGGAACAATTTTGTAGGGGAGTTCACACTCTTCAAGCATGATAGTGACCTTCCAGCCGTTTGGGGTTGGCCAATAGAACAGATCAATCACAACGATTCCTCGCGGTACATACGACAGGTTTGTCCTTCATTTTACTTTCCCGTCTTTAGGTGAACTTTGGTACACGGCGTGAGTATGAAACCGATTCGAAGGAAGATTCCCGTAGTTGCAACAACAGTCTACTCTCCCGAATTCCACCTTAAAGTCTGGGTCGTGGCGAGCTGTTCGACACACAAATCTAACAAATAGGAATCAGTTCACTCGAGGCGAAATCCTCATAAAATTGAAAGAAGTATCCATTTGATGAAACAGTTGTGAAAGAGAAAGGCGACGTAGAAAAGTCTTGGAACATCACCAAGTTCGAAAGAATCTCTCCAGACAATCAACGTTCTTTTGCAGACATTCTCGAGACTGCCGTGGCGCGTCGTTCGGTTTTGCGCGGAGGAGTCGGTCTAGCGGCAATTGGCATCTTCGGCAAACCATTGGGTTTACGTGCCCAAGACAACGGCGATCCCGATGAGAGCACGACTCCCCTAATCGATTTCGAAGCAATCACGGTTGAAAGAGCTGCAAGTCAAACAAACTGGCCGCTAGTTTCCGAAGACTACGAGTTTGATCTCATCTTTCCATGGGGAGAACCGATCCAACCGGACGGTCCCGTGTTTTCTCACCCGCCATCTGCAGATGATCAAGAGCTGCAGATCGGCATTGGACACGATGGAATGTGGTTCTTTGCACATCCTGACGACATTCCATCCGACGACGACGATTCGGAGGACGACTCCACAGGCACAACCGAAGATGTGGACGAGACCGACCCACCGATGAATCGACGAGGTGTACTAGTCATCAATCACGAGTACGGAAGTAATTCGCGTGTAATCGACGCGAATTCGCCTGGCTCGCTTGAAGAAGTAAGAGCGTCGCAACATGCTCATGGTGTTTCGATATTGAACGTAGAGAAAATTGATGGCAAGTGGCAGATTGTCGAGGGCGAGAAAGCTCGACGGATTCACGTAAACACGCCAGTCACTTTTTCCGGACCAGCAGCCGATCACTCATTGCTCAAGAACAGGGACGAGTACGAACCCAAAGGCACTTTAAATAACTGTGCTAACGGATTCACACCATGGGGTACATACTTGACCTGCGAGGAAAACTTTCACCAGTACTTTAGTGAAACGCCCTACAGTGAGGAAAACTGGCGCTACGGACTGACGTATTCAGCGGGCGACGGGTATGGTTGGTTTAGGCGTGACGCCCGCTTTAGGCTGTCAAGCTTTAACTATCCCAACGAAGGCAATAGATTTGGTTGGGTGGTAGAGATTGATCCTCACGATCCAGAACATGTGCCCGTCAAACACACAGCCCTTGGTCGATTTCGTCATGAAGGAGCGGCTGTAGCAGTTGGAATGGACGACAGAATCGTGGTGTACATGGGTGACGACAGTGGCGACGAGTACATCTACAAGTTTGTGAGTGCCGAGAGCTACACAGACATGATGGAACGGGAGGAGTCTCCTTTTGCTACAGGACAGCTCTACGTTGCCAAATTTAATGATGACTTCACCGGTGAGTGGGTACCTCTGACATTGGACAACGACGAACTGGCAGATCGTTTCGACGACGAGGCTGATCTACTCGTTCACGCAAGAATTGCCGGAGACATCGTCGGGGCAACAAAAATGGACAGACCCGAGTGGATTACAGTTGGGCCCGATGAAAACGTCTACGGAACACTTACAAGCAATTCTTCAAAAACGGGAACAAACGCTGCAAATCCTGAATCGCCCAATAATTTTGGACACATCCTTAAGTGGAAGGATGCCGATACACACACTGGCACAACCTTCGAGTGGGAAGTGTGGAAGTTAGCAAGCTCCACTCAAGACACTGAAGAGATGTTTGGCAATCCCGACGGATTGTATGCAGACCCTGACGGCAGACTATTCATACAAACAGACGGTTCACAAGGGGACGGTGAGCGGTCGATCTGCAATCAACTATTGGTCGCCGACGCTTCCACTGGGGAAATTCACAGATTGTTCACTGGAGTAGAAGACTGTGAGATTACTGGTATTGCATTCACGCCTGATCACAAGACGATGTTCATCAATATTCAGCACCCGGGTTGGGACAATTTCGAGACCGCTTTAAATACGCAAGAGTTTCCAGGCATCGAAGGTCCGAATGTGCCACGAGACTGTACTGTAGTCATTACTAGGAAAGACGGCGGAGTCGTTGGTTCGTAGGTGAGCCCATGAATTCTTGTGCACCAAGTTTCTGGAATGGTGCAGAGAAGAAATCTCAATTTCCCTTGCCGCATCAAGACACCAGAGTCAACGTACACCGATGTGTGTCAGATCCGAGTATGGAATTTGAGAGCAGACAAGAGACAACAATTCTGGCAAGAAGTGACCATGAAGTATGCCCTACTCTGAGCTTGGTCACCAAGAACTAAACTAGATCTCAAGAGTATTTGTAAACACAGTTTCTTGTACGATAATTATTGACAGATCGTGATCCACGGGAGGGGAGGAATCATGTTCGGAGGCTTTACTTCTAGAAAGCCAGGTCTTCACAAACAGACAAGGCTTGTATGGCAACTATTGTGCATGTCTGTGTTGATCGCTCCGTTGAGTCTTGTTGCTTCGGATGAACGAATGGACTTTGTTTCAGAACGGTTAGAAAATGCCGTTGAGAACGAGTTCATCGGCGCGGCTGTGGTCGGTAGCTACAACGCGGGAGAAGTCCAATACCGAAGCTTTGGCCGCGTAAGCCAGGACTCTGCTACATCGCCAAATGAGACAACTCTTTTCGAGATGGGCTCCATTTCCAAAGTATTTACGGCTGCACTAACACAGGTACTGGTAGATTCTGAAGTCCTCAGCTGGGACAGCACTGTGAAGTCGTCACTTGGTAAATGGAATATTGTGAGCGGGAAAGTCAGGAATGTAACACTTCGAGAACTGGCCACCCACAGCTCTGGGCTGCCTCGACTGCCACTCAATTGGAGAGCTATTGATCCGCTGGATCCTTACTTAGGATACGACACGAGGATGTTACAGGCATTTGTTGGTGCATTCGATCCTCCACAGTTGGAGAAGAAACTCGCTTACTCGAATCTCGGTTTTGGCTTACTAGGCAGCATTGCAGCGCATAACGCAGAAAAGAGCTATTCAGAAGCTCTAAAGGAACTCGTTCTAGATCCATTGGGAATGAATCACACAATTGTAGGTATTGGAGACGAGGCGAGAGCAACTTTGGCACAGGGGTTTGGATCAGGAGCAAAGATTCCGAATTGGAACTTTGAAGAAGCTATGGCGGGAGCAGGAGGGGTTCTTTCGACTGCCGAGGACATGATGCAATTCATCAAGCGAAACGTCGAAGCGGACGACTCGTCCATCCACAAGTCACTTAAACAGCTGCAGCAAGTCGTAATCCAGCCAAACCAAGCTCTCGCTTGGTCAATGCAACTCAACGAGTCAGGCCAGCCTGTGTATTGGCATGCAGGCTTAACGGGTGGTTATGCATGTTTCGTGGCTATCAGTCCGGAAGAATCCAAGGGCTGGGTTTTGCTCACAACATCGATGCATGGAGGACTTGTCAATGAGATTGGGCAATCCTTTTTTGGTAAGAGCCAACGACCAGACCAGGTGGACCTTTCTGCCTTCTTAGGCGTCTACAAGATCATTCAAAACATGTACATGACCGTGACAGAACGTGACGGCCAACTCTTCGCACAAGCAACTGGACAGCAAGAAATTCCATTGACGTTTGTTAAGGAACGAGAGTTCAAGTTCGATCCCGCTGACATGGTTCTTAGATTTGCGGAACCAAGAAACGGAAAGTCGCGCAGTTTCAATTTGCATCAAGGAATTCAGAACATGAGAGCGGGCCGAGTCGAAGACCGTTTCGGCATTCCGAAACGGGAAGAGATCGAGATTGACAAAGAGACTCTCACTGACTACCCCGGTATCTATCAATTGGCTCCAAGAGCAGTCTTATCTGTAATGCTTCGAGATGGACAACTCTTCACAATGTATGTAGGACCAAGTATCCCCGAACACGTCGTTCCCATTTTTGCGATGGAGAATGACCGTTTCTTTTACAAACAAACCGATGCTGAGGTGCTGTTTGAACGTGATAAAGAAGGCAAAATCTCCAGTCTGACCCTGTTTCAAAACGGGAAACACAAGGCAGCGAAGATTGATATGGGTAGTATGATGGGTACACCGAGTCCCGCCAACAGACCTAGTCGACCTGGACCCCCAAGTCAGTCAAATCGACCTAGGCATTGAGGCTATCAAAGCTCGTGATGCGTTCTCGGTTTCGCTGAATTCCTAGCTTCAGTTTGTTGGTGTCGATGGTCGTAGGAGTTCTTCCACGTACCAGATGTTTGCCGTCGACAAAGACATTGCTCACATCACGGCTTCCTGAGCTATAGGCTAGGTGCGACTCAACGTCATATAGCGGCAGGTGATGTGCGTTGTCAATGGAGACTTGAATGACGTCCGCCCGCATACCCGTTACCAGTTTGCCGATGGATTGTTGCATGCCTATAGCCACCGCTCCGTGTGATGTTGCCATTTTGAGAATTTCGCGCGCGGGGAGCACGGTCGAATCCAAAGTTTGTGCCCGTTGCATCAAACTTGCCACTCGCATCTCTTCCCACATATCCAAGTTGTTGCTACTAGCGGCTCCATCTGTCCCAAGTCCCACTGTAACGCCGCACTCTAGCAGGTCTACGATCGGGGCTGTGCCCGATGCAATGCGAGCATTACAGGTGGGATTGTGAACTACCCCCACGCCCTTTCGAGCCAAGATCTCAATCTCATCTCGCTCAGGCCAAACCACATGGGCCGCGATTACAGGGACGTCGAGTAAACCAATTCGTTCGAAGTGCGTGATCGGTGTCGTTCCATAGGAATCTCGAGAAAAGTCGAGCTCGAACTGCGACTCCGATAAGTGTATGTGAACTGGTACATCCAGACTTTTCGCCAGATCTCGCAATCTAACTAAATGCTCGTTCTTGAGCGTGTAGATCGCATGACCAGCCACAATGGGAACCACAGTGGCGCAGCGTCGAGACCAGTCTCTAACAAAATGCTCTGCTTGTTTGAATGAATCGTCAATGTCCACCGCGTCGTTTCGTGGTTGGTCCATCATCGAAGCTGAAATAAGTGCTCTCATTCCAATCTCTTCAACCGCGATTGCCGCTGTCTCGTGAAAGAAATACATGTCGACAAATGTCGTAGTCCCGCCCGACAACATTTCCCAACAAGCTAACTGCGTTCCTACACGTACGTAATCCTCGCTAACTGCATGAGCTTCAATCGGATTAATGTAGTCCTGCAACCATTCCATGAGAGGTATATCGTCGGCGAAACCCCGTAGCAAGCACATGGCTGCGTGCGTATGCCCATTTATCAGTCCCGGCATGACTATCTGATCAGTTCCGTCTACTAATTGACGAGATTGAAAGTTGCGTTCTATGTCTTTTATCGATCCCACACTGACAATCTCACCGGTATCAATGGCAACTGCACCTTGTGTGATGACATTGCGCTCGTCGTTCATTGTTACGACGTAGTCGCCGCACACGATGGTTTCTACAGTCTGCTTACCGGTCATTCGTTGGGTCCATTGTGATCCGTTGATTCATCCAGTGTTTCTTAAGCCTGTCGCTATTCCCGCCATGGTCACTTTCAGGGCTCGTAGGACCTCATTCTCTTGGGCAGTGGAGTGTCGATGTCTATAAAGTAGCTCAATCTGCAGCACATGAAGTGGGTCGAGGTAAGTGTTGCGTACTGCTAACGAATCTACCATTGACTGATTCTGATCCAATAATCGATCTGTACCGCGTAATTTAAGCAAGTGCGATTTGGCTCGCTGGATTCGGTCGATAAGCTCGGAAACGGTACCTAGAGCCATCCCTTGTGTTAGTAGTCGACTAGCGTACATTCGAACAAGCGTCGGTTCAACTTTCGCTAACATCACTTCCAGTAAGTCGATTTGCATTTGAAAGAAAGGCAGTTTGTACAGTCTGTGGAAAAGTTCTTTGTCTTGGCACAGAGCATCCAAGGCGACTTCGGTTCCTAACCAGGCAGGTAGCATCATTCGAACCTGAGTCCACGCGAACACCCATGGAATCGCACGAAGAGATGAAATGTCGTTGCTGTCACGACGTCGCGCAGGGCGGCTACCAATCGCGAGTTCAGATAGCTCGCGTTCCGGAGTGAGTTCTCGAAAGGCTGAGACGAAATTATCTTCACTCACCATAGTTCGGTAAGAAGAACCTGTTAGAGCTGTTAATTGATCCAGTGCACCTCTTTCGACATTCTCGATTGACGTATGGGAGGCGTGCGTGGCTTCTACCGTTGCAAGCATGTAACCAATCAAAGTAGCATGAGCGACTTCTGGGGTACCAAGTTTGTAGCGAATCATTTCGCCCTGTTCTGTTGTACGTAAAGATCCATTTACTGTTCCCGGAGGCTGCGCCAAGATGGCTAAGGTGCTAGGTCCCCCTCCACGACCTATTGCGCCACCACGACCGTGGAACAAAGTTAGAGAGACTCCAAAGCGTTGTGCGACACGGTTGAGATCCTCTTGAGCGCGATACTGAGCCCATGCAGCTGCAAATTGCCCCGTGTCTTTAGCTGAGTCTGAGTAGCCAATCATTACAACCTGAAGGTTGTCTTGTTCGCTTAGGTATTCTCGATACCACGGTATCTCGAACAGCGTCTGCATGACTTCACCTGCACGGTTCAGATCTCTTAGAGACTCGAACAACGGGACGATCGGAATAGCCTTTTTCAGTCCAGACTCCTTGAGCAATAGGGCAACTATTAGGACGTCTGAAGGTTCTTCCGCCATCGAAATAATGTACGAAGAAGTGCCCCTTCCACCATCTCTAGCTATGACATCACAAGTCTCTATGACTTCCTGAGACTCGTCCGATGGTTCCCAGTCTCGTGCAAAGAACGGTCGTCTGCTCTGCAACTCCTTAGTCAGAAAGACTTGCTTAGTAGACTCGGACCAATCGCTAAACACACTTCTAGAGCTCTCCGGCTTACGGTAATACTCCACTATTTCATCCAGAACCAGTCGGTGACGGTCCGCACTCTGCCGTATATCGAGCTTGACTAGGTTCGCTCCGAAGCAGTGCGCTCGCCTTAACGTGTCAAGAAGAGGACCTTGTGCAATTTGCTGAAGTCCTACATTCGTCAATGATTCGAAACAGAGTTTGAGCGGAGCTTGAATTTCGTGGTCATGAACAATTACTTGAGGCGAGACTTCCACTCGTCCCTCCGCCCAATCTCGAGTAGTTCTCAAGCGGCTCCGCAATTCCTTGAGGACTGCACGATATGGTTCATCCGAGTCGCCTGATTCGGAACGAAGAGCACTATCACAGGCCGACATTGAAAGGTCGCCGATTAATACCTCAACGTCGCGTAGGAGTAGGTCTGCTGACATCCAGCGAGCCAAGCGCAAAACTTCCTCGGTAACTTTGGCAGTGACGTTTGGATTAGCGTCACGGTCTCCTCCCATCCATGACGCAACTCGAAAGGGGCTGAACTCGGGAGGCAGCTGCTCAAACCCCTTGCTAGCAAGAAAATCGTCGAGAGTACGACAAGCGTTCGGGATTGCATGCCAAAGTGAGTTCTCGACCACAGCAAATCCCCATTTGGCTTCATCTATGGGAGTTGGCTTTTGTTTCCGAATCTCATCCGTGTGCCAGACTTCAGTGATTAATCGCTTGAGATGCTCACTCTTCTGTTCGTGATTTTGGCCGAGTACTCGTGCCACCTCATCGTATTTTCGAATCAACGTTCGTCGAAGCACTTCAGTCGGGTGTGCGGTAAGCACCATCTCAATGCTCGTTTCAAGGATTGACCTAGGAAAGTCCTGGTCCAAGACTTCGTAATTTCGTTCAAAGTCTCGTTGTAACTGACTGAAGGCGTACTGATGTTCGTTTCTCTGTTCAGCAATATTCGCCAAACTAAGAAATTGGTTGAACGCGCGTGCGATATCGACTAGTTCGGCATCGGTCAAGGCCCGAAGGCGAGTCTGCAAGTTGTCCAAGTCCACTTCCCTTTCGTTGCGGGCTTGTTTTGCCAGACTGCGGAGCTCTTCAATGGTTTGAACAAACGCTTCTCCACGAGCGTCCGCAATGACTTCGCCAAGAATCGAGCCTAGTAGACGAACATCATCACGCAGGTCTTGCGGTATTGTTTCAAAGTCTTGATTGGTCTTACGATTGTCGATTGTCAATCCACTACCCCAGGATTAACGACCAGAATAAGTACCCCAAGAGAGAACCAACTGAAAAGAGTAAATTGGATTTGTTGGCTATCCTAGGTTCAAAATTTGAAAAGCTTGAGTCACGAGTTCGAACGGCCGAATTTCATCCGTCATAGAAGCCTTGAGCGTGTAAACCAAACAACAGTCGTTCTCGTACGGAATCGATTCGGGATAGTGCTCCGTCGTCGATGTGGTTTCGTTCCTGAGTCGTTTTCACGCGCTGGGCAATATCGCGCCTTGCATAGTGAACTTGGAGAAAGAATCGTCCATTGTGTTTGCTTGCCGGAGGCATTCTTCGATGCCACACATCGGATACGAAGAAAAGCACGTCCCCTATTCTCGTTGCAAACGTTTGTGCTCCAATTCCGTTGAACTTTAACTCGGTATCGTTTCTTTGCTCTTGCGGAGGAGGTCGTCCGGACTTATGACTTCCAGGAACAACTGCTGTTGGACCAGACTCCAACGGACAGTTTTGGAGATAAATGTGCACTCCGACTGCAAACGTGGGATGCGGAATCTCGACTGGCCACACCTGATTAGGCGCTAACGGGATATGGGGACCGGCATCGATGTGCCATGCTCCTCCTCCATGACGAGACTTGTCACTGGGAGGATTTCGCCAGCACGTGTTAGCAATGATGTGACAATCTTCACCGAGTAGTGGCTCTATGACATCCAATATTTCCCGGCGTCCGACAATTTCTTGAGACAACGGGCTCCGATTGAACATTTCATAACGGAACTCGTCAGCAATTTCTCGCGACTTGTTGGATCCTCTGGAGTCAGGTGGCAGTTCCGCGTAAACCTGTTCGATCTCGCTTTTGAGCGCGGCCATTTCATCTTGTGAAAAAGCGCTTCGAACTAACGTTGCACCGCAGTCTTCAAGTTCTCGGCTGTTTGCGGACACGCACTCTTTCAGCGGCATCAGATAGCCGCCTGGCCATGCACGAGTCAGCATCGGAGAAATCTCTGGGCTAATGAGAGTTCAATCACGGCTCAATACCACTGGATTGAACCCGTGCTCGTTGCAGACGACTACTATTTCCGAGTGTAAATTCTGTCAAGAACTATCCGCTCCTTTCCCGCATTGACCCTCACATGTATCGTCAAGACGCTACCATTCAATGTGTACGTCTCCGATCCCCGAACTGAATCTCGTGTCTTAGAGATCACAAGGGACTCTCCATTCCATCCAACTTCGATTCTCCACCGGTTGCGCACTTGTATCCCCCACTTGTAGTCCGCATAGGGTGCGTCCTCAAATTGAATGCCCATCGATTCATCATCCTGTTCAATACGCATCGTCTCCGCTGCTACTACGGGAAAGTCGTGGATTATGAAGGTAGCCGAGTTAGTTGGATCAGATTGTCTTCCGGCTATAGCGCGCCGTTGCTCTGAATCTTGGATCTTGGAAAGGTCTGGAGTTAGGTCGCTTGATTCTTCATCCAGCGTCCAAGACCCTGTCAGATCAAATGATTGTGGAATCTCATAGTTTATGCCGGCGCATCCGACCATGAAAACCAGCACAATTGCCATAACAATTCTTCTAAAGGAATCTAAGTACTTCATCTCGGAATTCCTTGGGTTTGTCCAATGGAACGGAGTGTCCCGATCCCTCTATCTCGGCAAACTCGCAATCGTCCACAAGGTCGACAAATTTCTTGGCGATCTCGGGCGTTAGCAAGTTACTATTCTGGCCGCGTATTAGCAATGTGGGAACAACAATATCCGCTACAGCGTCCCAACCCTCCTGCACACTCGGCCGCCTTGTTGTCAATCTGTTGGGTTGTCGAAATGCCCGATCAAATTTGAAAGTCCATTTTCCGTCCTCAGTCCGCATGAGCGAGTGGCGAACCCGATGAAAGTGTACGTCTTCCGGTGGAACGGAATTTGCGGCACGAGCTCGCACGAACGCTTCGTCAATTGTCTCGAAAACGTCACCTTGACTGACACCTTGCTGAATCGCTCGAATCCCTGTGGTTGCGAGTTCGGGTGCGATATCAACGATAACTAGCCTTTGCAGACCTTCAGGTCTTTGAGCGGCAAAGTGAATGGCCACCGTTCCGCCCATCGAGAGTCCGACCAAATAATATGCTTTCAAGTCAAGCGCACAAATGAAACAATTGAGATCTTCCTTCATCTCATGAGCTCCATATTGGGAATCCGCCGACCAGTCCGATTCACCGTGACCTCGCTGATCAAGAGCTAGGACTCGGAATCGCTCGCTCGCAGTTTCCGCAAAACTATCCCAAGAACGTGCATGACCCGAAAATCCGTGCAATAAGATCAAAATAGGAGCGTTATTGGCACTAGATTCCCAGTCCCGATAGTGAAATCTGAGACCCCGCATTTCGATGAGATCGTCAGTCACTCTACTCATGAGGATTGGAGGCTCTCACAACTATTTCTTAGCATAGTTCTCTCCATTTAGTCACTCTAAGTGAATTCAGAGTACTATTCGCTAGCTCCACAAAATTATACGACCCAGCCCACAAAGAGACGCATGGAGTAAGATTGAGTTGTGGAGCACATTCTGTTAGCTTAAAATTATGTAGGGTTGTCGTTTGCTAGGTCTTCAATGTATCTCTAGAGGAATAGTCTCATAACCTATTGATATTTAATCATAATTGGTCCCATTACTACAATCTGTGAATCATAGCAATATGAGCACAGCCAACCCGCGCGGTTATCTCAGTTTGACGAAGATGCTAGAGGTCAGATGGTGAGTTCTGACGAAACTTAGAACAAGAGGCTTATGTCTCGCGCGCCATGCCAGACTAGAGCGTGCGCTACAGGAATCAACAGCCAATCCGAGATGTATTATTCAATAATATCATTAACTTAATTCACACACATAAAGATTACTCTCAGATTCAACTCAATTCAGAAGAGACCTCAATTGCTCTTTTTCGCCTCGAGTCATGCATCCGAGATCTAGGATTGCTTTCGACTTCGTTTGCTGTGAAACCGCTTAACTTAGAGCGATCTAGTTCAAACTCTAGTAGGAGAAAGCAGTTGTAGAGAATCAAGCCTTGACAATGCGCGGTATTGGTACAAGTCTCCGAAATCACATCAACCAATCACCGTCAAAATGGGCTGATTCAAAATTAGATTTTGAATCAGCCCAATTGGCGTGGTTACCAATCTACAAGTTGGAGAATGAAATTCAGTCTGTATTCAACGGAGTGTTGAACGCGGCATTCACCCACCCATCATGCCTTGAAAGGATTCGCCCATGCTTGCACCCATGGAACTAAAGAGTATTGCAATCACAAGAGGAATGAGCGCAACGAGGACGCTTGTAACAACTCCCTTTTGTAACCAACTATCCAGTCCGTTGATCGTGATGTATAGAGTCCATAAGGCAGGAATTGTGATTGCCATAGCCCAATGTGCAGTCATTCCAAACCATCCAAGCACGGCTAGACCGTTCGCCCACTCCTGTCCACCAATTGCTACCAGCACAAGCGTTAGAACTGCCCCAACAGCAATTGGAACGGAAACCCAGCAACTGAATCCGAACCAGTCGACCCAACTTGCATCTGATTGCACAATCTTGCCTACAACAAAATAAAAAGTGCCCAGTATGAGAAAGCCGATTGCTATGACTATGGGTCCACCAATGAGTGCTCCGATCGCACCCATCGTTCTCATCATGGAAATCGCTCCTGGACTATCCAACAATTGCCTTTGCGCTTCAGCAGCTTCCGACTGACCCCTATTCTCCAGCGCTTCAATTTGTGCCTCTAGAACAGATGTGAACGTTTCATCCGGTGTCATGTAGACGGTAATTGCGGCACAGATCCCCGCGACTAGCAATATCGTTACAAGGGGCAAGACGATCGGCACGTCTTCGCGCATATCATCGAATTCCTGTCTCGGAGAAATCAAGATCTTCCAAAGTCTTTCCACGACCCAATCCTTTTCAGAAATGTTTCACTCATAGTAGCAAACAAATCGTTGTGCTGAATTTCAACCACCAAAGGGAGCGGCATGACAGAAGCAAGTCAATCTCTGTCCGGTTTGTGCGGGTGTTTGTGTCCGGACCCGAGGTACTTCCGTATGGTGAATTAACTCGCTTGGGACTGTCTTTCTCGGAGCGCTAGATCGAGATTGGAACGCACAGTACAGCTCGACTTGTAACTTGGTTCACGCCACTATGGCTGGTATACCCATGAAGAAGCTGCCAATAAGTACGTAGACGAGATAGGGCACGAGAACGACTATGACACTCGTTCCAATTCGTTTATTCCCCCAACTCCGTAATCCTTGGACGCTGATAAACACGATCCAAACGAGCGGAATTGTAAAGAGTACAGCCCAAGGTTGTGTCCAACCAATCCATGTAAGAGGAGAAAGTGCGTTTTTCCATTCGATACCAAAAGAGGTGATCAAGGCTGCCGTTATCACCGATCCGTACATCGTTGGCATGGCTGCCCAGCAAGTAAATCCAAACCAATTAGTCCAACCGATCCGTGTTTCGAACGAAAGTCCGGCCAACCAGTAATAAGAAGCTAGAAGCACCAACCCTATCGTAAATGAAATGGCATATACCAATGGCGCAACAAACGTAGCACTACGCCTCGCTTCGTCTATTCTTTGAGGGTCCTCAATGCTACGCTGCAGATGCTCGAGCGTTTCTTCGGGCAGCACGTCGATCTCACTCTGCGCAGACGCGTGGTCTTGCAAGTGTCCTTTGTAAGTTTGGTCATCTGTGAAGTAGGCAGTAATCCCAACATAGATTCCACCACTAAGGAGGACTAAGATCAGTGGCAACAATATCGGAATGCCCATAGGGAATTCATCGAACAATGATCTTGGTGAAATTAGGATCCTCCAATACCGGTGCATGATTTCATTTCTCCCCGATAGTTGACCCTTTTGCTCGTGAATCGCGTACAGAAAACTTCAACTGAACCCTATGCCCTGCTAGCTTGGGCAAGATCTCCCTCTTTGTCGTAAACGAGTTTGCCATCGCACAAGAATGGGACAGCCTGTGACCAAAGCTTGCCATTCGAAGACACGATGGGTTCTAATGAATACTGCGCCAAGTATGCTCTGCGAAGTGAGTCGGTTCGGTTGCCCCCACTGCGATGCAGTACTGTGCTTGCGAATACAACAATGCTGCCTTTGGGTACGACAATTTCTACTCCCGGATTTGTGCCGCTGTAACCGATTAGGTCGTTGGTTCCTTGCTCGTGTACATGGTCCGCGATAGAGTCCCTAGGAATAACTTCACCGTGCGGAAGTACGGAAATCGTTCCGTTTTCTCGATTCATGTCGTCGAGAGCGCACCAGCATGTCAGATACGGTTTGTGGGTTGTCGAAGGATCCCGAAACTTGACATAGCCCGAATCCTGATGCCATGCGAATTTCATGCCCTGTTCCGCACCCTTGACTACCCACTGCTCATGAAAGAGATAGACGTCAGGTCCAAGGAAGCTTGAACTAATCTCGGCCATGAGGCCGCTGAATAGGAATTCTGCGACCCGAGGCCGAAGTCGGTATCGATTGGCAATAAAGTATCGCTTGTTGCGATGAGTGATTCCAAAGACTTCGCTTCCTTTGGAATCAAGCCACGAGTCTATGTAGCCCATAAAGTATGAGCACTCTTCCCGCAGCGCAACAAGTGTGCTATCGTCTATGACAGATTCCAATATCGCGAACCCATTTCCGCGAAATTCAGTCTTTTTGTCTTCAGAGACTCTATAGCTCATGTCAATGCGAACCAGCGATGATGTCTAGTTCGATCTCTGAGACAGAAGAGAAATTGGACAAAACGAAACAGCCAACGGAATTCCGAAATATGAGTAGTCCTTCGATCACAGAACTGGTTCCAATGATGATATGCAAGGATGTACAAGCAACCATCGAATTCTACCGGGACGTACTGGGCTTCGAAGTACGTGAGCGGATGGACGACGTCGGTACTTCGGGCTGGGCGTCTCTAGAACGAGGTGCCGTTCGATTAATGCTCGCAAGTCCTTCATATATTCCTGCTCCCAAGCCTCTAGAGGGACAACTATCCGAAGTTCTCTTCTACTTCTACACTGACGATGTAGTCGGTCTACGTGACCACATCGTCCAACGAGACTACCCTGTCAGTGATTTCGCAGTGCGGTTCTACCAAATGAAGGAAATCGAACTTACCGATCCCGAAGGACACGTCCTGATATTCGGGCAGGATACCGACGAACCGCCCACTCCCGAGTAGCAAATTCGTCGAGTATCAATCGGACTAAGCGAAGTCGAGTCCGTACAACTCCTCTACGTTGGTTCGCGTAATCTTAGTGCGCTCGGATTCAGGAACTCCATCAAACATTTCATCGATTACATTGAGTGAACATGGCCAGGTGGAATCAACATGAGGATAGTCTGATCCCCACATGAGGTTGTTCACTCCAATGAGCGATCTTGTCAAGATCGCAGGTCGGTCATCTTCAATCGTTGCATAAAACTGCCGAGACCACACCTCGTGCGGACTCTCACCTGAATAGTCATTAGTTCCTCGAAACTTACTCTCTCGCTGAATGGCTTGATCTACTCTGTCTAACCAGTGAGCGATCCATCCACCGTTGAATTCGGCAACCACAAACTTAAGCCTTGGATGGCGAGTTGCGGGCCCTCTACAAATTAAGTCCACAAGTGTACGTTGAATCGCGGTTTGAGATGAAGCGTAGTCTTGAATCGGGTCCCGCAATGCACGGTTTTGACGAAACTCTCTAGGGGTATAGGCATTCGTACCTACGTGCATCGAGAGAGGGAAGCTTGCTTCTTCAGCTCTCGCCCAAATTGGGTCGTAGCAGGGATCGCTATAAGGTTGCTCCGGAGGCGCGGTGCAAGGAATGCATCCCCCCTTGTAACCCATCTTGACCACACGGTCTAGCTCAACTAAAGCAGCAGTTGGATCTTGAATGGGAATCGCAGCAAGGCCATAGAGACGACCATTGCCAGCACTAGAGTAGTCGTGAAGCCAGTCGTTGTAGTTCTTTTGACAAGCTACGAGTAACTGCGGATTTTCAAAACTAAACAATCCAAAGAAACCGGGATAGAGAAATTCCGCTTTGATTCCATCTTCGTCCTGATCTATGAAACGCTTCGACCCATCGCGTATCCCCACACGAATTCCGTCGTAGCCCTGTGCCATAATCTTGACGACATCTGTGGCGGACATGTCGTCGACATTGGGCTTTCTACCATGCCGTCGTGTTATTGCCGTATCTTCGCCATCACGCCTTCTCAATCCAGCGATACCGATTCGGCGACGTATACCCGCAGCGCCTTTCGAAGGAATGACGATTGCATCTCGATTGGTCCCCGCATACATGATTCGCGGTGCGTCGTCTCCAAACTTGTCGGAGAGACCAATGAATACGTCTTCCGCTTCAACGACATGGGAGTCCGCTGAAATTGGTTGCATCTAGATTTACCTTCTATTCGTCCGAAAACCTAATAATACAAGCGACTTCAGCCAACACTAAAGCAAAGTGGGCCACGAGCATACAATTTTCGCCACGGACTCGCGATAAAGCCATGTAACCGGAATTCAATCTATTGGACGACACGGTCTGCCGTGAGATTGGCAACAGGTACTCCGAGCGGGGTTACCAATTCTCTTGTTTCCGTCTTTTCTTTACGGTTTCGTTTCGTTCTGCAAAGTGGCCGCTAGCAGTTGCTAGTCTTCCGATGCTTTAGCAAGGTGCTTCTTGAAGAAGTCAACTGTCAGCTTCTCCACGCGATTTCGGTCGTCCTCTTCATGAAAGCTATGCCCTGCTCCTTCAATCACCACAAAGTCGACTACGGTCTCAATTTCACTGAGTGCTGCGTGCATTCGACGGCTGTGCTCGATTGGAACTAGCTCGTCCTGATCGCCATGAAGGAGAAGAACAGGGGGATCATCTTTCGAGACGAACTCGATTGGAGAATTCTCAGCTGCCAATTCAGTGCCGATTCTCAAAGCCGGGTTGTCGGACTCGCCACTGACAATTTCCTTCAGGTCCACGACGGGGTAGTAAGCAACCACAGCCTGCACCCGATTCGAAACACGTTCGATGGGGTCTTCCGCCGACTCCAAACCATCATCGCTCGACAATCCAAGCATCAGGGAGAGGTGACCGCCAGCGCTTAGTCCCATAACCCCGATCCGATCCGGGTCGATCTCATACTTTTCCGCATTCGATCTGATATGTCGTACAGCTCTGCGGACATCTGTCACAGCTTCAGGCACCTGACAGCGTGGTGCGCTTCCGTGATTGACTGCAAACACCGTAAAACCTTCGTCCGTCAAGTAGGAAGTGAATGAATCCAAGAAGTCCATGTTGCTTTTTGGGGAAAACCAGCCACCGCTGATCATGAACAACACAGCTGCATTGTTCTTGGTCTCCGGTGCAAGAACGTGATATATGAGCGCCATCCCATCTTTGTAGCCATAGATAACGTCCTCATCCTTTTGCGTCGATGCTGATACGGCCCCAGACATAGCGACAAAGACCAAGGATGTCCATAGAGACCATTTGTTTGCGAGTGCTTTCAATTGAATTCTCCTCAATTCGATTTGACCCCACAGGAATTCTTTTCTTCTACCTTCTAGTGACCTTCGGTCGGCGGGGTCTCCGCTCTTTACGGTCCAAGCTATGAATCGATTACTTATGAACAATGACAGGGCGTGAAGTACGCCCACATGCTTCGTGAAGTCGTAGCGGGCTTAACTTCAGCCAATCAATGGGGTGGCGAAGTTCACGCACACAAGTCGTGAAGTACCAATATCCGTTCTACGTGAAGGTTCTTCTCCAATTCCCTCGAACAACACCGCTGCGAGATGGGCAATGAGTATCTGATTTTTGCAACCAAGTCAACGTAAAGCGTTGTAGCCATCGTGCAAGTGGACGAAAGACACGGTCTCTCTAGGATTGGAGAACTGCTATTCCGTGCAGAGTTCCCAATTCTCTCGATTGCGTCTGTTCGCTAAGAATCGGTTCCGTTCTGCGAAATAGCTTCGAGCACTCTCGGCGGCGACATTGGCAATTCAGTCATACGAATATCAAGCGCTCGACTAACCGCGTTTCCAATTGCAGCCAGCGGAGCGACGATCGGAGTTTCTCCACATCCTCGCACACCATAAGGATGATTTGGATTAGGCACTTCGATAATCTCGGTATCGATCATGGGAATGTCAGAGCACACAGGTATTCGATAATCAAGAAAACCCGGATTCTCGAGCACACCTTCGTTGTCGTATATGTACTCCTCGTTGAGAGCCCAACCTATACCCTGAACCGCACCGCCCTGCATCTGTCCTTCCACGTAATCAGGATGGATTGCGGTGCCCGCATCCTGAATTGAAGTGAAGTTGATGACTGTCACGCTTCCAGTTTCTTGGTCTACATCCACGTCAGACATGTTCACAGAAAATGCCGGTCCGGGGCCTTGTGCGTTGAGAGCTGCACGACCCGAAATCGGACCGCCGGTTCGAGCTGCTCCACGAGCTAGGTCACGAAGCGACAGAGGATCCGCCTCAACGTTTACTCCTTGCCTAGGCGTGGCTACACCGTTGCTCCAATCAACTTGATCCATTTCCAGACCCCAGGTCCTTGCAGCGCGTTTGCGCAACTCTGCGATCACTTCTTCACAAGCTTTCACTACAGCTAGACCTGTGGCGAACGTTGTTCTGCTTCCACCAGTAGTAGCACAGTATCCCGTGCTATCGGTGTCCGCGATGTTCACTCGGACTCGGTCATAGGACACTCCGAGAGTTTCAGCCGCCATCAAAGCCATGGACGCTCGGCTGCCTCCTATATCGGGACTCCCTTCAACAACCATAACCATTCCCGAATCGGTAATGTGAACCTCAGCACTAGACTGATTTCCGCCGTTGAACCAAAAACCTACAGCAATGCCTCGTCCTTCGTTCTCGCCAAGCTCTCTTTGATAGTTGGGGTGTTGCTTTGCAGCCAATAGACACTCCTTAAGTCCGATCGCCTGAAACTTCGGTCCGTATGCAGCCTGTGTACCTTCCTCGGCAGCGTTCTTGAGTCGGAAGTCGATGGGGTCCATTCCTATCTGCTGTGCAAGTTCGTCGATTACGCACTCGCCGGCATACATGGATTGCGGTGCTCCCGGTGCTCGATATGCAGCTACTCTCGGTCTATTAACTACGACATCGTAGCCTTCGATTAGTACATTCTCAACGTCGTAAGGCGCAAAGATGCACATGCTTCCCGCTCCGACGGGACTTCCCGGATATGCGCCTGCCTCATAGATAAGCTCCGCATACATCGCAGTAATGGTTCCATCTCTCTTGCACCCAATCTTGATGGTGTTCACCGAACCAGATGCGGGTCCAGTTGCACGAAAGACCTCATCACGAGTCATTACCATGCGAACGGGCCGCGAGCTCTTCTGCGACAGTTTCAGCGCGAGCGGCTCGAGGTAGATGGTCGTCTTGCCTCCAAATCCGCCACCGATCTCGCTAGCAGTGACTTTCAGATCGCCCATGTCCATTCCCATCATTCGGGCGGTGGAGTTTCGGACGTCAAAGTGCCCTTGCGTACAACACCAAACAGTTGCCTTCCCATTCTCCTGATAGTTTCCGGTGCACGCGTGAGGTTCAATGTAGCCTTGATGAACCATCGGTGTTATGAAAGTTCTCTCCACAACGTGGTCTGCATCCTCAAATCCCTTTTGTACATCGCCTCTGCTAATCGTCTGTTTTCGTGAGACATTGGAGGGTTTGCTTGGTTGTGTCTCAAGACCAGAGGTAAACATGTCCTCGTGCAGCACCGGAGCATCGTCTCGCATTGCACTTACAGCATCCAATACCGATTCCAATGGCTCGTAGTCAACCTTGATGGCATTGAGCCCCTCGTCTGCAGCGGCGGAAGACAACGCAGCGACGGCGGCTACCGCATGGCCGTGATAGAGAACTTTGTCGCCAGTAATGATGTTCTCTGCAAATCGCTTCAATCCTGGACTGCCGGTTCGAGTGTTAGGAAAGTCCTCTGAGGTTACCACCGCAAGAACACCAGGAATACGCTCGGCTTGGGAAATATCAATCGAACGAACCTTGGCATGAGCATGTGGACTTCGAAGCACTTTGCCCCACAGCATCCCAGGCAGAATCTCATCCGCTCCAAACTTGGCGCGCCCCGTGACCTTTTCGATCCCGTCAGGTCGAATTGGTCGGGTTCCTATATATTGATAGTCGATTGTTTCGCTCATTTCTTAATTTTCCTTGAGTAGCTTGATGTCTATGCCGTCTGAGGTTGCGACGGCAACCCGATCAAAGTGTGATCCATAGCATTAAGACCAAGTTTTTCTTGAATGGAGGTCGCCGCGCCTGTCTGTCGTATTAGGTCTTCAGGTCGGTGGGCATCCGCGTTTACGATTGTCTTCACGTCGTATTCCGTCGCCAGTTCCCAAAATGGCAACCAAGGATACAGAGGATAAGGATTGTGGGGTTTCTTGCGTCCGATTTTTGCTAATCCCAAAGCATTGATCTCCAAACCCACATTGTGCTCTTGCGCAGCAGAGAGGATGTCTCGGCTACAAGCGATCGTATCTGCATCCCAGTCTCGATAACAAACTCCGAATAGGTCCGGATGTGCGATGAATGCGAACAATCCACTCGCAATCATCTCTTGCACATACTTGCCGTAATGACGTAGAGCTTTGGAGTCCGCTGCCCCACTATACGCACCGTGCCAGTTTCCGTAATCGTCAGTGAAGAAATGCGGACCACCCACGAGGTACTCAAATTCGTGCTGACCGAAGAGTTCATCTTCGTAGAACGCATGGAATTTTGGAATATATTCACATTCCATTCCAAGTAATATCCGCAGTGAAGGATATTCCTGCTTGGCCTTATTTACCGCCGCGACGTATCCTTCTAGCTCGGAATAGTCCATTCTTGCCGAAATCCAACGATTGTCTGGCAATGCGGTGTGGTCCGAGAATCCTATGGTCTCCATCCCCAGATCTACCGCTTGGCGACAGTAGTCGGTTGTCTCCCCGCGTGCGTGTTTGCAACGGAATGTGTGAGTATGAAAGTTGTGCTTGAACTCAGAATCCAACATGGTTAACGCCCTCAGTTGGGCGCGTACGAGAACGTGAATCTGTTGATTCTAACAAGCGACCTCAATGTGAGGAGTAAACGACGCTAAGGAAGGATTGGCATGCCGGCACTAGTACGCATGCTCGAAGGTTGCGAGAAACAACAAACAAGCGTAACCAAGGAGTCTGGCATGACCTGCAGACCCGCTGATTTGTCAAGAAAATCTGAATTACTGAGAGCCGCTACTGTATCGACTCATCAAAACGAGTGGACGAAGAATACAGTCTACTCGTCACCCATGTCTTCGCTTTCCTCAACATCGGTCATTTCAACTGATTCGGCGTCTTCGACATCGGTCATCTCGGTGGTGTCACCATCATCCATGGATTCACTCTCTTCGACATCGGTCATCTCGGTGGTGTCTCCATCGTCCATGGATTCACTCTCCTCGAGATCGGTCATACCTGTTGCGGCTGGTTCCTCCAATTCAGTCATTTCTTCGGTATCGGAGTCGTCTGCATCGCCACCATTTCCGCCTGCACAACCAGCGAGAAACGCAATTACTACGATTGCCATACCGAGTGTTCGTATCTTCATGAGATTGTCCCTCAAACTACCTAACCATTCCGCACTATCCAAGCCAATCCGAACCATCGGAAGTTCCCAGCAAATAGAGCGTTGGGCAACGTTATGTTAACACGACTAGCACTACATGGGAAGACGAGTCGAGAAATCCCGTGGAGTTATTGGGTCGGAAGGGCGAGGAAGCTCCTTTTCGTGTCAGCCTAAGAGGTAGAAACGGGAGTTTCGAAACAGATCGTTCGCTCATCTGGATCCTTCAGGAACGTCTGTTTCATAGGGTAGAACGCCGTCTTTGGCGTACTCGCTTTCAATCCGTTTGACTCAAACGAACGATGGAGCGAATCCACATCGTCGCAGATGAAGTAGAGTTCTATTTCATGGTGGGTACGATTGCGGAAACTCTCACCTTCTTCGCTTGTACTCTGTTGCAGCATGATCTCCGCTTGGTCGAACTTCATGCTGCACCACATCAGTTTGCCTTCGGGTGTCCACGTTTCAGAAACACTGAAACCAAGTCGTTCATAGAAATCCACTGACTTCGCAATATCGTCTACCCATAGTAAAGGTGAAACGATGACAGAGGGTGTACTTACCATCTTAGAAACCCCGTTTCTTGTTGATCAGGCCTTCCAATTTGTCCCCTTCCACAAAGTGTTTGAGGTTTGTGCAAAACCTTTGTACATTTCGTTCCGACCTGAATTGGCTCGCCCCAGCGGTGTGGGGCGACATGACTACGTTGTCCATGCTCCATAGTGCATGGTCGTACCCAATTGGTTCTCCCGGCACCACGTCCAAAGCCGCTCCTGCAATCTTCCCGAGACGGAGTGCTTCCACTAACGATTCCTCGTCCAAGACTTCACCGCGAGTCACATTCACCAGGATTGCGCTGGACTTCATCGTCGAGAACGCGCGAGAATCGAACTTGGCTCGAGTCTCGGGCGTTAGTGGGCAGCATATAGAAATCACGTCAGACATTTTCAGGAAATCTTCAAACTGACTGGAAGTCATGACGTTGGCCACTTCAGGAGAAGAGCTAACCGGATCGCAATCCAATGCAATGACTTTCATCCCAAAAGCGACAGCTCGTTTGGCAATCTCCCTCCCTGTCCCACCAAAACCAAAGCATCCCATCGTCAATCCAGTGAGTTCAAACTGATGCGCTCTCAGTTGAGCACGGTTGGACCAGGCATCGGAGCCCAATGCATAGGCTCGTGCTGTTTGGCGAGTCAACATCAATAGAAGACTGAAAGCATGATCGGCCAGATGACTTCCAACCAGCCCCTTTTCGCTCGTCAGTAGAACAGGGCTGTTGACGAACTCAGGAAATAAGAACATATCGATGCCAGAAGCGGTTGCATGTACCCATCGAAGATTACGGCATCGCGTGAACATTTCCTCATTCATCAGACCAAAAATCACTTCTGCATTCTCGGCATGAGTCAATGCCTTCGTTCCGTTTGCTTCGACTAACTCAGCTTTTGGGCAAGCATCAAGAATCCGTTCACGTTGCCACTTGGTGAGGGGCGGCAGAGTCAGTCCCGGTATAACCAAAATCTTCATAGATCACTAATGCCCTTACACGTGCAAATCAACCTCTCGTGTTAGTGAAGTGTAATGATGATTGCAAATCTGTACGTCGATAGCGGCGCGACTAACTTGACTGATTCGAATTAGTGCAAAATTTGTCTGTACAACATCGACAGGACAGTCTGTGACCAAAAGATGGACTGTGCATGGAGGACTGAATCGTGAGGAATGGCCTGCAAGTTCTGGACACCGACGCTCATCAAATGGAGCCTCCGTCAATTTGGCAGGAATACATAGATCCCGCATTTGCGGATAGGGCACCTAGAACAGAAATGTATACGAACGGCAGAAGAATGCTGCTCGTGGAGGGTGAGCCAATCACCCGACAAACGGGATCTTATCCAATGGATTCGCGGGAATTTCTAAGTGCTGTTCAAGAAGGAATGAAGAGGTTCAAGTCCTCTCGAGAAGCAGGTTTTAGTCCAGCTTCTCGATTAGGAGATATGGATGAACAAGGCGTAGATGTACAAGTGATATACCCAACAGTTGGGGGACAATTGCTAGGTAAAGCGTTTCGTGACCCCGAACTATTGGCTGCGATTTGTCGTGCATACAACGACTGGAGTCTGGAATATTGCCAGTCCGATCCGGAACGATTGTTAATGGCTGCGATGTTGCCGATGCAAGATCCAAAGCTCGCAGAGGAAGAAGCGAAAAGAGCGGCAGAGTTAGGCGCGACTTGCTTCTACGTGAGACCAAATCCTGTCGAGGGCAGAAACCTGTATCACGAAGAGAATGAGACTCTTTGGGCAACTTTGGAAGAATTACAGTTGCCTATTTGTTTGCATGACTCAGGATCTCCTTACTGGCCGTCCTACGGCGAGAGAATGGATACACACACCTCCGGTCACATCATTGCTCACCCATTTGAAGCCATGGTCGCCATGATGAGTCTTATTTGGTACGGGACCATCGAAGACCATCCTGAGCTGAAGATCGTTCACGTCGAAGCGGACGCGGGGTGGTTGCCTTATTGGCTTCAGAGAATGGAACAACACTGGGAATTCTCTGGCAATGCGGAACATCCCAAGTTGAAGAAACGTCCAACCGAATACTTCAAGAGCAATTTTCTAGTGGCTTGCAGAGGAGATGAAATGACACTTCCTGCAGTTTGTGACTTGGTTGGAGACGACTACTTGACGTTCAATACCGACTACCCTCACCCCGATGGCACATGGCCCAACGGCATGGCGGACTTGGAGCAACAGCCTCTTCATGAATCCAGCAAACGCAAGATTTTCTGGGACAACGCAGCGTCTGTGTTCTTGAACAATGAACACTAGGAGCCTTAGTTCATCAGCTCCTACCTAAAAACAAATTAAGGGACAAACCCACTCCGACCTATGTCAAGAGACGTCGAGCAGGCGCAGCAAATGCTGCAAATCTACGCTAACGCCATGTTGTCCACTTCCTCTGAGCTGAATTCTCAGTTCGGAAGGGCTGTAGATGCGATATCAAGCTTGTCGTCAATTCTGGTTGTCACTGGACTTGGAAAAAGTGGTCTTGTTGGCCAGAAAGCGGCAGCAACGTTCTCGAGTACGGGAACACGAGCTGCTTTTGTCCATCCTGTCGAAGCACTGCATGGAGACCTTGGCATCGTCGAGAAAGACGCGGCGATGCTCGCAATTTCGAAGAGCGGAGGCAACGAAGAGACCATTGAATTCGCACGACAATTTAAGCAGGTTTCCGAAGGGACAGTCATCACACTCACGGAGCCAAAATCTCGTCTAGAAGAAATATCCGATATTGCACTCCATATTCCGCACCTTCCGGAAATTGACGAATGGAATCTAGCCCCTACGACAAGCTCAATTACGAGTATGAGTGTGTGTGACGTCCTAGCAATTTGCGTTCAACAAAGGAAGGGACTTACCGCCGAAGACTTTGCCCAATTTCATCCCCACGGAACACTTGGTCGACGTCTGTTGCTTCAAGTACGCGACCTGATGATTACGGGAGATGCTCTTCCTCTTCGTTCACTCAATTCATCCTTTTCCGAGCTCATTTACGAAATTTCATCAAAAGGACTCGGGTTAGTCTTGTTGATTGATGAAGCTGGAGATTACTTCGGCCTGTTGACCGACGGCGACATTAGGCGCTTGATGGAGCGTTCAGAACCAATTGCCGAACTTGATGCTCGCGCCTGCTTCCGTCTTAGCAGGAGGGGCACCGATCTTCCCTCGGTGACTCATGGTTCTGCTTCGCCCGAAACAAAAGCCATCGAGTGTTTAGAGCAAATGCAACGAGACAGAATCACTTCAATTGTCATTCTCGAGGACAAACAACCGTTAGGACTTGTCCGAATGCAAGACTTGGTTGCCGCCGGACTCTGAAACCCACGAGGCAACAGTCAGTTCATGACGCGAACCCTGTATTCCAAGCCGTTGAATTGGTCGAAATAAAATCCAAGGTCTGGATGGTTCACCTGCGACTTGTCTTCACTAAGTAAGAGGTTTCTCTCTGCCACGTATGTCGTGTGCAGAGAATTGTCGACTAACACGCCGTACCAGGGTCGATCCTTTGGCGGCCGCGAAATCGCCATCTGCTCGTACCATTCATCGGTCGATTCAAATCGTTCGTCGCATAGATAGATCACTCCACGATAAGAAAATCTACGGTGCGTGACTATCTGACCTGCATGGAATCGCAAGTTTGTCTGCATAGCGTTATTATTGAGTCTAGTCTGGTTACGGTCGCCCAAATTCTATGACGAAGCATCTTGCCTTAACGACTTCCGTTTGCCTATTGGTTCTCATGTCTACGAATGCATGGTCCGAGTCGCCTATTTTGACCGGAACGTGGACTCTCGATGAAGAATTGACCAAGGAACTGCAACCTCCCATAAAGAAAAATCGCAGAGCTGGTCAGGGACTTCGAGGTTTCATTGGAGGCGGAGGCATATTGACACCACTACCAGGCGGCGGATCCTCACCAGCTTCTGGTTCCGCTGGACTAAAGGTACCTCTTATCTTGGATTGCAGCGAATTGACGCTAGAAAAGAGTGAGGACAAGATAACCGTTTCGTGCATCAACGGCATGGAGCGTGAGTTCAATGTCGGAAAAGTCCACGGTAGAACCACCAAGTGGAAGAAGTCGCGTCTCTCCGAGTTCTACCGATCGACTTCTCGTTCAGTCAGGCACCTTATCAAACTCGATAGGGAAGGCAACATGATTGCCACCGTGATACTTCAACCAAAAGGCGGTGTCTCCCAGAAGTACGTTCGAGCTTTCAACCGCAAGCCGGCAGTCTCCGAAGAAGCTAGTAAGGACACAGAGCCCACGCCCAATTCTTCTTGAAGCGATTGAACGTACAAGACTTGTAGTACACCTTTCTGCAAATCGCAGCCGCTCCAAGTCCTAGAGGAGTCAATACCTGCATGTTCGTACGCGAATCCATGAATTAAACATGCTTGCGCGAAGTGTGTTGACATATCCAAGGCTTGAGAATCGACATGCTTTGTCAACGGCATGAACAAAGTACCGATTAACACCAAAGCACTTCCATTCGTGGAAACGCGTGGAAATTTCGCCAATTGCCGGTACCGTGGATTCCGAATGCCGCCCCTTGAATCCATAGGCGATCCATCCAAACGACGTTCCATGTATGAACAACGAAGGATTCGGGTGTTCGACGCCAGGCACGTACAGCCGCAACCAACACTCTTGCGAAACGGATTCACGCTCATTAAATTTAGAACTGCAGTACACAACCTACTTGATCAAGACGAGGTAACTAGTCTCTTCTATTCGGAATGTGCTCGAATCGTCCAATCGCTAACAGGCTGCGACTCTGTCAAAGTTACGCAACACCAGTACCGAAATGGCTACGCCGGTTTTGCAGTCGACCATCCAAAAAGCGCAAGATCCACACCAAACGGCAGTGAAGGCGTCTATGGAGGAATCCATTCAGACGTCACGCCCTATTCGGAACCAGGCTGGAAGAACCTGGTTGACGCGCGCCATTTCCAAGTCTTCAATTTGTGGTGTAGCTCCGACAAGCACCAAACGATAGAAGTAATGCCACTCTCGTTGTGCGATCCCGCAAGTGTGGATCCTAAGGACATGATCTGTGCCGATTCTTGGAATCAAACCATGCATCGGAATCGACTTGTGAGTTATCGTCTCGCATTCAATGAACATCAACAATGGTTCTACTTTCCCCGCATGCAATCGAATGAGATGCTTGTGTTCAAACAATACGACTCTATGTGTCCGCAATCCAATTTGCGTTGCGTGTATCACGGAGCCATTGAGGATCCTCGCACTCGCCCCAATGCTCCTTTGCGTGAGACCATAGAAGTTCGAGTGTTAGCGCTTTACGACAAAGAGAAAGGTAAAAAGCATCGTGTACGCCTCTTTCAAAATGAGGTACCAAGACACATGCCAGACGGACAGGAGTCGGAGTGGCTAGTCCACTACCCGTAAGAATGGGGTTCAAAAACGAACTCATAGGCTAGAAGCTTGGCCAACAAACTAGCACCCAAGAAGGAGAATTGAACATGTCGAACAAATTTGGTTTTCCGCGCGAGTGGAGAGCACCTACTCGCTATCCCGATCCGGCGGTGGAAGTTGTAGACCGTAGATTTCGAGAGTACATCCTGGGCAGTTCGTCTTTGGATCGTCTCTATACGGGTGCTCGGTGGGCCGAAGGTCCCGTTTGGTTCGGTGACGGCAGATACTTTTTGTGTAGCGATATTCCAAATGATCGTATCCTGCGATGGGACGAAGTAACCGAAGAAACTACAGTTTGGCGCAAACCATCTAACAACTCCAACGGGCATACACGTGATCGTCAGGGAAGATTGGTATCTTGCGAGCATGGTTCGCGTCGTGTGACTAGAACGGAGCACGACGGAACCATTACAACGATAATGGACTCCTTCGAAGGAAAGCGGCTAAACGCACCGAACGACATTGTCGTTCATCCTGACGGAGCAATTTGGTTCACCGATCCTGGATACGGAATCCACTGGAACTACGAAGGCAACAAAGCTCCGTTTGAGCTACCCACGCGAGTCTATAGGGTGGACCCTCAGTCTGGCGCACCTTCCGTTGTCAATGAGTCACTCGAAAAACCGAACGGTTTGTGTTTCTCTCCCGATTATTCCGTCTTGTACATTGTGGATACCGGAGCTTCACATAAACCGGGACATCCTCGAGAAATTCACGCGTTTGACGTTGATAACGGAACTTCGTTGACCAATCAACGGACTTTCTGTGACATGGGCAATACGAGCACCGACGGAATCCGATGTGACACCGACGGAAACGTTTGGGCGAGTGCAGGCTGGGGAGATCCAAACGAAGATGGAGTCCATGTATTCGCGCCCGATGGTGCTTTGATTGGAAAAATACACTTGCCAGAGGGGGCAGCCAATCTATGCTTCGGAGGGGTGAAGCGGACGCGTCTGTTCATCACTGCTTCACATTCCATATATTCAATTTATGTAGAGGCCCAAGGCTGTCCGTACGTCTAGGAACTCGCCTCGGAAGATTCCGAGCTGTCATCGGTCTTTTCGGGTACTGTCCGAAGCTTAAAGACACCATCGGGGATTACTGGAATCCGAAAAGCCAGTCGCACAGGAACTTTGCGACCGTGAATTTCAGCTAGCCAAATATCAACCTTTCTAACTTCATCCTCATCGTAAATGAACTTATAGCGACACATCTCAGCACTACCCGAAAAGTAGTTTTTGCCCTGACGAAGCTTTTGATCCGGTTTCTGTTTCCATAGTTTGATCACAAAAGGATCTTCCCCATCGTGCACGAGCATTTCGTCTCTACATTCAGAATTTGCAAAGATTGCGGACATCATGTCGATTCCCGTCGGTTTCTCCCTCTGAATTCTGGGTTTTCCTGTCTCCGAAATTACTAACGTCGATTCATAAATGATGATTGTCTTTCTTTCCTCTTTCTCGCCCTTCTCATCACGTTCCATCAGCAAGTACGCGGTTGTTATGGGATTGCCCTTTTCAAATACGCCTTTTGCCGCAAATTCTCCTTTCCAATCAAGCAGTCTTGCGATCGGTCCCGCACCAGCGATCTGGCCATCAAGTTCATACGACTGGTCCTTGATGACCAGGTGAGCTTCAAGAATTCCTACCTTAATGGGACCGACCCGCCCATCGTAGATCAATGAGACTTCGTTGCTCTCGTTCCCACTAGTTTCGGTGTCGCCCTGAGACGACAGGGAATTCATCGCAACCATAGCCAATGCGATCGCAACGAAGACTCGCAGCTCGTTTGAACCTAATACGACTAGTCTTTCCACTTACATTTCCCGGTTCTCATGCGTAGCTTGAAACTCAACAATCCGTCGTGTCCACCAACTTTGACTCGACGCAACGACAGCCGTTCTCTTGCGAAGTCTCGAGAGATTCCCTGTTCTGTCGTTACAGCCGTGTGATAGCCAGCGCGATCTACAGTTTCAATGTCCTCTTGACCGAAGATCCCGAATGGGTAGGCAAACGAACTAACCGAAGTTCCAAAACAATCTTCTAGATCGGACTTGCTCTCGAGAATCTCGGTTGCCCGTTCATTGGGGCTCGCTGTTCTCAAGTTGGCGTGGGTTATGGTATGTGCTCCCAATTCCCAACGACCGGAACTCAACATTTGACTAATGTCCGCGTCGAGAAGCTTTGGTTCGCTCATTAACTCACCGTCTGAATGATGGATCTTCTTGGACTTAGACCAATCTCGATTGTGTCTGTCCACGACAAGATACAAAGTAGCTCTAGCGCCGTACTTCTCCAGGATAGGATCTGCAATTAGCAAATTGTCCCTATAGCCATCGTCAAACGTGAGTGCAACACATTTTCGCGAACTAGAAGCGTCAATCTCCGACATCAGCAAGAATTTCCACCCATCTTCGCGCAACCACCGAATCTGTCTCTCGAATTCAGCTGGGTCCACGCGAAGTTTGTTGAACCTGGCTTTCGGCTTCTGTCGACTGATCATGTGGTACATCAGTATTCGGGGTATGGCGTAATTTACAGTCGGCCGCCACCAGGCGTATTGAGAGGAGACAACTAGCGCAGCCACTGCCGCACCACCAACCACGATCCAATTCACGATGACAACTCTTCGTACATTGCGATAGTGCGAGCACACATCTTTTCTAGTGTCATTTCGTGCGGTTGTACCGCATAGGACGACTGGTACAAGTCCACAATTCGTCCAGCCACAGCAGGAATGTCGCCAAGTGTGACAGCTCCGACAGGAAAAACCTGTTTCAAGATCTCGCCCACTCCTCCATGATCGAAAGCAACAACTGGAGTTCCAAGGGACAGAGCTTCCAAAACGGTTCTCCCAAAAGACTCCGGTTTCGTCGACAGTGATAGAACGAACGAACTGACAGAGAAAATCTCTCGGACATCCGATCGTTGACCGGTGAACCAAACGCGGTTTTCGAGATGGACGGACCGCGACACGCGTTCATGAAGTGCACGTGCATATCGTCGATGGCGAGATTCCTCTGAACCCACAATTAGTCCTCTACATGCGAATCCTGTCGAATTGAGATACTCCAGTACCGACAAGAACTCTTGCTGCCCCTTGAGTCGCGTTACTCGTCCAGCCAGTGTGAGAACAGGATCTGCATTGGGATTGAACTCCCGCATGTATTGGCTCCATGACCGCATCCATTCATCGGAAGGTCGAAAGTCGCTGTGGTAGTAGGACGGGTCTATTCCGCGATAGATCACTCGTACCCTCGACTGATTCACCTTGGTGTAGTTTTGGAGCAAGTATTCTCGTGCTGTATTCGAGACAGCTTCGATACGTTCGCCTTGTCCTATCACAGCGCTGTAACGTGAGACTGAATGGAGTCCATGAACGCTTGTAACAAATCGGGGGCGGTTTCCACCTACTCTGTTCAAGGCGAGTAGTGTCAGCCAAGCGGGTAGCCGAGATCGACAGTGAACAATATCCACTTGTTCCCGATTGAGAAATGCCACAATCTGACCAATGCCTTTGAGGGATCTTGGAGACTTTTGAGCTACAGCCATCGGTACATGTCGAACACCCAATCGCTCAAGTTCTTCAACCAAGGCTCCGCCTTCCGAAATCACGATGGGTTCGTGGTTGCTTCTTGTCAATGCTGAAGCGACCTCCACTGTACCACGCTCTACGCCTCCGCTCTCCATGCGAGGCACAATCTGAACGATTTTCACACGCGACTACACAACAAAGTCGAACTTCGCTGTCTACCTATTGCCCGTAACTTGATGACGACTCTAGAAACTCCTGCTCTTCAGCAGTGGAGTCTCTTTCCAATACGCGATTTCTATGGGGAAAACGTCCAAACTTACTAATGATGTCCTTATGGTCTTCGAAGTACTTTAGGCTGTTCTCAACATAGTCTTTCCATCCCGGATCGCATTCTTCAAGAAGGTGTTTGGTCAACGAGACACCCAACTCTTGATCCTCAATGAATTCGCTATGTTGAAAGGGGTGGTACAAGAACAGACGTCCAGGTACGGTTAGTTCGAGATCGAACTTAAGGCTGACCGATCGTACTGCAACGGCTCGAGCCATGAGATCCTGAGAGAACGCAAGAGCAGTCCGACGATGAATTTGCCGTGAGAATTGATCTAGAACGATCACCAGTGCCAGTGCGCCGTTGGCAGATTCTGCCCATGACGACAAAGCATCGGAACATGCTTTCTCGTAGATCTCGCCAAATTTCTCAATGACTTCTTTGTCATTTTCGGGAGTTCCTCCATACCACAATTTGGACATTTCTTCGCACTTGTCCGGACCTTTATGGCTATCTCCCAGCCAATATTCAAGCACGAGACTAATTCCGGAATCATCCATGAAGCTATCGGCTAACCCTCAGACAGTGCTATACAAGTCTCAACTAAGTTCTCGAGAAGGCTGTAGATTTTCTCGGAACACGCACCAAGACTCTCAGATTATTGCATTTTTGGTCGATCCAGGTGCTTAAGCCTACGGGGCAAATGTGACGCACAGACTGTTGTACTCGCACAATTGAGACTCTACGGCTATCGAAATTTTGTGAGGAAGTATTATTGGATTTCTTGAGAGACAGCGAGAGACCGTTAGGAAACTGTGGACACGAACAACGCATGGCGTCTAGAAACTCCTGGCATAGACGGATGGAAGCGCACAGCCCGGCCTGACGACCCGAACAAGTTTTTCGTGGTGTCCACTGATGGTCACGTTCAAGAACCCGCCGATCTGTGGCACCGCCGTATTGACAAGAAGTTCCGAGGGCGACTGCCTGGTGTGGTTGTCGGATCAGACGGCAAGAAGTACCAGAAGACAGAGGGATTTCGTCCGTTGAGAATTCGAAACATCGAGTTCAAAGGAGAGGACGCCTTACGCAACGGATCGGGATCAACTCCTGAGCACCGTCTCAGAGACCTCACAAGAGACGGCGTCGATGCCGAAATTCTCTTTCCCAACAAGGGATTGGCGATGTGGGCGACCCAAGACCCTTACTTCAGTCAAGCCATGTGTCGTGTCTGGAACGATTGGGCTTGGGAAATGTTTGGAAACTTCAATGATCGCCTTTGTCCGATGGCTTGCATCGCTTCATTGGATATTGAAGGAAGCATCCGGGAGATAGAACGCTGCGCACTGCTAGGTTTTCGTGGACTATCACTGCCTTGCAAACCAGTTTGGGGAGCTCCCGATCACGAAGCGTTGAACTACAACTTGCCGGAGTTTGATCCTTTGTGGTCCGTTATCGAGGAAACTGATCTACCAATGACCTTTCATGTTTCAACCGGTCGAGATCCGAGAACCTCCCGCGGAAATGGCGGAGCCGTCATTAATTACGCAGTGCACTCTCTAGCCCCCACAATGGAACCAATCGCAAATCTATGCTCTTCGGGAGTCTTGGATCGCTTTCCAAAGCTCCGATTCGGCAGTGTCGAAGCCGGAATCGGGTGGGTACCGTGGACTCTTTGGGCACTTGACGAAGCGTACAAGAAACATCACATGTTTGTCAGACCAAGGCTGGAACGAATGCCTAGCGACTATTTTCGGTCCAACGGATTCGCAACGTTTCAAGAAGACAAACCAGGACTGGATTTGGCACGTGAGCACAACCTTGTGAGCAACTTCATGTGGGCAAATGACTATCCACACCACGAAGGAACATGGCCTCACTCGGCTGCCGCGATCGAGCGAACGATGACCCAGCTATCTGACGAGGAACGTGCCAAGATCTTGGGATTGAACGCCGCTAAGTTATTCAAGATTCCCATACCGGAGCGTTATCTCACCCAAACAGATGTCAGCCGTATCCACTCTCTCGGGTAGTAGTAAGCTTGCGAGAAGACCTTTAGTGAACGAAATTAACAAGTAGGATTCGAGACCACACGGGTCACTTCGCTATCATTTGCCGCTTCCACATGGGCTCTTACGCTCAAATCGGCGCATTTCATGCCTTCGTCGCTACGAGGATCCCTCGAAAAGACCTTCGAAGCACTTAAATTTCGAGATTTTCGGCTTCTTTGGATATCCAGCCTCTCTGCTGCATTTGCAATACAAATGCAGATTTTGGCCAGAGGCTGGCTCATCTACGACCTGACTGAGTCCGAATTGGCTCTTACCTATGTGATGTTGTCGTTCTTGCTACCGTCGGCGGCATTTTCTTTGGTTGGGGGTGTGCTTTCGGACCGCATTCGCAAGAAAACGATCATGCTGATCGCTCAGTGCCTCAACACCGTCGCTACGCTCGCGTTCGGAATTATCATCTTTGTCGATGCTGTGAACTTTTGGCACTTCATCTATTTCGGAATTTTCAATGGCACAGTAATGGCTCTCAGTATGCCTGCCCGGACATCTGTATTGCCCGACTTGGTCGGTCGCCCTTCCCTCGTGAACGCCATGGCTCTGTCAAGTTCAACGTTTAATCTTGCCCGGGTAGCCGGTCCAACCGCTGCGGGAACGTTGATCGCTTTATTTGCAGCAGGCGACACAACTTCGACTCGGGGAGTAGGGCTCGTGTTCTTTGTGATCACCGGCTTAAATGCTATCTCGATCGTGGGCACATACATGCTCGACTATCGAGGCGACCCCCACCGCAAGATCAAGAAGAAAGTGCGAAGGGATGTTGTAGAGAGCATGGTGTACATGCGACGCAATCGAGTTTTGCTCGGCTTGCTTCTTATGGGACTAATTCCCATGACGTTTGGTTTCTCGGCATCCTTCCTTATGCCTGCATTCAATGCCGATGTATTGAATGGCGATCCTAGACTTCTTGGTTTTCTCGTTGCTGCGATGGGTATTGGAGCTCTGTTCGGATCTCTAACTCTTGCACGATTGGGCGATGTGGGACACAAGGGCAGGCTCATGTTTCTGACCGCCTACCTATGGGCTATTTTCGTAGCTCTCTTTGCTGTGTCTAGTATTCTCTGGTTCGCACTATTGTTTAGTGCACTCATGGGGTTGTTCAGCTCAGTCTTGGGGTCGCTCAACATGAGCGTGGTACAGCTTGTGGTACCACCTACGATGCGTGGACGCGTCATGGCTATTCTCTGGGCAACCCATGGACTAATGCCATTGGGTATGATTCCTATCGGATGGTTGGCAGAATTTTGGGGAATTACTTTCGCATTGTTAACGAGTGCAGCACTTTTGGCAGCATCGACCTTTGCGTTGCGGGTGTTCATACCAGAGATAGCCAAAATCCGTCGGGGATATGACGAACCATCAAGGTATCAGGATAAAGCTGACACCGATGACGAGAAGTACGAGACTCCTCGAAGTCTCACAGTTGCGTCATAGAACCGAAGTGCCATTGCGACGTGGTGGGAGGTACGTTGGAGCTTAACTTAGCCAAGATAAACGAGGGTGTCGCCGAAGCAGTCGGTGATCGTGAAGCGATCATATTTCGAGATCGTCGCATTACGTACTCGGAATTTACTGATCGCACGCGACGACTAGCGAACTTTCTCCTCGACAAAGGTATCGGCATTCACGAGGATCGGACCAGTTTAAGTCCATGGAAGTCCGGACAAGACCATGTTGGGCTCTACCTCTACAACGGAAATGAGTACCTCGAAGGAATGATGGGCACCTATAAGTGCCGGGCTGCCCCGTTCAACGTAAATTACCGCTATGTCGACGAAGAGCTCATCTACCTACTCAACAACGCCAAGACACGAGCGCTCATTTTTCACAGTTCGTTGTCTAGACATGTCCAAGCAATTCGTGGCCATGTTCCCACACTCGAGCTGCTCATCCAGGTGCAGGACGACGACACAAAAACAGTGGATGGTGCCTTTGAATACGAGAGCATGCTCCAAGATTCCTCAGCAAACCGACTGGACGTCGATCTCTCCCCAGATGATCTCTACATACTTTACACCGGTGGAACAACCGGCATGCCCAAGGGAGTATTGTGGCGACAAGAGGACATAATCATTGCCGCTTTGGGAGGACGAAGAACCAATGGGGAGGTTCTCCAAACCGTGAACGAATTTGTTGAACGGTCCATCGATCAAAATCGCAAATCGCTACCTGCACCTCCTTTTATGCATGGCGCGGGACACTGGAACGCACTCCAAGTACTCAATGCCGGTGGCACAGTGGTGATTCAGGACGAAGTGAAGCGATTGGACGCCCAGGATATTCTTGACACCATCGAACGCGAGCAAGTAAACAATTTGCTCGTCGTGGGAGACGCCTTTGGACGCCCAATAGCAGACGCCCTAGTGAATTCTGGCCGCGAGTGCCCAAGCCTCCGCAACATCATCACGGGTGGTGCAATCATGACCGCAAAGGTCAAGAGCGACATCATTCAGTCTTTGCCACAAGTCAAGATCATCGATTCTGCTGGATCTTCAGAGACCGGCGGGCAAGCCACACATGTAAGCGATGCCACTTCCGGAGCGGCCACGGGAAAATTCTCCTTGAGCGAGAATAACGCAGTCATATCAGAAGACATGAGCGAGATTCTGTCTCCCGGACATTCCGGTCTAGGATGGTGGGCGCGAAGTGGCAACATCCCGCTTGGTTACTTGGATGATGAAGACAAGACACAAAAGACCTTTCCGTTGCTCAATGGAGTGCGTTACTCCGTTCCTGGAGACAAGGTAAGACTTCTCGAAGATGGATCCTTGGAACTACATGGCCGTGAATCCGTAACCATAAACTCCGGGGGCGAGAAGATATTCGCTGAAGAAGTCGAACAAGCTCTGAAGCACCACGCGGATGTGTTCGACGCCGTCGTCTCTGGTCGACCATCTGAGAGATGGGGAAACGAAGTTGTGGCGATAGTGCAACTGCGAGAACAAGCCCAACCGTCGGAAGATAGCCTTCTTGGTGAGTGCCATAAACACATTGCTCGATACAAACTTCCGAAGTCCTTTATCTTCGTGAACGAAATCTTGAGAAGCCCAAGCGGCAAAGCTGACTACAAATGGGCTAAATCGATAGCCGAATCTCAATAGTCAACATCGGCCGTTTCGCTAAGCCAATGCACAAGCTATCGTCGGCATCAACCATAGGTGTGATTGGTCTTGGATATGTTGGACTACCTCTAGCTTTGACGCTAAGCAAGCACTATACCACCCGTGGCTACGATCTCTCCCCAGCAAGAATCGAGTCGTTACGTTCAGGTGAAGATCACACTGGCGAAGTCGAAGATTCCGACTTCGAGCACAATCCGAACCGTTACTTCACCGCAAACCTCGATGAAATGCGCGGGTGCGACGTCTACATCGTGACAGTTCCTACACCAATCGACTCATCAAACAGTCCTGACCTTTCGCTCCTGGAGTTAGCAACCAATTCTGTTAGCCAAATTTTGGAACCAGGTTGCGTGGTTGTCTACGAATCGACGGTATACCCGGGCGTGACCGACGAATTCTGCATTCCCTTGTTGGAAGCGGGATCGAAGTTGAAAGTAAATCGCGACTTTTGGGTCGGGTACAGCCCTGAGCGAATAAACCCCGGTGACAAGACCCATAGGCTGAGCGACGTTGTCAAAGTCACTTCGGGGTCAGACGCGCAAGCCGCTGAGTTCGTGGACCGGTTTTATCAGACGTTTGTGACGGCTGGCACCCACAAGGCTCCTTCAATCCGAGTTGCTGAAGCTGCCAAAGTCATCGAGAACATTCAACGTGACCTCAACATTGCATTGATGAATGAGTTTTCTCAGTTATTCAACAAGTTAGATCTCGACACTGCTGACATCCTTGCCGCGGCTTCCACAAAATGGAACTTTCTGCCGTTCAAACCTGGCTTGGTCGGCGGACACTGCATTGGTGTGGATCCTTACTATCTCACGCACAAGGCTCGCGAAGTCGGATTCGACCCCGAAGTGATCCTGGCAGGTCGCAAGGTCAACAATGCCATGCCAGAATTCGTTAGTCAACGGATCATTAACTTATTGGAGAGTACTGGAAAATCTACACACGAATCCAGAGCACTCGTGCTTGGCATAACTTACAAGGAAAATTGTCCCGATACGCGCAACAGCAAGTCGATCGAGCTTGTACGGGAATTGCGTCAGAGATTCAAAAAGGTCGATGTGTCCGACCCGGTTGCCGACACACGGCAGGAGAGTTTCCCGAGTGACATTGAATTGAACGATTGGCCAACACAAAGGTCATACGATGTGCTAATTCTTGCAGTTGCACACGATGCGTTTATAAGTGTTCCAACAACGACGCTTCAGGACTGCTGTAGCTCCAACGCTGTTGTTTACGACATTACTCACAGTTTGCCCAGAGCGTTCGTCACAGAGCGGTTGTGATAGAAACTTAGTTGGGCCAGGTGGACATGGAACGGTAGTCGTTTCTCGAATATTAGGAGGGGTGGCTGAGTGGACGAAAGCACTGGTCTTGAAAACCAGCGAGGTTAACGCCTCCCAGGGTTCGAATCCCTGCCCCTCCGCCAGCAAATGTTTTAGACATGTTGACTTACCTGCACAAGACAGAAAGCACTCACATGTGTTACCACCTCGGAAGTCATAGTTCCAAAGCGAACAGGTTCTGGGTCGTTGCCACGGGTGCGAGTCTGGGGTTGGAGGCCAAAGCCGTCTACCGTGTCTATTCGATCTTCCGGAATCAAGGGAACCTTGTGGCGTATATCGCGGACGAAGAACACGAACAAGGGCCCTTCATCTGCGAGGACCCCAATGGTGTGATCAACGACGTCCGAATGCCGATTGAATCGTTCGCTGGACGAGACTGCCTGTGTCCTCTACGACCGCTGGGATCATTCAAGTACAGCCATTGGAGTCTAGGTCGGAGGAGCGATGGACCTTCCATTACCGGCAGGCCACGACCGTGAGCATTCAACCGAAAGAGAGCGAATCACGACGGCTCGAGATTCGATCCTTCGAAGCAGCCGATGAATCAGACGTAGTCGGACTGTGGCATGCATGTGATCTCGTCGTGCCGTGGAACGATCCCGTGAAGGACATTCAGCGGAAACTCCGAGTACAGCGCGAGCTGTTTCTGGTTGGTTTATTGAACGGACGAATGGTAGCCACAGTGATGAGCGGGTACGAGGGGCATCGCGGGTGGATCAACTACCTTGCGGTGGCTCCAGGGCATCGCAGGCAGGGATTTGGCCGTCGCATGATGGACGCAGCAGAAGTTCGTTTGCGCGATTTGGGCTGTCCGAAGATCAACCTGCAAGTCAGGCGGTCAAACACCCAAGCTGTCAACTTTTATCGTTCGCTTGGATTCCTTGAAGACGAATCAATCAGCTTGGGCAAGCGGTTGTTGCAGGATTGAAGCGCGCCGGCTGGGGAATCAGACTGGCATCCGGCTATCGGTGTCGAAATATCGGGAAAGTGCAATTGGAGGCTGAGATGACTAAGCCACCGTGTCGCGTGAGTTGGTACTTGCCATGACTGACAAAAAACTGAGGGCTTTCTCTGGCATTCAACCCTCAGGGAAGATCCACATCGGCAACTACACAGGTGCCCTGCAGCCTTGGGTTGACGCGCAAGACGAGGTGGATGGCATCTATTGCATTGTTGATCTGCACGCTTTGACCGCAATGGGTAGTGGGCCTGGAAGGTCCGTGGGTGAACGATCTCGTGAAGTGGCAGCTTTATATCTCGCGTGCGGACTGGATCCGAAAGTGTCGACCATCTTTCTTCAGTCGGAAGTATGGACTCATCCGTATCTTTCGTGGGTGTTCGAGACCCAAGTACCCTTGGGATGGCTCTCGAGAATGACGCAGTTCAAGTCGAAGGCAAGCGAGGCAGACTCAGTGCCAACCGGTTTGCTGACGTATCCCGTCTTACAGGCAGCGGACATTCTTCTGTACGACGCGGACGTCGTGCCGGTGGGAGAAGATCAAAAGCAGCACATTGAAATAGCAAGGGACATTGCGCAACGATTCAACTCGACCTACGGCGCGGCTTTCGTCCTCCCCGAACCTAAGATCGGCGTGCATGGAAGTCGAATCATGGGGCTAGACGAGCCGACAGTGAAGATGAGTAAGAGCCGCGCGCTCGTCAATCGAGGTCATAGCATTGGGATCGTCGATACCCCCGAAGCAATCTCGCAGGCGATCAGGAGAGCGGTGACTGATAGCGGAACTAGCATAGACGTACAAGATGCAGGTCCAGGAATTCGCAATCTCCTTAACATCTACAAATCCTTTTCGGGAGAGTCGGATCAAGAGGTATCCGTACGGTTCGACGGTAAGGGCTACGGGTTTCTCAAGAACGACTTGGCAGCGCTCTTGATAGATGCGCTCGCGCCAGTTCGGAGCGAATACCAACGACTTCTCGCAGAGCGCTTATACCTAGATAGTGTGTTGAACGAAGGCCGGGAACGTGCGCTTCGGCTTTCGACCAAGAAAGTGGCTTGCGTGATGGAGATTCTAGGGCTTCGAGGATAGAGAGTTCGCAAACGACTGACTCCGCACCCATCGCTGTATTGGCAGGGAACATTGACAGTGTTGACGAAGGTGGCGGAGCGTCACTTAGGGCGTTTCATGGGAGTTTCGCTACCACAATAATGGAAAGTATGCGCGCATCAGACAGCAACGTCAAGGAACTAAAATACTAGACTTTTCAGAATGTTAAGTTATCTTTGATAGGTGTAGGGAAACGGTCGAAGTCAGTGTTTTGGCGACCTGCCCCTTCACCCACTGTCAGTTCAATCCACTTAGCTATGAGAATCGCGCTGCTAATACAGGGATCACCCTCCGACTCAGATGCCTGTGACCATGCATTGAGTTTCGCACGTGCGGTAATTCGAAGCAAAAACACGTTGTTTCGGGTCTTCTTTTACAAGGATGCCGTGCGAATTGCCGATGACCCATCGAAGTTGTCCGAGAGAGCAAGAACTAGAAAACAAGCGTGGTTGCGTTTTGCAACAGAGAGTCAAATCGAATTGCAGGTTTGCGTGGGAGCGTCGGAGCGGCGAGGAATTTCATCCAGTACCGAGAGAGAGTCCTCCGGTGTCGATTTCGCAATTGTGGGCTTGGGGCAATTCGTTGAGTCCGCGATTGAGTGCGAACGATTGGTTACGTTCAACTGATGAATTCAATCCTCTACCTAATACGCCGCCCGCCCGGTACATTAGCCGACGAAACGATCGATATGGTTCTCGTCAGCGGTGTGTTCGGTCAATCAACTACCGTCTTGTTCATGGACGATGGAGTACATCAACTCTTCGAACGGTCCAAAGAGCGAGAGAAGAACAGGACTGCAAGAAAGTGGTCTGCTGTACCCACCTATGAAATTGAAAGAGTGTTCGTACACGACCAGAGCGTCCGTGAAAGACAATTGGACGAATCTTGTTTACCTGACTTCACGAACATAGTCAGCAATGCACAAGTGAACGAATTACTCCATGAAGCGGCTGTTGTGGTTTGCGACTAATGCTCCATTTAGTCTGTAGTTCCGACGGTCTTGGTTCATGTCAGGCATATGTTCGAGACGAAGATGCCGTGCTCTTCATGGGTCAGGCAACCGAGTATGTGAAGAGAATCGACTGTAGCGGCACGTATGTCATTGAATCCGAATCGATAGATGGAGAATTCAATCCGCCGCAAGGGGTTGAGTGCATTGGCTACGACAAATTCGTAGATCTTGTTGTAGAACACACAAACTGCGTTACGTGGTCATGAGCTCGGTCGACTCTGAAGGATTCCTAATTGACTCGAATACTTGGACGCGAGAGTTTGCATTAGAAACTGCAACGCAACTCGGTATCTCACTAACCGATGATCATTGGAGTGTGCTACTGCTAGTCCGAGACTTCTACCTCACGACCGGTGTAAGTCCGTCAATGCGACCCTTGGTAAATCTGGTACGCAATGCCAATCCAAGTCTCGCCAGCTCGATCGTTCTCGCACAAATGTTCACAGGCAAAACTTCGAGAGTAATCGCGCAACTTAGTGGCATTCCAAAGCCATCCGATTGCCTTTAGAGAGCCATCCGACCCTAGGCATCAAAGTAGAGGTATTGGACTCCGTGCATATAAGGTATTAGTGCTTCGGGTATGCGCACCCGGCCGGAAGCTTCCTGATAGTTCTCGATGATTGCGATCAACACTCGCCCAATCGCAAGACCAGAGCCATTCAGCGTGTGAACGAGTTCAGGACGCGCCTGTGGCCCAGATCGAAACCGAGCTTGAGCTCGCCGTGCCTGGAAGTCTAGAAAGTTGCTGCAAGAAGAGACTTCACGGTAGCGATTGAATCCGGGAAGCCACACCTCGAGATCTATGGTCTTTGCGCTGGCAAACCCCAAGTCACCTCCACAAAGACTAACTGCACGAAACGGAAGCTCCAATCTCTTCAGTATTACCTCTGCGTGGTTCACTATCTCATCTAGAGCTTCCCAAGAATGGTTCGGGTGAGAAATTTGAACCAGTTCCACTTTCTCGAACTGGTGCAACCTTATCAATCCGCGAGTGTCCTTGCCGTGGCTGCCTGACTCCCGGCGAAAACACGGTGTGTGACACACATACCGTAGCGGCAATTCCTCTACATTCACAATTGCATCGCGCACCATGTTGGTGACCGGAACTTCGGCTGTTGGAATCAAAAAGCTATCCGTATCGGATCTGACCATGAACACATCATCTTCAAACTTGGGCAACTGTCCTGTAGCTGTAAGCGACGCTCGATTTACGATGTACGGAACATATAACTCTTCATACCCGTGTTCGTCAGTATGAACATCAAGCATCAGCTGTATCAGTCCACGATGTAAACGCGCAAGCGGTCCGCGCAAGACGGAAAACCTGCTACCAGAAATGCGAACCGAAGCCTCAAAATCTAGGCTTGATCCGGCAATATCAACGTGATCTCTTGGCTTAAAGTCAAACTCTGTTATGTCTCCCCATCGATAGAGTTCCCGATTGTCCTCATCAGTCTCTCCCGCAGGAACGGAATCGTCTGGGATGTTGGGTACTTCGAGAAGAAAGTCTTGTAGCTCCTCTTGAACTTTGAGAAACTCTTTGCGTACAACGTCGAGTCTCAGACCAAGATCGCCAACCGCGACAACCAATGGCTCGATGTCAACTCCATCTCGTTTGGCAACTCCGATTTCTCGAGAAACTACGTTGCGATCATGCTGGAGAGTCTCCATCTCTGTTTGTAGTTCGCGCCGAGCTTTCTCCAGATCACGGTAGGATTCGAGGTCCAAATCAAAGCCGCGGATGCTAAGAGCACCCGCAATTGCCTCGGGATCTTGTCGGAACAGTCGAGGATCCAACATTTTCGAACTCCTAGCTTGCTATGACGACAAAGGAGAATGGTCAAAGAGACTGGCTAACAAATAGTCAACCGTTGAGAGTGCGCATTTTATGAATGAGGATTGGACTTAGCCCAGTCTTCATTCGAAACGCTTAGTTTTGCGGGGTCAATCCTTGCGATGATTCTCGTCAAGTTGCCTCAATTGATCAATCCGCTCCTGTATGCGTTTTTCGAGCCCTCGGTTGGATGGCAAATAGAAACGTTGTGCCGCAATCTCGTCTGGAAAGTAGTGCTCTCCAGCTGCATAAGCTGAGTCTTCCGAGTGTGCGTAGCGGTAGTCTTTACCGTAGTCAAGTTCCTTCATAAGCCGGGTCGGTGCGTTTCTTAAACGGAGCGGAACAGGCCAACTAGGATTCTCCTTCACAAATTTCATTGCATCTCCGAGTGCTGAGTAGACAGCATTGCTCTTCGGAACTGCTGAAAGGTATAGGACAGCCTGGGCTAAACATAGTTCGCCTTCAGGAGATCCTAGTCTGTGATAAGCGTCCCAAGCATCCAGTGCTAAAGTGAGAGATCGATTGTCCGCGGTTCCGATGTCTTCAGCAGCGAATCTAACAAGACGCCTCGCAATGTAAAGAGGATCGCATCCACCATCCAACATGCGTACGAGCCAATACAAGGCAGCATCGGGGTCGCTACCCCGCATGGACTTGTGCAAAGCGGATATTTGGTTGTAGAACTCCTCGCCGCCTTTGTCGAATCTTCTTAACGATTGGCCTGCTGCTTCTCGAACATGAGCCAATTCCAAGACGTCGTCATCTGCCAATTGGGCTGAAATCTCCAAGAGATTCAACGAACGACGTGCATCTCCGTCGGCAAACGAGCAAAGTTCATTCAATGCGTCTTCTGACACCATTAAGTTGGACATTTCCAGTTCAATTGCACGTTTGACGATTGCCCTCACCTCTTCGCTTGCAAGAGCCTTTAGCACAAATACACGCGTACGCGACAACAGCGCTGAGTTCACCTCAAAAGATGGGTTCTCCGTAGTGGCTCCAACGAGAGTAATGGTTCCGTTTTCTACATGTGGCAAGAGAGCGTCTTGTTGTGCCTTATTGAATCGGTGAACTTCGTCCAGAAAGACAACTGTTTGTACATCAGGAGTCGTTTTCGCTCGCTCAATCGCCTGTCGAACATCCTTGACACCAGCGGCAACAGCAGACATTGAAATCCAGTTAGCCTGCGCATGAATTGAGAGCAAGTGCGCCAAAGTAGTCTTGCCGGTTCCGGGCGGACCCCATAGGATCATCGAGTGGATGATTCCGGAATCGGCGAGGACTTTGAGAGGCTTGCCATCGCCAAGCAAGTGCCTCTGACCGACAAAGTCGACCAGCGAACCAGGACGTACTCGAGCCGCTAAGGGTTGGTGTGACGGACTTCCGTTTGGGTCAGGATTCCGAGCTATCGCTGGGTTCTCCTGTCCCGATGACTTCCGTATCAGGTGGAACTGTTAGCTTAAACACTTCGTTCTCCACGTCTTCATTAAGCCGAATGTTGAAGAACTTAAACTCGATCTGTGTGCCGAAGAGATCAACCAATTCGATTCGTTCGAGCGTCTCGTCTTTGAACACTAACGCAAGCAGTGTGATTTGAGAATCATCGCTCTCGGGTGAAAGCACAAACCTGTTTCCATTGCGATAGATTTCAAAATCGTCGAGTTTCTGACTGTCAGAGTCGATTAAGAGATTCGCAAATGACAGTTCATTGGGATCGACTTGAGAATGCGTTAGCTGTTCAAGATCTGGATCGTAGACCTGCATTCTTGTGCCAACGATAGAAACTTGCTCTTCATATGGCTTATCAACAACCCACAAGAACTTCTCAGGTCTTAAGAAGGCTACCCGCCCTTCTTGCATTTCCTCTTCAGATCCGTTACGCGTAGTGGTCTTCTGGTGAAAGTCAGCTTGAAAAGACTCGATTGCATTGAGTTTTTCAAGCAAATCGCTCTTTAGACCCTCGTTGGCCAGCGAATTGCCACTACTCAACAACGAGAGCAGGACGCAAGATAGTACGAATCGACGAAATCTAGGATTCTGAGAGAAGTACTTGACGGTTTCCCATTTCATTCGGAGCGGAAACGATTCCCGCAGCTTCCATGGCTTCGACAATTCGAGCTGCTCGGTTGTAACCAATCCGAAACTTGCGCTGAATCGACGAAATCGAGACCTTGCGAGATTGCAGGACAAAGCTAACCGCTTCTTCATAATTCTCATCCTGTTCATCTTCGCTCTGTTGCAAACTGAAAGCGGAGTCGGCACTCTGCGAAGCATCAAGACTTGTGACCTCTTCCACGTAGTCTGGTTCACATCGCGTTCTCCAGTAATCGACAACCTTCAAGACCTCCTCATCGGATACGAAGGCACCATGGACACGAACAGGCACTCCGCTTCCGGGTGGTAAGTAAAGCATATCGCCATGACCTAGCAGTTGCTCAGCTCCCCCTTGATCAAGAATGGTTCGTGAGTCAGTTGTGCTCGAAACTTGAAAACTAATACGACATGGGATGTTGGCCTTAATCAATCCAGTGATTACATCTACTGAGGGACGTTGAGTGGCTAAGATCAGGTGAATTCCCGCAGCTCGAGCTTTCTGTGCAAGGCGAGCGATGAGTTGCTCGACCTTCTTGCCCACAACCATGATCATGTCCGCGAACTCGTCGACGACCACGACAATGGAGGGAAGCTTCGTCAGCGTCGCTGCATTTGTAGTTCCAAAGTCTTCGTGGATGGGATCCACTATAGGTTCCCCTCTCTTCTCGGCCGCCTCTACGAGGGCGTTGTATCCGACCAAATTTCTCACATTGAGTGCTGCCATGAGTTGGTAGCGTCGTTCCATCTCGCCAATGCACCATCCCAAAGCTCTCGATGCATCCTGAACATCCGTAACAACTGGTGTAAGCAGGTGCGGAATTTCATCGTAAGCTGCAAGTTCCAGCATCTTTGGGTCAATCAAGATCATCCGAACATTTTCGGGAGTTGAATGTAACAGGAGGCTGAGCAAGATTGCGTTTATGCAAACTGACTTTCCGGAGCCCGTTGTTCCCGCAACAAGTAGATGAGGCATTTTCTCGATATCTGCAAGGATGGGATTTCCCGCAACATCCTTACCAAGCACAACCTTGAGTGCTGAATCCATCTCACCACTTCGGCGCACAACTTTCAAGATTTCCTGCAGTCGAACGATTGATCGTTCGTCGTTGGGAATTTCGATTCCCACAAAGGGTTTACCAGGAACGACCTCGACCACGCGGACGCTCAGCACGGCCAGCGCACGAGCCAGGTCTTTTGCTAGCGCCGTAATCTTGCTTACTCGTACTCCGGCAGCAGGTTGAATCTCAAACCGAGTCACAACCGGTCCGGTGAATTTCGACACCACTTCGGCTTCCACACCGAAGTCCGCAAGCTTTGTTCCCAGCTGTTCGTAGATTCGATCGATCAGTTGCTGCGAGCTTGCTGTTACGGGAGCTGCCTTGAACTCAGCTAAGAGACCAAGATCCGGCAGTCTCGCAATGTCTCGTGTTTGTCTCTTGACAGTTTGTGGTCTCGCCGAGGCTGGTGTTTTTTGAAGGGTCTTTGCTTTCAACTGCGGCTCTTTACGTTTCGCATCGGTAGTACCTCTACGTGACGAAACAGGTCTTGATCGAACTGTTACCGTACTACGAGCCGGAACCGCACTCGTTTCTAACATGTTCGAACCTCTCCTGCTAACAAGATTGACAATCCATTGAAAGCAGTCAATCAAGAACCTTGATCCCTTCGTCGCGACCACATAGAGACAGCGCCCTAGCGTTTCGATGAGGGGTAGCCAAGAAAACCGAATCAGGAATTGGAGACCGAGTAGTACACCAACTGACCCAACTACCGCAAGAATCTTCACATGTACCATAGGAAACAACGATGTTGCCAAAAGCAAACCAATCTTTCCGCTTGTCTCTTCAACAGTGGCAATCGGCGAACCAGTCCAAGCTGCAGCCAGACAGCAAAGCGAGAGAACAACGAGCAAGAATCCTCCCAACGAAACTAGCCCAACCCACCACCGTGTCTCACGAGGAAGCGCGACGATACTGAGAATCTTCGCCACCAACAGGACAGGAATGACGTAGGCGACGTACCCAAAAACCAACGTTAGCGACCCTGAAAGAAACGATCCAACAGAGCCTAAGAAGCTGCGGACAGCTTCATTGTTCGACGCTTGGTTCCACTCAGGATCAAGTGGAGAATATGCAGCGAGCAGAACGAAAGTGACCGCTGCGACAAGAGCTAGGAGAATTGGGTTGCGGATACGAGGCGAAATCGCAGCCGGATCGAGCTTCATGCTAAACACCGTTCGTCCTCATCCTTGGACAAATCGTTGTCATGTTATCAAACAGTATTGGTTTTTTGAGCCAATTAGGCAGTGAACACAGGCAAGAGCTCCGATGTTCGACCTAGCTGAAGTAACTATCACTGCCTACAGAACGAAGTTGAAAACAGACAAGTGAATCGTAGATTGACCAAGAGTTACTGCCAACTACGCCGTGTTAACATCAGAAACTCGACTCAAACCTTGTCACTATAGGACTTTCGTTGAAGACTCTACCTATTTGCTATCGGACATTGCTGATTTGCTCTATTGGGCTTGTCATCTCTTCAAATTCGCACGCTTCGGAACCAAGGGTTATTGAACTCTCAGTCCCTACTGTCTTAGAGACTATCGAAGGAAAAGGCATCAAACCTGCCGGCGATCTTCTCGAGTACTACAAGGACGCGAAGGGATACTTAGCTGAACCAAATGGAGATGGTCCATTTGGTTCGATTATTTTGATTCATGAATGGAATGGTGTGGTAGAACGCATCAAGCAGGTGGCCGATGCGCTGGCAAACGAAGGCTATGTTGCGTTAGCCGCAGACCTCTATTCCGGTAAGACAGGGACAAGTAGTCAAGAAAACATAGCCTTGATGCGAGAGGCACGGGCAAATCCCGATGAAATCATCGCCAACCTCAACGCAGCGGCGAAGTTCCTTCGTGAACGTGATGATTCCAATGGTCAAATTGCGACTGTCGGATGGTGCTTTGGAGGTGGAGTCGCGCTGTCGTTCGCCATCGGCGGAGAGCATCATGACGGCACAGCTATCTTCTATGGCCAGCTCCTGGATGACCCTGAAGAACTTGCGAAGATCCAGCATGAAATGCTTGGCACATTTGCCGGTCAAGACCGGATGATTCCAGTAGAGCAAGTGAATACATTTGCCGAAGCGCTAAAGAAAGCAGGTGTGGCAAACGACATCCATATCTACGACCATGTGCAACATGGATTCTGGTTGTACGTCGAGCGCGACATGGAAACCAATCAAGAACCGGCAAAGCACGCATGGGATCGTCTAAGCGAATTCTTTCAGCGGGTCCTCGGCTCAGACAACTAGAACCGTCGGGTCCGTTCATTCGGTAGGACGCGACCGTATCTAAAATAGTGCCTTCTCAGGTATTGGATATAGCGCAAGCGGAATGCAACAAAACAAGCTAATCGTCCTAGGATCGGGACCAGCTGGGTATACAGCAGCACTCTATGCAGCGCGAGCAAATCTCGATCCGGTTTTAATTACGGGAATCGAAGTAGGCGGACAGCTAACCACGACGACCGACGTCGACAATTGGCCCGGAGACTCTAACGGCTTGCAAGGACCGGACTTGATGGTGCGGATGCAAGATCATGTCGTCAAATACGATGTAGGTCTGGTGTATGACCACATCCACACTGCCGAATTTGCCAATGGAAAGAAGATCCTCCATGGAGATTCCGATTCATACTCCTGTAGCGCATTGATCATCGCGACCGGCGCGACCGCCAAGTACCTTGGGTTGGATAGTGAAGAACAGTACAAGGGGAGAGGAGTCAGTGCGTGCGCGACGTGTGACGGATTTTTCTTTCGTAATCAAGACGTTGCTGTTATCGGTGGAGGAAACACTGCGGTGGAAGAGGCACTCTATCTAGCAAATATCACATCTCATGTACACCTTGTTCATCGACGAGATGCGCTCCGAGCAGAAAAAATACTTCAAGGTCGGTTGTTCGAGCGGGTCGAAGAAGGCAAAGTGACGATTTGGTGGGATCATGTTCTAAATAGTGTCTTGGGCGACGATGGCGGCGTAACCGGCATCGAGATTGAGAGTACAGTTGACGCATCAAGCTCGACAATTGAGCTGAAGGGAGTGTTCATTGCGATTGGACACACTCCCAATACTGGCATCTTTGAAGACCTTCTAGAGATGCGAGATGGATACATCATCACGAAGAGTGGATTGGACGGCGAAGCGACCGCAACAAGCGAACCTGGGGTGTTTGCTGCCGGGGATGTGGCGGACCACGTCTACCGTCAAGCCGTTACTTCTGCAGGATTCGGTTGCATGGCCGCGCTAGATGCAGAGAAGTTTCTAGATCAAGCGCCCAGCTAACCTACGTTGTCTATTCGGAGCATTCTGCCTCAATTCATACGTGACGACACTCCGTTTGGAAACCCGTTAGATAGCCCCAAATTCGGTCCGATGGCCATCGGTGGAGATCTGTCGCCGAGCCGGCTTCTCGATGCTTACTCAAAGGGAATCTTTCCATGGTTCGACAATGACAATCAACCTGTTATGTGGTGGTCACCAGATCCCCGATGCATCCTTTATCCCAGTTCGTTCCACGTGTCTCGGAGCCTTGGAAAGTGGTGCAGAAAGCACGAATTGATTGCGACGATTGACCAAGACTTCGATAGAGTCATTGGACATTGTGCAGGTCCTAGACAATACGAAGAATCTACTTGGATTACACCGAGTATGAAACGAGCTTACTCGGCTCTTCATCGAGAAGGCTATGCACACTCACTAGAAATTCGATTCGAGCGATCTTTGGTTGGAGGGATCTATGGAATTTCTTTGGGCAGGCACTTCTACGGAGAGTCCATGTTCTCACTAATGACAAACGGATCTAAGGTTGCATTGATGGCACTCTGCCGGGTACTCAAACAACGGGAATTTAAGATCATCGACTGTCAAATACCTACTGCACACTTGATCAGTCAAGGAGCCGTCGTAATCGATCGCATACAGTTCTTGAAACTGATAGAGGCGAACCAAACAGTTTCAACTACGAGGGGACCATGGGAGATTTCGCCCTTTCGAGTCTTACCAACCACACACGACACTTGAGTCTAAAGCCAACACCTGCCCCGCCTTCAAACCATCGGCTGAAGATCTGCAAACAATCGTTTAAAGGCATTGCCATCCACACCTGTTGCGACTCATAGTTTGTCTACTCCCAAATTTATGCAATTCACGGCACGTTTAGCCCATCAAGTAAAATTGCGAGTGCTGTGCGATAACACAGCTATTTTGTTCACAGAGCAATGCATGGAAAAAGAAGAGCAAATTGAAATGGAAGGAGTCGTTATCGACACCCTTCCTAGCACGACATTTCGCGTGAAGCTTGACAATGGGCACGTAATCACGGCCCACATTTCAGGAAAAATGCGAAAAAACTATATACGAATTTATACGGGCGATCGGGTAAAGCTGGAATTGACGCCCTACGATCTCACAAAAGGACGCATCGTTTACCGAGAACGCTAGTCGACGGTCTCCTCTTCCACAGAAGTGGCTTCCGTGGAGCGAGACTTGCGACCATCTCGAGATGTGGCCTCTATCGTCAGACCATCGTCTCCACAAGATATCTGTACTAATCCACCGCCTTCAGCGAGTTCTCCAAACAGAATCTCCTCCGCCAACGGACGCTTGATTTTTTCTTGAATTAATCGCTGCATAGGACGTGCGCCCATTTTTTCGTCGTATCCTTCGACGGCGAGCCATTCCCGTGCAAGCGAGTCGACCTGCATTTCCACTTTCTTCTCGTCCAACTGAGCCTGAAGTTCAGTGAGAAACTTGTCAACGACGGTCTTGATAACCTTCATTGGGAGCGAATTGAATTGAATGATCGCGTCCAAACGATTTCGGAACTCAGGCGTGAACATCTTCTTCAGAGTTTCCATAGCATCAGTCGAATGATCTTGCTCATCAAACCCAATTGAGGCACGCGCCGCTTCTTGGGCTCCTGCATTCGTGGTCATTACAAGGACGACATTGCGAAAGTCTGCTTTACGCCCGTTGTTGTCCGTCAGTGTTCCATGGTCCATCACCTGAAGCAACAGATTGAACACCTCTGGATGGGCTTTCTCAACTTCGTCAAGCAAGACAACACAGTGGGGATGTTTGGTCACAGCATCGGTTAACTGACCACCTTGATCAAATCCGATATAGCCCGGCGGAGCACCAATTAATCTTGAGACAGTGTGCCGTTCCATGTACTCGGACATGTCGAATCGAAGAAGCTCGACTCCCATAATGATCGCCAACTGACGGCAAACTTCGGTCTTGCCAACTCCAGTGGGACCCGAAAATAGGAACGAACCGATTGGCTTCTGTTCTGTTTGGAGACCGGCACGAGAGAGCCTAATCGAAGATGCAAGCGTATCTATAGCCTGATCTTGACCGAAGACGGTCATCTTTAGTTTTTCATCAATATCTCGTAAGGCCTCTTTGTCAGAGACAGTCACTTGAGCCGAGGGAATTCTTGCGATTCTCGCAACAACTTGCTCAACATCGGGGGCGCCAATTGTCTTCTTGCGGCGTTTAGTAGACACCAACTGCTGTGCTGCACCTGCTTCGTCAATTACATCAATAGCCTTGTCTGGCATGAACCGGTCGGTGATGTATCGACTAGAGAGTTCTGCCGCCGCTCGAAGTGCACGATCCGTGAATCGGAGCTGGTAGTGGTCCTCGTAGCGCAGCTTCAGACCTTTCAATATCTTGTATGTGTCGTCCACCGACGGTTCGGTGATATCAATTTTTTGGAATCTACGCGAAAGTGCCCTGTCCTTGTCGAACACGCCTCGATACTCCGAATAGGTAGTAGATCCCATACATCGAATCTCGCCCGAAGCCAGCAATGGTTTCAGCATATTCGACGCGTCCATTACACCACCTGATGCAGCACCCGCACCAATGATCATGTGGATTTCATCGATGAAGAGAATGGTGCCTTCCTTGGATTTCAGTTCCTTCAGTAGAAGCTTGAATCGCTTCTCGAAATCACCTCGATACTTGGTTCCAGCCAGTAATGAACCTAGGTCTAGTGCAAAGACAGTGCATTCCTGCATGATGTCTGGAACGTCCTTGTCTACGATCCGCTTAGCTAATCCTTCCGCGATAGCGGTTTTTCCGACTCCAGACTCGCCTACTAGTAGTGGGTTGTTCTTTCGTCGGCGACACAATATCTGCAACACTCGATGCAACTCTTCGTCGCGACCCACAAGAGGATCAATAAGCCCCGACTTTGCAGACTCGTTCAAGTTTGTCGCGAAAGCTTCGAGTGCTGATGTCTGTTTTTGCTTGTCGCCCTGCTTTGAAGCTGCATCGGTTGGTGCTTCTTCAACGCTTTCTTTCGCTGTCTTGGAAACACCATGAGCGACGAAGTTGACTACATCAAGTCTGGTTATGTCTTGTTTACTCAAGAAAAATACAGCTTGTGATTCGCTTTCGTTAAAGATTGCTATCAACACATCTCTAGCGCTGACCCTCTTGGGATGCTTGGACGCCGTGGATTGGACATGAAAGAGAGCTCTCTGTACCACACGCTGTAAACTTCCCGACTGTTCAGCGTTCCTTTTCGTTCCTGGCGGTAGTACAGGCATAAACTTGCTCAGATACGACTCCAAGTCTTTTCTCAATGTGTCTATGTCTGCGTCCACATTCTCAAGTACTTCTCGACAGTCTTCGTTCTCGAGCAGAGCAAGCAAAAAGTGCTCGACCGTGACAAACTCATGTCGATTGAGCCGAGCGTATGCCATGGCTTTGTCAAGCGAAAAGATTAAGTCCTGAGTAAACATCGAACTAGTCCGTGTCCGTTCTCTCTACTGTGGATAGTAATGGATAATTCATACTCTGTGAAAACCTGTTGACTTGGTCGCACTTGGTCTCGGCAATGTCACGTGGATAGATTCCAACAACTGATTGACCCACGGTGTGAATCGTCAGCATGACTCGATAAGCCTTATCCTCATCCATCCCAAAGAATTCCTGTAGCACAATTACTACAAACTCCATAGGAGTGTAGTCGTCATTAAACATGACGACTTTGTACATCGGCGGTGGCTTTGTCTCTTCACGGACCTTTTCAACTACAGCCACTCCTTCCGAGTCGTGAGTTAACTCATCAATTTCGTCGAAGTCGCTCACTGCAGTTTTCCTGAATGCCACCTAATGTCAAATGGTGCTTGTCTACCAATAATTTACCAAAGATTGCAAACTCTGTGACAGTTACTGGTTATGTCGATGCAAGCATCCGATAGTCCAGACGATCAACTACGCATTGTCATTGCTTGCAACTGCTAGCTCACTTGCAATGATATGTTAGTCACATCGCTTCGATGATGGCATCACCAAACTCGGAGCACTTGAGCAACGTGGCGTCTGACATTAATCGTTCAAAGTCGTAGGTTACCGTCTTATTTCCGATTGCTGCTTCCATTCCTCGAACGATCGCGTCAGCCGCTTCCTTCCATCCGATATAACGAAGCATCATTTCGGCGGAGAGAATTAGGGAACCGGGATTCACTTTGTCCTGACCCGCATACTTGGGTGCAGTACCGTGCGTCGCCTCGAAAACGGCAACACTATCGCCAATGTTCGCCCCTGGGGCAATTCCAATACCTCCAACCTGCGCGGCAAGCGCATCTGAGAGATAATCTCCGTTCAAGTTCATGGTGGCTATCACGTCGTACTCGTCGGGTCGGGTGAGGATCTGCTGCAACATTGCATCTGCAATGACATCCTTAATCACAATCTGTTTCCCGGTGGAAGGATTAGTTAGTTCGTGCCAAGGGCCACCATCCAATTCCGTTGCGCCAAATTCGCGTGCAGCCAAGGCATAGCCCCAATCTTTGAATGCCCCTTCCGTGAACTTCATGATGTTTCCCTTATGGACAAAGGTCACTGAATCCCGGTCTTCGGCAATGGCATATTGAATGGCCTTGCGTACCAGACGTTCGGTGCCCTCCACAGAGACAGGCTTAATGCCAATTCCGCAGTGTTGCGGGAATCTAATTTTTTGAACGCCCATTTGATCGCGCAAGAATTGGAGTACACGCTCGGCACCCGCACTATCGGCTTCCCATTCCACTCCAGCGTAAATGTCCTCTGTGTTCTCTCGAAAGATAACCATATCGGTCTTTTGAGGTGCAACCACGGGGCTAGGTACACCGTTAAACCACCTAACAGGACGCTGGCAGACGTAGAGGTCGAGTTGTTGTCGAAGCGCTACGTTAAGGGACCTAATTCCACCTCCGACAGGGGTTGTCATTGGTCCTTTGATGCCAATCTTGAACTCTGTCAGAGCATCTAGGGTTTCCTGAGGCAACCACTCATCTTCGCCATATACGTCAAGCGACTTTTCCCCCGCATATATCTCCATCCAAGCGATCTTTCGACCTGAGTTGTAAGTGCTATCTACAGCCGCATCCACAACTGCTCTCATCACTGGGCTGATGTCAACTCCAATGCCATCTCCCTCTATGAAGGGAATGATTGGATTTTCGGGTGAAACCACTGAACCGTCTGGCGCATTTTGGATCGGTTCGCCCTCTGTCGGTATCTTAATATGCTGATATTTCAAGTGATTTCGCCACCGCAAAAAAAGCGGATTATAGTGGTAACGAAATCTAAGCTGAAAATTGACCGATAAACGATTCGCGGAACCCAGTGATGGCCACGTCTTAAGCACTCGTTCTTTCGAGTTCGACCGACTACGTAGACTTCGGAATAGGACCGTGCCTAAGTGAAGTCTATTTGCTGAATTCGTGACGACAACGAGGTACGTGTCTATGTTCTAGTATGAACTAGCAATCTCGTTGAGTAACCTATGTTATCAGACAATAGTCAAAGGTATAGTGCATTGCTCGGACGGTAGTTGAACGCGACACCAGAACCTAGATGAATGAACAACCTCTCGGCTCTTCTTATTTCTCGCTTAACCAACTAGACCTGCGTTCGTAATCGTCCGTTGTCGACTCGATCCACTTGTCCGACGATCGGCCTATCTCCTTCTTCCAGAAAACCGCTTCGGTCTTGAGCAAGTCCATGATGTACTCACATGCAGCGAAAGCATCACCTCGGTGGGCTGAACCGACCAGCACCAAGACAATCTGATCCCTCGCCTCAAGTTTTCCCACCCGATGAATGACAACAACATCTAGTAGCGACCACTTTTCTAGTGCACTAGCAACGATGTTTTCGATGCTCTTTTCAGTCATTCCAGGATAGTGTTCCAAGTACAGTCCTAACAATTCGTCGTCCTTCAGATCTCGCACGAGACCAGCAAATGCGACTAATGCGCCTCCCTGCCCGGCCAACCGCTCACGACACTTCCGCCATTCGTCGTCAATGCAAAAGTCGTTTTCCTGAATACGAATGTCGACCAACGGTTTACCCCCCAGTGACCTGTGGGAAGTAGGCAATTTCATCGTTGTCGTGCAGTTCCACAACACCATCTAACATTTCAAGATTTACTGCCACTCTAACGGAGTCTCCTTGTAACAAAGAGATTGCCTGATCGCCCAATTGGGGCGATAGCGCCGTCGGTAATGAGTCTGATGTGCTCCCCTCGGGGAGTCTCACATGAATCTCGTCAGAACCAATTTCCTCGCGCAGCGACGCGAAAAACAACACTCTTACTTTCATTTAACGGTTATCTTCGGACTGCCAAATTCCGGACTTTCCCCCAGATTTCGAGACCAAGCCAACATTGTCGATACGAATTCCCTTCTCAACACTCTTGCACATGTCGTAAATGGTTAGTCCGGCAACCGAAACCGCTGTTAATGCCTCCATTTCTACCCCAGTGCTCCCCGTAACTCTGCAAATGGCTTGAATCTTCAGAGTAGTGGAATCAGCTTTGTCGAATGAAATCCGAACCATCGATATCGGCAGCGGATGGCACAGAGGAATGATGTCACTCGTCCGTTTTGCCGCTTGAATTCCTGCGATCCTCGCAGTGGCAAATACATCCCCTTTGGGGATTTGACCATCGAAAATCATGGACAGCGTCGTTGGTTGCATGTGAACGAGCGCTTCTGCAATGGCTTCTCTTGAGGTGACCGGCTTTTCCGAGATATCCACCATTTGGGCATCGCCCTTCTGTGTCAGATGAGTCAGTTTCGACATAGTGACCCCGTAATTAAGCACGCATGGCTCACAGAGAGCTCTCCGTTCGTTCGCAACAATACAATACCAATTATTGTCGCATTTCAGGTCATTGGGACGACACCAGTATGGAGTCGGTCGTAGTTGGGCTATCTGGCGGAGTCGATTCCGCGGTTGCTGCCATGTTGCTAAAGCGCGAAGGCTACTCTGTGTCCGGTCTATTCATGAAGAATTGGGACGAAGACGACGGAACGGAGTACTGTACTGCTACCGAAGACTATGAAGACGCCCAAAAAATCGCAGAAACGCTCGACATTCCTCTCGACACAATCAGTTTTTCGGCTGAGTATTGGGAACGAGTGTTCAAGGAATTGATAGAAAGCTACAACTCGGGGCTCACGCCCAATCCCGACATTCTCTGCAACCGAGAGATAAAGTTCGGATTGTTCTTAGACTACGTCGAGCAATCATCTGATACACACATAATCGCAACCGGACACTACGCCCGGGGTGAAGGCTTAGGAAACCGATTTACGTTGTTTCGGGCACGAGATAAGTCGAAAGACCAAAGCTACTTTCTCAGTTATGTGGACCGTAGACGACTGAGCAGCTGCCTGTTTCCGCTTGCGGATAAGACCAAGGAGCAAGTTCGCAACTTGGCTCAAAGCAACGGATTGCATGTCTACGATAAAAAGGACAGCACGGGAATATGCTTCATCGGAGAACGAAGGTTCAGGGATTTCCTCGAGAGGTACATTCGACGCAATCCCGGAGAGATTGTCGACATTCAAGGACGAATACTGGGCGAACACATAGGATTGGCGTACTATACATTTGGTCAGAGAAAGGGACTCGAAGTCGGCGGGCAGCAAGGAGCGCTAGAGTCGCCCTGGTATGTGTTAGAGAAGGACGAAGAATCGAACCGTCTCGTCGTGACTCAATCTCAAGATGACCTTCTTAACTGCGAACTGAAAGCCTCAGAAGTGAACTGGCTCGTAGATGAAATCGAACCGTACCAACAGTGCGAAGCTGCTGTTCGGTATCGCCAGAAACCATCGTCCTGCCAAGTCTCGACGAACCCAGACAACGAACTTCATGTGAGATTTGATCTACCCCAACGTGCCATTACGCCGGGACAGTTTGTAGCACTGTACGACGGAGAACAATGCCTTGGAGGAGCTCGAATCGTGCAGGTACTCGGCTAGACAAATGGTTGAACTACCTTTCGACCCTCTTTCCGCAATTAGTCCGCTCGATGGGCGCTACCGCAAATCCGTCCAGGACCTTGCGCCCTATGCGAGCGAGTATGCACTCATCAAGTATCGAGCTCGAATTGAGATCGAGTGGTTTTTGTTTCTCAATCAATCAGGCCAGATCCAAAATTTTCAACCTCTTGCCAACGACCAGGTCGAGAAATGTCGAGGCATCTGGCGTGACTTCTCGCTTGAAGATGCAAAAAAAGTCCGAAGAATTGAATCCGAGATCAACCATGATGTAAAGAGCGTGGAGGTCTTTATCCGCCAGAAGCTAGCGGATTTTGGTCTAGAAACATTCTCAGAAATGGTTCATTTTGGATGTACGTCGGAGGACATTAACAACCTCGCTTACGGGCTAATGATTCGGGATATCCGAAACGAAGTGCTCGTTCCTGGTCTCGACGAATTGATCTCCGAAGTCGTCCAAGTTGCCGAGCCGGTAATCGACGTTCCGATGCTTTCACGAACACACGGCCAGAGTGCGTCTCCAACGACGGTTGGGAAGGAACTGGCAGTGTTCGCGTCGCGCCTAAATGCCTGGTCTAGCCGATTGAGCGAAGAGACTATCTTTGGAAAAATGAACGGAGCCGTTGGAAACTACAACGCACACACAACAGCTTGTCCTACTCTTGACTGGATTACTACAGGCAATACATTCGTTCGAATGCTTGGGCTCGAACCCAGCGAGATCACAACACAAATAGAGCCACATGACTACATTGCAGCTTGTCTTAACGAAATTAGGGGAGCAAACATCGTCCTCTTGGACTTAGTGCGCGATGCCTGGGCCTATATATCAATTGGGTACTTCCGACAGAAGAAAGTCGCAAGCCAAGTGGGTAGTTCAACTATGCCCCACAAAGTCAATCCCATCGACTTCGAAAATGCTGAGGGCAATATTGGAGTAGCCAACGCAGTCTTGGCACACCTAGCCGAAAAACTTCCGGTTTCTCGATGGCAACGTGACTTGTCTGACTCAACTGCAATTCGAAACTTGGGTACCGGGATCGGACATTCACTACAAGCTTATCGAAGCGCTCTGCGTGGACTCAAGAAGATAGAAATAGATCGAAGTCGTGTAGACGAGGATTTGGCAAACTCCTGGGAGGTTCTGTCAGAGGCGGTGCAGACTCTCATGCGACTTGAGGGCATCTCGGATGCATACGAGAAGGTCAAACAGCTCACCAGAGGAAAGCAGCTTACGGAGGCTACGTACAAGAAACTGATTACAAGCCTTGACCTGTCAGATAACTCAGTCGCTCGACTTCGAGAGCTCAAACCCTCAACATATGTGGGACTTGCCTCAGTAATAGGCCAGCAAGCACTGGAGAGTGTCCGAACATCGATTTCGAAACGGTGAATGACTACTAAGGTCAAAGTTCGGGAAGTGGGATGGGATGAAAATTCTCCAACACTCATCGCAATTCGAACAGAGGTCTTTGTCAAGGAGCAAAATGTTCCTGAAGACCTAGAAATAGATGGAATGGACAGCGACTGTTACCACTTTCTAGCATCGTTGCCAGACGGAAAGCACGTTGGAACCGCTCGACTGATGAAGAGTGGTCAGATCGGACGAATGGCAGTTCTCGAATCGTACAGAAATGCCGGAATCGGCCAGCAATTGTTGGAGTGTGCAATCGCAAAAGCTCGCAGCATGGGATTTGAAGAGATTTTTCTTCACGCTCAAATTCAAGCACTTAACTTCTACCTGCGAAATGGCTTCGAAGCGTTCGGTCCAGAATTTGACGATGCGGGAATCAATCACCGTGCAATGCGCTATGTCGGAGATTCCAACTAGTCCGATCGTATGATTGATCAAGAGACAGCTCTGAATTTCAATGGCTCAAGTCAGTACGGTCGATAAAATCCCCACTTTTCGCACCTAAGGAACTGACTTGGCACTTCACTACGTACCACGTAAACCCCGTTCTGAACAAATTTTTGAACTTGAACAGGAATGGGCAACTCACCCCCGCTGGACCGACGTAAAACGCGGCTACACTGCCGAGGACGTTGTACGACTGCGTGGAACGATTCCTCATCGCAGCATGCTGGCGGCTCATGGAGCGGACAAGCTGTGGTCGCTCTTGGAAAACGAACCTTTTGTTAATGCTCTAGGCGCACTGACGGGAGGACAAGCAGTTCAACAAGTCAAAGCGGGAATCAAGGCAATCTATCTCTCAGGTTGGCAAGTCGCAGCAGATAACAATACGTCTGAGACGATGTATCCCGATCAGTCTCTCTACGCTGTAAATTCGGTACCTTCAGTTGTAAACCGGATCAACAATGCTTTTCGTCGGGCCGACGAAATCCAATGGTCAAAAGGAGTTGACGACGGAACCGACTATTACGCACCAATCGTTGCAGATGCTGAAGCAGGATTTGGTGGAATCCTCAACGCCTTCGAATTGATGAAGTCAATGATCGCTGCTGGAGCTGCGGGCGTGCATTTTGAAGATCAACTTGCATCAGTGAAGAAGTGTGGCCATATGGGTGGCAAGGTCTTAGTTCCAACTGTCGAAGCCGTTCAGAAGCTAATTGCCGCTCGACTAGCAGCAGATGTATGCGACGTACCGACACTGTTGATGGCGCGGACTGACGCTAACGCAGCAGCAATGGTGACAACGGACATCGATGAGCATGACAAGCCCTTCCTAACCGGAGAACGAACTCCTGAGGGGTTCTACCGGTCGCGAGCTGGCCTCGACCAAGCAATCGCTCGGTCGCTTGCTTATGCTCCGTATGCCGATCTAATTTGGTGCGAAACTGCCGTCCCTTCATTAGAGGAAGCCCAGGCGTTCGCAGATGCAATACATCGCGTGTATCCCGACCAAATGCTGGCATACAACTGTTCTCCAAGCTTCAATTGGAAGGCTAATCTTGACGACGAATCGATTGCAAAATTCCAACGTGAACTTGCAGCGATGGATTACAAGTTTCAGTTCATCACGTTGGCAGGAATTCACAGTATGTGGTACAGCATGTTCCAACTCACGAAAGACTATGTAGACAATCAGATGTCAGCATACGTCGATCTACAGGAAAAGGAGTTCGCCGCAGCTGATCGAGGATACTCGTTTGTGAGCCACCAACAGGAAGTGGGCACTGGCTATTTTGACGAGGTAGCGAACGTGATTCAAGCAGGAGAGTCGTCCGTTACCGCACTGACTGGATCAACTGAAGAGGAACAATTTGAGCACTAGCGCGAAACTTGTGCTCAAATGGGAAAGAGTGACTAAGCCTTCAATGCAAGCTTGATCGTAGAAGATCCTGCCAATCCCAAACCCAATCCCTGGATTTTGAATCATGCCCACACCCGCCCAAGTAGTTGTACTCCCGATTGAAGAAGCTCCGTTGGATGTTCGTGAAGTCGACTTGCCAGATCCCAATCCATCTCAAGTGGTAGTCAAGCAGTTTGCATCTGGAATATGTCACTCTCAACTACACCAAATGCGCGGTCCAAGAAGAAATCCGACTCTTCTCGGTCATGAATCGACAGGTGTGGTAATTCAGAAGGGATCCGATGTGAATCATGTGGAGGAAGGCGACGAAGTCCTCGTAACGTGGGTTCCGAGAAATGCTCGACAGGATCCGTCGCGAGCAACTCCCGCAACTCTGAATCTCGACAGTAAGACAGCCGTGTCCCAGAACGTTTTTACTTGGGCATCCCACACAATCGCCGACCAACGATTCGTTGTGAAGACCGAACCAATGACCGACAAGCACTCAACTTCCATCATCGGCTGTGCAGTAATGACGGGAGCGGGCGCAGTCATCAACACCGCTGACGTACAAGCAGGAGATTCGGTTGCTATATTTGGTGTGGGTGGAGTCGGTCTATCGGCGGTTGTTGCCGCGAGTGTACGCGGCGCAGACCCAATCATTGCGGTCGACCTGGATGAAGACAAGCTGACATTCGCGAAGAAGTTCGGCGCAACGATCGGCATTAACGCCTCCAAGCAGGACCCCGTTAGAGCGATTCATGAGCTCACCGTAAATCCCAATGAAATCAGCATTGCTGGCCGCGCGGTCAGCGGCGTCGACTACGCGTTCGATTGCATAGGATTGAAAACTACGATGGAGCAAATTGTTCCGGCAGTCCGACCTGGCCACTTTGGTGCACGGCAGGGAGGAACCGCTGTCTTGGTGGGTGTTCCCCACACAACCGTGGAGCTGCAGGCAGGAGAAATACTTGGCACGGAGAAGCAGTTTCGCGGATCAATCGGAGGATCTTGCTCTCCCGACGTGGACTTTCCGGTATTTCTCGATTGGCACCGGGAAGGTAAGTTGGATCTTGAGTCGCTCGTAACCGAGACATATTCGCTTCAAGACATCAACGAAGCGACAGCTGCGCTAGCAGAGGGCAAAATTGCGGGTCGCTCGATAATCGTATTTTGAAGTGCTAGTTCCTTAGGAGCTCCATAAAATCGAGAACTGACTTGTTTATAAGTTGTTCATGATCAAGGCAAAGAGTCTCGATTTGTGACGCACGAGATTCTGAAAAGCACGTACGAAGGTTTTGTGCAAATTTTTTCTCTAGCTTGGGTATCCCCTCATTTCGACGTAGGCGATGACCAATTGGATACTCGACTTCCTTCTCAACCCTCGATCCATCCTTAAAGACCACTTCTATGTGGTTCGCAATTGATCTCCGATCAGGGTCGAGATATTCTCGACTATAACGAGGATTCTCAACGACGAGCATTAGGTCTCTCAATGTGTCGATTTTTGGATCTGCCGCGGAATCGTCTTCATAGTCCTCCGCAACTAAGTCTCCTTTGAGCAATCCGATCGCAGTCATGTACTGCAAGCAATGGTCCCTGTCAGCGAAATTGTTGAGCGAACCTGTCTTACTGATGATTCGAATTGCAGATTCATGGGTTCTCAGCACGATTTGCTCAATTTCGTCAATGCGACTCGCGACAGCTGGGTGCAAGTGAACCGCTGCCTCGACGGCTGTTTGAGCGTGAAATTCCGCAGGATACGAGATTTTGAACAGAACATTCTCCATCACATAGGTTCCGTAAGGTCGCTGAAATGAGAATGGTTTGCTGCCAAAAGACACATCGTAGAATCCCCACGTCGGTGCCGAAAGCGCACTTGGATAGCCAATCTCACCTTTCAACACGAGCATCGCAAGTCGAACTGCTCTGCTAGTTGCGTCACCTGCAGCCCAAGATTTACGCGGACCGGCGTTCGGTGCATGCCGATATGTTCGCAAACTGGATCCATCGATAAACGCATGAGAGAGCGCATCGATGACCTGTTTTCTTGAGCCTCCGAGCATTTGAGTGACAACAGCTGTAGTTGCCACCCGAACTAGCAACACATGATCCAAACCGACCCTGTTGAAACTGTTCTCGAGAGCCAAGCACCCTTGAATTTCATGCGCCTTCACCATTGCACATAGCACATCGAGCATCGAAAGCGAAGGCCGGTTTTCTGTTTTGGCTTGCTGACTCAAAAAATCCGCAACAGCTAGGATTCCTCCTAAATTGTCCGAAGGGTGTCCCCACTCTGCTGCGAGCCAGGTGTCGTTGAAGTCCAACCACCGAATCATGCAACCGATGTCCCATGCTGCCTTAACGGGATCGAGTACATAGTCGGTTCCCGGAACGCGGGCACCATTTGGGACGATGGTGCCAGGTACGATAGGACCCAATAGCTTTGTACACTCGGGGAACTTCAGGGCAAGGAAACCGCACCCTAAGGTGTCGATCAAGCAGTGACGCGCAGTCTGCAACGCTTGTTCGGAAGTGACGTTGTAGTCGCAGACGTAATCTGCCAAGTCCTGCAGGACTTTGTCCGGCTCAGGCCGATCACTTGAGTCTACACTGGCAGACATCGTTGTTCCAGTTGATCGTAGGCGGCCAAGCTATCTCTCGGCCAATTTGGGAAACGGTCTGGGTTCTGAGCCCACATACTCAGCGCTGGGTCTAATAATGCGATTGTTCTGTCTCTGCTCCATAACGTGTGCAGTCCACCCAGAGACTCTCGAACACACAAATATAGGAGTGAAGAGCTTGGTAGGAATATGCATAAACCGATACGCGCTTGCATGGAAAAAATCTGCATTGGCAAAGAGTTTCTTTTCTCTCCACATGGTCTCTTCAATCGCGCATGAAATTTCAAAGATCCTCGTGTCACCTACCATTTTTGCTAGTCTCTCAGCCCACTCTTTGATGATCGTGTTCCGAGGATCGGACTCGCGATAGATTGCGTGTCCAAAACCCATAATCAATTCCTTACGCTCAAGCATTTGCAGAATTTCTGCTTCAGCTTCTTCTCGACACTCAAACCGATCAATCAATTCCATTGCAGCCTCGTTTGCTCCGCCATGCAATGGGCCTCGTAGAGATCCAATCGCTCCAGTGACACAAGAGTGCATGTCGCTCAGGGTAGATGCACACACACGTGCAGTGAATGTGGACGCGTTGAATTCGTGCTCTGCATACAAGATCAGAGAAACGTCCATGACCCTGGCAAATGTTTGATTTGGAACTTCACCCAGCAACGTTGCGAGGAAGTGTTCGGCCACAGAATCCACATCGGTATCGACATCTACACGAACTCCATCGTGGCTAAAGCGGTACCAGTAGTTGATGATTGACGGACAAACCGCCACTAGCCGGTCCGCCACGTTCTGCTGATGTGAGCTATCGAGTTCGGGTTCCAAGTTTCCAAGAACCGAAACTCCAGTCCTCAATACATCCATGGGATGTGACGAAGCCGGAATCTTTTCTAAAGTAGCGGCTAAGTCTTTCGGTAGAGATCGCAACGACTTTAGCGTCTGCTTATAGTCGTTCAACTGTTGTTCGTTAGGTAATTCGCCGTAGAGCAGCAAATAGGCAACTTCTTCAAATGTTGCACCTGCCGCAAGATCGGAGATGTCGTAGCCCCGGTATGTAAGTCCGGTTCCTGTCTTGCCCACAGTACACAGTGAGGTTTCTCCGGCAACCTGTCCGCGTAATCCACTGCCTCCAAGTTTCTTGTCAACCATTCGAATTTCCTCCCTTGTACAGTGCATCTAGCTTTTTTTCGAACTCGTGGTATCTGAGAACCTCGTACAACTCCTCCCGAGTTTGCATGTGCTCGACGACTTTGCTTTGTGTTCCTTCTTCTCGAATCGCCTCAAAGACTGACTCTGCTGCTCTTGACATAGCTCGAAAGCCAGAGAGAGGATATAGGGCCATCCGCACTCCGACTGCTCTCAGGTCTTGGAGCGAGTACAGCGGTGTCTTGCCGAATTCCGTCAGGTTCGCAAGAACCGGCACCTCCACACGCTCGACTATCTGCCGATACATCTGCGCATCAGTCATTGCTTCCGCAAAAATCGCATCAGCACCTGCTTTTGCATAGCACTCTACCCGGTCCAACACTTCTTCCAATCCCCCAACTGCTAGAGCATCGGTACGTGCCATCACGACAAAACTGGGATGTGACTTTGCATCAACGGCTGCGATGATTCGATCACACATTTCGTCAGCCGACACTATCTCTTTGTTTGGTCGATGGCCACATCTCTTGGTTGCCACTTGATCTTCGATGTGCACACCCGCAACACCTGCTCTCTCCAATTCACGAATCGAACGTGCGATATTGAATGCAGACCCCCAGCCCGTATCGATGTCGACTAAAAGCGGAACACTCGTTGCACCCGTAATTCTTCGAGCATCGACCAATACATCGTCCAATGACGTGATAGCCAAATCCGGTAGGCCATGTGAACTTGCCGCGACTCCGCTACCTGAGAGATAGATGCACCTAAAGCCTGCTCTTTCGGCTTGAAGTGCACTGTAGGCATTTACTGTCCCAACAATTTGGAGCGGGTTCTCTTCTATCCAAGCTTGGCGTAGTCGTTCTCCGGGAGATTGTGAAGATGTCGGTGAGTAGGACAAAACGGTTTTCCCGGTCACCTTCGATAGCCGTAACTAGAAAGCGGATTCAAAGATCTCTCCCGATATTGCGCCCATCGAGAGCAAGCAAGTGAAAAGCTGAGGGCAGTCAGAATTGAGAAGATTAGCTAGAGACGTCACACACAAAAAACGAATTTTACGAGACTGCTTCAACTCAGACTGGGACCGGGCAAACTTGTACCCTTTGACTGGCCTGCCGACAAGTCCATCCAACTAGCTATATGCTGGGACGCAGCGCGCTCATATAGCTCCTCAAAGACATTTAGTACTTGCAGTCTGGACTGAAGAAACACCCGGTGTCGCACTTTTCTCAGAAGCAATGTATTTACGGTTCAACGCATAAAATGCGCACTCTCATGGGTATAGACAATCCGTTGCAATTGATGCTGTACACCCACTTCTTATGGATGCACATGCATGCAGGGTAGAAGTAACCAAGTCGAGGTTGATCGCCTCTACCTCAAAGCAGCTGTTCGTCTTGCTACAAAAGGGCTCTACTCCGTCACTCGTAACAACCCACGGGTTGGATGTCTGCTCGTAAAGAGGGGTCGAGTCGTGGGTCGGGGCTTTCATAAGCAAGACGGAGGTCCCCATGCGGAGGTCGAAGCGATACGCCAAGCCAGTCGCGACCTTTCCGGTTGTGTAGCGTATGTGAGTCTCGAACCGTGTTGCACATACGGAAGAACTCCGCCTTGTTGTGATGCCTTGATTGATGCTGGCGTAAGCAGAGTTGTAGTGGCAGAGCTAGATCCCAATCCCTCAGTGAGCGGACAGGGTCTAGAACGGCTGAGCAAAACGGGCATCGAGGTATCGGTTCTCGAATTACCCGAGACGACACTGCTGAATCCGGGTTACCGAAAGCGGATGGAACAAGGGCGACCCTTTATTCGCATAAAGGTAGCAATCTCCTTGGATGGACGTATCGCTACGGAAACCGGTGAGAGTCAATGGATTACATGTACAGATGCACGTTTGGATGCACACAAACTACGTGCGCGAAGCGGTGCGATTGTTTCCGGTATCGGTACAGTTCTACACGACGATCCAAGATTCGATGTTCGACTTCACTCCGACAGCGTCACTCCCCCTCTTCGTGTAATTTTCGATACACATGGACGTCTTCCTCCCAACTCAAGAATGCTCGGTCGGACTGGTGAGGTGGTAGTCGTCTGTCAAGACGGCGTAGAGCTGCCTGCAAAGGTCGGAAAATGGCCGTATGCGCACGATCGGGGCAATATCGAAGAAGTGGTTGCAAGGCTGGCACATGAGGGCGTAAACGAGGTGCTAGTTGAAGCGGGACCCCAACTCACAGGATCCTTTCTGAGCACGCAATTGTGGGATGAGCTGGTGGTATACATTGCGCCAAAAATTCTCGGTTACAAAGGCTTGCCAATGGCCGAGGTGACTGTCGAACACTTAAGCGATGCAATTGGAGGGACGATCGCATCTGTAGTTCAACTGGGAGACGATATTCGCATGGTAGTAAAGAACAAAAAGGGTGTTCGAGTTGAATCGCTTCGATGAACTTGAATGAGAGAACAGAAGACTCTTGGTGAACGATAGATGCGCACTAAACGTAGAAAAGACGAGCTTCAGCAATTGGGCTCGAATCGCCTTGAATGTTAGACGTTCCAGTTCAACGTCCGTTTAGCCTCTCCTCAGCATCCTCATAGCTCAAAGATCGAACCAATTTCCATGTCGCAGTAGTTTCGTCAAGTTCAATAACCCCCATATCGCGCAACTTCGAGAATTCTCCATTGACATTCCAGATGCCCAGGGGGTTGTTTTGTTCGCGCATGTACTGAACTACATGACCGGGTCTGATCTCTTCCATTCCAGTCTCTACTACAGCCACAAAGGCATCGTAGATCATGCGTGTAATTCGTCGTTCTTCGCCCATTACCGCGTCAATTAGTGAGAAAAAGCGGGATATGCGATGGATGCGGTTCGACATTTTAGGCATCTATAGAAGCGATTCAAAACATGTCGAGGACGAATTGTTTGGATTAGTCAGCGTGCCGTCTAACTATGAATGAAATTAGTGCGACATAACTCACACCATATGGTGAGTCATGTTCGTTCGAAGCTCAACGAGCAATTGCCCGTGGGGTTATCCGTAAGTATCAGTAGATACCCAACGGACAGCAATCGATCGTCTATGCGTCCGCTTGTAGAGATTGAGAACTTTCGAGCCTAGCAATCTGATCTCGTAATCGAAGCTTCTTCTTTTTCAGCCGTTGAATTCTCATCTCATCTTGGTGACCCGACTTGATCAGTATGTCCACTATTTCGTCCAAGTCGCGATGTTCAACACGAAGTCGCTCCAACTGTTGCTCGGTCTCGGTTTGTTCTAACAATCTAGCCTCCTCAAATTCTGTTGATAGTTCATGCTGCGTTCAAGTCTAATGTATACGAAACTAGCCTGTTAGTGCAAATGGCCAAGGCAATAGGCAGTAACACTCTGAGTGTTAGTCCATAATCTCCGTATGAAGAAACTTCCAGACCAACAGAGTTCAGTCGCGGCATTTTTGGAGGAGACCAAAAAACACCCCGTCGTTACTCGAACCAAAGCTCGATTGGTATTCGCTATGGATGCCACAGCAAGTCGAGAGCACACTTGGGATCTCGCGACCAGTCTTCATGGAGAACTGTTTAGGACGGCCGAAGAGAAACAGCTCTCTGTACAGCTCGTCTACTACCGGGGATTCAACGAGTTTCATGCATCAAATTGGAACAATACTTCAAACGAATTGTTGACCAGCATGCAACGCGTACGCTGCATTGCAGGTGGAACCCAAATCGCTCGCGTACTCTCTCATATTCGCAAAGAGTCACGTACGTCCGAATTAAAAGCGGCCGTCCTAGTCGGAGACGCGTGTGAGGAGAGTCCATTTGAACTATACGAGCTGGCAGGCCAACTAGGCTTGTTTCGTGTGCCCGTATTTGTCTTCCAAGAGGGATCCGACCCTCTGGCCGCGCAAGTATTTGCTCGAATTGCACAACGATCCGGGGGCGCACACATACCTTTTAGACCAGGGTCGGCAAGCGAACTGGCGGAGTTACTCGGCGCGGTTGCAACCTATGCAACTGGTGGCAGAGAAGCTATACAAAAACTAAAAGGAAACTTGGCTTCAAGACTACTCACACAAGTCAAGCGATGATTCTTGTTTTTGTACTTGGCGTCATGGGCGTGCTCGCTCTGCTCTTGCTGTTTAAGCTCTTGTGGAACAACAAGAAAACTCCCCTAAATTCGAAGCTCGTTGTGATCGCCGGAGGTGTGTTGGCGACTGTCCTCTTGCTGGCGTCACTAAGGGGCATGATCCATCCATTCGCTGCAGCCGGAACGATGGTTCTTCCCTTTCTGCGCAGAATACTGGGGCTCTTGCCATTGTTGACTTTTTTCTCGCGATTCGGAAATCCATTCGGCGGTTCATTCTCCGCAAATCCGTTCCAGCAATTTGGCGCGGCAAATGACGACAACTCCGGTAGCACTGCAAGTACAGGTGAACTCTCAATGTCCCTGGATCATGCATCCGGAACCATTGAAGGCGAAGTACTTCAAGGACCCTATGCCAATCGCAAACTTAGCTCTCTGAACGATGAGGAAGTTGCTGATCTATATCACAGTCTCAGAGAGGAAGAATCTAGAAGGTTGCTCGAATCGTATGTCGAGAGACATCGCCCCAACATGGGCACCTCAGAGCAAGGAGGAGAAAAGCAGCAAGCCACAAGCGAAGGTCAAATGACTATTCAACGAGCAGCTGACATCTTGGGAGTCAAACCACAAGCAACCCGTGATGAAATAGTTGCGGCCCACCGACGACTAATCCAACATCTTCATCCGGATCAAGGCGGATCTAGCTATCTTGCGGCGGAAATTAACGAAGCAAGACGAATCTTGCTCGATAGCCTATAGGATCCCGTTACTCCGTCAAGAATTGGTTGGAGGCTTCGTTCTCCAACGACATCAGTCGCCTCACCCAGCTATCCATGCGGCGGAATTCCATTTCTTCGATCTTGAACAGTACAGCGATTTGCTTCAGTAGACACTCCTCTTCCACGTCAAACTCTCCGTCAACGTACGAGAGGCGCAACAAATTAATGATTGCAATCCGTCGCGTTCGGGGTGTGTCAAACACTTGAGAGAGTTCGCCAGTAGCCACCTCGTCTCCATTTGACTTGCTGCCCAACGCCATTTCACGCTTGAATTCATCAAGCATAAATTCCTCATTCGGGTCGAGCAGTCCATCCGAAACAACAACCCTGTGTGCAAGCCGTATTAAGGCGTCGCGCTGTGTGTCAGACAGTGAGGAGAGCCACAATTGAGTGAGAAAATCCGATCGCTAAGGCATCAAAGAATTGATGTAAGGAGAAAGAAGAGCTCCCACCATAATGACGATACACAGCCAACCCCAAACGAAAACTAACTTCATGGGCCAACGTTGCTCAAGGAAGTCTTTCCATAGCGTGCGTAACATACTTGGAGGATTCTGTTCTTCTGTAGGAACATTGTACCTTTAGGTCCATCAGTGAGTAGTTGATACGACTACAAGTTCTACGTAACGAGCCTAGTATGCGAGCACCACTAATTCCGCTCACGGACGAACTCAAACAGGCTGTTCCCACTTCCACAATTGTCACTGCAACTGCTCGACAGGCACAAGAACTTCGGTATGCCTGGGCTTTCGAGTCTGTAGCCGCTGGAAAGCACGCATGGGAGGCTCCCAACATCAAGCATTTCAACGCATGGGTGCTCGAACTGTACGAGGAACTCATGCGCAAGGGACATCCGTCTGCCAAGTCTGGGCTACTCCAACAGACTGCACTGAGTCTGGCTCTGCGTTTGTGCGCTCCGGACGAAGAGTACTTCAAGCACACCAATGCAGTTGCGGACGCCTGGAGGATCTATTGTGGCTGGAACCTACAACGCGTAGGACCAGACTTGGGCCAAACTGAGAACGGTCGGTTATTCCGCAATTGGATTAGAGAATTCGAAGAGTTTTGCAGCGAGCAGGAAGTAGTAACAACACCTCAGCTTCCAAAGCTAATCGCTGATGCCATACGAACGCGCGAATACGAACCGAACTCGGCATGCCTGTTTGCTTGTGATGAACTCAGCTCAAGCCAACAAGACTTGATTCGGCAATTGAATCTCATAGGACAACTCGGCGAATCTTTTCAACTCCCACAATTCAAAGGTCCTCGTCACAAGGTTCATGTCTTTAAGTCCGCGGCTCGAGAAAGAACAGGTTTTGTCCAATGGGGGCGCGAACGACTCGCACAGCTTGGACCTGAGAGTCGAATTGGGGTAGTTGTACCTCAAATTTCTAGTGAGTATCTAACAATTCGCAGACACTGGGAGGCAGCGTTCTTTGATAGCGAAGATATCGATCAATTGGTAAATGTCGGGGCTGGTGTACCTCTCGGAGATACTCGTTTGTGCCAAGACATTGTCAAACTGCTCACTTGGACAGTAGCGGACCTCAACTTCTCAGAAGTGCTTCAGTTAGGACGTTCGCCCTACCTCACAGCACTTGAGATACCCACACAATTTCCCCGCGACTACCCTGACCACATTAGATTTGCGGGATATGCCTCTCGAAGCAGCTCAGTTGCATCCAAGCAAATCACCAGACTAACAACAAGACGACCTAGCTTGTTGAGTGATTGGGCTTCGGTGGCTCTTCAAGTCTTTCGCGCTGCGGGATGGTCTACAGATCAAGACTCCGAAGAGGACCGTAGGATACATGCGTCCATTGTCGATGTACTAAACGATGTCTCACACCTGTCGGCTTTCGTCGGCCGAGTTTCCTGGAGTCAGGCGGTCGAATACATCCGAGACGGTGTGCGTTCTACTCAACTAGCCTACAACACCAGAAACTCTCCAATCCAAGTTGTCGATCGCCCGGAATCTGTGGGACTTCAATTCGATGCACTTTGGGTCTGCAATGTAGCTGAAGACAAGTGGCCCCCGGAACCAAATCCGAATCCCATGATTCCAATCTCGGTCCAGCGACGTGCCGTTGTTCCTCGCGTCACACATCAACAAATGCTCGGATGGGCTCAACTCTTGACGAAAGCGTGGGCGTGTAGTGCTCCTGAGGTCGTGTTTAGCGCAGCTCCGATGGAAGATCAAACTGAAGCCCTGCCCAGTCGATTGTTGATGGAGCATGACCGATCCGACTTGAATGGGATTCTTGGTCAATCCGAGATCGCTGAATTCGATCATCCCTGGGGGGTCGCAAGACAGCAGGACATGGTTCGAGAATTCATTTCGGACAAAGGCACACCCTTGTCCCTCGAAGAAGTAGCAGAGCAAAGAACATCAGTCATACGGGATCAATCGAATTGTCCGTTTCGAGCGTGGGCAATTCATCGAACCAAGCTCCCTGAAAGTAAGCACCCTCATCGATTTCCCGATCCTTTGGATCGTGGAACAGCCGTTCATAAAGTCATGCAACTCCTGGTGGAACGAGCTCGAGATCGTGGAGCAATACTTGAGCTTGATTCAATTGATATCGAAATGGCAATTGATGGTGCTGTTGCACCCTTGCGAAAAATGTTGCTCCCTGATCGATTTATCGAATACGAAAAAGCACGCATTCGAGAAATCGTAAACAGCTGGCAAGAATTGGAACGTTCCCGTGAAGACTTTCAGATAGTTGAGGTTGAACAAGAATACGTCCTCGATTTGGAAGGATTCAGCTTTAAATTGAGAGTGGATCGGGTCGACAAGACGAGCGAGCTGAAAGCTCTGGTCATCGACTACAAGACTGGGAGCGTCCGCATCAGAAATTGGTCGCCGCCACGTCCACTAGATCCGCAAATGCCACTTTACTCGATGGTCGTACCAAATTGTGATGGATTAGCTTACGAAGAGATCAGTGGAAACGACGTCAAGCTAAGAGGCGTTTCCGATCGTTCCACTTCTGAAGACGGTATCAGGTTGGCAAGCAAACAACTGGATGTGAGCCTCTCGACATTGAAGAACGATTGGCGGACTGCGCTCTCCACGATTGTCCGGGAGTTCAAGGAAGGGCTTGCGACCGTAAAACCCACCAACGTCAACTACATCTGCAGGAATTGTCACCTCGATGGTTTTTGCAGAACGTTCACAGACATTGATATGCCGGTTATTCCCGAGGTCGAGGTCGAATGAGCGAATCTGTCAGTGCTCTCCGAGAGTCAGTACGTGAAGCGGGAGATCAGCCCGTCCGCGAAGAAGTCACATCACCTGAATTTTCCTTTATCGTTGGTGCTCCCGCCGGATCGGGAAAGACAACACTTCTCGTCTCCCGCTACCTGAGACTACTGAGCATCGTCAACCAACCCGAAGAAATCCTCGCAATTACGTTTACGAGAAAAGCTGCCTACGAAATGAAGTCACGGATTCTTCAGGAGCTGTCTCAAGGAGAAACAGATGCGGCACAAGCAGCGTTGGAACGGAGCCGCATCAGACACTGGGACTTGCAGCTCAATCCTCAGCGACTCAAAATCCAAACCATCGATAGCTTTGCCTACAGCCTCGTTCAACGGATGCCCTATGAGAGCCAATTAAGTCTCGACTATCAACGTCTCGACGACGCGGGTGCAATCTATGAAGATGCCACGGCGCAATTTCTCGGTTTGATTTATTCAGACGATACGTTTGCTGACGACATTGCTTCGCTTCTCTCGCTTTTGGACAACAACTACGACACCGCGCTACGGTCGTTGTCAGCAATGCTGGTGAAGCGGCAACATTGGATCGCACCTATTCGGGCGATCATGTCCGAAATCGCGCAACAGAATGGGATTGAGAATCTGATTAATCGACTTTCCAGGGTTAGATCGAAGTACATCGACGACCTGATTGAGTCTGCAACAGCGGACATTTCCTTGGATATGCATTTTCTGTACAAATCCATTGCCCAGTACTCATCAAAAGGACTTGGAGTCGAGTTCCACGATCTAACTCGTCCCAGCGACTGGAGGTTTCTTGCCAATATTTTGGTTACCCAAAAAGGCACGGTTCGAAAAGACGTGAACATTAGACAGGGCTTTCGACCAAGAACGCCCGCGAAGGACCACTGTAGATACGCGTTGCGAAGGACCGAACGAGATGGGTTTGAAGAAGTCTTCGCTCGATTGCAAACTTTGCCCGACAAAGAACTTCCAGAATCACATGTCGAGTCGCTAGAAAGCCTCGTTATTGTTTTGTCAAAGCTCATTGAAAAGTTGAACGAGATTTTTCGCCAACGAGAAATTATCGACTTTACTGAATTGGCGTTCGCAGCACATCGCGCGTTATCCAGCGAAGGTCTGCCTTCTGATCTAGCGCTTGCATTGGACTACCGTATCTCACACATTCTCATCGACGAATACCAAGACACATCCCAAGCCCAGTTCGACCTGCTCAACCGGGTCATGGATTCCTGGACTCCCGACTCGGGTAATACCTTCTTTGCCGTTGGAGATCCGATGCAATCCATTTATGGATTTAGAGATGCAGATCTCAAACTGTTCCAAGACACTTTTGCTAAAGGACTCCATTTTGTTCAAATTAAGCCACGCCAGTTAACTAGCAATTTCCGTTCGTCCGCAACCGTCGTTGATTGGATTAATCGTCTGTGTCCGCACGTTTTCGGCAGCCGAAACGATTCATCCGTTGGAGCTGTTGCCTATACCGAGTCAACTCCAACCAAAATGGATGTCGAAGGCAACGTCGAAGTGATGGTATGTACAAATGATCCGGACTCATTGCAAGAGGCTCGTGAGGTCGCAAAGCGCATCTCGCAACTCTCGATAGCTAATCCCGACGATACCATCGGTTTATTGGTCCAGACCCGCACTCGGTTGCCTGTGTACTTCAGGGCCCTGCGTGAAGCGGGATTGACATGGCGTGGAGTGGAAATTGCTCCACTGGCCGATGTACCCGTTGTGCGGGACCTCTACTCGTTGATGCAAGCCATCAATGATGATCAAAACCGTTTAGCATGGCTCTCATTCTTCCGGTCGCCTTTATGTGGAATGACTCTTCCAGACTTGGAAGTTCTTTCAACATTCACCACCGGTCCCGAGATGTTGCGTTGCGATTCTCTGTCTAGACTTGGATCGCAGATATTGGAACGCATACGTGGCGCGTTCAAGTCGTTGAACGACGATAGAAATCTGACTCTGAGATCACAGCTCGAGAGACTTTGGTTTCGACTTGGTGGAAATGATGCGTACAACGACGCTGATACGTTGATCAATGCGGAACGCTTCCTGACTTTGCTCGAAGCCTGCACCCGAGGGGAGATTCGATTAGACGAACTCTGGAAGCGCATCGAATCGGAGTATGCGACGGAAGAAGCAGAATCCGCAGACATCGAAATCATGACCATTCACAAAGCAAAGGGGCTGGAGTTTGATCACGTAATTCTTCCCGATCTCAATCGAATGCCCCAGAGTGACACGAAGGACATGATTCAGTGGCAACCGTTTGACCGAGACTTGCTCATCGCCCTAAACCTAAGTGAAGACGAAGACTCTTTGTTCACGTGGTTGTTCGACGAACAGAAAACGAAACGAAAGAATGAACTGAAGCGACTCCTCTACGTTGCGATCACCCGTGCACGCAAGTCGCTTTCGCTGTTTGGAAGTTGCCCTGACGAACGCGCAAAAGCAAAAAGCGGGAGCCTCTTTTCGCTCATTAATCCGGACATCGAGAGAATCACAATCATCGAGGGTCAAGAGAGCATTGACGAAGTTGAACAGAGTACGAGCACTATGCTCACTAGGCTAGATCCCGATTACACATTTGAGCCGCATCATGCCGAGTTCAAAATCCCCGAATCCCTGCAAGTTTTACGTGAAAAGCGCGACGTCGACCTCTCACCGGTTGGATTTCAACGCGAATTAGCACTCGGAAATCTCGTACACCGAGAACTTCATCGAATCGCCGAGAAGCAAGAACTCTCGTTAGACTACATCGACAACGAGCGAACAACACTCTGGCGAAACCGACTGCGATCCGAAGGAGTCGATGGCTCGAATGTTCCTTGGGTGATGGAGCGAGCTCAACAGCATTTGCATCGTGTGCTGTCAGACGCGATAGGACGTTGGATACTCGACGGTGGTCACCGACTTGCTCAGTCCGAAGCACCGTATTCGACTTGGATTGACGGTTCTCTACGAAGTATTGTCGTGGACAGAACCTTTGTGGACTCAACAAACACACGTTGGATCATCGATTACAAGACAGCAATGATCGGACGCGAAGAACAAGAGGATCTAGAGCGATTTGTTACTCGCCGTTACTTGGACCAAATGATGCTCTATGCAAGGATCTTAGAAGGAATTGAGGATCGTCCCGTTCGCTGTGCTGTTTACCTGACGGACATACCGAGGATGGTGGAACTCTCCGTGACCGAATGAAGCTTTCTCCTACAATGTTGGAGTTAAGTGAGTCGAGCGACACACGCTCAGGGATCGGTCCAATCTACATTTAGACCACTGCTCCTTTGGTTGGAACGAACTCGATTCATCTCTGTTGGAGGACCGCCATGAAACGAAACAACACATCATCTCACGAGGACACGCCACAAATTTCGGGCCTCCTCTCAAAGCTCCTTTCTCATTCGAAGAGTGGATACTCCATCTGCCTACGAACCGTTTGCGTAGCATTTTTTTCCGCTTCAATTGCGAATGCTTCTCATTTACTTGCTCAGCAGACTTCCGAAGACGAAGAAGAAAGTGACGACTCTGGGGTTGTCGAAATCGAAGTCGAGGCCACTCCGATCGAAATTGAACCAGGCACCACCACATACACAGAGGAAGCTATCAGCGATGCGCCATTGGGAGAAGGGAATCTGTCCGACCTGCTCCGGCTCAATCCAGCCGTAGAATTTTCGCGCTCCAGCGATTTGTCTGCGGGAACCGCTTCGTTGCGTCCCGACGAGGTCTCGATACATGGAAATGTCTTCTATCAAAACCTCTTTCTTGTGGATGGGACCGACACCACCAACGACCTAAATCCCGCCGCATCAGAGGATCTATGGAGTACGCCGAGTCTGGTTGCGCCACATGGAGGAAGTTCACCACAAGGCTACTACATCGATGTCGAGCTACTCGAGCAAGTGAAAGTGTATGACAGCAATATACCTGTTGAATACGGTGGATTTACCGGAGGTGTTGTTGCCGCCGAGCTCAAGTCATACGGTGGTATCGACAAGTTTAGCTTCACCTATGGATTGCAGCGAGACGACTGGGAGAAATTTCACGTCACTGAGGACGACATTTCCGTAGCAGACAAGTATCGAGCGGTCTATACACCCGACTACAAAAAAGCAAACTACGGTTTCTCCGTACAGTACGGAGTCACCGAAGACGTCGGATTGACACTCTCATTCAATCGCCGCACCTCAGTCTTTGCACAGGAATTTGAGGACGACGCAGACATCATTCGGATGATCGACTACGAAGACTCAATCAACAATCTGGTGGGCAAAGTTGATACGAAGGTCGGTGAATACGATCTTGCCGTGTCGTTTCGCTACTCTAACCGTGCGCACGACGGACTGACGTCCACAACTTATACCGGAATGTTTGTGCAAGAACATCAAGGATTGGGAACAACAGTTGATTTAAAAACTGAAATGGACAAGGGCTCGTTGAACGTAAAGTTCTCCATCGATCAGCTTTCAGATACGTTGGACAGCGAGACGAGTTTCTTCACCTATCACGAGTACTTGGAAAGCAGCGGGATGTCGAGGTTTGAAGGAGCATTTGGAAGTTCAATCCAACAACAAACACGTTGGAGCATCAAACCCAAGTGGGTATTCAACGAATTCACACACGAATTCGGAACTCAATCCATCTCACTGGGCGGAGAGCTGAGAGGAACAACCAGCTTCTATGAACGTCCAGACGATGTGATCTTCGAACAGTACTTCTGCGTTCGAGATAACGGAAGAATGGGATGCCGAGACCAAGATGGAGACGGCGTGAGCAGCGCTGGTGACGAGTTTCTGCAGCGTCGATCGTTTTGGTATGCGGGCGAGGTGGATATTTCCTATCAAGAACTCTCCATGTACATTCAAGATGTCATTACTCTCGAAGATTTCGGATTTCTCGACACGGCTGAAATCACATTGGGGTTGAGATCTGATTGGGAGAGTTTTCTTGACAACTTCAACGTCTCGCCGCGTGCGAGCCTAAGCTATCCGACTTCCTATGGATCGTTCGCCTTGGGACTAAGTCGTTACTACGGTAGAAGCTTCTTCCGCTACGAATTAAACGACGCAATCTATGGTTGGCGGGAGTCATACGCGAACCTGACCCGCCCGAGAGGGAGACCCGGTGAGGAAGTTCCGTGTTCAGTCACAGATTTTGAGGACTGTACCCACTTTACATACGACAACCGAACAGGAGCGTCAGACTTGAGCACGCCCTTTTCGGATGAACTTTCAATCGGTTGGTCGCGAACGGAAGGACAGCTGCTCCATGCAACGGTTTCCTATGTGAATCGAAACAACAAGGACGGAGTTTCGCGGCGACGTGACGAAGATGGGTTGTACTACTACACCAACCTGGGAAGGAGTGCTTCACAAGGAATTACGTCCACCATCACTAACGCCGAGACGATTTCGATTGGACAGACTAATACACACTTTTCGATTAGCTTCGGCTACTCTGAGACTACTAGCAATCGCCAAGACGATGCAGGTTACGATGAGCAACTCGATGAAGAATTGATCTTCTACGAAGGCGGACTGGTTTCGGTCGATGAACTGCCTCCATGGGACTACAACATTCCATTTACTTTTGGGTTCTTTACCACTACCGAAGTACCGGTTTGGAATGTTAGCTGGACAAATTACTTCAACCACAGACGTGGCGGAACAGTTGCGCGCGACTCTCGAGAGGACTACACAGATCCTAATTCGGGCTTGACTTACGACATCTACAGAGACTTCGAATTCGACAGTCTACTTACCGTCAATTCGAAGGTAACCTGGACGGGTAAACTAACTCAAAGGTGGTCGATGTTTGCAACTCTGGAGGTCAACAATCTATTCGATCAAATTGTCGACCAAAGTACGGTAACTACCCGAAGAAGGTTTACGCAGGGACGTCGATTCTGGATCGAGCTGGGCACTCGTTTTCAATAGTCCAGGAACTAGCAAGCACAAGTCGACAATAGCCGGCTTGTGCCTGCTAGGTCTCGTCCAAGAAGCATGTCGTAATGTGACGATAGCGCTTTGCGTTTAACGCTGTAGTGTTTGCGCGTTACTTGTGGATTTGGCTCTGCGCCTCGAACACTGGATTGAAGGAGAACCCACGTAGACATGCTTGATCGATTGGGTGAGTTTCTAAGCGTGGGTGGACCAGTTGTCTGGGTTCTCCTGTTGATGTCCATTGCCGCCGTTTCAATCATTGTTCTCAAACTATGGCAGTTTGTGAAGCTCAAGCCTGAATATCAAGGCAACTTGGAGGAAGTTTTCTCACTTTGGCGGCGAGGCGAAAATCAAACTGCTCTCGAACGACTCGACGCAACGGTCTTCATCGCTAATGTTGCTGGTTTTGCAATGCAAAGCATGAACGAAGGAACCTGGGACGAAGAAGTTCTCAAAGAGGAGCTAGATCGAATAGCCATTTTGAAGCTCAACGATCTACGTTCTCTGCTTCCCGCTCTCGAGACAATCGGCACTCTGAGTCCACTACTCGGATTGTTGGGCACCGTGCTAGGAATGATCAACGCGTTTCAAGCTATGGAAGCTGCTGGAACTCAGGTAGATCCCTCGGTTCTTTCAGGTGGTATCTGGCAAGCTCTAATCACCACTGCGCTCGGTCTGGGAGTGGCTATTCCAGCCCTTATCGCCCATAGTTGGATGGTACAAAAAGTACAACGTGTGGCTACTCAATTCAACGACTGCGTCACTCAACTATTCACTAGTCACCACTTCGGAAATCGTCCAAAGTAATGGTTCTAAAGTATTGAAAATAAAACAGTATTTTCAAATTCCTCGAAAACGGGTTAGCTTGGTTCCGTTGGTTGATGTTGTCTTTATTCTGTTACTGTTCTTCATGCTCACAACATCCATTGCGAAGGAAAAGCAACTACCAGTCGGTTACTCGTCTCCAACGACTTCTAGTTCGGAAGTGGTTACCCGAGAACTCGTGATTGAAACCGAAGACGGGGTCATTTCAGCGGAGGGACAGAGGATCTCAACTCTTGATGCGAAAGAGCTCGCTGCTTGGGTCGGTTTGGATACGGAAGCAATCTATATAGTAGACACTCGGTCCCAAATATCCACTCAAGCCCTAGTAACCGTGCTCGACAGGCTTTCCGATGCAGGAGCAACTCAATTGATGATCAAGGAAGACCAACCATGACTGTGGAGCTAAGGCAGAACCAACCTTCTTCCGACACTCAGCTGATTCCCTTGATCAACGTCGTCTTTCTGATGCTTGCCTTTTTCATGATCGCCGGTCAGATTCAAAGATCAGATGCCGTCACTTTGGAAACTCCAATTTCGGAAAGTGAATCGGATCGCCAGTCAAGTCCCATCACTATTTCGGTTACGAAGGATGAACTGATCTACGTGAACGGCACGCTTGTACTACAAGAAGAACTGGTCAATCACATATCGGAAATGAGTAATGAAATTGGTTCGTCCTCGTCTCCATCAATCTTGCTGAGGGCTGATGCTCGATTGGCCGCAGTACGCACCCGTGCGATATTGGGAGCACTTCGCGAGACAGGCATTGGCGAGGTTTCCTTAGCTACGCTGCATACCTCGGGCTCTCGGGAATGAACCCGAAGAACAAGACTAGTCCTGCTACCCAATGAAGAGCTATTCCCGATGGCTTGCTGCCCTACTCGTCGCCTCTTCCTTACATGCTCTGCTGGTTGTCTCATGGCTTGGATTCGCCTCGCTCGACGGCGCTACTCACGGCAATCAAGGTGTGCATGATGGTGTTTCCATAATCTTGGATATCGATCCATCTCCCGCATCCGAAGTCATAAAGGAGACGAAGGAAGAAGTTGAGCAACTCGATCCGACTCCTACAGTCTTGGAGCACGTCCAGCCCCCCGACTTCAAGCTAGAACAAATTCCAGCAGAAACTCCTCTCACAGATCTTCAACCTATATTCGAACTACCCAATCCTCCGAGTATCCCGACTATGGAGGTTCCACTCACAGTCCTTAGAGATGATCAATTTCTCCAAGCTCATCAGTCTTCTGCCCAAAGTGGCGCAGGTCCAGGAAGTTCCAATCAAGTAGGATCCACCAAGCGTCTCTCTGACACACATCTGGCTCGCGTGGCGGCTCACTTGAATCGCTTTAAGAAGTATCCCAACACATCGCGCCGAGCCAAAGAGGAAGGCAAGGCAGGAGTGACATTTAGGGTCTTTGCAGACGGAAGTGTCGATTCAATTCAACTCACCAAGTCGTCGGGCTATGCTGAGTTGGACGAGGAAGCGCTCAGTATGGTTAAGCGCGCAGCTCCCTACCCCAAATTTCCGAATTCACTAAACCGACGGGGAGTAACGGAGTTAGAAGTCAGGTCGTCCATAAACTTTTCGATCAAGGACTGACCCTTCTAGTAAATCAATTCCAATCAAGTTTGGCAACAACACTTGATCCTTAGGCTTGCGGTCCGAGAGATGGAATTGTTCACTGGAAATGTAATTCTATACGTCGTGCTTCGTGTCACGGTGTTTGCATCTAGTGTTTTTGGTCCCAGAGACAATTGAGAGGGTTCAGGAAAAGCGCTTCAAATACAAGCACTTCTGTTACACCGTTCTTAAAGCACTTTTTGTGGTTCTAATCGGGTGGTGCATTGCAATTGCGAGTGACCAACCAACTCTCGCAATGGCTGAAGTTTCTAGTTCGTAGATGGAGGCGGCGTTTCTGGCTCAGCCTTTGAGCCTTTATGCCGTCGAAGATTCAGAAAGAAACTTGTGAAAGTTCCTACCAGCAGTCCAAGCACAAAACAGACAACCAACCAAATGACAAGCGGAAGTTCGGGAGACTCCACTAACCACAAGCTGACCACTGTTGGAGATCGATTTTCGATAACGAGAACGACGCAGAAAACTATCCCTAACGCAATCAGCGTAATCAAGCCAACTCGTTTGACAATCTTCAAGGCGTCACAGGATCCCGGGAAATGGATCCGCTAATTAGAAGGTTCGAAACTACCTAAGAGTCTGATTCTAACGTTTCGCTGTCGCGATTCTTCCAAATCTCTTCTAGTCGTTTATGAGTATTGTCGTCTCGCTCACGAGCTTGGTCTATTCGATCACGCAGAGCACGTCCCGGTCTAAAGTACGGAACATGTCGTTCGGGAACATAAACCGATTCACCAGTTCGAGGATTTCTTCCAACTCGGCTTACTCGCCTGCGGAGTCCAAAGGAACCGAAGCCGCGAATCTCTACGCGACGCCCTTCGACCAACGCGTTTGATACTTCTTGCAGAATCAGATCCACACACCGAACAACAGTTTCTTTCGACAGTTCTGGCTGCTTGTCAGCAATGAGTTGCTCCAACTCCGAACGTGTCATGCTGCTTGAAACCAGGTCTGTGGACGGGACCTCGCGATCGAGCCCCTAGGATTCGACTTCAAAGTGGTAGGTACCTTTCTATTCTGCGTCTCATTAGGAATCACCGGATTCCGGTTTAGACTTTGGATCTTCTGATGTGCTCGAATCTTCGCCCGGCGTGTCGTCGGGGGAAGTTTCCTCAATTGTTTCTTCAGAATCCTCTGACTCATCTGCACTAGTGTCCACATCAGCTTGCTCGGATTCATCGCTTTCCACCGATTCTACAGCTTCGTCTGTGTCCTCAGACTCTGTGCCCGCCTGCATTGAATCTACGTCATTTTCTTCTTCGGTATCGTCCTCTATGCTGGCAGATTCCTCCGCAACTCCAGATTCCTCCGTTTCAGCCGAAGCATCTTGCTCCTGCCCCTCCTCATCTGTCTTACCTTTGTTCAGTTGAGACCTAATGAGTTCACCAAAAGTAGTCTTTCGCGTTTCTTCCGCCGTCTGACGTTGATATTCTCTATGCGCTTCTGCTTCGGATTCTTGCTCGCCTTGTTTGATAGACAACCAGACGATACGGTTTCTAAGATCGATATTGATGACCTTGGCGGAAACTTCATCTCCTGCTTTCAGGGCTTGCCGAACATCCTCGACTCGGTCTCTAGATATTTCTGCAGCCTTGATTGACCCGTTGACTTCAGGAGCCAGTCGAATTTTCGCCTCGCGTGCATCGACTTCCGTTACAACTCCGGTAACCATGGTTCCCTTGGGATTTTCGTTGGTGTAATCGCCGAAGACATCGGAGTCCAATTGCTTGATTCCCAGACCAATCCGCTCACGTTCGACATCGATCGCCAGAACTACGGCGTCAACTTGTCCTCCCTTACTGAAACGCCGAACCACAACCTCACCGGGCTCGGTCCACGACATGTCAGACAAGTGAACTAGCCCGTCCACGTTGCCGTCCAGTCCGACAAAAATCCCAAAATCGGTAATGGATCTGATCGTGCCAGAAACCTTGTCGCCAACGGAATGTATTCGATCGAACGCTTCCCATGGATTCTCGAGACATTGCTTAATTCCAAGCGAGACGCGACGTCTGTCTTCGTCAATGTCGAGAATCATTACTTCTATGGTGTCACCGGTAGTTACGACCTTCGAAGGAATTACATTTCTGCTAATCCAGTCCATTTCTGATACGTGAACTAGCCCTTCGACGCCTTCTTCAATCTCCGCGAAACATCCGTAGTCCTGGATATTGGTGACAGTTGCATAGACCTTTGTACCCTTGGGATACCGTCGAGTGATGTCAACCCATGGGTCATCTCCCAATTGCTTCATGCCCAAGGAGACACGATTTCGCTCTGAGTCAAACGACAAGACCTTGACCGTTATTTCTTGTCCAACGCTAACAACTTCACTGGGATGTCGCACACGCTTCCATGCCATGTCGGTGACGTGCAACAATCCGTCGATTCCTCCGAGATCAACGAACGCACCGTACTCAGTTAAATTCTTGACAATTCCCGGCTTAACTTGACCTTCCGCAAGGGAATTCAACAAGGCCTCTCGCTCTTCGCTATTTTCGAGTTCGAGTATCGCTCGCCGTGACACTACGACATTGTTACGTCGCTGGTCAAGCTTAATAACTTGGAACTCTAACTCCTGCCCTTCCAGATCGGCAGTGTCTCGAATCGGTCTGGTATCCACTAGAGAACCCGGTAGGAAGGCTCTTACATCGTCAATACTTACTGTAAATCCGCCTTTAACCTTGCCATTCAAGACGCCTTTTATAGGCTCTTTCTTCTCAAACGATTCTTCAAGAATCTCCCACGTTTCCGCACGTTTGGCCTTTTCGCGTGAAAGGCGGGTTTCTCCAAAGCCGTCATCGACGACTTCCATCGCAACCTTTACCTGGTCACCGATTTCGAGTTTGAAATCGCCATTTACATCAAAAAATTGATCTCGCGGGATTACGCCCTCGGACTTCAATCCCACGTGCATCGTGACGAATTCGTTATCAATATCTACTACTGTTCCAACAACGATTGACCCCGGTGTCATCTCTACCGTATGGACACTTTGTTCAAACAGTGATTCGAAGGACTCTGCCATATACTCCTGTTTTTGTACTTGATTTCATTTCTCGTGCATGCATAAACCACAAAGTGTCCGAGTATTCAATTCTCGAACTGATTTGCGGTGATTTGCCCCAACAGTGACTGCCTCACGAAAGTTGTTGAAAACAGTGCTTGGGACAGTCGAAACAGGGGCTAGCATATGCGAGAGATTGCACATTCTACACATTTGAATGCTACAAACTGCGAAAGTTTCGCCTTGTTTCGTAGAGGTAATGCCACAACCACGGAAAAATCGTGCCCAAGCAAGCTTTAGCCAAGACAATCCAACTAACAGGTAAGACGAGCGACTTTCTCAAGATAGGCGTTGCTGCAGCCGGTCGTGGTGATGTAGAAGCAGTCGAGTACCTGTTACGACTCAAGCCGGAATGGCTGCATCGTGTCGGCTCGCATGGCCGGACGATGCTTTGGGAAGCGTCGTATAAAGGGCGAACTGACATGGTTTCGATGCTCATCGATCGCGGAGCAGACATCCATGCTTATGGATGCCACTTTACACCCCTCCTAGTGGACATATCACCTTATTGCGCCGCAAAGTTCAAGAAACACGAGGAAACCGCTCGATTGCTGCTAGACCGTGGCGCACGAGTCGACTTCTTCACAGACGTGTACTTGGACCATTACGATCGTGTGAAGCAGCAGTTGAGACAAGACTCAAGCCTCGCAGTAAGAGAGAAAGTTCAAAACGACCGAAACGTTAACGCGACCGCCATTCACTACGCAGTTAGTCAGAGCCGAATAGAGATTCTGGACTTGTTGCTAGAACATGGTGCAGATCCTCGACCGTATTCATTGTGGCTTGTTCGGTTTGCCATCTGGCGGAAGAGTACCGAGGTCTTGGAACGATTGTTCCGTGCTGGAGTCGATCCATCTGTTTCAGCAATTCCACGGTCCGGCATTACTGACCCGGCGATCAATGAATTGCTTGACAAGTACGGAGTACCCTTCGATCCCGACGTTGCCGAAGGAGGATGGCCTCCATTGGTGTATTCAGCTCGAGGAGATCGAGGAGGGAGTTTGGAAACCGTTCGCGAATTGCTTGGTCAAGGTGCGGACGTAAATCAACGCAACTACAAGGGTCAAACTGCTCTTCACTGCGCTGCCAAAGCGGGATTTGTACATATAGTCGAAGAGCTATTGAAACACGGTGCGACCGTAGATGCGGAGGACGAGAATGGCGACACTTCTCTCTTAACTGCGTTGCGCTCAACTGTGAAGAATAAAGAGAAGCTGTTTGAAGTCACGAGAATTCTCATAAACGCAGGGGCAGATGCAACGCGAGAAAACAAGAAGGGGCATTCGCCGATCGTGATTGCACGTCGCAAAGCGAACGCGGACGCTTGGTTGGACTGTCTGTCGTCGAAATGACGAACTAGCACTAGTCACTCTATGATGTCGCGATTTCTTGCCTCGCACATAACAAGATCCACCGTGTCTTCCACCGACAAGTTGGAGCTGTCTAGTCGAATAGCGTCGAGAGCCGGAACTGCCGGCGCAACGTCCCGCAAACTGTCGCGTTCATCGCGATCTTTGAGACTTTGAAGAACACGGTGAAAACTCTCGTCGGTATTTGCTGCCCCGAGCTGAGCCATGCGTCGTTTAGTTCGCGTTTCTAAAGATGCTTCCAGAAAGATCTTCAGTTGAGCGTCGGGGAAAATTACCGTTCCCATGTCGCGGCCGTCTGCCACAAGCCCAGGTTCAACCCGTTGCTCCCGTTGTTTCGGGACGAGTACTGATCGAATGCGTCGTGAAGCAGCGACGAGTGCCGCACCTCGTGAGATTTCGTTGCTTCGCACGACACTTGTAACGTCTTCGCCGTTCCACTGCACCGTCTTACGATGAAGCGAGTCGGACACTACCATGACGCTATCTCGAAGTTGCCGAGATTCCTTTGAAGAACTTGCTTGAATACCTGTCGTTGAGTACTCAATTCGAACCTTTCGCTCGACTAGTTCCGCTATGTCTTCAACATCTTCATACTGAAGGTTGTACTTATCCACCAGAAACGCAACCACACGATACAGCAAGCCGCTATCAAGCAGATTCCAGTCGAGTTTCAACGAAACAGACGTAGCCACCGTGCCTTTACCTGACGCAGACAACCCATCAATGGTTATCACTGGCACCTTAGAGGTCATTCTGAAAATTCAAACAAGGGGTGTGTACGGTCGTCAAATCACAGCACTCTTGAAAGTGCATGTACGAAACGCACATTTTCCTCGTGCGTTCCAATCGTGACGCGCAAGTGGTTGGGCATACCGTAATTAGCGATAGGACGAACGATGATTCCCTGTCTCAGGAGCTTTTCGTAAGGCGACAACGCATCCATAGCACAATCGAACGTGATGAAGTTCCCGACTGAACGAATGTACTCGAGCTTTTGTTCACGTAGGCAGTCCTGCACAAACGTCATTTCTTCGGAGTTCATGGCAACGCTTTCGTCGAGATACTCTGTATCGCCCAAAGCTGCTTCTGCTGCTGCGAGAGCCACGCTGTTCACATTAAACGGTTGTCGAATTCGATTGAGAAGTTCCGCAAAGTAACTAGACGAGACGCTGTACCCAACTCTCAACGAAGCAAGACCATATGCCTTGGAAAAAGTTCGAGTCACGACGACGTTCGGAAATTCCTTGCTGATTTCGACGCCATTGGGATAATCGGTTTCCCCGACATACTCGAAATATGCTTCGTCGATCACTATCCACACGGTGGATGGGACTGACTCAATAAAGGCTCGTAGTTCGGAGTCTGTGACGTAGGTTCCCGTGGGATTGTTAGGATTTGCGATGTAGACGATGCTCGTTTGTGCATCCACTACTTCGGACGTTCGTACAAGGTCGTGGCACCACTCTCGAGACTTGACAGTCACCAGCTTTCCATGAGCTGCAGCAATTGCCATGGGATAAACCACAAAGCAATGTTCATCCACTACACACTTTGATCCCGGAGAGACTGCAACACGAGCAGCAAGTTCAAGCACATCGTTGGATCCATTACCTAGAGTGATGCACTCCTCGGACACACCTAGTTTTCGTGACAATGCTTGCTTTAGGTTGCGTCCGAATGGGTCTGGATAACGTGTCAACGAATCCAGTTCCTTGGAAATCGCGTCGCAAACTCGCGGACTAGCTCCCCTCGGATTTTCGTTACTGGCCAGTTTTATGACATTTGAAACTCCGTATTCTCTTTCTAGTTGAGCAATGGTCTTGCCCGGTTTATACGGAGATAGAGTTAGAACTCGTGCATTAACGGTGGACTTCATGCGCTTGAAGCTTTGGGATAGGAACCCAAAGACCGTACGTCCAGGGCAATTTCTCTAATACGGTTCAGAGCTTTTCTAATTGGTTCGGAAGACTCGTGACCTTCTAGATCCATCATGAAGACATACGACCACTTGCTCTTGCTTGCAGGACGTGTCTCTATTCGACACAGATTGACATCGAACTCCTGAAAGGGAGCAAGAATCTGAAACAAGGCACCCGGCTCATCGCTTCCTCTGACAAGCACCGACGTCTTGTCGTTACCCGTGGGTCCGACTTCATGCTTTCCTATCACCAAGAATCGTGTGGAATTTCCCGGTCGATCTTCAATGTTCCGCTGCAATACGCTTAAGTGGTATTGCTCTGCCGCCATGATGCCTGCTATAGCCGCTGTATTGCTTTCGTCATATACCAAACGAGCGGCCTCTGCATTGCTCGAGACCGCAACCTGCTCTACGTCACGGTAATTGGCATCCAGCCAACGCCGACACTGGGCGAGAGATTGCTGATGAGAGTAAATTCTTTTTATGGACTTCGGGTCCGTATCTCTTCTCGACAAGAATGCGTGGTGAATCGGAAGCTCCACCTCTGCGCAAATTCTGAGATTGAACTCGATGAGACAATCCAATGTCCGATTCACTATACCTTCGGTACTGTTTTCAACGGGCACTACTCCGTATTGGCAGTGTTGCGCGTCCACCTCATGAAACACATCGTCAATTGATGATTGTGACTTCGTTGCCGAGAAGTGGCCAAATTGCTTAATCGCCGCGGCTTCGGTATAGGTTCCGCGAGGACCAAGGTATGCGACCGTCAATGACTGCTGGAGCGACAAACAGCAGGACTTGATTTCGCTGAATAGCTGCTCTATTTGTCCGTCGGTCAGTGGTCCTTCATTCATCCGCCGCAGTCTCGCCAAGACCAATGACTCTCTGTCAGGGTGATAGACAGCGTTTAGGTCGGCTTCCTGCATGGCTGTCTTCACATTGGCAATTTCCTTCGACAGAGATGCTCGTTCATTCAGTAGTGAGAGCAATTGATCGTCAATGCTGTCGATTCTTGATCGGATTTCCTTGATTCGTACTTTGCTCACTTTTTGACACACTCTCTCTCAAACTCTCGCATGAATTCAATCAGTTGACTCACCGACTCCCACTCAATGGCGTTGTAGAGACTGATCCTAAAACCTCCCACCAGCCGATGACCGCGTATGTGCTTGATGTTTGCCTCTAATGCTCTGGCCAAGAAATCTGCCGCCAAAGACTCGTCTTCTAAGTTGAATGTCACATTCGTTCTTGATCGAAATTCGGGCGAGATCGTGTTGGTGTATAGACTGCTTTCGTCAATGACTTCATACAGCCGATTAGATCGCTCTATGGAACGTCGTTGCATTTCCGCAACACCCCCACACTCTTTCACCCACTCCAATACTAGCCCAGCGACGTACCAAGCAAATGTATTTGGCGTGTTGTACATCGACTCTCTCTCGGCATGGGCTTGATAGTTTAGGAACTCGGACTCACCCTCTTCCAATGTTCGACACAAGTTTTTCCGCACAATGACTACGGTCAGTCCTGCAGGACCGATGTTCTTTTGAGCAGATGCGTAGATTAGTCCAAACTGATTTACGTCGATTTCGCGAGTCAAAATGTCCGATGACATATCGGCTACCAAGGGAACATCCAGCTGTCCGGGAAACTTGTGAAACTGAACGCCGCTAATGGTCTCGTTTGAAGTTATGTGTAGGTATTTCGAGCACTCCGTGCGAATCCAAGAATCAGGCGGCGGAACGCCATCTTGTGACTCTGCCACGATGTGAACTCTACGTAGTCTGCGCGCTTCGCGTATCGCCTTTCCAGACCAAGCACCGTTGTACAAGTATTCGACCGTCTCTCCCGGTCTCGATAAATTGAGAGGCACCAACGCAAACTGAAGCGTTGCTCCGCCTTGCATAAAGAGCACCCAATAGTCATCTCCTATTGCCAGGAGTTCTCGAAGTGTCTGCTCGGCCCGTTCCGCGATTTCGACGAATTCTGGAGATCTGTGGCTAACCTCAATTATCGAATTTCCCGTTCCTCGGTAATTCAAGAGGTCTGCTTGAACTTTGCGCAAGACGGTCAAAGGAAGAGCTGCGGGACCAGCAGAAAAATTGTGGGCTCGAGACATAGGCGATTGGTTCAAGACCTAATAGAGTCGAGAAGGCGTGCTAGTCTTGTGTGTCTTCGTTGTCTTCGGTGGAGTCGTCTCGCGGCGATTCTCTTTCATTCCCACTGTCGGTCTCTGCCGATCCTTCGGCAATCGTGTCGGGTGGTGATTCTTCATCGTCTTCCAGCGCCGATTCGGGAATCCGGCCAATTCCAATCAATCTCTCGTCTTCGCCGAGGCGAATGAGTCTCACTCCCTGAGTATTTCGGCCTGCTATTCGGATCTGATCGACTGAAGTTCGAATGAGTGTCCCACGATTGTTGATGAACATCACGTGGTCTGAATCAAACACCTGTACAGCACCAGCAACTTCGCCGTTTCGTTCCGAGCTTCTTATCGCGTATGAACCCAATCCACCTCGTCCGGTTCTTCGAAACGCTGTGAGGTCGGTACGCTTACCGTATCCATTCTCAGTTGCGCAGAGCAAGTAGCCGTTCTCATGAGGTATCACAAGCGAAAGTACCTTGGCATCCCCTCTAAGTCGAATGCCTCGTACTCCTCGTGCAGTTCTCCCCATAACACGCACATCGGATTCCATGAACTTAACGGCCAAGCCTTTGTTCTGCACGAGGACAACCTCTTGGTGTCCGTCGGTCAGGTCGGCACCAATCAAACGGTCATCCTCAAGTAGACCAATGGCGATTAAGCCTCGTTTTCTCGGTCGGCTGAACTTGCTTAGTTCAACCCGTTTAATTTGACCTCTCTCTGTGGCCATGACCACGAAGCGATCCTCTTCAAAGTCTTTTACAGGACAGATCGCGGAAATCCGTTCATCGCCTTCGAGTTCCAAGAGATTGACCAATGGACGTCCCAATGCATTTCGACTGCTTTCTGGGATTTGATAGGTGGGTAGCCAGTAAGCTCGTCCACGATTGCTAAAGCACAGTAGCGTGGCATGGTTGTGCGTTACTAGGAGATGTTCGACAAAGTCGTCGTCTTTTACGGTCGCTGCTGTCTTACCCCGACCTCCTCTACGTTGCGCCTCGTAGACATCGATCGATTGGATCTTCGCATATCCACCGTGTGAAATCGTGACCACTACCGTCTTGGGAACGATCATGTCGATGGTCGTGAAGTCTTCCTCAGTTTCGAGGATCTCAGTGCGTCGCTCATCCCCGAATTCTTCTCGAACTTCGATGAGCTCCTCTTTTACAACTTCGTTCATTCGTTCGTCTGAATCCAAGATTTCCTGCAGACTCTTGATGTCCGAAATCAAGTCTTCGTACTCGTTGATAAGCCGCTCTTGTTCCAGACTAACAAGACGGTGCAGCTGCAAGCTAAGAATAGCGTCCGCTTGGTCGCTGGAGAGTCGATACTCACCCGATTCTTCATCAAACCCTAGTGTCGTGTCTAAGTCATCACGCCGAGCAAGTTTCACATCCGCACGTCGCAATAACGCTTGAATTGCAAACATTCGCGAAGTTCGTTCAGCCGTCTCTCCCTCTGTATCGGAAACTTTGAGCCATGAGCGGGTTGTCAGCGCCGCTTGGGCATCCTGACGAGATTCAGAGTTGCGAATTAGTTCAACGATTTCATCGATGTCTGCTAACGCCACAGCTTGTCCCTCAAGCGTATGCGCTCTCCTTCTTGACTCGCGCAGGAGATATGCCGAGCGTCGAATTACGACCTCCCGACGATGCTGGATGAACGCCATCAGCATGTCTTTGAGATTTACGGTTCTCGGTTGTCCACCAACAAGTGCTGTGCAATTCACGCTAACGGAAGATTCAAGCTGAGTGTGTGCAAACAGATTGTTTAGCACGACCTCAGCTGGTTCGCCTCGGGAGACTTCAATGACAATGCGCATCCCATTCTTGCTGGATTCGTCGCGGAGGTCAGAAATTCCGCTGATGCGCTTCTCGCGAACTAAGTCAGCAATGGATTCAACGAGCTTGGCCTTGTTTTGCTGAAATGGAATCTCGGTGACGATTATTGTTTCGCGCCCCGACTTCTCGCTTTCAATCGTAGCCCTTGACCGCACGCGAATTCTGCCCCTACCGGTCTTGTATGCCTGCACGATTCCTGCACGACCATTGATAATTCCAGCAGTTGGAAAGTCCGGACCTTGCACGTACTGCATTAGGTCCTCTACTGTTAGGGTTTCCTCATCAACCAATGCAATACAAGCGTCGATAACCTCGCTGAGGTTATGTGGAGGAATGTTGGTGGCCATGGCGACCGCTATTCCGTAGGAACCATTGATCAGCAAGTTGGGAATTCGCGTCGGCAGTACGACGGGCACAAGGATTGTGTCGTCGTAGTTGAGCGTCATGTCGACGGTTTCCTTGTCCAGGTCCGCCAGCATCATCGAAGCAATGCGTTCCATCCGAACTTCCGTGTAACGAGGTGCCGCCGCCGGGTCTCCATCAATGGAGCCGAAGTTTCCCTGCCCCTCCACCAATGGATAGCGCATCTTGAAGTCCTGTGCCATGTTTACGATCGTTTCATAGATCGCTTGTTCTCCATGTGGGTGATACTTTCCGACAACCTCTCCACCGACACGCGCTGACTTCATAGTGGGTCGATCATGTCGATTGTTGAGTTGATCCATTCCAAATAGACATCGTCTGTGTACCGGCTTCAAACCATCGCGGATATCGGGCAATGCACGACCGATGATCACGCTCATTGCATACCCGAGATACGAGTGTCGCATCTCGTCCTCTATGTACACTCGTACAATATCGCCACCTGTGGGACTAGGTGCAGAAGGATTCAATTCGTCGTCGTTATTGGTTTCGTCTTCAGGACCAGACGAAGTGTCTTCATCACTCATGGAAATGCACAAACAGTGCTAGAAATAAGGGAAGCGGGGGAAGTGTTATTTTACCGTAGAGAGGTCTAGAAATACACCCTTTTCCAAGTGGAAATCTGTACTGATTGAGAAAACGTACAAGCACTCCTTGTCCTACAACCGCGTCAATTGCGAGCTCTAGATTCAGGGGTCCAAATCCCTACAAAGAGTACCCGCTGATGAGCATGACTAGCTACTAACTTAAACGCTTAGGTCCTAAAACGAAATCTCCAGAATTGCAACCAATCAGCACGAATATAGAAAGAAACCTAGACCACAGTGTTGTTTAATTTCAATAGTTTACAGGAATTTTCTAACAAGCACTGAGAAGCAATTGGAGATCTTGTTACAAGGAAGCCTTGACTACTGTTTTACTGGCTTAAAGCTCACCGGGTCTGGTCCAGCGAATAGCGTCTGCGTAGACGTGGGTAGGTCTTGAAGCAGAAACGAGTTTAACGTTTACCGATCCTTGACCTAAGTCAAACTGTCCAATGATGTTCCAGCCGGGTGTCTTGGATCCTAGGTCGAAATCACGAATCCACTCCTGGGTTTCATCGAAAATCTTGAATTTCCATTGCAGGTCCAGATTTCTTCGGGGTCTCCATCCCCGAGGAACGTGAAACGAAAGCGTCCACCGGTCCGTCTCTGGTAAATCAACTGTAAACCGTGCACTACCTATCTTGTCTCGGATCCACGCCGAAGCTACGGTTTTCCGGTACTTGCCGTAGGCTGTGCTCTCGGTCAATCTTCCCCAAGTTCCTTGCGGAACGCGAACCTCGGACTTTCGTGCGTAGTAGCTTCCCATCGCTGGCAATCCGTTATCCAGTTCAATCTGAAGCCGAGGTGGAGTAAACCATCCGATCGGACCCATGGATGTATATGGGGCAAGATTTGGCAGAGTTTGATGAACTACAAACCCCGGATCAAGATCATCGACGATGATTCCAATCTCTCGTGTAGGAATCCAGTCACTATCCTCGGCAAATGGGGGAATGTCAACATTCTTTAGTTCGTCTCCAGCTGACGACCTTTTCCTCAAGGTGATTCCGCGTCGATTTCGTGAGAGACCCGGCAATAGGTGCGCGACTCGAACCTCATACGGAGTTATTAGGTTTATGCGTCTCGCCGAGTTTGCTGGAATGAGAACTCCCTGTGATTCTGTGTAGTAGGGAAACATCCAATCCCAAGTCCTCTCGGTTGGATAACGCAGTCGAACAAGCCCAGCTGTTGGTTCCAGATTTCTTACAGTCACGCTGGTCTTGAACTGAGCGTTGCCGTCCAAGCCATTCGCAATTCGATCTACCGACATTCGAGACGCGACATATCCGGGAAGCGAAGAAGTCCTAATCCAGTCAGTGAGAAAAGGATCGATTGTCAATTTGTGCTCTTCAGCCAGTGTGAGCATGTCACGATAGGTGTAGGTCGTTCCCTCAAACTTCCTGCGAACGTCTGAGAGCCATTCGAATACTTTTGCTTCGCCATTGATCGAGAGCAGACCTTTCGCAATTTCGTCACTCTTGAATAACAGTAACTGCAGGTCACTTTGGGCATCACCAGTCGGAAATTCCGAAAAGCTGAGGTCTTCGGCGTATTGCCACACAGATAAGCGGCGGCCGAATTCGGTAGCCAGAGATTGAATGGGCGCTGACACCCACTCTTCGGTCGTCTCGTTGGCGACAACAAGCCCGGAAAATTCTCCTATCACATATGGATTCACGCCAGTCAAATGTGCGACATGCGAAGTACCGTAGATCGAGAAAAACTGATTCGACCTACCAGAGAGTTTGGCTATGAGCGAAAGTGCGACTTGGTCCAAGACCTGCGAATATTCGCCAGCGGCAGACGTGACATCGGACCAAATTGCTTTGGGTAAGCTGGACCACAAGTTATCGGTTTCCAATCCCCACGCAAAGTACTGGGCTAATAGCTCAATCTGTTCTGATCGAAGTTGCTCTCCGTCTTTGTTGCCATTGTCGAGGTGTTCAAAGGCTACATCCAGCAAAGCTCTAGGGAAGCCGTGTTCCTTCATTAGAACCACACCGGGAAGTACGGCAACTGAATCCATCCGCCATCCTCCGCCGACAGTACGAAGACGCCTAGGAACGTCGATGAATGCTAGGGCTCGCTGCGGAAGAGAGAAACCGTTACTCTGGTAGCGTTGCAGCCAATCCCTGGCTTGAGACCGAAACGCGGATTCGAGTTCTGGCAACCAGGAGAGGTCTTTCACGTGGCTCCTGTGCAAATACAAAGCAATGTTCACTTCATCGACTGAAGTGTCCATACGCCCAAATGCTGATGCAAACAACCCTATCTCAGATACTGGGACGTGGGTCTTCACCCGGTAGTTCGATAACTCCGTTGTTTGTCTAGTCGTCTCGCCAGTACCGATCAGAGACCAATTTGATGGACTGAGTTTGACCTCCAAATCAACATCAAAATGGTCCGCGCCCCCATGACTCGACTTGTAGTCCTTTCGAACTGCCCCAGGGACTGGGTACCAGCAAACTCCCGGCATTAATGCAATGTATTTCGAGCTGTAAATGGAACCATCTCTTCCAAACAGCGAAGTGGACTGAACTGGAACATTTCGATCGTTCATGTAATCAACCACGCTGTCAAAATAAGCAAATCGAGGATTAGGTCTGCCCCACGCTTCGATCTGTAGAGAGTGGATAGAGTCTGGATTGAGTGGGATTGGCGACGTGACTTGAAGCAGTCCTTTACCAAAATCGTAATTGGCGGTAGAACCGTTCAGTTCCAAATCTTGAATGTCCATTCCTGGATTGAACGAGAAAACCATTCGATTCAATTCGTTGGAATCGACGGTGAACTTCAATGTCAAGTCAATTTCGAGACGAGTATTGCCATTTAGGAGAACTCGACCCGATATGTCTGTTAGATCTATTCCTGTTTCTTCGTCTATCGACGCATGAAATTCGCGCCAATGTGCTGTTTGTCCAATTTCTCCAAGCACCCTTCCACTTGCAAGTCCGTAGGAACTGATGCCGGCTAGGAGGACCAACGGAAGGACAATTTGAAGCGTTCTCTTGTCTTGGCTGTCTTGACGCTTTATCCAAGTCGCCGCAAGCACTATAAGTGCAACAGTGAAAAGCAGTGTGGCCAGTCGCGAGAGAATCGTTGGAATTCCAACGATTTCGGGAACGATGTCCGACACGAACAGAGAGTCGTTTGATGAAGGTGAGACAAGAGGAAGTAGCGCATAGGGAGACTCGATGGTCAAGTAGAACCACATGACCATAAAGCCTGTGGCAACCGCTAACACAGCAATACGCAATCGAATCAAACTGCTCAACAACACAATGAAAGCGGACCAAAAAAGTAGCGTCACCGGAGCATCGAGAAATAGGAGATTTGCAACAGAAACTAAATTGATTGGTTCGGCAAAATCGAAACTTGAGACAGCAGCAACTAGCCCGATCACGCATGGAATGAGTAAGGCAATCACCGCGAGGAGCCAAACCAAAGCGGATACTGCGATTACACGGCCGACCAATAACTCAAGGTTTGAAACGGGTTTCGCATCCAAGACTTCCTGAATTCGACTTCGGCTATGGCGATGCGGTGCATCGAACAATAGAAACAATGCAACGAATTGAAAGATCAAGAAGAACGAAGGATCGATGTTTTCCAAGAGGTACTTGGGAGTGGCGGCTCCATACGTTGGAGAATACGGAGCAACAAATGTCAGGATCAGACATGAAAGACCGAATGCGACAAGTACGGTTAGCGGAAGGACAAATTGCAGAAGTTTGAAACGCGAAAGACGCTTGGCCGTTTCGAATTCAGTGCGAGCGACACTTAAGATTCTGCTAGCAAAGGTGGTCATTGAAGCCTGCGCATCATGTTCCCTCTGTCTAGTCTAATTCTTGAACGACGAGGTTGAAGACACAATTCGCTAGTCCGGTGGACATCATTTTCGCTGTTGTCTATGTTCAAAATTAGTTATTCACCGGTCATTTGAACGGAGTCACTGCGTTACCATTGCAAGTCACTCGAACTCCCTTTGACTCTGCATGAACGTAGATCCCGCTGAAATTCAAAAGTTTGAGTCGCTTGCTCAAAGATGGTGGGACAAGGATGGTGAGTTCCGGCCACTACATGACATCAACGACGTTCGAGTTCGATTCATAGCCGATCGAGCAATAATTAGAGGAGCAGATGTACTCGATGTGGGGTGCGGAGGAGGAATTCTGACCGAGAGCCTTGCAAGCCACGGGGCCATTCCTACTGGAATTGACCCTGCCCCAGGACCTCTTACTGTTGCCAAGCTACATGCCGTGGAAATGGGATTGCAGGACCATCTGAAGTACTTCCAATCCACGGCAGAAGAATACTCGCAAGAGAAGCAGCAGTTCGATATTGTGACTGCCATGGAAATTCTGGAACATGTTCCAGACTTCTCTGAGACTATGCGGGCATTGGCCAGTCTCACCAAGTCTGGAGGAGATGTCTTTCTCTCCACCATCAATCGCAAGCCTGTCGCGTATCTCTTTGCAATCCTAGGTGCGGAGTACGTTCTCAATGTCCTTCCGAGAGGTACGCACGAGTATCGGAAATTCATAAAGCCATCTGAACTTTCCCAAGCAGCCAGAGAAGCTGGATTGATAGTGCGTCAGGTCAAAGGCTACAGCTACAATCCGTTCAGTCGTTCGGCATCTCTCGTTTCCAATCCTAACGTCAACTATCTGTTTCACGCGCAAAAACCGTAAACACCCAAGGGTGTATTAGTGGATCAGAATCAAGCTACTGCTTCTAGTCCGTATCTCTCGCCCAAAGAGGAGTTACATGTCTTACGTACCACCAGAGGACCTCTTAAAAGGTCGCGTCATCGTCGTCACCGGTGCTGGTGATGGAATTGGTCGAGTTGCAGCAAGGACGTTCGCGCAGCACGGTGCTTCAGTGGTACTCCTGGGCCGCACACGAAGCAAGCTTGAGTCCATCAACGATGAGATTAAGCAGTTTGGTTCAACCAACCCTCTAATCGTTCCCGTAGACTTAGCGCGATTTGATGAGTCCAGCTCGGCCGACTTGCAGAACGGAGTTCGCGATGTGTTCGGACACCTTGATGGCTTACTGCACAACGCCTCCATTCTGGGTCCCAAAGTTCCAATCGAGAAATACCCTTACCAAGACTGGCAACAAGTGATCCAAGTCAATGTACACGCCCAGTTCCTAGTAACACAGTCCCTCCTTCCCCTGCTACGTCAATCCGATGACGCCTCTGTGATTCTCACTTCCTCAGGTGTTGGCCGAAGAGGGAGAGCGTATTGGGGTGCCTATTCCGCTTCCAAGTTCGCCACAGAGTCTCTAATGGAAATCTTGGCGGATGAATTGAGCAGCGAGAAAAACATTCGAGTCAATTCCCTAAATCCAGGAGGTACCCGTACGACCATGAGGGCTCAGGCATATCCTGCGGAAGATCCAACCACACTTCCTACCCCGGAGGATCATATGCCTCTCTACTTGTATCTTATGGGACCCGATTCGAGAGGTATAACCGGCCAAAAGTTCGATGTGACTTCTTGGTCTTTACTCTAGGGCGAACTTGTTCCGACGTGCCGGGTGTCGAGCCCGGGGTAAGGTATTAACAACGAACCTTTTGTGTGTCGTTTGGAGTCCGTGGTGGTCTTGACCAATGCCGGAACATCCAGCCATGTACACACGGCTGCTACATCTCTAGCATCCATTTCCCGCAGCTTTCCAGTGGGCATTGCTTTCGGGAGCACTATGGGACCGAACCGAACCCTTTTCAGTCGCGACACTTTGGATCCCACGTGTTCAAACAACCTGCGCACTTCCTTGTTGCGCCCTTCCATTAGTACGACGTGGTACCAATGATTCAAGCCTGATCCATCGTAGTACTGAATATCTGAGAATCGACACCAAGAACTGTCAATCAGCGCTCCGTTCTTAAGGGTTTCGAGCTTGGAATCCGAAAGCTTGCCAATGACACGAACCGCATACTCCCGATCTATGACAGAACTTGGGTGCATGAGTTGATGTGCGACCAAACCATGATTCGTGAAAAGCAGAAGTCCACTTGTGTTCAAGTCCAGTCTGCCTACGGAAATCCAACGACCAGTCGCTAATTTCGGGAGATGCGAGAATACAGATGGGCGGTTTTCGGGATCTTTTCGCGCGACAATTTCCCCCACTTTCTTGTTCATGACAAGAATGCGGGTAGTACGAGGAGTATCGAGATTTCTTAACTGCTTCCCATCTACCTCGATCTTCGATTCAATACCAACACGTTGTCCTTGATGCGCTACTTCGCCGTCAACTACTACTCGCCCCGCAGCGATCCATTGCTCCATCTTGCGTCGTGACCCAAGACCCAAGTCGGCAAGCACCTTTTGAAGTTTTTGGGTATCCGCTGTCATCAAATCTACGCATTGGACGCTTGCAACTCGTTCAGCGGGGGCAAATCGTCGAGAGACTTTAGGCTGAAGTAGTCCAAGAAAGATCGTGTCGTCCCATACATCATGGGTCGACCTGGTAGCTCCTTTTGACCAAGCTCACGTATCCAGCCGCGATCTACAAGTGTCCGCAGTGTATAGGAACTGACGGCAACTCCTCGGACCTGTTCAATTTCGCCTCGCGTAATTGGTTGCCTATATGCGATAAGTGCAAGAGTTTCTAGTAGTGCACGAGAATAGCGTCTTGGTCGCTGTATCCACAACTTGGCGATCCATTTATTGAATTCAGGTTTTACCTGAATTCGAAATCCCGAACCGACCTCGACAAGCTCGTATGCTCGATCGTTACAGTCTTCACGGATGAGACTCAACGATTCATCTATCAATTGGGCAACAGCAACATTGTCAACGTCTTCGTCGTTTTCCTTGAGCAAATTGGAAAGTTGGCTCCGACTTAGAGGGTCTTCGGCTACAAGAAGCAACGCCTCAATGGCCTTCCGTACTTCATTCAGTTCAATCATCACAAGAGTCGCTTAACCGATTTCGTTTGTACGTGCGACAAAAATGGGTTCATAAGATCCGTGTTGCACAACCGAAACCAAACCGTCTCGAAGAAGTTCGAGCAAGGCCAACAGTGTGACAACTGCTCCTTCTCGACGTTCAGAAACATTAATCAATTCCAGAAAAGATAAGTAACCATCTTTGACTGAGAGCGAACTCAAGAGACTAGTCATTCGTTCTCGGACAGAGAGAGACTCCACATCGATGGCGTGCGGGCTTCGAAGGTTGTCGCGTTCCAGCACTTCCGAAAATGCAACCAAGAGCTCTCGAAGTTCCACTTTTGGAGGCTCGACTTCGATTGGTTCATCCGATCGTTCCACCGAGACAACAAAGATATCTCTATCAACCCTTGGAAGTTCGTCGATTCCCTCAGCGGCTTTTTGAAACACTTCGTATTCCAACAACCTGCGAACAAGCTCAGCCCGAGGATCCTCCTCGTCTTCCGAGTCTTCACTCCTGCGAGGAAGCAACATACGCGATTTGAGCTCCGCAAGGGTTGCAGCCATCACCAGATAGTCCCCCGCAAGTTCCAAGCGCAACGACGTTAAAACGTCGATGTAGGCCATGTACTGTTCGGTTACCTCGGCAACCGGAATATCCAAAATGTCGAGGTTCTTTCTCCGAATGAGATACAACAGAAGGTCTAGAGGCCCTTCGAACGCCTCCAAGATGACGATCAGAGCATCGGGTGGAATAAACAGATCATCAGGTAACGGATAGTCGTTCTGAACGACGAGAGAGTCTTCCGCCAGGGCTTGTTCTTCCACCGTGTCGCTCATCGAAACGAAATCCCCACAGCAGAACGTACGTCTTCCAATGTCTCCTTCGCCACTATTCGTGCTTTCTCCGATCCCTTCTCGATGATGTTTCGAATCAAATTTCGATCCTCAACATAAGGTGTTGCGCGTTCGTGAAACTCGGTCTGCTCTACGTTGAGCGAGTCGATGAGTGGACCCTTGCAATCAATACAACCAATCCCCGCCGACTTGCAACCATCTGCAGCCCATGACAATGTATCCTCGTTTGAGTAGATCCTGTGGAGATCGTAGACAGGACACTTACTTGGGTCACCTGGATCGCTTCGACGAACTCGGGCTGGATCCGTTTGCATTGTGCGAATTTTCGCTTCAAGTGCGTTCGGCTCTTCCCGCATTAACACGGCGTTGTTGTAAGACTTCGACATCTTCTCGCCGTTCAAGCCAGGAACCTTTGGCGTGTCAGTCAGCAACACTTCGGGTTCGGGAAGGATAATGCGACCGCCATCTTCTAGATAGCCAACCAATCTCTCTTGCTCATCATGAGAGAGGTGGGATTGTTCGAATACCAGAGCTCGGGCAGCCTCCAATTTTTCGTCGACTCCGTGTTCGACATATTGCTTGCGCCAGGTCTCATACTGACGGGCGATTTTCTTTGGAATTCGACCAAGTGCCTTTTGGGCAAGTGACTGCCACTCGTCGTCGCGACCAAAATTCCAGTTGAAGGCTCTTGCAATGTCTCGTGAAACTTCCACATGAGCTTCTTGGTCTGCACCAACTGGAACTTTCCCACCCCGATACATCAAGATGTCTGCCGCCTGCAATACGGGATAACCCAAGAAGCCGAAGGTATTGAGATTCTTATCGTTGAGCCTTCGAATTGTGTCTTTGTATGTGGGAACTCGCTCGAGCCACGGTAAAGGAGTCACCATCGACAATAAGACAAAGAGCTCGGCATGCTCGGGAACTTTGCTTTGAACAAACACAGTACATGCCGACGGAGAGACGCCGCTTGCAAACCAGTCGATGAGCATTTCGTAGGTGTTCTGTTCGATGGTCTCAGTCTCGTTGTAGGACGTCGTCAAGGCATGCCAATCAGCCACGAAAAAGAAGCAGTCGTATTGGTGCTGCAGTTGTGCCCAATTTTTCAAGGCACCGTGATAGTGTCCAATGTGCAATCTCCCCGTTGGTCTCATTCCCGAGACTACACGGTTGTCTAATTGTCCGTTGCTCACTTTCCTTGCTCTCTTGTTTGGGGGATTTAGGCTATTCGTCCGTTTGAGTCTGTAGGACACCTCTACCTTGTCGTGTCACCGTTGGAAACGAATCGACCAAATCTACGAGTGTCGAAGGTTCCGACCCCAAGATTCCACCGTCGATGATCACATCAACCTGATGCTCAAGTTGCTCACGAATTGCTTGCGGATCGCACATTGCATCTTCTTCGCCGGGCAATACTAGCGATGTGGAGAGAACCGGTTCTTGCAAAGCACCCAGGAAACTCATTGCAATTGTGGAATCAGGTATTCGAAGTCCGACGGTTCCCCGATTGCTACTCGCTACTTTGCGAGGCACATCCCGTGTTGCTTTCAGTATGAACGTAAAGGGTCCGGGTGTATGCCTTCTGATCATCCTATAGCTTGGGTTGTCGACTTGAGCGTAGTTTGAGAGTTCCGATAGGTCTTTGCAGACTATTGTCAGCAGATGGTTGGGTTTCAACTTTCGAATAGTGCGTATTCGGTTCAGACCAGCGCTATCGAGAAGACGACAACCCACGGCGTAAGTCGTGTCCGTAGGGTAGACGATAATCCCACCATTCCTGACAATTTCCGCTGCCTGATTGGTCAAGCGGGTTTGCGGGTGTGTAGGATGCACTTCAAAGTATTGGCTCATAGATATCTCACGCAACAGCTAACCAGTCGATGGCATCAAATCCTTTAGATGTCAGATATTGGTTCGTAGCGGTAAAGTGCCCGCACCCCATGAAGCCACGATGTGCTGAGAGCGGCGATGGGTGCGAGGATTCAAGCACTAGGTGTCTCGTTCGATCGACGACATCAGCTTTCCTTTTTGCAGCAGCGCCCCAAAGAAGAAAGACAACGTGCTGGCACTGTTCATTCACCACTGACACAATCTGGTCGGTGAATCTCTCCCAGCCCACACCTTGATGTGAACCAGCTCGCCCTTCTATGACTGTAAGCACAGAATTTAGGAGCAAGACCCCTTGCTTCGCCCATGGTTCAAGACAGCCTCTAAGCGGGAAAGACCCGACGTCACCGTCTTGAACACCAAACTCCTGATGGATTTCGCTGAGAATATTTACGAGTGATGGAGGCGGAGGCACGCCAGCGCTAACGCTGAAGCAGAGACCGTGTGCTTGGTTTGGCCCATGATAGGGGTCTTGTCCGATGATGACTACTCGTACTTGGTCAAGAGGGCATAGATCCATTGCGGCGAACATCTTGGACATGGGTGGGTGTATGCGCTTGCCTGCACGCACTTCATTTACCAAGAAAGTGCGCAATTTCGACATATAACCTGCGGTGAACTCACTTCGAAGGGCTTCTTTCCAGGTCGCGTCCAGTTTGACGCGTTCCAGCGCGTCGCTCATTGTGGTGCGCGTTTAAGTTGTGGAAACAAGAGCACGTCGCGAATGGTTGTACTGTCTGTTAGAAGCATAACAAGTCGGTCGATACCAATACCCTCACCAGCGGTCGGCGGCATCCCGTATTGCAATGCAAGTATGAAGTCTGAATCGAAACGCATGGCCTCCTTGTCCCCACGATCTAACAATTCACTCTGTCTTTTAAATCGCACTTCCTGATCATCTGGATCGTTGAGTTCGGAAAAGCCGTTGGCGATTTCCCGACCACACACAAAGTACTCGAATCGGTCTGCAACCTCGGGATTTGCGTCGTTTCTACGCGCGAGCGGCGAGACTTCTATTGGGTATTCGGTTACGAAAGTTGGTTGAACTAGCTTCGGTTCTACCAACTGTTCAAACAATGCAGTGAGAACCGCACCCCATCCTGCATCTGATGGAATTGCCACGGAACGCTCTTGCGCCACCGTCCGCAGAATCTCTTCCCTAAAAATCTCGTCAGATTTCGCTAAAGCTAGTTCGCTTGCAACTGCCTCCGACATCGTAGTTTCTCTCGGACTCTTCTCAAAATCCAAGACATGTCCGTCGAACTCAATCTTGGAACTGCCACAAATTGCCACAGTCAACTGACGCATTAACTCACGAGTCAGCACAATCATTTCTCGAAATGTTGCGTACGCTTGATAGAACTCAAGCATTGTGAACTCAGGGTTGTGTCGTGTGGAAAGACCTTCATTGCGAAAGTTTCGATTGATCTCGTAGACTCGCTCAAATCCCCCAACCAGTAGACGCTTAAGGTAGAGTTCAGGTGCGACTCTCAAGTAGAGGTCCATGTCCAAAGCATTGTGATGTGTGGTAAACGGTCGCGCAAGTGCCCCACCTGGAATAGGGTGCATCATCGGAGTTTCCACTTCCATGAAGTCGCGATCCTCGAAGAATCGACGCAACTGTCTCACAATCGCGCTACGTGTCGCAAACACGTTCCGCGAACGCTCGTTAGCGATTAAGTCAACATACCTCCGCCGGTACTTGAGCTCCGAGTCTTCGATTCCATGAAACTTGTCGGGAAAGGGTTGTAGTGACTTGACCAGAATTTGATAGCTTGAGGCTTCAACAGTAAGTTCTCCCTTGTTAGTTCTCATCAAGGTGCCCGTAACTGCAACAATGTCGCCAAGGTCCGATAGCTCTAAGAATTCTTCGTAGCTTGTTTCTTCCAATCCGTCCTTGCGCAAATAACACTGAATCGTGCCTGATCCGTCGCGAAGCGTAATGAAACTAGCCTTGCCCATAACTCTTCGCAAGACAATTCTTCCGGCAACCGAGGTGGCAAAGGGTTCGTCACTCAATTGTTCCTTCGTCTTCTCGGCAAATCTTGTTTGCAACGATTCAGCACTATGCGTGCGCCTAAACTCGTTGGAGAAGGCACTCGATTTAGCTCGCAACGACTCCAGTTTTCGTCGTCGAGTAACAACCTCACTTCGATCGTCCACTACAAACTCGCAATCAGGCTTGCTTCCATAAAGGATGAAATATCGCCATCCAATACCCGCGAAGGATCCCCGCGTTCCGCGCCCGTCCTATGATCCTTTACGCGTGACTGATCCAACACGTAGGATCGAATCTGGCTTCCAAATCCGATGTTGGGTTTGGAGTCTTCAATGGCTTGTTGCTGTTCCAATTTTTCCTGTAGCAAGATGCTGTAAAGCTTGGCTCGTAGCTGTTTCCAAGCTTGAGCCCGATTCTTGTGCTGCGAGCGTTCGCTCTGGCACTGAACGACGGTGTTGGTGGGGACGTGGGTCAATCGAACAGCCGAGTCCGTCTGATTCACATGTTGTCCTCCTGCTCCACTCGCACGATATGTGTCAGTTCTGACGTCGCTAGGGTCAATCTCCACCTTTACATCGTCGTCGATTTCAGCGTATACGAACACCGATGCAAAAGACGTGTGCCGACGGTGATTCGAGTCAAAAGGCGAATTGCGCACCAATCGATGTACTCCACTCTCGGTGCGAAGCCACCCGTAGGCGAAGTCTCCTACAACTTGCACTGTTGAACTTCGGATACCTGCCACATCGCCCTCGGACAATTCAAGAATTGTTGCCTTGTAGTTTCGTTTCTCGCACCATTGAAGATACATGCGAAGCAGCATGTTCGCCCAGTCTTGCGACTCCGTCCCACCTTCTCCAAACTGAATGTCGACATATGCGTTTTGAGAATCCAGTTCGTTCGAGAACATCTTCTTGAATTCCATCGACTTCAGATGTGTGTCGATGGACTCCAATTCAGATGCAACTTCAGTGAGGACCTCTTGCTCTCGTTCGTCTGCAGCGATCTCAGCAAGTTCATCCGCTTCTTCAACTCGAGCTTCGATACTGTCCATTCCTGCAACGGATTCAGTCAGTCGCGCTCGTTCTTTTGAGAGAGATTCCGAAAGTTGTTGGTCGGACCAAGTATCGGGTTCAGACAGTTGAAGATCGACTTCTTCTAACCTCTCCTTGCTTTTCTCATAGTCAAAGAGAGTCTCTTAGCACAAACATGCGGGTGCGAATGTCCTTGATTCTTTCTCGTATCGAGCTAATTTCAGCCATTATTTCGCCATGTGTAGAGGTAAAAGGTCAGTGTCTGTTTTCCCGAAACTAAGTTTGGACACGGCTCAAAGCTAACGAAGCACCGCTTTCCTGCGTTAGAGCACCGAAATTTTAGCACTTGTTAAGTAAGCGCTTGACTAGGGTCGCGCAGTACTGTGACTCAAAACCCGGTACTCCCTGAATTCGCCGAGAACGACTATGTCGTCGCCGGTTGAGCACACTCGACAACCAATTGGAGAGTTGTAGATCCTCGAAAATTGTTTCCTGTTGGACGATAGGCCACCTCAACTCTTTCAGCATCAATTGATCCATGATTGAAAGCAATTGCGTCGACGAGTTTTCGTTGCTGTTTCAACACCATCTTGAGGTGCCTACCCTTACCTACTACCTGCTGGTTTACGATGTCAAACGAACCGTGAAACAAAGGTGGATCGAAGTCCTTTCCCCATGGACCCCATTCGTTGATCGAGCGTACTAGCTGCAAGGTCAAGTACTCGTCGTCGAGTTCTCCATCCGTGTAGAGCACATCGCTAAAGGTTTCGCTTGCTGCTCTAGCCGCAACAGCTTTCTCGAACAGTGAGGAGAATCGTTCAAGACTTGCTTTATGGATTGTGACACCCGCTGCCATGGCATGACCACCGTAGGAAATCAACAGATTTGGATACTGCGAGTCGATATCTGCAAGCACGTCGCGAATGTGGATATTTGCGACGCTCCGAGCGGAGCCTTTGATGTATTTAGACAATCCATCTTGCGCATCCGCAAACACAACTGCGGGACGGTTTAGCCGTCCGACTACTTGGCTTGCGATCAGACCAACTATTCCCTCATGAAAGGACTGGTCGTGGACACAGATTCCTGGACGATCAAGATCGGTTAGAGAATCTAAGTAGCGATGAGCAACTTCGGTCATTTCCTGCTGCATTTGTTGACGTTCGGCATTTATCTCGTTCAGACGTCCAACGTGAATTCGCGCATCTCCGAGGTTTGAAGTAAGCAACGCCTGAATGCCAATACTGATGTCTTCGAGTCTTCCTGCTGCATTGAGTCTTGGGCCCAACCTGTAGCCGAGATCTTCCGCGTCAATTTGTTCCAACCTGACCCTAGCGATCTCGCATAGCGCAATGATTCCAGGCCTTGTTCTACGTCGCCGTATCCGACTCAAGCCGTTCGCTACCAGAATTCGGTTATTTCGATCCAACGGAACAAGATCTACAACAGTGCCCAATGCAACCAGGTCTAAGTAGTCTGCTACTTTAGGTTCCGTTAGTTGTCTTTCCTCAAAATGATTGAGCGCTCTTAACTGACGTCGTACTTCCACCATTACATAGAACGCAACACCAACACCTGCAGGTGTACTAGCAAAACTGCTCTTTGACAGCTGTGGGTTCACGATTGCACTCGCCGCCGGCAACTCTTCGGGAGGCAGATGGTGGTCGGTAATTATCGTGTCGATACCGTTATCGCGAGCAAATTGAACACCCTCATTCGAGCTGATGCCATTGTCGACTGTAACGATAACCTTCGGTTTTTTGACCAGCAGCGATTGAACAAAGTCCTTAGACAATCCATAGCCAAAACGAAATCTATCGGGAACCACAGATTCGACCCGTTTAGCACCGTAGTCTCGAAGCATGAGTACGCACAGGGCACTAGCGGTCGCGCCGTCCGCATCGAAGTCGCCCGCGATGAGTATGAGTTCATCATTCTGAATTGCATGAACCAGTCGTGCAGCCGCGTTCTGGATTCCTTCTAGTCCATCGGGTGGAAGAAGCTCGGACAGCCTAAGACTCGTGTCGGACTCAGACTCCACTCCTCTCGAAGCCAAGATCCGTCCCAATATGGGATCGACTCCGAGTTTTTCCTGTACCTGAGACCAGTTGGGGGGTAACGGTCGGGTTACAAATTGATACCTAGGTGTTCTCGATGTGCTCAATTGAGGTCAACAACTCGAATACGTCGAATGTCTCCGTGTACTGCGGACAGCTTCTGCAAGTCTCCAATGGTTGCATCTAACACGGACTCCAGAACTTCATCGGTTAGCAAGACTACAGGTACCCATCGCACGTTGCCAGTTTGCTGGATCGCATTGGATTTCTGGATGACTGACTCCATCGAAATCCTATGATTTCCCAAGACTTCAGCAAGTGTCGCCATAACGCCGGGTTCGTCTGACACTGGGATGTACAAGTAGTACGAACTGGATAAGTCACAAATTGGACTGGCATCACGCGTGGAGGTTGTGTTCGTAGGCAACGAGGACTTCCCTTTCGCAATCTCGATGATGTCGCTAAGCACCGCTGAAGCCGTGGGGCGAGATCCTGCACCAGGCCCCTTCAAGAGCAAACTACCAACACCATTTGCAGCCACCGAAATGGCGTTGTCTACGCCATCTATGAGCGACATCAGATCCTTATCAGACACAAGCGCTGGATGCACACGCATTTCCACACTTGAATCAAATACTCGAGCGACTGCGATGTGCTTGATTCGATATCCAAGTTCTCGAGCGTAGTGGAGATCATCGAGCTGGATGTTTGTGATTCCCTCGATGTAAATGTTGGCCAAGTCGATCGGCTGATCGAATGCAATCGATCCAAGAATTGACAGTTTTTGAGCTGCATCGATTCCATCGATGTCAAAACTCGGATCGCTCTCGGCGAAACCCAGGTCTTGCGCTTGTCGCAACGCCGATTCAAACGTAGAGTCGTGCACGTCCATTTGCGTCAAGACAAAATTACAAGTTCCGTTAAGTATTCCTGTAATGGAATCGATGGAATTTCCCGCCAATCCATCCTTCAAGACAGCAACAATGGGGATTCCCCCAGCGACCGAGGCTTCAAACCCGAGCGGTACATGGCTCTCTCTTGCACGAGAGATGTATGAGTTACCGAATTGGGAGAGAACGGCCTTATTGGCAGTTACAACAGGTTTGCCGAGTTCAATTGCCCGCGAGATCAGGCGATTGGCATCATCTGTGCCACCAATGAGTTCGACGACGATATCGACGTCATCCTGCAGAAGCGAGTTGAGGTCGGTACTGAATTCGGCACCGAGTGTGTCGACGTGTGGACGTGGCGTTCGACTTGCAACCCGGGCAACCGAGATCGGTTGCCCGAGCTGTCGCGCTACTCTGTCGGCGTTTTCGTTCAAGAGCACGAATAGCCCTTGAGCGACGGTGCCTAAACCGGCGACTCCAAGCCGCACTACGGATTCGCTGACAATGTACTATCCGAGTGCGACCAAATTCCTAAGAGTCTATGAGTGTCTTGAGCTGTTCGGCTTGAGTAAATCCTGGAATGACCTTGCCATTCGGAAGGACGTTGGTCGGTGTTCCAGTAATCTCGATTTTCTGACCCAACTCGTAGTGTTCTTCGACACTCTTCGAACAGTCGTCTGCTACCGTATATTCCTCAGCATTCACTGCGGTACCGTTCTTGACTCGAGCGAGAACATCGTGGCGATCATCGGCGCACCAAGCGGAGACAAGCTTGTTGAAGGCCTTTGATCCAATTCCAGCTCTGGGGTAGGCCAAGTAGCGAATTTCAATGTTGTTGGCGTGATATTCCGGCATGTGTTCGTGTAACAACCGACAATACCCACAGTCCACATCCGTGAAGACATACACGACGTCCGGTTCTGAAGTCTCGACTGGACTGTAATTGATGGTACTAGCCACGGGGAGTGACTGAAACATAGAAAGAAGAGCTTGATTTTTCTGCCTGACGGTCAGATTGACAAACTTCTCCTCGTTCCATCCGTACAAGTCTCCAACAAAAGCGTACTCGCCGTCGGTCGTTGTGTAGACGATGCGACCATTGTCCAATTCCACAGTTTTTAGATTGTTCATCGGACTATCAGACACTTCCTTGGTTGGAGAACCCAAGACCTTGGCTATCTCCTTAATTGCATCCTTGTCAGAATTGACGCCTTGAGCATCGCTTGACGTTTCTGCCGATGTACTGGTCGCGAAAATCATCGCAACGATTGCGACTATTGACGCTAAGCTCAATTTGAATTGGGCTTCCTTACATGAATGTGTCATGTGTAATTCAACCTCGCGGGTGGTGTTGAGCATGTAGCTCCTTCAGTCTCTGAGTAGCGACATGCGTATATATCTGAGTTGTTGATAGATTAGCATGTCCAAGCATCAATTGTACAGTACGCAAGTCCGCACCGTGATTGAGTAAGTGGGTGGCAAATGCATGACGCAACGTGTGCGGAGACAATGGTTTTGTAATCCCAGCTCTGTCTGCATAGCGTTTGATTGCATGCCAAAAAGTCTGGCGGCACATCCGCTGTCCTCGATTGCTCGGAAATAGAGCACTACACCTGTGGCCATTGATCAAATTTGAACGAGCTTCTCGAATGTAGCGTTCCAGCCACATCAGTGCGTACTCTCCAAGCGGAACGATACGTTCCTTCGAACCTTTGCCCATCACCCGGATCACGTTTTGCCGCAAGTTCACGGACATGATGGTCAACGAAACAATTTCGCTCACGCGCAGTCCGGTTGCATAGAGCACTTCCAACATCACTCGATCACGAAACTCGACAGCGTTCTTATCCACATCGGGAGCATGAAGTAGATCCTCCACGTCCTGTTCAGTCAAGACGTCAGGTAACGACCGACCAATCTTTGGGTTCTGAATCTTTGCACAAGGATCGTGGTTGATTTCTCCCCGTTCGATGGCGTACTTGAAGAAGCCTCGAAACGTCGAGAGAATGCGTGCAGACGAGCGGGCCGAGCAGCCCTGCTCTTGTTTGTATGCCAGAAAATCGAGAATGTTGGACTCGCGGCTTGACAGCAAACCGCAATCGGACCATTCGACGAATTGGGTTAGGTCTCGTTGATACGCCTCACACGTGGCTTCCGAAAGTCCTTTCTCTAGCCATACAGTGTTGATGTACCTACGAACTTCAGTGGGTGTCTCACTGACTCTTGGTTGTTCCATGCCGGCCTCCTTGCCATGTCATGACTTCCTGTCTACATCGAACTAATTTGTACACCTCCTCCCGGAGTAATCGACAAACCTAGACGATTCGAGCGTTAGACCTTTTCCTTGATCCTCGCCGATCGTCCAGATCGCTCTCGCAAATAATACAACTTTGCTTTGCGAACGTCACCTTTGCGGAGAACCTCAATTGAGTCGATCAACGGACTGTGAGTCTGGAATGTACGTTCGACTCCAACTCCATGGGATATCTTGCGCACTGTGAAGGAAGAATTCAGTCCTCGGTTGCGTTTACCAATTACTACGCCTTCAAATGCCTGTAGACGGTCTCGTGAGCCTTCTCGCACCACGACTCTTACATTCACCGAGTCTCCTGTCTGAACATCGGGAAGCGACTCACGAAGCTGTTCGTTTTCGAGTTGTTCGATAATCTTGTTACTTCGCATGATGTTCTCTCCTAGTCATTTTCCGTGTCGAATCCACTACGGCAATTCGCCAACGAATTCACTATTTTACGTTCCTCTTTAGCCCATGACCTTTTAGTGAGCAGATCGGGACGTCGATTCCAGGTTCGTTTGATGGCTTGGGCATGACGCCATTTCTCCACCTTTCCGTGATCACCACTTAGCAGAATCTCCGGCACATCCAGATCTTCGAATCTTCTAGGTCGAGTGTATTGGGGAAAGTCTAGGAGTCCGTCGGAGTATGACTCAGTGCTCGTCGAGTCAGGGTTGTTCAAAGTACCGGAGACCAATCGAGCAACAGAGTCCAATACCACCAGCGCAGGAAGTTCCCCACCACTGAGCACATAGTCGCCAATCGAAAGCTCGCTGTCGACGTAGTTTTCAACAAATCGTTCATCCACGCCTTCATAACGCCCCGCAATGAGCAGCAGACCATCCAGCTCCGAGAATTTACGTACATCAGTTTGACTCAAGGTCTGTCCCTGCGGTGTTAGCAGAATCGTCTGTAGCGTCTCGCTCTCAAAATCTGATCGGGCTTGTCTAACACACTCAGCGAGGGGCTCTGCCATCATGACCATTCCGGGTCCACCTCCGTACGGACGATCATCTACTGACTTGAATGAGTTCTGGGCAAAGTCTCTAGGGTTGTAAAGCTCAAGTTGAATGGAACCTGCTCTTACGGCTCGACCTACAACTCCCTCTTCCAAGGCAGCCTGCACCAGGTCGGGAAAGATCGTTACAACACCAAACCACACTTTCGAGTCACCAATCGGGTTGCCAGTCCACTAACACTTGCTCTCCGGGCATGACTTCTCGAACTACCGCAGCCACCAAAGGAATCATCACGTCGCTTTCGTTAGTCTCAATTCTCAATACCGAATGTGCGCCGGAGTCGAATACTTCATCGACGCATCCAAAGACATGACCTTCGAGATTAACAACTTTTGTACCCACCAATTCAAACCAGTAAAACTCGTCGTCTTCAGGAACGGGCAAGCTACTCTTCGGTACTCCGATGAGTCTACCGGTGATTCCACCTGCTTCCGTTCGCGACTCACATGCCCCAATACGAGCGAAAAATCCACCTGACTGGGATTGTGTCTGCACATCGACCACCTCGGTCCATTCAACTGTGGACTCAGGTTCACTCTCTCTCCCCAAAGCCCACGGTCGATAACTCAGAATATTTTCTGGAGGTACTGTGTACGAAGTAATGCGCGACCATCCCTTAAGTCCAAAAGGCCTTGAGACACGTCCGACGACAACAAAATCTTCAGATACAAGGTTAGACACGGAAACAGCAGATAAAGTTGGTCCGAGTTAAACGACTCTGTTGTCGAGTAAACGAAAGAACTAGCTAAGGGAACAAGTGTGTCGTTATTATGTTAGTCAGTCAGGGGTCAGACTACTACGAACTCTCTTTGGATTCCTCACCGGAAGAGTCTTCACTTTGTTCTGTCTCCACGGTGTTGTCTTCGGGTTTTTCTTCCGAATCGGTTGTACTTTCTTCTGAGGACTCTTCGGAAGGATCTGCTACTTCCTGCTCAGTTGACGCTTCGGCGACATCTCCTTCGACCTGCTCAGCAGCTTCCTCAGCAACTTCTTCGACACTTGCGTCTGCTGCCGCTTCTTCTTGATCACTCGAGTCCTCAACAGCAGTTGCCTCTTCTGTCTGATCTGCTTGCTCTGAAGTCGCTTGCTCGATCCGTGCGTTCTTAATAATGCTCTTGACTTTCGGACTCGGAATCGCTCCAACACTGATCCAATAGTCGACACGTTCGAGATTTACCCAAGTGCGCACCGCTTCCCCACGAGCAATTGGATTGTAGTAGCCAACTCGTTCGATAAATCGACCGTCACGAGGATTTCGTTTGTCTGAGACCGACAAGTGATAGAACGGATTTTTCCGCTTGCCAGCGCGAGCCAAGCGTATAACAACCATAGTTTTTGGAACCAATGACGGTGGGAGCACGCGAATTGTACTTGAACACCAGCAATTCATCTCCCTCCTAGATTGAATTTTGCCCGCAACCTTTAGACGGGAAATTCTCCCAGTGCTAGCTAGTGCTGTTCAAGTTGAACAAGGTGAGGTCGCGTTTTAGCCTGACAAGTCACAGGACCAGCAACCATCGGCGAGAACTCTAACGATGTCTTCTGCCTTGGCTCATCGCCTCGGCACTCTCAAGTCTCTGAAGAATCTTGTTGCTCTTGCGACCCGCTCGTTTCATTTGCTTCTCAAGTTGTCGATACTTTCTTAGTAGAAGATTCACTTCATGAATCTGCACGCCGCTCCCCTCAGCAATCCGTCGCTTTCTTGAACTGTCCAGAACTGCAGGAAATCGACGTTCATGCAAGGTCATCGAGTCTATGATCACGCATTGCTTCTTCATTTGGTCATCGTCCATGCTCTTCACTTTGACCGTAGACGGATCCAAGTCGGGCATCATGTCCTTGAAGCCTGCAACTCCTCCCATTGCACTGAATTGCTGTAGTTGGTCGCGCATGTCGTCGAGATTGAACTTGCTTCCGCGAAAGATCTTCTTCGCAAGACGCTCTGCCTTGCCTTTGTCTACCTTCTGTTCCGCTTCCTCTAAGTAGGAAAGAACATCGCCCATTCCAAGAATGCGTGATGCAATGCGATCGGGATGGAACGGTTCCAGTCCATCCAAGTCTTCACCGATTCCGAGAAACTTAATTGGTTTGCCAGTGATGGAACGAACTGAAAGAGCAGCTCCACCACGAGCGTCCCCATCAGCTTTGGACAAGACGACGCCCGTGAGCGGCAAAGCCTTGTCAAAGGCTCGCGCTGTGTTTGCGGCATCCTGACCTGTCATCGCATCCACAACGAAAAGCGTCTCGCGGGGATTGAGCACTTTGTGTAGACGAGCGATTTCTTCCATCATGGTCTCGTCGACTGCAAGTCGGCCTGCAGTGTCCACAATGAGTACGTCGTGGAAACTTTTTCGGGCCATCTTGACCGCTCGCTTGACAATGGCGTCAGGCCTATCTCGCTGCTTGCTAGGTATGAATTCGACATCTGCTTGCTCGGCAAGCGACTGCAGTTGTTCGATCGCCGCAGGACGATACACGTCGGCCGACACCACACTCACCGACTTTGAGTCTCGTTCTTTCAGCCACTTTGCCAACTTAATGGCGGTGGTGGTCTTCCCTACTCCTTGAAGACCGGCCATGAGCACAACGTTGGGGACGTTTCCACCGCCGAGGTCCAGTCCGTCGTTAGTCTCACCCATCAACTTAACAAGCGAATCGTGTACTATTCGGACAAATGCATGACCCGGTTGAACACTGCGTGATACCGTTTGACCAACTGCTTGTCTCTGAACATCCTTTACAAACTCGGTAACGACGTTAAACGCGACATCCGCGTCAATTAGCGCATTACGAACTTCTCGCACAGCTTCTTCAATGTTGCTTTCCGATAGTTGTCGACTCCGTAAGGGAGCAAGAACTCCAGAAATCTTGTCTCTTAAGTTGTCAAACATCTGCAATCATTTCATGAGAGGAAAGTGCGACTGGCGAAGAGCGAGCCGAATCAAAAGTATAGGCTATAGCAGGTTCTCCATTCCTACTGTTGACGTGCTTGTTGGGCAGTTTCTAACGAATTGACTGTTTTTCTATTGTGATTCTTGCGATCTCCGCCTCAATCCTCTATTTGACGGCCTTGGTGCTGACTTTTCGACTTAGTCGCGAAGCGAATCGACTAGGAGAAGTCGCCGCGTCCTTGGCCGGTGCAATTGCCTTTGCATGCCATTTGGTGTATGCCGTGAGAGTTTTTTGGACGGGAGGAGGCGTGGATCTGGCGGTCTTTCCAATAGCTGCAATCGTCACCGTTTGTGTAGCTCTAATCGTTCTCGTAGAACAACTCCTAACTCCGGTGCGGGCCAAACCCGTTGTCATCGTCTTATTTCCGCTAATCGCATTGATTTTGGTTTCATCTGGATTATTTCACAAGGGGTCTCTTCACACATCACCCTTGAGTGTCGGACTAACTGTGCATGTCGTCGTGAGTCTTGCTGCCTATTCGATTCTTGCATATGCGGCTTGTCAAGCTGCTCTCTTGGTTTGGTTGGATAGGGCAATCAAGAAGCACGAGTTCAATGCTTTCCTTCGTACTTTTCCTCCACTCGAGTCTGCCGAAGTAACCCTTTTCAATGCCTTATGGACAGGACTATTTCTACTCACTGTCGCTAATGCAACAGGTTTTGTCTTTTTCTGGGGAAAGCTCTTCACGCACGCTAGTCACCTTCATGTCGCCCTCACGATTGCAGCATGGATGATCTACGCGTTCCTTATGTTGGGACACCACATCAGAGGATGGCGTGGAAACTTCACAACAAAACTCTCGTTAGCTGCCTTTGTCGTACTCCTAATCGGTTACTTTGGTACGCGAATTGTCATTGACACATTCGTAGGGTAGCCACAAGACCCTCAACTAAGTTTCAGTCCATGCCCGAAGTTCCTACGTTCTTACTCGTAATTGCCACAGTCATTCTGATCTTTATGAGCGGATATTTCTCCAGCTCAGAGACCGCCATGATGAAGCTGAACCCTTATCAGCTGAAACACATGGCAGAACAAGGGAATCGAGGTGCACGTCGATCTCAAAAGCTACTGAGGAAAACCGATCGACTGTTGGGTGTCATTCTGATTGGAAACAATCTTGTCAATAACATCGCAGCAATGATTGCGTATGTGATCTGCGTGCGTTTGTTAGGAGATTTTGGGCCAGCCGTCGCCGCAATCGGGTTCACATTCCTAATGCTTGTCTTTGCCGAGGTTGCTCCAAAGACGATAGCGGCCGAACGTCCAGAGTCTATAGCTTTTCCATCCTCCTACATTCTCAATCTCTTGGAAAAGATTCTCTCTCCGGCTGTCTCGTTGGTGAAGGTTTGCGCGAGCGTCATGGTCAATCCTTTTGTCAAAAACATTGCAGCGAAGTCAACTAGCCTGTCACTTGAGGAACTTCGAACAGTCGTAGGAACCGAGAGCGACTTGCCTCTCGAGAGGCAGGAAATGCTATTGGGAATTCTGGACTTGGGGAAAGCCGAGATTAACGACATCATGGTTCATCGATCGGAAGTAGAGGGTATCGACATTGGAAATTCTGATCGTGACTTGGTGGAAGACCTTATTCATGCCAACCACACGCTCCTTCCGGTGTACGAAGACGATATCGACAACGTGATTGGAGTTCTCCATCTGAAACGAGCGGGACAACTTCTCCGGTCTGAGACCATTGCAATAGAAGACTTTAAGGAGCAACTCGAGCAGCCCTATTTCGTTCCAAGTGGCACGCCTTTGCCGACACAGCTTGCCAATTTCCAACAGAAGAAAACACGATTCGCGTTTGTTGTCGACGAGTACGGAACAGTCTTGGGGATCGTGACCCTCGAAGACATTCTGGAAGAGGTCATCGGTGAGTTTACGACGGATACGTCAGCTGGCTATCCCGACATTTTTCCGCAAGAGGACGGCTCGTACGTCATTGATGGCTATGCGTTGCTTAGGGACATAAACACCCGTCTCGAATGGGATCTACCCACCGAAGGCCCAAAAACTCTAAACGGATTGCTCTTGGAGGTCCTTGAAGACATTCCGGATGGAAATGTAGGCCTAAGAATCAACGGTTACATATGCGAGACACTCAAAGTGGGAGAAAATGCCTTACCAAGCATTCGCGTCGTTCGTACCGAGACACCTGAAGAAGAGACTCCGAGCGACTCTGACGATCAAGATGAGCCTCTCGACGACTAAGTCTACGTCTGCCTGACTCTTCCTTCGGACAGTTTCCACCTTCTGTTCAAGGCAGCCATGACCGCTGTCAGTGACGCGGAAACAGCATTCTTGCCGAGGCCAATTCCGTAGACAGGTCGTTCTTCAAATTCAATCGCAATAATGCCGATGGCCGTCGATCGATCCTTATCGATTCCCTCTCTTTGGATGGTCTGATGAATGTAGTCACTGACACGCAGAGGTTCATTCAATGTCTCCGAAAGTGCATTGACCAGCGCATCTATTGGACCGGAACCTTCACCCTTCACAGCGATCTGGCTCTCGGAAACGTGAACCATAGCTTCAATCGTCGTCTTGTGGGACTGGTCGCTGTTTGACAGCGTATAGTGATCGAGTTTGTAGGGTCCATCCTCTACTCGATATTCGAGGACGAGAGCATCAAGCATTTTTGACGGCGACACTTCGGATTGAGTATCCTCGGTGATCGTCTGAACATACCGCGAAAACTCGACAAGCATTTCACGCGGCAAGTAAATCCCATAGTGCTCTTCGAGCACAAAACCCACGCCACCCTTACCCGACTGACTATTGATTCTTACCGACTCTTTGTAGGACGATCCGACATCTTCCGGATCGATCGGCAAGTACGGCACTTCCCACCGTGATCGATCCACTTGCGACATGCCTTTTCGAATGGCGTCTTGATGAGAACCCGAGAAAGCCGTGAACACTAGGTCGCCCGCGTAAGGATGTCTCGGATGCACAGGTAGCTTGTTTATGGATTCAACGGTCTCGCGAATCCGTGGCATGTCACACAAGTCCAATTGTGGATCCACTCCCTGAGAGAATAGGTTCATGGCAACCGTGACTATATCGCAGTTACCAGTCCGTTCACCATTTCCGAACAACGTGCCCTCAACTCTCTCAGCTCCCGCCATCAAGGCAAGTTCGGTCGCCGCAATTCCCGTCCCTCGATCATTGTGTGTATGCAGACTGACGATTGACGAATCGCGATAGTCGAAATTTCTGCAAAAGTACTCGATTTGGTCGGCATAGATGTTGGGAGTTGCCAATTCGACGGTGGATGGGAGATTGATAATCACCTTTCGATCCGTCGAAGCTCCCCAAGTCTCGCACACGGCGGAACTGATCTCGAGAGCAAAGTCAAGCTCTGTCCCAGTGAAGCTCTCAGGCGAGTACTCAAACTCAACATTCGTGCTGGTCAGATGCCGAGTCATATCCCTGACAAGCTCCGTGCCCGCTACAGCAAGATCCACAATTTGCTGACGGTCCATGTTGAAGACAACTTTACGCTGCAATGCAGAAGTCGAGTTGTAGAGATGAAAAATTGCGTTTCTTGTGCCGTCGAGAGCTTCAACAGTGCGCTCAATTAGTTCTTTGCGGGCCTGGCAGAGCACTTGGATCGTGATGTCATCAGGGACGAGACCGTCGTCAACAATTTTCCTAATGAAATCGAAGTCGGGCTGCGATGCTGCTGGAAAGCCCACCTCAATCTCAATAAAACCGACTTCCAACAAAAGCTCGTACATCCTCAGCTTCTCATCGACACTCATGGGTTCGATGAGGGCTTGGTTTCCGTCACGCAAATCAACGCTGCACCATCTTGGGGCGTGCTTCAACCTGTTTGACGGCCAAGTGCGATTCGGAAGTTCGATTGGTGCGAAAGCGGTGTACTTTTCGAATGGCATCGCACCGGACTTACTACCGGACACACGGCTATCGAGTATTGGAGACTTAGCTTCCATCAAGGTGGATGTTCATGGTGAGAGAGCTAGATGATTGCATCTTATGACGCCGTTGATAAGCCTGACTGAACGCCCTCCAAGCGTGGCTCTTACAAATGTGGCAGTAACTAACCATTGTATGGTTAGACAGCTTCAAGACCAATTGTGCTGTGTGTTGTAGAAACCTGAGTAGCCGGTTCTATTCAAACACAACGATTCTCACTAAGAATTCAATGCAGGTACACACGCAACTTGATGCCAATTCAATACAAGCTATTCTCAGGTTGCTGCAACGAGGGGCTTGAATCAGTCTAGCGACTGTACTCTAATGCTACGTGGAAGAGCATCGCCTCCGGTGAGGCGCGCGGCCTTCAAAGCCGTTGAGACGCTTAGTCTGCGTCTGGTGGGTTCGACTCCTACCTCTTCCGCCACTCTTTCATGCTAAGACGGTCGCGGTTCCCAATAGAGCCAAAGCGGCGATGCCGGCAAGTATCTGACCCGACTTGCCAATGCGGCGGAGGTCGAAGCTCGATACAACGATGCCGGTCAGCAAGCCACAAAACAACCCTGTCAAATGCGCCACAACATCGGTTCGTTCGGTTCCAATACCCATGAATGCAAAGATTCCAATTACGCCCACAATAGGGATGGCGTTATACCTCCAACCACGCCCTGAAATGAATCGACGACGAAAGAACATTCCTCCAATCAGACCCACGGCCGCAAACATTCCGGTAGACGCTCCGATCGATACAAACATGTTGGCCTGCAGTAGTGCGTTCAAGTAATTGCCAGCTGCGCCGCACAACACGATCAGCAACCAAGCCAGCCCTGACCCGTAGTGTCGTCCGGCAATGACTCCAAAAATCAGACCGAAAGCTGTGTTGCCAACTAGATGTATAACATCGCCATGAAGCATCAGTGCCGTGAATGTACGCCACCACTCGCCTTGTTCACGAACTGCGTAAGCCCACATGGCTCCCTCTCGAGGGAATTCACCAAGCAGACCAACGGATTCAAGAATCCACACGAACCATACGATTGCGACGTAGATCACACACCCAACGTATCCCTTGTCGATTTGCGGAGACGGAGCACGTTCTCGCTTCACATCCTTGTTTTCTTTTCGATAGATTTCGAGCTGGCGGCGAGCGGCTGACTCCATTTCCGATCTTGTAAACAGAAGCCATCGGGTCGTATCTCGTTCAACCCGAGTCTCAATTCCCGTCGCGGTTAGCACCAGTTGGCACTCGCTGATCGCTTTGTAGCTAAGCGACGAGCCCACAAGCGTCCAGTTGGATTCTTCGCCTGTCACGAGTGATTACTCGAATGTTCTTGCGCAGTCTTCATGTGAAAGCATATAGGCTGACTAAGTCCAATTGCCGAAACTGAATGTCGAAGCATTGTTCCAAAGACCATCCCCTCGGCAGGAGTTCGATGCGGACACCGTACAATTTCAACCGGGTAAGAGTGGCCGAGCCTTAAACAAACGGGAGTCGGCAGAGGAGTTATCGTGGGAGACGAAATAAGTGTACGGCACTTCGAAGCTGTCGACTTCAGCCGATTTCGACGACTACTCGAAGAAGAGACTGAACACGTAACTCGACTCTTTGACAGCAATGGATTCAGCACACGCGGAGACATCGTCGGATTTGAACTTGAAGCCTGCATTGTCGACGAAGCAGGCAATCCAAAGGGTCTGAATCAAGAAATTCTCGACACACTTAACAATCCACTCGTAGTCCCTGAACTCTCCCAGTTCAACGTCGAGCTCAATGGAAGTCCATGCTCTTTAACGGGGCGTGCGTTTTCCAGGCTTCACGACGAATTGGCCTCGACATGGGACGCTTGCCAAAACGCCGCAAGAGAAAACGACACAAAGTTGGTTCAAGTAGGTATTTTGCCGACAATGCGTCGCGACCTATTAAATTCCCGCAACATGTCCGATATGGTTCGCTATCGAGCATTGAATGATCGCATCATCTCACTTCGCGACGGGGCAGATCTCAGAATTGCTATCAGTGGTTGTGAAGAACTAAATCTACTTCACCAAGATGTAATGCTAGAAGCGGCTACGACGAGCTTTCAGATCCATCTGCAATGCAAACCTTATCGCGCAGTGCGTGACTTCAACGCCGCAATTGCGGTTTCAGCTCCGATGGTTGCCCTCAGCGCAAATTCACCCTACCTCTTTGGAAAGGACCTATGGGCCGAAACAAGGATTCCACTGTTCGAACAAGCAACCCATATCGGCGAACGGCACCTGCAACGCGTGATTTTTGGAACGGGCTATGCGAAAGATTCGCTTTGCGAACTGTTCTCGGAGAATCGTCTGGGACACACGATTTTGCTACCGTTCGTGCAACCAGAACCCATCAACAAGTACGCACATCTGCGGTTTCAGAATGGAACGATTTGGAGATGGAATCGACCGTTGATTGGTTTTGACTACGACGGCCAACCCCACTTGCGCATAGAACACAGAGTAGTTCCATCGGGACCTACAGTAATAGATTGCATAGCAAACTGTGCAGTGTTCATTGGTTTTGTCCGAGCACTAGGTCGTCAAGAAACGCCGATCGAAGAAAAACTTCCATTTGACGTGGCTAAGGACAATTTCTACGCAGCTGCACGACTTGGATTGGACGCCGAAGTAACTTGGATCGATGGAGAAAAGCTGACGGTTAGTGACTTGATCCTAAACAATCTACTGCCGATGGCTGGTGAAGCGTTGGAATTGGAGGAAGTGCCTTCCGACGAAGTCGATAAGTACCTAGGAATCATCAAAGATCGTGTTGCCTCCGGCATGAACGGAGCTACATGGCAACGCTCTTGGGTTGAATCCAACGGTAACGATCTTGCAGGACTCACTCGGTCCTACTTCACACATCAGGAGTCCAACGAACCCGTTCATACGTGGGACATGACATGACCCTCCGCGTAGAGACATCGTTAGATCCGACTATTCTGGATTTACCTGCTACGGAATTGCTCACTGTCCTCGATGGCCCTACTCTGTTCGACTTGGTGCAACCCGGTCAAGCTCCAATGTTTGTTTCCGTGTTGTTGCATGGAAATGAAATTTCAGGATGGGACGCAGTCCGTTCCATTCTCAAAGAGCAACAACACAACGGACAAGGCACCTCAATGCTTCTGCTAATCGGTAACGTGTTAGCCGCCAGCCAAGGGGTTCGTGCTCTTGATGGTCAAACAGACTTTAATCGAATCTGGGAAGAGGAGAACGGCAAGAAATTCCAGTGGGCTGAAGAGGTCATCGAGAGAGTGTCTTCCCGAAAGCCGTGGTTCGCTCTCGACATCCACAACAATACATGCCCAAATCCACACCATGCAGTGATTACTGACATGAATCCTTCAACACTTTCGGCTGCTCGGAAGTTTAGTAAGACCGCAATATTCGCAATGCAACCTTTGAGCATTCTCTCTCGGAGATGCTCCCAATTCTGTACGGCAATTACTCTAGAAGTCGGAGTTCCTTCCGATCCAACCAGCTCTGACCGGGCAAGAGCTTTTCTCAAGTATTTGGTCGATCTGGGCGCAGTGCCGGCAACCCACAGCGACGACTTGGAAATCTACACCAACAAGATTCGAGTTGTGATCGAGAATGCACAGGAATTGGACGAGTCCCAAGTTCCCAGTTTCACACCGTCTCTAAGCGACTGGAATTTCAAGACTCTTGACAAGGGAACCGAAATCGCACAACTAAAAAGCGGTGGAGGCCGACTTCTAGCACAGGATGAGAGATTGAACGATGTGACCCCGTCATACTTGGAGTACAAGAACGATTCCGTATGTCTGAGCAGCGATGTAATCATGTCGATGTACACCGACAATCCTCGAATTGCGTTACAGGATTGCGTTTGCTATTTTCTGGAACCTTGGATGTAGTGATTGACCTATAACCTGTCCCACTAGGACGGAACCGTACTCTTTACACCAATCTCGACGCTTCAGATCCAATAGACAGTCCAATTTGACCTGCATGTAGGTAGCCTGCGTCTCGCAACCGATCTACACACTCATCGACATGTGCTCTTGGAATCGCGGCAACGAGACCACCGCATGTCTGTGGGTCTACGAGCGGCGCAATCTCCGAATCATCAAAGTCTCTTCGTTTTTCGTAGTCAGCAACACTTTGAGCGTTGTTGTCGTGCAATGAACTTCGAACATGCTGCATAACAGTTTCTCTAGCACCGTCCATCAACGGTATCTGATTCACAACCAATTCAACGTTGACGTTCGAACGGCGTGAAATCTCCGAAATGTGTCCTAGTAGTCCGAATCCAGTAATGTCTGTCATTGCGCTTGGGTCGAAATCAAGCAAGATTCGTGCTGCTTCGGCATTTGATTGATCCATGACTTCAATAGCTGACATCAAATCCTTCGCAGAAGTGGTTCCGTGCATGATCCCCGCGAGTAGCAATCCAGTTCCCAAGGGTTTCGTGAGCACCAAGGCATGGTCCGAGACTAAGGATGAATTCAACACAGGATTTTGAGGAACGGTACCAGTGACAGCGAACCCAAGCGACAGTTCGCTACCCTCCGACGAGTGTCCTCCAACGAGCTTTGTACTAGATTCTTCAAACACCGACAGTGCTCCAGACATTGCTTGGTATAGCTCGTCTTCCATCAATGTATGCGACATCAAAGGAACAGTTACCATTGCAAGAGCAATCTTGGGATCCGATCCCATCGCATAGAGATCGTTCAGAGCATGGTTTGCGGAGAGTCTTCCAAATTGGTATGGGTCCGTAATCATGGAGCGGAATCCATCGCAGCTAGTCGCGAAACGTGAGGAGTTCCAGTCAATAACCGCTGCATCGTCACCAATTCCGTGCACATGTTCGCGGTCAAGTCCAACTCTCAATCGTCGTAAAACGCTCTCGAGCAAGTCTGCACCAAGTTTTGAACCACAGCCACCGCAGCGAAGCGGGTCGGGTTGGTCTTCCCGTAACGTTTGGGGCTTAAGAAGCTCAACGGAAGAATCCATTTCAGGAAGATCTGAGTATCTACGCATGAATGTTCGGTCTATCCAGTCTTTCCAAACCTCAACAGGTCGGGAACTTAGACATACAGGCCCCTTGGTCGCAACGGCACGGACGTGAGAAAGCCGGAGAATAGCAAGAGCTTTACGCTGTGCCTTGTAACGACGTAGTGGTCGTGAGGTCAAGGCGAATCTCGTATTTCGAGCTAAGTAGGGTCCAGCTCGCACAGCGTACACACCAGACTTAGGACGCTCCTGTCCATCCAAACACACAATATCACCTGCTGCAAAGGCATTGGGGTTGGAAATGCTTTGTAAGTTTTGATTTACTCGAAGAAAGCCTCCCTTATCTACAGCAAAGTTTGATTCACGTATCCAGTCAGGGGCCTCTACACCAGCCACCCACAGGACGCAATCTGATTTTAACTTTCGACCATCGGCAGCAATAACTGCGCGATCGGTGACGTCAACGACATTGAAATCACACGAAACTGAGATGTCGTTCTTCTGAAGTTCTCGGGCAATCGCACGTTCAAGAAGCTTGTTGTGTTCCTTAAGAAGGATGTCGTTTGCTGTTACAAGATTAATAGTGAACGCATCTCCATGGCGTTCGCGAATCGCTAGAGCGACTTCCACACTTCCAGGTCCACCACCAACGATTGTCAGGCGATAGCCACTTCCGGTCCCGTGTTGGGAGACAACCTGATTCCACGCTGGGATGAACCGACCAATGGGTTTCACAGGGATTACAAGATCGTTACCTTGATAGTGTTTACCGGGTGCTCCTCCAGTATTTATGGCTATCACGTCATAGCGAAGGTCAGGACGTGATGCGAAACTTACAGTCTGTTCGGTTAAATTGACTCGCGTGACTTCGTCGGGAATGAATCTCGCATTGGCAAACGTGGAAAGCTTCAGCAGATCTATATGGATTTCGTCCCATGTGTACTTGCCCGCCAAGTAACCAGGAAGCATTCCGGAGTACGGGGTGTGAGGCTCTCGTGCCACCACAGTAATGCGAACACCTGGTTCGGGCTTCATTCCGTAGTGACGAAGGACCTCTACATTGGAGTGCCCACCACCAACGATGAGCAGGTCGCGCACGAAAGGAACTTCAGGATGCACTGATTAGACCCTGATCCTTCCACCGTTGAAGATTGCGTTCAGTATTGGCGCTTTGTAGATCGACGAGAACGTTTCGAGCTCTAGCGGTTCGCCATGCTCAACGCAGCGATGAACTCATCGAGATCAAGTCCTTCGTTGTCGTCCGTATCCAACGCGTCAAACCCTTCTCGAATTCGAGCGGCCCATCCACCTTGCAGTTCGTCTAACTTCAGAAGACCATCGATGTTGCGATCCAAGTAGCCAAATGCTTGAGATCTTCTCATTCGACCATTATCTTGAACTTGATCCTCGATTGTCTCGCCGTCCCAAGTGAAGACAAAGCTCCCGTACAGCATTTCCTCCCACGACTGCTGACCCCATCGGACAGTGCGTTCGGGATCCGGGTTAGCGGGATTTTGGACGGAATTGTCATAGACAGTTACATGATGCAGTCGAGACCCAGCCGGAACCGAAACAGGCTCAACGAATTCATAGCTTGTTTGCCAATTGAAGTCATAATTTGGTACAGACAGCAATAGCTCTTTGGAACCGTCCGGATACTCAAGAGTGAACTTCGAACTCTTTCCTCGGTAATGTGAATGAGGCAGCAACGAGTGCAGCGTAGCGTTACTGTGAAACGTCAAATACGAGCGGACTTGGTGGTCCTTGGTGTTGGGTGGAATCTGGAAGATTGTGTTCAAAACCACCCCACTCCGTTTGATAGTCTCAGGAGGTTCATCGAAGAAGTACAACCCCACTCGGGTTTGATCCTTGACTACTTTGCCAATGGGTGTGTAGTGCATTTGTGCGCGGAACTTGGTACCGGTTCGGACTAGAACTCCTGCGTTCTCGGGTCCCGACACGCCACTCGACTCGGTTCCTGGGGCGTATCCGCCCATGAATTGGCTCCAGATCGCACCACGACGATTGCTAGTAGCGGCATCTACAGTACCCATCAACACATGGTGCAGTACTCGTGTGTCGCCAGGAACAACGGTCATTGCTTTAAGCCATGCATCTTCCTCCATGTTGTTGTCGACAGTGAAGTACTGATACTCGACGACTCCCGTAGCTTGAACTTCGTACTCGGGAAATTCGATGATGTAGTCTGGAGGACCAAGTGGCCAATCCTCAATATTGTCCTCTCGTTCAGCTAATGGATCTGGACCTTCGCCTCTAGGAGTTCCGGCATCGATCCATCGAACGATGAGCTGCCGTTCTTCCGGTGAGATGTCGCGACTATTCTTCCATTCACCCACATGTGGGTCGGCATGCCACGGAGGCATTCGCTTCTCTCTCAAAACCTGTCGTATGGTCGGTGCAAAACTTCGAACTATCTCATAGTTCACCATAGCCCAAGGCGCTATTCCTCCAGTGGTATGGCAGCCTCCGCAGTTCTCCAGCAATGTGGGAGCTATATCTTCGGAATACGAGATTTCGGTCTTGTCATTTGTTCTATCCGGAAAATTAATTAGGCAGCCCTTCGGCGCAATCGACCGAAACTCAACATCTTCTCCTGCTAGCATCGATTTGAGTGTATCCGCCACATAGTGCACGCTAGCTTCCGCTTTTTGGCGTTCATACTCCAACCGATCATTGACGGGTCCTCGATACTTGATCGACCAGTCGGACGGATCGATGACAATCACTTCTGCTGTATGTGTCAATTTCAAACCCATACCGACAATCTGGGATTCATCGTCCAATATTGGAAAGTCGATGTCCCATTCCTCGGCTTCTTGTTGTATGGATTCTCTGTTGTCGTAGTCGACAGAGTTCAGCAACAAGAATTGCACGTTGCGATCTTGAAAATCGTCTCGCACTTCTCGGAAATCTGGCAACGCATTGCGAACCATGGGGCAGTTATTTCCGTGCACCATGATCACGACAGCTTCGGTATCTGACAAGTAATACAGTTTGTGTGCCTCGCCCTCTTGGTCCAGTAGCGTAAAGTTGTCTACTGTGACCGAAGCGGCACTCAAGCCGAAGAAAACTGACATTAAAAGGAAGCAAAAGCGAGATTTCAACACACTGGACCCGATCTAGTTTGCAATCAATTTACATGATAACAAGGCGCATATCCAAGCAAACGGAAAACGTTCTTCGAACCAGTGTCTAGGTTGAGAACCATCGTTGTACTTTTGTAATGTGGTACGCTTGCATTGAGGGATTGGGGCAAATCTAAGGGAGTAGCATGAAGTCTCTTGTTAAGCGCGTATTGTCCAGCGTATCGACGGCATTTTTGGTGATGTGTTTGCTATCCGGATGCGCTTTGTTTATTCGTGATTGCGGAGAGACAGAGGCAACCGCACAGGAGCTTTCTAACGTTCCTATAAGCAACGTCGAATCAGTCGCTGCCTTGGAGGGTAATTCCTCCGACCCGTAGGCGTCTCCACGATTTAACCACCGGTTGGTTGAAAGCAAGAGGAAGAATGAACTTAGCTTCGTTGGGAACGAGTGGGGCGACAGAAGCTGTGTCCCACAGTTCCAGGTTTTCACGTACCTGCCTCTTGGCCCTATACCGCAAAGTAATCTGGTGCAGTACTGGTTGGTGATTCATTCAACTAAGGCATTCAGGTTGCAGTAATTCCTATCCAACGAGAGAGCGTATGAGCTACAAGACTGTCAAACCCTTCACCCTTAGCATCTCTTCGCCTCGTGTCTCGCTACCAATAGTCGCCCTGCTTGTCGTTGGCTTGTCCGGATGCGCAACGCTAAAGGAATACTTTCAAGGTTCAGGCGAATCGCAGGAAAAGGCACAAGTAATAGGAGAAGAGGCAGCGCAAGTCAAGGGATCGTCGGCGAAGTTGGATGTGAATTCGGGAATCAAACGCATCCCAGGAACCAATCACCCCGATCTGAACGGGATATGGCAAGCGATCAACACAGCGAACTATAACGTCGAACGCCATCTTGCAGCACCCGCACTTTTGACCGTCGAAGGACCGAGAGGACCGGTTCCCCATTTCAAAGTACTGGCCATGGGAGCTGTAGGATCGGTACCAGGAGGACTGGGGGTGATCAAAGATGGACAGATGATCCCCTACAAGCCTGAAGCTGCCGAGAAACGTGAAGAAAATCGCGCAAACTGGGCAGATCGCGACCCAGAAGTGAAGTGTTACTTGCCTGGTGTCCCCCGGGCTAACTATTTGCCCTTCCCATTCCAAATCGTCCAAGGAGAAGATTCATTCTTTATCGCATACGAGTATGCCGGTGCGGTGAGAGATGTGTTTTTTGTTGATCCTGGAGAAGCACCGATTGACTCGTGGATGGGTCAGTCCGTTGGAAAGTGGGAGGGCGACACTCTCGTCGTGACCGTTACTGCACAGGTTGATACGACTTGGTTCGATCGGTCCGGCAACCACCACTCAGCTGCTATGGTGGTCACAGAAAGGTGGACCCCGTTGGGTCCAAATCACATTCATTATGAAGCAACAATAGACGATCCTGAGACGTTCACAGAACCGTGGACAATCGAGATGCCCCTCTATCGAAGGATGGAGGAAAACTTGATTCTGATGGACTTTAAGTGCGTACAATTTGTTGAGGAGCTGCTGTATGGACAGTGGCGACGCGAATCTGTACAGCCCGAGGAATAGAGGTACCCAAATGAGAACTTTGTTACTGGCAGGAGTGGCATCTTTGCTCGCTGTCCCCTTGATGGCGGATGAGATTCCTCGAACTGCGACCGGAAAGCCCGACTTCAGCGGTACATATGACGTTAAGACCATTACGCCTTTGGAACGAGCGCGACAATCCGGTGATAGCGCCGTCATTAAACCCGAAGATGCCGAGAACTACTCCAACGCGGTGAAGGCAGGAAACAAGGCGAATGACAATCGTGTCCTAGACCCCAACCGCGCTGCACCACCGGAAGGCGGCGACGGCTCACCGGGTGCTGCCGGCAACGTAGGCGGTTACAACAGGTTTTGGATCGACAATGGAGAGGAGTTCACGAAAGTCGATGGAGAATACCCGACATCGATCGTGTACGACCCGCCAAATGGGAGAAGACCCGGATGGACACAAAAGGCCATTGCACGTTTTGGAGAACTTCGAAACTACTGGCGCCCGAATACTGGACGCGCCTGGTGGCTCGATGAAGACATACCTGGTCCTAGCGATCACCCAGAGTTTCTAACACTGTCTGATCGATGTTTATTGGGCTTCTCGTCCACCGGAGGCCCACCCATGCTTCCCGCACTCTACAACAATATCAAACGGGTTGTCCAATCCGAAAACACGCTCATGATCCTTATAGAGATGGTTCATGATGCTCGAATTATTCGCATCGGAGGCGAACACGCACCGGACGATGTCCGAAAATGGCTTGGCGACTCTATCGGATGGTGGGAGGGAGACACTCTCGTAGTCGACACCACGAACTTCAATGACACACCGGCCCTAGGTATGGCTACACGCGACCTTCATGTGGTCGAACGGTTCACGATGACCGACGAAGACAACATGCTCTACGACTTTACCGTGAGCGATCCCAATGTCTGGCGGGACAAATGGTCCGGAAAGTACAACTGGCCCAAGACCGAGAGTCAGCTTTACGAATACGCGTGCCATGAGGGCAACTACTCAATGCAAGGAATGCTCAAGGGTGCGCGTGAAGCTGAGAAGGCGTGGTTTGCGGAACAGACACAGACGGAGTCCGGTGAATGAAAGCACTTCAGCTGATCTTATGTGTTGCGCTTTCCCATTTTGGAATCAGTGCTCTTGCGCATCATGCATTCGGAGCTGAGTTCGATCCAAACCGTCCACTCATACTCAAAGGCAAGGTCACAAAAGTCGAGTGGGTTAATCCTCATGCATGGATCCATCTGGATCATGAGAAGGAAGACGGCACCACTGAGTCTTGGATGGTGGAAGGCGGAACTCCCAACACGCTCTTGCGACGTGGAATTACGAGGAATTCGCTAAAACCCGGCACCAAGATTGTCGTCGATGGCTACCAGTCGAAAGACCTGTCCAAACGTGCGAATGGGCGCAACATTACATATGAGGATGGCCGAACCCTATTCATGGGTTCTTCAGGTACCGGTGCTCCTAGGGACGGAGCGGATCCGACAGAACGCGCGACAGAAGAGGAAAAGGAACTCTTGGAGCAAGTTCGTGAAGAATCCGAGTCCAACGAAGAGTCGACCGAAGATAAAGAGGCACAGGAATCCAGTAGCGAAGAAGCAGCCGAAGAGGAAGAAGACAAGTCAAGCGATTGAGTTGCACCCAGCTAGCCTGGTGTTCCACAGTATTGTCTGTCTTGGTGGTTGGTGGTTGTCAACGACAAGACGCTCTGAGTTCGTCCGTAGACTTTGAGGCTTCTCTAACTGCAGACGAGCTAATGCACCTCGTCCTCGAGCCAGCTGCCGACGTGCTTTGGGATTCCGCAGGCTGGGTCATGACAATTGAAGGCGAGACCTCCTTAGTTCCAACAACCGAAGAAGAATGGCTTATTGTGGAGAATGCGGCAGGAGTGATTATTGCATCCGGAGACCTCCTAAAAATTCCACATGCTTCTGAGGAGCGTAGTGAACCTTGGTTTACCTATTCAGACCAACTTTCTGAACAAGGTCGAATAGCACGAGAGGCCATCCTCAATCGTGACGGCGATGCATTGTTCCAAGCTGGAGCAAGTCTCTACCAGTCGTGCGTTCAATGCCACGACGACTACTGGGTCACAGAACAATGAGAACGCTCTCGTTCAAACCCAGGGCTTCATATAGCGAGTAACTGAACCAGTGCGCTGGTTTGCCGAGTGGCTTGACTCTCACCCATGGAGCACTGCGATCCATGAGTCTCTGCACATGTATCCCATCGTGGAATCGACACATGTGCTCTCTCTGATGGTGTTTGTCGGAACATTGTTCATTGTCGACTTTCGACTGATGGGCATTGCTTTCAGAAACATGCCGGTTTCGGAACTGACCAGTCGCATTTTGCCTTGGACAACACTTGGATTCGTAGTGATTGTTTCGACTGGTCTGATGCTTTTCTATGCCATACCTGTTCGGACCTATCACAGCATTTGGTTCAGGTTCAAAGTCGTTCTAATTGTCGCCGCGGGAATCAATGCCTGGCTTTTCCACAGAAGAATGAAGAAGAAACCCGTAATTTGGAACGACGATCCCGTTCCGCCTCTTCACGTTCGGGCTTCCGCGGCGGCATCAGTTCTCGTTTGGTCATGCGTAATTATTTGTGGACGTATGATTGCCTACAACTGGTTTGACTGTGATAAGCAGCAACCCGCTTGGGTGCAATTCCTGGCTGGTTGTGTTCCTGAGGATCTTATTCATTGAGCCTGTACGACATATTTGACTACCTGCAAAGCGGTCCCATTGGGGAAGCTATACGCATGTCACATTGGTTGTTTCCGGTGATCGAAGCATTTCATCTGATTGGTCTTGTCGTGCTCGGTGGCGCAGTACTCGTAGTGGATTTGCGACTTCTTGGACTTGGACTGACGCGTCAATCCATAGCTCGCGTAACGAGCGCTGCCAAACCTGTGCTTTATTGCGGTATTGCAATGATGTTTGCAACGGGGATTCCATTGGCCTTATCCGAGATGATCAAGCTCTACTACAACCGTTCGTTTTGGGTCAAAGTCACAGCATTGACTGTAGTTCTCATCTTCACGTTTACAGTTAAACATCCACTTATCCGACGAGAGAATACAAACCGACTTGTACTCTTCCTGATTGGATTGATATCTATGACTCTATGGTTTACCGTAGCGGGATCAGGAAGGTGGATAGGTTTTTCTTGATGAGATCCCACTGAATGACGCTGGAAAATTAGCTGGTTAGACTGAAGAATTCGAAGTCGTATGCCTTCTCCGGTGCTTTTCTTACACGATCGTCGAGTCGATGAGCATCTTCGCCAACTAGAATCCGCCAACGATTTTCCTTCACTCCCTCAAGAATAATGGTTGCTGCTTGTGCAGCACTTGTGGGAGCGTTATCGCGAAATGCGTTGCTCTGCTCAAGAATGCGTTCGACAATCTGTTCATCACTTTCGTTGTGTACCTGCATTCCGGCTTGAATGAGTCGCTCTCGCCAAGCCTTGATCGCTTCGCTCGAAAACTCCATCTCTGTCTTTCGACCCATGATCAATTGGCTATTGATCGCGATCGAGGTACCAATGTGGCCTGGCATTACGACTGAAACCCCGATGTGAGGTGCATGGATCCGAAAATCCGTTAGTAACGCTTCGCTGAATCCCTTTACCGCGAACTTTGCAGCGGAGTAAGCTGTATGAGGCACCCCTGGTCCTAGGGAAGCCCAGAAGCCGTTGACACTACTCGTGTTGACAACGTGACCCTCATCACTTGCTTTGAGCAACGGTAGGAATGCCCTAAGAGTCCAGTAGACACCGTTCCAACAAATATTGAAGGTGCGTTCCCAGTTCTCTCGTGAGTCGTTTACGAAACTTCCGCCACCACCGATGCCTGCGTTATTGAATAGCAGATTGATGTGCGATGTGGCGTGTTTCTTTCGGACTTCGCTTTCAAACCTTTGAATGTCCGCCTCAACCCCTACATCACAATGATGTCCGCTCAGTTGAACATCGGGACACTCTGAACCTACTTCTTCCAAAGTCCGTTGCAGATTCTTGTCAATGACGTCACACGTCGCGACACTGCAACCTTCTCGGGCAAGTTGACGGACTAACTCACGCCCCATTCCGCTGCCACCACCAGTGACTACAGCGATCTTTTCCTTGAAGTTGTCCATCGGTTCTGCCCTATTCTGTTTCGTTCAAAGTGTGGACGCGAATGCCATTGAGTTCTTCACTGAGAACAATTTGGCACGAAAGTCTGCTGGTTGCTCGACGCTCGGGAACAAACTCCAAAATGTCACATTCGTCCGGATGCATCGCGCCACTCTGAGCGAACCATGCCTCATCCAAGTAGCAGTGACATGTTGAACAGGTGCAACCACCGCCACATTGCGCGCGAATACCTTGCACACCGTTGTCGAGCGCTACATCCATGATGCTCTCTCCAACCCTTCCGGAGAGGCACTCCGACTGTCCGTTTGGATGTATGAATACAACTCTTACCGTTCTCTTGAGTTGAGCTTGAGTTGAGCTTGTTAGACCCGTCGCTGCCACGATTGACTACCGAATCCAATTTGCAGATTCTAGCCGTGCGTACACATTTCAATTTCCAATCAAACACATTAGTGTGTAAATGGCCTTTGTAATCCAGCCGAAAGAACGAGTACCAATCGAGGTAGCTAAAATGTCCGTTCGTATAGGGGGATCGGCTTGACGGTCATTGGATTGACCGGAGGAATTGCCTCGGGCAAATCGACGGTCGCAAAATATTTTGCAGACCTTGGCCACAAGGTTATCGATGCAGATCAACTGGGCCACCGAGCATACGAGCCTGACTCGGAATGCTACGAGATGGTGGTAGAGGCCTTCGGTTCGGAGATTGTTGCTCCGGATAGAACTATAGATCGCAAAGAACTCGGTTCAAGGGTCTTTGGCGATCCCGAAGCTCTCAAACGGTTGACGGATATCGTCTGGCCGGAGATAAAGAGATTGGCGAAGATAGAGATCGACGAATTCGAACGTACTGGCTCAAGTCGTCCGATAGTGCTTGAAGCAGCCGTGCTGATCGAAGCGGGATGGCAGGACATCGTAGATGAAATCTGGGTTGTGACGGTAGACAAAGAAGTTGCCATAGCCAGAGCGACCTCCCGCGACGGAGTAGCAAGAGAAGCTGTAGAGGCGAGAATTTCTGCACAGGTAAGCAACGAAGAACGTTTGAGAGAGGCCGATGTGAGTATTCCAAACAATTCGTCGGAACAGGACCTCTTTCGATCATTGGACCGCGAAATTCGATTATTAGAACAACGGAGAGAACAAGCTTGATTCTGGATCTTCACGCCCACTCGATTAAGTCCGATGATGGTCGAGCGAAGGTAGACAACTACTGTAAATGGATTCGAGCTCGGGATATCCCAATCGATGGCTTTGTTCTTACGGAACATCGGCAGTTCGACTTCGAGTCGGACTATTCGCCACTTGCCCAGGAGTATTCCCTCACGATACTTAAAGGCAGTGAAGTCGAAACCGAGTATGGGCATGTGCTCGTATTCGGCGTCACGGAAGGACTAGTGAACGAGTTTGACTTCTCGAGCATTAACGTGCCACTGTCGAAAGTCATCGAGTCGTGCGAGCTACACGGTGCAGTTCCAGTCCCTTGCCACCCCGGCAGACCACGAGTTGGAATGAGTGCTCATCTGGAAGAGTTTGGTATTCCCAAAGGAGTTCGGATCGTAGAGATCTACAACGGTGGAAGTCGAGGCCAGGAAGATCAAGTTGCGCAGGACATGGCTCGCGACCAAGGCTACCTAGGTATTGGCGGAAGCGATGCCCATATTGTCAGCCACATTGGGCGATGTGCGACACGTTTTGACGCACAAATCCATAATGAAAGAGAGCTGGTTCAAGCACTAGAGTCGGAGGAGTTTGAACCTCTGACATTTCGTTCCTAACCTTGGGGATTCTCACAACCCGCGCGAACTTCGCCGCAGACTAGTCTTGCGGTCTCTTACGAACTCTCTTTACGTACGCACATACCATTCGACACCGTGCTGATGGATGTGCTCCAGCAACGATGGGTTTTGAATAGATTTGTGCAGCACGATGTCCACAGTCTGTGCCATCGGGATTTGGTCAATTGTTGCCGCAAGTCGTGCGTGGTCGGTCAGTGTAAGTTGATCTCCAAAGAGTGCGATATCCACGTCGGAATGCACTGTGTTCGTTCCCATCGCTCTAGATCCGAACAAGACCACGCGTTCCACACGGACGTTAGCAGCGAGCGTAGAGACAATCGCCTTCCAATGCACTTCTTTGAGAATGCTGCTCATGTCTTACGTCTTGCTTCTAACATTTGGTAGACCCTCAGGAGAACGGGGAAATAAGTACCCCTTACTAAGTCTTCGGCTTGCAAAGCCGCTTCTTTGTTGTAGGTATGGTTTAACAAGTTACGCTTATCTAATACATCAAGCAATACTTCGCAGTCGCTCTCGCTGATATATTCGACATCGAAACTCGTTCTAAATGCGGATCTAGGCGACTTTTCGTCGTGTCCTTCAAAATAGAGCAGATCCTTGAGTACCTTCCACGACAACTCAAAACAGATCTCGAAATTCTTGACTAATCCAGCCTGTTCCAAATCACTTAGCAGATTTTGTTCACAAGCTTCCTTCAAAGGTACGAGAGCCCGACCAAGACTCTCTAGCCGTTGGTGCCAACGTATCTCGTTGGAATTACTCAAGATTTGTAAATTCTGAAACAATGAACTCAAAGATTATCAGCAATAGTCTTGTCTATGCGCTGTTGTCTTCAAACTGTTTTCACAGTTTGGATGAAATGAAATGGTCAGCCTATTGGCTTAGTCTAGAAAGGGTAAGTTCTGAGAGGAGGATTCGCTTCGGGAAAAACAATGGGAAGTTTCGATCTCCGTAACAAAGCTCTCATTCAAGAGAGATTGAGATTAAGAGAAATCGAGCCCAGATTTGGAATTCGTAGCGTTGCCCCCTCTTGTACCCCTCCAGACTAACGTCTTCGGACTACATAGAGAATGTTGTCTCCGAGATCAATAGCACCGGGAAGCCTCGACCATGCGAGTTCTCTCTCAACTACGAGATTCCAAAGGTCTTTGTCAGCCTTGACAGCGTTTAGCTCTTCTTCTCCGGCCATACCTAACAGACCTGCAGCGCGTTTTTCGACAATTTCTACTGAGTCCAAAGGCAGCAGTGCATCGACGTCGGCGCACGTCATCATGTGACAAAAGTGCTCAGTTTCTGGACTGTGCTCCTGGTCTTGAAGACCCGTTTCAAATAACCACCGTGTGTTTGCCATTCCACGAGTTCTCTTGAGTGCTGGTAGATATCGCATTAAACGAACTACTGAATTGATCAGCGACATGACACCCAGTATTACGATTCCTCCAGACTTCAAGGTACGTAGCATCTGGTGCACTCCTACGGATTCCTGGTCCATTAGATAACTCAATGGACCACCTATACAAACAACTGCATCAAAAGACTCCGGATGGAGTGCGCCTAAGTCCACAAGGTCTAGTTCTATATATTCGTCCACACGATCCAGCACACCCACTTCACGCATGTTTGCTCGATTTGCATCGAGTTGTACTTTGGAGATATCTCCTACGACCAATCGATTACACATGTGGACGAGTTCTTTAGTGAAGATGCCCGCACCTGCGCCAATTTCCAACACATCCATACCCGGTTTGATGTAGGTACGCAAGACGTCCATGTGCACGAGAAAACTCAACTCACCATGGCGTGTACGAGTCAGTCGGGTCCATTCGTTCTCAACTAGATTGTCATAATGGGCTCGTGGAAATTTTGGGTCGTATGCGGCCATTCTGGGCGCCCCTATAGTTTTCTTCGAAGAGTCTGTACCCAGCGTTGAGCACTACAACTGGCAAAGAAAACCGTTAGATACTTTGACAACCAAGAAAGTTTCCTCAAAAAGCCAGAAGTGAGTCCAACTTGGCCCGAAAGGAATGGCGGGTCGCTACAAGATGACGCTAGGCTAGTTTTGTTGGGCTTTGTACAACCACACCCTTTTGCCGGATACTAGTACGTAGGCTCTCATCCACGAGTCGCCACTCAATAAGATCAACTTTGAACGGCAAGTCGGAATCCCCAAGATCCTCAGACAGTGCAGCCAGGACTTCTTGCGGTAAGGGTTCGCTACCGAGAAAGACAAGATCCAAATCGGAATATTCTTTCGCTGTCCACGTAGCACGTGACCCAAAAGCAAGCACACTTCGATCTGGCACATGCGCCTGCAATATGTCCCGAACAATGATCCAATGATCGGATCGAAGGTCGATCAATGGCATAACTTCACTCATTCCAGACGTTCTCGTAGTTTGTCGTGCAAGTGGACTGCCTCTTCGACGAATCTTGGTATGCCCTCTACAACTTCAATAGCACTTTTTTCACTATAGGCATGACTAGTCCGCGCCCTCATGTCTCGAAAATTGCGCCAGTCGGACCACTCGCCCAAAAGCAAATTCTGTTCGTTAGCGGTTCGAATTATGTCCTGAAAGAGCATCTCGTCAATTTCGCTTGGATTGGGAGACGCATACTCAAGATAGCGCTTTAGGATTTTGTGTCCCAATTCGTAAGTGAACTCAAAACGCTGTATCAATCCGTCTCGAATCTGTTCGTCGCTCTCGTTTTCGTAGTAACGTGCCAATCCCTCTTCCAGACGATCTATAGCTCGCCTAAAGAATGAGATATCTGGTTTATCTTTGGACATCGGCTCTATTGCTCCAAAATCCGAGTTTGCATAAGTCGACACAATGACCGCATTCCCTTAACTCTTCCATCAATACAAGTCAAAGCCGACATGGGAGGAAGTTTTCGAAGTCACCGACATTGGCCACAGATGACATGCAAAACTATCAGATTACTGAACTACTTGCGTCTCCAACGGTTCAAAAGGAGCGAATTCAGCACAACGCTAACGCTGGAAAAGGCCATTGCCGCTCCTGCAATTGCCGGATTGAGATAGCCGAGACACGCCAAAGGAATCATTGTCACGTTGTAGATGAATGCCCAGAAAAGGTTTTGATGGATCTTGTTGAACGTCCTTCGACTGACATCCAATGTAGCGGACACCAGCGAAGGATCCGGGTGGTCTAGTGTAACCTGCGCGACTTCCATTGCCACTTCAGTTCCTGTACTCATAGCAATGCTCAAGTCTGCTTCCGCCAGCGCTGGAGCGTCATTGATTCCATCGCCAACCATGGCAATGCGAGAACCCGGTTGTTTCATGTTCTTCACGTGATCTACCTTTGAATCGGGAGTACACTCGGCCCAGTAGGAATCTACTCCAAGATAACTCGCTAAAGGCTCAGTTGCTTTGTTCGAATCACCGGAGAGGATGTGTACTTCGACTCCCAAAGTCTTGAGTCTGGTAACCGCGTCGCCTGACTGAGGCCGGAGTCGATCTTCGAAAGACGCAACTCCCACAAGTTCCCCATCGTTCGCGAGCCAAACGAAGTTTTCTGACTCCTCATCTTGAGAACTTAGGGAAATCTCAAACTTGTGCATCAGGCTCTTGTTGCCGGCTAAGAATGTAGCTCCGTCGACTACTCCCTCGACGCCTTCTCCAACATGTGCACGAAACTCGGTCAATAAACCCAATTCGACATCTCTACTCTCAGCGAGATCGAGAAACGCGCCAGCGATGGGATGCTCGCTTCCAGTCTGCACAGTAGCTACTCGCCGCAACAGTTGATCACTGTCCTGAATGTGAGGGTTTTCGACAACTTCAATGCTCGTGATTTGCGGCTTCCCTTCCGTGAGAGTTCCCGTTTTGTCGAAAATGACATGCTTTATTCGATAGCCGGTTTCCAAGGCTTCGATGTCGCGAAAGAGTATCCCTGCTCGAGCCGCAACACCAGTTCCAACCATAACTGCAGTCGGAGTGGCGAGTCCTAGTGCACATGGACATGCGATCACAAGAACAGAGACTGCATTTATCAATGCGATTTCAAAGCCCGAACCCAAGATCATCCAAACACCGAAAGTAAGGATTGCAATGGCAACGACTATCGGTACAAATATCCCGCAGACTCTGTCCACAGCTCGTTGAATACTCGCCTTCCCAAGTTGAGCCTGCTCTACAAGACGCGCAATCTTGTTGAGTGTCGAGTCCTCACCGCGGCTCGTCACTTCGATGTCAAGCATGCCGTCTAAATTAGTAGTGCCTTCAAGTACGCGAGACCCCTTCTTCAACACTACCGGATTGCTTTCTCCAGTGACTAGGGACTCGTCGATGCTTGCGGTTCCACTTTGGATGCGCCCGTCCGCCGGAATGTGATCACCTGGAAGACACCTCACAATGTCTCCAACAACTACTTGGTTAATTGATCGTTCGGCAAAGTCTCCCGAGTTCAGAAGTACACGGGCCGTCCTTGGACGTAATGAGTTCATGACTTCGAGCCACTCGGAGGTGCGCTTCTTCGCTCTCGCTTCGAAGTACTTTCCCCACATGACCAATGAAATGATTACCGCACTCGCTTCGAAGTAGAGCTCTCCTTCAGCTAACTCGCCGAGTGAAATCATCAAATACCAACTGTAGAGATACGCAGCTGTCGTACCCAACGCTACGAGTACTTCCATGTTGGTTCCGCCAGAGCGCAACGCATTGAAAGCAGCTTTATAGAACCGCCACCCGAACCAGAGCTGAACCGGTGTGGCCAACACGACCTCGACTGAGGGCATCAGATGGATGCGTTCCCATCCCAAAAATTGGGCAATCATTTGCAGTACTAGGGGCAAGGTAAGCAGTGATGCGTAAGTAGCGTCCCGACGAGCCTCGGCAAATTTCTTGTTCCATTCGAATTCGGGGGTTTCGTCCGTATCGTCTTCCTTCAGCTCATATCCAGCGGTTGCGGCGGTGGCAATCAAGATGGATGCATTTGTCACGCGATCAACGATCGACACGTCGATCTGATCTCGGCTTTGATCCACAGAGACTTCGAGGACCCCGGGGACGCTCAGAAGATTGGAGCGAATCCTGTCGGTCCAATCATTCGAGGCGATTCCAGTAACCTTGAATTTAACAAGCTCGGTCCGGACTTCGAAACCCGTGTCTCGAACCACGCCGAATACGTCCTCGAAAGAGATGGCTCGGGGATCAATGTGAACCGAAGCACGCTCCAACGGTAGATTGACCGAAGCATCCTCAATACCGGGAGTTGTCGTTAAAGCACGTTCCAATCGTGCAACGCAACCGCTGCACGTCATGCCGTCGACGCCAAGCTCTAGACGGTCGGCGGCTATTGCAGCTGTAGTCACTTTAGGTTGTCACGAACAACGCGACCATTGCCACCCATATGAAGAGTAGGAAGTGCCAGTAGATTGCACACAGACCAACGCTCATACGAATCTTGGAAATCTCGGTCTTGTCGGATTGACGCATGTGTCGCATCGCCCTCCACCACGCAACAAGTCCCCCTAGGAGATGAACAGCATGCGCACCTGTCAGAAGATAGAAAAATGCATTTGCGGGGTTGTTCTTGGCTCCATAGTTCAAGGCGAGAAGTTGCTGCCAAGCGATCGACTGTAGGACGATGAACACGACTGTACCGACTCCCGCAAGCAGGAAAAAACTCCGAGTGCGCGGGAGATTCGTCGAGTTGACTGCACCCCGGGCAATTTCGAAGGCGAAGCTGACCCCTACAAGTACTAAGCTATTTACCCAAATCAGACCGGGTTCGGGCATCGGAACCCAATCAACCGCCATGACCTTCCGCATGTGAGTGGCGGCAAACAATAGAAAGAAGACACTTCCTACGACACACAAGAACACAATCAGAGCCACTCTGCGGTTGTGGGTGCCCACCGAGCCCGTATGCAACCGCACAATGCGATCATCCGTCGGTAGCCAAGGTTTTTCTGTGATGCGACTGAATATTCCCACGATGTGGAACTGTAGAAGTGCGCCTATTAATTCGTAATTGTAACGTTTGACTCTAACATCGAGCAATCGTTGCAATTTGCCTCAATTGGTGATCGATATGCAAGATTGACATGTACCAAAGACCAGATTTCGCTATATGCCATATACTGACTTCATCCAAGCAAATCAATGTGAACAGTATGGGACTTTGGGAAATGGTCGTTTGCGTCGTGTTTATCGGTGTTGCCGGCGGTCTGGTGGGAAACTATCTCAAGCATCGACGGCGTGTGACGACCAAGAGTGTTCTAAAACGTATTGAAGCATTAGAGAATCGAATGGCAGACAATTCGATCGAGAGTCGGCTGCAAGCTTTGGAGACCATTGTCACCGACAATAAGAACACACTGAAAGAAGAAATCGAAGCACTCTAGCCGCTTACCCTGAAGAATTGAGCCTTGCACAAGACTTGAAGGTACTGATCAGGCACATTTCAGCTCGTTCTTGGTGAACCCATCACTAGAATTGACGCGTCACATCTGTAAGGTGCGAGGCCATGGCTTCTCAGATTGAGAGAATTGGACAGCAAGTCGAAGAAAGAGGATATGCCGTCGTTCCCGATTTTCTTGACACAGGTAGGTTGCGCCAATTGCGTAGCGATCTTGAGCCGATTTTTAGTGCAATCGGCAGTCGAGAGTCCGAGAAATTTGGGCGACAAACGATCCACACTCACAATCTCTTGGCCAAGACAAGGGCCGTAGATGAACTCCTCTTGGATCCCCTCCTTCTCGGTCTAATTGAAGGGATTCTTGGACCAGATTTCCAGGTTTCTGGTGTTGCAGCTATGCGCCCTGCTCCAGGTGACCAGAGACAACACCTACATACCGACGACGGACACTATCCGATTCCCCGTCCGCATCCTCCGTTAATTGTCAACACTCTCATCGCACTTGATCCCTTCACGGTCGAGAATGGCGCAACTGAGGTTGTTCCCGGAAGCCATCGATTCACTGAAAGATTGGGTCAGGATACCGAGACTGTCGGTGTTGAAATGCCTGAAGGCGGTCTCTTGCTTTGGGACGGTGCGCTCTGGCATCGTGGTGGGGGAAACTCTACGCTTGACTCCTTTCGAAGGTCCATAAATGTGAATTTCAATTTGGCATGGCTCAAGCAACGCGAAAACCAGTTTGTGGGGGTTCCGCCTGAAGTTGTCGTTGCAATGCCTGAATCACTGCAAGCTTTGATTGGTTACAAGCTAACTAATTTCGGTTTGGGTTCAGTCGACTATCAAAATCCAATCGAGACAGTCAAGAAAAGATTGAGTGAACGAACCCGGCAAAGCGAGTTGGCGTAAGCCGGTTGCAGTTGTTAGTGATGGTTTACTTGTGACGAGTTTTCGCAGACAAAGAATTCTGGTACGAATTGGGACTTACTTGCTCATATTCGCCGTAATTCTGGTTGCTTCTTTGGTTTCCGCAAGTGACACAGATTCACAGGATGAAGAGTCTCAAAACCGTCCTCATGTAATCAAGCAGGGTCTCGAAGGAATTGCGCAGCTTGACTCCAACTTCGCTCAAGAGCTGGCGTTGATGAGACTTGCTGATGTCTCCGACGTCACTGCGCTCCATACGCTGCTAGACCAATCCGAAGAACTCGCGTCGAGCAAATTTCGAGACACTGTCCAGTCCGTTGCCATTCGCAAACTCGCTACTTTCGAACCGAAGAATGCGCTTAAACGAGTAGAAGACTTGGATGAAGAAACACCAAGTACCCTGGTTAGCACCGTGTTTCAAGAGTGGTCGATCTTAGACCTGGAAGCAGCCATTCAGTACATATCCGCACTGGACCCGCCGCTCCAACGGGACGCATTGAATGGTATCTTGCATTCGCGTTCGGACTTGGATCCACAGAGAGTTCAGGCAATTGCCCAGCAGTTCGAACTAGAGACAGTCGCCGATGACTTTGCATTCGATTCGATGGCGCGAAGACCTTTGGACAATCCCGAGGAAGCTTGGCGTAAGCTACTCGACAAACTACCCACCGAATCATTTCAAGACGACGATAGCCAGCTTGACTACGTTGCTCATGTAATCAAAGCGATTTGGGAAAAGGAAGGAAGAAAAGGACTACGCCGTTTAGACAAGTCACTTCATGATCATCCCAGGCGTGTTCGCTTAGTGCACTCATTTCTGGACCTAGTTGCCGAGAATGATCCTGATCTAGCGTTGGAACTGGCTATTGATCTAAACCGAAACAAAGAAGACCTGATGGCCAGCCAGAGAATACTCAGATGGGCTGGTGACGATCCACAGGCAGCTCTACACGCGACGCTGACTACTCGGAACAAAGCTCTGCGCGAGGACTTTTCACGTGCCTACTCACTAGCATCTGCCCCCGATGAAGTCTCCCAAACCATCATTGATGAAATGGCGAATTATCCGTATTCAATCATGGCAAAGGTATTTTCTGGCCAGATGTATCAATTGATCTATAGTGATCCCGAAGTGGCAACCCAGTACCTACATCTCATCGACGATCATCGAGAAAAACTAAGGTTGGCGCAACTTCTGACAACTTCCTTGTCGCGCAAAGATGTTGGTACAGCACTCACTTGGGTAAAGTCGGATCCTGAAATCGACGAGATACGCGATCAACTGCTGCCATTAGTAATGTGGGAGATGACCTATGTCGACCCTGATCAAGCGATCCAGATTGCGCTAGAACAGTCGGCAGGTGAAACAGAAATTGGAGCTGAAGCAGCAGTCCTACAAGAGCTTGCAAAGTTTGATCTCGCCAGAGCAATCGAGTTCTTGCCTCGAATGCGAAATAGTAAAACTAAGTATTCCGCTGCAGGTACATTAGGTCGCCGTGCCATTGAAAACGGACAGTCTAGAGTTGTTAAGGACATTTCCGAACACTTGACAGAATCCCAACAGTCCAGGTTTTATGAATCGCTTCTTCCCTATTGGGCATCTGACGATCCCCATGGCTTGTGCGAGATTCTTAGTCAATTGCCTGGAGATGAAGTGAAAGTGTTTGCTGCAGAGTCTCTCTACGTAAACAATGAGAGAAGCGGGGGAGAACTGCTTGACGCAGGACAGAAGCGTACAGTTGAGTCGTACTTGACGCAAGACGCTCGTAACCGGTTGAGTGAGTTCACACGCAAAATTGAGAATCTTCGCTATGCCCTACCCTAAGCTATAGGAGAACTATGTTGCTGTTTTCCCACTTCGACGCAAGCCTGTTTACCGCACTAATACAAGACTCCGAACAGGTTGCTAAAGCCATAAAGAGACTTCGGATGCTCCAAGCGATACCTGGATCCAATCCACATCTCCAGCGTTGCACGAATCGTCTTTGACTCGGAGCGTTTGTAGAGTCAATGAAGACCAAGAATCTATTCCGATCTTTATTGATCGGAGGAACATGCGGTCTCTTACTCAGCGCGTTGTTAGTGGGGGGCTTTCTTGTATTCAGTGATCGGAATGGAGGCGCGCTCGATCCGATCGAGGAAATCCAGGCTAACGCCGACACGAGCAAAGGCACCGACAGCATCTCGAACGATGAATTCGATCTGTCGGAAATCAACGGAAAAGAGACACTTTTCGCACGCCGACTAGCACTGTACAACTTAGTCGATGAATCAGACGAGAATACACTCGACCGATTGTTTAGTCAGACGCGTCACATGCCTCAAGGGACACTTAGACGTGAAACCGAGGCCGCTGTTGTTCGCAAGTGGGCGTCGATCAATCCCAAAAACGTACTGGCAAGTATGGAAGGAATGTTGGGTCTTCGACATCGAGACCTACTCCCCATTGTGTTCGAAGAGTGGGCTCGTTCAGATCTTGATGCAGCCATTTCCTACGCCTCTCAATATGGCCCGGCCAACAGAACAATTGTGTTCGATAGCATCCGAGCCTCGCGTACGGACATTGATGACACCAAAGCAATGGAGATAGCTGGAAGGCTCAATCTTGATTTCTATGCATCACAACAGATGTATGTGCGACTGAGCCAATCACCGATAGTAGACCCAGAGGAGTCTTGGAATCAGTTTATGCAGGAGCATCGAAACAAGCTCCGTAGCTTGCGTTGGTTTAAGACCGACTATCTCAAGAGTATTGCTAGAGCACTTGCGGATAGTGGCGGTGTGGATGCCCTCCACAGAGTGAGTGAGTCTCTTACAAACGCCAACGACAGATTGATAGCGATTCCGCCGATTGTCTACGCACTTGTCAAGAGTGATCCACAAGGTGCCCTTGATTTTGCGTTAGATCAGCAACGCGACGAAACAGGACTGATTTGGTCAGTTGCCAGTATTTGGGCTGATGCCGATCCCAAGAGTGCATTGTCCGCCGTATCCGATATTGAGGAATTCCAACAAAGGGTCTACTTACAGGAGGCAGTGATTGACCGTTGGTGTAGGACTGACCCGTTTGCACTAATGAAAGAATTGAGTAACCTGCCAGAAAACTCCCGCCAACTTGCGGAGGAAAAGGCACGAATAGCTGTAGGTGAACGCTCGCCACAAGAAGCAACCAAGTCCTTGCTCGAGATAGAGGATTCCAGTTTGCGGGCCAAAGTTGCAGCTCAAATCGCACGTAGCTGGGCGAAACGGGATTTGGATGCAGCTTTGGACTGGGTCCATTCGGAAGAATCCCTCGAGCCAATGAGAGATCAAGTGGTAGGCGAGATGCTACGGGAGGTTACTCAAACTAACCCACAATTGGCACTGGATACAGCGCTGGAGCAATCTGTTCCCAAAGATGCAATCGGACCAGAAGCAGAAGTGATCAGTGTTTTGGCGCGCTACAGTCCCGATGCGGCAGTCCAATTGTTGCCCGTAGCACGCAACGAAGCCACTAGAGTCGCTTCACTGCTTGCAATAGGTTCTCAACTAATTGGTTGGGGCACCGAGGAATCCCATGAAAAGGCGATCAAACTGGCGGATCAACTAGATTCAGACGATGCGCGGCACGAGTACCTGAGCGTGCTCATGTTTCGTTGGGACTATGAAGACCTTTACAACAGGCTGCATCAGTTTCCATCGCTCGAACTGAAGGAACAAGCCGCAAAGTCACATATTGAACAATGATCGCGAGAATCTCACCCTCGATCAGATTAGGGATCTCGAATCCTTAGTATCCAAGAAGGACTAGCTGCACCGGTCATTGAGTTCCAAGTGATTGAAGAAAGTGGAAGATCCGATATGAGCACCCACTGCTAATTTGCTCGGATTGGCGTCGACCCACCTAGGCACAATTGATCGCAATCATTACTCTGTAGTTGGTTTCCGTGTGCCCCGGCTCGTGAACATAGGGTGCATCTCCATCGTCGTCTGTATCTACAGTTCTGAACTCACACATCGCGACAACCACCTAAGCGATCATGATTCTCCGTGGTCTACGGAGTAAACGCTTGGACTCAATTACATGCCATATACTGAATCGGTTCGAGTAGTTGATGGAAAGCAACATGGATGCCGTGTTTTTGACTGTAGCGGTTGGCGTTCTAATTATTGGTTTGACATTTGTGATTGTGATCGCTGTCGTCCTCCTTGCCGTTGATGAGATTCAGAAGAAACGACGGCAAGCACGAGTAGAGGATGTTCTCGACCGTGTAGAAGCTCTGGAAGCCCAAGTCGCAAACAAATCCATCGAGAGTCGACTGCAAGCCTTGGAAACCATTGTTACGGATCACAGGAACAAGCTAAGTGAAGAAATCGACACACTCGAGTCCACACCACATTAAATCGGTACGCGCATGAAAGTTGAACCAGCCTCCGAACGCTTTGGTGCGTTGGTGCACAACATTCGCCTTGCTCAACTTACGGAAGCAGACTTCCAGCAAGTCCTTTCGTGGTGGCACAAGTATGCAGTCCTAATATTCCCTGAACAACATCTCTCGCAAGAAGAGCAGATCGCTTTTACCCGGCGTTTCGGACGCATGGAGCGAGGACTCAGCAAATCCAATCCGGCAACCGCGGGAATGATCTCCAATCTTGATCGAGACGGGAATCTGCTACCACAATCCAACATAGGACGGCAGTTCAACATTGGAAACTCGGTTTGGCACACTGACAGCTCCTATAAGAGGGTCGCAGCGAAGGCTTCCCTTCTTTCGGCTCATGTGGTTCCTTCATCTGGGGGTCAGACCGAATGGGCGGATATGCGTCAGGGCTACGATGCCCTTGACGAAAGCTTAAAGGCGTGGTTGCGCGACAAGATTGCCGTGCACAGCTACACATTTAGTCATGCCTGGCACAGGGGATTACACATACTCTCGCAACAAGACTTGGAGCAACTGCCTCCCGTGGAGCATCCCATTGTCAAGGAACACCCTGCCACCGGGGACAAGATTCTCTTTGTGGGACGTCACGCCAGTCACATTATTGGACAAGATTTTAAGGCTAGTCGCAAATTGCTTCGAGAACTCACGTTCGAGGCGGCACAGGAACCAAGGACTTGGAAGCACTATTGGAAGGTGGGTGATATTGGCATCTGGGACAACCGCTGTGTTCTGCACCGGGCAAGGCGGTACCCCTCGGACGAGCCTCGAGCAATGCGTCGTACCACAGTGGCAGGGGACGATCCAACCAACGAGTGGGCTGCCTGAGCTAACTAATACGCCAACAGTAGCTGTCTAGTTGAACGTGAAACCCTCGTAGTCCTTAGATCTAACTTCCTCGCATCTAGCAACATAGTTCGGAAATCCCACATGGGGCATAAACACTCGAGGTTTCCCAGGAATGTTGGCGCCGAGATACCAAGAGTTACACGTGGGGTACAGTGTACTGCTGGCCAATAAATTGACGTGTTGAACCCAGTCATCCTGAGCTTCTTCGTCAGCTTGGATCGCGGAATGCTGATGCTCGAGAACGTAGCCAATACAGTTCTCAATCCACTCAACGTGCTGTTCAATCGATACGATCATATTCGTTAGAACAGACGGGCTGCCGGGACCCGAAATGAGAAACATATTGGGAAATCCTTTCACAGTGAGTCCCAAGTAGGTTCGAGGTCCAGCCTTCCATGCTTCTTGAAGAGTCAATCCCGAACTTCCAGTTATGTTGATTCTCAACAGGGTTCCAGTCATGGCATCGAATCCTGTTGCAAAGACGATGCTGTCAAATTCGTGCTTTGAGTCCTGGCATTGAATCCCAGTTCGAGTTATTCGTTGTATAGGATTCGTCCGAATATCAACTAGGTCGACATTAGGCAGGTTGTATGTCTCAAAGTAATTGGTGTCCAAACACAATCTCTTGCATCCAATTACCGAATCTGGACACAGTATTTCGGCTGCGGCAGGATCTTCAACGGTCTCCCGGATTCTTTCTCGTGCAAATTCAGCGGCTACATCGTTGGAACCCTTGTTGATTGTCAGATCGTTGTATGCACCGAGAAATCCAAATCCGCCAATTTCCCATCTTTTGGCGAACTCGAACTGCTGTTCTTCGGCACTTGCTTCCAAAGCGGACTGATTGTTGCCGACGAAAGTGCTCCCTAGAGCCGCTGGCATGAGTCGGTTACGTGCCCGAAACTCCGAGTAATTGGCCTTTACTCTAGATTCATACTCCTTGTCTATGGATCCATTCCGGGCGGGGACCGAAAAATTAGGCGTACGCTGAAACACCGTCAAGGACTCGCATCCTGAGGCAATATGCGGAATCGCTTGGATCGCAGACGATCCAGTTCCTACGATTCCAACTCGTAGACCACCAAAATCTACTTCGTGGTGTGGCCAATTACCGGTGTGATAAGTGTTGCCTTTGAACGAATCTCTTCCTTCAATCTCCGGAGTGTTTGTCGAAGACAAGCAACCCGTAGCCATGATCAGGAACTGGGCGGTGAATCGATCTCCCTGATCCGTTTCGACAGTCCACTGGCAAGTCGCATCGTCGTAAGTTGCCCGTTCGACACTCGTGCCGAACTTTACACCCTGCAGTAAGTTGAATCGTTGAGCGACATGGTTGATGTAGTGAAGAATTTCAGGCTGTCCAGAGTAGCGCTCGCTCCAATTCCATTCCTGTTGGAGCTCTTCGCAAAACGAATAGGAGTACTCCAAGCTCTCGACATCACACCGCGCACCAGGATAACGATTCCAGTACCACGTCCCACCGACACCGTGACCCCTCTCCAATACGAGAGACGACAATCCGGCTTGTCGTAACCGATGCAACATGTAGAGACCCGCAATACCGGCACCTACCACGATTGCATCAAATTGACTACGGTTTAGTTTCATTGGATTTTCATGTCACAGCAAGTGTTTCTGAATTCGAATCGTGTGGACCGAGAATCCAAAATCTTACATAGCTGTTCAATACACCGATGCTTTCACAAGCTCTTGGGTCGAAAATCATCGAAGAGTCAGACGTAAATTGACTTCAGGTGCCAAAACTTCAGCTTCTCAACACTCGACGACGATCCTTTCGACAACAAACTAATTCCCGTACTGTCGTCACAAGTAGGATACGCTCGGACAGAAACGCAACGTCTCTCATTGACAAAGACTTCAACGACGCTTCGATCAACAAAAATCCGTAACTGCAGCTTCTCCTCTCGGTCAATAAAAACATCCAGATTTTCTGGGGGTCGGGATCGAAATTTCGGTGCAACGGAAGAATGAGAATTGTCCAAGGAGATACAACTGTTTCGACCTCCAAAGCCAAGGGAAGGATTAAAGTAGCCCCTTTCACGAAAGACTGAAATCCGTGTGAATTCCCGTTTGTCTCTCGATCTCAACACGTTGATCTCAAAACACGAAGACGGACGTTCGTCGACATCCAGTTCCAATTCATAGGAATTCCCACACACTTGATCCAACACTAATTCTTGATTTGCTGGAAGTTCAAACGACTCCAACTGTTTGCAATTTTCCCGCAAAGACTCAAGGGCACTGACCGGACTAATATCCACCGAATCCCTATTCTCCGCGAGTCTAAGAACTCGTGGAAGTGTCATAACCTGATTCCAACCCTCTGCCGGAAGGCCAGGGTTCATATTGAAGATAACAGTCACTGCGCCATCTTCATTGGGAAAAGCTGACGGAGCGTGGACGCCACATGGGCCGGCGGCACCAAAATTGAATTTCTCGCCGTAACTCACTACGAACTTGTCACGCTGTTTGTCATAGTCACCCAAAAGGTACTGCCCACCGCTTGTGTGACTGAAAAAAAGCAAGATGTAACGATCGCCGATTGGCCAAAAATACGGGCAGGCACCATCGTCCCAGACACGCGTGAATCGATCACCTTCAATAAAGGAGTGAAGAAACTCCCAATCCTTAAGGTTCTGTGATCGAAACAAGAAATCGGCAGCCACTTGCTTGTTTGTGTGTTCAAGAGACTCTCTTCCGGCTGACAACGAGTAGTAGGAATCACCCTTTCGCCATATACATGGATCAAAGACGTTGTAAGGTTGGTGGGTCGAGCCGTCTTTCCCAATTGGAATGACGGGGGCGTTTTGTAGTTTCTCCCAATTCAAGAGCAACGGGTCGCTCGACGTAGCAATCATGTTTCCGGCCTTCGTGCCGTGATACATAGCGATAACACGATCGTCTTCGACAAGAGTCGACCCCGAGAAGCAACACTCTTCCGGGTCGGGATAAATGCAGTAAGGAAGGTCTAGCCAGTGAACCAGATCCTTTGAAATTGCATGTCCCCAGTGTTGCCGAGGGTCCTCAGGAGGATATGCTTGATAGAAGAGATGCCAATTTCCACGCCAGTAACACAATCCATTGGGATCGTTAAGCACGCCTTCGGGATTGACGTAGTGATATTGAGGTCGGTGAGGATCTGAATACTCGCGACGGGACTGTTTCATGCGCAAGAGCAAGGGATTGTCAGCCAATTCTTGCAACTGCGTGTCGAGATCATCCGAGAATTGATATTGGGGAACGAGAGACTTCCGACTAGAACTCATGGATCTGTCCTATACAGAGTTGTCACAATACAATGGAAAATCGTTCTTTGTGAGCATGTCCCATGGGTCGAGAATTGCTCGGGTTTGACCATATTCATTTGATCAGTAGTTCGCCTGAGAACACCGCTGACTGGTATGTCCGCATTTTAGGTGCATCCATTGTCGCCAAGTACGAGCTTCGAGATGCACCCCAAATTAGTCTGTCGCTGGGAGGTATTACGCTTTTGATCAGAGGCAAGAGACCGGGTGAAAACCCACAGCATCGGCCTCCCATGCGTGACTTTCAAGACTATTCGAGCCACGATGTCTGGGGAACGGACCACTTTGGCTTCACATACAAAGGCGATCTCAAGCAGTTTTGCAACCAGATTCAGTCAAAGGGTGCGGAATTACTCGTTGATCCATGGGAGTTCACCCCGAATTCCTTGATCTGCTACGTCAAAGCTCCGGACGGAGTGAGCGTTGAAATCGTCCAAGCCCGATAGCGCTTGCGCACTTGAAGTTCGTAATGCAAACGACGAGCACCCAAAGATCTCGATAGTTTCTTGAATTCGGAAGTTGTGGACTTTTCTCAAGTAGGTAGTTTCTTCAACTGGTTGCTCAGTTCCAATGAGTTTCTTGCAATCAGCGTGCTCGTTCTCGGATTTGTGGCTGCCTTAATCGTTCGAGTAATTCTCGTGCGATTGAGCCAACGCTTCAGTAGCCGCAGCGACGTTTACTCCTCAAGTTTCGAAACAGCTTTGAACCGAGCCGGTCCTGTAATGTTCTGGACCATTCTCATCGTGTCGGTATTTTTGGCCTATGAAATCTTAGGCGTTCACGGTGAATGGCTCGTTCTCGAGTCACTCCTCGATCAAGCTCCAAAAATCGTCCTTGCTGTTGCGATCGTAATCGTCGCACATCTACTTGGAACAGCGTTGCGTGACGTTGTTAGGCGAACCATCCGGGACAATCGATTCGCACGTCCTGCGGGATCCATGGCGTACATAGCAGTGCTGCTGATCGGATTAATCGTTGGACTTCAGCAAGTCGGGATAAATATCGGCTTCATTGGAGTTGGAGTGCTCATAATCGTCGCGGTCACGCTCGCAACTTTCGGTTTGGCATTTGCTATTGGTGCGCAACATCACATTGCAAACCTCATTGCACGTCAAGAATTGAATAAGCTGAATGTCGGCGACCGTATCCAAATTGATGGAATCGAAGGAACGGTCGCAGATATTCAGCGTACCAACGTAGTCCTGATCACAAGTGAAGGAACTGCTTCGGTGCCTGCATCCCGCTTCACACAGTCCATTGTTCACGTTGTGTCCAGTTCCAAATGAATGTGGTCAAAGAGAAAAGGGACATTCCGGAACTAGACGAGAGCGGACTAGTACACGACTTTGCTGTAAAGCACCCTCAAGAATTCGCACGGGTTCTGTCAAGATTCGACAGCGATGTATCCGTTCAAGTGCTTAGAGCGTTACCCACCGAGACAATTGTTCCAATAGCCGCACACCTCTCACAGGAGAACACAACCTCGATCTTTGAGATTTATGACATCGAGCAAATAGCACAGCTGCTGGACTCAGCATCAATGGACGATGCATCTAGGATCGTGTATCGGTTAGCAGCAACACTGCGAACAGATGTTTTGGCACTAGTTTCGAACTCCAGAAAGGCAAAAGCCTTGAGTCAATTTGCGCGATTGGAAGCAAACACTGTAGGAGAAATAGCCGATAAAGACTTCCTTTGGTTTCCAGGATCCATGAGTGTGGATCAAGTGCGAAGAGCGATTCAATCTGCAGCTGACCGCGACGCAGTGGAATCTGCAATCGTTCTCAATGACGATGAAACCGTACTGGGCCTACTTGACTACATAAGCCTCACTCAGGCCGAAAGCAACGATTTAGTCAGCAATTGCGTAGTGCAAACGACTTTGGTTCCAGCTGAAGCACGACCACATGCCGTGGTCTATTTTGATGACTGGCATCGTGTAAATAGACTGCCAATTGTTGACCACGACCTGATCCCCATTGGCGTTCTGCGATGGGGCCAACTAGCTGAATTGGCAGATTCTCCATCCGAAGAAGAAACACCTGACTCATTCAGTATCGTTTACGAGATTCTCGACACAATGATTGAGTTAGGGCGAAGTTTACTGAGTCTTCCAGGTCGTCGATGAACTCAGCAACAGCATCCACGCTCTCAGAGATCAGACAGCACTACGTCGAGCACTTTCCTTCCGACGCGTCTCAACTGCTTCAATCCTTGTCTGACGATCAATTACTGTTCGAGACTCAAGGGTTTTCCAAGCGCACTTTTGAAGACGTAATCGATTTACTGCCTCCCGTTCAGGCTGTTTCCTTGTTTGAAAACACCTCTGAAGCCACAAGGCACGACTTTCTAGTCCATGCACCTCCACGTCTGCTGCTGAAGGTCTTGTTGCACACGGAACCATCAACTCGAGAAGACTGGTTCGACAATCTGCACCATTCAGAGCGCACAGAAATCGAGCAGCTCTTGAGTTTCCCTCCAAACTCAGTAGCGAGTGTCATGGAGTCCTCGGTTGGAACCATTCAAATTGGCATGACGGTTGACGAGGCACTGCATCAAATAAGAATTGAGTCCATCGAAAACGATTCATTTGCCTTCGTTACTGATGACCAAAACTGTTTGGTGGGACGCGTGACCATGCAAGATCTCGCTCTGGCAAATGGCTCGACGCCACTGCGTGAGTTGGTCGCCCAATCAGAGTCGCCAATAACAGTGAGGGTCTCAGAGGACTACGATGTCGTCGCCGAACTAATCGACGACATTGAAATTGATGCCCTACCCGTCGTTGACGACCAAATGAAGTTGATGGGAGTCGTACGGCATGAGCAGCTCCGAGATGTTGTAGAAACTCACGCACAAGCCGATCTCCAAAGAATGGTTGGCGTCAGCGTCAAGGAACATGCACACTCTCGCGGATCCCTTGCGGTACGACACAGATTACCTTGGCTCTTCATCAACTTGCTCACAGCTTTCCTTGCTGCGTCCGTAGTAGGACTGTTTGAAAACCTGATCGCTCAGTTCACTGCTTTAGCTGTCTTGTTGCCGATAGTGGCAGGTCAAAGTGGCAACGCTGGGTCTCAAGCAATGGCTGTTGCCATTCGAGGGCTCGCGCTTCGAGAAATCAGTCTTAGGGAGTGGTACAAGCTGTCCCGCAAAGAGCTGTTCGTCGGGATTTGCAATGGGATACTCATCGCCATCGTTTGTGCAGTAGCGGTCTTCGTTTGGAGCGGTCAATCCGTTGGTCTCACCATCATCATTTCGCTCTCTATGGTGATTGCATTAGCGATCGCCGGTGTTGCTGGACTCTTGGTTCCGATGCTTCTCAGTCGTTTTGGACAGGATCCCGCAACCGCCTCCTCCATCATTCTTACTACGATTACCGACGTGGTTGGTTTCTTCGTATTCCTGGGCATTGCGTTGTTGCTATCTGGAATGATCTGAAGAGTCGGGCATAAGTCCAATTCTCGGGACCGCAGACGGTCGTACTATTTCGGGTAGTGCTATGGATCAGCTATTGGAAAACGACCATCGCAACAGAACCGTAGTTTTAAATTGGGACTTATAAGAGCGCACATGTGTGAGAAAATGCATTTTGGACAGAGTGTCACTGAAGAGACCGCAACTCTTTCATTTGATTCAGAAATCTTCTTAGAATTGCATGGTTCTAGCCAAAACGAGATCCATCCCTGCCCTACACCGTTACTTGATTGGTTTTGCAATAGGAGCTGGACTATCAGTTCTTGCTTTTGTCGTGCTCTCTGTCAGTTACCGGACCGATGAAGGATTCGACACTAACGAAGCAAGTTTTTCGTTAGACCCTAACTCTGACACGGAACCGGGTAGTGTCGATACGGATGCTCCCTACGATCTCCCACAATTGCGACAATACGAGAGTGACTTCGCTCGTTCGACCGCACTATATTCACTTATCTATCACTCAAACCGAGAGGAACTCGTCCGGCTCGTAGAACTCGCACGAGATATTTCACACGATAACCGACGCCGTGAAACTCTCTTTGTGATTGGTCAAAGGCTTGCAGAATTAGGCCCAAAATCTGCGTTGGAATTTGCCGTGGACATCCCTCACCCACAGGGTAATAGCTTGATTACTGGCATTTTTAGAGAGTGGTCTCTTACAAACTTGGAGGATTTGGTTGAACAGGCTAAGTTTCTAGAAGAACCCTTGCGTTACGAAGCGATGAAAACCATCCTCGAAACCAGATCGGATTTGACGGAGGGCAAACGTAGAGAGATTGCCGCGACGTTGGGACGGGAAGAGTACGCAATTAGGTCGATCGCTGAACAAACAACTGCCGAACTCATTGCGAATCCCGAAGCAGCATGGAGAGATTTGATTGACGACGAGTTTGAAAACGCTTACCAAATCCGATCCCTCGAACGCGTCGTCTGGCACTGGGTGGAAAGTGACGGAATTGAAGTCTTGTCTCAGATAGTCGAATCACTCTCTGACAACAACAGATCCATCGAGCTTAGAAACCTGTTAGTTCAAAACGTTACTAGATTCGATGTCGAAAGAGCTTTCGAGTACGTCACTTCATCGAGTGACGAAACGGTCGGAGACCTAGTATGGGTCGTTGTCGGTGAGTGGGCAAGAGTCGATCCATGGGCAGCTCTAGAAGCAATTGAATCATCAGACCTTGGTTCTGATCGAGGTGTGCTCGCAAGCACAGTCATTTCAGAGTGGGCGATGTCAGACCCAGATGAACTTCTTGCAGAAATTGACCAATTTGACCAGAAGTATTGGAATCAAATCGCCGAACGAGTGGTTATGGAGATCGGGCGAACCAATCCCCGAAGAGCTGCAGGATTGTTGGAAGACTTGGCAATCAAGATCGGAAGTACTTCAAACATCGCAAATTCATTGGCGTATCGATGGTCTCAAATTGACCCTCGGGCCGCACTCGAATGGATCATGTCCGAAACACAGGTCAACAACCCAAAGCAACCTGCAATGATCGAGGATGCGTTAGTTGCACTCGCGCGAGAAGATCCCGAAGACGCATTTGCACTTGCGATGCAACAACCCATACATCCAGATTTGAGGCGAGGTATGGAATCCCGAGTGATTGCAGAGGTAGCAGAGGTTGATATCGACTCTGCGCTTACGCTGCTTCCTCAAGTACGAGACGAATCGAAGAGCGATGCTGTTTTTTCCGTGGCTAGAGCGCTTGTGGCGAAACAGGATGCATCGAGTGCATTGAAATTAGCTGAGCTCCTTCCTGAGAGTGCACGAAACGATTACTTTGAGACTATTGGAAGGGTATGGGCATTTTCGAACGCGTTGCACATGTTTGAGATGTTGGATCAAATTGCAAACCAAGAATTGAGATCAATACTGGCGGACCAACTAGCTTTTGCACAGAGACATTCACCCATGTTGACCGATGAGCAGCTTGAATATGTACAGTCACAGGTAAAGCCAGAAAGTGTGGAATAGTTTGCCATCAAAGATCGAAAAGCTAGTGCGGTCTTGTAGCACTAGCTCAAGTGCACTTGATAGAAGAGTTTCGGGGATTCTAGACTCTCGGTTAAGTCTAGGTAAAGCAACTTTCAATGTTTGTGCAGAGAGCTCTTGCCGTCTCTCATATGGAGGAATCAAGAAACACACGCCTTTAGAGAAGACACTCGAGTCGTCAACATGAAAGCTGCGACAAACAACCGATATCAAAGGGCGCTTGAGTATTTAGTTGGAGTCGCGGTGGGAGGAGCGATCGCAACCGTTTTTCTAGTGTGCTATTCCTACTTCAATCCTGCAGGCAGTGCAATCAATTCAATCAATGGAGCATCCGACGATCTTGTCTACCCTGTGAGCATGGAAGGAAATGAATTCATCGACAAGTCCTCCATGTCCCGGACTTGGAATCCGGCACTGGATGAATACGAACGTAGATTTGCCCACCAAGCTGTTTTGTTTTCCTTACTCTCCAAATCAAGCGAAGAGGAGCTAATCGAGCTACTGCAACAATCGACTGAAATCGACCAAGTTGAGAAGCGTGAATTCATTCAAGAAGCCATTGGTCGCAGATACGCGGAGATCAACCCTAAAAAAGCTTTACAAGAACTGAGAAATCTCCCAAGCAAACAACAACATTCCCTTGCGCGAGGTATCTTTGAGCAGTGGTCAACGTCAAACTTAGATGACGCGCTTGCGGCGGCAGTTGAACTAAATTCCCCTTTGAGAAGTTCAGCACATGAGACGATCGTTGAATCCAGAAGTGATCTGCACAAGGATGCCCTACTCGAGATTTCTAGGCAATTTGGCTATGGAAAATTGGGATTGGCGATAGTTCACGAGCAACAAGCACAAGCGCTTGCCGAAGAGCCAAGAGAGGCGTGGGAATCAATTCGAAATGACGAAATTGATGACATTTACCAGTTAGAGACCATTGTTCGAATCTGCGAAGAATGGGTGGATCAGGAAGGATTCGAAGCTTTGTCTCACATAACTTCTACCGGTGGGTGGACCATACAGCACAAAGTCCTAGAAGCCATCACCCAGGCCGATCCGAGTGGTACGTTTAATCATCTCTTGAATTCGACCTACCCCGACAAGGTTTTTTCGCTCATTTCAGTTCTTACGGCTTGGGCGGAGCTATATCCCCAAGACGCATTTGAGGCTGTGTCGAGACTTGACGACAGTTCTGACAGCAACAGCATTCGCAGGTTCTTTATATCCGATTGGGCCAAGACCAATCCGGCTGCCATTCTTTCGCAATTGACTTCTTATCCAAAGCGAATGCAATTGGAAATTGCGGAACAAGCGATAGGGGCTATTGCAAGCTCTTCACCTGAAGATGCACTACAACAATTGGATCAGCTAGAGGGAATAATCGATGACACTTCATCCATTGCGTCCCACCTCTCGTACTCCTGGGCTAGAAACGATCCTGCGTCCACTCTTGATTGGGTGCTTTCCGATGCTCAAGCGAGTAACCCTCAGTTGAGAACTATGACATGGGAAGCTTTAAAGAGCCTTGCTCCAAGAGACCCACAAAGGGCATTCGAAATCGCGTTGACATTGCCCTTGCATAGAGGCGGTAGTGGATTCGATGAGGATGTAATCAGATGGTTATGCAACAGCAACATGATCGATGAAGCACTTGAACTCTTGCCTAAAGTTAGGGAAAAGTCGAGACCCCACGCATACAATCAAGTTGGCGGGCTTCTCGTCGAGAGTGGGCAACCTGAAAGATCACTCGAGTTGGCAAAGTCTCTGACGGACGGTGAATTAGCTAATTACTACTCCTACATCGGGTATGTCTGGAGTCACGACAACCTTCCCCAGCTATTAGAACGACTTCCGTCTCTTTCCGACGATGCGAGATCTGCAATAGCCGCTCGCATCCTAAGAAGCAATTCTTGGTCCCCAATCCTTACAACCGAACAAGCAGAGTTCGTTAGTGAGTTTGTCAACGAGGAGGATACCGAGGAATAAGACGAACGCCAATGGAAAGCACTGTTTGTGCTTGATAAATTCGGTGGACTTAACTGCTCACTCGTCGCCAACTCAAATACGTAGGCTTTGACGCTCATGCTTGAGAGTCGGATCGAAGAGACCAACTCCGCATGTGGCGCAACTTCTCACGCTGTTGACTGGTTTGGCGTATCAGAATTCACTACGAACGGAGCACATACTTCATGAATGTCATAGGTCGTCCAATCGTGACCTCCCTGATATGGGTTCTTGGATTCTCGCTAGTCTCTATTGTGTGAAAAGCATTGGAAGGGTTGATTTTCATGCAAAGGTTGTCGTGGCCAGGATTGGCTATTTGCGATGCTGTGTGCAATTCCAATTGCTATTGCAATGTCTTTACCTGTTTGCCAACTTGCAAGTCGCGGTATCTCGACACTACTGGGTTCACTGACATCGACATCATAGCGTCGAGCTGAAGTACAAAATGTCGTGCCGCTGGTTGATACGGTGACAGCTCATCTGGGGTGGCTTAGTGAGCGACTGTCCTGCCTTGTTGAGTAGCGCTCACCAACTACTACGGACCACTTGACGCGCGGGATGGAAGCTGACTTCCTTAATGGAGACTAGCTTCTCTTAATCCATCTCAGAATTCGGGAAATCTGAAACGCCCACATTACGGCATCCTTTACCGGCTTATGACTCGAGCATATAGCCAACACAGTCACGCCATATAGCAAGAAGCTCAGACCGCAAATACTGGCGAAAATGTGTGATTGCTTGTAGCCGTATGCATAGAAGTAACACGCTATCGGACTTATAACACAAAGCGTGTAGCCAACGAATGCGAAGCCCAGTCGCAATTGCCAAAGCTCTAGCCTCTCTTGCGCTACCTTGCTTCTACGAATCAGCATATTGGACGCCGAGGATTGCTCCTGAGACCAGTGTAGTTTTGTGAATGATCAATATTGAGCTGGTGGAGCCAGGGGGGATCGAACCCCCGACCTCGACAATGCCATTGTCGCGCTCTCCCAGCTGAGCTATGGCCCCTGCCAGTATCAGTGATTTTACTTGAGCAACTTCGAGAGAAGAGCCAGTCCAAAATTTTGTTTGAACTGTGTCAGACTACTGGATCGTCAGTCCACCAAGGTGCGCCACTCTTTGTCTAGTCGTTTACGTTCCTTGTTCGATATGCCACCCAGCACTTCAATCGCCGAACGAATGCGGATAGTTACGATATCTCGTTCTAGCAGTTCCAACGAATCAAATAGAGGCAAAGTTACCGATCGTCCTGAAATTGCAACAAAGACTGGAAACAGGAAATCTCTAAATCTCACATTCATCAAGCTTGCTGTTTGATTGAGCGCTTCGTAGAGACTGTCTCGATTCCATTTGTCAACTTCACTCAGTGCCCGATTGACGAAATCCAAGATCTTCTTCGAGTCACTTAGCTCGAGTTTCTTATGTTCGAAATCCTGCTCGGTCAAATCGACGCGATCACCCAATATGTAGTCCACTTTAGGAAAGAGATCGTCAAACCTTTCAGATCGTTCTCGCACTAGCGACACGAGCCTGTCTAGGCGTTCTCCACCAAATGCCCAATCAAATACTCGATTCTTGAGCTCTTCAGTTGACAGTTCTCGTATGTAGAGACCGTTTAGCCAGCTTAGTTTCTCGAGGTCGAACACAGGTCCACGAGGTGAAAGCCTTTCAGGGGTGAAGTCGGCACAAAACTCGTCCATCGAGAATTTCTCGCGTTCTTCGGGCATCGACCAGCCCATGGTCGCCAGGTAGTTCAATAGAGACTCACGAAGGAAACCACATCTTCGGTAGTAATTGATTGAGGTCGCGTGCTTGCGTTTGGACATCTTTGACTGATCTGGATTGCGCAACAAAGGCAAGTGGTAATGCTCGGGCATTTTCCAACCGAAGTACTGATAAATCAGCTGATGTTTGGGAAACGAGCTAATCCATTCTTCTCCGCGGAATATATGCGTGATACCCATGAGGTGGTCATCAACGGTTGACGCGAAGTGATAGGTAGGAAATCCGTCGGACTTGATCAGGACCTGCATGTCGATCTGACTCCAAGGAATGGACACATCTCCACGCACTCCATCTACGAAGCGACATTCGCCTTCTTCTGGCACTCTCAAACGAATGACGTGAGGTTCGCCACGTGCGGCACGCTCCTCAGCTTCGGCCGGATCAACGGTCAGGCACTTTCCGTCGTACTTGGAGGTTTTGCCGGCCTGTATTTGTTGGCGGCGCATCTCATCAAGCCGCTCTTTGGTACAAAAGCAGCGAAACGCGCCTCCAGATGCAAGCAACTGCTCAATATGCTCCTTGTAAATCGCGATGCGTTCACTTTGCCTGTACGGCCCGGACTGTCCGCCAATGTCCGGTCCTTCGTCCCAGTCAAGTCCGAGCCAACGCAAAGAATCAAAGATTGCTGACTCAGATTCCGCACTGTTTCTGGTCTGATCGGTATCTTCGATTCGGAGGATGAACTCTCCTCCGTTTTGGTGCGCAAACGCACGATTGAACAACGCTGCATACGCGCTACCCAAATGCGGGTCGCCTGTGGGAGAAGGTGCTAGACGAGTCCGTACAGACATTAAGGACGGTGTGAGTGTGGCAGGAACTCTAATAGCATACTAGTACGCATTACAAACACGCCCACAAGAGAAGTAGGCAACCAAGTTTCTGTGTTTAGTGTGGGGGCGAAGTCGACAGCAAGCAGATTCTTTGCTGTGCGGCTAGGTGTTCAGTGTTTCGCTACTAAGCCTGAACTGGTCGCACAACTGGAGTGTAGTCTGAGACTTCCTCTCCTTCAGAATTGACCACAGTCCACGCTTCAGGAGTTCTAAGAACCGCGCGTACAAGTCGATTGTTCAATGCGTGGCCTGACTTGTACCCCTCGAACTCTCCCAAGACCGGCATTCCTAGCAGATAGAGATCTCCGATTGCATCGAGGATCTTGTGCTTGACGAACTCATCAGGATAACGTAGACCTTCCGGATTCAAGATCTTGGACTCGTCGATGCCAACTGCATTCTCAAGGCTCGAACCGAGACAACGATTGACAGACTGCGCCATCTTCAACTCGCTGACCAAGCCAAAAGATCGTGCCCGGCTTACATCCTCTACATAAGACGTATCCGAGAAGTCGAGCTCAACGTACTTGGGGCATCGATTGAAAACGGGATGGTTGTAAACATATGAGTAAGCAACCTTAAATCCGTCATAAGGCCGAACCGCTGCCATGGCATCGCCCTGAATGACTTTGATCTCGCGCTTTAGCTTTAAGTATCTACGAGGTGCGGAGCATTCGCGGGTGCCAACCATGTCTATAAGTTCGACGAATTGGCCTGCGCTGCCATCCAGTATCGGAACCTCTTCACCGCCAACGTGCACAATGGCGTTATCGATGTTCATGCCCCACAGGGCGGACATTAGATGTTCAATCGTAGATATTTCAACGTCGTTGTAAGCTATGCTGGTTGACAGAGTCGTGTCCGACACGTGCCATCCAGATGCTCGAATAAATGTATTAGGATAGTCGTCGCGTACAAATTGGATTCCGAAATTCGCCGCTGCGGGTCGTATTGAAATCCGTGTCCGTTTGCCCGTGTGAACGCCGATTCCAATGGCATTTACGGTGCGGAAAATTGTACGCTGAAGCATCATGGACTTGGATCCTCCTCAAACCCGTGCGTACTATAACCGAAATCCATTAGAAAATGAAGAAAAAATGAATCCTTTATGGAATATCTTCCAAGAAACGAGCCACTTTGACCGAATTTGAGGAATAGTCACTTGTTAGACCGATTGCGTGATATTTTCTCCTCTGGAGCCAAAGATTCCAGTAACAAGCTGGAAATTACCGACGAAAAGGAGGTTGTTCCCTTAGCGGCGGCACTGGTCCTGCTCGAAGTTGCGTGGGCGGACCATGCTCTCGAAGAAAAGGAACTGAACCTAATCAGGAATTCCCTGATCTCTCTCTACGGCATTGACGAAGAAACGGCTAACGGTGTGCTGAGTCGGGCACAAGAAGAACGAACTAACAACACCAGTATGTATCCGTTCACACGCCAACTCAATGACCGACTTGATCTAGAGGAGCGCAAGAAGCTCTTGGTTCACCTCTGGCGAATGAATTCATTTGATGGTTCTCCCTTTCACTACGAAGAAGGGGTGATACGAAAAACCGCTGAATTGTTGCACCTACGACACTCAGAGTTCATCCAGGCAAAACTAGAAGCGAAATCTCTCTAATGCATTCGAGATTTCGCGGTGTGTTACCGTATTCGATATACAACCAAGCACATCATTACTTGAGGGAGAGGTATGACGTCAGAGAGTAGAGCAGTTTCACCAACAGATGGTCCAGTAGCTGTCACTGGAGCATCCGGTTACATTGGGTCTTGGATAGTCAAAGACTTTGCTGAGATGGGGTATAAGGTGCGAGCATGCGTTCGGGACCTCAACAAGCCCGACAAAGTGGACCATTTAAGCGCGCTCAATCAAGCAAATTTGCGAGGATCTGTGGAGCTATGCGAAGGCGACATTTGGGAAGCCGGTAGCTACGACGAAGCGTTCAACGAATGCTCGGCCGTCATTCACGCGGGTGCGGCCGTTGGATACAACCGAGAAACGCCGCAGGAAGTCTACGATGGTTGCTTCACTGAAAACAATCATGTTCTCGATTCTGCGCTCAGGTCAAATTCGATGAAACGGTTTGTGTTCACGAGCTCGTTTGCAGCGGTGGGACATCCAAGACCCGAAGGTTATGTGTTTACCGAAAGAGATTGGTGTGGGGACAACGTCGAAGGTTACCGTGGGCGATGGACAGATGAAATGATCCCCAAGAATCGCGACATTGCATACGCCATGGCCAAGGCAGCATCGGAAAAAATGCTCTACGAAAAGGCTGAGAAAGATGGGACTTGGGATGCCATGGCGATCCTTCCACTCCATGTGATCGGACCTCTTATGTGCAAAAACCACGACCAGGGATGGAGTTGGCAGAATTGCATTAGATACATGCTTATGGGAAAGTCCTACAAAAAGTCTTACGGAGGAAGAATGCTCTGGAACAATGTCGATGTCCGGGATGTGGCTCGGGCCCATCGATTGTGCGCGGAGAGTAGTGTTGCCCGAAACGGCTCACGCTACATCCTCTCGGCTAAGGATCGTAGCGGCGAGCTCTTTACTTGGCAGATGCAAGAACGCTTGAGCGAATTATTTCCCAATATTGAGAATGTCGGCGGAGAAGAAATGAACAACGGAAAGCCTGCAGAGAAGACATATGACTCTCCAAGATCGTATTGCCTATTGGCGATCGAGGAACTGGGCTTGAACCCCTACGACATCGACGAGACCCTTCTTGAAACAGGGAATTCCTACTACCGATTGGGACTTTTGTAATAGTTGGTGCTTTCGGTCACTAACTGAGACTAGTTATCCGGATCGGACAGAACAACCACTCCGGATCGAACAAAGGTCCTAAGCGTCTTGAACCCCTGTTCGCTGAGGGAGTCAACGGATGAGTGAAGCTCCTCTGCCAGTTCATGAATGAGATCCTGTCCTGCTCGGGGTTTTTCCAGCATCTCCAACATTCGAACAGTGCGAGGGTTCGATACAAGAAACTCAACCTTGTTTTGACGATCTCGATGAGCAATTAGCCATGTCGCATCAGGGGGCGAATCGGGGATAGCGTAACTCTCATCAATTTGATGAACGGGCCACTGATAGCTAAGTAACCGAACCAGAGGAGACCGTTGAATACGGGATTCCAAACTAGCTAAAGAACCTCTGCGTCCGATCGATTCTGGTGAGAAGTACAGCTCGATTCTTACAAGATCGAAGTGACAGAGCTCGACAATGAACGGATAGCGTTCGTCGAGCTCTTTGCGGTCAACAAGAAACTGTAGGAATTCGTTGGGAATTTCGCGAAAGTAAGGAGTCTCACATTGGTGACTCTTTATGAAATCGCGTATAAGAGAATGCCAATACTCATCATCGACCACAGCTCTGAACGACTTGAACGAATTCGCACAAAACGATTCGATGTTGTCGTAGAAAAGTCTCTTGTACACTGCCATTCGGCGTGGTTCAATGTCTAGAGGTCCTTGAGTTGAGTCAGGGTCTCGAATGTGCGCTGCAAATTCCGACTGAACAGCCTGAAACGGAAGTTGCTTCGTCGAACTCGACACCTTAGGCCACAACTACAGGTTTGTCTCTGTTCTCATGTCGACGTTGCACTTCCGCAATGCGATCAACTTCGGCAAGCAACTTGGGAAGCGGAGGAAAGTTAAAGTCCCGTTCCAAGAGTGTGGGCATGACGCCGTACTTGGAGTACGTGTAGTCGAGCAAGTCCCATACTGGCTCAATCACCGATGCTGCATGCGTATCGATGCGAAGATCTTCGGCTTCTTCGTAGTGCCCCGCAATGTGGACATATGACACTCGATCCAAAGGCAGAGAGTCTATGAACTCCTTAGGATCGTAAGAGAAATTGATGCTATTGACGTATGCGTTGTTGACATCTAGAAGTAAATCGCAGTCAGACTCTGCTAGTACTGCATTGACGAATTGACTTTCGCTAAGTTCTTGCCCGGGAGCTGCGTAATAGGAAACGTGCTCAATTGCAATTCGACGATCCAGAGTGTCTTGAACCTGTCGAATTCTTTCGGAAACGTGTTTGACTGCATCTTCCGTGAAAGGAATAGGCATCAAGTTATAGAGATGCCCGTTGGCGCTACATGCACTCAGATGGTCCGAGTAGCACCTAACCTCAAACTGGTCAAGAAATTTTCGAACCTGTCGAACAAGTTCGAGATCCAGAGGGTCGGGACTTCCGATAGACAGCGAGAGTCCGTGGCAAACCAATGGAAAGTTATCGGCATAGTAGCGGAATCGCCTACCGTAGCGCCCCCCGACATTGATCCAATTCTCTGGAGCAACCTCGAGGAAATCTATTGTTTGTGATACACGGGATTCATGCTCGCGCAGTTGTGCGAACATTCCTCGACGGAGACCGAGTCCCGTGCCACTGACTGGAAAGGAACTCACTTGTGAAGCGGGTGGTCACGCCGTTGTTCGGTGAGAAACACGGCGTGACCGAGAGCATTTGTGACTAGAGACTATTCTTCTTCAGTCTCTTCTTCGTCTTCGCCTTCTTCGTCCTCTTCGCCGCATTTGCCTTCACCGCACTCGCCTTCACCATCCTCGCCGCATTTTCCTTCGCCGCACTCACCTTCTTCGCCGTCTTCGCCGCACTTGCCTTCGCCACACTCGCCTTCTTCTTCAGAAGCGGACAGTATGTTGCTGGGGTCACCGATAGCGTCGGCTAGGAAAACGTTGTTGGGATCTTCGTCGATAGATGCTGAGACTGATACGCCGAGCGATGCAGCCAGAAACGAGCCAATGCCTATCAAGGCAGGCTTCTTGTTAAGTGTGTCCATTTGGGGTTCCTCCTTTATGTACCAAATGTGTGACAACTACAAACCGGAAAAGCTGGTTTCCGGCTATCCCATTGGTCTGTAGCACCAAAAAAATGGGACAACAATAGTACCAGAAGGTTCCCAAAATTGTTCGAGACTTTAGGTCTCGAGCTTGTAAAGGCTACTTGAAACACTTGTAGCGACTTCAAGACTGATTTCGGCCACAGTGAATTTAAGCCACTACACCTCAATCAAACCAAAAATTCCAAAATCGGTCAGTTCGATTCATGTAGCTTCCTGAGATCTTTAGGATGTGGTTGAAGACTTTGGACTCTCTCGTTCCAATTCGACAAACTTCTCCTCCAGTCTCTTCGCCGAAACGCGAATCCTTGTCTTCATGTTCTGACAGAACAGCGAGATCCGGAATTCTTGAAGATTCAGTCTTAAGTCCTCAATTGCGCGCTCGTTCCCACCAGATGCACGCAATATTCTGAAACGTTTTTCCCAGGTTTGAATTTCTTCGGTCAGCACGATGTCTCGCTTCAACTTGCCTGCCAGACCTTCAATTCGAACCTTCATCCCTTCCAAGTAACGTGGCACTTCATTCAGGAATTCGTCGCTATGTGACCGTAGTAGAGTTGGGGGCACAAGTACATCGAGCTGTTCGCTGAGATCCGATCTGGCAATCTCAAAAGCTGGCGAATTTCCCAGTAGCCCAACTCTCTTGTATATATCCTCTCTGAGTCTCACGATTTCCGATGTGAGATCAAGCAGTTTGATGCCTTCTTGTACAAGTCGCCCACGATTGTTCGCAAGGATTTCGTCAAATTCACTCTTCGTGCCAATGAGGGATTGATCGTTGAAATACACTCTAGAAATCGCTCGCAACAGCAACGAATCTAGCAGTTCTAAGTCAGGTCCAATTTTCAACCAACTCAATTTCAACTCTTCCAACCTTTCGAATTCTGAGCGGAGATACGCAACCGATTGTTTTTCGGCAAAGTACACCAGCCTGCAAAGAACCCATAAAGACTCTTCTGGTGAACGTGGAGGTTGTGACAAGAGGCGAATGTCCACACCATCCTTGCGGTCCAGAAGATGCGTATACACAACAACAGGCCCTGAAGCTGTTGTTAGTGTTCTCTCCCAAACGATCCCTTCCTTGGGAAATGACTTGATTCCTTGTAGTTCGTAACTCGAAGTGTTAACCGAATCGACCTGGTCCTCTAAGCGTTTTGCGATGCGTTGACGCAGTTCGTCAATACTTCGATCTTGATCGATAACATTTCCATTGCTCGCCACTACCTGTATATTCATGAAGAGATGCGGCGACAATCTAGACGTATCCCACGACTCTCTGTAAATATCAACGCTATATTGGGTTCGAATCAGCACTTCCAGTGCATTCAACAGGCTCCCTTCACGAAATACCCCATCCTGAAGCAATAGATGGGTTAATTCGACGACGCGATCGGGTATAGGAGCGAGCCTCTTGCGCAAGGGTTTCGGGAGCGATCTCAAGAGTTCCAGGCACTTGGTCTCGAGAAGACCCGGGACCAACCACTCGATGAGTTCTTCATTGATGAAATGCAATGTCGATGGCGTTACTTGGACCGATACTCCATCCTGAATTTGCCCCAGCGCGAAAGAGTATTTCAATGGAAAAGTACTTGACTCAACTTGCAATTCGGAGGGAAAGGCGTCCTCGCGGAGGTGAATTTTCTCGACAAGCAGAACATCTTCAGGAGACATTCTTAGTGTGCTTCTGGAGGACTCTTCACATTTCCTATACCACTGCATAAACGCATTAGTGTCCGTAACTGATTCAGGCAGCCGATCGGTATAGAAATTAGCTTGTTGCTGTTCGCTTGCTACAACATTGAAACTCCTTTCACGGGCTTCCAGTTCTCTCAGTGAATTGACTAATTCACGATTTGCCCGAATCTCTGGTACGTTTACCCTACCCTGATCTCTCACCAAAGCGTTCCGCGCAAATAATTCTTGCGCCTGGGTTGCGTCGTATTGGTCTAGTCTCTCTCGACGATTGACGGCAATGGTGAGCCCCGACAGGCTAAGGTCAACTAATACCATGCTCATTGCACGTTTCGAATTCCAGTAGGGATCATGTGTTGATCGGCGAAGCAACGACCCAGCGTATTCCTCGACCCAACGGGGCTCGATGGGCGCTACGCAGCGAGCAAACGTCTGAGATGTCTCTGCAATCTCTGCGGCAACGACCCATTTGGGTTCGGAACCAGACAATGTGGAACCTGGAAAAAGTCGGAACTTGATCTCACGCATGCCCACGTAGTTGTCTCGGTCCGTTCGTAATCCCACAAAGTTCAATGAACCACTCAAAATAGCTCGATGTATTTCGTCTGCTTTAGCCGGCTTACGATTGAATTTCATCTTCATTCGCGTGCACGCAATCCGTAGCTGGCGATGTAGCGAACGCCACTCTTCATACCTGACGAAAGAAATGAAGTGCGTTTCGAGCAATCTTCGAAATTGTCGACGAGATTTCGACTTGCGTTCGATTTCTAGCCAGTACCACAGTTGAACAAATGACATGAAGTCCGACGACTTGTGCCGGAACTTCTCGTGTGCTTGATCTGCAGCCATCTGCCGATCTAAAGGACGAAGCCGGGGATCTTGAGCGGCAATTGCTGACACAATTGTCAGGACTTCGCTGAGCGCATTCAGTCTGTCTGCCTCGATGAGCATTCGTGCCAATCTAGGGTCGATTGGAAGACGCGCCATTCGACGTCCGATTGTGGTCACCGACTCGTCTTCCAAGGCTCCCAGTTCTCGAAGCATGCGCTTTGCCGAAGCAAATGCTCTGTTCTCAGGTCGATCAAGGAAAGGAAAAGTGTCTATGTCGCCAAAACGGAAAACAAGCATTTGGAGAACAACAGAGGCTAGATTCGTTCTCCGAATTTCAGGAATTGTGTACTCCAACCGTCTCGAGTAATCGTCTTCCCCGTAAAGTCGAAAACAGGTTCCGGGAGCCAGTCGACCGCACCGCCCTGCTCGCTGGTCCGCGCTTGCTTGTGAGATTGCTTCTATTGGCAGCCGTTGAATCTGGGATTGCAGACTGTAGCGACTGATTCGAGCAGAACCCACATCGATGACGTACCGAATGTTTGGTACGGTCAAGCTTGTTTCGGCAACATTGGTTGACAAGAGAACTCGCTGCTTTCCAGAAGTCTGGAAAATCTTCTGTTGTTCTTTTGGCGGAAGGCGAGCGTAGAGAGGTAGCACCTCGAACTGGTTTGCATAGTTCTTGCGAAACCAATGAGACCATTCGAAGATTTCCCGTTCGCCAGATAGGAACATGAGAATGTCACGAACTTGAGATCGCTTGTCTTTTCTTATTTCGCCGAAACACTCGGATACAGTGGTCTCAATATCCTTCTCGATTGGTCGGTACCTAATTTCGACGGGATACGTTCGCCCTTCTACGGAGACTACTGGAGCATTTCCAAGAAACTTGGAAAACTCCTCGACATCAATAGTCGCACTCGTTACAACGACACGCAGATCCCTGCGGGCGACGAGAAGCGACTTTAGATAGCCTAATAGAAAGTCAATGTTCAGACTCCGTTCGTGTGCCTCGTCCACAATAATCGTGTCGTACGAGTTCAAGTAACGATCACGTTGTATCTCGGTGAGCAAGAGTCCGTCGGTAACGATCTTTACAAGAGTCTCTGGTCCTATTCGGTCCTCAAATCGGACTGCATACCCCACTTCTTTGCCAATGCTGACGTTGAGTTGAGACGCAATCCTGTCTGCAACACTCCGAGCAGCTAGACGACGCGGTTGCGTATGGCAGATCATTCCACGTACACCCAACCCAGCCTTTAAGCAGGCCAGAGGAATCTGTGTAGTCTTGCCTGAGCCTGTCTCCCCTGCAACGATGATCGCTTGATGGCGCTTCAGCATGGACTCAATTTCAGTCAACCGCTCAGCAATCGGAAGATCGGTTTGATAGCGGACTTCTGGAACGCTCGAAGCGCGTTTTTGAACTTCGTCTGCACTCTCTACAAATCGCCTGACGTCCTTTTGGCTAAGACGATTCTTGCGAGACGCGCGATTGAATGCATGAGCATCCCGAGACATCAGCGATGATGCACTTAATCGCTTGAGTTTGGCTAAATTCTGTTGGTCCAAATTTCTAGTGGTATGGGGAGCGCTACTTTGGAGCTCCGATCATCCAAATCACTATCTGGATAAGAAGTTCATTCCTTCTTCGAGACCGCGTATCGTGAGGGGATACATATGACCGTCCATTAGTTTTTGGGTCATGCCGACCGATGACGAGTACTCCCACGTCTCTTGGGGAGTGGGATTGATCCAAACGATCTTGTCGTAGCGGGCGATGAATCTACGTATCCACAGTGCTCCCGGCTCATCATTCCAGTGCTCTACGCTTCCTCCTGAGTGGGTGATTTCGTAGGGAGCCATTGTCGCGTCGCCCACAAATACGATTCTGTAGTCGGCAGCGAACTTGTTGAGGATGTCCCAGGTCGAAATTCGTTCGTTCATTCGACGGCGATTGTCTCTCCACACGGATTCGTAGATGAAGTTGTGAAAGTAGTAGCTGCCCAAGTGCTTGAACTCCGTCTTCGTCGCCGAGAACAGTTCTTCGCATATCTTGACATGAGCGTCCATCGATCCGCCAATATCGAAGAAGGTCAGGACCTTCACCGTATTTCTGCGTTCTGGACGCATCTTGAGGTCAAGAAGCCCACCATTGTCCGCAGTGGCTTTGATGGTCGTATCCATGTCCAGTTCGTCGGGTGCACCGGTACGAGCGAACTTGCGCAAGCGACGAAGTGCCATTTTGATATTTCGAGTGCCGAGCTCGACTGAATCATCTAGATTCTTGTACTGGCGTTGATTCCATACACGTCGAGCCTTTCGCTTTCTTCCTTGACCGAGTCCACCGGGACCTTCTTGACCTGGACCGTCGCGATCGCCCTTGCGCTGATTTTCCTGTTGAGCACGTTCCTGTGCTTGTCTGCGTTCTTCCTCTTCACGTTGCTTTCGCACAGCTTCGATGAATGCCTCCAGGCCTCCGAGATCCTTGATTTCTTGAAGATCCGATTCGGAAAGAAGCTTCTCAATTTCACGCCGGAGCAAGTCATCAAGCACGAGCGATTCAAGCAATCCCTTGATGTCGTCTAGTCCTTTGAAATACGAACCGAACGCTCGGTCGAACTTATCGTAGTTGGTTTCGGCCTTAACCAAACAAGTTCTACTCAGCAAGTAGAACTCGTCCAAATTCGCATACACAACTCGTTTTTTCAATGCAGCAAGCAAGTCCATGAGCTCGCGAAGAGTTACAGGTACTTTGTACCGTCGCAGTGTTAAGAAGAAATTGATCAGCATGACTGTCTAGGCTGAGATAGTTCCCAAATTAGCCGCGACTATCCCGACGGTTCATGAATGCTAAGCGCTCGAGCAGCTGGACATCCTGTTCATTCTTCACAAGCGCCCCGTAGAGCGGTGGGATAGCTTTGCTTGTGTCACGATTTGTCAGAATCTCGTCAGGAATGTCGTCCGCCATTAAGAGTTTGAGCCAATCGATAAGCTCTGAAGTAGATGGTTTTTTCTTCAAACCAGGAACCTTTCTAACATCGAAGAAAATTTCCATTGCTTCCTTGACCAATTCCCGCTTGATCTGGGGAAAATGCAACTCAATAATTTCTTGCATTGTCTCTCTATCAGGGAAGTTGATGTAGTGGAAAAAGCACCTGCGCAAGAAGGCATCGGGTAGTTCTTTCTCGTTATTGGAAGTAATCACTACTACCGGTCGATGCTTAGCCGTGACCGTTTCCCGTGTCTCGTATACGAAAAACTCCATTCGATCAAGCTCTTGAAGCAGGTCGTTAGGAAACTCTATATCTGCTTTGTCGATTTCGTCAATAAGAAGCACAACTCGTTCATTAGAGTCAAATGCGTCCCATAGTTTTCCGCGTTTGATGTAGTTTCGAATATCACCAACTCGCTCATCGCCAAGCTGCGAGTCACGCAGTCGTGACACAGCATCGTACTCATACAGACCTTGACTTGCTTTCGTCTGCGACTTTATGTGCCACTCTATAAGCGGGCACTCTAGAGTCTTGGCGACTTCGATCGCCAGAACAGTTTTGCCCGTTCCTGGTTCGCCTTTGACCAAGAGAGGTCGTTCCAGTTTGACTGCGGCATCCACCGCCATCGACAACTCATCAGTTGATATGTAGGTGTCAGTGCTGTCAAAAATCATGTGGCCTCGCCCCTAAAACTATTGGAATGGTGAAACAAATGCTCAATGACTAGGACCGCTCACGAGAAGAGGCCTTAGGTGGGTTAAGTGGCTACAAGAACCGCTAACAAGTCGTTAATCTGCAGTGATAGCCTCAATGAACGCCAGCACCGCACCCTCAACCTATATTAGCAAACTGAAAATTTTCTGGAGGTATGCTCAAGACTAGAACTCTCAGTGCTTTCTACTAAGCGACGTACAGAATGAACCTCCTAGAACCTCGCGTTCAAGAATTCGTTGGCAAGCCTGTGAACCAGTAATTCAAGCAACTTCCTGACTCGCCCTCCACTGATGTGTCCGTAAACTAACGCGAGCGGCCGATCAATCCCATTGGAAGTGAAGAAACCACATTGTCAAGGACACAAGATCGGATCAAACAATTAAGACTTTCTTCGAAACTTGCTCAGGTCCTTTTTGCCTTCCACTCGAAACTGTTTGTCGCGTTTACTTGAAGAGTCTCGAGGCCCGTCCGTCGCCTTTCGTATCAACAGCAACGCCACGTAGCAGATGAAGATTCCCAGAGTTCCTACAAAGCCGATGACTAAGACAGAACCAGGGTTGCCATCGGGTTCGAGAAATGCCCGGAACAGTAGCACTACAAACAATGGTGCCAAGTGTCCTTCGTCGTCGAACATAATCGGCCACATCGCCCAATAGCAGCCCAGCGCAATGATCAGCGAAGCAAGGAGCTTTTTCTTTCGCAGCGGAAAGTAGACGAGAACCGCAAGACTAAGCGAGCATATCGCAACAACCAGCCACGCTACAAGATAGGACATTTGCCAATTAGAATCGAGACGTGCTGTTTGAGAGCTAGCGAACCCACTTGACCGCTCGAAATTCCAGGTCTTCGGGATGAACGTCTCGTTCCGAAACGACATGACTCTTTGCAGAGATTCGTAGCCGATCCATTTCCTGCCGGTTGCCAGAGACGAGTGGATGCCACTCGTCCAGGTCCTTGCCCTCCGCGATCAGGCGGTAAGCGCAGGTGCTCGGTAGCCAATCCAGTTCTAAGACATTACTTGGGGTGATCTTTACACATGACTCCACGAGACCGAGTCGATTCTCGTAGTTGGTGCATTGGCAAGTCGGGATATCAAGAAGGCCACAAGCCACTGGTGTAACCGACACTTCTCCTGTGTCTTCATTCTGGAACTTTATGCGACAACACTGTGCGCATCCGTCGCATAGGAGCTCCCACTCCTCCGGACTCATTTCATCCAGTCGTTTCGTCTTCCAAAACTGGCTCTTAGGTCGGGTCATACGGATTGCGCAATACCTCTCGAAATTCTTTGCCTAACAACAGGTCCCTCCAACGTCCAAACGTTCGAGGAAACCTTCCGGATTGCGAAAAGAAATTAGACCACTCTATGAGGTTACCTTGATTGCCGAGGAGGTTCCGAGACATTTGAAGTTGCTCAGACTTCAACTTCACAATCTCTTTCATTCTGACGACTACCGAGCTCTTCTTGTGGAATCTTTGTGACTCAAAGTGCCTTTGCGGTAGCTTCAGTGGCACGCCTCTAGTCTGTCGCAGCCCATGGCGAAGAGTCTTATGCAAACGTCCACCTAACCGCACTCCTAGTTCGTCACGAAACCGACCAATCGGATCTCCTCGATGTAGGACAGACCAAACTAACTGTTCATCGGTCGCGATCCAACGTCTTGGAACATTACTTCTCTTTGCTAATGACTCCCGCCATTCGTTCAGCAATATCACCAAGGATTGCTCGTGTTTCGTTAGTTTGCGCAATCCTTGAACATTGCTGAGTTCATACTTCCAGTTTATGCCTTGTGAAGCAAGGTAAATTTGCATTTCTTCTTCAAACCACTCGAGTCGACCAAGGTCTCTCAATCGTCCCAAGAGCGCTGTACTCAAGGGAAGCAGATACTGGACATCGTCAACTGCGTATTCAATCTGCTTCTTGGATAGGGGTCGCTTGCTCCAATTGGACGTGGTGATTGAGGATGATTGATTGAGTTCAATACTCAGATATTCCTTGACAACGCCATCGTATGACCGTTGATCTTCGGGAGACGCAAATGCATGTGCCAATTGTGTGTCGACAACTCCTGAAGGTATTTCACCAAAAAGGTAATGCAAGATCTTTAGGTCTTCGCCCGCCGCGTGCATCACTTTCTGCATGTCTGAATTCCTCATTAGCAACTCTATGGGCTTCAGATTGAGCGGCGCAGCGAGATCAACTACATAGCTGTTGTGCGGAGTTGCAATCTGCAACAGGCAAGGAATGCGGAAGAACGTTCGGCGTACGTAGAACTCCGTATCAATACCGACTATGTCGGAGACCTCCTGAAAAACTCGTTCGAGATCTTGTTGACTATCAATCAGAGACTCAGACACCGTCAATTGGCGTTCTTCCACGCAGGGCGTGCGAGATTGTTGACATGTCCACGTATTCCAGTTCGCCACCGACCGGGATTCCGTGTGCGATTCGAGACACGACAACGTTAGTGTCTTGAAGCAAGTCATGGATATAGATCGCCGTGGCTTCACCTTCCGATGACGTGCTGGTCGCCACGATTACTTCTTCGACGCTCTCCTCGATTACTCGGGATCTCAATAGATCCATGCCTAGTTCACTCGGACCCACACCGTCAATAGGAGACAGGTGACCATGCAGTACGAAGTACTTTCCTGAGAATCCTCCCGAGTGTTCTATTGCAACCACATCCGATGGCGTTTCCACAACGCATATCTGCTGTGAGAGCGAGCGATTGTCAGCGCACAAGTCACAAATGTCGGTATCTGAGATGTTGCGACACAGTTTGCAGCTCGTTACATGAGCCACTGCGTCTTGAAGTGCGTCCGCGAGAACCTGGCCGCTCTCTCGATCCTTGTGAACCAAATACAACGCCATCCTGGAAGCGGTCTTCGTGCCCACCCCAGGTAGTGTCTGTAACGCATGAACAAGATGCGCCATTCGAGGACTGAAGCTTTTCACGTCAGAATTTAGTTCAAACGAATTTCGCCGACTTGAGCCCCAAAGTCTCTCTTCAACGCTTGAACGAATGCATCATTCTCGAGTTCTTGTTTGGCAGCTTCGATTCGTTCTTGCCGTTCACGTTTCCGTTGATCGCGAAGATCCTTCTCGTGCTCTATTTCCTCGTTACGGATTCGACTGAATCGTTGAGCCGGCGTTTCCGATTGCAGTTCGCCTTCTTGCATGGATATCGAACAGCTTTCTCCGAGGAAGTCTTGAATTGCGGCGGCCACCTCAAGAATTTTGGACTCGGTCCAAAACCTACTGTCCTTTTGCTCCCTTCGAAGTATTAGATTCTGTCCATTTTTCTCTACGAGTTCCGTCTTATGCAAACCTTGCTTGAGCTCAATCGGAATCGACAAATTCTTAACGATTTCGAACCACTCAAGAGAAATCTCGGAACGCTGTGATGGGTCTTCGGTGTCAACAGCTTCGGAATCTCCGATTTCTTGCGCATCCAAATGGTCTTGCCTTGCGGAATCCTGGACATGATCCTCTTTAGCCTTCGTAGATTCCTGCTCCACTGATGACGAAACATCGGTGTTGGAAATAGGATTGCGTTCAGGTGGCTGGGACACGGGATAGGCCTCAACCGGCTCGAAATCGAGGAGTCGCAACATTGTCATTTCGAATCCAATTCGATGATCAGGTGCGAAGCGGAGGTCGCGAGTTCCAATCAGCAGGACCTGATAGGCAACTTGCAGCCATTCCGGAGAGAGCTTTTCCGCAAACTGTGCTAATGACTCTTCGGCGATCTGTTTTGTCACCTGAAACATCGACATCGCATGAATGGAGCGCTGCAAACTCGCAAGAAGGTCACTGTAATTCACTGCCCGAGCCGCCATTTCTTGTGTGAACTCGATTACGCCATTGCGGTCTCCTGCCACAATCAATTCCAGAATCGCGGTTACTTCGTTAATTCGAGCGGTTCCCAACATGTCGGAGACGTTGGCTAGCGTGAGTGCTCCGCCTCCATGGGAAATCGCCTGATCCGCAATTGACAAAGCATCTCGCATGCTCCCGTCCGCGGCTTGCGATATCACATCCAATGCCTCCGTTTCGGCACTGACGTTCTCGTTATCCAGCACTTCCTGGAGCTGATCGCGAACAGTCTCGGGAGAAATATTCTTTAAGTGGAACTGAAGGCATCGGGACAATACTGTTACCGGAATCTTCTTGGGATCGGTAGTTGCCAAGACGAACTTTACGTGTTCCGGAGGTTCTTCCAAAGTCTTCAACAGTGCGTTGAAGCTTGATGTAGAAAGCATGTGAACTTCGTCGATGAGATATACCCTGTATCGGCCCATCGACGGCTTCAGATTGGCGTTTTCGAGGAGTTGCCGCATGTCTTCGACCCCTGTTCTTGATGCGGCGTCCACTTCAATCAAGTCAAGGAAGCTGCCTTCGCGAAAACCAATGCAGCAGTCACATTTTCCACAAGGTGTAGAACTAACACCTTGTTCGCAATTTAGGCAATTGGCAAGGATTCTGCCCAGCGTCGTCTTACCGACTCCACGTGTCCCCGAAAACAGATATGCATGGTGCAGGCGGTCGTAGTCGAGAGCGTTAACAAGAGCACGCACGGTGTGATCTTGTCCCCTCACCTCGTGAAAAGTTCGAGGTCTATACTTCCGTGCAAGAACTGTGTAACTCATCCACTCACATTGTATTTACTCCGCCAACTATTCTTCTGTGATGCACGACACGACTAGCTTCAAGGTGATTGGGCATCGTGGTGCAGCCGCACTGGAACCCGAAAACACCCTTCGATCATTCAACCGAGCAGTTCGCGAGGGTGTCGATGCGATTGAGTTTGACGTTCAGTTTGTCGACGGAAACGTTGTCGTCTTGCATGACGACACCGTAGACAGAACGAGCAATCGAAGTGGGCAGGCTAACTCTTACTCCTTTGAGGGCATTAGAGAGCTCGACTTTGGACTTGGTGAGCGCATACCAACGTTGGAAGAGGCTGTAGACTGCATTCCTCCCGGAGTTCTCGTAAATGTGGAACTCAAGGGCAAGAACACAGCGATTCCGAGCCTTGAAGTGCTTCAAAATTTCAGCGATCATGAATTTCTGGTGTCTTCTTTTCGAATGTCCGAACTTGAGAAAATTGCGAGTGCAGCAATAGACCAGGAAAATCTGGGAATTGGATTGCTGCACCTGGGATTGGATGGAGAAGTCTTCCCGAACGCTACTAGAATTAGCGCGAATGCTATTTGCCTATGCGATCCATTTGTTCAAGAAGATACGGTGCATTCTGTTAGGTCGCGGGGTTATGAGCTTTATGTATTTACGGTAAATGTCTTAGACCGAGCTCGTGAACTCAAGAGTCTTGGTGCATCCGGAGTATTTACGGACGCACCCCACAAGATAAGCCAAAGGACGCTTTGCAAGTGTGGCAATGTGAGAAAGGTTTGAGGTCTCAATCCTTGAGGTTCTCGAATTCCTTGAATAATTCGTAACGTCCAGATGTAATGTACGACTCCATCCTCTGGAGCTTCTTGTCCATCTTCGTGATCTCTCTTCGAACAGAACTCATGCGCCAGTGAAAACTGTTGGGCTGCTCAAACTCTTCAACAACCTTATCCTTTTTCTTCGCACGAGCATACGTCTTTCTCTTTCGACCCCTGCGGTAACGATTGTTGTATTGAATTGGTTCCTCGTAGTCGTCGGGCTTTCTGTCCATGATGAATACTGCAATTATGTACGCAGGAATCACCACCCAACCGATGCAGAAAACTCCAACTACGCATATTAGTCGTATGACCCAAGGTTCTGTCCCAAGGTATTGTGCAATTCCGGTACAGACACCGAAAAGAGGCGCGTTGTCCGGGTCACGATAGAGCACCTTCGGACGCCGATTGGATTCTTCAAAGTGTTCTTCGGATGTCACTGTCTTCTCTCCAAGAAATCACTGATGTCAGGTGAGGCCATGCCACACAATGCACTGAGAAGGAGCTGTTCACTCATTCTCTCCGCCTTTCCGACGCCAGGTGGGGGTTTCGTTGTCGAGGATTGATTCCAAGGTCTCGATGCGATCTGCCATGTCTTCGGCTTTTTCCTCCAAGCTATGGAGTTCCTGCCGGTCTTCTCTAGACAGAATCGAATGTGCCCTTTTGGATCTAGCATAGTGCAAGATGATCCAAATTGGAGCAACAATCACCAGGAAAAGTATCCCTAGAACAAAAAAGATGATGAAAATTTCAGGGTACATAGTGGTCTGTCCCGGTATTCCGCTCATTGAAGTCAACTACGGTGAGCACTAATGCGAGGAACTCAGTTAACCGTTTGATTTTTCGGCAACTTTGCGCTTGAGCTCGGTCAATTCCGCGTCAAGCTTTTCGTCCGCTTCCAGATCATTGATCTCGTCCGCTAGAGTCTTTTGACCCATGTCGTAGGATTCAACCTCGCCTTCGAGGTCGTCAATCTTTCGTTCGTATTGTTCGAATCGAACGATCGCTTCGTCGACGTTGCGCTCAGAGAGCTGGCGTCGCACGTTGAGTCTCGCTTGGGCTGATTTGCCTCGAACCAGGAGAGATGATTGTCTCGCTTTTGCGTCTTTGAGTTTCAGCGTAAGCGTAGCAATGTCTTGGTTCATTTTGTCAAGCATGTCCGCGACCGCGTCGAGTTCCTTGTCGATTGTGTCAAGGACCTCAGACGACTTCTCTCTTTCTACAAGAGCGGCTTTCGCCAAGTCGTCACGTTGTTTTCGGACTGCAACTTCGGCTTTTCGGTTCCACTCGGCGACATCGCGTTCGTAGTGTTCCTTCTTGCGAAGAAGTTCCTTTCGGTCGGCGATTCCCCGGGCGGCGGAAGTGCGAACTTCGACCAAGGTCTGTTCCATTTCCTGGATGATGAGCCGAATCATCTTTGAAGGATCTTGCGCCTTGTCCAACATGGCATTGATGTTGGAATTGACGATGTCGGCAACTCTAGAAAATACACTCATAACTGTCTCCGATTGAGTCGGTACATTCAGATGCAATGGTTGATGCAAATACTGTGCCAACATTCACCAAGACCATGGCGCTGACCGTCATCGGACACCAATTCTCATTAAAGGTAACATTAGGCAGTTCAGTTTAGTCAAATTTCTTAACTCTTGGCTGTTTTCGGCAATGCCCTTGAATGAAACTCAATTAATCGGTGAGTCTCCCTCCTTTCTCAAAGTGCTGGAGGAAGTCTCAACGCTAGCAGAACTAGACAAACCAGTCTTGCTTGTGGGTGAGCGAGGCACCGGAAAGGAACTCTTCGCTGCTCGTCTGCACTATTTGTCCAAGAGATGGGAATCAGTATATCTGCAAGTTAATTGTGCGTCCCTCACTGAGACACTCCTAGAGTCTGAATTGTTTGGTCATGAAGCTGGTTCTTTTACTGGAGCAACGCGCCGCCATATGGGAAGATTTGAGCGTGCTAATACGGGAACGCTTTTCTTGGACGAACTTGCAACCGCATCTATGCGGGTTCAAGAAAAGATCCTCCGCGTCATCGAATACGGCGAGTTTGAAAGAGTGGGAGGAACTGGCACGATACAGACAGATGTGCGCATTGTTGCGGCAACTAATGAAGATCTCCCCACCCTCGCAGAAGCAGGAAAGTTTAGGGACGATCTACTTGATCGACTTGCATTCGATGTCGTCACGCTTCCGCCATTGCGGTCTCGAACAGACGACATTCTTCTGTTGGCTGAGCATTTTGCTATCAATATGGCAAACGAACTTGGTCGAGACGTGTTTCCTGGCTTTGCGGACAACGCAAGAGAGTTGCTTTTGAGCTACGATTGGCCCGGCAATGTACGGCAGCTCAAGAATGTTGTCGAACGCGCAGTCTATCGCAACGACCCGAAAGAGCTCGTCGGGGAAGTAGTGCTCGATCCATTCGAGTCCCCATATCGTCTGAATGGCAACACCACTGCACCAGTAACTTCTGAATTCCAAGGTCTATTCAAACTGCCAATGGATCTAAAGAAGACCTTAGAAGAGCTCGAGATCCAAGTGATCGAGAAAGCACTTCTCGAATCGAAGCACAATCAGCGTCGTGTAGCGGAGAGTTTGGGACTCACTTATCACCAGCTCAGGAATTTGCTTCGTAAATACTCACTATCGACATCGAGAAGCACTGAAGATTGAGCGTCGAGACTGCTGTTGCTAACTATTGAGAGCTTGAGCAAACTCAACCCGACACTTCAAGAACGCCACTAGCCCAACTATAATTCTTGCATCTGCGTTAATGCAGTCCAATGGCGGCTCGGCTCGGCCCCTCCGCGACGACAAGTTGTGAACCCCGTCAGGCCTGGAAGGGAGCAGCGGTAGCAGTGGACTCGGGTGCCGGAATAAGGCTGACCGGTCGCCACCTTAAAGAGCTGTCGCAACTGACTTGGGAGAGGTGTCCGAGAGGCCGAAGGAGCGCGCTTGGAAAGCGCGTATGGGCTGAAACCCATCGAGGGTTCGAATCCCTCCCTCTCCGCCATACGATTGCTTAGTACGCACAATCATTGACTGTATCGTGATTTTCGAGTGCCGTACAATGGCGGTGAACAAGCCTTGTGGTGTCAGATCTTGTTTCTTGATTGTCTCTGGAGTACTTTCCATTCAGTGCAGACGCAATTTCTCAACCTGAACTAGAACGCTCAACATGAAAAATCCCATCGAATCTCAACTTGCTGAAAATCCCCTCTACATCAAAATGAAGGAACGCTCCGACGCGGACAAACCTCCATCTCGATCCAATCCGCTCGGCGCAGTGGCTCACGCTCGTGGTCCAGCGACACAGAGCCGCGCCGAACTGTTGAAACATATTCGAGATCAAGACAAGGATCTTGAGTTGGGCTATTTCGGTGCAATTCGATACAAGCCTGTCTCGGTCTGTGGACTTGAGCTTAAGCTTGAACCCCTTCATCCCAGCATTGGAACTATAGTTCATGGGATTGATTTGAACCGCGACTTAGAGAGTCCGGAAGTGGTCGATTTTCTTCGAGCTCTGTGGCTTGAACGTCGTGTGATCGGCTTTCGCGGACAGCAACACATGACTCAAAACGACATGGTTCGTTTCGCCCAACGATTCGGTGAAGTCGGCGAGCAATTTGGAGAAAGGGAACATCGCCCAAACTCTCCTCACGACATCAATCAACAAATCAAAGTACCCGATATTCCCAACATGCTGGTGTTGCCTTCGGACGAAAATGTACCCAGTGCGGCATCAGGGTGGCATTGCGATGCAACGTGGCAGCCAAAGCCGCCCATGGGTTCGATTCTTATGTGCAGAGAAGCGCCTCCCATTGGTGGGGACACATGCTTCTGCGACTGTTATGCAATGTGGGAAGGGCTCCCACTCAAAGTCAAGAAACGTGTCGAATTTCTTCGAGCCGTACATGTGGGGTCGGTGGGTCACCAAATGGACGGCAAGACTCCATCCGCCGTTCATCCCGTAGCCCGCACACATCCTGAAACAGGCCGCACAACGTTGTACGTTCAACAAGGCTTTGTGCAGAGATTTGCAGACGAGCATGAAGTTTCCGATGAGGAGCAGCATGAACTATTGCATGCCATGAAGATGCAGGAAGGAAGACCCGAATACACCTGTAGGTTCCGTTGGGAAGAGGGATCCATCGCCATGTGGGACAACAGAGCGGTTCTACACACTGCGAGTGGTGACTTTTGGCCGCACCGACGTTTGATGGAGCGCTTGACAATTTTGGATCGCGAGAAAGACCGGAGAGCTCCATACTACGCTCCAGACGCCCAGCAATCGCTTGAAATGTTTGCTAATTCCTAGCTACTCTTAAGAGTGCTTTCACAAACAGGGTTGTACACATGAAAGACTTTCGCGAAACGATAGACATTGGCCGAACAGGACTGACCACGAGTCGGTTGGGAATTGGGTCAACTTTCAATGCTTCTGCCAGCGTAATCGAAGAAGCCTTCGAACAGGGAATCAACTACCTCTATTGGGGAACGGTCAGACAACCAGGCTTTGCCGAGGCCATGAGAAACATTGAGAGATCTCAAAGAGACAAAGCCATTTTCACAATTCAATCATATTCCAATGACTCCGGTACGATCGAAAAGGAGGTTGAAGAGGCGTTACGCGCTGCTGGAGTACAGCGATTCGATTTTCTGCTACTGGGTAATCGGATGTCCGTTCCAGACGACTCGTACATAGAAGTCTTTCACAGACTTCGTGATAGAGATATTGTCCGTTTTCTTTCTCTGAGCAGTCACAACAGACCTCTTGTACCTACGTTCATAGCGGACTACGAACGCAACGATTCTCCCTATGACTTTCTCATGTTGCGATACAACGCCGTTCATCGGGGCGCTGAAACGGATGTGTTTCCGTTTGTGAGCGTACATAAGCCTCATCCAACCATTCAGGTCTATACGGCGACTCGATGGGGACACTTGTTGGATCCAACAAAAATGCCACCCGGAGAGGAACCCGTCAGCGCTCGCGACTGCTATCGCTACTCGCTTTCGCACGACGCGGTCGACATGATTCTCTGCGGTCCAGCAAATCGTTCACAAATGCAAGAAGCAATTGCAGCATTAGAGAAGGGTCCACTCGATTCCGATGAACGCGAACGCATCGAGAGAATCGGGAAGCACCTTTACTCGCAATATGCTCCTGCGTACCCCGATGCAGGCGATGCGCCGGACGTGGCTAGCGGCCAAGCTGCAAGTTCTGCCTCTTAGCGGTCGCGAACTGTTGTGTAGACACGAAGCCGTTTCCAATTCTCTCGTTCTTCCTATACAAAGTTCATGACTAGGAGCATTCTCGTAACCGGGGGTGCCCGTGGGATAGGAAAGGGAATCGCTAAGGCTTTTCTCCAAAATGGAGATCATGTACTCATTGCTGACCTGGCAGGAAGCACATCTTGGAAGTACAGCTTGTCCCAAGAGTCGGATCTAACGGAGACGGCAGACGAACTTTCTAGCCTGGGTTCGATAAAGGCAATCGCACTCGATGTCACAGACTACGAATCGTGCATCGTCGCAACGAAAAGGTTGGTGGAAGATACCGGTTCGTTAGACGTGCTCGTCAACAATGCAGGAATTGTCGACAGTGGACCAATCGACAGCTTCCCAGAGTCCAACTGGGATCGTGTGTTCGACGTAAACGTCAAGGGAATCTACAACATGACTCGAGCCGCACTTCCCTATCTGCGCAAGAGTCAGGACCCCGCAATAGTCAATACTGCTTCCATTGCTGGAAAACGGGGAAGCGCAAACATGTCGTGCTACTGTGCTTCAAAATTTGCAGTTGTCGGATTGACTCAGTCTTTAGCGCAAGAACTCGCTTCATCCGGAGTACGTGTCAATGCCGTGTGTCCGGGAATTGTCGGAACTGCCATGTGGTTCGACCACCTCATGGCGAACCAAGGTGAAGAAAGATTCAATTCGGCAATGCAACAGAGGATTCCCCTTCAACAGCCTCAGACCGTAGAAGACATCGCCGAAGCTGTGGTGTACTTAGCGACTGCCAAAAACGTGACCGGGATTTCGATGAACGTTGCAGGTGGACTTGATATGCAGTAGCCATTCTTGGTGTGCAGTTGTAAGCGGATTGGATCTAGCGAAGGAACTTCGTTGGAAACTCGATGCAGACTACCAACTCACTAGTTGCTCAACTCCTCCAGATGCTCTTGCGACAATTGTGATTCAACGTACTCCATCTGGTCAGAGTTGAAAACAGGCCTGTCTGCATTGATTCTAAAGAGACTTAGCGCCGCTAACGAACGTACATGGTCTGTCGGAAGATCCTGAAGACCGTTCAGTAGTTGCTCAGGATTCGAGTACGCCCAGACCCGAAGAATGCGACCGTAGTACAAATCTCGTTGCTCTTCATGCATTTTCTTGGCAAGTTCCAATGCCTCAAGAGGTCGTCCTTCCTCGACGAGAGCTCGTCCCACATGCTCAAAGGAATCTCTCACACCTTCATCTCTCACCTGTTCCAAGAGCTCAATGGCTCTGCCAATGTCGGAATTGGACACGATTTCAATGACCGCAACTTCGATGGGTCCGCGTAGCTCGTCTATAGGTTGGTTCAGGGCAGCCTCCATAGCAAGTGTGGGATCCTGGCGAGCCAACTCCGCAATCGTCGAGCGCAACATGACCGGTCGATAGGGGTTCTCGGCGCTTGTTCTAGTTTCCAACCAATTTAGTGTGGAACTTGGATCTATTGTTGCCGAGGCTTGAACAAGCGAATTTTCGACGGTCCAGGTAATTACTCCTTCATTTCTCAGATTCTCTACAAGCTCCATGGCTTTCTCTGAATCTCTGCGGGCGATCTTGCCTATGGATAAGTTGAGAACTTCCAAGAGTACCTCCGGTGGAAACAGGTTTCTGCTCTCAAACAGGCTTTCGGCATCATGTTCAGCCCATCTCCTCATCACGACAAGGATCAAGTCTCGCCTGGTTTTGAAATCTTCAACTGAGGTCACTGAATTTAGAGCTGCAATGCCATCGGATCTTGCCCAATTTCCAATTAGCCTGGAGAGCGCTTCTCCATGGTTCGGAATCACAAGAACCTGTGCAAAAGTTCCAGAAGGATCATGTTGTGCAGCAGCGGATATAACTTGCTCTGCAAGGGCGTCTGCTCCATATCTGTCTTCCAATGAAACGAGGATGGGTCCCAGAACACTTACACCATCTGATTCGACCCATCTCTCTGCAATATCCACCAGCAAGTCAAACATTGGAAGCAAGTCTCTTTCGCTCTCCATCGCTGAATTCCATGCTTCCTCTGGATTCTCCGCCAGAATTAGAGAAGATTCCTCAAGAACTAGTCGACGCGCAAATTCCTCTCTGGCAAACTGACGTCCAATTGCGATACGCCGATTCGTGGGCAAATCTGTTCTCGTCAATAAGATTGACCTTAACGCAAGATCACGGTCCACGCCAGCGAGTTTGAGTCCGGCTGTGGCAGCGCCGGATAAGTCCACGAGGGACCACTCGCTGAATACGGACTCGACCATCCACCTGCGTTCTTCACTTGGATAGGAGGAAGCGAGATTGAGTGCTTTCTGCGGGTTGATCGCAGTGAGTCTCCTCAGTGTCGAGTCCTGAGTCGTTCGACGCCAAGACGACTCCTCAATGTCTGCCGACTGTCTCAGAAGAGCCGTGAGTCTGGTCTCGCTAGTTTTCTGAACAAACTCGTAAAGCTTAGTCTTTCGCAAGAGAGTGCTTGTATCTCCAGACGAATTCGCCGCAAGAAAACCATCGAGATCTTCCAGGACATTCGCTACGCCTGAATCAACGTTTCGAACTGCACTCTGTTGACCGTCCGGCGATTGAAGTTGCAGAAGACCAATCCAGTAGAGTGCTACTACAGCTACTAGCGCTCCACCTATCCCAAACCCAAGACCCATCGATCTCGGTTCGAGGTACGACTTCAGTGATGGGATGGACATATCGACAAATCTACCTTTTCGAACTATTCCGACGAGAAATGGAAACTCGGATGTGACCGATAAACATCATTCAGTCACCGTTCAAGAAACTCTTGACATATTCCAACTGGTCATGGGACAGTATTGGATATTCCCCTTGTTCTTGGACCAATTGAGTTGCGGCTATTCTGCGAATAGAGGGAGTAGCAAGATCATCAAGAGCGTTCATCAACTGAAGGGGATTGTTGCTCGCCCATGTTGGGAAAACTGATAAGAAGAGATTCGTCTTCTCACTCTCGAGTAGATGATCTCCCAATTCCAAAGCGCGTTGTGGTTTGCCGTTGGCAGTTAGATGGGCAGCCAACCATATGACAGCACCGAGCTTTGACTGCTTAGAAACTCTTGGCAATAACGCTTCAGCTGATTCCAAGTCTGTATGGACGAGCGAGAGTACAACCTCAAGATCCAAAGCCCTTCCCCCTTCCTCCGAAAGGTTCCCTAGTGCAATATCCATAGCGAGCTCAGGTTCAAGTGGAGCCAAATTAGCGAGGGCGATTTGCAGCATGTCCAATGCAGCAGGCCCAAAACTCTCTTGTCGAGACTGAACCCATTCTGTTGCCGATTGAGGGTCTTGCATCGACCACTCCTTGACAAATTCGCTTTGAATCATGGATATCTTCAGTCCTTTGTTCGCCAATTCGTCCATCAACTTGATGGCTTCTTGGGGATTTGGTTGAGCTATCGCGAGTACTGCTTGCTCAAAACCCACGAGCTTTAGATCTATCGAGTACGATTCCATGTTGGCGATCAATGCTTGCACATCTGAACGAGCCCAAACACTTGCCACTGTGCTTGTCAGGTTCTTGTATCCAATGTTTTGCTCATAGTTCGAGACTGTCGCGAAAGCGGACACAGGATCGGATTGAGCCCACTCCTCTGAAATAGCGTGCATTAGGGCTTCACTACACGAATGAGAGAGCGTTGATGCCTGCTCAAAGATCTCTTGTGGATTGACTCTGGCAAGCACTTTCGCGACATAGCGAAGGAAGACATACTTTTCAGAATTCCAAGCATCCACTCCCGGATTGACCGACGTGACAATTTTCTCGATGATCCTCTCGCTGTCTTGTTGCATCCAGTCTTCTGCAAGATCCACCAGCAATCCCGCCTTACTGACCAGAGATTGTTCGTTCTTGACAATAGCATTCCAGGCCCGTTCTGGGTTTCCACCCATCTCCCGAGCGATTCGTTCCGCAATCAACTGTGGTACGAAGCGTTCTCCGTCAAACTGCGTTGCTATCTTCAGTTGCACGTCTTCCCTTAAGTCCGACCTTGTTTTCAGAATTGCAATGAGAGCTTTGTGCTTCAGAAGTGGCTCCAAGTTGGAACCTGCCTCTATTGCAGAGTCCAAGTCCGACACTGACCAAACACGAAACACACTTTCGATTGCTCCTGTTTGATCCTGTCGAGGCACTCTCAGCGTATGTTGAAATGCCTGGACCGGATCCAGTTCAGTGAAGCGCTCAAAGATTGCAGATTGAATCGCATGACGGTCACCTAACGGTTCGATATCCAAAGACTCATCAAGCCAAACCAAGAGGTCATTCATATCTTTAGCTGAAATTGCCTTGTACAGCGAAGCTATTCCTGTGAAGCTCGGTTCGAATTCTTCAAGTTGCTCCAACTCAAGAGCATTGGAACTAACAGATGGCGACAAACTGTCAAAATCCTCTGCCGAAGTTTGCGACTCTGGACCAGACGGTCCGTCAAGAATTTGTACGCATAAAAACCACACAAGAACAGCGACTGAACTTCCAATCAGGAACCCAAGAAGAATGGACTTTGGTTCTTTGAAACGCTTCACAGCTTCTGAGTCAGACATTGCACATGTTCAAGCGGTTAATCGCCCAGCGGTAACAAATCATATTGAATCAGTCAGATACTCGAGCTTCACATCACCAAGCTGCGAGCCTCTCAACCATCCTGCAAGCCTTTCAATCAGAAACCTATGAAAGAGCACAGGCAGTTTTGGGCACGAGTGAAGAATCCCTCGAGCGAAAGGACAACGGATCTAACACGACAAGGACGCATTTTGTCCTCTGATGCGTGTTTGAGTCTATTCGGATTGGAGTGCGGCGACTGGATCGAGTTTTGAGGCCGCCATGGCAGGATATACGCCAAACCCCACAGCGATTGTGGCACACACGATGACTGCAACGACAATGCTCAGCAGGGAAAATGCGACCGCCCAATGTGAAAAGAGATTCACTCCGTAAGCGATTACTACGCCGGCAATAATCCCGAGGAAAGCTCCCAGTAACGCAATAACCGTTGTTTCAATCAAGAACTGTCTGACAACGTCGGTACGTCGTGCCCCCACAGCGCGGAGCAATCCAATTTCAGATCTCCTTTCAAGCACGCAAGCGAGCATGATATTCATGATTCCGATTCCGCCAACCACCAGCGAGATTCCAGCAACCACACACATCACAATGGCGAAAATTCTCTGTGTTTGCCTCTGCTGAGCGAGCAATTTCGCGGGTACGACCATTCGAAAGTCGTCCTGTCCGCCATGTCGTCTATCTAGTATGAGGTCTATTGCCTCTGAAGCAGCCGACAAGTCCTGTCCGGGTTCAATCTTTATCTTGAGCATCGAGAGCTCGGAATCCATTTGATCCCGTGCCATGCGTTTGAGACCCGTTTGTAGCGGAATGTAAACACGATCACTCTCTCCACCTACTTGTTCGCCTTGAAAGCTCTCACCGGAAAGCTGTCGATCGCGAATCACTCCAATAACCTCGACCCACAGATAGTTGACCTTGACACGCTGCCCAATTGCGTCGCCTCTAGGAAATAGCCGCCGGGCTGCCGCATCGCCCAAGACCGCAACTTGGGCAAACTCATCATCGTCAGCTTCGCCAAACAAACGGCCAAGATCTGGATCCAATCCGGACATCTGAAAGAACCTTGGGCTCACCGCCCAAACTTCCGCCGAACTGCTTCCTTCGGGCGAAAAGAGATCGTCCCAAACCGGTACTTGACGGATTCCAGCCCACGTCTCCACAAAGGGCATCGTATCGGCAATTGCTTTGGCATCGGCCACTGATAGTCCTGCCGAATGCTGTCGAATGTCCGCTAGACTATCGTCGAACGGACTCTCGTCATGCACGATGAGATTGTGAACTCCCATACCCTCAATCATCTTCAGTGCTTCTATCTCGCCGCCCCGACTTACTGCCAACATCGCAATTACAGCGCCAACTCCGAAGATCATTCCTAACAAAGTCAGAAATGTACGAAGACCGTGGTGCGCCAGATAGGTGAGAGCGAGCTTCACATCTGGAATGAGATCCTTACTAAAAAAGGCAAAGATTCGAGACATCTAGCTTCCTATTTCAATGAACCAGTAGCGAACGCTTAGGTTGGGGATTGAGTAGGAGCAACCAAACTAATCCGCTCGCCAGCTTCGAGCCCGCTGGATATTTCGATAAGCGTTGGACTCTTGCGTCCAAGCTCCACATATCGCATTTGTGGCTCCGGACTGCTCGCGAACACATAAACGTGTGGTTTGTCTTCGTCGAAGAAAACAGCTTGTTGCGGCACAAGAATTGCTTCTTGTAGAACGTCGGTTGTTATAGTCGCTGAAATACTGCTACCCACTCGCATCAGATCAGGGTCAACTTCGTCAAACTCCGCATGAACGATGCGATACTTCGTCGGGTCGAATCCGTCGAGTGAACGAGCCATACGCGGTACTTCGGTAACAGTGCCAGTGAACACACTATCCATTGCGCTGTCGATGCGAAACTCAACCCTTTGTCCTTCCTCAATTCCCACTGCATCAACTTCCAGTACGTGAATTTCTGCTCGCACTTTTCCTCTTATAGGCAATGATCCGATGCGTCGTCCACGCCAAATAGTCTGTCCGGGTGCAACTTTCTGACCACCCCATCCCACTGAGGCGTAAACGAACGTTCCGTCTTCGGGACTTTGAAGCTCCATGATTTCTAGGGCCTGTATGTTTCGATCAAGACCCTGTTGAGACATTTCCATGTCTGCTCCGATTCTTTGGGACTCCGCATCCACTCGACGCTGATTTGATTCCTTTTCCCATAGGTAAAACTGCTTCTGCACCGACAGATACTCCAAGTTGTCGATCGCATCAATGATTTCATGCTTGCTAAACGCAGCTTCGTCAACGTCTTTGTAGTTCTCAGCAATGTCCATTTCGCCTTCAACGCGAATGGTGTTGTGATCAATCTGTGTAATAGTCGAGTCGTTGTTGCGTCCCGTTTGCCTTATTTCAAGCTCGAGCTGTTCGATTTCGAGCTCTCTCCGTTCTATTTCCGTTATCACTGCTGCGTCGTCGAAGCGTGCGATGATGTCGCCCTTCTTCACTTCGGAGTACTCAGGAACCAGCCAGAGTATTTGAAAGCTCATATTGACGTTGCTTGGAACGCCGATGGTTACTTCCTCGGTAGCTTTGATTTCTCCCAAAGCCTGAACTTCAAAGGTGTGATCCTTTGGTTCGACAGTAACGCTTGAGTAGGTTGGTCCAGATTGATTACAACCCGCTATTCCAAGTAAGAAGCCTGCAACTACCGCAGCAACTGGGATTCTTGAATGATTCATTACAACTTAACTCTTTGGCCCGCTTCGAGGCCATCCAAAACAATGAAAAATCCTTCGCTCGCGCTACTACCCAGCTCGACTGGTGTCCACGCTTGTTGGGTTACGACTCCAGGTTTGCCCTGACGATACACTAGTGCTTCTTTGGGCACGGCGATCGCATCAACCAAAGTGTCCACCTCTATAGTGACATGAACGTTCATATTGAGGTCCAACACATGAGAGTAGTCCTCGTCCAACTCAACCGTGAAGTCTCGCACCATTGTGGGAGATCTCTGTGACTTGCGTCGAACTGTGTTTCCAACTGAGGAGACAGTACCTTGCAGTTTGGATCCGACTAGTGCATCGGTCTCAATGATGGCACGCTGACCAACAGCCAACTTTGCCGCCCATTGTTCATGAACCGTTCCTCTTACAAGAATGTTCTTGTCGTCCACTACAGTGACTACTGGCCACCCGGGACCAACTCGCGAGCCGGATTCAAGCTTCTGTCCCTCCCAGTTAGTACCGACGATGGCAAGTCCATCGATAGGAGAACGGACCGTGAATGAGTCCATCTCTCTCTGACGTTGTTCGAGGTTCCGCTCGATTCGTTCAATCTGTCGATCCAGAGAAGCCTTCTGTAGTTCTCTCGACCGCTCGCTCATTTCCTGCCGCGTTAATGCACGTTCGTAGAGAGTGTTTGCCAATCGCTCTTGCTCGCGAAGCCTTTTGTGTTCGATTCCTGGCACTACTCCGGCCGGCATTTCAGCTTTTCGTGTGGCCTTTATAGCATCGCTTTCCAAATTGGCACGATCCAGCTTTTCAGCCTCGATATCTTGTAAGTTCTTCTCCTTCTGTGACTCAACTTGTCCATGCATGACCTGCAAACGACCTTGCAATTCCTCAAGGTCTCGTTGCTGAGAAGAAGATTCAATTGTGAAAATCCTTCCTCCTTTGCGTACTCTGGTCCCCTCCTCTACCAACCAGTCAAGGCGCAATCTCCAACTGTCGGAAGGAGGCACGCCGATGTTGTGTTCGCTAGCTGATTCAACGGAACCGGTTGCAGTAATCGTAACTACACGGTTTTCCTTGACTACTTCATACCAATTCGCAGCAAATGCAGACACTGCGAAGCACAAGCAGGCAGTACTGGACAATACGCCTAAGAATATCGCACGTCTTCGATACGAAATATTGAGTTGCTTTGTGTTCATGTTTGATCATCCATTGGTTCTAAATTGAGCACTTCACCCACAACCGCCATGCCCGGTAGGAACTTCGGAGGAAGTTCCACATCGTCGTTAGGTTCTGCAATAACTTCGAAGTAGCCACCATCACTCCAGTCACGGTCATTTGCCTGAGAAGAAATCCAAGTTATGCGAGCCGACACTGTGTATTCTGGTAGCGAATCTGCTGTAACGATCACTTCGGTCCCCATTTTGAGCTTCCGTACGTCTGCTTCGTGAGTCCAAAACCGAAATTGCAATGAGTCCTGGCTTGCGACTTTGGCAATTTCCATACTGCTCATCACTGTGGCTCCCGGGTATATTTTTTCATCTGTCCACCTATTGAAACCATAGATGACCAACCCAGGCTGAGTAGCGAGAATTTCGGTTTGTTCAACCGCCGCGTCGATTTCCGCCATGTCACTCTTTGCCTGTTCAACCCCTCGTTCGCGGACCGGAATGGATTCCTCCTTCGTGAGTATGGCGTTTTCTAGTGCTGTTACGGCACGTTTTACCGCATTTGTCGCATTCGCTAACAGCAGCTGATTGCGTTCAAACGTGAGTTCAGGAATGGTTCCTTTGGGTATGGAAGCATCCATTTTTGCAATTTCCAAATTGGATTCCGCACGAATAAGGGCTGTCTCCGCATCAAATATTGCGAGTTCCTGCTGTGCAACCTGAGACTCCGCATTTGCCAGTGTGTCTTCAAGTTGAATTTCCAGATTTTCCTTTTGAGCGATTAGATCGCTAGGGTCAAGCCTAACTACCGGATCTCCAACCTCAACACCTGAACCCTCTTGCGCCATCCACTCGACCATCCGAGTATTTGTGTTGGATATTGCAAGACGCGGCATAAGTATTATCTGAGCCCCGCCGTCCTCAATCTCGCCTGTCAAGAACGTCGATTCTGCGTATGCGGTGCTTGAGAGCAATCCCAAAGTTGCAACAGTGAGTACTACGGTGACGGTGCGACTTCCAAATTTTCGAGAGTGCATAGGTTGAATCCCCTTTAAGTCCATTGTCTTGGTCTGTCCTGCTGCAACACTTGCTGTTCTATTTTCCCGTCTCGCATGTGAACTACACGTTTTGCATGGCGTGCAACTTCGTCCTCATGAGTGACAATGAGTATGGTTTGATTATCTGCGTTTAGCTCGTCAAATAATGTCATTATTCCTTCAGACGTCTTGGAATCCAAATTCCCGGTAGGTTCATCCGCAAGCAGCAATGATGGCCTCGTTACCAATGCTCTCGCAATGGCCACCCTTTGCCGTTGTCCGCCCGAGAGTTGGTTGGGATGATGTCGCATCCGATCCGCAATGCCCAATCGTTCCATTATTTCTCGAACCCTGTCGGCATCAATCTGCATGTCTCCTTCGTCCTTGCGATAGCGCATCGGCAATATCACATTTTCCAATGCGGTTAGTCGTGGCAACAGGTGAAAACTCTGAAACACAAATCCTATATATCTATTACGAATATTTGACAAAATTCCGTCTTCCATGTCGGACACTTCTTGATCCATCAATCGATAGGATCCGGACGTGGGTGTGTCCAAGCATCCCAAGATGTTCATTAGAGTCGACTTGCCACTTCCGGAAGGTCCCATCACCGCTACAAAATCACCTTGACTAATGTCCAAAGTAACGTGATCAAGAGCATGAACTTGCATGTCGCCGACTTGGAACGTTCGGCAAAGGTTGTGAACCGAGATAAGTGATGAATTGCCGTTTTCAGTCATGAGATTCTTCTATCGCCCTTTGCTAAACAAGTGCCCATTGAATAGAGATTTTCGCTACCACTAGTCGTTTCTTGATACTCTACGCAATTGGTGGAGTTTCCCCGCTTCGCCGATTATGTGCGATGGCAACTCCACATCGGAGTTACCCAAATATGCCTTGGTTGCCGTCGTGGTAGTACGGGTGCCACTAATGCCGCCCAATGTGCCGTAGGTCCGCAGTCCTAGCCTATTCCTCAACTTGGGACTTGCTTCGTCGAGGACTTCCTGTAAGCAGGATATTCCCCAGTTCTCTTGTTGACGCACCCACGGCAGACAATAATAAGTGATTACAGCCCGTCTCGGGTCTCCCGTTTGATTGGGTCCATACCCGTGCCAGACCCGTCCGTCCCAAGCAAATACGCTACCGACAGGTGCTGAGACCTGAACTGTTAGTTCGCGTGGCGGAGGTTTGACTTGGAAGTCCGCATGCCAACGATGACTACCGGGAACGATGCAGGTTCCACCGTTCTCTGGAGAAAAGTCATCCAGACACCATATCAGATTGCACGCAGCTGGAAAATCCACAGTTGCTGGAACATAGCCTTGATCGCGATGTAAAGGTTGAGGATCTAGCACCGGCGCCCGACATAGATTCCCCGTAACACTCGAAACCAAAAAGCTCTTTCCGAGCATAAACCCAGCCAGAGTATCGGAGATTTCGTGCTCTATGAGATCGAGAAACACCTTGCCTTTATTGACAAGGTTGGAAACCGACTGTCGGCTCGACTTTGCACCCGGAGGAGCTACTGTATCCAAAGAACGCTCGGCATCGCACTGGTGTTCCAATGTGCTGCGCAGTTTGTCGACTTCTTCAGGATTCAGAACACCCGTAAGAACACACATTCCGTATTCGGATAGGTGGGTTTTCGCTTCCTCGACATCGCTTGTCCATGGGGGCAAGGACAGTGCCACTGGTGGGTCAAGTAGTGGTGAGGGAAGGTAGTTTGTCTGTCGATGCTGTGCCGGAACCGGCTCTAACTGCGTTTCCAAAGGAATAATTACTTGGGTCGTTTGTTGTCACAAGCCTTTAGAACGATCTCATTTCGGTCGTAAAGACAGCAACATATGCGCTAGTAATATGGTATACGAAACAGATTGTTCAATCTGTCGAATGACTTCGCAAGGCTTGTCAATGAGCAACTAGGAGAAGCTATTGGTAGCGGCTTTCGATGACTTGGTTGTAGTGGACCTATCGAATCGATTCTCGGGTGCTTTCGCGAGTCGATTATTCGGTGACTATAGCGCCGAGGTCTTGCTTGTTGAGACCGAGACCGGACATCCACTTCGCCATGAGCCTCCGTTCCTCGATGACGTTCCAAACCTTGAGCGGAGCTTAGTGAATGCATTCGCCAATTGGAACAAGAAATCGTTCTGTGCTTCAGACAAAGACTCCGTAGCATCTCTGATTGCCCAAGCCGATGTGTTAGTTACAACGACGACGGAATCCAAGGACCTGAACTGGTACCAGAACCTACTTGCGCAGAATGCAGTTCACCTATCCATTACGGCACACGGCCTAAAGTCTCCTTTGACACGTGTACCCGGAAACAACCTTACAACAAGTGCGCGATGCGGATGGGCATCCATCAACGGCTACGGATCAGAACCCCCATTATCCATGCCCCGCAATCAATGTGGAATTGTGGGCGGTGTGGCAGGTTATATTGCCGCTTGTGCAGCATTGCGGCGGCGCGATACGACATCCGAAGCTGAACTCGTCGATGTGAGTGAATTGGATGCATTCGCATTGAGCGTTCATCCCTGGGGTGTTGCTGGTGCATACAACGGGCATCAACCAAGAATCGGTGCCCAACGCACACGAGCTCGGGGAAGCCCTGGCCCGTTGTGGGACATGTCTGATGGGCGGATGAATTTTGGTCTCGCCGACTTCAAGAACTGGACACAAGCAATGGATTCAGTGAATCTTCCCGAACTCGGTCGACAGGAGAATCTAATCCCAGACATTGGAAGACACTCTCAGGATCTACGCGATGTTGTACATGGATTGGCAAATACTCTTCCGAAGCTCGCACGGTGGGACGTGTTCCACAAGCTTACTCAACTGCGATGCGTTGTAGGTGTCGTTCAGAACATGCGCGATCTAGTTGCCAATGAACAGATTGTGGCGAGAGAGTTCATTAAGCAAACTGAAGTAGATGGTCGACCTGTTCTCACATCAGGTCCGCCCGCTCGATCAAGCCCATCTCATTGGAAATTAAGAAATCCAGCTCCACGTCTCGGATCCACGGTGGTATCAGAACTGCCTACTAAACGACGAAGTCGTAGAGGGGGTATTGAACTCTCTCAAGAACAAGCCGAAAAAGGTCCGCTGTCCGACATCCGAGTGCTGAGCTTCGGACAGGCCTGGTCTGGCACTTTTGCGACGGAATTGCTTGCACTCCTCGGAGCAGACGTTGTTCAAGTCGCATCACACTATCATCCTGATGCTTTTCGAAGAATAAGCAATGTCGTTCCTGCAAAGATCGAAGACCAGACTCGCCCACAGCATCCTAGAAATACTCAAGGACACTACAACTCCGTGAATCTGCACAAGCGAGAAATCACGCTTGATGTCCGAAGCAAACGAGGTCGGGAAATTCTTTGGCAGCTCATTCCAAAATTCGAGGTGCTTGTTGACAACTTTCGACCAGGGGTTCTTCCAACATGGGGTGTTTCGCTTGAGAAACTCAATGAGATTCGACCGGGCATGATTTGGGCATCCATTTCAGGTTACGGCGAATCTGGCCCCTACCGAGACTATCCCGCAAATGGGGCAACAACCGAACCAATGTCAGGATTTTCGTCAATCTTTGGCTACGAAGGCGACCCTGGTATGAATACGGGCGGCCTCTATCCAGACCCAATCAGTGGCTACTTTCTTGTTGCTGGAATCTTGGCTGCTCTCTCTCATAGAGACAAGACTGGTTTACCTCAGAGAGTCGATCTATCCATGATGGAAGCGGTTTCTGCCACTCTCGGGGACTACATCATGGAATTCTCTGCATCAAGTAAGGCACCCAAGCCAAGCGGTAACCGACACTCGATGCATGTTCCGCATGGAGTCTTTCCCACAAAGGACGAATATTGGGTCGCTATAGCCATTGAGTCCGATTCCATGTGGACTTCACTCGTCACCGCCATTGAAGACTCAATGCTTGCAAACGATATTTACAAAGAAGTATCCGGAAGACGGGAACATGAACAAGACATAGAGAAGAGAATTAGTCTCTGGACTCAATCGCGAGATGCGAGAGTCATTGAAGCAACTTTGAACCAAGCTGGAGTTTGCGCCGCAAGAGTTGTTCCTTTAGTAGAACTCTATTCAGCTCCGCCGCAGCACTTCATCGATTCAGGATTTATCGGCAAGATTACGCACCCTGAGGCTGGAGAGACCTGGTTGCCTGGTCGACCCTGGAAATTCTCGTACGCGAAGCAAGTTCCAATCAATCCAGCTCCTTGTGTGGGGCAACACAGCAAGGAGATATTTGCGGATGAATTGGGTATTGATGAAGCTACGTACCACGAGTGGGTTAGGGAAGGACTTACCGGCACCATGGACGAGGTGTAATCAACGACGTTCGGTTGGATTCTGTTCGGATTGTCTTTAACGGGCAGGCCACCGCCATGCAACACGATCAAACGGCCCTTCGCCTTCAATCAACGTCTCTCCGAGTTCCTTCTCAAGCCGAATGCGCTTGCACTGCTTTGCCTCCTCTAGTGCATCAACCAATTCGTCTGAATGCGTGATAACCCAAATCTGCATGGAATCTGAACTCGCCGCTATCAAGCGGCCTAGTGCGGGTAGAAGGTCTACGTGGACACTGGTTTCCGGCTCGTTGAGCACCATCATGCTCGGAGGACGTGGAGAATGGAGGGCAACCAACCAGAACAAATAGCGTAGAGTGCCATCTGAGAGTTCCGATTGACCGAGGGCACGCAACAATCCGTGCTGATGCATTCGCAACCCAAAGAGACCTTGCGAGTCTTCAATATTTACAGTGGACCTCGGAAACGCGTCCTCCAAGTGTTCTTCTAGTCGATCTGCATCTCCAATTTCGCGAATTGTTTGCCATGCAGAAGGAAGGTTAGACCCGTCCGGGCTCAAGACTGGCGCAAACGAACCTACATGTGGTTGTCTCAATGGGGAGTTGGCATCGGTTCTGAACTGGTCGTAGAATCGCCAACTGTGTACTTCCTCTCTGAGACGAAAGACTTCGGGATGATTGTGCGGGTCAATCAATGAATTGAGAACACTCTGGTTCGAAGCGAGACTCTTCAACGCCAACTCCATTTTTCCCTCGTCGTTGCGCACCCGAACGACTGGTCGTTTGCGATCCATGACAGCTCGACTCGAATGCCACAAGTCTGTTCCTCTCCACAGTACTTCTCGTTTGATTTCGGGATCACGGAAGAACATGGATGTCCCTGGTTGCTGTGTTGATATTCCAAAGTCGACGGCGTAACTGAATTCGTCGCTTGAAAACCCAAGTCGGAGACTAATCCGATCGGATCGAACTGTGCCTTCTACGGGATGTAGTCCGGACTTCACGTCTCGAGAGAATTTTTCCGGTCCAGCCCACAATATCGAACTCAATCCGCCTTCACGGGCTATCACGGCTATTGCAGAACCGTAAGCAGTTTCCGACACCAAACGCAAGGCACGGTAGAGGTTGGACTTACCGCTGCCATTTGCGCCCGTCACAACGTTGAGCTGATTCAGTGACAACACCAAGTCGCGAATGGATCGATAGTTTGCAATGGCTAGTTTGTGTATCACAGGAACAGCACTGACATCATTCGGGCCTGGCACCTACTCTCATCGATTAAATGATTCTCGTGGCTAGCGACCAAACTTGCTTGTGCTTTCGTGCAGCCGCAACTGTTTATTGATACCCCAAATTTCGGCATAATAAAGTAGGTGCGGGAATAGCTCAGTGGTAGAGCACAACCTTGCCAAGGTTGGGGTCGCGGGTTCAAATCCCGTTTCCCGCTCCAGACTTAGCTCAGGACGGCCGTTGTGTTGGCATCGATTAGGTCGAAATCGATATCCGCACCCAAACCAGGTCCGTTGAATGCATGCACCAATCCGTCTTTCCCAACGTCAATATCCTTCACTAGTCCGTGTTTTTGAACGCTTGCGGGAAGTAGGACCTCAAAGTATTCGCAATTCTTGATCGCCATGATTAGGTGGAGATTCGCAACATTATTGAGAGAGTTGCCCCCATGATGAACTTCGTAGTTCATGTGAAAAGCTTCAGCGAGGTGCGCAGTCTTGAGGCAGGATGTTATTCCGCCCTTCAAAGCAACGTCTCCTCGTAGGTAGTCTGTGGCTTGGGACGTAACCCAAGATGCATACGAAGTTGGACCCGCCGCAGGAAATTCTGTGGCCAGTATTGGAATCCGCAAGAGGCTCTTGAGCTTTACATAGTTGTAGATGTCGTCTTCAACAAGAGGATCCTCGTACCAATAGAAATCGAGCTCTTCGATTGCCTTACCCACCCTAAGCGCTTGCGGATAGTCGTAAGACCAAGTTGAATCGAGCATGAGTCGATACTCGGATCCCACTCTTTCCCGAACTGCTCGGCAAATCTCCACGTCGACTTCAGGAATGCCTGGCGGATGGATCTTGTACGCCGTCCATCCATCCTGCTTGATCTGAGCAGCCTCATCCGCATATTCATCGGGTGTCGCATAGACCGCTGAACTCGCATACGCAGGAACTGAGTTTCGGTAGGAGCCAATCAGTTTGTGAATGGGAACACCAAGAGCGTTTCCAGCCAGATCCCATAGAGCAACGTCAACCGCTCCAATCGGACGGATCAGCGAACCTCTAGTTCGACGCATCATTGTGTTCCACAGCTTCTCTCGATTTAGTGGATCTTGTCCGGTCAATATTGGTTTGAGTGCACGAATCAACACATCGGCGTCGCGCTCGCCAGATCCGAGCGCAGAACCCAGAAACGAGCGTCCCTCAATTCCGTCTTCCGAGACAATTCTTACTAGCGACATGGTCGTCGATCCCGCTTGGGAACTCGAGACGGTTCGCGTATAGCGCGTAGGAGGAATGCCATCCCACTTCCACAAAGTAGCTGTTACATCCTTAATTCTCATCCCGTAATTGCAATCCTCATCGGTTTCATTGACGCATTGCACAACGTGCATATGTCGTGTTAAGGCAATGCCGCGAAAAACTAATCAAGGACTCCATCGATCAACGCTTTTCCGACAACTTTCACGGCAAGTGTTTCTTCTGCGCCTTCGAAGATTGACAGTACACGTGCATCCACAAACAGCCGACTAACGGTTGATTCCTCTGCATAGCCCATTCCGCCGTGTAGTTGAACTGCTTCTCGAGTCACCCATTCCGCGGACCGGCACGCAAGCAACTTGACTAGACTAGCCAACACCTGCCCCTTCTTACTTTGAACGGTTGGCACGACTTCGTAACAAAACAGGCGGGTTCCCACTAAAGACATCATCATTCGAACAAGCTTCGCTAGTGTCAATGGATAAGAAGCCAAAGGTCGAGCAAACACGACGCGATTCTCACAGTGCGCGATGGATGCCTCATATGCGGCTTGCATCAAACCTACAGCTCTCGCGGCAGTTTGGAGTCGACCTGCCGAGAATCCCCGCATGGTGTAGTAGAAACCCTTGTCGACACCATTTTCCTCGCCAAGGAGGCATTCGGAAGGTACGAAGAATTCGTCGAAGAACATTTCGAACGAATGCATACCACGATATCCAAGAGTTTCGATTGCCCGCCCCGACAAAGATCCTCCCCCAGGTGACTCGTGCGTGAATGCTAGTGAGTCAGTAGCAGGCTTTTCAACAAGAAACAAAGACAATCCCCGGTGTGGAGGACTTGCATTGGCATCTGTTCGCGCCAACACAAGAATCAACCCTGCCTTCCCCGCTAATGTGCACCAAGTCTTAGCTCCGTTGAGGACCCATCCGTTCTCCTTTCTTGATGCACGGAGAGAAATGGACGCAACGTCAGAGCCGGTGTCGGGTTCGGTCACGGAGACTGCACACAAAGGATCCCCTTCAGCCAACCTTGGCAACCACGTTTGCTTTTGATCTTCCGTACCACCTTCAAGCAATGCTTGAACTACGATTTCGGGCCTCGTGATCAGGCTACCAGCGGCACCAAGCGAACCTCGCGAAAGTTCCTCCGTAACTACAACCATGCCGATCGCATCTTGATTTTGGATATCTCGCGCGCCACCGTATTCAGTCGGCACTGACATGCCGAAACAACCCAAGTCGCGGATGTGTCGAACAATCGAGTCGGGCACAGTAAGGTTTTCTCTGTGGATGTGTTGTGCGTGTGGGACTATACGTTCATCCGTCAAGCGATGCACGGACGATCTCATTGCGTCTACTTCATCGCCCAGAAAATCGGGCAACGGAACTGTTCCTCTCTCTCTGAGCAGCTCGCCAACTCGTACGAGATTACGCGACGACAGAAACTGTTGAACAACGGTCCGTGTCGCCTGAGACAACGAACTTGCCTGACTTGGCAGGAGCGATAAGACTTCGTGTGACATCCGATGTACCGAATCTGCCACAAACACTTGAGCCAATCCCTCAAAAATCTCTCGAGTACTAGGGTCTAAGGAATCTCGATTTCGAATGAACGAAGCTACAAAGGCATTGCTCGCTTCCAAACTGGCATAACCAAAAGCGAGTGAGTACAACTCCAGTTGGACCTCATCGGGATCTTGGCTCAACGACCGAACAGTTTGGATGGACGAGCTGAGAACTTGCCACCCGTCAGAGAGCATTTGCTGAAGGTCGTTCATACGTTGGTTATGGTAGTTGAGTCAGCTGCCCACAGGCTTGCATGTGGAACCTAACGGGTCGATTTGCAAAATTACCGTCCGATGCCGATGCTGTAGTGGTGCAGACGAAAATGAGTGTTCTCAATGGAATACGGGTTTTGGACTTCGGACGTTTTATCGCCGGTCCCTTCTGTGGTGCATTATTGGGCGATCTAGGAGCGGAAGTCATACGCATTGAGAAAGTCGACGGTTCCGAGGACCGGTTTACTGCTCCGATTGCACCGGATGGACCTGGGTCTGGGTTCCTGCAACTCAATCGAAACAAGCTTGGCTTCACATTAAACCCGCGGAAACCAAAGGGGCAGCAAGTACTAAAGAGGCTTGTGGCAACTGCGGATGTGGTCATCGCCAATCTTCCACCGGATACGCTGAAGTCCATGGGACTTGATTATGAATCCCTGAAGCAAATTCGTCCCGACATCATTCTGACTACCACGACGGCATTTGGATCATCTGGACCTTATGCGGAGAGAGTCGGATTTGACGGCGTAGCTCAGGCAATGTCGGGAAACATGCATCTTACTGGCCATGCCGATGAACCCATGAAGAATTTCGTGCCGTATGTAGACTTTACGACGGCATGTATGAACGCACTTTCAACGGTTGCAGCGATCATGTACCGGAATCAATCCGGAGAAGGTCAACATGTCGAAGGATGTCTTCTTGCGTCCGCGTTAACGGCCATGGGCGGCACGCTGATTGAACAGGCCGCTCTCGATGTAAATCGAGTAGCATCCGGAAATAGAGGACAAACAGCCGCACCCATCGATGTATTCAAAACTCGCGACGGTTGGATTCTCGTACAGGTAGTCGGTAATCCGCTGTACGAACGATGGGCAAGACTCATGGGTGAAGACAAATGGCTAAGCGATCCACGTTTTGGTGATGACCTGTCTCGTGGAGAAAACGCGGAGCAAATCAGTGAACGAATGAGTGCGTGGACGAAGGACCTCACAACGCAAGAAGCCATTGGTCAACTTGAGCAAGCTCGCATTCCGTGCGGAGAAGTACTTTCTCCGAAAGAGGCACTTGCAAATGAACAGGTCAGAGCGATGGGGTTTCTAGTCGATACTCCCTACCCCAACGCAGCTGGAGGATTTCCTGTCCCACGCATGCCCATGAACTTCTCGACCATCGAGAACCACATCCGTCGCCGCGCTCCAACCCTCGGCGAACACACTGACTATCTGCTTCGATCACTGGGGTACGAGGACGAAGAAATAAGCGAACTCCGAGCTCTCCGAGTTGTGTGATGGATGCCGATATTGCCATTGTCAGAGACTACTTCGTAGATTTCCAATCGGAAATCGTGAAGACTCTAGAACATCTGGATGGCGGGGCAGCCTTCTCAATGCAGCGAATTGAGACTCCGAATGGAGGGTTCTCGCAGCCTCGTGTTTTAGCAAAAGGAAAGATCTTAGAAAAGGCAGCCGTTCAGTTCACCTACAGTCTAGGCACACGGCTACCACCTGCCGCAAGCGCAACAAGACCCCACCTTTCGGGAAAAAGCTTCGCAGCAACAGCAATTTCGACGATTGTGCACCCTTGGAACCCCAATATCCCTACGACTCACTTGAACCTGCGAATGTTCGTTGTGGATACGGACCCGAAAATCTGGTACTTCGGGGGAGGATTCGATTTGACACCCTATCTTCCCTATGAGGAGGACTTTGTTGAGTGGCACAAATTTGCGCGACACGCCTGTGTCTCCGATGAGCAATACAGAGAACTGAAGAGACAATGCGACGAGTATTTCTTCTTGCCTCACCGAAATGAGAGTCGTGGAATTGGGGGCTTGTTCTTTGACGACTATGACAGCGAAGGATTTCAAAAGAGCTTTCAGTTTGTTGTAGACGTTGGAAAGAATTTTCTCGAAGCTTACTCGTCCATAGTTCAAAGACGACGCAACAATGAGTGGTCTCCCGAAGAAGAAGACTGGATGTTGGTTCGTCGAGGGCGCTACGCAGAGTTCAACCTAGCAATTGATCGAGGTACAAAATACGGAATTCAGAGCGGACGACGCATCGAATCGGTCCTCGCATCGTTGCCTCCACGAGCCAAATGGATTTACGGGCACGAGATTCCCCAAAATTCACCGCAGGAAAGACTGATGACCTACCTGAATCCCGGAATTGACTGGTTGAATCTTGTGGATAACTCGGTGAATATCGACGAATCGTGATTTCACAATGTATTCGGGCAATTTCCTGTAATCTGCTTGAAATACAAAAACACTTGAAAATCAACATGCTAACCAAGAATACTATTGAGGTTCGACAGTTCTACTAGCTTCAGGAAGGACATGTAAACTTTGTTGAAATGTGGATAAGTCGAAGACTCACTCCAAGCACGAATTCGAGCAGTTCCACTTTAGAGCTGGACGGGATGAGCGTACAGCAGCACGACTTTTTACGGAACCGCTTGACCAGCATTTGGTCAATAACAAGAAACCACTGTCCCACTCTTACAGGCTCTAGTATCTTGTTCGCAAGGTTGGAATCCTTTAGAAAGGAGAGCCAACGAACCGAGAACACAATGAAGGGCAGCATGATCAACGTCCAAATTAGGAACAATCAAATGAAGATCTTTGTGTCCATATTCCTCACATTAGCCGTCATAACGGCACCACTGCATGCTGATCAGATAATTCTCGCTCAACTTACCCATACAACCGCTACTGATGATGAAGCCAACATCGATTTCGACTTGAACGGAATGGACTTTCGCTACATGACCTTTGGTGACGACGGACTGTACCTTGGAGCGGCACTGTCTGTAGCCTCAGCAGAAGATGAGGTCTGCGACCAAACGTTTTGCATCGACTTTGAAATGAAGGCAAGTGCAACCACTCTTGAGGTCGGCTATAACTTCGACAATCCATTCACGCCGTTCGTATCTTTGGTTCGCTCGAATGCGGAGATTGACTTTGGAGTGACCGGAATGGGGATTGGCGACACTTCCGATTCCGAAACGAACATCGGTGCAGGAGTATGGTTTGGTGGGGAAGACCGACGATTGCAGTTGGCGTTCACTGGCGTAGATACTGAAGATCCAGCAGTCTCACTCGGAGGGTACACCGTAGTCGACAATAGCTTGGTTCTGACTGCGTTCATTGGAACATCCACTGAGAGCGCTGGAGACTCATGGGGTCTAACTATAGGCGTGGGGTGGTCGTTCTGACCTTCTAAAACCAAACCGATCATGGCGGGATGTCAGCTCGACAAGGTAGTGTCGTTCGAGCAAGACAGTGGAAACGACCTAGCATCAATCGAATGCTGGTGAAGCATCGGTCCCTGTAGCGTCAAGTATGGTGGTCGAAAACGGGAATCCTGAGCGTGCACCGAAGCAAGCAGCCAGACCTCTCGGAAAAAGCAGTTCCAATTGGTTCTTGCCTGCAGTTCAAGCGTTTACGCGCCAAGTATTGATTTAGAATCTGAACGTTACAGAATACAACCAAAATTGCTGATGGCGCATGTATCTGAAACCAATGCAATTGGGCGTACTGGGCGGGTAGCAATTCCTACCTGGTTGCGACAACACGCTGATCTCTGGATTCAACACCCACGAGTGGAATCAATAGTGTTGTTCGGCAGTCGAGTGACCGGACATGCAACGTCCAAGAGCGATTGGGATGTGGCAGTACTTCACAAAGGAGCAAATCCACCGAAGCTTGAACGTCTTGATGAGTTTTGGAACCATCATGTTGATGTACCCATGCTTTCCATCCAAAAACTAAGACAGGAGGCAAACTGTGTTGGCTCTCTGTCCCATGAGCTGTTGTCGCACGGTGAGGTAATAGCAGGAGATGTTCTGTCGTTTGAAATTGAGGAGCTTGTCATGAGCCAAAAGGACTTGGCCCTTCACCTCGAGTACGCATTCGTGGAACTGGCGAGTGCAATATGTGGGCTTAGAGACGCAACGAGAACTACGAAAGTCACAGAATCGATTGAAGAACTCGACGGGGAGAGAGCGGTTGCGCATAGTGCAAACGGGGCCGAACGCGTAGCTAAAGCACTCTGTGTTTATCTCAAGATTCCCTACGAACGGACTCACAGTGTCGAAGAACTCTCAAGTGTGGTACCAGCAGAATGGAAGTCAAGGGTCCTGGCCATGGACGGATTTACTTCCAGCGGACATACTTCTCCATACACTGGCATTTCAGAATCCATCCACTATGTGGCTCACCGCATACAGAAGGCTTTGGATTTGCTTCGAGAAATACTTCCCAGGTGTCTTGAAGAGCTTTCCACTGCCAATGCAGTTGTACTAATTAGGAAAATTAAAGGTGCGACTCCATTGCATACTTCAACAAGTTTGATCGATGACAGCGAAGTGCATCCGACAATTTCAGGACTTGCTCAAGAGCTGGGAGAACTACGACGGATTCTGCGAATCGCCCACACAGATTGACTTGGGATCAAAATCGACCAAATTAAGCAAGGTGAACTGTGAAGAAGTCACGTGGTATCCATCACTTTTTCGCCGATGACCCAGAGCGGGCGGACTGGGAGACTTGGGGACGTCGATCAGACCCAACTACACGCAGGGGATTTGTCAAAGGACTCGGAGCTTTCACAGCTCTCGTGGGTGCAAGGGTCGCTTTCCCCGATCAAGTTCCTGCGGGATTAGTTCCAGCATCCCACGCAAATGAAACAAGCCCTTTCGAGATCGAAGGGAAGGACGGGTTGACGCTTCTCAACGACCGTCCATTGAATGCAGAAACTCCGCCTCACTTGTTGAACGACGATGTTACGCCTGCGAGTCGTTTGTTCGTACGCAATAACGGCATACCTCCAGAAAACGTCGATCCTGCCTCTTGGACGTTGACATTTGGAGGCGAGTCCGCTTCTCGAGAAGCGTCCTACACAATTCGTGACCTTCGCGAGAAGTTCGAGAATATTGACCGTCAGCTGGTGTTGGAGTGCGGGGGCAACGGCAGATCCGAATTCAATCCTCCTGTTTCCGGCAATCAATGGACGCTTGGGGCAGTTGGCTGTCCGCAATGGAACGGCGTGCGACTTAAAGATGTACTGGAGGATTGCGGATACGAACAGAATGCGGTCTATGTCGCATTCTATGCTGCTGATACCCATATAAGCGGCGTGGCAGACCGGATACCAATTTCTCGAGGCGTGCCAATCGAAAAAGCAATCGATTCAGAATCGATGATCGCTTTTGGCATGAATGGACACGATCTCCACGAAATGAACGGCCATCCGCTACGGTTGGTATTTGGCGGTTGGCCAGGATCGGCTTCAGGCAAATGGATGAATCGAATCTCAATTCGGGATAGAGTTCACGATGGTCCAAAGATGGCTAGTCCGTCCTACCGAGTTCCATGCGAGCCAGTCGCACCCGGTCAATCGGTCGACGACGAAGATATGTGCATTATTCATGCGATGCCGGTCAAGTCGCTAATTACCTATCCTCAGAGTGGGATCAAGCACTCATCCAAAGAATCTCTTTCCTTGCACGGTCATGCCTGGTCAGGCGATACAAGCATCTCCAAACTTAGAATCTCCATCGACTACGGCCGCACGTGGGACGATGCTAAGCTTCAAGCACCGACGAATCGACTGGCTTGGCAAAACTGGGACCACACCGTTAGATTCCCAACGAGCGGTTACTACGAGATATGGGCTTGTGCCGAAGACGCGATCGGACACTCACAGCCAATGGTTTTGCCGAGCTGGAATCCAAAAGGCTATCTCAACAATGCTTGCCACCGCATTGCGATTTACGTTAGTTAGCTTCGTCATCGCTGGGTTCTCGTTGGTCTGTGTAGCCGACGAAGTTGCTAGTCCAACTATTGATTCGGAGAGCGGACTCAAGATTGATGCAGAAGAGAACTGGAAGCTTGTGCAAGCTCACTGCGGATCGTGCCATTCAGGAAGACTCTTAGTGCAGCAATCACTGAGTCGAGAAGATTGGCTTAAAAGCATTCGACGAATGCAATCCAATGAGAATCTTTGGGAGTTAGGCGACGCAGAATCAACGATTCTCGACTACTTGTCTGAAAACTATGGAACGAGCGAGAACGAATCAGCGCAAACAATTAGGCGACCCCTCTTGAACCAAAGCCCAATCGAGTCGGACAGTGACGCAGAGCAGCTGGAGACAATAAAGAACGAGAGCGAAACTGACGCAGAAGCCGAAGCGACGAGTGCGTCTTCAACACCGTCTGAAGACCTGTAAGCCTACGGAAGAAAACCTCCGTCTTACAACCAGTCTCCTCGAATCGAAAGGAATTGTCGCACCTCGGATGAGTGTACGAGTTACCAGAATAATTCAAAGCTGTGGTTCGAAATTTTAAGGTTAATCTTCCAGGCACAGTAGTGACATATCGTGGCGGTCATACCTCTCAGTCGAGGTACGTAGTCGCTTGCCGCCCATTGAGCCATGTTGAATAAAATATTGATGCAATATTGAGCGGGAGTTTGTCGTGCGGATGCGTCGTAGCAAGCAAGTTCACTCAGAGGAGAAGATCAATCTCACACCGATGCTTGATGTGGTATTCATCATGCTGATTTTCTTCATCGTTACTGCAACGTTCGTCAAGGAAGTCGGGCTGGACGTGAATCAGCCCGAAGACGACAAACCAAAGCCGCAAGATCCCAACAAGAGAGCGATCGTTGTCCAAATCACTAGTCGCGATCGAATATTCATTGCCGCACGCGACGTGGATGTAGCTTCAGTTCGAGCCAATATCGAACGGCTGCACGCAGAAGACCCCGAAGCACCTGTAATCATCAATCCACATCCCGACTCAACGGCGGATGTGTTCGTTCAGGTTTGGGACGCCGCCAAGTTGGTAGGAGTTCCTAGAGTTCAGTTAGCGAGCAGGCACTGACTGTATAGCCAAGACTGATTCAGTCTTGGCTAATTTTCGTTCAGGATTCAGCTTACTTTCTTGAAGCGAACCAACTGACAAGACTAGTCAGGTCGTCGAAGAGGTAAGCGTCAAAGCTAGTTTCTCCCATAAGAGGGGTCTTGGGCCAAGATTCGACTAACTCCCTCGAAAGCAGACAATTCCCTACCAGAAAACCTGTTCAATTCTACAGTACATTGATATCTAACCATGAAAATTCAAAGTATTAGTTCGATTTTTCATGGTACTACCGTTCTATGATTGAGCGAAAGCGGCACATTCAAGACATTCTCGATAGCTTCGAAGATTTTCCAGTTGTTGGAGTCATCGGACCCAGACAGGTCGGCAAAACCACGCTGGCTCACCAGGTGTCAAGAGTCTATTCTCATCCAGCACGACACTTTGATTTGGAAAGAGGCGCAGATCTAGACCGGCTGGAGATGGATCCAGAGTTCGTACTCGCAGATCAAAAGGGGTTGGTTGTTCTTGATGAGGTGCAACGTCTACCAGGTATCTACGCTACGTTGCGAGTGCTTGCTGATCGAAGACCAGAATCAACAAGGTTCTTAGTTCTGGGAAGTGCATCGCCTACTTTGTTGCAACAAACACCTGAGTCCCTCGCGGGCAGAATTCGCTATCACAACTTGAGTGGACTTGGTCTGAATGAGACTCAGCCAGAACTTCAAGACAGTCTCTGGCTTCGAGGAGGATTTCCTAGATCTTTCTTGGCCAGATCTGACCAACGGGCTTTCGTATGGCTAGAAGAGTTGATTCATACATTCTTGACTAGAGACATGCCTGCAATGGGATTTACGCTTTGTCCAACCCTACTTCGACGGTTCTGGACCATGCTTGCTCACTTGCAAGGCCAGGTCTGGAACGCGTCAGAGATCGCAAGATCTCTCGAACTGTCGGATGTCTCGGTACGTCGCTACTTGGACTTGATGTCGGATGCACTACTAATTCGCTTGGTGCAGCCCTGGTTCGCTAACATAAAGAAACGGCAGGTCAAGTCACCACGTATTTACTTTCGAGACGTCGGTCTTTTGCATGCACTCCTAGGTATATCCAGTATGGAAGAGCTTCTTTCTCACCCGAAAGCTGGAGCATCTTGGGAAGGATTCGTCATGGAACAAGTCATTGACTTGTTTCGACTGAGAGACCACCAGATCTTTTTTTGGCGGACACACACCGGAGCAGAAATCGATATGGTTGTCCAACGTAATACTGAATTGATTGGAATCGAAATAAAGAGGACCAGCAGTCCGTCGGTCACGAAATCCATACTCTCGGCTTTGGCGGACCTTGAGCTAGCAGCCGTATTCGTTATCCATGCGGGTGAGGATTCGTATTCGCTAACGGAAAACGTACGAGCCGTATCTGTACACAATCTTCAAACCGAATTGCCCCTTTAGCAGGACGGAGGCATTCGACCGATGCTCTCGTTGAGTACGAACGTAGTTCGAACGAGTGCGACTAGGGAGAGTTGTTCCTCAGCTGACAGACTTAGCTCAACACGAGCTAGAGCTACGGAATATCGAAGTGCACCGACCAATGTCACACAATCACTGCCAATGAGGTCGAAACTTCTTCAATTGTTCGCATTTGCTATCGATGTTGAAAGTCAATTCGACTAAACTAATAGTGCAATTTGAAGCGGGAGTCTGTCGTGCGGATGCGTCGTAGCAAGCAAGTTCAGTCGGAAGAGAAGATCAATCTCACACCGATGCTTGATGTTGTCTTCATCATGCTCATCTTCTTCATCGTTACTGCAACGTTTGTGAAGGAGATTGGTCTCGACGTTAACCAGCCCGAAGACGACAAGCCAAAAGTGCAGGACCCCAACAAGAGAGCAATCGTTGTTCAAATCACCAGCCGTGATCGTATATTTATTGCCGCACGCGATGTAGACGTGGCTTCCGTCCGAGCCAATATCGAGCGACTACACGCAGAGGATCCCGAGGCGCCTGTAATCATCAACCCACACCCCGACTCTACAGCGGACGTGTTCGTTCAGGTTTGGGATGCCGCGAAATTGGTGGGCGTCCCTAGGGTTCAGCTAGCAAGTAGGAACTGACGCCCAAATCCTCGCTGTCGCCAACCGCTAACCCGTGTTGGCGTATTTCTTCGGTGGCTCGAATGTGCTCTATTCTTGCTAGCCAATCGAAGAGACCAACCCGACAATTGATCCGGTCAGGAACGCGACCAAAGTTCCCGACAAGAGTGTTCGTGGGGCAAGCGCCAGTAGATCATCTCTGCGTTCCGGAACAATAGCGCTGACTCCACCGATCAAGATTCCTACACTCCCAAGATTTGTGAATCCGCACAAGGAATAGGTCAGAATTAAATTGGTTCGCTCTTGCAAGTCCAATCCAACCTGCCCCAATTGCTGATAAGCAACAAGCTCGTTAATGACTAACTTTGTGCCCATTAGCTGACCTGCGGCGTTTGCGTCTGACCAGGGGATACCCATGCACCACGAGAGAGGTTGGAACACCCAACCCGCGATACGACCCAGACTAAGAGGAGCATCGCCCGCGGGGATAAACGCAATGATGTGATTGATCAGGGCCACAAGACTGATCAACACAATTAGCATCGCGATGATATTGACAACTATTCGAACTCCGTCAGTAGTACCTCGCGTAATTGCATCGAACGCACTTTGATAGCCAAATGCGTCTTCGATCTCTCCGGAGTCCGTCACAGTGTCATCTGGAATCATGACTCGTGCGATCAAAATTCCGCCGAGCACATTGAGAATTGAGGCGGTAACAATGTGCCCTAACGCATCTTGGACGACACTGCCGATAATCGAAACGTAGAGAACCATGATCGATCCGGCGACCGTCGACATCCCACATGTAATTACCACGAAGAATTCCGATCGAGTGATGGTCTTGAGATGCGCCCTGATGACCATCGGCGACTCGACCATTCCCACGAAGACACTTGCAGCAGCCGCGCAACCAACTGCACCACCTATTCCTAGAGTACGCTGAAGCAGCCACGCAAATCCTTTGATGACCATAGGCAGCACTCTCCAATACCACAGCAAGGCGACAAGAACTGCAAACACAAGCACCTGTGGTATCAACTGAAAAGCGAATATGTGCGGTGCGCTATCGGCTGCTAAATCAAAAGGTAGTTCCCCTCCACCTATATAGCCAAAAACAAAGCTCGTACCCTCTCGGGTGGCAGAACCAATTGCACCCACCACGACGTTAATCGAAGCAAGAGCTTCACTGACCACCGGTACTCGCAACAAAATGGCGGCAAGCACAATTTGAACTACCAACGTAATTACCACGGCCAGAGGTCGTACTTGCAAACGTCGCTCGCTAACGGCCCAAGCCAAGAGGAGTATGACTAGAATTCCAATGATTCCGTGCATTGTCCCGCCCAACACCAAAGTGCAAAGTTTAACTGTAGGGGGAGTTTAGAAATTTCTACTGTTTTGGTAACCGGAACACTAGCAATCGATTACATCGCAAGCTATCCGGGATCATTTGCGCGTCTGCCCGATCATCTCGGCATCAATGTCTCAACACGAGTTGAGAACCTTGATCGACAATTTGGCGGTTGTGCGATGAACATCTCATATAGTCTTAGCAAATTGGGGCATGTTGCGATTCCGTTCGTGCTCTGTGGATGTCCTTTAGATCAGTCGTACTCTCAACACATCCGCGATGCGGGCGTGGCCAATCGTGGAATCATCGAACTGGAGGAGTGTCGCGAATCTTCCCATGGATTTATCTTTACAGATCGAGACCAGAATCAGTTCACAGCTTTCTATTCTGGTCCAGCCGAATCCCGTGAGTACGAGTCAAGATTTCGAGATTTTGTGAAGTTGCACTCTGACTCAATTGACTACGCAATCCTCGCACCAGACATCGCGCGGAACATGATTGGCGCGGCAGAGTGTCTCAGTCAATTCGCCATTCCGTTTATTTCAGATCCAGGACAGCAAGTTTCCGATTTCACGGATGAAGACTGTGTGCGGCTCATGCGTCTATCCCAGTTTGTGATTGGGAACGAGTTTGAAGTGAATCGCATTCGATCAGCTGTGCCAGCCCTCGACGAGACCACCAACGGTCTAATTGTCACTCGTGGTTCCCGAGGAGTCTTGTGGTGCATCGATGGTGAAACAGGCACGGAAAGAGCAGCCCATCCGATACGAGAACTTGATCCAACGGGGTGTGGGGACGCGTTTAGAGCTGGACTTGTGCATGCCCGCCTCTCTGGAGCATCTTGGCGGGATTCAATGAGAAGTGGCGGTACCGTCGCATCGATCAGCATGGGTTATCGTGGATCGCAAAACCACGATCTCTCACAGTTCAGCGAGACCTACATTAGAGAGTGGGAAGACCGACCTGCATGGCTGACCAAATAGACCTAGGTTCGATGAATTACGGCTCAATTATCGTTATCAATGGTGCGTCATGCGCCGGAAAAACAACTCTAGCAAGAGCAATTCAAGACTTATCGACAGAACCCTACATCATTTTGTCACTAGATCAATTTCGAGACAGTTTGCCAAGTCGCTTTCGTGGATTGAACTCTCCACAAGGAACTTCCGGCGCTGAAGGCTTGAATATTGTTCCAATTACCCAGGATGGAAGGGTGCTTACTGACATTCAGTTCGGACCTTATGGACAATCCGTGCTTCGGGGAATGAGAAGAACGATTGCAACATTGGCATCCGAAGGGTTGAATGTAATAGTTGACGACGTAATTCTCAGCTCATCCTTTCGCGACGACTACCTGCAAGCACTAAGGGGATTGAGTGTAGTCTTCGTGGGAGTGCATTGCAGCACTGAGGAAATGAATCGGCGAGAGCGAATGCGTGAAGGTCGATTTCCAGGTACCGCGGAATCCACGTTAGCCAAGGTACATCTACACATGCTCTACGATGTCGAAGTGGATGCAACACACAAGTCACCTACTGAACTCGCTCATGAAGTCTTGAAATGCACCAGCAGACCAGCCTCGCCAAACGCACTGGAACGAATGTGGAGTCTGAAGGCGAGATCCTTCGAACCAAATGAGTCAAGCAACTAGACCAATGACAAGTGAAGACAAACTCGCCCGATTCTCGAAACTAATTGATCAGTCAAGCAACATAGTCTTTTTTACGGGAGCTGGAATCAGTACGGAGTCTGGTATTCCTGATTTCCGTAGTCCCGGAACTGGAATATGGAACAAAATCTCACCCATCGAGTTTCAGGACTTCGTCCGCTCGGAGAAAGTGCGAAAAGAGTCATGGAGACGCAAGTTCGGCGGTAAAACCAATCTTAGTGCAGCCGAACCCAATGTTGGACACAAAGCAATTAGCCATCTGATCCAGCGTGCCAAGGCACGATCAGTGATAACGCAGAACATCGACAACCTTCACCAAAAGTCCGGTGTTCCGGACGACAAAGTAATTGAACTTCACGGAAATGCGGGTTATGCAAAGTGCTTGTCTTGTGGGGCGCGCTATGAACTGGACGACCTACAAGCACAATTCGAAGAATTTGGTCAAGTAAATCCATGCGTGAAGTGTGGGGGAATTATCAAGACTGCAACCATTTCCTTCGGACAAGCAATGCCGTCAGACGCCATGGATCGAGCACAGAGAGAAACGATTGCCTGTGACCTCTTCGTTGTCGTAGGATCGTCTCTAGTTGTCTATCCTGCGGCAGGCTTTCCGGAACTGGCAACACACATGGGAATTCCTTTGGTGATTGTCAACCGTGAAGCGACACCGCTGGATCCCATTGCTTCTCTAGTTATCCACGAAGAAATCGGACCGACGCTTGGGTTCGTTGTTGGAATTAACGAACCAAGTCCCAACCATAGCACATGACTAACTTGTAAGCACCGAGCACAAGTCTGATTTCAAACGAGAGTGACACTTCGAAGCCCATCGGTCAGGACAATCGATAGTGGGCAGAATTGGTTTGGTCCACGTTAGGGACATGTTTATGGATCTTCGATAGCCAATTTCGAGTACACGCGTAGATTCTTCCATTGGCCATTTATTCTTGCCCCATGTCGTCGAATTCCTTCGAAGGTCATGCCAATGCTCTCCGCGAACCGAAGACTGCGCACGTTTCCTTCTTCAATGGTCGCCTCGATTCGATGCAGTTTTAGAACGTCCCAGCAGTATCCGAGTGTCGCATTGACCGCCTCAGTTGCAACTCCTCGCCGCCAATATTGATTGAGCAAGTAGTAGTCCATTGCAGCACTCTCGACATTCCACCGAGCGTCATAAATGGCCACATAGCCCATCCAGCACTTTGTGTCACGGGAGAAAATCTGGAGTCGCAAACCAGGATTGTCGAAGATCGATACATCATCTTGAGAGGACACAAACATCTTGAACGCACTTCTTCGGCTTGCGCGTCGTTCACGCTTGATGACCGCGTCGATGTTGCCGAACCAATCATATTCATCCACGGCATCGCTCTGTCCTTCCATTCCCTCGACAAAGCGGTCCACATCTCGTTCTTTGAACGGCCTCAAGATGAGATTGTCGCTAACGACTCGCATGCGACGCGGCTTCCTTCTACGGTCCATCTACGCTACCTCCTCACGCCGTTTCGCTGCGTGCCCGGTGTGCCCGCAAAAATCGGTAAGCGCTCGTCAAACGCCATAATATCCGGTGACAGTGAGTAACCAACTCATTGGTGACTAAACAAATGGAGTTGGTTTGCAGGTACGAAAACGCCGATCCTGTCATACCTAAAACGCTTCAACGAGTCCTTGAATCCCTATGAAACACAATGTAGGCGAGATTCTTGATGTGTTGGAACGATTGATACCGGATCACTCCCCCATTGTCGAGATTGACTATCTAACAGGTGGCTACAGTAATCAAAATTATCGCGTGCACACAGGACACGGTGACTATGTTCTTCGCTTATGTCTCCGTGCACCGACTTGGCCCGATGCCGAGATCTCTTACCTCAACCTACCCCTCGCTCCACGACTAGTCGCGTATGACCGTTCAAAGGGACACATGGTCACGGAGCTGGTCAGGGGAGCCCTTCTCGTTCAAGCCCCATTTACTGTAGAAGAAAGTGCACATTACCTTCGTGAAATCCACGCTGCTATTCCGATGGGAATACGCAGACACGACCCAATTTCAATTTCGTTGGATCATTTCAAGAAAGCGGGGATAAGAAATGATCTGCGAGAATTTGTCGAGACTACAAAGTGGCGACCCCGTCTGGAAATCGGGTGCCACAATGACTTAAACCCATACAACATAGTTAAGACAACTGACGGTTCCGTTGTTACACTGGATTGGGAATTTGCTGGCGATAATGAAGGTCTCTTCGACCTCGTGAATCTATGCTACGGGTTGGGCTACTCGGATGAGGAATTCGACGGGTGTGCGACTCTCTATTCGTGCTCACAGCACGACTCAGAGTATCTGGTGCTCACTAGGCTGTTGTTTCAAGTTCGAGAGCACTCGTGGGCTCTCGCTCAGATCGCATTGGGAAATGACCGTGGCGAGATACGCGCGCAAGCCAATGAAGCAGAGGCGGAGTTTCAACGAATTCGACGCAAGTACTCATAGCTATCATGCCTTAACTGCTTGAATCTCTCGGAGTATTGGGCATTGCAATTAAGATGACTAGGTTAAGGGTTCGATAACACAGATTGAACCTCTCGATTTCAATGTGTTCTAAACTGCGAGGGACCTTGGTCTTTTTGGGAGATGCACAGTTGGCTACTTGTTGTCTCACTTAGACGTATCATGAAGTCAAACTAAGCACCTAGAACCGAAACTAACCAGTCGCAACACCACAGGACAACACGGACGCCAGATTGGGATGCCGAAGCGAATTGCAGTAGTAGAAGACGAACCGGACCAGCGCGCAAACTACAAAGATGCCATCAGCAAACGCGGCTATGAAGTCGTTGCGTTCGCAGATAGGCAGTCAGCCCTTGCCGGATTTAATCGATCTCTGCCCGATCTAGCGGTCCTCGACATCATCCTTGGAGATGAAATGGATGCAGGGTTTGAAATCTGTCGAGAACTACTAACACGTTCCCCTGATCTTCCTGTGATATTCCTGACCGAGCGCATCGACGAAATTGACAAGATTTCGGGATTGCGGCTCGGGGCTTGGGATTATCTGCCCAAACCCATTTCCCTCGACTACCTGACTGAACGCATCGCATCGTTACTTCGCATAGAGCAAGTTAGATCCAGCACCGATGAACGATTTCGTACAAGAACAATGGATATTGGCGAACTTCGCTTGGATCAAGACGCTTTGTTGGTGTCCTGGAAGGAACACAGAATCGATCTATCGGGCACAGAGTTCAAAATGCTCGCCAAGCTAGTTCGACAGCCAGGGCATGCGGTTACCTATGAATCATTGATGGAATCGACCAATCAAAGTTTTGTAACCAACAACACTATAAATACACACATTCGGAACATTCGCAAGAAATTTGAGAGTGTGGATTCCAACTTTTCCGCTATTAAGAGCGAGTACGGTTTCGGCTATCGCTGGAACGCCTAGCCGCACACTGTGAAACTTCGTTCTCGTTTTCGAGGGCCAAAACTACGCATCAAGCTACTCTTGCTTTTTGCGGTAGTTCTCTTGGTCGTGCCGTGGCTTGGGTACGTTCAGTTGGTCGAAATGGAACGCCTTCTTGTTCAAGGGCAAGAAAACACCCAACGACAAACTGCCAGTACTGTTGCATTCCTGCTGCACAACAGAGTAGATCTCTTCAACGACTTGCCGGTGCAACTCGAAGACTACGAACATCTCTTCGCTCAACCAATTGCTGGCAGCATCCTCGTTGATGGTGATTCATCGGACTGGGGACAAGAACTGGATCGGAATTTCCGAACCTTTGGTAGCGGAGACGGATCGTTCGATTTGGTTCTGGGTGAAAAAATCAACATGCTGTTCGGATTCTTGCGAATTCGCGATATGGAGCACGTCTACCGAGACCCGGTGTTGATTGACGTTACCAAGGCTGACCATCTGCTTATAGATTTCAAAAACGAAGAAGGGGAGTCCGAGCAAATTGCACTTACATTCTCAAGCCCCGGAGTAGCCACTTCCTATCGACTGTCGACGAGTTCAACCGATGTAGAGACTCCCATAACCAATGTAGGCGGTTACCTTCTTGAGACTGAAGACGGATTGGATGTCGAGTTCGAGTTTCCGTTGTCGCTGATGGGAACAAACCGAGACTTTGCCATTTCCTTCGTCGATGTGGACAACTTGGAGACTCGGGAAGTTAGAGATGTAGTCAGGACGGTTCCAAGCAGTGATTCGGAGAGCTTCAATCTTGTCATACATCGTTCCGCTCAAACCGTAGATCTGATCGAGAGATTGGGTTATGTCAATACGCGAATTCTTGTAGTCGACAACCAGCAACGCACGAGGGGCGAGACCGATGTCAGTAAGTCAAGTGCAATGGGACCCGACTTCGAACCACGTCCCTTACGAGGGTTCTTTAGAGCTCTGAGGCCATTGCTGCATCGAGTGTTCATGGGAGAAGAGTTCAGAGAACCCACCATCGAGGAATCCGAAGGTCTTGAAGTTGAAGCCATCGAATTTGCACTCCGAGGAGAACCGCACGCAGTTCGTCGAATCTCTCCATCCGGTGCTCCATCCATACTTGCTGCTCATCCGGTTCAATCTCAAGACGAGATACTGGGAGCGGTTGTCGTGGAACAAGACATCGAGAACATACTTGCATTCCAGCAAAAGGCTTTTGGACAGATTCTCTTTGTCTCGTTACTTGCCTTTGGCATCGTCATTGTTATTGCATTGGGTTATTCAATTCGTCTTGCCTACCGAATTCACCGTTTGCGAAGAGCAGCAACACGGGCAATCGACGAGCATGGTCGTTTGAAAGCACGATCGTTCGATGCTGAAGTGAGCTCCGGCGATGAAATCGGAGACCTAGCTAGATCAATCAACAACATGCTGGACCGACTGCACCAACATCAAGAATTCCTGCAAAAAATGCCTCGTACCTTGCGACACGAAATAAACAATCCACTCAATACTGTCAGTACATCTCTGGAAAACTTGAGAAGCACATCAGATCCCGATGAACAGGAACGCTACGTCCAAAGCGCACGGCGAGGAGTATTGCGAATCGGGAGCATTGTTCAAAACCTATCGGACGCAGCCAGTCTTGAGGACTCCCTAAAGAATGAGGAACTCGAGGTCATCGATCTTCAAGAACTCGTTAAGGGATACGTGGCAAACCTTCAAGGAACTCGAACAGGAATAGAGTTTGTGTTTCGCGGATCATCGGGACCAGCTCTTGCAAATGTTTCAGACTTTCACATCGAACAAATGCTTGACAAAATCATTGATAACGCGATTGACTTTCACCGACCGGACAGCCCCATCAAGGTGCAGCTTGATCGCGGACGCGAGAACTTGCGAATCACGGTTGCCAATCGCGGACCGTCCTTCAAAGGCGACTGGAACGACGTATTCAACTCTTTAGTCAGTCATCGTGCAGAGCAAAGTAAGTTGCACTTTGGATTAGGACTATTTGTGGTGCGAGTCATCGCAGAGTTTCATGGGGGCAATGTACAAGCCATTAATTTAGCCGATGGTTCAGGTGTAGCGATTTGCGTGGAAATCCCACTGCTCTCCGCATCTGCGACTGCCTCAGCCGAGGCTCGTTCCACAGCCTAGCTGCCTGTTAGTCGAAACTCTGCGGTTTCGGTTAACTCCCCTCTCACTGCGACTTTCCCTTTCTTGACCATATAACAAATCGCCGCGAAAACACTTCTCGCGGCAGCAGGATAGAGTCCTCTGTCCACGTTGGCATACATCACAGGAACCATTTCAGCAATTCGATGAATTCCATGACTTAGCTGATCCAAGATCTGGGCCTCGCGTTGCAGGCGATGCGAAATAAACCCCTCTACATGGGGTAGCGGATTTGTGATCGGAGGACCATGAGTGGGCCAATAAGTAGCAATATCTTCATCTAGCAGCTTATACAAGCTCTTCATATAGGACTCCATGTCTCCGTCCGGTGGCGAAACGACACTGGTAGACCAACCCATTACATGGTCACCTGAAAATAGGGCTCTCTCCTCTTCGTAGACGTAACACATGTGATTGGAAGTGTGTCCGGGGGTGTACACACAACGAAGTGTCCATTCATCTCCCTGAATGAGATCGTTGTCGGCGACGACGATGTCTGGATCGAACTCCATGTCACCACCCTCTTCTACGACTACATCATCGTCCTCATGTCCAGATCCGTGAGGACCAAACCCATAGGTGGCGGCGTCGCATTCGTCCCTAAGCAGTCGGCACCCCGGAGAGTGGTCCATATGGGTGTGAGTAACTACTAGGTGAGTGATAGTTTCGCCACGAAGTGCGTCGAGGATTGCTCTAATGTGATTCTTGTCTGGAGGACCAGGATCAATAACGGCGACCTCATCTTTTCCAACGATGTAGGTTCCGGTGCCATAGAAAGTGAACGCACTCGGATTTTTGGCAATGACCCGTCGAATTCCGTTAGATACTTGGTCGACAACACCATATTCGAACTCAAGCGCACGAACAAAAGGGATTTTCTCCGCCATCAGCAATAGGCTCTCATCTAACTAGCCAACAGTCACCTTATTCGAGCGGTCATGGTCCGATTGAATCCACGGTGATGGTGGGCTGTTCATCGAACAAGCTCGATTGAGTTGAATCGGAACTTACGTCGGGAAACCAGTCTTCATGCCAAGACTGCCACTCAGAGTTGGGATTCTCGACACTAAGAGCAAAGTCCAAGTACCAGAGTGCATCTTCGGTCATTCCGGCCTCGTATGCATCTCTTGCAACCTTGGCTATTCGATCGGCACATTGATCAATAAGACTCTGCACCATTACATTTCGTGGATCCAACAGTTGGGCTTGGCTTAGTTTGAATAGAGCATTGGCTTCATCGGGTCTCGTGATATACCCTTGTTCGTAGAGTTCTACAGCTTCGTCATACAAGTCTCGAGCTTGTGCAATTCGACCAAGTTCTTCAGTTTGCAACGCCTCCAATTCCTCGAGAGACTCCTGCGACACGCCTTGAGCCCTTGCTGCGTCGATCAGTTCCGTAGCTTCATCTAGACTACGTTGATCCATCAGCGCGATGAGGTTTAGCATCACGTTCGCTTCGACTTCTGCCAGTCCGTTAATGGCGACTTGATTTTCTGGGTCCAACTCGAGAACTCGTTGGAAGGAAGCGTAAGCATTTTCGTCTAATGGAGAAACTAAACTACCGTCTTGTCTATGAGTTGCCGCAACTTGCAATGTACCTTCAATCTCCTCTTGTAGCGATTGGGCTTGGCGCAGCTCTTCTTGAGCGCTCCTCAAGTCCGCCGACGCTGGATTTGCCTCGATAGCCTCTCCCAACAATTCGCCCGCAAGAGGCAAGTCTCCGCGTTTTGTTGCTTCGAGTGACATCTCTGCAATGCTCTTGGAAATCAGGTTGAGCTGGTATTGCCATTCCTCACTCTCAGGATGATCTGGGTGCTGTCTAAGCAGTTGCTTATAAGCAAGGACAATCACAGTCCTTGACTCCTGATCCTCGATTCCTCGTAGCTCTTGCAGTCGTCGGGTGTCGTCCATTAACCGATCGGCCCGGCGCATCCGATACAGCTGCTGCGACAGGTCGTCGATGCCTTCATCGCTCGGATACACGCGTTGCAGCTCGTTCAGTCTTGATTGGGCAAGCGTAAGATTGTTGCTTTCTATGAACTGAGAGATCTGGAGTTTCCATGCATTGCGAACGTCATCAATCGCCCGTCGTGCAGCTTGATGATTCGGAGCGACCTCAAGAACCCGGTTATAGGCTGTCGTAATTGCACTCAGTGTCTGGTTTGCATCGGATTGAAGCGCTTCTGCCGTCCTCCATCTTTCCTCGAACTCAGGGTGCTCAACAATTCCAAGACCGGAGAAAAATTCTTGAATTGCATTGCGTTCCACATATCCAATCCAAACTCCAGCAATCAAGACGATTGGACCAAGAAGCGTCGCCGCAAAATAAACTGCGCGACGACGGGGACTGAAAGTAGCAATACCGGATGAGGCGCGACGGTCGCCGCCGAAATTGACAACGGCTAGTTCTCTAGATCCTACGAGATCTGAACGAACTATTGAGGAAGGTTGAATGGTTGTCGCTACGACATCATCAAAAGCCTTGTTCAAGACTTCTGGATCGAGTTCTCGATCACGAGGTTCAAAGGAAAGACAAGCGTCAATAACAGCTTGAAGCGCTCTATAGTCGACGGGTAGGCGGGGAACCGTATCTTCTTGCGTCGAAGCTCTACCGATACCCGACTCATCTATCCAGGGGACTTCTCCACAAAGTGTGCGGTAGAGAACGATTCCGAGAGAGTAGATGTCGGTATGTGAATCTAATGATGTACCTCGAACCGATTCGGGGCTACTGTAGCCAGGCGTGATCAAGGTGGGTCTCAGATTTCCTGATGCAAAGGATCCGCCTGATATGTCAATCAATATAGGTTCAAGATTGTCTCGGAGGAGGATGTTCTCCGGTTTGATGTCTCCATGAACCAATCCATTCGACTCGAGGTGTTGCACGGCCAACGCTAGTCTCACAAAGATCCCCTTAATCTGCGCAAGACTCATCCCTGCCACCAGAGCTTGGGTGAGATCAAAAGAACCCAACCATTCATACGCCACGTAGGTGTTATTCCCTTCCTGGCCTTCATCCAGTACCTGACAGAGGTTGGGATGGGGATCAGCTTTTAACGTTTTCGCACAAGCAAGAAGATTTTCTGCCTGCCTCCTAGCACCTTCGTCCTCGACCGAAGTTATCTTGAGGGCGACTTTTCGGCCATTTCGTTCGTCCAACGCGAGGAATACGCTCGTCGACGCTCGGGTCGAGAGAGTTTCCAAGATCTTGTAGCCGCTAATCTTCATTTGATCCAACTGACGGACTTGTCAACGAGACAATGGCTCCACTTGTTCTAATTCCAAGAACGAATTTCCCGTAGCCGATGTATGCGGAACCGTCCTTGTTGACCGCTCTTCCCTCGCCATGCGCCAATCCGTCAATGCATTGATCACCGCTAAACATCCAATCCTGTCCTTTGATAACCAGGCGACAGTTCTCGACGACTTCGATTAGTTCGTTCGAGACCAGTTCTCCGTTGTCCCATGTTTGGAAGCGCAGACTGTTCTGTGCTTTATCGTCCAATACACCTTCACCGTGACGAAGATCTTGCGAAAAGAAACCACGGTAGGTGTTGCCATCTGACTGATGCAATTCACCGAATCCCTCTTTGAGCCCTTCTCGAAACCAACCTTGATAGGTGCGGCCATCTTCATGGGTCAGTGTCCCTTCTCCGTGACGTTTCCCTCTTAGAAAGAGTCCGCGATAGGATTCGCCGGTAGCTTTCTCTTGAAGAGAACCCTCGCCCGAAATCACGCCTTTCACGAACGACCCTTCGTAGACGTCCCCATTTTTGAAAACGAGATTCCCATAGCCGTGACGGACTTCGTTATCAAAGGTGCCTGTATAGACCTCGCCATCGGGAACTGACATCTTGCCGTTCCCGTGAATCTTGCCTTCTCGGAAGTCCCCTTCGTAGACTGTACCGTCAATCCACTCCATGCGTCCTGTTCCGTGTCTAACACCGTCTCGAAGTTCTCCTTCGTATACATTTCCCTCGTCGTCCGTGACCTTTCTGGTAACTGTGCGGGCATCGGATTCCGTTGCAGAAAAGGTCACTACCAAGAGAGTCACCGCTATCAATGCATAGTTCTCAGCAAGAGAACTTTGAGGCTTCTTCTTGACTGCCATTAAACTTTCATGCTCTAGGTTCCCAGCGCATCGTTCTTGGAAAACTTTTTCTTGACATTGGCCTACGTTGCTATTGGGGCGTCCGCTGGATTTCTGGGTGGGCTTCTCGGTGTGGGCGGCGGCGTAATCGTGGTGCCTGCTCTCATATTCATTTTCGAGACAACTGGTCAGTTCTCGAGTTCCGATCTTCCGCCAAACGTATTGGTCTTGTTTGCTACCGGAACATCAATGGCTTCGATTATCTTCACAACAGGTTCCTCCGCAGTTGCGCAGATGAGACGTAAGAACATTGACTGGTCCATGGTTCAAATCTGGATGCCCATGCTAATGATTGGAGCTTTTGCGTCTAGTTATATCGCTAAGTTCATGCCTATCCAACTATTGAAGGGATTCATAGGCACATTTCTGATCTTTGTCGCTTTCGTGCTCCTTTTGAACAAACTGCCGCAGTCAAAACGAAATAGACCCACAATCGTTCCAACAGCTATGGTGGCATCAACAGGGGGACTTGTAAGTGGATTGGTAGGAATCGGGGGTGGCAACGTGGTAGTACCGTCGCTCCTGTACTTCAATACTCCCGTCATAAGGGCCGCTGCGGTGGCAAGTACATGTGGTTTTGGAGTCGCAGTCTCTGGAGCGATCGGTTACTTCTTGAATGGTTCCGTGATCGAGTATCCATGGGCACTAGGCTACATTTATCTTCCTGCTCTTCTTCCTATTGCTGTTGCCAATACCATTTGTGCTCCGATCGGAGTCCACTTTGCACAACGATTGCCTAGCGAACGACTAAAGAAGATTTTTGGGGGAATGATGTGCGTGGTATCCCTGTTCATGTTCTATAGCATGATCTCGAGTTAGCTTGGCTGAGCTCGACGAAGTTGGATTGAATCGACGGCCCCTTCGCTCAAAACATCGCTAACCACTACCAGTAAGTCACTCTCAACTAACCCTTCTCGTTCGCGAAGAACTTCGAGAGCACTTTGGATTGTCAGTTCTGGATTGGGATTGAACGAAGTTCGATGCGCGTAGACGCCGCGGTTTAGCATGAGCCGGCAAAGAGTGTGTCCAAGATTGCTGAAAGCAAATATTGGTACATCTATGGGAGCGCAATTGGTAACGAGGTCTGCCATGAGACCACTACGAGTCACAACGATGATTCCTGACGCACCGCAGCGTTCTGCAAGTTCGACTGCAGATCGCGCTAGGTTTTGCTTTGTGTCATTTGTAGGAAGAGATTGCGAAAAATTCAGACCAGGTGCTCGTTCACTCTCCTCGAGAATCCGACGCAACTGTTCCACAACAGCTACAGGTCGTCCACCAATACTGGTTTCAGATGAAAGCAAAACGGCGTCTACGCCTTCATACACGGCATTGGCCACGTCGATTGCCTCCGCTCGTGTCGGTATGGGATTCTCAACCATTGATTCCAGCAAGTGCGTCGCCATGACGCAGCGGCGACCCATTCTCAGAGCTGTATCTACCAATTGTCGCTGGAGACGAGGAAGTCGTGCAATGTCCATTTCGATGCCGAGATCCCCTCGAGCGACCATAAGTCCATAGGCCACTCTGGAAATGGATTCCGCTTCCTGCACTCCCTCGTGGTTTTCGATCTTTGCAATAATCTTCATCCACTGATGAGAACTGCCAAGGAGCTCTTGCAACGCGAGTACATCGTCTGCACTTCGCACAAACGATTGGGCAATGAAACTAATCTCGTTTTCTTTGGCAAACGCGATATCCTCGCGATCCTTCGCAGAAATAGCTGGAAGATTCACATGAACTCCAGGTAGGTTTACGTGACGCCTGCTACCCAGTTCACCTCCATCCGTGACACGACAAACTAGCCCGTCGTCCACTTGTTCCATTACTTCCAAGTTAATCAAACCGTTGTCCAATCGAATGGTGTCGCCGATTTGCACTGACTTAGAGAACTCTGAATAACCAACGTTGATGGTCATGCGTTCTGGTCGCTCTTCACAACGAGGTTTCCCGCTAAGTAGAACTTCAGCCCCGGGTACGAGATTGATGGGTTCAACTCGCTCTCCGGTTCTTATTTCGGGCCCTTTGGTATCAAGTAGGATGGGAACTGTGTGGCGAAGAGTCCGATTCAGTTTTCGGATTAATGCCACCGTCTTTGCAGCTTCGTCGTGGGACGAATGGGACATGTTTATCCGTACTACGTCCATGCCGGCTTCGTGCATGGATCGAATTGTTTCCCAGTCGTTGGAGGACGGTCCTACCGTACAGATAATTTTGGTACGACGACGCATGACTCAATAACATCCATGTAGAGTTGAGACGCAAACCAATGCTATCAAACTAAAGCGCATAAGCCCCTGGATACCTTAGAAAAAGCTCTATATGAGGTGTGTTGACCACTCATACCACAATCGTGAAGCTAAGCCTCGTTAGATAAGTTGATCGTGATATTCGCGAAAAGCTCAATTGCGCCCCGTGAATACTAGCAAGCTAAGCGCACGCTCGGAATTCCGGAATTTCTTATAGTATTTGGACGTGAAACTGATGGTCATCAATGCACTTGGGTCGAGCGCTACCTCTCAACGACCCTTGGTATTCCTTCTTCTATTTGTCTCGTTTTACCCGCTCTCGGCATGGCAGGACTTCATTCCCATAGACGAGTCCTGCTTTGAGGGAGATGCTTTTCAGTATTCAGATGACTTTGAAGAAAATTGTTTTAGTGGAACCGACGATCGATTGACTACTTGCAACGAGTTTCTGCGGTCCTTGGAACAAAACGATGCGCCAACGCCGCAAGAACGATTCGACATGGTATTGGGCCATCTTTGGTTTGGCTACGAGGAGCAAGGCAAAACTTCGCGGGTCGATGACGACGAGCGGACCGTAGCCGAATTTGAAGCGCTGACCTCAGAATTTCCTGACAATGTCGGCATTCTCTACTACCTTGAAATGGCCATGAAAGCGATGCTTAGCCCCTACGAGGATCGAAGCGTAATTATGGAACGTATCGTTGAGCTAGCACCGCAATGTTCGAACATTAGAGAACGGATGATCCGGGAGATTGATATTGCAAGCGATCCATCTAAAGAAAGAGCGGAGTCTTTGGCAAGGCTTGCTGAGCTCATGAATCAGGGCTACTCACACGCTCGTACACCCTTTTGGAAGATTAGGTTTGCTTCTATGCTCTTCGAGCAAAGTCTAGAGACTGATGATGTTGGAAGTGCGTTGGCGATTCAGAAAGTGGTGTACCGTGACCTCAAACCTACGATATTGATGCTTGATACCAAAAATCGAGGTCAATCCTTGGAAGGACTATGTGCTGATTTTGGCTATAGACTTGGGTTAGCGGACCATTGCCTCAGGTCTGTCGCAATTGCAATACGCCAGGATCTTGAATTGGGTAATACAGTTGATCCTCATGTATGGCACGCAGCTCGTCGGTTCGCGATTTTCTCAACGGACGAGACTTGGGGTTGGGGTTCTGGATGCTTGTATCCCTTTGGATTGTCACCTGGCTCTGGTCAACCTTCAAGCAAACTAAAGGAACACTACCCTTTCAGTAGCGCAACAAAAAAGGAGCATAAAGTCAGGCTGAGAAATTTGCTAGATAGTGTCCCAATGAACCAACAGACGATGACATACTTTAATGCTTATTGGAGGGTGGCAGACGAATCTCAAAGGATCAACAAGCTACAAGCGATGCTGGAGAATGGGCACGAACTTGGCGATCGTGAATCGGCTCAACGGAGGCTAATGAAACTACTGGATGAGTCGGAATCGGGTAGAGACTGATAGGTAAGACCAATTCTGATTTTCTTTTGGATAGTTTGACTTAGTGGTCGAGTCCAAATACTGAACAACCATAGCCACTGAGTGGGAGGGTTCGCTTTAAGCAAGCACTGGCACTGATTGTTACACCAAATTCACGATGTCATGGGGGCGCTTTGTACAGATTTCTCATTGTCCCGTCAGTAGAATCGACAATACGAGTGCTCGTATGCAATCCAATTTTCTTACTCAAGCGACGACCGATGTAACAGCTCCTGGGCAACCTTATGAAACCAGGACAGTTGAAGTTGGCGATGTCAATTACATAGGCTTCGTCAACGCGCCTCAAAATCTCCGAGAACTGTATCGCCAGGGCTTGAAATTCGAAGAGCGAGATTTCTACGTCTACGAAGACGAACGATATTCCTACACGGATGCTTGGATACTCGGCGCACAGGTAGCGAATCGGTTGATCGAATGTGGCGTATCCAAAGGCGATTGCGTTGGTATTTCATTTCGTAACTACCCTGAGTGGATTTGGGCGTTCATGGGAATCACGTCCATGGGTGGGGTAGCCGTAGCGATGAATGCATGGTGGTCCACCGAAGAAATGATCTATGGCATTAACGACAGTGGGTTGAAAACCTTGATTGTCGATCAGCAACGATTCGATCAGATCAAGGACCATATTGATGAACTGCACCTCAATGTCATAACAGTCCGAACGGAGCGTCAATCAAAATCCACCACATGGAGCGATTGGTTACGCACAGCATCGAGTTCCATGCCTGAAATCGACATCCCAGCACAACATCCTGCTTCTCTGCTCTACACATCAGGGTCAACAGCCCATCCAAAAGGCGTACTGTCCACACATTTGGCTATCACTAACGCACTCTTGGGATGGGAGTCTGGTGGGATGATCGGAATGCGAGCGTTCCAACTCAGAATGCAACAGGAACGGAAGGAACATTCGGAAGAGTTGCAACTCAGTCCAGAAGAATCAGCACAAGAGCAACCGATCCAACCGGAGTCCCCTCCGGTTCCCTCAATGATTTTGAGCGTGCCGCTCTTCCACGTAACTGGCCTTACAGTACAAATGCTCAGTTCGTTTCGAAGCGGACGCAAGCTTGTCGGGATGTACAAGTGGGATGTTGAGGAAGCATTGAGGATCATTCAAGATGAAAAGATCTCATCCTTCAACGGAGTTCCCACCATGGCTTGGGAACTCGCACAATCTCCCAAGTTGAAGAATTACGATCTAAGCAGTCTGAAGAGTGCTGGTGGTGGCGGTGCACCGATGGCACCCGAACAGGCACGGCAGATTGACAACAAACTTGCGAGAGGCGGTCAAGGTACAGGATGGGGCATGACCGAGACACAAGGTTTAGCCACGAGCATCGGCGGCGAAGTGTTTAGCGAGAGACCAACAAGCTGTGGTCGAGCTATACCTCCGCTTGTGAAGGTGAAGGCGGTGGACGACGAAGGCAATCAGCTTGAACCCGGAGAGACAGGCGAGCTTTGCATCTGGGGAATCATGAACTTTCGGGAGTATTGGAATCAGCCCGACGCCACAGCCGAAACTCTCGTGGATGGATGGGTGCTAACAGGCGACATTGGACATCTCGATGAAGATGGCTATGTCTATATCACGGACCGCAAGAAAGACATCGTTCTTCGGGGTGGAGAAAACGTGGGTTGCCAAGAGGTCGAGGCAATACTGTACGAGCATCCCGACGTATTAGAATGCTCCGTTTTCGGACTGCCTGACCAACGGCTTGGAGAGACTGTTGCGGCGGTAGTTTGCGTGCAGCCGGACGCAGACCTAGACGCTTCGGAGCTTCAATCATTTGCTGGGGAACATCTCGCGAAGTTTCAAGTGCCTGAAAAGATTTGGATTCAGACAGACCGGCTTCCCAGAACGGCTTCAGAGAAGATCTTCAAACGCGGAATCCGTGAACGCATCCTACAAGAACTAGACCGGGAAAACCATGACTGATAAACCCAAGAAGACAGTGGCAATGCAACTGCCGAGGATTGCGGAGGTCGTCGACCTTGAGCAGAAATACTCTCTGGAACTCGAAGCACTTGCGCCTGTGGCAAATATCGTGGAAGTGGCAAGTCCGACACCAGAAGATTTCGCCGAGGGTGCAAAACATGCTGACGCCATCATTACTTCATGGGGGATACACATAAACTCCAAGATCATCGATCGACTAGAAAATTGTGCGGTTATTGGTCTTGGCAGTGTGGGAGTCGACATGGTAGACGTGGACGCGGCGACAAGGGCTGGAATCGTCGTGACCAATACGCCTGACGTATTCATCGAGGAAGTCGCCGATCACGCAATGATGCTACTGCTGTGTGCAATCCGCAGAACGAAAGAGATGGATACCTACTCTTCAACAAAGGAGTGGTTTAGAGGGCGTCCGTTGCTGAACCACGTTCCACGTCTAATGGGACAAACCCTCGGGCTAGTTTCCTTTGGAAACGTAGCTCGGTGCACAGCGACTCGTGCGAAGGCATTCGGTCTCAATGTCATTTCCTATGACCCCTATGTCAGTGAACTCACGATGGGTGATCATGGCGTTGAACCTGTGGCTTGGGGAGAGTTACTTGAACGTTCCGACTACATAAGCGTTCACTCTCCTCACAATGAGGAAACGGAGCACATGTTGAACGCTGATGCGTTCGACCGAATGAAAGATGGGGTAGTGATTGTGAATACTGCGCGCGGTCCCATCATTAAGGAGACCGATCTCATTGCCGCGATAGAGAGTGGAAAGGTAAGTTCTGCAGGCTTGGATGTTTTGGAATCTGAACCACCGGATCCCGATAACCCTTTGCTGAAGATGCAGAACGTGATTGTGACTCCACACGTTGCGTCGGCTACAACTCGCATGCGTCCAACGGCGCGGCGACGGGTAGGACGTGAGGTCTCATTAGTTCTTCGAGGCAAGTGGCCGATGAGTTGTGTGAATCCCACAGTCTTGCCGAGGACCCCCTTGGAACGTTGGCAGCCCATACCTATGGTCCGTGGGCCAAATCGATAGACCCATCAATACCAAGATCAATTCCGGCAGTATCACTCGAATCAGTTTTCTTCTGACTTAGAATTGAAATTGGGAGGTTCGATGCAATGTTAGGGCGCAACGAGCCAAGCATTCCTAAACAATCTCGCTTGACCAAGAAGCTACAGCCTAAGCACGGTTGTGCTTGGTTTTTCACGCTTCTAGTCTGCTTCCAACTACACGCGCAGAGCCCCGATTCACAAGACACATCCGATACGTCCTCAGATCTCGACTTGGAGGAAATCGTCGTTACGGGAACAAGAATTGCGACGGGAATCTATCCAGTTGCAGTTCCTCTTACGACACTATCTCAACACGACCTCAATAGAGCGGCTTCACCTGACCTCAAGGACATCTTTCGCAATCTTAGCTTCAACGCGAGCTCGCTGGGTCTGTCTTCAAGCAACTGGGTAGGAGACGACGGATCCTACGGCAACGCAAGTATCAACATTAGAAACCTCGGGAACGGCGCCACCCTAATTCTCTTAAACGGAAAGCGCGTCATTCCCTCGCAGTTCAATCAAAACGGGGGATCCTACGTCGACATACAAACGCTGGTTCCAAACATCACTCTGAGGAAAATCGAGATACTCAAGGACGGAACTTCCGCAATCTACGGTTCTGATGCTGTAGCGGGTGTCGTAAATCTACTCACTCGAGACGACTTTCAAGGGTTCGATTCGCGCATTTTTGTGTCTCAAGATCACGAATCTGGTCAGCAACGTGACACGACTATCGAGTTAATGTACGGTGGTGAGTTTGAGAAATCTAAGTTCACTATTGCCGCCAGCGTACTTCGAAGGAACGAGCTTACTTATGCCGACCGATTCAGCCGATTTGGTCATTCGGGGCTGTCGAGTTTCGGACAACCAGGTCGATACGTTCCACTAGCCGGTAGCGAGGGACCCATTCCCGTGGAGCAAAACTATTGGTGGCCAAACGGAGGATCTGATGTTTCGCAGTTTCAAGGAAGCCTTCCGGATCCAGAGTGCGAAAAGGCAGCACTAGACGATGGACCTTCTGGAACTCTTGGACTGCATCCAAATTTCCCGTTTATCTGTGTTTACGATTACTCAAGCTTCTTTGGAATTGTGCGACCCGAAAACCAATACCAAGTCAGGATCACGAACAAGATCGAGCTCGCAGAAGGAAGGAATATTCGCATTGCTCTCGGACACTTCAATGCGACATCGACCGGAGAGAACTCCTATTATCCTGATGTGCGCTATGTAATAGTGCCCGTACACAATCTCGGATTGCAGTTGGACGCTGCACGTCGAGGATTCGAACCTGTGCCTTACCAAGCTATGCAGCGGATTCTTGGTGGTTCTGCAACAACCAGCTTCGAGGACCGCCCCGTTGACACTCGCGACTACTTCGAAAGAAATGGAACAAACCTTTCAATAGAGCTACAGTCGAATTTCGATCTACTCAACCGAAACTGGGACACAATCACTTCGCTATCAGTTTCCCGAGGCAAGGTAACTACGCACTTGCCAACCGATTCGGAAACGGAGAGAACCAATCTTGCATTTGACGGTCTCGGAGGACCCGATTGCAATCCACAAACGGGCACTCCAGGATCCGGAAACTTGGGCTCAGGAAACTGCTACTACTACAACAGTTTCCAAACAAGTGTCTATGATCCCGCCACCGGCGAACGTTGGAGAGACTCTCAAGATCCATGGGCCCCGGATCCCACGCTAACTGTCAGCGAAGCGATGAGGAAATATCGCAACCCACCGGAGCTGCTTCAATGGCTCCACGCAGAATATCGATCTGATCGAAGTCTTTCTCAGTACGTTTTGGACTTCGCCGGTCATACAAACATCGGACAATTTCGCGGACAACCCGTTGGTTTTGCCACTGGTCTTCAATTTCGGCGTAATTCTGCGAAGTCGGATTACGACGACCTCTCCAATGCGTTTGGATTCTCATTTCTGAGTGGTGACACAGACTGGAGCAACAACACGAGCAGCTGGTCTAGTTTTGCGGAGGCCCACATTCGTCTCTCGCCGATCTTTCAAGTCAATCTAGCATTGCGTGGTGAACAGATTCGTAACCCTGACGCTGTATCGCTTGATCCCAAGATTTCGTTGCTCGCAACTCCTACCGAAGATATCTCTGTTCGCATTAGTTCAGGCAGTTCATTCAAGACGGGATCTTTGCTGCAAACGGGCGGAAGCCGCACGATTTTCCAGAATTCAAGTGATCCATTCTCCAACGCAGCATCCTTGGCTTACCGAGCTTCCCAAGCACGTGGCAATCCCAATTTGGATCCGGAAACAGCAACCTCTCTCAGCGTGGGCATGACTTGGAAACCTCACACCTTTGATGGACTGGAAGTAAATGCCGATTGGTATGGCTATGTCTACAACGAGCTCATTATTCGTGAGGGTCATCAAGAATTAATCGACATAGACAACCGACTGCGTTGTCCCAACGGAATCAATGGCGATGTGTCAGCAGGAGCGCTTTGTGGCGTGTGGGACCACGACGACGACGGCGTGGAAACGGTGTTTAGCATCGGTGCAGGAATACCTGACAAAGTGATCCGTCGAGAGGATGGTTACTTGGTTCGTACCGAACCTCGGTACCTAAATGCGAACGAACTAACCACGAGCGGGTTGGATATCGAACTTGCATATTCCTTTAGCGACGAGAAGGCTGGGAACTATCGGATCTCCACGTCCATCGCTCAATTCTTGGAGTACGAACTAACCCTGAGATCGGGAGAGACCATTGACGGTATTGGAAAGCGAAATGCGACGAACTCGATAGCCCGTCCAATGCCCAAACTGAGGTCAAGAACTTCGATCGATTGGTCGAAGAATCAATTCGACGCTTCGATTGATATCAACTACATTGGTGGGTATCAGGACGAAAGTACTCAGACGGCCTTTCTGGGGGCATACCTCGGGTACGCTGACTACATCGAATCCATGACAACATTCGACGCGCATTTTCAATGGTGTAACGACACGGTGGTTGGGGACGATTTACCTATCCGAGTGTCGTTCGGGGTCAAGAATCTATTGAATCGAGAGCCTCCTCTGGTCATTGTGGACGGAGCGTTCGACTACTATTCTCATGATCCTCGAGGACGCATTTACGTGCTTCGTGTGCAGACCTCTAGTGGACCTGAGGCTTCATGTCGCTAACCTTAGACCGCTGCCACTCAAGAATTTGATCTGAGACTAGCAATTCGCTGAAATCAGTTGCAAGAGAACCACAAACTGATGCTAGTTTTGATTCCTCTTGTGTTGAATCGAGTGTCTAAATGTGAGAACGCACGCTATTGATTACTCTGTAAATCAACGGTATAAGAACAGAGAACAAATAAAAGTCAACGTCTGCAAGCATCATCTTCGAGCCGTTGCACTAACTAATCACTTACATCTAGATCTTGGGACTACTTTCTTATAGAGAATTTAGCCAGTGATAAGTTCTAGCAGTACTTGGCATGCGATGCTCTCCACAAGTTAGTGAAATTTGCCAAGCATGCCACAGCTGACATTCGAGCACACGATTTTTTCAATCTAAGATTGTTGAGGTATTGTCGCCATCAGGAGACATTTCGAAATTGAGCTTACTCCAGTAGGGTCTCATTCAATTCCAACGGAGCTGGAGTTCAGTTCACTCTCGTTTATTGCTGCCCGTTCAGTTGATAACGGCGAGGTCCGATTGAGACTGCGCCCGGCTAACGTACGAGCAAGAGAAAATTGCTAGTGTTATCCGTCGGGAGCTGCGTCTTCTTTAGACTTGTACTTCTCGAATACTTTTGGTAGTTCCTCTGCACAAAGATTGCACACCGATCCAGAAAAGCCCACTACTAGGCGTACGTCGTCTTTGGCTGGTGTACCGCACAACGAGCAGTTGTGAACGAAGTCTCGAGCCCGCTCAAGTTTCGTCTTAGCTTGCGGTGTCATCGATTTCACCTTGTATAAGTTCTGCAGAACCGTGGCACACTAACAATTTCCGGTCAATATGGCCGAAAGGGGTTCAGAAGTTCTTTCACTATTCTTTGTGATACAACCTAAGAGAAATACTTCTTATCTCTAGAAACGACGGTTGGAAGATGCAATTGCCTCAAACACGCCCGAGCGTTCTTGGTAGGGTTCTGGTTCGAGCTTGTAGTAGAGTGCACGTCGAACTCTGTCGGTGTTGTAAGGTGGTGTGAATACATCAATCATCCGGGAAAACTCACGTGCCTGCAATGTGTGGATGTTTCCCTTTTCCACTGTAAGAGCTGCGGTTGTCCCCGCTTTCATCTGGATGGATCGTTCCTCCTGCAATAGTGGAAGATCGCGTTCACTGGTTTCTTCCAACTTGTCAAAATGCTGGACATCGACGAGTCCTTCCGTACACAGAAGGACACCTGTCATTTCCGGATGGTCATGAAGAGGAATGATGTCGCCCTCTTCGAACTCGACCAGAGAAACCATGAACTTGCTTTCGTAATGCAAGTGCCGAATCTCTGGGAAATCCACCGCCCGATCTTTGTAGTCTTTCACAAACTTCTCTTGCTGTTCATCCGTCAATTGGAGGCGCACAAGGACGGACTCTAGCTTCTTGGTATAGGAATCCTGGTCCCAACCATCCTGAAATTGGGCTTCCGAAAGTTCTCTGCAAAGATCCAGAAACGGTTCCCACAGAATTGGTTCTTCTGGACCTGCGATTAAACGACTCGACGATATGGCCATAGCAGTTACAAGTACTCCGGCAGACGATTTGATGAGACCACGTCGGGTAATTTCTGGCATTTCAGGCAAGAGTATTGGATTGCAACGTCAGATAAATTCTAGTGTCTCCGTCGTTGTAGTCTGTCTCGCATGAATCGTACCTTAAACTAGAGACGTACGACCCGTTCTTGGTACAAAGCCCACCCATGAGCAGCGTTCATTACCGTTCGAATCTCCATCTCTTTATGTTACCCTCAGAACATGCTGCTCTAAGAGCTGTCCAAATAGAATCGGCGCAATACTAATGATTGAATCAAGCACTCATCTCGTGTCTAAAACTGACGCTAACTTGAACGGACTTTCAAGATGCTTGGTTCATCGAGTCGTGGTGTCCGTGTGCATAGTGTTCACTACAGTTCTCATAAACGAAGCCAGTATCTCCGAAGAGCAGGAACTGAAGCTCGAATTGCCTCCATGGACAACCGAAGACTTTTACCAAGCGATTGAGAAAAACGACGAAATACAGATCCGAGAATTTCTCTCCGATACTTCGCTCGCAACAATAGAGTTTCTTAGCTATTACTTGCTTGACTATGCGCTTGAACTAGAACGGAACTACATCGCTCATCTGATGGTAGAAGCCGGAGCTGGCATAAATACGTGGTCTGCCGTCCAGCACGACAACCTAGCCATTGTCGAGGAGCTATTGAAGCGTGGTGCTGAGCCGAAGGGCGGGGCTTTAGCTGCTGAGAGAGGCAACACCTACATGGTGCAACTGTTGTTGGACTACGGCGAAACTGAAATTAGCACTGAGGGTGCCGCAAGGAACGGGCAGCTTGAGACACTCGATCTACTTCTCAATGCGGGAGCAGAACCGAAAGGACTAGCAACAGCCGTTCTTCACGGGCATGACGAAGTTGTCAAATTGCTTTTGGATTCGGGTGCCGACCCGAGTAAATTAACCCGTATGTTCAATCGAAACCTACTTGGACGATACAACTGGAGCTACCTTACGCCTCTCCACTGTGCTGTTATCAGTAAGTCCCTGGAGCTAGTTCAATTGCTCTTGGATCATGGGGCGGACCCAAATACAGCTCCAAACAATGGATTCTTCGCTTTTGATGACCAAGAGAGAGAGCGCAATTGGAACTCGGTACTTTCAATAGCAACAGATGCTGAATTCGGAGACGAGGAAATTGCAGAACTACTAAAGTCCAACGGAGCCAAGAATGTCATATCCGCGCCCGTCAAAGATATGGGGCTTCAAAGGAGTCTTTATGAAGCAGCCGACGATTGGGACTACGACAGAGTGTCAAAATTATTGGAAGCAGGAGCTGAGCCTGAGGGATTTGGTAGTTTCTACTACGACTATTCAGTCAGTTACGATCCAAGAGTAGTGCAAGCTTTCGTTGAGGCCGGCGCTGATCCAAATGTCTACACGACCTATGACTACTACTACAACCCAACTGCGTTGACTCTAATGAATGGAGATGTGGCGAACTTCATACGATTTGTTGAAGCCGGTGCGAGTCTTGGACCATCCCCTTGGTACATGAAGATTGCATGTGTTAACGCTTTACCGGCTGCAATTGAACATATATGGATGCTTGTGTCTCCCTATCCAGGCGTTGGCTATATGGGAGAAATAGACATTGGGACAAATTATGGCCATGTTCATATGGTGGAATTCTTGCTAGCTCGAGGGGCAAGACCCACTACCCTTCGTACGGCTGTAGAAGACGAACGCGTAGAAATTGTGAAAATGTTGTTGGAAGCAGGTGCAGATCCGAATTTGCCGGACAGATTCGATGAGCGTTCCGCTCTCGAGTTAGCAGTAGAAACCAAGAACGAAGAAATTATTGGGATGTTGAAAGAAGCTGGAGCCCGTCTTTAGCGAATTTACCTGGTAATGCGCACTACGGAGTTCAAGTGAACTCGAAGACTCCACTCAGCTAGTTTGACATCCTGCTTCCTGCGCCACGATCGTTTATCGTGTCACCAGGTGGTTGGCTCAAACAGCCAGGGAAAACGGCGATCTCTTGGTGTTCTGTCGTTGACCCTCTAGCCACTCTTTTAGCGATGTCCTATTAAGCAATTCATGCGGTATCTTCAGAAGTGTGCTCTATAATCAAGTTTGTCACCGACTATCGAGTTCGAGATGCTTCTGGATACTCTGAGAAATCCACCGCCCGTTAGTCTACGCACCCAAAAATTCATTGCCTACGGCTACTTCGTTCTCGCTTCGATATTTTGTGCGACGGTCGTCTTCTTCTTGATCGGACTTGTGCTTGCCGCACTGGCAGGCACTACGTTCAATTCCACAAACATCGCTGTAATTCTTTCAAGTCAACTCTTCTGCATTACATTGACAGTGTACCACTTTGAAAGAGGTTATAGAGAGAAAGAGAAACTAAAGAACTATTCCACTGAACTGCAAGGGATTCCTAACGACCCGCCCAATCTCAACCCTCGTGCTCGACGCACTATCGCCTTCGGCTATTTCGTCCTTGTTGTAGTCTCCTTGATCGCAGTTTTGCTTCACTGGTACGAGCTTTCATCCTCGCTGATGTCGGGTACACGACTCGCTTCGACCAACATTGCAGCGATTGCTGCAAGCAACGTTTTGTGCCTCGCGTTAATCTTTTTTCAGTGCTTTCGAGGCATTAGACAAAAGCCCGCCGTTGGAGGTTGAGATACTGATCATCGCTAACGGCCATGTTCTTTCGTAGTTTAGTGTGGAAAATGGATTGTACGGCTCTATTCTTGTTCTAGGCAATTGATTTACAAGGATAATTTACCTACGAACCGGTGCACCGCCTTTAGTAAATGCGAGATTTTGCCTCTAACCGAAGAGGAGATTTTCCACGCTTAACCACAAAACAACCAATATTTACGCCACAGGCACAATTTTGTGTAAAGTTCTCGAATAGATGGACGTAGGACTCTCCCATTCCGCACTGGAGTCAAAGTCATCGGTCAGGCCGGATGTCGGTAGCACGCGGGGACTAATGACTTTTGGTTCTGACTCGTTCATTTTGAGATGAACATCTCTAGAACCAGAGCAAACTCCTCGCTCAGCGTCGTGTAGACATCCTCGAGCCAAACCGAATCTCTCGAACGGTGAGTCTTGTGTCAGAGTGGCCTGTTGGTGATCGGTGTCGATTAGAGACATCAACGCCTATACACACGGAGCCAATCTGGGTGGCTTTATGGACGCTACCGTAGTGCCCACCTCCTACAATGCGAACAGTACTACGAGAAAATAGCGAGCGAGAATCTCTTAGTGTTTAACCTCCTTTTGACATAGAATTGACCGGGGGCTGGGAGAACACTTGGAGCATGTCACTCCTTTGCCTGACTCACAAACATACTGCCTTGTTACTTAGGCAACGAGATACTCATCATGAATACGTCGGATCCAACAGCTACAGTCGAAGACAAACTGAAGTTTGGTATTTCGGGGCCTATCATCGTTTACGGTCTGTTTTTTGCTGGACTTCTTCATGCAATGTTGCCAATAGTCGGTGTAGTACTTGCCTACTTTCTGCGAAGTGTCCCACTAGGCTACTTTCAATCGCACTTTACATATTTGATTCGAACCTTTTGGATTGCTCTAGCATTCTATGTCGGAATTTTTGTAGTAGCAATAGCTTTGTTCTTTCCGTTTTTCAAAAGCTTTCTATCATCAAAATCAACAGGATCGGGACTAAATGAATTTACTCTTAACATATTAGGCAATGTTATCGAACTAACTAGGGATAGCCCCTTCGCAATCACAGCAGACATTATAATTTTCATAATAGTACTAATATTGCTTAGTTTAGCATTTATCGTTTGGTATGTGAGTCGGCTAGTAAAGGGAGTTCGAGCACTATATTTGGGACAAGAAGCGCTGTTGAAGGGTTCATAGACTTAGTCACTTAAGTTGGACGGCTCGAGCAATGGCTTTGCTCTGTTGCTTTGGTTATCAAGGCGTAAGTACCCCATAGGTCTAAAGACTTCGATAAACTCTCGAATACACTCAACAAACTGTCCAAAGTGTGGCTATTGAGACTGTTTCTCGATGTCACGCATTCGTTGCTTTAGTTGCTCCGCTTCGTCTTCTTTCAGATACGACATTACGGTTTCCAATTCCGTCTCCGAAAGGACTTGTTGCCATTGGTGGTCTCTTGCTAGCACCATAGCCGCCTGTGACCTAATCTCCGTTGTAGGAAGCTTCTCAAGCGATCTGAACAGATTGGCAGGACCAATCCTCGCCCACACCCCAAAAATTTGGATGAAATAGCGATACTGCGCCTCGCCATCGAGTTGGAGTCCCAGTTGGATGACTCGATCTCCTTCGTGTTTATGAATGAATGCATAGCCTATGTCCGTGTATGCTTTGTCCTGTGACTCTTTAGGCACCTGGCTCAACAATCGGATTGCAGATTCAATGTCTACTTGAGCCAAGTGAGAAATAACAATGTTTTCAAATCCCAACTGATGCTCTCCCGCAGGCTGTTCCAGCGCGATACTCATTGCTCTCTGTGGATCCTCACTAGCGACTACGCGCAAGACATCCGCAATTAGCATGTAGCGGAAATTCTCGATGGACTCATCGGTCAGAACCCAATGAAGCGCACTGTCGACATCTGTACCCGTCCAGTCGGACACGACGGCACTTGCTGTGATGAGTTGCATCTGCCGGTCTTTGATGCGAGTTAGCATACCCAGCGCTTGTTGAGGATTGCTTCGACCTAGCGTCTGTAGAGAGACTGCAAGCGAATTTTCTCGCGCGAATTCCGGCAAGAGATCCAGTTGTTCCAACATCGATTGAGGAGCGTAGGATGCCCACGAACTTGCTACAGTGTGCACGAGACTCCGTTGCTGCGAACTAGGATCCATTGCAAGAACTTTGGCTAGAACTGTCTCAGGATCGAAGGAAGCCCACGTTTGCACGACGGTGGACAGAACGTATTCGCCGAGCTGTCCTTTCATACTCAAGGCACTGTCAAAGGCCCATTGAGGGTTTGTTAGAGTTTCCGCGCGGAGGACTGCAGACACTACGTTCATTCGGGTCGACATGTCCATGAAGAACGACGCATTTATCTCTGAGATGGCTTCAATTCCGTCTTTCTCGACCCACAATTCGGCAACCCAAGTCAACAACTCGAGCTGGCGTGTGTCGGACAGTTCGTCGTTCAGGATCATGTCCCAAGCTAGGCGGGGATTGTCTGCGGCCTTTCGAATTTCTTGCCTTGTAAGCGCATTGATCGCTTGGAAAGGTCCTGCTATTCGGGTTGAAATCTCGCGACGTACGGACAAATCCATATCGTCTCTTGATTCCAGAATCGCTTGCAATGCAGTCATGCGTAGAGAACCGGGCAATTGGCTCGCCGCTTCAACGGATTCCTGCAAGTTTATTCGCGACCACTCATGAAATATCCCATCCACGAATGGTCCCTGCTCCATGCGGGGGAACTGTCTTGCACGTCGCAAAGATTGCTCGGGGCTTGTCTGGGCGAGTCGTCGGAGGAGTTCCGTGCGAACGAATTCTCTCTGGCGTCCAGCTCTAAGTTCTTGGGTTTGGTTCAAGAGACGCAACAGCTCCGTCTCATCAGTTTGGGCCATTTCTGAGTAGAAGGCTGCCAAGCTCGAGAAATCACTTCCGATCTGACCAAAATCCTGCACGTTGTTGGATTGTTCTATGTAATGCGGAGAGGTCCGATCCAAATTGTCTGAACTCCCAGCATGCTTTGCCGTGAAATCACGCTGAGAGAAGGACGCTTGCTCAGAACCCTCGCTTACGAACAGCGATCCGTTGGCTATGCCGAGAGCGAGAAAAATACCCCCGACTACGGCAGCGCCAGCACCGAACCAAAGAAGTGGTTTAAGTTTGGCAAGAAGGAAGCGATTCACGTCTGTGGATATGGAACAAAATGGTCTCGCAACGTATCAAGCCTCAATTGTAATTGGGTCTTAGAAGGAGAAAAATTCCTATGCACTTGGAGTGCAAGCAATTGATTTGAAAGGCAATACCTCTTGGGTTGAGTCGAATCTCTTTGGTCTCTTGTACACATTGAAGAAATGTCGTCGTAGGCGACCTACTTCGAGGTGTCGGGCCACTGTTCACTGAAAGAGCAAAACCTTCTTCAACCTAACACTCTTCATCAAGAGCTGATAGTATCGGAATCACTGCCGGAACCATGCCGGCAACCATCAGTTTTAAGTTGCAATGGCATGGTCCCGTCATGGGTGATTGGATCTAGATCAGAGAGTATTGTGCACTTACAAGTCAATCAGCGTCGAACTGCGGTTTCAAACCAGACTCGCTTGTTAAAAGCGAGATAAGCTGCGTGCCACACCAGAAGCAACGACCCGGGGGAACCTAGTGGATGTACTAACCGCACCAGAACCACACTCGATTTAGTGAGATCAAGTTCTAGCACGCAGGTCTAAGTGTTTGAGACCAAGAACGACGAGATTTTTGCTATATTGGATGTGTCCGGAGCCGGTCGGTAGTAGAGTCACGGCGTGAGAATGCCAAGTACGACAAGAGATTCAAGCAACTTAGTTTTTCTGGTTTGTGGCTTACTACTGCTTCTCGACGCAGCCAGTTCATGGGCACGATGTGGGCCCACGACGATAGAGGAGAGCTTTAAGTCGAACGACGCGGTGTTTTCTGGCACAGTCTCGCGAATTGATAGAGAGAATGTAAGCCACAATCAAGGAAAGGACGGATGGGATGGGTTAACGGTAGCAACTGTCCATTTCGAGTTAGACAAGAAATGGAAAGGGACAGACGAAGGCAACATGATCGAAGTTGCCATTCCATCCGGCGAAGGGTGGTTTATCTGTTCGTACATGAGCCCTAATGTTGGCGATCAGTACGTGATATTTGCTGGCAGAGTGCACGACATAAAGGAAAGCGGAAACTCTGGGCGATTGTTCACCGATTACTGTAACGGAAACAAGAAGCACGACCATTTTCAAGAAAAAGACGAACTCTTCGAGCAACTGGATAATCTCGAGTCCGAGATGCAAGCGGAGAGTGAAGAGACTCGCAATCTGAAGAACTCGCATTCAGTGGACTATCACGATCGGGGAAATGAATTAGCAATTACAGATTCATCTAGTTTTCAGCCCAGCCCGATGACCGATCAGGAAAAACTCCTAGCAGACTGAGAAAGGCTGAACATTAGCTGTAACCGACTAGTGGTTGCCTGCATCTTGAATTATTGATGAATTCGTCCTCTTAGACTGTCTTATTCTCGGAGTCAACACATGAAGAGTTTGAAGGCAATAAGAAGATTGACAAGCTATAGTTTCGTTGTTTGTAGTTTGCTTCTTCTACTTTTTGCGTCTAGTGCCTCGGCGTGCAAGTGTGATTTTCCAACGGTAGAGGAAGACTTCCTAAAGTCTGATGTTGTGTTTAGCGGAAAAGTCTTGCGAATTGATTCAGTCGAGGATGAACGCCGAATCAAGAGAGGCCAAGACGACTATCGCCAAACGGTAGAAGTTGAACTTGAACTAAATGAAGCGTGGAAAGGGACAGTCGAGACTAAAGTGACTGTTTTGACTGCATTGCAACACACCTTATGCGGCTACGATTTTTCCGTCGGCCAACGCTACGTAGTATTTGCCAAAACTGCGAAGATTGAAAGTGGTACGGGTAGCAGTGACATTGAAGCACACTACACCGGTCTTTGCTCGGCGAATCATGAGTTGGACTATGACAGAGCAACAGAAGCTCTACTAGAACAACTCGAGGAGCTCAGAACCGAGACGCAGCAAGAATCTGAAGTGGCACCGGAAGGAGAGGCAGAGGAGCATGAGGAATAACACGAACGTTGTCGTTCAACCTCAACTCCAACCCCAGATTGAAACGATCACCGCGATTGTTTCTAACAGGAGGGTTTAGCACATCATCAATCCCTTGATCCGGTTGCCTGCGTAGGTCCTTCAAGTCGAATCAATACGGAACCGACTATGGAGAATCTGTACTCCCGTTCCGATTGTCGCCGCTCACCGATCTGAAACTGCTGAAGTCGTTGCAAGCAGCGGCTGCAATCTCTAAGCTGATTTCTTCCTCACAACGAAGATGGTGAGCCAATGTCCTTCAACCCGATGGATGAATCCGTGCCCGCCAGCGACAATCTCGCTGGATTCTCTATTCTCTATCGTTGCTGCAAAAAATTCCAAGGCGTCCGGAACCACACTTACCGTTACGTCTTGAAATCCAAGGTATTCCCCAACGACCGGATTGACAGCTTTGTAGACAGATTCTTTTGCGCTGAATAGTGCGGTCCGCCAATCCCCAGACCCCATATCCCGCACCCATTTCAATTCCGGATCCAGCAAGAGGCGTTGCGCCACTTTATCCGAAACCGCAGAAATGGGGACAAGATCGATTCCCATTCCCACATAAGTGTCCGCTAGGCCAACAGCAGCCCCCGCAAGGCTATCTGAATGGGAAATGCTTCCGAGGACACCGGGTGGCCATCGAGGAATTCTCTCTGTGCGCCCGATTGCACAGTCTTGGATTCGAAGCTGTTGAACTGCTTCGTGCGCCGCTCGTCTTCCCGAGGAAAATTGATGACTTCGTACATTCGAGACTTCACCTAGAACTCTGGATTCCTCTGGTCTAAGATCGGAAGTGTAGTCTCCTATACGAGATAATACGAGGCAGGCTCTGTCGAGCAATGGTTCGTTGATTTCAAAGGAAGGAACTCCGTCTAGACATACAACGTGCACGACTCGCAACACCTTCCGAAGTCTGGCAAAGACATGGTGCCCAGGGAGGGAGTCGAACCCTCACGCCCGAAGGCACAGGAACCTAAATCCTGCTTGTCTGCCAGTTCCAACACCTGGGCATGTTGGGCATCCATTTCGTTGACAATTTGACCGACCCAACTCGCTAAATGCTATCAGATTCGATGTGATGAACATTTGCCTTCACATCAACAGGTGCATAAGCAACGTTATTTGTCACTTGAACCATTCAATTGGTTCCCTTGGTCTTGCCCAACATTCTCTACAACCTAGAAAATCCGTCGTTATAATCAGGATGTCTATGCCAATTCTCGTGCCCGAGTGGCGAAATTGGTAGACGCAAGGGACTTATAGAGAATTTGAGCACATTGACGGCGACGTCTCTAGTGAATGGAGTCAAATTCGGGGAAACTTCGTTTCGTTGATACGTGGCAATCCCGAGCTAAGCGACATCGGACCCAATACCGAAAGTTGAAAGTGTAGAGACTTGACGGCTCCCCCTCTCTGTCAAAACGTGTGTTTCTAACAGCAGAGGTGAAGAGAAAGTCCAGACCACAAACGTTGCAAGTCTAGCGGCGTCCAAAGACGTAGTGGTACGAAAATCCCTCGGAGGCAACTCTGTGCCGGTTCGACTCCGGCCTCGGGCACCACACTAAGGACTCGCTTCAATCGCGAAAAAAGCGACATCCCTCCCCACGCATCTCGGATCCCGTTGGTACATTTGCTGATGGTTTATCTGCCAATTGAGTTTCGACATTCCATCACTCAAACCCGCCAGGACCGGCCGGTCGGACGGCTACTTGGATCCCCATCAGGCGATAGAGGTGCACTGGTACAATACCCGGCGGCTGCGACTTGAAACCTCGTCCCGTACAGACATTTTATCATATTAAAGCTTCTTGGAGGCATGCATGGGTTCACCCCTTCCCGTAACTGTGTTGTCAGGGTTTCTAGGAGCTGGCAAGACGACGCTCCTGAATCATGTTCTCAACAACCGAGAAGGCTTGCGGGTTGCGGTCATTGTGAACGACATGGGAGAGATCAACATCGACGCTGATCTCCTTAGGGAAGAAGGTTCACTCCAACAAGTGGATGAGAAGCTTGTTGAGATGACAAATGGCTGTATATGCTGCACATTAAGGGAAGATCTGCTTGTCGAGGTTGCACGCCTTGCAGACGAGAAACGGTTCGACTATCTTCTCATCGAATCGACTGGTGTCTCTGAGCCGTTACCTGTGGCGGAAACATTTACGTTCGAGGATGAATTGGGTCGATCGCTATCGTCGGTGGCCCAGCTTGACACTATGGTTACTGTCGTCGACGCTTACAATTTTCCAAGGCTAATGGACGAGGCCGAGAACCTCAAAGACAAGAACATGGAAGTCGGAGAGGACGACGAACGCAACATCGCCAATCTCCTGATCGACCAAGTCGAGTTCAGCAATGTCATCGTGGTGACAAAAACCGATTTGCTTAATCTCTCACAGACTAACGAGCTACTTGCAACACTCCGTCGCCTCAATCCAGGTGCCGAGGTTCTCATTGCAGACCACGGAAAAGTCAAGCCATCCACCGTTCTGGGTACAAACAAGTTTGATATGGAGAAGGCTGCAGAAGCACCAGGCTGGCTGGCGGAACTTAATGGCGAACATGTGCCAGAGACCGAGGAATACGGTATCGGCAGCTTCGTTTATCGGGCGCGAAGGCCGTTTCACCCTCAACGACTCTACGACTTTCTCGTAAATGGTTGGCGTTACGGCAACCTTGTTCGATCCAAAGGTTACTTCTGGTTGGCCTCTCGTTTCGATCAAGCGGGTTCATGGTCTCAGGCTGGCGGTATCATGAATCATGGATTTGCTGGACTGTTTTGGTCAGCGTTGTCCAAGGATAAGTGGCCAGAAGAAATGGAACATAGAGAGGCAATCGAAAGCAAGTGCGAGCCGCCCTACGGTGATCGGCGCCAGGAGATCGTTTTTATCGGGCAAGCACTCGACGAAAAGCAAGCACGTCGAGCATTGGATGCATGCCTTCTAAATGAAAAAGAGCTTATTGCTGGACCGGATACTTGGAAACAGTTCCCCGATCCGTTCCCTCAATGGATTCGCGAAATAGAGGAGGCGGAGGTCTGATGCGGCAAGTAATCAGTGGTCAGCTGGGCGATTTTGCGACGATCTACGAGGAGAACGTGGAAGTCGTGAGCGTGGCACGCCCACAAGCGAGGACTTGCGAGGCCCTAGCAAGGCAAATGATCCGTTCGCATCAGTTTCTGCGGTTGCAATGGGTCCAGTCTGCGGATGATCCCGATGCTCCGAAGAGTGAGCTGCCTGCCACAATAGACGCCGACACACATACTGCACTGTGTGATGAAATCGCTGAAGCCAGCGAAATGTTAGGAGAGCTTATGGGCTGCAAACGAGTTGGTATTCGACTCGAGTCACTAAACGCTCCAATGTGCCCACGATTTCATGCGGATCATGTGCCTTGCCGCATGTTGATCACAATCAGTGGTTTGGGAACAGAATGGATTCCCAATAGCGATGTTGATTGGGCTATTTTCGCCGATCTCGATACCATGGCTCCTCCCATCCAAGCGAACCGGCAGATCCAGCAATTGACCACAGGTCACTGGTCGATATTGAAGGGAGGCGCGTGGCACGATAGCTTTGGCGGCGTCGTTCACCGATCTCCCCATGGGATTGGCGAACGATTGCTTCTGGCGCTTGATCCGATTTTCTGAGCCACCCACCTCGAGCGAAGCTAGCAAACGGATGAGTGATGCACCTAGCGAGAGTACACGGACCTCCGTAGGTGCTGAAGGATTCTGACTTCGTTCCCAGTTTGTCTTAGGCCGACTCTATACAATGGTGGCTGACGTTGAAACTCTCGATTCTTTTGACCCTTTGCTCTCGCCAATGTCCAGACATCCACTGCTTTTATGCAACCCTGTCAAAGTGCTTTTACTGTTCGACAACTTGAAGCTGTGCGAAGATTATTGTCAGAGGAAGATTCAGAAGTGCTAGAACCGGTCACATGAAAAGAATTGCGACAAGAACATTGGCGACAATTACAACCGTGGTCTTGGTCAGTGTTGCAGTCGCTGCAGTTATAGTTGTCTCACACGTGCCCAAGAGCGCGGTAAGCAAAGTAGAGGAAACACTAGAACCTGGCAAATATCAAGGTTATTACATACGTTGCTACGATGCCGGCCAAACAGTAACGGAAGTTCAGAATCTCGGACCGGTTACCCACACCTATGAACACTATGTCTTTCGTTGCACTGCTAACGCACCCGGCGAATCAACTGTGCACAAACTAAACCTCGGAATCGCACAAGCTGCTGGAATTTACGTTCACTGGTCTTCATGTGAAAAACGTGGCTTGCTGTCAGTGGGAGACTTTATCGTTAACGACTCCGAGTATGACATCGTTTTGCAAGAGACACTTGATTGCGTATCCGTAGACGCTGATCCAACATAGTCTAGGCGCACTTTACCGGACAAGTAAACCCAAAGCTGCATCGTCTTCTCACCTTGTTCGGGATCCGCGTCAAGCAATCATCTACGGATGGTTGTGACGAAAACCGAATGTCAAAGGTATCGATTGGTGTGTCCAATCGAAGAACTTAATGATCAACGGGTACTAGTCTCGGCTGACTCATAGAGTCCAACTGCGGCGTCAGCGCTCACCAGACCCGAGTCAACATCGTTTCGCAAATCACTTGGATCTCGGTCCTTTGGCGATCCTCGTCCTCCACCTCCTGGTGTTTCCATGACAAGCGTGGCACCTGCAGGAACGATTTCCTTACCTTTGCCTGCCAATTCGTCGCCGTCTTTCACGTAGACTCGTCCTGGTGCTCCTTCTAGTGCCCCTTCCCGTCCACGAGCTGCATGACCGATTCGATCAAACATCTTGGAAATAACAAAAGGCGCACCGGTGGCATGTTGAATTTCGATAACCTGACCCAATCCGCCACGAAATTTTCCGACACCACCAGAGTCCTGACGGTATTCGCGGCGCATGAACACAAGCGGCGACGTCACTTCATTGACCTCCGTAGAAGTCGTACGAACTCCCGACGGAAACGCCGTTGTCGACAACCCATCACGTGTTGCGCGAGCCCCCGTGCCTCCATTGAAAATGGGATTGATCACAAAGTGAGTGGACCGAAAATTCGGGTTAGCACTCGAATCACTCATAAGTACTGGATTCCAAATACATGAGGATCCTTCACTGGGAACTCGATCAGGAATAATTTCGTTCAAACATCCGATCACAACGTCAGGCAACATTTGTCCTAGTGCGTGGCGCGCTGATACGGGACACGGAGGTTCGGCATTCAGAATGGACCCAACAGGTGCCGAGACTCTTATGGCCGATAGCGATCCTTCGTTGTTCGGAATGTCGTTCCCAATTAGGCATCGCGCACCAAATGAAGCGTAGGCTTCTGCATAAGGAAGGGGTACATTGATTCCATACCGAGAGACGGGAGACGAGCCGTCAAAGTCGATGTCGATGCTGTTCTCATGAATCGTCAATGCACATTGGATGTGAATGGGATCGTCATATCCATCGACATTCATGGAGTACTTGTAGGTGCCTATTGGCAACTGTGAAATCTCCATCTCCATAGCCTTTTTCGAAGAATTCAGAATTTGGTCGCCAACGGTGTCTAGGTCACTCAGACCAAATTCCCGAATCATTTCAATCAACTTCTGGGAGCCCGCATCATTACACGCCGTTAGGGAATAGAGGTCGCCTTCAGCGACCACAGGATCTCTGACGTTTGCCTGAATTAGTCGCATCAAAGTCTCGTCGATTCGACCTTTGTCAAACAACTTCGATATGGGCACCCATATTCCTTCCTCATAGACTTCATTTGCATCCGGTCCAAACCCTCGACCGCCCACATCGGCGATGTGACTGGTCGAAGCAAAAAGCGCGACCATGCGTTTATCCAGAAAAGTAGGAGTAACAACAGTAAAGTCATTGAGATGCCCGGTAGCCAACCATGGATCGTTCGTAAGCAAAACGTCACCGGGTTTCAAATCATCGATCGGAAACTCGTTCAGAAAGTTCTTTACGGACCGCGCCATCGCATTCACATGTCCCGGAGTTCCCGTGATTGCTTGGGCAAGCATGTCCCCATGAGTGTTGAATACACCTGCGGACAAATCTCCCGCTTCCCGCACTACAGGCGAAAACGCCGTGCGCATCAATGTCTGGGCCTGATCTTCAACGATAGCTAGCAATCGATCCCAAACTAACTGTCGTTCTATGGCGTCAAGATTGCTCAATTCCTACCTCCTTGAACAATAACAAGTGATCCGACTCAAGACGACGTAGTCCAAAACCGGCCGGTACCACCGTAGTTGTATGTCGTTCGGTCACCAAAGCAGGTCCTATGACTAGCTGATCTCTTTCCAACTCATCTCGATGCAAAAGTGCGACACTTCTATCGTTTTCAAGTGATTCAGCAGACTTGTGAAGATGAGAACCTGCAACTTCAACAGAGATCGATGCGGTTGATGCGGGATCGAGCACTTCGTAATGCACGGCGGATACGTTCAGGGTCCAACTCATGACTTCGATTGGCGCATCGGGAATAACGCGTCCATAAAGCGATGTGTACGTGGATTCAAAAGTCTTGAGCAATTCATCCTGATCGATGGACGAAGTCTCGAAGGGTACGGAAATCTCATGCCCTTGACCAACATATCTCATGTAAGCGGTACCTCGTTCCATGAACTCTCCCGTTGACGAAGCACTTTCGACCACTTGTGATGCTTCTTCTCTCATGTTGGACAGGACCTCTTGTACATGTGAAGGATCGTAGTTCTCCAGCAACATATGACTGCTACGCACTACTTCGTAAGAAATAGGAGCATTCAAGAATCCTATTGCAGAGCCGACTCCAGCGTCTTGAGGAATCACCACACAAGCCAAGTTTAGCTTTTCGAGCAGTCGAGCGGCGTGCAGAGGTGCAGCACCTCCAAATGCAACCATTGTTCGCTGATTGAGCGACTTGCCCCACTCGGATGCGTGGCTTCGGGCTGCAGCTGCCATATTCTCGTCCACAATCTCCGCGATACCATGCGCCGTATTGCCAATTGAGAGTTGCATCGGTTGCGCAAGCTGCAAGTCAATTGCAGATTCTGCAGATTCCTTGTTGAGCGCGAGATTGCCGCCCGCGAATTGATTGGGATCGAGACGATCCAGTACGCAATCTGCATCGGTGACTGTGGGATTCGATCCTCCTTTCCCGTAGCAGGCGGGACCTGGATCTGACCCCGCGCTCTCGGGACCGATTTGAATTCTTCCAATCTTGTCGAGGTGGGCGATCGAGCCACCTCCCGCCCCTATCTCTACCATTTCAATGACTGGGATTCGAACCGGCAGACCACTACCCTTCTTGAAGCGATAGGCACGATCTACTTCGAATGCCCGAGAAAGCAGTGTCTTGCCTTCATCGATGAGGCTGAGTTTTGCCGTTGTGCCACCCATGTCAAACGAAATCACTTTGTCCGCTTTGATTTCCCTTGAAATCTGCTCCGCCAAAATCGCTCCACCCGCCGGTCCCGATTCCACAAGACGGATCGGATAGCGACCTGCCGTTTCGAATGTCGTCAAGCCTCCACCGGAAGTCATCATCAAATAAGGACAATCAAATCCTCGAGAATCGAATCTCTCGGACAGCCGTCCAAGATAAAACTTCATCAGGGGCAGCACATACGCATTTGCGCATGTCGTCGACATCCTTTCGTATTCTCGGATCTCTGGACAAACGTCACTCGAGAGGCTAATGGGAATGTTGCCCATCTGATCCCTGACTCGCTGTCTAACTGATCGTTCATGTTCATCGTTCACGTAGGAGTGCAGAAACCCTATCGCCACGCTTTCTACGCCTTGAGCGCGCATTTCCGCAATCGCCTCGTCGACGGAGTCTACGTCGAGCTCAATCAATACGTCTCCGTGCGCATTCATTCGTTCCACGATTGGAAGTCTCAACGTACGTGGTACAAGGGCTACGGGACGTTCAATATTGATGTCGTACTGTTCGAACCGATTCTCCAACGCCATTTCAAGAACATCTCTGTGTCCTGATGTAGTGAGCAATGCAGTTTTTGCACCGCGCCTCTCAATTAACGCGTTCGTCGCAAGTGTTGTTCCATGCAAGATGATTTCAACATCGTTTGGAGTCGCACTAGTTTCCGAAAAGATCTGTTCGATGCCGTCCATTACAGCATCGCTCGGATCCTCTCGAGATGTCAATACCTTTGTGGAGTGGACTTGTCCATCTAGCTCCAGTACAACGTCCGTGAAGGTTCCACCAATGTCAATTGCTAACCCGTTGTTCATGTTGAATCACCGAATTCTCGTACGAGGTCAGCGAGGGTTGACGAGGCGTATAACATCGGTAGAAATCCATTTGGAATTCGATCTATCGAGAGTGTTTGTGTCTCTCGCTTTGGGAATTTTACGGGCTTGTTAAGAACCACAAAGGAAAGTCAGTTGCTTCTTATAATCTTGATGTCTGTAGTTCGAACGGTTGCTCCATCTCCATCCCGTGAGAACGACACCCCTTCATGTCGCAAGTGGCTCGGATTTTGGTTCCAACAACACTTGAAACGAATGAAATGGCAATCTTGCATGAATGTACAGCGTTCCCCAATTCTATTTTCAAGCTGAGTCGGTAGGCAGTTCAATGGTCGGAAATGAAATCAAGTTGATTGCGGGAACGTCGCATCAAGAATTCACAAAGGAAATTGGACGCCATTTGGGAGTACCACTTTCCGAAACCGAGATCATTCGGTTCGGCAACGAAAACATCATGTTTCAGTGCCAAGAAAACGTTCGGGGATCCGATGTCTTCGTCGTTCAGACTTCATGCCCGCCGCTGTCTGACTATATCGTCGAATTGCTCATCATTATCGATGCGCTCAAGCATGCTTCCGCAGGCAGAATTACAGCAGTTCTGCCTTATTTTCCTTACGCGCGATCGGACAAGAAAGATCGCCCTCGCATCTCAATTACGGCCAGGTTGATGGCGGACTTGCTCGAGACTGCAGGGGCTAGCCGTGTCCTCACGATGAACCTGCACTCTCCTCAAGTCGGTGGATTCTTTCGAATACCTGTAGATCAACTGAATGCCACTCCGATCGTCTGCGATCAACTGCGCGCTACGACCAGCCTCGCTAACTCTGTGCTAGTCGCTAGCGATGTTAGTGAAGCGAAAGACCTGGGCGACTACGCTCATCGTCTGGGATTGCCAATTGCGATTGTCGACAAGCGTCGTGTTGACGACGCGGAGACTCCAGTTGCTGTCGGCTTAATCGGCGATGTTGCTGGACGCAACGGGCTCCTTATCGATGACGAAATCGCTAGTGGAGGAACTATGCTGGAAGCTGCACGCTTCTTGCAAGACCACGGAATCAATAGAGTAGAGGCTGCTGCCGTGCACCCGGTGCTTTCGGGTCATGCACATGAGCGCATAACCGAATCGCCTATAGAACGGCTAATTGTCACGGATACTATTCCGATAGACATGGAAAACGCAAGCCACAAAATCGAGGTGGTCTCGGTGGCAAAGCTCTTTGCAGACGCGATCAGTGCCATACACTCGGGAGAGAGTGTCTCTACGCTGTTCAAGTGACCAGCAAACTTGCTAGAACTCAAATACTGAGTCCAAACTTGGAGGCTGGGGTCGGAATCGAACCGGCGTACACGGAGTTGCAGTCCGCTGCATGACCACTCTGCCACCCAGCCCTAGAGAATGTGCACATACGTGTGCGGCGACATTCTACATTGTTCAATTTGAGGCACCTGGGGTGCCAAGAATCACCGGCTCATTCAAAGAAACCGGCTCTTAGAGAATCCCATGACGCTCTCAAGTGGATGAACATTGACCACAACGTTAGCGCAGTGGCAACGTAAATCAGTACTAGACCTATGATTGTCCACGGTCGATTAAGTTGCGCTGGATTTGCAAGAAGTATCACAATTGCAATCATTTGGACTGAGGTCTTGACCTTGGCAATGGTTGTAACAGAAACGCGTGATCGAGCTTGAACTTCCGCCATCCACTCTCGTAAAGACGCAATAAGCAATTCACGCCCGATAATTACTATTCCGGGAAGGGTCAGCCACAGACTTCCATAACATCCAACAAGCAGGACAAGTGCTGAGACAACAACCAATTTGTCCGCGACTGGATCGATGAACGCACCGAACTTCGACGTAACCTCAAGCTTTCGAGCCAAGAAACCGTCGAGCCAGTCTGTCAAGCAAGCCAATGCAAACAACATACCTGCAATCCAGTGCAAGTCCCTAGTTGCAATGTAGAACAAGACAAACAGGGGTATGAGAGCAATTCTCAGCACAGAGAGGACGTTCGGAATCATCGTTCGCAACGGTCTAGCCACTATGAAGTACCCCATGTAGCTGTGAGGCAAGTCTTCGACTAATACCAGGAACCTTTGCCATTTCATCGATGCTGGCAGACTTCATTGCTGTCACGGATCCAAAGTGAGTAAGCAAGCTCCGTTTTCTTTTGGCTCCAATTCCAGGTACATCGTCCAATTCAGATCGCCGCCGCGTTTTCTGCCGCCGTGCTCGGTGACCTTCAACTGCAAACCTATGTGCTTCATCTCGAATGTGCTGCAAGAGATGCATCGCGCCACTCGTCGGTTCAATGTCTAGTGCTCCGTTCTCGTAATCCCAAATGGTTTCCAGTCCCGGACGACGTCCAGGACCCTTGGAAATCCCTAGCACTCGTACACCTTCAACCATTAGATCTGAGAGTGTTCCGTGAACTTTGTTAATTTGTCCGCGTCCTCCATCAATGATCAACACATCGGGAAGCTTTCCCTCTCCCTCTTGGATTCTCCGATAGCGCCGCTCAACCGCTTGGCTGAGCGAAGCATAGTCGTCTCCAGATTCTACGTCCTGAATTCGGTACCTTCTATAGTCTGACTTGAGTGGTCCGTCCGCTTCAAAGACTACGCAGGAAGCCATTGTTGCTTCACCACTTGAGTGGCTAATGTCGAAACACTCCAAACGGCTCGGAACTTCCTCAAGGCCCAGACTGCTTTGAAGATCCAACATTCGATCCAAGTTGTTTTCCTGTGCCCGTACATGCGATTGCAAAGAAAGCTCAGCGTTTTCCTGAACCATAGATTGCCATCTAGCTCGAGTCGAGCGAACCTGAGCGGTGACTTCAACCAAACGTCCAGCTCTCTCGCTGAGTGCAGTCGCCAGCATGTCTCGGTTATCGACATCCACAAGCGTTAGCACAGTACGAGGAATCTCCCGTTCCACACCTCCGAAGTAGTACTGAGAGAGAAACTGTGATATCAGCTCCGAATCATTGGTCCCGAGCTCATTCTTGTGAAACCAATTTCTATGTCCCAATAGCCTTCCGTCACGAATGAACATGCCGTGGACGCAAACATTGCTCTCATTTGATGCGATTCCAAAGGCATCAACATAGCCCGTCGAGGTATGAACACTTTGCTCCTCTTGGACCTTTCTCAAGTTCTGCAACTGATCCCGAATTCTCGCTGCAGATTCAAAGTCCAATTCTGAGGATGCTGCGTCCATACTTGACTTGAGCTCCGAGAGAATTGATTGGCTCTTGCCGTTGAGGAAGAGCGAGGCGAGGCGTAGGTCCTCGTTGTACTTTTCAGGTTCGATTAGACCTACGCATGGCCCGCTACATCGCTTTATTTGGTGTTGCAGACATGGTCGTGAACGATTCTTGAAGTACGAGTCCTTGCATGGTCGCAACTGGAACAGTCGCTGCAAAATTGAGATGCTCTTGCGTACCGCGGCTGCACTGGGATACGGTCCAAACAGCACTCCTCCGACGTTCTTGCTACCACGATGCAACTCAATCTTCGGGAATTCATGATCGGTAAATCGAATAAAGGGGTAGCTTTTGTCGTCACGTAACAAGACATTAAATGGAGGATGGTGGGTCTTGATGAAGGTCTGCTCAAGCAGTAACGCTTCAGTCTCGCTGTTGGTGACAGTTACTTGAATGTCCCGAGTGCGTGCGACAAGTCGCATTGTCTTGGTCGCAAGACCTGTCGGACGAAAGTAACTAGACACCCGGGCTTTGAGATTTCTCGACTTGCCGACGTACAGTACGTTTCCGTCCTTGTCGATCATCCTATAGACGCCACTTCTTGTCGGTAGTGACGTCAGCAGTGCGTCAAATTTCTCTCTTCTGGCGATCGCTCTGGTCATATGTAGTTTGAGAGAATCGCAAGCTTCACTTTCAATTCGATCACGAAGAAGTGTGGTCTAACTAAATGCGGCGATTCCAGTTTGTGCACGCCCCAGAATCAGTGCGTGAACGTCGTGAGTTCCTTCGTAGGTATTTACTGTTTCTAGATTCATTACGTGGCGTATGACGTGATACTCGTCAGCAATTCCGTTCGCTCCATGCATGTCACGAGCAACTCGCGCGATATCCAAGGCTTTTCCACAGTTGTTTCGCTTGAGAATCGAGATGTTTTCTACCGCGAGCCTGTCTTTATCCATCAATCGACCGATTCTAAGACACCCTTGCAATCCCAACGCAATCTCAGTCTGCATGTCGACAAGCTTTTTCTGGATGAGCTGATTGGCCGCAAGCGGTCTGCCAAATTGCTTTCGATTCATTGTGTATTCTCGCGCGGCATGCCAACAGAACTCTGCCGCGCCCATTGTTCCCCATGCAATACCGTAGCGAGCACGGTTTAGACAACCGAAGGGTCCCCCCAAACCTCGTGCTTTCGGAAGCATGTTCTGGTGGGGCACATGAACATTCTCCAACACGATCTGACCCGTTACGGAGGTCCTCAGGCTCATCTTTCCGTTAATTGTGGGAGTGGAGAGACCGGGAGTGCCTCGATCAACCAAAAATCCCTTAATCTCGCCACGCAGTTTCGCCCACACTACGACCACATCGGCAATAGGTGCATTCGTAATCCAGGATTTCGTGCCATTTAGCAGATAGCCATCATTGGTTTCTTCGGCACGTGTTGTCATGCCTCCCGGATCCGAACCGTGGTCCGGTTCTGTCAATCCGAAACAACCCACCATTTCACCTGTTGCCAGTTTTGGTAAGTACTCTTCGCGATGGCGTTCCGACCCATAGGCGTATATCGGATACATGACAAGCGACGACTGTACACTCATCGCAGATCGGTAGCCAGAGTCCACCCGCTCAACTTCGCGAGCCATGAGACCGTAACCTACGTAGTTAATTCCACTACACCCGTATTCCTCGGGCAGCGTTGAGCCAAGCATGCCCGCCTCGCCCATTTCATTCATGATTTCTCGATCAAATCGTTCCTGTCGGTTTGCTTCCAACACCCGAGGAACCAGACTTTTTTCCGCGAACTCTGCCGCTGACCTTTGAATGAGCCTTTCTTCTTCTGTTAGTTGATCTGAGAGCAGGAGGGGATCATCCCACGTGAACGGAAAAGTCGGCATCTTCGAGCTACCTTAAAGAAAACAAGCACTTGTTGAGACAGTGCCGTAAATTATGTACGTTTTGGGTTAGGCAACATCCAAGCTCAAGCTCTTGCTGAGCGATTTTGCAGCCAAAGCGACCTGATCAAAATACGCGGACGATTCCCTGTCTTGTGCAATCACGCTTCGGGAACTATTGACGATAAGCCCCCGTCCGTCTTTTCGTCTACCGAGCTTTAGAACGTTCTCCGCACTTCCCCCTTGCGCCCCGACACCAGGCACAAGGAAGGCTACGTCTGGGGCAGTTTGACGTACACGAACGAGAGCATCTTCATTCGTTGCACCAACAACCAGCATGAGGTTGGGATTAGCTTCCTCCTGTACCCGTTCGGCGATGCGCAAGTACATCGGTGATTCGCTAGGTTCGTCTTGCAACCAATAGGAACCAGGGTTGCTTGTCCTGCACAGAACAATTACACCTCGTTGTTGGTAGCTTAGAAAAGGCTTAATCGTGTCCCATCCCATGAATGGATTAACTGTAACAGCATCTGCCCAATATCGATCAAAAGCTTCTTGAGCGTACTTCTCGGCTGTTGAGTCAACGTCACCACGTTTGGCATCCAAGATAACGGGGATGCTTGGATGGCTTTCGTGAATGTAGCCAATCAACGATTCCAATTCTGTTTCGTGACCGTTTGACGCAAAGTGTGCATGATTCATTTTGATCGCACAGACATGTTGTGAAACTGCATCAACGATGGATGTGCTGAATTCAAGAATCCCAAGGTTCCCTAGTGGGCCACTTGTGGGAATCATTTCGTGCGTCGGGTCAATCCCAACGCAGAGTACGGTTCCGGCACGCCTCCAGGACTCATCCAGTAATTGGTGAAATGCTGGACGACTACTCATAGGTTCGGTGCATCTAATGGTTGAGTGCCGAACTGCAAAACGTTCGGGCAACTAGAATCGACAGGATTGAGTCCTAGGAGAACTCAAGCTGCTGAAGCCTGGTTCTCAAGAATCGTTCTGAGCCAAGAAGGATTCTCCCGAAGAAAGTTCTCCGTAGTCTCAACAATGGATTGAGTTTGAGAATCAATCTCAAGATTCAAGGTGTCTCCAGCTTTGGTTCTCCCAAGATTAGTTCGCTCCATTGTTTCTGGAATGAGATTCACGCGTCCTACTCCAGTCTCTCGGTCAAACTCAGCTAGAGTGAGACTCACGCCGTTGAGGGCGATGAATCCCTTAGAAAACAAGAACCGCTTCCACTCATCGGAAGCTTTGAAGACAATTGTGGACTCTTGGAGTGTCTTAGACGCCTCGCTGACAAGAACAGTCTCACATACATGACCGGACAACACGTGGCCGCCGATTTCAGATCCAATCTTGAGCGATCTTTCGATATTCACTTCGGATCCTAGCTTACACTGGCTCAAGTTTGTCAGGCTTGCTGTTGCCGGTACGACGTCGAACTTGGCCTCACCGTTGTTACACTCAGCTACTGTGAGGCAAACACCATTAACAGAGACACTAGATCCGTCGACCAGACCATCACACAATGATCCAAGTCCTATCCGTAGATCCAACGTTGGGCTCGAGTCATTGAGGCCTACTACGGAACAGGTACGTGCAACAATTCCAGTAAACACGTCAGGATATGGCTAGACTTCCATTGGGGTATTCAGAGACCCACGTATCTTGAATGACTAACTACAAGCGGTCGCTTATGAACGCTTCCTCTTTTCCTCTTCGTAGGCAAGTTCAGCTGCTCTCACTTCCTTTTCGTGCTGTATGCGTTCCTGTTCGTTCTCAATTGATTTGATGTAGCTCCTAGTGATGACTGCAAGTGCTTGGTCTGATTCTTCATCAGATCGGAGAAGCTCTTTACGTAGATCCGTAAACGTGGTCATCGCTGCCCCGTACTCTTCAGCGCTGAATTCGCAACTACCTTTCGTCAACCACACTCTGTTAGGTTGATTGAGTTCGCCAAGATCCAACGCTGTCTCGGCTGCTTCAATACACTCCGTGAATTGGCCAAGTTCGTTGTGCATTTGCGCCATTCTCGCCCATAAGTTGCCGGCATCATCGGAGTCCTCCGCAGCCAGTTCGTAGTTCTTGATTGCTAGTTCTTGCTCAAGCGCGATTTGATAATACTGTGCGAGCCACTTGAGCAACTTGGAATCCCGTTTCAATATCTCCAATTCGAACCCTTCCTCAAGAACGGCGGCAGCCCGAATCGAGGCACCAGTCAAGGCAAGCATTGACGCATAGTTCGTGAATTCTTTGTCTTTATCAAGCAATCCTGCGGTATGAGCACTCTCGAGCGTGTAAAGCGCTTTGTCCTCTTCTTCCAGTTGCATATAGGACTGAGCCATGCTCAACCAATACTTCAGTTTGCCATACTTGACGACGCAGATCTTTCCAACTTCCAAAACCTCGTCCCATTGTTCAAGTACGCTTACAGACGCCAGCAGAATCTCGTACCAATATTCCTTAACTGGTTTCATTTGTTCTTCGGCGGTAGAGATCGCTAATTTGATCCAGATCTTCGTATTCTCGTAATCCTCCATCGCAATGTAGATTTGAGAAATATAGACGTAGTCATTAGGACCTTCCGATATCGCCAAATCTAGATGTTTCAAGCCGTAGTCCAGCGCTTCTTCGTACTTTTCTTGAGTGAAGTACAACTTAGACACATTGCTAAGCACCATTTCCTCGAGGACATAGTTGATATTCTCTCGATAGTCGAGGATCTTCAACAGGTGTTCAATCGCAAGATCTATGTCGTCCATTTCTTGGGCGAGCCAGGCATAATTTCTGTGCACCTGTGCCATCTCGTTTCCATTCAGCCGCCGATGTCTGGCCAGGAGATTGTCGAGGATTTTCTGTGCCGCTGGAAAGTCTCTCTCTCCCACCTCCTCAGGAGGTAGTGGATTTCCTTCGTCGTCAGTTGGCGCCATGATTTCAACGAACTTTGCAAGCCGGTCGTATGTCTCGGATGTCATTGTGGGCACATTGCGTTTGGGTCTAGGATCTTCGGTAGCTGTTTGTGCAGAAGCAACTTGCCCTCCCACAAGCCCTGATCCTCCAAAGAGATCTGCTCCTAGCTGCAACAAGAGCACTGTGAGTCCAATTGATAAAGCACGAAGTACCGAAGGTCCAAAGCGAGCTGATGAAGCCACGGAGGTCATCGATTTATTTCTGGTTGTTCGGATTTCAATATTTTCCATTTCGTGTTCTCTCGTTATCTGCTCAGACTAGTTCGTCAGCTCAAAAGTAAACTTGTTCATAACGTCGTCGACTCGAATCGGTTCACCATCTACAACCCTTGGTTGATACTTGAACTTCAATATAGCTTTAGTCGCTGCACTATCAAAAACTCCCTTTGGATTGGAATGAACCACAACAGGGTCCTCTACAGCTCCCTTCTCCGTAACAGCAAATCTCACGACCACGTATCCTTCGATGCCTTTCCTAGCGGCTTCACGCGGATATTGAGGAGCAACCTTTACGATAGGCAGATACTCTCGAGCATCTTCGGAGCCACCATCGCCAATTTCAGTGCGGTAAGGGGACTCGGATTCATTCGGTTCCTCTTCAATACTGAAGACAATACGGTGCTGAGCACCCTCGACTCGAACGGGAGATCCGCCGACAATTCTAGGACGATACCTAAACTTCTTTACGGCGTTAATCGCCGAACGATCAAAAATTCCGTACGGCTTCGATTCGATGACGACAGGTTTCTTGACTCTACCCTTTTCCGTCACATCAAATTGCACCACTACGTAGCCTTGGATGCCTCTTCGCAGTGCATTGCGGGGATACACTGGAGCGACCTTTACCAGAGGGTGGTACTCAAGTCTGTTATCGGCAACTTCCTCTACGACATCCGACTCGCCACGTTCTTGGGACTCTGAAGCAATTGACTCGGCAGCTAGTTTTTTGCTCGATGAACCCGCTTCAACACCGGTTGCTGTTTGTGTTGGCAGTAGAAATCCAAGCATGACAACCATACCAACAAAGGCCCATGCACTGTAGCGAATGGACGTTGTATGCATGTGAACTATCTTCAATCTCTCACTACCTACGGTCAATTCTCAAGCTCGAAGACAATCGTGTGCTTGACGCCTTCCACGCGAACCGGCGACCCGTCGACGATTTTTGGGCGATACTTGGCCTTCATGGCCGCCGTAGTCGCTGATCTGTCAAAAACTCCCTCTGGCTTGGAGTCAATAACTACCAGGTCGTCTACTTCGCCCTTCTCCGTGACCGCATACTTCACAGTCACGAATCCTTCTATTCCTCTCGCGAGCGCTCGAGGAGGATACATCGGTCGCACCTTTACGAGGGGTAGATATTCACCGTCTTCCACGGTGGTTTCCAATACCCTACCTTGCCCGTCAAGCTCTTGATAGTAGCTTGCCGCTGACTCGTCCCCAATCTTGAAATCAAATCTGTGCTTGACACCTTCCACGCGAATCGGCGATCCGTCGACGACTCTCGGGCGATACTTGAACCGAGAGGCGGCGTGAATTGCCGCTCGATCAAAAATCCCGGCCGGGTCGGACTCAACCACAAACGGGTCCTCGACATTGCCTTTCACGGAGACCGCGAACTCGACTGTCGCGAAACCTTCTATTCCTCTCGTGAGCGCTCGAGGAGGATACTTGGGGGCCACCTTAACAAGTGGTAGATATTCACCGTCTTCCTCAGTGGTTTCTAATGCGCTACCTTGCCCGTCAAGCTCTTGAGAGTAGATTGCCGTAGACTCGTTCTCAATCTTGAAATCAAATCTGTGCAGGACACCTTCCACGCGGACCGGCGATCCGTCGACGACTCTCGGGCGATACTTGAACCGAGTTGCGGCGTGAATTGCCGCTCGATCAAAAATTCCGGGCGGATCGGCCTCAACCACAAACAGGTTCTCGACATTGCCCTTCTCGGTGACCGTGAACTCCACGGTCGCGAAGCCTTCTATTCCTCTCTGGAGTGCTCTACGAGGATACTTAGGTCGCAGCTTAAAAATCCAGAGATAGTCACTGTCTTCAACTTTGGCTTCACTGTCCCCGTCTGGTTCGCCAAGCTCTTGGGATTCGCTGGCAGTAGGATCGTCCCCTAGCGTGAACTCAATTTTGTGCTGGACACCTTCCACACGGACCGGCGATCCATCGACGACTCTCGGGCGATACTTGAACTGAGTTGCGGCGTGAATAGCCGCTCGGTCAAAAATTCCGGGCGGATCGGACTCAACCACAACTGGATCTTCTACGTTGCCTGACTCTGAGACCGTAAACTCTACTGTCACAGAGCCTTCTATGCCTCGATCCACCGCTCTTTGAGGATATTCCGCCTGTACCTTTACAATGGGAAGATATCCGTCGCCGTCTTCCGTCGTCGCGCCACACATCGCAACTTGCGTCTGGATGACAAACCCTAGCGCAACAACCGAGCCAACAACATTTACTAGGCTCGATCGATTAAATGAGCTCTGCATGACTGTTACCTCTCACACATGATGAAGTCTAAATGGAGATCAGTCTGTCACCTAACACCATCGCATATTCACGTTCTCGACGACGGAACTTGTTATGGCTCATCCTCAAGTTCGAAGACAATCCTGTTCTTGACCCCTGAGACGCGGATTGGTTTTCCATCGACAACTCGCGGCTTGTACTTGAACTTCAACGCTGCGTTGACGGCAGCACGGTCAAAAATGCCTGGCGGATCTGAGGAATGCACAAAGGCATCTACCACGGAGCCACTCTCAGTGACAGTAAACTGAACGATTACCCAACCTTCAATTCCTCGTTGAGACGCTTGCCGAGGGTACGTCGGATTCACCTTGACGATGGGCAAGTATTCCCCATCCCTAACGTATCCTCCTCCTATATCAGTTTTTACTGGAACGGTCTTATCTATCTCAATAGTAGTAGACCATTCATCACCTTCAATGGGGTCCAGCTTACCTTTGGGAAGATCAGGAAATTCCTCGGGCGGTGGCGGTGGCCTTTCTTTTTGAGGCTTCTTGACTGGCTCAACGTCTTCCAGAAGTCGAACTATTTCCACGATTCGACTATCTGGAGCTTTGTTCAACGCAACCCGATCGGTGCTAACTACTGCCTGCATCAAGTAGAGAAGTCCTACCGTCACAGCAGACCCGACAACAATTGCCACGCCGTAGCGTTCAAAAATGTCTTGCATGGTCCCTACCTCTCTGTAACAGATTGCCTATGGTTCGTCTTCGAGTTCGAAGGTAATCTTGTTCCTGACCCCTGAGACGCGAATGGGCTTTCCATCCACAACTCTCGGCTTGTACTTGAACTTCAGTGCTGCGTTGACTGCCGCACGGTCAAAAATACCCGGTGGGTCAGAGTCAGACACAAAAGGATCCTCTACGGTACCGTTCTCAGTTACGGTGAACTCTACGATTACCCAACCTTCAATACCTCTTTGGAGTGCTCTGCGCGGATATTGGGGTTTAACCTTGACTATCGGCAGGTACTCCCCATCCGATGTGTAGTCTCCAATGCCAAATTCTGCTTTCCCAGGACCCTGGGGCTCAAAATCAAGCGTAGACCATCCCGTGCCGCTACTGAGGTCCAAATCTGCCTCGGGAATGTCGGGAGGGAATTCCTCTGGAGGTGGAGGGGGTTTAACGTTTCGATCAATCTTGGGCGGCTCGATGTCATCCAACAATCGAACAATGTCCATTGGTCGTACATTCGGAGCCTCATTTAAGGGATTCTTGTCGCTGCTGATCACGGCTTGCATCAAATAGAGCAACCCTACAGTTACAACCGAACCAACAACAATTCCCACTCCGTAGCGTTCAAATACTTTTTGCATGATTGCTACCTCTCAATCTTCAGTTGCCAATGCAACATCAGTTACCTTTGCTCCGCGCGCAGCGTCTAGCACCGCACGCACCTTTTCGAACTTGGCTTTTCGATCCACCTGCACGACAATTCCACCCTTGGGATTTTCGGCATGCAAGCGCTCAATGTGTGCTCGAACATGATCAACTTCCACTTGCTTCTTGTCTATCCATATGTCTCCAGCCGGACCAACAGCAACAAGCACACTCACCAACGGTTTAGGTTCTGCGGTTCGTGCGTCAGGACGCACCACCTCTATCCCTGCCTGCTTAATGAATGTCGCGGTAACGATGAAGAATATCAACATAATGAACACAACGTCAAGCATCGGCGTCAAGTTGATATCGCTTTCGTCTTCACTTCCTGAACGTTGCTTTCCAAGTGCCATACTTTCACCTCCTCGATCAGTGATCCATTGTCAGATGTCGATCGAGCAATTCCCTTTCGGTATTGATTTTGCGCCGAAGGAATGTAGTTCCCATTATGCCCGAAAGTGATGCGATCATTCCAGACATTGTTGGGATTGTTGCAGCCGACACTCCAGCAGCCATCGAACGAGCGTTACCCCCCTGTGTCGCCATAGCATCAAATACCTGAATCATTCCTGTCACAGTACCCAATAGCCCCAGTAAAGGGCACAACGTAATACAAGTCAGAATGATGGGCATGCTTCCGCTAATTTTCGCGCCCGCTTCCGAAACCAAAGCTCTTCGGATGGCGCGGGCCGACCACGATTTTCGCTCGTCACGAGATTCCCAGCTATCCATTGCGCTCTTTACAACATTTCGATGTTCCCTAACGAAATACCAAACTCGCTCAAGAATCAAAACCCACATCATAAAAGTGGTGAGGGCAATGAGATAGAGTACATCGCCCCCCTGTTCAAAAAACCTGTTGATGGCAACGAAAATGTCCATCTCGACCTACTCGCTCTTGTCTTCCGAAATCGGAGTCCCGGACTGCTCGGCGTGTTGTGCGATGATCCCCTCGGATTGCTCATCCAGCACATGGAGTACCGAACGGCTGTATTGCGAAACCAATGCATGAAGCAATACGGTGGGAATTGCAACACACAGACCAAGAACCGTGGTCATCAGCGCCGTTGAAATACCACTAGCCATGATTTTCGGATCTCCAGTGCCGAATAATGTAATTGCCTGGAAAGTCTGAATCATTCCGATCACAGTTCCAAGAAGACCCATGAGTGGCGCAACAACGGAAATCACCTGCACAATGGCAATATTTCGGGTGAGAGCGGGTGTCTCCCGCAACACAGCCTCTCCCATCTTCAACTGTAGAGTCTCGTTGTCTACTTCCCTATTTGCGTGGTATATGCCAATAACACGTCCTAAAGGATTATCGTCTTTTGGATCGCCAGGAGCTTTGCGCTGCGCCGAAACCTTCTGACTGATAAGCGTCAACATAATCAGACGTTCGATTGCAAGTAACACACCAACGATACCAACCAAGATAATCACGGATCCGACCATACCACCCTGTCCGTTACAGAATGGCAGCCAACAGCCCGTTCCCTGGAAAGGTGCAAGAGGAGATCCCACCATTTCACCAAAAGTTGCTCTTTGGGTCTCGAGTGACAGCAATGCTCCACGTGTAGGATCCACGGCAAATCCAACCATGTCTCCAGATTTTCCGCGGAATGCACCGCGAGCGGTGTTAGTAAACTCGGCTGATGGTTGGCGAGGCAACTCGATCATGTTCCCCGTCGCTACGTCATAGTCGATATATCCGTCTTTCGTGACGACATTGAACGCCCCAATCCGCAGAATGTCTTGTACGATCTGTTCTCCGGCTGCTGATTGGACTGTCCCACTGAACCGTGAAATACGCCCAGTCTCTCTGAGATGTTGCGTCAACAAGAAAACGAGATGCTCCATTTCGTCGACGGTAGCCAACTGACTTGCGGTTCCCATCTTTGCAGCTAGTTCATTAAGAAAAACGTGGCGATCAGGTAATTCAGTACTAACGATGGAGCCATTGAAGACGCCTCTTGCGTCGCCAGCTACCTGCTGAAGAACCCCAAAAAGCTCTCTTAACGACCCTAGACGCTCGTCGAGAATAGTCTGTTGGTTTGCGATTTCCGTTTCATTTTCTGCTTGTTCAGCATCCAATTGACGACTTCGTTGTTGCTCTCGTTCGAACTCATCCTCGGCTTCTTGCAAGAGATTGGCCTGATTGTCACGATTTCGCTCAAACACATCCTCTCGTTCTCGATGCGCCTCGTTTTCGATTAGCCTCTTTTCTTTCATGAGCCTTAACAGGTCGTCAAGAGTTTGGGCTTCAACAATTGTCAGTCCCGCATCCACAAGTGGGCTGACTTGCTCTCCTTCCGGAGTTTCTTCTTGTGCAATCGACGATTGACCCGCCAACAGAATCGCTAGCAGGACTAATCCAATACGGCTTTGTGTAGACATCATTCTTAGGCCTCCCCCGCTGAGCTCGTTTCAGGAAGGAATAATGGAATTCGAATCAAACTCTGTGACATTTGCTTGTTGGCAATCTTTATTCCATTCCGAATCGGAATCGTAAAACTGTTATCCAATTCTTCCCAAGCTTCTGCATTTGTGTTCCACCAGCCGGTCTTCTTTCCGTCCGCAGTCTGATACATCAGGGCAATTCGTCCGATGCGAAGTACGTCTACGGTTGTATTCTGGCCGTCCAATTCGATCTCCATTGATCTAGCCTCAATAGTTCGACCATACTCACTCTCAATCTGAAATGCCCGAAGCACTTGACTGAACTTCTCAGAGACCGCTACGTCGGGATTGCTCATTAACGCACGGAGCTTGTCGAGTCGGTCGAGTCGCTCGTCAAGCAAGAACGGCAAATCCAGCGCAACGAACTGCTCCAAAGCTTCTATGGTCCTTAGCATCAAGGGAGTGATCTCTCGCTGAATGCTCGTGACCTCCTCGATTGACTGTTTGAGCTCGGCAATCTTGTCCAATTGTTTGTTAACCACGAGCTGAAGCTGTCGGTTGTATACCTTCTGCCCGTCAATCTGCTTCAATGTCAATCGATAGTCGTTGAACATACCAGACCGCTCGCTTTCATGTTCATCGATTCTGGCTTGTGATGCGACTGCATCGTCATTGAGCCCTTTCGCTACTTCAAAAAGGTCTTCAAATGTCGCCTGCGCAACGACGAATCCGCAACCCACAATTGCAAGTATCGTGAACGGCAAGAGAAGTTTGCGGCTCCATTGATGTACTAAGTCTTGGGTCATATCGACTCCTACGCCCTCAAGTGTTGTCCCTCATGTTGTATTGCGACCGACACGACTTGTTCCTCGCAAATCATGACGTGTTGCCCCCGCGGTTTCGCTCAGTTGCAATCACGCGAAAGCAAGTTGTGCAGTCGCACTTTCAACACGCAATTTACGCCGTCGTTCAGTGATCGACTCGTTGTAGCTGAAGTTTGAACAACATCATCCAAACTCAAACGCAAATTGACCTGTCCATTATTGTGGCACAACTGCAACGCAATTAACACACAACGGAAGAAAAAGCCACAACGACACTTCTTTGTAGATTTCTACGAAGCCACAAAATTCTCTAGAAATGCAAGAGTGCGCCGTCGTGCCAAGTTTGATGCTTCGGCGTTATAGGAATCTCGGTGATTGCAATTGAATCCGTGATCGGCCTCGTAGGTGTAGATTTCCGAATCGGGCAGCGCTGTCTTGATTGCCTCGACTTGATCCGGGGGGATCATCGAGTCAAGTTCCCCAAAGTGCATCATTACTGGGCACAAAGATGGCTTATCCAATTCTGCAGCGATTCCGCCGCCGTAATAGACCACAGCGGCCGACAACCCACGGACAGTACAAGCGGAAAGCCAACTCAGCAAACCGCCGTAGCAGAACCCCACAATTCCAACTTTTCCGTACTTGCCGATTTCTTCGGTCGCCGCCTGCAAGTCAATTAACGCATTGTCCCGAGAGGTCTCGGTGAATGCCAGACGCAAACCTTCAGTCATGTCATCGGGCCCGTAGCCAAGTTCTACATCGCGTTTAGATCTGTCAAACACTTGAGGGGCAATGGCTGCATAGCCATCGCTTGCATATCCGTCGACCACATCGCGAATGTGCTGGTTGACACCGAAGATTTCTTGAATTACGACGACTGATCCGCGAGGCTCGTCACTCGGTAATGCCTCATACGCCCCAATCGTGTGTCCGTCGACGGCGCGTACTTGCCGCTTTCTGCCCATATCTGAAGCTCCCCGCCAACAAAATCGAAACCATTTTATAAACGCGACGTGGGGGATCCACTAACAAATAAAATTGTTCTCTTAACAAAACGGTAATAGTTTTTACTATTAATGGGTACAACCTAGCTTCCACAGGAGCGCCATGGCAGCCAATTCAATCCTCGTTGTCGAGGACGAACCCGATATTAGAGAACTGCTCAAGTTCACCTTGCACAGAGCACAGTTCCAAGTTCAGCCCGCCGAAGACGCCGAGCAAGCCATGCGAGTATTGGAAGGACCGCTCCCGTCTCTTGCCGTGATCGACTGGATGTTGCCTGGCATGAGTGGAATTGAACTGTCGCAAAGAATCCGTGGTGATTCGATCACACAGGATATGCCGATCATCATACTGACTGCACGGGGCGATGAAGCCGACAAACTTCAAGGATTCGGACATGGTGCAGACGACTACATCACTAAGCCGTTTTCGCCAAGAGAGCTGGTTGCCCGCATTCGCGCTCTTCTACGAAGAGCCGGGCATCCAACTAATGGAAACATTAGTGTGGGTGGAATTGAATTGGATACGGTTGCGCACTCCGTTTCAATTAATGGAACCCCAGTGCACCTACGACCAACCGAGTATCGGCTTCTGGAAATCATGATGCGGAATCCCAATCGCGCATTTCAACGCAGTCAGTTGTTAGATCAGGTTTGGGGACGCAGCGTCTATGTAGACGAGCGTACCGTCGATGTGCATGTCTTGCGTTTGCGCAATGCTCTCAAGCCATTCGATCGACACAATTTGATTACAACAGTACGAGGAGTGGGCTACAGAATGGATCGCGACAGCATGGACACGTGAGTCCTTCCGCACCGATTGCACTAACTGTAGTAGTTGTTGGGCTATTGGCGGTCGGTTGGTTTTTCGGCGTTATTTTGTGGACTACCGGCGCAGCTCTTGTCATCGTGTTTCTTGCATACGCCCAAGGAATCCGAGACCGAGCTGAGTTCGCTCGTTGGGCCAAGCGTCCTTTGAAGTCGCCTCCAGACTCGTTGGGACGTTTCTACGAGGATTCAAAATCGCTGCACGATTCTCTGAATCTCGAGAGATCACGCAATCGAAGATGGTTGGGATTAGCCAGAAGATTTCGAGACACATCTGACCTGATTCCCGACGCTTGGATTGTCTTGGATCAAAGAATGATGATTGAAGCCGTGAATCGAGCTGCGACTACATTGCTAGGTCTCAAGCAGTCAGATGTTGGAAGACCCATTTCCGCTCTGGTCAGACATCCTGAAATCAGTCGACTTCTTTTCAATGAGGAAGATCTCAACATTGTGGAAATCACCTCGCCTACCGACGACCAGACGAAGCTGGAGCTGCGACTAATTCGCATCGGTGCGGACCAGAACATCCTTCTGGCGCGCGATGTCACCGAACTCAATCGACTCTTGTCAATGCGGCAAGACTTCATCGCCAATGTTTCGCATGAGCTGCGTTCGCCGCTCACAGTTCTCATCGGCTATATCGAGTCCATTTATGGTGAGGATCTCGATCCAGACACAGTGAAGGAAATCATTCATCGACTTGATGCTCCCGCCCAGAGAATGAAGTCCCTGGTCGACGATCTATTGACACTCACTCGATTGGAAGCTTCACCGGAGCCTGAATTGGACGACTTGGCCCGCATCGACTGTGCAACCCTGATTCAAGCAATTTCGCAGGAAGCTTCCTCACTCAAGAATGAGAATCACAGCATCTCCCTAGATTTGGAGCGCAACCTGTGCGTCATGGGAGTTGGCGACGAGCTGCATAGTGTCTTCATGAATTTGTTTACAAATGCCATTCGCTATAGTCCAGAAGGTGGCCAAATCACAGTCCGTTGGTATCAGCTACAAGGTAATGCGCGATTCGAGATCTCAGATGAGGGATTGGGTATTGCACCAGAGCACATTTCCCGGATAACAGAACGTTTTTACCGCATCGACCCTAGCAGCTTCCGCGCCAAAGGGGGAACTGGGCTTGGACTCGCCATCGTCAAGCATGTGCTGAGGCGCCACCAGTCGTCTCTTCAGGTAAAAAGCAAACAAAGCGAAGGAAGCACGTTTTTCTTCGATCTTCCCCGAGTTGAATAAAGGAATAAAGAGATGAGAGTTAGTTCTATGGGCAAGTTCGCACTTGTTAGCTTAGTCATGCTTGTGTCTATTGTGTGCAGTGCTGAAACGACCGCAGAAGCGGTGGATGAACTGCCCACATACGAACGAGTTAGCGGAGTCTCGGGGAATCTATCTAGCGTTGGTTCCGACACGCTTGCGAACCTCATGACGCTTTGGACTGAGAAGTTCGAGGAACTGTATCCAAATATCAACATACAAGTTCAAGCCGCTGGTTCTTCCACTGCACCCACGGCGTTGACGGAAGGAGTAGCAAACTTCGGCCCGATGAGCCGAAGAATGAAAGATAAGGAAATCGAGGCTTTCGAAGCAAGATTCGGCTACAAACCGACTCCAATAAGAGTCGCCATCGATGCTCTTGCCGTGTATGTGCATAAGGACAACCCCCTCGAGTCGTTGACAGTCGGACAAGTCGATGCGATTTTTTCATCAACCCGTCGGTGCGGACACCCTGAGGACATCAAGACATGGGGCGACTTGGGGCTGGAAGGAACCTGGCAACGACGACCAATTCAACTCTATGGAAGGAATTCTGTTTCTGGAACGTACGGCTACTTCAAACAGGCCGGACTCTGTTCAGGTGACTTCAAGAACACAGTGAATGAACAACCGGGCTCAGCATCCGTTGTACAGGCAATTACCGCTTCGCTCAATGGAATCGGCTATTCGGGCGTGGGCTATGTCACATCCGGAGTACGAGCCGTACCCATCGCTGAGGTGGAAGGAGACGAACCGGTTAGCGTCGAGTTTGAAACCGCTTCGGATGGCACATACCCATTCACGCGGTACTTGTATGTATACGTAAACAAAAAGCCGGATTCACCGCTACCTCCACTGGAACGTGAATTCCTCAAGCTTGTGTTATCGGATTCAGGACAAGAAATTGTTGAGAAAGATGGCTATGTGCCTCTTTCGCTCAAGGTACTAACACGTGAATTGCAACGCTTGCTTTAGATCGCAATCGTCCACACGCTAGTCTGGCTGTTCACGTGAACGATACAACCCCACAGCAGTTACCTGGGCTCTCGCAACGTCGACGACTATTGGATAGCGCTACACGCCATGTCGTCGGAGCGGGAGGCATTGCTGTCATATGTGCAATCGCTCTGATTATGGGTTACCTCATTTGGGTGATTGTTCCGATGCTGGCACCGTCATCCATTAAGCACATTGCCAATCACTCTCAAAGTGTTGACCAAACTCTGTACGTGGCAACCGATGACACTTTTGAGACAACGACATTGATTCGGTCTGATGGAGTCGTGGAGTTTCGCGACACAGAGAACTTTGATGTCATTCAAGAGTCCCGAGTCGCTGACGGAGCAATTGTCTCGGTCAAACCCATCTTTCCATCTTCTGACTCTTATGCTGCGTTGGTCGATGACCAGAAGCTGGTGTTCTTCAGGGTAGCCCATGTTGTGCGTTTTCTCGGGGATGAACGACGTATTGAGAACTCTGCGACAACGCTTTTTGAAGATTCAACAATTGAACTGAAAGATGTTGCGCAATACGACGTGTTTCGAAGCGACACGACACTACGCATTGCGCTACTGCATAACAATGGGACGTTAGCGATCCATGAATTTACAGACGTGGACGACTATTTTGAACTTGAAGAGCCTCGCCAACTAAGTTTGCCACCTTGGAATCGCTCAGTCGAAGATACGGAGATCATTCTCGGCCCGCGAGGTCGATGGTTGTACGAAATTGATACATCGAACGGCGCATACAGATTGCTGAATATTGCCTCCATCCGACGTGTAGGAGAAATACACGAGGGATTGCTGGCGTCAGAAGACGATCAATTCATCTCCGCTACTCCTGTCTTAGGAAGATACTCATTCCTAATTGGCTACCAATCCGGGCGTCTCGAGCATTGGAGTTTGACGCCATCGGAGGACGGCACCGACCTTCAACGCATACGAGAGTTCAAATATGGCGAGTCAATTGCCAAAGTGATTACAGAGCACAGGCGCAAGGGGTTTCTCGCTATTGCTACAGATGGATTAGCGCATTTGGGCTATACAACATCTCGCAGAACTCTGGCGACGATTGATCTCGAGCAACTTCCCAAGGTCATCGAGTTCTCGCCTCGTGCCGACCGACTAATTGCTGTTCACCAAGACTCCATTGATGTCTATAAGGTTGTCAACAAACACCCGGAGATCTCCTGGTCCACGTTGTGGGGCAAAGTTTGGTACGAGGGATACGAAGAGCCTGTACACAGCTGGCAGAGTTCGTCGGCCGATACGGACTTCGAACCAAAGTTCTCGTTGACTCCTCTCCTCTTCGGAACCATCAAGGCAGCGTTCTACGCAATGTTGGTCGCCACTCCACTGGCGATCATGGGCGCGATCTACACTGCAGTGTTCATGTCCCCAGGTATGCGCAAACTGATAAAGCCTGGCATAGAAATCATGGCGGCATTACCAACCGTAATTCTGGGCTTTCTCGCAGGTCTGTGGCTCGCTCCTATCGTTGAGACACATCTCACATCCATTCTGCTCCTAATAGTCGTGCTGCCCTTGGGAGTGTTGATTTGTGCATTCCTGACCACCTTTCTCCCACGTCTCGTTTCTGCTCGATTCGATGGTTGGTACGCAGCTTTGTCGGTGCCCATTCTGGTCTTGCTTGCCTATCTAACACTAAGCAATGATGCATGGTTGTCGAACCTCATATTCGGCATGGATGCAAAGTTATGGTTCTACGAAAAGGCGGGTATAGATTACGACCAGCGCAATGCACTTGTTATAGGCATCGCGATGGGTCTTGCGGTTATCCCAACCATTTTCTCCATATCTGAAGACGCAATTTACGGAGTGCCGCAGCACTTGGTTCATGGATCGCTTGCATTGGGGGCGACTCGTTGGCAGACCCTGGTTCGAGTTGTCCTGCTTACTGCCAGTCCCGGAATTTTCTCCGCGGTAATGATTGGCTTGGGTCGTGCGGTTGGTGAAACCATGATCGTGCTCATGGCCACGGGAAACACGCCGATCATGGATATCAATATTTTCCAAGGTATGCGCACCTTCGCCGCTAACATCGCTGTGGAGATGCCCGAGTCCGAAGTGGGTTCCACTCACTTCCGGATTCTCTTTCTAACTGCATTCGTTCTGTTTGCGCTGACTTTCCTGTTCAACACCGTTGCGGAAATTGTCCGACAGAGACTGAGAAGTCGATATGGAAACCTCTGAGAAGCTACCTCAGGACATCGGTGCTTTCCACCGACAAAGAGTGGGCATTGGATCATGGTTCAAATCTGGTGATCCATGGATTTGGTTAACCGCAACTGCCGTCGGTGCTTGTATTGTTGCGGTACTCGGACTCTTGGGTCTAATTGCGTTCAAAGGACTAGCGCACTTTTGGCCAGCTGACGTTGTCACCATCGACTACGAAGGTGAGTCCGGTCAGTTTCGAATCGCCGGTGAAATCGTCCAACGCGAATTCATCGGTCGCGACCAGTACATGGAAGCAAGTTCCACTGCCACTCAAATAGAAGGAGAGCAAGTCGAGAGGTGGATGATCAAGTCAGGTAATCGCAAGATCAGCGCTCCAGACTTTCGATGGGTTTATAAACATGAAATAGTCCAGCAAAGAAAAGACCGAGACATGATCGTTTTCGAACGATCTGAATGGGGAAACGCATACGGGACGTTGGTTGAGATCAAGGAACAAGGACAAAGCGTTGCCCTCGATGACCCCTGGGCGGAGCTTCAGGATCGAATCGACCGAGTCTCGGACTTACGAGATCAAGCTCGCCGCATTCAAAAGGGATCGATAAATCGAATCAACTACAAACTGGAAAAACTCAGACTTGAAAAGCGCAATCGCGAATTGAAGGGAATCGTCGACCATAGTGATCTTGAAAACGAACGCGAACAACTAAACGCCGAGTACGTCGTCGAAGAACGACGACTAAGAGCAATTACTAGTCAACTAGACCGAGATGAGATTGATGTAAGGATTGCGGACGGGCGAATCTCTTCGGTTCCGTTGCGCAATGTCATTCGAGCCTGGCGACCCAATGAAATGTCCATGTGGAAGAAACTAGGTCACTACTTCTCGAGCATTTGGATATTTCTCTCGCAGGAATCGCGAGAAGCAAATACCGAAGGAGGCGTCTTTCCTGCGCTCTTTGGCACCGTTCTTATGGTACTCCTCATGTCGGTCTTGGTTACACCCTTTGGTGTAATCGCGGCGTTGTACCTTCGCGAGTACGCAAAACAAGGGCCGTTTGTCCAGCTTATTCGAATCGCAGTCAACAATCTCGCAGGAGTGCCTTCGATCGTGTACGGCGTATTTGGACTGGGATTCTTTGTCTACTTGGTTGGAGGTTCAATCGACGACTTGCTCTTCAAGGCGGCCCAACCTGCTCCAACATTTGGCACACCTGGACTCATGTGGGCTTCACTGACGTTGGCACTTCTCACAGTGCCCGTCGTCATCGTTTCAACCGAAGAAGGTCTGACCCGAATACCAAGCGAGCTTCGTGAAGGTAGTTTGGCGTTGGGAGCAACGAAGGCCGAGACCATGTTCAAGATCATTCTCCCGATGGCAAGTCCATCGATTCTTACCGGAGTCATTCTCGCAATCGCACGAGCCGCCGGTGAAGTGGCACCCTTGATGCTTGTAGGAGTTGTAAAGTTAGCGCCGACGCTGCCCATCGACAGCAACTTTCCATTTCTTCACTTGGATCGAAAATTCATGCACTTGGGCTTTCACATCTACGACTTGGGTTTCCAGAGCCCAAATGTGGACGCCGCCCGTCCGTTGGTTTTTGCGACTGCCTTTTTATTGGTCTTGATCATAATCGCGTTGAACTTGACCGCAATCACGTTGCGAGATCGACTTGAAGCGCGTTATCGAGGGGCAATGCTGTGAAGAACGAGAACGACAAATCAATGGATGGTTCTGCACGTGTAAAGCTTGATTCCACGCTTATTGGATCAACAGAGTCCGTTAGTCCGGATCAGCTTCCAGAGACCGAGACATGCCTCAAGGTCCAAAATCTTTCGTTGTACTACGGGGATAAGATCGCTCTACAGGACATCTCAATGAGGATACCCCGAAAGCGGGTTACCGCCCTCATTGGTCCCTCGGGTTGCGGCAAGTCAACACTAATTCGCTGCTTCAATCGTATGAACGACCTTATTGACAGTGTGCAAATTGAAGGTCGCATCGAACTCAACGGGTTGGAAATTCACGACAAGGAAGTCGATGTGTCTCAGTTGAGGCGACGGGTGGGAATGGTGTTTCAACGGCCTAACCCATTTCCCAAGACCATCTACGAGAACGTGGCATACGGGTTGCGACTATCCGAAAAACTCCCAAAGTCTGAGCTGGATGATCGAGTGGAATGGGGACTCAAGAGTGCAGCTTTGTGGGAAGAGGTGCAAGATCGCCTGACCGACTCAGCGTTGGGTCTATCGGGTGGTCAGCAGCAACGACTGGTTATTGCTCGCGCTGTCGCGGTAAAACCGAGTGTTCTTCTACTGGATGAACCTGCGTCTGCGTTAGATCCGATTTCGACGCTAAAAATCGAGGAGCTGATCGCTCAACTCAAAGCGGACTACACCATCGTTATCGTCACGCACAACATGCAACAGGCCGCCCGAGTGTCCGACTATACAGGCTTTCTGTACCTCGGGGAGATGATCGAGTTTGACAGCACCGTGACAATCTTTACCAATCCGCAAGAACAAAAGACCGAGGACTACATAACCGGACGTTATGGCTAGAGACAACAACAGGTAAAACAAGGCATGTCAAAACACATATCCGGCGAATACGACAAAGAGCTGCAAACGCTTCAAACCACGCTTACGACCTTGGGAGGCGTTGCGGAACAACAACTGGAAAACGCCATGAAGGCATTCCTTACCAACGATTCGAAACTTGCCGCACAAGTCAAGGCAACAGAACTTCAGATCAACCGCTATGCAATCGAGCTCGATCGAGAGGTCACGTCAGTGATTGCAAGACGCCAACCCGCGGCTGCAGACTTGAGATTGATCGTCAGCATTCTCAAGAACGGTACTGACATCGAGAGAGTCGGCGACGAAGCTGAGCGCATCGCAAAAATGTCTGATCGACTTAGCCTCTACGATTCGTCAAGACCCTATCACGGACCTCTGACAGAACTCTATGGAAGGGTTTCAAACGCACTGCGGACGTCGCTTGATGTGTACGCTCGTCTCGATGTAGAGACGGCTTTGCAAACAATTGCAGGGGATCGCGAAGTCGACACTCTTTATGACGTTGTCGTCAAGAAAGTAACGGACGAAATGACCAGCAATCAGTCTCGACTCACGAGCGAACTATCAATAATCTGGGTTGCGCGCTCGCTGGAACGGATAAGCGATCACGCCAAGAACATTTGCGAGACGGTGGTATACCTTGTACATGGACAGAACATCATGCACAACGTTCTCTGAGTTAGCGTTTAACTGTTCCCGCTTGCGCAAGGTGCGACCCGCCGTCCATGATCAGGGACTCTCCAGTTACGACATCTGCACCAGTGACAAAGAACAGAATTCCCTGAGCAATTTGATCTGGGGTCGAAGCGACTCTTAGAGGAGAGGATGCTTCCACTCGGCTCTTGGCTACGGCGTAGTTCTCTTCGCCCAAACCCTTCTCCAGCCAATCGCCCTGAATAAATCCAGGACAAACGCAGTTGACTCGAACTTCCGGGCCGAGCGCACGAGCTAGAGAGAGCGTCATAGTGATGAGTGCTCCTTTTGAAGCGGCATACGCTATGGAGCTACCAACACCCATTACTCCAGCTACGGACGAGACATTTACCACACTCCCGCCACCGCCAGTCCTCATCGCAGGGACTACGGCTCGAGTCATCTGATAGGGCCCCACCGTATTCACTGAATAGATATGCAGAAAGTCCTCTTTTGACAGACCGTCAAGGTTGCCATGGGGGTTGAATTTTGTGGTACCGGCGTTGTTTACAAGCGCGTCGATCCGTCCCCATTTATCCAGTGTCTTGTCGACTAACATCCTACATTGATCGTCATCAGCCACATCTGCTTGCACCACGATGGTTTCAACATCGAGAGCTTCACATTCCTCTTGGGTCCTTCGAGCGCCATCCTCATTTCTGGAATAGTTGATGGCTACGTGACTGCCCAGTTCGGCGAGCTGGCGTGCGCACGCCGCTCCAACACCGGACGAGGAGCCCGTAATAATCGCAACGCCATTTTGCATGTCCAATTCAAAGATCTCCCATCATTTACAAAAAGATTCTCAATGCTCAACGATAGCTTTATCTTGCTGATTTAATTGGATAAAAGAAAGCAACGTGAAAATTAGAAAGTGGAACAATCGAGACTCAAACAATTGCTCGTCAATCTGAAGACGAGAATATTGTCAGTGCCAAGAATTATATTTCCCAGATACCCAGCTAAGATTTTCGGCTTGCGGGGACTGTGGATTCAGTTCCGTTTTCTGGCAAGGAAGCTCCAATTGCAAACGGTCAAGATGCTTGTGTCCGCCAATCTCGTTAATGGGTTCATAACCGACGAACAGGTGAAGAAGGCAAAGAGACTTCTCACAGACGTAGAAGCCATAACTGTGTAGGAAGGTTAGGATCACGCTTCCTTGAGATGTTCTTTAAGATGGTGATTGGGTGATATAAAGTGAGTCAATCAGCGAAACAACTGCAGCTTGTGTGCTTCGTTCCCCGGTTCTCAATAACCTGAAACCATGAAATTATCGAGACCGAAAAGAATCCACATTTCCTTACTCTCCATTGGCATCATTCTTGGAGTTGGAGGTTTCAGCGGGGCGTACTTGCTCGTCTTTGCGCCCGAAAACAACGGTAAATCTTTGGATACCGGTACGCACTATCCATCGGGTGCAAGTCAACCAACTACGAGTGAGCAAAACGCATCCGATGTAGTTCCCAGTTCCTCTCTACCATCGTTGCCCATACTGCGCAAAATTGAGGATCTTGAGGAGATCAGGAGTCCGTTCGCTCGAGAGTTGGCTCTGCAAGTCCTACTAGTCAATTCGGACGAAGCGCAAGTTGCAAGTCTGCTGTCGCAGTCGACGAATCTGTCATCGAACGACATTAGACAAAACGCGCAGAGCTCAATTGTCCTGAGACTTACCCAGCTCAACCCAAGACGAGCAATGTCAGATGTGCTTGCAATGGACCCACAACACTCTCCGGATCGCCTGATTGTGACCGTCTATCGGGAATGGGCATATTCCGACCTAGACGAAGCGATCAACCAGGCACGGACGCTGAACGAGTCTAGAAGAGACTCCGCACTACGGGCAATCCTCAAAGAAAGAACCGATCTTCCGGATGAGACTCGTAGATCAATTGCCACAGAAGTTGGTAACGACCAAATTGCCTTCGAGGTCCTGATAGAGGAAAAGGTTAAAAAGGCAATGCAAAACCCGGAAAAGGAATGGGAAAAGCTAGTTCTTGAGTTACAGGATGACATGTTGCATAGATGGCGCTTAACGCAGGTGGCATTACCGTGGATTGAGAAGGACGGATTGGGAGTGATGGAACGAGTCTCTACTTCTCTGACTAATTTGCAAACTAGACGCGGTGTGGTCCACAGAATTCTCCAAGAGTTGGCTTCCTCCAATCCTTTGGAGGCGTTCAGCTATGCGCTGACCATGCAGAATGACCCGTTCAATTGGACCAAGAAGAGTGTGGTGGATGTGTGGGCAAGGTCGGATCCGCGATCCGCACTGGCAGCTGTGTCCGGCATTGAACAGAGAACTCTACGAAGTACTTTAGAAGAATCCATTGCTGACCACTGGGCAGACCGAGAGCCACGGAAGTTCTTGGAAGCAGTCGACACACTGCCCGGGCACGTTATTGAATCGGCATCGAGGGCAGCTATATCCAAGATTGCGGAAAGTTCTCCACAAGAAGCCGCCGGCTTCGTAGCCAAAATGGAGTCTGGAGATACAAGAAAACTCTCTGCGTGGAGCCTAGCACACGTCTGGATGCGTCAAGATCATGAGGCAACCCTCGACTGGATTCTGAACGAACCTTCCATCGAGGATGTAAGGCGTTTTCTGCTGAACAATAGCTTGTACCGGATTGCAGCTAAAAATCCAGAACTTGCAATGGATGCTGCGCTCGCCCAACCCATCGCAGAAGGCGAGATGGGATTGGAGGGGGAGGTCATTGGTATTGTTGCAATCGATGATTTGGACAGGGCGATTGAACTGCTTTCTCAGGTACGGAAGGGTCCGGGTGCTGTCGTCGGGTTCCGAGGAGTCACTGCAGCGTTGATACGCAATGGTGACGTCGATGAAGCAGTCGAACTGGTTAACCAGATTCCAGACCCAACGAGATCTGACTTCTATACGGGGCTTTTCCAAGCATGGGCAGCTCTCGATCCATCCGGGTTGCTCAAATTCATGGATCGGTTGCCGTCAAAGGAGCTCAAATCAAGAGCGGCAAGAAGGCTTGTGAAAACCAAACGCCTCGGAGGGAACCTCACAGACGAACAAGTCGAACAAGCAAGAAGATTCCTCACAGAAGAAGTCCCGAAAGCACTTGAGTAGGGGTCGATGGCGCTCTGGCGGAAACCCACACATACGTGTAGGGCGAAGTTGAAATTTCCCACTTTTTTGGCTGGCAGTCGGAGTGAGGCTCTTGGCCCAGAAGCTCACATGTCAGACGAACCCTGCCCAAAATGTTCAGGTCCGACAATGTACCGTTGCCGTACGTCAGGGAATGTGGGTTCTAATCTGAGCCTGCAAGAATTATCGAACTGAGGATTGTTCAAAACGTTCAATATTTTGGCGAATCTCTTGTTGCTACGTCTACTATTGTTGTGGGCTTGTACTCAGTGGGTGACCAATAGTCCACCTCTTCAAAAATTGATTTCCGTTCGTGGGAGCGGGTCCCAAAGGAGTATCAGCGTGATTGAGATTAAGTTCAGACCATTTTTTGGGTGCGGCGGTAGGCATAGTTCTGTGTTCATGGTCAATGGGGGTGATTCCTGTTGATGATCCTCAAGAAAGCAGACCCCAAAACGACGAGCGCGAAAATGGAAGCAGCCTGTGACCCACTTGCGCTGGTGCGACAAAAAATGAAGCAACTGCAGCCTATGTTGTTCATTCCACGATCCTCAATAACCTTAAACCATGAAATTCTCGCAACTTAAGACTTACATTTCCTTGCTTTCAGTTGGCATTATTCTTGGAATTGGAGGTTCCAGCGGGGTGTACTGGCTCTTCTTTGCGCCCGATGACAACGGTGAGTCTATGGATAGCGGCACGCTATCCCCAACGGGCGTGAGTCAACCAACCATTGTTGAGCAAAACGCATACGATGTAGTTCCCAGTTCCTCTCTACCTACGTTACCCACTTTGGACAGACTTGAGGATCTTGAGGAGATCATGAGTCCGTTTGATCGAAACTTGGCTCTGCAAGTGCTACTGGTCAATTCGGACGAAACCCACGTTGCAAATCTGCTGTCGCAATCGAGAAATCTGCCACCAAACGACATGAGACAAGACGTGCAAAACGCGGTTGTCCAGAAATTTGCCCAGCTCAATCCAAGGCGCGCACTAACACATGCTCTTGCCATGGACTCACAATATTCTCCTGAACGTTTGATTGTGGCCGTGTTTCGGGAATGGGCGCATTCCGACCTAACTGAAGCGATCTCTCAAGTTCGTGCTCTGAGCGAGACCAGAAGAGACTCCGCACTACGGGCAATCCTCAAAGAAAGAACAGATCTTCCGGAAGAGACTCGTAGATCAATCGCCACAGAAGTCGGCAATGACCAAATTGCTGTCGAGGTCCTGGCGGAGGAAAGGGTTGTAAAGGCAATGGAAACCCCGGAAGAGGCATGGGAGTCGATGGTTCTTGAGTTTCAAAACAGCCCTATGCATTGGGAGGGCCTAGTGCAGGTGGCATTGACCCGGATTGAGAAGGACGGAATGGGTGTGATGGATCAAATCTCCACGTCTCTAACGAATTTGCAAGCTAGTCGAGACGTGGTCCACAGAATTCTCCAAGAGTTGGCTCTCTCTAATCCATCGGAGGCGTTCAGATATGCGTTGACCATGGAAGAAGGCATTCACGGTTCGGCAAAAATAAAAGTACTAGATGTTTGGGCAAGGTCGGATCCTCGGTCTGCACTGGCAGCTGTGTCCGGCATTGAAGAGAGATCTCTACGAGTATCGTTTGAAGACTACGTTACTCGCCTTTGGGCATCCAAAGAGCCGCGGAAAGTCCTGGATACAGTTGATACACTGCCAAGGCATGTGCGTGAATCAGCAACGAGGACAGCGATATCGGAGATTGCGGAGAATTCTCCAGAGGAAGCCGCCGCCTTAGTAGCCGAAATGGAATCCGGGGATACAAGAACATACACTGCATCCAGCGTTGCAAATGCTTGGTTGTACCAAGATCATGAGGCAACCCTGGACTGGATTCTGAGTGAACCTGCCATCGAGGATCTAAGGCAATTCCTGCTGGACGATATGTTGCACCTGATCGCAGTAGCAGACCCAAAACTTGCAATGAATACCGCGCTCGCACAACCGCTCAAAGAAGACGAGATTGGAATGGAAGGGGAGGTGATTGGTGCAGTTGCCCGTTCAGATTTGGACACGGCGATCGAACTGCTTTCTCAGGTTCGGAAAGGTCCGACTGCTGTCTATGCGTTCGAAGAAGTAACTGCAGTGCTGATACGAAATGGTGATGTCGATGAAGCGGTCGACATGGTTAACCAGATTCCAGACTCGAAGAGACCTGATTTTTATACGGGACTTATCCAGGGATGGGCACTAAATGATCCTTCCGGAATGCTCAAATCCATGAATCGGTTTCCATCAAAAGAGCTCAAATCAAGTGCGGCAAGAAGGCTTGTGGAAATCAGTCTCCGCAGAGGGCACCACCTCACATTCGAGCAAGTAGGACAAGCAAGGAAGTTCCTCACGGAAAAAGACTCGAAAGCAATTGAGGAGGAGGTCGATGACACATTTATCGGAAACCCATATGTACGTTACCTACCATAATGGAAGTCGCCACCTGAACGACCCGAAAGTTCCTCACCTCTTTCGCTGGAAATCGGAGTAAGGCTGGGGGCAAAGAAGCTCCGTTGCCAGACGGTCCATGTCCAGATCATCCGGATCCGACAGCGCTCTGTTGCTACACGCCCGAGTGGCAACCAACGACTACGTCCGGTGTGCATCTAGTAGGTTAGTTTGAGGCGTAACATTAGCGAAACTACCTGTCTCGAGCTATTGCAGCTAGACAAAGTGCTTATGTCCACCAATCCCGTCAATAGGCAAATACCGACAAACAAGTGGAGAAGGCAAAGAAATTTCTCTCAGGCAAAGATTCGAAGACACTGGAAGAAGGATAAGCTGAATAACGCTGGTAATTGGGTGATATAAAGTGCGTCAATAAGCGAGACATTTGTAGCTTGTGTGCTTCGTTCCACGGTCCGCAATAACCTGAAACCATGAAATTCTCGAGACCCAAAAGAGTTCATATTTCCTTGCTTGCCATTGGCATCATTCTTGGAATTGGATGTTCCAGTGGGATGTATTGGCTCCTCTTTGCACCCAAAGACAACGGTCAATCATTGGATGCCGCTACGCACAATCCAACGGGCATAAGTCAACCTACCACCCGTGAGCCAAATGCATCCGATGTAGTTCCCAGTTCCTCTCTACCTTCGTTGTATACCCTGCGCAGACTTGAGGATCTTGAGGAGATCAGGAGTCCGTTCGATCGAGATTTGGCACTGCAAGTCCGACTGGTATTTTCAAACGAAACGCAAGTTGCAAGACTGCTGTCGCAGTCGATGAATCTCTCGACAAACGACATTAGATACGACGCACAAAGTGCAATTGTCCAGAAATTTGCCCAGCTCAACCCAAGACGAGCACTATCACGTGTGCTTGCAATGGACTCCCAACACAATCCGGATCGCTTGATTGTGGCCGTCTTTCGGGAATGGGCGCATTCCGACCTAAACGGAGCGATCGCCCAGGCTCGTGTGTTGAACGAGACAAGAAGAGACTCCACACTACGGACAATACTCGAAGAAAGAACAGATCTTCCCGAAGAGACTCGCAAATCAATTGCCGCGGAAGTAGGTAACGAACAAATTGCCATTGAGGTCCTGTTAGAGGAAAGGGTTGAAAAGGCAATGGAAAACCCGGAAGAGGCATGGGAAGAGCTAGTTCTTGAGTTACAGGACGCCCCGATTCATAGGGAGAGCCTAGTGCAGGTGGCATTGTCCTGGATTGAGAAGAACGGAATGAGTGTGATGGGACGAATCTCTACGTCTCTAACCAATTTGCAAGCCAGGCGGGGCGTGATCCTCGGAATTCTCCACGGATTGGCTTCCTCCAATCCTTCGGAGGCGTTCAGATATGCGCTGACAATGGAGAATGACCCGTTCCATTCGGCCAAGGAAAGTGTGGTGGATGTCTGGGCAAGGTCAGATCCGCAATCCGCGCTGGCAGCTGTGTCCGGCATTGAAGAGAAAACCTCACGAGAAACGCTAGAAAAATCGATTGCTTACCGTTGGGCAGAAAAAGAGCCAATGAAAGTCCTTGAGGCAGTCAATGCACTGCCAGAGCACGTCCGCGAATCGACAACGAGGACAGCAATATCAAAGATTGCGGAAAATTCACCAAGGGATGCCGCCGTCCTCGTAGCCGAAATGGAATCCGGAGATGCAAGAAAATACTCTGCATCGACCCTTGCAGGTGATTGGTTGACCCAAGATCAAGGGGCAGTCCTTAACTGGATTCTGAATGAACCTGCTATCCAAGACATGAAGCATTGGTTGCTGGAAAACACCTTGTTCCGTATTGCGCTTGAAGACCCAAAGCTTGCAATGGAAACCGCGCTCGCTCAACCTTTCGCAGACGGCGAGATGGGCTTGGAAGGGAGTGTCATTGGTGCTGTTGCCCTCTCTGATTTGAACACCGCGATTGAACTGCTTCCTCAGGTACGGGAAGGTCCGACTTCTATATACGCGTTCCGAGAAGTAACCGGAGCATTGATTCGAAACGGTGACGTCGACGAAGCGGTCGACATGGTTCATCAGATTCCAGACCCGAAGAAACCTGACTTTTATACGGGACTTGTCCAGGCATGGGCAGGAAACGATCCTTCAGGGTTGCTCAAGTCCATGAATCGGTTGCCTTCAAAGGAGGTCCAATCAAAAGCCGCAAGAAGGCTTGTGGAAATCAATCGCCTTAGAGGGATCCTCACCGAAGAGCAAGTCGAACAAGCAAGAAAATTCCTCACCGAGGAAGACTCGAAAGCACTTGAAGAGGGGGCCGATGACACTTTTGACAGCAGCCCATTCGTGCGTCCCAAACGATAATGGAAGTCCCCGCCTACACAACTCGATAATTTCCCACTTCTCTTGGCTTGCAATCGGAGGGAGGCCGTAAGCCAAGAAGCTCCTACTCCGGACGGTCCCGCCCAAGAAATCCAGATCCGATAGCGCTCCGATGCCGTCCGCAACGGAGGCAAGCAGCGACTACGTCCGGTTCGCATCTAACAGATGAGTGTGTGTCGTGACACTATTCCTGCAAAGCTACATGTCTTGATCGCGCAGGTCTTGCTTGTGTCTGTCCGCTGAATCCGGGATCAAGGAATTCCTCTCAAGTCTAAAGTTACAATAGCAACGATTTGCGTTCGTGACTCGGCGCAATTCTCTCCTCGTAAATTCGCATTGGGCATTACTGCGCTCTAACGCCTATTTGAGAGAACCAATAACGCTGTGCCTCCCGTCCGCAATTCGCTCGAATAACGGATTCATTGATGAGTTCTACAACCTACGATCCTGAAGAGCTGCTTCGTCTCAAAACGGTGCGTGAGCTAATCCGCATCTTTCCTCGGGTCGTCAAGTTGATCTGGCATGTCTCACCGTTAACTGTTTGTGCGTTGATGTTCGTCTCATCAATTACGGCGTTGGTATCGCCAGCCGTGATTTGGATGACCAAGGTAGTCGTCGACCGAGTTGTAGCAAGTCTAGGTCTACCAATTGATTGGGCGTTTCTGATGATTCCTGTCGGCGTGATTCTTGCCATTTGGATTGGCAATGCGGTTATTGGGTCCCTTAGCGGTCTCTTGAGCGAAGTTTTGTCGGAGCACGTCTACACTGCAGCAAGCGAGAAACTTATCAGTAAGTCAGCCACGCTTGACATCGCGTATTTTGAAGCGCCGAAGTTCTACGACCAGCTAAAGCAGGCCAACGACAACAAGTGGCAAGTGGAATCTGTGCTCTGGTCAGTGATGAGCTTGTTTCAACAAGCATTGTCATTGACTGCGATGATCGGCCTCCTCTCGATCTTGCACCCACTGGCCATTCTCGTATTGGTTGGAACTGTCCTTCCAAGAATTTTTCTCGAGGCACATATGTCTCGACGTAGGTTTCAGCTGGAATCCGAAATGTCGCGCAACTGGAGAATGGCCTACTACCAAGACTCACTCTTGACTGAACGAGAAAACGTCAAGGAGATTCGGATCTTTGGTTTGGTTGAAACTTTCAAGAATCGTTACTTGGAGACGCGCGAGAAGTACATACAAGCCTGGTTATCGCTCTTAAAGCGATTCCTGAAGTGGGAAATGAGCTTGGAGAGTTTGTCGATGATGGGCGTCAGTGCTGTGTCGATCTATGCTGTCATTCAGGCTGCAAGCGGCGAAATCACTATAGGAACACTTACTCTCGTCTTCAATTCAAGCCAACAAATAACCAGCTTGCTCACTAGCATTATTGGACAAGCGGGTTCCACTTATCAGACCTGTCTCGAATCTTCGCGATTCTTTGAAGTGTTGGACCTGGACCCGGCAACCATATCTGGTTCACTTGCGCCGAAGCGTTCCGAAACGCCGCGTGAAGCACCCAGACAATTGCAATCAGGAATTGAACTCAAGAACGTGTCTTTTTCCTATCCAGGAAACGATGAAGTGATACTCAAGGACGTTTCGTTCTTTATTCCAGCACGCGCAAAAGTTGCATTAGTAGGGAAAAACGGAGCGGGAAAAACAACCTTGATTAAGTTGCTTGCGCGATTCTACGATCCCATCGGTGGGTCAATTGAACTCGATAGCCACGACTACAGAGACTACGATCTAGAGAGCCTCCAAACAAGCATGAGTGTAGTCTTTCAAGACTTTGCGAGATACGACATTTCCGCATCGGACAACATAGGAATCGGCGACGTCGAGCATGTAGAAAACCGCGAGAGAATAGTCGTTGCCGCGGAACGAGGAGGGGCAGCCGAAGCGATCAATGGACTTCCTCAGGGCTACGACACCATCTTGGGTCGAACCTTGGATGAAGGAGTCGACCTCTCGGGAGGGGAATGGCAACACTTGTCTATTGCACGCGCATTCATGAGCAATGCGGATACCGTTATATTTGACGAACCGACAGCCGCTCTTGATGCCCTTAGAGAGCGGGAACTATACGAACGTATAACTCGTTTGTCCGAAGACAAGACGGTCATCTTTATTTCACACCGGTTTTCCACAGTAAGAATGGCGGATCTGATCGTTGTAATAGACGATGGCAGAGCGGTTGAAGTTGGAAGCCACGAAGAGCTGATAGCCCGGCAAGGGACATATCAGCTCATGTTCGAAACGCAAGCGCAACGCTATCGATGAGCAATTTGACGGCTTCTAATTTGATTGGCTGCTCCGAAGACGGAAACTAGCCTGCACATTTGCTAACGAAGACATGGCATCTACCACCTTCAACATTTTCGACACACTGAAAACGAGATCGGTGCTCGAGGTCTTTGCACTCATCCCTCGTGTAATTGGTTTCATGTGGCGTTCTGCACCTTTGCTGCTAGCGGCAACCAGTGTCTTGCGGGTAATTGCTGCAGTCACACCGGCGATCATGCTGTGGTTTATGAAAGTTATCGTGGACCGTGTAGTTGAAAGCTTGGGTGGTGAGATTGACTGGTTCTACGTACTTTTGCCAATCTTTGTAATTACAGCAATACGCCTTGGAAATGCACTTCTGTCACAACTGAACAGCATTTGGTCACACATCCTTACCGAACGAGTCTATTCTTCGGCTCATGCGCAACTTCTCGACAAAGCGGGTAGTCTGGATGTTGCCTTCTTTGAAGCACCTCAATTCTATGACCGGCTGACCCAAGCACGGAGAAACATCTTCCGAATCCAGAGTGTGGCAGATGGAGTCCCAGGATTTCTACAACAATTTCTCTCGTTAGCTGCAGTCTTCGGTCTTCTAACTATCCTCCACCCTTTGGCCGTGTTGCTGCTGATAGTTATGACCTTGCCTCGGATTTATTACGAGGGCTACACAGCCAGGCGTAGGTTTGACATGGAAACGGAGATGATCCGGAACTACAGGTCGAGCGACTACTACGGAGATCTGCCGACACAGAGAGAAAAAATCAAGGAAATTCGCATCTTTGGCTTGAAGCAGTTTCTCGTTGATAGGTTCTTCAAGTTTCGGGACATTATCGTTCGCACGATAATTAGGCTCAACATAAGATTTTTGAAATTAGACTTGAGTATCAATAACTTACCAACGATTGGTATTGCGTTGATTTGGGCTTACGCGGTGTATAGGACTGCATCAGGGGAATTGTCTGTTGGCAGTCTAACTATGGTCGTCACTGCTGCACAAACGGCAGTCACCTCATTGCAGGGTCTCATCGGAAGTGGAGGTAGGCTTTTTCAAAACACACTTTTCATCACACGCTTTTTCGAACTATTGGATCTTGATCCAAAGTCGATCAGTGGAGCCCTAGAACCACCACGAGCAAAGAGTCCAATCAAAGTACCATCACCGATTAGACGAGGTATTGAACTACAGAATGTGTCCTTTGTTTATCCCGGTACCGAAGCCGAAATTCTCAAGGATGTGTCGTTTTCTATCCCCGTGGGGACAAAACTGGCAATCGTCGGAGAAAACGGTGCGGGGAAGACCACTCTAATCAAATTGTTAGTTCGATTCTACGACCCTACATCGGGGAGCGTTAGTCTTGACCGTGTAGATTATCGAGACTATGAACTTCAAGATATCCGTGGAAACATCAGTGCTGTGTTTCAGGATTTCGTGCACTACCACTTGTCTGCATCTGACAATATTGGTATAGGAAACGTTAAGCATCTCACTGATCGTGAAGTCATCCTGGACGCAGCCAAGAAAGCGGGCGCACACGAGTTTGTATCAAAGCTACCCAAGGAATATGACACCATCCTAGGGAAGACATTTGACGAAGGCGTAGATCTATCTGGAGGAGAGTGGCAGAACTTGGCGATTGCTCGTGCCTTCATGAGCGAGTCGCAAATTCTCTTTCTTGACGAGCCGACAGCTGCTTTGGACGCATTTGGAGAAGCGGCACTTTACGACCGCTTTGCTCGTCTCACTGAAAACAAGACGGTGATATTCATTTCGCATCGCTTTTCGACGGTTCGAATGGCTGATACGATCGTAGTCGTTGAAGACGGCAGAATCATCGAACAGGGTAGCCACGAGGAACTCATGGATCTCGACGGCAAGTACCGACTGATGTTTACCACTCAAGCTGAACGCTACGCATAGTTCATTTGATTGAATTAGGATCCTATCATCGACAAATCAGCCAAGATACCAATTCAACCGAAATCTTGTGAACTCTCCTAGCGCATTCATGGGTGTGCTACACCTCATTTTCGTGACGGACACGAAACGGTACATAGAAGACGAATCCACGACTCAGTCGAAGCCAAGCAACGAAATGACCCGCAGCCTATGAATACGTGATTGCGCAACAAGTCGCGGCGAACGATGAGGGGCGCAGCTAGACTGTTCGCACGAAATGGATCAGACAGACCTCTGCAGCGCAGCCCTTAATGCTTGCTCAAATTTTGCAGGTTGATCAATCCATAGCGCATGTCCCGCATTCTCAATTTCAACATAGCGAATTGCCCCTATTTCCGCTTTTGTGTGGTTCCACAATCTGGAGTTAATTCGGAAGTCATTCGCGGCATTGATTATTGTGATGAGACCGGGAAATTCCTGCAACATGTTTGTGAAGTCCCACGGTTCTGGCAATGAGTTGTGTACTGCTAATTCTGTATCGGGATTGAAGAATACACCCCCACCGCGGAGTAGTTTCCAGTTTCTTGTGTCATTGAGAAAGGCAGACGCAAAAGATATTGTTGCAACGGTGCTTAACTCCTTCGTTGATAGTGACCTTTCATTGAATTTCTTGAGCAAGCCTTCGATTTCAAGCTGGTTATGAAAACTTTCTTGAATTAATTCGTCGTGTTCAGAAGTATTAATGACAGGTTCACCGAGTTTCTCTTCGGAAGGTCTTGGAAAGCGAAACGCAGGAGCAGCTACAAGTATTGCATGTGCAACATGATTAGCGAATTTCTCCATATAGCTCAACGCTAGAAGTGCTCCAGCCGAGTGGGCAATCAATGTCAGCTTGCCTACCCCTAGCTCCTTTCGAAGCAGTTCAAGATCTTGTACGTTATGCTCGTGGGAAATCTTCGATGCGTCGCAAGGAGAATATAGAGTTCCTCGTTGGTCGTAATAGACAAATCGGTATTCGTTCTCAAATCGATCAAACGCATTTAACAAAATTTCATGACTATGACCAGGACCTCCATGCAACACTACAATCATCGCGCCTTGGCCACGTTCTTTTACGAATAACAGGCACTCATCAGATGTGGGCAAGTACCAGATTTCTTCTGCGACATCTCTACGTGTACCTCCAGCATCTTTCATTGCATTCATTAATCAAAATGTGTTTGGTAAATTGGACTGAGTGAGAGAATTAGTTCAAACTTCATGTAGTTCATAGAATTTCTTGACACATTGTGGAATTTCGAACAAGAAAGTGAGGTTATGTTCGCGATTGAAGAAAGCTACGTGATCGATCTTCACTTTCAAACACTAAGAGGCTCTCACGATCATCATTAAACCCCAAAAACCTACCCTGTTCATCGGTCCAAACCGATACAAGCCTGTTTGGGTGGCTGTATTCGTATGTTGGATGCATTCCGTCAGGAGAACCTTTCCGCCCTACAAAACGCCCGGAAAGGGATGAGGTAGCCCATTCCCTTTCGCCATCAATTAGATTGAATCCGAAGAGGAGAAATGAGAATTCTCTATCCTTGGTGTGTTCTTGTGAACACACAAACAACTCCGAGAAGATTGACGGTAGCACCAGTTTGTTTCGTGGAATTGATAACTTGTGCTCCTTTGTGTTATCAAGAATCTCAAGCGCGTCACAATGCTTTTTGACGGAAATATGTGATCCGTGATAGCCTCTCTCACGAACTTTGTCATTAGGTTTCACGACAGACTCATAGGACATCCAATTTAGAGTTGGAACATCGACGAGATCGATAGTAGACTGCATTGACACCACTAGTGGTTCGTTCTCGGGGTAACCACTGGCACACGGGTCCCCTGTCATGTACATGGTCGATCCTACCTGAGTAACTCCGTTTTTCGGTCGAACATTAACGAACCGACGGCCGATACCGCAACTTCCCTCCATAGCAGAAAAGTAAACAAACCAGCGGTCCTTCCAGTCACTGACGAGTTTTTGCTCATTTTGTTGACTTTGGGCGGAATGTTCATTTAGTTCGTACATAGCGAGATCTCCCGTGGGTATATGGTGGTTAGAAGTAGCCAACACAGGCTGCGAAAAAGAGTTGCGCAAAGCGTTTAACCCACGAGCAATGCGGGTCGATACAGTACTGATATTGAGCCCCAACGTTGCAGCAATTTCCTTGTAGGTTAGCCCAGTGAAATACCGCATCACAAGAGGATCACACGTGTTTTGATCCAGTTGTTCGATCCTGAATCGAACTTGCTCTAGCAACTGACTTCGTATCGTTTCTGTCTCAATGTCGTGTGGAAGGTCATTCAAGTCCTGGATGAACGTGTTCTCTCGCCGCTTGCGCCTCTCCACCGATCGTCTATGATCGATAGCCGAAGAGGCAAGCATGCTCCGCCACCATCCTAGGGGATTGTTGACTCGGCAGCCATTTGGGCTTGCATCCATCAATCGAATGATTGAAGCTTGAACGATGTCGTCTTTGTCTGCATGACCAACGAGATAACGGGCTTGGCCGTGCATATAGTCAATGTGTCGAGCTAAGAATGCTTCCAATGCTCGTGTATCACCGTTACGATAGTATCCTTCAAGCAAATCTGTGTCGGTGACGTTGTCCACAAGCGTTTCTGGTTGGTGGTTATTACCCAATGTCTATTGTTACTGTCGGCAGCCTAAGCATTTTTGTCTCATTTTTTTCACTATGATCTACAGACCACTCTTGTGCCTCGAGATTTAGGAGTGCACCCTCTTTGGGGACAGTTACGGTCCTTCCTATTCGAATTCAATTGCCAAGTGATCGAAACAATCATCCGACTTGGTGTTGGTATGGTAGTACGCCACCTCTCTTTGAACGCAGACTAACTGTTTGATTTGATTCAATACATTTGGCCAGTTTGTGCCCTGCGAGTGTAGCCCCTTAGGAAAAGCTCCATCGAGTTTTGGGGCACTTATTCACAGGTGTTCCGCTGCCTTAAGACAACTACCGTGAGAGCACAACCCCGCGACTAGCCTCTTGCGTCTAACAAGAACTGGGCAGGTACAATTCCTTACTCTTCAATGTTGCTGTTCAGTCTGTCTTATAGGCTGAGGCGACTAGTCCATCGAGCAGCAATCTTAAGGTAACAGTATGAATACCGCACTTAAAGCCATTCTTTGGGATTTCGGAGGAGTTTTCACTACCAGTCCCTTTGAGGCTTTCGCTCAGTTTGAGAGGGAACGCGGGCTACCCGAGAACTTCATTCGCTCGGTGAACTCTCGCAATATCGAAGCCAATGCCTGGGCTCAACTGGAGTCCAACAAGATCACACGGGAGGAATTTGACGAGCTCTTTCGACTGGAAAGCGAAGAACTTGGACACTCTGTGAGAGGTTCCGACGTACTCACGTTACTCGCAGGCGATGTACGCCCTCGCATGGTTTCTACGCTGGTCGAGTGCAAGAAACACTATCGAGTCGGCTGTATTACAAACAACATGAAGCCGGCTGTCGAAAACCAGGTTACACCGACCGTAGTCCAAGACTCTCCGACCTCCAAAATCATGGAGGTGTTTGAAACAATAGTCGAGTCAAGCGTCGAAGGTGTGCGGAAACCCGATCCTCAAATTTACAAGATTGCTTGTCGTCGATTGAACTGCGTACCTGAGGAGTGCGTGTTCCTCGACGACTTGGGCATCAATCTGAAACCTGCTCGTGCAATGGGAATGATCACGATAAAGGTGGTTGACCCAGACGTAGCCATTCAAGAACTCTCTAAAGCAACGGGTTTAAACTTCCCTTAATTGTTTCTCCAGACACATCTGGAATGCCAGATCAATGCAAGCTAGCTTGCAAAGTGTTGCTTCTGTTCTCATTCGGTGCAAACCGCCCGACAATGAGCCTCTTTGAGACCCTGAAAGTATGTTCCATCAAGTCCTAGGTTCAAAGGAACGTTCAAACCATGGCTAAAGTTGAAGACCGTACGGATGATTCAACCGTCGAATCCATCCTGAGCAAGATCGGACCAGTCAAGCTTGAGTCCACAGATGCTCTTGCTGGTCCCCACGATGACGATAACGAAAACGAAATTTGGCTTAGGAAGAGAGCCATTCGGCTAAGGCAGTTATTTGAACGCTTCCCGAGTCACGAAGCCGCACTCGCTTGTTTAGTGCAACTTGAGAAACTCGAGAAAAGTCAACCGTTTCTATTTCTGGAGATTGAGGATCCATTGGACACTCAAGAATTCGGGATAACAGGTCTATGTCGACCCGAAGACTTCGACAATGAGGAGTACTATTCGGATTGGCTAGAGGCCGTAGCTCCCATCAATAAACGGCACGACGCTCGGGCTCGGAGGATTCTGACGGAATATCCCGAACTAGGTCTGTCTGAATGGGCATATCAGCACCTCATTCGAAGTCTAAGCAGAGAACTGTTCAACACCTTGGGCGGAGACATCAAAGAGATCGTTCGACTGACCGATGAAATCTCAGATACGACCGAGAACTATGTACGGTTCAGATTAGAAGAAAATGCTTCAATTGAACCGTTTGATGGCTATTTCAACTTCGGATCGAAGTGTGCCGTAGACTTTATGATTCGGGCGATTGATGCATTGCAACCCAAAGGCAGAACCGCCCAATCTGCACTTCTCGACAAACTCACCGAAATGTATCCCGATGATGAAGACATCAAGAATTACACATTCAAATTCAATTCGTTTGAGCAACCTTTCGAATTGACTTTTGTCGATCTTGTTAGTGGCGACTCAATCGATATTCAGGACTATCGAGGCAAAGTCGTAATCATCGATTTCTGGGCGATGTGGTGTCGGCCCTGCCTCGAATTTGTACCTTTCTTAAGGAAATTAAGAACTGACTATCCGAACGAAGTTGAGATTATTGGTATCTCATGTGACGATGACCGCCTCGAAGAGACGGCTACATCTGAAGAGCGGAACAAACTAAAAAACAAGGTCGTCGAATCCGCAACCAAACACAAGATGGATTGGCCGATGGCTCTCAGTGCCAAGTTTCATCAAAAATGGCGTATCACTGGAATCCCCACGATCTTTGTCGTTGATCGTCGGGGGATCCTACGCTCTCTCGATGCTCGTACATCTCTCACTGAGACGGTTCTCAAACTGCTACACGACGGTTAGTTATCGATTCACCGTATAAGGATCAGTAGCTTTGTCAGGCTCTGAAAGACCGCAATATTCAGTCAGATCGAAGCAAAAAAGATGAGATTATGACGATACATTGCTGGCTTGTGTTTCTCAGAGAACGTTGATCTGAATCTGCCCTGAGGGAAGTCATTCAATGGAAGTTCTCCTCCACACATCTTGGATTCGACATGTGGCTGAGTACTCTTGAAGAAAATGGGTTGCCCAAGGAGCCGCAATTAATTGTTGGTGACCTATGCAGTCTTTACATGCGAAGCCAGCTAAGGGAATAAGCAAGCGTGTGACTCTCGAGCGAGTAATCCAATGAATTTCAATGACTCCAAAGCCAGTCGCTACTTGATTGGAGTTCTCATCGGTGTAAGTGTGTCATTGCTAGCTCTATTTGCTTATTTGGCAATTGATAGTTCGATTGTGTCTCGCAGCGAAACATTCACTGAAATCAATGGCAAGGTTGAGCCTGTCTCAGGAAGTGAAACTCTTGCTTTAGCCGACTCTGGCTCAGGCTCCGGACACGATCTACCCGAGTTAGAACCCTATACGAGCGACTTGGCACGAAGTGCTGCCCTGTACGCTCTACTTGAACAGTCAGATATCCAAGACCTAATTGACCTGATACGACGTTCCATCGGCATCGAACACCCTGGGCGAAGACATGAAACCATGATTGCAATTGGCCAGAGAATCGCCTCAATTGATCCAAACACGGGTCTAGAGGTAGCGATGGAATTCCCTTTGTCGATTCGTGCAGGCCTCTTGACTGGTGTTTTCCAAGAGTGGTCTCTTGCGAACCTCGACAACGCTATAGCAAGTGCCCTGACGTTGGACAAGCCTTCAGCTCACCAAGTCTTGCGGGCAATCTTGCATACCCGTAGCGATCTTTCAGACAGCGTGCGACGAGAAATTGCCAAGAAGCTCGGACGAGAAGAAACTGCAATTGAACTCATTACTGCGCAGACAGCGGAATCACACATTGATCGACCTCAAGAGGCATGGAAGGCACTCATGCAAGATGGCATCGACAACGCATATCAAATGCGCCACTTTCGAGACATTTCAAGAACGTGGGCGGAGACTGAAGGATTCGACATCCTTCATGAGATCCAATCTTCTCTGGACTCCACCGGCAAATACTCTGCACAACAAGAGCTGATTCGAAGCGTAGTTGAAATCGACCCGCAACAAGCTTTCGACCACGTATTTGCCTCCAAGTCTGGAGAACGGCAATATCTCTTGCTTTCAGTCGTTGCGGAATGGGCACAAAACGATCCTAAGGCTGCATTCGAAACAGTGGCCAAAATAAAGGAAGACTCAGAGTCCAAGCAACTATTGAGAGAAGTGGTTTCCACTTGGGCTAGTAACGATCCAGAGCGAATATTGGAGGATTTGGACAAGTTTGATACTGAGCTAAGGTTGGTAGCAGCAGAGTCTGCGGTTGGAGCTATCGGCGCGAAAGATCCAGAGCGGGCTACCGCAATCGTGGAGGAACTCCAGACTAAAGTGAGCAACACTTCAATGATCGCCAGACGACTCAGTGATCTTTGGACACGGAGCGACCCACGATCAGCGTTGGATTGGATTCTTTCGGACTCTCAGAAAGACAATACTCAGCGCAATCAAATGATCAAGCGCGCCATTCGTGCTCTAGCCCACGAAGATCCCCACCATGCTTTTGAGGTTGGATTGGAGCAACCACTTGCATCGGAACACAACAGCGGAATGGAATCCGATGTCATTCTTGAACTTACTAGTATTGACATAGAAACCGCAATTTCCCTGTTACCCAATGTACGGGAGAAGTCAATACTCATTTCGCACATTTGGGTTGGAGCGGCGCTTGTGAAGACTCGGCAACCCCATCGAGCCTTGGAACTCGCGCAACAAGTGCCCGAAGCGAGACGGGACTACTACTACGAGACCATTGGTGAAGACTGGGCTGAAACTAATCCAACCCAATTGTTCGAGGAACTTGATCAGCTTCCTAATCCCAAGCTTAAGTCAGCAATGGCAAAAGCGCTGCTTTCTAGTGACTCGAACAATCCCGTCCTCACACCTGACCAAGTTGACCACGTTAGGTCGCTGTTAAACGCAGAAGATGCGGAGACCGAGGAGGAATCGACGTGGAGGAAGTAGCTTTCACTGTTTCTCGAGGAAACTGCACTCTAGACACGATGTACGCGTAAATTCCTACAAGTGAAATCGTTCTTCAAAGAAAAAGTACAAGGATTCCGTGAGTACTCGATCGGAACGGTAATCGGAATCGTCTTGACGACCATTGCAGTTTTCTTGTACTTGGCTGTTGACCCGTTACCAGCTCTTTCGGACGAGCCCAGGATTACGGAAGACCCGTCCCAGAATCTGGTCACCGACAACGGAGAGCGATCAAATGAGGCAAGAGTTTCTTTGGATGAAATACATGCACTGGAAGACCTGTTCGCCCCGAGCGGCACCTTTGCCGCGTCTTCAACCATTCACGGATTCGTCGCAAATTTGGGAGCGGAAGAGTCGAGCGAACTTCTAACTCAAACCTCGGAACTCTCTAACTCAAGAAGACACGTACAAATGCTCGAGACGTTGGGTCGCCGATTCTCGGCGATTGATCCTAACTTGGCCTTGAGCAAGATTAGCGATCTTCCTGCAGCACAACAACGCCCCTTCATAGGAGGGATTTTTCGGGAATGGGCTTTCCTGAGCGTAGGCGATGCAATCGATTCGGCAAAGGAATTGAAAGGCGCGAATAGAACTCGAGCATTGCAGGAAATCTTGAGAGCTAGAAATGATTTGGCTAGGGAGGTCCGAAAGGAAATTGGTCGAGAACTGAGAAACCTAGACGAAGCGTTGATATTAATGGGGAACGAAGTCATTCCTGAACTAGTAGAAGACCCAGAGCGTGCGTGGGAGCGGTTAGTCAACGATGGGGTACCTGACCTCTACCAACTTGAAACCTTCGTTCGTGTAGCCGAGATGTGGGTTGAAATCGAGGGAGTGGATATTCTTGCCCGTCTCTCTTTGGGAGAAAGGGATCAATTGAACGGAACCGTATCGGACAGCGTAGTCGCTGCAATCAGCTCTTCTGATCCTCAAGCTGCCTTTGACTTTGTACGGGACTTGCCTCAGAGTAAACAATCCATGCTAGGAGCGATCTTGGCAGAGTGGGCTGAGACCAACCCCGATGCGGCAATCAATGCACTTTCTCAGATAGAGTTAGATTTCCATGGCAACGCGATCCGGGGAAGCTTCATTGCAAACTGGGTCAGGCGCGATCCTTACGAGGTTCTCGCGCGCATCGAACAATTTCCAAAGTCCATGCAAGTGCAGGTTGGGAGTGCCGTGATTCGAAGAGTTGCTCAAACTTCGCCTGAGGAAGCAGTCAAGTTGCTTGAGAACTTGGACAGCGTTCTTATAGACACGTCAAGTATCGCACACACCTTGGTTTGGAGATGGGCTCCACAAGATCCCACAGCTGCAGCGGAGTGGGTGTTGGACGAGGCTCGATTGAACAATCCACACAGGCCGAACATGATCCAGATCGTTGTTGACGAGCTCATAGGAGTAGATCCCCTGCGAGCATTTGACGTGGCATTGCAGCAACCTGTTCGTGAATTCTTGGGTGGCATGGAATCAGATGTAATCAACGAGCTGTGTTCCCGAGGAAATATTGAGTTGGCGATGGAACTCTTGCCTCAAGTACGAGAAGAATCAAGAGCCCGTGCATATGGACAAGTTGGTAGCAGTTTGGTGCGAGTCGCGAAAACCAAGCAAGCTTTGTCGTTCGGAGAAGACTTGCCAGAATCAATTCGGGCTAGATACTATACGAGTGTCGCAATTGAATGGGCAGATTCGAACCCACTCGAGATGCTCGAAGAGCTTCCTCGTGTTCCTGAAGACCAACAATCGAGCATGGCGAGGCAACTTGCTAACGCTAACAAGTACGATCCTATTCTTACGGATGAACAAATGGCGCATGTCAAGACATTTCTCAACGAAGAAGATGCCCGACGCGTCGATCTCTGGTTAAGCCGATAACAGTGTTGCAAAGGAGGTGTATGGGTAGCAAAACCTAATACGATCTCGTAATCCTTCGCAAAGCGTGCTCTCAGCATCGAACGGGACGGAGATACCGTTGTTTCTGGTTTAGATTGCTTCCACTACAAGTGCTTAATCAGTTTCCATAGTTTGCAGGTGTCGGGGAATGATTGAAGATTTAGAGCGAATCCTCAAAGTGAAGCTTCCTACCTGTGAATCACGCTTCTTCAGACGGGGACCTAGGGTGTGAGATGCACACCAAAACGCGTCTCCTACTGCCCGGCGATAAAGTCCGCGACATCCTCTGGGTAGGGAATTGATGTCGCCGCTCCGGTTCTTGTGACGGCGAGCGCACCTGCCGCCGAAGCTTCGCGCAAGGAGTTGTAGGTCGACTCGGAACGCAGAATGGCTGCCATGTAGAAACCGATGAACGCGTCTCCCGCAGCAGTCTCGTCTATCACATCGACACCAAATGCAGGCATTTCCAGTGTCTTGTTGCCCAGCCCATATATCAGACCGTCACGACCTAGCGTGAGAATGATCTGAGTCGTCGGATACGTTGAACGAAGAAGTGTGAACGCTTCCATATGGTCGTCTGTTTCAGCGAGAGCGCTAGCTTCGATCTCGTTCAGGATCAACATAGAAACAGCTGAATAGGAGTATTCAGACTCTCGGCCATCAGCCGGCGCAACGTTGAAAGCTGTGTTGGCACCATGTGCTTCAGCCGCTTCAAGTACATAGTTCAGATCGTTGATTTCGTTCTGCAACAGCAACCAATCGTCAGATTCCAAGAGCCCAATTGCAGTGTCAACTTGATCCGGACTTACAAGTCGGTTTGCTCCGCCAGTTATGAATATGGCATTTTGTCCTTGAGGATCTACTTGAATAACGGCCGCGCCCGATGGGCTCTCCAGAGTTCTGATGTAGGAAACATCGACTCCGGATCCACTAAGAACATCGACTAGAGATCCGCCATCCGCACCCACACACCCAACATGAACAACTTCTGCGCCGGCGCGGGCTGCGGCTAGTGACTGATTGAGTCCCTTTCCGCCTGGATGGACTTCATGACCCAGGCTGGCGACTGTCTCTCCTGCTCGCGCAATGTTCTGCACGTGGTAAACGTTGTCGACGCACAACGAACCAAGGTTGACGAGTTTTGGCATTTGCCTAGACGAGGATCGACTATCCCCCTTCTATGCGTTGCATGAAGAAGACTTCACTGTCGGGACCAATTTTTTCAAGCCACGCATCCTGGTAGATCTGTCCGTCGATCGCAACAGCAGTCTTGCTAAGGACATCTTCGATTCCTGGCCACTTTGCATCCAATGCACGAACCAAGCTCCGAAATGAATTGCATTCGATGTTCAGTTCTCGCTCGCCGTTTGTGTGCGTGAGCAAATGGTCTGGAAAGACTACCTTGGCCAATTCCAACTACTCCGCATATCAAATGCAACTGACTCGTAACGCAAACACACTTCCACTAGCAGAAGCTGTTCCTGTGTTCTTAGGCTACTCCGCCTTTGCGTAGCTCCTTTTTCCCCAGTGCTAGTTGCTCTCATCCAATGATGCTAGAACTCGCGGGGGCGACAACGGCAAATCGTTAATACGATAGCCCAGCACATCTCGTACCGCGTTGGATGTAGCTGCCAACGGCGCCACAATCGGAGTTTCTCCGACACCTCGTACACCATAGGGATGCGATGGATTGGGTACCTCTATGATTTGACATTCGATCATTGGCATATCAGACGCTACCGGAACTCGATAGTCGAGGAATCCAGCATTTTCCATTACGCCTTTCTGATCGTAAATGTACTCTTCATTGAGTGCCCATCCCAAACCTTGAACTGCACCACCCTGCATCTGTCCTTCGACATATGCGGGATGAATCGCTCTACCTGCATCCTGCACGGCGGTGAACGCTAAGACATCAACTTTACCCGTATCTCGATCCAAGGTCACATCCGTCCAATTGACGGAGAATGATGCTCCTGGACCCTGTGCGTTGAGGCTGGCGCGTCCAAGCAACGGCCCACCCGTTCGACCCGCTGAGCGAGCGATGTCTGCAAGAGAAAGCGGTTGGACGTCCGCATTGACTCCGGGTTTGGGTACGGCCTTGCCTTCTTCCCAATCCACCTGATCGACATCTAGATCCCAGGTCAAAGCAGCTCGTTCCTTGCATTGCGCAATGATGTCTTCGCAAGCTTGAACTACAGCCAAGCCTGTTGCAAACGTCGTTCTGCTCCCACCGGTTACGTTGCAGAATCCTGTTGCTTCGGTGTCTCCAACATGTGCGTTGATCGTGTCGTAAGAAACTCCCAGCGTTTCCGCGGCCATTAGGCACATTGAAGCGCGCGAACCACCAATATCGGGGCTTCCTTCCATGATGGTCACAGCGCCGTTCTCTGCGATTCTCACCTCGGCACTTGATTGCATGCCGATGTTGAACCAAAATCCAACAGCAACACCACGCCCTACTCCCTCGCCCTTCTGGCTCAGGTAGTTTGGATGTTCGCGTGCGGCCTTTAGGCACTCGACCAATCCAATTGCCGGGAATCTCGGACCATAAGGTGCCACTGTGCCTTCATCCGCCGCGTTCTTCAGTCGAAGGTCGATGGGATCCATTCCAATCTTGCGAGCAACCTCGTCAATGGTGCACTCCATCGCATGCATCGACTGTGGAGCACCCGGTGCTCTATAGGCCGCAACTTTGGGTTTGTTTACCAAGACATCAAGCCCTTCGATTAGCAGGTTCTCAAGGTTGTAGGGAGCCAAGACTGACATGCATCCCGGACCTACAGGAGCACCGGGAAATGCGCCAGCTTCATAGGCCAACCACGCAGTTGCCGCTGTAATCGTACCGTCATTCTTTGCCCCAACTTTGACGCGACACAACGTGGCAGATGTTGGTCCAGTCGCTCGGAAAACTTCTTCACGATTCATGACCATCTTGACGGGGCGGCCCGAAATCTCGGAGAGCTTCACAGCTACTGGTTCGAGATAGATCGTTGTCTTTCCGCCAAAGCCACCACCGATCTCCGATGGAATGACTTTGATGTCGGAAACCTTCTTGTTAAGCACACCAGCAGTCATGCTTCGAACATCGAACTGTCCCTGCGTGCAACACCAAACGGTCGCTCGTCCTGCCTCATTGATCGTCGCGATACATGCGTGAGGTTCGATATATCCTTGGTGTGCTGTTGGAACCCTGTATGACTCTTCAACAACGACATCGGCCTCAGCGAATCCTTTTTCTACATCGCCACGCTCGAATTTCTGCTTAGCTGCCACATTACTCGGTGGTTGAGAACGATCACCATTGGTGTACATGTTTTCGTTAACCAACGTTGCACCATCTGCGATTGCATCGTCGATTGAGAGCACAGGATCGAGCTCTTCATAGTCGACTTCGATAAGGTCCAACGCCTGTTCTGCGAGTGCTGGAGTTCGAGCTGCAACAGCCGCAACAGCGTGTCCGTGGTACAACGCTTTGTCGCGAGCAAGGATGTTTATGCTGAGATCATTAGCTCCCTCTTCGGGGAGGTCGTTTCCGGAAATGGCCGCGAAAATGCCTTCCAATTCCAATGCTTTGGACAGGTTGACATTCTTTATGCGTGCATGTGCATAGGGACTTCTTAGTACCTTCGCGTGCACCATTCCGGGCAGAGCCATGTCCGCACCGAAATTCGCACGACCCGTTACTTTGTCTACGCCGTCCGGTCGGATCGGTCGCGTTCCAATTGCTTTCAAATCAACTGCTTCAGCCATGATTTTCTCCTGTCCTAACTACTCTGAGCCAATTCTTGAGCGGCATCTTGTACAGCTCGAACTATCTTGTCGTACCCCGTGCAACGACAGAGATTTCCTGCCAGCCAATACCGAATTGTTGTCTCATCCGGATCTGGATTCTGGTCTAGAAGTGCCTTTGCCGCAACGATAAAACCAGGCGTGCAAATTCCGCATTGGAGTGCAGCATGCTCAAGAAACTTCTGCTGAACCACATGCAATCCGTCAGGCTCAGCAATTCCTTCAATCGTCGTCACTTCTTTGCCTTCGGCCTCGACGCCAAGAACTAAGCACGAGCAGACAAGCCGGCCATCCAACAGCACTGTGCATGCTCCACAATCACCAGTTCCGCAACCTTCCTTTGTGCCTGTAAGCCCAAGTTCGTCCCGGAGTAAATCCAACAACGATTGATGTACTTCACATAGAGCTTCTTCTTGCTGACCGTTTACCGTTGTCGATACGTGTACCTTCTTCATCGCCTCTCCTAACTCCCTCTTTTCTCAAATGTTTGTCGTTCTGAAATTCAACCAAGCGCTCTGTCTCGAGCGATCGCTCCAGCTCGGCGGCACAATACTCCGACCACTTTTCTGCGGTATTCGATAGTCCCGCGTTTGTCTGTAATTGGTGAGGCAGCTGCACTGCAAGCAGCCTCCGCAGCACGAAGGTCTGAGTCTTCAACTCTCGAGCCAATCAAGGCATCGGCAGCTTCCGAAACCAGCAACGCGGTTGGAGCCACCGCACCAATGCTCACGCGAGCCCTTGTGCATGTACCACCGTCGTCGAACGATACGGAAACCCCAGCACCTGCGACAGCGATGTCCATTTCGGTTCGGGGTATGAACCTCAAGTACGCATCTCCCGTTCGCGCCGGAGGTCGGGGAATCCTGAATCCGATCAGAAACTCTTCGGTAGACATGCAGTTCTGACCCACGCCCGTCACGAAGTCTTCTACCGGCACTTCTCTATTTCCGTTGCTGTTTGCTATGACACAGACCGCAGAATTAACGATCAGCGCAGGAATAGTGTCTCCAGCCGGAGATGAATTGCACAGATTTCCACCGATGCTGGCACGACCTTGTATTTGAGTGGAACCTATTAGGTCAGCTGACTCCAGCAAGCCGGGAAATAGCTTCTTGAGCTCGTTGTTTTCATTCAAGACACCTGACGCAATGGCAGAGCCAATAAATATTTCATCCTCGCCGATGCTTACTTCGTTTGTCTCAGCAAGCTGTTTAATATCAACGAGCAAGCGCGGTTCGTTGTCAAAAGACCTCATTTGAACGATGACATCCGTCCCTCCCGCCAAAATCTGCGCTCGTTCGCCTTTTTGGGACGAATTCGCTAGAACGGAGAGGGCTTCATCGACAGAGGAAGGTGCGGCAAAGGTGTAGCTACTCACAAGTACTCCCAAGACATGTGTATCCCTAGCCGAATTTTACACAGGCACACAAATGGTCGAATTTCGGGCTATGCAGAGACCGAGAATCTCCCGTTCCGTCCATCAATAACACCTTGGAGTTCTCGCACATTACTGGGGCAGTTGCGGTTGTCGGAGAGTCGCCTAAGACGGTTGACTCTATACAATTCTGACGCCAATACTCACTAGCGAAAGTTTCCATCACGTGAACGCAACATATGAAGACCATCTTGGAGCAATCTCAACGGAGTGGAAGGAGTTGCTCAAACGGAACAACTTCGATTCCGCGTTGATTTGCGCTGGGGAGAGTGCTTTTTATTACGACGACGATCAACACCCTCCCTTTCATGCCAATCCTCACTTCTTACGATGGACCGTTTTTGATGAGTGCGAACATTGCGTACTTGTGATAAAGCAGGACTCTACACCGGAACTCCATTGGTACACGCCAGATGACTATTGGTATCTACCAACGACAATTCCCGAGCGGTTGGCCAACAACTTCCAGCATCAGGTCCACACGAGCGTAGAAGACCTGCTGAAAGCTTGCAAGACATCACTTCAAGAAAGCCGACGCATTGCGTACGTTGGTCCAGAACCTTCTGCATATTTGACCCTCTCCAATGTAGTGCCTGCGTCCGAGGCATTACTGAGTCAACTAGCGTACCAGCGCGCCTTCAAGACACCGTTCGAAATTGATTGCATGGCTCGAGCAACTGCCATTGGAGTCAAGGGACATCTGGCAGCACGAGAGGCATTCTTCAACGATTGCAGCGAGTTTGAAATTCACATCGCGTTCTTGAACGCAAGTGAGCAAGTAGAGAGTCGACTCCCCTATCCAAATATCGTTGGATTGAATGAGCATGCGAGCACTCTCCACTATCAACACTACGATCTCAAAACACCATCCAAGATTCGAAGCCTACTTATCGATGCGGGAGCCAAGCACCAAAGTTACCATGCAGACATTACGCGATCCTATTCACGTATTGAAGGAAATGCATACGACGAATTGGTCGGTGCAGTAAACGGATTTCAATTGCGATTGATCGATGAACTCTCTTCTTTTGAGACCTTCTTGGATTTTCACGTGCGAGCTCACCAATTAGTGGCCGAAGCTTTAGTCGAGTGCAATCTCGTCAGGTGTACTGCCTCAGCGGCGTACGACCAACAGCTCACGGATGTCTTCTATCCTCACGGAACGGGTCACCTCCTGGGGCTGCAAACTCATGACGTCGGAGGTCACATTACGGACGAGGACGGCAACTCCATTAGTCCTCCCGATCGTTTTCCCTCGCTTCGATTGCTAAGAGAAATCACGACTAATATGGTCTTTACTGTAGAACCCGGTATCTATTTCATACCGATGCTACTTAAGCCTGTCTCCGGGCACTCAGACATCAACTGGGAATTGGTTGAAGAGCTCTTGCCCTATGGAGGAGTCAGAATTGAGGACAACGTTGTGATTAAAGAAGAAAGCGTTCTGAACCTGACTCGCACTGCGTTTCAAGCGTCAGCATGAGCGAAGATCCCATTTCGCCGGGATGGTGAATGAGCACGACGGTCATAAGGATGAACTCCTTGTTGTGTGGTTTAGCAGGAAGTCTCTACACTACCTGAATTGATTATCCCTTGACATGCATTGCGAAGACCTTTAGGGATCAGTTCTGCCCATGACCATTTCTGCTAGGAAGCTGAAAGCAGAATAGATACACTTTTGCAGTCGAGCCGGACTAGGTGAAACAAGCATGCAAACGCTTACCAAGGAACAGCGCGACCATTGGGAAAGCGAGTGTCACCTAGTGCCCAAGCAAGTGCTCCGAGACTTGGGCTACGACTTTCGTCCCGGTTCGTATTTCTACGGACCATCTGATCAAGTCGAGTTCATGACAGGTGAGGGGCCGATCAACCCTAACAAGACGTCAAAGCCCAACTCGGTGTCAAACGAGACAAGATTAGATCCTAACAAGCAAAACAGGACGATGTGATGGACACCCATCTCAATCCAGCCGAGATAGAGTCGTTTTATCACAACGGCTATTTCGCTCCCCGTCGAGTCTTCTCGACACAGGAAGCCCGGAACTACCGTGAATGCTTGGAAGAATTGGAGTGCAGGTTTGCTGACAACCCGTTCAAGATGCGGACCGATGCTCACCTCATTCAACGGTGGGCGTGGGATGTGGTGCATGACCCGCGCATTGTGGATCCCGTTTCCGATGTGCTCGGACCCAACGTGTTGCTTTGGTCACTAAATTGGTTCATTAAGGAACCGCGCGATCAGAAGATTGTTACGTTCCATCAAGATGCCACTTATTGGGGATTGGAACCCCACGACGTTGTAACGGCGTGGGTGGCACTGTCCGACGCTTCGGAAGCTACTGGTCCAATGCAGTTTGTTTCAGGTAGCCATCTCGAGGAAATCCGTCATCACACGGACACTTTCGCAAGCAACAATCTCCTATCGCGAGGCCAAGCCATTGAAGGCAACATCGATGAACAACGAGTTGTCTCCGCCCCGCTGCGAGCCGGAGAAATGTCACTTCACCATGTTCGATTGATTCACGGTTCTCAACCGAACGAAACAGATGATCGGCGCATTGGAATGGTCCTACGCTACTGCGCGACTCATGTCCGCCAAACCAAGGTTGAAGACACAGCCGTGCTAGTGAAGGGGGAGGATACGTACCAACACTTTGAGCTACTCCCTGAACCCGAGAACGAGTTCGGCGAGATAGAGTTAGCACGCCACGCAGACGCGACCCGACGCATGTCGTTGGCCATTCACTCCAAGGACCATCAATAAAGAAACCTCCTTTGTAGGTGCGCAGTTCATCGGTCTTTCCGATCTGGCCTCTTTCGAATCCAGGCTCCGGACATTTAGACATTAACTGGAGTTTGGTTGAGGAGTTTCTGCCCTGCGGAGGAGTCAGAATCGAGGACAACGTTGTGGTTGAAGAAGAGAGTGTTCAAAACCTGACACGCAGTGCGTTTCAAGCACCTGAATGAGTTCTAGCCAGCCAACTCTGACCACTTGATCAGCAGTCTCTCAATCTGAAGTTGCTTGTTCAGTGTTGCTACTTCCTTGAATGCTCGTCGCGCTGCAATGAGGTCGTCCCAGAACAAATGTATGCGAGGGTTTGTTCCTCGCTGTGCAAATCGTTCGGCTATTCGCATCCATCGGACTAACAGACCGTCGATTTCCTCGTTTTTGAGCTCGCTGGCAAGTTGCACGGTACGTTCTGATTCTCTCCAGGTGCTCAACAGTCGTGCTCGCAGCGACTCAAGCTCTTGTTCTCCAGCTTCGAGAATGCTATACGGCGAGTGCCCAAACTCTACTGTGAATTTCTCAACATCTTCCAAGTTCATGCCTTGATTGACCAGCCAATCTTGACACTCTGATTGCGATCCGTATTCATGGGAGATTCTTTGACACCGACTACGGATGGTCGGTAGCAGAAGATCGATGGCATGCGTTATTAGAAACAAATGGGTATTGGGCGGAGGTTCCTCCAATGACTTGAGTATCGCGTTCGATGCAGCTATGTTTGCTGTTTCTATCGACTCAACGACGACGATCTTGCGCTCCGAAACTTGCACTGTGTGTCCTACAAATTCGATCAAGTCTCTCATTTGATCGATCTTCAAGACTGGTCCATCCGGTCTGATCCAATGAATGTCCGGATGCGCCACTTCCCGAGGGTCGCTTTCTATTCCTAACAAAGCGGCTACCCAAGCAGCGACAAAGTGCTCTGCTCCCCAACCTGGTTTCGTATCGACGAGTAACGCATGATGTAAGCGCTCAGTACCAGCTGGATCTAGAACCTTCTCTAGAGAACGGCTTAGCCAGGGAGCTAACGGATCCATAGGTCTATCTCTTCAGCTCCTCAAGAGCTGAAGCAACGGCTCTTTCAACCTCAGGCAACGAACGACTCGCATCAATCGTGACTATCCTTCGATGTTTTTTCGCAAGCGACTTATATGCGTCTCTAACACGTTGGAAGAACTCTAGATCTTCCTGCTCGATACGATCTTTGCGGCGACTCTGAGTTCGGACTGAAGACTCATCCACATCCAAGTCCAAGTAAAGTGTTAAGTCTGGCGAAGTCTCTCCGTGCGTGAGTTGAGCCAACGACTCAATGAAAGTGTCATCAATTCCCCTGCCGCCACCTTGGTACGCCATCGACGCATCTGAAAACCGTTCGCACACCACATATGTGCCTGCTTTCAAACTCGGCTCGATGACGGTAGCGACATGCTGCGCTCGAGACGCAAACATAAGCAAGAGTTCGGTTTGAGGAAGGATGGTCTCCTTCCATTCTGACAGGAGCAATCCTCTAACTGCTTCGGCTAGTTCAGTGCCACCGGGTTCCCGAGTAACGTGTACCTTCTGCCCTCCGCTCTCAAGCGTTTCTTGCACGAACGGGACTATTGTCGACTTTCCGACTCCTTCGATTCCTTCAACGGTGATGAACTTGCCGCGCACAAGTTAGTCCCCTTTCCCTAATTGAAATCGCTCGACGGCTTCGTTGTGTTCTTTGAGCGTTGATGAAAAATGTGTTGTTCCGTCTCCCCTGCCCACGAAGAACAATGCATCCCCCGCAGCCGGATGCGCAGCTGCATGCAACGAATCAGATGAAGGAGCGGATATTGGAGTCGGAGGTAAGCCTAAGTTCAGGTATGTGTTGTAGTTGTTTGGGCCTCTCAGATGCTCCCTTCTCAGATCGCCGTCAAATTCCTCGCCCAAGCCATAGATTACGGTGGGGTCCGCTTGCAGTTTCATTTCTCTCGCTAAACGCCGGCTGAACACTCCACTAATCAGAGCCTTTTCCTCCTTTCGCGATGTTTCCTTCTCTATCAATGATGCGAGAATGAGAAGGTCGTATCGATTGGAAAGCACATCATTCGCGGTTCTTGCCTTCCATGACTCGTCCAATGCCTCAACCATTCTCTGATGAGCGACCATTAATACATCGGAAGCCTTCTCCCCCATTTGAAAGAAGTAGGTATCAGGAAAGAACCAGCCTTCCCCAAAATTCTTGTCTTCACCTTTAACTCCCAAGAACTCGAAGACATTCTTGACTGACACAGACTCGATGTCGAATTCAAGCTTGTCCTCGGATTGCAGCACTTTCTTGAATTGGCGAAACGTTCCTCCTTCAGGTAGTCGAACCTGTCGCTTGACCACATCGCCGGACGTTAGTTTCTGTAGTACCGAGACTGGAGTTGTGGCTTGAGCGAAAGAATATTCACCTGCTTGAATCGAGGCGAGTTGTCCCTCGAGCAATCCCAAAATGTGAAACATGCGCCGGCGTTTGATCAAACCGGTGCTTTCTAGATTTGCAGCTATGTGCTGAAAGGATTCTCCGGGCTCTACGACAAATATGATCTCGTCGTCAGGCACAACTTCATTGGTCTTCCAGACACTGAAGTAGGTAATCGCTGCAACGACTAGTCCAATACCGCAAGCAACTATGAGGATAGATGCAATGACAAGCCGCCGTGCCATATGCATTCAGACCTTGCGAAAGACGAGTGTCCCGTTCGTTCCGCCAAAACCAAATGAATTGCTCAGGACCGTATCCAGATTTGCTTGCCGAGCTTCATGCGGCACGTAGTCCAAATCGCATTCGTCGTCCGGATCGTCGAGATTGATCGTTGCGTGAATTGTCTGGTCACGTAGCGACATGATCGACACAATGGCCTCAACGGATCCAGCCGCTCCTAACAAGTGACCAAACATGGACTTGGTTGAGCTTATTGGCACTCGTGTGTCGTCACCAAACACTTTCTTTATTGACCGAGTTTCAGCTAGGTCGCCCAATGGCGTTGACGTGCCGTGTGCGTTGATGTAGTCAATCTCATCGGGAGAAAGATCCGCATCTTGAAGGGCCAAGCGCATGGAAGAGATAGCTCCCATGCCGTCTTCAGGTGGACTTGTTATGTGATGAGCGTCCGCACTCATGCCAAATCCCGTTATCTCAGCAAGGATATCTGCACCCCGCGCTGAAGCCCGTTCATAGGACTCTAGGACAAGTACTCCTGCCCCATCTCCAAGGACAAAGCCATCTCGGCCTTTGTCCCAGGGTCGGCTCGCTCGTTCGGGTTCTTCCGTTTGAGTCGACAGAGCCTTCATGGACGCAAAACCAGCTATTGTTAGAGGGCAAGTCGACCACTCAGCTCCACCCACAACCATTGCATCCGCCTCGCCGTGCTGAATGGTACGAAAACCAAATCCAATATTGTGGGTACCTGTTGTACACGCCGTCACGATGGCTATGTTCGGTCCGGCAAACCCGAAATCGATCGACACCTTTCCGGCAATCAAATTGACAATGCTCGAAGGAACGAAGAAAGGCGTCACGCGTCGAGGGCCTCGAGTGATTACGACCTCGTGCTGTGCCGATATCGTCTGAATTCCTCCAATACCCGAACCGATAGCAACTCCAATCCGATCCGAGTCTGTACTGTCAGCCAAACCAGCTTGTTCGATTGCATCAGCGGCAGCAGCGTAACCGATCTGAATGAATGGATCGTAGCGGCGTGCTTCCCGTTCTTCTAGATACTTGGAAGCATCAAAATCCTTGACTTCAGCGCCAATGTGAACCCGTTGACCCGTTGTGTCAAATGATTTGATCGGAGCAACGCCGCTCTTACCTGCCAAGACGTTGCGCCATAGTTCATCGGCTGAGTTGCCGATTGGGGTTATTGCGCCTAGTCCGGTAACGACTACCCGTCGTCTGCTCATTGAGGAAGCCTGGTCAAGCTCAACCAGATACTTGACCAATCACCAGAGATACCGCTCAAAAGCACGGCATCGTTACAACTCACGTATTGATCCTTTCTCTAGTTGTCATCCCCAACTTGGTTTTTGATGTAGTCAATCGCTTCACGGACCGTTGTGATGTTTTCGGCATCCTCGTCCGGAATTTCGGTCTCGAATTCTTCTTCGAGTGCCATGACCAATTCCACGGTATCGAGAGAGTCTGCTCCGAGATCGTCCACAAACGATGCATCGTCCTTGACTTCGCTCACGTCGCTTTTCAGCTGTTCAGCTATTAATCGCCTTATGCGTTCTTCGATATCGCTCATTCGCTCGTGTCTCTCCGTAAAGTGTCGGTTGAGGGTAACTGGGGAGGTGTATTTTATTGAAACCTCCGGCACTATTTTACGTTGGAAGCATTCCACCATTCACGTGTAGGGTCTGTGCAGTGATGTAGGCAGCATCGTCACTTACCAAGAAGGAGACGACGCTTGCAACATCATCTGGTTGACCCAATCTTCCCAATGGAATTCGAGATTTCAGGCTCTCTGTGACCGACTCTGGCAAGCCGGATGTCATGTCGGTATCGATCATTCCAGGCGCTACACAGTTCACGGTAATCCCGCGACTTGCAACTTCGAGTGCCAGTGCGCGGGTAAATCCTTCGATTCCAGCTTTGGCAGCCGAATAGTTGACCTGACCGGGATTTCCGGCTTGTCCTACTACAGAACCCAAGTTCACGATTCTGCCCCATCGCTGGCGCATCATGGTGCGGACAAGACTCTTCGTTACTCGAAAAATTCCTGTCAAGTTTGTGCCCACAACATCCTGCCAGTTTTGCTCTGACATCCGCATGAACAGATTGTCTTTAGTGATTCCGGCGTTATTTACGAGAATCTCGATAGTCCGATCGCTAGCAGCGATTGAGCCAAGCGCATTTGCGATAGATTCTTCGTCGGGAAGAACCATCTCCAATCCACAACCTGCGTCACCAAGGGCTTCGTTCAATGATGCAACGCCTTCTTTGGAAGTTGCGGTCCCGTACACGTATACGCCATCTCTTGCTAACCGTTGAGCAATGGCAAACCCTATTCCGCGGCTGGCTCCAGTTACAAGGGCCGTTCTTTGAGTCGTCACTTATACATCTCTAATTGGGTCATGAAGGTATTGAAGTCGCCCAGCGTGGTCGTTGACACAGAACGATCTATTCTTCGCATCAGTCCAGAGAGAACCTTTCCGGGTCCACACTCGAAGAATTCCTCTGCGCCGTCCTGAACCATTGAAGTCACACAGCGAGACCAAAGCACTGGCGATCTAACTTGTTCTACCAGCTTGGCCCGAATCTCGTCGGGATTCGTGGTTGGTTGAGCATCAACGTTTTGATAGACCGGAACACGAGGGGCTTGGATCGAAACTCTGTCTAGAAGATCCAGCAATCCTTCCGCAGCGGAATTCATAAGACTGCAGTGACTTGGGACACTAACATCCAAGGGCACAACTCTTCGCGCTCCTTCGTCTTTGCATTGATCGGAAGCCATTTCGACCGCGTTGGAACTGCCAGCAATTACAACCTGACCAGGACTATTGAAATTTGCAGGAGAAACGAGCCCATCGATACGTTCACATATTTGCTCGATGACTTCATCATCTAGCCCGAGAACGGCAGCCATTTGGCCTTCTCCCTTCGGAACTGCCTTCTGCATCAAGCATCCACGTTTGTAGACCAGCTCTACACCATCGGAAAAATCCAACGCTCCACTCACGACCAGTGCTGAGTATTCACCCAAGCTGTGCCCAGAGACAAAATTGGCCGAAGGACCTCCCATTTCTGTGAAACACTCGTACATGGCGACAGAAGACGCTAGTAGTGCGGGTTGAGTAATCTCGGTTTGGTTCAAGACCTCGGTCGGTCCGTTCGCGACGATCGATGTCAAATCGACGTCAATGAGATTGGATGCTTGCTTCAGTCGGTCAGAAAATGTGTTTCTTTGCTTAACAAAGTCATCAACCATGCCCACGGACTGCGAACCTTGTCCCGGAAAAACATACGCCTTAACCATGGTCGTTTCTATCTCCCTGTCTTACTGGTGGCTTTTCAGGTGTCCGGGCACTCGTGCCTTGATTTCGTCTTGTGCCAACTGCAGTGCCGCACCAATACCAACTCTGTCCGTTCTTCCATGACTCTTGACAACGACACCGTTCAATCCAATGAGGCTTGCGCCGTTGTATGCCTGTGCGTTCAATTTCTCTCTCACATCCTTGGCGACCGAGATTGCTATTTCACTCTCGTTCAGACCTGATGAGTGTAGTTCTTGGTCAATGATGTGGTGAGCAATACGTGTTGCCCCTTCTATCGATTTCAGCGCGACATTGCCAGAGAACCCGTCCGTTACCACAACATCAGACGTTCCATCGAAGAGTCTGTCTGCCTCAATGAACCCCACGAAGTTGACGCTCGAAATCTTCGATAGCTCGCTGGCAGTCTCTCGCAGAATTTGTGGGCCTTTTCTGGCTTCGGATCCAATGTTTAGGAGGGACACCCTCGGCTGTAGGTTTGAACCAATCGCCGTTGCGTATGCACTCCCCATACGAGCGAACTGAATGAGCCAATTCACCTTACGGGCAATGTTCGCCCCTAGATCAAGCATCCAGAAAGGACGTTGTCTACCATCGAAGCGCTTGATTATGGCGGGTCTATCAAAACTAGGAACCATTGGAATGGCTTGTCTGCTCAGCGCCATCAATGCCGCTGTGTCACCCGTGCTCACGAGACCATCTACCTCTCCGTTCGCCAAGAGTTGAAGACCAACCTTCATCGAGGAATTTCGTTTGCGTCTGAGCACGCTTACAAGTGACTCGTAGAGCGTCACGGAATCCTGACAGACCACGACCTTGTGTCCGAACTCACGGGCACATTGCAGTTCATCTTCCCTTCCAACAAAGGTGAGCCTGCAACCGGGGCGAGTACGAGCAAATTCCAGTGCGCCTTGAATGATCTCACTCGTTGGAGTCTCAGACCCCAACGTGTCAATTCCTATCGAGTGGAAATCCGCCATGGCTGATGAGCGGACGAATTGGTTTCTTGACTATTCGTCGTCAGACAACTTGCTCGTGGTGTCTACGACCCTGCGTCCGCGGTAGTAACCGTCTTCCGTAATGTGGTGCCGTCGATGCACCTCGCCTGACAAGACATCCTCAGAAAGCGTTGGTTTTGCGATGCGATGATGAGAGCGACGCAAGTTTCTCTTTGAACGTGTAGTTCGATTCTGTTGTACGGCCATGGTTCCTCCTCAATCGATGAGTTGTTTAGTCAAGACTTCTCAACTACCTTGACCACTTGACCAATCTGTTCAAACGGGCGATATTTGGATTCCGCATTATCACCAATAGACTGAGGACGATTGGCGCACGACTCACCCTCTGGACACACACGTGTAGGAACACTTAAGAGAATGTCGTCCTCAACCAGCTCTTCAATTGTTGTCGGTCCGTCGTGCAGCACAACGGCATCAAAATCTGCAAATATCTCTCTTGCTTCGCGTTCGCTACTAACGATACAGACATCAATCTCCGCGGTTACATCTCGTTCCAGCGTCTTCATGCACATGTAGCACATGAGTTCAGCAGGAGCAACGGCCTGTCCCACAATGCGAACACGACCGTTTTCATCGTACGAAAAGTCCAACTGAACCCTCACATGCCCGTCTCGTTTTCCGAGTACTTCGTGCAAACGTGAGAACGATGCAATTGGAATTTTCCCTTGCCAAACCCTGTTGGATCTAGCTAATTCACGGGGCACAAGTGCGACCATGCGGCGAAGGGAAGTCTGCTTTCGAGCGGATATTAGGAAGATTGGGGAACGATGTCAAATCTATGCACCTACTGCCCAGGCGAATTCGCCAACGATAATGGACCTTTCCACCTTATTGGGGACTCGTGTGAAACTAATTCTCGCCTCAATGTCTCGTTACCGTCGTGAACAGTTGACTGCTTTGGGATACACGTTCGAAGTGGTTCCTGCGGATATCGACGAGACCTCTCGCACAGGGGAATCGGCACATGAACTCACATTGCGTCTAGCTCGAGCAAAGGCTGAGGCCGTCGCAGCCCAACATCCGGGCTGCATCGTCATCGGAAGTGACCAAGTGGGAGTGTGCAAAGGCGAAATATTGACAAAGCCCGGCAATCGCCAACGTGCCTTGGATTGCTTGATGCGCTACCCGAACAATACGGTGACCTTTGAAACAGCTGTTGCTGTACGGAGTCTTGATGGAAAGGTTCATGAAGACGTAATCGCGACAACGATCAAATTCCGAGAATTCGATCTCATCGAAGCAGAGAACTATGTCGACCTAGATCAACCGTTTGACTGTGCTGGTGCAATCAAGTCGGAACTGCATGCGCCTCTACTGTTTGAATGGGTACGGTCTGACGACCCTTCGGCATTGATCGGACTACCTCTAATTAGAACTTCGAGCTTTCTCAGATTGGTCGGAATCAACCCACTTCGCAGAGACGACTCCAGCACTCATTGAAGGACTCATCTACTGGAGCATGTACCGTTGGACCATTGTCAATTGCTATGGATGTTGCATGAAGCATCATCCGGGAAACTCTTGTGGGGTTACTTCCGGAGGAGTACTTTGAATCACCCAGGACAAAGTGGCCGGCACTCGCTGCATGAACTCGAATTTGGTGCGTTCTACCAGTAATGGGTACGGCGTCCAACCACGTGGCAGTGCTACATCGTGACTTGATAGAAAACTTCGTGAAAGCCTTGCGACCCGAGACATTGATTTCAGCTCTTCTTTCGCCATTGGGCATGGTGTAGCGCGAAATCGCCGCGTCAACCATCAGCTTGTCCGCGGGCCATTGACCATCAACGATTGCATCGTAGTGTTTTTCAACAAGTTTCTGATTGAAAGCGTGATGAAGTTCCAACAGTGCAACCCGTGTCCGAGCCATGACCACGCAGCCAGATGTACCTTTGTCGATACGATGCGCAAGTTCAATCCGATCTGCCTCGAATAGAGATCGGACAACATCAATCAGTCCCACCTGAATCGAACCTCCCGCGTGTACAGCTAGACCTGCCGGTTTGTTGACAACGATCATGCGCTCATCTTCATAAATTACACACTCTTGAATGTGATTCCTCAACGAATCTCTAATGTGTTTCGTGGGTGTCTCTTCACGGACGATCGGAGGTATCCGAATGCGATCTCCTTCTGAAAGACGCAATCCAACTCGAGCTCGCTTTGCGTTGACCCGCACCTCTCCACGTCGGATCATTTGCATGATGCGACGCTTCGGGACCGGACGTAGTTCGCGAATGAGAAAGTTGTCGAGTCGCTGTCCTACGTGGTCTTTAACGACTATGTAACGGACGGGCATGTTTTCTATTGATTTCTTCGCAACTTCATGAAAAGTGGTTGAGTAATGGATTCTGCCGCACCCAGAACTAGAAACTTTCTCTGAAAACTACCATTTTGAGTAAAAATGTTGTATGATTGTTTCCCAATCTACGAATGCCTGGTTGGGAGGCGTCCTTCGGACGATTCCGGGTAGCTGAAATTTCAAATTCGTTGAACAAAGCGCAGCTACAGCCTCCAAGACACTGATAGCTCTTTTGCTACATGTAACTCACTGGATGTTCGTAAGTGAACGCTAATTTGGGCGTTACTAGACATAACAACAGATTTTTCGAAACCTAGACTTCGCCGAAACAGAATTGTTCGTGTAAGGTGAAACTGAAGACTACCCTATTGGACAGAGAATGTCGTGAAAAGACACTCTACATTTCATCCACATAATCGGTGGCATAGCGTACCAATCCGGTCGTTGGAACCTGATTCCGCAACGTTGATTAGACTCAACGAACACCACAAGATGGACTTCATCTTGTTGAAACAAGCATATAGTGGAGAATCAAGGTCTTCAGGACACAACTAATGTAACAGTTTCCTTTCGAGAATTAGGTTTCGAATTAATCAAAAGGGATATTCGGAACCATGAGGAAAATTCTAATCAACGTACTTCCCGCTCGCGAAGTACGAGTTGCCGTTGTTACAACCAATGAAGGCTCAAGCCCGACGGTATTACATGATCTCCACATCGAGCACAGCAACAACAGACCTCTTCAAGGCAATATATACAAAGCCCGTGTCTGTGCTGTCAAAGACGAACTGAATGCAGCATTCGTCGACTACGGCGATGTTAAACAGGGACTTCTAGCACTTTCACGAGTCGAACCTCTTACGAGACCTACAGCGTCGACAGAAGGTTCTTCCTCTGCACGACGTATTTCCGACTACGTCAAAGTAGGGGATGACGTCTTGGTTCAGGTCGACAAAGACCCTCGAGCAGACAAAGGCGCATCTCTTACGACCCGCATCCAATTGCACGGGCAACATATCGTCTTTACCACAAATCGCCCACGTAACCGTATATCACGAATGATCACGGGTTCGGAACGCGAAGAAATGAGCCGAATCCTGTCGAAGGTCAAGCTTCCAAAGGACTCAGGCCTTGTGATTCGTACCTCAGCAGGCGGGAAGGACACGAAGACACTGCAACAAGATGTCAACGAGTGCATTCAACTGCTCGATCTCATCAACCAAGCCTACAAGCAATCTGAGGCACCCAGACTGCTCTACGAAGAAAACAACATGATCAATACTGTGCTGCGGGATAACCTGCATGCCCAGATCGAAGAGATTCTGGTCGACGACTCCGAGGTGTACCAGCAGACCGTCGACTTTGTGAACAACTTCATGCCAGATTTCGAAGGCAAGATTGTGTTCTATGAAAATGCTCTTCCTCTATTCACTCGGAACAAGATCGAGAAGCAATCCAACCGAGTATTTGACCGAGAAGTCACGCTTCCATCTGGTGGCCAAATCGTTCTCGACCCAACAGAGGCATTCCTTGCCGTCGATGTCAATTCGGCAAAATCGAAGTACAAAAACAATTTTGCGGACATGGTTCTGAACACCAACCTACAAGCCGTAGACGAGTTGTTTAACCAAATTTGCTTGAGAGACATTGGCGGATTGATCGTCGTGGACTTCATCGATATGAACTCGGAAGAAGACATACGCAAAGTTCAAGAACGAGTTGAACGAGCCTGCCAGAGAGATAGGCATCGAACAAAGTCAGAGCAGATCTCGAAATTTGGACTCATGCAACTTCAGAGGCGTCGCACGAAGTCATCTATTTACGACACGGCGTTTGAGACCTGCGACACTTGTAGCGGCCACGGAAGAATTCGCACAGTTTCCTCCATTGCTCACCAGATTTTTCACGAGGTCGAAGCCAAGTGCTACGACAAGAAAGTCACGAAAATTCGGACCCATGTAACTCCAGATGTAGCTGCTTTTCTGACCAATGAACTGCGCTCCCACCTCAGCGTATTGGAAATTCAGTCGAAATCCACAATTGAGGTGATTCCAGATTTGGACGGCGAAAACTCGACGTACGTCACTCATTCGTATCGTAGTCAGTACAGCAATAAACCCCGTGAAACAGAGAGCTTTTCTCAAGGTAAGCCAAACTCTCCTACGCAAGACAGAAAGAGAAACGGAACTCGCTCTGCTCCTGCCAAGTCCATTGAGACTGCCGCAGTATCAAGGTCCGATATAGAAAAGAGAAACACACGTACGCGTAGCCGTCCAGACGCCAATTCGAGACAGCGAAAGCGATCTGGCGAAAAGCGCTCTCAATCCTTGAGCATTGGAGCTTCATTCCGACGAGTTGCGTCGAGTCTTACTTCCGCTCTCTCATACTTGTATAGACGATTGTTTGTCGTTTCGACTCAGCCAAGTCCATCGGTTTCAAAGAGGGGTCGGAGTGAGCGTCCACGACCAACTCAACAACGCGGCAAAACAGAAAAGACTGGTCCAACCGACCGAAGACGACCTCAAAGAGCATCCACTCAGAGACAATCCACCACACCGTCGAGATCCACAGGGAATCGTCGAGCATCGACTCAGAATTCGAGACCTACTGATCCTTCGCAGTCACAACGTACGCAGCGTAGGTCAACCGAAGCGTCACCGAGAGAACAGACGCAAACGGAACAAAAGCGCAAGGAAAACCAGCGAACTAAAGCAAAGACCAGTGTGGATCAGAAAGATTCTGGTACCTCTAAGTCAATCAGTCGCGAGTCTCAGCGCACACAGCGACAACGACAGTCAAGCGACCCTGTGGCGACCGGAGATACTTCAAGCAATCAATCTCCACGATCAATGTCCGCGGAATCAAGTTCCCGTAAGCAACAACTGAGACAACCAGAACCCACTCCTCCAACTTCCGAACCGAGCCAAGAGGTGATTGATTCAAGTAGTGCCGAACTGAAGTCCGAGACGACTCAACTCAGTTCTGAATCAGAGAGTACTTCTCTGTCTGTGAATCAAGAGTCCGAACGTAACGAAGCAGGGTCAGAAGAGCTTCAAGAAAACAAGGAAGTCAATCCCACTGATGGGACAGAATTGACGAAAGAGTCCGAGGCCTTCGAAACCTTATCGCACTTGGAAGCGGAAGCGTCCCAAACTGGTGATTCCGAGCAAGATGCAGATATCTCACTGCAAACACATTCAGAAGAAGTGACGAGTCAAACGGAGGAAGCAAGCATCGAACCTGAATCAGTCTCCAGCAATGGACAGGACGACAACTCGGAGTCTGCAAGAGCAAGCAACGATCCTCGCAACCGACTCAGTGAGAGCGTGGAATCCGCACACGGTGCAACCATTCAGGTCTCCTGATCGGAAAATTAGGCATCCTCGCCAAGAACAATAGGCTCTAATTCGAGCTCTATGTCAAATTTGCGATGTACGTCTTCGGCAACTCGCTGAGCTACGTCGAGAAAGTCCGATCCTTTGGCAGTACCGCGATTGACTAGGACAAGTGGTTGCCTATGCCAAACCTGGACGTCGCCCAACCGAATACCTTTCCAGCCGCAAGCTTCTATGAGACGTGCGGCTGGGACTCTAATACCACCTGTCTGCCTAAATCCAGCTATTTCAATCTTGGTTCGAAGCGAGTCGTAGGTACAGCTAGAAATCAGAGGATTTTTGAAAAAGCTACCAACGTTTCCGAAACGACGTGTGTCAGGTAGCTTTCCTCTCCTAATTCGAACTACGTGCTCAGCGACGGCACGGCTTGACAGCTCGTGTCCAGGCCAACGCTTCAGATGTTCTTGCACATCTTTGTAATCAACGGAAAGTCCTGCCGTTCCCAAGACTAAGTTCACCTGGGTAATAACAAATCGATTGGGACAGTCAGACTTGAACAAACTGTCTCGATAGCGAAAGCGACATTGAGAATTGTCGATCGATCTCAACTCACCATAAACGAGATCAAAGACCTCAACACTGTGAAGGACTTCGGAGAGTTCACGACCATAAGCACTGATGTTTTGATAAGGCGCAGCTCCGACACTTCCAGGAATGAGGGCCAGATTTTCGAGCCCCGCGATTCCCCTTCCAACTGTCGCTCGAACTAGCTCATGCCAAGACTCACCAGCACCGACTCTTATCAATGTCGTTCCATCGTCCAATGGCTCGAAGAAAATGCCTCTGATCTCTAGACGTATGACTCGGGCACGTAGTCGCCCACACAGAACAACATTGGATCCTCCTCCGAGGTAGACCTTTTGCTCCGAAAACGAGCTCGCTTCAAGCAGTTCGTCCACAGACTTGACACGAACCAGTTCGTCCGCCGTCGAATCGACACCTAGCGTGTTGTACTTGAGCAACGATGCTTGTCTCTTCAAGATCATTCTCTAGTCAGGTGGGTGTTTTCATTCAATTGTGACCAATAGATTGGTCCTGATGGGTAGAGTGTTCTCCAACTAGCCGAACTGAACCTCAATATGAACCCCAATCCTATAATTTGAAAGATTGTTGCATATACGCTCTATGGGGACTTGCTGTGGACATTAAGGACAAAGTAGCCGTAATTACTGGTGGAGCATCGGGATTGGGAAGAGCTACAGCCGAGCAAGTCATAGCTTGCGGTGGAAGAGTAGCACTCTTGGATCTCAATGAAGAGCTCGCTCAACAAACTGCAGATGAGATTGGAACGAACGCTGCGGCTTTCGCCTGCAACGTTGCTGACGAAGAGTCTGCACAAAATGCAATTGCGGGTGTCTTAGAACGTTTTGGTGCTCTACACATCAATGTCAATTGTGCTGGTATCGGTGCAGCTGCTAGGACAGTGGGTAGAGACGGACCTCTACCGCTTCGTAACTTCAATTTCATAATCCAAGTCAATCTTGTCGGAACCTTCAACACGTTACGTCTCTGTGCGGCTGCAATGCAAAAGAACGATCCTGTAACAAAGGAAGGTGAACGAGGAGTCATAATCAACACTGCGTCAGTCGCCGGATACGAAGGACAGATTGGCCAAGTAGCTTATAGTGCCAGCAAAGGTGGCGTTATAGGATTGACACTTCCCGTTGCGAGAGACTTAGCAAGAGACGGCATTCGTTGTTGCACGATCGCTCCGGGAATCTTCGAGACACCCATGATGAGCGGTGCACCAGACCGGGTCAGACTGCCTCTAATAGAAAGCGTTCAATTTCCGAAACGCCTTGGCGACCCGCGTGAATACGCGATGCTCGCTCAACAAATCATCGAAAATTCGTACTTCAACGGGCAAACGATCAGATTAGACGGTGGAATTAGGATGACTCCGCGTTAGTTGACGCTCAATCTGAGTAATCGCCCAGAGTCTCGCGTACTCGAACAACGTCTACATCGGTGTCGACTCCTGCCGGAATCGGCTCACACGCTTCCTCCACCACAATCGAGTAGCCGTTCTCTAGGAATCTCAATTGTTCTAATTTCTCAATTTCTTCGAGTTGCGACTTTGGCAGTTTGACGAAGTCGTTTAGTGCTCCCACCCGATACGCATAAATTCCTATGTGTCGTCTCCATGGCGTTAGAGCATCGAATTCCCCTCGTTCTGGAAAACGTACTCGATCCCAGGGAATCGCTGCACGCGAAAAGTACAGTGCCTTGCCCTGTTGGTCGCACACAACCTTCACCACGTTGGGATCCATCACTTCCTCTAGGCTTTGTATTGGTTCTGACAGTGTGCTCGCCGCAAACGGACTGTCGCGTTCAAGCAACAAAGCAACTTGATCAATTACTGCTGGAGGGATGAGCGGTTCGTCACCTTGAACGTTAACAACCACATGTTCAGCAATCCACCCCTTTTGAGAAGCAACTTCTTGTACTCGATCCGAACCAGATTGGTGGTCTGACGATGTGAGCAACGATTGAACTGGCAAGTTGTTCACGGCATCAACCACTCGTTCATCATCAGTGGCTACGATGACGGAACTCGCGGAGGAACTTAACGCTCTTTCTGCTACCCGTTCGATCATGGTCTTTCCTGCCAGATCGATCAATGGTTTTCCCGGCAATCTCGTAGAACCATACCGAGCAGGAATTACGACGCTGAAACCACTCACGGATTGACATCCACCGACAATCCACAACCTCCAAACATTTTGGTCAAGTGATCGTTTACATCATCCTCGAACTCAACCGCAATCTCTACATACCACACACGTGACGCGATCACCGGGAGATCGCGAATTTTCTGCGCATCCTTTTCCGTAACAACAATCACCTCATCTGAGGATCCTTGAAAGTCGGATTCAGAAAAGACATGATGGTCACTAAACGCTTCAAGATTGAATTCAAAGCCCTCTCTTAAGAGAGTTTGCTGGAATCGACACGGATTACCTATGCCTGCGACAGCCCGCACTCGAGGACCATGTCGTTCCTGAAATTCCGCAACTGTCACACGTGACTCATCCGCGACATTAACCATCCCGTTTACGAGGTACTGCATGACCCACTCGTCTTCGACTAAGTGTGTCTTGCAGCCATTCGATACGACCCAATCGACCGAACTCAGCCGGCTTGTAGGTTCTCGAAGCGGCCCACAGGGCAACAGTTTTCCGTTACCAATCTTTCGATTTCCATCAAGTACGGCGATTTCCAGGTTCCTATCTAAGGCGTAGTGCTGCATCCCATCATCAGAGAGCACGATATCGACTTCATGCAATTCAATCATTCTTTGTGCAGCTCTAGTGCGATTTGGATCCACGATTACAGGGCAGTCCGTTCGTCGAGCAATCAAAACGGGTTCGTCTCCAGCCAACCGAAATGATGTTTCGGGTGTGACTTCAAGCGGAAAGGAGGATGAGCCGCCGTGCCCCCTGCTAACAATTCCGACTTTTTGCTTGCGTCGGATAAGCCAGTGAGCCAACCATATGATCAGAGGAGTTTTCCCCGTTCCTCCAACAGTGATATTGCCGACAACGCAAACTGGAACAGGAGCGCGCCAAACCGAGTGCTTTTCCCGAGCGTATCTCTCCCGTCGCTCTCTCACAAGCAAGCCATAAAACCACGAGAAAGGAGCCAGCATTCTGGTCCAAGAAGATTGCGAGTACCAAGACCTGTTGAGACTACGTTCAATCCTGCTTCGAAGAGAACCCACGGCTATAGCTCCGAAACTATCATGCAATCACTACTTTCTTCAGACTCATTCGTTACCTGACAGGACCAGGAGACCAAGAGATGACTCTACGGTGGCTAGCTTGGAACCGTACTCTCAGTTGTCCGTCCCAGATCCTCTCCAAATTGAGTCTTACGAAGGAACGCATATCTCCCTGCCTTAGCCAATAGTTCGGAATGCGAACCTACCTCAACAATTTGTCCTTTTTCCATGACTGCGATGGTATCGGCGTTTTCAATCGTGGATAACCTATGAGCAACAACTAGTGTGGTTCTGTTCTGCATTACATCTGTAAGGGCCGTCTGTATAAGTGCTTCCGATTCCGCATCTAGAGCTGATGTTGCCTCATCGAAAATGAGAATGGGTGCGTCTTTGAGAATTGCGCGTGCAATTAGCACCCTCTGTCTCTCACCTTGAGAGAGATTTGATCCGCGATCTCCCACAATCGTATTTAAGCCCTGCGGCAGCCGATCAATGAATTCTCCGACTTGGGACCGCTGTATCGCGTCAAGAATCCGTTCTTCACTTGCATCCTTGAGTTCTCCGAGCGTAATGTTTGATCGTAGGGTGTCGTTGAAGAGAAAGACCTCTTGGCTTACCAAAGCGATTTGACGTCTTAACGATTCCTTACTGTAGTTGCGTATAGGATTCCCATCGATGAAAACTTCACCCTCATCGGGTTCATAGAACCGAACAAGCATCTCCATAAGTGTCGTCTTTCCACTGCCGGTCGATCCCACTAATGCGAAAGTCTCTCCTGCACCAATATCGAGTGAAACGCCCTGAAGCGAACGACGTGTCATCGAAGCGTATCGAAACGACACATTCTCAAAACGAATTTCACCTCTGGCACGTGAAAAGGTTTCTTTACCGCTGTCCGTTTCTGCATCCATGTCAATCTGATCGAATATTTCAGTGGCTGCGGCGAGCCCAACTTGAATCCGGGCGTTTACATCAGACAAAGTTTTGATTGGATTTACCAATGCACCCGCGAGTCCAACATAGGTCAACAACTGTCCCGGAGTCATTCCTCCAGACACTTGATCAATGAACAAAATGCCGACGAGAATCGCAATGGCCAATGCCGCCAAGAGCTGTATGAATTGAGCACTCACAGCCTTGGTTGCGACGAGTTTCAAGTGTTGCTTCCGGTTTTGTTCGCTGGCATTCTGGAACTTACGGTCTTGATGACCGGTTCCGCCAAAAGCTCGGATCGTCTTGAAGAAATTGACCGACTCCTGGCCCACGTGGGTAACTTCACCCATCGAAGTTTGAATATTCGTGCTTATTGTTCGGAACCTCTTTGAGACAATTCGAACGATGATCGCTACTACCGGGGCAAGCGCCAAAAAAAGCATCGTCAGGTATAGATTGATAACAAACATATACCCCAGCATGAAAACAAGCTTCCCACCGTCCTGAAGCAGAATTTTCTGTACATCGGTTACGGTGTCGCGGAGTTTTGATGTGGTGTCTGTCAGTCGGTTTGAAAGCGCTCCTTGCTTGTTCGAGTCGAAGTAGGAACTTGGCAGCACAAGCAATCGCGCGTGCAATTCGCACCTGATTGTGTGGACAACGTGAAACGATACTCTCGAAAGCAGGAATTCGCCCAGCACCGTACCGATCGCGCGTACTGTGGCGGCCACACCGATCATCAAAGAAAACGCAATGGTGAGCGGAAGTCCGAATTTGAGGAAGTAGTCTGGCAACCACAAGATTCGCGAAGATGCTCCTTCGGTGGTTGAATTCAGATTGAACGAATCGACGACTGACCCGAGGATCTGCGCAAAGAACACCTCTCCTGCCGAAGCCGCAAGAAAGGCCAGGATCGCAATTGCGAATAACCACGCCCTGCTACGTACATAGGAGACGAGGCGTTTGTAGGTTTGAATGTCCTTCGGACTACCGTCCTGACTCAAAGATGCCTCACGGTTACTCAGGTTCCGTAGCAAGAATCCTTACGTTGTTCATGCCCATCCCGCCGAGAGCATCAAGCACCAAGACTACGGTGGCGTGATCAGCTTCTCCGTCTCCTCGAATCAATACGTGCGTATCGGTACTGGACGATTCGTTTTCTCGCAGATGAGTTTGAATGGAGCTGTAGGAAACTACATCTAGAAGTTCCTCATCGATCCAGACTTCATTCTTGTCCGAAACGACAATTTCCAAGACCGTTTCCGTGCTCCTCATGGATTCTCCATGAGCTTCAGGAAGTATGACCGACAAGACGGTTTCACGCACCGCTGTCGAAGTGACCATGAAGAATATCAATAGAAGGAAAACCACATCGATCAAAGGAGTGAGCTCAATCGTTGCGTCAGGACGACGTGGTCTACGGAATGTCAATCTTCTGTCTCCGTGTGCAATCCCTTGACCAACAAGTCAACAAGAGAACCTGCTTGTTGTTCGAGTAGGACAACAAGCTTATCTACCCGGCGCAAGAAGTATCGGTGGCATGCAAGCGCGACAATTGCAACTGAAATTCCAAATGCTGTGGTAATGAGAGCTTGAGAAATTCCACCCGCGAGCAATGTCGGATCTCCGCCTCCTGATGCAACAAGAGTAGTAAACACCTGAATCATGCCAATGACCGTCCCAAGCAGCCCAAGGAGTGGAGAAATTGAGGCTACAGTACCGAGCGCTGTCAGGTATCGCTCCAATTCAATTGTCACTTGACTGGCGGCCTGTTCCATGGCGGACTTCGTTGCGTCGATCCCAAACTCAGACTTTCTCAGTCCAGCGGCCAAGATAATGCCCAGAGGTCTCTTCTCAAACTCCGTAAGTAGCTTGTTATCCACAAATCCGTGTTGCCGAATACGATCGTCTACCTCACGTAGCAGAGATGCAGGAGCAACCCGAGAGGTGCGAAGCACCCAACATCGTTCAATGAAAATCGCGATGGCGACGAGGCTACAAACGAGTATTGGTAGCAAGAGCCAACCGCCGGACCGTACTAATTCCAGCATTAGCGCTACGAGGAAACAAGCTTCATGAAATTATAGTCCGCGGAAATGAAGGTAAACGCCCTTAGTCTTTCACGCAAAATCCAAGTTGCGGCGAAGCAAAGCGTTCCGCGTACTACTAGCAAGCGCGTGCTCAGTGTTCTCGCAATTTCCCGTGTTCAGGATATTGCCAGCGTAGTTTCTCGCACTCTGGTTCTACAACATTGGAGCAATCGAGGACACTCGAATTCCAGCACTGTGAGTAGACACCGATTGTTCGTCCTGTAGACAATTTGCCTCGAATGCTGGTGAGTGTAGCCAGTACTCTGTGGCTGGCTTGGGCAATTTTGGCAGTTACGGTCTGTGTCCTTGTCGTTGCTGCAAGCAATAGTTGGTAGCTTCCACAAACCCCTCGATCGAACCACAGTCAAACCGAATTCCATCAAATGCACACGCAACTATTCGGTCTGTTCGAGCTAGTGCGTTCAATGCATCTGTCAATTGAATTTCACCCCCGTAGCCAGGCGCAGTTCTCTCTAGTTCATCAAATATCTTGGGGACCAATATGTATCTCCCCACAATACCTAGTCGGCTCGGTGCATTCTCAGGTTCAGGCTTTTCTACCAACTCCTTCACAAGGTACGTTCCATCTTCTTGTTCTTCGCCGTCAATGATTCCGTACTTGTTTGTTAGTTCCATAGGAACCTGCTCGACCGCAACGACGCAACATTCGTATTTCCTATAGACTTCAACGAGTTGCGCCAATACTCCGAGCCCCTTGTTTAGGCAGAGGTCATCGGCGAGTACAACCCCAAACGACTCATTGCCCATGAGAAGACGACCACAAAGAACTGCATGCCCCGTCCCGAGAATTTCACCTTGTCGCGTATAGGCAATCGTACAGGTATCAATCAGCTCTTCTAAAGTCTGTAATGCCTCTTCTCGACTCGTGCCCTTAATTCGATTCTCAAGTTCGAAATTTGAATCAAAGTGATCTTCAATCGCCCGCTTGCCCCGGCCTGTGACGAACCCAATCTCGTGGAGACCGGCTTGAACTGCCTCTTCGACACCGTATTGAATCAGCGGTTTGTCGAGGATGGGAAGCATCTCCTTGGGCATGGCTTTGGTTGCCGGCAAGAATCGAGTCCCATAACCGCCAGCAAGAAATAGACACTTTTTCAACATAAACAACAACCTTGACTCACCATATCTGACTCTAAAACACCAAATTTGATCGTCTCACTCCGACCAGTTGATCCTTGGGTCGAGCATCATCGTCTCCAATGCAGCTTGTTGTAGCCACGGCAATCGAACTCGAAAGAACTGCTAGCCCCTGAGTACCAAAGATGTCAAGCCGGGCTATGAAGCGCATCGATTGGATTTGTCTTTAGAACTAGAGCTAATGGTCGCAAAACTCCCAAACATGCAATGGCAAATGAAACCGAAACCGTTGTGACGACATCAGATGTACGCAAGAAAGGACTGACGGATCGAAGTGAACCAACATCAAGCGTCGGACGAAATACCGAGAAAAATGTGTCTCGCATGTACTCGAAGGTCTCGGTGATTGCCATGCCCACCAGAACACCCACAGAAATTCCGGCTACAACGATTATCAGTCCATGCATAGCGAATGCCAAATTGAGCACCATCCGATCCGCTCCGAGTGTTCTAAGAATCGCAATGTCAGTCTTCTTCGAGTTTATGAGCATCGCCTGTCCCGAAACAATATTCAACGACGCCAGAGCAATGACAAATGTGAGCAGGACAAAGGTAATGGTTTTTTCGAGACCCAATGCCCTGAAGTACTCAGCATGAACTTGGCTCCATGTGAGCGCACGCGGAATGTCGGCAAACATGGCGTCGGCTTCCCATGGATTATTCAGAGTAACACGCCAATCGATTTGATCCGGATCCAGCACACCACTTTGAACCAAGTCGGAAACATGCACCACGACAAGCGGAAACTCCAATCCGGCATTGTTCGTTACATCCGCCGTCCAACGAAACCATCTTCGTTCAACCTTCAAGCCATTGTCAATGACGACGGGAAAAGTTAGCCCAAATGACTCTCCGCTAACGATGCTTCCCAACGGTATGGAGTGTGGGTTTAACGCAGCACCATTTTCTTGTTGAGCCCGACTATGTCGGCTAGTCATGGCATCAAATTCCGTAGACGAATCCACGGCGTAGACCACCACGCTAGTTGTGTAACCCTCTACCGTCAACAGTGCAGACAGCTGGGCAAACCTCACGACACTCACGACCCTATTGGACTCACGTAATGACTTGATATAGCCTGGAGAAGCACTCTCGCTAGGAACTGTCACGTGAGGCACCACATCGAGGACTCTTCGTTCCGCATCGCGAAACAATCCATTCTGTACAGCTACCACAACGAGCAACAACGTAATTCCCAAGACAATCCCACCAAACGAAACCCAATTGATGGATCTGCTCACGCCTCGATTCCGGGAGCGAACGTATCTCAACCCCATCCAAAGGGCTAGCCCAAGCTTGGACTTAGGGCGCATGATCTTGCAGTACGCCCGCATTAAGCCACAGCGTACGTTCCATTCTCCGTGCTACCGTCGAATCATGCGTTACTACAACAAACGCCGTACGAACTCGGTCGCGCATTGATTCGAGCAGTTGCAAGACACCCTCCGCGTTGAAAGCATCAAGATTTCCAGTCAACTCATCGCCTAGTACGACGACAGGATCAACAACCAAAGCTCTGGCAACAGCGACCCGTTGTTTTTCGCCGCCCGAAAGTTTGTGCGGCAAGTGTTTGAGCCGATCTGACAGTCCCACTGCCTCGAGCAATTGGACTGCACGATCTTCAGCTGTTTTGCGCTCGGGTCCACCTTTGATCCATAACGGCATGGCAACGTTTTCCACAGCCGTGAACTCGGGCAACAAATGGTGAAATTGGTACACGAATCCCATCGACTCACTTCGTATCTTTGCGCGTCCCGATGTACTTGATTCGCTCATCGACCGACCTGCGACCTCCACTTCGCCAGAGTCCAAGTCGTCCAGTCCAGCCAATATGTGGAGCAGTGTGCTCTTGCCCGATCCCGATCTACCGAGTATCGCGAGCTGCTCGCCTTCCTTCACTCTCAGGTTTACATCTTTGAGGATCTCAAGTTCAGTTTCGCCATCTCTATAGGACTTCTGTACCGACTTAGCAACAATTACGTCAGTCATAACGCAGAACCTCGGCGGGATTCATACTTGCGGCACGTACTGTAGGAGAAAGTATCGCAACGAAACACAGGATCAAACCTATAACAAATACCGTTAAGAGATCTGAAAGTACAAACTCTACCCGCAACGAATGTACAAAGTACTCGGACAGTAAATTCACATCCAACAACTTCTGAAACCAGGGAAATCCTATTTCTAGAATCCAACCGATTGCGAATCCAATAACGCACCCAAGAACCAGACCTATAAGTGAGATTGCCATTCCCGCTGTGAGAAACGCCAGCGAAATTACCCTTCGGTCGCCTCCTAGAGTACGCAGAACTGCGACGTCTCGCCTACGTTCTGAGACCATCATCGCTACGGTTGAAATGAGGTTAAAGGCTGCGACTGCCACTAACAGCGAGAAAATGAGAAGAAGCATGAAGCGAGAAGCCATGATCGCTTGATGAAGATATCCGAATTGATACTCAGATGACCAGTAACTAACAAACTGATTGCGATCAAGCAGTTTTGACCGGACAACACCTGCCAAGTGCTTGGCTTGATAGGGATCTTCGATGCGAATTTGGTAGGACGTAGCACTCCCGTTCGTTCGGTACAAGCGGCTGGCATCAGCAAAGTGCATGTACACTCTGTTTCGATCCATGAAGGATCCGGTCTCGAGCACCGCCAGAACTCTTAGTCTCTTTTGCCGCGGAATATAGCCGGCCAGAGACACCTGATTCTTGCGAACAACCAGCGTTACGACGTCGCCTCTTGAAATACCAAGACGCTTCGCAGTGACGCTTCCCACTAGAACTTCGAACGATCCCGGCTGAATTCTTGCCAAGTCATCCTCTTCTACAAAATCCAACAACGCCGAAGCGTTGCCGTGTTGGCGAGGATCAATACCTTGAACAAGGACCGGTTCACCACGGGACCGAGAGCGAGAACCAGAGCTCTCCTCTTCGACTGTCCCATCGATAGACTGCATAGACGGCTCCGGTGAAGGAACAACGAGCAACGCAACGTCTTCGACTACAGCGCTGATGCCCATTACCCCTTCGATTTCGGCAATGTCGCGGATGGGTTCTGCATCTACAAAGAAGCTCTTTCTCGTCTCTACCGTGATGTGAGGCAGGATCCCCAATACTCGCTCTCGAAGCTCGTACTCGAAACCTGTGAGAACTGCCTGAACGACCACGAGAATTGCGATTGACAGTGAAAGTCCAGCAACTGCCAATGACGCAATCGACGAAAGAAAATCGCGGGGGGAAAGCACGTAGCGAACGCCGATCAATAGAGGCAGTGGTAACTTCATGTGATATCAGACAACCGTCTTATGACTTAGCTTCAAGAGATTAGGCTAGGACTAGTCTTTCTCATGAATATGTCCATTTTCCTTCCGTTACTTATTCAGATTCATTCGGCACAATACTGCGTAATCTTGCAGATCAATCATCGTCGTGGTTGTGGTTTCGACTCTTCTCACATGGTTTCCTCCTAAGAATGCAGTGGATATTGCACCTCTGTATTCCCCAGCCTTCCTGGTGAATCCACGCCACGGCGATGTTAGATGCAGCATCTCCGCCGCCTAAAGCTCCTCGTTACACCTAATATTTGTCAGCAAGCCGAGAGAATTCTTGCCAGTTCGATTCTAGCTTTGTCCTAGTACTACAAGCGAGTTCCGACTGTCAGTCATCGAGTAGTAGCTTCATTGTGGGAGTGGTTTCCTGCACGAATCGCTGCGTTTCATCATTCCAAGCAAGAAACAAGGCTGCTATGTTGTGTGCTGTCGCTAATTCGAGTCCCTCCTCTCCCAGTACATACAACGCCGTGGCAATTGCATCTGCTTCTGTTGCAGTTGGCATGTGAACCGTAACGCTCGCCACGCTGTGATCCACCGGATAACCTGTCGTAGCATCCAAGACATGGGGATACGACTTTTCGTCAAACACGCGGAAATTTCTATAGTCTCCCGTGGTGGCAAGCGATCCTTCGGTCATGAAGATTCTTGTTTGAACTCCACCACCAGATGGATTCTCAATCCCAATCTGCCAAGAACGATTCGCTTGGTTCACTCCCTTTACTCTCAACTCACCGCCAATTTCAACAAGATAGTTCTCACAGTCTGATTGTTCTAACAGCTCGGCGAGCACGTCTACGCCGTATCCCTTTGCTATACCAGACAGGTCAATGGCTAACGGGCGTTTCTTCCGGAGACCCGATGGATTGCTTCGAAACTCGAGAGCCCGGTAATCAACCTGCTTCAATAGGGTCTCGATTGTTTCGTGTGACGGTTTCGCAGTTACGTTGGTGACTCCAAATCCCCAAGCGGCCACAAGCGGTTCAATACTGATGTCGAATCGACCCGAAGTTAGCCGACTAACATTGTCTGCAACTGCTACAACGTAGACGAGTGATTCATCAACTGCAAACCAAGTCTCTGCAGGAGATCGGTTGAATTGCCGCACAGTCGAGTCGGATCGGTAGTTTGACATGTTCTCGTCAACGGAATTCAAGGCTTCTGTAATCTCGGAAAGTGAGAGTGTTTTCTGGCAGTCAGCAACTACGCGGTAGTAGGTACCCATCGTTGGGCCGCTATAAGACTCATAGCCGGCGAAGTCGCATGCCGTCAGCAGCGCTGCTATTGGCAGAATCCAAAGTGGAGAGTAAACCGACTTGAAAAAGCGATTTCTTGGTTCTTGTGTAATGCACATCATGAAACTAAACAGCAATCAAGTAGTCTTGAACTAGGGTTGTGCGCTCTGTGCAATCCGATTACACACGAGGAACTACAATTTACTCATGAATATGACACGATTTGCACTCGGGCTTGTCTTTGTAATTTTCGCGCTTGGCGTGGCAACCGACGAGACAGATTCCGACGTGGAACAAGCAATGGAGGGCATGGAAGAAGAATCGCAAGAGTCTTCTGAGCAAAGCAATTTGAAAGGGTCAGAACAGGAAAACCCAAAGGTGCTCCTAGATACATCGCACGGAACGATAATGCTTGAGCTCTTTGCAGATAAAGCGCCGCTGACTGTAAAGCACTTTCTGTCGTTAGTGGACGATGGACACTACGACGGCATCATATTTCATCGAGCGCACAAGGGATTCGTTATACAAGCAGGTTCCTGGGACCAAGAACTGAATTCTCGCGACGTAACCGAAACAGTAAAGAACGAAGCCATGAATGGGGTCAAGAATAGCAAGGGCACCATCGCGATGGCGAGATACGACGACCCAGACTCTGCGTCGGCAGATTTCTTTATCAACACTAAGAACAATCATATGCTCAACTATTCCGAGTCCGAAGGCAAAGCGGGCTATACCGTATTCGGAAAAGTAACTCGTGGTATGAAAGTGGTTCACGAAATCGAGAACTTGCGAACCAAGACGCAAGTCGTCAACGGTTTAGAGCTTGAGAATTTTCCCGTTGACACCGTTGTGATAACAAGGGCAGCGCAATTCCGCGACTAAAGGCTCATTTGGGCTACGTTTCTATGGACAGAAAGCCCAATTAACTTGTCAACTTAAGTCTAAAGAAAACGTCGAATGAATAAGAAGCTATTGCTGGTTTTCGGCCTCATGGGTGTGGGGTTGTTTTGGAGTGCGTTGGTTGCTGAGATCACCTTGAGATTTCTGCCAGGGAACTTCATCATCATGTCAAGTTTGGTCTTTCTGTCATGCATGTGCTCAGGTCTCTTGGTGTATATGTTCACACGCCGCATTCCTGCCAAGGAGGCGAGAGACCGTAAGGATGGAAAAGTGGAAAAATCGTCAGAAGCAACACGACCACCGTCTGGCCAGCCAAGAAGAGGACCCAACCAAAGTGGACAAAACCGTTCTCGTAGACCCCAAAAGTCTTCGGATCGAGAAGAGAGTACAAAGTCGACCGACCAATCGGGCAAAGCCAGATCACGACCGGAAAGGCGTCCTAGAGCTGCATCTAAGGCAGAACGGCCCCAGAGTCCAAAGACCGCAAGAATCCGAGGTCAAGTCAAGTCGTATTCGCAACGGCAATCGTATGGATTTATTCGGGGAGACGACGGCAAACAGGCCTTTTTCCACAAGACAAACCTCGATCCTGGTTTAGACGACAAGAACATAGAAAAGGATCTTGCCGTCACCTATGAAGTACGTGAAGGCGATCGAGGACCCGTTGCGACCAAAATTCAGATAGCTAAATGAGGGCTGTAGATTAATCTTCGCGCCGAAATCTCTCGACGTCTCGAGTCCGCATTAGTTCAAGTAGGGGTCGAAGAACCTCAACCACTCGTAGCACCTGCTGGTCGTCCCGAATTTGGCGACTACCAGGCGAACGGTGCATTGAGAGCTGGGAAACTCTTGAAAGTGAATCCTCGAACGCTAGCACAGCAGTTAGTCGATACAGGTGTGCTCGAAGACCTATCTTCAAGCGTCGCGATTGCTGGACCTGGCTTTATCAATGTATCTCTTGACAACGAATATCTGTCTAGTTCGCTTGGATCTGAGCCACTTGTAACACCTACTAACAAACCGCTTCGCATTGTGGTGGACTATTCATCGCCCAATGTAGCCAAGCAGATGCACGTTGGACACCTGAGAAGTACCGTTATCGGTGATTCCATGACTCGGATGCTGACCCTGGCGGGTCACACGGTGGTAAGACAAAACCACATCGGAGATTGGGGTACAGCATTCGGAAAGATAGTTGCCTACATTGAAGACTTGAAGTCGGATCATGAAATCGATCGCAGCCTCGAAGACCTCGAGAAACTCTACATAGCCGCAAGCCAGCGGTTCGAAGACGATTCGAGCTTTGCTTCAAAGGCGCGTGAAGCAGTATTGAAACTGCAGTCCCATGATCCCAAGACGATGGAAATTTGGCAGAAGTTCATAGATGTTTCGTTAAGCCATCTCAAGGACACTTATGAAAAGCTCGACATCTTGTTGACCCCAGCCGACATAAGAGGCGAAAGTTCATTCAATGACGACTTACCAGCGGTGATAGAACGACTGAAAACGAAGGGGTTGTTGGTCGAATCGGACGGTGCACAGTGTGTGTTTGTCGATGGGTTCGTCCGAAAAGACGGAAGCCGGTTGCCCATGATCGTTCAAAAGTCGGATGGAGGCTACCTCTATCACACAACGGATCTGGCCACTTTGCTATACAGAACGCAACAACTTGAGGCGGATCAGGTGCTGTATTTCACCGACGCACGACAGATTCTGCACTTTCAAATGTTGTTCGCCGTTGCCAAGAAAGCTGAATTTGCGGAGGAAGCAACAGAACTCGAACACCACGCTTTCGGATCCATCCTCAATGCGAATGGCGAGCCACTCAAGACGAGAACTGGAGAAAACCCGCTGCTCTCGGATTTGATCGAACAAGCGGAAAGTCACGCCAGGAATGTTGTGGAAGAGAAAAGCCAACATTTAGACGAAGAGCAACGATCAGAAATCGCCCATCACATCGCAATCGGCGCGATCAAGTATGCAGACCTATCCAAGAACCGAACTAGTGACTATAAGTTCGACCTGAATACGATGATGTCCCTAGATGGGAATACGTCACCTTATTTGCAATACGCCCATGCCCGCATTAACGCAATCTTCGCGCGAGGCGGCATCAATGGTGATGAAATAGAGTTGGACCGGATTCGTGTCAAGCACCCTGCCGAACACGACCTGGCAGTGCGGCTATTGCGGTTTCAAGAGGTACTTGAGCAATCGATCACTGAACGCAAGGCACACCACATGTGCAATTATCTCTACGACTTAACCGTACACTTCACAAGGTTCTACGAGAACTGTCCCGTGCTCAAGACAGAACCCGTGGAACGGGATAGTCGTTTGGGGCTATGCGTTCGTACGGCTGAAACGTTACGAGTAGGACTAGATTCTCTGGGGATCTCAGTTCCTAAGAGGATGTAGAGTCGACGGTTTTCGGTACCGAGTAGGTCTTTAGATCGGCCACGAAACTACGTAGTACGTCTACGCCAGTTGCCTCAGCTCGAGCACACCATCTCTTGAACGCCGAGAGAAGCTCTTCCCCGCTTCCGGTTCGTTTCGCCCAAAGGGAATTGAGCTCTTCATGTAGATCGTAGATAACCTTCAGTTGAGGACTATGGCCAATAATTTCGTCAATCTTGTTGATCTCTCGATCGCGCAAGACTAATTCGTGGGAGCAGAGTATCTTTCTCGCGCCTCGGAGCAATCTGCGGATCGGTCCATTGGCGTCTTGCTTTTCAATCCGAACAATAGGCTTGACGACATCTTCTGCGTAACGCGCCATGACACTAAATCGATCATTCACTACCGCCCACAAGGTGTCCATATCGATGATCGACTTGCCACTCACTTGCTCTACGACGGGTCCTGTGTGCAATGGTCGAGCTAGTCGTAGGAACGTCAATGCACGAATGTACTGCCAACCAAGATCAAACTCCCATGGTTTAAAGGAGAACCGAGCGGAATTTGGATAAGTGTGGTGATTGTTGTGCAGCTCCTCTCCGCAAACGAGGATACCGATAGGCACGATGTTCTTGGAAGCGTCTTGAGTCTCGAAGTTGCGATATCCAAATGCATGTCCCACACCATTGACTATTCCCGCAGCCCAGAACGGAGTCCAAATCATCTGTATGGCCCAGACGATCACTCCGATGATGCCAAACAGAAACAAGTCAAATACGGCAAGCATCGCTAGACCAGCCCACGTGAACTTCGAGTAGACGTTCCGTTCGACCCAATCGTCGGGAGTGCCTTTTCCGTATCTTCTCAATGTTTCCTCATCTATGCCGTCACGGTAATACTCGGATCCCTTTCGAATGATGTTGCCGAGTCCGTACACGACAGGACTATGCGGATCCTGTTCGGTTTCCGTCTTGGCGTGGTGTTTTCGATGCACTGCTGTCCATTCCTTGGTGACCATGCCGGTCGTGGACCACAGCACAAATCGGAAGAAATGACAGAGGACGGGGTGAAGATCTAGTGCACGATGGGCTGAGTGCCGATGCAAGTAGAGGGTTATGGAGATAAAGGTAAGGTGCGTCGTTATGGCTGTGTACAGAACCGCCAACGGAATTGAGAATCCAACGATTCCATACCACCATTCGTAAAAACTCACCGTACCTGAACTCCTCGAACTTGTACTAGAAGAACGGGTGGCTTCAAGAGAACTCTTGGAACCTTTCCCGTTGTGTGATTGAGTAGCCTATTGTAATAGCAATAGTCCAAGACAATTCGATTCTTTAGATCAACCAATAGATCTCTAGTTTCTTTGGCATGCAAGTTTGAATTTTGACGAGTTTCTTTACGCGATGAGTCGAGAGAAAGTTGCCTCCGTCAACTAGGAAAATTTTGAGAAAGTGAATAATCTCCTAAGAACACCACGCTGGACCAAGTGTATGGGCGAACTCAGTGAGCTGGATATATATCTCTACGACTTGAAAGGGTATTTGGTTGTCGAGAACGTATTGTCTCCGGGACAAGTTGATGAACTAAACGGAATTCTCGACGAAACGCTTGAGGAGTTACCCGCTAGTGCCGATCAGCGCCGAGTTCAGTCCCAAAAATCTCTGTACGACAACTACAGATTTGGAATGGCCGGAGGATCGTATCCCTCTTCTCCCGGCTTTCTTGCGTTCGGGGAACTCTTTTGCGACCTTATTGACCATCCTAAGACCATGCAAGTGATGAGAATGCAACTAGGCGACTGTTTCCGTCTCGATAGGATTTTCGGGATGCGCATGAAGAAGGGCATGCCAAGCGGCGTGCTGCACTCGGACTACGGTACATCCGAACCATTTAGCCGCGCTGTACCAGGGCAACCGTACGTACAACCGGCGTACCAAGCACTACACGGGTTCGGAGTTGCCGCATTCAACTTGGCGGACAGTGGACCAGAGACAGGCGGACTATGCTGCATTCCAGGAAGTCACAACAGCCATATTAGGCTTCCTCGGTGTATTCGGGACGGTAGCGTCAGCGATATGGTTGAAGTCCCCTATGCACCTGCTGGCAGTGTCACGTTTTTCTCAGAAGCGACAACTCACGGAACGATGGAGTGGAAAGCCGACTACGAGAGACGGACCTTGCTCTACAAGTATTGCGCCTCACAGTTAACATGGTCGCGTTCTCGAGTCACCGCCCCTGACGGCATAGACCTGACTCTACGACAACAGAGATTGCTTGAAGAACCTGCAGGCGCGCACTGGTTCTTTGATTCGTTATTCGATGTACAAGAATGAGCAGAATCCCACTGAATCCCACATCAGTTCGAATTGAGAGAATGCTTGTCGAAGAGACCTATTTGAAATGAGCAAGTCTGTTTATCTCGCCAATGCCTATGGTTTTTCGCTTCAACAAAAAGGATTGTTGAACGAACTGGTAGACAAACTCCAATCATTAGGGTTGGAGGTCTACGAGCCCTTCGAACGCAACAACCAAATCGACAGAACCGCCAAGGGATGGGCATATAGCATCGGTCAGGCTGATGTATCCGACGTTCGGAACGCCGATGGGATCTTTGCAGTGTTGAATGGCTGTCCACCTGACGAGGGAGTTGTGTTCGAACTTGGGCTCGCCACAGCATGGGGAAAGGCAATATTCCTTTTCAGGGATGACTTTCGCAACTGTACCGACTGCGAAGACTACCCGCTCAATCTGATGTTGTTTACTGGACTGCCGGAACTGGAATGGGAACGCTATTTGTATACCTCCCTCGGCGAACTAACAGATCCAAACAAGGCTTTAGTGGAGTGGGCTTCCCAGCAAGCAGGGTGAGACAAGTGGTTCCTCATGCAGATGGTGGAGTGTTCGAAGAACTCGTCAAGCACGTGAATGGATTGCATTCAAAACCCAAACAACGGAGGTAAACCAAGCTTCCAGCTTGTATGTTGAACTCTATGTGACCCACCTTGGTGATTAATCCGTGATCACAATCTATACTTGAAACACTGCCACCCAACAATAGAGCAGGAGCGAACACACTCATGATTACTCGTCGACAACTAACAATTGGCATCCTTGCTACACCAGTTCTTGTATCTATTTCTCGTTCCGTACATGCGGAAGAGGAATTATCAGAGGAACTACCAGAGGAACTGTCGACTTCAAGCCTGATTTACTTGACGCCTATCAAGTCAGACGGTGAGGAAAGCAAGTGCAAAGCTGAAATCTGGTTCGCATATCACGAAAAAGAGATTTACGTCGTCACGCCGAAGGAAGCTTGGCGAGCGGAGGCAATTCGCAAAGATCTCACCGACACCCGAATTTGGGTAGGAGAATTTGGAAATTGGCAACGGGCAAGAGAAGCCTACAGAGAGGCCCCCGAACTCATGGCCACCGGAAGTATTGTCGAAGACAAGGAAGTGCACCAAGAGGTACTTAAGGTAATGGGCGAGAAGTACTCGGAAGGATGGGATACCTGGGGTCCACGCTTCAAGAACCAACTTGAGGACGGATCCCGAGTGATGATCAAGTACAAACCCAAACCGTAGCGAGAATCCTTTATGTGGAAACCCGAAGATAACCTCATTTCCCCAGAAGATCTGCATGGGCTTCTTGGCAATCCCCAGCTAGTAATTGCCGATAGCAGAAGCGATCTACTGGACAAAGAACTCGGTTTTCGGCAATATCGCGAATCTCACATTCCCAATGCAATTTTTGTTTCAGTCGATGAGGATCTCGCAGATCCTCCTGGGCGTCGAGGAAGACACCCTCTTCCTTCCAAAGAACGATTCGCCGACTTCTTGGGTCATTCGGGAATTTCCAATGATTCGCATGTCGTTGTTTACGACGGTGGGAATGGCATGTTTGTCTGTCGTCTATGGTGGATGTTGCGGTGGCTCGGTCACGAAAAAGTGTCGGTGTTGGACGGGGGATTCGCTGCGTGGCAGGAATCTGGTTTCGAGACAGCTACAGACATTCCAGTTCCAAAACCCACAGAATTCTCGATTGGCAATCCTTTAACTCGAACCGTAACGGCAGAGGAAGTCTTGAATCACCGAGGTGTGCTTGTTGATGCGCGTGCGGAAGACCGGTTTCAGGGATTCAACGAGACCATGGACCATACAGCAGGGCACATTCCGGGAGCAATTTGCAGCCCTTTCCTCAAGAACATCGGCTCCGACGGAAAGTTCACTAGAGATCCGAAAAAGTTTGAGGGTGTGTCCAAAGAAGCCGACGTGATTTGCTACTGCGGATCCGGTGTTACTGCAACTAACAATATCCTTGCCATGTTGGTTTCGGGCTATGACGAACCTGCGCTCTACCCCGGTTCATGGAGCGAGTGGATTGAGGATCCATCTCGACCAAAAGTTCCGGAGTAACTCTAGCTGCAAGTTATTCAGGCCAGCGATAGGAATCTAAAGCGCTGCCTTTCCGTTCATTCGAACCAGCACCGTCAAAGCTGCCAAATGATCCGCGTCTCAATTCATTAGTCCGATTTCATTTTCTCCTGATAAGAGAATGCCGTCCCATCCTATTGAAGCTTCACCGAATGCCATGAGTGAGGCGGAAACGTCCATTGTGGATAACCGCCTTCGTTCGCTCGAATTCAACGATTTCTACGCTGCGAGAGACCCTGTGCAAGAGTGCCAACAAGCTCACATACAGCCTGCCAAGTTCGCTCAACGCATGTCCACCAAAAGAATCTTCACGGTCTTTGAATTTGGATTTGGAGCGGGAATAAATTTTCTGGCGTTCGCACAGGAATTCTTGCGTAACGCCGATGGAGAAAACAGACTTCGGTTCTTTAGCTGTGAAGTACGCCCTCTACCTCTCGTAGTCCTTGGAGAGACGGTTCGAGCAACTGCACCGCACCTCGACTTGAGTGATGGATTGATCGAACAATATCCTCCGCCAATTGTGGGAATCCATCGTCGTGTATTCGCCAATCATCGGATCGAACTCACCTTGCTGTACACATCAGCGGAGCTCGCACTTCAAGACTTCATAGCTCGCGACCAGCAAGGAGTCGATGCATGGATTCTCGACGGATTCGCTCCCGACAGGAATCCCGACATGTGGAGCGAACGACTGTTGGGTTCGCTGGCGGAGAATTCAAGAGCAGGTGCCACCGTAACGACCTACTCTTCCGCAGGTCACGTCCGCAGGCTACTAGAGTCGAATGGATTCTCAGTCGACAAGATTTCAAACCTTCCCTACAAGCGCCACACAACTCTTGCCAAATTGGCCAGCACACCCTTTATACCCAGTAATGCACCGACAAGAGCCATCGTTGTTGGAGGGGGATTCGCGGGTTGCGCAACCGCACAAGCGTTTGCGCGGAGAGGAATTAGTGTCGAGCTACACACACCGTCAGGCCAAGTTGGCGATGGCACGTCTGCGATTCCAACTGCTGTAGTTCACGCTCGGCTGAGTGCGAGTGCGGATTCGGCACCATCCATCAGATTGCAATCGCACATTTATTCGCAGTCATTATTGCGAAACTTTAGCGGAGCGGTTCCTTGCGGGGCGATACAGTTTCCAAGTACACGAATGACAATGGAGCGACTGGAACGCATTTGCGAATTGATGGGCTGCGATTGGGCAGAACTTGCTTCACGCGAGCGGGTAAAGGAACTAACTGGATTGAATCTAGATATGAGCGGAGTCCATTTTCCGCGGACTATAGTTGTTAACGGGGCTGACTTGTGCTCTTGGTTTGCCGACCATCCAAACGTGAATTTAGTGCAAGGCGATCTGCCAGACCTAGCGAATATTGACTGCCCTATTGTGTCCGCAACCGGCTCTCCCGTACGATTTCATAACAGTTACACAACTCTCGAGGTTACCGAGATTGATGGACAAATGGACCAATTTCTGCCATCACCGGCTGAATCTCTTCGTCCCTTTGCGTTCCTGCACGAAGGTTACGTCGTAACAACACAGAACACTTACTCAGCCGGGTCGACCTACGAGTATCAACCCTGGCCAAGAGACAAAGCAAGGAATACAAACCAATTGCGCATTGAGAGATTGTTTGGTCCAACAGAAGTCACTCATTCTGCGTCGTTTAGAGCTCGTCGAGCTGTGACTTCCGATCATATGCCTATTGCAGGTCGCATAGACTCCTCTATATGGGTAAACCTCGCGCACGGAAGTAGCGGAACGACGTCAGCTCCTTATTGTGCGGAGATCATTGCAAGTGAAGTCTCTGGAGAGCTTCCTCCACTACTCCAGTCGCACATGAACACACTCTCTCCAGACCGATTCGAGAAGAGGCAAACGCGACGTGAGAATCCATTCCTGACCAAGTCGCCGACTCATGGATGAAATACGAGGAAGTCGTGACGCTTTTGAAAGCACGCGGCCGAACGGACGTCCTTTAGGAATTCCAAGTCAACAGGGCACTTCCTGAATTACTGCGTGTTTAAACCCTTAGTCACAGCAAATCGATTTCCATGCTGATGATGCTCGCAAAGGCTGGACGGAGCGAGGTGTCTTTGACATCGATTCTCTCAAGATTGGGGTGACCGTGTCGCCAGAGGACCAGAACCCTGAGATGGAGGATGCAATTGAATGCAGAGCAACAGGAACGGAGATCTAGAACGCTACGCAGGAGTAGCGTGGTTGTCCACTCACAAGTAGAACTCGAACGAGAACTGTTTTGGGAGCGATTGCAGCCACATAGTGAGTCAATGACGCTTCGAACCAACACTAAACGATTACCATTACTTCCTACTTCACGCCTCGTTATTGAATACAGGGTTTTCCACATGAAGAATTGCGCGCTCTTAGCCACGATCGTTTTCCTGAGTCTCATGATTGGAGCATGCTCCGGACCAACTGAGGGGCAGCAGAGTATCGATGCCGAGGACACAGATGTCGCGATAGAGAATGTGGACACCCACTTGAAGCTTCTCTACTGGCAAGCACCTTCCACTTTGAATCCTTACTTGAGTGGAGGAACAAAAGAAATAGAAGCGGCTTCGCTGGTACTTGAGCCGCTAGCCAACTACGATGAAGAAGCTGTAATGATCCCTACATTGGCCGAGGAAATTCCAACACTTGAGAATGGAGGGTTTAGTGAGGACTTGCGATCTATCACGTGGAAATTGAAGAAAGACGTCCTATGGTCGGATGGGTCGCCTTTCACTGCAGACGACGTTGTGTTTACATGGTTGTATTGCACTCACGAAGAAATGGGATGCTATCGCATCAACAATTTCACCGATGTTGTGGAAGTTGTAGCGGTCGACAGTCACACTGTTCGCATTGAGTTCTCCAAAGTCAGTGCCCATCCCTACTTTCCTTTCGTCGGATCACTTGTTCCAATCCTTCAAAAGAAACAGTTCGAAGATTGCCTTGGCATGCGAGCACAGGAGTGCAACGAGCAAAATTTTGCCCCCATCGGAACCGGACCCTTTCAAGTGACTGACTTCCGGGCAAATGATGTCGTTCAATACGTCGCAAACGAAAACTACCGCGAGGAGGGTAAACCTTTCTTTAAGGAAGTCACTCTGAAAGGCGGTGGTGATGCAGCTTCCGCTGCACGAGCTGTTGTCGAAACCGGTGAGTATGACTTTGCGTGGAACCTCCAAGTTGAGCCGGAAATCTTGGACAGCATGGCTGAAGCAGATAGGGGCGAAGTCCTTTATGGAGTTGGCTCGCAGGTAGAGCGAATAATTGTGAATCTGACAAACGAGGATCCTTCATTGGGTCCTGACCGTCGGTCACAGTATCTTGACGGTACAAATCCACATCCCTTTCTGTCCGAGTTTGCCGTACGAAGAGCTCTGTCGCTCGCAATTGATCGTTCGATCCTTGTAGAGACTGGCTATGGACGAGCAGGTGAGCCTGAGTGCAATGTTGTTCCTGCACCGGATTACTACGTCTCAGATTCCAACGACGAATGTAAGGTTCAGAACATTGAGGAAGCCAACCGATTGTTGGACGAAGCGGGATGGGCACGTGGGTCCGATGGAATTCGAGCCAAAGGCGGAGTTAGGCTTTCGATTTTGTACCAGACGTCCACTAACTCTGTCCGACAAGGTAACCAAGCACTGGTCAAACAGATGTGGGAGCAAATTGGTGTAGAGACAGAGTTGCGCAATATCGACGGAGCTGTGTTCTTTGGTTCTGACGTGGCAAGTCCCGACACCTATCAAAAATTCTTTGCAGATGTGCAAATGTATACCAACAGCTTTGATGGAGAGGATCCTTCCCAATATCTTCGAGGATGGATTTGCAGTGAAATGCCCAGTCCGGACAATAACTGGGCGGGTACTAACATTCCACGAGCCTGCTCCGAAGAATTCGATACTCTCGTCGATCAATTGTCGTCTGTAACGGACAAGACAGAACGAGCTGACGTCATCAAGAAACTGAACGATATGGTCGTCTTGAACTACTGGGTGATACCACTAGTCCATCGTGCAAGAGTATCCGCGGTTTCGAACGAATTGAAAGGCGTAACGATCAACGGCTGGGATTCAGAGCTCTGGAAGGCCGAAGACTGGCACCGTTAGCGCTTATGTAGCTTGCTTCCATCATGCTCAAATACCTGAGCCGCAGGCTGCTCTTTGCCATTCCGACTCTGCTCGCGATCAGCTTTGTGCTTTTCGCGCTGTTGGATTTAGCGCCAAACGATCCCACAGGTGACCTGCCCCTCACGATACCACCCGAGGTTCGCGAGGAAATACGCGAATCCTTGGGACTCAACGAACCGTTTCACATCCGTTACCTCAAGTGGTTGGAGCAGTTCTTCATCAATGAACCTCTTAACTTCATAGAACAAACGACAGGTCTGACAATAGGTGACTCAAGCTCACGCTTCCGAGTCCGCTCGTGGCTAACTCGAAGCCCTGTGGTCGACCTGATAATTGAAAGATTGCCGCAGACACTGTGGGTTGTTGGACTTTCCTATGTGGTGGGCATTCTCATCGCGTTGCCAATAGGAGTAATTTCGGCATACAAGCAATACAGCTGGTTCGACCAGATCGGTACGTTTGTCTCGATGATTGGATTTTCTGTGCCCACGTTCTTTACTGGTGTTGTAGCAATCGTCATCTTTAGTGCGTGGTTGGGTTGGTTGCCTTCCATCTACGACACGACTCATCAGGTCACAGACCTTCCGAGCTTCTGGACACAGGTCAAACAGATGGCCATGCCGGTGATGGTTTTGGCGTTTTACAACGCCGCTCAACTAAGTCGATTCATGAGGGCTTCCGTACTCGAAAACATCAATCTGGACTACGTACGGACAGCAAGAGCCAAGGGACTACGCGATCGAGCAATCCTTGTCGGTCACATACTTCGCAACAGCTTGATTCCGGTCGTCACGATGATTGCATTAGGCGTTCCCACGATCTTTAGCGGAGCGATCGTCACTGAACAAATTTTTCGAGTCAACGGGCTAGGACAATTGCTTATCGTTGCGATTCAAGGGGGAGATATTCCCCTTGTTCAGACGCTTACATTTATTTTTGCCATTTTGATCGTCCTGTTCAATTTGGTTGCCGACATTCTCTACGGGATTCTCGATCCCCGTATCCGTTACTCCTAGGTGATGTAAATGGCATTCGCGGGACAACACGAGCAAGCGCTATTAAGTGCACGGCAGCATCCATCTCCATGGATGATTGTCTGGATCGCGCTTCGCAGTCACAAAGGGGCGTTGATCGGTGCCGGAGTCTTCTCGTTCATCGTCCTGTCTGTGTTGCTTGGTCCGTTTCTGTGGCACATCGATCCACAAGAACTCGACATCACGGCTCGCAATCTTGGACCTTCATTCTCACACCCCTTTGGAACAGACAACTTGGGGCGCGACATGCTGGCTCAAGTTCTTGCAGGAGGCCGGATCGCGCTGGCTGTGGGATTTACAGCGATGTTGCTTTCGCTCGTTTTGGGAACAGCGATAGGGGTACTTGCGGGATTCTTTAAGCGATTGGACGGACCCCTTATGCGGCTAACAGACCTGTTTCTCGCGTTGCCGCTGCTTCCGCTGCTTCTCGTAATCATCATGCTCTTTCGCGATACGCTTCGAGCCAGCTTTGGTCCCGAGATGGGGATCTTTTTTCTGATCGTCTTTGTCATTGGAATTACCAGCTGGATGCAAACCGCCAGAATTGTGCGTGGAGAGACATTGGCGATCAAGGAACGAGAGTTTGTTCTCGCCGCGACTAGTGTCGGTACTTCCGGACCGCGGATCGTGTTTCGCCACATTCTCCCGAATATTCTCAGTCCGGTGATGGTGTCGGCAACCTTGGGAATCGCCAATGCGATCATTACTGAATCAACTCTCTCCTTCCTGGGACTTGGATTTCCGCCAGACTTCCCAACATGGGGAAGGCTGTTGTTTGATGGTTCGGCATTTGTCACAGTGACACCAATCAGAGTTCTGTGGCCCGGTCTCGCCATATCGCTCACGGTACTCAGCGTTAACTTCATTGGAGACGCACTTCGCGACGCCATCGATCCACGAGTGCGAAACGAGTAGCGCTCCCTACTAGATTGGGAAGCACTCGTTCTTCCTGAATCTTGTAAGTACAGAAGCATTGACTTTCGCTTTGAGTTGATCAATGATCCACGCACTGTGCAAGTACCACCACCAAGTTCTCCTCCAGCGAAGGGAGTTCAACCGTATTGGTCGTCTCCTGACGAGGATGGAGTGATCTACCAAGGCGATGCTCTCGAAGTCCTGGAACGCTTGCCCGACGAATCCTTCGACTGCGTTTGGACAGATCCTCCCTACAACCTATCTAACGACGGCATAACGTGCGTCGCGGGAAAAATGGTTCCAGTCAACAAGGGTGACTGGGATCGCAGTCGAGGAATCGAAGGCGACTTTCAATTCAACTTGGCATGGACAGCACAGTGCTTTCGCATATTGAAGCCAACCGGGTCCATTTGGGTAACCGGAACACTCCATGTGCATGCAAGTGTCGGCATGGCACTGCTCAAAAACGGGTTTCGAATTCTTAACGACATCGTGTGGCTCAAACCAAATCCACCACCTAATCTTGGACGCCGCACATTCACTCACTCCACTGAGGTCGTCTACTGGGCTAGCAAGGCGCAGCAGGGAACTGCACCCGGTCACAAATTCAACTATGAAGCCATGAAAGAGGAAAACGGCGGAAAGCAAATGAAGTCTGTTTGGCAATTCGGCGTTCCCAGGAAGGGAACGACTGAAACCAAGTTCGGTCGACACCCGACGCAAAAGCCTGTTGCGCTAGTGGATCGATGCATCCGTGCAAGCACCGATATTGGAGACAGCGTGCTTGATCCTTTTGTTGGTTCTGGAACCACCGGGGTAGCCGCGCTGACGATTGGACGATCGTTTGCGGGAATAGAAAACAAGCCTGAATTTCTAGACATGGCGGTTTCTCGAATGAAAGAAATTCGTTCTACCCCCCCCCTCAGAAAACTCGCCAAGTCGTGGTTCTCGCAGTGCTGGTACGGACGATATCGATACATGTGGCACTGCTCGAACTGCCGAGTCTTCCTGCGACTCAAGTGGGAAGTAGCATGGAAAGATTCAAGGCGATCCAACTACTTCAAGATCTCAAAGGCCAGGATCTCCGAACATTGGCGGAACAGTTTGAGGTCACGGTGTTTTCGAGTATCTCAGGAAAGCTCAACAAAGGATGGGCTGGCCAAACTATCGAACGCTACCTCGGTTTGCCTATCAACTCGAGCCGAAGCCCAAATCTGGGGTCATGGGAGCTAAAGGTTGTTCCTCTCGTGAGAAAGAATGGCTCATGGGTGGTTAAAGAGACGATGGCAATAACGATGCTGGATGAATACGAGGTAAAGCACAAGGAATTCGAGAAAAGTCACTTGTTCCAGAAGATTGGCAAACTCATCACCGTCGCCCGTCACTGGCATGGTCCGGATGAGTCCAAATCCGAAGTCGTGCTGTGCAACGCATTCGAACTAAAAGGGACAGTGCTCTATGAGAGTGTCTATAGGGACTACATGGAGATACGCGATGCGCTCCTGCAAGATAAGAAACTTAGCGGCAGAATGGGCGAATTCGTACAACCGCGAACCAAAGGTCCGGGGCACGGAAGCACTTCTCGAGCCTTCTATGCCAAGAAGCCATTGGTTCGACACATTATTGGTTTGGACCAAGCTATCAGTCTCGACGTAGACTGCACAATCCACGCAGGCAAACACAACACCCACCGGCGCGAGAATCTAGATAATGTAATGCAAAGATTGCCTAACAATCAATCTGGCAAAGGTCGTCACAAGTGCCCCTACTGTGCCTACGAAGCAGGATTTCAGGACGGACTGCGGGCACGTGGACACGCATTGGCTTCCTAAGGAGCTAGCGCTGTATTTGTTGGTACGTGGTTAGCTTTTCTTTCGGTCTACAACTCTAGAGCTGGCAAAGTAGCAAAATAGACTTCGTAAACTTCTATTAGGTTATGTGGACATTGGCTTTGAAGAACCCGCCTCATCCGGGTCTATCCGTTAAGCACGACTGTCTAGTACCGTTGGAGCTTACTGTTACGAAAGCAGCCAAGCATATTGGCGTCAGGTGCAAGCAATTCTCCTAAATCGTAATTTGTCACACAAGAATTTCGCCTAATTCTGCGTTCGGTTTAGTCAAGGCATTCGGTGGGTGTGTGGAAACATGGCTGCGACTCCAGTCAGCCTAAGGCATATTGCAAGCTATGAATCGGGCAGATCATTTCAAGGTGGTATCACTGTCGTCATCAAAATGAGGCGTTCGACCTCTGTTCTATACTATTTTGGCAAACAACGATTTCCCGTATATGAATCTGAATCCAGAATTCGGGTACACAAGGTTGCATAACCAAATGTTCGATCACTCTCAAAACGCGCGGAGACACAATTCTACTAGTTAGGTCGATATCGTTCGCTGCAGTTCTCTTCTAATCTTTTTTGCGAGAGGGGCAGGGAAACTAGCAGGATACTTATCGACGGCCTCGTCCAGCAATGCCAGCAATTGCTCGATGTCGTCCTCGGTTCTAGCTCCAAGTCGCCTTCCATAGGATTCATGGCGCAAAGTGCTTTGCACAGATTGAATCTGATGTGCATCATTACAGAAAATTGGATGTTTCACCAGTTCGTCGAGAAACTGCGCCACAATCTCTCGTTCTTGAGGCGTCATGTTGACAATGTGTTTACATCGACTGGGACTTGCTTTCCGCAGAAACCAATTCTCCAGCCTCTCGACAAGACTATACCCATAGGATTCGTCGTCTGTAAGACTAAGTCTCATTGCAGAAGGTCGGTCTCGTGTGTACTGCACCCAGCTAGCAATGGAACCAGGGACCGGCGGATGGCCGCGAAGTGATGACAGAATAGAATCCCCAAGATCGTTTGTCCGCCAGACATCGTCCATTAGCAGAGCAATAAATGAAGGCAGATAGTAGAGATATCCTTCAATGGTCATCAAGTGAAGCCTGTCACCTTGGCTTTTGAACGGATGGGCTTCAAAGACTTGAAAGTCGAACTCGCGCGGGTGAACGGGCTCGAAACCGTCGTTGTACCAGTCGTACTCCCAATTGTCTTCAAACCCAAGCCAACTCTCCTCGGGAACAGTCCGCCACGAGAAGGTATCGAAGACTCGATTCACAAACTGGTATCGTTCTTCATCCTTCATTGAATTCTCAGAGCCGCTGAGATCCGTCGTTTCTTAAACGATCCATTCCGAAACTAGCGTAGAGCGGTGAGATGCAATTTGTACGTGACATGTTAGTAGTCTTCCGCTTGTGCCATATCAAGTTTCATACGTTGTCGAGACTCGTAATATGCAATAGGAGGTACCCTTACGCCTAACAACTGAAAACTAGGAGAGACCAAGAGCGTTCAACAATTGGACAAGCAATCATATGTCGATATTTGGTTTCTACTTTGAAGTTGCGATATTCGCAAACTTGCGAGTCTGCACCTCCTAGACTGTTGACAAATTCTTTGCATTAGGGCATTCTGAATTGGATGTCGTTGTATCCACGACCCACTGTGAGCTACAAAGTAAGGTGTCAACTTCACATGTCATGGATGTTGCCTACACAATCTCTCTTATTCCATTCAGTGCGACAATTTTCCATTGCATTCTCCTTGTCAGTTACTGCCTTCTTATGCCCTTCGTCGGGAACGGCATTCCAACACTCGACGTAATGTTATTTCGTAATCGAATGCACTCTTTGTGAATATGGTATCGTCTCTGGATTTCATCGCAATTGGATGTGTTTTGATTACACTTAAATTCTTGGTCACAGACATCGTGCATTTCATCTTGAAGCTTGTTCAGACGCTCTTCAGGGCAAGTTTTCTTTCTTATCCTCGTCTTCTTGCCCGCACTTACAGACATCCAAATGATGGCAACCGCGGCCAGCACGATTAGGTCACCAAGAGCTCCCCAGCGCAATACACCTCTTCTGTAGAAGTTGATATGCCTTGTGCAGGATCATGGTAGTTTCCATATTCCATCCAACATTCTGTACCCGGACCATACATCATTTCAAAGTCCGACAGATAGCCCGGTACGCCTCCCCTACAAATGTACCACTAGCGGAAGAATGTGTTTGTAGATCCTGAGAAAGGTCTTCTTGAGCGAATACTCGCTCACTTCGAGGAATCATCGTCTGCCGAACACATGAATATCCCAGGTTTCCGCTTGCATCCCCTTAAGGGAGATTTTGTGGGCCTATGGGTAGTAGCAGTATCTCGCAACTGGCGGATGGTCTTTCGATTCGAGATCGGTCAAGCCAGCCAAGTAGACCTCGTGGATTAGCATTAGGAGGCATCAATAATGACTATGAAAAACCCACCTCATCCTGGCTTGTCCGTTAGGAAGGATTGTCTCGACCCGATGAGGTTAAGTGTTACAAAAGCATCCAAACTTCTTGGAGTTAGTCGCAAGCAACTCTCCGACATCGTGAATTGTCATGCAGGAATTTCGCCAGAAATGGCGATCAGGCTTGACAAAGCGTTCGGCGGAGGCGCAGAGACTTGGTTGCGGCTCCAAGCTGCCTATGACCTAGCACAAGCAATGAAGCGGGAAGATCAAATCAAGGTAAAAAGATTGTCGCCAGCAATATGACACGATCAATGACTGTGCGTGTGGCTACCTAGGATCGGTTCCTTTGTATTTCAATGACCCTCCATGAAGTAGGTTAGCTCTTTACCCACGGGCTTAAAATACTAATCTGCCAAGAGGCTGAGCAATTGCAGAAGACTCGACCTCAGCAACTCGCCATGTGCCATAGCCTGTGAAACTCTTTGTCAAGACCTACGGTTGTCAGATGAACGTCTACGATTCATCGCGCATGACTGAACTACTCGAGGAAACTCATCAAGCAGAAGTCGTCGAGTCGCCAGATCAGGCCGACTTAATCCTCCTTAATACATGCTCCATTCGAGAAAAAGCGCAAGAAAAGGTATTTCATGAGCTGGGCAGGTACCGAGGTCTCAAGAAAAACAACGGCAAGCTCTTGATTGGAGTTGGTGGTTGTGTGGCCTCGCAAGAGGGAGACCAGATCATTCGAAGAGCACCGTACGTTGACTTGGTGTTTGGTCCCCAAACTCTTCACCGTCTTCCAGAAATGATCGACGAGACACGCCAAAGAAAGCGACCAGTCGTCGACATTGAGTTTCCAGAGATCGAGAAGTTTGATCGGCTGCCGACTCCGAACGCAAGTGGGGTTTCTGCGTATGTCTCTGTTATGGAAGGATGCAGCAAGTACTGCACTTTTTGTGTTGTACCTTACACCCGAGGACCAGAGATCAGTCGGCCTGTTTCCGACGTAATGCGAGAAGTGGTTGGATTGGTGTCACAAGGAGTACGAGAGGTTCATTTTCTCGGACAAAACGTCAATGCATATCGAGGTGAGTTTGAAGATGGGACCGCAGATCTTGCTGAGCTCATCTACTACACATCCAAGATAAATGGTGTCGAGAGAATTCGCTTTACTACATCGCATCCCGTTGAGTTTTCCGACACACTAATCGATGCGTATCGAACCATTCCACAATTGGTGAGTCATGTGCATTTGCCGGTTCAGTCAGGGTCCGATCGAATTCTCGCTCTCATGAAGCGCGGACACACGGTTTTGGAATACAAGTCCAAGATTCGTAGATTGAAGGAAAATCGACCGGATATTGCTCTATCGTCGGACTTCATAGTTGGATTTCCAAGCGAGACAGACGATGATTTCGAGCAGACATTGTCACTGGTCGAAGATCTCAACTACGACATGTCGTTCAGTTTTATTTACAGCGCGAGACCAGGCACACCTGCTGCTTCAATGGTGGACGCTACTCCCGAGGAAGTAAAGAAGGAACGATTGAACCGACTACAAGCACAGCTTCGAGTCCAATCCGATGCTCACGCAGCCAACATGATCGGTACTACACAGCCGGTTCTGGTAACAGGACCATCACAGCGTACTCCGGGGGCAATGCAAGGAAGAACTGAAAACAATCGTGTTGTGAATTTCCAAGCACCCGAACAGCACGAACCCTTGGTGGATGTAGAAATTACAGAAGCACTCCCAAATTCCTTGAGAGGACGAATTGTTTCACGGAACCGGGAACAGAGTCGTTCTAGGACTCCCCTAACTGCTCAGACGGACGCGACAACCCCCGCTTGACCCATGATTTAGTTAGCGACGTTTACTTCGTCACTCGATCAAGTTCGTTCACGATAAGGGACAGACTATCTCGGATTGGAAAGTCCTCCATTTTCCGTCTTCGCGAGTTCAAATCCCCTGTCAGCAATTCGAGCGTTGAGACTAAGGATTCTGGATCCAGTTTTTCTTGTGGTACGACCAAACTCCATCCTCTCGCCTCGGCATACTCTGCGTTCTCGATCTGATCGCCACGGCTGGTAGCCAGAGGTAGTGGAACCAATATGTTGGGCTTACGAAGTGTCAGTAGTTCAAACAGTGAATTTGCGCCTGATCGCGATACAACAACATCGGCTAGGGCAAGCACGTCGCCCCACTGTTCATTGATGTATTCGAACTGGAAGTAACCCTTGATGTCCGATAAATCAACATCCCTGTTGCCTACTCCGCAGACATGAACTACCGTGTAGTTCTCGGTCAGTTCCTCGGCGCATCCGCGTACTACGCCATTGATTTCCTCTGCCCCTAGACTTCCTCCCACCACGACCAACACCGGTTTGTGTTCGTCGGTTAAGGCAAGCCACTCTCTTGCACGCCCGGCGTCTCCCGAAAGTAAGTCCTTTCGTATTGGAGTGCCAGTGACCACAATGTGAGATGCCTTCGTTTGAGTCGTGTCAAAGTTTAGGCACTGTGATTTGACAAAAGGAGTGCATAGGCGAGTTGCGAGACCCGGAGTAAGATCCGATTCATGGGCGACCACTGGAATTCGCAAAAGCCAGCTGGCGAACACGATAGGAAATGCGACATACCCGCCTTTCGAAAACACGGCATCGGGACGAATGCGTGCAACAAGAATCAGAGACTGAAGAATTCCGATCGGAACGCGAAACATGTCAATCAGGTTCTGTATAGAAAAGTAGCGGCGGAGCTTGCCCGTTACGATACTTTCAAACCGAATACCAAGATCCTCAACCAATCGTTCCTCTAGTCCGCTGTTTGATCCAACAAAGATCACTGCATCGCCTCGACTCAGTAGCTCTTGCATGATGGGTTTCGCGGGAATGACATGCCCGGCGGTGCCGCCACCAGTAAAGAGAAAAGTTCTCAAAGATTCAGTGCTTTCTTGATGAACGGGACTGTAATTCGTCGTTGCTCCACGATTGATTCGTGATCTAGCAAGTCCAAAGTCGCAAGAAGATTGTCTTGCGATCGACCAATTCGTTTCTGTAAGTACTCGCTGACTTCTTTGGTAATTTCAATGCCGCGGTCCGCTGCAATATCGCTGAACAGTCGAATGCGTTCATCGCCCGGAAGCGGACGCAGTTCATACCGAGAGAAAAGCCGCATACGAGACTCAAGATCTGCCAGTACAAAATCGATCTCGTTAACCCAACGCCGAGACGTAACAACAATCCTGCCGCCATTGGCTCCAAGATGCTCGTATAGTCCCACGAGCTGAGACTCGAGGCTTCGGGTCCCAATCCAGTGCTCGACATTGTCGAACACTATGAGCGAGAAACGATCAAGACCTATAAGTGTGTAGTTTGGGTCATCGACAAGAATCCCATTTTCGGATCCAGCGACTAGTGCGTTGGCTAGATGAGTCTTGCCGACAGAAGGTGAGCCGAAAAGCCAAAGATTGTCCGAAGAATCAAGAGTATCCGAGAGGTTATCGTTGATTCCAATTCGATACTGTGCAATTGTGAATTGTTCTCGCGGTCGAAGTCTGAGAGTAGATTCCTTCAAGCGACATCCTCCGTAGAGCTGGGAGAACGAGTCTTGCGCCACTCCGCGTGCGCACGACGCCCCCAAACGAGGGCGTAATCAACTCCCGAAGCAATCGCGAATGCTGCGGCCACCAGAAAACCGGTAGGATATAGAGCTCTCAGGGCCAGTTCGCTTATATACCACTCTTGAGTTCCCAGAATGATCAAGAGCGGGACTACTACTTGGACAGCAGTATTAAGTTTGCTAACAAGTGTCGGATCCACGTCGAGAACTTTGAAGGTCAATCGGTAGAGTCCTGCACCTATGAGTATGCCCACGTCTCTTCCAATAACGATGAGCATGAGCCACAGCGGATACATCCCTTTGAGAGTCAGCAATATGACCACCAACCCGAAGGTGAGTTTGTCGGCTATCGGATCGGCGACCCTTCCAAATCCTGTCTCCCAGCTAAATCGTCTGGCGATTGCACCATCCAGTAGATCTGAAACGCCTGCAACCAACAACAGAATCAATACGAGCAGCCACTGATCGGAGAGCATGAAGTACGCAAGCGGAACGGTTAACACCATTCGAAGTACTGTTATGACATTGGGCAATTGCGCGATCATCGAGGCCCTTGCCAAGCGAACTTCAAGAGCACATCTGTGGATTCTTCACTTGACGTACGAATAGCGGGTAACAAGTCCGACTCCACCAGTGCTTCTAGTCTTTGAGATGCCGAAGGTGTGTAGACTTCCAATTCGACTAGCCCATCGTGGTACGAAGCGATTTCGAGCCGGTCAATGAATTCCTTCTCCTCTAGGTATTCGAGCAAATTGGCATACGAACGAACGGAATCTATGTTGCTCACGTACAGTGGATGGACGTGTTGAGTCTCTCGAGAGATTGAAAATCGTTTCGTCAGGTATTCCACGGCGTGATCGAGAGCCACACTACCAGCGACAGATCCCTCGACTTCATCGATTAATACGGACTCCTCTTGATCCTGAAACCACAGTGTGATGTGCAACCGGGCGTTTCCAAAAGCTCCCACATGGTTTGATACAGCTAGTATCAAGTCCATTGAATACCGGCTAGACGCATCTAGAAGATCAACCCAAAATCTCCCCTCGATTGATGAAGCGTTGACCAATTGGCGGTCTGCCAGGTCCATGAGAGGCAATACTAATTCAACTCCACGGTCTTTAGCTCTCTGAGCAATGCGGACACCCTCGGAAGTACCAGTACGGAGCATTGTTGAACTTGTTCCGGAACGATTCGACATCCACATCAATATCGTTGGTCGATCAGATGGCCAAATGGGCAATTGAGCCCTTCGACTGAGGTCCTTGATCAGATCTCTGTCGAAATTGGCCTCGAGTACGTCTTTTTCGATTCCGGTTGAATCGGTGACGGTCTTGTATCGGTATTGCAGCAAGTATGCGGAAGGGTCATGAAGTGCGCTTCTCGTAACTTCGGATTCTCGAACGTTAACTTGACCCGATACCCGCATCAAACATACTTCTAATGCCGTCTCGATGGCACGTTCGGCGTTTGCAAGTGATCGTGCAGGAACCTCGACGTCAACGTCATACAACCAATCCACTTGTTCTGCAGACTGTGGTACAGCGCAAACCACGGTGATCAACAGAGCACAGACCCTAAGTACTCGAAAGTTCACCTTGATAAGACTTCACCCGTGTTGAACTTGGATGACTAAACAACCAAGCTTCGTGCTGCTTGTTACGAACCAAACCCCAATGGTTTCAAGCCACAACAGACAGCAACCGCAATTCGTTTCAATTCGAACTCTAATGATAGAAACTTAGTCTTCCCAGCTGATTTGCTACACCGCAAGAAAAGTCTTTGTCGACCTAGAAACAAGCACCCAATTCTGGACAAGCTATTGGTTAGAATGGCACCGGTCGACACTCCTCGATGAGCATGAGCATCACCTACCGCGATTCTGGAGTCGATATAGATGCGGGCAACGAACTGGTACGCCGCATTCGACCAGCTGTCGATCAGACCCTACGTCCTGAGATTCTTACAGACTTAGGCGGATTTGCCGCACTGTCGTCTTTACCGAAGAATTACCGGGATCCCATCCTCGTGTGCGGTACCGATGGAGCCGGTACCAAAGTTGAACTGGCAATCGCCCATGATCGTCACGACACTATCGGTCAAGATCTCGTGGCAATGTGCGTCAACGACATTCTCGTATACGGAGCTGAGCCACTTCTTTTCTTGGACTATTTCGCCACTGGAAAACTGGATATCGCAACTGCTGAACGAGTCGTCAAGGGTATCGCACAAGGATGCCTACTGGCCGGTTGTGCGCTGCCGGGCGGCGAGACAGCGGAAATGCCGGGTATGTATGCTCCGGGCAAGTACGACTTGGCTGGATTTTGTGTGGGAGTCGTTGAACGGGAGAGAGTCGAACGCAAGAGTAATCTGGCTTTGGACGACGTTGTCATTGGACTGGCGAGCGATGGGCCTCACTCAAACGGCTTTTCACTTATTCGCAAACTGCTCGCCGAGCTAAGTTCTGAGAATCAACCTAGTACCAAGGTGTGGAAGGAGCTGTTTGCACCGACTCGTATCTATGTGAAGTCGGTGCTTCCTCTAGCCGACTTAGCCACAGGAATGGCGCACATCACGGGTGGGGGACTGATCGAGAATCCACCGCGCATGCTGAGTGACGGACTGGCCGTCGAGCTCAAGTTGGACTCGTGGCCGCGCCACGAGAGTTTTAGTTGGATTCAACAAACAGGTGACTTAAGCGAATACGAAATGCTGCGAACGTTCAACTGTGGAGTCGGGTTCGTCATCGCCACACCCGAGAGTGAGTGCTCGTCCCTGTTGCAAAGCCTACAAGACACTGGCGAGGTAGCGTATATAGTCGGTCGAATTGTGGATCGAGACGCTGAACCCGGAGAGAACTGCGCGGTAATAGACCGCAACGGTTGTAGATTCGGCTAAAACTTCGTTAGATCTTGGGAAGTGTTACTCCCCGCTGTCCTTGATACTTGCCTCTTCGATCCTTGTAGGAAACTTCGCAAGGTTCGTCCGCTTGAAAGAACAACATTTGCGCCACGCCTTCATTCGCATAGATTTTGGCTGGCAGATTGGTCGTGTTGGAAAATTCCAACGTCACATGACCCTCCCATTCCGGTTCCAAAGGTGTCACGTTGACGATAATTCCACAGCGAGCATAGGTCGACTTGCCGACGCAGATGGTTAGTACATCTCGTGGAATCCGAAAGTACTCAATGGTGCTCGCCAATACAAAGGCATTGGGAGGAATGATGCAGACGTCTCCTGTAGTAGCTACGAAACTCTGCTCACTAAACGACTTGGGATCTACCGTAGCCGAGAAGATGTTTGTAAATACCTTGAATTCTGGTGCACAGCGAACGTCGTATCCATAGCTGGATGTGCCCCATGACACAACACTCTGAGAATTGACGCTTCGAACTTGATTGGGTTCGTAGGGTTCGATCATGCCGTGGTTTTCGGCCATGTGCCGTATCCAGTGATCGGCTTTGATTGTCAATTTGAATCCATCGAAATTGTGGGTGCTGGTTCAGCCATTCGACTAGTCTCCCAGTGAGTTGCAGCTGTTAACCGAGCGCAGTCTAAGAAGGACTTGCTCAATTGGCTTTCGGAATCTACGGCGACAGGGGGCGTCCCTTGGTCCGTTAGCTCCCTTAAATGAGCATTCAACGGAAACTCACCAAGCACCTTCGTTGCATATTCCTTCGCGACGCGGAAGCCGCCAGAGGAATCAAAAATCTGATGCCTCTTTCCGCAATTATCGCAGTCGAAGTAGCTCATGTTCTCGATGATCCCTAGGATCGGAACATCAACCTTGCTAAACATCTCAATGCCCTTCCGTGCGTCTGCCAAAGCGATGTCCTGAGGTGTCGTGACGATCACCGTTCCCCCAAGAGTGACTTGCTGTGAAAGAGTCAGTTGAATGTCGCCCGTTCCCGGGGGCATATCAACGATCAAATAGTCTAGGTCGCTCCATAGCGACTGGTTCAACAATTGCTGCAATGCGCCGGAAGCCATGGGTCCACGCCAGACCATGGGAGTTCGCTCTGAAACCAGCATGCTCATCGACATGGCTTCAATACCGTGAACCTTAATAGGCACAAAAAACTTCTCGTCTCGAACTTCGGGTCTCCGACCTTCGACAATGCCCAGCATGACTCCTTGGCTGGGCCCGTAAATGTCGGCGTCCAGTATCCCTACTTTCGCGCCGGCTTTAGCTAGTCCTATAGCCAAATTAACAGCGATCGTAGACTTGCCAACTCCACCTTTGCCGGAAGCCACGGAGATTACATTGCTAACGCCGCTCAGCTTTGTTGTGACAGGTGCTCGAAAGCTCAGTTGCAGTTGTAGATCCGAGTCGCCAATCCACTCGGCTGCCGCTGAGCGATATTCTTCGACCAACCCGTCCACTGGGTAGCCAAGCTCGACGTCGGCATGCCACTTTCCGTCGATTTGGCCCGCATGTCGCACCGCATCAAGTTCTCCCCATGTGGTACCCAATACAGGGTCTCGAAAGAGTTCCAACGCTTGGGCCATAGGCAAGAAGGTGGTATGAAGAAGCGGCGTGTATTGTATGCTTTGCACGCCAATTGCTCCCAGCACAGCCGAAAGGGCTAAAACGGGCGTGTAAAAAACTTTTCAATCTCAATTCCAATGCGACGAATCCTAGTCACTGCCGCGCTTCCATATTCCAATGGATCGATTCATCTCGGCCACTTGTTGGAACAAATTCAGACTGATATCTGGGTTAGATATCAGAAACTCTACGGTAATGAGTGCTACTACGTCTGTGCCGATGACGCTCACGGCACCGCAACGATGCTGAGCGCAGAGGAAGCAGGCGTCTCGACAGAAGACTGGATTGATCGTCTTCGAGAAGAACACATTAAAGACCTCAACTTATTTGGAGTTGAGCATGAAAACTACTACTCAACGCACTCTCCTGAGAACGAGAGTCTGACGCTAGGAATCTACAAGAAGCTCTTTGACAATGGAGCAATTTTTACGGACGATGTCAGCCAGCTCTATGACTCCTCGAAAGAGCTTTTCCTCGCGGACCGATATGTGCGTGGAAAGTGTCCGAGGTGCGGAGCGGAAGACCAGCCTGGCGACAACTGCGACGTGTGCGGTGCGACTTACGCCGCGACCGACCTCATTGATCCTCGTTCCGTCCACTCCGATACTCAACCTGTTCTAAAGTCGTCCACTCACTACTTCTTCGATTTGGCACAGTTCGCTGACTTTCTTCGAGATTGGACAACTAGTGGAACTGTGAGAGACGATGTTTCCAACAAGCTAAACGAGTGGCTCGACGCGGGATTGAAACCTTGGGATATCAGCCGTGATGCTCCCTATTTTGGTTTTCGAATCCCAGATACGTCGAACAAGTACTTCTATGTGTGGTTGGACGCACCGATTGGCTACATGGCAAGTTTCATGAATTGGTGCAAAGAATCCGGTGTTGAGTTCGATGACTATTGGCAACTCGATAGAGGTACCGAACTTCACCACTTCATCGGTAAGGACATAATCAACTTTCATGCGCTGTTCTGGCCAGCCGTTCTCAAGTGTTCGGGGCACCGAACTCCAACCCGTATTCACGTCCATGGCTTCATAACGGTCGACGGCGAGAAGATGTCGAAGTCGAAAGGAACGTTTATAAATGCGGCAACTTATAGCGAGTTTCTCGATCCCGAGACGCTTCGCTACTACTATGCGGCACGCCTAACCCCAACGATCAACGACATCGATTTCAGCTTTACCGATTTCGTCGCCCGAGTCAATTCGGACTTGGTCGGTAAGCTCGTGAATATTCCGTCGCGGTGCGCAAACTTCCTTGCACGCGGTTTTGACTCTAAACTCTCATCGGAGCTGAGCGAACCCGTACTCTTTGAAGAGTTTGCTCAACTCAAGACGACAATTGAACAGCTCTACGAACTCGGAGACACGGCTCAGGTAGTACGTGAAGTTATGTCGTTGGCGGACAAGGCCAACCAGTACATCGCTGCGAACGCACCTTGGGAACTCGCCAAACAAGAGGGCAAAGAGCGCGAATTACAGAACACCTGCACGCTTGCCATCAATCTGTTCCGGTCTCTTTGTGTTTACCTTAAACCGATTGTTCCTATGCTCGTGCAGAGAAGCGAAGAATTCCTGAATTCCGGACAGCTCAATTGGAACGATGTCGACAGGCCGCTTTTGGACCACAAACTTGGTAAGTTCAACCGACTGATGAATCGTGTCGATCAGAAGCAAATAGAGAAACTCATTGAAGCATCCAAAGACGCGTCTGCTTCTGAATCAGAGCCAATGCCTGACGTTATTTCGATTGAGGACTTTCAGAAAATTGACCTGCGAGTCGCTAGAGTGCTCGAAGCTAAGCTCGTCGACGGTGCAGACTCGTTGCTAGAGCTAAAGTTACTCGTTGGCACAGAAGAACGAACCGTGTTCGCAGGAATCCGATCAGCCTATAAACCAGAGGAATTGGTAGGGCGAGACGTTGTAGTCGTGGCCAATCTGAAACCTCGAAAGATGCGATTCGGAACATCTGAAGGAATGGTTCTTGCGGCGGGACCCGGAGATAATGACATCTTCCTTGTTTCTCCCGATAAAGGAGCTCAGACTGGTATGGAGGTTCGCTAGAACCACTCCACCGTGTCGGACCTACTCCTACTATTTGGTGGCGCGGCTCTAGTAAATAACTTTGTACTCGTGCAGCTACTGGGCCTATGCCCTTTCATGGGTACATCCAATCGAATCGAAACCGCTCTGCCAATGGGCATCGCAACGGTATTCGTGATCACAGTTTCAACGCTGTTGACGAATGTGTTGAACGCGTTCGTGCTTGCGCCATGGGACTTGGGGTACCTTCGGATCATCTTGTTTATCGTGGTAATTGCGTCTGTTGTTCAGCTGACGGAACAGTACATCCGGTTCGCAAGTCCCCTGCTTCATCAGCTACTAGGTCTGTATTTGCCTCTTATCACCAGCAACTGTGCTGTTCTTGCGATTGCTCTTACAGTTGCTGATTTGAGCTTGGCGAATGCGCTTGCCGTTGGTGTTGGAGCTGGATTGGGGTTTAGCCTCGTTCTCGTTCTCTTTGCTGGACTTCGACTGCGGATTGACCAAGACAGCATTCCCGGACCGTTTAGGGGAGCACCCATAGCTCTCGTGACAGTGGGCGTCATAGCGTTGGCATTTGTCGGATTTCGAGGAATGCTGTGACTGTTCAATTGGCGCTGCCCGTCCTCGTCCTTGCAACGTGTGGACTGACGCTCTCGCTACTGATCGTGACTTTCGATGCGCTGTTCAAGTCGAAGTCTCCCAAGGACGATCTCATCGTCGCAGTGAACGACCTACTTCCCCAGACTCAATGTGCTCAGTGCGGCTATCCCGGATGCAGACCGTACGCAGAAGCAGTTATTGACGGCGAGTACTTTGGATTGTGCATTCCAGGCGGAGAGAAGACCCGACAGGCACTGGCGTCTCTACTTGATAGAGACTTGGACAACCAGGAGTTGGGAGAACCAACTTCCTTATTGGCTCGCATTCGAGAAGCCGAATGCATTGGTTGTGGGTTGTGTTTTGAGGCGTGTCCTGTAGATGCAATTGTGGGCGCACCGCAATTCTCGCACACCGTACTGGGGTCGCATTGCACGGGATGTGAATTGTGTGTCCCTCCGTGCCCGGTTGACTGTATTGACTTGGTGTCCAACAAGTGACTGCTTCTTATCAACAGTTCTTGCCTTTGGATTGGAAGCAAGAATCTCCGGGCGTGCTTCTTGATCGCATTCGCGAAGCCGAAATCGTGGGGATGGGAGGTGCAGGCTTCCCGACTCATCTTAAGTTCGAGGCCGCGCTAAGAGTCGAACATCCCATCGTAGTAGCCAACGGTGTCGAAACCGATCCCGGCGTTTCCGCGGACAAGACTCTACTTCGTCAAAACGGAAACGATGTGCTCGAAGGCATTCGCATTGCTGCTCGCGTGCTTAACGCCTCATCGTGCTTTCTCGCAGTCTCCGAACAATCCATCGCTGATCAATTGCGGGACGGAAATTCAAACGGCATCGAAGTCGTCGAAGTCGACGACACCTACCAGAACGGTGAAGAGCGTGTCTTGATCGAGAAACTCATCGGCAGGCAAATTGCTTCCGACATATACCCTGCAACGCACGGCATCGTAGTGCTCAACGTAGCCACACTGTTTGCAATCTGTGAATGTGTGCGAGATGGATTGCCCGTAACCAAGAGAATCGCTACAGTCATGGGGCACGACCAGTGGTGCCAAATCGATACGCCTGTTCAGGATCTGGCTTCTAGTTCCGACGACTTGAGAGTCGGAAGCTACGCAAACGGTAGACCTGCCGACAGCAAGGCCACTCTTCTGCCCACCCACAACTCAATCTCAATCGATCGGGCAAGAAGCGCATTGCCATGCATACGATGCGGGTGGTGCAATACAGCATGTCCTAAGCACCTGCCAGTGGAGAGATTGTTCAACGAAGCATCACGATCTCTCTCCGAACCTGATTCACTGAAACATCTCAACGACTGCAATGACTGTGGCGCTTGTGTTGTTTCATGTCCTAGTGGCATACCCATCATTGACTACATTCGTGCTTCTCGCGATCGCGAAAACAACTCTCGAGCTGCTGAGAAGAGAGCTAGTGCTGCACTTGGTAGATTCGAAGCCAAGCAGCAACGCATCAGCACCAGCAATCAACGTACGCTTGATGATCGAGAGAGACGAATGCAACAAGACCATAAGTGGCAATAAGCCCCGAACCAAGATTTCAGACTCAAGGAATCATGGTGCGAGTTCTCATTGCGCTCGTGCCAGGAACCGCCGTAACCGTATGGGCTTTCGGATTGAGAATGATCCCCGTAGTGGTCAGCGCTATGTTGGCCGCCGTAGTGATGGAACTGGTTTGTACACGATCCATCAAGTCTCTACGCGATGGAAGTGCAGTAGTTACTGGGATCTTGTTGGGGCTCTGCATGCCCCCGACAGTTCCCTTTTGGATAGTAGCAATAGGTTCATGTATCGGTATTGGTATCGGCAAACACGTCTATGGGGGTCTTGGCAAGAATTTATTCAACCCTGCAATGGTTGGATACGTTGCGATCCTTGTCAGCTTTCCCGAGCAACTAACACACTTTGATGCGCTAACAGGAGCAACTGCACTAGAGGTAGTTTCTCACCGAGGGAGCTCAACGCTAGTCGAACTGGGCAGTCACCCATCTCTAGGATTCTTTGGTGCAGCGGGATACGAGTGGGTTAATTGTGCGTTCTTGCTAGGCGGTGCTTACTTAGTCGCGGTTCGCATTATTTCGTGGCACATGCCGCTGGCTGTACTCGTTGGCATAGCGTTTCCAAACGTTTTGTTCTTCGACGGGGGAAGTGCGGCAAGTTGGGGATCACCTCTATTTCACTTGTTTGCAGGTGGTACGATGCTTACGGCATTCTTTATTGCAACCGATCCAGTGACATCACCTGCCGGCCGAGCACAGATCTGGGTCTACGGGCTCTTTGTTGGTATCACAGCAATGCTGATTCGAAAGTACGGAGCTTGGGCGGATGGTTTTGCTTTCGCCATTTTGCTTGCCAATATCTTGTTACCGTTCATTGAGAGAAGAGTACCCGTCGCGCAAGCGTTGAAACGATGAAGTCGGTTCTAACATTGACGCTACTTTGTATAGCATCCGCCGGTGTCCTTTCTCTAGCGCAGACACACACAGAATCGTTTGTTCAAGCCAATATCCAGGAACAGAAAATTGCGAGACTTGAAGGACTCGTTGACGAAATAGACCGAGAACTGCTGTGCGAACAAGGGATTGCCTTAATTGAACTGGATCGTCGGGGATATGGAGGAGCAATGACGGTCATGGTCGCATTTCAAGACGGGAGCGTTCTAGGAGTTCGAGTGGTTGCTCACTCGGAGACTCCAGGTTTCGACGAAGTCTTGCAACCTGAAGACTGGATCGGACGATTTGGGACTGAGGACTTAGGAGACATTGATGCAGTAACCCGAGCCACGGTCACCACCAATGCAGTATTGCGAGCCGTTGAAGACGCAGTAAGGTTGCATGAGTCCGGAGTTGGCGAATGTACCGAGAAGCGCTAATTGACGGGTTGTGGAAGCGCAACGTTGCTTCAGTTCAGCTGCTGGGATTGTGTCCGTTGCTTGCTGTGAGCTACAACCTACGCAATGCGCTGGGTCTGTCAGTGGCAAGTTCGTTTGTACTGATTGGATCCTCTCTAGCAATTTCTTCAATACGCAAACTAATCCCGAACAACATCAGACTTCCGTGCTTCGTACTAGTCGTTGCCACTCTGACAACCGTCACAACGATGTACATGCAGGCGTTCGCATATGACCTATACATCCAGATTTCACTATTTGTTCAGATCATCGTCACAAACTGCATGATCTTGGGGCATATTGAGTCTGTCGCGTCGAAAACGCCGCTAGGTGAATCAATAGTGACTGCAATTGGCACTGCTCTGGGATTTTCGAGTGCCTTGATCCTTTTGGGGGGAATTCGACAAGCTCTGGAGCCAATCATGCCGTTGGCGACTCATCCCGCAGGAGCATTCCTCGTTGCAGGGATGACTTTGGCCGGTCTAAATTTTGTTTCCGATCTGGCAAGTCGACGCCTCAAGAGTACAAACTGACAGGAGGGCTAACCCCGTGAACGCACAGCAAACTGAGCTACTGAATGATCTCTGTCGCGGCTACCGTCTATTTGCGGCATTAGGATGGGGAGACACAGGGGACGGTCACATAAGCGCTCGAGATCCGATACGAACCGATCATTTCTGGCTACTTCGCTATGGAGTGCCGTTTAGCGACGCTTCAATCGAAAGACTCGTGCTGCTAGATCCTGAGGGAACGATCGTGGAAGGTGAAGGAACCGTAAATAGTCCTGCCTTCAGAATTCACCAACCGTTGCTCACAGCAAGAGCTGACCTCGTCTCGATAGCGCACACACATACGCCCTGGGGAACGCCCTTCTCAGCTGAATTGCGTCCTATTCAGCCCATCACGCAGGAATCTTGCTTCTTCTTTGAAGACTGCGCGATGTTTGACGACGAGGAAGTGCAAATTCAGGACATGGCTGGTGGCGAACGGATAGCACAGTGCATCGGGAAGAATCATTCGATCATTCTTCGCAACCACGGGCTTGTCGCCGCCGGCACAAGCGTGGCTTCGGCGATTTGCCGCTTTGTCTTACTTGAGAGGGTTTGTGAAGCTCATCTCAAGGCTCCGAACGCAAAATCCATCAATCCTGATGCTGCACGCTATGCCAAGTCGGACCTGACAAGACCCTCTGCATTCGACAATATGTTCCAGTATCTCACCAAACATCACGGCGTCTTCTGACGCCCACTACTCACAAAAGACTTGTACGGTTGAATCGTCGTCGACAATGTCTACTCTCAAGTTGCCAAAAGCCTCATAGAAATCGTCATCGCTGAGACCTGAAAGATTTTCAAGATCGATACCGTGTTCAGTTACTGCATTCAACACACCTGGTGGCACGAAGTCTGAAGACACCATTCCTAGCTTTACAAGCTTGAGCGGAACTCGTACGTCGATCTTTTCCGATCCGCCATCTTGGATTAGGACGCGCAGAAACTTAGGTCGGTTCTTTGACGAGAACCTAGCTAGTGCTATAGCAGATTGGGAGTTGTTGCCCGCGTCTTCAAGTGCGTCATTAGTGCGAACGGACTCATTTGCTCGCCCCAAGAGCCGAGACGCGTCGTCGAGACTGACTTTGTCTTGAACTAGCAAGTCAATAATCTTCTGTTTCGAAACAGAGAGAGATCTTGCTTCTTCCGGTCGTTCGTTCAATTGGTTCAGCAGCTTCAGACTTTCGTCGAAATCGATTTTCTCGGTTTCTAGCAAATCTATGATTGCGGCTTTTGATTGAGATAATGACTCGACTTCATTGGGACCTTCGTTCAGTCGGTCCAATAGACGACGAGACTGCTCAACATCGATTTTCTCTGCGACGAGCATTTCAAGAACTTTTTCGGTTGCGTTTGACATTTGTCTCCTTTTTGCACGAAAGTGCAATTTATTTAAGATGAGTATTAATTATATTGTACATAAGTCGGTTCATTTGACATTTATCTTATTTCTTATCAATATTTTCTCAAGCAATCCAACCGTCAGTCTGGTGAGGATTTGCATCACCATAGCGCGTTTAACATCCGTGCGTAACTTAGATTCGACGCTCGTATAATCGACTGGCCTATTGCTCTTCCCGCGGACATCGCAGGGATCATGAATCGCGATATTCGGGACGAAATATTCCGAAGGCTTAGATCAGAGAACCCCGATCCACGGACGGAGTTGAAGTACGAGTCACCATTTCAACTGCTGGTCGCAGTCATGCTGTCCGCACAAGCGACCGATGTAAGCGTCAACGCAGCTACTCCGAAACTGTTTCAAGCCGCACCTACACCTGCAAAGATGATTGGTCTTGGCCTAGAACCGATTAAGGACTACATTCGTACCATCGGCCTATTCAACACAAAAGCCGAAAACCTTCTCAAAACCAGTCGAATCCTGTTGGAAGAACATGGAGGTGAAGTTCCTCCGAACCGCGACGAACTGGAGAAACTTCCCGGCGTGGGCAGAAAAACCGCAAACGTTGTCTTGAACACAGCGTTCGGTATGCCGACTATTGCGGTAGACACCCACATTTTTAGGGTATGCAACAGAACGAGAATCGCGAAAGGCAAGAATCCTCGAGAAGTTGAAGATCGACTGGTTCGTCTAGTGCCGAAGGAGTATCAATTGGGAGCCCATCACTGGCTGATCCTGCACGGCCGCTATGTTTGTACTGCTCGTAGTCCCAAGTGCGGTTCATGCCCGATAGAGGATCTTTGCGAATTCAAACAAAAGAACTTGGACTAGTAACAAATTCCAAGACTTAAACGCCTCGCACATCTCCAACCACAACGACCCGTCACCGGTAGTCTGGAGCGGACCTAGAGAGTATAAACCGAGTCATTGAGTGACCAGCAAAGAAACAATCTACGACTCTAGTCAGGTTAAGCCACCTTGATTCCTGGGACAGACTAGTTGTCGTACTTGCGTCCCAATCTTGCTCCCGTCCGAAGTCGCAATGCATTTAAGCGGATGAACCCTGTTGCATCGGTTTGATCGTATGCGCCCTCGTCCTCATCGAATGTAACAGCCATCGTGTCGTAAAGGCTTGACTCTGAATCACGACCGACAATTACTACATTTCCCTTACAAAGACTCAAACTCACGACTCCAGAAACCGGCTCCTGGGTCTTGTCAATAAAGCTCTGAAACGCTATTCGTTCAGGCGACCACCAAAAGCCGTTGTATATCAATTTCGCATAGCGTGGCATCAGTTCATCGCGCAGGTGTGTAACTTCGCGATCCAACGTAATGGATTCCATCGCTCGGTGTGCTCGCAAGAGAATGGTTCCCCCTGGGGTCTCATAGCAACCTCGAGATTTCATTCCAACAAAGCGGTTTTCGACAATGTCGCTTCTTCCGATTCCGTTTCTTCCGCCAATCTCATTCAAAGTGCTAAGGATAGAAGCGGGAGTCATCCCTTGACTTTCGTTCACGCTAACGGGGTCGCCACGCAGGAATCGAATGGTTATGCGTTCAGGTTCACTCGGAGCATTTTGGATAGAGACCGTGCGACGCCACATGTCTTCGTTGGGTTCAACATTGGGATCCTCGAGCTCCCCTCCTTCATAAGAGATGTGGAGCAGATTGGCGTCCATTGAATAGGGGGATTCGTGACCTCGAGTGAACTCTACTGGTATCTGCCTTTCCTCACAAAACTTCATGAGTGCTCCACGAGAACTTAGATCCCACTCGCGATGGGGAGCGATGACCCTTATGTCCGGGTCTAGGGCGTACGCGCCGATTTCGAATCGCACTTGGTCGTTCCCCTTTCCTGTCGCTCCGTGGGAGATTGCTTCTGCACCAGTTTCTTGTGCAATTTCGACCAGGCGTTTCGCGACAAGTGGTCGTGCAATACTGGTCCCCAACAAGTACTCGCCTTCATAGACTGTATTTGCGCGAAACATTGGAAATACGTAGTTGCGAACGAATTCTTCGCACAGATCTTCTATGAAAATCTGCTTTACGCCGAGCGCTTCGGCTTTCGCTCTAGCAGGTTCGACCTCCTCGCCCTGACCAATGTCCGCGGTGAATGTGACAACCTCCATTTGGTAGGTATCCTGGAGCCATCGACAGATTACAGACGTATCCAGCCCGCCTGAGTATGCAAGTACGACTTTGTCCGCCACGTCAGTCCACCTGTTTTGCCGACCGATTATAGAAGCGCAATTTGCAGCCTCTTCGAACAGTCAGAGCAAAAATCGTTGAAGAATCTACAACCCACCTAGGTTGCTGTAGTGTTGGGATCAGAGTGCTTCTTTGTGTCCGTGTGAATAGACATTGCGAACATTCGAAACGGACCTATAGGAATCTAGGTCGCCTTAGTCTCTACGTACCTGTCTAGCTGTGAGTTTCTGGAGGAGCTAGTTCACCAATGTGAGAGGCCGATAGTCGAGGAGTAGTGCAACAACTCCCAAACTATCGGCCCTAGTTGAGTTTGGCTTGAGAACCTATTGGGGCTTCAACAAGCCCCAATTGAGAACACCTACTCCTCTTCTCTCTTTACAGTCTCTACAACCTCCGATGGATTAGAAACTGTGATCTCTTCGGTCATAAAAATCACCTTCGGCTCCGTGCCATCCACCGAAATGTCCACGGCCCTATCCGCCAAAGTTTGTTCGATCACTTGCATCATTCGAGCAGAAACTTGCTGCGACAAGTCGCTGTTGACTACTCCCCCATCGGTAGTGAACGAGTAGGTAGTACCAGATCCTTTGGGCAACATACTTGAGACATATTCCATCTGTTCACCGGACAGTGCGTTATGGCGGAAATTCGACATGATTAGTCCCATCGCCGCTTGTGTTTTGGCATCCTCGGAAGGCAACTCTTCCAACGAAGCGAGCAATCCTTCTGGATCCGACTCGGCCCAACTCCACAAGACACTGTGTCGGTAACGCGACTGATCTTCATTGGGTAATTGCTGACCCAATCTAAGCGCTCTGTCATAGCCACCGTTCTGAACCAGAGCGCGGCCAGCGGCAATATAGGCATGAAGTTTGGTATGTCCCTCTCGAACTTGAGACAGCAACGAAATCGCTGTGTCTATGTCGCTTCGCGCTATTTGTTCGATCACCATAGCTTCTAGACCCCGTCCATACTTGGACAATGGCTCCTGCTTCAGTGCGGTTTGAAACGCCAAGGTTGGGTCGACATGGACAAGATTGCGCAATACTTCGGTTAGGGCTCTCCGTCTAGTCGATTCGCTGGTGACTTGATCGGATAGCACCCAGTCTAGAGCGGCGTAGATGTCACTCTTGGACCAGTGTTCGGCAATCTCCAACGCCAGGGATTGCTGTCGGTCGCCCGTGGGTAAGTCGGCTAAGTATGCAACTGCATCACTAGGTGCGGTTCTTGCTACAGCAAGCATGGCTTGTTGTTCGGCCTTAGGTCGGATGGCTTCAGGTAGCCGCTCGAGGCTATCGAATAGGTTCTGTGCATCGCTCTCAGCCCATGCGCGTAACAGAGTCGTTTGTAACTGCTTCCTTTGAGAAGCGTTCTTGAGATTGGAGAGCGTATCCATCGCAACGAGCGGATTGGAACGAGCCCACATTTCTACTATCGTTGGTAGCGCAACATCTTGAGAGTCTCGAGATAGGGACTGTGCTTGTCGAAAGGCCGATTGAGGATTCGACAATGCCACGTGATGCAATACTGATCGGACGGTAGCCTCAAGGACGGTATCGTCGATCAGAGAATTTCGAATCCAGTCCAGAGCTTCTATTCCGTTCTGTTGAACAAGAGATTGTGCTATCTGTACAAGCGATCCGATTTGAGCGATGTCCTCATACGAGTCGTTCACTAGCGCGTTCCATGCATCTCTTGGATCTCCGCTAGACGAAGAAGCCTTTGCAGAGCTTTGAGTCTGCATCGCATATTGTTCGTGTCCGAGCTGCCGTGCAATCTGTTGCTGAAGACTGTCTGACAAGTCCCCACGACTCGTCAATATGCCGTTCAGTGCCTCGAGCCGCTCCGATTCACTAAAGGTTTTGGCTTGGGCCAAGGCTCCATCCAAATCCCTGAGCGACCACTCACCAAAAACTGTGGCTAACAATGCTTGATCTTGACCGTTCGGCAGCGACCTAATGCTCTTTAAAGCCCTTTGGGGATTGAATTCAGCGAGTCTTTGTGCAACAGCGGATTGAAACTGGTCTCTGACCGATGGCGTATCTAATTCTGCTGATTGTGTTAGGTACTCGTTGAGTTGACTCTCGTCCGCTCCCATCAAAAAACCGTGCAACTTATAAGTGCGTTCGAATGCGCTCTCGATGGTGGTGATGTCACCTAGCTCACCGATTTCGCCGAAGTCTCCAAAAGTATTGGTGGATTCAATACCACTCTTTGCGGCACCAGTTTGCACGTCGTTACCATCCGTACTGAAAGGCTGACCTTCAGCTAAGGACCCTCCCAATTGGTTATTGGACCCCGGTAATGCCATGAATACGACCGTAGCCAATACGGCACCGACTACTAAGCCAAACGCAACAAACCCAAATGTACGAACTTTCTGATTTACGGATGAACTCACTCCAAGTCCCTCGATTGATACCTCAGACCATAATTTAGATGGTCAAGACCTGTCTTCCGTTACAGATTACATCAATGGAACTCGCGGTGAGAGGTATTACTGTACGTTTATATATCTATGAGTGCTCAATCGCATGCAACGATTCGTCAAGTAACGAAGATGCGTGCAATTTCGCTAGTGGGTTACACTTTGACTTGATTGGTGTGAAGTCTTCCCCATGGAACTTAGTGACCGATTCAGAGGATTTCTGCCAGTCGTCGTTGATGTTGAAACTGCCGGTGTAATTGCAAACCGCCACGCCTTGCTTGAGTTGGCGGTTGTTACATTGGACTGGATCGACGACTCTCTACGTCGCAAGAGTACGAGCACCTGGTCGATCGCACCTCATGAGTCGACTGAAGTAGACACCGAGTCCTTGAACTTCAATCAAATCGACCCGTACGATCCGCAGCGAATAGCACAACCCGAGGATGTATGCATTCGCGAGTGTTTTAGATTAGTCCGAAAAGAGCTGAGAGAGCACAATTGCAAACGAGCTCTGCTTACCGGTCACAATGCTCACTTTGATCGCCAGTTCTTGAAGGCTGCTCAAGACAGAAACTCCATTGGGCGAGATCCATTCCACCCCTTTACCGTGCTGGATACTGCTTCCTTATCAATGCTGACTTTTGGACACTCAGTTCTTCGAATTGCATGCGACAGAGCTGGGGTGAAATACGACTCCGAACGTGCGCACTCAGCGACTTACGATGCGGTAGTAACGGCAGAGCTGTTCTGCAACATCATGAATCGTTCAGATTTCAAACCGATCTGGCCAACTGAATACTAGGAGGGCCAGATGTTGCATCGTGCTAGCAATGAGAGGGTGCGAATCTCTCTAGTCACTATCCTCGTTCGAATTCGATTCCTTCTCCGACGAATCTGAACTGTTGAGCAACATGACGTGTTCCTGGTCCTCGGCAGTCAGGACAGCGATCTCAAGTTCGTCCTCCGACTTTCGCTGATAGCTCAGTTTCTTTAACGGTCCCTCGTCTTCTGCCTCGAAAGCGACTTTTTGGTCTTCCGATTCGACTAGACGCATGGACTGTCTACCGTACTCACCGGGTTCCATGCCCGGCTCCCACTGCTGAAATCTCAACCGAAAACTGTTGTCGTGTTCTTCGATGACCACCATCTCGACCATGATCATTTCCTCACCGCTTCGCATTCGAACTACCGCCTGAACCGATCCTGCCTTGGGTTCGTTCCAAGTTTCCTCAATTTCCATTGGCCCAAATTCGCCAACCCAAGTACCTGTCAGCCAATTGAGGTCTTCGATTTCGGATGCGTTAGCAGACATCGCGAAGAACAATATGATTCCGATGCCGAAGTTCCAAGTTTTCCCCATGGTTATTCCTCCTAAGATTGTGCGCACGTTGCCGTCTCAACGGTGTATGAGAACTGTCTTGTACATGCGCTAGGCGTTCAACTGATGGTGCTTCACAAACGTGAACGTGCTGTAGTTGAAGCTTGCGGTGACACGCAGTCCGGATTCGTCTCTCCAGTTGGATTGGCGATGACTTCAGTACACGTATATCAGTCGGATTCTTGTGTCGGCTCAGCGGCGGAATCCAACAATGGTTTCAGTTCGCCGCTCTCGTGCATCTCCGAAACGATATCGCATCCCCCAATCAGCTCACCTTGGACGTAGAGCTGTGGAAACGTCGGCCAATTTGCAACAATGGGCAAGGTTTGCCGTATTGCAGGATTGCTCAGAATGTCGACATAGGCGAAGCGCTGTCCACAATCCATCAAACATTGAACTGTCCTTGCGGAAAAACCACATTGAGGTGCATTTGGCGATCCTTTCATATACAAAAGAATAGGATTGTTGGATATCTGATCTTTGATTGCCGCTTGAATGTCGTCTGTCATGAGTGAGCCTAATCCGATACATCTCTAACTATTCTACTGTCAGCAAGAAGGAATCTCCGAAATGCTCTTCGAGATTTGAGTCGACTCACGCCACTTTCGACCGAAAAAGAGGCTGTGCTTATCATTTGAGCAACTGTATACAAAGCGACACCATGAATTACGGACCTGAGACTTCGTCCACCCTGCTTGCCGCCATGGCGACAGGCATAGGAGATCTGGTATTTCTGACTGAAGATTGGATTGACGCCATTCGTCAAGTACTAGAGTCGGAAACCCGCAGGCGAGCCAGCCAGCTAACAGATCTCGGTAGCTTTACCGTATGTGAAGTAGCCGTAAACGCCCCAGCATACCTGCGTTGTGGTGGACGTCTAGCATGGAACGCTGTATTCGAGAACGAGGCAGTCTCTGTAAGTCAGGGCGAGCTTCCTGCGCAACAGTGCGACTTGAAGGTTGTTGGTGACCACTCCTTGATGAGTAATTTGGCTCGGATCCAATACGACAACCGCAATCCTAGAATTGTGTCGGCAGCACAGGCAAGGCTCGTCAAGGTAGGAAGGTGGCAATTTGAAGGATCTATTCCATCTCATCCGGCTCTTGTTCAGACACTGCGGTTCACACATGATGAAATGGCGCAAAAAACCATGCCGCGGTTCGTTTGGATGTCGCCTGAATGGGTAATGTGTACCCGTCACATCGTCTCCACTCGAGCGCTCTCCGACAAGTACCGTGACGGTTTAAAGGATGTTGACTACACCTTTGCTGAAGAATTCGTCAATCCTCCAAGGTATGCGTTTCCCGATGGAAAACCAGCCGGATTCTGGATCCGCTGCGACAAAGGATCGATCACAGTTGGTTCTGGCAGCTTGCCGGATCATCTTAAGCCAGCGAACTTTCAAAACAAAGGCGAATATGTACCTGTGGTACCCGTAGGCCGGACCGTGGAGGCCTCGATGACCGAGGAAGATCGAACTGAACAACGAGACTACTCACGTATCGCGTTCCGTCACGATGCCGACAAGGGAGAGGAACCTTTCTTCCAGCAGTCGTTCAAGGGCGATAAACCTGAAATGCCTCCGACACTTGCAAGAGTCATGGCTGTCTTGCATGACGAACTGTCGAAACGGTCTTCAGGAGAACTCCCGAAGGACTACTCGGATGTGCGGGAGCAATGGAGCAGCGCGCCTAAATTTGATCGCGACGAAAACTACGATCCCACCTGGTTGAAGTACGACGAATTTGACATCTACGGTAGCCCTTTGGACCAATAGTCAAGCTGCCTTAGATTGAATTTTTGTCAACTTTAAACTCAAACTTGCACCGGTGTCTCGTGGAACTCCTAAGGTCTCTGTAGACCAAAAGGACAGACCAGCTACAGACAATTCTCAGTGACACAAGAATTCGACTTCGACTCCGTTATCGATCGCAAACGCTGGGACAGTGTCAAGTGGAGCAAGTACGCAGACCGCGACGTGCTCCCCTTCTGGGTTGCAGACATGGACTTTGCGACTCCTCAGTTCATTATTGACGCTGTTTGCGAACGATTAGAACATCCGATTCTCGGCTACACATCCCCTCCCCAGGATCTTGAAGATGCCTTCGTTGCCTGGATTACACGGCACTTTAATTGGGCCGTTGATCCAGAATGGGTAGTTCCGATAACGGCAGTAGTTCCCGGACTGAATCTGAGCGTGCGATCTGTAGGCTCTGAAGGCGACCAATGCCTGATACCCGTACCGGTATACCCACCATTTCTCGAAGTGCCTGTCCAGAGTCACAGGCGGGGTGTTTATTCTTCATTGGTCCTTGAAGATGACATGTGGCTGATGAATTTTGAAGACATCGCTAACAAAGCCAAGAGCTGTTCATCTTTGCTTTTCTGCAATCCTCAAAACCCCACTGGTCGCGTCTACACCGAATCCGAACTTAGAAAACTCGGATCAATTTGCGCAGAAACCGAGACTCTACTGATTTCCGATGAGATTCATTGGGGGCTGGTCCTCGAACCCACTTGTGAACACATTCCTATCGCTAGCCTTTCTCCAGATATCGCTCACAACTCGATCACTTTGATCTCGCACACGAAAACATACAACGTGGCGGGACTTCTTTCGGCAATTGCAGTAATACCAAATCCGAGCCTTCGGCAACGCTTCGAGGTCCTAGTTGGACGAACCATGCCTAGTGGGTCACCACTCTCGTACGCTGCTGGCATAGCGGCCTATAACGACACAAGCTCGTGGCTGCAAGAACTCAACGCTTATCTCCGATCGAACCGAGATCTTGTACTTAGGGCGATTGATTCTCTGGCGACAATCGAGGCGTTCCGTATTGAAGGTACGCACCTGTGCTGGCTTGATGGGCGTGGCATGGGCGTGCCGGATGTAGCCGCCCACCTTGAACGACATGGTTTGGGACTGTCTGATGGCTCAGAATTTGGTACACCCGGTTTTGTTCGCTTGAACTTCGCCGCCCCGAGAAAATTGCTACGGCAGGGACTCGACCGACTTGTTGTAGCCGCGATGTCTTCTGCTTAGTCGAAAAAATAGGGGTGTGATCAATCTACCTGGTCGCACATCGGTACATAAGCAATCCAAGTACCTCGATGGCACCTCAGAAAAGCAGACAATACGTACTCATCTGCAACTGTCAGTAAACTAGCTCCCTCATTTTTCTCGTTCACTACGGGATTTCGTGAACTGAATCAATGAAAAAGAACACAATTTCATGGACAAAAAATCATGTCAGGGATAATGCAGACGTACAACCGCTATCCCGTTAGCTTCGTTCGCGGCAACGGATCTTATCTTGAAGATGAAAACGGCAAGAAGTATCTTGATGCTCTAGCCGGAATTGCAGTTTGCGGCCTTGGGCATGCGAATCCTGCAGTCGCAAAAGCGATCGAAGCTCAAGCCTCCACACTTCTGCACACATCCAACCTCTACGGAATTCCGTTGCAAGAAGCACTTGCTGAGCGACTATGCGAAATATCTGGAATGGACAGTGTCTTCTTTTGCAACTCCGGAGCAGAGTCAAATGAGGCGGCGCTTAAGCTTGCTCGACGCTATGGGAATGAACGAGGAATCGAGAATCCAACCGTGATCACCATGGAAGGCAGTTTTCACGGACGGACTTTGGGAACGCTCGCAGCCACAGGAAACGAAAAGATACAAATTGGGTTCGAGCCTCTTCTAGAAGGGTTTGTTCAAGTTCCCTACGATGATGTAGACGCAATCTCTGAGTTGTCGAGTTCAAACTCGATAGTAGCCATTCTTGTCGAACCGGTATTGGGCGAGGGAGGAGTCCGAATCCCCAGTGAAGACTACCTCGTTCGGCTACGCGAAATTTGTGACAAGTCTGAATGGCTGATGATGCTGGACGAAGTTCAAACGGGTAATGGTCGAACCGGTAAATACTTCGCGTTTCAACACACACTGATCCAACCGGACGTGGTCACGACGGCAAAAGGACTTGCTAATGGTGTACCCATTGGTGCTTGTCTAGCAAGAGGCATCGCTGCTGAGACCCTTGTACCCGGTACGCATGCAACAACGTTTGGCGGCAATCCGCTTGCGTGTGCGGCTGGGATCGCCACGTTCGATCAATTGACCAGCGGTGTCATAGACCAAGCAGCCTCAACAGGATCCAGAATGGTGTCGCGTCTCAAGGATGCATTGAAAGGATGCAATCAAGTGAAAGAGATTCGGGGCAAAGGCATGATGGTTGCTGTGGAATTGAATGAATCCTGCACGGAGCTGGTATTAAGTGCTATGGAACGTGGGCTGTTGCTCAACGTCGCAGCAGACTCCGTAATCAGACTTCTTCCACCACTCAATCTATCGGTCGAAGATGCGGACAAGGTTGTTCAGATAGTCTCCGATCTAGTTCTCGAACGAGCGTGAATCCTCGTCACTTTCTAAGTCTGTTCGACTTAGCACCCTCTGACCTCAAGCGGATCGTACGTCGCGGAATCGAACTCAAGCAATTGCAGGGACAGCGTAAGGAACACCAGACCTGCTCTGGATATCTGCTTGGAATGATCTTTGAACTGAGTTCCACACGCACACGAGTGGCTTTTGAAGCCGGAATGTATCAATTGGGAGGCTCGTCGATCTTTCTCAGTCCGGTGGACACTCAACTGGGTCGAGGTGAGCCAATTGAAGACACTGCACGGGTACTGTCGCGAATGGTGGACATCGTCATGATTCGCGCAAAGAAACATGAGACGATTGCCCGTTTCGCTGAGTACTCATCCGTGCCCGTAATTAACGCCATGAGCAACACGCTTCACCCATGCCAGCTCTTGGCAGACATTCAAACTTTCGTTGAGCACCGAGGATCAATCCAAGGGAAACAAGTCGCATTTGTTGGAGACGGCTACAACATGTGCAATACCTACATCGAGGCAGCTGTTCAGTTTGATTTCGAACTTCGAGTCGCTACACCGAGAAACCATGCGCCAACAGTCCCAAGAAAAGCAACGAGTCACGTAGTTCTTCTTACCGACCCCATGGAATCCGTGGCCAATGCGGACCTTGTAGCTACTGACGTTTGGTCGTCGATGGGACATGAGGACGACAAAGAGCGGACTAGTGCATTTGAGGGCTATCAAGTGACCAGCGAACTCTTGGACAATGCCAACAGCGACTGTATTTTTCTTCATTGTCTGCCTGCTCATCGCGGTGAGGAAGTCGATGATTTTGTACTAGACGACAGAAGATCCGTTGTTTGGGACGAAGCAGGCAATCGTCTCCACTCACAGAAAGCTCTAATGGAATTTCTACTAAAGGCAGATCGGTCGAGCTAGTCTTCCTTTTCGTTGATTTGTTCCCAAATCCATTTGGCAAGTTCTTCATGACCGCCTGCTTGTGCCCATCCCACGGCTGTGCCGTCGAACTGCGCATCCTGAAGTGTAGGATCCGCCCCTCTAGCTAACAACAGTTCGACCAACTTGCGATCACCATTGATCGCCGCTTGGTGGATGGCTCGCACATCGCCCCAAAGAGTCGCATTCGGATCCACCCCGGCATTTAGCAGCGCTTCAACAAATTCGCTATCACCTAAGGTGGCCGACTCGATGAATGCTTCGATGGCCGTATTGCTAGCCACATCTGCGCTTTCAAGAAACTCACTTAACTTGCCAGTGTTTCTGTTGTCTTGCATATCCACAAGCAATTTCCAACCGTCGCTCACTTCTGCACCTGCTCTAGCAAGCTTGTGTGTCATCGCCATGGTGAGTCCCTGTTCACGGGGATGGCCGGAAGACGTCAAGAGACCGACCGTATCGTTGCCCGGTCCTCCCCGATAGGTATATGTCAACGCTCGAGCGTCGCAGCCTAAGTCGTCAATCAAGTAATCCATGATCTCCAAGACGTTGCTGGGTGTTACCTGCCTTTCACCTTCGAAACCGTTCACACCAACGTAATTCAACAATGTGCATCGATGGGGTCGTGGCGACCTGGCACATGCGAAGTGCGGTCGACCACTGCAAATGCGCTTCAAAGTCGATACATCGCCAGCTGATATTGCAGAAGCCGCTTCTTCGAACGCATCCATTTCCGAACGAGACAGGCAGAGGTTGGAGCGCTTCTCGCTAACTCCACCGAGAACTTCAATCATGTCTCCATCGCAGTTCAAGTCTTCAAGTGCGATATCTATCGGTGCACGGCCTGCAAAGTCCAATAGGTTCGTATCGGCACCAGCATCGACGAGAAGTTTGCACATCTCGTGATGCCCTAGCATCGCAGCACAGTGAAGTGCACCAAATCCGTCGTAATCCACCGAATTGGGATTGATTCCACCTTCCAGCATGAGTTGCATGGCGGCAATTGACCCTCTACTCGCGGCGAGTCGAAGCCATAGGTGGTCTTCGTAGCGCCATTGATCCGGGGGCGGAAGCGAGTTGGTCATCGATTGTGCGGTGTCGGCATCTTCCGCAAAGCAGGCTCCAAACCAACGATCAATTTCGTTGCATTCATCCATCGACGCACCAATTTCCGTGAGGTACTCAGTGCACTTCGTGCGATTAAGTGCAACAGCGATTGTGAGTGGAGTTCGACCGCAAGTGTCATGCTGTGACAACGATGCACCCGCTTCGACAAGCTTCCTGCACAAAGTTGGATAACCGTTAGCAACGATGGCTTCGTGGAGAGAGCCGCCACGATAACTGAGTGCAGTCTTGTCCCACTTGGGATCCGCACCGGCACCCAGCAGCAAGTCAGTCATTGCATTGGAACCAAGATCAATTGCGTGCGGCAGGGCATGGCACAAATGCCACTCAGGCGGTTCTGACAGCAAGAGCATTCGCATGCTATCGACATCGTCCTCATTGACGGCGTGCCACATGGCGCAACCTTCATAGAGTGTCGGTCCGTCATCAATACTTGCACCGTTTGCTAGCAGTGCTTGGACAATCACGCGGTCTCTACTTAGCCCAATAGCTCCGCCGAGCACCGTGTGAAAACCGCGAAGAGTATCGCTTTCAAGGCAGCCAACGGAAGGGTCTGCACCTGCTTCGATCAGAGATATAGCGGTGCTCCTACGAATATCTCTTGAATTTTCAAAAGGATTGGAGCGAACACAACATGCATACGAGAGAGCATGCCAACCTAAGGGTTCCATTCTCTCGTTAACGTCGATTTTCTTGACCCACTGAGAAGCGTTTTCAGTGCCTAACGCAATCGAGACACTCGGCGAATCTCGTAGTATGCGCTCGTCTAAATCACAAAGCCGTTGGACTTTTTCCGTGTTTCCAACGTATGCCGCCGCAATCGCAGCTCGTTCAACCGACTCAAAACCGCACTTCTCGTTTTCTTGCAGAGATTTCAAGTGTTCCCATGAATCAAAGCCAAGTTCTCTTGAAACCAACTCACGCGCGACATCAAACACTGTCAAATTTCCGCGTTCAACGCCGAGTCTTTGTATGCGTTGCTCAAATACCCGAGCCTGCATCCTTGCGATGTGTTGAAGAGCTTCGCACCGCTTGTCGAACTCAACCTTATTGAGGGCAGCCAGTCCTTTCTCAATATGAGTGATCGGTTTTTCTTTTATTTTCAAAGTGTTAGGTGCCGGAGACGACAAAGAATATTACTTCAATATGCAAAAGATGTTTGCGATGTGTTAGGCTAATGGATCAAACTAACAAAAGCAAGCACAACACTCTTTTTTGGTGCTTGTTGGGGGAAACAAACGAGATCGGGTTGCGTAGCCACCGTAGACGTGGTCGGTGCTTGACCGGATGAGATCGTAGCCAAAAACACCACATGAATATTGCCGGAGAAATACGCGTTATAAAACGCGATGGAAATGTTGTTGCATTTGACGGAAACAAGATTGTCGCTGCAATAACCAAAGCTTTCATAGCTGTCGAAGGCTCTGCCTATGTAACAGCTAGTTCGATTCGTGATCAGATTCAAGACCTAGCTAAAGCCGTTACGGAGCGGATTTCCAGAGGAAATCCCGACGGCGGTACCGTTGACATAGAGGATATTCAGGATCAGGTAGAGCTAGCGCTCATGCGGGGTGAATTTCACCGCATCGCCCGAGCCTACGTGATTTATCGAGAGCAACGAGCCGCTGAACGTCGCGAACGTGAACGCCAGGAATTTCAGCTTTCGGACACAACGATTAGCTTTGTTCGCACCGATGGAACAAGAGTGCCGTTGGAGCAGGAAGTCTGGTCCGAAGTCCTTGACGAAATTTGTGGCGGTCTCTCCGATGTCGAACCGAGTCGATTGTTCGAGGAAATGGCGAGAGACGCGCACAACGACATCACAGAGCAAGAAGTGTTTTCGTTGCTGATCATGACCGCTCGGTCTCTAATCGAAGAAGAGCCCGAGTACAGCACTGTCGCCGCTCGCATTCTGTTCATTAATCTACGCAAGGAAACACTCGAGTTCCTATTGCCAGATCAGCTACAGGTCGGTGCAAGCGTAGCGGAACCAGACATGGACGATGTGTACAAAACCGTCTTCCCTGCATTCATCCAACGCGGCATCGACTTGGGATTCCTCAATCCCGAACTCGGTCAGTTTGACTTGGATGAGCTAGCCAAAGGGCTGAAACCGGAACGTGATCGGCAGTTTGCTTACTTGGGACTGCGAACCCTTTACGATCGCTATTTCTTGCACAGCGAAAATACTCGCTTCGAACTACCTCAAGTCTTCTTCATGCGAGTCGCCATGGGACTGGCACTAGGAGAAACATATCGCGAGGAACGAGCGATAGAGTTCTACGAGACATTGTCTTCATTCAACTTCATGAGTTCCACGCCTACCCTGTTTAATTCCGGCACAGTTCGATCGCAGTTGTCATCATGCTATATATCTACGGTGCCCGATGATCTTGAGGGAATTTACAACTCAATACACGACAATGCGATGCTTTCCAAGTGGGCTGGAGGCTTGGGTAATGACTGGACCCGCGTTCGAGCGCTTGGCGCATACATTCGAGGCACGAACGGTAAATCCCAAGGCGTCGTCCCGTTCCTCAAAGTCGTTAATGACACGGCCGTTGCGGTCAATCAGGGAGGAAAACGTAGAGGAGCCGTTTGCTCCTACCTAGAGTCCTGGCATCTTGATATTGAGGAATTTCTCGAGCTTCGAAAGAACACGGGAGATGACCGGCGGCGCACACCCGACATGCATACCGCAAATTGGATCCCTGATTTGTTCATGGAACGAGTCCACCAAAGAGAATCCTGGACGCTGTTCTCTCCGCACGACGTGCCCGAACTGCATGAACTATACGGCAACGAGTTTCGAGTGGCATACGAAAATGCGGAGGCTCGGGCTCGGGCTGGAACTATCAAACAGTTCAAAGTTGTGGACGCTGTTGAGCTGTGGAGAAAGATGCTCACGGCGTTGTTCGAGACTGGTCACGCATGGATTACTTTCAAGGATCCGATCAACTTAAGATCGCCACAACAACACGCCGGAGTGATTCACTCTTCCAATCTCTGCACTGAAATAACGCTAAATACTTCTGACGACGAAATTGCCGTTTGCAATCTCGGTTCGATCAATCTTTCGAACCACATGAGTGAGCTTGGAGAGTTGGACTACGACAAACTTCGAACAACTGTTCGAACTGCAGTACGCATGTTAGATAACGTTATCGACATCAATTACTACGCAGTAACGACTGCTCGAAATTCCAACGCTCGTCACCGACCGATCGGATTGGGCTTGATGGGTTTCCAAGACGCATTGTTTAAGAAGAGAGTTCCCTATAGCAGTCCTGCGGCCGTGCAATTCGCCGACAATTCGATGGAGGCAATATCCTATTTCGCGATAGAAGCTTCATCGGATCTTGCCCAAGAGCGAGGTACATACCACACCTACGAGGGATCACTTTGGCAACAAGGCATCCTGCCACTTGACTCACTCAAGAGACTTCAAGATGAACGGAACAACACCGAGTATTGCGAATTCGACACTTCGGCTACGATGGACTGGGACACTTTACGTGACAAGGTTGTACATCACGGAATGCGAAACTCAAACGTCATGGCTATCGCCCCCACGGCGACTATTGCAAACATTACAGGAGTCACGCAATCCATAGAACCGACTCACTTGAACTTGTTTGTGAAAGCAAACCTCTCGGGTGATTTCACCGTCTCAAATACATACCTTATCGACGACTTGAAAAAGCTCGGTATGTGGGATCGTGTGATGTCTGTCGAACTCAAGGCAAACAACGGCAGCGTTCAACGTATTGAACAGATCCCAGATGATCTTAGAGAGCTTTACGTGACCGCATTTGAGATCGATCAACAATGGTTGATTGAGTGCGCTTCACGCCGTCAGAAGTGGATAGATCAGTCCCAGTCGCTAAACCTACACTGCGCCAAACCAAGCGGACCGACGTTGGATGCAATGTATCGCAATGCATGGAGACTTGGGCTGAAAACAACCTACTACTTGCGAACACAAGCGGCATCGGACGCTGAAAAGTCGACTTTGGATGACGATCAGTCACTTATTTCAGTTAAAGCTACTCGTCCTCTGGATGCTACTCCCGCCAACTCATCCGGGACCGAGGTCAATCAGACACAAGAACCATCCAAAGGGCAAGCTAGAGCACAAGAACAGTCCAGCATTTCAGACCCACAAGCACCGTATTGTTCATTTGACGACCCGGACTGCGAGGCTTGTCAATAGGCACGTCTTCCTAGCTTGAGGTCGTTGAAACGTTCAATCTAACTTGTGCTGGCACACTTGAGAGTTAGGTTGTTGCACTCTTCCTGAGTCTTAGGAATTGTGGTGTATTGGTCGGTTCGAGCTGCTCATTCCTACGATTGCTCGGAGACACCACAGTTACTGGTGTTGCCTAGATGCTTGCACCTATCTCTCGTAGAAGTCTGCCCCATGTCGGTGATTCACTCCAGCGGTCATGCGAAGCAGTTCCTTCTGACGAGTTGTCATATCCACGAGCCATTCCTCGCAAAAGCCATCGTGCGGATCGCATTGGAAACGCATCCAATGGCTGTTGCGATAGTGCCCAAACATGGCAGTGCGTAGTTGTTCTGTCTTGTTTGCGCCTCCTCCATGCCAAGTCTGCCCATGGAATATCACGACCGAACCAGCGGACAAAGTTGGCTGCATCTCGTAAGGCAGAGACAATCCAGCTGGAGGTTCGGACAGGTGGCTTTGGTGGCTGCCTGGCACAAGCCGCGTGCCGCCGTTTGCGGGAGTCAAGTCCGTCAATGCCCACACCGTATTCATCATTAGCGGGGCGTCGGGACCATATCGATGCATCTCAAGCGGTACGTCGCTGTGTAGCGTCTGCTCACCTTCCCCCGGTCTTACACATCGAGCGTTTAAGGATCCGAGGATCAAGTCTCTGCCCATCGTTTCTTCGATGTACGGAAGTACGGCTTCGTGGTCAATCACCGACAGGAACATCGGGTCAAGCGTAACCAGGTTAGCCAGGTGTCGAGCTGTACCACGGAATCCGTGCTCGACGCCTATACCAAAGGCATGCTCCTCGACGAAATTACGCATCGCGGTTACTGTGTCTGGCTTCAGTACATCGCGGATTACGGTGAAACCCCAGATGCTTAGCTCTGCAAGACGCTTTGGATGGGTCATGGATCGCTTTATTCGAGTAGTTAGGACCACCAGCGAAGATTGAAAATGAACTCTACTTGCCTCGATCTGTCAGAAGTCGTCGTGGCGACACTGAGGAGAGGTGGCAATAGGCAGCGGGAATCGAAAATTATATAAATTGGGAGGTAGCGCAATCTCCGCGTGCGGCTGGTCGTAAGCGATGCGACATTGGGCAAGAGACTAAGACTTCGGTACGGTGTTCGTGTCTTGGGTCGTTCTACATTTCATCTGTCGGTCACGCGCGCATTGTCTCGTCAATACCATGACTCTTGCCCAACTATTGGAGCAATTCAAGATAACACTTCTAGTTTATTGAGCCTTCGTTAGTCCACAAGTCCTGAGTAAGATTGAGACATACTCGAGGAGCCGATATTGACATCAGAACCTACCAAATTACGGTTTCCTAAGGGACCACATGAGATATTGCAGCAGGGAGTCAAGATTCTTGACTCCTATGTGGATCGAAATTCCTATGAAATAGGAGGAGGAACCGTTCTTGCCGCAAGGTGGCAACACAGACACAGCACTGACGTAGATCTGTTCATTAGTACAGATTCATATAACAAAATGTATAGACAGAACGGCGACCCACTACAAAGTACTCTTCGTGAACTCGAGCAGACTGGTCAGCTTCGTGTCATACAGCTGAATGAACAAGCACTGGTTGTAGACTTCCCCAGCCTTGGAAATTTGTCACTGGTGGCTTCTCCTACTGTGTTACCCAATCAAGAGCCACGTCAACAGGAGGAGACCACTGGCATTCATCTCGAACCTACGGAGGAGATACTAGCGAAGAAGGTAGTGTTTAGAGTAGCTAGTATTCAATGGAAAGAGAGAGATTTTTTTGACCTTGTTGTTGCAAGTAAGTGCGATTCTAAGGCCTATGCGGTGGCTTCAGATCTACTTGGCGAGGAGCATAAGAGAGACACAGCGATTGTATTGCGGGCTCGACTTTCTCGACCTTATGCTCTACAAAGAGGGAGCATCATAGAGCCGTACAACATCCATGTGGCAGAAGCTACCTGGGAGCTTGCAGCCGACCTTCTCGAGGGCAGGCAAATTGAAATACCGCATCCTTAATGCGCATCGCACTTTCTCTGACCTTACAAGATCCCCAAGCCGCTATGTCAAAATCTTTCGAAAGTGCTAACAGCAAAGAGGGAGGCACAAAGTGCTAACTCCTGCTTTTGACAAAATTTATCCTCTGTCGGCGTTCGATTACCCGGAAAATCACCAATCATTTACAGGAGGCGACCTCAAGGTAGTTGAGCTCATGTTAGGAATGTACATGGCGGGACATCGCCATCGTCCCGATGCCAACGAGCTTGTTGAGTGGGTCAAGAACCCTGATGTGCTTCAGGATTACCAATTGGGAGCACTAAGGGAATTCGTTGACTCATGGACGGGATTTGATATTTGGGTCTTCCAGTTCAACTCAGGTTGCACAATGTACGAAATTGCGAAATCGATGAAGATAGCTGGCGCTTTTGCCCCACTGCCCGTGCACCACATAAATTCCCAAGCAATGGGCTATTGTGGGAGCGAAGACGAGCTGGACAGTCGAGAATATATGCTTCACTTCGCCTCATTGGGAATCTCACCTCTGGATGGATGGCAAGGATTCTCCTTCGATCAGGATGCCGCCAAAATTTTGTTAGATGAACTGAACGCGTCCTCTACAACATGAGGGCATCACCGCGATGAACTTGGTGACCATCTACCGTGTCACCTATCTCATCTTCTAATGCCGAAGTAAGCGATTTCACTGCGTTTGATCAGGCGTGTTCGACTCTAGACTGCGATCCAACACAAGAAGTACCGTCCAATATGTAGCATGGGGCACTTGTCGTCTCGTCAAAGACACTTCATGCAACTGAGCCCCTAAATTGGCTACCCTAGCCTTAGGTAAATGTCGCTTCATCTCGGTGAGATCGTTGGGACCTATAAGTCACCTGCCAAGTGAAGCAAGTCCTCGCTTTTTTCGGATTCGCTAGTGATCTATAGCCGATATGAGTGGGGTCGGAAACTCATCGCCACAAATCTCTCCAATTTGGCGTTGAAGACCTCTGAAGCCTACAGGTTTGGCTCCATCTTTTGCGTTTCTCGTCTATCGGTCGGCAAACAAGCACGGACATGGAAACATACAGCTTCCTGGCTTCGTGCTGGAGGCAAGAAGGAGAGAAGGTGGGAGTTTTGTTCAATTACGCTCGCGTTCTTAACATTTCTCGACCGAAGCCCAGAGCTTATTGAGTAATGAAATATACATCGCTCTGGTCAGACCCATTCAACTCAAAAAATCAATCCTACAAGTAACAAACGCACAATTACCGGTTTAAATGAGCAAGTTGTGAAATTGGACTGAACAATCGACTCCTAGTCGACTAACAATCCTTGGTTCTGCATTGCGAAAATTAAGCGTCTTTGAGGGGAATCTATTTTGACAAGAATCAACCAACTAACGGGAATTCTCGCTGCCCAGAGCATGTGCTAACAACATCGCTCGAGATCTAGAAATTCATGGGTCCATTTTGTTAACATGTCGGTTTGCTTGCTCAAAGCAAGCAATATGAGAGGACTGGGAGGAAGAATCAGAATGCTGACTTGGGACGATGACAAGGACGTAACGGTAACGAGAACAGCTGAAACCCAAATGCCGCCAGGAACAAACGGTAATCAGAACGGGCAAGACAATCGATTGAATACGAAACATCAGCAGCTTCAAGAAGATGTGGTTTCAAGTAATCCCGCCATAAGCGACTCCTTCCGAGCGGAAAGCGAAGATTTTGAGCGCGTGACGGTCGATCAAAAACACATCATCAACTGTAGAGCGGACCTCAACCAGTTGGTTCCTTTCAAGTACGACTGGGCGTGGGAAAAGTACCTTCATGGCTGCAGCAACCACTGGATGCCGCAAGAGATCAACATGAACGCCGACGTGGCTCTTTGGAAGTCCCCGGACGGACTATCCGAGGAGGAAAGGCGTATTGTCAAGCGCAGCTTAGGATTCTTCTCTACGGCGGATTCCTTGGTTGCTAACAATCTTGTACTAGCTATATATCGATTGATCACCAATCCAGAGTGTCGGCAGTACTTGTTGCGGCAAGCATTTGAGGAAGCCATCCATACGCACGCATATCAATACTGCATTGAGTCACTTGGCATGGACGAAGGCGAGATCTTCAACATGTATCACGAGATTCCTTCGGTTGCTCGAAAAGCGTCGTGGGCACTCCGATACACGCAGGAACTGTCAGATCCAACGTTTGAAACTGGCACACCGGAAACGGACAAGACCCTACTCAAGAACCTGATTGCGTTCTACTGCGTATTGGAAGGCATTTTCTTCTACTGCGGATTCTCCCAAATATTGTCTATGGGTCGATTGAACAAAATGGTCGGAACATCGGAACAATTCGAGTACATATTGCGCGATGAATCCATGCACATGAACTTTGGGATCGACGTAATTAACACGATCATCGACGAAAATCCACATGTCTGGGACGAAGAGATGCAAGAGTTGGCGACCAACATGATCGTTGAAGGCACAGAACTGGAAGTAGCCTATGCGCACGACACAATGCCCCGCGGCATTCTTGGTATGAACGCTCAAAAAATGACGGAATACCTCCAGTACATTGCCAATCGCAGACTGCATAGCATTGGTTTGCCCCGTTACTACCAAGGGGTTTCCAATCCGTTCCCGTGGATGTCCGAAGTGATGGATCTCAAGAAAGAAAAGAACTTCTTCGAGACTCGAGTAACTGATTATCAGACTGGCGGAACACTTTCATGGGATTGAACTACGCCACGTAGTCAATCCGTCTTGGCTACGAAGGTCAGTGCCAACCAGCTAGTCCCTTGTTGCCGGTTTTTGCCCTGCGATCCACTGCAGGCTGAGTTTGAGTTCGTCGACAAACCGTTCGGGCTGATCTAGAAACACGTGATGCCTAGCGTCGGCTATTGAAGCTGTGCGTAATGGCTCCGGAATGAGCGACACCGTGTAATCGTTGGTTGACTGCGTATACGACTCACTTTTTTCTCCATAAATTATCGACACTGGCAATTCCAGGCGTCCGTAGTCCTCTGGCGACGCTTCGATATCTTTGAGTGCGAGAGGCAAGTCTGAATCGAATTTCCATGTGTAAGCGTCCGTTTCGACCATGATCACCGAGTGTCTAGCGATGTATCGAAGCAGATAGTCGTTTGTGTTTGGCTGAGCCGGAAACAGACGAAACCTAGACTCTGCGATTTCTCGACTTGGATAGAGCTTCGGGCGTCCCGCTCGCGGTGACGAATCCTCTAGATCTCGTTCGGGCTCGTCGGGATCGTGCACACCAGAGTCCACCAAAACTAACCCGCCAAACCTGTCTGGACGAGACACAACGGTCTTCGTCGCCATACGACCGCCAAAACTATGACCGACCAGAATTGTTGAGGAGTCCAGGTTTGCCGCGTCTGCCACGGCGAGGATTTCGTCTACATAGGTAGCACTGGTGTATTCGTAGCGGTGATCTGAGTCTCCCATCCCAGTGAGGTCCATCGCGACCACTCTAGATCCGTTAGAAATTTGCGGTGCGATGAAGTCCCACCATCGAGAGTGTGCATACAACCCGTGAAGCATCAAGACACTGCGTGTGCTTGTTGCTCCGGTATCCCACTCGCGAAACGCCACTTCGCATTCGTGCACTTCAACTTTGTGCTCGGTCACGGGAGTCTCCACCGCTTCCCAAAACCAATCAGGAACCGTTGCCGTTTGACCCCTATCCCATCGAGCCATTCACTTAATCCTCCCACATTCGTTTGGTAAACAACCTGTCGCTCCCAAAATCTGATGCGACAAACTCAAAAAAGGAACTCTCGCACAACCTTCAAATTTAGCCCAGTTCTTTGGATTGCTCGGTTCGCAACATTTTGTAACATATTGCGTTCGAAGCAGGTTCTTAGTTCGAACCTGCCACTGAACGCCGCATAGCTTGCTAGCGCAGCTACACGACTGCTTGTGGGAATCGCCACACAAGCAACACTAGGTATGTATGCATGCTCAAGAGCTTGTTTCAGCGTAGAGCGCGGCTAGATGACCCTGATCCTCTGGTGCGTCTACGTGCATTGGAAGAAGACCAAAAACTCTCGGTCGACGAAGTCACGCGTGTGGCTCGAGAAGACAGCGATCATAGAGTTCGGTTGTCTGCACTGAAGAGAGTTGATTCGATTGATCTCTACTCGGAGCTTATCGATGACGATGAATTGGGAAAGGTTTGTAGCCGCGCAATTAGTGAACGAGTTGACGACAACCATGCTCTGGCTACCCATCCCCAGGTTTGGCCGCTTCGACTATTGAGCGTTGCGGACCCCGTAAGAGTCTACAAACTTGCTCGTCAACTAGGATCGAAGACCGAAGCCGCGGAAGCTCTTGTTCGGTTGCCAGCGAGGGAAGTGCGCGACAACGCGCTAAAGCTCTGCTTTGACGAGGACATCCTCGGTGAGATGGAGAAAGAAAGTCGCCACCAAGACAAGAATGTCAATAGATTTGTACGGCAACGGCTCAATACATTAAAGGAACTACGCAACCGAACCCAGAACCTTACAGCACAGGCCGAGCACATAATCGAGTCTGCTGATCGATCCTCTCCAAGCGATCCCCACTACCTGACTCGTCGCGAGAAAGTGGAACGCGAATGGGAACACACACTGGACGCCATTGCGCAACTCAATGCAAACTTGGTCGAGTTTGAACGAGAGGAAATCGATGTTGAGTCTCTCAAGAGTAGATTTCCCGATCGTGTAGATCCGGTTGCCGCCGATACGTCGGGACCGCAACATTTCAGTGCGATCCTGGCCAGGCTTAGAGAGCAAGCCACCCGATTTAGCGACATCGACGATTGTGAACGAGAGTGGTTGGATGCGCTCAAAGCGCATTCTGCACCGCGCGATGTGGCGGATCAGTTCTATCACCTAGCGAGTCAAAAACGTCGCGAGCTTCAACACGAGGAATCGGAGAAACGTCACAAGCGGAGTCTTCAGCATTTACTCGAGCCCATTGAACTCAAACAACCCGATACGCGTTCGAGTGATTGGCAACACGTATGGTCAACAAGAAATGCCGCATCGACTCGGATCGACCGTATCGAGCGCTTCTTGGATCGATTGAGTAAGGAAGGTGAGTCGTCAGAACATCAAGAAGATGTTTCTGCACTCTCAACAATGACGTCCTCCCTTAAGCAAACCATTGAGCAATGCAATGAACTTGAGGAGGAAACTGCCCGCCACATTGAGTCAAATCTTGTGTCGCTGGACAAGTTCGTTGAGTCCGGATCTCTCAGGAAAGCCAAGTCGGCAGAGCGTAATGTAATTTCGTTGATCAATCGATTACCGAAGCGCCGTCAGTCTACGTTCAATCTTCGACTTACTCCCGCAGTGGCAGCCATAAGAAGATTGTCAGGATGGCAGGAATTCGCTGAAGAACCAAAGCGACTGGCTCTATGCGAGTCGATCGAAGAACTGGTCGAAAAACCTTTGAGTCCAGAGGAGCAATATCGTCGAATTCGAGATTTGCGTAACCAGTGGAACGAACTGGGAATTCTCCGCTCTCGAGGAGAGCGAGCACTTCAAGAACGCTTCGATAAAGCCGCGGATTCAGCGTTTGCAATATGTAAGTCTTGGTTCCAAGAGCAAGCGGCAATTCGAGCCAAAAACCTCGAGAGCCGCCGTGCCATGTGCGATAACTTACGTACTTTTGTGGACGAATACGATTGGGAGAGTCCCGATTTCAAGCTCGTGCACAGGACACTCCGCACCGCACAATCCGAGTGGCGCACGCTTGTTCCCGTAGAACGAAGCAAAGGAAAGGAACTCAACGCTTCATTCAATAAGTTGCTAAAAGAATTGGAGGGACATCTCTCCGCTCATTGGACAGAGAATCAGAATAAGAAGGAAGCGCTAATCGAGGAAGTCACGAACGCACTCGGCGACGAATCCATGAATTCCTCCGAACTCATTGCACTTGTGAAGAGTGTTCAAGCTCAATGGAAAGGCATTGGTCCTGCAGGACGTCGCCACGAGCAAAAACTGTGGAATGAGTTTAGGAAGCAGTGCAACACAGCTTTCGAATTGCGAGAAACGCAACAGCAGGAGCGGCGTTCGCAAATCGACACCAATATCAATCTTGCAAAAGAAGAGGTCGCCGAAGTCTCAAGGATTCTTGATGACAAGGAAGCGACCCTGCCCCAATTGAGTCCGACACTGGTGTCAGACTTACGCGCAAAGATTACGGACATAGAACTGCCAATGCGCATACGCAATCGTCTCAACGAGGATCTTGCATCGTTGGCCACCAAGTTAACCCAACGCCGAGAAATGCTAGAGACACGCCGAACTTCAGGGGAATTGTTGCAATTGATGGACATTGATCAAGAATTCGGTGAATGCGAAGCAAAAGGCGAGGAACCCGACACAGAACTCTTGGAACGAGCTAATGTTGAAGGAGACTGGTTCGTGAAGCGCAATGCTGAAGTTGCGACGAAGAGTGTCTTTTCGTTGCACGAGTTGGTCTTGAGGGCGGAAGTATTGGCGGACATACCCTCACCACCAGAAGACGCTGGGAAACGCATGCAAGTACAAGTGTCTCGATTACAACACGGACTAACGCGGGGTGGTGAATCCGAGGAACAAAAGGTCGAGAAACTAATTCAGTCCTGGTGTTCCCAAGCCTACGGAGAACAGCCTCTACGCGAACGTTTCCAAACTGCCATACGAAAGCATTTGGAAAAACTCTCCAACGACTAGTAGCACAGAGGCTACAGTCCACTCAAGCTCGCCACTTGGTGGGCATCGTCGAGTTTGACAACGATATCGGCGCGTGTACTGAGATCGCGCAACATCCAGCGAGTAATCCGTTCGTAGTGCTCAACAAATGTGTGTACGCTTGCTTTGTCCATGCGCTGGTGTGCTGGTCGATCCAATTCTTGCTGCAAACGCCATTTCCTCACACTCCCAATATTCGGCACTCGAACAAACACCAACTCGTCAAACATTGAATTCAACTCTTGGTAAGGACCCGCCAATTGTTGATTAACCCAATTGCGCCACACTCCGTCAGGGTCGCGTTTGGACTCCAGTGAATTGATAGGGGTGTCCAGACTTGACGACCGCTCCCTTTGAGCGCCTACACACCATCCCTCCACAATCACGCGATTCACACCTGATTCAATGACTCGAGAACCAGTTCGCTCGTCCAATCCCTTGTCAAACACCGGAACAACACAAGAATTGGCTCTTTTTAGCGTTCGAACTGCGCAAAGCAAACTTTGGATGTCGTGCGTCCCCGGAGGACCACGTGTAACTAGTAGCTCGTGAACTTCCTCAGACAGTCTCAATCTATCAGTTCTTGTGAGGTAGAAGTCGTCGATACCGAGAGTTGCAGCCTTCTCTCCGAGAAACGTATAAGCCTCCTCTATTAATGCACACAGCGTTGACTTACCGCAGCCTTGTCCACCGCCAAGCCCGATAACGGTAGAACCATTTCCTTTCCACCTCGTAGCTAGCAGTGAAGCCAACTCTCGGTATTCAATCGGGGCGTTTCGGTCAAGCGACTCAAAACACTCCCGGGCGACCTGTGAAACCTCTCGCACTTCAAGCAATTGAAAGGGTCGCATTTAGTTGACGAAGGAGTCTATTTGTAGGATTGAAAATTCCGCGCGCCTAAAGTCTCTGTGGTAGGTCACTACTCAATGTCGAGACGGTAGTTGGGCAGCGCATTCAGCATTTGTTCGCCGTAACTCTTGGAGACGATTCGTCTGTCGAGAATAGTGATTCGACCCCAATCCTGTTCGTTACGTATGAGTCGACCGCAAGCTTGTGTAAGTCTCAGCGTTGCTTCAGGCACCTGATACCGAGTGAACAAGTGTGACTGTTCGTATCCCGCCTTTAGCAAGAGTTCCTTCTTGGATTCGACGATTGGATCGGTTGGTACGTCAAAGGGTAGTCTTGTAATGATCACGTGCCGGCAGTAATCACCGGGTAAGTCAATTCCCTCTCGAAAGCCCGCAAGACCAAAGATGTAGCTAGTTTGGCCTTTGTCAATTCGTTGCTTGTGCATTTGCAGAAGTGCATGTCTACCAGTCTTGTTTTGCACGAGACAATTGCGTTGAGTCTTGGTCGGTAGATCGTTGTAGATGGAGTCCATTGCTACCCGAGAACTAAAGAGTACCAATGCACTTTTTTCTTGACCCAGTAGTTCTGGCAGCAGGTGCGCGATCTCCTTCAAGTGTTTTTTGTTGTTTCCTCCCGGTGTAGTTTGTAACTTAGGAATTTGTAGGGTCACTGTTCGGTCGAGGTCGAAAGGACTCTCCAGTCCCAGCGTTCTAACGTCTCGGTCTAAGCCGACTTCGGACTTGAAGTGGAGAAAATCGTCCCCTGCGTTTAAGGTCGCCGAAGTAAGAATCGTGGCATGTGCCTTGCTCCAGATCTTATCCGTAAGAATTTGGTTAATTTCAACAGGTACGGACTTTAGTCTCCATTCCTCAATTGCCTCATGGGTGACGTGTTCAACCCAGCGACTTGATACCGAGCCCTCGTTAGCATTACCAAAGTCTAGGAGCAAATCGCGGGACTCTTCCAAATGTTGATCCGCCGCAACAAACTCATTGAGCCTCTCAGCGACCACATCGCTATCAAATTCGCTGGCTTGAGCATCCAAGTGTTCTCTTAACCAAGTGCATACTCTTGAGACAGCTGCACGCATATCCAAGTACTGTAGTGCAAGCTGCGCCGCCACTGTCTGAATTTCTTCCGGTACAGAACCATCCTTGAAACGGAACTGGCTAACTCCTTCCCAACCCTCGCCAAATTTCAGACTTCGAACAATCGTGATCAGGCGTTTCAGGAGATTCCGAGCGTATTCTTGGGGTTCGCTGAACTCTCCGAGACTTCGGTCTAGTTCCGCATCTTTTCCAAACTCTTCGTTTAGCTGCTCAAGACTCGACTTTAATTCATTCAGACGCATGCCGCTTGAAACGACACTCAACGACTTTGAGAAAGCACTCATCGTCTTCGCGACAAGATTGTGTGCTTCATCTAGTACAAAGATTGAATCTTCAATGGGCGGCAGAATATCTGTACTTAACCGCAGGTGAGATAACAATAGATCGTAATTTGTGACTATGACGTCGGCATCAGCAAACTGCTCCCTCGCTTTGTAGTACGGGCACCTGCTGTACCAGTTGCACGCTGTATTTGTACAACCTCTGGAGTCCGTTGTAACAGTAGACAAGAGACGCTGTGGCAAGAATACGGGCGAATGGTCTAAGTCTCCATTCCAGCCCCCACTTACGAAGGAATCGAACAGCTCAACAAAACGAGTGTTTTCATCCGACTGTTGCCCGCCAGCGCTGGCTAAGTCCGTTAATGCTTGCGCATCAGTGGAATTGGCAGCGGTGCTTAGCCGTCGAGGACACACGTATCGTTGTCGACCCTTTGCCAATACATAGGAAAAGGAAACATCTGACATGACTCGCAACTCCGGTAGATCTTTGCTGGTGACCTGATCCTGTAGTGCGACCGTTGCGGTGACCAACACAATGCGTTTATTGCGTTTGAGACCTATAGGAATGGCAGCAGTCGAGTATGCAATCGTCTTGCCCGTGCCTGGTCCAGCCTCGACTACCGCAACGCGAGGTGCTTTTGCATGCAATGCTTCGTCGATGAATTGGATCATCTGGAGTTGCCCGTCTCGAGCACGAAAGTCCTTTCCGCTTAACCAAGCGTCGTACATGTGATTGGAGATGGCGTTTACTTTCACTTGAGACGTCGAGGCAAGAAAACTGCGTATTCTGTTCGTTGCTGCTTCGCTCATATTAGCCTCTGAGTCACTAGCAGCAGCACACAAACAACCCCGATCATTTAGCCGCGTACGATCGAGACAGCGCTTAGCCCTACGTGTGTAGCCTGTGGAGGCGTTAACCTTTCCTTCTAATACCACCACGAGTGCAATCTCGGAGTCATCCATAATGTCTGCCGCAACCGATGCCCCATGTAACGTGCAACGCATGAAGTACGGCCTCTATGCCATGACCACACTCCTAGCACTTTCAGCTGCAGCACAAGTTCCCGCAAACGTAGAGACTCGTGGAGTGCCAGAAGTCCCACAGGAAGTCGTAGAGAGTTTGTTCCGTTATCAGAACGCAAGATCTGCCGGGTTGGTAAATTGGTTCCGTGACGGCATATTGATTTCCACTCGATTCGGGGACACTTCACAACTGCACTATGTTGAACAACCCCTCGGTGCAAGACAACAACTTACGTTCAAGAAAGAACCCGTTGGCGGAGCAATCGTCTCTCCAACGGGTGAAGACGAGGGATTCATTTTCACTATGGACACAGGAGGATCGGAGTTCTATCAGATCTTCCACTACGACTTCGATACAGGAGACATCACTCTGTTGAGCGATGGAAAGTCCAGGTATACAGGGATTCAGTTCACTCATGACGGTAGCGGAATTGGTTACACGACCACCGAACGAAACGGGACAGACTGGGATCTCCACATTCTCCACTTTGATGGATCAAAGAAAGTTCTTCAAGAAGACCGCGGTATCGGTTGGAGCATCGATGACTTCAGTCCAACTGGCGACCGAGCTCTTATTTCCCAGTACATATCCAATACGGAGACAAAGCTCTTCGAAATCGACTTGAAAACACTCGAACGAAGACGATTGCTGGAAGACAAAGGCGAGATCTCGATCGGTACAACCAAGTACGACGCAGATGGAGAGAACATCTACTTTACATCAGACATGGATTCCGACTATCGGGCAATTTGGTCGCTAAACCTCGGAAGCGGCGCTACTGAGAACATCGTCTCGAACCTCAACTGGGATGTCTCATTCTTCAGATTTTCTCTGTCCCGAAACAAGATGGCGTATGTTCTTAATGAAGCGGGCTATAGCAGTCTGTTCGTTCTGGATTTGGAGTCTCGAGAGTCCAGTGAAATCACCCCATCCGAACTCGGCCGCGTTTACGGTATTCGCTTCTCTAAAGATGAACGACAGCTGGGGTTCTCGTACCAAACTCCGGTCTCAAATACAGACGTCTACGCATTGAACCTAGAAGACTACACGCTAACGAGATGGACTCAGTCCGAACTTGGAGAGTTGCGTACAGAACAGTTCGTTCGACCGGAACTCGTAAAGTACCCGTCCTTCGATGAGCTCGAAATACCCGCATTCGTATTTGAACCAAAAGGAGCTGGTCCTCATCCTGTCCTAATCTATATTCATGGCGGTCCCGCATCCCAATACCGACCAGGCTTTTCCCCGACTTTTCAGTATTACGTGAACGAACTGGGACTCGCGGTGATCGCCCCAAATGTGAGAGGTTCTAGAGGGTATGGCAAACAGTACATGACCCTCGACGATTGGAGGCTGCGCGAAGATTCGGTGAGGGACATAGGTGCCCTACTGGATTGGATCGAGACTCAACCACAGTTTGATAGTTCGCGAGTCGCCGTTACCGGCGGATCGTACGGTGGATACATGGTCTTGGCGTCACTCGTGCACTACAACGATCGGCTCAAGTTGGGTATAGAAACTGTTGGAATTAGCAACTTTGTGAGCTTCTTGGAGAGGACGCAAGGCTATCGCCGGGATTTGCGCCGAGCCGAATATGGAGACGAGCGCGATCCCGACATGCGCGCTTTCTTGGAGTCAATAGCACCACTCAACCACGTCGACAAGATCAAGGCACCGTTGTTAATTGGTCAAGGATTGAACGATCCACGAGTTCCAGCGTATGAAAGCGAACAGATTGCAGCAGCGGTATCGGAGGCTGGAATCCCAACGTGGTATGTATTAGCGAAGGATGAAGGGCATGGTTTCCGTAAGAAGGACAATCGCGACTATTGGTCGCAGACTGTTGTCTACTTTATGCAGCAGTACTTGCTCTCCGACTAGGATTCGTAAGCGGCAGGTTTAGCCAAGCGAGTCTTGTCTGTACTTGACCGCTTCTGCACCAAACAATTAGTGCAGCTCATTCGTTGTATCGATTACTCTTACTACGCTCCAAGGAGGTTAGCTAAATGCGTTCTCATATCTTTTTTGCGCTTCTCGTAACTGTTGCTAGCGCTTGCATCGCACAAGAGCCTACAACAATTACGGACGACAAAGGCAATACGTTTGAGCTAACGACGTACACAAGCGAGGTACCGTCTGCAAGACAAATGGCTCAAACCGAGTCTGGTTTGTTGTTTGTTGGAAGCAGACAGGGGAGGGGCAACTTATATGCAGTTGTGCCCGCGAAACTCGAAGGCGAAAGTCCCGAGGTAGTCACTTTCGACACGGGATTGCCCATGCCTTCTGGTCTTGCTTTAAAAGACGGAGCGTTGATCGTGGCAGCACACTACCAAATTCTTCGTTATCCAAATATCGAAGACACATTTCGTGAAAGTCCCGAACCAGAAGTAATTGCAGATGATCTACCTAAAGCACTAGGACACGGATGGAAGTACCTTTCAGTGGGACCAGATGGCTTCTTGTACTTTAACGTTGGTGCTCCCTGCAACATCTGTCTATCGGACGATGAGCGATTTGCGAGCATCTTACGAATGGACCCAGAGAGTGGAGAGAGCGAAGTCTATGCGCACGGCATTCGCAACACTGTTGGCATAGAGTGGCATCCTGAAAGCAAACTGATGTGGTTTACCGACAATGGTCGGGACAGATGGGGGGATGATCGACCTCCCGAGGAAGTAAACGTAGTCACTGAGCCAGGAGCGCACTTCGGCTACCCATTCTTGCACGGCGACAACATGCCCGATCCCCAATTCGGAGAGCAACGAAAAAAAGATGTCGAATACGTCAAACCAGTTGTTAACATCCAAGCACACAGTGCGGCTCTGGGACTGAAGTTCTACACGGGCGACTCATTTCCTGAAATCTACAACAACGCACTATTCATAGCGGAACATGGATCGTGGAACCGGTCATCAAAGGTGGGCTATCGAGTTTCAGTGATCCGATTCGACACAGGCAAGCCGGTCTACTATCCCTTTATTGACATCTGGCTGAAAGGCGAACGAGCCAGTGCTCGACCTAGCGACGTCTTGGTTGCAAACGATGGAAGCCTGCTAATAGCGGACGACTTTCGTGGAGCCATCTACCGCGTTGCCTATAAAGCGGACACCTCCGGCTAGTAGTAGTTGCGACCAGGACCTTTCTTGCACTCTCGCAATTGATTTTCGTAGTTGGAAGCGATCTGCTCCACTTCATTCGCGACATTCTCGAGACGAGGATACTCTCGCCAAGATCCTGACTTGTAGGCAGATACTCCTGCATAGTACGTAATGTACAAATTCTTGGCATCCCACCTCTTCAAGTTGGTTTGGTGGGCGGCACTATCCAGGTACCAACCCACGAAATTCACCGAATCCCGGAAGTTAGTTCGACTGGCATTGCGGTTGCGGGTCTGCTTTACAAAATCAGACCAAGTCTGGTCAAGAGCTTGAGAGTAACCGTATGCCGTCGATGGGCGCTTCCATGGAATCACCCACAAAATCTTAGAGCGTGCTGGTCTGGCATTGTGCACAAAGCTCGATTCACGATAGATGACTGCCATCATTACGGGTAAAGGTATCTGCCACTTTTTCTCCGCACTTAAAGCATGTCGGTACCAAGACCGCTTTTCGTCAAATATCTTGCAAAGATCGGCAGTATTGTCTGGAGGCTTGAGAGACATACAACTTGCCAGCAGCACAATAAAAGCAAGCAGGCACGTCGCTGGTATTGCCATCAGCCAGTGCTCGGCTCTGAGTCGCGCTAGTCCCTTAAACACGAAGCAACTCCGTTCAACATCCCTATTGAAGGGTCTCATTATCCGGCATCTTTACGATTCCGACAATGCTGCTCACAGCCAAATTCGCTACATTCACCTTCACACGTGCCGAGAGTTTGATGTCCATTCTTTATGAGAGTGCACAGGGAAGAATCCGTTCGGAAGTACCGAGCAACTCCCTACCGCCGATCGAACCTGCTTGTATACTTCTGAGTCTTCTCAAACTAGAGATTGCGCCATGGCAATAACCGAAGGCAACGCGGCTCCGGCGTTTACGCTGAACGACACGGACGGTAACAGCGTTTCACTGGAAGACTTCAAGGGACAAAACGTCGTTGTGTATTTCTATCCTCGTGACGACACTCCTGGATGTACGAAAGAAGCATGTGGATTCCGTGATCTCTGGGACGACATCAAATCCACGAAAACCGTCGTTCTAGGAGTTTCTCCCGACAACGAGAAGGCTCACCGCAAATTTGTGGACAAGTACCAGCTCCCGTTCACGCTACTCTGCGATCCGACTCACTCAATGATGGAAGACTACGAAGCGTACGGCGAAAAGAATATGTACGGTCGCAAGATGATGGGTGTAATACGGTCAACCGTCATAGTTGATGCGGACGGAAATGTCGCAAAGCATTGGCGCAAAGTTCCCAAAGCTGCCGATCATCCCGAGAAAGTATTGGATTTCCTACGAAAATCCATGGGCGACTAGCAAGTTGATTGGGTTAGCCGATCACAACGTGATGTTCCAGCGTTCCGATCGGATCGACTGAGACCGAAACAACATCCCCCTCGTCCATAAAGACGGGAGGGTTTCTGGCAGCCCCTACGCCCCCGGGTGTGCCAGTGACAATAACATCACCTGGCGCAAGCTCGACGAAAGTTGAACAGTACGCTACGAGGTCGGCAAACCCAAACACCAAATCCGAGGATACTGCCTGCTGCATGAGTTCCCCATTTAGGTGCGTTCTCAATTCCATGCCCTGCAAGTCTCCAATTTCGTCAGGTGTCATGATCCAAGGACCGAAACCACCGGTATTCATGAAATTCTTGCCCGGTGTGAACTGACTCGTATGTCTCTGATATTCGCGAACGCTTCCGTCGTTGTAGCAGCTAAAACCGAAGACGTACTCGAGAAAGTTGTCCTTGCTAATGCGTCTTCCTCGCTTCCCCACTACTAATGCAATTTCGCCTTCGAAATCGAGTGTGATCGACTCACTTGGCCGAACCATTTTTCCTTTGTGACCGACTTGGACCTCTGCGAACCGTACAAAAATTGTCGGATTGTCTTCTCCACCACGACCGGTTTCCGCTTGGTGCGCCTTGTAATTGAGACCGACGCACAAGATCTTGTTTGGGTTGGTTATTGGCGGCAAGTATTCGATTGACGAGAGTTCATGCTGAGGAGTTACGGAATTGACACCTTCTACGAGTTCTGCCAGGGCGTCGTGCGCCAATGCCGATCTGAGTGTCGTAAATTTGTTCCCCTTCCCTACATCGACCAGCTTGTCGTCGTCATCGATAAAGCCATATGAAGACACTCCGTTATATCGGAAGGACATCCACCGCATTCCAAGTTCTCCTTGATTCCTAGAGTATTGGATTCATCACGACTGCGATGAATCCGTGTTGAATATTCTTAATCGAAGACGATGACGCTACGAGCTTCTTCACCAGTCTCGAGTGCATCTAACGCTTCGCTCACATCTTCGATATTGATTCTTCTACTTACCAGATCATCCAAGTGCAATGATCCTTGCATGTAGAAGTCGACGAATCGAGGCATGTCCACTCGAAATCTATTCGATCCCATCATCGACCCTTGAAGAGCTTTTTCTTGTAGGAAGTCAGGTCCGTGCAAGGAAACCATCTCTCCCGGCGGAATCATTCCGATCACTGTCGCAGTTCCCCCAGCCCGCAGCATACGAAACGCTTGTTCGGCTGCTATTCTCAAACCAATGGCCTCGAATGAGTAGTGGACACCTCCACCAGTTAAGTCTCTAACGGCTTGAACTGGGTCTGAGTCCGAAGCGTTGACGACGTCAGTTGCACCAAAGGTCTTGGCTAGCTCAAGTTTGGATGCGATCCGATCAATGGCAATAATTCTGCCTGCTCCCGCAATTGCCGCTCCGTTTACACAGGATAGACCTACGCCTCCACATCCAATCACCGCAACTGTCGAACCAGGTTCTACGCCAGCGGTGTGAATCACCGCTCCGATTCCGGTCGTAACGCCACACCCGATTAGCGCGGCTCGATCCAAAGGCATGTCTTCACGAATTTTCGCAATCGAGTGTTCGTGCACTAGCATGAGCTCCGAGAACGATCCAAGATCTGCAAATTGCGTCAAGTGATTTCCAGACTGCGATAGACGTGGTTCCTGTTCCGGTCCTCTCCTCGTCTCAGGAGATTGACAAAGCGACATATGACCTGTGAGGCAATACTCGCAATGACCACAAAATACAGAAAGGCAGGTGATTACATGATCTCCCGGACTAACGTACGTTACGTCGGAGCCAACTTGCTCGACAATCCCTGCTGACTCGTGGCCTAGCACCATAGGAGGTCGGCTTGGATACGTTCCGTTGTAGAAGTGCAAGTCTGAGTGACAAACCCCTGCAGCTTTGGTACGCACAAGTACCTCACGCGGACCAGGTTTCGCAATGTCAATTTCTTCGATTTCCATTGGCGTATTCACTTGACGAAAAACGGCTGCTCTTGCCATTGACAATCCTTACGTCTAACTCTCGATGTCGAACTCAGCCTACGCTAAACGCCTACGAAGGAGATTTCTCAGATTCAAAAACTTGTGAAACAACTCACGCTTGTCAAAACCGCGAAAAATACGAAGACTGTTCACTGCGATGGTGCTCCGACATCATTTCGAACACTTTGACAGATTCTAACGTCTCATGTGAACGCATAGTAGACAGGAACTATCCCCATTCAAACAGCCTTAGTTGGGTCAACTTTGCTATAGCCAGTGTCAGGCGACTCAAATTGCGAACTTCACGAAATTTGGAATCGTTCAACAGAAATCTCCTTTTCTCGGTGCTGAGCTTGCCAAAGGGCATAAGCCATTTGCATTCCAAGCCATGTCTCTGGTGTGGACCCGAACGCCTTAGACAGACGTATTGCCATTTCTTCGGAGATTCCCGAGTGTTCATTGATCAACTCCGATAGTGCTTGGCTGGTAACACCTAGACCGCTCGCCGCTCGTGTCACGCTCAGACCCAAAGGCTCAAGGCACTGCCTCTTGACGACACCACCGGGATGCGGAGGGTCTTGCATTTTCAAAGTAATTCTCCTCAGTGATTGTCCAGATAATCAACATACACGACGTCGCACCGTCACTTGATCCGCATGCGCACTCCATTGCTGGAGCATCTGTCTGGCGACGTTATTCGCGACTTGCAGACGCACGCTGAATCAACTCTTCGCTGGCATCCCACAATCGTTCGCCGTTCGTTTCGTCTCTCGCGAATTCAGATACGGACTTTCGTTGCATCATGTGCAGGTACATTCCTGATGAGAGGCCAGCTTCTTCGCTACAGCTCAGATAGATGATTGGTGCAATTGCCTTTTCCGGCGAAGGAAAGCACATTTTCATCACCGGACCCACAAAAGGTGTTAGCCATTCAGGAGCATCTCTCGCAATGTTTGTAGCTACTCCACCAGGACACAGTGAGTGAACGGCTACATTGACTTTGTCGACGTTCAACCTTCGAGAGAGTTCCGTCGCATAGGTACAGAGAATTAGTTTGCTGATTCCGTAGTGTTTCAAACTCTCCTTAATGGTGAAAGGTACAAATAATCCCAGACCGTCGAAATCGATCGCGTGTGAGGAACGGTGTGCTTCCGACGACACAAAGACCAGTCTGGGAACTCCCTTGTTCTTCTCCAATGTGCCGTCTTGCAACCATCGATCGACGATGACCCTACTGGAGAGGAAATGTACGACAAACATGGTGTCATAGCCCTGTGGAGTTTGGACGGCATTTCGCGTCGCCAATCCCGCATTAAAGACTGCGATGTCGACCTTTACATGATGCTGTTGAAGCTCATCGCACATTCGATGGACAGAGTCCAAATCGGCTAGATCAACATCCATGACCTCGATTCTCGTCGAACCAGTAAGCTTCTGGAATTCTCGTTGTAGACCTTCATGTCCGGGTCTACAGGCAAGAATCAAACTTCCACCCCTCTTTGCAAGTTCGACAGCTGCCGCCCTGCCCAATCCAGTGTTTGCTCCCGTGATAAAGCACGTCATGCCATCGATTCGAGTTTCTGCAGGAACTGGTTCCACCTCGTCGACTCGTTGAGCGAAACGGTTTTTGAGCGCTACGATGGTCGCGTTAGCAAAAGTGCCATCGCCCATCTGTTTCTTGTTAGGTGGCATCAGCGGTTCACAAATTTGATGCTCCGAGAATCAAGACAACCAAATTCAAGGAATTGAACGAAGCTTCCAAGAATAGCTTGCCAAGATGAGGAAATCTGATGAAGAAAGTTGAAGCTTACAGCTTTTGATTAACACTACGCGAGTCTTGAATGGTTCGTCTGGCACTAGAGCACAAGGTCTTATTGGTGTGGCTGTTGTATTCCTACTTGCGTGGATTTGTGAGTCGCCCAGTGGACAGAGCAATGGCCGCCTCTATTGCTGCGAGCGTGCTACGAGGGTCTGCAATACCTTTTCCGGCGATGTCAAAAGCAGTCCCGTGGTCCACGGATGTCCGTACAAACGGTATTCCTAGGGTTGCCGAGATGCTCTCGTGAAAATTATGGACTTTGATTGCAATGTGACCTTGATCGTGATACATCGCTAGAACTACATCAAAGTCTCCTCCGATCGCCTTATTAAAAATCGAGTCGGAAGGAAAGGGTCCCAATGCATAAATTCCTTCCTTCTGTGCAGCTTCGACTGCTGGAACCAACTCATCCAACTCCTCTCGCCCCAATAGTCCTCCTTCGCCTCCATGCGGATTCAAAGCAGCCACTCCGATTCTTGCATTAGGTAATCCCCACGTTGCAAATGTCGAAGCACAGAGGCGCAGCTTCTCGAGCACATTGTCTCGGGTTACAAAGCGAGCAGCATTGATCAGGGACTTGTGGGTGGACAAATGCACAACCCGCAATCCAGGAGTCATGAGCATGGTTGCTACAGACTCGGACCTAGTTAGTCGACCAAGGATCTCTTGGTGTCCGATATCCGTATATCCTGCTGCATTTATCGCTTCCTTGTGCAGTGGACACGTCATGATCGCACGAATGTTGCCTTGCAGAGCGTCGTCAATGGCTCGTTCAACGGACTGTACGGCGACCGTTCCGCACTCGGCCAAGACCTCTCCGAATGCAAATCGACTCGGTTTTGGCAATCCAATGTCCACAATCTCCAGGCCGTTGGTCGTATTCAGGTCGACTCCACCCGCCTGTGCGCCATCATTCAGTGCCCACTCACAACCGTAAAGTACCGGTTCACACTTACTTTGAATTTCAGGCAGAACCTTGGCTAACACTTCCGGTCCGATCCCTGACGGATCACCCAATGTGATGCCTATACGTGGTCGCACACATTCAGGCATGGCTGTCACTCATCTGGTCTAATTTCATTCGATTAATTCGACTCCCTTGACGTGCAATCCAAATCCCTCCAAGCCCACGTAGTCCACCTTGCGACCCGCAAGAATCCTTATGTCGGATAGTCCAAGATCACGAAGAATCTGCGCACCGACCCCGATCTCCAACCACTCGCGAGCTCGCACGGACTCTCGACTCCCCTTCTCGTCGTGCAGACGATCCAGAGGGACTCCCGCAAAACCACCTCGAAGGTATATGAATACTCCCGTTCCAGCATCAACCAGTCTCTCCATCGCCACATCCACTAATCGAGACTCGTGCTCGTCTTGTGGACCAAAAATGTCTTCGACTAGCTTCTCACGGTGAATGCGAACTAACGTGTCGCTCGACGGATTGAGACTTCCGAACACCAACGCCAAGTGCTCCGCATCCTCGAATTTCGTACGGTACGAAAATCCTGTTGCCAGACCGACGCGTGTCTTCACGGAAAATTCATGAATTCGTTCGACGAGATTTTCTCTTCGCTGTCGCCATGCAATAAGGTCGGCAATAGATGTAATGAAGAGTTCATGTTGCTTGGCGAACTTGAGCAACTCCGGCAGTCTCATGACACTTCCGTCATCGTTCACCAGTTCCGCTAGTACACCAACCGGCGCGCAACCCGCTAACGTGGCGAGGTCAATTGCCGCTTCCGTGTGACCAGATCGCACCAAGACGCCTCCTCGGCGAGCAACCAACGGAAAAATGTGTCCCGGTCGAACGAAATCTGTCGACTGAGTGTTGTTGCTAGCGAGCGCTTGAACGGTATTTGCCCGTTCTTCCGCTGATATGCCAGTGGAAAGGCCCTGCTTGTAGTCAATGCTGACGGTAAAAGCTGTAGCCAATGGTGCATCGTTGCGCGAAACCATCGGTTCGAGACGCAAGCGATCCGCTTGTTCTTGATTGATGGGAGTGCACAGAAGACCACTTGTGTGTCGAACCATGAACGCAATCTTTTCAGGCGTCGCTTTGGCAGCAGCCATGATCAAGTCACCTTCGTTTTCACGATCTTCGTCGTCAACGACGACTACCAACTCACCGCGACCGATCGCCGAAATTGCTTCGTCAACTTTATTGAACACTACGTTATCTTCTTGTTCTCGGTTTGAATGACTTCTTTCTCGCAATAGCGTATCACGCAGACTTGCTGCGTTTTGTTAGGCACTGATATCGACCTACTTGTTGGGATCTAGAGAACTCCTGACTGCCGGCACTTTTGTATTTCTTCGGCATTAAGGCCCAGCAACTCGCCGTAAACGGACTCATTGTCCTCGCCAAGCTTCCGGGGCATTGCCGGAATGGGAGGATGGATGTCTTCGAATTGAATGGGTGTGCCAAACAACATCATTGGACGACTGTCCAGACCTGTGACTTCCTTCAACATGCCCCGCTGCAAAAGATGGGGATCACTTAGCACATCTGAAAGCGTTTGTACGGGCGAGCAAGGAACCCCAAATTCCTGACACGTCGCGAATACTTCTTGCGTTGAACGTTCTTGTGTCCATTCTTGCACGACTGCATCGGTTCGTTCCATATTTCGGGAACGGGTCTCCATGTCCTCAAATTGGTCGTCTTCAAGTAGTTCCGGTCGCTCCATCGCGGTCGTGAGTTTTTGCCAATGACCCTCTCTAATGCAAATGATTGCCACGTGTCCGTCGTTCGTTGGGTAGATGTTGTAGGGGGCAATGGCCCGAGCTTGATGATGATTTCCCGTGCGAGGAGGATTATTGCCCGATTTGTAGAACGCACCTATCGCCGAGCAAAGTGTAGGAATCACGGCATCTTGCATGGCTATGTCGAGCACTGCACCCAAGCCAGTTTTCTCTCGTCGATACAGTGCCGTCGTAATTGCACCGTAGAGATGAACGCCCCCGAGCATGTCGCAAATTGCGGGACCAGACTTTAGAGGGGGATCTCCCTCGTGACCTGTTACCGAAACTACGCCGGACATCGCCTGCACAGTAATGTCCATTGCCAAGTAGTCAGCATGTGGGCCATTCTGGCCATAGCCCGTACCTGCTGCGTATATCAGTCGTGGATTGATATCCGTAAGCACTTCGCTACCGACACCATACTTTGCCATCGTACCGGGTCGAAAGTTCTCTATGAGAACGTCTACGTTTCGAACCGCATCTTTGAGTAAGCGCTGACCTTCCGGATGTTTGAAATTTAGAGTAATGGTTTCTTTGTTTCCATTCAGTGCTTTGAATGGGTAACCTTCACCCGACCAAGCATGGGAATTCCTTAGCGTTTCTCCGTCGGGATTCTCCACCTTGATTACTCGGGCTCCAGCCATAGCCATTAGGTGGCCGCAATAGGGACCGTTGTAGATTTGGCCGAAATCCAATACTGTGATGCCGGACAAAGGATGTTCCGTTGCTACTGGTTCAAAATCCATGACATGCCTTGATATTTCACTTAAATTCGTTGATTTGCCTTCTTATAATCACAGTCCGTACATGCGCCCGTAGCTCAACTGGATAGAGCACCAGGCTTCGAACCTGGGGGTTCGGGGTTCGAGTCCCTGCGGGCGTACCAACTCGTCGTTAACGCAACGATCAGTTTGTCACTCGACTCCTATCACCTACAACCTGACAACCAGTGTTCCTACACAGAATCCAGTCTTCCTTTAGTTCGACTGAATTCAACGGTGGGAAACCATCGGGACGAACGTTTTTGTGGGCTCAATTTCCCGAGTATGTCAGGGTTGAACACCCTCTAAGAAACAGACATCAGGCGGGTTGCTGACCGTCTAGTATAGACCTCGCTGACATTGCGATTCTCGTACCGTCGAAGAAATTCGGGTTCGTTTCTCCCCAGAATTTCACTGGATTTTCAAAGACGAAGCGTCGAAAATCATCAAGAGAGATGTTCTCGTGCTCAACCAGTTCGTATGCCTCGGGCAGGACTTCGGACATGTCCTGTACATCGAAGTGACCGATATCCGATCCGAACAGAGCTTTGATCTCAGCCCCGAGTGGATTGTTCTTGCGGTTGAATGCCCAAGCATTTGAACTGTCGTCAGCTTCGCATCCAAAGTAGAACCTATCGACGAACAGGTCAATGAAGTCTCCAACTTCTCCGATTTCGCAGCGCGAGTAGTCGTCTATCTCAGGGATGCCCCCCGTCGTTCTCTCGTCGTTTCTAGTACTAATGCTCTTTCGTTCCTTGACTGCCGCCGCCATTTCGGGTCCGCCGTACTGTTCAGCTAGGTCTTCCAGCATCGCAACGTCAAGATTGCCTGGATCCGTAAACGACAAGGCTTCCTGATTTCGAATGTGCCAGTGACCAATGAGATCGGCATAGAGCAAACACGCAAACCCCACCCCACCTTCGAGGAATGCAAAGTTCAGATCCGAAAAACGTCGAGTTACGCCGCCTAGGAAGAGTGCTTTGCAGACTGCCTCGGATGCTGCAGCAAAATGCCCAATGTGGTTGTAGCAGAAATTCGAAACGGACATTCGAAACGCACGACCCCGGGATCCTCGGTGAAACGTCGGCGAGACCTTGAGCTCTCGGCACTTTTGCCAAACCGGATCATAGTCATATGCACTATCAATACCAAACATGTCGAACCATCTCACCATGCTCGCTGCACTTGGATTCGACTCCTCCACCACGGGGACCGGTCGGTCAATCATGCTGTTCAGCATTACGACCTTGTATCCCAAGTCTTGAACGGCATGCTCAAGTTCCGCAATCGCCTCTTCGGGCTCGTGCATGGGAATGACAGCAGCAGGTGTGATGCGATCTTTCAGCGGATCAAAGAGATCAGCACAGAAGGTATTGAAAGCGCTACAAGCCGCAACCCGTGACTCTCGGTCATTTACACGCGGCAAACCCAATCCCATCGTTGGGTACAAAATCGCAAAATCAATCCCAAATTCATCCAATCGTTCGTAGAGCAGCTTGGGCATCATTGCAGTTGCCCTATCCCGAGTGTTCTTGGTTGGTGCACCCCAGAATGCCTCTTGAGCTACGTTTTCACGTCTCCGTTCCGCCGGGGACATTTGTAAGCTCTTTCCTACTCGCCCACCATTGGCACGCACAGCATTTGTAGCAACCGAGCCTCCGATCTTGCGCATTCCTTCGACCACCACCGGACCATACTCGAGCCAGTGACCGTCTGCATCAATTACTGGGTGGCCAAGATCTGACCGCAATTGTGCCGCGTCCATTTGAATCTCCTCTCACTCAGAAACGGTCTGGTACGTTGGTTAATCAACCGTAACGTATGCAGGCTAATAGTACGAGATGTAGCGGCCCCGCATGAGTGCATGAACCTTGTTAGACATTAGTTCATCTGTTTTTGGAACTGGTTTTGGAGGTATGGCAAACAGAAAGCTAGTAAAGTGGCTCTAACTCTCTTATTCATAACCTTTGTCCCGCTCGAGGGAACGTTCTCGTTCGACAACATGCCGATTAAGTGAAGCAATGACTTTCTTGATCTCTTGAACGAGTTCCACAACTGAAGGGTAGGCACTTGCAGTTTCCAAGTACGAGAGTGCTTTCTCCATTGCCGAGTCTGAGGTTACGCGCTTGTTCAAATCACCCAAAGTCGTCATCGACAACTGTTCGATACACGGAAGCAACAACTCATTCAGAAGGCTCAGTGAAACCGAAACCCGCCTTACGGTATCAGAAACCCATTCAAAGCTGCCCTCGTATGTTGCCACATGCGCTTTCGACGTATCTCCGTCCATCGCCAGGACTATTGCTCGCCACTCTTTCGGGACTAATTCCGAAAGCTTCTCTACGTCGTGTGTATGACTGTAGGTTATCCCAAGATGTACACATAACGCTTTGGCAGTTCGTTCCGCGCCGTTAGCACTGGATGGAGATGAAACATAGGCAAGTATGGAATCTAATGATTCTTCCGGATCACCATGGCTAATATCCGTCTGTATGTCTCCAATAGCTGACGCCAAATTATGGGTTGCATAAAACAAATGCCGCACAAGTTCCTCTTCGCTCACCACCAACCTCCTTTTTTGCAGTGCGGGTAAATGCCCCTTAATCAGTCTTCCATGAGTCGCTAGCTCGTGAGCCAGCGTGCCAACTTGATGTGCCTTACTTCGGTATTTCTTTAGTGGCAGGTATGCCAAGTCCACAGGTTGCTCATAAAAGTCTCGTCCCTTAGGAACATCCTCCATCTCGCTGCCTTCATGAACGACTGCAAGATCCCAATCGCTGCCGTCCCAGGTATCACCGATCGCACGACTCCCAAAAAGTACAACCGCCTTTACACACGGAATCTTGATCCAAGTGTCGACATGCCGGCTCAACCAGTTTGGAATATCCATTTCCTGGGGCGGCGCTGTCGATTGAGAAGTGGCCATCGGTTTGACTGAGAAGTTTGTCGTCTCTTGGAGGGATTTTAGTCCAGTAATCACATGAAACTTTTGGGTAAATGACGATTAGCCACGACCACTTTGCAAGTTCTCTCGAAAGCATGGAAACGCGAAAGAAGACATCACTATAGAACCACGTCATGCGTGGGATAGACTCCGTATTACCTAGCTGTGTTCAAAAACTATTGCTTCCCGACAGACGTCAACAGTTCCCATAGAAAAAGGACTAGTAATGCAAGCACTACCCTGCGAGAAATCCCCGCAAAAGAAATAGTCCAGTTCCTAAAAAAAATACATGATCGATCTCTGGGGCTCAAGAAACGGTGGATCCAGAGTTGCCCATCAACGAGTAAACAGCAGCGTTACCCTGCTTGTTGACTCCCACTAAGACGAGGAATAACATGCTGATCGGTTTAAGTCTCTGCAGAATTCAATGAAGTCTTCACCAAGTCGAAAATGGGGAACCACTCCTCACACAAGGAATCCATTTGTCTACTTCGTGTACGTTACCGTAGTGATAGCGTTGGGGTCGTCCACATCCAGTGACGAAATCGACAGTACATACACTGTTACTTCGCCCGATTCGCTCACAGCCGTTCTGGTAGCTCAGAACGACTCTGGTCAAAGCGATAACAGAATCGCAGCCGAGCCAATTGGTCGCGAGTCCCAAAGTGCAAACATCCGGAACCTCGACGACCTTGAGCAATTCAGAAGCCCGTTCAAACGCAGTCTAGAACTACTCTCGCTGCTCTCGAATGCAAACGAAAGGCAAGTGCTTAAGTTGCTTGAAGAATCCAACGAAGCGAAACCACAAAGAAGGTTGCAATTACAGAAACCTATTCTGCAAAGACTGACTCAACTCAATCCAAGAAAAGCCTATGAACAAATTGAGCTGTTGGCACAAGACAATAAATCCCGGCTGATAGATTGGATTTTCATGGAATGGTCCAGTTTCAATCTAGAGGAAGCAGTCTCGTTTGCAGAGTCCCTAGGCGACGACGAAAGATTTGCTGCTTTGAGCAGTGTCTTGGCTGAAAGGTCAGATCTATCTGAAGATGAACGACTTCGCATCGCACGAAGACTTGGAAACGAACAGCATGCCATCAACTTGAACATGCAAGAAAGGCTAAGCAAGCCCATTGCCAACCCTGAGGAAACATGGAACGAACTCGTCAGTGAAGTCCAAGACAATCCAGGTCAGTTCTGGATGCTGGCTACCGTTGCGAGAGCTTGGGTAGAGAAGAACGGCCTGCGCATTCTGGATCAAGTCTCAGATTCACTGACCAACTACCAAACACGCCAACATGTGCTACATGCGGTTCTCTTAAATGCGGCTAAAGATACTCCGGAAATTGCCTTTGAGTACGCATTGAAACTGGACTCCAACCCCGGTGGCTTTCCCTTTGTTTCGTTGGTTTCCGCCGTAACTAATACTTGGGTCAAATCGGATCCACGATCTGCGTTGGATGCGGCATCTGGAGTCGAACAACTTGGTCTGCGCCGTAAACTAGAGGAATCCGTTGTAACAGCTTGGGCAAACGAGAACCCGCAAGACTTACTCACGGACCTCGAAACTCTTCCGGAGCATGTCCGCCAATCGGCTACCCGAACTGCCATTTCCTCCTGGGTGAATGAAGATCCCCATGAAGCAGCCAATTTTGTGGCTAGCATGGAGGGAGGATCTAGAGCTAGCGCTGCTTCTTCCCTTCTCATCGTCTGGTCACGCCAACCCGACTACAAGGACTCGATTGAGTGGGTCCTGAATGAGCCCGGCATATCAGATCTCAAGGGATTCTTGCTTCCCGAGGTTCTTTCGTACCTTGCATATGTTGATCCACAGTTTGCAATGGAGAAAGCACTTGAACAACCCATTGCAGATGGGGGATTAGGTCTGGAAGCCACAGTTATCTTTCGCCTCTCCCAAAACGACATTGATGAAGCAATCAGATTCTTGCCTCAGGTTCGACCTGGATCAACAAAGACTGCTGCATATGGATATGTCGGCAAGATGTATATACAACACGGTGCAACCGAAGACGCTCTCAATCTGGCACAAGAACTGCCTTCTTCGAATAGATCCGAGTATTTTCAGGCTCTCCTGACTACATGGTCTCGATCCGATCCGGAAAGCCTACTCAACTCGATCGACAGTCTGCCAACATCCGAGGTTAAGTCGAAAGCCGCGAGGGTACTCACAGTTTCTAACAAGCGACATAAAGGCTTGTCGGAGAAGCAAGTGCAAAGTGTCGAGAAGTACCTTTCAAAGGAAGATGCGGAAAGCATAAGAAACTGAGCGCTTGATACGAGTTTGAGGTGGTAAACGACGATGAGCCGCTTGCCACTGCTACCAAACTCCGACTAGTCGATGTAATGAGACGGACAATTGGTGCCTAGTTTGAATCTAGCCTTCAGTCCAGGTTCACGTCTCTCTTAATCAAGTGCCTCTCGGGAAGTCTCAAACAATTCCATGCTGACGAACTTCCCCTCGATGCTAGCTAAAATCGTTCGAAGAAACCCGCACACCAAACTAGACTCGTAGATCCAAAGGCAAGACATGGACATCAACGACTCCACTCTGCTCGACATCCATCTTCGAATGGTTCGTATACGAACGTTTGAAACGGAAGCTGGCAAACTTGCAGAACAGGGGAAGATACCCGGAGCGCTTCATCTCTACGTAGGGCAGGAAGCAATCGCTGCCGGGGTCATGTCTCAGCTCTCCAATCAAGATTGGATTACAAGTACACATAGGGGACACGGGCACTTGATCGCCAAGGGTGGCGAGTACGGTCCAATGTTTGCGGAATTGTTCGGTCGTGCAACAGGGTATTGCAAAGGTAAAGGCGGGAGCATGCACATATCCAACATGGAGCTGGGCATGCTCGGAGCAAATGGAATCGTAGGTGCTGGACCACCCATCGCCGTAGGCGCAGCCTTCTCGATTAGGTACAGAAAGGTGGACAACGTTGCCGTGACGTTCTTCGGCGACGGTGCTAGCAATGAAGGATCGTTCCATGAAGCCGCGAATATGGCGGCTCTGTACAAACTGCCTTTGTTGTTTGTATGCGAAAACAACGGCTATGGTGAATACACTCCGCAAGAGTCGCACCAAGCGATATCGGACGTTGCTGATCGAGCCGTCGGTTACGGTATGCCAGGAGTAGTCGTCGACGGCATGGACGCCATTGCTGTCTACGAATCAACCCATGCGGCCATCGAACGTGCGAAAAATGGAGACGGACCCACTCTCTTGGAATGCAAGACCTATCGATTCTTCGATCATGTTGGTGTACGTGGAATGGGACTGTCCTACCGCTCCGACGAAGAACTGGAGGAGTGGCAGAAACGAGACCCGATTCACATGTTTGAAGCTCGTTTAGACGAGATTGGAGTCCTGAGTCTTGATCAATCAAAGGCAATACACGTTGAAGTCCTGGCCGACGTGCAAAAAGGCATAGAGTTCGCAGAATCCAGTCCCACGCCAGATCCTTCCACACTGTTGGACGATGTCTATGCGTAACACCCACACTCAGTGACAGGTCGCAACCATGTCTACAGATGAAAGTACTGAAACTCGAGAATTAACCTACATAGCGGCGGTTGCCGAAGGCGTTCGGACGGTCTTGACCGAACAGGACGATGCATTTGTCGCTGGAGAAGACGTTGCGGGAGCTGGCGGAGTGTTTGGTTCGTTCCGAGGTCTGCTTGATACCTTTGGCGAACAGCGGGTGGTCGACACACCAATCTCTGAGGAAGGCATAGTCGGGCTTGGTGTCGGTGCAGCTGCCACAGGTCTACGACCCGTAATCGACATCATGTTCATGGACTTCATGGGTGAGTGCATGGATGAGATTGCCAATCAAATGGCCAAGATGCGCTACATGTTCGGGGGATCTGCAAAACTTCCAATCACAGTCTTGACTATGTCCGGTGGCGGCTTGAACATGGCTGCGCAACACTCGCAAAGCCTCGAGGCATGGATTTGCCACCTACCAGGACTCAAGGTTGTTGCCCCTTCCACTCCCTATGACGTCAAGGGGCTCATCATTTCCGCAGCACGCGATGACAATCCTGTCTTCGTTGTGCTGAACAAGCTCTCGTTACGTAATCGAGGCAGCGTGCCCGAAGAACCCTATGAGATTGAACTTGGATCTGCAAAGACTGTTCGAAGTGGAAGCGACGTCTCGATCGTCACCTATAGCCGAATGGTGTCGGAAGCTGAGCAAGCGGCGGAAGCACTGTCCGAAGACGACATCGACGCTGAGATCGTGGATTTGCGATCGCTTCAACCCATGGATACAGATATGATTCTCGATTCGGTTCGGAAAACCAGTCGAGCTGTCGTCGTGCATGAGGCAGTCCGATTCGGTGGCTTGGGTGGCGAGATAGCTGCACAGATTCAGGAACATGCTTTTGACTACCTTGACGCACCCGTAGCCCGTGTAGGGGCACCCTTCTCTCCTGTTCCATTTAGCCCGGTGCTCGAGCAAGCGTATCTTCCCAACGCGCAAAGGATTGCGGACGAAGTACGACAGTTGTTTGGTTGAGGTCCCAGCTTGCAGATTGGGATTATTGCCAATCCGGAATCGGGAAAAGATGTTCGTCGTTTGACGTCCGGTGCCTCCATCTCGAGTACACACGAGAAGGTCGCAATCGTACGTCGTTTCCTGACTGGACTCAGTGCATTTTGCGCCGCAGAAATCCACTACTTCGACGACTTACATCGCATCACAAAGTCCGCTCTAGATTCCCTTCGAATCGAAGGTGTTCGGATTGATTTAGGCCCCGACGGCACGGCGAATGACTCGATACGTGCGGCGAGAGCGCTTCGAGGAATTGAACTCGTTGTGACTCTCGGTGGGGACGGAACAAATCGCGCAGTAACCAAGGGTTGGAACGATGCGCCTCTGCTGGCACTCAGCACAGGAACTAACAATGCATTCGCAACTCTTGCCGAACCGACCGTGGCTGGAATAGCCTCCGCGTTTATTGTTAAGGGAGCCCTTCCGGCAGAATCCATCTCTACAAAAAGCAAATTTATCAGGGTACAAGTCGATGGCGATTCAGATTCTGACATCGCACTTGTGGATCTTGTTGGCACTAGAGATCAGTTTGTTGGAGCTCGAGCAATTGTGGATCCTTCGCAATACCTGTTTGCTTTGCTTACACAGGCCAACGCTGCCCGCGTGGGAATGGTCGGAGTTGCAGGATCTCAGGTGTACGTTGATTCAAAGGAAAACAACGGAGTTTTCCTTACCTTCAACGAACTCGGCAACAATGAGACAACGACCAAGGTTGCCGTAGCACCTGGACTGATTCGAATCGTTCGAATCAGTAGTTTCAAACGGATTCCGCTGGGAGTGCCGATTGTCCGTTCCGGTCCCGCAGTACTCGCGTTTGACGGCGAACGAGAACGCTATCTTCGACCCAATCAAAACGTAACATGCACGATACAAGGCAATGGTCCCCGGTTAATTGATGTGGAGGCTGCAATGAAAGAGATATCGCTCCGAGGACTAATCCCGCAGGACTACAGGAGAGTTCTCGCCCATGCCTAAGGAAATCTATCTTGTCAAGGTCGGCATGACCATGAAAGAGGGCACCGTCGACGAATGGTACGTATCTGATGGTGAGTCTGTTGACGAAGGAACGAACCTCTATAGATTGGAGACGGAAAAAGTCAACATGGATGTGGAAGCTGAGGTCAGCGGAACGGTTAGGCACATCGTTGAAGCCGGTTCCACACTAGAACCCGGCGACGTGATTGGCTGGATCTTCGAAGCGGGCGAAGAAATACCGGAAACGTTGCCGGTTGGCAAACCGAATCGAACAATAGCGATAGCGGAAGAGTCTGCGACTTCGGCGAGTGATTCAAGCACTGCACAAGCAGCAGCGAGCAAGCGAGACCGACGAGGTGAGGCGGAGGCTTCGAATCGTCGCTCAACCAGAATCGCCGCATCTCCCGCAGCGAGACGGCTGGCCGAAGACTTGGGAGTCGAGCTAGCCAGTGTCGTAGGTACCGGACCTAGAGGCCGAATAACACGCGAGGATGTGGAAGCTGCAGGCAAGACTTCATCTGCGACTGTAGCCGGCCGTCGCGTTCCCTTAACGGGTCTCAGGGGAACCATCGCACGTCGAATGTCCGAGAGTCTGCGAGACACTGCCCAGCTATCTATGAGCATGGAGGTGCGCATGGACGGTTGCATAGACCTGAGAACAAAACTCAACGAGCAATGGAAGGAAGAGAACGTCCGTGTCGCCTACACGGACTTGATTCTTGCAGCTACGGCGAGCGCCCTAACCGACCATCCCTTGATGAATTCGTGCATCGTGGGAGACCAGATCGTTCTGTTGGACTCGATCAATATAGGAGTCGCGGTTGCACTGGATGAAGGTCTCATCGTGCCAGTTGTGCACGACGTGGGATCAAAAAATCTCAAGGACGTAGCAAAAGAGGCAGCAGACTTGGCGTTAAGAGCTCGAGACGGCAACCTAACGGTCGATGAAGTGAGCGGAGGCACCTTCACGGTATCCTCCCTCGGAATGTACGGCGTGGACTCTTTCACTCCGATTCTCAATCCGCCCCAGACCGGGATTCTGGGAGTCGGTGGAATCTACGACGGCATCCAGTGGAGCGGCGACAAGGCAATAAAGACCAGGAGCATGAAACTCTCGTTGACTTGGGATCATCGTGTCCTCGACGGGTCTCCAGCAGCACAGTTTCTGTCAAGAATCCGAGAATTGCTGGAGCGACCGGACAGTTTGCATTCGACAGACTAGTCCTTCGGAGCACTGCAAACAGAGGGTCTCCTGTTGACCACACGAATTTCGCGAGTGGTTCATTGCTCTTGACACTAGGAGTTGCTTTGACTTAGAATCTAAATAAGAATAATTCGCAATATCATTCTCAATTGATATGAAATCTTTGAGTGAGCTACTCCCCGGCCAGTCGGCTACCGTAGTCGGCTATACAAGCGACGCGAGCCATACCAAGAAACTCAAGAGCATGGGCATAGTCCCTGGCACGACTATTACCGTCGAACGAATGGCACCACTTGGCGATCCCCTTCAGATCATTTTTCGCGGGTACAGCTTGGGAGTAAGACGCAACGAGGTTGACTGCATTACCGTCAATCCTCACTAACTCCACGTGACAACAATTGCGTTGGTGGGCAATCCCAATAGCGGCAAGTCCACTCTCTTCAACGAACTAACAAAAAGCCACCAGAAAGTTGGCAATTGGTCTGGCGTTACGGTCGAGAAAAAATCAGGCTGGTTCAACTTTGAAGGCAAACGACACGAAGTAATAGACCTACCTGGTCTCTACGACATCAACCTGTCCGACTCCAACATCGGTGAGGATGAACGTCTCGTTAGAAAGTTTTTAACCGAGCACGATGCGGACGTGTATGTAAACGTCGTTGATTGCAACAGCATTCAACGTGGGCTATTCCTTACAACCCAGCTACTCGAGCTTGGAGTTCCCACGGTGGTTGTTCTTACCATGATGGATGTAGCGCGTCGCAATAAGGTGCAGGTTGATTCCAGTCTTCTAAGTGAACGATTGCAATGTCCTGTCGTCGAGGTTGCAGCCAAGAAAAGCCAGGGACTTGACGAGCTACGCTCCGCCATATCTAAGGCTATTGCAAGCGACTTAGAGAAGCTCGACTCTGACGATATGCGCTACAAGTTCGTCGACGAAGTAGCACTCGAAGCGCAAAAGCAAACGCAAAGAGCTCCAAATTTCACGAAGCTAATAGACAAAGTTGTACTCAATCGCGTACTGGCGTTCCCGATTTTTCTCGCCGTTATGTACCTGATGTTCTTTTTCGCGATTAATTTCGGGTCTGTATTTATCGATTTCTTCGATCTTGTAGGCGCGATCCTTTTCGTAGAAGGTCCCAGCTTCTTGCTTTCGAGCATCAACACTCCAGAATGGCTCACTGCTCTCATCTGTCACGGCATTGGCGGTGGCGTACAACTCGTCGCGACGTTCATTCCAGTTATCGGCACATTGTTTCTTGCGATGACACTGCTTGAAGACAGTGGGTACATGAGCCGAATTGCGTTCATTCTCGACAAGCCAATGAAGAGAATCGGAGTTCCCGGAGAAGCCTTCGTGCCTCTGATCGTGGGCTTTGGATGCAACGTACCTTCCGTAATGGGAGTAAGAAACCTCAAGAGTCGTCCCGACCGAATTCTCGCCACGATCATGGCTCCTTTCATGTCCTGCGGAGCTCGTTTGACAGTTTATGCTTTGTTTGCCGCAGCATTCTTCCCTACGAATGGTCAGAACGTCGTTTTTGCTCTCTATCTACTCGGGATTCTTGTTGCGGTCGGCTCAGCCTGGTGCGTGCGCAAATACCTTGTACCTACGACTTCGCAGTCTTTCTCACACGAACTACCTACCTACCACTTGCCAACCGTTCGTGGAATATTCACACATACATGGCACCGCCTCAAAGGGTTCGTTCTTCGAGCGGGCAAAGCCATCGTGCTTGTCGTGGTGGTGTTGAACATGGCTAGTACCATCGGAACCGATGGGTCGATGGGTAACGACAACAAGGAGAACTCCATACTTTCTTCGTTTGGCCGACTAATTACTCCTGCCTTCCACCCTATGGGTGTGGAGAAAGACAACTGGCCAGCTACAGTAGGGATATTCACAGGTATGTTTGCGAAGGAAGTGGTTGTTGGAACTCTCGACACGCTTTACAGCCCACCGACCAACACTGACGAAGAATTCGATTTCGGTGAAACGCTCGGAGAAGCAGTCACATCGATTCCCCAAAACTTCATGGCTCTGAGTGAGTCCGTTGCAGACCCTCTTGGAATTGCAGTCGAAGCCGAGGATAGTGTGGAAGAAGCTGCTTCGAGCCATCAGGTTGAAATTAACACAGTCCAAGCCATGCAGTCGCTTTTTAACGGACAACTGGGTGCTTTTTCCTATCTCGTATTCATACTCTTGTACATGCCCTGCGTGGCAACCATTGGAGCGATTTACAAGGAGCTGGGTTCTTTCTGGGCTTCGTTTAGTACCGTTTGGAGCGTTGTGATCGCATACTCAGCGGCTGTCACGTGTTATCAGATAGGAATGCTTGGCACAACGCCAATTCAGTCTCTAATCACTCTGGGACTTACTGTCCTTCTGGCAGCATCCGCATTTGCCTTCTTGATTTTCTGGGGTCGCAAACAGGCACCGGAGGAAGACCGACTCATACAAGTCGCGCAGATTCCATAGCAACGTTCGAACTCACGGCTAATCTAGAAACCTAGATTACCTAGACATTCTTGAGGAAATCCACGACTTGGGTCTTCTTCCTCTTTCGTGCCAGATCTAACGGTATATACCCATCGTTGTCTTTGACATTCGTGTCTCCGCCGTGGTCAAGAATTTTCTGAAGCAAGTTCGGTTTGCAACCATACATAGCAGCGGTATGTAATGCAGTTCTCCCGTCGGAGTCCTGCAGATCGACTCGCGCACCATTGTCCAACAGCCATGGCACCAATTTAGTCCTTCGATAGATCAATAGATCCTGGATCGGAGTGCGTCCTGCAAATTTGATATTCCAGTCGGCATCGAACTGGTTCAGCAATTGAACAATTTCCAGGTCACCCAAGTAGGTCGCAGCGAACACTGCAGGATTGGGATTCGCGCCATGTTCCAGAAAGAAATTGATGAGTTCAACATTTTGTGAGTAAGCGACCGCGTACCACAAGGCGGTAGCTTCAAATACTTCTCCCTCGTCGGGGATTTCCTGTACCTCATCGACATCGTGACCAAAGTTAATCAATAGTGCCGCACACTCCAATGAGGAAAAAGCACCTACTTCCCGCCACATTCCTGATAGTGCTACATAGTGCAAAGGAGTTCGACCACTTTCGTCTACATCTACAGACAATCCCTGCTCACGGAAAATCTCCTCGAGCAAGGAAGTGTCGTGAAGAGCTGCTGCATTGAAAACGTTGAAGTCATCAGCATGATCGCGAAGAATATCGACCAAAGTTGGAAGCGGACCTATGGTTGCGTATGCCAACGGAGTCAAGTTCATGGGGCCCGCGCTAATAGCGGGATTCGCACCGCGATTTAGCAACAAGGTAAGAGACTTGGAATGTCCTTCATGCTTTGGAATGGTCTTGTGGTATTGCGCGATTCGCGTCAGCGGAGTGTGTCTCGACGCTGTACCTGCCACTTGATTCGGGTCGGATCCAGCATCGAGCAACATTTCGATACATTCACTATTGCCGTAGAAGGCCGAGTCACACAGAGGTTTCCAATGTTCGACCACCCTTGGATTGGCTTGAAGCTCCTTGCGTACATTCGCCAAGTTTCCAGTAGCTATTGCTGTGCAGACCTGTTTATATTGGATACGCATCGCTCTATCTCATGGCTATGGCTCGTTGTGCAAGTTTCCCGTACGTGAGCTTTCTCCAGACCCACTCAAGGGGTCCGTACTTGAACTTGGAAAGCCATATCGGACTATAGATCAGTTGCGCCAGCCAAATGAACGCGACAATGATGTACAGCTGTGCAAATCCCATGGATCCGAATAGACCAAAACCGATAAACAGCGAGTTGCAGATCACCGTATGCATCACGTAGTTTGTGAGCGCCATGCGACCGACAGCGGCCAAAGAGTTGCGCACCAACGTCCATACTTGCAACTTGCAGATCAACATTACTATTCCGATATAGCCGATGCCAGTAGCAATTCGCCCAATGTCATATGTCCACATGTAATAAGGAGCTACATTGTTGTTTGCTAAAGAGTGAGAGACCTCCCACCAGTTGACCAAGTAGCCAATCGCAAGTCCACTCAGTCCTATGCAAACATAGAACAATACGGACCGAGATGCATCGAGTACTCGCCATCGGTAGAGAGCCATTCCGATCATCATGAGCATCAATACGTCCCAGAAGAGCATCAAGATACCGTTCTTTGCTTGCATCTTGATCGCATCTTGAGCATTAGGAAGAAACGCCGTGAAGAAACCGGAGCTTCGTTCTTGAATCTCACTCTGTATGTATTCTGGAGACACATCTCCCATCGCCATACGAAGGTCTTCTATTTGCTCTTCGCTAAAGTACGCCGCTGCAGGGTGTGTTGGATCATCGACCACCTCTTCCACTAACTCCATGCCAAACATCACGAAAAGCCGCATGAGACCCATGGCCAAGGCAAGGATGCCCGCCACAATTAGCAGCCTTCGGGGTGTCCAGTTGCGCATGAAATAGAGAAGCAAACCGGCGACGCCGTAGAAGAAGAGGATATCTCCTGGCCAGAAGAGGATATATGCATCAATCAACCCAAATGCTATTAGCCACAGCGTTCGGCGATAGTAGAGCCGTACGCCATATTGAGCACGTTCGCTTGCCATGATGCGACTTAGGAACAGAAGCACGCCAGCTCCGAACAACATCGAAAAAATCGCACGTTGAGATCCTTCCAAGGCAATCCAAGCAACAAAAAAAGTGATCCAATCAGCTTGACTCGCAGGACCCAATAATGCGGGATTCAATGACGCCACTGAAGGTAACCCGAAGCCGAAAATATTGATCGTCAATATCCCCAGTACAGCAACCCCTCTCAACACATCGATCGAATCAATTCGTTCGGATGTATCAACGGGACCTATGGTGGTGGAATGTTCGGTAGGCGCTTCGGCAAGTGTTTCACTACTCATTGCAACTGCTCTCTTGGTTGTTCAGTTCGGAGCTTTATTCAACGGCTGAATCGTATGCTGCCCGCACACCTACAAATCACAGACGATGCGTGGGACAGGTCTAGACGTTCCAGTTGCTCCACACATTGTCTGCTGTTGCAGCTACGTCCTCGCGAAAATTGCGAGTGTCCACCCAATACTGGTAGAGTGGACCTGGACCATACCGCAGATCGTCATAGTAGGACAATCCCACCCGTTGATAGTCGCAAGGAATGAGAATTCGTACAACTGGTTTCTTTTCTTCAGCGGAGTAATTCACACCCGCTGAATGCAGCATTCGCGGATGCCAGAAGACCACATCTCCCGCGTGACCGGAAAACTCGACTGGAATCGTATCTCTCAACACTTGATCCCGCACCTGAGCAAAGCACTTCCCGTTTTGATCCGAAATGTGACTGGCGTGAACATAGTCCCAACACTTGTGAAGTCGAGTATGGGACCCAGGCCAGACGGCGAAACCACCGGAATGTGGAGGAACGTCGCCGGCAAAGACCATTGCGGACAAGTGTGCTGCCATATAGTCACCGTGGGGACCCAGCGCCCAACGTTCCTCTGGTGGTTTGGGAAAGATCGCGTATACGCCGCGAACTCTTCGGGCAAACTCGATTGGTGATCCTAATAGCGAAGCCGCAACGGTCCTTATGCCTGGGTGATTGGCTATTCGGTCTACCAAGAAGGACTGAGTGCCAAGCCCATTAGCACCACGCGAACGCATTTTCCAATTCCCTCGATGCAATCGGCCAACTTGATCGACGTATTCTTCAAGCCACTTTTCGTGGGGATAGTCGACCCAAGTTCGCGGATCGTCCCGAGCCATGATGCCTCGCGGGACGTTGTTCCAAAGTAAGTCCACCGCTTTCTGCAGTGCTTCTTTGTCGTCTACGAGTCCTCGTTTGACAAGAAATCCTTTCTCGACAAAGTGTGCGACTTCATCAACGTTGGGTTGCCATTCCTTAGAGGACTCCGCAAGATCCGAGTAAATCCTTGGTTCGTGTACGCGAACGTCCTTGTCAACCGGTTGTCCCGATGCGTGACCTTGGTTGTACTCGTTCAATGCATTTCACCTATGAACTGGAGTGGTATTAATGCTACCTATAGGTGCTCCTAAGCGCAACGAATAGAGTCGTCCACCGCAAACATAAGAGCACATCCAAGAATAGTTGTGTAGTGTGCCGCCTGTTGACGCAGAACTATTCTTCCAGCTCTTTTGACCGCTGGAGATGCCGTTGCGCGGCAACTTCATCGCCTAGCAATTCGAAAATTCGAGCCAAGTTGTGATGCGATTGCGACATATTGGGAGCGTTGCGATAGTGCTCCATCGCGAGCTCGAATTCTTCGAGCGTGTCGAAGATCGTCCCCAAGTTGTAGCTGGCTAGTTCACTGCTAGGAGACAATTGCAGCACTCTCTCGTATAAACGTTTTGCTTCAGGCAGTTTCTCATCCAATTGAAGCAATCTACCCAAGTTGAGATATGCATTGATGTTCTTATCGTCCAAGCGAATCGCCTCTCGATACGCTCGGTTCGCACGTTTTGGTTCCTTAACGGACTCTAATTCCATTCCAATGTTGAACCAATCTTGGCTCGTCAGGTTCTCCTTGGATAGGTGCTGATCCAAGTGTCTGAGCAATGATCGCAGTTCCGCCTCCCTAACGGGAAACTCTCTTATGTTTCCCTTCTCTTCTTCTTTCTCGCTGTCAAAATTGAGGAGGGTCTGGCCCGTTTCCGGGTTCCAAATGGTTTGCCGATCATGAACGACAACCTCGGAACCGAGTGATTGAACATTTACAGCAGACAGTGGCTGAAGTGGAGAAAGTGCCTGTATTGCGGAGATTCCTCTAACGATTTTCGACAAAGGCACGTCTCGGTCTAACATGCTCTTAATTCGTCGAAGTACAACTATGTCTTGAAAAGAGAATTCGAAGCGATTGCGCACGCCGCGTTGTGGCTTAACAATTCCCTTGCGTACCACATTCTGTATCTGGCGCAAGGTGAGAGAGGTGAGCCGGGCTGCATCGGCAGTTGTAATTGCCTTGATCTTCCCTGGTCTCACGTCAGTTTTGGCGGGTTCCCGTATCGCACTCTGTACGATATCACTGAACTAATGTTCAATTTTAACAGCCGATAGTGCAAGATACAAGAAAAATCAACTGATTTGGAAGAGTCCGTTTGGACTTGGGGTCAATGTAAAATTCAAGCTGTCTCGAATCTATCTTGACCTTGCAGGTATTGCGGATCGAGCCTCAGGTTCGGACTGAATCTCCCTGGTGCAACGGCACCAGAAAAGTTATTGAGAAAACACCTATGAAATTACAAGAGTCCTTCAACAAGATGATTGCAATTGCAGCAATCTTTTTGGTCGCTGTTTGCTCCCAGCTAGCAGTTGCGTCTGGTTCAGCCGGGGGCGGGGGCGGCGTGAGCAAGTTTGGCCAAATGTACACTCAAGGCAAATCTGTTTTCTTTAAGAAAATTGCCTGCGACAACGACTGTCCGCTAAGCCGAAAGGACGTGAACAAGGAAAAGGCAAAGCAGATCGTGACCGCAATTCGATCCCGAGATGCACTTGGGAAATCCGAGTCGGAAATGGATGAGGTTGTGTCTCTACTCAATGATTCGGAAATTGAGAAAGTTGAGCACTATCTGGCACGGCGTTTCAACATAAAGGAATGATAGTTCGTCCCAACGTTGCCAACACTACTGCATTTTGATTCGAATTGGTTAAGAGAGGAACAAATGAAACTGCTTGTCTTGAAGTCTTTCACACTGGTAACAGTATTACTTCTAGGTTCGTCCGTGATCGCGGAAGGATCACCGTGGCTTCCAGTACCACAAACACTTTCGCTCTCCATAGAGCACGTTGCACAAGAAGCGGATCAGTTTTTTCGAGGAGAGACGCAGGCGAATTTGCCGTTTGGAGAATTCAGTCAGACAACAATCTGGTTCAGCGGTAAATACGGTCTAAACGACAAGACCGCTATAGATGCTCGGTGGGGGACATCTGAAGTAGACGCTGGTGCGCTCGGTTCCACAGACGGTGCATTTGATCTGAAGTTGGGTCTTACCCGATCTCTGTTGGACGAACTCGAGACTGGAGGTGTCAGTGTTGCGGTTCGTGTTGCTGGTACTCTCGCAGGAGATTACGAGACGGGTCGACCCAATTCGCTCGGAGATGGAGCTAACTCCATTGAGGGTTCGATCAATATTGGAAAATTTCTTACGCCCGAATTCGGAATTGCAGGTGAGTTTGGACTTCGGTTTTCCACCGACGACGTGCCAACCGAGTGGTTCTTGAACGCGGGAGGTAATTACTTTGTCACTCCATATGTGAGTGCATTTGCACAGTACCAGCTTAAGCAGTCCAATGGTGATCTTGACATCGGAGGTGCGGGATTCACACCAGCAGGATTTCCGGAAGTACAGGAGAATTTCTCGCGTATCCGAGTCGGAGCCAATATTCAATACGAAAACTTTAGCTGGGACTTAAGTGTCTACAAGACACTTGATGGTCGTAACACCGCAGACTTTGACATTGTTAGTAACACTTTCACGCTCTACGTCGACCTATTCCGTCCCTAACCGATTAATTCAGCTGTGAGAACGGCAGAGCTTGCGGCAGGAAGCAGTGTATAACGGCATCAGAGTTGGCGCAGTCATACCTGCTCTTAATGAAGAACAGTCCGTAGGATTGGTTGTTCAGGACATTCGTTCCCTACGAAACAGTGACGGTACACAAATAGTTGACGATGTCGTCGTGTGCGACAACGGATCCACAGATTCAACCTCTCGTGTTGCAATCGAAGCGGGTGCTACCCTTGTCACCGATACTAAGAGAGGCTATGGTCGCGCTTGCCTAACGGCAATCGCTACATTGCAAGAGAGGTCACCAGAAATCTTGGTTTTCATGGACGGTGATCTCGCCTTCGATGCCAGAGACATACCTCATATGCTCCACTCAATTGAACGAGGGGCAGACCTTGTCATTGGCTCGCGCTCCTTGGGTAAATGCGAACCTGGTGCTCTGTCGCTCTCGCAACGAATTGGCAACAAAGTGGCAACGCTCTTGATCGGCCTGCTTTGGAGTACTCGTATTACCGACTTGGGGCCTTTTCGAGCCATAAGATCAAGTGCCTTAGATCGGTTGTTCATGCGTGACGAAGCGTTCGGATGGACTGTTGAAATGCAAGTTAAGGCCATCGAGATGGACATGTCCGTTGTTGAAATTCCTGTGAACACGAGAGTGCGATTGGGTCGTTCGAAGATTAGCGGAACGATCAGAGGAGTGCTGTCTGCTGGTTTTGGAATCTTGTCCAAAATACTTCAACTACGTTTCTTTACTCCTTTTGTCTCAAGCTCGCACTTTCCGTAGTGTTGAGTTCAGTGGCAAAACGCTCCTCGAGAAGAGAAGTGGCAATTATGCGAAGGGTTGTAGTTGTCTTGGGACTCGTTTCTGCCCTGCTTTCGGCAACGGTTATAGCAGCGCCAGAATCCAAATTGATCCCATTCTGGGATGCGAGCGACGAATCGAATCAGAGCACGATCGACCATTCTGAATGGCAAGCGTTGCTGGACAAATATCTTCATGAACACTCATCTGGCATAAATCGCTTCGACTACAAAGCTCTGAAGGAGGCGCGAGAAGACTTTGAATCTCTTGTCGATTACCTCCTACGACTCTCCGACTTGGATCCTCGGAAGCTATCCAAAGCAGAGCAATTGCCATATTGGATCAACTTCTACAACGCACTAACCGTCTATGTGGTAACAGGACGTTTTCCCGTAAAGTCCATCAAAGACATCAAGAGTGGCACGTTTGATTTTGGCCCTTGGAATTTGGAGCTTGCAAGTATTCAAGATCAACCACTGACTCTAAATAACATTGAACACGGAATTCTCAGGCCTATTTGGAAGGACGGTCGAATTCACTATGCACTAAATTGTGCAAGTCTTGGATGCCCCAACCTAGCGAAGCAAGCCTACACATCTGACAATGTGGAAGAACTATTGGAAAAAGGCGCACGAGAGTACATAAACCATTCCCGTGGCGTATCGATCAAGAACAACAGATTGACCGTCTCAAGCATCTACGATTGGTATCGAGACGAATTCGGTGATAGCAATGAAGGAGTACTAGCTCACTTGTTAGAGTATGCGGAACCTGAGTTAGCTGAACAGATCAAACGATTTGGTAAATACAAGCACGAGTACGACTGGAAACTGAATGCACCCTAAATGCGATGATGTACTGCAGACGAACGGAGGTCTAGCTTGAGTGTTCGGCTCAATAATCGCTACACGCGAACGGGAATGAATTCGTGCTAGATACGCGAGCTCGACTCATAGCTTCGGACTTTCCGGAGATATACCGGCAGTCCATCTCGACCCTACAAGTGAACCTCGGATACAAATGCAACCAAAGTTGCGTACACTGCCACGTGGCCGCCAGCCCTTTTCGTACTGAAATGATGTCGAAGAGTACGGCAGAGGAATTAATGAGTGTCTTTGACTCGCTTCCAATAGCCACACTAGATCTCACAGGTGGCGCGCCAGAATTGAATTCAAACTTCAGAACCATCGTCAAACGGGCTCGCCACAAAGGTCTCAGGGTCATCGATCGCTGCAACCTCTCTATATTGTTCGAACCTATGCAGGAATCGCTCGCAACCTTCTTGGCGGACGAAGGTGTCGTTATAGTCGCGTCATTACCTTGTTACCTAGAAGAAAACGTCGATCAGCAACGAGGAAAAGGAGTCCACTCTCTGAGCATAAGAGCACTCAAGCTACTCAATGATCTAGGATACGGACAAAGCGAGAGTCCGCACTTGGAACTCGATCTGGTCTACAACCCGCTTGGCGCAACCTTGCCGCCCCCGCAAGAAGAGCTTGAGAGAGACTACAAGCGTGAGCTCAAGGACAGGTACGGCATCGTTTTTAACCGACTCTTCACCTTGACAAATATGCCAATAAATCGATTTGGATCAATCTTGGCCTCGCATGGCGAATTTGATAAATATATGAACTTGCTCAAGGACAGCTACTGCGAAGCAAACCTGCGCACGGTGATGTGCCGGAATACGCTCAGCGTCGATTGGAGGGGGTATCTCTACGATTGCGACTTCAATCAAATGTTAGGTATGGGTACAAACTCACAACATGGATCACAGCTGCACATTCGGGACCTTAAAGACGGATTGTCGCTAGCTAACAGCCGCATTAACACGGCCGATCATTGCTTTGGGTGCACAGCTGGACAGGGAAGTAGTTGTGAGGGTGCTTTGTCTTAGTCTCAACTGGACGAATGGTGTGCAGAAGTGGCTCAACAGACCGACCTACGAGAGCTAGAACTTTCCAAAATACAGAAATGCTGAACCCCTCCTAGCACGCTTGACAAGACAGATTGAACTAGACACAAGCCGAAGTCTGTCTTCCTCGGCTAACAAAGAACAAATTCTCGTAGGAGTTCTTTGCCTCGTTGGCTATTTCTGTCTTGCGCTATATTCTCGGGGAACGTTCGGCGAGCCAAATCTTGTCGGTTTTTACACCTGCATTGGATTGGTTGGATTGCCAGTATTGGGATTATTTGCCTATACCACTCGCCGCGACTTAGAGTTATCCATAGCACAAGTCCTCATCTGGGCAACTCTCTTTCGGCTATGTGGACTGTTAGGTGTCCCCCTTTTTGAAGACGACCACTTCCGATATCTCTGGGACGGATTTCGTTTCGCAAGTGATGGTTCTCCCTACGGATCTGCCCCCTATGACTTCTTCGATGACCAGTCTATTCCTCTTCCGTTTCAGGTAATTCTCAGCCAGATCAACTATCCCGACTTGCCGACCATTTACGGTCCAACGACTGAGCTTGCATTCCTGGTCAGCTATTGGCTAACACCCGGCAATTTAGCGGGTTTACAACTGATACTGATCTCGACGGATATTGCGCTCATCTGGTTGCTACGTACGGAGTGCTCAAGCCGCTGTCTCATGCTCTATGCTTTCTGCCCATTAGTAATCAAGGAAATCGCATTCACAGCACACCCGGAGTCCATTGGAATGTTGTGCCTGATTGGTGCTGTGGTTTGCCGAAAAAGCAATGCTCAAGTTTCACTAGGGATCTTGCTTGGACTAGCAATCGGCTCCCGGTTGTTCGCTTGGTTCTTCGTGCCTTTTCTTCTTCTGCGTACTGGTTGGCGAGTTTGGGTAGCACTTGCGACAACGTTGGTCTTGCTCTATATAACCTTCGTTCTACGAGGCGCGACCGAATTCGACTCCTTGCTTGTCTTTGTGCGCCATTGGGAGTTCAACTCAGTCTTACATGGACTTACAAGCCAATTAGTTGGCACAGACACTTCGAGGCTTCTCTTGGGACTTGGACTACTGGTCGGTGCTGCACTCTACCTCTTCAAGTACTCCAAGAACACCACCTTCGAGATTCCTCGAGGAGACCTGTTATTGGGCTGCCTTCTATTGGTTTCGCCCGTAATTAATCCTTGGTATGTAGTTTGGATACTTCCGTTTGCGGCGATTTATCCTTCGTTCTGGGCATGGACATGCGCTTATGCAGTGTTTCTCTCCTACATTTCTGCTCTCAATTTAGGATGGTTCGACTCCGATCCCTTTAGTCAACCTTTATGGTCACGGTTCCTGCAGATTGGAGTAGTACTGGTTGCAATTGGGATTGACCTGTTTAGAAAGAAGGAATTGCTACCTTTTTCGTCAACCAAGACCTCTCGACATTGCACTCCTAGTGAGTAAGTTGTTAGCAAGTCACGACGGCGGATTGAGTTGATCCGAACTCACTAGCTCTATCGAGTCCTCAGTTACTCGACTCGCTCTGAGACTAACCCTCGTTTAAGTTGTTCAAGCTGCACCTCGTTAACAGGCTCGAATCCCGGCAACCTGCAGGGTGGTCCCCAATCGGTCGCCATATTCGCGCGAACGGAGTCGTTCGTACAAACTCGAAGCGAACTACCTCTTCTAGAATCAAATCGAAGGGTCGCTCCCTTGGTCATGCCAGCACACTTTCTGTCGAGCTGAATCAGGTACTTGGTCTTAATATCGCGCATTTGAACCAAGATGAACCTATCGCTAAGTACGTCATAGTCACGAATTCTGCGACTCTCCAAGCATCGTCGAGTGGTTTGATAGTCTCTTTCGCTTGCTTCGTATGCAAGGATTTCTTCCAAAGTAGTGAAACTTGGTTCATTCCTGTTGAGCTCGTTGGTATCTGTCTCCCAGTCGTCGTCATAGTCTTCGTTTTCGTTCAATTCGTCAACAGAGTCGCTGCTACTTTCCGTGTTTTCAGAGGTGCTCTCAGGAGATGTTTCGTCTGCATCTGTCGTCGTCGAAAAGATCAACACAAAGGCAAGCAAACAGCATGAAAGCAATTCGAAACTGCTTGCTAACAACCTGCAATCAACAAGACCGCGGGGATGAATTAAATTTGTTCCCACGGGCATTACACACTCAATCACAGAACTTCAGAAGCATCGTTTGCTTCGTTTGAATCATGGTATTACAACTGCGCAACCGTAAAACACTTCGCGGTTGATATAAGGTTGATTCTCGGTTCGATATCAGTTCTGATTCGTTGAAGCGAAGATCGTCCCGCCCTCTTTCAAAGCAGAAATCTCGTGGTTGCTATAGCCAATTTCGTGCATCACATCTTCGGTGTGCTCTCCCAGCTGAGGTGCGCTCATTCGTTGCTCCGTCGCTGTTCGTTCGAATTGTGCGGCATTCCGAGCCTGCCGAATACGGCCTGCGGTTTCGTGACTGAGTTCTTCAACTATGCCAGTCGCTTGAACCTGAGGATGTTCAATCATCTCTCGTCGCGTTAGCACTGGCGCACACGGAACACCCGCTTCCTCGAGAATATCCAACCACTCTTCCGCAGTCTTTTCGTAGAGTGCGCTTTGAGTCAGTTCGAGTCGCGCATCGGCAAAGCGATCTCGTCCAGACGGGGAATTGAATCTCTCGTCATCTAGCCACTCAAGATGATCGACTGCGCGACATAGTCCTTCCCATTGATCGTTGGTCATGACCGAAATGCTTATAAATCCGCTCTTGGTCTCGTAGATCAAATCTATAAACGTCGCGGCTCTTTGAATGCTCGTTTCGCGATCAACGAACGTTTGGCTTCCCATGTCGGACGACCACAGGAAGGCAACGACTGAATCCAGCATCGACAATCGAATGTGCTCTCCCTCGTTCAAGCGTTCTCGACGGAAGAGCGCAGCACAAATTGCTTGAGTCGCAGTAATTGCTGTGACCTTGTCCGGCAGAATCGTGCGGACTAAGCGCGGACGCGCATCGTCAGATCCGGCCTGCACGGTCGCAAGTCCGGAAAGTGCTTGGATGATGGGGTCATAGACGGGTTTATGGGCATAAGGACCGGTCTCACCCCAACCAGATATGGAGACGTAAATGAGCTTTCCATTGATTTTTCTCAAGGTGGGTTCATCAATTCCCAAACGCTTCATCACTCCCGGACGAAAATTCTGTACAAAAACGTCAGCCGTCTCAACCAATCGATAGAGAATCTCGCGACCATTCGGTTTCTTCAAATCAACGGCAAGTGATCGCTTGTTGCGATTGTTATTGAGAAAAGCCGCTGAGACCTTTCGAACTCCATATCCCGCCCTTCTTGCGTGGTCGCTGCTAGCGGGAGCTTCTACCTTGATTACATCCGCACCTTGGTCCGCCAAGATCATAGTTCCGTACGGACCAGCGATCATGGTCGTGAAATCTATTACTCGAATTCCGTCTAAGGGACCTGGCATTGGCTTTGTCTTGGGGTCACTATTGCAATCACTTGTGATTCCAGTACTTCTAATTGCTAACAATGCTATCGTACACGTCCGCACCACCAACTCTCCGAGGAATAGCCGTGACGATCAAGCATCGCAACTTGCAGACCAATGGAATAAACATGCGCATTGCCGAAGCCGGCGAAGGACCTCTCGTAATCATGTGCCACGGTTTTCCCGAGTCCTGGTACTCGTGGCGACACCAAATAGAAGCGCTTGCAGAGGCAGGTTATCACGCAGTAGCGCCAGATCAGCGCGGCTACGGAAAGACAGATAGACCACGAAAGATCGAGTCTTACTCGATCATGAATCTTGTTGGCGACATTGTCGGCTTGGTAGGAGCTCTTGGCGCGCAAGACGCGGTAATTGCCGGACACGATTGGGGAGCTCCAGTGGCATGGAACTGTGCATTAATGAGACCGGATGTATTTCGCGCTGTCATATCTCTATCTGTACCTTGGGGGCCTCGACCCCCTCAAGCCCCCTTAAAGAGCATGAAACAAATGTTCGGAGATCGATTCTTCTATCAACTGTACTTTCAAAACCCTGGCGTCGCTGAGCATGAACTTCAGCACGATGTTGAAGTCACAATGCGAAAAATGCTGTTCGGAGCTTCCGGGAGCGTCAATCGACGATCCATGGTGGATGACATCGAATCTGTTCCGCACAAGAGTTCCTACATGCTAGAGCGCATGCCAGATCCTGGGGACGAGTTGCCGGACTGGCTAACTAAAGAGGATATCGACTATTTTGCAGGTGAGTTCGAGGAAGCGGGATTTCGCGGCGGTTTGAATTGGTACCGTAACATCGATCGCAATTGGGCACTCTCTGCAGCATTTTCGGGCGCAAGAATTAGTCAGCCTGCGCTGTTCATTACAGGGGAGTTCGATGTGGTCCCTTACAACGACGGAATGCGAAGCTTAATGCAAAGTGTCGTTCCAAATTTGAGAGAGCCTATAGTGCTGCCCGGCATTGGGCATTGGACTCAGCAAGAGGCACCAACAGAAGTCAGTTCAGCAATGGTCGAATTCTTGGACTCGCTGAATTAGCGTCTTAGATTTGTCGAGAGAATGCTATGGTCTAGGCTTCTCATTCGTCCGGACGACCCGTAGCTGGATCACGCATTCTCCGGATTAGCCGATCCGGATCGGCAGCAGGGTTTCGAGCCATAGCGGAATCAACTAGCTTGTCGTACTTTGGATCGAGTCGCTCAACCTTTGACTTGCTGGACAGAACCACATTGGGGCGCGAGACAATGGCATGAGTCTCTTCGCTACCACAAGAACTACAGACGACCGATGATGGACGCTTGTCAACGGAAGCGAAAATAGAACTTACTTCTAAGCATTTCGTGCATCGAAATTCGTACGTTGGCATTGCTACGAAGAGGAAAAGCTTGAGCTCCACTAACTATATCTTGCCCAAGCATCAACAAATGCCTGAATGGTCTTGTGAACCCGAAGAAAGTGCAGTCGATCCATGGGAGTTGCAAACTCTAGAACATCATTGTCCAAGTTAAAGGCCACAAGCGTTGGCAATTTACCCGACTTTCTACGACGTAGATAGAAGTTCCACTGCTTCTGAGTCATTCGAACCTTCGACCCAATATTTCGCAGCTCTGATTCGTCTGAAACTTCACGAACCTGCCCCACCGTGAAGGCATCAAACTCCACTGTGTGGTGCGTGTTCCCAATGTTGAAGTCTATAGTGAGTTCCGCACTTCCCAGCTTGCGAAACTCGCCTTGTCGATTGACGCTTCTTTTGGCTCGCTGCAGTGAATCGGGAAGCGCCATAGCTAAGAATTCTCGAATGTCGTTTCGACTCGATGCGACGCATCGAAGAAAAACTGAAGAGTCTGGTTGTAGCGGACAAAGAGATCCTGTCGATATTGGTCTTCGTGTTTCGAGTGTGCGATTCCTTCCTCGTTATCGAGATCAATCGTATTTAGTGTGTATTCTCCTATCGCATGTTCGTTGCTGGAGATATTCTCAAGCATGTCTTGCCATTGGTACTTTGGCATTTGGATATAGAAGTCCACATCGCCTAACTCGGACTCGGTGCCAGATTGAACGGAGGAACATCCAAATCCTTCGAACTCGACAATGAAGACCTCATCGTCAACTTTGAGCCCTACAGTACAGTCGCATTGACCTCCTCCAGCTCCTCGGTAACTGTCCGTGGTATTGAATACTTCTCGAACCGCATTCAACCACTCAACAGATGGGAAACGAAGTGCCTCTGACATGTTAGCGAGCCTCGCGAGGTTCGCGAGGTCTAAATGTACGGGGCATCGACATCGCATCACCGGGGAGGTTCAACCAGCGACGCATAGCGACATGCCTTTCTCGGAAGTCTTCGATGAAGTCGAAAAAGACGGACATGCCTTCTCTCCGTGCTCCAGCGATTCCTCCTCCGAAGACAATTGCCAACGCTTCGCGGAGCACTGGGTCTCTGAGATCGCGAGCCATCAATCCAAGACCAATCGCAATCATCGTAGCGATAGTGCTAGTTTTCTCGTCGTCCCGAGCCATGCAGTAACGCAAGTGATCAACACCATACGCAATCAATCTGGAAACGTCCTGAATGACGTATGAGTAAAGAGCTCGTTCAGCATCGTTGTAAGAGTGCCGAAAAAGGTATTCGCACATTGTGGAAAGAAAGAGCCCTCTAACTAGAGCGATGCCAGCGACAGTTTCTGTCCAACCTCCTCGACTCTCCAAGAGAAAGCGATTGACTTGATCCATGGGTTCTAGACCCAGTCCTCCACCATTCGTCAGCGCTCGTTTACGAAATGCTTCGTAGCGGCGAGCTGCGTCAAGAGATGCTGTAGCAAGAAACTGCTTGACTTCGTGATAACCGTAGGACATACGGTGCTGCCAACTTGTTAGGACTTCAATGTCCACATTCGCGTATTGAGCAATTTCTGTACAAACTTGGCAAATTGCAGTTTCAACGTCATCGGGAAGCGCTTGTATTGATGCCCAAGGAACGTCCGTTGCCGGTGCCCACCTTCTTTGAATTGCTTCCTCGTAAAGTTCGGCAGCCATCGGAGCCCACAGTCCGACCTTCTCGGTCACCGAGTAACCGATCGGCAATGCTCCTTTCACAGGGATCGCTCCTCGAGGGTTGCGACCTTGGTCGGTCCAGCGAGGTGGTACTTCCCCGTATACCCCCACATTGAGACTATCGAGAGTCAGTCCGCTCTTGCCGGGCGAGACCCGCGTTCCCCACTGTCGGGATTGGTTCATCCAATTGAATTTGGGCTCTGGAATCTCCAACGGTGGGGGAGTTTCAGTCGCCTTCTTGTTAGGTTTGCTCTTCGCCATGCTTACTCAGGAAAAGCCACAAAACTGCGTTGAACGAATCGAGCGCTCACCTCATGTCTATAGGCTATACAAAATCAAATATACCCTAAGTGGGTCAACGGACACTACACCTAGGTTCTCTACGCATAAGCAATCCGTCCCGGTATGTTCTTGCAAGAGAACCTATCGCCTAACGACCTGCCAGTGCTCTATTGGACAATGGGTCAAGCTGCGGTTTGAGCCATTAACTCGTTCAAACGAGAGCGACCATTCTCAAACCGTTCTCCAAAACCCGCAGAAATGACACGCTTCTTGTATTCCTGCAACTGGCGTCTGCGAATTGCAACTATTTTGCGAAATCCTTCGTCAAACTTGTCGCGACCACCACCGAGCAGGATACAGAGAGATTCGGAAGTTTGAGTCAATCTTCCTGCGGGGTTTGCCGCATCCGTGAGCATCCCGCCTTCCGCCTCGTCAAGATAATTGTCGATTTCTTCTCTGCGTTCAGGAGCGTTTTGCGACATGTATCGCAAATGCATCACACCAAATGCAACGTGCCGAGCTTCGTCCTGTGCGCACAATCGGTAAATCGCTTTTTCTGCATCGTTGTAAGCCATTAGTTCGCCCATCCGGAAGATGGTGAGCACTGCTCCTTCGCCAGAAATGTGTAGTCTTGACGACATTTCGGTGAAATCGCGAGAGAGGTCGATCCCACCGACAAATCCTGCTGTTGCACCTGTAGCTTTCATGAGTCCTCCACCGTTGGCTAGAGCACGTTTGCGAAAGACATCCATGTGACGTGATTCGTCCATAACTTGAGCAAGCAGTACTTGCCGAGCTTCAAAATAGTCGGGAGTTGTCAAGGAGATCCAACGAGCAGGTACATCACCCGCAACAAACTCGACCTCGGTCAAGAATGTCGCCAATTGGCATTGAGCCTGTTCTACGTCATCCGGAAGAGGTTTGATGGTCTCCCATGGAACATCAGTAGCAGAGCTCCATTGTCGTTGCAATGCCTCTTCGTACAGGAACGATGCGTTCTCGACCCAAATATCACTCTTGGAACGAACCGTATAACCGCCAATACGCATTGCAGCACTGCGCGGTGGCGATCCACGTGAACGACCGGTCAGGTTTTGACTTTGTTGAGGGGTTTCGCCGTACTCGCCAACTTGAATGTCGGCCAGAGTGAGACCATACTTGCCGGGTTTCGCATGGGTGTCCCAAGGACCACGCCGATTCATCCAAGTTAGGTCGAGTTCGGGGAGATTCGCGTCTGCGGCTGGAGTGGTCATAGGTATCTTGTCGGGGTATGTGCTTGGGCGAATCAAGTCACGATGAGTGCATTCTAATGGGCTACCGCTGTCCGCTGCAACTCTGCTCGTTGAACGACGAACATATTGGAAAGCTTCTGTGTCTCAATTTCCAACCCAATCTGCGGGTTCTCCGTATTCAAGTTGGAATAGTCCTTCTCGACATCGAATGATTAGCCAAATCCACATGCCGATAATTACAAACAACCCAACGATAAGGATTGCCAAAAAAAGACCGAGAATGCCCAACGCTAAAGCAATCCAAAAAATGCGTATTTGGTTATCGTAGTGACTCTCGAGAAACTCGTCCTCCGTGGCATCTCGACAGGCATATGCCCAAACCACGGCTGCAATTGCAACGGGAAGAGCAATCATACCGGCCATGTACATGACATATATCGCTCTAGCATTAATCGTATCTACGGACGCAGGCGAAGATGGCTTCGTGAATTCGCTGCTCATTTCTCGCTCCAAGACTTAATCGCTGACCAACGAACACTAAGGGTAAATGATTTTCCATTCACTTGACGACAACCAATGGACAAAGCTTGAGTAAGACCATCGGAGTCCATAACGTAATCCAATTCTCAATTCTGCAATTGGAGAACTGGGATTGGTTGCTACCCCATACTCGATCACTAAGTATTATTTGTTGGATCGCAATAGAGACAATGACCAATCGCAAGTGGCCAAACAGCGCGGTCCATTGGAAACCACGAAAGAGAGTCGTAGTAGTAGCTAGTTCAATCAAATGAAGGTTCAACAAGCCGTGAATAGCGAGTTGACTGAAGTACAAGTCCACGGACCGACATCCATTGGGTGGTGCTCAAACACGCCCATCAATGAGACCATGGATGAGAACGGGACAACCAGTACTCAACCGAACGGATTTGCCGCAATGGATCCCTACGCTCCTTCCCACCGGTCCATTGAAAGTTCTGATGTGGAGACGCTGCGTCATTTCTTGCGAGAAAACAACGGCATTGCTGGGCTTGAAGTCTGCCAACCCCATGAGCTAGATCGGATAGCTCGAATTTTCTATCGCGACGGATTTGTTGTTGTCGACAATTTGTTATCCGTAGAACAATTGGATACTTGGCGAACAGGTTGTGCTGAAGTCCTGCGAGACATTCTCGCTTATCAGGGACACGAAGGAAGAAAGTACATTACAGAGACTAACCGATTGCCCCATAGGTATAGCTACGGAACGGCTTCGGCTTCGCGACAGCAACTCCATAGACCAGAGTGGGCTTCCATGGTTGATCTGCCGACAACGACACCTATTCTGGCGAAGCTATTCGGTTCCGAGGACTATTACGTATGGGGTTCTGGGGGCGACTTGTGTATTCCAGGAGCCGTGGAGTACCAAGCCCTACATTCGGATGTACAGGAGAATTTTCAAATCTCAAGTGATCGGTTGTTGCAAGCCATCAAGACTGGACTCGACACCAATGGCATTCTCAATAGCGAAGAGCTCGATCCAAGATCTCGGCAGGCCGTCGTGCAACGAACTCCTCCCATGATCACAATCAACTTCCTCATGAGCGATCTAACCTGGGAAAACGGACCCATTCGTCAGATTCCAGGAACCCACTCTTTAGCTGGGAAGATTCCTAGCCAAAGTGAAGAACCACAATGGATGCGAACCTCGACTCTTGTTGGTGCAAGCGCAGGTGCTGGAATGTTTCGCGACAACCGTGGTTGGCACGGTGCCACTCCCAACTTGAGCCTCGAAGTCCGCGCATTACCCGATGTTGAGTACAGCGCTCCTTGGACATCAAGGCGTGGAGTTCCTAAAGCAATGCCCCACGAAATATGGCAGTCTTTGAGTACGCATGGTCAAGCCATTACTCGTTGGACCAAGTCTGACCCGGGAGTCTGGCCCGCTGGAGCTGGATTCATGCATCCCATAGCTTCGGTACGGAGGAACGCAAAAGCAGAGCAAGCGAGATGAAGACTCACTCATCCTAGTCAAACATCGCTCAATAAACCAGTTAGCGGGCTTTCCATTAATGTCACTACCCAAGAAACCAAGAGACACTGAGTCACATTCGAGCGCTTTCTTATTGGTAGTGGTGCCCGTGTTCATCGTTCTCGCTCTGAGTCAGTTTGCGACAGGTCAAGTCAAAGACGACTACCTGGACACCTCAACTAGAGAGGAAGTCGAACATCTCAAGAGGTCCATTGAAGCCACACCCTCCAATCGGGAGAACGCACGAGATCGATCCGGAATTCTCTGGAAGTGGGTCAACGCATATTCACTTCAAGGTAGGTATGTCCCTGTAAATCTGACTCAACTTGTCTCTAACCTTCTTAGCTATCCAATTCCGCAAGGAACCCAACGATTTCAAGAACTGGACTCGTATATTCGCGAATTGGCTCTCCAAGAATCCAATCCCGATGCAATTGGAGAATTGACCGCCAGTGGTGGACCTTTTGAGGCTGGTGGTTTTGGCACTTTGGTACAGACCTACACTGTGGGTTCGCAACCCATTCAAATGGGTGGCGGATTCTTCATTGCAAAGCACTTCTTGGCAAATCATGGCCGTTTCCAAGTCGATAGCCCCGAAGCTAACAATTTCGTTTCGGTGACTTCGTCCAACCCCAATGTGAGCTTTACATTCGAGTCTTTGAACATTCGAGGCATGCATGGTGGCTTTCGGCGTGCTGCGCCAAGCTTGTTTGCCAAAGTCTCGGAGTCACCACTCGAACCTGGCGATGTTGTGACTATTACTTATGGAGACACATCGGGCGGAAGTCGGGGACTACGCATGCCAACTGCGTCCAGCGCACTTATGCCCTTCCCTATCTATGTTGCTCTCGACAGCAATCGGCACTTCTTGTCTCTGCCAATTCAAGAAGTTGTAATTCGAGGTGGAGCTGTGGCGGGAGTACATGGTTTTGCGCCGTCCATCGTGACGGCTGGTGAAGCTGTGGAGATTTCAATCCGTGCTCAAGATCGCTATTACAACCGCGCCACTGGAGTTCTACCGGAGTGGCACGTAACTGTAGGAGATCGTGAGTTGGCCAAGATCAAACGCGGATCACCGGCAATTTCCGTAATTGAGAACGTTTCGTTCGACACGCCGGGCGTATATCGCATTTCAATTCGATCGTCCGATGGCTCGATCACGGGTAGAAGCAATCCCATTCTTGTCGAAGAGACACCGACGCGCTTTATCTATTGGGGAGATACACACGGTCACTCTGGATTTGCGGAAGGCATCGGCACACCTGATCGTCTCATGACTTGGGCGCGGGACGATGCCGGTCTTGACTTTGTCACTCATTCAGAGCACGACATTTGGATGGATGACTTCGAGTGGAACACCCTCAAGGAAAAGGTTGACGAATACTCGGAAGAAGGAGAGTTCATTGCGTTCCTAGGCTACGAATGGACCGTACGAAAGTGGCAGGGAGGGCATCACAACGTGCTTTTCCGAACAACCGAAGGACGAAGACGCATTCCTGCACAAACACACGGAACACTTTCCAAACTTTATCAAGGACTTCGAGAGACTAACGATCCGGAAGACGTCGTAGTAATCCCTCACGCTCATCAACCTGCAGACTACCGCTACAGCGACCCTGACCTGGAAACCTTGGTTGAGATCATGTCACAACACGGAACGTTTGAATGGTTTGCCCAGATGTACCTGCAACACGGTCACCAAGTAGGATTCATTGCAGCAACCGACAACCACCTGTCGCAACCTGGATGGAGTCCGCCCCAAGGAGGATGGTTGACGCAACGCTTTGGATTGGGTGCTCTTCGAGCAGGAGAGAAGTCTCGCGATGCATTGTTTGATGCGATGAGAAACCTGAGTACCTATGCCACTTCGGGGGATCGCATCATCTTGGACTTTGAGTTGAACGGTGCTCAAATGGGTCAACGCATTCGATTCAACGAAGTACGGGAAATTCAGGGTCGTGTGATTGGTACTGCACCAATTCGTGATGTCAGTATCGTCAAGAACGACGAAGTAGTTTGGTCGCACGACTACCTGCTGGATTTAGAATCGAGTCGCCAAGAAGAAGAAACCTATCACATGGTTTTTTGGTCAGATTCGGTTCCTTTCCATCCGCTCGACAACCCTCGAGGCCATAGGGTTTGGCAGGGCAGGATTGAAGTCAGCGGTGCAACAATCGCTGGACTGGGGAACATAGCACCTCAAGCGTTCAGTCAAACTTCGGATACAAGCGCGACCTTCCGTGTAACGACCCGAGGAAGCACGGGTTCGTTTTTCATTGAATTGAAAAGTGTCACAGAGGACGCCAAGGTAGAGGTTTACCTGGCTGACTCATCCGAAGCTGGAGGCATTGCTTCGTTTCGCGAAAATGCGAGTATTCCGGGCACCAAGACCGCCTTTGAATTGGCATCCATAATCGACGGATTGGCTGTAGCAGAAGTACCGGTGGATTCTTACGACGACCACATTTCGTTGCAGCGAGTCCATAAAGATGGACCCCAAGATGTTCGGTTCGAATTCACGGATACTGGGACGACTCAAGGCGACTACTATTACGTTCGCGTCCGCCAAGCCAATGACGCAATCGCATGGTCTAGCCCCATTTGGGTTGGCGGCTATCCCACACAATAAGGAAGGTGAGACTCCTATGGCATTTCAAATCCACCCCAAACTGCTTGCAGACTGTGTTTACATTGGGGAGTTGTACTTGTGCGAGGTTCTCCTGATGAACGACAGTCGCTTCCCGTGGATTATTCTGGTCCCCAAGGCTGAAGACTTGCGAGACTTTCACGATCTGCCACTTGAACAGAGAGATGATCTATACGACGAAATCGAAGCAGCATCCAAGACGCTTAAGTTGTACTGCGACGCGCACAAGCTAAACGTTGCAGCGTTGGGCAATCAGGTTCCCCAGCTTCACATTCATGTGATTGGCCGACGCACCGACGATGCTGCTTGGCCGGGACCTGTTTGGGGTTCAGGCGAGGCAGAACCTTACAGCGTTGAAGAACTTGATTCGTTTTGCAATGAACTCCGCACCGCGCTTGCCATTGGTGACGAGGAAAACTGATCTAGTTTGATTCAATTTCTCATCTGGATTCGATCCAGATCTTGCTTTCTATTCTGACTCGTCAGTAATATCCTCGACTGTCATTACAGCCTCCCCATCCTCGGACGGCGACACAGCCTCTTCCTCGTCCTCTGGAACTAGATCCTCCAAATCCTTGACAAGTTCAGATCCGATATAGGTTGCCAACCCATAGTGGCTTACTTCACGATCTGAGTGGATAACCCAATCCTCAGACGACTCCACGTAATAGAGAGTCAATGTGAAAGAACCATCGTCATCTGTAATCACAATCTGAGCGCTGGGCTCGGTTTCCGAAACATCAGCCTCGCTCAATTCGAACACGCTCAGTGTCTCAAACCGTTCGATGTAGTCCCTAATCTCGGACTGATCCAGTTCGGTCTCATCTGCAACAGACCAGACACCTTCGGTCTTGGAGAGCACGTAGGAATCGACTCGCTCCAGACTACTAACAGAACCTTCTGGGCGAAGAAGAGACTTGTCAAGCCAGGAGTTTGGTGTAGTACTTGCATCATGGTTGGCAAACTCTATTGCATGTACGGGACCTCCGTTCACTGCTCTAGCATGAACCAATCGAAAACTAGGAGATGTTCCGACGTATATGTCCGCAAGAGTCTCATCTCCTGCAAACACAGAAATGTGCTTTTGAAACGCGTCCTTCGTTACTTCGAATCTCTTCGCTGTACTCTCGCTCGTCGCCACAGGCCAATCGCCTGACGCGGCAGCCAACCTCTCTAGGACTCGTTCGATCTTTCGTTCGTCAGCGGGATTTCCATCGGGCAATGCCCATACTTCATCCACTTTCGTCAAACTGATGGACTCGTCAGAACTCGCGATGGAGAGTCGGTCCACAGTGTTCATATCAAATTCAAGAAAAGGTTCGGGGTCTTTCGGTCCTTGGAGACCCAAGAGCCAAATCGCAACAACAATCAGAACTTGTACGACGAGAAGTGCAATTAACAGATACTGCTTCATGTTCATGATGTAAACCAACCTGAGTGATCTGCTCTTCGTCGAATGCGGAACAGAGCATTGAGTCCAAACACGATTGCAAGGCCGATCAAGGCAGCCACATAGTTACCGCATTCAAAGAATAGAGTTTGAGTATCTCCTAGCGGCGGCAATGTCCGATTGAAATGACTTCGACTGCGAATCGAGAGTAGAGACGCATCTTCCATTGCGACATCAATGAGATTGGCTAAGAACTGGTACGAGTTCACATAGAGTTCACCCCGCGCAGAACTAATCATGCGCACGGATTGATCCGACACAAACTCCGAAGATCCAATGACAAAAAGTTTGGCCGACTCTGGAGAACGGTCGATGACACTTGCAACCACCCCAAGGGTGTCGACTTCCTCCTCCGGTTCTTCCGACATCGTCTCAGAATCTTCCGTATCCAAACCAAGTTCTTCGGTTGGCGAATTGGATACTTCACCACTCTGAGGCGCACCCTCCTCTTGTGGATTCAAGCTTTCTCCAACATCAGGTATGTCGTCGATCTCTGCTATTGCATCAGAGTCCGCCCCATCTGCTTCAGAAGATTCAGGGACTTCATCCGACTCTTCAACGGAATCCAAATCTGGAATCTCGATGCTCTCTTGCTCTTCGAGCTCCTTGGCACGCTCTCGAGCTTCCACTAATGCAGGCGACTCCTCGAAATAACTGTCAAACCTTCCTTTTACGGATACTGCTAGCAGCCTTGATTCAACTTCCCCGACCGGGAAATATGGAGAGTTTGAACCTTCGGTGATCTTGGGCATGACATCCGGAGCGGACTCCACCCAACTCTTATCCGAACTCCTCAACAGTTCAACTACCTCTCGATTCTCGTTGGTTTCTGCATCCACAGATAAAGGAGATCCCCAAGTGTAGGTAATTTGATCCAGATCCTTGTGGGCAAGACTCGAACCAACGAAACCTTCGTTTCGGATATCCACAAAAAACGGATAGTCCATCATTCGAAGTTCTTGAAACACAAACTCGCCCACCTCGCGAGTAACAGGTACGGGAAATGCTGCGTTACGTGGATCCAGAACCATACTTTGATCGACTGTCACTCCATTATGAGCCAACCAGTCCTCCAGCCCCGTGTAGGTTGGCGACGCTTCAAGCATTTGCGACATCAGCATGGTCTTGTATGCCCCCGCCGCGATGACAACAGTTCCCCCCTTCATGAGAAACTGATCCATCTCAAACACTTGCTGCTCACTTAGCGAAGCAGGAGCTACAACCACCAATACGTCCACATAGTTGGGTACGGGTTGTCGAAGCATGGTGCTTTCGACGTTGTAGTCTCCTGTTAGGTATCCGCGCAGTTCGGAAAACTCGCTACCCATCGAAGGTTGTCCCATGTATTGAGGTGGTGGCTGGGATGGACTGTAGAGTGCGACAGAAGTTAGGAGACCCGTGGCATATCGCTTGAGTCCTTCTTCAAGAATGCGCGTGAAGCCTTCTTTGTCACGTGTCTCGGGAATCCCCATGCTAACGACCGTTTGACCGTCTGACAACGTGAGATAGAAATAAAACCTGTTGGTGTCAAACAAGCTGGCTGCCATCGGTTGGAATCCAAAGTTTGCAGCGATCTCTTCTGCGATTGCACCTCCATCGGCTTCAGGGTCTACAAAAACCCAACCAAATTTGCCGTTCGATGACTGTTCAAGTTCATCTAGCGCATCGGCAAGAGGGACTCGTAGTTCCTCAAGTTGTTCGGGTAAGACTTCCGACGACGAAATGTAGCCAGTAAAGTTAACCTCAGAACTGACAAAGTCGAAGATCGATCCTCCACCCTGAAATCCTGCAAGCACTTTTTTAATCGCTCGCGTAATGTCGTACTCAGGATTCCTGAGTTTGACCGACAACTCCGTTTCCGTCGTCGCTTTGACCTCGATCAGGTCCCGCCAGCTGAGGACCTCATATTGATCTCCATAGTGAATCAGAATGTCGAAGAATGAATTTACTAAGCTAGTCTGGTAGCGGTCTGCAACCTGAAACGTTTGCGGCCTAATCCCATACTTGGAACTAGCCTCGTCTTCCGCTTCCGCATCCGCCGCAGGATCGACCCATTCAACTCGCACTCGATTCCCGCCAACAATTTCGTACTCCCTAACAAGATCCCTGATTTGTGGAACGAGTGGTGCCAAGAGAGGATGAGTCTTGGAACTGAAATAGCCTCGAATGAGAAGTGGCTCGTGGAGCTGCTCTAGTTGTTGCTTTGTTACCGATGCGATCGAAAACTGGGCTCCTTTCGTAACATCCAAACGTAGCCAAGCCGTACTGCTAATCCAGACGTTTGCAATAACCAAGTTCGCAACGATCAATCCCGTGATCAATGCGACCTTGCGGTGACCGGCAGCGCTAGCGTCGGATGCCCAGCCGAGAGAGCGAAGCGCGAAAACATTTAGCACGAGAAACGCGGCGGTAATAGAGACGTAGTAGTAGAGATCCGACAGATCCAATATTCCGCGAGATATCGACTCGAATCTCGACCCAGAACCCATATCTCTAAGAACTTCCGCAATGTTGTTGCTAAAGAGACCTGTAATGAAGTCGCTTCCAACCATGTAGAAGACCGCGCAAACAAACACGGAAACGATGAGCGAAACTATCTGGTTTTCGCTGCGCGCACTAACAAATAACCCAATGCTTATGTAGGCTGCGCCCAACAACAACGCCGCGGCGTATGCGGCGATCACGGGACCCCAATCCAAATTGGCGATCACGCTGACGGAAATAGGCAGTGGAAACGTAAGGACTAAAGCTATTCCGAGCAAAGCAGTGCATGCGATGAACTTGCCCACTACCAGTTCCCACGATGTAGCGGGCAAAGTCGACAAGAACTCAATCGTGCCCGTACGTCTTTCGTCGCTCCAAATTCGCATAGTTAGCGCGGATGCCAAGAAAATCAGCAAGACCGGAAGCCACTCGAACATTGGCCGAACGTCCGCTATGTTTCGAGCGAAGAACGACTCTCCCCAAAAGAACACAAACAGAGTAACGCCTAGGTACGCAGCCAAGAACAAGTAGCCGATAGGCGACGCAAAAAAGAGACGGAGTTCCTTGCGTGCGACCTCCAATAAACACTCAAGTCGCATTTCGATCTCCTGCACTTACCGCTCTGAATAGAGCTTCTAAATCGCGTTTCTCAGGCTCGATGCTCCCAACAGCAACGTCGTCTGAAACCAGTTTTCGCACGACGTTCGGGATATTGCTCTTCGCATCGGCGCTAATTGGAGTAATCAGGAACCGACCGTTCAATTGTTTGACAGAAGCCTGACCCTGAAGAGAGTCTCGAACTTTCTCAATCGGAGCATCGGAAGTCAGCCAGCATCGATTGCCTTCCTTAAGATTGTCAAGTGACTCATCGACTGCAATGACTCCGTCACGCATGATTAATACGCGACTGCAAATCGCTTCCACCTCCTGCATGATGTGGGTGGACAGGACTACCGTTGCGTTCTTGGACAGCTTCTTGATGAGGTCTCGCATGTGATGGGTCTGGGAAGGATCCAATCCAGTAGTTGGCTCATCGAGGATTAGGGTTCCTGGATTATGAAGTATGGCTTGAGCCACGCCAACGCGTTGTTGCAAACCCCTAGACAGCGTGCCGATTGTGTCCATTGCTCGATCTCGAAGGTCTGTACTGGTGATGGCCTTTTCCACCAATTCCCTTCGAGATTCTTTCGGCACATTGCGAACAGTTGCTGCAAACCAAAGATAGTCAATAACCGTCAGTTCGGAATAGAGCGGACGGCTCTCGGGAAGATAGCCCAAGAACTCTCGGGCTTCGGTTGGTGACTCCTGAACATCAATTCCATCCACGAAAGCTTTTCCGGAACTTGGTTCGATGTAACCAGTAAGCAATTTCATGACAGTTGTCTTGCCTGCTCCGTTGTGACCGAGCAAGCCTACGATTTCGCCTGAAGCAATTTCGAACGAAACATCGTCGACGGCTGTTATTTCTCCGAAGCGTCGCGTCAAATGTTCTGTGCGTAGCACTTTCGATTCCTCCAAGAATCAGTCTCAACGGGGAAGCTATATAGATTACCCATGGAACCCGTAGGGTTTCAAGACTCCACAAGAAAATTCTCTGTCTCTTGAGCGGATTTCGGTCCTAGACGTTGCAATCCGTCTCTACCTATGTCGGATAACACAGAACTTACAGCAAAAATCTTGCGTACTATTCTGACTCGAAGTGCCTCGTCCTTGGAGAGCGTTGGAATCGTGCTAAACCGACATCTACTAAATACTCCCGGAGGAGGCCGCCAGCTCCAAACACCCGCGCTGGTCGTTGATCTTGCAAAACTGCGTACAAATCTGGATCGCATGCAAGCAAACTGCGAACAACACAACCATGCGCTCCGACCACATACCAAGACACACAAGTGCGTTAGGATCGCGAAGCTCCAAGTTGAACGCGGTGCTGTTGGCATTTGCTGCGCCAAGCTGAGTGAGGCGGAAGCTATGTCGCGAGGAGGTTTGGAGAACATTCTTGTCACGTCTCCCGTTGTTACACATGGAGGGATCCGAAGGGCAATTTCGCTGAGCCGCACGACGAAAGAGCTCATCTTGACAGTCGACAACAAATCGGTTGCAAAACGAACAAATGAGATGGCCGAATCAGCACAGACATTCCTTGATGTGATTATGGACATTGATCCTGGGATGCACCGCACGGGAATTCCATTGGGCGATGAGGGACTAAGCTTGGCTCTCGTATTGAAACAAGACTGTCCCTCGCTGAGATTCCGCGGGGTACAGTTCTATTCCGGAGACTTGATGCATGTTCAGAACTACAGCGAGAGACGCAAACGCTACCTTGCGAGAGTAGAACAATTGCAAGCTTTTCTAAAGGAACTTCGAGCAAGTGGCATAGAGTCTGAAATCGTTACAGGAGGCGGAACAGGTAGTTATGAGTTCGACTTTGAATCAGACGTCATGACTGAACTTCAAGCAGGATCCTATGCATTCATGGATCGACAATATCTCGAGATTGAGTCGGTCACCGGTGGCACTCTTGAATTTGACCCTACTCTTTTTGTTTTCACGACTGTTGTCTCCTCAAATCACACCCACATGGCGACAACCGATGCTGGCCTGAAGTCGTTTGCGACGGACGACAAGACTCCACTAATAGTCGATGGAGCTCCTATAGGAAGTCACTACACATTCATGGGAGACGAGCACGGAGCTGTTCACTGGTCAACTGATTCCCAACAACTCGACGTTGACTCTCTAATTACTACTGTGGTTCCTCATTGTGATCCCACAATCAATTTGTACAACGAGATTCATGTGATTCTCGGAGACAAGCTTGTCGACATTTGGCCGATTGAAGCAAGGGGCCGCTCCCAGTAGGCTCTTGACCAATGTAAGACTTGACATAGGTTCGCAAAGAGATTCACACTTACACATCAACTTAATGTCGCTACACTGTGTACGCTAGACCCGCATCCAAACAGTTGACAGTCACACAACCCATGTACGAACAATCGGTTTTGCCTATAAGAGACGACTTTCGCAAGGCGCATGAATCTGTGTGGAAAACCATTAGTTCAACAGGTTCTTACTGGTCCGGCGAAAATCGAGTGGCTTTCGTTCAGGAAGCACGTATTGCCTTGACATGCAGGTTGTGTGCGTCTCGAAAGCTTGCAATCTCACCCAATGCCGTAGATGGCACCCATGATTCTGCTACATCACTCGATCCGTTAGTTGTCGATCTGATCCATCGAATTCGAACCGATCCGGGTAGGTATACAAAGCCCATCTTTGACAAGTTTGTCTCCAAGTATTCGGTCGAGCAGTACATCGAACTCATAAGTGTAGTTGCGAGCAGCGTGGTCGTCGACACGATGCACTTCAGCCTAGGGCTAGACTTACCAGATCTCCACGAACCAGCTAAAACCGAACCTCAAGGTAACGAACCTGCGATAGTGGAAGAAGGGGGAGCATGGGTACCGCTTTCCCGCCAGGATCAGTCTCGTTCTGATCTTGGATTTCGCGGGGTTCCAAATATCCTGCGGTCGATGGGTGCTGTGCCTTCGGCAATCTCTCTTTTCTTCACCTGTTTCAAGAATCACTACTCCATGATGGGCGTACCCCTTGATTTGCAAGCCTCTCAGACGGAGTTCATTGCGGCGAGAGTTTCGGCACTCAATCAGTGTTTCTACTGAACGAGTTCGCATGCGTTGATGCTCCGTGTGAGCAGCCAATCCGAAGGTTTTGACGCGAACCTGAACGCAGTTACATTGGACGATGTGGACGCGGGAGTTCTCCATTCGAGCCTATTGAGGCAACTGACGGAAGCAACGATCGAGATGAGATGGGACGAAGTTGCTTTACTTCGTTCCGAAGCTACGAGTGCAATCGGTAGTCAATCAACTGTAGACGCACTGGCCGTGGCTAGTGGATTCAATGGAATCACACGAGTCGCCGACGCGACAGGAATACCTATCGATAGCTACGAAGATGATCTAGGAAGGGAAATTCGATCGGCAATTGGAATCGATGAATTTCACTATAGTGCTAAGTCTTCACGTTACGACTCAGTGCAACCTTAAGAGATCGTATTTGATGCACTAACTGACAACGGAACGAAGTCTATTGACTAGCTGATTGTCCTTTGCGATTCGTTCGATGTGTCCCCAATTTGCATCGTTCGGTCTAGCACCCAATTCCAAGAGCCGGTACAAACTCCTCGGTCGCCACACATGAATGGCGTAACCCAGTGGACTCTCGTGATCTTGACCATCCAATCGCGTTGAATCACGCTCAATGATCTCAGAGATAAGTGGCAGATCTTCTGTGACGATGGCCGCCTCAAGCGACTTCTCTGCGCCTCTAGCAAGAAGACAATCAATTATTTTTGGATCACACTCCTGTGACAACATGTGCAGGCAAGCAGAGGACAATGGGGTCTCACCGTCTTTACCGGAGAGATTGGGATTCGCCCCGTGGTCCAAGAGCAACCGAACGACCTGCAAGTGATTGTTGTGAGCAGCATGAAACAACGCAGTCCGATTTCCGGTATCCAGTTCGTTTACGTCAATCGGCTCACTCTCCATAAGCTCTGCAATCGCTTGGTCGTCTCCTATGACAGCGAGAGTATGCAATCCTGTTGTCGCTCCATACGACAACAGCAGTCTTACAAGCTCTCTCGCTGGCTCTGATTTCCAAGGTCCCGCATGAGACGCAAGATGAATCGGAGCTTCAGAGTCTTCATTGAGCAAGTCTACGTCTGCATCCTGCTCGCAGAGCAGAGTTGCGAGTTCTAGGTTTCCACGTTGAGCTGCGTAGTGCAAAGCAGAGTTTCCGTTTTCGTCAACGGATCGAACAAGCGAACTGTTAATTTCGATTAGCTGTCTGGCTCTTTTGTTTAGCTTCAACAATGCGCATGTGAACAAGCTAGGATTCCCGCTTCTGTTCAAGATCATCTCTGTGAATTTCTTGTACCGATCGGTTCTTCCCGAAGAACCGTACATTCCGATGCGGTTGAGAACATAGTCAACGGTTTCCGGTGCAATCGCCGACCAATCAGAGACACTCGAAACCACATCACTTAGTTGATCGGTATCTTCAGAAGTCAGAGCTTGATCGACAGAATCCGCGAGGTCTGAACGCATAGAAACGACTGCCCTTATGGGCGGATTTCGTAGTACGAGTTGGTAGCGTTTTCGTATTCGAGCTTGCGAAATCGGCTGAATCCAGCCTCTGCAGTCATCTCGCGCGCAACTTTCTCGTTAAATCCCAATGTGCCCAATCCAGCCCCATTCTTCTCAGACATCGCGGAAGACATACAAACTAACATCGAAAACCCATACATGAGGTAGGCACTGGGATTGTCGTTCAGGTTCTCTTCAAAGGTTGGAAAGGAACGGATGTCGGAACAAAGCCAAGTTCCATCCGGTTTCAGCGCTTTTCGAATGTCCGACAGCAATTGATCCGGAAATGGAACATCGTGAACGACATCGAATGTACAAACCAGATCAAAGGACTCATTGTCTGGTAAAGGTTTCTCGTTGACATCGACGATCTCAATATTGCTGACATCTGCCTCGTGCAAGTTTTCACGAGCCCGACTTAGCGCATGCTGCGAAATTTCGAATCCAAAGAACTCTGAATTCGGATATTCCTTCGCCATTTGGATTAGAGCAACGCCGGCTCCACATCCTACGTCCGCAACTTTGATACCTTGATCGAGACGCTCGCACATGCCGTCTAGCTCAGGCAATATTGTGGAAATCAGGAGAAACCGCGGTACGTAATTGTTCAGGCTTTCTATACCGGATGCACATGCCGGACCGTGGTCGTCGTAATTCAACCCCAACCCGGTGCGGAAAGCATCCGGGAGATGTTTGACGGCATCTTGAAGCACGTCGTACACGGCAAACCCTGAAGCAAAGTAGTAAGGACTATCTTTGTCGCAAAGCACAAGCTGGGCTTCTTCGGAGATCGAGAACTTGTCAGTAGTCGGATCATATGCGAGCTGCCGAGCACAGGCTTGATGTCTGAGCCACTCTCGCAACCAGCGCTCGTGAAAGCCTGTTCTCTCGGCGAATTCAACGCTTGTTGATGGTCCGGCATCGCTCAATGCCTGGTAGAGACCAAGTTGATCTCCAACGTGAGCCAAACTACAGTTCATCGCCGCTGCTATGGACTGCGACACCTGGTAGGCGAAAGCTTCAACTCTCCTGCGATTCACCGCCATTCTCTTCGTACTCGTGGCTTAAGGTCTAAGGGTACAAATTTGAACGCCATCAATACTTCACGCCGAAGACAATCCCTGAGTCCGTTTGATTGGTCTATTCGTAGTGAATGTCTAGTCGTAACCAATGAGAATCAATCGATCATCGAGTTCATTCTTGTTGTCCGGAGTCTTCGGAACGACGACCTCCAAGTCATCTCCGACTCTTGACAGACATTGAAGAAATCCTTGCAGAGTATTTCGTGATTTCACGTGATCCACGAACTCCTGCACAATTTCCTGCCACTCTGTGTCGGGAATCTTGGAACTGATTCCATCATCGACGAGTATCTCAACGTAGTGTTCGTCTTCACTGACGAAGATGAGTACGCCTGTTTGGAGATCTGTGCGGTGAAGTCCCTGCTCTAGGAACTGGCGTCGAGCCATGTTTGAAGCGCGCCAGTATCGCACGCTCTTAGGTATCAAACGAACACGAACGCTTGAAAGCTGCAGCGTCAATGCAAGAACCACAAACACAGACAACTGACCCCACACCGTCCATTCGATTGGCAACGTAAAGAAATAGAGTGCTGAAGGAACTAGCAACGCTACCAAGCAGGCCCAGAGTACGGGAATGTAGCGATACTCGTCGCTTCTTGCGCAAAGCACGGTCACCAATTCCGCATTAGTCCTACTCTCGACATCCTTGACCGCCTGCGCAACCTTGGCTTGATCCTCTTGTGTCAGAAGACTCACTACTTACCTCGAATTCTCCTACCTACCGACAAGTTGATTACCAACCACCTGAAGCACCGCCGCCTCCAAAACTTCCTCCGCCGCCGGTGAAGCCACCGATGCCTCCCCCACCAAAGCCTCCCGCTCCACCACTGTGATGAACTTGGCTAGCCATCAGTCCTCCCATGAGAAGTGCGGTGCCCAAGCCGCCCGTTCCCCGCCTACCTCGTCGAAACATGCGAAACAACATGCTTGGGAAGAAAATAATGAACAACGGAAATAGAACGAAGTAACCAAAGTGTCCTCGACTTCGCTTTCTAACAGTTGTCTGAGGCTCGTATTCTCCCTTGATAGCATCCAGAATCGCTGAGACTCCTTCTCGAATCCCAGACTTGTAGCTACCTTCTCTAAATCGAGGCAAAATGACTCTATGGACGATATTGGCAGCTATCGCATCTGGAAGTGCGCCTTCCAATCCATATCCAACTTCTATTCTTACTTTGCGCTCGTTGGGTGCTACAAGAAGAACGGCGCCGTTATCTTTGTCTTCCTGACCAATCTGCCAATGTCGCCCAAGTTCTACACCATAATCTGCTATGTCTCTCCCGCCGAGGGACTGCACGGTGGCAACTACGACTTGGTTCGAAGTTTCCGTCTCGTGATTCTCCAACACTGTCGAGAGTTCTCTCTCGACACTTTCCGACAAGATGTTAGCTTCGTCGGTAACGAAACCTGTTTGTTCGGGGAACTCTGCTGAGGCTACATCAAACTGTAGCGTCGCTAGCAAAAGCGCTATAAAAGCACCAAACTTGACACGGACCTTCAAAACTCCACAGTGGGAGCCTCCTCAGCTCCCTCCGTCGCTTCGAATGTTTCCTTCAGTGCTAGGTCGCTGTAGAACATCGAATGCCATATCTTCCCAGGGAATGTTCGGATGTTCGTGTTGAACGCTTTGACGGACTCGATATAGTCCCGACGTGCAACGGAAATTCGGTTCTCCGTACCTTCTAACTGGGCCTGGAGTTCAAGGAAGTTCTGATTGGCTTTCAGATCTGGATATCGTTCGACAACAACCATCAATCGTGAGAGCGCACTGCTAAGCGCACTTTGCGCCTTTTCAAACTGTTGAAGCATCGCGGGATTTGAAATGGCATCGGAAGTGATCTCTAGTTTTCCGACATTGGCTCGAGCTTCTGTTACTGCTTGAAGCGTTTCCGATTCATGTGCTGCATAGCCTTTGACGGTATTGACAAGATTGGGTACCAAGTCGGCACGACGTTGGTACTGATTCTCTACTTGTCCCCAAGAAGCCTTAACCTCTTCATCTAACGTAGGGATCTTGTTGATGCCACAGCCCGAAACTAAGACGACACAACCCACGAGAATCAAGAAGCTTTTTGACCATGTTTGTGAGTTCGACGTCAAAACTAGTCCTCCAATTCATTGGCTGCCTGTTGAGTATTAAGTCAATTCTAATCGTTGGCGTAGCTGCAAATTAATCATGGCTGACAGTATTGCCAACCGTAAGGTGTTCTTTCTAAACGAGATCCTGTACATCAGAGTCGAACTGTCGTCGGAACTGGAGCTGTGCTCATGTAGAGCGACAATGGTGCTGCAAACTCTTGCTTCCAAGGTGTAAAGCTCTCTATCGCTAGCGTTGTTGAATGGAATAATGGTTGGAAGGTGCAGTTTGACACGATGACCATGAACTTGAAGAAAACGGAGGATGGCCATTGACTATGAGTAGATCGAGATGAGCCCAGACAGTCCTGAGAACGTCATGGACAACAACGAATTCGTGGCTTGTGTCTTCGACACATTCTCATGGAGGCCTCAGCCGCAAAGAATTTAGGATGAAAGTAACTACGACTATCGATATTACAGGGACGGATTCGACCCCGTACCGCCCAGAGAGTTCGACCTGCACGTCTTCCAGTCCCATCCGTTCCACAGTCCAGGGGACAAACTCTGCTTTATGACCGTAGAGGGGTATCTCTACTACCTGCCTTCCTTCATTGCGTTGCTACTTTTGGAGGACGAGGGTCGCCTAAATGATCTTGGTGATGCCTTGCTCGGAACGATGCGAAGCTTTCCGCCCTACGTTGGTCCCATTGGTGAGTGGGTCTCCTTCACAAGCGAGCAGCCTCCACTACCAGAATCGCCCGGAAAGATGGAGCAAATTCCCGATGACATGGAAGAGTTTATGCTGCATTTGCGCATCGAAAGTCTCACGGACTGGTTTGTTCACAAAGTCAGCCCCAGTCAATGCAAACTCATTGCACACATGACCGAACAGGAACGAGAGATCGTCGCACAGTTCCTCGACAGATATGAAAAATTGAAGGAATCTCCGCAAACTGGGATTGCTGAGGACCGAAATAAAATCCACTCGTTGCGCAGCATTCTGCGCAACGGCTCATACAGCAGTCGCCTGGGAGCGAAGAACGAGAGGGACATTTCAGACTTGCTCTTGTTATTGGACATTGCCCACCACAAGTACCCGGGTAGTTTCCCAACCCAACTCGTTGAATCAATCCGTAATGAGATAGGACGAAACAACGAAAACTGAATTGCATCGTCAATCACTCTGCAATTAGGTTGCACGCTAGAGACTTGGCAGTCTGTGGAGTTGCTTCATGTTGTATGGCATTGAAGTTATCAATTAATCTAGTAGGCGAGTGAACAGATTGTTTTTGAGGTAATCAGAATTTGCTCTCCAAAAACTCGCTCATAATCATGACTCATTTTCGTTCGGAGCCGTCTCTTTGAGAATGGGAAGACATCTCGATTTCCTCCGATCCAGTTCTCTTTTCTCTCAAGTTATGGGGTTGCCTTTTCACCCACCACTGTCGAGTGTTCTCCACTTGCTTCTATACAACCCGCACAACGAGCAAGGATATACCGAGAGGGCTTTCGATTGAGTCTTCAGGTGTTGTATCTATTTCAGTCGATAGGACGAAGTCCCGTACAACATTGATCACTTCGATGGGCTCCAGATGAGTGCGACAAACTCAACCATTGACTCCGTAACGGGACTGTCTCGGCTCATCCGCAACACCATATGTGTTTGGCGTTTCGAGAGCAAGACGATTGTTCATTCGATGCGCTTCAAGCTAATGGCAGTCGGACTCACATCTTGTTGCTTGGCTAGCTACGTACTTTCATGTTTCATGGAGTTACGTGTCGCTCGAGAAGTCTCTAGCGCTGTAGCTCTCTCTCCTTTCTATCTGCTGGGAAACATAGATCCCACGTTTTTCCTGCTGTTCTTTATGGCTGCGCTGTTTCTGGTGTTTGATGTTGACCACCGCGGAGCACGAAATCGAATCGCAGATGCGCTGCACTCAAGACCAGTGAGAAATGTTGAGTTTCTGTCTGGGCGGGTACTTGGGGTCGCAGGTCTAGTCTGGTTGATAGCGGCATCAAATCTGTTGGCCATGCAAGTATTCGGACTATTGGCGCAAGTTAGTGGTCTAGGAATCGGAAGTGTTCTTCAACTCCACTCCCTGTTCAATCTCGTCATTGTGGACATTCCTGCAACATTGCTCTTGTGGTGTTCGCTCGTAGTCTTGATCAGCACAGTTCTACGATTCCGAGTGCTTGTGGTGTCAATTTCTCTCGCGTTGCTGCTCGCGTGGCACCAAGGGGTTATCGGTACGCCCTATGCGTTGCTGGAGTTAGCATCCGCCTCTTCAAACGACACACTGTTCGTCTCAGACATAGTTCCTGAAATGCCCTCGTTCGCCAGTCTAGCAATGCGAATTGGAGCGCTAGCAATAGCTGCCGCCGTAATTGGAATAGCTGCATTGCTATATCAACGTCGGGACAACTTTTCGATGTGGCATACAAGTGTCGTCATAGGGTTTTGTGTAGTTGCTTCCTTGGCAGTCGTGACCGCAACCACCCATGTATACCTTCGAAATTCACAGGTTGAGACATGGAGACAAGCTCATGAGAACTATGCGTGGAAAGACAACGTCGATATCCACGAAATGGCCGGAACCCTATTGATCAACCCCAGAGATCGTCTGTATTCCGATTTGAAAATGGATTTCTCGCTGAACACCGAAGATCCAACATCCAAATTTACCTTGGTGTTCAACCCGGGAATGAAGATTTCGGTCCTCGAACTCAACGGATCTTCTTCAGAGTTTGAATTTAGGAACGGAATCCTACAAGTTCAGAGCTCTACACCGCTCGACACAGGTCTGGTTCATACGATGCGAATCGTCTCAAAAGGGATTCCTAATCCGCGTTTCGCATACTTAGATGCGCCACTTGATTACTTAGCAGATCCATCATTGCCCATTCAAGTGACACACGCATTCGGGAGAGATGGTTCTATGTACGACACAAACTATGTCGCCCTGATGCCTGGTGCCCACTGGTATCCAAATACCCAACGATACGCATCAGAATTCGGGAAGCGACCTGATCCCGACTTCTTTCGCGTGAACCTGGACGTCGAGCTCTCCAACCCTGATTGGCAATTGGTTGGACCCAGAATCTCCAAGATTGACGAAAAAGGAACTAACAAGTACTTAGTAAAGGTCGATCAGCCAATTCCTTATTTCGGCTTGTTTGCGTCGGAATTTGAAACTGTATCGGCCTCAATAGCGGGTGTCGATCTCGCAGCACACTCGCACATACGTCATGCCAAAAACCTGTACTTACCCACTGAAGTCATGGAACAACTAGTAAAAAGCGTGGAGAATTCGTTCAGCCAAGCCTTCAAACTCGGGATGAAGTTTGCGCAACCGTCACTGTCTTTCGTGGAGGTGCCCAACCGTTTGCGAACTGTGGGTGGCGGATGGCGAATGGATGCGCTCAACGTATTACCGGGTGTTGTTCTAGTAAAAGAACGTACCCTTCCAGTCGCAAACATCGCTCTCGAACCGCAAGAGAATGAACAGCCAATCGACAGATTCGAGCAACTTCAATCCTTTTTTGGGGTCGGTTTGGGGACGGACAAGCCTCTGAGAAACTTGCCTGCGCACTATTGGACAGACTTTACAGCAGCTCGTGGAGAGTACGCAGAAGTCTTGGACTTGATAGTTTTCAACTTGCTTTGGAATACACCGCCCCACGGTTGGAGTTTTTCGTTCTCACCCTATTCAACGATCCAGCTTGTGCCATTAATGATGTTGAGTGCTTCCGTAACTGGCGACTTGGGTGAAGAGAGTAGTCCCACGTGGTTTGGTCGAAAAGTGATAATTGCTCTGGAGCATCGTTTCGCTACTAGAAGTGTGGTGTGGGAGCACCTAGCAGAAACCCCTCTTGACACTATTCCCTCCGGTCTTGGACACCAAACCGATCTAGAAGTCGCGCTATTGAAGAGCAGGAAGATCGCCGAAGCTTTGATGGAATACCACGATCGCGACTACGAAAAAATCGTGGCATGGCTAATGGCAGTACGCGAGAGGTTCGCCGGACGCACTTACCACTATGGGGACTTCATTGATACAGCAGAAGAACATGGCATCGAAACACATCCATTCTTGACCGATTGGCTGACCATGTCATCGCCGCCTGGTTTTGTCATGTCGCCACCCAGAGTTGCCCGAATTTCAGACAACGACGAAGGTTATCCTCAGCTACAAATAACAATGGACATCCGAAATACCGAACCCATATCAGGTATTGTCCAACCGTGGCATCGAACTACCGGCTACGGTGTACCCGTTCACATCGGTCCAGACAGTGCGAGACGCATCAACATTCTTCTGACTAATCCACCTCTCGACCAAAATGAATACAGCTTTCGAGTGTATAGCGGCCTATCACTAAATCGCGACAGTGTAGAAGTTCGTGTGGACTTGTCGAATATTGGAGAGCCATCGCAGCAATCTCCTTCAATGTATGTCGAAGACAGCAGTTGGGAGGACAAGAGTCGGGGTATAGTGATTGACGATCTCGATCCAAGATTCACGATAGAGCAACCAAAGATTGAAGCAACACGTACGTTGACTAGCGGACCAATGGGTTGGTTCAGATCACTAAACCCCGAGATCGAGCATTTCGTTGGCTATCAGGATGTGGATTCGTTATATCAGCCAAAACTAGGATGGTGGATGCGTTTGGAGGAAGAGAATGCCTATGGAGTACATAGACGAACTACGGCCGTTGCGTCAGTACGCTACCGAACCGAACTGCACGGTGCTCGCTTCTCTGCGAACATCCCAGAATCCGCAAGATGGAAGCTTGACTACCACATTCCAAATTGTCACTTAGGAAAAGTTTTCAACATTGAACTGCGCATATCCAATGGGACAGAATCGTGGGATGTACTTTTTGATCCCACGTTCAACAGCTTTGGATGGATCTCGGTTGGCGAATTTGAGCTTACTGAGGGAAGTACAACCGTCGAGATAATGGGCTCTTCATATCGATCGATACTCTACGCGGACGCGATCCGCTGGTCCCCAGCGAACGAAGGTGAGTGATAGAGTGGACTTCAAGCTACTGAAGAGTGTTAGGGAGCTACATTATGCTGAGCAGCCCTGCACCAATATTCCTACAAGTCAGGTTTGAATTTAATGGGACGATTGCATCGAATTGATTATGCTAACGACGCAATCAGATCGGACTTCTACAAAATTGGTTCGAACTATGAAGCGGGATACTCTCTCACGTGAAAACAGGTTAACGGTTCAAGTGATGGGACTAACGCCACGAAAGAGAAGGTCTCAAACAGTCTCAGGATATTGACAAACAGAGAAATAGTGTTCATATACCTACAATTTACAGGTTAATCACCGAACGCGATACCTCCGACTCGCATTAGACACCCAATCACTTCGATATTGGGGTCCAGAACTCGAGACTTGCTAAAGCTGAATAGTCGTGTAGACGGCACAGTGATCCGGGTGTTCGGCCACTCTCGGTCCTTCCTTGGTGCTTCCCTCTACTACAAGCTGGAGTGCAGCTTTGTCCACAGCAATGTGATCAACTAATCGTGGGTACCTCTCGTCACACTTGGCTTTAATGCCTCCAGTCAAAAGATGCAATGGACTTGCTCCAGCGCTCAATGTCGACCACGCCCAATCGTCGGGAACGTCCAATCGTCGATTGAAGTCGCCCAAAATGGCAAAGCCCATCTCTTCCTCTTGCCTCTCATCTCGCCAACGAACTAGCTCTCGTACCTGAGAGCGCAATGTGTCACAGGTTGCACTTCTCGATTCATCCTCATCTTGAGTTGGCCCCCAGCAACCTGTCCTCAGATGTACCGAGAGAAGCCTCAATTTCTTCCCTTCAAGAATGGTAATGTCCGTACCCCATCGTTGAAAGTCGTCGTCAAGACCGATAGCTTCAAAGTCCGGATTCCTTTGGTACGAAACCCCCTTGCGAATTGCGAAACCTGTGGCTAGATGCTGAAGATATTGACCCGGCAATCCCCAACATTCGCGTCTCGCTTTCATCGGAGGTCTCTTGGACAGCTCAACATTCCAGTTCGTCTCAGAAAACACTCGGCGTGCCGCCGCAACGTCCTTTACCTCCTGAATTGCCACTATATCGAATTCGAGCTCTTTAATCGACTCGGTGATGATGTCGTAGTCCTCTTGAGTTCGAATAAGGCAGCCCTCTTTCTCGTTTGCGTTTAGATGCTCTAGATTCCAAGCGGCGATTCGGAGCTCCTTGCCAGTAGCCCAAAAGGAACATAGCAATACAAGGATCAATCCAATTGCACGAAATTTCACAGTTGTAGTCCTCCTCTCCAATTAGGAAACAATACCTTCACAGTACTGCAAGATTGTGAATCTGATTGGCCCAAGAACCTATTGATTGCGCAGAGCATCACTCGAATCGCGTAATGACCATCGAACCGCATCTGCGTAGACAAAAGAACCATCCGATGCACTGGAGACTTCCAACCCGACTGTTCCCGCCGACAAATCGAAAGTTCCAATGTCGTTCCAGCCCATCGTTCCAAGAGATGCATCGAAAGAGATGGGTTCCTCGCTTCCTTCTTGGAGCACCCGAAGTTTGTAAGTGCCTTGTTTGCCAAACGGCTGAGCACTAGCAATGTTGCTGCTTCTGTACATCATGTACATGTTCTCTTGACTCTCCGCAAATCTTGGATCAACAGGTAGGTGATATTGCAGTTTCCAAGTCCCCGAAATGCCCAGTTCGGCCTCAAATCTTGCCCAATTCTCCTCTTCTGTCTCGACTGCTACAACGGAGGTCCGACGATAGCGGCCGTGCGCACCCGAAAAGTCTGTTCGCGACCAAATCTGTGGAGCCTCAGCAGATACGTCATACCTGGGGAGACCTTGGTCCATAGCATATTTTTTCATAGAACGGGAGCGAAAAAGGTTGACAAAACGAAACCCTTCCGGACTTGCAGATCCGTTGTCCACAGTGAAGTCTTGGTCCAAATCGTCGACAACGACTCGATTGGCGAATTCTCGAAGGCTCGAATCTGTCTGTTGGGGTCCAGAATCACGCCTAGTAGCGTCTTCCTCCGCTATCGGTTCTGGCAATTGAACGTCCCACGTGTATCGGTTGTGTGAGAGAAAAGGCTGGATTTGAAGATATTCGGGTCTAGTAGTTGACTCCAGAACCAAGTGCACGCTGGAGTTTGCATCCACGTACACTGATTCCATAATGGTCGTAGGGAACAACATCCAGTATGGACCCTGGCTCCAAGTTTGTTGGAGTCTTGCAGTCACGACGCCTGGGACGGGCTCGTTGTTGCGAACCACAACATTGGTAACAAATTTCGGCGCACCCTCTTCGTCAGTTATTTCAATCACCTCAAACTCGTCAGTAACGAACCCAGGAAGGCCTGAATGCGTAATCCAAGTCTCCAGACACTTCAACACAGGTAGCTCAAGCTCTACAGCAAGTTCGTTGATGTCTTCAACTGAATATGTTCCGCCGCCGAATTTCGTTCGTAGTGCACTCAGGAATCTACCCGTGTCCTCCATTCCAAGCGCTCGACTCAGCATTGTTGCAATGTATAGACCCTTTACGTTCAGTAGTTTCCAATCGGACTTTGGATCACGATAAATTCCCATTTCGACCAATGGATACGACATAGCCTCCCATCCGGCATGCTGTGTCTCATAGACCTGCTCCACAAAATATGCAAGCAGGTCATTGTTGTAATTTGAAACGAGCAGCAAATTGCGATTCTCTAGTCGCTCAGTCAATCGTTGACTGTTAACGTTGAGTGCGGTGAAATCAGGCCGATGGGACCACATTAGGGGTTCGCTCGTTCCGGTGACCACAGAAGTTGTCAATAAACGAACAATCAAGTCGAGAGCACGAGCTCCCCGTCCCGTGGGCTGGGTCTGAAAGGTAGAAAAGTTACGCCACAATTGCTCTTGAAAGCTTGCCCCAAAGGAATCGCTGTCAAGGAATAATTGGAAGTAACGCATTGTCAGTGTTGGAACATTCTCCAACTGCATGGTCAGAACACCATACCGTTTCCAAAACGACTCAAATCTAGCGGCGGGGAGAGTCCACTCCCGAAACATAAGCACTCCAGGCGAGGACAGTTTGCTGTCATGCGGCCAAACACCTGCGTACCCGCGCAGGGTGCTAGGAATCTCAACCATAGAGAATCGTCGATAGGGATAATCCAGACCTACTTCCCTTGCCTTCTTCAACCAAGGTGAGACAAGATCCACAATTCCCGATGTGTATTGAGCGGCATAGGAGAGAGATGTAGCGTGTTGTTTGTGAAGTAACAGCTCCAGTTCAATTCCTTCAAGCTGCATCGTATATCTAGCAAAGTCTGAAGCAATGAGTGCAAAATTTGGAATTGGAATGGAAGGCGCAATTCGAAAGGAAGCGAGTTCGGTTTTGTCGCTCGACTCGATGAATTGTCTATCTGGTGCAGCAAACGTCCAATCCCTTGGAATGGAAACCATAAGATCTGCAGCAAAGAAATCCTTGTATCGCGATTCCAAGCCGTTTTCACCAAAGTTGGCACCAGGCATTGGCAACCACTTGACGCTAGGCATTAACGCAACATAGGACTTCTCGAAGATGGATGCATCTTGGCCTAGTGCGAGAACTGGGGAGCTCTCGCTACTAGCTTGTTGTCGCATATCAAAGTCCTCATCCAGATAGGCAAAACGCGTAACGGGTCTTCCCGTTGCTTGCAATGCAACTTCAAGCTGAACCCCCTGGACTAGAGCTTCGTCGAGCGGAATGCGCAAGACTCCTTTCTCAAACGTATAGTCAATGCGTTCTTCGGATTCGAGGGACAGATGAGTTATGGACAAACCCGGATTGAACGAAAAAACCAACTCATTCAGTTCTTCTCCTTTGTGGGCCGAGACCAACAAGATGAGATCGAGTTCTATGAGGCTTCCCGGCTCGATTCGAATGGCTCCACCGATTTTCTGTAGATCAGCGATTGGTATAGAGGCAAGTTCCCGATGAGCTTGAATCCACGCCATCCGTTCACTCTGCTGGTCGTGGCGCAACGTCAGCAATCCGACCACAATTGAACAACCTAGAGCAAGAGCTAATATTGCAGCGCTTGCTATGGGCAGTTGTTTCACTTGATCTCGCCTTTTGAAGAAGAACACCGACAATCCAACTACACCAATAGCTAGGAGAACGATTGAAGCGCGGTGAATGAGGGTCGGAATGTAGTCGACTGCTTCACCTAGAAGTTCTGAAGGCATGCTCGGAGTCAGCGGTCCGACACCGCTCACAAATCCCATGTAATGAATCGACGCAATCTGTACTAGGACGTAGTGCCCAACAACGATTCCGATTCCAAAGCAGGCTACGAACAAACGATTCTTCAGTATTGAGCTAAGGAAGACCACCACGGCAGTCCAAAACATTAGAAGTGGGGCCGCATCACCGAACACATAAGTGATCCCATCTTGTAGCGATGAGACTCCCAAAGAGAGATTGGAGGCTTGCAAGATGCGTTGTGTAACTAGCAAGAAGGATACGGACAATGCAAACAAGCAAAGCGAAATCAGGAAAACTGAAATTGCTCGACCCAAGATCAATTGATGGTTTCGTAAGGCGTGCGAGTGAATTGTTTCTTCAATATCCACCGAACGATCTCTTGAGAGACAGTCGCATCCCAGAAGAACAACCAAGACGCTAAACACCAGGACAGTTGGACCGCCAAGTGTCGACGTCAGGTACTTGACATCAAACAAGTGAGCGGTAACAGACAAGATAGCGCCGGGGCCGTTCACATATCTCAACACTAGATAGGCGGCGATCATCGAGCCAATTCCGATCGCTAGTGCGACCCAGGTTCTCACTGAACGCAAGAGTTGGCGAAACTCGCAGACACAAACCGCCCAAGTCTTGCCCACGCTATAACGTTCTCTTTGTTATCGAAGGTGCGAGAGGTCTAACTGGCTCAAGGCAATGAAGACAACTGTTGATCAAAATGAACACATAATTCGGTTAGCTGTTCGTACTTCGTAACGAGACGATTCAATCGTTTGCGGTTCTTGTCTAGTTCTTGAGATTGAATTCGATTCTGATCGCACGTGATGAGATCGATCTTGAGAACCTAGAAGCACAACACATTTTATTGGCTCGGCGATTGCATCACATTAGAGCACGAGTGCAGATGCTCAAGTACCTTCTTGGGCAACAAAAAGCGGTCCTGTAACAGAAGATGCTTCACTCCATTTGACAGTTTCGAGACAGTTAGAGTGCAGGTGTCTGAACTCACTTGAACCGTTAGACCATCAGTCTTCAAAGCCTAGGATCGATGACATCAACCATTTTGGTTTCGATGCAGGTGTTTACCCATTGCAATGTTCTAGAATTCCGTACACTAACAAGTCATTTAGCGCTCTTGGGTACCACCAAGACAACGCTAGAAACCTCAAACGCTGCAAGAGTCCACGAGTTGAAGGAAGAACTACAGCCTGATCTCCCCTACTCGATTAGTGATCCAGATCAACCCTACGCGGCGTTAGATCTCGGTTCAAACAGTTTTCATCTCTTAGTGGCTTGGGATCGTCCGGGTCGACTTCAGGTAATTGATCGTCACCGAGAAGTGGTTCGACTGGCATCTGGGTTGGAGCAGACCGGTCGTCTAAACCGAAAATCAATGGTTGTCGCTCTACGTGCACTCGAACGCATCGGACAGAGAATCCGAAACCTTCCTCGTCACAACGTTCGAGTAGTCGGGACCAACGCACTACGAACCGCTGGCAATCGAGATGAATTTATAAGTGCCGCCGAGAAGTTGCTCGGACAGAGAGTAGAAGTAATCAGCGGACGCGAGGAAGCCCGACTAATCTACCTTGGTGCATTGCGATCGCTCGAGGACGATGCCGACCGAAGGCTAGTGATCGATATTGGTGGAGGGAGTACCGAAATCATTTTCGGACACGAGCACCACCCTAGGATCATGGAGAGTCTCCGCATGGGATGTATCTCAATGGCCGACAGATGGTTTGCCGATGGAAAGATCACTGAGAAACGCATGCAACGGGCAGAGACAAACGCACGACAAGAAATAGAGGTAGTGGAGCAAACCTTTCGTTCCCTTCAATGCGACATCACTGTGGGAACAAGCGGCACCATCCTCGCCACGCAAAACGCAATCTCTGAGACTTCCCCGTTGTCAATAACTCGAAGTGCCATTGAGAAACTGGAGTCTCTTCTAATCAAACGAGGACACACAGACGAAATTGTGGGATTGATCAACAAGGAGAGAGCACCCCTGTTTCCGGGAGGTCTTGCAATCCTTAAGGCTCTGTTCTCCTCACTCGAATTGTCTAGCATGCAGGTGTCAAACGGAGCACTTCGGGAAGGTTTGCTTCATGACTTGCTCGGAAGAGTTCACAACAGAGATATCCGAGAAACGACAGTTCAGGATCTCCTCACTCGATTCAATGTCGAGATAGCACACGCCCAGCGAGTCAGTTCCACTGCACTTCATCTCTTGGAACAGGCAGCAAATGATTGGAACTTGGAGAATAGCGACAACAGCACCTTACTTCGATGGGGAGCGTTGCTCCATGAGGTTGGTATGGATGTTTCTCACTCGTCCTATCACAAACATGGAGGGTACCTGTTGGAGAATCTCGATATATCTGGATTCTCCTTGAGAGATCAATTCATGCTGGCAAGTCTTGTTAGGGGCCACCGACGTTCCTATCCCTCGGACATTTCCTGGGAGAACGATGCAATTCACAAATTAACGATCTTGCTTCGTCTCGCCGTTGTACTACGACGCAGTCGAACCGACGAGCCCTTGCCGGAATGCAGGCTACGTGTAATCGATTCGGGATTGGAACTGGGATTGGATCGGAAGTGGCTGAAGAAACACCGTCTGACCTTGCTGGACTTGGAGCAGGAATCTGCGTACCTGGAATCCGCCCCATATCAACTGAGCATAAAATCCCAGAATTCCTAGATGTTAACTGGCCGCATTGGCTAGTGGGTTGACCACAAACCCGTTGAAGTTCCTTCACCCCAGTCCGAACTCTTGTTCTGTCTCCAGCTTGGATTACAGACATAGTTGACACCGGATGAACTTGTGAGCGACGAATCTGTCAGTAATTGGCGGTAATACCATGATGCTCGCTGACTTTGAAGGACCGTCTAAGTTGGTATCAAAGGGCTCAGCTTGTTAAGTAGCATTAGATGAAAGGAGTGGCAATTGGACTCTTCAGTTCTGCGAAACATCTACCATAAATCAGGAACTGTTAGTGAAAATCGTAGAAAGCTTGGTAAATCCGTCTGTTAGGAGTTGCAAGGGCTGATCGATGAGAGCTAACGAAGCACTCAAGAGACTGTTACGAGAGGATGGCCGAAGGGCAGTCCTCCGCGCAGAATTGCTAAATCGGTCCACAGCATCGCCCTCGAGTTGTGATCGTGCGCTAAAACGCAGTTGCGATGACGGTTCGCTCGTACGTGTTGGACACGGAGTCTATGCAATTGGCAATGCCAAGGTCTTCGAGGTAGTACCCGAAGTCATGCCAAAGCTAGGCTATGAAATCTTGCCTGTTCAGAGAGTTAGAGGCTATAGCCAGAAGACTTCGGGACGTATTTGGAGGCTCGACCGACCCTCCAAACGGCAGATTCGAAAGCGAGGGGTATACGCAGTATTTGAAGACAAGGAAGGAAATACCTGCAATATTAGGGAGCGAGAAAAAAGATTGGATCTCCCGAGCACTAGGGATATTGAAGATAGATTTCATACATTCACGCAGTGTCACTCACTTGCAAGGGCCGAGAAAGATCTCATTGTCGGACGTGCGCTCGATGCACTTGAGCAGTTCCATGACGAACGGGCGACTCTGGCCATCGAAGGAGGTACTGCACTCGCCTACTACTACAGAATGATCAACAGGTTCTCCGAGGACCTTGATATTCGCGTCGTACTACGCCCTGAAGTATCGTCGCTAGACACGATAGAGCACACTGAACTGGTGAAAGACATTGGAGACAAATTTCGGGAGCACATCCAAGAATCACTTCCCTTCCTTCGCTTTACTAGCAAAGGACGTGTTAGAACTGACGGTGCAATTCAACTCCAAATCTTCGACTTCAACTCGCAAGTTCCACACGAAGATGTAGCAGCAGGAGTGGAGATTAGGCTCGTGTGCATTCCTTTGGAAACTAAACTCGAGCGAATAATGCGACGGAAAGATAGTGAATTTCCAGCCGTTGGTTTCCTGGAAATCGCAGCGGGGAAATGGCAAGCTCTCGCAAGTAGATTGCCAGAACATGGAGATTCCAATCCGAGTCTCGTTCGCCACGTGCACGATCTCGCTGCTCTTTCGCACGCAATTCAAAGTGCTTCTTCAGAGTTCCGCAAGATGGCATTCAAGGACTCTGTCAATAACGAATCAATTTCCAATGTCTTAAACGAGCTCGAGAGAGATACGTGGCGTGGCCACTACATGGACTACATGAGAAGGATGGGAACTACCGAGATTGCCGACGAACCTGGCCACCATCCTTCGTGGGATGTGATCCTCAGTGCCTTTAGCAGCACCGCAGAATGTTTGAACGATTGAACAATGGACAACATCGGGTAGATTGAGTGTTTGAGTAAATCAATACACGTCGATGCGCCGAATCCCCCAATCCCTTAAGTCGTTAGTCGCGGCAACGACAATTTTCTCTTCAATTCAGCTTGGATCCTGCTCGGGAATGTCCTCGCCAATGTAGCTCTCCAGCCGCTCGATTTGAGCCGCAGTGAGACTTACGAATGGGCTGTCTATCATTGACAGCGCTCTTCTGGAAACCTCCGTCCTTGCGCGATCTGAAGGAAGCGTCGAAATCTTATCCACCAAGTCAACAGGACTTCGGGTCAGCCATCTGTATACCAGACTTCCAAGATAGGCGACTTGGACATCTTCCGAAAGTCGATCCGCAAGTTGGATTGCATCGGCTGAGCGACCTAATTCGATTAGGCCGGTTCCCACATGGTAGAACGACATCCTTTGTGCAGACTCTCGAACCCGACCCAAAATTTCGATTGCCTTTTCGATTTCTCCTTGAGCCACAAGAGATTCAACGACGTAAGTCTCCAACCCGCTATTCGAGTTCCACGCATGCGGTTCTTCTGCAAGAGCAAGACTTAATGCCGTTTCAGGGTCGCTCTGTGCAATACGATAGACAATTCGCTGCATCCCTCGGGCTCTACTGCGACTATCCTCTTCCATAGTTAGCACAACCCACTTGCTAGCTGCTATGGGATCAGTCTTGATCCACTCTTCGATAACAGCCAACTCGGACTGTTCGTCAATGGGTCCGAGCATCTCTCGTGCACGCTGGAGTTGCTTAGCTGCATTAGCGGGAGACTCGCGTGCAATCGATCGGACCGCACTTGAAACAACACTCTGTCGTAAATCCTGAGGAAATTCCAGCGTCTTCTGTAAGAGCTCTTCTGGATTTTTCGATGCCCAAACTTCTATCACAGCCCACTGGGCAGATTTGCGCATTAAGCTTTGTGAAGGCATGGAAGCAGTCTGGAAAGCCAGCTCGTGATCGTCTTCGGCTAGTCTGCTGAGCAACCTTGAAGCCAATATTCTTTGTTCGCCTACTGGGATCGTACTTAGGTAGTCCACCGCACCCTGTAGGTCTCGTTCAGCAACCAAGGACTCAATCTTTGTCTGAAATCCGGTGTTGATGAAGAACGGACTTTGAGGGCCATACAGGTGCCTGAGTACTTCAAACTTCCCCAATTGAAGCCACTTATCAGCTATCTTTAGCAACAGAGCTTCTTGGTCGCGATTGTCCACGTTGTCTTGTACAACCATATTCCAAGCCTCGTCAGGACGGTCTAGCAAACTAAGAGCTTTCTCTTCCGCAATCCACCTGTCCACGATGGACTGAATTCCTCTTTCTTGTTCTAGAACCCCAGTATCCTCAATTGAGTGTTCGCCCATCTGGTCGAGAATCTCAAACACCGCCGATTCACGCAAAGTTCCGCTGAGGGTGCTTGCGGCTGACATTGCATCCTGAGGATTCAACGACCCCCATTCTCCAAACACAACGCCAATCAGATCAATCCATCGTGAAACAGGAAATTGCCAAGTCTCTTTAAGTGCCTGCTTCGGATCGAAACGAGCAAGTCTTCCCATTAATAGATCTTGTGCTTCGATCAATGAAGCTGTTGGAGCCATTTCTGCAGATTGACGTACATGTGAAAACAACTCTTCCACCTCTATCTCATCCAACTGTACATAAAAGAAGGGTGTCAGATGTGATGAGTCGCTCTCGGCAACGCCACTCAGAAGGTCGTTCTGTCTTGCAGTATTGGACTCAGTGACAAAGCGTTTGTCACTATTTTCGCTCTGACTTGAAGCAGGTGAGGTGCCTCTCAGATTGTCCCGAAGGTTTGTTATCACGACGAACGAGAGTACGGCGATAGCGGCACCGACTGAGATTCCAATAAACAGCTGTTGCTGAGATCCACGACTATCTAGAGAATTGCCATTTGCTCTCTTCACGCAGCCCACTCCACAAAGTTAGAAGCTGTGTCGCATAGACGGTTTTTAGTCCTCGTCTTTCGTTGAGTAGTTTCTGGGCGGAATCTACACACCGTTGTCAACGGCCTCTAACTGTTCTTGCAATTGCTCGACTTGTTCCTTAGTCAGATCCTTTTGAAATTGATTTTGTATTAGGACTATTCGAGACAGTGACGCTTGCAACTCCTTGTCCGAAACACTTGCTAGCCACTCAACCAATTGAGCAGGATTGGCGTAATACCAAGACCCAACGATATCCTCAAAGTAACTATTTCTGGCAGTCTCTGAGAGTTCTTGTGCTAACTGAACTGCGTTGTCAGTTCGGCCATAGTGAACGAGGCTCATACCTAAGGAGCGTATTGCTAGGGGACGCGCTGATTCCCGCACTTTACTCAACAACGTCGTAGCTTCTTCGAAGCGACCCTCGCCCGCCAAGGCATGGATTACGCCCTCCTCCAAACTTGCCTGTGTACTGATCTCGTCGAGAGGTTGAGAGAGTGCAATGTCCATAGCTTTAGAAGGATCTTGAAGCGTCAAATGTTGAAGGACGCGTCTGGTTTGATAATTGCGTGGGTATTCACTCAAGCCGCTGCTCTTGAGAGTCCACTTTGCCGCTTCTTCGGCATTCAACACCATCCATGTATCTATCAAAGACTCAATCCCACGCCTAGTGTCTTCGCCTTGAACCATTAAGTGATTCAGTTGCTCAAGTGCCGACTCAATTGACTCATACCGAGCAATTTGATCAATAGCAAATCCGATAGCGTCTGCTCGAAGTCCTTGCCCAAGGAGCGTCACATGGCTCAATAGCTCATACGGCGCTTCCTTTGACCAGTCGCGAAGGCCGGAGACTTGGACACTTTGGTGCGATGTTGCATCTGATAGGTGCGTAATAGAGCCGAAAGCTTTAATTGGATCGACCGCAATCCACGCACCAAGGACTGCACGGCAGTACTGTTCTTGAATTTCAGGTGACAGAGTTAGCAAGGCATCCCAAGCTACCTGAGGATCAATTTCAACAACCCTTTCGATAAGACGCCAATGCAATGAATACTGACTGGATTCATAGGCATCATCTAGTGCCAGAAACATTGGTACAAGAGCATCATTTCCATCTCGAATGATCCAAAGACTTGCAACCTCAAAGAGCAGGTCTAGTTGGTCGACGTCTTCCGTTGTATCGGAGAGAACCTGCTTGATCGCTTCTTCAGGTTCGTCCATTAGCAATCGTGCGTTGGTTTCGTTTATTACCAGCTCGGCAATGGACTTGTTTCCATGCCGTTCAGCAATCTCGATGAGCTGTGTGTCTGACAAAGCAAGCCGCCTTGCAAAACTTGACCGCAATGCATGCGTTTGCTCCAGACCATTAAGTTTGTTTGCCCTGCGCAGTGCAGCGTCGAGATCTGAGATTGACCACACTTCGAAGACACTGGCAATCAGGTCATTCCGATGCACACTATCGAAATTCAAGACCTTCTCAAGAGCTAGACTAGGATCTATTCGTGTGAGTTCAGCAAACATCACCTCAAGTGCAGAATCAAGCTTCTTGCCCGTGAGCACCTCCGAAGATTCATCGATCAGATCTATGAGACGATGCTTCTCTATTCCGTCGACGAGTAAGACAAGCTCTTGTTTCCGTTCTGAAGGACTGGGGATCTCTGCGAGTCCGTGGAGTCTAGAACTTAAAGCCGAAGCGCTGGCTCCATGCTGAATCATTGCTGAAGCTGAGCTGTCGCCCTCACTTTTCAGATTTGAGGCGAGCTCTCCTTCTATTAAGAAACCAGAAATTCCGATGCAGACTAATACCGCTGCAAAGGCTCCCAGAGTTGCTCCTACAAAGAATTGCGGCTTTAAAGACATGAGGTTCAAAACGGAATTTCCTGACCCACGCTACCGCACATGGACTTTGATTGTTAGTTCGGCACCGATCCTCACTGGCAGGGAAAGACCTTGGTTTAACCTGAGTTTTGAAAAGCTCAAGCTACTACAGTTCAACAAGTGCAAACTGAACTCAATACCTATATCGCCTGTGCAAAAAGTGACCGAACGGGTGAAGAGTGACAAAAAAACGTTTGATCCTACTCCTCAAGTCGGTCTTGATGTCGATTCGATAAGTGAGAACGGATCGAACCGTCGCCATAAAGGCCTTCCCAACACAAACCAGCCTATGAGATATCCACAGATCCAAGTACCAGAAATTACTGTAATCTTGGCCCACGATTCGGACCATCCCAAACTCGTGAAAATGCTCAGCATGCCTTCAAAGACTGGATCTGGCAGTGCCATAACCACCAACCGAAGAACGTAACCAATACTGATAACCGCTCCGGCAACTAGCAACATCTGAAACACAACAGCACTAATCAATGCTCTGTCTTTACCCTCACGGATCATTCTTCTTCTAAGCCACTCAAGGCAACCGACAACCATACCCAGCGGAACAAAAGAGATCAGTACATCGTCCACCCAACTATAGTGAGCCGGGTTGAACACGCACATGAACATGTCCCACACTATAGAGAGTGAGATGAATGTCATTGCGACGCAGCCCAATCTGAACACCTGTACGCTTGAGAGGTTGATTGGAAACTTACGCTTGTACTCAGTTGTCGACCCCATTTATCTACTATCAAGTTTTGTGTTGAATCCAGAATTCTACTTCAACGCTTGGGTAGCTTGTCACATACGGCGTTCCCTGCGCACTATGTCCATGACCAGTTGGTCTGCTGTCCTCTCGAATCTTGTGTCTAGCCGAATTCGAGCATCCGAACAAACCTGTGACTTAATTGTAAATTTATACTCTCACTAAGCGCTCGCGTCCACGCTCAGGGTTAAGAATTACTAGGCGCATGATGCGGCTCTTTTCAAACAGGGCTCTTGTACCATAAGGTCTCCTAACTCCCTCCCCCAATCCCAGCATGGCACAGATTGAAAGTCGGTCCAGTATGACATCCCTCCAATCTATTCTGGACAGGACTGGACCCGTTCAGTTTGATCCCACGTCAAATTTCGCTAGGCCATACGACACCGACGAGGAGAACGAAGTCTGGATAAGGCAAAGAGCAGTCCTCTTGAGGAATGTATTCGAGCGCTATCCCGATCATGAAACTGCACTCGCGTGCCTAGTTCAATATGGTTTCCTCGAATTGGAACAGCCATTTCTTGCAGCAAAGACGAACGATGACCTGGATGCAAAGGAATTCAAGATCACTGGTCTGTACAGACATTTCGACATCAATAACAGGAAGCACCTGTTGGAGTGGCAAAAGGCCGTCGTTCCTATCAATAGTCGCCAAGACCTAAGGGCTGCCAGGATCCTATCGGAAAATCCCGATCTCGGACTTTCCGAATGGGCTTATCAACATCTCATTCGTAGCAAAGGAATGAAATTGTTGGACAACAAGCGACGAAACATCAAGAAAGTCGTAGCACTGATTGATGAGCTGTCCCAAACTGTTGAAAGCTATGTACGCTTCAAACTCATTGAAAACTCTTCCATCGAGCCTTTTGACGGCTACTTCAATATTGGACCGTTGCAAGCTGGAGACTCTTTGGTTCATGCTGTTCATGCTTTAGCGCCTAAGGGCAGAACTGCCCAATCTGCACTCCTCAGCAAAGTATCTGAGTGGTTTCCAGATAACGACCAAGTCAAGAGTTGCTCGTATAAGTTCAACTCGTTTGAAGAGGCATTTGAATTGTCGTTTACGGATCTTCTGAGCGGCAATGTAATCGATATTCAAGACTACAGGGGCAAAGTCGTAATCGTCGATTTCTGGGCAGTGTGGTGCCAACCTTGCCTCTCCTTCGTGCCGTACTTGAAGAAAGTAATGTCAAAGCATCCAGACGACGTCAAAATCATTGGAATCTCGTGTGACGACGCCGGCCTTGGCGGTCAAGCCACAGCTGAACAACGAAGCAAGCTTAGAGAAATAGTTGTCGAATGTGCTTCCAAACATGAGATCGATTGGCCAATATTTCTCGGTGCCGAGATTCACCAGAAGTGGTGCATCACCGGTATCCCCACGATCTTTGTTGTTGATCGCCGAGGTGTCCTACGCTCTCTCGATGCCCGTGCAACTCTCGCAAAGACCGTACGTCAATTGCTGAAGGAGCAATATGCGAGTCTGCTCCCAAGTTGACTCTATACTTGCCTGGATTGCATGAATCCAGTTGCGACGAGAAAACTTAGATTGTGGTAGCTACAGTCGTCAATTGCATGCTCTATGTACGACCACCGGCGACAAAGGGCAACATGTAGATGGCTAAAGTATTGACTCGCCACACATCTAGCTTAAGATTGGCTTAATACTTCCAACCAAACCCTCTCCTCAAACGGACTCGACATGAAGAGAAGCCAAATGGCTTTGGCCACACTCGCAATTATTGTCTTGGCAGTTGGATCGTTCGCACTTGGCTTCTTCATTCAGAGCAATGCAAATGGAACTCAGGAGGGGTCGGCCACTGTCTCAAGACATTCCGAATCAGTAGGTGAAAAGGCGGGTCACGACCGCATGCAGGCTCAAGACAAGCAAGAACGGTTCAGCATCGAGGAACTCAGTGATCCCGGTCGATTCGACAGTCGAATCGCACGTACCTCCGCGTTGCTTAAGAGTGTTCAGAACTCTAATGCGGGCGAATTAAGAGAGTTCTTGGATCAGTCCAAGTCGATGCAATCGGGCAATTGGCAAGAAGAAGTACAGAACGCAATCATTCAACGAATGGCTATGCTCGATCCAATCGAGGCGTTGGCTGAAGCAGGCACGTTTCCAGAGTCGCGGCAGCAGTCGCTGATTCCTATAGTCTACCGGGAATGGTCGGTATCAAACTTGGATCAAGCTGTTGACCACGCACAGGACTTCAGTGATGACCTAAAGAAGAGAGTGATTGAGAGTATTGTGCTATCCCGTACAGACTTGTCGACAGATCAAATTCGCACAATTGCTCGGAACCTCGCACACGAATCGATTGCCATCAAACTGCTCAGAGAGCAATCAGGCATAGAAGCGATCAAGGATCCCCAAAGGGAATTGAAAATATTTCTGGACCAGAATGCCAGATCTCTTGATGACTTGAACAGACCTCAATCTGAAATGTTCACCCAGCTTGTGATTGCAAGATTGCTCCGTGACGGAGTAGAGGCGTTCGTTGAGATTGAGAAATCGTTGCCAATAAGTCATACACAGAAGCAAGGATTGCTGTTTAGCGTAGGTTGGGATCTTGGGGGGATCAACCCTGAGCTGGCTTTACAGCTCGCGGTCAAGACGGACTCGTTCGGTTTCGGAGGACTTGCCGACTTAGCTGTACGTGCATGGGCAAATTCCGATCCCGTAACAGCTCTAAACGCAGTTTCCGCCCTCGAGGGACCGTCGGCACGACAAATGCTGCAGTCTCGGATCATGGAATCATGGGCCGCCAAAAACCCTAACGAATTGCTTGACGCTTCTGGTTCCATGCCAGAGAATCTGCAAGTAATTGGTCAAGAGAAGGCATTGATGGCAATGGCCAGGTCATCCCCACAAGAAGCATTGAGCTTTATGGGCGAAATTGCAGATAAGGATGTACGAGACCGAATTGCAAATGGCATTGCATCAAGTTGGGCTCGCCTCGACAGCGATGCAGCTCTCCGATGGATCGAAGACGACGAGACTCTTTCCTCGAAAGAGGATCTGAGAGAATCAGTAGTAAATTCACTTGCAAGAATTAACCCTCAATTGGCTATAGCGACAGCACTCGAGCTACCTCCAGATGAGTTTGGCAGAGGACTGGAAGTTAGTGCGATTCGCACTCTTATCCATCAGGACATAGATATGGCAATTGAACTCTTGCCTCTTGCGAGAGACAACACAACAAAATCAGAAGCTTACGATTCGGTCATGAGCACTCTGTTGTACAGTCAAAACGACTTTCGTCAGGCGTTCGACTTGTTCATTCAACTGGTTGAGGACGTAGGGACTCCGGAGAAGGGGCTCTGGACCCTGGCGTGGAATCGCCCAGCGGACTTGTTTCAGTCTCTCAATGAACTACCAACCAAGGAGTTGAAGAAACAAGCTGCTGGATACCTGCTGTCCAGTCCCGAATCGGCGGATCTACTCACAGATGAACAACTGGACTATCTACGGGAACTCGACGACTCTCCACGTATTGAAAGAACACCAGAAATGGAAGAAGCATTCGAGAGGCTGTTGGAAGCCATAGACTGAACCAAGAATTGGTTTGGCTAAGCAGAGGGTGAGAGGTTCAATCTTGTGGTAATTATGAAATGATGAAGAAATGGCTCTTAATTGGGATTGTGGGACTGATCGTAGTTGCGGTGTCGTTCTCACTGGGTTTTTTGGTTGCGAGAGGTGGAGGGCAGGAGGCTACAAGTTCGGACTCTCAATTATCAGTTCACTTTGATCAGACCAGTGATCGATCGAGTCTACAGTCCCCTACACTCTCAAGGGCCACGATCCAAGAAATCCAGAATCTTGAAGAACTTCAGAGTCTTTCCAGTCACTTTCAACGAACGGTTGCGCTTCACGAGCTAGTTGCCAATGCGGATGAAGAAACTCTTCTGCAGTATTGGAAACAGTCTACAACCGTGGGATCTAATCCTTGGGAAGAGGTTCAAATTGCAATCGTCCAGCGACTCGCAACGATTGATCCGTTGGCTGCATGGGAATTGGTCAGCGATTTTCAATCCAAAAAGCGTCTCGCATTGGTTGGTGCTGTTTTCAGAGAGTGGTCAGTAACGAACCTAGATCTGGCAATTGAACACGCTGGAAGCCTAGATGCTGAAATCAAGAGTGCAGCTGTCGAAAGCATGTTGCTTTCTCGGGAGGATCTTTCGATAGAGCAGCGTCGTGAAATAGCTCGGCAGCTCAATACTGAGGCGTTAGCCATCGAAGCGATTGAGCGGACTTCGAACACACCGATAATTTTGGACCCTTCCACTGAATGGGCAGAATTCCTAGAGCACAACACCGCGGGTCTTGCTAGTCCAAGTGCAGCCCAACTACGAATGGTGACGCAGATCGCGACCACTTGGATTCAGCAGGAGGGTGTCAATGCGTTCGACAATGTATTAGATTCGCTTCCCACTCAGGCTGCTATTTGGAATACTTCCAGTAAGGTAGTCATGTACCTATCCGCCTCGGATCCGCAACAAGCCTTTGACTTGGCAATTCATTTGAGATCTCGAGGTACAGTTGGATTTGCTGAGCAGGTTGCTCTTGCTTGGACCAACGACGATCCGTGGTCTGCGTTTAATGCAGTGTCCTCTGTTGACGCGAAAAACCTACAACGAAACTTGCAGGCTAGAGTATTGGATACTTGGTCGTACTCGGATCCAAAAGCACTATTGGATCGGGCTGGAGCATTTCCAGAACATCTACAACAGCTGGTCCGCAAAAAGGCACTGATCTCGCTCTCAAGGAACTCTCCGCAGGATGCAGCAGAAATGATCTTTGAGATGGAAGACCAAGCTACCCGCGACGAGATTGCATTTGCCATTGCTCGGAACTGGTCAACCTCTGATATCACTAGTGTGCTTCATTGGATCGAGAATGAGCCTGGCTTCGAACACAATCGCGATCAGCTGACTGGTGCTGCATTTAGTGGATTGGCAAACTCAGACCCTGAGCTAGCTTTGCAAACCGCACTAGCTCAGCCAGTCAACGAAGAAGGACTGGGACCAGAAGCTGAAGTTATCAGTTCTCTTACGTTTGCTGACATGGACACCGCGATAGAGATGCTTTCGGATGTGAGAGAAGGCAAGACCAAAATCAAAGCTTACGAGCAAGTCATTCAGATGCTTACGGGCATAAACAAAGACAATGACCGAGCTGTTGGCTTGTTGGTTCAATTGGCTCAGGAACAAGAGATTCCAAGAGGTGAATGGGTCCTAACAGGTTTGGTGTTTAATGCACCGAACGGCCTATTTGATGCGCTCGATAGATTCGACTCCATGGACTTCAGGAGACGAGTTGCAAAGGAGTTGCTTAGATTCCACGAACATGACGACACTTTTACAACAGAACAGATAACTGTTCTGAAAGAGCTAGAGCAGTACGACCAAGCAAATAGAGAAGCTCAAAGACAAGAGGCTTACGAGAGATACTTCGAAGTACTTCGCAACGAGAAGAAAGAGGACAAGAACGAAACCGAATAATTCAAAAAGTTAGCGAGACCGGAGCCAGTTCATTCGAAGTGTCGCGTGCTCCCATTCGAGTGCTTATCCCGATTACCCGACCCTTTCTATCCGGACTCTCTCGAGTCTCGCGCCTTGCGAAATCGCCAGCCGTACATCATTCGACCGTAGAAGTTAAACCACTTTCGTGCTTCGGCATCCTCGAAGTGGTAGTCAGCGCCCAGTTGCCGAGCCGTCACTAGCCCAGTAACAAAGCATGTTTCCTGACTGTTGATCAGAGTGTGAGCACCGCAATGACGTGTCCTTTTCTTTCCCTGTACAAAACGAAAGAGGTGTACGAGCAAAGCAATGTGGCGAACGTCGTGAACCACATGCTGGAACCAGTGGCGCATCAATATCTTGTCTTTGTCTATTGAACTATTGGGGTTGTAGGTCACGAGACACGGTTTGTCCGAGCGATTCGCCCACGGCTGCTGGTTGTGCATGATGTAGGTAATCTCGTAATTGTCAGGCCTCGAACCATACTGCTCTATGTGGTTGCTTCGCGTTGCTAACGGAGCAGCCTCGTTTTCTGGCAGAATCGACTCGTCCGAATGGACTATGGTGTGATTGTGCAACTCACTCTCGTAGCGTATGGACGAAAGTAGCCACCTCTCCATGAAGGTGGGTTGGTCTATCACCATCAACGATTGATTTGCATTGCACGCAAGGACTACTTCGTCAAATGACTCCTTTGCTCCTTCGGTATCCTCAATGATCACATGCGTCGGGTGTCGGTATACCTTGCGAACGGGACGGTTGAGATAGATTTTGTCTTCAAAGGTCTGTGTCAATTTCGCGTATACGTTGCGAGTGCCCCCCTCCCACGTCTGCATAGGAGTTGCATTGACGATGTTGAAGAATTCCAGGTAGCGACAAAACAAGGAAGCCGGCATATCGAATACGTTCGTTGCCATTAAGAAATTGACAAACATCGGTTTGAGCACTTTGTACCGGAAGTCCCCAGAGAATCCACGTAAGTTAAGGACCGTACGCATACTCAGATAGTTAAACGGGTTCAGAGCATTGAGAAACTTCGATCGCGTATGGTTCAATTGGCCGAACCACTGCAAGCGTTTCAGAAGTTTCTGAAACCTTCCGATCTCAGGTTCAAGCTGCTTCGAGATCGAGCTATCGAGGTCATGAGCATAGATCTCGTTCTGATACTTCACGCTATAGCTAAACTTTGTCGGAACGATTTCGATGCCATACTTCTCGGCTAATACCAAGATGTGGTGGTAGACCGAAGGTATACAGGCTGTTACTGAAATATCGAACGGAATTGCGCTGCCGTCTTCCTGCGGCATGTCGGCGGTAACTGCGTTACCTCCGACTTGCGACTGTGCTTCAAACATGCGGAAATCGAACCTGTCCGAGTTTTTGTCGAGTGCCCAAGCCACGCCGAGTCCGGCAACTCCTGCTCCAACAATTGCAATCTTTTTTCGAGTCATTGGTTTGTTGGGTTCTCTTACTTCATACGCCTACACGATTGAAGGGCCACTTAGGTAGCTCCGCTTGGCTCTCCACGCTGAATTTGTTGAAGTCAAGAGCTGAGAGGTCGTTCCTGTTAGTCATCTGAGTCTGCTACATATTAGGAATCGCATTAGTGTCGTAGATTGTGCAAGTTTTAGTTATCCTTCCTCAGCAAGTCTTTTGGCGACGTCTGAGTGACCGATATTCCAAACGTCAATGATTGGAATTTCGTTTACGACCTTCTGCGAGAGCTCTTCATCAGCTGTTACTAGCGGTGCTTCGTATTCCAAGGCGCAAGTCAGGTACAGGCAATCGTAGACGGGATTGTTAAATTGCGTCGACAAGGCAGTAGCTTGGGTCACCAAGTCTGACAGCGGACTCAGAACAACGATGTCGGACAAGTGGGAAAGCGATTCTATGTAGGACTCGGACGAAGGGATTTCTTGACGATGAGACTTCTTCCAAATCACATTGGCGACTTCAAAAAGAATGAAATCAGGTGCAAAAAGTACAAATTTGGGTGAGAAAAGCATCTGTGCTTCGTCAGAGTACAGTTCTGAGAAAAACCATTTCGAAACAACACTAGCATCAATGACCAGATTCAACGACCACGATCCTCACGAATCAGGTCAACACTATTTGACTGAGGAATTATTTTGGTTTGAGACCGGAGTAGCTGTATCGTCGCCCGAAATTCTTCAATCCGTGAAGAACGCCGAGCTTGATCAGTCAAAATGCTGCGGATTTCTCCCTCAAGAGAACGCTGGTTGGCCTTGGCTCGATCCTTGAGCGAAACAACCACATCGTCGTCCAAATTGCGAATGACTAGACTTGCCATTAGAGAAGCCTGAGATTGATAGCATTATGATATCAATCTCAGGCTAAGATATAGATTATGTAAGTTGAGTCTAGGAGTCGAAAATGGAAACTCCCCTCCCGATTTGAAAGGCATAGACCCGGATTCCAAAGTTCTTGTTAGTGTGTGAGGAGGATCACGAATTCTGACAGGTTTCCAATTGGGATAAACCGTCGACCGTGTTCACTTCAGGATGCTTCCGGGGAGGAACTAACCGGACTTTCTTCCTGACTTGAGTCAGGTCTCGGTTCATTTACTGACTCCTCTGGCAATTCGACCTTTGCCGCAGGACTCGTGAAATAGAACAAGATTATCCTGTCACATTTCCGCCCGCCTCGCTGCAACAAATCTTGATGGCAATCGTTCATTGATAGAAACAGATCCGTTGCTGCACTGTGGGGGCTGCGACCCCTCCATTTCCTCACAAGATCCCGGTTTTGAACAGGATCGGAGAGAGCTTTCTCGATCTCTTCTATCACATCACGCTCAAAATTCGACTCGGCTTGAACAAAGCACTTATTCAGTTTTGATTCGCAACTCTCTATGCAGTCTAAATGGTCATTGAGAGTTTCAGAGGGAATAGCATTCCCAAATCCAGAATTCTTCCAGCGCTCCTCCAGATACACAATCCAATCCAGGCTCCGACTATACAGGTCAAACAACTTGTCCTGCGCGAGTCCTAGTATTCGCTTAGCATTCCTAGCCAATCGCTTCTGCTTGCCTGTGACGATTTGCTGATCGATAGAGTTCAGAGTGTCTACCAATTTCTTACTGCTAGATCTTTCCAAACCCCACGTAATCCTCAACTCAGGGACAAGCACTCGATATCTACCAATTTCATCGAGTTCCTGCCATTCCGGATCCTCCAAAATTTCGTAGACGGCGGGGACATGCTTCTCAATGAGGTCTAGTGGTCCCTGGTTAAGAGACGAGTTCAACAAACGATGATCACTCTCGTCTTGTGTCTCCTGATCCGTGGCGATTTCTGCTTTCTTGCTAACCGATGTCTCGAATTTCGACTCGTCCTGATTAGTCTGAGACAACAACGAGATATTGAGCATCAAGCAGGAGAACGCCAACCATAGCCTCAACAACTTGCTGCAATCGAGCGACGAGCAATTTGAGCTATTGGAACCAATGATTAAAGAAGGTTCAGTGTCTACTCTCAAAATGGATACCTGCTGTGGGGTCTCAATATTTTCCGCAATCAACGCGACGTGAAAACTCCCTTGTTTGGCTAATTTGCCAAGTCTCGTAGCAATGTTTCCTGGGCATTACGTGGAGCCTCCTCTTCGCCGTTGCACTCGAGTGGACTGTAGGAGCCATCGGACTGAAGCAACCATGCCTGACTGTTGTCTTGAAGGTAAGTGTCCAAACTATGACATGCAATTCGGTCCGCAAGTTCACTGTTTTCAATTGGATAGCAGGTTTCCACCCTACGGAAGAAATTTCGCGCCATCCAATCCGCACTGGATAAGTAAGTCTCAGAATTCCCGGCATTCTCAAATCGGAAAATTCGGGCATGCTCCAAGAATCGCCCAATAATGGAACGAACCTCGATATTTTCTGAGACTCCCTCCACTCCTGGGCGCAATGAGCACATTCCTCGTACGATTAGTTTGACCTTCACTCCTGCCTGGGAGGCTCGATACAACTCCCGAATAATCTCCGGTTCAACCAAGGAGTTCATTTTTGCGACGACACCTGATGGGCGACCCTCATTGTGGTGTTCAATTTCCCTCTGAACGAATTTGCACATCGAGTCGTGGAGAGTGAAAGGCGATTGCAGGACCTTCTTGAGCTTCCCCGACTGACCAGTCGAAGTAAGTTGCCGGAAGAGCTGCTGGACGTCGTCACCAATATCGGGATCACAGGTCATCAATCCATAGTCTGTGTAGACGCGAGCAGTTCCTGCATGGTAATTACCGGTGCCCAAGTGCACGTATCTGCGTAGTCCGTCGCGTTCACGGCGAATTACCAAAATCATTTTGGAGTGGGTCTTGAAGCCAACGACTCCGTACACCACCTGAGCTCCCGCTTCTTGAAGTTCGGTAGCGAGTTCGATGTTGTCGGCTTCGTCAAATCGTGCACGCAATTCGATCACTACCAAGACTTCCTTTCCTCGCGATGCAGCGTCAATCAGAGCTTTGACGACGGCTGAATCCGAACCGGTTCGATAGAGCGTTTGTCGGATTGCGAGAACATCGGGATCGCGCGCAGCTTGTCGCAAGAATTCAAGCACTGGAACGAAAGATTCGAAAGGATGGTGCAATAGCACATCGCCGTCGCGGACCACATCGAAAACACTCGAGACGCGGTTGAGTCGGTCGGGAATGCTGGGGGAGAAGCTCGAGAATTTCAAACTCGGTCTATCCACCAAGTCGGGAATCCTGTTCAGGCGCATCAAGTTCACGGGGCCATTGCAGAGATAGACATCTGCCTTGGTCAATCCGAACTGTGCACTCAGGAAGTCTCGAACGGGTTCGGGGCATGAATTGTCAATCTCCATGCGAACTTCGTCGCCAAAGCGTCTGCTGGGCAACTCACCTTCTAGTGCATGCCGCAAGTCGGTAATCTCTTCTTCATCGACAAATAAGTCGCTGTTTCGAGTCACACGAAACTGATGGCATCCTGTGACCTCCATACCTTGAAAGAGATCGCCGACGCGCGCATGAATGATGGAACTCAAGAACACAAAATCGAAGTCATGTGTCGCGACTTCTGGAGGCAACTTAACGACGCGGGGCAAGGCACGTGGGGCTTGGACAACCGCCATACCGCCCTTTCTTCCAAACGCGTCTTGACCATCCAATGTGACAATGAAATTCAAGCTCTTGTTCAACACCCTTGGAAACGGATGGGCAGGATCGAGACCCATGGGACTGAGAATTGGAGCGAGTTCTTCCTTAAAGTACTCGTCGACCCACTGTCGCTGTTCGTCGTTCCACTCTTCTCTCCGGAGAAAGTAAATTCCTTCTGCACGCAGTGAGGGCCAGAGCATTTCGTTCAAGACAACGTACTGGTCGTTGACAATCTCATGAGTTACAACGGAAATTTGTGCGAGCTGCTCTTCAGCAGACATGTTGTCTGGACCACGCTGACCCGAGCCAAATTCAACCTGTTGCTTGAGTCCGGCTACTCGAATCTCGAAAAATTCGTCCAAATTGGAACTTGCTATGCACAAATAGCGAAGGCGTTCCAATAGAGGGTACGAATCCCGTTTGGCTTGAGCCAAGACTCGACGATTGAACTCAAGCAGTGAGAGTTCCCGATTAATGTACAGTTCGGGATCGGTGAGGTCTCTGGAATCCATCGGAAATAACAGGCACTTTGCTACTATCGTACCATGTCCAAAACGACCGCAGATTCGCCCCGAGACCAGATTTACCGCACCAAACAATCAAGAGTCGATAGATTCGAGTTCAATTCTCAGGTTGTTTCGGTGTTCCCGGACATGATCCGAAGGTCGATTCCTGGATACGACACAATAATTCACCTGTCTGGTGTACTGGCGGCTCAGTACCTCACCCCAAGCTCTCGATGCTACGACTTGGGCTGCTCGTTGGGGGCTACAACCGCATCAGTTTTGAACTCGATTGGTGAGATGCCAGTGTCAATTGAGTCCGTTGATGCCTCGGGACCAATGATTGAGGAGGCTCGCAACCGTATCACTGACCCCAGGGTGAACTTTCAAGAGGCTGACATTCGCAGCCTCGTATTCAAACCCGCTTCAGTCGTAATCCTGAATTTCGTGCTGCAATTCCTGCCACCTGAGGATAGGCTCACCGTCTTGACTACTGTACGCCATGCTATGGAGCTTGATGGATTGCTCATTGTTTCAGAAAAGATCAAGTCCGACGACGAATTCGATGAGTTTCATACAGAATTCAAGAGATCAAACAGCTATAGCAATCTCGAGATTGCCCAAAAGCGGCAAGCTCTCGAACGTGTGATGCAAATCGATTCAGAGCACACGCACTTGAACCGACTATACGAAGCCGGATTTCGAAAACCGCGAAGATGGTTTCAGTGTCTGAACTGGATCTCGTTCATCGCCAATGCATGAGCTTTAGGGAGCAGTTGCAATTCAACTGGCAAAGAGTCGGTTTCTCTACGCCGATCAGCCAGATAAATGATGGCAATCTGAAAAATTGGCTGAATTTACTAGATCGACTGCCTAGTATCGGGTCGACCACAACGGAGCTAGGAGACCTCGTTCGAGTCTCTGGGCCTTGCCTTTCTTCGGAGATTTGTGATTTGATTTCGAGTGCTGTGGATGCGCTTATTCCTTGGCGTAAAGGCCCCTTTTCTTTGTTTGATCTTGAAATCGATGCGGAGTGGAGATCAGACCTCAAGTGGAAGCGAATTGTCGACCAGATCGATTTGTCTTCGAAACGGGTGCTGGATATCGGGTCGGGCAATGGTTATTTTGGCTTTCGAATGCTGGAAGCAGGGGCGGAGACAGTTACAGGATTGGATTCGTCCATGTTGCCTGTAATGCAGGCAGCTCTCATTAACCATTTCGCAAAACTGCCTAACGTCGTACTGCCGGTAAGATTCGGCATAGACGATTGGGCACTAAAGTATGACGTTGCCTTTTCCATGGGAGTTGTTTACCACCAACGGGATCACAGGGCTCACATATCGGGACTGTACGAGTCGTTATACAAAGGAGGATTAGCGGTGTTGGAAACCATGGTTGCTGACTCACCCATCTATCCAAAAGATCGATACGCTGGGATGCGAAATGTCTGGTGCATTCCCAGTCTTGAGTCGATTTTGGAAGCAATGACTGCTGAAGGCTTTTCTGGTATTCGAGTGGTAGATGTAACGCTAACAACATCCTCCGAGCAAAGAACTACACAGTTCATGCCCTTTAAGTCACTAGCGAATGTTCTGTCGCCGACCGATCCCAAGCTGACAATAGAAGGCTATCCTGCGCCAAAGCGAGCGGTGATTCTTGCGGAAAAGCACTAAGTCCATTCGAATCACTGTGCTCAGTTCGAAGTGAGTGTGAGCATGAACTCTTTAGAAACCTTTAGTGCACGCCGCCGCGGATTAGGAAACTACGCATAATTGAATCTAAGTCCTTCTGTATAGACCAATCCTCTAATGACCAGCCCGTTTGGATTGTCTTACTTCCGTTATAGGCGTAGGCATGCACGCATTCTTGAGATCTACGAGATCTTTCTCGATTCGCCTAAACGGCTCTTACACCCAATAGAAATATCCAGAGTGTGCGGCCTACACATGCTCGATGTCATCGACACTTTGGATCGAGCTCCTGAAATATTCTTGCGGGTTCCGTCCGGTCGGGAAACTACAACAAAATACGGTTTGCGACCCGCTGTTGCGGTTCAAGAACACGCAGAAGTCGCAGAATTTATTCGTAAGCGTGTGTTTCATGAAACTCTCTTCTTTTATGGAATCATCATCGTGGTGATCAACGCTGTTGTGGTTGTAGGATTCTCCCTGATTCCGTATCTCGATACGCTGTTTTGATTGCGATTGAACGCGACTCCGCGACTCTCCCCTCTTTCTAGATCCGTAACCCGTGCCTGAGTCACTCAACGACATCCAACGCAAGTTTCTCGATTCTGTCGAAGATTTGTGTGAAGAAATTTCACAAATCCTAATTTCGGACATGGATTCATCGGACCAGACCGCCCAAATCCGCCGGCTGTCAAAAGAAGCTGGAATCTGGTCGTTTCATCATCCTGCCGATCTAGGCGGAAGACCCCAACCGTCCCTCGTAGAACTGGTCTTGCTTCATGAAACCTTGGCTTCCCGAAACTGGACTCGACTAGCGGGCGTGATTGGACCGAGTCCGGGATTGCTAGCAAACGTGGAAGAACCCCTTCGATCCAATTACTTGAAGCCACTGCTTGCAGGAGAAAAACGAGCTGCATTTGGATTCACCGAGCCGGACGACGCAGAAAAGCATACCTACGGGACAATCGAAGGTGACAACCTAAGTGTCAATGGCCAGAAATCCTACGTGACAGGAGGAGCTACCGCGGACTTCATAAATACTCTAGTCCAAATCGAAGATCATGGTCCGAGCATGGTCGTAATCGATCGATCTGCGAAGGGTGTCAATGTGCAAGAGTCCTTCGGCTCTTCAGATGGCAGTAGCCACGTGTACATTACTTTCCAGGACGTTTGTGTGCCAGTTGCACATGTGGTTGGCAAACCTGGTAGAGGGCTTCCAAGCGCAATGGGGCAGATTACCGATACTCGAATGATCCTTGCAGCACAGAGTTGTGGACTGGCGCGGTGGGTTGTTGACTATGTTGCTAATCACATTCAAGCTCCGCATCGTAGTGGTTCACCTTTGGCGACTCGCGAAGGAGTCCGACTACGATTCTCCGACATGAGAATCAAGACCTATGCGATGCGAAGCATGGTCTTCAGAACGGCACGTTTAGGTGACTTAGGCGAGAACGTAATCAACGAAGTCATCGCTTGCAAAGTATTTGCAACTGAAGAAATCGGAAATATCGTGGACACTGCCATTCAGCTGGTCGGGGGCAACGCACTTCGAACTGGCCATCCTTTGGACGACATTCAGCGATTAGTTAGATCCTGGCGACTGGCGGAAGGAGCCAGCGACATCTTGCGCCTTAACCTGTCGAGAGGATTCCTTGATCTTGGCAAGGGAAGACTCTAAGCCGGTTCAACCTCCAAATCGCTCTCTATTGTCCTGCTTCGCCTTGTGTCCCTTGCGAATCTTGACGAGCACAGCACCAGTTCCCCCTAAATGGTTGGGCGCCGTTGTGTAGGCAATGACATCTCGGTGCTGCTTGAGCCAGTGCACTACGTGGCTCTTCAGTTGAGCTGGAGGATTCCCTTTCCGACCACGCCCGTGCAAAATCCTTACACAACGGTGGTCGAGATCAATACACTGCTCGATCAAATTCGAGATCAGATCTCGGGCTCGCCGGATGTCAACCTTATGCAAATCCAGTGATCTTTGGATTGTGTATTTTCCTTCTTGAAACGCTGAAAACACCTTGGGTTGCACACCGTCCAGCTTCCACTCGACGAAATCGTCTGGTTGAAGCAATTCGACGTCCCAATCGCTCAGGTCGTCGAGCGTCTGAGTAGTCGTCGGACTTTGCGCATCGGCTCGTCGCTTCGCATGGCTGAACTTCGGTCTGGGACGATGCTCGTGCCGCGGAGCAACAGACTTGAGAGGTTGGACTCCTTGCATCCGATCTTCAAAAGATGAATGATCCTTGCTTGTCATACGTGTTATTGGTTCGGTGTCTACTAAAAAAATTGTTTGAAATCAATCTGTTAATCGAAGTAGAGCTTGACGGTAAGAGAGATATGTTGCGCCTCAACACTAGTGTAGCCAAGCCTTCTGGCGTAAGTACTTTATAACTTCATTATTTCAAATGTCAATAGACTACAACTAAATCTTGGACCCGGTCGTCAGTATCTACGAGACTTGGCATTCGATGCTGAATAGTTCAAACTGCTAAAATCGTAAATCTAGTCGGTGCATGTCAACCGAACTCACTCACTCCACTTCCGCACACCATCTCGCCAACTAGTTCGACCGGAAACTCTCCATCATTCAAGTTCATGACTCTTCAATTCTCTTAGTTAGAAGTACATGAAGAGGTTCTTCCAAATTCTGCTCAAGGTTGGGCGGATACTGCTCATGATTGGCATTCCTTTGCTTGTCGTCGGACTCGGCTATTGGGGATTTTTGTGGTTCAGTTCTCAGCAACCTGAATTTACTCCCGCGACCGTTGAACCGCCTGCTTTCCTCGTGGGTGTGAAAACGGCGACACGAGAACCCGTGACCTTTGAAATCATTTCTCAAGGAACAGCGTCGCCTCGAATATCGACGACCCTAGTTTCAGAAGTCAGTGGGCAGATTACTAACGTAACACCTACGTTTGAAACCGGAGGGTTCTTCACCGAAGGAGACGAGCTTCTTAACATCGATCCCAGAAACTACGAGACTGTGCTCGCGCGCGCAAAGCTCAACTTGGCTCGTGCCAAGACTCGACTCGAAACAGAAACAGCGCTTACTGGCCATGCATTGGAAGACTGGAAGCGAATGCAGGAGCTTGACGAATCGAAGCTAGAGATCACCGATATAGCTCTTCGAAAACCCCAGCTCGAGGAGGTAATGGCCGAGTACGAAGCCGCAGAAGCTGAACTGAAGAAAGCTAACGACGACTTGGATAGAACTACGATTCGTGCTCCCTACGACGGGATGATTCTTCAAAAACTAACCGATGTTGGCCAGTTCGTAAATGCCGGATTCCAATTGGCCCGCATTGTTGCGGTTGACTACGCAGAAGTACGTCTTCCCATTGTGTTAAATGACTTGCAGTTCATTCAACTTCCTCAAGGAACCAATAGCGATCCTATCCCCGTGAAGCTGTTTGCGGATATCGGAGGAAAAAGAAACGAGTGGGACGCACAGGTTGTTCGTACGGAAGGAATAATCGATGAACAGAGCCGAGTCATCCATGCAGTTGCACAAGTCGCTGATCCTTACGACAAGACCAATGGTGGTGAGAATGTCCTAAGATTTGGGACATTCGTACATGCCAGAATTCAAGGAGACGATGGCGGAGAATTATTCGTCGTTCCCCGACATGCGGTGCGAGAAGGAACGACCATGTGGATAGTAATGGAAGATAACACGATCCAACCTAGAGAGGTGTCGGTCGTTCGCTCTGATGAGGAGTATTCCTACATCTCCAATGGCATAAACGAAGGAGATGTCTACTGCGTAACACCTATTGATCGACCCCTGCCAGGAATGAAGGTACGTTTTGATGGATGACTTGCCAACCCAAGGTGGAGGCGGCACTTCGCTAACTGAGTCTTCTTCGGCTGTAGCGAGATCCGATGGTCCTCCACTGACAATGCGTCCTGCGTCCGAAGGAATTATCGGATGGTTTGCTCGCAACCATGTTGCTGCCAATTTACTGATGTTCGCGATTGTGGTAGGCGGCGTGTATACGCTCTTCAATAACTTGAAGAAAGAGACGATGCCTTCATTCTCTTTTGATCAGATTCAAGTATTCGTTCCGTTCCGCGGCAGTACTCCGGAAGAAGTCGAAGAGGGTGTTCTCATCAAGATCGAAGAGGCGGTCAAGACTGTCGAGGGAGTTGGCGACGTCTACTCAAGCGCAGGGGAAGGCTCGGGATCAGTAAGACTTGAGGTGGCTAACGGCTATGAGCTAGAGTCAGTACTCGATGAAGTGAAGCTTGCTGTCGACTCTATATCCAGCTTTCCCAACGAGACTGAACGCCCAGTCATTCGCGAGTGGCGGGGATGGGGAGGACCGGGAGTCCTCAATGTGCAGATCTACGGAGAAATAAACATTCCCTCTCTTAGAAGTCTTGCTGAGGAAGTTCGCAATGAGATTCTTGAACTTCCTGAGGTTTCTCAAGCTGAGTTGTCGGGAGGAGCGTCCTCGGAAATCAATATCGAGATTCCTGAGGCAAACCTACAGCGCTACGGACTGACGTTAGGTGGTGTCGCACAGACAATTCGTCAATGGTCCGTGGATGTACCAGGGGGCGGAATCCGGACGGAGGGAGGTTGGATTCGAGTGCGAGCCACCGGACAAGCTCACACAGGTGAAGAGTATGAAGACATCAATCTGATCTCAGGTCCAGATGGCCAACTCGTCAAGCTTGGGGATATTGCCAACGTAATTGACGGCTACTCTGAATCAAATTTCTATGCATTATTCAATGGAAAACCTTCGATCGGGATCCAAGTAGATGCTCGAGATCGCGAGGACGCCCTGCTTATATCCAAAGCAGTACGGGAGTATGTAGCCACAAAGAAGCAGGAGCTTCCGTCTTCGGTTCAGCTCGACTACTTTGCCGACTCGACGTACTACCTTGATGATCGTCTCAACATGATGATCAAGAACATCCTGCTCGGAATCGTATTGGTCTTTCTTCTTCTCGGACTCTTCCTCCATCTCAAGATTGCCTTTTGGGTTTGCGTTGGTCTACCAGTGGCGTTCCTAGGTGCCTTTTGGATCTTGCCGTTTACTGGTGTGACCCTAAACATGATCAGTCTCTTTGGATTCATACTTGTGATCGGAATTGTGGTTGACGATGCGATCATCATTGGCGAGGCGGCGTTTTCCGAAACGGAAAGGTACGGTTACAACACTACAAACATTGTGCGTGGAGCCCGTCGGGTAGCGGTACCAGCAACATTTGGTGTATTGACAACAGTAGCAGCATTTGCCCCGTTGCTCCTGTCCACTGCAGGCATGTCAATCATGTTTACTTCAATCGTGTGGGTGGTGATCCTGTGTCTACTCTTTTCGTTGATCGAGTCCAAGTTGATCCTTCCTTCTCACCTATCCTTGATGAGCAGAAAGAGCAAAGTAAAGAGAAGAGGCCCGGCAGACTGGATGGACAGCCTCTTGCAACTGTTCATAAAGAAGATCTACATGCCTTTCCTCCAGTTCGCCATAAAGTTCCGATATATCACGACCTGTAGTTTCATCGCACTCCTGCTGTTGACATTCGGGTTCTATCAAAGTCCTTTCATGAAAAAGGAGTTCTTTCCTTCTTTTGAGAACGATTTCATTAGGGTTTCAGTACAACTCATGGAAGGTTTGCCCGAAAACATGATTGTCGCTGTAATTGAACAAATTACAGAAGCGATGCACGACGTAAATGAGGAAGTGAAGGCGGAGACCGGAGCTCTCGAGCCTCCCATTCGCCATGTATTTGCATGGACAAGCGGCGAGACTTCTGGCCAATTGATGGCGGAGTTAGCCAAACCCGACGATAGAACTCTGACTCCGACCGAGATTTCTCTACGCTGGCGACAAAAAGTGGGTGAAATCGCGGGAACACAGGAAATGGACTTTAGTTCTCAGAATCGTTTTTTCCGCGGTGCACCCGTAGAGTTCAATCTCTCTGGCAAGAATTTTCGAGAACTCGATGCGGCAGCGGAAGAATTGGCCGACCATCTGACCAACTATGACGGCTTAATCGAAATTCGCACTCCAATTAGCACCGGACCAGAAGAAATCCGTTTGGATGTCAAGCCCGAGGGTGTTGCACAAAATTTAACGCTGAATTCGCTAGCCCGACAGGTGAGGGAAGCCTTTCTTGGCGTGGAAGCACAGCGCATACAAAGAGGCGAGCAAGAATTACGCGTCATTGTTCGCTATCCGAAGAGCGAACGCAGATCCATCGGAAACCTAGAGAACATGATGGTTCGTTTGCCTGACGGTACGACTACTCTGTTTGATTCGGTCGCCGAGTACCGAATAGAACGAGGCTACGGAACCATCCAACGCGTGAATGGAAAGCGAACGGTAGCGGTAACCTCGGATGCAGACTTCAACAAAGTGAGTCCGGCCGATGTTGTAGAGGATGTAAACGAGAACTTCATTCCCGAACTGACCCGCCGGTATCCAACAGTCACTGTCGAAAGTGGCGGTGCCGCACGCGACCAAGCGCTTGCAATGGGAGACATGGGGCTTGCGATGCTTATCGCTCTTGTTTCTATCTATGCCCTCATTGCAATTCCGCTCAAGTCTTATCTGCAACCGTTCGTAATCATGAGCGTGATCCCGTTTGGATTGATCGGAGCAGTCCTAGGCCATGCGATTCTCGGAATCCATTTCAATATCGCGTCCATGTTTGGATGTGTCGCGTTAACGGGGGTTGTTGTTAACGACAGCCTAATCTTGGTTCACTTTGTGAACCGCAAACGTCGAGAGGAAGGAGCATCGCTCCTAGAGTCCATTCTGAGTGCAGGAAAAGCAAGATTGCGCGCAATTCTTCTAACGTCGCTTACGACTTTCTTCGGGCTTGTGCCGATTCTTCTTGAAACTTCCTTGCAAGCTCAAATCGTAATTCCTATGGCCGTTTCGCTTGCATTCGGCATTGTGTTCGCTACCGTAATCACTCTGGTTCTTGTACCGTGCCTGTTGCGCATTGGAGGAGACTTGGTTCGAACCCGTGACGCAGATGTGATCATCGACCCCACTTTTTCTATCGACTCTCCAGCTGCGATTCCTATACCGACGGGCGGCTAAACGAACTTCTGGGAAAGTATTTCCTCACGGTTCACAGTCACACACAATTTTCGTTCCTTTCGGTCGAAACGCGCCTCCACGAAACGGTGCTCTTCCCAATGCAGTTCGACATTTGTCCATACATAGAGAACTTGAGAACCCTCTGCACGGTCCCGTTTTCGTAGGCAATTGTCGACGTAGAGTTCTAAGTCATCGTTTTCCTTGAGCACGAGAAAGAAGGATTTGTGCCCTAGCGTGAGTTCAATCCTTCGTTCCATTGTGGCCATTCAAATTCATCCTATTAAAGACAGCAATTCAGTGTGCCGCTGCTGACAACACGTTCGTCAGAGATCACTCACGGTACCACTGCAGGATGCTCTCATTTTCTTCGTCGGGATAGGAGTGAGACAAATCCTCAATCTCGCGGTACACTATATCAACGCCAGCTCTCTTCAATGTTTGGTACGCCTCCCGCGAGCCTTCCACCGGAAACATCCAATCGTGTATTCCGTGAATCAAATACATGCGAATTTCCTTCAATCGTGATGGGCTGGACATTTCTATCAATAGGGGATGAAAACTAGGAAAACAAGGTACCAAGTGTGTAAACCTCGAACCCTCCAGTAGACCCGAGGCGAGTGCAAATGTGCCACCATCACTGATCCCATGCAGCATCAGCCGGGACCGATCGACGTTCCACTTCGATCTCAAGGCCTCGATGTGGCGAAGAATGTTGAGAGTATCGGCTTCCGGATCTCCAAGATTCCACGTAAGGTCCAACGAAGTCGGACAGAGAACTATCACTCCATGCGAACGAGCTTCCTTCAACCACATCCAAATCTGTCCTTGCCCGTGTCCGGAACCGCCGTGTAAAGACACGATCAATGGATAACAAGTAGAGGGGCTGTAGTTTTCGGGAACATAAACAGAGTAGCCACCACGAGACTCCCTCGAGTTTTCAAAATGCTGGAAACCAATTTGGTCACAGTGTGGACTTGGAGCAATGAGAGACTCTTTGAATTCGAGACTTGAAGATACTGTCTCCAAGAGAAAGAGATCGTTGATCCATCCATGTTTTCCACAATGAGGGAACAGGATTTCATAGGTTCGAGGTTGGGCCGAACACGCGCCGCGTATTTGAAAGAAAGCCCCCTCTTCCATGGCCAGTTTCCAAAGTGTCGCGATACCGGCACGGAGTGTTTGCACTGCATGAAGAATGGCCAATTCCGTTTGGTCCGTTGATTCTTTTACCACGCTAGTCCAATGGGCTTCGAGGTCTATGGCTTCTTGCAGGTCGGGTGCATACTCCAACACTACATCCATGATGTTGCTTGGTGTACCCCGACGTCGAATCAGCGCAAACGCCTTCAGGGTGTCTTTGATCCATGCGGGTGTTTTGTTATCGATTGAGGCGTTCACGGTACGGTCGTCCTAACGGCGACTAGATAGTACTGTGCGATCTTCAATGCACCCTCACGCAAAAGGAATACCCCATGAACATTTACATCAAGCAGTTTTTCCTGTGGCAAAGAGAAAACCACGGCCTTGTTTACAATCCGTTTGACACGATAGACTTGCCTCTCGAAGCGATGGCAGGTGTAGAGTGACGCGAAATTGAACGCGTTCATCGCATCTGGATATGGGAGAATTTCATTGAAACAATCTAAGTCTTTTGATCGATCGATCGAAGATGTCGGAAACGTCCTCAATCTCGAACACTTCAACTTTACCGTTCCGGATCAAGAACTCGCTGCCCTCTTCTACGTCTCGGGGCTCGGATTCACACGAGACCCCTACATGGATTTCGCCACATTCAACATGTGGGTTAACGTGGGCGAACAGCAGTTCCACCTGCCCAAGAACGAAGCTCAAGTGTTCCGCGGAAAAATATCTTTGGTGATTCCCAACCACGAGGACTTGAAACGTAGATTGAATTTCGTGACCAGATTCATGGAAGGAACCAAATTCTCCTGGAACGAAGAGGAAAACTGCATTCGAGTCAGCTGTCCCTGGGGCAATGAGTTCGAAGTTATTGAGCCAACTGGTAATGCCGATATGCACTTGGGCATTTTGACCGCTGAGATGCTAGTTCCTATGGGAACCGCCGATGGAATCTGTAGGTTCTATCGAGAAATCCTAGACACTCCTGCGCGTGTTAAGAGAGAAAACGGCTCATCCGTGGGAGTAGTGCAGATGGGCTACAACCAGACGATGTCATTTCGAGAGTCCGACGACTTGATCCCCGACTACGACGGACATCATGTGGCGATCTACATAAGCAATTTCTCAAGTCCCCACCAAAAACTTCAAGAATACGACGCAATTTCAGAGGAATCGGACCAACATCAATATCGTTTTCAAAACATATTCGATCCGGCGACGGGCGAGACTCTCACTGAATTAGAGCACGAAGTGCGCAGCCTGCACCATCCCATGAAGCGTCGAGTCTTGGTAAACCGGAACGCATCACAGTCATTCGGAAACTATCGCACCGGTCGCGACGCCTTCGTTCCCACATGAGTACGGTAACTGACACCGAACCGTTCTACCTTCCTCTTGAAGACGAGGTCGAAGTCTTCACCGCAGCTTACAAGAGCCGATTACCAGTATTACTCAAGGGGCCGACCGGATGCGGAAAAACTCGTTTTATCGAACACATGGCTTGGAAGCTAAATCAGGAGCTTCAAGCGCCCAACAACACATATGAGAATCTCGTAACCGTCTCCTGTCACGAAGACCTAACGGCTACAGATCTTGTTGGGCGTTACTTGCTCGACCACGACTCGACAGTGTGGCAGGATGGGCCTCTCACCCGAGCTGTGCGCTCGGGTGCAATTTGCTACCTCGATGAAATTGTTGAAGCCCGCAAAGACACCACAGTCCTGATCCATTCCTTAACCGATCATAGACGTTTGCTTCCCATCGACAAGACGGGCGAAATACTCCAAGCACACGAGAGTTTTCTACTCGTAATTTCGTACAACCCCGGCTATCAAAGCATCCTCAAAGACTTGAAACCTAGCACCCGCCAGAGATTCGTGAGTCTAGTTTTCGACTATCCACCTCCGGAACAAGAAGCCACAATCATCGAACGTGAATGCGGTGTGGAAAGTTCCAACGCACAACGATTAGCAACCCTTGGGCAAAAAGTTAGAAACTTGCGTGATCATGGATTTGAAGAGGGAGTGAGCACCCGTCTGTTGATATACGCCGGCGAGCTAATTCGAAATGGCATACCGGAACGAACTGCCATCGACTACGCCATAGTTCATTCTCTCACCGACGATTCCGAAATTAGAGAAGCACTCTCCTCGATTGCAGACATTGTCTTTCCATGACCCGTGTCGTTGAGGTCGAAACAGTCCTTCGATTGATTGCTGAAGGCATTACAGGACACCCTTTCCAGATTCACGAAGTTGACGCGATTTCTGAACCTTTTGCACACAACCCGAACCGCATTCCTCTCAAGAGCAGTTTCAATCTCTACCTTCCGAACGACTTTTCATTTTTTTCGTCGGAAACTCTCAATCGGCGAGCGTATCTCTACCTAGCACTTCAACAGCTGGGCTATCGAGAGTTCAACACTTACACATTCGACATTCATCAGGCGCGATCCGCAGTCTCTTTTCTTGGAGACCAGCCGTCTCCTGTAAGCCATCTTGAGAGCGACCTCGAGTTGTTTTATCAACACTTCGACAATCAAGACCTAGCAAGAAGACTTTTTCTCTTGATAGAGTCCGAAAGAGTCATTCGACACCTCTTGCGAAAGTACGAAGGGGCGCAAGCATATCGCCACGAATTCCAACCCTACGTCAACTCATTGCACGAAATTGACTCACCCAACTTGATTGATCGCGAAATCGTCCAACTTTCTGGTCATCTGCGAAATGTTCCCGGACATGCTTCAACCTTAATAGATCTCATCGACTTCGCATTGACCCGAGACGCAGATGTGTACGACAGTGCTGAAGCCACGGTAATCTGCTATCAATCGCTTGAACAACTTGGAACACTTCCAAACGAACTTGCTTTAGACACCACATCCGACATTCAGGTCTCACTTGAGACCCTGCAGCGTCAAGCAAGGGTCGAAGAGTGGGAGCGCGAGCTAACGGACCTCGAGTTGGAATTTGAGGGCATACCGTTGCCGATCGACCAGATTGAAGGTTCAGAATCGGAAGTCGTAGGAAGTGCAAACTCAGTTGAAGAAGTACAAAGGGATCATGTTCAAAAACAAAAAGAGCAACTCTCTCGGCGTCTGCAAATTGAGAAGTCTTCAATTGGGCTCTCGCCCTCAAGCAAGGAAGAGGTAATTGCAAGCTTTCGCTATGACGAGTGGGACTACCTCAATAACAAGTGGCTTCGAAATTGGTGCTTACTCCACGAGTATTCGATGAATGAAGTACTCGAAGGGGATTCGGCGAGCCTCCAGAGAGCAGTTCGACCTCACGTACAAAGCGTCCGCAAAATCTTTGAGCAAATACGTCCGGCAGGATTGAAACGTGTTAGACGTCAATTTGAAGGGGATGAACTAGATATCTCAGCAACGGTTGATCTTAGGGTTGACTGCAAATCCCAAGTTTCCCCTGACGAGAGAGTCTATTCCCGTAGAGATCGAATACATCGCGATGTGGCAACCGTCGTGCTGGTCGACCTCTCCGCATCGACCGATTCGCCCATTGATGACCTTTCGAACGACACTAGCCAAGACAAAATCCAGTGTTTTAAGGATCAAGACCTAAGAGATCCTTACTTCGACGAAGAACGCCTCAACTCCCCTTTCGACTCTAATCCCTTTAAACCTGAGCAAGACAAATCCGTAAGACGGGTGATAGACATACAACGCGAAGCCGTTCTCCTGCTCGCAACCTCTTTGGACTCCATCCAAGACATGTACGCGATCTATGGATTTTCAGGCTACGGTAAAGAAAACGTCGAGATCTTCGTTGCAAAAGAGTTTGATCAAGCGCTTTCCGAGCAGCGGATTGTGGCCATTAGCTCCATGAATCCAAAGCGGTCTACGCGCATGGGACCGTCGATTCGCCACTCGACCAGGAAATTGCTTGCGACGGGAGCAGCGATGAAAGTTCTGTTGATCGTTAGCGATGGGTTCCCCCAAGACTGCGACTATGGACCAGACCGAACCAGTCATGAATACGGGGTTCAGGACACCGCTATGGCGTTGCGAGAAGCAGACAGAAAGGGCGTCAAGAACTTTTGCGTCACCGTAGACCTTGCCGGACACGATTACTTACGACGAATGTGCCGTAAAGATAGATACCTAGTTATTAACGAACTCGAGTCGTTGCCGCTTGCTCTGAACGATGCCTACAGCTATTTGACAGCGGGATAAAGGTTCTCCCAACATACGTTTGTAACGCTAGTCATCCCCTCCAAATATCCCAATGATTTGCATCAGGTTCATGAACAGGATGTAGATTGACAAGAACAGCGAGATTGTGGCGATGATGTAATTTCGTTCACCACCCAAAACGATTTGGCTCGTCTGCCAAAGTATCAGCGCGCAAGCCACAATGACCATAAATCCAGAAATCATCAACGCAAATGGCGTCAAATTGACGAAAAACGACAAGATGAAGATGCCAACAATGACAAACATTGCGACTGTGAGGAACTGACCAAGCCAACTGAAGTCTGTGCGACGCACGATCGTGTACATGGACAGACCCACAAATGTCGCCGCCGTAACAGTTAGTGCTTGAACGACAATCATGGGGTTGATCTTCAAGTAGATTTCAACGATGGGACCCATCGCCACTCCAATAAAACCCGTAAACACGAAGGTCCAGAACAAACCCCACACACTACGTGCTGTCCTGTGAACTACAAAATACAATCCAAGGAATCCAACCAAGTACAACAATGGATTCATGTAGGGAATTCCGGCATAGATGGCCACGGTGGCACATATCGCCGAGAATCCAATCGTTGCGGAGAGCAATAGATATGTGGCACGTAATACCTTATTGACTTCGATTGCTTGCGCGGGTGATGAGATTGCGATGCGAGCACTTTGCACGGTTTAACAGTCCTCTCAGGAATTTCGGTGATTATCCCATAGTGAGGTCAGATTGGGTCATTTCAACCCCACCATACCCGCGGTCTAGATGGTCACACAGTGTTGGCTACATGAACTAGCTAAATGATTGCTCAGTTCTTGAGCGTTCTTACCGTAATCGAATGGCGTTCCTTGTCCGAGGTGTGAGCCGTGTCTATGCAAGACCAGTGCTATGGCACCAACTACTCGATTCGAGAAGTCAAGCCTTGCTAGAGGCGCATCAATGCAACGTTGCCACCCGTTGCTGTCTCGTTTCGGCTTACAACTCGCTCCACGACAAATCGTTGTAGGTAGAACGGACCTCCTGCCTTGGGTCCGGTGCCGGATAGTCCTTCCCCTCCGAATGGTTGAGTACCAACAACAGCGCCAATCATTGATCGGTTTACATACAGGTTTCCTGTTCGAATTTGATTCGTGAACATCTCAATCGTCGACTCAATGCGGCTGTGGATACCAAAGGTGAGTCCGTAGCCAAGCGCATTAATCTCACCGACGAGGTTGCCGATCTCCAGCTTCTTGAATCTGTGAACTCCCATGATCGGACCAAAGTACTCGGTATTGAAAGATGAAATGTCTGTCGCATCTACCACCGTCGGGAGGACGAAGTGCCCATTTGAAGGGGATTCCGTCTTCATACGATATAGAACTTCGTTGCTTCTGACACTTGACTCTAACCAGTCTTGAGCTTCGCCATCGATAACCGGACCGACGTTCACGCTCCAGTCTGAGGGATTTCCAATGCCCATTGCGTCCATGGCACCATAAACCAATTCCAAGACCTCATCCGCAATTTCTTCCTGAATGCACAGCAGTCTCAAAGCAGAGCACCTTTGACCTGCACTTTTAAACGCTGAGAGCACGATGTCGTCAACGACATGCTCCACTTGAGCAGACGAGTCGACAATCATGACGTTTACACCGCCAGTCTCAGCTATCAAGGGAACGAGTGGACCATCACGATTAGCGAGAGACTGAGCAATTGACTTGGCTGCTGCTACCGAACCCGTAAATGCCACTCCACCAATGAGTGGGTGGGCGACGATTTGCCTACCCACTTCATCTCCACCCGGAACGACACTAAATGTCTGGCGATCAATTCCTGAGTTGTAGGCAAGTTCTGCAACGCGAAGCGCGATTAAGCAAGTCTGTGGCGCTGGTTTCGCAACGACAGTGTTTCCGGTAACCAAGGCTGCTGCTACCGGACCCACAAAAATCGAGACCGGAAAGTTCCAAGGACTTATCGTGGCAAATGTGCCTCGAGGCAAGGCCTTGAGGATGTTGCTTTCTCCCGTAGGTGAAGGCAGATCGTTCGAACTTTGTAGGACCTTCGCTTGAGCAGCGTAGTACCGGCAAAAGTCTTCAGCCTCGCGCAATTCGTTAATTGCGTCTTCTACGGTCTTCCCTGCTTCTCGTCTTAGCAGTGCAATGAGTTCCTCGCGATGACTAACAAGGGATTCTGCCCACCGATTTAGTGTTGCAGCCCTCTCGTCAACCGGTACCGAAAACCAGACGTCCTGTGCGGCGTGAACTTCCTCAATATGCTGTGCAACCTGATCGTTACCTACAGCTGCATAGCTTCCGACTATATCGGACGGGTCGCTTGGATTCGAAACTGTAACCCCATCTTCACCATAGTTCCATTGATGACTAGACCATTCATCAACAGCATCTAGAAATGGTTCACGTAGGCAAGTGTTGCCAAAGTCAATTCCGAACGAATTGACTCTCTCTTCACCATAAAGCTCGTACGGCATTCGAATACGCTGGTGACTATGCCGCTCGTCGGTATAGACCTGACTGATGGGATCGCTAACGACTTGCTCGACCGACAAGTCTGAATCGAAGATTCGGTTGACAAAGCTCGTATTTGCACCATTCTCGAGAAGTCGCCGCATTAAGTACGGCATCAGATCTTTGTGATTACCAACAGGAACATAAACCCGACAACCTGGATAGTCGTTGAAACGCCGACGTGCAACCTCATGAAGCAATTCGCCCATGCCGTAAATCCGTTGGAATTCGTAAGGCTTGTCTTTGCCCATGCAATGAACAGACGCAATGGTGTGCGCATTGTGGGTGGCAAATTGCGGAAAAATGCTGTCCGAATGATCGAACATCTTGCCCATGCAAGTCAGGTACGACAAATCGGTGTTTTGCTTCTGTGTATAGACGGGAAACTGCGTTAGTCCATTCACCTGAGCGTGTTTGATTTCGTAGTCCCAATATGCACCCTTGACAAGACGAACGTTAATCTTGGTTCGATTGCTGCGAGCTAATTCAGCCAACCAATCGATTAATGCAACCGCGCGCTTTGAGTACGCCTGGGTCACAACACCCAGTCCCTTCCATTCCCTGATATTCGAGTTCTGCAACAGTTTCTCTACTACTTTCAAACCAACTTCACACCGCTCGGACTCTTCTCCGTCAATGGTGATCGGGACATCAGCTTGCGCAGCTTTGAGGCATAAGGCTTCCATCTTCTCTACGAGACCGGACACTGCAGATCTCGCATTCAATGGTTCGATTCTTGGGTGCAACGCCGTTAGCTTCACCGACATGCCGTGGCCAAGTTCTGAGGTTGAACTGTGAGACGCGATGTGTTTCAACGCGTCCATATAAGAATCGAAGTAGCGGTCCGCAACTTCGAACGACCTTGCGCCCTCGCCCAACATATCAAACGATGCCGTCCACTTGGTCTGCGACACAGCTTCTTCGATAGTCTCCCCAGCGACAAAAGCGCCGCTGAGAATGTCCAGTGCCGACAACAGTGCTTTTCTAGTTACAGTCTCGCCTACGCGTGTTGCAAATCGAGACACCCATCGATTGGCATCGTCACGCACGTCGTTTCCTAACTCAAGCAAATTTCCCGTGAGGATCAATGCCCATGTACCTGCATTAACAAATAAAGAGTCCGACCCTCCCGCATGTTTGGACCAATCCCCCTGTCGCAGTTTCTCTGTAATCAATTCCTCCGCGGTTCGCTCATCCGGGATTCGAAGGAGTGCTTCGACCAAGCACAGGAGAACCACTCCCTCTTCGCTGGTCAACCCGTACTCGTGAAGAAATCGCTCGACTATTGGACTCTCGTTCTTGCGTTCGCGACACTCGGCAACAAGATTTCTCGCATCGACTTGAACCTGCTCGCGTTGATCCTCCGAAAACTGCTGAGTCTGAAGTAGGTTGGCTACCGCGTCGTCTTCAGTTCTCAGCAACGACCGTCCAAGGTCTAGCCAGTGCTCGTTCAATGTCATATGGTCTTTCCTTTTCTAATTCTTGATTTGTGCGAGAGATGAGATGGAGTTGAGGTGATCGGATCTAGTCAGACCAAGACGTATGGCAACTAACTAATAGTCTCAGCGTCGGGTCGGCCAGAAACTCCCGAGATCATGTTTCGTGCTTCCTTGGAGGACTTCAAAGAAGGCTTGCCGCGAGCCGCAAAGTTAAAACGTTCTGTGTCAATGTCTTCCAATTTTCGTTCTCCTGCCAAGACTTCTTGCTTCCATTGATCGTGCAAATCTTGTCGTTCATGAAACTCAGGCATCACTTCTCTAGCGAACAACGCAAGACTGGCACATATGTCTTCGTGCGAATTCTTGCCGGCTTGATTGAGAAGTATCACTTGATCAACGTTTGCACTCTCCAATTCGACAAGTCTGTTTCTAATGGTTTCAGGTGATCCAATGAGCTCGCTTCCGGACCTGCGCTTGCCTTCCGGTGTTTGCTTCCATTCTTGGTAGCGTTCCCAAAAATTCATCGTTCCAGGAGCGAATGGTCCTTCCCTGTTGTAGAGTTGAAGAGCAAACTGGAAAAAAGTCCATCCGTCTGCTTTCTGCCAAGCCTCGTCGTCAGTTGGTGCACACATGAAGCCAGAAACAACCGCGATGTTGGGATTTACTTCATAGTCCTCCAATTTTTCTAACCCGTGAACGAATGTGTTGTAGTAGGCATTCACCCAAGCTCGCGCAGCCTCCAAGCTCACAAACTTGAAACATAGCGAGCCCATTCCCCTGCGAGCTGCGTAGCGAATTGTGTCCAGTTGCGAACACGCGATCCATAGCGGCGGATGGGGCTTCTGCATCGGTTTGGGTACCACGCAACGCAGAGGAAACTTGAAGAACTCGCCTTCATATTCCCAACCGTGATTCCAGAACATGGGCAAAGTGCAACGGACTGCATCTTCCCAAATATCTCGCTTGTCCCGAAATCTCAAATTGAAAGGATGCAACTCTGTGACAGATGCCCCTTCTCCAAGACCCAGTTCCACTCGTCCATCTGATACCAGGTCCAGCGTTGCAATTCGCTCTGCTACCCGGGCGGGATGGTTAGTTGTGAGTTGCACGATGCCATGCCCCAATCGAATCTGCTTTGTGCGCTGGCTAGCAGCTCCGAGAAAGACTTCCGGAGCGGAAGAGTGCGAGTACTCTTCCAAGAAATGATGTTCGACCTCCCACGCGTAGTCGAATCCAAGACGATCGGCCAATTCGATTTGAGCAAGCGATTCTTTGAAAAGCTTGTGCTCACTGTCCGGCTCCCAATCACGTGGAAGTTGGTGTTCGTAGAAAATCCCAAATTTCATCGCTCTATGTCACCGTTGTCCGATCCTTTCATTGCTCTCGACACATAAGACTCGCCAAGTCCCTTGTATTCCCCATCTAAGGCAAACACGGGCAAGCGACGCTACAGAGGAAGGTCATACGTTGAATCCACAACTTGAACCAAAGCTAGCGATTGCTCACAACGACTGCCAAAGTGTCCAGCAACCTGTGCATTAGAACAAATTGAAGCCCTTAGAACAGCTTGCCCGACGGACTTCCTGGATGTGATTGAAGATGCTACCCAGCGTTGCCAAAATGCCACTGAACGGATAGGTCTATTCTCAACTTAAAAAGCTATGGTCTACATTGAGGGAATGCGAATGTGCAATCCACTTGGACAGTCTTGCCGAACCTACAGACGTGTATTCGGTCTTAGTACAAAATAGTCAGCGAGAGAACTCAAACTAGTACTAGTCAGTAAACGCACTACAGAGCCTAGATTCACTCGATTGGAACAAGAAAGACATGTATCCAAATTCTGCCAGGTCATCTAGTCCCCTAGTTGACCCATACCGTTTTCGTGGCATATGGCGAAGATCAGGCCGCTCGCCAGTTAAGATCCTAGGATCCGTGGCATTCGCAGTGTGCGCCTTGTTGCTCTCCTCCTGCGCATCGATGAATGAAGTCGACTGCTACTACACTGACTGGTATGCAAAAGGGCTTGCGGACGGAGCAGCTGGCGCAACGATGGATAGGTTCAATCGTTATGTGAAGGACTGTTCGAGACATGGTGTCACGCCAGACCGTTCTGACTACACAGATGGTCGACAAAAAGGTCTGGAATCCTATTGCACACTAACACATGGCTACGAAGTGGGAAGATATGGACGCCAATATGATTTTGTGTGTCCTTCTTCGCTGGAACGAGACTTCCTTTCGGGCTACAACCCAGGAAAGCGACTGCATGACGCAGAAAACTGGATCGATTCGATCGATTCGAACATTAACAGTCTTACAAGAACAAATGAGAGACTGGAGAGGGAGATCGAGAAGTTCGAGGATGAATTACTAGATCCAGATACAGACGAGAAGACGAGAGCAACGAGATTGAGGCAGATCAAGCGTCGTCAATCAGAAATTACTCAGAATGAGTTACAGATCCGAGAATATTACGAGCTTAAAGTCGACGCGACGGTCGCGTACCGGGAGACTGTTCGAGACCTGCAAGACCTTGGGTTTAGAGTGGTCGAAAAATACTAGGGAGGCGAAATGCTAGGTATTTGCCGAGGTTCGAATTTCTATCCATCGAAGTTCTCGACGGCTTTTGCAGCCGCAGCTTGCGCAGTATTGATTTCCTCCTGTACAACGTCCCTCAGTCTAAGCGAATGCGAATACACCGACTGGTACGCAAAGGGACTTGTCGACGGTGAGAATGGTGCGACGATGGATCAATTCAGTGTTTACGAAAAGGAATGTTCGCGGTTTGCGATTAGTCCAGACAAGGAAGAATACTCAGTTGGCAGGGAGAAGGGACTGGAATCCTACTGCACAAGAGCTCGCGGATACGAAATGGGCTGGTCCGGGCACGAGTACAAGAGTGTATGCTTGGAATCACTCGAATCGGACTTTCGTGCTGGCTACGAACCCGGGAAACGATTGCACAATGCAGAGTACGACGTCAAGTCGATCAATTCGAGTATTTCCAAGCTCAAGGCCAAGATTGCAGACTTGGAAAGAGAAATCGGAAGGCTTGAGTTGAGGCTAGTTAATAGCTCTGACGAACAAGACAGATGGGAGATAGAAAGAGAATTCAGACGTAGCCAAAGAGTACTCGGCGCGAGCAAGTTTGAACTGATGGAGCTTCTGCAGGAGTACATCGAGGTGAGGACGACGTATCGAGAAACGGTTCGTGATGTCAAAGATCTAGGTTTTGCAGTTGTCGAGAAGTACTGACGAGAGCTAACATCCGCCTGCTCCCCGAAACCAAGATTTCTTGAGCACACTCGAGAGCTACGGATTGCATTGGGCAAAACAGTCAGAATCATTCTCAATTTACAATACACACGGTAATTCTTCGAGCGATTGATTTAGCGTGGCTACGTAGCTCAGTTGGTAAGAGCACAGCACTCATAATGCTGGGGTCGTTGGTTCAAGTCCAACCGTAGCTACCAGCTCGTTGCCAACGACATTCAATTAATCTCTTCGAAGCATGATTAGTCCTCCACCTTAGCAATCATCCAACAGGTACGCGTCAGCAAGCCAATCACATGAAGAAGTTCTTAATTGGCGCTGCACAAATTGGACTCATCCTGTTGTTTCTAGTTGTGGCGTTTGTGTTTTCCCGCGCACCATCCATTGATGACATCGAGTCAGGATCGGAGGACTCGATGTCGGCCTCCGAGAGCTCACTCTACGTGTCAGTTTTCCGACCAGAGATCAATTCAACCAGCCTCATTGTTAACACGACCGGAACAGTTGAAGCCCAAAATACTGTGTCCATGACGACTCAAGTAGCAGGACGAGTGGTTTGGGTTTCCGATGATCTTAGAAATGGAGGCTCCTTTGACAATGCGCAAGAGCTGCTAAGGATCGACACAAGTGAGTTTGAGCTTGCTGTTGCTCAAGCGGAAGCCAATTTGGAAGTTGCAAAAGCGAACTTGGAACTAAGTATGGCTGAAAGCCAGGCTGGGACAGAAAATTGGGAGATCATGAATGGAGGCGATGAAGTTCCAGAGTTAGTCGCGAGGATCCCTCAGATTTCCCAGTCGCGAGCCAACATCTCGACTGCACAAGCAAACCTAGAAATCGCAGAACTGCAACTGTCTCGAACGTCCTTCTCTCTTCCATTCGATGGCAAGGTATTGTCGACCGATGCAGGTCTAGGGCAGTTCTTGACCAAAGGTCAACCATTTGGGCTTGCTTACGACATAAGCTCACTGGAAGTTCGAGTCGATATTTCAGATAGCGAGATGCAATTGCTGAGCCCGGCAAAGGGAAGAGTCGCAACCGTTTTGATGGGTGGAAGGGAGTTTGACGCCATCGTAGAACGTACCTCCTCTTCTGTCGATAGAAGAAGTCGCACGACAACTCTGTACTTGGTATTTGAGTCTCCGAACGAATTGTTGCCAGGTCATTTTGTAGATGTACGCATTTCTGGTCGTGAAGCGCGTGAAAGCTATCGACTGCCGGAAACGGTGGAGCAGGCTCAGTCGGCACTTTGGGTCGTCCGAAACGACAAGCTCGAACGCTACCAACCCAAAATCATCGCCCGGGAGGGTCGCGAAATCGTAGTGTCGGCTTTTGATTACGGTGATGGAATTGTCGTGGGCACGCTAAACAACGTAAACCCTGGAATGCAAGTCGTAGCGAACATCGTAAGACTGTGACAGAGGTCTCCCAAACACCAAAGAGCGCTCAAACAGGTCTAACCTCTCGCGTTTCGTTGATCACATTCTTTGCTAACAATCCCGTGGCGGCGAACCTGCTCATGGCAGTCCTACTTCTGGGTGGATTTCTCGCGGCTCGCGGATTGCCATCACAAGTATTTCCCGATATAGATCCCCAAATCATCACTGTTTCGATCCCCTATCTTGGAGCAACTCCTTCCGAAGTGGAGGAGAGCATTACTCGTCGTGTCGATGAAGCACTGCGAGGAATAGACGGCATTGATCGAGTCCTATCCAAAGCATCCGAGGGCTATGGTCGTATTACGGTTGAACTCAAGGACTTTGCGAATACCGACAAGGTCAAGGACGACGTGCAATCGGCAGTCGATCGGATTGCAGACTTTCCGCCATTAGACGCCGAAGAGCCCGAAGTGGTCAAAGTGGAGACTTTGCAGAACGTTATGCGCATCGCGGTACGCACAAAACGCGATGAGTTCTACCTTGATGAAGCGGTGCGCAATCTCGAACAGGATCTACTTGCGATCGAAGATGTTTCGCACATCCAGCTGGAAGGCAATCTTGCCTATGAAATTGCAGTCGAAGTGAGCGAGGAAAAACTTAGGCAATATCAACTGTCGATAAGCGAAGTCGCTTCCGCCATAAAAGCAACTTCACTAAATCTATCTTCCGGAGAGATTCGAACAAAAGCTGGCGACCTCCTCCTGCGTACGGACCAAAAAAGAGAAACTGGTTCTGAGTTTGAAGACATTGTCATTCGAACGTTGCCCTCGGGTTCGGAATTGCGGATCGCCGATATAGCTACGGTCGTAGATGGATTTGCTGATGAAGACTTGACCCAAGAAATCGATGGAGACAGAGCTGTTTTCGTCCGAATTCAAGCTTCAAAGGGTCAAAACATTCTCAGTGTCTCCGAGATTCTCTATGACTTCATTGAAAACTACGAACCGCCGCCGGGAGTAAGTATTCAGATTTGGGAAGACGACGCGTCTCTACTTCAAAGTCGTCTTAGTCTGCTGCTACGCAATGGTGCACTCGGCTTCGCACTCGTCTTCATGTTTCTCGTTGTGATGCTCGACCTTCGACTAGCCTTTTGGGTGGCTATGGGTGTCCCCATCTCTTTCTTGGGCGGTTTCATATTTTTTGATTTCTTTGGTGTCGACATCAACATGGTCTCTTTGTTTGCGTTGATCATTGTTCTGGGCATAGTGGTGGACGATGCGATTGTTGTCGGGGAAAACATCGGAAGCGAACACCGCAAGGGTCTCCGTGGTAGTGCGGCCGCTGTATCGGGAGTTCGAGGAGTGTTTTCTCCTGTTACGGTCGGAGTAGTAACGACCATGGTGGCATTTGCTCCACTTCTTTTCGTTACCGGAACGATGGGGCAGATCTTAGGAATTGTCCCCATTGTGGTCATAGCCATTCTCGCAATGTCTCTCGTAGAGGTTTTCTTCATTCTCCCCGCACACCTATCTCACGAACAACGATGGAGTCGCTGGCCACTAGACCGCATTCAAGACTACGTCGCAGACAAAGTCGAGACGTTTAGAGACACTGCAGTTACGTTCGCAGTGAAACATGCGGTTCAACATCGCTATATGACCCTGCTTTATGGGCTTGGCATGCTCACACTCGCAGTGATGTTTGTCGTCAATGGTGCTGTGAGAGTCGAATTCTTTCCTGTCGTTGAGGCTGACAGCATCCGAATTGAATTAGATTTTCCGGTTGGAACTCCATTTGAATTGACTCGCTCCATCGCCCTTAGAGTTGAGAATTCGGTCAAGGCGATAAATGCGACACTAGACGGAACTGCCGTCAGTTCAATAGCTATAACGTCTGGCGGAAGAACGCCGGAGGCAGGTGGACCTCCCACCGGCGACCCTCAAACCATGCAAGCTGCTCGCAATCTGGCTGATATCGACGTTCAATTGAAGCCCGAACCTATTCGAACGGTGTCGGCACGCGAACTTGAACGACTCATTCGCCAGGAATTGGGACCAGTGCCGGAAGCTGAATCGATCAACTTCTCCTCGAATCTCATCTCCGAGTCCTCGATCCTGGAGTACGAACTCACGCACAACGACGACGCAACTTTACGTCATGCGGTCGAAGACATGAGGGAACGTCTGCAGCAGATGCCTATGTTGACCGAACTGCGAGATACGCTAAGCAATGGGAAGCGTCAATTTGACATTGAGCTCACACCTGCGGGAAAAGCCGCAGGTCTCTCACATGCAGTTGTCGCAAGACAACTCCGACAGAACTTCTTTGGTGAAGAAGTCCAACGTATACAGCGGGGAAGAGAGGAAATCAAGGTCATGGTCCGTTACCCATCCGACGAGAGAAGGAGCACGAGCGATTTCTTTAACACCCGTATTCGTCTCGACGACGGCACAGAACTGCCACTCTCGACCGTTGCGGAAGTATCGGAAACGCGAAGTTTTTCCGCTATTGATCGAGTCGACGGGTTTCGAGTCTTAACGGTTTCCGCCGAGGTCGACAAGGAACTGTCGTCAACCGGCGAAGCCGCAGGACGTATTCAGCGTAATGTGATTCCCGCTGTGTTGGCCGAGTACCCGGGGCTTCGTATCGGTCAGGCGGGATTTGGACGAGAACAAGCAAGAGATCTCGGATCGCTAGGTCGATTGGCAACGATTGCAGTGATCGTGATATTTGCCTTAATAGCGTCGCAAATGCGAAGCTATTCCATGCCTCTCGTAATCTTGTCAGGAATACCTTTTGGCGCTGCCGGTGCCGTTATCGGTCACTTTCTTCTCGGTTACGAACTCTCGATGGTTTCGATGTTTGGAATAGTTGCTCTAAGCGGCGTAGTGGTAAACGACAGCTTGGTCCTCGTAGACCGCTACAGAAGACTGCGAGTCGAAAACCCGGATCTTTCAGTTCAGCAAGGCATTGTGGAAGCAACACGCCTCCGTTTTCGCGCTATTTTTCTCACGACAGCGACGACAGCGTTGGGACTAACCCCCATGCTTTTTGAGACTAGCCTGCAAGCGCAGTTTCTTATCCCAATGGCTGTGTCATTGGCTACAGGTATCGTATTTGCGAGCGTAGTCATAATTTTCTTGGTTCCTGCCTTGGTAGTCATTCGAGACGACATCTTGAGTCTGTTCCGCCCGAAAACGATAATTAGTGATACCAGAAGTTAGCCTTATCTACTCCTGATTGGGAGTTCGCTAAAGATGAAAGCAAGTAGCTCGATGTTTGGGCTGGGATTGATGACTCTTTGCTTAGTTGCCTTGCCTAATGGGATTTTGAGTGCGCATTCCCCGGTCGAGACCGAATCCCGTGTTACGGATGAAACTCTCAGAGAGGGATCCTATACCCGTACACCGCCCCAAGTTTATTGGTCGATTACTGATAGCCCCTTTTTCATAGATGTAGTAGCAAGTCAGGAAGAGAGCACAGAAGCGGAAATCGACGAACTCTTGGAGACATGCGTCTCTAGACAGAATATAGCGTCTCACGAGCAATGCCGAGAGCGATTGACGGCTTTTTTTCAAGATGAGCCGATTTGGAATTCTTCCCGTATGGAGTATTTCGACTACTTTCGAGGCCCCAACTTAGCGAAGTTTTCATTTCACAATCTACGTGTTCGAAGACTGAAGTTTGAGTACAGCGACTACCTGAGACACACACCGCCTACTTGGGGGGATATCTTTGACGATGGTCTCTCTGAAAGGTTAGGAATTGTGTGGGACGTCCTCAACGACGACACTTGTATTGAATTGGCGTCACATGATGGAATACGACCAAAGATGCATGAACGCTGCAAATCCATCGACTTGTTCAAATGGGCTACTTTTGTGGATGCGTGCGGTTGGGGACCACAACACTGGCTATTTCTCCAGTCTCCCGTACCATCTCCGGAGTATCGCCACTTAACCAACTTTGAACACAGCGTTGAAGAAATCGATCAAAAGATGTTGGATCCCGACCAACGAAAGAGGACCCTCAAGTTTCAGAAGAGGTCTTATTTGCTGGTCGTGTGGCTAAAGTCGGTCTGCGAAGGGGCCTCTCTTCAAATTCTGCCGTCGGAAATAGGGTTGGGTTTTGAGTCGGGAGACTTAGACTCGAGTGACTTACATAAGCACAAGAAAGAAACACACGATCTAGCGCTGAGGATAGCCGCGAAGGCAGGGTCTAGTTGGGCTCAAACGAATTACTACCCTCAAAATGAAAGCTCTGGCTACTGGCAGGATCTTTATGATGAGATGCCGATTCTTGTACACCGATACATGGGTGCAGGTTACGTTATTGGACGTCGTTTGTCGGACGAAGATCGAGTGCGCCACGCCGTTCAAGCTCAGCGATTGTTGGAAGGGCGTTATCCACGTCTCGAAATCGACGAGGACTGGTACCGTCGAGACTTGGGGTTTGCGTACGCCCAACAGTTACAGTGGGATTCGTTGCTGCACGCTGACCTGGGAAATTTGAAAATGCCCTGGGAAGAGACCATAGATTCTAGCGGCGACTAGTACGACTCTGAACTCAACTCGTCCTAATCGGTCTCAAACAAGCGCATACAGATGGGTTTACACAGAGCGGATCTCCATTTGAGTGCCTCAACAGCAATTAACCAACCATCACTCGAGGATACCAATCCACATTTGAAGTGACGAAAAAAAGACCTTCCAGTCTTTCCTACGCAACGAGATTGAAAATTCGTTAAGGATTGTCGTGCTTGGGAAGTTACGGTTTGCTTGTGAACGACCCATATTGAAATGGACAATACATCAGAAAAAATCGAACAGCATCAATTCGTCGAACGGGTATTCGATACTTTCTCTTGGCGCAGTATGCCTCAGGAGATTTGGGATGGATATGAAGACAATTGGGAATACGACTGGTACAACGACGGATTCGAACCCGTTCATCCACGAGCGTTTGACTTTCAAGTCTTTGAAGCCCATCCCTTCAAGAGTCAAGGAGATAGGCTTTGTTTGATGACCATTGAGGGGTATCTTTACTATTTGCCTTCCTTTGTTTCTCTAATACTTGAAGACGTAGAGCGTTCCCATGATCTCGGGGATAGTCTTCTTGGAACACTTCGGAGCTACACCCCTTGGGGAGGTCCCATTGCCGATTGGGTGTGGTATACCCGAGAGCGACCTTCATTCAAGGGCTTGGGTCATAAGTTTGACGAGTCAGACGAACTCTTTCTTGTTGGAAATCTGGAAGATTGGTTTGTAAGGAAAGCAAGACTTAATCAATGTGAACACATCGCAAAAATGACTGAACAGGAACGAGAGATTGTCGCTCTGTTCCTTGACGAATTGGTGAAGCTTCCTGACTTCCGTGATGATGCAATTCAGGTTCAGTCGGTGCAAAGCATCCTACGCAATGAATCCTATAGCAGACGCCTTGGGGCTCGAACCGAAGCCGACATCGTGCAACTGTTGGCATTGCTGGAAATTGCAACCATACGGTATCCTTCCAGTTTTCCTCCCCTTCTTGCTGAATCAATCAAGAGAGAATTGGAACGGGCCCAAATTGCTTGAACTAGGCACAATCCATATTTGTTTGCTCTCTCTAATCATCAGATTCCAAGACTGAACAGAGATTGAGCATGGCGACAACATGTAGCTCGAAAACTGATGTCGAGTTTGAATTGAAGGTTGTGTGTGTTACACGGTGCTTGACTGAAAAGTCGAGCCCCAAGACCATATTCGCGGACAAAGTTCGTTGGATTCCGCAAGGCAAAACTGAGTCTCCTAGGGCATCTAGATCCGACGGATTACACACACGATGACCAACAAAAGCATAGAGTCAGGCCGAGACTGGTTGGACAGTGCACTTCAACTACCTGTTCGTTTTGCACAAGTGCGAGAAGATCCTCTGCTGGATTTGGAAATCGTCCAACGAGCACGACCCAACTGTCGAGTCCTGATCATTGCTTCGGGAGGGTGCACAGTATGTGCTCTCAATACTCTAGAACACATCAACGAAATGGTCGTAGTGGATCCAAACCCCGCCCAGATAGAGCTTGCTCGTCTCAAGCTGTTGTTACAACGCGATGCGACAGCACCTGAAAGAATCAGCTTGTTAGGACACGAGCCGATGAGTCCTGAAGAGCGGTGGGCCAAACTCGTTGGGCTGGCTAGCGAAAACGATATTGATCTTCAAGATCTGGGACCCGATCGCTTTGTGGCAAGGTACGGTTTGGACTTCATCGGTCGCTATGAAATGGTATTTGGAGAAGTCTCTCGTCGACTCGCAATGAATCATGACGACATTGTCAATTTGTTACTGCAGAACGACCCGGAAAAACGTAGGCGCATGCTAGAAAACATGGTCGACTTCTTCAATCGCATTCGAGAAGTACTTCACGACGTAATGGAGCTCTCAAACTTGATCGAGCTATTTGGCGAGGAAGCGACTCGAAATCGACAGCAAGACTTCTCAGACCACTTCTTTCAACGTATCAAATGGGCGTTACATCAGTTACCCACACAATCGAATCATTTTCTGTGGCAGGTATTGTTGAGTCGATCTCCGCCACATCATTCGGTGCCGTGGCTGAGCATGTCTCTTCCAACTCAAGCCTCTGATATTGAGTTTCACCACTGCTCAATAGAAGGTTACCTGGTCGAATGCGAACAGACATTCGACTACATACATCTATCCAACGTTCTGGACTGGCTAACCAATGAACAGGCACGAAGCCTCTTAGCAAGTACATGGAAACGCCTTGGTCGTGGAGGATACGCGCTAATCCGACAACTTAACTCAAACTTGAACATTCCGAGTTTGAGCGATCAGTTTGAGTGGCTAACTCAAGACGCGAACAATATGCTCGCTAGAGATCGGAGTTTCTTTTATCGCGATCTTCATCTCGCTCGAAAACCGTGACGTCCACACACACCTGGAGTAAACCACCCGAAGTCTATTGTGAGCGGCTTCAGCAGTTTGAAAGGCAATTTGACTATCCGCTTACAGACTCTCGAAGGTTTCGAATTGAGCACTCTCTCGACTATGAACGATTCTTCTCCGCAATGGGAGATTCGGTAACGGTTGCAGTGGAGAACGAAGGAGAAATCCTCGGTGTATTGAGTGCTGCAATCCGAAGTCTACACCTACCTGAAGAGAGGATAGAGAAATGGCTCTACATTGGAGATGTGAAAATCAAACGATCGGCTCGTGGACGAACCATACTAAAGAGACTGTTTGTCGCCACTCGGACCTGGGTGGGAAACAGATGCTCGAAGGGCTACTCTGTCGTGATGGATGGCACTGGTGTCACACCAAGGATGTACACAGGTAGGTTAGGGATTCCGGAGTTTCGAGATGTACAGAGCGTCAAGCTTCTGGCTTTTTCCACACGAAGCTTCAAACAGCATTCGATCAACACAGCAGGTGTTGAAGCGTGTGACGATCCAAGATCGTTCGCAGAGATCGCGAAGTTCATCCGAGCAAGGAGTGCCACACCCCATTGGTCGAACGAGAACATATCAGTTCGAACGCACATGAAACCGGTTTGGCTCACTGATCCCAACGCCGGATGTATGGGACTCCTGGAGGATACCCGTAGCGCAAAGAGACTGTACGATTCCGAATCGGACGAACTTCTCTACGCGCACCTGTCCAACGTTCAGTATGAGTCAATTGAAGACCTAGTTCCCATTGTTGTCAAAGCTGGGAGAATAGCCCACACTTGCGGATGTACGAACCTGCTCCTTGCAGTCCCAAATATGCAATGTGGCATGCTCACAGATGCTTTAAACCCGGCACAGTTCGATATCTTCTCCTCAACCGTCTACGCCACAGAGAAAACTAAAGGCTATGAGTTGCCAATCAGCTCATCAGAGATCTAATCAATGAAATCACTTTGGAACGTCACATGAGTAACTCCGCCGCTCCAGCTGTAACCGCGATTGCAGAACAAGTGAGGAAAGAATGCGGCATCGATACAAACATCTACTTTCGATCATTGCACGACGGCTCCATGTCGCTCGACGGTTTTAGGCGATCACAGGAACAGTTCTTCTTTTGTGTCGCCTTCTTTTCGCGTCCAATGATGGCTTTGGTGGGACGAATACACAATCCTAGTAGCAGACTCGAAATCCTGCGAAATGTGGTGGAAGAACACGGGCAGTTTGAAGAATCCGCCTTTCACCAACACACTTTTGAATCATTTTTACGAACGATAGGAAGCGATGTTCAGGAGCTCGAAGACCAAAGACGACAATGGCCCGAGGTTCGAGCTTTCAACAGTTCCTTGATTGGAACATGCCTTTTGGATGAGCTTGAAGTAGGTATAGCATGCATGGGCATTATTGAGTACTGCTTTGTTTCAATTTCGACCCGTATTGCACAGGAAGTGGTGCAGCGAGATTGGTTAAGAGAACAGGATCTTGTGCACTACAGGATTCATGCGGACATTGATGTACGACACGCACAAGACTTTTTCGAATTGTTGGAAGATTCTTGGACCAAAGGCAAACGCCGGGTTTGGATCGAGCAAGGTCTCCGATTGGGCGCATACATTTTCGACCGCCTCTACTCAAGTCTGCACGCTTCAGCTCTTAAGCAAGTCGCAATGACCGATTGAGTAGTCATTCCTCTACCTGCCTGCTTCTAGCTGCGTACGACCCAATAGGGCGAATTGTTCTCGCTCTAGTGTCCCAAGAATATCGTTGTCACATACTGAAAGTGATGTCAATTTGCCAACCAAATAAAATGCTGATCACCTTATTTGAGCAGTTGAATACGCGAGCTGGGTCCGATGATTGTGGAATTGGTTACAAAAGGCTACCGGTGGTTTCTCGACGTTTTGAGACCTATTGACGGATTAGGTCCTCTGGCGCTTCGAATTTTTCTTGCGCCAGTCATGATCGAATCGGGATGGAGAAAAATTGCCGGATTCGACGGGACCGTCTCGTGGTTTTCCAATATGGGGCTACCCTTTCCAGAAATCATGGCTACTCTCGCGGCAGCCGCAGAATTTGGTGGAGGAATATTTCTCATTTTTGGGTTCTGTACAAGACTTGTTGCAATCCCCCTTATGGTTACTATGCTCGTGGCGGCATTCTTGGTTCACGCGGAAAATGGCTGGCTAGCAATTTCTGATTCATCCAGCTTTCTTGCGAACGAACGCGTTATGGAGGCCGCTCCGAAAAAGGAGATCATCAAAGACATCGTGCGCGAGCATGGCAACTATCGCTACCTAACTAGCTCGGGCCCCATCACAATACTCAACAATGGGATGGAGTTCGCAATCACCTATTTCGTCATGCTGTTAGCGTTGATGTTTACAGGTGGAGGGAGGTACGTTAGCGTGGATTACTGGATAGCGCGATGGCGCAATATTGTGTGAGGATTAGAAATGACCGAAAACAAGACCAAACAAAACGACGCAAGCGTCGAAGAGTTTCTAGCTCAAGTCGAAGACGAGACAAAGAGAGCGGATACTCAAACAATCGTCGAAATGATGGGAGAAATTACAGGTTATCCAGCCACAATGTGGGGTGGCAGCATCATTGGATTTGGCAAGTATGTCTACCATTACAAGAGCGGTCGTTCAGGGGAATGGTCCCTAGTTGGAGTATCGCCTCGCGCCCGCAATATCTCGGTCTACATCATGCCTGGATTCGGGAACTACGACGATCTCATGGCTCGGTTGGGTAAACACAAGACAGGCAAGTCATGTCTGTACATCAATCGATTGGCGGATGTAGATACGGAAGTCCTCAGGGAGCTCATTTCCAAGTCCGTCGATTACATGAAAGAAAAGTACGACGTAACCGACTAGCGTTCGCGGAAGCCTACGAAGCAACAAGACGTCCTTTAAACGTTGAATCGGAAATAAATGACATCTCCGTCTTGGACTATGTAGTCTCTGCTCTCCAGACGCCACTTGCCGGCACTCTTGGCTCCTTGCTCTCCTTCATGTGCAACAAAGTCTTCGTACTCAATCACTTCTGCTCGTATGAAACCTCGTTCGAAATCGGTGTGGATCCGTCCTGCAGCCCGAACAGCAATTGTTCCTCGAGGAATTGTCCAGGCTCTTACCTCTTCCTGATTCGTTGTAAAGAAGTGATGTAGTCCTAGTAAGTTGTAGCCTGCCTCAACGATCCTTGTTAGTCCGGATCCCACTAGACCCAAGTCCTGCAAGAACTCGCTTTGCTCCTCCTCATCAAGTCCCTGCAATTCAGCTTCGACCTCACCGCAAAATGCGATGCACTCCGCACTCTCGCTAGCTGCCACCTCACGCAACGAATCGTAGTGAATGTTACTAGCCAGATCCTTCTCGCCAAGATTGGCGACATACATTACTGGTTTAGATGTGAGGAATTCCCAAGATCGCAGCAGTTCCTCATTCATGTTCATAAATTTCATGGCTCGAAGGGGGATGCCATCGTTCAATTGCAACGCGACCGAGTCGAGAGCTTCCAATTCGGTTAGCGCACTCTTGTCTCCCGAGTTCGCCAGTCGACGCAACTTATCCCGAATTCGTTCGGAGCGCTCCAAATCTGCCAGAAGCAGTTCAGTGTTCACCACCTCGACGTCCCGAGGTGGATCTATCGATCCATCGACATGCACTACGTTCCCGTCGTCGAAGCATCGTACGACATGGACAATAGCATCTACTTCTCGAATGTGGGCAAGGAACTTATTCCCTAATCCCTCGCCTTTGGATGCGCCATGGATTAGACCGGCAATGTCCACGAATCTCATCGTGGTCGGTACCCTTCTTGGAACTGAGACAATCTCTGCGATGCGATCCAGTCTCTGGTCCGGGACGGAAACAACTCCCACATTGGGTTCTACAGTGCAGAACGGGAAATTGAGTGCACTAACTTGTGCATTGGTCAAAGCATTGAATAGAGTGGACTTGCCAACGTTTGGCAAGCCAACAATGCCGCAGGAAAATCCCATCGTTACGGGTGATCTAGCTCGCGCTCACCGGGACAGAATCGCTTAAGCTCGGTCGACTAGATTTCTGTTCACTCACTGCGGGAGTGAAGCAGCAGCATTGCTTGCTGCCAGTCTCCGGACATAACGCTCTGCAACAGTTCGTCGCTCATTTCGCTCGCTGACTCGGCTTGGGTTCGTTCCGTGCGAGGCATGTTGCATCCCGTCAGGTAGTTATGCATTTGGTCGGGGCTTCCCGGGTGACCCACACCAATCCGCAGCCTCGCGAACTCACGGTTGCCTCCAAACGCATCAATCAAACTTTTCATTCCGTTGTGACCGTTGTGGCCCCCACCAATCTTGAGTTTGCAAGTACCAGCTGGAAACGCAACTTCATCGTAAGCCACCAAGATACGACTCATAGGAATCTTGAAGAAACGAACCAAGGGACCCACAGATTGTCCGGAGAGATTCATAAATGTGGTGGGTACCAAAACTCGAACATCGTGGTCGAAAATCTTCCCTCGACCTACCAGTCCCTTGAAGCGGGGTTCATTGCGCAAGGTAATCGCAAACTGTTGCGCAAGACTTCTAGCCCATCGTTCTCCTGTGTTATGACGTGTGTCCGCATACTTGGATCCGGGATTCCCCAGACCCACGATGAGCTTAAGTGAAGAGGAGTCTTCGTCGTCCGACTCGTCTCCATGGACTTCATCGTTGGAAGATCGAAACCAACGATTAAAGCCTGTTACAAGATTACGAAGTTTTGCCAGAAGACTACTCCGAATCTTCTTCGGGTTCCTCCGGAGTCTCTTCCTCTTCTTCCCCTTCCGTTTCGACGAGTTCTTCCTCTTCCTCATCCACTGCCATTCCACGCGGCATGTGGACGTTCACGATTTGATCATCGCGTCCTTCGCCTTGCGTTAGAACCACAAACGAAACGCCTGGAGGCAACTCTATATCGGAAAGATGGACTGCATCCCCTATATCCAAGTGTTCAAGATCTATCTCAATGAACTCAGGCAGGTCACGAGGCAGGCAACTGACTTGCACTTCAGTCAAGTTATACGAGACCATGCCGCCGTTAAGTCTTACACCAACGCATGCTTCTTCATTAAGAAAATGAAACGGAATAGAAACTTGAAGCTCTTGATCTTCTCGAACTCTGAGAAAGTCTACATGGACTACTTTTTCGGTTGCTGGATGACGTTGCAACTCCCTCAATACGACCTGCTCGGACCGATCTCCTAGAGTCAAGCTGAGTACCTGAGAGAAGAAGGCTTCGTCTTCCACGACTTTGGCAATACGTCGATAGTCGATGGTGAAATGAACAGGGCTCTCTCCACCACCATAGACGACTCCTGGAACTTGGTCTTGATTTCGCCGAAGTCGACGTGCCGTCGAGGTACCAACATCCTCGCGTTGGCTCGCATCAATGGTCAGTAGATCTGGCATGTGAATTTACCTCGAACAAGTGATTTATCTGATTGTGCTTAGGAGCTGGGTGGCTGGGGTGGCAGGATTCGAACCTGCGAATGACGGGTTCAAAGCCCGTTGCCTTACCACTTGGCCACACCCCAATTCGGCACGAAATTTTAAGCCAACCTCTTGCGAAGTCAAACGGAATGAGTAGAAGTATCAAAGCGTAATCTGAATTGAGCTGAAGTAGACACGTCCGATTCGGCTTAGTTCTATCGCCGGAGAGCCGAGACTGAGAAGAGCCCACTTCTCGTCAATTGCCAGCTATTTGTTACAAACCGGTCGCATTCTCACATTTGAGGGTCTGATTACTTCGAAATGTGCAACTAGGGTCTTCAACTGTCGAAAATCATTCGCATTTTGGTCGATCCATTCAACATTCGAATTTCCTTGACCGTCTTCGAGTCCTCAGTTTTGCGAAAGTCGTAAATTGCCTGGACTGTCCAAGCATCGTAATCGAACTCAATGAGTCTGTCTTGCTTGTCGTATACGTGACTCCGCCCAGATTTCACCAACCTACAGTTCATGGTCAAACAATCGGGCAACTCCAAGATTGGAACAGAGATCGCGAACTCCTCTTCCAACCAAGTCTGGACATCGACATTTCTTAAAGTTTGGCCATTTGGTGTCTCAATATCTGCAGATTCCCCATTTCCCACAATGCGGATCCTCCGCAATCCGAGTCTGTCTCTAAGGAGGAGTTCATACGCGGTTTCTTTCGACTTCCAAGTGAAGACTGCACTGAATGAGTCTGATGGTGATTTGTATATGAATCTGCCTTTAAGAACTTGCGACCAGTTGGGATCGATTCGTGTCGAATCTTCCGGTGCCCGCAGTGGAAGACATGACACAAGCAATGCGCAGGTAAGAACAACGAGCCCAAGTCGGGCTACCGTGGCACAGAACCGAGATATCTGGTTGAATTGCACGCCAGTTGTACGCTCTGTTATCATGTCATCCAATTGCGATATACACATCGAAATTAATTCATGCCGATCATTGCCTTCGGCCTCAATCACCGTACCGCGGGGATTGACCTGAGGGGGCGGGCATCAATACTACCCAACGACCTCCCAACCGCCCTTGAAGCACTAAGAAGCTCTGCGTCCTTCATCCGTGAAGCGATCATACTATCTACCTGCAATCGAACGGAGATTCACGCTCAAGTACGAGATATCTCCGAAAACGAAACAAGACGGCACATGCTCAGTTGGCTTGCAGACTTTCGAGACTTGACCCTGAGCGAGCTGGAGTCTTCGATTTATTGCCATTGGGAACAAGATGCTGTCAGACATATTCTCAGCGTCGCTTCAGGTCTTGACTCTCAGGTTCTTGGAGAGCCTCAGATATTCGGACAGTTCAAAGCTGCCTTTTACACCGCAAATCGTGCAAATTCAGTAAACACGGATCTAACAGATCTTGTGATGGCCGCAATCAAGACAGGCAAGAGAGTCCGCTCCGACACGGAGATAGGCCAAAACTCAATCTCAATCGCACAGGCAGCGGTAATTATGGCGCGACAGATTTTTTCGGACCTAAACCAGACGAATGTCTTGCTGCTAGGTGCCGGTGAGACCATCTGCCTAGTCAGTAGACACATGAAATCGGCAAACGTCCGCACTATTGCCATCGCGAACCGAACCATGGCCAATGCGTCCCGCGTTGCAAAGCTTGTGGACGCGGAAGCCATGGCTCTATCGGAGTTCGGCTCGCGACTGCACGAATACGACATCGTTATAAGCTCGACGAACAGTCCGGCCTCGGTATTGAGCAAGGAAGTCGTGGAGCACGCATGCAGCCAGCGACGGTTTAGACCCATGTTCATCGTAGACCTTGCAGTCCCTCGTGATGTGGAGGCATCTGTTAGCGATTTGAGCAATGTATACCTCTACACCATCGACAATCTGACATCGGTAATTGACGAGAACCTAAAGTTGCGTATGGACTGCTTGGTGCAAGCGAATGCGATCGTCGATGAAGGCGTGCAGATGTACGAGGAACAACACAGAATCCGAAAAGTCTCAGGACTAGTCACTAATTTTCGCGAATCCGTTTCAAACATGCGCAAGCAAGAAATTGATAGAGCTCACGCACGACTCCGTGCAGGAGAGGACCCTCACGAGGTTATCGAGCGGCTTGGTGAAGCACTGGCACACAAGTTTGCGCACAACCCTACGGTGGCTATGAGAAACGCCAGCAAGTCCGATGATCAAGAGCTACTGGCTCTATTGTCTGAAGTATTTCAACCCAAGTAATGTCGCTGTCTCCAAGAATTGTTCAACGTCTTGAGGAAATCTCAGATCGTCACGCAGAGATTGAATCGTTGCTTGGCGACCCGCAAGTGGTTTCCAATCACGAGAGCTTTTCGAGTCTCTCGCGAGAGTACTCCGAGCTACAACCAGTTGTAACAGCCTACCAACGCATTAGAACGATTGAAGACGAGATTGAGGAAGCCGAGGAGCTTCTTCAAGAGGGAGACGAAGACTTACGGACGCTTGCTCGAGAGACGATCGAAGAACTTCGTCCGTCGCTGAACGATGCCTTTGAAGGGATTGAATTACTGCTGGTTCCGTCTGACCCCGACGACAAAGCCAACGTCTTCTTGGAAATACGCGCGGGCACTGGTGGTGAAGAAGCCGCGCTCTTTGTTGCCGACTTGGCAAAGATGTACGAGAAATACGCGACGCTAAAGGGCTGGAATGCGAAACTCGTCGCCAAGAGACCGGCAAGCCAAGGAGGACTGAAAGAAGCAGTATTCAGGATCTCTGGTCAAGATGTATTTGCGAAGTTGAAATTCGAGGCTGGCACACATCGTGTGCAACGAATCCCCCAAACGGAGTCGCAAGGACGCATTCACACTTCGGCATGCACGGTAGCCATACTGCCCGAGATCGAAGAACTCACCGAAGTAGAGCTGAATGTCGCTGACTTGCGTATCGATACGTTTCGCGCATCCGGCGCGGGTGGGCAGCACGTGAACAAGACCGACTCCGCGGTTCGAATAACCCACTTGCCCTCTGGAACCGTAGCCGAATGCCAGGAGGAGCGTTCGCAGCACCAAAACAAAGATAGAGCTATGGCTTTGCTAAAGTCCAAGATCCTCAGTGAGCAACGCCGGGCTCAAGAGAAAGAGCGAACCGAAGATCGAAAGCTTCAAGTGGGTTCAGGTGATCGGTCAGAGAGAATCAGGACCTACAACTTTCCACAAGGAAGACTCACGGACCATAGAGTTCAACTCACGTTGTACAAACTTGATGAAGTCATGGAAGGCGCGCTTGATCAGGTAATTGAGCCGTTGGTCAAAGAACGACAAGCCGATCTGCTGCGGGGAATGAAGGATGAAGTGAATTGATTCCCTCAATAGGAATTACCAAGAGCCCCGTGTTAACCGATACGACTGAAGACCAAACGAACCACCTCAAAAACTTAGGAGATTGCTTCGCATGGGCTCGAAGCAAAATCGGTAGAAGAGATGCCGAACGATTGCTCGAACATGTGCTCGGTACAACCATCTCTCAACTCTATACAAACCCGTCTTTGCAAGTCACTGATGAAGCTGCTAAGCGCCTTTCTGAATTAGTTTCCCGTCGAAGTGGCGGCGAACCAGTTGAGTACATTACCGAAGAGTGCTACTTTTGGACTCAAAAGCTGCGGATTACATCCGATGTACTTATACCGAGACCAGAGACCGAGGTTCTCATCGAATCTGCGCTCCAATTCCTGCAGGACGGGAATCGTGTACTGGATCTTGGCACGGGCTCAGGCGCAATTGCGTTAGCGCTAAGCTCTGAATTGAACCTTAGGGTGGTAGCTACAGACATTGACCTGAATGCCCTAAATTTGAGCCGAGAAAACTCTGATCGCCTCGATTTTGACGTTGAGCTGGTTCAGTCGGACTGGTATTCCTCGGTGGAGGGACTATTTGACGTGATAATCTCGAACCCACCTTATGTAGCGATTGGCGACCCCTTACTCACAAAGACCGAATTGCGTTACGAGCCACGTAGCGCATTGGCCAGCAACAAAAACGGGCTCGAAGCGCTCGAAAGTGTTATTTTCGGATCCACAGAGTATCTTGAAGAAGGCGGCAGCTTGCTGGTAGAGCACGGCTACGATCAAAGAGACCAAGTGTTGAACATGTTCAACAAAGCCGGATTCCACAACATTGGCTGTCGAAACGACTACAGCGATAATCCACGAGTGGTTTTTGGACAGAAACGTGAATGACAACGAGCTACTCCGCTACAGTCGGCAGATCATGTTGCCGGAAGTGGAAATCGAAGGTCAAGAGAAAATCCTCGCAGCGCACGTGGCAATAGTCGGCCTAGGAGGACTAGGATCGCCTGTCGCGCTTTATTTGGCGGCAGCAGGAATAGGACACTTAACGCTGATCGACGACGACGTGGTGGACCCGTCGAATCTTCAGCGACAAATCGCACACTACGAAGACAGCGTCAACGAGAGCAAAGTTGAATCTGCAGCTCGAGCAATTTCCAACATTAACTCAGCAACCCAGGTTACCCGTTGTAATGAACGCCTTGCGACTGAAGATCTTTGCAACGTTGCCAGATTCGCAGACGTATTGGTAGACGGTACCGACAATTTTGCAACGAGGTATCAAGTTAATGAGGCCTCCATCGCAACCCGCACGCCGCTTGTTTCCGGTGCAGCGATTCGCATGGAAGGACAAGTCGCAGTTTTTGATCCGAGGGAGGAATCATCTCCCTGCTATCGTTGTCTCTATCGGGATGGATCTTCAGAAGACTTGAACTGCGCGGAAAACGGTGTAGTCGCTCCACTTGTGGGAATCATAGGATCTGTTCAAGCCATGGAAACTATGAAGGTCATTTGCGGATTTCGGGAATCATCTGTGGGCTGGGTCCATTACCTGGACGCCAAACGAATGGAATGGCGCAAACTTAAGCTGAAAAAGAACTCTACATGTCCGGCTTGCAGTTGAGCGATATCGGGAAAATCTTGAGGATGGCGATAATCCAACGCCATCTCTTCTGTTCAAGAGAAGGAACATTGTTCATCTGACGCTACTTCTCTCGAAAGACATCGAGATCAAACCGATTACTTATCTCCAAGAAAGTGAAGTATCAGTGAGCAATTTGACGTAACGACTTCGAATGAGAGTCGCAGCGACGTACAGTCCTGCACTCAAAGCCTAATTAGGAAGACCCATTAACGATCAGGAGCTCCTCTGCGACCCTGAACGGTAGAATCGCATCTAACTTTCTACCCTGAAAATTTGATGAGTCTCAATATCAAAAACGAAGAGACATGTCTCTTAGCAGCGGAACTGGCCCGCTTGACTGGCGAGACAAAAACCGGAGCGATAACGCGCGCTCTGCGCGAACGCTTGGTTCGCGTACAACATGCTCGTAGTGCTCAAAGCAGACTTAAGGAAATGCGTTCCATTGCAAAACGATGTGCGAGTCTGATAGGTCCTGGACCTGGATCTGAGGAGCATGGTGATCTGCTTTATGACGAAAGGGGGTTGCCCAAGTGATCGTGGATAGTTCCGAATTGCTGGCCGTACTCTTCGACGAACCTGACTCGGAGCAATAGGACACGTAGATTACCCATAACCCGTGACTACTTTCTGTTGTCAATGCTCTGGAATCGGCCATTGTTGCGGAGAGCCGTGGAGGGAGAGACGGTGGAGACTCGCTTGATGACTATCTCACGGCAAGTGGTATTACGGTGGCCCGGTTACTGAAGAGCAGTTTTCTGAAGCTCGAACTGCGTGGAGACGGTTCGGAAGAGGACGTCATCCGGCAGCGTTGAACTTTGGCGATTGTTTCGTCTACTCCCTAGCAAAGACTTCAGGCGAACCGTTACTGTTCAAAGGCTTTGACTTTGGCCGAACAGACATTGAGTCCGCTCTGCCTGCTTCAGAATGACAAGAGCGTCATTTGTCCTAGACCTGCACTTTCTGCTCTGAATCGTCTGAATCCTGAACGAAACGGAAAAGTTGCTTAGCAAAGCTGCTTTTTCTTTTGTTTCCGATTTCAATTCAGGACAAGACTCTGTTCTTCAAGCGCTTAGTGGCAATGAGTTAAACGCCATGCTCAGGTGTGCAACGGTGAAGTCATCGCAAAATGGAACCTTGCGGCCTTCCGATCCGACTACAGCGGGTTAGTACCAGATTTGTCGAACACACTCGACTGTTCTTTCGGCCGCATCCTCATACGCAACATCGGGCACATAGTCGGCGATGTGCGAGACCTTCATCCCTACTAAGCCGCAGGGATTGATGAATTCAAACGGGGCTAAATCCATCGAAACATTCAGACTGATACCGTGATACGAGCATCCACGGCGAATGCGCAATCCGATCGCACCGATTTTTCTACCTTCGACATAAACACCTGGACTGCCAGGCATTCGCAGGCCTTCGAGATCAAAAGACTCAAGAACGTCAATCATGGACTGTTCCAGTCCACGAACCAAATCGTGAACTCCCTGACCACAGCGTCGCAAGTCGCGCAGCAAGTATGCGACAACCTGTCCCGGTCCGTGATAAGTAACCTGTCCACCGCGGTCTGTCTGTACTACCGGTATGTCTTGGGGAGCCAAGAGGTGTTCAGGCTTTGCGGCTTGTCCTAACGTGAATACGGGGTCGTGCTCCGTTATCCACAACTCATCACTTGTTGACTCGTCCCTACCATCTGTAAATTCCTTCATCCTGCCCCATACCGGGACGTAGTCCGTACGACCCAGGTGGCGTACTACAAGCTTCGTCGAGTCGGCAATCGGACTAAGATTCGTCGACATCTTCCTCAGGGTCTGTTTCGCTCGAGTCTTGGGGTTTGGGCTTCGAAGAAAAGAAATCTGCGATAGCTTTCATGATGCCTTGAAAGAAACCAATCTTCTCAACGTCCGCCTGAGCATAGAGATTTTCGGTTGCGATTTCCTCGCCTCCGACCGAGACGACTAACGTGCCAATAACGTCTCCCGAACTTACCGGAGCTTTGAGCGACTCAACCGGTCTTACCAACATTTTGGCGCTCGAGTCGCCACGAGGAACTAAGTGCTTGACCGCTGTGCGAAGTCGAGCCTCGACGTTCTCGACCTTGCCATTGTCGACGTCTATCTCGAAAGTCTTCTCGGGACCAACAAGATTCTTGAACTCGAAATTCCGAAATCCGTAGTTGAACAGTTTGCGAGTTTCGCGAATCCGCACTTCATTGCTTTCGGTGCCCATCACAACGCTGATGAGACGCATGCCGTCACGCATTGCAGAAGCGACCAAGCAAAATCCAGCTTCTACCGTGTAGCCCGTCTTCACTCCATCAACTGTGTCATCGAGCGTGAGCAGTCGGTTGCGATTTGGTTGTCGAATGTCGTTGTATGTGAAATCGAGTTCCGCGTACATTTCATAGTGTTCTGGATAGTCAAGAATCAAAGCTCTTGTGAGCAACGCGTTGTCGTACGCAGTCGAAAGGTGGTCCACGTCGGGAAGACCTGTTGAATTCTTGAAGACAGTGTCTTCCAACCCCAGATGCTCTCCATATTCGTTCATGAGCTTGGCAAACTCGTCATCTGAACCCGAGATGTACTCGGCAAGTGCGACACTAGCGTCATTGCCCGATTGAATAATGATTCCCCGCAAGAGATCCGAAACTGATACCGTGGTTCCTTCCCTGATGAACATTCGTGAGCCTGGTGTCTCCCATGCAGTCACGCTTACCGGAACCATCTCGTCGATCTCCAATCGACCCGAATCAACTTCAGCTGCCGCTACATAGCTAGTCATGATCTTGGTAAGACTTGCAGGTGGCAATTTCTCACGACTGTTGAATTCAACAAGCACTTTCTTGCTCTGCGCATCCATGAGTACATAGCTCTTCGCCTCGAGCGTTGGCGGCTGAGGCACGATGAAAGTGGCGTGGCTCAACGAGCATAAAAAAACAAAAACCGAGGCAATTGGGAGACAGGATGATTTCAAGGAAGGATTTCTCATTGACTTGTTGGTAGATAAATACGGTGAAAAGTTTCGATTGCTAAAAGTGCGTCGGGAACGGTCTATAAACCGTCGCGAATGTCCATTGCTAGCTGGTAGACAACCCTCGCATACAACCGGCTTATGTTGTAGCGTGTAATAACGTAGAAATTGTCGAACCCAAGAACGTAGTCGTTACGTTCGACTCCCTTCTCGTCATCTAGCCGATATGCGAACAATGCTGCCAACGAGTCATCTGCAGCCTTCGACTTGACTCCAAGAGAACGCCATTCAGATACAGTCTTGCTTGGTTTTAGATCTTCGTTCGCTAGATCTCCTACATCGGATTGAGCCGGCTCAACGGATACTCGTTCGAGGATGTCTGCATCGGCAACCCATCCGTGTTCGGAAAAGTAATTGGCAACGCTTCCAATTGCATCCGTCGTATTTGTCCAAATGTCCCGAATTCCATCTCCATCAAAGTCGACGGCAAAGTTTCGATAGCTCGACGAGATGAACTGTCCATACCCCATGGCTCCAGCATAAGACCCAACGAGTTCACCTATAGATCTGCCGTTTCCGCTTGCAGATGAATCGTTCATACGATGGCAGGACTCGTCAAGGTCGAAGGGTTTGATTCTCTCCTCGCATGCAAGAATGAGGAAATGTCGCAATTCTTCGCTGAAGAACTCCGCTCGTCTTGGATAGTCGAATCCAAGCGTCACGAGGGCGTCAATCACACGGTACTTGCCCAGAAACTTTCCGTAGTAGGTTTCTACGCCAATGATTGCGGAAATGATGTGAGGCTCGACGCCATAGGCTTCTTCTGCACGTTTGAGGACCTCAGAATTTTCCCTAATGAACTCAATGCCCGCTTCGACTCTCTCGGGCTGCAAAAAAATGTCCTTGTACTCATTCCAGTACAAGGCTTCTGCGGGCTTGTCCATGATCTCGATGATTTCGGGTACGTGTTTCGCTTCGCGAAGTACGGACACCAAGGCTTTTCTGTCAAAGTCGAGATCTTCAACCAGCCCATCGATCAGAGCTATAGCTTTTTCGTTCTCGCTGTAGTCGCCAACGGCGTGTACCGCCAAGACCAACGACACCAACGAAATTACATGCTTGAGTTTCATTCCTTGTCCATCCACTGTTTTCGCGTGCAAATTGCCATGATGACTCCGAATGAAACGAGCGTAGTCACGGCGGATGTGCCACCGTAGCTAACAAGAGGAAGTGGTAGACCCATTACAGGTAGCAGTCCTACCACCATCGCGACGTTAACCACGACACAAAGGAAGAAAATAATCGCAATCCCTGCGCCAACAAGATGTCCGAATCCATTCGAAGATTGAATGCTGATATACAGCGCGCGAATAAAGATTAACAAATAGCAAATCAAAAGCAATGTACACCACAAGAAACCGAGCTCTTCGCCAATGACTGCGAGAACAAAATCAGTGTGCCCTTCAGGCAAGAAGTCAAGCTGGCTCTGTGTACCCTGGAACAAACCCTTACCGTTCATTCCACCCGATCCAATTGCAATCTTGGACTGCAAAATGTTCCACCCAGCACCCTGAGGATCGCTGTCAGGATCGAAGAGCACTAAGATTCGTGTCCGATGGTAGTCGTGTAGCAGGTAGTGCCACGCGACGGGTATGGATGCAGCAACCAGGAACACCACCAATGCAATCCATCTCCATCTGATCCCGATCAAAAAGATTATTCCCGCAGAACCAAGAAGCAGAATCAATGCGGTGCCGTAGTCTGGCTGAAGCACGACCATTGCGGTGGGCAGACCAGCAATTGCCAAAACAACACAGAAGTCCAGAAAGTTCATGCGGAAAGACCGCAAGCACAGGTACCACCCAATCATTAGCGGTATAGCAAGCTTTAGAAGTTCTGAAGGTTGGAAACGTGGTAGCAACGGTAAGTCCAGCCACCGCTGAGATCCCTTGGACGTTTCACCGATGAACATAACAGCCACCAGCAAACCAATGACACCCACATACAAGACAGGAGTCAGTCGAAAGTAGGTCTGTGGCGAAATACTGCAAGCTACAAGCATCAACCCGAACGCAAAGGCGATTTTGACAATCAGCTTGATCAGTTCCATCTGATCCTTTCCTAAGGAACTGTAGAGAATGACCAAACCAAACGTAGCGACACAAGCCAAGAGAAACAGGAGTGTCCAATCAAGATTGAAATTTCTTTTGACCGATTCGATCAAGTAGGTATACGGAGGCCGCGAAGATGGGATGCTCAGTAATTCACTCACTAGTCACCGCCACAGTTTTGTCCAAGTAGGCATCGATAAGACTACGAACAACGGGTCCAGCGACACTGGATCCGCCGCCGCCGTCCGCGGCTCCATTCTCAATTACTACCGCAACCGCAATGACGGGATCTTCAACTGGAGCAAAAGCAAAAAACAAGGCGTGCTCCTGTTTGTACTCCTCAATAGGCTCCTCCACGACGTCGTCTCCATGAGGAATACCAACGACTTGGACTGTACCTGACTTACCCGCCATGAGATACGGAATGTTCCTACCAATATGCGCCCAAGCAATTCCGTTCTGAAGATATCCTTGATTGCCCCGATGAACGACAGCACGTAGCGCATCGATCATCAAGAACCAGTCTTCTTCCGATGGCCCATCAACGTGCGAAAGTGGTCGAGTGAACGCTTCATCTAGATCGATCGGCTGATCGCTCGACATTAGCAGGCGCGGCCTAATCCATTCTCCGCGATTGGCCAGAACAGTTGCGAAGGTTGCCATCTGTAGTGGTGTGACCAGTATGTCTCCCTGACCAATAAACAGGTTGACGTTGTCTCCGCGATACCAAGACTCTCCCTTGGTCTCGCGCTTCCACTGCTTCGTTGGCATTAAGCCGCCGACAGCGTCTGCTACATCGATTGCAGTGTTTCTTCCAATTCCGAAGCTATTGGCAAAATGCGCTAGTTCATCTACTTCTAGACGAGTGCTCATCTCATAGAAGAAGACGTTGGACGAACGATAAATTGCCCGATACATATTGATGGCACCCTGGCCCCGACCGGTGTTATGCTCAAACCAGTCTCGCCACACTTTAGTAGAGTTCGGCAATTGGAATTTACCGGTTATGTCCATGATTTCCTCTTGCCAATCCACGAGTTCCTTACTGAGACAAGCCAAGGCCACAATCGGTTTGAAAGTCGATCCCGGAGGATAAGTGCCTTGAGTTGCACGATTGAACAACGGTGTGTCTCGTCGATTGATCAGATGGTTGTAAGCTCGATCAGTCATTCCCATGACAAATCCATTCGGATCGTAGGTTGGTTTGCTAACTAGAGTCAGGATCCCACCCGTTTTGGGGTCTACGGCTACAACGGCTCCACGACGGTCTCCAAGTGCTTCGTCTGCGACTTGTTGCAACCTGGCATCGATGTGCAAGGTAATCGTTCTGCCACGAGCTGGTGGCTCGCTCGTGAGCTCTCGCATCACTCGGCCGTGGACATTGACTTCTACCGTCCGATGGCCCACTTGGCCATGAAGCGCATCTTCATAGAACTTCTCGACACCCCTACGACCTATGAACATCGTTGCGCCATACCTGATAGGGTCCAGACGTTGTAGGTCTTCGGTGGTGATCTGACGTACCGAACCCACCACATGTGCCATGAGATCACTCATGGGATAGTCGCGCAACGTCTCTGTCGTTACAGAGAGTTCGGGGTAACGAAAACGATTGACCGCAAAGGTTGCGAGCTCCACGTCATTCAAGTGTCGCTTCAGAATGACCTTCTCGCCTGGCCTCGAGGAGTTCTTCAGACGTTTTCGAAAACTCTCTTCCTCGTCAGCATCGAACGAAAGAATTTCTCGCACCCGAACGAGCAGTGCGTTGATGTCCTCGACATTCTCACCAACCACCGACAACGATTGAACTTGCTTATTACCTGCAAGAACGGATCCATTTCTGTCGAAGATGAGTCCTCGAGCGGGAGCTAGCGGCTGAGTAACCAGACGATTGTCTGTAGCGCGTGTCGCGTAACGCTCATGATTGAGTATTTGCAGTTGGAACAGCCGCAACACAATGCCCGCAATCAGAACCATGCTAACTGCGCCAACGATAATCGTCCGAACGAACATGGTCTTCTTCTGCTCGTTCGAGACTTGTAATCGAGCTTTATCTATCTTCATTGTGGTGGTACGGATGACCGTTGACTATGGATCGTGCCCGATAGAGTTGCTCGCACACTACCAATCGAGCGATAGAGTATGGGTAGGTTAGTTCAGATAGAGACCATACAAAAGCTACCTGACTGCGTTCAGATTCTGAGAATCCATCAGAGTCACCTATTAAGAAAGATACATCGTTTCCGCCAAAGTTCCATTGACGATATTTCTTCGCGAGCTCTTCCGTACTCAAGTGTTTCCCCTGTCGGTCAAGCATGACAACAGAAGATGATCCAGCACTTCGAATCATTCTCTCGAAGCAGGATCGATTCGGATTGTCTCGAATACGAACGAGCACCAGCTCGGGCATCCTTCGAACGTAATCGTCGATGGCGGCATCCAGCCATTTGGGCCCTTTTCCAACGTGCAGAACTCGAAACTTCACATGACGCTTTCAGTCTGGTGAACGGGATCCCAGAGACGTTCGAGTTGATAGAAGTCCCTAGTTTTCCCCTGCATCACGTGCAGGACAGCATCTCCATAGTCCACTAGGACCCACTCAGCCGAATTTTGACCTTCTACTCCGAGAATGGGCATCCCAAGTTTTTTTGACTCTCTCAACAGGTGTTCAACAATCGCTGACACGTGACGGCTGGACGTACCGGTAGCCACAAGCATGGAGTCAGTCATATCGGTTAGCTTTCGGACATCGAGAACTGTGATATCGAGTGCTTTTATTTCTTCAAGCAGCTCAACGAGGGTAACACTAAGTGTCTGAGTGGTCAGCGAAGGTCCTTTAGCCACGATACAAACGATTCTTGATTATATGCTTGCAAACTTCGGGATGGATCGACCCAGATACGTCGCATCCTTGGCGAACTCTTCGACGAATTTCCGTTGCAGAGACGTCCAACATCGGCTTCAAAGATACAAACACACCACCCGGACTATCGAGCAATTGACCCGGTTCCTTCACTATTGAAAAGCCAATCGGCACTTCGTCTGAAGAGGGGCCCATCCGCTCCAGCACAAAGAAACTTACGATTTCGGGCAATTCCTCAGCTCGATACCAACTTGAGACGTTTTGGAAGGCATCCATGCCTATCGCCCAAACAATTGGAACATCACTTGTCTTTGCCAAGTCTCTCAACGTCTCTACAGTACGGGTCGGGCCATCGCGACCATCCTCAAATCGAGATGCCTGTAGAACTGGGTTCGACTTGCATGCGAGCAACAACATCGTCCAGCGATCATGAAGGCTGGCAACAGGCGGTTTCCGAAGTTGCGGATTGGGTGCAACCATCATTGTCACAATTGCACCGCCCAGAGATTTCGAAACATGGCGTGCGCCATGCATGTGACCAACGTGGACTGGGTCGAAAGTTCCTCCGAAGACAACCACAATCTACCGATTGCTCTCACAGATCCCTAAGTGAGGCATATGTTTTTTTGCAACTAAGCATGGCGTTTGGACATCTCTCAGATCTATTGGGTTGCAGACTCTCGCAACCACTCCCAAATTAGATTGAATCGTTGGTGAGCATCGTTCAGTTCAAGCAGCTTCTGTCGATATTGCAGGTCAATCGCTAGATGTTCCGACAATCGCATGCTAACCGATGAAGCATCTGCAAAGTCTATGTTCAACTGTCCGGCTTCAGCGCCCATCGCGTCGATTACTTTCTGGAGAATGTCGACCAAGACGGTGTCGGATTTGCGAATCTCGAGCTTTGGTTCATCCATTTCGATCCGCACTTGCGCCATTCGCAAGTGGTCTTCAAGTTCCCATGTAGTCTCCACATGAAATTTTGCTCCACCTTCGGCTAACACGTAGAAACGTCCATCGTCAAGCCTTCTGTGTTCACGAAGCGAAGCCAAAGTTCCCACGTTATGTATAGGGGGCGGGCTTGATGTTCCCTTCTCGTGTACTTCGCTTCCGTTCTTTAGCAAGACGACGCCAAAGCCAGTTTCAGTTTCGATGGCATTTTCAACCATAGTGACGTAGCGTGGTTCAAAGACGTGCAGGGGCAACAATCCATCTTTGAACAAAACCGTGCCAAGTGGAAACAGTGGCAGTTCAAGCTGAGGTGTCAATTCGAGACCAGCTGCACAAATTGCGGAAGATGCAAACCATGGTGAGCCCCAAGAGTTGGACCCATTGAGAAAGTCCTAACAAGTTGACTCTACTGCACATGTTACGAAATGGATTTCAAGTCTTGAATCAGCGTTTCATAAAACAAGAGTAACAGTTAACAAGACACCGCCTAGCAATAAGCGATACACCACGAACGGAGTCATTCCAATCCGTTCGATCCACCTGAGAAATGCATCGATGCATAGGAATGCGCTGAGGAAGGAAAGTAATGTGCCAATTCCAAGGCTTAGCCAATCCACTTCACTTAGAGGACTGTTAGCTGCATCCAGACCAAGCAGCACAGTTGCTGCCGCAATTGTGGGGATAGCTAGCAAGAAAGAGAAGTCAGCTGAAGCGCGACGAGAGAATCCAAGAAACAGAGCAGCCGTAATCGTTATTCCCGAACGAGAAGTACCTGGGATCAATGCGACCGCCTGTGCAAGTCCGATAAGTAAGGCTTGAAAATTTGACATCTCGGACACTTCGCGTTCGCGTTTTCCAAGCCGGTCGCCAATCAGAAGCAATACTCCGAACACAATAGTGGCGACACCAATCACCGTAGCAGAGCGAAGGTGAGTTTCTATTGCAGTCTTCGCAACGAGACCAACAAAAATTACCGGAAGTGTCGCGATGACAATATGGCCGACGAACCGAATCTCGTCGTTGGTCTGACCTTGCAACAGCCCATGTACGGACGACGTGGCAAGCCGAGCAAGCCGTACTCGAAAGTATGCAAGCACAGCCAATAACGTACCAAAGTGAGTTGCAACATCAAACGTAAGTCCTTGGTCCGTCCAGCCAAGAATCTTCGATCCAAGAATGAGATGGGCTGAACTGGATATCGGCAAGAATTCCGTGAATCCTTGCAGTAGAGCCAATACCACGACTTGCATCATCGATTGCACACCCGCCATTACAAATCGTTAAGAATTACACGAAGTGCACACAAATGCATTCTCCACACGTGACCTCGCGGTGAAGTAATCTTTTTGTAGCCCGAATACCGAGATTCTGAGCCTCATGTCCATCACATCAATCGATCACGTTGCAGTACCAATCATGAAAGTCGACAAAGTCCTCTCCTTCTACGAATCGCTTGGATTTCGCATTGACTCATCGTTCGCTCCCCGACTATACAGTGCACACTTGGGACAGCAAAAGATCAACTTTCACGACCCAACTCTGTGGAGTGACTCCAAGTTCACTTTGCGCGGTCCGGAGGCAAAGCCTGGTTGTGGTGATTTCTGCTTCGTATGGTCAGGTTCCGTGTCTGCGCTTGAACAGACATTGCGGAATCGATCAATCGCGACTATCCATGGACCTGTTGAACGACTGGGTGGCAGATCTTTCGGATCTTCAGTGGGCGAAAGTTATTACGTTCGAGATCCTGACCAGAACCTTGTTGAGTTCATCGTGTATCCGACAGAGAATTAGAATGGAATGTCGTCGTCAAGATCGTCAAAATTGTCATCAGCTCCGGTTGTTCCACCGGAGCGAGTTCCTCGATCGCCAGTGCCCCCTTGACGTTCGGATCGTGAGCCAAATCCATCGTCGCCTGAACGTGGTGATCGATCACTGCCGCCGCGAGGAGGTGATCCACCATAACCTCCTCCACCTCTGCCTTGTCCGCCTCCACCTCCTAATAGGATTATGTTTCTGGCAAATACTTCAGTTCGATAGTTTCTCACTCCTTCCCGTTCCCAAGAAGATGTGCGTAATTCGCCTTCCACGAAACACTGGCGACCCTTTTGAAGATATTCCCCCACTATTTCGGCATTGCGCCCGAAACTAACGACGTTATGCCAGTCGGTTTCTTCCTGCCACTCTTCGGTTCGATTGTCTCTCCACCGACGCGTTGTAGCGAGAGAAAACCGAGCAATCGGAGCACCACTATTCGTGAATCTCGTCTCCGGATCGCCACCCAGATTTCCAAGAAGCATTACCTTATTGAGACTACGAGTCATACCTTGCAAATGGTTGAGAGTTGCTTTAACACTATATTAGCCGAGTGAAACTACCATTTTTGATTGGGGACCGGCTTAGATTGTGAAGCGACAAACTGTTGTTCTACTCGGCGCCGCGTTGTATTTCCCGCTCGTCGTATACCCTCCCTTGCGGCTTGTCAGTTGGCTCTTTGAAGACTTATCCAACTTCACATGGGTTCTACTTCTACTGCTAGGCGCAGTCCTCTTTCCACCGTATATCTCGCGTTCATTGCGATCAACTCTAAGTCGTCCGCTATCCGTTTTTCTGATGACTTGGTATTGCCTAATGTTCCAGCTCTTTCTTCTCGTCATGCCATTGGAGCTTCTACGAATGTGGGTCAATTTGAGCGATCAAACTCTGGCTTCCATTGCTTTAGCTGGATGGTCTATCTTCGTTCTAACAAGCTTGTTTGGTGCACTACACATATCAGTTCACCGCCTGCCAATAACCAGCAAACACGCCACCCAAGGCAAGTCGTTGGTTCAGATTTCGGATGTTCACATTGGTACTAGACGACCGGGGTTCCTTAAACGCATTGTCAAGAAAATAGCGAAGCTAAATCCAGACGCAATACTCATAACAGGTGATTTGGTGGATGCTAAGAGCGTTGATTCATCGGCATTGTCTCCACTTGCCGAACTGAAAGCGCCAGTTTTCTTCTGCACAGGAAATCACGAACGAGAAGAACACTGTGAGGACATTGTTAGCTGGCTTCAAGATCACAACGTCAATGTGCTTCGTAATAGGTCGTTTGACCTCCATCCCTTTCAGCTCATTGGATTGGAAGACCAAGACTCTGCACAAGAGACTTCAAGTGCACTAAATGAACTAGAACCAATGCCCGGTCGATATCGAGTGCTGCTGTGCCACAAGCCCGAAGGAATGCAAAACGCCGCATCCTGGGGTGTCGATCTAATGCTGTCCGGACATACTCATCACGGGCAGGTTTTTCCCTTTGGGTTTGTCGTCAAGAGAGCGTACGACCCATATCGTGGACAACATGTCATTGATCAAATGACGCTTTACATCTCGTCCGGTACGGGAACGACGGGACCACTTCTGCGAGTCGGGACTCGCAACGAGATTACGCACCTACAGTTCGTTTAGTTTCTCAGTTTTGACGCAGGTACTCTAACCACCCATGACTTGGGCCCACGTTTCTAAGTCTCGGACGTTCAAATAGGCATTGCACGATTTCGCCTCACCCATCGTAGAGTTGGGCACCGAACTGTAGTTGTGTCCGGGCAAAAGGAGCGTGTCGTCGGGTAACGTCTTGAGCTTCTGCAAGCTGTGGAACATGTCCTCCTTGTTTGACCCTGGCAAGTCAACCCGTCCACATCCGTCGATGAACAGTGTGTCACCGGAAACAAGAGTCTTACGTACGCGAAAACACTGAGAGCCTGGTGTGTGCCCCGGCGTATGCAAGAATTCCACTCGAATGGTACCCACATCTAGGAAATCTCCCGACTCAACACTAACAATATCTGACTTCGACAATCCTGTGACTCGCTTGATGCCGTCGGTCTCAAGTTTGTTAGCGTACACCTTGACAGATCGAGATCCAACAAGCTCGGCAACACCAGCAATGTTGTGCCCACTCATTCCCCCGCCTACATGATCGGGATGGTAGTGGGTCGCCAACGCGCCGACAACTTGATAATCTTTTTCGTCTGTATGTCTAAGCAAACTGTCGATGTCCCAAGCCGGATCCACGATAACGACCTCTCGAGTTTCCCTAGACCCAAGGATGTAGGTGAAATTAGCCATGGGACCAATTTCTATTTGTTCGATTATGAGTTCGTCTTGGATTGACATTAAGAACTATGCTTACAAGTGAGAATTGTGTCGCAGTCCTTGGTGCACACACATTTCAAGAACTCAAACATTCTACGTACAGGTCTGCTTGGACATGCTATATAAAGGAATTCCCATTGTGCAGCTGCCTAATCCTATAGCTGAAACCCAACCAATCGGTTTTTGAAACTATGAGCTTCGCAGAAATAGACTTTTCGTTCTTAGCGTCTCCATTTGGCTCATCATTGATCCTTTGCTTTGGACTTGCAGCGCTTATCTGGGTCTTGTCTATAGTGACGCGTGAGTACTCGTGGATCGATCGGGCTTGGTCTCTTTGTCCTCTTTTCTACTGTCTGTTGGTTCTATGGGATGTCGGGTTTCAGAATCCTAGAGTTGTCTTGATGACAGCTCTCATTACGTTGTGGAGCACTCGATTGACATACAACTTTGTTCGAAAAGGTGGGTATGCGCCAGGAGGTGAGGACTATCGATGGAAGGTAACGCAGGAGAGAATGGGACCCTTCCTCTTTCAGGTACTAAACATTACCTTCGTCGCACCAGGACAAATGTTTGTGATCTGGCTATTTGCGTCCCCCATTTTCCAAGCATGGCGTGTAAACGAGGTTCCATTGGGTCTCTTGGACTTTATTGTCGCGACGATTTTCCTTGTGTTCTTTGTTGGTGAGACCGTCGCCGATGAACAAATGTGGAGCTTTCAACAAGACAAGAAGAAACGCATCGCTCGTGGCGAATCCGTAGAAGTGCCCTTCCTGACTTCTGGTCTCTATCGCTACTCGAGGCACCCGAATTACCTGTGCGACATGGGATTGTGGTGTGCGTTTTATTTCTTTGGTGTCATCGCAACAGGAGAGTGGCTGCATTGGAGCGGGCTCGGATTCATTGGCTTATGCTTGATTTTTGCGGGTTCTATTCCGCTCACCGAATCGATCTCGGCATCCAAGTACCCGGGCTACAGCAAGTACCAGGAAACTACACCTGTCCTCGTTCCAATTCCGTGGCGACGTAGACCTTCGCTCAATACCTAGATCGTATTGGTATAGACGAAAGAACGATCAATGACAGTGCCCTGTCTTGACACGCTGTCTCTCGGTAACATTGAAATTGGATTTGATTGACCAATTGCGACTCGACGATTTAACTTCATAGGTTCAACTGACTATGCCCGCACTCGATGGACTTCGAATACTAGACATGACCCAATATGAAGCGGGCACCTCCTGTACTCAAGCGTTAGCTTGGCTAGGAGCCGATGTTGTGAAGATCGAATCTCCTGGTCACGGGGATCCAGGACGAGCTGTTGGACTGTCGGGTGAGCAAGAGTATTCCGCGTATTTTTGCAACTGGAACGCGAACAAGAGATCTGTCGTATTGAATCTTAGGCACCAAGAAGGTCGCGATATCTTTTTGGATCTCGTCCCAAAATTTGACGTCTTTGTCGAGAACTACGGTCCTGGTGTTGTGGAGCGATTGAATCTTGAGTACGAGACTCTACGAAAGTACAACGAAAGCATCATCTATGCGAGACTCAAGGGATTCGGGCTCAGTGGTCCGTACAGCGAGTTCAAGTGCTACGACATGGTGGCTCAAGCTGCAGCTGGCGCTGTTTCCGTCACAGGAGAAGGAGATGGGCCACCTCTCGTACCTGGTCCAACAACGGGAGATTCGGGAACGGGCGTACAACTCGCAATGTCCATACTAGCTGCCTACATTCAACGTCTTAGAACGGGAAAGGGTCAATTCATCGAGATTTCGATGCAGGAAGCCATGACGTACTTCATGCGAACTCGCATAGCCGTAGGTTCCAAATGGGGCAGCAGACCAACACGAAGGACGGGCAACATACACGGTCTGCCCCCAGTGAATATGTATCCCTGCAAACCATTTGGACCAAACGACTGGGTATATCTAATGCCAATAACATCGGGGCACTGGGATGCCTTCTGTGCCGCCTTGGATCGAACAGATCTAATTGTCGACGAGAGATTTGCTGATCCCTTCAAGAGAAGAGCGCATCAATCAGAACTCTACGACCTAGTTTGCGAGTGGACGAGAGCGCGAACTAAGCAACAAGCGATGAAAGAGATGGGAGAAGCGGGTGTACCGTGTTCGGCTGTGCTAGATACGCAAGAGCTTCATGAAGACCCGCACCTGGTCGCCCGCGACTTCGTGAAAAACGTGGAACACGCCGGATACGGGGAGGTTCCCTTGCTTGGATTTGCTCCACGAATGTCGGAATCAGAGGTTGAACTCACTGCAGCTCCCTTGCTAGGTCAACACACCCAAGACTTCCTGAGCCACGAGCTTGCGCTTGATGAAAAAGAGATTGAACAATTACGGCTGGCTGGCATCGTTCAATAGAGTTGTTCGTCTCGGTTTAGCTCTGCCACCTAATCCTATTCATCATGCGTCACGCTTGTATTGGATTCTTCCTTTGACTATTGTGAGCTGAACGCTTTCCCTATAGAGACTCTTCTGAATCTCCGCCCAAGGATGTGATAGGAGAACCAAGTCGGCATGCTGTCCCACATCTAGTCCTCTAGGCGTCCCTCCGGGATCTTCAGGCGGAGTTGTATACAGTTTCAACGCTCGATCGGCGCTGATGCATTCGTCAGCGTTCAGAATGCGCCCAGAGTTTGTTTTTCTCTCGACAGCTGAACGGATAGCCAACCAAGGGTCTGGAGATCCAAATGGCGCGTCGGTACCTGCACCAACCGAGATTCCCTCTTTGAGCAATCCACCAATTCGGTATAGCGCTTGCAGTTCTTCGGATTGCAAGTCGTGGACGTATTGATCTCCCCGTTCAAAAATGAAGTTCGGCTGCGTAACGACCGTTAGACCGAGTTCACGAATTGATTCGAGTGTGTCTGCATCGACAACCGATGCGTGTTCGATGCGGTCACCTTTAACCACGCCGACCCGCTGTAGAGCCGCGAGTGCAAACACTAGCTCTACTCGAGAGACGCAATGTATTGCGACAGGTCTATCCACACGATGGGCATTCGAGATCCTACTTTCAAATGTGTCGACGTCGGGTAGTCGGTAGTCGTCAATCAAGAGTTTCAAGTGTCCTTTGGTAAGTTGCTCGTTCCCCATAACTTGCACATTCATCCGGTTCGCCGCTGTTTCCTGTAACAAGTGCTCCATCGAGTCGTCATTTGAAGGAGTTGCATCAGTCACACCGGTAACTCCCATAGAGACGAGCCGAGTGAATACTTCTGCAATGTCAGTCTTGAACGATTCATTCAATTGGGAATTCTGTCGAACTCTCTCGTCCATTCGATACAGCTCCCCATCTCCCTTTGCGTTCAAGCCCATTTCGGCCAGCGCGCGAGTGTTCAACCACCAGACTCTTCCGGAACGGTGTTGAATCCTAATGGGGCGATCCCGTTCGATCGCGTCGAGAGCATTGCGGTTTAGTACTCCGGCCACCGATTCGTGATAACCGACTCCACGAACCCAACCGCGTCCCGGATACGAACGAATAACCTCTGTCAGTTGATTGGAATCTGATACTGATGGAGGACCGCATTCCACCGATGAAAGTCGCGCGGCAAGCGAGAGCACATGAATGTGGTGGTCATGAAATCCGGGAATAAGCGCTCGACCTTTAGCATCAATCACTTCTTCGCTAGGATTCGGGCTCAACTCAGAGGAACACTCTCTGATGATTCCTGCTCGACAACGCAAGTCAATTAACTCGCCGTGAGAGACTTCCGCACTCTTAATTAGCAGGTTGCGGTCTTCAGACATTGGGTATTAGCAGGTGAATTCGAGAGTCAAAGACATAATCTATCATTCCTACAGATCCGGGCTTTTCCAGCATGCAAATGCGATTCTGACATGCGCATAGCTCAAGACGCATTGGCGCACAAAATTAGACACCCAGCTGATGCCGAAGACTATTGTGTATTCAACGGCGTGCCTTATGTTCTCGTCGAAGTGGATGGAAGTGGTAAGCGCTGGAAGCACATGCCGGCCTGTCCTCTCATTGGACTTGGGGGACCGACACTCGACCACTCTCAATTTGATGTGTTGGTGCAGGACAGGGACCAAGCAATCAAGATTTGCAACGCAATCGAAAAGCATCCAATTGCTTCGGCCACATTCGTGCAACTGCTTCGCCACAATGAGAACTCGTCCGTGGAAAACGCTCTGTTCGCAGAGTCTCTATCGTTTTCCACTCTTCAGCACGGTTCTGAGTTTAAGTCTTGGCTCGCTACGAGAAAAAGGTCAAGACCCGATGAAGACACTGACGAACAGACCGTCCTCATTGATCGCGGCGACACGACGCTACGGATTACGCTCAACAAACCCAATCGCCACAACGCATGGTCCACAGCGATGCGAGACTCGCTATGTGAAGCACTCGTACTGGCAATCGAAGACCCAACTGTCACGTCGGTGGAGATTCGGGGCAATGGTCCATCCTTCTGTTCAGGAGGTGATTTGAATGAGTTTGGTTTGGCTCAGGATGCCGGAATTGCTCATGTATCGCGAATTGTTCGCAACGCAGGGTATCTTCTCGAATCAATTCGTGACAAGGTCTCTGTTCACGTGCACGGAGCATGTATCGGAGCTGGTATTGAAGTGCCGGCGTTCGCCTCAATTGTCCAATCATCCGACGATGCATACTTTCAATTGCCGGAGGTACAGATGGGACTCGTGCCTGGGGCTGGAGGCACAGCGAGCATTCTCCGACGCATAGGCAGGCATCGCATGGCATTCATGGGGCTAACCGGTGAACCGATTACAGCTCAAACAGCATTGAGTTGGGGGTTGATCGACGAAATCTCAGCCTGAACAGCATCGAAGATTCACTCTTAAGTTCGTTCCTACAAAGCCGCTAGCGACTTTTCTCCTTTAGCAAAGACCGTGTCTCCACGGGAGCGCTAGTCCGATAGCTATATCACTCTCGTAGACCAAGCGTTTTCGCAACTCTTTCCTCCTTCAATGCTTCGAAATGTCCACAATTAATATAAACGCAAGTGATAATGATTCGTATTTAGATTATTATTCGCGTTCATTTCTCATTTCAAAAGGCATGCCTGTATGTACCAACGAGCCATAGTCTTGACTGGAGTTGCATCGTTCACTCTAGCTTCCTTAATGAGCCAAGCGCAATCCACCGAAACTGACTCAACCGAATCAGCCGAGAATGAAGAGCAACTCGAGAACATAACAGTTGTCGCGTCTCGCACGGAACGTGACCCCAACCAAGTCCCTGCAACTGTCTCCGTTTTAGCCGAACAAGAAATTGCTCGGGAAATGAGTACGGATATTGCCGATCTCATTCGTTACGAACCGGGAATATCTGTTGGCGGTACGGGATCTCGATGGGGACTACAAGGCTTTACTATCCGAGGTATCGGTGGAAATCGAGTCTTGGTGGTTATGGATGGTGTGAGGGTTCCCGATCAGTTCTCTTTCGGACCATTTCTTAATGCACGAAGAGATGTCGTCGACATAGATAGCCTCTCAAAAGTAGAAATCATGCGCGGGCCAGTCTCGGTGCTTCACGGTAGCGATGCGCTTGGAGGGGTTGTTGCTTATACCTCGAAACGCGTCAGCGATCGCATGCTCGATGGAAAGTCCTGGTTTGCGGAAGGCAAGTATCGATTTGATGGATCGAGCAACAACTCTACGGTTGGTCTGGCGTTTGGTCTTGAGACTGAACGTGTTGCGGGCGGGGTGTTTATAGATAGTGAACGCGGAAATGAGACACAAACAGCAGGAAACCTTGATGTCAACGGTCCCCAGAGGGAAGTTCCTGATCCAAGCGACATCTCATCGGACAACTTCGTCGCCAAGCTTTCTGTGTTTATGAATCCGATGCATACCGTCAAACTAACTCTCGAGGACTTTAGCCACAAGGTCGATACCCAAATACTCTCCGACTACGGTTCAAGTTTCTTTGGCACAACAATTCACTCGCGAGATGGCATTGACACAAGAGACCGACAGCGCGTGGTACTGAACTATGACGGACAGTTTGAAGACTCGGTTGTTGACAGGATGACACTCACTTTCTACTCGCAATCGTCTCTCACGGAGCAGATGACCACTGAACAGCGAGAGTCATTTGGACTTCAATTGAATCGTACGCGTCGTTCGCTATTCGAGCAGGAAGTCAACGGCATGCTCTTCCAAATAGACAAGCAACTGAACCACGAGGGAATGCTACATCACGTCATATTCGGTTGGGACTACCAGTCCATCGACAGTGAGGAAATTAGATGGGGAGCAACGTTCATGCTTGACGGCACTCCCCGCCGCGAGTTCTTCCCCTATCCGACGAGGGACTTTCCTTTATCGCAAACTTCACATGCAGCCGCATTTCTTCAGGACGAATTGACGCTACTTGACGGAAGGCTTCTCGTGTCTACTGGAGTCCGACATCATCACTACGAAGTTGAAGCTGTTGCAGATGCAATCTACCGATCCGGAAACCCCGGCCAGCCAGAACCCTCAGATCTCGGCGATAGCAAGACTACAGGAAAGATTGGCTCCATTTTTAACATTGACGATGAGTTCTCTGTGTATGCGAGTTTTGCCCAAGGATTCAGGGCACCACCTTACAACTCGGTCAATGTTGGGTTCACTAACCCTATAGGTGGGTACAAGACCATATCCAATCCGAATCTGCTTTCGGAAACTTCAAATGGTTACGAACTAGGGTTACGTTATGGCAATTCGACAATGAGTGGGCGGATTGTCGCATTTTGGACCGACTTCGAGAACTTTATTGAAGACTTGGCCGTAGCTCCACAGTTTGGTTCAACATTTGGAATTGACCCCAGTGACGGACTCCTAACATTTCAATCAATCAACCATTCGCAGGTTGAAATCTCCGGCTGGGAACTGTCGGGAGACGTAAACCTAGCGGTGCTACGGGGAATACAAGCACGAGCCCGTTTTGCCTACGGAACAGCCAAAGGGGAAGACAATGAACTTGAACAGCCAATAAACAGCATAGATCCCGCAAAGCTTGTAGTTGGATTCTCAGCTTATGGAACCAATTGGAATGGATCTGCCGTACTGACACACGTCGCCGACAAGAAATCGGGCGACATAGCAGAAGGCTCTTTCCAACCCGTGGATGGTCACTCCGTGGTGGACATCTTGGGTGAATGGCAAGTACGTGAACACATCAAGGTGAATGCTGGAGTTTTCAATCTGTTTTCCGAAGAGTACATACGCTGGGCAGATGCCGCAGCGATCGGATCGGACGCACCGATGCGCTTTGCCCAGCCCAGCAGGCATCTGTTGCTCTCTGTCCGTGTCCAACTATGACGCTGCACGGCTGCCAGCGCGTGGCTTACATCGTGCTGGCGTTCACGTCGATAATGATCTTGGCGTGCGACGAGGCTGAAGACACAACACGAATAGCGATAGCGGGAGGCTCTCTGACCGAGATCGTCTACTTGCTGGGTCTTGAGAGTCGCATAGTGGCGACGGACACCACGTCGGTATACCCAGAAGCCGCGCAGGACTTCCCGTCTATTGGGTACGTACGAGCATTGTCAACAGAAGGGATTCTCTCCATCGAGCCGTCCTTGTTACTCAGTGAAGACGATGCCGGTCCACCCCATGTGATAAAGCAGCTCAAAGAACTTGGGGTTGAAATTCGAACTGTACCTGAAGAGCAAACTGCGAGAGGAATTATCGACAAGGCTCTGTGCGTCGCAAAAATTCTAGGTGCAACAGAGAGTGAACGAGCCTCTCTCGAAGGACGCCTGCAAACGGAGGAAACTCGGCTGGATTCGACTCGAAAGCAGCTAGAGGAAGTTCGAGCGACTGTGATTTTTGGGATTAACGACGGTATTCCCACGGTGGGTGGCGAAGGGACTAGCGGTCACTCGCTACTGGAAATGATTGGGCTGAGAAATAGCTTCGACAATGTTTCTGGTTGGAAACCGGTTTCTCTCGAGTCGATGGTGGAAGCCAACCCACAGGTGCTCATAGTGCCGCAACGCGCACTAGACATATCTGGCGGACAGAAAATTGTTATTGAAAGCAAGAGCATTCAAATGACCGAAGCCGGAAAGAAAGAGCAATTTGTCGTCGCAGACACGATGGCACTTTTGGGGTTTGGTCCGAGAACGCTCTCCACAGCCGCCGATCTCGCCGAGGAAGTCCTCGGAATGATCGTGCCGGAATAAGAACTCAGTGGCCGAAGAAGCACAGAATTCCACCGACAGAGTGTCGTGGTTGAAGAGCTTAGGAATGGTTTCGAAGAATTCCTTCTCGACTTCTCAAGCTACGATCCTTGTTGGACTTGTAGTCTTTCTCTTCATTACATTCGTTTTGGCATCGATGACCGGCGCGCTGTGGCTACCGTTATTCGACATCGTTTGGAACCCAAGCAACTTCGACGTCGAGCGAACGATCTTCTTCCAATTGCGCATGCCACGAGTACTAATGGCGGGCGTTGTTGGGGCTACCCTTGCTCTTGCGGGAGCTTGCCTTCAAGGTATGTTCCGCAATCCATTGGCAGATCCCGGTCTTCTCGGTGTTGCAAGTGGGGCAGCGCTGGGTGCGACCAGTTTCATTGTGCTGGGTGGATATCTTCCATTTCCTAACTGGTTTGAACCCTATGCGCTGCCTGTCTCCGCGGCAATCGGTGCGACATTGGTCACACTGTTCTTATATGTATTCACTCGCCGGCAAGGACGATTGAATCTCGTCACTCTCATACTCGTGGGAATTGCGATCAATGCCATGGGAGGCGTTGGACTCGGGCTGTTACAGTACGCCAGTGACGACAATCAGCTTCGCAGCCTAACCTTTTGGATGATGGGAAGCTTCGGCCGCTCCACCTGGGACGCGATCCTTCCAGCTTTCTTCATCATGGCACCAGCTTCGTTCTTCCTTCTTCGAAGTGTCCGATCATTGGACTTGCTTCAATTAGGAGACGGAGAAGCTCGAAATCTCGGTATCGATGTTCATCGCGTTAGAAAGTCGATAGTGTTTGGAGTTGCCGCAATTGTGGGGGCTGGGGTCGCAATCGTAGGAATGATCGGGTTTGTGGGGCTTGTAGTTCCGCATATCGTCAGACTTCTTGGTGGACCCATTCATCGATATGTCATTCCAGCTTCTGCCCTACTAGGGGCTAGCACGCTAATACTTGCCGATCTAATCAGCCGAACAGTCTTGGTGCCTGCGGAACTTCCGGTCGGGTTGGTCACCGCCTTCATTGGTTCGCCTTGCCTATTGTGGTTACTCCTCAAGACGAGAATTCATTCATGACCTTGAGCGCAAAAAGTGTATCTCTGACCCTAGGCGATGCAGAAATTCTCAAGGGTGTCAGTTGTCAAGTTGAACCGTGCAGGACAACAGCGGTGGTAGGAGCAAACGGATCCGGAAAATCGACTCTCTTGCGCACGTTAACTGGCCAGTATTCTCCCAATGAAGGAACCGTACTGCTTGACGGTGTCGATATCGCAAGTCTATCCCCATTGGACCAAGCTCAACACCGCGCACTAATGTCACAAAATCCCTCCATAGCATTCGACTTTCTGGTTTCTGAAATCATAGAAATGGGGTGGGTACAAGATTCGTTGCCACACAAGTTATTGAAGGAGTCCTTGGCTGAAGTATCCCGACTATGTGGTATTGAGAGCTTCTTGCAGCGACCTTTCAATGGACTATCCGGAGGTGAACAACAGCGTGTCCACTTTGCTCGCGCTCTCTTGCAGATTTGGAACGCATCTCACGACGACAGATCGCGTTACTTGCTTCTCGACGAGCCGACATCCAACCTCGATATGGCGTATGAACTAGAAATTCTGAAACTAACTAAGTTGGTGAGCAGTCAAGGAATGGGAGCTCTCGTAGTGCTGCACGACCTGAATCTTGCTGCTCGGTTCGCTGATTTCGTGTACCTTCTAGTGGACGGAAGAGTATTTTGCGAAGGTACAGTTGGCGAAGTGTTCACTGAAGAGGTTCTTTCAGAAACTTACCAAGTTCCAATCAGGGTCGAACGGCATGGAGAGCTGAACAGACTGCTGGTAATTGCAAACTAACAAGAGGAGAAAAATCTATGTTCCTAGCGATGAATCGGTTCAAAATCTACAAAGGATTCGAAGAAGGATTTGAAACAGTCTGGCGCGAGCGGAAATCTTACTTGTCGGAAGTTCCAGGATTCAAGCAATTCGCCCTGCTAAGAGGACAAACAAACGACGAGTACACGCTTTATGCGTCCCACTCGGTGTGGGAGTCCCGAGACGCATTCGACGCTTGGACTCAATCAGATTCCTTTAGAAAGGCACACGGACAGAGAAGCGCACCGAAGGGCACCTACGTTGGACATCCGCAACTGGAGACCTTCGAGCAAGTCTTGTAACGCGACTATCCAAAGTCGTCAGCAGCTTGACGCAGCCATGTACGCTTGCATTGGGGTCTTTACCCAGTTATGTGTTTTCTTCGGGGCGATTAGTGCTTGTCAAATGTAATATGAGCTGGTCAAGCACCCGTGTATAGCGTCATCAGGGTCAGTGTTTGAACCTAGAATTGATTCGTCCTTAGCAATCTTTGCGATCGAATGATTACCCTTTCGGAGGGTGAACAGGCGTACACCCTCAAACCTGCACTGAGCCAAGAGGTCCCACAATGGCTAAAGAGACATGCAGATCTGTGGATTAAGGAACCTTCTGTCGAGGCTGTAGTGCTTTTTGGCAGCAGAACTACCGGCCGGGCAGATTCCTACAGCGACTGGGATGTGGCGATACTGCATGGGGCACGAGAACCGGCCAATCTGGTAAGAGAAAGCGACCTACTCTCACAGGTTGTGGACTTGCCAGTGCTTCCGTTGGAGACATACCTCAATCAGGCTCACAGCGTCGGATCCTTGGCGCACGAAGTCGCAGTTCATGGACGAGTCTTGGCCGGCAGCGTACCAACGACTCTAACAAGGAGGCTTGTATTGAGTGAAAAAGACTTAAGTAGACATCTCGAATACTCGTTCAGATACTTGGCAATTGCAATCACAGACTTTCACGACGTACTGAAACATGCCTCTTCCTCAAGTCAGCCGCTTGAAAGCATGCCGGGAAGAATGGCAGTCGCACCGAGTGCGGACGGAGCAGAGACGGTTGCCAAAGCACTATGTGTACATTTGGGAATACCCGTCACGCACACTCACGATGTGGAGCAACTTGCCGATTCCGTTCCAAACGAATGGCGTGACACAGTGCTCGACATGAACGGAAACACCTACCGAGCGCATCTAGCAACATACCTAGAGAATCCAGAAACTCTGGCTGATGTGGCAAGACGCATTTCTAACAGTCTAAGACTGCTTACGCTAATTATCGGACCGTGCTGCAATCAGCTGTCTGACTCCACATTGGCTTCTCTCAGTGACTGGGTACTCAGCCATACTTTTGTCTTAGCGATTGGAAATTACCTGACCGATCAAGACATCCACCCTAACGTGCGATCGGTCAGCAGGAGTTTCGAAGGAGCTCTGGGAATTCTGCACCATGTGCACCGGATGCGCACAGGTCAATAACTTCTACCTAAAAATTCAAACCCACCCTTAGGTTATTCTTGCTGCTACGCTGAGGTCAGGTTCGCTCGAGTGGATCTATAGCTGCCGCACTAACAATTCACCTAGAATCCGGCAAGTCCCTAGAATTGCTAGCTGAAAGAAAGAACCCACTGAATAATGCTCACAGTCGTAGAGATAGGTGGTTACGCCGCCGGTTACTGTGGCCGTCTGTTCGCTCAGACGGGAAACTCCGTAACCCGTATCGACATGGGACAGACACTCCCTACATGGACAAGCAAAGAAGCAATGGATGTGTTCCTGCATTCGGACAAGACGATGCTGGAAACTCAAAACCGGAAAGAGGTGAATCACCTTGCCAGTTCCGCAGACATAGCAGTCTTAGAAACATCAACAGCAGATGAAATAGAACATTTCAGTCTTGACGACTGGTCGTGTCCCATAAAGGTTGCGATTACGCCTTTTGGCAGAACCGGCCCTCACAAGAATTGGCAAGCCACTCCTTCGACTCTCTTGGCGATGGGCGGATTTACCAATCTGATGGGTGACCCCGCTCGGGCTCCTCTAACCCTCCCGGGACATTTCGTTGAGTTTCAATCCGGAGGATTTGCTTACGCTGCGTCTCTTGCATGCGCGCTCTCTGATGAAGCAAACTCAATCGACATTGGGATGCTCGAGGTGGTCATGGCTCTGAGTCAATTCACAACCGTCATGTGGCACTGCGCCGATATCGTGCGTTCTCGACATGGCAATGACTTTTGGTCAGTGGTCCCTACCAACCTGTTTCGTTGTCTCGATGGTTGGGTATATATCAATATCGTTCCCGGCTTTTGGGATCCTTTCGTGGCTTTTCTTGAGCGTCCGGAGCTCGTCTTGGATGAGAGATTTGTAACAAATACTCGCAGGATGCAGAATCGTGATGACTTGCATGAAATTACTGCAGGTGTACTGGGCAAGCTCACTCGGGATGAAGTTCAACAGCGTGCCGTTGATTGTCGCATTCCCCTCGGTGCTGTGCTCTCGTTTGACGAAGTTCTCGAAGACATCCATCTCGCCAGTCGAGACATGTGGACCGCCCGTAAGACGCCCTCGAACCAAACGGTGAGTGTGCCACGTTTACCGTGGCTCTGCCACGAAACTTTTCCTATAGATCAGATGACAGGATCCTAGGTGAGTCTATGGCAAAAGGCCCTTTGCGAGACTTAAGAATTCTTGACTTGACTCATGTCTGGGCTGGACCCTTAGCGACACGCATATTGGCAGACCTTGGCGCAGAAGTCGTAAAGATCGAAGCACCAATGGGGAGAGGTCCAAAATACTACGGCGGAGTTCCAATCGGAGGGTTTATTGGTCGTGAACCTGGAGAGGAGCCCTACAACAACAATGCCGCCTTCGTCAAACTGCAACGAAACAAGAAAAGTGTCGCGATAGACCTGAAGACTCAAGACGGCAGACAGGTTTTCTTGGACTTAGTAGCCAAATCGGATGTTGTGATCGAAAACTTCAGCGCCAGAGCCATGGCTGATCTAGAACTAGACTATAGGCACTTGCAGAAGGCAAATCCGCAAGTGATCCATGTTGCTATGCCCGGCTTCGGACTAACCGGTCCCTACAGCAACCGAGTCGCCTTTGGTCCTACCGTCGAGCCAATGTCCGGGCTAACCCAGGTCATGGGCTATGACGAACACGAACTGCGATCCACCGCTATGGCACTGCCCGATCCCATAGCTGCGCTTCACGCTGTAAGTGCAGTTCTAACTGCCGTCCATAAACGGGCAATAACAGGAGTCGGAGAGCTCGTTGAAATGTCGTTGCATGAGTCGGCGGTATCTGCTCACGGTGCATGGATCGTCGAGGCCCAGTTGTCCGATAGAAAACTGAGTCCACAAGGAAATAGACACCCCGCAATGGCTCCACATGGAGTCTATTCGTGCAGCGGCGACGACGAGTGGATTGCAATCGCATGCCGACACGATGAAGATTGGCGCAATCTATGTAGCTGCATCGGAGAAGACCTTGATGCCAGACTAACTCTTGCCGAGCGGAAGTCTAAACATGACGAAATCGACCAACAAATCTCGGCTTGGTGCGCAGAAAAGGCACCTGAGGAGGTTGTTCTTACATTTCAAGAAAACCGAGTGCCAGCGGGGCATGTGCGCATCACTCCTGAAATGACCTCAGACCCGCACGTTCAATTCCGTGAATTCTTCGTACCTCTTGAGAAAAACACTCCGATTCCAGGCAATCCAATCAAAATGGACAAAGTGTCGCCTGCAGACTGGACTTCGTGCCCTCGCCTAGGGGAACACAACGAAGATATCCTCAAAAACTGGCTAGGTTTCACTGATGAGCAAGTCTCTCGATTGAAACATCTCAATGTAATCGTAGATAAACCCCCTCGCTAACAGAGGTTCTTATGGGGAAACTCCTTTTTGACACACGAATATGCAAGTCAACAGTTTGGGTCGCGCAATGTGTGGGGCGAATCATTGCCTTCATTGCTTTGGCTGGAACTACTGGAATTGGTATGGCAGCAGAGAACTCAGAGTCGTTGGAGGGATTCCTAAAGGCTTATGTCGGCAAAGAAGACCCCTCGTATGAATGGAGTATCAAGCAAGATACCAAGACGGAAAAAATTCGCTATGTTCTAGTTGAGTTCACGTCTCAAACTTGGCTGACTCCAAAGGAAGTCAATCGGACCGATTGGCGACATTGGCTTGAGATCTACATTCCAAGCGATCGAACGTCGGATGTGCCTTTGCTCTTCATATCTGGAGGGAGCAATTTGGGAGAGGAACCACAACTGTCAAACTCCGTTGGACAGCAGATTGCACTGGTTAGCAAGACTATAGTGGCTCAGCTATCACAGGTACCTAACCAACCGCTTGTCTTCCTCAATGACGGAATTGAACGGAGTGAGGACAACCTCATCTCCTTCTCATGGATTCAATACTTGAACACAAACCGCCTCGAATGGCTGGCTCAAGCCGCAATGGTCAAGAGCGCATCTCGCGCCATGGACGCAGTCACTGCGGTTCTCGCTACAGAAGATATGGGAGCAATTGAGGTAGACAGATTTGTTGTGTCTGGAGGTTCCAAACGCGGTTGGACCACCTGGCTTACGGCCGCTACCGACACAAGGGTGATAGCCATCGTACCTGTAGTCTTCGATGTCTTGAACATGCGTAAGTCGATGAGCCATCACTTTGGCGCATACGGCTTTTGGTCGGTTTCGCTCGGTGACTACGTTAACCAAGGAATATTGCGCCAATTCGAGTCTGAAAAGCTAAGTCCGATTCTTCAAGTCGTCGACCCCTTTCACTATCTGAGTGAACTGGACATTCCCAAATTTGTCGTGAATGCCACTGGAGATGAGTTTTTTCTGCTGGATTCATCTCAGTTCTATTGGAATGAAATGCCCACTCCAAAATACCTTCGTTATGTCGCAAATGCGGATCACGGACTGAGCCAGTCAGATGCACTACATAGCGTGGCGGCGTTTGTGTCGCTCGCAGCGCAGAACAAGCCAATCCCATCAATTGACTGGTCCCGCAAGGGTACTAATAGGATTGAGATTCGGACTTCCATCAAACCGATTCAAACTACGGTTTGGGAGGCACACAACCCTGTTAGTAGAGACTTTCGACTTCTTCGAGGATCAGATGGATCGCCGCGCGGTCCTGTGTTCTCAAGTCGCCCCTTGACCTCGCACTCTGAAGATCTCCTATCTTTCGAGGCGTCTGTGGACACGCCACACTCGGGTTGGACTGCTTGGTTTGTGGAATTTGGGTTTGACGTTGGACTTGAAGTGCCCCTCAAGCTGTCGACGGATGTACAAGTCCTACCATTGGACTTACCTTTCGCTGAAAAGGACTTCACTCAAGACACCTTTCTCACTATCCATTGCCTCAAGAATCACGATGACGAACAGACACCCGATAACGTACTGGAGTTTATCGAAGAGACCACTGGTTCGCCCAGTGTCCATCACAAATTCATCTCCAATCGGGACTACTTCACGTGGAAACAAACCGGAGACTTGCTTGTCGAAGGAACTGCAGTCTCAAGATTCTTGAACTTCATGGGCTACGAAGAATGTCGCTATCAGCTTGAGTCCGGTAAGGGTCCAACGATGCCCCCGCTCCTCAAGGTGGAGGATTAGAGTCCCCCAGTAACGGATGCCTCGAATTGGGCCATAGTTGCAAGAGAACCCAAGATAGCGATGAGTTTGTTGGAGAGAATCGAAACATACGTTACAGCCGCGCTTCGAATTGTTCTGATGGCGGTGGGAACAATAGCAATTCTGGCAATGGCGGTTCTGTTCACTTGGACTGTATGGACAGTCATGGCTCCTAACAACATCGACCATAGAGAATTCTTGACCGCACCTTCGTATGGGGAATTCCGTAACGAGCTGCTTCCAACTTATGACGCGCCGTCACAATTAAAAGGCGGGTCTCAAACGGTCAGTTCTCCCTACAGAGACCGACTCAATGCGGTGGCATCGACTTTAGACAGACAGTACAACATTGCTGACCGGCAAGAGAAGAAATTTAGCGAGACATTCTCTGCTGTCTACCTCGAACGAGAGCTCATTAACGAAGGACTTGCCAAGGATTTCAACCTAGACGAGGTCGCCGATGACTATTTGGTAGCGCTTCAATCTGTAGCAACAGAGATAGCAGACGATGAGGTCCTCTCGCGTATCGCCGAAACCAGCTCAAGGACATCAATCATTATCGACGCCATAAACAAGTTCCATGGCGAGTACCTGCTCCGACTTCAAGATTCATACGACTTTGCATCTATTCTCAGTGCCGAGAGAGACGCCGAACAGACACTCACGCTCCATGTACTGCTGTGGAGTCTCATTGCTTGCTTTGCGACATTCTTGCTGGCATCTTTGGTACTACTAGTGTTTCGGATTGAGAGTCACTTGCGCAAACGTAACGAAAGCCTTGAAGTGAGTGCGCAATGAATAGGTTTCCCCTGTCGTTAGCGTGTTGCGTCTTGATGTCGATCAGTTTGGAGATAGCACAGTCGTCTGAGGCTCAAGAAGAAGAACACGATTCAGTGAAAGATCCTTGTGCCGAACTCCTGGCCATCGACACCTCAGAATTCTCAGATGACGAAGAGTTGGCATCCCAGCAATTGGAACAATCGATCAACCTATTGGATGACTGCCTCAACTCCCTTCTATTGGGTGTTGGAGGAACAGGGGGGACTGGTGTAGCCAACAATTTAGACGACAGCGCATCACCGTTGTTGCTACTCCCGCAAGGAAAAGAGAATCCAAGTGCGGTGCAAAACCCAGGCACACTGTCCGGCAGTTTGACCGAATTAGACAATCTCCTAGACGGCGTGGAGATTCAGCTGGATCCGTTGAACGAGAATACAGGTTCAACAAATGGCAGACAGATGGATTCCGAACCATTGTCGGAGCTTTCGGAACTAAACACACAGAAGACTGACCCAGGAGAACCGCAAGGCGACCTAGAGGGCGGTGAGGAACTCAAGAGCGACGACAAGGTCGATAATGAGTCCCAGCATGCTGAGAAGAACCGGCAACCTGCCGACCCCAAAGACGAAGACGCGGTACTCAAACAAATCCGAGAAGCCGCCGAGAAAGAGACAGATCCCGACACCAAAGAGGCATTGTGGGACCAATACTATGACTATCTGGATATCAAGAAACGCAGCAAGTAACAAGTGCATGAGTAGATTCGCAGCCACATCAATGGTCTGCTTGGCGACTCTTGTACCACTAACAGGTTCCGTTGTAGCCCAAGGTGTAAAAGTGGGTCCGCAGCCCGTGCCGCAACAGCCTGCGAATGTCGATGTGACGGAAACGAAAGGTTTCCTAAAGACTCGCATGAACATTCCGTCCCTGCGTCTTGCAATACCAGTACTGGATCCTGGAATTCCAGCGAGTTCCAAGGAACAACACGACAAAGGCATCTGGCCTGAACTAAGACGAAGCGAGTCTGTGTGGACGGCATTCAAACTGAAGGAATGGATGCATCGCTACAACCAGTTCGACGAAATCGTTGTTTCCGCAGATAGTTCGGTGAGTGCTGACCTCTATCTGATCGGGAAAATCCTCAAGTCCGATGGCGAGACCATGTCCATCGAGTATTCGGTCATAGATGCGACCGGTTCTGTTTGGTTCGACGACGAAACGGATACCTATCGTGTGGAAGTAGGCTGGCACCAACGTAACGAAGGAAGCGACAAAGATCCTTTTGATCCTCTCTACAACAAAATTGCTGAAACGGTATATGAAGCTCTCAAGGATCGTGGAAAGGCGCACGTAAAGAACTTAGAGAGATCGTCCCGTAACAATCAGAATCAAGGTCGCTCACTATCGGACGTGGAACGAATCGAACTCACACGAGACCTTGCTTTTGCAAGGTTTCTCTCACCCGAAGAATTTGGCGACTCAATCGTCGCATCGAATGGCCACTATCAGATTCAGTACATACCTTCTCGAGACGGACCGGATTGGGCTCGCATCGAGAGTATTCAAACTAGAGAAGATGCATTCATCGAGGTAGTCGAAAGGTACTACTCACAATTCGTAGAAGAGATAGGTGACGAATATCGCCAGTGGCAGCTTGACTCTTTTCCCATAGCAAGAGAAGTCCGAATTGCTAAGCGCAATCGAACTATCCAAGGGGTCGCGGGTACTGTGTTGTTAGTTGCATCTGTCGCAGCAGCGGCGGATGGTTCGTTAGACGACGGGGATAGTTCCGCCGAGCTCGGAACGAAAGTGGGTGCTGTTGTAGGAAGTTCTCTTCTCGTCTCAAGCTTCATACAAAACGAACGACGAAAGGCGGCAGTAGACGAAATCAATGAGCTTGGAGGCAGTCTGCACAACTCATTGAAGCCAACTCGGGTAGATTTGAACGGGAAAGTAATCACCCTTTCCGGTACGGTACACGATCAATTTACCCAATGGCGAGCCATGCTGACTGAGATGTACGAGAATTCCAGCGATGTGGATGCCATAACGATTCTTGACGACGAAGCTGCATCCGAGTAGTTCGATGATCAGTCGTAGTTTCGATCGCTTCTTCAAGTTCTCCATCGTTTGTGTCTTTTTTCTCTTCTCAACCCAGACTCTCGTCTCTCAAGAAATTGAATTTCTCGACTGTGAAGGCGAATGGGCAGATTCTCAGCTTTGTAAAGAACGAGAAGAAGCGTTTGAGTTCAAAGCCCGCGTCGACTTGGTACTCGAAGACCTGCCTCAACTCGAAAGTCCGCCTTGGAATACCAATCAACACAAGACTGCGCTGTCCGACTACGAAACGGCGATGGACTACTACAACGATGCGTACTTTGGAGATGCATCCACGGTGTTTGAGTCTGTGCTTGACTCGCTATTGAGTCTGAAATCAGAGTTTGAGGAATCTACTGCGAAAACCGAGGAACTCGCATTTTCACTGCTTGAAGAGGACAGATACAGCGAGGCCATTCCTCATCTCCAAAATCTTGAACTGTGGATGCCCTCGTCTTCGCGAGTTTCGGAAGGAGTCATTCACGCCCGTCATGGCATTGAGCTAGAAAAGCTGGTCATCAGAATGGAGGAGCTCATCGAGAACCACGCCTACCAGGATGTCGAAGCCGAGCTAGCGGACTTTCCTGCGGGATACTGGCAAAAAAGAGTCAGCGCACTTCGATTACGTGTGTCGAACTTTCGACACGAACAATCATTCAACGCTCTCATGTCTCGGGGACTTGAAGACCTAGATGCCAGCCGATGGCAATCGGCTCATGATTCCTTTGAAGCAGCTTTGAAATTATCTCCCCACTCAGTTGTGGCCAAAGAATCTCTCGATCAGGCTCGTGCCCACATCACGAAAACGAATCTAGCGACACTACGGGAAACACTCTCTAATCAGGAAAGTGCGGAGCAATGGGAGGAAATGCTTCAAACGTTAGCTGCGATTGAACAGTGGTCTGCGAGTGAAGAGATTGAAGCATCAAAGTTAAGGGTAAAGCACCTATTGAGCACCGAAACCCAGCTTACTGAAGCAATTTCCAATGCATCAGCACCCATGAGCAAACAAGTGAGATCTGAGATTCAAGCACTTATTGCATCCACTGAGGAACTGGATATCCATGATCGAATCAGTCTACAGAGAAGCCTCCTGAGAGAGGAATTTGACCGCAATACGAAACGGGTATCGATCACCGTGATTTCAGATGGTGAAACTAACGTATTGATACGTCCAGGACAGATACTTGGAAAGTTCTCTAAGATGACACTTAGTGTCTATCCTGGCACTTATGACTTCATTGGTAGGCGCAAGGGCTACCACGAGACTCGCGAAGCCATCACCATCGAACCGGATTCAAGCGAGGTCGAAGTACGAATAGTTTGCGATGTCAGATTCTAGTTTCGGTCCAGACACCGATCCGCTCGACCTACGTCGCATTCAACGAGAGAGACGCGCGAGAATAGTCACCGCGATTGTCGTCGTCACACTCTTAGTCTCGGTACCGCTCCTCCTATTCAGGACGACAGCATTCAAGCTGGAAATAGCCCCAGCTAAAGCGAACGAGACCGTTCGTATAACCACGAACGAGGGAATGGCTCTAGCATTCGGCAAGCGGATTCTCCTGTTTGGGCAATCGACAGAACTGAGAATCGAAAGTGTTGGATTTCATCCCTATGAAACACGGCTTGACCGAACCACCCAAAACCGTGTCCTTCCAATAATGATGGATCCACTTCCTGGCTCAGTAACGATTCGTGTGCAAGCTTCCTCAAATGTAACGGTTGAAGTTCAAGATACTGACGTGTCGGGTACGCCGCCCCTTACAACAGAACTGCCCAGAGGAGTCTATGTGGTTTCTGTGACCGGCGACCAAGTCGTTCCACTACAGCACGAGCTTCGAGTGGAAGGGTATGGAATAGCCCAGGACATACAACTTGTAACCGAAGAAAGCACGGCATCACTGACCGTTCAGGTCGTGCCAAACACCGCAGCCATTGAGATCAATGGTTCGCCAATCGGACATGGTGTCTACAACGGTCGAATCGCCGTCGGAACGCATGAGATTTCTTTGGTTGCTGAAAACTACCTGCCGCACCATTTGGAAGTGTCCGTGGGCGTCAACGAGCAAGTTGATCTTGAAGTCGTAGAGCTACGCCCCCTACCCGCTAGTCTCGACGTAACAAGCAATCCTAGTGATGCATCAATCCTCCTCGACGGCACCTTCGTTGGAAGCACACCGTCCAGAGTGACCGTTGCAGCGAACAAGGAAGTGGAGATCAAGATTCGAAAACCGAACTATTTGACACAAACTACAAGCATTGAATTGAGCCCAGGAGAGAGAAGAACGCGCTCATTCAATCTCGAGTCGGTTGAGATTCAAGCCGAGGTCAACTCTTCACCCGAAGCTACTGTATGGGTAAACGACGAAAACAAAGGATCTACACCATCTAGGTTGGTCGTCAATGTAGGAGATGTTGTCAAAGTGACCCGAGACGGGTTTGCGCCTCAGAGCGTGAAGATCGAAGCCGCGGGTCCTGAGAGACGATCTCTGGACTTTCAGCTTGTTGATGAATTGCAGGACAAGTACGACAAGTCTCCTGAATTGCTCGTAGTCAACGATTCCATTACTCTTCGAAAGGTTCCTCCACTGCAAGTGAGTACTCGCGTACCTCCCGACATTGCAGGAGGCAGCGATCCGAGTACTCGGGAGTTTGAATTGACGCGAGCGTTCTATTTGGGTACACATGAGATTCGCCGCAAGGAATACGCGAAGTTTGTTACATCACTCAAAGTCGAAGCGTCGAACGAAGACTTGCCCATAAGCGAGATCTCGTGGGAGGAAGCTGCTCGTTTCTGCAATTGGCTAAGTGCCCAGCAGAGACTCGAACCTGTATACGTCTTCGACTCCAACGGTGGAGTAACAATTAACTCTGCTGCTCTCGGATTCAGGTTGCCAACGGAAGCTGAATGGGAAGCTGCTGCTCAGTTCGACTTAGACCGCAAAGCTGTGATTGGTGCTTATCCCTGGGGTAGCGCTGATGCTCCTAGAACAGGATCGGGTAACTATTCTGGCCGGGAATCTCGTCCAGAAATGCATCCCTTTCTGGACGTGCACTTGGACAATCATGCAGAAGTCGCTCCGGTGGGTTCATATCGAAAGAACGCAAACGGCTTCCACGATCTTGGCGGAAACGTTGCAGAGTGGGTGCAAGACTTCTACGAAAGCAAGTCGCAAGGGTTGAATCAAAAACTGAAAGACCCACTTGGACCTCAGTCCGGATTGGATCGCATGGTCAAGGGAGCAGACTTTCGTACTCATGACTTGAAAGAAATGTACATAAACTCACGAAAAGTAGTGGGGCACAAAGACGAGACAGTCGGATTTCGAGTGGCGAAGTGGCTATGGTAAGTAGCCTCAGAATCTTCTTCGCGACCTGCATTGTTCTCTTATGTATAGCAGTGTTTGGTGAAACCGAGCCAGAAGAAAACGAACCGGCTGGCGAAGAAGCGTCAACAGCTGAAGAGAAACAATCCGATTCTGAGAGTCAATCTCGGGACGGCGAAGAGAGTGATTCGCAGGTCGACGAGCAACCGAAAGTGAACGACTCAGAAGATACAGATTCCAAACCTAACGAAACTTACACAAGACTACCCGTTCAGACGCGAATCAATCCAAATCAAAACGTTGCCCTTCCCCAAGATATCTGACATTCTCTATGGCCTCAACAACATCGCCGCTAACACCACAAAAAGGACTTAAGAGCTTTGTTGCAAAGTATGGTCTTGCAGTCGATCTAATCGGGCTTCTTCTAAGCATCGTGGTTATACACTCGCTCTATGTGATCCTCATCGAACCTGCGGCTGCCAACGCATTAGCAGTCGCTGAGAGTGCGGGAACCGTTCCAGAACGCACATTCGCAATTATTTTCAAAGACTTAGAACAGGAATTGTGCCTGATTCTTACGCTTTGGTGCATCTGGTTGTGGTTCTTTCGCTACAGATTGTTTCAAAGCGATAGCTATTTGCTCGAGCTTGACATCCTCCGTCTAGATCGTCTTGATGATGAGACCCTTAGATCTGGAAAGTCAATCTTGGCCTTCGTCGATGAGAGAATTCAGCACCTGCAATCCGAGGTTAGTGGAACGCAACTCGTAAATGCTCTCGATCTCGCAGTTCAGAGACTGCGCCTCAATCAGAGTTTTCACGAAGCTAACGAAGTGGCCACCGAAGCCTGCGACCTCCACTTGGAACTTCTCAATTCGAGACTCTCCATATCCAAGTACATCTTGTGGGCCATTCCATCCGTGGGCTTTCTTGGTACGGTTCGAGGCATCAGTGAAGCTCTGACGAAAGCACATGAAGCTATGCAAGGAGACATATCGGGCATCGGTGCGAGTCTAGGAGTTGCCTTCAATTCCACTTACGTAGCGCTCTTCTTGAGTCTAATATTGATGTTGATCTCGAACACGCTGCAGGGTCGAGAAGAGAGACTCGTGGCGCGTTTCAAGCACTTCATATCCACTAGTTTCATCCCTGTCTTGAGCGCACGGTTGACCGAAGAGACGGCAACTAAGGCAGACTCGGAAGACGACGCGATTGAGTAAGCAAATTCGTCGCGATGATGCGGTCGGCTTCTCTCTTTCTTTCCTCGATTTACTTAGTTGTGGTCTCGGGGCTGCGATTCTCCTTTTGTTGGTTGTGAAACACGGATCTACAGATGTACCCATTAATACTGAAGCCTACGTCGCGTCACAAGCAAAACGGCTACAGAACGAACTGGATGAACGTCTGCAAGAAAAATCCGGACTCGAAGAACAACTGGCCTCTGCCGTGGAAGAAATTGAGAACGCCGCGTCCAAGAAAACCGCGCTGGCAACAGCCCAGGATGATGTGTTGGCCGACCTACGCCGACAATTGGCAAATCTATCCGATGCAAGAGACAGACTTCAGTCGGCGTCTGACGAACTTCAGGCACTGCAGGCAATACCAGTAGAGGAACCCGAGCCGAAAACAGGCCCTACTGGGCATCTTGGTGGTCTTTATGTTTCAGACTCGCAGGTTGTTGTGCTACTCGATCGATCCGCGAGCATGCTTGACCGCTCATTGGTTGAGATCATTCGACTTCGACTAGCTAGCAAGAAAACACGTCAAGACGTAGAAAAGTGGTCCACTGCAAGAAAAGCAGCGGAATGGGCTTTCAACAGAGTTAAAGACAAGCAGACCTTTCAACTTCTCACCTTTAGTGATACGGTTCTTGACATTAACGGTAATGGCGTAGCTCCCGGCAGTCAACTGTCTTGGTTAACAAAAGGAGATGCCGGCTCGGAACTCAAGAATGTACAGGCCATGTTGGACACTGTGGACGCGAATGGACCGACAAACCTCGAGAGAGCGTTTGAAGCTATTGCCACGTTACGTCCTTCGCCGAAGCAGGTCCTTCTCATTACCGATGGTTTGCCCACTGTTCCGGAGAATGTGAGTCTTGGTCGGATCCGTGGATGCCCAAATGCTAGGGCGGGGCGGGTGCCGATCCTCTCTCCCCAATGCAGAAAAAATATTTTCGAACGATCAATGCAAACGTTTAGGTCAAAGCTCAGAGACACAAGCATCAGTGTTGTATTGCTTCCTCTTGACGGTGACGCGCAAGCTATGTATTCATACTGGGACCTTGCAGCTCGCTCACGTGGACGAGTTCTCACTCCTGCAGAGGGCTGGCCATGGTGAGTAACTTGATTGTCGCGGATGTGAAAAAGTGACTCGTTTCGTTACCGAGAAAAAGGAGGATCAAACATCCGTTAGTTTTCTCGACGTCATTGCCTGCGCGTTTTGCGCCATTGTGATTCTGGTTCTCATCCTACCCATTGGGCAACAAACTCTCACGGAAACGAAAGAGACTCCTAGCTCGCCTGCAGGTCGGCTTCTATTCCTCATTGACGCAACAGAGACTGAGATTACCTCGCTTCAAGCGCAAATTGAGGAAACTCAAGAACTGCTGGCCGAAATCGAATCGGAATCCGCATCCCTATCCGAGGCTACAAATCAAATTTCAATTGCAGTGAAGAATGCCGATTCACGGACTTCCACACTAGAAGCACAACGTCAAGCACTCGCACAAACTCGCACGATTATTGAAACTACGCGTCCTCAAGGTCCTGACACAGAACAGGTGGAGACTGAACTAGCGGGCATTCCCGTCGACTCTGAATACATCGCGTTTGTAATTGACACTTCGGGAAGTATGCAATCCATTTGGCGGGACGTTTCAAAGGAAATCGAACGACTCTGGCTTCTGTATCCGCGGCTCAAGGGCTTTCAGATTATGAACGACAACGGGAATTACCTTTACAAGCGAAATAAGGGACGCTGGATTACGGACTCTCCGAGTGCAAGAAAGAGAGCTCTGACACGCATGCAGACTTGGCTCGGATTCTCTAACAGTAGTCCCGTCGAGGGAATCGAACAAGCAATTGACGACCTGTACCGAGAGGGGATAAAGATGGCAGTCATTGTCGTTGGAGACGACTACCAAGGGGACAGTTTTCAAACTTTTCTCGACAAGATCGACCAAATAGTCAGTTCTCGTTCAGTAGGTGAAGGAGACCTAAGAATCCATGCAATGGGATTTTGGAATGAAATGACCGCACAACCCGGGCGGTTTGGCTCTTTGATGCGCGAACTCACCAACAGGTACGACGGAGCGTTCGTCGCTTTAGACTCAAATCTCAATCCATGGACCATAGGGGATTTCCGATTTCCCTGAATTTCAATCCAAGTAGCGCACCAAACGGCAACGTGATCTTATTCATGCAGTGTTGGCGCACCAACGGGCTTTGCATAAGTTCTAGGAGACATTGAGTAAGTCCAACAAAAAACTTTATCAGTGTCTAAAATGTGATAGTCGTTCTCATGGCGTAGTTCGACGCGAATTTACTGCAACTTGCTCTGTCACTTGGAGGCTTTGGGTTTCAATAGGCAAGTGAATACCAAGACTTGAACAACAGCTGATCTTGCTCTTTCATAACGGCTGAAAGTTCGCAAGAAACCCGATAGTGGTAGCAATATTCGGCGTATTTGCTAGATTTGTGGCTAATGATTACCCTTAGAAAAATGAGAGGCTCGAATTCGCCGTTTCGGGTGAAGCAACGATACCTTTCCAAGAATCAGTTGCGCTCGACTCGTGCCTCCCCGGTACAGAGTCAAACAAACCAGCACGGGTTTCGCATTCCTTTCAAGCTAGTCTGGACACTGGCTTCTTGTTGCATCCTAATATTTCTCTCGGGCTGCGGTGGTGGTGGCGGCGGCACTCCAGATCCCAATCAGCCCGATGATCCTGTAGACCCCGACGATCCGTCCACACCCAACATTCCGAATCCCACTGGATTAAGCTTCGTGCAAGACACGGATGCCGGCTTTACGCGTAGGATTATTGGTTCTAGCGAGGCGTTCACAGATCCTGAGTTCTTTGCGGCTGGTGTCGCGGCCGGTGATTACGACTTGGATGGAGATACAGATCTCTATATCGTTGGTCGTGACTCGGATCCCAATCACCTATATCAGAATCAAGGGGACGGCACCTTCGAGGAAGTGGGTTCCTCGCTTGGAGTTGGAGTTCGCCACTGGGGGAGTGGTCCTGCGTTCGGAGACATGGACGGCGACGGCGATCTTGACCTATTTGTTGGATCGGTAGTTAACAACCCTATTTACTTGTTCGAGAATCGCCTCAATGAGGAGGAAGAGAGTTTTGTGGACATCACACCATCATCCCTCCTCACCATTGATGCACAACACACTATTTCAGCTCTGTTCTTCGACTACGACACCGACGGATTTCTCGATCTCTTTCTGACACACTGGGGCGCAAACTGGGCACCTGGCATCGACACTGAATTCATTTGGCGCAACAATGGAGACCGAACCTTTTCCAGCGTGAGCATACAAGCTGGAGTTGCGTATTCCTCCCATGAGCGCTTCGACTGGAGTTTCACACCGAACCTAACTGATATTGACGGTGATGGATATGCGGATTTTCTATTGGCTTCTGATTTTGTGACGAGCGAAATTTATCTCTACATTGGCGACGGGAAATATGTACGGATTACTGACAGAAACGTGATCAAAGATCAGTCTGGAATGGGAGCTGCCGTGGCAGATTTTGACAACGACGGCGATATGGATTGGTTCGTAACCTCTATCTACAACCAAGATGTCGGTTTCGGAAATAGTTTTGGAAATCGACTCTATAGAAATCTCGGCGGCGGCTTCTGGGAAGATGCAACCGACGAATCCGGCACGAAAAACGGCGACTGGGGATGGGGTGCTTGCGCTGCTGACTTCGATCAGGATGGGTTGATTGACCTAATGATGGTGAACGGTTGGGCTGAAGTTGGTAAGGATTACAACGACAGACCAATTCGATTCTGGCGGAATCTAGGTAATGGGATGGAATTCCAAGAAATGGGCGAGACGGTCGGTATGACCAACGACGGCCAAGGACGGGGGCTTGCTTGTTTTGACTCGGATGGCGACGGAGATCAGGACGTAGTAGTAGTCAATAACAGTGAGGACCACATCATCTACTACCGCAACGAAACAGATAACGAAAACAACTACTTAATAGTCGAATTGCAGGGGATTAATACAAACCGTTTTGGAGTCGGCGCACGCATCACAGCAACCACTGAGTCTGGCGACCAAATCCGCGATATTGGCGGCAGCAACAATTTTGTGTCGCACAATCCGCTGGAAGCACACTTTGGTCTCGGCACTGCGACAAGTGTCGACATTCATGTTCGATGGCCCGATCTAACTACCACGGAGCTAGAGGGTGTTGCTGTAAACCAGACTCTGTCCATACAAGCCACGGAGACTGCACTGCGTCTCACCGTAGTTCAAGGCGAGGGAAGTGGCAATTACGAGGAAGGAGATGTCATCGACGTTCGTTCCGACCCCGCAGACAATCATTACTTCTTCTCTCACTGGAGTAGTAGTGGTGGAGGATCATTTGGAGACGAGTACTCGGAATCAACTACCTTTACGATGCCCACAGAATCAGTAACGATAACCGCTCACTATATTCCCGGTGTCGGGCCGGACGACAACGTCTCCGTTGCTCGTAGATGGAATGAATTGGTGCTTCAATCCATCCGCAACGACTGGGCTCGACCTACCGTTCACGCTCGAAACTTGTTTCACACTTCTGCAGCGATGTACGATGCTTGGGTTGCCTATAGTGATCATGAGAGCACTTGGCTATTGGGAAAGAGCCAGAATGGGGTCTCGTGTGCTTGGACAGATCGTATAACTGACGAAGAAGCTGATGATGTCAAGGAAATGCGCAATGAAGCCATCAGCCATGCGGCATACAACATCATCCGCCACAGATTCCACAATTCACCGCGTGCGAGTCGCATCCGAATCGATGCCGATGCTCTTATGGGATTTCTAGGCCTTGACAAAGCCAACGAATCCACGGACTGGGAGAGCGATGATCCAGCCGCAATTGGAAATCACATCGCTGGTTGTTACATAGATTTTGGAATGACAGACGGCTCCAATGAGGAAAACGACTATGCGAATCTAGCCTACGAACCCGTCAATCCGGCACTGGAACCACACTTACCTGGAAATCCCAACATAATTGACCTCAATCGATGGCAGCCGCTAGCACTTCAGACATTTGTTGACCAAGCTGGCAATCCATCGACGACCAATCAGCCAGATTTCCTATCGCCGGAATGGGGAAGTGTCTGGCCCTTCTCACTTAAGGAGGAAGACCTAACAATAGAGGAAAGAGATGGATTCTCGTATTGGGTCTATCACGACCCGGGAGGCCCACCCCTGACCGGAGATACTGATACGGACGATGCCTACAAGTGGGGGTTTTCGCTTGTAGCCACTTGGTCTTCTCACTTGGACCCCGCTGATGGCGTGATGTGGGACATATCTCCCGAGACATTGGGAAACATCCAATCCTATCCCGAAAGTTCCGACTACGACAGCTACAACGTCTTCTTTGATCTCCTAGAGGGAGGAGATCCGAGCCAAGGCTACGAAACGAATCCAGTCACTGGCGAACCGTACGAACCGCAGATTGTTCCTCGCGGCGACTACACTCGAGTGCTCGCGGAATTTTGGGCAGATGGTCCAGACTCGGAGACACCTCCAGGGCATTGGTTCACAATTCTCAATACCGCCGTGAACGACCATCCACAATTGGATCGTCGACTAAGCGGCATTGGACCTGTGCTCGACGATCTTGAGTGGGACGTCAAGGCATATTTCGCTTTAGGCGGCACCATGCATGATGTTGCCATCGTTGCATGGGGCTTGAAGGGTTGGTACGACTATATTCGCCCAGTTTCAGCTATCCGGGCTATGGCGGATCTTGGGCAGAGCTCCGAACCAGATAGTGCGAACTACAACGTCGGTGGCATTCCACTCATCGAAGACTACATCGAGCTAGTTGCAGAAGGCGACGAGTTGGCTGGAGAGGAAAACGAACATGTTGACAAAATTAAGGTGTTAGCGTGGCGTGGTCCGGACTATATCGAAGATCCTGCTGAAGACGTTGCTGGAGTTGGTTGGATTCTGGCGGAAAACTGGTGGCCCTACCAACGTCCTACCTTCGTGACTCCACCATTTGCTGGTTTCGTTTCTGGACACTCTACGTATTCCCGGGCAGCGGCAGAAGTCCTCACCGCATTCACAGGTTCGGAATATTTTCCTGGAGGTATGAGCGGATTTGAGATCACTGCAAACGAGTTCTTGGTATTTGAACAAGGTCCTACTGTGGATATGACTCTACAATGGGCAAAGTACTACGATGCTTCCGATCAGTGTAGTTTGTCGCGAATCTGGGGAGGAATACATCCACCGGCTGACGACATTCCCGGTCGACTCATCGGCATCGTCGTGGGAAAGAATGCGTTTGAACATGCGACCCTTTACTTTAACGGTCAAGTAGACTAATCATTGAATCGAGACTATGTCACCACGAGACTTCGACTAAAGTACCCTGGTGACTAAGTCAAAGTACAAGCCCATTGCGTTTAGGACCCAACGCAGGTTCATAAGCCATTCCTTGAGTCAAAGCTCACGGAACCTCAGTAGCACGAGTCGCTCCTTTTTGACGTTGTCAATTGCGCAAACCAAAATCCACGTATGACAACGTACTTCATTCGTCGGTTCCTTCTAATCATTCCGACTTTTATCGGGGTAACCATTCTCGTATTCACGCTCACTCGCCTTGTTCCTGGTGGACCAATTGAACGCATGCTCAACGAAGCGGCAATGGCTGGAGCAGAAGGAACCACTTCAATGTCCACTGACTATGCGGGACGTGGTGGAAGCACGCTTTCCGACGAACAGATGCAAGTGCTTCGTGAATACTACGGATTTGATAAACCGATCATTGTGAGCTACGGGGAGTGGCTCAGTCGCGTTGTAGTCTTGGATCTTGGAACGTCAACACGCTACACGGAACCGGTTTGGGACATCATACGTTCGAGATTGCCTATTTCGATTTTCTATGGTGTGACAACCTTGATCCTCACCTACGGCATTTGTATTCCGTTGGGGATCGTAAAGGCAATCAAACACAAGACTGTCTTCGACAACATGAGCTCCGCTCTAGTCTTTCTTGGCTATGCCATTCCAAACTATGTTGTGGGCATAGGTCTCCTGACAGTATTCGCTGCAAACTTTGAGTGGTTTCCGCTTAGCGGATTCGTAAGCGACGACTTCGAGCAGCGTTCGACGTTGGGAAAGGTGGCGGACATTTTTCATCATGCAACGCTGCCATTGATTGCCTATGTTGCAGGTAGCTTTGCATTCACGACTATGCTCATGAAGAACTCGCTGATGGACAATCTTGCAGCGGACTATGTGAGAACTGCGATCGCCAAAGGATTGCACTTCCGATCCGCTATTTTTCGGCATGCATTGCGTAACAGCTTGATACCAATAGCGACTTCTTTCGGCAATAACCTCTCGTTAATTCTCACGGGTTCGTTCCTAATCGAAAAGATCTTCAATATTGACGGTTTCGGTCTGTTAGGGTTTGAGTCTCTCGTGGAACGAGACTACCCCGTCGTTATGGGCATTCTCGTGATATCTTCGCTACTTTTTGTGATTGGCAACATTCTTTCAGACATATGTGTCGCAGTTGTCGATCCTCGAGTGAAGTTTGGCGCTGACGGATCGAACCAGTAGTCGAGTCTCATGCTAGATCCTCAAACCGTCAAGCAATGGAAAAGGTTTAAGTCCATCAAGAGAGGGTATTGGTCCTTCATCATCTTAATGGTGCTGCTTGGACTTAGTCTAGTTGCCGAACTCTTCGTCAATAGCCGCGCGCTCATCGTCTCCTTCGAGGGCAAGTGGCACTTTCCGACCTATGCAGGTGTGATACCTGGCGAGACATTTGGGCTCGACTACGACTACGAAACAAACTATCGAGAACTGCAGCAACAATTCAAAGATGAAAACGAAGGAAATTGGGTGCTAATGCCTTTGGTGCCTTACAACGCCTTCGAGAACGATCTGAGGACTGACAAGTTTCCGCCCTATCCTCCTTCGCTAGAAACGCAACACTATCTAGGAACCGATTCAACCGGTCGTGACATAGTGGCACGATTGATGTACGGCTTCAGAATTGCGATGGGGTTTGCCTTAGTCTTGCTTGTGTGCAGCTACGCCGCTGGCATTCTGGTCGGTTGCGCCATGGGTTATTGGGGCGGTGCCTTCGACCTGCTCTTTCAACGGTTAATCGAAATTTGGAACACCATTCCGTTCTTGTACGTGATCATGATCGTCGCCAGTGTCGTAGTCCCGAGTTTTTGGACACTAGTCACAGTCATGGTGATCTTCGGATGGACAGCGATGACCTGGAATATGCGAACTTCGACCTACAAAGAAAAGGCTAGAGAGTATGTAGACGCAGCCCGTGCGCTGGGAGCTGGACATTCTCGGGTAATCGGTGTTCACATTTTGCCAAACACCATCTCGGTGATTGTGACCTTCATACCCTTTTCGATTGCTAGCGGAGTTGCCTCCTTGACAGCTTTGGACTTCTTGGGATTTGGTCTGCCCCCACCGACACCTAGCTGGGGTGAACTGCTCTCCCAGGGAACCAATAACCTAGAATCTGGATGGATTGTCGGTTCTGTCGTTTTGGCCATAGTCGCAGTGCTACTCATGGTCACTTACATAGGCGAAGCCATTCGCGAAGCCTTCGACCCCAAGAAATTTACCTATTACGAGTGAGGATGCCAATCATGGAGATATTTTTGAAACGATTCCGTTTGCTTTTTTTCCTTGTCGTAGTGGGAATCATGGCGGGCTGTAGTGGACCTGACGGTTCCATAGATCAGAACGACGGCGGAAGCACAGAAAACACTGTTTCGGACCAAGACCGATCCGAGGGCACCGACGACGATGACTCTGGCGAAACCGTGTATGTCGAATTACCTCCGATTGAGGTCCGGGAAGGAGATGGACTGCCGTCTGAGCTTCCTTCAAATCTCGTATGGCTAACAAACAACGAAGACCCTGAATTCGCTTCGCCAGACGCCATTCGAGGGGGAATGTACCGAACTTGGATGCTCAGCTTTCCTCTCACACTGCGCTTGGTAGGGCCAGATTCCAATGGTGCATTCGCAGGTGTCGTGCGTGCCAATCAGTTTGGTCCGGTCTCATACCATCCACAAACAGGAAATCCGATTCCGGTTCTCGCAACACACTGGGCGTTCGGGGAGGATGGGCGTTCAATTTTCTATCGCTTGAACCCCGAAGCTAGGTGGTCAGATGGAGTTCCCGTAACTGCTGACGATTTTGTGTTTGCAGTTCAATTTCTACGTTCTGAACAAATTGTGGGACCTTGGTACAACAACTACTACACAGAACGAATTCGAGATGTCAAGAAATATGACACTCACATCTATGGTGTTCAAGGAGCCGATGCGAAACCACAGGAAGAGATGCATTACTACTACGGTATCGGTCCGCGGCCCAAACACTTTCACAGAATGAGCGACAACTGGGTCACCGAATACAACTGGAAGCCCGACCCTACAACTGGACCCTATCACATCGGAAAAATTGAAAAAGGCAAGTACGTTGATCTGGAGCGGACCAAAGACTGGTGGGCAGACGATCTGCGTTACATGCGAAATCGCTTCAATCCAGAAACGATAAGGTATAGAGTGATTCGTGACGAGAATTCTGCATGGCAACACTTCCTCAAAGGAGAAATTGATACCTTCGACCTGACCATACCCGAGTATTGGCACGACAAAGCACAGCATGAAGTCTTCGAAAAGGGGTATGTAGCAAAGTACTGGTTCTACAACCAATTGCCATTGGGATCCACTGGAATCTATCTAAATACAGCCGACCCATTGCTTTCCGATAAGAACATTCGACTTGGAATAGCTCACTCCATCAACTTTCAAAGAGTCATTGACACGATTCTGAGGGGGGACTACGAACGTTTGGAGACATTTCAACTAGGATTTGGACCATACGACAACAAATCCATCCAACCACGCAAATTCGACCTTAAGAAGGCCAGCGAGTACTTCGAGGCGGCGGGATTTGCTAGTCGCGACAATACAGGCATTCGGACAAGAACCAATGACAACGGTAGTAAGACTAGACTCTCGTTCCGAGTCACATACGGGAATCCACTTCACACACCACGCTTGGTAGTCATTCAGGAAGAAGCCAAGAAAGCGGGGCTCGAGCTCCAGCTTCACATGCTCGATTCAGCGACATCATTCAAACAAATGCTTGAGAAGAAGCATCAGATGGCATGGATGGGATGGGCTTCATCGGGTGTTGCCCCTCGCTATTGGGAGCATTTTCATTCGGACAACGCCAACGTAACTCAGACCAATAACATCACCAACCACGCAAATCCTGCCATGGACGAACTAATCATGCAGTTTCGTGCGTCGGCCGACCGTGGCGAACGAATTTCTCTAGCTCATCAACTGGAACAAATCGTTCACGAATCGGCTGTCGTAATTCCTCGTACAAAGGTGCCGTTCACTCGACAGGGAGCTTGGCGGTGGCTAGAACTTCCTGAGTGGCTTGGGACTCGACATAGCACGGCACTCTTCAATAGCCAACCATCTTCGCAAATGTACTCAGGCGGTGGGTTGTTCTGGATAAACGAAGAGAAGAAGCAAGAGATTCTCCAAGCCAAGCGAGAAGATCGGCCTATGGCAGAACTGGTAGTAGTCGACGAAACTCATCGAAACTGATTCGAACGACCAGTACATAATGCCATTACTTGACGTTCGCGACCTGTCGGTAGCCTTCGATACGGACGAAGGTAGGGTCGATGTGATCGATCAAGTCAACCTTCAACTCGAACGCGGCGAAACCCTCGGTGTAGTCGGAGAGTCTGGCTGTGGCAAGAGCGTATCTGCACTGGCGATCATGGGCTTGTTGCCGCAACCTTCTGGTCGTATCACCAATGGACAAATCGTCCTCGACAACCAGGACTTGCTCGGCAAACACCTCGACGAGAGACGCAGAGTTCGAGGCCGAAGAATATCCATGATCTTTCAAGAACCTATGACTGCACTCAATCCGGTACAACGCATCGGAAAGCAACTCGTCGAGTCTGTTCAATTGCATCGACCGGACGTGGGCAAAGACGAAGGACTCGAAGAATGCGTGAAGATTCTTGAGCAAGTGGGTATCTCCGAACCCGAGCGGCGTCTAATGGACTATCCACACCAACTCTCCGGTGGAATGAGGCAACGAGTCATGATTGCAATGGCGCTCATTCATGTACCCGACATTCTCATCGCAGATGAGCCTACTACGGCCTTGGACGTCACGATTCAAGCACAGATTCTCGAGCTGATCGCGAAACTGCAACGAGAAAATGGAATGGCGGTTATCTTCATAACCCACGATCTTGCAGTAATAGCGGAACTTGCTGATCGTGTGAGCGTGATGTATGCCGGGCGTGTCGTTGAGCAATCAACAGTAACTGAGTTGTTTTCAGCTCCACTTCATCCGTATACACAGGGACTACTGAACTCAATTCCCAAGTTGGAAGGAACTCCAAAAACACAGCTCGAGACTATTCCAGGACTGGTTCCAAGCTATGATCAAATGCCTTCCGGCTGCCGATTCAGAAATCGTTGTAACTACGCTCGAACTCTCTGCGGCGACAGAGTTCCGAGCTTGGAATCTGACAGCGACTCACATCATGTCGCGTGCCACTTTTGGAACAATCTGTCGGAACGAATTCAATGACTGAGCACCGCAATGCTCCGCTGCTTGAAGTACGCGGATTAACCAAGCACTTCCCTGTTAGAGCAGGGGTAATTCCCCGAACCGTCGGCCATGTTCATGCTGTCGACGCTGTTTCATTCACGTTGCGTCAAGGCGAGACTCTCGGTCTAGTGGGTGAATCGGGTTGTGGCAAGAGTACTGTGGGAAAGACTCTCCTTCGCCTAGAAAAGCCAACCCAAGGAACGGTGCTCTTCCAAGGCAGAGACATTTCCGCTATGCGATTCAGAGAACTTCGAGAACTCAGGCGCGATGTCCAAATTATTTTCCAGGATCCTTTCGAATCGCTCAACGCTCGGCACACTGTGGGCAAGATTCTTTCTGAACCTTTCGTGATTCACCGAATTGGAACTACACAAGAGCGCAAGGAACGAGTGGCAGAACTGCTTGAGCGTGTTGGAATAGACAAGTCCGCAGCAAGTCGTTTTCCGCATGAGTTTTCCGGGGGACAACGCCAACGAATTGGAATTGCCCGCGCAATTGCACTAAAGCCGAAATTGATTGTTTGTGACGAGGCAGTCTCGGCCTTGGATGTCTCGGTGCAGTCTCAAGTCGTCAATCTTCTGCTGGATCTACAGAAGGAAATGCACCTCGCACTACTGTTCATTGCTCACGATCTTGCAGTCGTAAAGCACGTATCGGATCAGATCGCTGTAATGTACTTGGGTAACGTGGTGGAAACCCGAAGGTCAGAGGAAATATATGGCTCGCCAAAACATCCCTATACACGTGCATTGATCTCAGCCATACCGCGGCCAGACCCATCGCACCAAGGTGAACGAATAATTCTTGAAGGAGATGTACCATCTCCTATTAGTCCTCCCAGTGGATGTAGATTTCGAACTCGCTGCCAATTCGCCCAACCGAAGTGCGAAGGTGAAGCGCCGGCTCTTGAGGAGATCGCCGGAGGAGGATCGGTTGCCTGCTACTTCTGGAAAGAAATCGAAAATTCTCTGCTGAAGTCTGCGAGAGCGTAAAGAGACTTCAGAACTGCAGTACTAGTCGCGTGGAAAAGTCATAGCTCTCGCGAGATAGGGATTGCGGAACTTCAATATCTCCATTGCCATCGCTCCACTCAGCAGAACCTTCGTCGTTAAATCGCACCTCAAACTGCAACGCAGACCTACGACCTATTCCAAGTTCGATCCCAACACCACCAACCCATTGTTCCAAGGTTGGCTTTTGCGTCTCCGTAGCAGTTGTCGTTGATCCTTGTGTGGTACATCCCTGAGTATTCGTGCATATGTCGAAGTTTCTGACGAACTCAACCCCAATCTCACGTTTTCCACCTATTACGTAGAAGGAAAGATCGAAGAATCCAAATAGACTGACGTAAGCCCCAATCTTTGCAACGAGAGATCGGTCCGACTCTGCCTGAAACTTCCAGTCTTCTACAACAATACTGGGTACATCAGTGCCCTCTAATGTAATACCTGTCGCATTCAATCGTCCTTTAACGGAGTCACCTCGCAAGGTAGCTCCAAACTCGACAGCCATCCAAGCGCCTTGACGGCTTGCATCCAATCGATAGCCGATGAATCCACCAAGCGTGTAGGGAGTGTCATTGTTCTCATCGTCGCCTGAAAAAACTAGATCCGAGAGGGAAAGCGACGGAAATAGTTTCGCATCGGAGCGCCGGTCGTACCGGGTCTTGATGTCTTCAAGACCGACTCCCGTTCCAATGTAGATTCCACTCGCTACTACAGTCACCGATGAAAGAGTCACGCAGAAGCATGCGCAAGCGACCAAGTACTTCGATTTGATTAGATACATAAGAACGGCAATTCCAACTTAATTTGCTTAACGGCAGGTGTTAACAAGTCGCCCAATCATGGAGCAATACTATCTCCACCTGTGTTCATCCTGCAAGACTCGTGCCCAAGATCAGGAAAACAGTCGTTCTCGGATGACTCTTCGAAGTAGCTTCCCTGTTTCGTTGTAAGGCAATTCTTCCCAGAACTCGATAGTTTCTGGGACCCTCGAAGATCGCATTCGGTTCCTCACCCAGTCTTGCAGTTCGGAAACCGAGACAACTCCGTCAAGACAAACTACGGCAGCGACAGATTCCCCCCATTCGTCGCTGGGTATACCAACAACAGCCGCGTCTTCGACACATGCGTGATCGAGAAGTACATCTTCGATTTCGCCAGGCGAAAGATTTTCCCCGCCACGAACGATCACGTCGTCTGATCGACCTTCCAGGAAGAGATAGCCCCTCTCGATGTAGCCTGCGTCTCGAGTACAAAACCAGCCATCAGTATCCAAAGTGCTACCTCGACCTTCGTATTCACCTGAGACTTGATCCCCTCGCACGTAGACTTCACCGTGGCTACCGTCCGCCAAGGAGTTGCCATCGGAATCTCGGATGTCAAGTTCAATTCCTGGAAGCGGCGTTCCGACAGACGCCAAACGGCGACGAACATCAATGTCTTTACTCGAAAGAGCTTCTCTATGTTCCTCGGGGCCGAGAACCGTAATCGTGGAACTCGTTTCTGTGAGTCCGTACGCGTTGGTAAATTCCGTATCTGGAAACAACTCCAATGCCCGCTCAACTATATTTCGGGGCATCTTGCCGCCACCGTAAGCTATGGACTGTAAATTGGGCAACCCGGCAGTAGTCCTTCCATCCAATGCTTTGACAATTCGAGCCAACATCGTTGGAACCACAAATGCAGTCGTTACGTTGTGCTCTCTTACAAGTTGCAACCATTCCGTAGCGTCGAATTGCGACATTTGAACAACTCGTCGTCCAGAGTAGACAGAGCTCAAAATTGCCCCAATCCCCGCGATGTGATAGGGAGGAACGGAGACGAGAGTTGCTTCGTCCTCGCTTGCGGACATGAACTCTACGGAACCGAGAATGTAGGAACACAGATGTCGCTGACGCATTACGGCAGCTTTGGGGATGCCTGTGGTTCCACTGGTGAAAAGCAAAACTGCCACCTCGTCTGGTTCCATCGACCAGTGGAAATCGTCGTTAGAGTTGATTGGGGTTGCATCTCGAAATTCGTCTCGAGAGGAAACACGCAACGCGTTTCTACCTTGGTATCTGGGTTCGCGTTCACAATCGGTGATGAGAAAGGCCGGTTGGACTCTCTCAAGAAGTGCATCGATTTCATCAAGGGTCAATCTATAGTTGATAGGTACATAGGGAATCCCCGCCCATGCACTGCTAAATAGGGCTATTGGAATTCCGAGGTTTGTAGTGTCGAGTAGCACACATCGACTCGTACCCGACTCTCTCAACACTTGAGATTTGGTTCGAGCTTCCCGGAGAAGCTCTTCGTAAGAAATGTCTTGATCGACGGTTGGATCGTAAAAGGCCTTACGCTCCGGAAAGGCGGAAGCCGCCATTTCAAGCAACATCATGATGTTCACGAGATGGTGTCCTGCGCGAAGGTCAAAGGTACAAAGAAGAGCTGTTGCGTAGCCCTTGAATTACGCGATCAGTCGGTCTTGGGGAGTTTCTTGGAGTCCTTGAGCTTCAGTCTATCGCCGGCTATTGCGAGCGATCCATCGCCTGGTTTTACGCACAAAATTTCTAGCTTTCCATCGGCGTTGACATAACGCTTGCCAATCGTAGTTCCATCAGCAAAGTCAGGGTTGAGACCTGTGTTTAATTCGTCGCCATTGGCAGTCATAGGAGCGCCGCCGCATGTAAGATCCAAGTCTTCCTGAGGTGCGGTAATCACCATGATCTCGGTGGTACATACGCCACTCTTGAGTCGTTGTCCTGTCGACAAAACTGCCATTTCGAAGTAACTCCAAGGAAATTAGCCGTGGAAGCAGCAAATTTTACAACCACGCGCTGCGAAGTCTCTTTTTGTTTGGGTCTCTGGGGACCCAAACTGATCCATCGTCACCCTATCTGCGACCAGCGAATATACCTAATCCGTAGTTCTAGAGTCTTAGACTCCTGTGAACCAGCACGCCAACGAGTTAGATCAGGTGCTCTATTGCACTCCTCTCGTCTACCAATTCCTGTTCTGTGATCGCGATCCTGTCGCGACTGAACTGATCCAGAGTTCGACCCTCGACAATTTGGACGCTGTCGTGTTCGCAATTTACGGGATACGAAAAAACAATGCCTTCCCTAATTCCATAACTGCCGGTACTGTAAAGACCCATGCTCGTAACGCGCTGTGATCCGAGGTGCCAGTCTCGAACTTGCTCGATTGCAGCGTTGGCCGCAGAGGCCGCACTAGAAAATCCTCGCGCTTGGAGTATTGCTGCGCCTCTTTGCTGAACCGCCGGAATAAACTCCTTGCCATACCATTCCATATCGACCAGATTCAAAGCAGGTTCGCCAGATACCGTTGCCGATCCTAATTCAGGAAACATCGTAGGAGAATGGTTGCCCCACACGGCTAACCCACGGATGTCGCTTACGTGACACTCAACTTTCTGCGCCAATTGTGCTAACGCACGGTTGTGATCGAGCCGAGTCATGGCGCAAAATTGAGTTGGGGCCAGATCAGGTGCATTGCGCAAAGCGATTAGACAGTTTGTGTTGGCTGGATTTCCAACAACCAGAACCTTGACGCTCCGTGCAGCATGCTCGTTCAGCGCCTTGCCCTGAGTGGTGAATATCTCACCGTTCGCTTCCAGAAGGTCTCGACGTTCCATTCCAGGCGAACGTGGTCTCGAACCTACCAGAACTGCTATGTCTACATCTGTAAATGCTGTGTCGGGCGAGTCGGTCGGATCGATGCCCTGGATGAGCGGGAACGCACAGTCCTCAAGTTCCATAACTACACCGTTCAGGGCTTCCATTGCAGGAGGAATCTCAAGCAAGCTCAAGTGCAAGGGTTGGTCTCGGCCCAACATTTCTCCCGCAGCTATGCGGTAAATCAACTGATACCCAATTTGGCCTGCAGCTCCCGTAACGGCGACTCGCATCGGTTTTTGCATGACAGATTAACCCCGCACACTCTTGTGTCTAGTCAGAACTCCCAAGATTTTAGTCTTCACTCTCCTCTCTATACTCGTGGTACCAAATGCCCGAATCGACCAGCTCTAGAGCCTTTATTACAAAGGGCGCAACATTTGTGGGAAGCGAGAGAGGATCAAACCAACCAACGCTGGAGAATTTGGATGGTTCGCCAATAGAGGGTGTACCCTCCCACTGGCGGGATTCAAAAATAAAGTCGACCCCTCCTTCGAAAGGCATAACTACTACTGGCTCAAAACCTTTAAGAGTCAGGTTAGATTCTTCGTTGACTTCACGCCGAGCTGCATTCGAGATGGATTCCCCATATTCCACGTGCCCCCCAGGAGGTACGAGAAATCCATCCATGTAACCGGTGTCCCGTCTTTCCAGCAACAGAATGCTTTCCTCAGCGTTTCGAACAATCGTATGAACGACAACGATTACGTTTTGCTGATCCGTTACTCGCATGCGATCATCAAGAGGATTCGACTTCGAATCAGACGGACTTATTGGTTGCTGAAAGAAAAGTATTTACGGTAAGCATTTTTCGTACTAGCATACTTGCTGACGCGAACCCGCAATTAGTTCTCATGGATGTGGCTAACGAGCAAAGGAAGAAGTTCTGCAACGCGTCCGCGCTCGCCATCGTCGCTGTGTTCGTTGTTTCGTGCACTCCAACCGATACGTCAAACGACGGTCCGATCTCGTCGGTGGATCCATTTCAATATGTGGAGCAACAGATTCTTGATGTAACGGATCAATCCTACGAGCACGGTAACGCTTCCGTCGCATACGCACTGAAACGACAGATGTTGGAATGGGACATCGGTCCTCACCAAGAGGACGCGCATGCTTATTGGATAGCATTCCTGAACTTCAATGTGGCCAGACTCGAGGAACACTTCGGCGACTCCGAACAAGGCTTGCTTCTTATCGATCAAGCACTGGGTAGACTCAATAGTTTTGATGAGAGTCATGTCGAAGCACAAGCACTTAAGGCGATTCTGGTGAAGTCCAAGATTCCTTTAGTTCCCGATGAGACGTTCGAACTATTGATGGATATGCAGGACGTTTTGGATAACGCAATAAACCTAGATTCTGAGAATCTCAGAGTTCAATTAGGTGCGGTTATGGATGCCGTAATCGAGGTTCCGGGATTTGGAGGAGGGATCGATGCAGACGAAGTCCTCGAAACTGCTCTCGCAATGGACCCGCATCGAAGTGACAACGTTGGATCTATCTTCGATCATCCGCCAACGTGGGGTCGTGCTGAAGTATTAGCGCTCAAGGTCGTCCATCTCCGGAACTCTGGGAACAAGGACGGCGCGACTGAAACGATCGAGTCGGCGTTAGAGGAATTCCCCAACCACTTTATGCTCAGAATGCTTGAAACCGAGGAACTCTAGTAGTTCTTCTTTTCGGCAGTCTCTTGGATTACGGAGTCCAGATTTAGGCAACTGAGTATCCTGTCTTTGGTGTGAACCATATAGACTTGGGGACATCGCGTCAAATGAGTCACGGGAGAGATTGAGATGTCGAGCATAAATGTCGAAGAACTAAGGCCAATTGGAGAATTCGGTTCCAAGACTTGGTGTGAAACCGTTGCGGGATATGGCGCACAGCTTCTTCGGGAAGCGAATCTTCCCACGGACTTGGAATGGGGGTTTACCGAGAACTACACAAGACCACCTGAACGTCTCTTGGACGGAGAGCGCAAGCTTGCCGCGTACTTCATCATGGTCCAGGCCGGTAACGTCTCCAGCGGCGACGGACTCAACGAGAATTGTCTGTCGCTTCCTGGATTTCACGTAGAAATTCAGTGGGCGTCGATTTGCAATCAATCAGGTTCGCTTTATGGTCGTGATGGACAGAGACGTCGTTCCGAGCACGAGCAGATCATGTTTCGCGAAATCGCCGAATACGTTGGCTCATCTAATCCCTTAGGCCTCAAGCGAGGGTCCAAACCGGCCTTCTGGCCGCGGGAGATCGCTGGTGCGTTAAGCCAAGGCTCTGAAGATGGAGGAGGACTTCACAACATAGCTGCACGTCTGCAGTCCCCTTCTCCTGAATTTGCGGATTTGCCTACGACCGATATGGGAGTCCCAAATTTTTCCGCGATGACAACTGAACAAAAGAAATTTTTCCTAGAGCTTTGTGGAGTGTGAGTCCGGAACGATCATTCCAATTGAATCGGAAAGGCAAAGAGACCAATCGATGTGGTATCGAACCACGTCCTACCGAATTCGCTCTCGCCGCAAGTGATCACTGCTGATCACAATTAGCCACTTTGAAGTTGCTACGCACAAGAGACTGCACGGTCAGTGGACGGTTCTCTCCTAACATTTAAAGCTTAAGATTTCGCGACTCGAGAGCTCTGCGAACGGATAGATTTCCGAGCTTTTGAGCTGTCCAATTCAATAGTCCAATTCGTCGAGTAGAGCTCCCGAAAACGGTGTGTCGTTTCCGCTTTGCTAAGCTATGAGATTGCGCCCGTGAAGCGTTCTATGCGAGAGTATCTCGCTTTCGCTCACATTTAAACATCCAAATCCAACCTCAGGCCCCTTCGAAAATGAGCTCGCAATACGTTGGTTTTCCAGCTAAAAGAGGACTCTACGATCCTAACCAGGAACGTGAATCATGCGGCGTGGGCTTTGTTTGCAATATCAAGGGACGCAAGAGTCGTTCCATCCTCGAAGACGCCAATAACATGAACTGCAGCATGAGGCACCGAGGTGGATTGGGTTTCGAGAAGACCACTGGCGACGGTGCGGGAATACTGACCTCTATACCTGATCTTTTGTTTAGGTCAATCTGTAAGAGCGAGCTTAGTTGCAACCTTCCGGATCTCGGCCAGTACGGTGTCGGGAACGTTTTTCTGCCGCAGCTCAGTTCGGAAAAGGAAACATGTCGAAAGATCTTCCATGACTCCGTCGAGAAGTGCGGTCTGAGGATTTTGTCTTGGAGAGAGGTTCCCATCCATCCGATGACAGCCAACATCGGCGGTTCGGCGCAAGCGTCAATGCCGCACATTGAACAAGCTTTTGTCGTCGCGCAAGAATCCCTGGATGGCGATGAACTCGAGCGAGCGCTATACAGGGCGAGAAAAATTTCCACCCGGCAAATCCGAAACGACGAGAGTTTGTCGCAAAGAACTCTCTTCTACGTTTGCAGCTTGTCCACAAAAGTCATCGTCTACAAGGGCATGCTTACACCCACCCAGCTCTTTCCGTTCTACCAGGATCTTCAGAATCCGAACTACACCTCGCATTTGGCCATGGTGCATTCTCGATTCTCAACGAATACTTTCCCCTCTTGGGATCGGGCACAACCCAATAGATTCATGTCGCACAACGGCGAGATCAATACTCTGCTCGGTAACAAGAACTGGATGAACGCCCGAGAGGGTCAAGCCAAGTCCGATCTGTTCGGCGAAAACCTTCAAGACTTGTTCCCCATTGTGGAGCCCGACTGTTCCGATTCAGGAACCTTCGACAACGTCCTCGAGTTTCTACTAATGACCGGCAGAACATTACAAGCTTCCGTTCTCATGATGATTCCCGAGGCTTGGCAGCAGCAAGAAAGGATGCCTCGCGAGAAGCGAGAATTTTACGAGTACTTTTCCTGCTTGATGGAGCCTTGGGACGGACCTGCGTCGATCGCCTTCACAGACGGAAACTACATCGGCGCAGTCTTGGACCGAAACGGTCTGAGACCATCGAGATACTACATAACAACTGATGATCGCTGCGTAATGGCTTCGGAAGTCGGCGTGCTCGATATCCCTCCCGACCAAATCATCGAAAAGGGTCGCCTGCAGCCAGGAAAGGTGTTTCTCATTGATTTCGATAAGGGACGAATGATCCCCGATGCAGAAATAAAGAAACTTTGGGCTGAAGAGCAACCGTGGGGCAAATGGCTTGAACGACAGCGAATTGATCTTGCAGAGCTACCTGTACCTTCAAAAGTACCTCACCTCGACACTAGTTCCTTGTTGCAACGAATGCAAGCGCTTGGCTACACCACTGAAACCATGCAATTCATGCTGTTGCCTTTGGTCCGTGAACAACGAGATCCTTTGAGCTCAATGGGAAACGATGCGGCATTGGCGGTTATGTCAGACCGACCAAGAATGCTCTATGACTATTTCAAGCAACTATTCGCTCAAGTTACCAACCCCGCAATCGACTCAATCCGTGAAGAAGTGGTCATGGCTACACAGTGCTATGTCGGTCCCGAACGGAACATTCTCGAGGAATCTGAAGAGAATGCGCATCGTCTCCGCATCGCACATCCAATTCTGTCGAATGAAGAATACGCGGCAATAGCAGGTCTCAATCATCGAGGATGGCGCACCCGAGTAATTGATATGACTTTCGAGTCAAATTCGGGTAGCCGAGGATTGAGAGGTGAATTGGAACGTATGTGTCGCGAAGCCACGGAGGCAATAGCACAGGGCTACCGAATGATCGCACTTTCGGACCGCGGCATGAGTTCGACGCGAGCAGCTGTGAGCGCGCTGCTGGCCGTGGGTACGGTTCACCACCATTTGGTCAGAAACCACGATCGCACAAGACTGGGAATCGTCGTGGAAACCGGCGAAGCTCGAGAAGTCCACCATCACTGTCTCTTAGTGGGCTACGGTGCCGATGCTATCAATCCGTATCTCGCCTATGAGTCTCTATGGAATGCCCGCCGTAATGGTTATCTCGACGATGCTTCACATATTGAAGACGACTCAGATGTGGTGCAGGCGTACAAGAAAGGAGTTGAGAAGGGAATTCTCAAAGTAATGGCCAAGATGGGAATCTCGACCCTCCAATCCTACAAGGGTGCTCAGATTTTCGAAGCGATTGGCATCGCCACTGAGGTCATTGATTCCGCATTTGCTGGAACAGCGAGTCGTGTAGAGGGCGTAGGCTTTGAAGTCTTGGCGGAGGAGATGCAACGCCGGCACACACTGGGCTACCCAACACGAGAAACTTCACGATTACCAGTTCTACCCAATCCCGGGGACATTCACTGGCGTGTCGGAGGAGACCGGCACATGTGGGACCCAGAATCCATTTCTGACTTGCAGCATGCGGTTCGACAAGAAAACTTTGACTCCTATCGACAGTTTGCAGATCACGCCAATGAAAACAATACGCGCGAAGCAAATTTGCGAGGACTTCTCGATTTCAACTTTGGAGTCAATGGTCCATCTGTCAACGTTGAAGACGTCGAACGTGAGGAAGAAATCGTCGAGCGATTTGCAACGGGCGCCATGAGTTTTGGATCAATTTCCGCGGAGGCACATGAGTCCTTGGCCATCGCCATGAACCGCATTGGCGGGAAGTCCAATACAGGTGAAGGTGGGGAAGATTCACATAGATACAGGACCCAAGCGAACGGGGATTCTTCAAGGTCTGCAATCAAGCAAGTCGCAAGCGGAAGATTTGGTGTGACCATCAACTATCTGACCAATGCTGACGAGTTACAAATCAAGATCGTTCAAGGCGCAAAACCAGGAGAAGGCGGGGAGTTGCCAGGCGATAAGGTCGATGAGGTCATCGCCGAGATTCGAAACTCTACACCGGGAGTTGGCTTGATCAGCCCACCTCCACACCACGACATCTACTCAATCGAAGACATAGCCCAGTTAATTCATGACCTCAAGAATTCCAACCCGTCGGCCCGAATAAGCGTAAAGCTCGGTTCGGAAATTGGTGTCGGAGCAGTCGCGGCGGGAGTGACAAAGGCTCGGTCCGACCATCTTGTAATAGCGGGAGACACTGGTGGAACTGGAGCTTCTCCACTCACATCCATCAAGCATGCCGGCGTTCCATGGGAGCTTGGTCTTGCCGAGGCCCATCAAACCCTTGTGACGAACAACCTTCGCTCGCGTGTAGTTCTACAAGTCGATGGGCAGCTCAAGACTGGACGTGATGTAGTTATCGCCACCTGCTTAGGCGCTGAAGAGTACGGTTTCTCGACAGCGCCGCTGATTGCCATGGGCTGCATCATGATGCGTAAGTGCCACCTCAATACATGCCCCGTTGGAATTGCCACTCAAGACAAGGAACTGCGCAAGAGATTTACGGGCCTGCCCGAACATGTGATCAACTATTTTTTCATGGTTGCACGTGACGTGCGTGAGACACTGGCCGAGTTGGGATTCAAAACCATCAATGAGCTCGTGGGACGGGTCGACGCCCTTAAGGAGAGGCCAATGTCCGGACATTGGAAGTCACAAACGTTGAGTTTGCAAAAGATTCTGACACCCGCCCTGGAACCGAGTAAGTTTCTTGGATCGTATTGCAGACACAATCAAGACCACGGGATAGAGCACGCTCTGGACCACAAGCTAATAGAGCTCGCTAAACCAGCCCTGGAGAAAGGAAAAAGAACCAGAACAAACCTTCCAATTTCGAACTCAAACCGAGTAGTTGGAGGAATACTGTCGCATCAAGTCGTAAGACACGTGGGACCGTCAATGCTTCCCGACGACACGATTCACTTCAAGTTTGACGGAAACGCCGGACAGAGTTTTGGAGCATGGCTGGCCAAAGGCATCACCCTTGAATTGGAAGGAGATGCCAATGACTACGTCGGTAAGGGTTTGTCGGGTGGAAAAGTAATTGTCTATCCTCCCAAGAATGTGATTTTCAAGCCAGAAGAGCAAGTAATAGTCGGAAATGTAGTTCTCTACGGCGCGACTAGCGGAGAGGCGTTTTTTCGAGGCAAAGCAGCTGAACGATTCTGTGTCCGCAACAGTGGTGCATCTGCCGTAATTGAGGGGGTGGGTGACCACGGATGCGAGTACATGACGGGTGGTCGCGCAGTCGTCCTTGGCGAGACAGGCAGAAACTTTGCTGCCGGCATGAGTGGCGGGATCGCTTATGTTTGGGATCCGAATTCCGAGCTTGCCGCGAAGTGCAACTTAGATTTGGTTGAGCTGGAATCAGTGTCCAAACCCGAAGACATGAATGAACTGAAGTCTCTCATCGAACGCCATGAAACTTACACAGGATCGACGGTTGCTAATGAAATCCTGACCAATTGGTCGATGTGCTTGAGAAACTTCGTGAAGGTGATGCCTACCGACTACAAGCGCATTCTGGAACAAGAGGCTGCGAGAGAAGAGTCGTTGATTCTTTCGACAGCCGAAGTCTAGACCATGGGCGAAGTAACGGGTTTTCTCAAGCATCCCCGCGAGGCTGCGCCGTACCGAGACAGCAACGGACGCCTTGCCGACTTCAAAGAAATCTATCGTGAACACGATATGCAGCGGTTACATGTTCAGAGTTCTCGTTGCATGGATTGCGGGGTTCCGTTCTGTCAGTCATACGCTCCAATCGATCACCGAATCAGTCGCGGTGGTTGTCCCATACACAACCAAATTCCGGAGTGGAACGACTTGGTGTATCGCGGCCATTGGCGCGACGCGTTGGACAGTCTGCACTCCACCAATAACTTTCCGGAATTCACAGGTCGAGTGTGCCCTGCCCCATGTGAAGGCAGCTGCGTCTTAGGAATCACTAGTCCTCCCGTAACGATCAAGAACATCGAAATGGCGATCATCGACTACGGGTTCAGCAAAGGATGGGTCAAACCAGAGCCTCCGTCCAGTCGTACCGGGCGAAAAGTTGCGATCGTTGGTTCCGGACCTGCAGGATTGTCTGCTGCTGCACAGCTAAATCGCGTTGGTCACTCCGTCTGCGTCTACGAACGAGAGGACCGAATCGGTGGTCTCCTAATGTACGGTATTCCAAACATGAAACTCGACAAGACCGAAGTTGTAGATCGTCGTGTCAATCTTCTTCGAGAAGAAGGAATTGAGTTTCGAACCAACGCTGATGTCTCCGGTACAAACACTGGTTCATTAACCTTGAGAGACCTGGCGAACGACAATGATGCGGTGCTCTTGGCTACTGGTGCCACTGTTCCGAACGATCTGCCATGTCCAGGAAGGCAACTGAACGGAATCCACTTTGCCATGGAATTCCTTACAGCCAACACGAAGAGTCTGCTTGACTCCGGCCTCTCTGACGGAAACTACATAGATGCCCGGGGCAAGGACGTGTTGGTGATCGGAGGCGGCGATACCGGCACCGACTGTATCGGAACCGCGTTAAGACACGAGTGCAAATCTCTGACTAATTTCGAACTGTTTCCAGCAAATCCGGACGAGCGGTCTGAAGGCAATCCTTGGCCTGAGTATCCGATGATCTTCCGTGTGGACTATGGACATGAAGAAGCGTCAACGAAATTTGGGGACGACCCGAGAACTTTTGGAATTAGCACAACTTCGTTTCTTGACGATGGTGATAGGAATGTCCGCGGAGTGTCCACCATCGAAGTCACCATGAAAGACGGTCGGATTACGGAATTACCAGGGACAGAAAGGGAGTGGCGTGCGAACTTGGTCTTGCTTGCGTTGGGATTTCGAGGACCAGAGCACTATGTCCTTGAGGATGTAAGCATCCGTTTGGACGAACGATCAAACTATCTTGCAAAGAAAGGCGATTATCTAACGCACGAGGACAAGATTTTTGCCGCCGGCGATTGCCGTCGCGGTCAATCGCTCGTGGTAAACGCCATCAACGAGGGGCGAGAGGCCGCTCGCGAGATTGATCGCTATCTCATGGGTTCAACGACTCTAGAAGGCTAAAAGATAGGAAATTATAACTTTAACTTGACAGACAGGTAGGAGATGGTGCAATGCACAAGGAACCTGCCAGAAATACTAGGACACTGTAGGAATAAGGAGGAAATCTCAAAATGAAATTATCTATACGTAAAAATACCTATATACTCAAAGCGGAATCCATGCAAGAAATTGAAGGGTTTGGATGCCTACTCGGTTCTTTGAATATTCTTGGAGTTGTTATAAAATTGGAAGATGACGAAAGGAAGAAATACAAGCCAATTCCATTGGAGGAAAGAACTGCACCATTTGGAATTTGGCACCACTTTGGCTTCAAGACGGAAGAAGAGTACTCGTCCTTCTTGGATGCGAAGAAAAAGGAAGATCCAGATTTTAGTCTAAGTTTCGAAGTTGCTCATCAATCCATTTTGTTATTTCAGTATCGCGGAATTTGTAATAGATACAATCTGATGTACCTATGTCGTCACGAACTCCAATAATCAGTACATCGACATAATCAATGTAAGTCTTGTACTTACTAAGTGAAGATGAAATATCTGACCATAACTCGAGAGCAGTTAAGTGAGAGTTAATCACCCAGTGTGTGCTGTCAACTTTGATAGCGTTCGGAATTGAAGATAGTTTTCTGAGGAGATAGCTCCTCATAGAGTTGGAAATTCCTGCAGGCTCGATATTTTGAACTGTGTAAGTCACAGAATACAGTGTTCCTGTCTCTCGTCCGAGTATAGCTTGTCTGACTATGCGTTCCACCATATCACTTTTATCGTTCATTGAGTGTCTACTGTTGAATTTGGAACTATTGTAGCAAACCAATACATCTGCTCCAAAGTAGTTCGCCGTTCCTACCTCTTGCACACTTGTATATACCGCTACGTTCCTAGCGTTACCCACATTTACATGATATAATGTAAACATGGAAAAATATTATTTAAATCAGGTGACAAATGAAAAAGCGCAAGCGAACGAAAGCCCCTGGCAAGGGGTATCGCCGGGGACTCACAATATTGGAATTGGCGCAGATGTTCTCAACCGAAGAGAAGGCGACACGCTGATTCGAGGCGGTAAGGTGGGGAAATGTTAGGTTCTGTGGATGTTGCGGATCGATTGCAAACAACAAGACTAAGACAGGTAAACCGATGCCCTACTGGTGCCGAGATTGCAAGTCCTATTTCTCGGTCAGGACAAACACGCCGATGGAGTCCAGCCGGATACCACTACAGAAGTGGGCAATTGCAATCTATCTCCTTTGCACGAACTTAAAAGGCATCTCCAGCCTGAAAATGCACCGAGAACTTGGCATATCCCAGAAGTCCGCATGGTTCATGGTTCACAGGATCCGGGAAGGTCTGGGACTCCCTGAAGACGAAGCCCGTTTCCATGAGTCAGTGGAGGCCGACGAAGCCTATATGGGCAGGAAGGAAAGCAACAAGCACGCCAGCAAGAAACTCAGGAGGGGACGGGGAAGTGTGGGGAAGACACCGGTATTCGGAATCAAGGCCCGGAACACTGGGCAGGTCTATGCCCGAACCGTCGATTCAACGGACAGGGAGACTTTGCACAGACTCATCAATAAGCACGTCAGGAAGGGTCATCATATCTACACTGATGAAGCTGTAGCCTACAAGAAACTGCATGGCTACAGGCACAAAAGCGTCAAGCACTCAGTAGGTCAGTATGTGGACGACATGGCACACACAAACGGGATGGAGAGTTTCTGGGCGATGCTGAAGCGTGGCTATCACGGGACTTACCACAAGATGAGCCCCAAGCACCTAGACCGCTACTGCAACGAGTTTGCAGGTCGCCACAACATCAGGGAATTGGACACCATCGAACAGATGGAGGAAGTGGTAAGGCAAATGAACGGCAGGGTCTTGACGTATGACAATCTGGTGGGGAAAAAAGTGTAAATGAGTATCAAACAAAGGCTCAATTCCAGTTACGTGTGGAGTTGACACATTAGTTTACATAGTGTACAACGCGATAGTGACACTTGTATCTACAGGTGTAATTGCTTGAGTATATAGTTGTTCCCCTTAGTCTGATTTTTCTGCTTCCTCTCGTGGTGTACTAGGAGAATCTGGATTATCTGTTCTCTGCCTTATAATAATTTCAAAAGGGAACCAATTATTCCTGCTGCCAATATTTCCGTCTGTTATGTTTAAGTGTTCGATTCGTTTCACAAAGTCCTTTACTGCATTTTTGGAATCATTCAGGTAAATCTTCGCAGCTTTATCTTCGACTGCGAAAACAATTCTTCTTGCATTAGCAAACTGATTAAGGAATGTTGTTAAATCAGTTGAAAAATCACCAAAACTAGCTGCTGCGGTAGTGTTCGAGTAAAGTAAGTCGTAAAAAGTTCCATTTTTGACTACTCCTTTGTCGAATCTATACTTGCCTTTGAGTGTTTGTTCTTTCTGTTCTGTATCGCTAGAGTTTTCGATACTTAATTCTTGCTTAATGATTTCATCATCACTTATCTTAAACATTAGTATGGATCTTCCATCAGGTAGGATAACTATCTGAACGTAAGACTTGTAGTCTGTACTTGGACATATAAGCCTGTATATTGTGTCATCCGTAAACCAGTCAACAATGTTGCTGACCTCACATAGACCATACAATTTAGTGTTTTCAAAGTCCGAAGATGCATAAACTCTGTTATTAGAAAAGTTTGATATCAAGAAAAATACTGATGTAATCAGTACAATCGCTTTTGTACGAGTTTGACACGTGGTCAATATCATCCAACCTGCACTCCGAGTATAGATAACTAGCTATGCTGTATTGTAGCACAAGACTTGTTAGCTCTCATTCCACCGAAATCCCCGTTAGCAGTCGGTAGGCTAACTCGGGTTCTTCCACAAGAAACGTCTCGGGCTTTGCCCTAGCAGTATCCCGAACGATGCCGAATCCGTCGTTGTATGAAACGATTGACACCAGCCTATCGTGCCGAACTCGGAAGCTAGTTTCAGGTCCAGCGAAGTAGATGTGTTTCGTCGTAATACCGAGTAATCCTGTATCGACGCGGACGTTGACTTCCGTGACTTGTGTCTTGCTCCTGAATAATCCGGTTCTTAGCCACAGACCGCTCAACACACGAAAACTCACTCCGACACTGCGACCTTCAGGTTGCCGTTGATCTTGTTCTTGGTAGTACTGAACACTCTCGAACACCCAGTAAAGAGACTCGCTTTTCATAAAGCGAAAGGGCAGATTGTCGTACTTGTCCCTTCGGTCTGGTTGAGCGTCGCCGCTCGACAACCGACTAAGAAGTTCTTGGGTGTCCAACAAACGCTACTTTCTCCTGCGTGGTTTGCCCTTGTTGTCCTTCATAGCCATTGTGAACGCCCACAGCATGAATATAGCCATTGCTATACCGCTGACAATTTCGACCACCTTATCCCAGTAGATGTAGACCAAGACACCTGCAACGACAACGACAATACCGGCGACCCACCAATCTACAGGGTTAATGGGTTTCTTCTCTTTCTCCTTCGCGATAGGGCTGGTTCCAGGATCCCAAGGCCCCCGACCAGCTCTTATGTTTTCTTCAACCACCCTATCCAGATTGGTCTTTTTCTTTCTGCCCATCAGTCTCTCGGCTTGACGATACTCTCTACCGCCGTCTTGACATCAGTTTCCTTTCCTGTCTCATATTGGACGACTTTCAAATCACTTCTCATGCACGCCACAAGATTCCTGAATGTTCCCAAATGCTCATCTTTCATGGTGGTTCCGCCTGGTGACTTACAGTACTGTCTTGCTTTGTCGTGTTCCAAATAGAGATTACCGGTAGCACAAATTCCGTTGACATAGTTGGACAGAACATTGACGGTCTTTGAGCTGGCAATCAAAGAAATGCTTCTAGCCAAATCCTGCATTTGTGCCTTTTCTTCTTCGTCTATTACTCCATCCGCATGTATCTCGGAGTACTTCTTCAAAAGGTTGTAGAACGTACTAATCCGTTGCTTGAACAGTTCAGTCTTGAACTCTCTGTCAACTTCATACCTGTAACCCACCCAACGACCACACAGCACTTTGGACAACCCATAGGTGCCGGGTCGTTGCTAACACGTTTACGTCGTAAAGGAGTTCCCGCCTATTTACCGGCAGGTTGTTGTATTCGGCAGGTGACCCGACCGAGAGACGACGTAATGTCGTGTTAGCAAGTCGGGTGATAGCACAGGTGGATTCTTGTAGAAATGTAAACAACTCCCACGCAACGCACTAAATGTGCGCTGTTGGTAGGTTCAGTGCGGCAGTGCCCGAAAGGGCAACAGATTACCTGTTAAGCGATATAGCTACCGCACTGTTCCTACTGGTCACAAACGAGACCTATTCTTGTGGTTCCAAGTGTCTTGGGTTCACGCAACTTCGATTCCCGCATGAGCGGTCGAATCTTGTTTCAGGTGCGTACTCCCAAACCTTGCAACCTTTGGGACGCCCATTAGCCCAATGGGCGACCCTCGCAGGCAACAGGTACTTGACCGTTCCGTCCCGCTTGGGCACCTTTATCTCGCCGTACGGTTTGCGCGAGTTTCCTCTCGCCCATAGCCAACAGGACCCATGTCGTGTAATTCGACGTGTGATGTACAAACGCCATTGTTCGACTGAGTACTTTCTCTTGGGGAGATTGACCGGAATGATCACTGGTGGTCTCTCGACTTTCGGTTTCGTTTTCTTGCTGTTGATGATTCTGCGTTGTTTTCGATTGACATACATTGTCGTAGACCCTCCGAGGGTCATTTAGTTATCGTTAGAACGCATTTACAAAATTTCTCAGGGAGAGTGCAATTGAATCGAAATTTCTATACCTACAGTTACCGAGTACCTCCCACAGTCTTCATGTACCTGAAATTGTGCTAGCATCGCACCCTCGTAATTGTGATCAGAGACCTCTATGGACAACAGCGATAACGACAATGGGTTTGAAGAATTTATTGGCAAGAATCTGCCGGGTCTGAGAAATGCGTATAACATTAGAAAGGCTGTAGGTAAGCTGGCATCTCCGGCGTCGAAAACTGGTGTTGCCCTACTTGAGGCAGTAGAAGCAAGAGCGAAACTATCCAAGGAGCGAAGCATGGCAAAGACAGCAGAGCAAACTTTGGCTCGTACAGAAACTGAACGGAAGATTCTTGATGTACAGCTCGAAGAGCAGGAACGAGTGGACGAGATCGTTCTTAAGAGCCTTCAACGAATTTACAAGACCAGCAAGAGCTCTCCAAAACATTCCGAGGATCTTGTAGGAGAGATTAGCGATGATTTTCTGGATGTGTTTCGCCGGGAAGCTGGATTACGCTCCTCTGAGCAAATCAAGGAATCATTTAGCCGGATATTGGCAGGAGAGATTGAGCAACCAGGTACTTTTTCAATTAACACCCTAAGGACAGTTGGCGCTCTTGATGAGCGGACAGCAAATATTTTTGTAAGGGCAGTATCGGCTTCTGTACGAATCAGGGTAAGACTTAAAACTGACACGGAAAATCGTTTAGATGATGCCAGAATTCCAGCATTGGACGGGAACTTAGGAGATAACTCTTTAGCTAATTTAGGGCTCTCCTACGGTAACTTGATGAAGCTAGTCGAAAATGGGCTGTTGTTCAGTGACTTTAGTGCTTGGGGCCAGTACCAATATGGTATAAGGAGTTTGCCTGATTGGAAAGACTTAGTGATAGACTTTACGCATCAGGATCAACATTGGACATTGCTACCAGAGCAAGAATTTTGTCTTGACAAAGACGAAGGGTTGAAGTTGTTTGGCGTGGCATTTACAACTGTTGGTAAAGAACTTATGGACATTGTGGACTTGGAGCAATTACCAGACTTTACCAATAGGATCGCCGAATATTTCAGCGGTTTGAAACTCATGATGGAGCCAATAAACAGCTCCACAGCCTGATCAGATGCGTCCAGAATTCGCACTATTGGTAGTTTCTCTACAAGTCCCACAGTCACCGTCCTGCTGGTCAAGTTAGGTATGTAATTTCCAAAAGATACGTGCTGGTTGTCATCGTTGTCTCTATTGCACACTTGTGCTATAGCTCTGGGAAACCAGTTTGCGCAGCCAAGAGATCATGTTGGATGTTTCACTGCCTCTGAAACCCAATTAGCAAGGGATCGGAGCAGGAAGTCTCGAACGCTTTGTGCGCCAGAACAATTTGTAACAGTCAATAGTCGAGAACTACTTCAATCTCACTTAACTCGTGCTTAGATATGCCCAAGACATGACAAGGTGTCCAACGTCGTCCTACAGACAGGTTTGGGCTACGGGGAGTATTGGTTTACGATTTGCACTTCAAGTCACAAAATCTCCGATCTATGGAACATCTGAGAGTCCATGGGGACGCGGCATCAACGAAGATGAACACTAGAAGCAAATCCGTGGTCGGCATCGCCGCACTCACCAGCGTAGTGGCTGTTGCATTCTCAGGATGTGTACCCGGTCAACCCGTCAGCGACTCCTTTTCGTTTGTGGAGAACACTCACCCAGAAGTTGTAGCCGAACTATCGAAAATCATGGCGGGATCGGGGCTCACCAGCGTCAACGATCCGAGGCGAACCAATCTGGAGATCAATGAGCAGGTCGCCAATCTACTGTTCAGCGACGACCCCTTGGATGTCAATAAAGGTTTGAGAGAACTCGGTGAGTATGTATCGTACGTGAGGAGGAACAGCAAAAACAAACAAATTCCCCCAGTGTTGCGCACTTTTGACCGAATCCCGGGCTTTAAGCAAGTGCTACTTTTGCATTTCCGCAAGGGTGTAGAGGACTCAGGCGGAGAAGTTCCCCAATTCCAACCTCCGCGAGAGATTGACCCTAGCGAGGAGCTTGAACTACTTCAAGATCCTTTGAAATTCAAGGAGTTTGTCAATAACGAAGTCCGCCCAGCATGGATGGACATTCCGGCAATACTTGCTGTCGTTTTTCCTGAAGATGCCGATGTGCACGACTTGATTTGGGAAGCCCACGACCCTGTACAGCCAGGTGCCACGTTAGCAAGTTTAGATTTAGGGAGATATGCAACGCCTCGGGCTACGAAGTACCGCAGAAGCATCCTGTTCTCGTATCACAATGATTGGTCTCACTTTTGGACCATTGATGCCGCTCGTGGACTGGGTTTGTGCCAGAGCGACGAAGCGTTTGATGCCTTGTTGCGTCGGTTGAAGCAACCTTACGACGAGTTATTGGGTTCCTTTATTGTCGAGGCGATCGTTGCCTACGGTCCCCGAGCATTGACCTATAGAGACCTAGTGAGAGAAGTCGCCGAGCGCTTCAGAGCGACTTCGAATTCAGACAATTCTGCCGCACTTCGCCGTTTGCATGAGGCATTGAAGAATCTGGACCGCTTGGCTGAGTCTTATGCGCGACTCAACCCAAGTTCCACAAAAAAGACCGCGAATGCTGAGCTAGGGTTAGCCACCGAATCTAATGCGGTCCGAGTAGCCGGCTCTGAAATAAAGTCGTCCTCGCAGGAAGTTCAGGAGGTGTTAACCAAGGAAGACTCAGAATATTTGAGGACATATCTGATCGCATGGAATGAACTTGATAGTCCACGGAAGGAGTTCTTCACTCTCGAGGAGATCGAAGATGGGCACTACCGAGGAGCTTGGACCGACAGGGGCTTAAAGACCTATGAAGTTCGCGATCTCAAGATTGACGGCTCCAAGTTTTCGTTTTCGTACAAACCGTATTCTGATGTCGACCTCGAGTGGATGCATGAAGGAACTCTCGAAGACGATGGAATCTCAGGAAGGCAGTACTTGGACGATCCCAGTGGATTCGAACGAACTTTTAGGGGACAACTCAGATCAGAAGAGTTCTGGCTGCCTGAGTCGTCGAAATAGAACGTTCCGCCAAGTCCCTTGGCAAGTAACAGCAGACGTGACTGCCAAAAGTGCCATTGACGAGTAAACACTACACTGTCATGTTTTGACCGCTCTTGATGATTTTAGTATCCGTGAGAATTCACATGATAGTTTCCGTTTTGGTCTGAACGGGCGACATGGATGTGGAAATGGACCATTGGGACTCTGTCATGCGTGGGTTGGCTACCACAGAATGGTGCTGCTTCAACGGGCTTGCCTCAGTCTAAAGTCGTGGGTCGCTCCTCTCGCGAGGAGTCCACATAGTGTAGTCGAGGGTTCCCAGCTTGCATCCATGTCGCTCGATTCGGTGTTCGTCGTTCCTTCGGATGGATTCGTCGTCGCGTTCAGGGAGCGCTTTCGCTCGCTGAACGCAGCTGGTTCATGGCGTTGCTGGCGATGTCCCACACGTAGCCGGCGAGGGCTCGAGCTACGGCGACTGTGGTGGTCTTGGTGTTCTTGCCGCGTTCCACCATCTTTCGGTAGCGATGGCACAGATCCTTCTGGGCCGCCCAGGCTCGCTCCTTGGCGTAGGGCGAGGCCAGAGCCGCCTTGCGCTGCAGATGTTTCGTCTCGCGGGGCGGGAACCGGTAGGTCCAGGCGCTTTCCACCAAGAGGCGACGCAGGATGGAGTTGCCCGTCTTGGTGATGCCTCCCGTCCTTCGCAGACCGCCGCTGCTGTGCTCGCTGGGCGTAAGACCCAGATAGGACATGAACGCGCCCGCGGTGGGGAATCGACGCAGGTCGCCCGCTTCGGCCAGCAGGGACACCGCAGTGACCGTGTCGATTCCTCGCAGAGACCGAAGCTCGTCGACGAGCTTCTTCAAGGGCGATTCGTCCACTTCGCATCCGAGATCGCGCTCGGTGTCGACGAGCCGTCGCTCCAGACCCTCCATCACGTCAAGATGGCAGCGCAAGGCCTTCTGCGCGGCCGGAGTCTCCAGCTTGAGGTCCCTGAGCCAGGCTCGATACGTCTGGCTCCAGGTCGATCCTCCCTTCGGCGCATGCAGGTTCCTGCGCAGCGTGAAATGGCGGATTCTCCTCTTCGCTCGGCCAACCTGATCCTTCAGCACCATGCGGCACCGCACCAACTCGCGCATCGACTCCTGGGCCGGATCCGGCACCCAGATCGGCGTCAGAAGCCCCGTCAGGCTCAAGCGTGCCAACTCGCGTGCGTCGCGCCGGTCCGTCTTCACGCGATCGCCCCTGCGTCTCGGAATCAGCGTCGGAGCCGCAACCTCGCAGGTCAGACCCATGTCGCTCAGCTGTCGATGCAGCGCAAAGCCGCACGGCCCCGCCTCGTAGACGAAGTGAAGGGACTCGCCGTAGTGCCTCGACAGTCCCCGCGCGCAGCGAGAAATCTGGTTCGCCCGATTCGAGACGACTCCCACGTCCTCCACACGCAACTCTCCCGTGACCGCCACGTGCCACGCGACAGCCACCGAAATCGTGTCCTTGTGCACATCAAGACCAACGTGGACGGTTCGCCCGCGTCTCGTTGTAACATTCATACGACCTGTTCTCCTTAGTATTTGAACATGCAACAGGATAATTTCCCGTTCCATGCGGAGAGCAGGTCAAAACATGCCGTCTAGGCAAGCTTTACGTTCCAACCAGATGTACCAGCCAACGAACGGCAAGCTTGACGATACGACTCGAACTGATTGGTTTAACAATGGTCAACCTTTGTTATAGGCGCAACTCTTGTCAGGTGTCTTAACTACTTGAAGAAGGAAAAGACTTAATGAGAATTACAGCAATGCTGGTGTTCGTCTGTGTTATTGTGGTGGTTGGCTTGTCTGGTTGCCTCAACTCATCCAAGTCTTCAACCACGAAGGGGACTTCGGATTTACAAGTCGAACCCAACGAAATTGCATCGAGCACTAACACTAAAACCAATGCGGAGAAAGTCTCAGCATTGCCAAGTCGAAAGATGAAGCCAGTAAAAGGGCAGGAGAATTCATCGTTGGAGTCAAAGCCATCTGTCACCATGCCAGCACAACATAGAGAACAAACCTTTAGTTTCCTCAATCCGGACACCTATCACTTGGCGGACAACGAGCAACGAAAAATTCTCAAAGAAATTTATGAAAGCGAGTTCAATCTCTCGCACCTCTCTGCAGATGAACAGAACGTTCTCACCGAGGCTCTGAGCAAAAGTGGTATCGAAGTCCAGTCCGCCTGTGTCGTCAACAAAGAGACAACGGCGAAGATCGGAGCATTCTTCAGAAATTGGAACATGATCCAATTGACGAAGTACCACCCGCCGACGCAGGATCACCCTTTTTCACATTTGGTGGAGGAAACTGAAGAGTCCGACAAAGACGGACAACCCACTACGCGCAGATCCTATAGTCAGGTTGCCACCGACTATCCCTACCCTTTGAGCGAAGCGAATGCAGTGATCAAGCTCGTGCCGATCAACCTCAGTACTACCAGAGTTCTCGAACGAACAGCAGATTCTGCGACGTATGAGGCCGACCCGTCAGAACTGCTCTTTGCCAATCTTAGCGAAGAAGATCAACTCTGGACCGCTGAAGATAGCCGGGTCGTGTTCAATATAGATATTCAACGCAATCGCTTAAATTGGCTCAAGTATGAACTCAAGGAGTCCGTCAAGGTGCACACCTTTGTCAGGATTTCAGATTTTCAGTTGAGTTACGAATTTGTAGAAGACGAAGCACTCAATCGAAACGTAGTGCAATCAGTCGATCACTCGATGAAAGGCAGACTCGCGCTGTTATTTAGACCCAATCTCAAGATTTCTAACTCGTTCAGCTACGATACCTGTACCGCTCCTCCCCCGACCGAATCCTATCTGTTTCGAAGCATGTCCGCCATTGCGAATCTGTAGACGGAACTCTTTGGACCACCAGAATTGTGAGATTCGACTAATGCTTTAAGGTCTAGTAGAAGGAACTAGCTTTCCGGTTTTTCTTGAAAAGAAATTCCTGTACAGGACTTACCACTAAGAGAACTGCCATTAGACAAAGATACGTAACAGGCCACTCGCCTTCCACAAATCTATATAAGATTGGAAATGCTAGTATCCAAGGAAAAACCAGAAAGACCGCTGTGTAACCAGCAAGCGACCCAAAAACCGTTACGAGGAAACCGGGCCACTTGCCGCGAATAAGTCGGTAGCTAACGACAAACACCACAATAAATAGAGCGACCGGCAATATAACTGGTACATACGATATCCCCCACCACTTGGTCAATCCGATAATTGTCATCGCCAAAAGTACGACCTGAACGACTAATTGAAGGACTAAGAACATCCAGTCAGCAATACGCGCGACGTGACTCGAGATATCGGTCATTTAGTTGTATCCCTCGTGAACTGGGAGCACTCGAACCATACTAGCAACTCTTCCTGATTTCTGCCAGCCTAAATTGCTAGACGATGAATGATTGACCATCTGCTAGCGTTCCGTTCCCTGCTCAGGAATGAACTCGAAGAGTCCGTCAAGTAATACAACCTTGTCAGGATTTCAGAATTTCAATTCAGCAATAAATTTGTAGAGGACCAAGCACTCAATAGAAATGTTGTGCGGTTGGTCGATCACGCGATGAAGGGCGGACTTGCTTTGCTACTTAGAGCCAAGTTCAAGACCTCTAATTCATTCAGCTACGATACCTGTTCCACTTCTTTCCCGACCCAATCCCACCTGTTCCGCAGCATGTCCACTATTGCGAATCTGTAGCCTCGACTCTTGATATCGCTAATCGAGCGAAATTCCACTGATTCTTCATGGTCTGTAGCAGGGAGCATTGGAAGGACTAGCTGTCCACCTTTTCTCTTAGAAAAAACTCCTGTACAAGGCGTACTACAAAGAGAGCTGCCCAAAGATAAAGGTACGTGAACGGCCACTCCCCTTCCACAAATCTATAAACAATAGGAAAAAATAGAAGTCCCGGAAAGATCAAAATCGCTCCTACGCAACCTGTGAGCGACCCCAAAAACGTTAGGAAGAAATTGGGCCACTTGCCGCGGATAAGTCGGTAAATAACGGTAAACACGACAATAAACAGAGTGATCGGCAATAGAACTGCCACTAGCCACGAGGATCCCCACCACTCGGTCAATCCGAGAATTATGATTGCCAAAAGCACCAATTCAAGCGCATAGATGATCCAATCCGAAAAACGAGCGATGTATTTGGCTAGTTTGGTCACTTGCTTGAATCCCTCACTGAGAGCATTCAAACCATGCTAGCAAGTCTTCACGGTCTCTGACGATCTGCATCTCTTTGACACTGGGCGTCTGTCGAATTGCCAAAGATCCATACTCTGATCAAGAGTGGTCATGTATTCTGGGGCGAGACCGTAGCGATTACAGAGTGATGACATGAAGATTACCCAAATCGACACATTTGTCGTTGATGCCGGATGGCGTCCTTGGCAATTCGTTGCTGTTCGAACCGACGAAGGAATTAGTGGTTACGGAGAATGTTCCGACGGCCGGATGCCTTACAGCATTGTCGGTACAGCGAAAGAATTCGAAGCGATACTCAAGAGCCAGGATCCATGTGCTGTAGAGGCTCGATACTGGGACATGTATCGAATGGCGCGTCAAAGTCCTGGAGGAATCGCTGCCAAAGCGATTGCAGGTATTGAACTCGCGCTATGGGATATCAAAGCAAAGTCCTTGAACGTCCCTGTCTATGAATTGTTGGGAGGACCGCTGCGCACCCGGCAAAGGGTCTACTGGTCACATTGTGGAAGTTCTAGAGCAGGCAATCACAAGATTCTTGGAACGCCACCAATTCGAAGCTGGGACGATATCACGAATCTTGGAAAGGAAGTGGTCTCACGCGGATTTACAGCACTAAAGACCAACATAGTCTTTCCAGGTGAAGTTGCTTCAACATACAGAGGAGGATTCGGCGGTGGGGAAGGTACAACCGACGGCAATGTAACCAACGAGCTGCTTGATCACATTCGTACTTTGATTGGGACGTTTCGTGATGCAGTCGGACCGTATGTGGACATAGCTTTGGATCTGAATTTCAATTTCCGCACCGAAGCGGCAACACGCATTTGTCGCACGCTCGAAGACTTGCGCATGATGTGGGTCGAAATTGACATGTACGAGCCGGATGCACTGCGCGAAATCCGAGATGCCGTCGCGGTGCCTGTGTGCTCCGGCGAGAATCTGTTTACGTCGAGAGAATATCGACGCTACTTCGAAGCGCGGTCCATGGATGTCTGCATGGTCGACGTACCGTGGAACGGGTTTTCCAACTCTCGGCGTGTGGTCGAAATGGCTGAGACATTTGAAGTCAACTGTGCTCCACACAACTACTACAGCCACCTCTCGACATTGCACTCCCTGCATCTTTGCAACATTTCTCCGAACATCCGGATTTGTGAGATCGACATCGACGATGTACCCTGGAAAGACGACCTCGTGACTGAACCTCTAAAGTTTGATTCTGGTTGTGTGGTAATTCCCCAACGACCGGGATGGGGTGCAGACCTCAATGAGGAGGTCGCTCGCGAGCACGTTTGGGAGCCAGGCCGGTTGCCTGGTTACTGGTCAGGTCGGGCGAAGACGTAAGCCAGGACTAGGACATCCCAGAAGGATCGACATCAATCGACCAACGAATCTTGCTCCGTACGGGTGAGTGTCTCTCGATAGTACGCAGCGAATTGTGCAATTCAGCACGAGAATCTGAAATCAGGGCAGCTTGATATCTCCATCGATTCGAGATTCGCTCAATCGGAGCTGGAATGGGTCCAAACGTCTCGATTTGAGGACTGTCGATCTCATCCAACCGATCTTTTAGGAACTGTTCCTGCTCCTCGGCATTAGCGCCTTCGGCTCGCAAGAGAGCCAAGTGAGTACATGGAGGCATCGATGCTATACGTCGTTCAATCTGCTCACTCTTGACAAAGCCTTCATATCCGTCTGTTATCAGCGCGTGAAGCAAGGGATTGTCTGGGTCTACACTTTGAATCCATACCTCACCGCGCCTCTCCGCCCTTCCAGCACGACCTGCCACTTGAACGATTAGTTGAGCAACCCGCTCTGGAGCTCGAAAGTCGGAACTCATAAATCCGGCATCGGCATCAACGACCACAACTAGAGTCACATTGGGCAAGTGATGCCCTTTGGCCAGCATCTGAGTACCGACCAAGATGCATTTTTTTGTTGCCCGAAGATCACTGAACAACCTCTCAAGTTTATTGCTTGTTCGTGTTGAGTCGCTATCGACACGATAGAGCGGCACTTCCGCAAAGAGCGATCCGATGCTCTCTTCGATTTGCTGGGTAGCCGCACCAAATGAACGAATTCTCGTTGATTCGCAAACTGGGCAGGACTCATGCACACGATATCGACGCTCGCATTGGTGGCATCTCAATTCTGCTTTAGGAATCTCGTGCAATGTCAACTTTACATCGCAATCACTGCATGTCGCCTTCCACCCACAATCCGGACAGAAGACGGTCTTTGCATATCCTCGTCGGTTGATCAGAATCAGCACCTGTGCATCGTCATCTAGATGCTGTTTGATTTTGGCTACAAGTATCGGACTCAATCCTGCTTCGAGAAAATGACCTCGTATATCAAGGACATTGAATCGAGGCATTTCGGCCGTTCCGGGGCGATGTGATAGCTTGTGTAGCGAATAGCGCTTACGGTCAACGTTGTGCAAGGTCTCAAGCGAGGGAGTAGCGCTTCCCAAAATACACGGAATTTGCAAGAAGCTCGCTCTCACGACGGCCATGTCTCGTGCGGAATATCGTAGAGAGTCATCTTGCTTGTAGGAAGTGTCGTGTTCTTCATCGACGACAATCAAACCCAAGTCTTTGAAAGGAGCAAAAATCGCGGATCGAGTACCGATTACGATGCGGTGTTCACCTGATCCAATTCGCGTCCACACGTCGAATCTCTGTACGTTTGTCTTCATTGAGTGAAGAACTGCAACGTTTCCAAATCGGGACTTGAAGGTCTCCGAAGTCTGGGGTGTCAAAGAGATTTCCGGGACAAGGACGAGTACCTGTTTTCCAGCCTCAAGAACTTGCTTGATTACTTGGATATAGACCTCAGTCTTTCCGCTCCCTGTGACGCCGTCAAGCACGTGAACCCCGAATGAACTGAGTTGTTGCGTGATTGATCGAATAGCCGTCTGTTGCTCAACCGAAGGCTCAAAACTGGCTGGTTGGTACACGTACTCGTCCTCGACATATTCCCACTGAACCAAGTCCTTCCTTAGAAGCGCTGACAACACCTTCTTGTCGACACGCAATTCCTGCAATTCGGTGTCCGTGAGGGACTTTCTGGTTTTGATTAGATTCCACAGTTCAGCCTGCCGATGGGCATTTTTGAACTTTGGAGTTTTTTTGGTGGGCTGGATTGACCAACGCTTTTGTGGCTCTACGTTTGTCTTCCTGCCGCGCATCGCTTCAGTCGGTAGCATCGTTTCAATGACCCCACCGATCGGAAAGTGGTAGTAGTCGGCCATCCAGAAGGCCAAACGAATCAAGTCGGAGCTAAGGAGCTGTTCCACATCGATTACGCGGTCGATGGGCTTCAGTTTTGAGCCAAATTCTGACTGCGACACCAAGCCAGTTACTACTCCGGTCGCCACTGAGTAGCCGAATGGAACTCGTACTCTGCCACCGACTACTGGTAGCGTCTCCGATTCCGGAACGTGATAGTCATAAACCTGCCAAACAGGCCGTGGAATTGCTACCTTAGCAATCTGACTCATGGGCGACTTCGACCAAGCTATTGTGATAATCTACTGTTTGGAGTATTATACAAAAGAACAGTATTTGGTAGGTTATTCATCGTGTCTCCACCAATTGTCCGCATTTTGCGCGGGTTTGGGGTTCGTGATTGGCAAACTACTGGTCCTCAACTCCCTAAAGACGCGAAGTGCAATGCTAGTAAGTCTCTCAATAGAGCGAGGAGCGCACTGGTCGAACAGAACCTTCTTGCAATCGACGATGTGCGAAGGAAATGTGCTTCGTGATCAAGAACAGAACGAGCTTGTTCTACTGTAACTCCCTGAAACCACTCAACGAAATCATCAATTGATGCGCCACTAGCAAGGTTTTCGTAAAGTGCATATAGCGGAATCCGCGTTCCCTTGAACACCCATGCTCCGCTCAACCGATAAGGATTTCGCTCCACTGCCGAGCACTTGGTCCAGTCGGCCATTCAACTCGCCTCTTATGTACCACATTGAGTCACTAGATATTCCTATTTTTTTCGATTAGGACCAGCTCTTTTCGTTCATAGGTACCAAAACTGAATCAAGCCGACCGACAACCGCGGCTCAAACGTAAACCATACCCGTGACAGCGAACACGATTAGGCATACCCGGAATTCCTCGAAAAGCTGTTTGCTTTCGATCAAGCTCTATTCTTGAAAGTTTATGGATTGGACGGACGGTCCAAAAGTGGTCGATGTCCGGGGTAAGACTCAAGTCAAAGTTTGTCTCAATCGTCTTCGGACCAAATTGCCTACAGAGCTGGAACTTGATCCTCTACGAAATCCGTACTCTCGATTGTGGAATCTTGCCCATCGCCATTAGCCCCTTTGTTCGATTCCCTATCGTTGTTTTCGCTAGCAGCTGTGTAACTGGTCTCCAGTTCCTTCAATGGAGAGTGAAAGCAGTTTAAGTCATGGATGGTTACATTGTCCTCTCCGCTACCTACAACGCTAACAAGAGCAACACTGTCCTCAATTTGGCATTTTTCAAACTCTATGACTAAGTCCGCGAAGGTAAACTTGCCGTCTTGCACCGAAGACTGTTTGGATAGGTGGGAATCGGCTCCAGGAGTTTCGTCCTCGTACCAAATCGTGCAATCCTTCCAAATGTAGGAGTTTTGCACCACGGTCCGATCAACATGATCGAAACCACGTGACTTTAGGTATGCGGCACTAACCGGCACCCCAGCGACGGAATCTTTAGATTCATCCTGTGGTGTTGAATTGGTAGCAGTTTGTGGTCGGACATTTACACCCCGCGACAAGAGATACGAATCACTAACCAGCACTTTCCCTTCAGAACCCTGTGCTTGTGCAGCTGCATTAGCCTCAGAAGAAAAGGTGCAGGCATATCTGGCGTTCTTAACCGTCGCACCTTTCTCGATGTTTCCACATAAGAAAACGACACAACAAGCAGCAAGAGCGACAGTCTTTAGCAATTTCATCAGACGAGACCTACCTGCAGCAAATCTGGACTTGTGGAATCCAAATAGCAACTTGGAGAGTTTTCGCATAGCTGCCCCAGTCACAAAGCCATTGTCTTCAATCACTCTCAACTACCAGCCTTCCGTCGATGTAAAGCGTACTTAGCTGATTCAGTCCCGCCCAATAAGTCAGTTCTCGGGGATGCCCTATGTCCCATTCAGCAATGTCCGCGCGCTTCCCGACTTCTAACGTACCCCGATCACTGGACAGACCGAGTGCTTTGGCTGCGTTGCACGTAACGCCTGCAAGACACTCCTCTGGAGTCAGGTGAAAGAGGTTTGTTCCAAGATTCATCGCCAGCCGCAACGAACACAACGGGGAGGTACCAGGATTACAGTCAGTTGCAATCGCAATTGGCACTTCACACTCTCGGAGCAAGTCTACGGGAGGATGCTGTGTTTCTCCGAGAGTTAAGAATGCACCGGGAAGCAAGACCGCAACGGTTCCGGAGTCCCCAAGAGCTCGTACACCTTGGGTCGAGGAGTATTCGAGGTGATCGGCTGACAATGCATTAAAGGACGCTGCAAGTTCAGCACCTCCTCCATCACTCAGTTGATCGGCATGTAGTTTCACTGGAAGTCCTAATTTGGTTGCTTCTTCGAACAATCGCCCCACCTGATCAACAGAAAAAGCAATGCTCTCGCAATAGGCGTCCACAGCATCGGCGAGATTCCTTTCGTGTACTACCTGGAGGACATCTGAAGCAACAAAGTCCATGTATTCGTCGGTACGACCTTGATACTCGGCAGGTACAGAATGCGCGCCGAGAAAAGTCGTCGAAATCGAAGCAGGATGGTCCCTGTCCAATGCACGCGCTGCCGAAAGCATCGTAAGTTCCGTTTCGAAATCCAGACCGTATCCTGACTTTACCTCGATTGTGGCAACACCCTCCTTCAGAAGCGAATCAGCTCGAAGGCGTGCGCTGTCTGTCAATTGTTCCTCTGTTGCGCTCCTAGTCGCGTGAACTGTGGTTCTAATCCCTCCACCCGCACGAGCTATTTCCTCGTAGCTAACGCCATTTAGCCTCTGTTCAAATTCGGCTGCCCTGTCGCCTCCAAACACAAGGTGGGTGTGGCAATCAATTAGAGCGGGAGTAAGCCAATGACCGCCGAGACGCTCGGTTTTCAAAGCACTCTCCTCAGGAAGCTCGGATTTCGGTCCAATCCATGCGATTCGACCGTCTTTGATAGCCAAGGCGGCATTTTCAATGATGCCATATGGCTCCGAATCTGAGCGCATCGTCGCAACATTTACATCGGTCAGCAAGAGGTCCCAAGTAGGCATGGATCATCAACCAAGTTAGCGAAGAATTACGATAACATAGACGCACCCAACCTGCTCCTATTTCTCGCCTTCCTCCATTGACCACCGTCTTCGCCAAAAAAGCACTTCTAAAAAACGGATGGACTCAAGATGTTCTACTTAGGATTTCCGACGGATTGATCCAATCGGTCGAAACAAAAGCGAAAACTGAACGCGGGGACATCGTAGAAGACCTAGTCATTCCTGGTATTGCTAACGCCCATAGTCATGCTTTTCAACGTGCCTTGGTTGGACACACTGAGGCTCGAGGACCCCAGGAACGCGACAATTTCTGGAGTTGGCGTACTCAGATGTACAGGTTAGCCAATGCGATTACTGCAGACCAGCTCTACTCGATCGCTTGCCAGTTGTATTCGGAGATGGTGACTTTCGGGTATACGTCCGTTGCGGAATTTCACTACCTTCACGGATCTGATTCTGGACCGGATCGATCGCTTGAGATGTTCTTCGCTCTTGAGAGAGCCGCCGTGGATTCGGGGATTCGATTGATCTATGTCCCAATACTTTACGAAAGAAGCGGATTCGACAGTGACCGTCCACGAGGAGAGCAATTTCGGTTCGCGATGAGAACTGAGGAATACATCGAACACTACGACCAAGTACGTGAAACCTCGAACTCGACAGTCATCGTTGGATTGGGAGCACACAGCCTTCGGGCTGTCAGTGAAGAGTCTCTTGCTCAACTTGCCAGCCTTGCCAAACGCGATGGCTGTCCCATGCACATTCACATCTCCGAACAAACTGCGGAAGTAGACCAGTGCATCGAGCACCACAACGCTCGGCCTATTGAGTGGCTGTTGCAGGAATTCGCTGTCGACTCCAACTGGTGCCTAGTTCATGCAACGCACGCATCCGATAAAGAGCTTGAGTCATTGGCAAGAACTAATGCAGTGATCTGTCTCTGCCCCACCACGGAAGCCAATCTCGGAGACGGAATCTTTCCGCTCAATACATGGCTGGACCATGATGGACGAATAGCGATCGGTTCAGACAGTCATGTAGGAGTTAATCCGTTCGAAGAACTACGCTGGATCGAGTATGAGCAACGCCTCTTAAGCCGATCACGCAATGTGGCGGACTTTGAGGACACCCACATAGGTCGAGGCTTATTCGATGCAGTCGTCAAAGGCGGAGCGTCAGCGTGTGGACTCTCCAATTACCATCTATCTCCCGGTAGCTACGCCGATCTGATTACTTTGGACGAAAACCATCCTGTACTCATGGGACACAGTTCGGATTCAATCCTTGATGCACTCGTGTTTTCTGGCTATTCGCTACCGATCAATCGAGTGATGGTGGGTGGAGAATGGCACGTAACCAACGGCGTGCACAATCACGAGCAACTACACAAGTGCCGATACCGAGAAGTCATTCACAAGCTGTGGGAAACTAATCCATCATGAATGACTTCTACGGGTCCAATGGATCAAAGATAGTCCATCATTGGCTCCACACACCTAAGGAACTGAGTTCATGGCAAAGTCTCTAGCTCGATTAGTTCGCGCACCAACAGGAACTCAGCTCAATGCCAAGAGCTGGTTGACTGAAGCTCCAATGCGCCTCTTGATGAACAATTTAGATCCTGCGGTCGGTGAACGACCCGATGAGCTTGTTGTCTACGGCGGGATTGGAAAGGCCGCTCGAAATTGGGAGTGTTTCGACGCAATCGTCAAACAGCTCAAGTCACTTGAAGAAGACGAGACTCTATTGATTCAGTCCGGCAAACCCGTCGGAGTGCTCAGGACACACAAGGATGCACCTCGAGTCTTGATTGCAAATTCCAATTTGGTTCCAGCATGGGCAAATTGGGAACACTTCCGTGAACTCGACCGCAAAGGACTCATGATGTACGGCCAAATGACAGCTGGGTCGTGGATCTACATTGGTAGTCAAGGAATTGTTCAGGGAACCTACGAAACCTTCGTCGAAATGGGACGGCGACACTACTCGGGGGACCTCAGTGGAAAGTGGATTCTTACATCAGGGTTAGGAGGCATGGGTGGGGCACAACCTCTGGCCGCTACGATGGCCGGAGCTTCACTGCTCGCAATCGAGTGCCAGTCTGATCGAATCCACAAGAGACTGGAGACCGGATACCTCGACAGACGAGCCGAAACACTCGACGAAGCGCTTCGAATCATCAGGATTGCGACTGAGAGCAATCAAAGCGTGTCAGTTGGACTGCTTGGTAACGCTGCAGAAATACTTCCTGAAATGGTCAATCGAGGAATACGTCCTGACGCGGTCACCGACCAAACTTCAGCGCACGACCCCGCCAATGGCTATCTGCCACTGGGCTGGAGCGTTGAAAAATGGGCTCGAATGCGAGAATCCGATCCCAATACTGTTTCTGCCGCGGCATCAGAATCCATTGCGGTTCACGTTCGGGCAATGCTCGATTTTCACAACGCTGGCATCCCTACTTTCGACTACGGCAACAACATTCGACAAGTGGCAAGCAATCAAGGCGTCGAAAATGCATTCGACTTTCCCGGCTTTGTACCTGCATACGTCAGACCGCTCTTTTGCCGAGGTGTGGGTCCGTTCCGATGGGTTGCTCTTTCTGGGGACCCAGAGGACATATACAGGACCGACGAGAAAGTCAAGGAATTGTTCCCAGACGACAAGCACCTTCACACCTGGCTGAACGCGGCACGAGCGAAGATACAGTTTCAGGGTCTACCGGCACGAATATGTTGGGTAGGTTTGGGCCAGAGACACAAACTTGGACTCGCCTTTAATGAAATGGTCCGCAATGGCGAATTGATCGCGCCCGTGGCAATAGGCAGAGATCATCTGGACAGCGGATCCGTTGCCAGTCCCAATCGCGAGACCGAGTCAATGCGCGACGGATCGGATGCAGTGTCCGACTGGCCTTTCCTTAATGCTCTCGTGAATGTCGCGAGTGGAGCGACATGGGTGTCCGTTCATCATGGAGGCGGCGTCGGCATGGGGTTTGCTCAACATGCGGGACAGGTCGTAGTGTGCGACGGAACTCGAGACGCCGATCGCAGAATCGCCCGGGTCTTGTGGAACGATCCGGCAACCGGAGTCATGCGTCATGCCGATGCGGGGTACGACTCTGCAATTGAGTGCGCTAGCGAAAACCATCTCGAACTTCCAATGACCAAATAGTTATGGCACATTGCAGATTATGAAAGCACTTGAATTGGACGGACAACGTCTATCCCTGCCCCTGCTTCGGCAGATATGGGAACAGCCTGTTCAAATTCGCCTCGGCAAGCAAGCACGAGGAAGAGTTCAAGAATCGCAAGCGTACGTAAACCAATCCATAGAAAGCAGTCGACCCTTTTATGGAATTAATACTGGATTCGGCAAACTCGCTCATGTTCGAATTGAGAGGTCCAAACTCGACCGCCTACAAGAGAATCTGATTCGTTCGCACGCAGTCGGTGTGGGTGAGCCACTTTCGAAGGAAGTTGTGAGATTGGCGATGATCTTGAAAGTCCACGCACTCGCCAAAGGCTATTCTGGCGTGCGACCCGAATTGGTCGAATTGCTCTGCAGTCTTGTCAATAACGGCATCCTTCCCATCGTCCCCTCTCAAGGATCTGTAGGCGCTTCCGGAGACTTGGCGCCACTTGCACACATTGCCAAAGCTCTGATTGGAGAAGGAGTCGTAACGAAAGACGGAGTATCGACTTCCGTAATCGAAGCAATGGGCGAATCAGGTTTGCGCCCTATGCAGTTGGCCCCCAAAGAGGGTCTCGCACTCTTGAATGGAACGCAAGTTTCCACCGCATTAGCTCTAATCGCACTATTCAAGGCTGAGCACGTTCTTTCTGCTTCACTAATTTCAGGTGCAATGTCGGCTGAGGCTACCAAGAGCAGTGACACTCCCTTTGATGAACGAATTCACCAAATAGCTGGGCATCCAGGTCAGCAAGACGTGAGCGCACTACTACAACTCTTGATGAGCGATAGTGAGATTCGCGCTTCGCATGTGTCCTGCAATCGAGTACAAGACCCCTATTCCATTCGATGTCAACCACAGGTCATTGGGGCTTGCTTGGACGTATTACGTCACGCAGCTGACGTCCTTCGAGTAGAAGCAAATTCGGTAACCGACAACCCCATCGTATTCACTGACACAAAGGCCATTCTGTCTAGTGGAAATTTCCACGCCGAGCCCGTAGCGATGGTTTCGGACTACATGGCGATCTCAATTGCCGAAATAGGTGCTTTGTCCGAACGGCGGATCGCTTTGCTCATGGATTCGAACATGAGCCAATTGCCCGAATTCCTAGTCAAGGAGACAGGAATAAACTCTGGATTCATGATGGCGCAAGTAACTGCTGCCTCACTAGCCTCTGAAAACAAGGTGCTCGCCCACCCAGCCAGCGTAGACAGCATTCCCACATCCGCAAATCAGGAAGATCACGTAAGCATGGCAACCTTCGCCGCTCGCCGACTACACGACATGCTGGACAACACATCACGTATCGTGGGAATCGAATTGATCGCCGCGGCACAAGGTATCGAGTTTCGAAGACCGCTTAAGACTTCCCAGTCTCTTGAGAAGTCATTGAGGCAAGTTCGAGTTCTCTCGGAACCGTATATCCAAGATCGATCCCTGGCGAACGAAATTGAAGCTGTTGCTGAATCAGTCAACGATGGTGCTTTCTGCGACATTGCTCAGTCAATGATGCCAAGCATGAAAGCGTGAATGAACCTTATGATCTTGAAGTGGGTGACTCCCCCCTTCTAGTCAGCATTCCCCATGATGGTCATACGTTAGCCCCCGGAATGGATAGGCGGATGTCCGAACTAGCTCGATCGCTTCCAGACACAGACTGGCATGTGCGCAGACTCTACGAGTTTGTGAGGGATCTTGATGCAAGTCTACTTGTGGCAACCTATTCCCGTTACGTTGTCGACCTGAACCGCCCTCCCTCTGACGTAGCTCTCTATCAAGGACAAGTTTCGACGGGGATTTGCCCTTCGGAGACTTTTGCGGGCGATGCCATCTACCTGCAAGGTAACGAATGCACCGAAAGTGAAAAGGTGGAAAGAGTAAGACAATATTGGCAACCCTATCACGATAGCCTAGCCTCCGAACTTGATCGCATTCGAGACCGTTTCGGCTATGCATTGCTTTGGGACGCCCACTCAATCCGATCGAAAATCCCCAATTTGTTTGACGGAACATTGCCGGACTTGAACATTGGAACTAATAGTGGTGCAAGCTGCCACGACTCGTTTACAAAGAAGATTGTCTCGCTAGCTCAGAATTCCGACTTCTCGTGGGCGCTAAATGGTCGATTTAAAGGAGGGTACATAACGCGAAGCTATGGCGATCCATCGAACAACATTCATGCAATGCAACTAGAGCTAGGCCAAAGCTGCTACATGAACGAAGAAGACTTTCGGTACGACGAGCGATGGGCGGATAGGCTAATTGGCGTTTTGAAGGAAATGTTGGTTGAGTACGTGAGAGTGGCCAGATCATTGAGCTAAGGAATTGCTTCCTTTAGTTCGATCTTGTCGTCGATTCGCTGCGAATCTTTGCTTGCCGATGTGTTGTGAATAGTGGATGTACTTGCGCACTAATCGTTTGCGTTGAGGTTTCGACCCACTCGTAGTTTGAGATACACATAGCGGCTCCCGGGTATTTCGTGGGTGGACGGGTCATATCCATTGAGCGTGGAACTATAGCTTCGAGGAGTCTCTTCGTCCAAGAAATTATCGATTCCTACCAACATGCCAATGCTCTGGTTTCTGTATTGCCAGGTGTACTCGTACGTCGCACTGTGATATAGAGTGGCATCGAGAATGTTCTCCGAATTTCGGTCTTCTTCAGTACTTGGGTTGGAACACAAGCCCAAGTTCGTCAAGCTGTCCGGTGATCCATCGAGAAAGTTCGAGCACCGTTCTGTTAATTTGTCGATAAAGCGTGAACTCCACGCCAAAGTACCGTTTTCTCTGGTCCACTGAATGGTCGAAGTGTATTTCAATCGGGGGACGCCTCTATCGCTCTCAGTCCGACCAACCAGTTGCCGACGCCTAATCTCAGAGCCTCGCGCATCACGTGCTATTTCCTCAAAAGAATGCACTCGAGTTGCATCGAAATTCCATGTGAACCCTCCCCATCCCGGTGGGTTCCAAGCATAAGAAAAACCGATGTCGGTGCCTGAAGTTCTAATCGTTCCTATGTTGAAGAGAGTATTAGTAAACGACTCGATGGTGCCGTTGTCTCGACGTTCGATGAATCCGCAGAATGCGTTGATGCTTTCGATATAGCAACTATCAAGCACGGTTTGCGCGTCGTGGGCCGTAATAGTGCTGTCGACTTCGAATCGATAGTGAGAGCTCCGCAAAGACAGACGACTTGCCCATGAAGGGTTGTACGACAAGGTCAGCGTTCGACCCTTGCTGTTTTCAGGTAAGAGGTCGGGATTGCCCCCCGTCAGCAATCCAATCTGCGAACTTAGTTGCATATAACTACCGTCGGTCGGCACTCCCTCTCGACTGCAGTTTGCGACGATCTGTGTATCTGAAATATTGAGAAGGTCAGCACACGGGTCGGCGATTACTGCATCGTACCTAGTGTGACCTCCAAACAACTCGCCAATGCTAGGTGCACGAAATCCGTTGGTGAAAGTACTTGTCAAGCTCAATTCATCGTGCGGCGTCCAACGTATGGCTGCTTGTGCGACATAGTCAAAATCGAAGGTGCTGTACTCAAACGCTCTAAGTGCCGCGACACCTGACAGCCGATCAAGTATGGGAACCTCGGTTTCAACGAAGACTTCACTCGCTTTATAGTCGCCTTTTGTGGGTTGTGCGGGCAAACCAGCCGTATCCCCAGCTGCCACCACAGGATCGGGAGTAAAACTCCCTGCAAGTGCTCTATGTTCGAAACCAGCTGCAACAGAAGCGTGTCCGTGAGGCAATTCAAACAAGCGCGTATTAACACTCGCGAAGATGGCAAACTGGGTTTGTTCGCTGCTGTCTTGCTGAACAAATCCAACCCAATCCAGCATCTCTTGGGTGATCGATCCTTCTCCGCCTAAGAAATTAAACGGTACACAAGGCAAAGTACACTCAGACAGTGGTCCCAACGCTTGCTTTAACTTGCGAGCATTGTGCGCTCCAGCTTTCTCTTGACTCGCATCGTTGCGAGAAGCCACGACAGAAAGATCCCAGGAAAGCAAACGTTCGAACGCATTTGTAGCACCTACCAATTGGGCCGATAGATACATGGTTGTGACGGTCTGGTCAAAGACTCGTGGACCACTCTCAAGAGGACGACGGGTAACTAATGTATTGCTAGGTCCAATATCAAATCCGAAGTGATTGAAAGGATTCGTCGCATCAATTGTGATGGTGTCCATGATCGAACCTGACTGTACCAACTCGCCAACCCAAAGCGGTTCGGGGGCAGCTTGGTTTCGCGACTTGCGCTGATTGATCACTGCCTTGACAATGGATGTCATATTGGCCGAAGAATCCACTTCGAGTCGTACAAACACCCCGGTTCGCTCCGATGGAGTGCGCAGTAAATTGAAGGATGCGTAATTGAAGCGATCAGTGTTCGTCCAGGGGTGGTACGAATCGGTAGAACCGCAAGGGTCCAAAGGATCGTAGTTCAACTGCACTGCTCCCACGTCGAGCGCGCAATTGACAAACATGCCTGTATTTGGGTCTGGAAAGACAATGCGGCCTTGGGGAGTGAATGTGCTGCCATGAATAGATCCCGTACCTGGCTTCGGGTAATTGGATTGCTCGCGGCTGGACGACTCGATGACCTCCTGATTTACATAGTCCAGCCCGCCCAATAATCGCCAATTTTGACCCGAAGTTCCATGTGCTAGGGATATGGACCAGGTCGTTCCACCATCTAGGTAGGATCCTGTGTACACGCTCGCCGAGAGATCATTCTGTTCACTCTTCGTCACCACATTGACCACACCCGACAAAGCGTCTGATCCGTAGATGGCACTTGATCCATCCTTGAACACTTCAATCCGCTCTACCATTTGCATTGGAATGGTGTTCAAGTCCACAGCACTTCCAACTCCGCTTGCCGATGAACCGTTGATCCAACGGATCCCATCAACAAGAACTAGGACTCTTTTTGATCCCAAGTGTCGAAGGTCCACATGTGTCTCACCTGCGGCAACACCCCCTCCGTCCGGTGGAAATCCCGTATTTCCGCTCATGTTGAACTGTGTATTGATCGGCGCGCCGGAGACAGAGAGTTGGCGGAGTAGATCTCCGATTGACGTCAGACTGGATTTGTCAATGTCCGAACGAGAAATAGTTTGAACATTGTCTTTTGCCCACTCGGCTTCTCTTGGAATCCTCGAACCGACCACTACGACTTCTTCGATCTGCGACTCGTCCGTGGTTGATTCAACCAACGACTGACCTTGCACAAGACTGCCTTGAAATAGAGAAAAAACGCACAAAACCGTCAGTGAGTAAGAAGCTTTTCGCAGGTTCATCAATTCGGTGTCCTCGTGGAAAGTGGAATTGTGTCGCATAGCGAGAGTTCCGTTCGCGGGGGTCCTTTCAATAACTACCCAAACAGCCCGATGTCCGAACTCTATCAGCTGTAAGTGCCGAAATTACATCGCATTCAACAAGCATTCTATTCCGTGGCTGCTAGGGAGATTCCCATTTTGCGGACAGCTGGTTTCACGTATTCCTTGAATGTCGACCGAATCTTGTTGACGGTTGTTGCAGGCTCCTCAAGACTCATGCCGCACGCCGATAGCGGGGAAATGATGGGATTGGCAACATTGATCTTCAAGTAGACGTTGTTTCTACAGTTCAAGGAGAGGAAGCTGAGTGTTACTTTCTGTTCACAGCACAACATTCCAGCACTTCGCCGAATTCGTCAGAAATCCCGTGCCCGAAAATCACTGGTTGCCAGTTGAATCGATCTCTCCTACAATAGCATCCGCTCTCGTCAACTCAATCCAACCAAACAGATGAAAGCTGGCATTCATCCCGAATACAAAGAAATCACAGCAACATGCAGTTGCGGAAACGTGATTAAGACTCGCTCGACTATCTGCGAGGACATACACTTGGAAGTCTGCTCGCGTTGCCACCCTTTCTATACAGGGCAGCAGAAGATTGTCGACTCGGCCGGGCGAGTAGAACGATTCAAGAATCGATTTGGCCGGACTACAACAACAGCACGTTCGGCATAGAAGATTTCGGTTTGCGTCGCACTATTGGCGCATTTTGTAGTCCAATGCTTCAAGGACTCAACTCTGAGGGTGTTGCGTTATGAAAGTCGTTCGCATGGTCATTGCTGCGTTATTGCTTGTGCCTCCCACCGCAATGGGTGGTACGGGTGCCGAACTCTACAACGAGTTCATGGATAGCGACGCGCTATATCTCGACCCCGAATGGCAGGAGTACATAGACGAACTTGGACAAAAGTTACTAAGTCACTCTAGAGATGCCGGTCGTGAATATCACTTCTTTGTTCTCGATAGTCCAGAAGTGAATGCGTTCGCCACGGCGGATGCCTACATATTCGTCAATCGCGGACTACTGGCGTACATGGGATCGGAAGACATGCTCGCTGCAGTAGTAGGGCACGAGATCGCCCATGTCGTTGCTCGACATCCCGATAAACAGAGGACTTCTGGACTCTTGAGTTCGGGCATCGGGCTTCTTGCCTTAGCGCTCACTGGTCGCGCGGAAACGCTTCGGGCCGCCGACGCCGTGACAAGAACCATGATCATGGGGTACGGTCGCGACCGAGAGCTGGAAGCCGACGAGATCGGAGCGCAAATCATTGCCCGTGCCGGTTACAACCCACTCGCCACTATAGAAGCAGTGCACGTACTGAAAGATCAAGAATTGTTCTCGAAAGACGTAGCCAATCAACCACGGAGCTACCACGGGCTGTTTGCTACCCATCCCCAAAACGACAAGCGTCTCCGCGAGGTTGTGTCCTATGCACTTGACATGCTTCCCGAGACGACCGAGGAACCAAGCGATGTCTTCTGGGAATTGATGGACGGACTTAGCTATGGATCAGATTCCTCGATAGGAGTCAATAGTGACAACGTGTTCTACGACAAGACTATTCGGATCGCCGTTGAGTTTCCCAAGGGATGGGATGTCAATTTCAATCGCCAGAGTGTGCTCGGGCGGGCACCGATGGGCAGAAATGAAGCTTGGATAAATGTAGTCCGCACCACCCCAGAAGAATACGAAAGTCATTCCGATTACTTAAAAGACACTTTACGGGTAGTGGGTATAGAAAGCGAGTCTACGATAGACATCGAGGACTGCTGCCAAGTCCACTTGGCTGAATTGTCAATTGAAGGTACAAACAAGAAAAGGTCCCTGATCGCCCTTCGTGTAAAGGGTTCCGATGTGTATGTGGTAAGAGGTGAAGCCGGTCCGCTTGGAGACTTCGACAAACTCCAAGAGGACCTGTTGACGACAATTGAGGGTATTCGCAACTTGCAGGTCGAAGATATGCAGAAAGCTGTAACGAAGCGAATTCAGGTGATTGTCGCAAAGCCAGGAGATACCTACGAAAAGCTTGCCGAACAGAGTTCATTGCGAAATTACCCAACCGAAACTCTCAGAGTGATTAACGGACATTACCCTCACGGCGAACCACGCGCTGGAGACTTCGTCAAGACTGTTAAGTAGATCGACGAACCATTACCCTTGAGGAGAAAACATGGCTGACGTTATCGACTGCAAAATCCTGGGTGAAGGAGGCTCTCAGTACGTTCTTGTTGAGCTCGATGCCGGGGAAACTGTAGTAGCAGAAGCAGGCGCTATGCTCTACATGACACAAGGTATCTCCTTCGAAGCCAAAATGGGTGACGGAACTACCAAGGGCGTTCTCGGATCTCTCATGGGTGCTGCGAGCAGAATGCTTGCTGGCGAGTCGATATTTCTAACTCACTTCACCAACTCGGGTGCTGGAAAGCAGGAAGTTGCCCTCGCTGCTCCTCATCCCGGGGAGATCGTGGTCTTGGATCTGTCAAAATTTGGCCAGCAGATAATTTGCCAACGACAAGCATTTCTGGCAGCTGCCCACGGAACGAAAGTCAGCGTCGAATTTACCAAGCGGCTAGGGGCGGGCATCTTTGGCGGAGAGGGGTTCATATTGGCTAAACTGGAAGGCGACGGACTTGCTTTCGTCCACGCTGGCGGCTCGCTGATCAAGCAGGAACTGCGTGGGGAAACGCTAAGAATCGACACTGGATGCATTGTGGCATTCGAAAGCGGCGTTAACTACGACATCCAAGCAGCCGGTGGAATGAAGTCTATGTTGTTCGGTGGCGAAGGACTTTTCCTCGCTACCTTGTCCGGATATGGGTCCGTCTGGTTGCAGACGATGCCATTCTCTCGTCTCGCACAACAAATTGGCAGTTATCTGCCTTCACGCGGCGATTCCAGCTAAATGGTGTCGATTAAAAGAGTTCCTCCGGCGACAAGACATGCGTATCACTTGACGTACGAACCGAATCAGCTACGGGAGCTGACTCCGCAAGAAAGTACTCTGTAATCGCACTATCCAAGTCGGACTGAGCGATATGCCCCGTGGCGGGGTCGATCTCGACACTAACAATTCCATTGGGTGGTTCGGGAATGAACTCCGGAACGTCAGCTAGAGCGGTTCGCATAAATTCCACCCATATGGAAAGCGGACTTCGCGACCCGAACTCGCTCTCGCCAAGTGCTCTTTGAGACGTATAGCCTACCCAAGAAGATGCAACTAAATTCTGTTGGAAGCCGTTGAACCAAGTGTCGACCGCGCGGTCCGTGGTACCTGTCTTTCCCGCAAGGTCGTTACGTTCCAATGTCAATGCCCCACGTCCAGTTCCTTGTCTGATTACGTCACGAAGCATCGAGTCAACAAGAAAAGCAAGACGTTCATCCAGCACTTGACTTGCGGCAAGATTGATACTCTGAGACTGTGCCGAGTGCTCAAACTGATAGCTATCGGAGTCGCTCCAGTCTGAGTGGTCAAACCCAGTGTCTTCATAGCCGCAGCTTGTACATACAACAGGAATGGCAGGTTGGTAGAGCGTGTCTCCGTCTTGATTGACAACCCTTGCTATTAGGTGAGGTTCAATCTGGTAGCCTCCATTGGCTATTACCGAGTACGCAGCAACCATCTCTAGAGGCGATACAGTGATGGTTCCACCACCGATTGCCAATTGCGTGTTGTTGGGAAGTTCGTCCTTTGCAAATCCAAAACGAGTGACGAAGTCGCGAGCACTATCTGCGCCAACGTGCTCAAGCACTCTTATGGACACAAGGTTGATAGACCGGTACAACGCTTCCCTAACTCTCGTCGGACCGTTATATGTGCCGCTAAAGTTTCTTGGTCGATATGCAGTTTCTAACAGGTCGTCGTTGTACACAAGAGGTGCGTCAAGAAAAACCGTCGCGGGAGTAACTCCATTCGCCAACGCAGCCGTATAGACGAAAGGCTTAAATCCCGATCCTGGTTGTCGCTGCAACTGAGATGCATGGTTATATTGATTGACTCCAAAGCTGTAACCTCCCACCATGGCCGTGATCGCTCCGGTCCTAGGATTCGCGGCAACTATTGAACCTTGTATCTCTGGGACTTGGACCAGCACCCAGTTGCCTTCGTCCTGTCTCACTCGAACAAGATTGCCGATCTCCACGATCTCGTAAGCACTCTGAGGGCTTGGACCGACTCCCGAATCGCCAAATGACTTGCGAGCCCACTTGAGACCTTCCCACCCAACCGTCGGGACTTGACCGTCGGCTAGCACCACTTCTATGGACTGTTCCTCGACACTTAGCACAACAGCGGGAAGCATCGAACCAACTTCCGATTCGTTGGCAAGTTCCTGCACGAATAGCCCTTGAACATCCTCCATCTCATCCGAAAATGAGATGCGGCGTTCTGGACCCCGATAGCCACGACGCCGATCGAATGCCTCTAGTTCCTTTCGGACAGCATTCTGCGCAGCTTGCTGGTGGTCGACATCAATGGTCGTGTGCACCGAGTAACCGGAATAGGCTTCGCGTCCAAATCGCTCGATGACTTCCTGTCGCACAATTTCTGCTGGGTAGGGAGCATAAAGATCCAACTCGCGTCGATGGACTCGAGCCGTTATGGGCTGTTGCGATGCTTCTTCATACTGCTCCTGCAAAATTGCTCCAGTATCTCGCATTCTTCGGAGAACCAGATTTCGTCGATCAAGTGCCCACTCAGGTCCGTTTATAGGATTGCCAGCCTCCGGTCTCTTCGGTAGTCCTGCAAGCATTGCAAGTTGAGCCAAATTCAGCTCGTGCACAGGTTTGCCGTAGTATGTGTACGCTGCTGCCTGAACACCGTAGGAGTGTTTACCAAAAGGCACAATATTGATGTAGAGCTCTAGGATTTCATTCTTGGTTAGTTCCCGCTCAATCTTGATGGCAAGTAGCATCTCCCGAAATTTTCGTACAAATGTCTGCTCACGAGACAGATCTGCGATGTTCCTGGGTAGTTGCATCGTAATCGTCGATGCTCCCCTTTTCACGCCGTCTGTCAAAAGCAAATCCAATGCGTCGTTCGCCAAGGAAATCCAGTCGATACCTTGGTGATGAAAGAATCGCTTGTCTTCGGTCGAGACTACAGCATCAAGATAGAGTTGAGGAACATTCTCAATCGCCACCGGAATTAGACGACGATCGCCAAACTCAGCCAGAAGTGCTCCTTCGACTGAGAAAATTCGTAATGGTTGCTCTAGTCGGTAGTTGCGGTACGTCTCGACATCGGGACTCTTGGGGTCAAGATATAAGTACATACCTGACAAGCTCAGCACAATCGTGAACAATCCGCACAACGATGCCCAAAGTGCGAAGAGTCCAGAGCGCTTGATCCACTTTTTCAGAAGATCCTGGGAAATCACTCGACTATTCACCATCGATCACCTTGAATGACTGCTTTGTGATCCGATCAATTACACAAGCACCTGGATCGCAATCCGCAAGCCGCAGCAAGACATTGGGAGCTTTGAATGGGGGAAAATACTGAAGTAGACCGCGAAGTTTGACAAACACAAAGCAGTTGGACACTAGAAATCGTCGCAATAACCTATTTCTCGTTGGCTTGTCAGCTACGGGAAAGACTACTATTGGCAGAATTATTGCAAACATGCTCGACTACGACTTTGTCGATAGCGACGCGGAGATTGAGGAGCGTACGGGTGTCCAAGTCTCATGGATATTTGAACTCGAAGGCGAAAGCAAGTTCCGCGATCGGGAATCCGACATTCTCAAGGAAATTACACGACGTAGTCGAATCGTGCTCGCCACTGGCGGCGGTGTTGTGTTGCGCGAGGAAAACCGTGCACTTCTTCGTAGTCGAGGTTGGGTCGCATGCCTAACTTCGAGTGCAGAGGAACTCGCTCGTCGCGCAGGAAACGTACAGACTCGACCGCTGTTGCAACAAGGTGAATCCATTGAGCGAACTTTCCTCGAAATGGAACGTGTACGTCGTCCTCTGTACGAGAGCGTTTCAGACATTACATTCAAGACGTTTGGCGAAGATAAGAGAGTACTCGCCCGCGACATTGTTGCATGGTATCGAAAAGTAAGCTCGTGACGGATTCGCGACTACAGCTGTCGTTTTCTGATAGCCGAACATGTACCGTCTGCATTGGATCAGGTACCTTGTCCGAAACAGAAGTATGGAGTTCACTGTCTAGTGCAACCAGAATTGTTGTTGTAACGAACGAAACCGTGCGCGATCTCTATGCTGCTCAGCTGTGCCGCATGCTCCCTGTCGAACCAGACTTTGTTCATGTCGGAGACGGAGAGCGATACAAGACTTTGGACTCCTTCGCGAACATAGTGGACAGTCTAATAGCGATGGAGCATGATCGAAGTTCAACCCTAATTGCATTGGGTGGCGGAGTCATCGGTGATGTTGCAGGCTTCGTGGCGGCGACCTATCAACGAGGTATTGGACTAGTTCAGGTACCGACAACGTTACTTTCGCAGGTCGATTCTTCGATTGGCGGCAAGACCGCAGTCAATCATGAGCGCGGGAAGAACTTGATTGGAGCCTTCTATCAACCTCAGCTCGTTGTAATCGACACACAGACCTTAGGTAGCCTTCCACAACGGGTGTACATCGAGGGATTAGCGGAAGTAGTGAAATACGGAATTATTCGGGATGCTGAGTTCTTCGTCTGGATGGAACAAAACGTAGGTCTCCTTCTCAACCGAGATCAGACCGCATTGGCACATGCGGTTCGACGGTCATGCGAAATAAAGAGCCAAATCGTGGAGTCTGACGAGAAGGAGTCCAATCTGAGGCTAATCTTGAACTACGGACACACATTTGGACATGGCATCGAGAATGCAGAAGGGTACGGCTCGTTGCTTCATGGAGAGGCTGTGGCGATAGGTATGGTTTTGGCAGCAGATCTTTCAGTACGTATGGGGCTTGTGTCCACGAGCGTAGCACGTCGAATCGAACAGCTGCTGCAGAATCTAGAGCTACCTACAAGACTGCCCAGTAAGGCATCGATAGAGAGAATCTTTTCAGCAATGAAGCGTGACAAGAAAACGGTTGGAAAACAACAGAGGCATATTCTTGTTCGAGATATCGGTTCGGTCAGTGTCGAGACAGAGATTGAACCCGTAGACGTTCAAAAGACCTTAGAAAACCGCATTTCGCATTGAAGGTCTACTCACCTTATCAATAATATGTAAGCATTGACATTCGAATCACATCGACCTAGCGAACGTGCCTCCGAGAACCCGAAAAAAGAAGAAAACTGGCATCCTGTCTCAAGTCAGCGCGCCCTCGTTTCTCATGGGGCTGACGTTTGGTCTTGTGATTTCGGTATTGATCGCCTCGTTAGGCAATAGGCATCTCAAGATTGACGAAGACTTTCTAAAGACATTTCCAGATATAGAGAAAGTATTTCCCAATACACGGTTCGAATTTCCTGATCGGCTCGAGAACACCAATCCCGATCGCGTCGGATCCGACAGAAACGATTCAGTTGGAGGTAATTTGAGCACTCCGGCTGAGTCCGATCCAATCTCAGGCGAAACCTTGGGCAGCGAGAACGAAGTTGCCACATTTCTTGGGAACGAAGGCAGCGAGCAAGACTTGGAAGAAGATTCCAATGTCACTGGCTACGTACTGCAGGCAGGTGCGTTTAGCGAGCGTCGACATGCGGAAGCGTTTCGCGCTTCTCTCTTGCTCGAAGGCTACGATGCTTACACTACCGAGCATCCCGATGAAAACGCGTTGGCGCGATTTCGCGTGATTGTTGGACCATACGAGACGCGTCAGGCAAGTAACGAAGACGTGGCTCGCCTGCGGCAGCGAAACGTCTCCGCTTTTCTAGTCCCACTCACAGAGAATTCGCCTTGACAACGGTCGAATTCACGAAATGATGCGACAAGACTCAATGATGCGAATTCGTAGCACTACTGTTGTCTGCGTGCGTAGGAACGGTGTGGTCGCACTTGGTGGAGACGGCCAAGTGTCACTCGGAAACACAATTCTCAAGAACTCAGCTCTCAAGGTGCGTCGTTTGCACGACCAAAGGGTGTTGGCAGGTTTTGCGGGCGGAACGGCAGACGCATTTACTTTGTTTGAACGATTTGAAGAAATGCTCGATAAGTATCAAGGCAATCTGTCGCGTGCAGCAGTGGAACTGGCAAAACTGTGGCGGTCCGATCGAATCCTCCGTAGACTCGAGGCGTTGTTGGTTGTCGCCGACAGTACGACATCCCTTCTCGTTAGCGGCAACGGTGACGTCGTAGAGCCTGACGACGAGCTGATTGCAATTGGTTCCGGCGGACCGTATGCGCAAGCGGCAGCTAAAGCTCTGATGAGCAAGACCGAACTGTCAGCTGAAGAAATCGTCAACGAGGCCTTGCAAATTGCATCGGAAATCTGCATTTATACAAATGAGAACCGAATCGTTGAGGTATTGAGTTCATGAGCATCATGACACCTCGAGAAATAGTGCACGAACTCGACAAGCACATCGTTGGTCAGGAGCAGGCAAAACGTGCCGTGGCCATTGCGGTTCGAAACAGGTGGCGGCGGATGCAGCTCGACGACAAGATACGCGATGAAGTGACGCCCAAGAACATCTTGATGATTGGTCCCACAGGAGTCGGAAAGACGGAAATTGCGCGTCGGTTGGCAAAGTTGGCTCGAGCTCCGTTTATCAAAGTGGAAGCCACGAAATTTACTGAAGTCGGCTACGTTGGACGCGATGTTGAGAGCATTGTCCGAGATCTTACCGACACGGCATACAAAATGCTGCGCGAAGAAGCACTAGAACGAGTACGCGCTCGGGCAGAGGACACCGCTGAGGATCGAATTCTCGATGCTCTGAATAAAGGCATGCACGATCGCTCCGGAGCCAACCCAGTGGAGTACGACTCGGCGAATAGCAGGCAGGTAATGCGAAAGTATCTGCGCGAGGGAAAGCTGGACGATCGTGAAATCGAAGTAGAAGTGTCCGGAATGGAGCCAAACATAGGCGTCGAATTCTTGACACCTCCTGGACTGGAAGACATGGCACAAAATCTCCGCGACATGTTTAGTTCTCTCGGGGAATCAAAGTCGAAGCGAACGAAGCTCAGGGTGGGAGATGCACGTAGACGACTGCGGGACGAGGAAGCATCCAAACTCATCAACGACGAGGAAACGAAATCTTCCGCTGTCTCGTCGGTGGAACAGTCGGGAATCGTCTTCCTAGATGAAATTGATAAGGTGGCGAAACGCAGTGAATTGGGAGCCGACGTGTCGCGTGAAGGAGTTCAGAGAGACCTCCTTCCACTCATTGAGGGATGTACCGTATCCACTCGCTACGGTATGGTGAAGACTGACCATATCTTGTTTATTGCGTCCGGGGCTTTCCATTTGTCTAAACCTTCGGATCTCATTCCCGAACTTCAAGGTCGCCTACCAATTCGCGTCGAACTTAGTGCATTGACGGCTGATGAGTTCAAGCGAATATTGGTTGAACCCGATACATCACTCACCGAGCAGTATCGAGAACTGCTTGCAGTGGATGGGGTAGATCTCTCATTTGCCGAAGACGGTATTTCACGAATAGCCGAACTCGCATGCGAAGTTAACGAGAACACTGAAAACATCGGAGCACGGCGACTGCACACAATCCTCGAGAAGCTGATGGATGAAATCTCATTTGGTGGAGGCGACACCCATGAGGTTCTGAGCGTCGACGCAGAATATGTCGACCGGCAACTTCAAGACCTGGTCAAGAATCAGGATCTTTCGCGCTACATTCTTTGACTTGTAGCACCACAGGATGCAACCTGCAAGCATTAGATATCACAAAAAAACTCGAACACTAGAACTGCAATACAGTGATGGACAAAGTGCGATTCTGAGCGCAGAGCTGCTTCGAGTGTTTTCGCCATCTGCTGAAATCCGCGGACATTCCGAGGACCAACGAGTACTTCAGACTGGCAAGAAGCAAGTCAAGATTGAGTCTGTTGATCCCATCGGAAACTACGCCATTCGCATAGAGTTCGATGATGGACACGACACCGGTATTTATTCGTGGGGATACCTCAAAGAGCTGATCGACAGGCAGGAGGAATACTGGGCGCAATACTTGCGAGATCTTGATCAAGCAAATGCTTCTCGATTGCCACAAATTCCCATAGGCCACTGGACTCCCAAGGAATAGCCTTGCCTAGCCAACGCCCTAGCTCGCTGAACAAACAGGCTGTCGCAAACGATGACTCACGTGTCGTCTCCGAAGTCTTTGATGCAGTGGCACATCGATACGATCTCATGAACGACCTAATGTCATTGGGGACTCATCGAGTAATGAAGAGAGTCTTTTGCGACTCGATCGGGCTTCGACCTGGTCACCATGTCCTAGACATTGCGGGAGGAACTGGAGACATCTCTCGATTGATCACGAGTATTGTCGAACCGTCCGGCAGCGTAACCATGCTCGATATCAATGAGTCCATGTTGCGCCTAGGAAGAGATCGGCTTATCGATGAAGGTCGAGCCGACGTCACGTTTGTTTTGGGCAATGCTGAAGCTATACCTTTGCCCGACGACAGTTTCAACGCTGTAACGATTGCGTTTGGCATTCGGAACATTGCACGAAAGGAAACAGTTCTGCTCGAATGCCATCGCGTACTCAAACCAGGTGGGCGTTTAGCGATATTGGAATTCTCTACTCCAAAGTCTCGTAGACTGAACGCATTGTTTCGGGTCTATCGAAGAATTTGGCCGATCACGGGCTTTTTCGTGGTTGGCAACGCACAACCCTATGAGTATCTCGTCAATTCAATCGACCAGCATCCCTCACAGGAAGCCATGTTGTCGCTTTTGGAAGTTGCAGGCTTCAAAGACCTAAAATTTGAGAACCTCCTTGGAGGAATCGTCGCAATTCATCAGGGAATCCGATGAACATTGTTCAATCTACAACAGCGAGCGCACTCGAAGCCGCCATTCGAGCCAGAATTGCCATCGATCCGCAAGCTCGAGAAATCGTTTCAAGTCTTACCGGTAAAGTTGTCGAATTGTGCGCCGACGATACCCGAATGTCCATTTTGTTCGAAGATGGACGAGCCCGAGTGTCGCAACGGACGGATGCCCAGCCCGACTTGACGTTGCGAGGCAGCGTGATCGATGTAAGCAAGCTGCTGCTCAGCAATCAAAATACCGGCGTGACCGTGGAGGGAGACGAAGCGCTCCTATCATCGGTACACAAGATTTTCAAGCCGAGCATGGAGTCTCTCGAAGTTGCCGAGCGGGCAAAGGCGACAGCCGAGTACGGAGTCGCAACGGCGCGATCTGCATTGGAAGGGCTTGCCAGCGAGTTTACGACCAAGAGGTCCGACAACGACCAAATCTCCGAATTGGCTGCCCAACTAGCGGAACTTCGAACCGTGGTCAATCAACTGGAGGACAGAATAAAAGCCCTCGAAGAACGGTGATTCCGCTCGGACACGTCTTTCGCATTCTCTACATCGGAACGCGGTACAGGCTCGATACGACACTAGCCGATCTTCTTGCTCGACACTGGCTTAGATGGTTGCTTCCCGCAACCTACCTGCCAAACCCCAAGAAGTCCTCCGCCATTCGGCTCCGCGAAGCTCTCATTCGACTGGGTCCCATACACGTCAAGTTTGGTCAAGCTCTCTCAACTAGACGAGATCTTCTGCCCGTCGAGTTTGCGGACGAATTGGCCAAACTGCAAGATCGTGTTCCACCCTTTGACACCGAAGTGGCGATTTCGCGAATTGAGTCTGAACTTGGCGGAGAACTGTCAAGTTTCTTTGAAACCTTCGACAGCGATCCAATTGCTTCCGCTTCGTTGGCTCAAGTGCACGGTGCCACTCTCCCCGATGGTTCGAGGGTCGTCGTCAAAGTCATCCGACCCGATGTCGAAGAATCGATTGTTCGAGACATTAACCTCCTAAAGAGCGTATCTCGATTCCTCGAACGTGTCTCTCACATTGCGCGCCGTCTTCACCTCGTAGAGGTGATTGAAGACTACGAGAGAACAATACTGGGAGAACTCGACCTAGTTCTCGAAGCAGAAAATACCCAACAGCTTCGAATGAACTTTGCCGGTTCGGCACTACTGTATGTCCCACGAGTCTATAGGGCACTAACAACCCGTGATGTACTTGTGATGGAAAGAATCTCTGGAGTACCAATTTCTGCCGTTGATACCCTCAAATCAGAGAAGACTAATCTCAAATTGCTTGCCCGAAGAGGCGTCGAGACGTTCTTCACGCAGGTCTTCACCCACAATTTCTTTCATGCGGACATGCATCCAGGGAACATCTTCGTTGATGTCTCTAACCCCAACGAGCCGTCCTATATTGCTGTGGATTGTGCAATCATCGGCAAATTAACCCCTGAGGATCAAGCATTCATAGCGAGAAACATAGTTGCTTTTTTCAATCGCGACTTCGGCGAAATAGCACGTCTCCACGTCGAATCTGGATGGATTCCCGACGAAGCCGACACCGAGGCTTTCGAGGAAGTCATCACCAAATTGTGCGAACCACTTTTCCAGAAACCCCTCTCCGAAATCTCTTTTGGACAGTTTCTGCTGGATTTATTCACAACGGCCCGAGAATTCCATATGGAAGTGCAGCCTCAACTTGTGCTTCTTCAGAAAACCCTTCTCAACATCGAAGGACTGGGACGCCAACTCGACCCAGATCTTGACCTCTGGGCTACCGCCAAACCATTTATGGAAGAGTGGATGAAGTCAAAATATGGTTTTCTGGCAACGATTGAAGCAGCTTTCGAACGCGCACCCGAAATGTTGTTGGAGATGCCACTACTTCCCGAGCTGTTAGTTACGGCACGACGAAAGATCAATCGTCTCGATCAAGCTGTACGCCATCACCAAAAGCAGCTGCTAGACATGGAGAGTACTGAACTCAAGAACAAACGAAGCACTATCCTTCGCCGGCTTGTCGGCATCGTGCTCTGCGTTGTGGCCGGTATCCTCGTAAGCGGTGCAATTCAGGCAAACGCGGGAATTCCCATTATTGCAGCAACCTCGACAGTAGGCATTTGCGGGCTAGTCTTGGTCCTAAGTCGATGAGAATGTAATTAGGTAAGGTTGCTTTCTCAACCTTAAATCGGCGATGGAATCTTTGCTGGTTGAAAGGTGCTAATACTCCAACCAAACGTTCGATTCATCAAATTGAGGTCGATGGTAAGGTAGTTGCCCTCCGAGCAATCCGATTTCGTCAGAAACTTTCCGAATCCGAAGATTGCCCCGTTCTTGCATCGAAGAGTCACACCTTCGTGGGTCCGAAATATTGCGTCGAGATTTAACCCGCCAATTTCTGACGGCACGCTCGCAACGAAATTGTGTACAAATCGAGGCAACCTGAACACTATTCGGAAGTCGCCGTTGGGTAGTCTACCCTTGTCAATCAGCCGTCGCTGAAACCCCTTGTTTCGAATTCGACTTTGCACTTGCTCGACAACTTCATCGGCGACTGTACTACCGACCAAACGCCAAACGTTTTGGCGGATTTGCACAACGATTGGGCTATAGGTCATCTCGACTTCCAAACTGCTCATATTGATGCCTCGATCGTCTCCAAACTCCTTGATTGTCTGACGATCCAATGCATTGGTGTTCATATGCTCGAAAGCTCGCACGATAGCCAGTTCAGGGCGTGTTAGCTCGTTCTCCGGTCTCAAATCTCCGATATAGTCGATGTATGTGTCATTAATAACATGAAAGTCCGGATACATCTTGAAAAGAGCTATCAAGACGTCATTGGGTGGCACTACGCCTTCATACTTTGCGCTACCTGTCTTGTTTCGAAACGAAAATTTACGTTCGAGACCTCTCCTAATATCTCCTATGCTCAGGGGTCGATTGATGGAGAGCATCTTCTTCGATACGTTTTGAATCCGTACTCGTTTCGCCGGTGTGCGAGGTACCCAGCAGTATTCGGGAGTGATGAATTCGATGTCTTTCGCACACTGTAGCATGTCTCGAAGAATGCTCATCGGTACCGGAAAAGGCAGACAGTTTGTCAAGTACTCCAATGAGATCGCTCCAGATGCTCTACTAGTGCGACGTGCAATACTGACTGTCTCGGAAAGGTGATTCAATATCGGGTAGTCTGCCGGTCCGACAAGACTGTCACGGGCACCTTCAACAAACTTCCAGTGGGGAAAGCCACAATGGTCCAATACAGCTTTGGTTGCTCTACCTGACCACCTCTTCTCTGTTACACGATTGTCGAGCAACTGATTAGACAACGAAGACCAAAGTACCGGCCTCAGTTTTGGCAAATAATCCAATAATCGATCAACTACTCTTGGAACTCTATTTTTGGCCTCGCGTTTGACGCGGGCTTCGATTTGACGAACTCGCTCCCGTGTGATGCTAGCTTGACGACCAGCTTTCTGTAGAGTTATTGGATCTTCTCCGTTCCAACCCAATCGTGCACGGAGAGCTTCAAGATGTGGACCCGAATAGTTCCTCAAGATAGATCTCAGCAGTCTATCCAATGCCGATTCAAGAGTGTCATTGGGAAAATCTACGAAATCCGTAGGGGAAGATACCAGCAATGAGCTCTCGTCCTGGCCTGGGTTCCCGCTATCAGGTCGACCCAACTCTTGCTGGTTAGACACGTTCGACGAATCGTCAGAATTTGAACTCGCGTCGTGGTCCTGTATTTCCATGTGCGTAGGCAGTTTCCATCCCGGCAATATTATTTACCGTAATTAACCAAAATGTCAATAGCATTGAAGAAAACTGAGACAATTACAAGATATTTTGACACAGTTTTGACGGAATTGAAGAAATCATGGATTTGTCGCTGACAAGACTTGGCCATACTTGCTTCGACCCATCTAGTAATCCCAATCTGGCAAGGCTAAGTGAGCTTCGGGGGGAATCGTTCGCGTATCAGTCTTGCAACCCAGACGTAAATTGACGCTCCCAGCGGTTCCTTAGGATTTGACATGAATGGGGCCGTTTCACCGAACTCTCGGTTAAGAATTGGCGACCGATTTGTTCTCAACGTAATCTCAACAATAAATTCATCTCTTTCCTGTACTATCATGTAATTGCTAAAGCACTAGGAGTATGACTGTGCCTCCGATCGGATGGGTTGAACTATTGATCATTTTCGGTATTGTGATTCTTATCTTTGGTCCCAAGCGACTAAAGAATCTTGGCTCTGAAATCGGCAACAGCATCAAGGGATTTCGCAATGCCATGAAAGATCAAGACCAGGAAGAAATCCAAGGCACTACCGAATCCACCACTGACAAGAACTCGGAACAAGATCCTCCAAAGCAAACACATGCTTGACATTGGGTGGCTTGAGCTGCTTGTAATCTTTGTTCTACTCTTGGTTGTTCTTGGCCCCGGTAGACTGCCAGAAGTAGCTCGTTCTATGGGTCTCTGGTTGGGTCGATTGCGTCGTATGTACAACAATTTCAAACTGGAAATGGAAAGAGAGATTGGAATGGATGATGTACGACGCCAACTTCATAACGAACAGATCATGTCCGAGATGAAGTCGCTGGAAAGCGAAACCAAATCGATTCTTAGTGATACACAAAGTTCCCTATCCGATCCCGATTCAAAGCCGACCGCGCTGCCCCTTGAGGAACCGAAGGCTTCAAGCGAAGTAGACACTCCTTCAACCAAAGCCACCCAATCCGAAAGTGGTTGAGAAGACGATAACCGAACCCTCACAGCGAGAGTCGGAACACGACGCAGCAGTCGATTCAAACACCCAACCACTCCTCTCACACCTAGTTGCACTACGCAACGCCATCATCCGGTCGCTAATTGCCGTTGCGATTCTGTTTGTACCTTACGTTATCTTTGCCAAACAACTCTTTACACTGATTGCGCTTCCTCTCGTTCGAAACCTTCCCGGTTCTTCGCCAGAAACCGTGGGTACCATGATTTCAACCGATGTGGCTGCGCCGTTCATAGTTCCCCTAAAACTCGCGTTTTTCTTGGCGTTGATTACTGCAATGCCTTATATATTGCATTCAGCATGGACATTCATTGCACCGGGTCTCTATCTTCGAGAAAAACGCTTCGCTCTGCCCCTTTTGTTTTCGAGCATATTGCTTTTCTTTGGCGGAATGGTCTTCGCGTACTTTCTTGTTTTTCCACTGATTTTTCAGTTCTTTGCCGCATCCACGCCCGATAATGTTGTATGGATGACGGACATCAATAGCTATCTCTCATTCATATTCAAGCTGTTTTTCGCCTTCGGAATCGTGTTTGAAATACCCATTGCCATCGTTCTCTTGACAGCTACAAGACTGACGACCATAAAGACTCTCAAGAAAGGACGACCTTATATCTTTGTGTCCTGCTTCATACTGGGAATGCTATTGACTCCCCCCGATGTCGTCTCTCAGGTGCTCCTAGCTATCCCCGCTTGGATCCTGTTCGAATTAGGCCTTATTCTTGGACGGGTGCTGGTTCGCGACTCAGAAAAATCGTAACGGGCCCATCGTTAACTAACGACACTTGCATGTTCTCTCGGAATGAACCGATTTTCACCTTGGGATGCATACTGCTCAGTGACGTTACGAAGTACTCGAAGAGGTCATGCGCGTCCTCGGGAGCCATTGCTTGAGAAAAGTCAGGTCGGTTTCCACGTGCTGTCCGCGCGGCTAGCGTAAACTGCGGAACAACTAAGGCTTCACCTTCAATGTCGGCAAGCGAACGATCCATGGGGCGGTGCTCGCTAGGGAATATTCGGTAGCGTAAAATCTTGTTCGCTAGCCAATGTGCCTGATCTGGTCCGTCTCCCTTGAGTACGGCAAGAAACACTACAACTCCTGAACCAATCGAGGAAACTATAGTCTGATCAACGGTTACATGAGCCGACGTGACTCTTTGGAGTAGTGCTTTCATGTCCCGCTTGGCCGGACGGATTGAAGTTTAATGCCTAGTTCCTTACAACCCAAAGCTGTTGCCTTGATATCGGGTGGATTGGACTCCATGTTGGCTGCCAAAGTCGTTATGGATCAAGGGGTAAACGTTGAAGGAGTGAACTTCTACACCGGTTTCTGTGTGGAAGGTCATACCCATGCTATCCGAAAACGCCAACAAGAACGAACCAAACGAAACAACGCATTATGGGTCGCCGATCAGCTTGGAATTAAGTTGCACGTGGTAGACGTTGTTGAGGAATACAAGGATGTTGTCTTGAATCCAAAGCATGGCTACGGCAAGAATCTGAATCCATGCCTAGACTGTAAGGTTTTCATGGTGGGCAAAGCAATGGAAATGGTCGGATTCCATGGTGAACAGTTTGATTTTGCGGTAACCGGCGAGGTCATCGGCCAGCGACCGAAGTCTCAACGACGAGAAACCATGCCCATTATTGCTCATGAATCGGGAGCAGAAGATCGATTGCTTCGTCCACTGTGTGCGAAGAGTCTACCCGAGACTCTTCCTGAGCGGATGGGTTGGGTCAAGCGAGAGAATCTTTTCGGATTTTCCGGAAGAACTCGCAAGCCGCAAATGGAACTGGCCAGAAAGTTTGGAATCGAGGACTACGCCCAGCCCGCGGGAGGATGTTGTTTCTTGACTGATGAAACGTACTCCAACAAACTCAAGGATCTGTGGAAAGCTCGAGACGAGCGAGACTATGAGCTCGACGATGTTGTCTTGCTCAAAATTGGGCGACACATTCGACCTCAACCCAATTTCAAACTTGTGATTGCGAGGGAAGAAGGCGAATCTAAGTTCTTGCAAGGTTACCGCAAACAATTCACCAGTCTGAGGGAGGTAAGCCTCAAGGGCCCGCTTGCACTGATCGACGGGCAAGTTGATTTGGAAGATGTTCGATTGGCTGCCAAAATCGTTGCGAGATATGGACAGTCGCGAAGCAAGCCCACAGTTGCCATGGAAATTCAGTACAAGGATGGATCGGGTGAACAATTGGAGGTTGAGCCATTTCAACCGCATCAAATTCCCGATACCTGGCATGTGGGAAATTAGTTCTCTTGAAAGAAGTCGATGCAACCGGAAAGCTGTGTCCAATGCCTCTCATTCTGGCACAGGAATTTGCGAGCCGCGCTGACGCGGGGACCGAATTCGCACTCGTGGCTAGCGATCCAGGCGTTCATGAGGACATTCCTGCATGGTGCCGAATGCATGGACATCGCATAGTCTCGACCCACGAGAATGCAACTGAGATCCGCATGACAATTAGACTGAAGACCGTGGACTGAAGCGGACGCAAAAGCTGCAAGCCAATCTGGGAAGTACAAAGAGTACCGTTGCGACTCTTGAGACCTATCTCACGAATTCACTTAACGTGTTGATTTATTGGTGAAATAATTTTCGGTTGAATTGCACATCAACGGTTGAAGTCTGTGTATTTTTGCTCTGCAGGACCATGGGTGATGAGAGATCGACGACGATGCTGAATATCGTGCTCTATCAACCGGAAATTCCTCCGAACACCGGCAATGTCATTCGATTGGCAGCCAATACGGGATGTACATTAACGTTAGTCGAGCCTCTGGGATTCGATCTCTCCCATGCAAAGCTCAAGCGAGCGGGATTGGACTATCGAGAGTGGGCCGACGTTCGTGTTTGTTCTACCCTGGAGGAAGCACTCTGTGAATTCGATTCAGACCGAGTCTTCGCGTTCTCGACCAAAGGTGGACTTACCTACAGTGAGGTTGAGTATCAATTCGGCGATGTATTCCTGTTCGGACCTGAAACGAGAGGCCTTCCTTCAGAGATTCGAAATCAATTGGGAGATCGCTGTGTTCGCATCCCAATGCTCTCGCAGTCGAGAAGCTTGAACTTATCTAATTCGGTCGCTATCGCAGTCTATGAAGCACTTAGACAACTGAACTTCACCGGTCTCAATTGAGTACTTCGTCGGAACCTCTCGGATTCGTCAGATCTAGTTGTCGTTGGTGTATCGCTTGACGTATTAGGTTCTGCAGATTCACGGGTGCAACTGCAAATGCCGGAAAGGTACCTTTCACTGCAATGCTGTCAATAGCTTCTCGGGCGTAGGGAAAAAGCAAACTCGGACACTCTACAGTGAGGATTTGATTGCGGCTCTTGGTGTCGGGTACAAGAAAGATTCCTGCTTGTTCCACATCGATCTTGCAGGCTGGTCTTGAACCAAGTTCGGCATTCAGATGAAGCTTCATCACTACCTCAAAGCGCGACTCGGCTAACTCTCGATGACTGACCTCAATCTCGAGCTTTATTTGGGGTTTCCACTTGAGCTCGAACAAGGCCGGAACGTCTCCGGGCTCAAAACTCAGTCGACGAACATAGATACGTTCGACTGTGTAGTCCGACTTGATGTCTGCTTGCGCCAACTGTTTCTAACCTTTCTCAACAGGCATATTGTCGTTGCGCCATTCCAGAAGTCCACCTCGTAACTTAGCAACATTCTGAAATCCTGCTTTCCTCAAGATCGTGCCAGCCATACTCGAGTGTTGACCCGCTTTACACGTCACAATTATTGGTGCTTCCTTGTACTTTTCCAGCTCTTTCACGCGAGATTGCAGGGCAGTGAACGGAATATTCATTGCCTTCGGTACATGACCTTCAAAGTACTCTTTCGAGTCGCGAATGTCGACAACAACCGCTTTTTCTCGATTTATAAGATTCACGAGCTCTTGGGACGTTACAGTCTTGCCTCCCCGCTTTACCTCATTTCGAATGAACAAAGCGATTAGTAGGACAAAGAGTCCCACTAAGAAGGGATGATTACCGATAAAAGTGAATAGCTGAGACACGTGTAGTGCTTAACGTGTATTACCACACAAGATTATAGAGGTGAAGTCTCCAACATCGACTGAATCCCGCGTTTGCAAGCGACCGCCTCAACTAAGGCTTGTGGTTGCGGAAGATACTCATTGTGAGTTCGGCAAACAATCTAGATTGACGGATCATTCCTCAAGTTCAAAAGGATAGTTGCAAATAAATTTGAAAGCACCCACTTGCTCGTCTTACGCTTACACCAATCTGCTGCAACACTCACTTGTGTTGTGCGTACGAGGGACGCCTTGTCCTGACTTTCAGTTCGTAAAATGCGCCCATGTATTTCCTTCCTTCGATTTTCGAAGAACTGCGCGTCGATTCACGGAGTAGCGCGACAATTGATCCGTGTTGGACTTACAAATCCATTGACTACAACTTCGTGGAACTTGGCTCTCGTTTACGTATAACCGACCATTGACCACAACCCTACTGGTAATCCTTGACGGCTGGGGCCACGGCGACACCAGCCCTCACAATGCAATTCACGTAGCAGCTACACCTACTTGGGACAGAATTTGGTCGAGCTGCCCTCGCGGACTCTTGGAGTGTTCGGGCGAATCCGTAGGTTTGCCCGAAGGCCAAATGGGAAATTCCGAGGTCGGCCATACGACCATTGGAGCCGGGCGCATAGTCCACCAAGACTTGACGCGAATTGATGCAGCTTTAGCCGATGGTTCCTTTACTCAACTTGCCGCGGTCCAAGATCTAAGGAAGATTTCGTCTTCTCAGAGAGTCCACATAGCAGGATTGCTCTCTCCGGGTGGCGTTCACAGCCACGAACGCCACATTTGGGCGTTTGTGGACTATCTAGCGGAATTTTCAGCAGAGGTGTCGGTACATGCTTTTCTCGATGGTCGGGACACGCCCCCAAGAGACGCTCTCAATTCGCTTGAGAGACTTGAGCAAAAGCTAAGCGAACAGGCTCTCGCGAGTCTTGCATCGATATGCGGCCGTTATTACGCAATGGATCGAGATGAACGATGGGATCGTACAAAGAGCGCTTTCGACATGCTGGTAGGACACGGAGACACTCATCGACACTCAGACTCAATTGCCGCTCTCAAGTCAGCGTACGATCGAGGAGAATCCGATGAATTCGTCCAACCGACACGTACCGACGCATACCATCCGGTTCAAGACGGCGATGTGTTCCTGTTTATGAACTTCAGAGCCGACCGAGCTCGACAACTCTATCAGTCCTTCGTTGCTCGCAACTTTACAGGTTTTGAACGTGAACGACTGCCAGTTCTCTCCCGACTCTTGTCGATGACTCCGTATGGCGCTCTTCCTAGACCAGCAGATTCAGTTACCCCCGTACAGGTGCTTTTTGAACATGAACAAGTTCGCGACTCGTTAGGTGAGTGCATAGCATCCAAGAACTTGACGCAACTGCGAATTGCAGAATCGGAGAAGTCTGCACATGTGACCTATTTCTTCTCTGGTGGATCAAACGAGCGTTTCAAGAATGAGTCAAGAAAGATCATAGATTCGCAGCCAGTAGCGACATACGACCTTTGCCCGCGTATGAGCGCAGATGCCGTGACGGCGGAAGTAGCACGAAGCGTGCGATCCAATAACTACGGTCTGATTGTCTGCAATCTTGCAAATGCGGACATGGTCGGACACACCGGAGATTTCGATGCGGCAGTTCAGGCAGTGGAGTGCCTTGACGAGTGTTTGGCAAAGATTCTCGAAGCGTGTACTTCAACAAAGTCACACTGCTTCGTGACTGCAGACCACGGCAACGTTGAGTGCATGTACAACGCTCACTCAGCACAGTCCCACACAGCCCATACAAACAACCCTGTCCCATTCGTTTACATTGGACCGGCAGTTCTTCAACTTTCAGATCGTGGATCACTTGCCGATATTGCCCCTACGATCTTGGAAGTCATGGGGTTGCCCATTTCAGATCAGATGGATGGAAGATCGTTGGCCGTTAGACACAGAGATGTCCAATCAACCTAAGATTGAAAGAGCTGTAAGAGCTCAACCTTCTTACTACAAACTTTTTCTCATACTAGTCGTTGCTTTCTCTCTCGTTGCCTCATCAACGTTGGCACAAGAGCAGGATCTTTCGGTAGAGGAATTGCTCTCCGGAGTACTCGAAGAACTCAATGCGAAGCAGAATTGGATAGGCCAAGCAGACAAGAGAATTCAAGACCTTCTTGCTGCGTTGCGTACATCCGATCAAAAAGTAGCTTCCGCGGCATCCCGCATAGCAGAAATTCAAGCCAGCATCACCAGATTGGAGCAATCTCTCGACGATCAGGAAAAGCGATCTCAAGAGATTACTAACAAGATATCTTCGCTCTCATCGTCAATCGCCTTGCACATACGAGTTGCACATCGCTTGCAACGCAAACACTGGTTGAGATCATTTCTGGAGCAAGAAAACGCGGAGCGGAACGACAGGCACGTTCGCTACCACCGCTACTTCGCAAATTCCAAGAGCAAGTCCATAGAAGAATTCGAAGAGTTGCTTGGAGAAATGCGCAGAGTTTCCGAGTCAATCCTGAACGACCGAAACAGTCTTGCCGAACAGAAGGACGAGTGGACAAATGAGAAAGCCACCTACGATCAGGAAAGCAAGGCAAGGAAAGAGCAAATTTCTGAGCTCAATTCCGAAATAGCGACTACACAACGTGATGTAGACAAGCTGCTTGAGGACCGCGGACGCCTAGAAAGTCTCCTTGCAGAAATTGAACGTATTGGCATCGATTCGACAAGTCAATCCGGGTCGGAAGGATCCGTGACGGAAGAGTCAAGCAAGTCGTGGCCAATCGAAGGTGAGATTCTTGTGGAATTTGGCGATCCTAGAGCAGACGGTCGTCTAAAGTGGCAAGGCGTACATATCGCTGCCGCCACTGGAACAGACGTTGTTGCAGTTGCCCCGGGAAAGGTAGTGTTTGCCGACTGGTTGATGGGTTTTGGAATGATGCTAATTCTCGACCACGGTGATGAAGTTCTTACCGTGTACGGCTATTGTGACACTCTACTAGCTCGGACAGGAGACTTTGTTGAAGCTGGCGAAATCATTGCAACCGTGGGTCAAAGCGGTGGCCAAACAACACCTGGTCTGTATTTCGAGGTGAGATCAAATGGATCTTCAACTGATCCCATCAAATGGCTGGGAAAATCTAACTCAACTGATTGAAGCAAGAACCAACAGATCCCCTAGACTCTGCGCACGAGTCCAAGGGACAGTCAAATGGGTCTGATTGGGAGTTTCGGACTCTATATGGTGCCTATGTCATCAAAGATCCCAAGAAACGTTAACCAGGACCGTTGAGCCGAATGTTTGTTCGATGATGGAAACATCTCCTTGATCCACAGTTACAGATGAATTCAAGATGTTCTTGATACGGCTCTTAACGGTGACGTTGTTTGTGGGATACCAGGAATAGACAATGTCCAATCCATGGAACGGTTGTTCGAAGCCATCTGGCAATCCATCAATACCGGCAAAGTAGATTCTCTCTCCAAAGGCGTTGTAAACAAGCGTGGCGGCATGCTTTGTGTCAGTCGAATCGAAACCAAACTGAAGATTGAGGACCCAGTTGGATTGCTGTGTCATGCGACGCGTCTGGTTCGTGATGTTTCCTACACCGGCTCCCGGTGGTATGTTGATCTCGGAAGTGCTAAGAGTTCCATTTCCAGAAACATAGAAGAGATCGGTCCAATCACCCAGCCAACCTCGAGCGAAGCCTAGTGACTTGAGCCATTCAACTTCGATCCCGTAAACGTGAGCTGATTCGGCGTTAACGAAATTGAATCGAACGTTGTCCTCCGTTGCTCCACCCTGAACCGTTTCGATGGGTTTTGCGATGTCCTTGTAGAACAGCGAAGTCGTGAGATTGTCTCCATTGAACCAAAAGAGTTCGAACCGAAGATCAAAGTTCGTCAGATCGGAAACTTCAAGCTGAGGATTGCCTCGTACACGTGCTTCGGTAATAGGATCAATATAGGTGGATGCGGAAGTCTCGCGAATGTCGGGTCTTGCCACAGTTCGACTGACGACAAATCGCAATTGAACTTGCTCCGTATCCCATAGGCCGTCCATGGTTCGTGTCAGAGCAAGCGACGGATAGAACTCTTCGGACTGCAAGATTGTCTCTACGAATGCATTGACGTCCTCTTCGGTGTTGAGTCCAACCCGGCTACTGTCAAACTCCAAGTAGTCGACAGGAAGCGAAAACTGTGTGAACAGTTCTTTCCGTACTCCGCCCGACAAACGCCACTTTTCTTGAAAGAGCAAGTCAAACTTTCCGTACCCGCCTTCAACGACATGAACTGCAATATAACTTTCGCTACCAAATTCACCGACACCTAGAAGCAGGTTTATGTTGAGTTCCGGATTCATGATGTTTTGGTCGCTGAACACCTCGCTAGGTGTTCCAGCACTCACGCTTCGAAAATCTGCATCCGTACTGCCAAGACCAAGAGAAACCTGTTTGTAGTTGCGAACCTTCCGAAGGTAGTCATAGCCTCCCGACAGTTCGAGGTCGTATGCGTTTCCAATGAAGGGGACGGTTAGATCCCATCCGTAACTCTCCGATTGATCTTCAAGATCCGAAAACCTAAAGTCTGCCGCAGATCCTGTTGAACGTATCCGAAACTCCAATGGAGTTCCATTTGGTGCATCAAGGGGTTCTTGACCACCGATCCGAACTTCGTTTGGAATGGTTGTTGTGGCCACTGCCTCGGTGTAATACCACGTCATTTCCGCCCCTTCAAATCTATCAAGAAAAAGCAGGAGTGGGGGAAGTCGGTCAATTGTGTCCGCACCGAGGGTGTGCGATCCATCGAGCTGCTTGAGTTCGAGTTCGCGTTGCTCGAATCGTATCGAGTAGATACGACCTTGAACAGGTGAACCTGTGTCTTGGCAGTCATTGAATTGACCTTGAACGCAAGTTCGCGTTGACGAAGCGTCGTCTTCGGTGTTCCGCAAAAGCATCGCCATCGCGCCAATCTCGTGGTCAGTGGTCAATCGCGTGCCAGCGTTAAGCGAAAGCGTCACGTCCACTTCATTGATGGTTCGTTGAGTTTCCGAATAGTCGGTATCCGGATTCGTAACCCGTCGATTGATGCGCTCTTTCAATCGCCAGTCGTTCGAGTACGAGCCCAACATCATCAAACCAACGTCCCATTGGTCTGTGAAATAGATTCGATGCCCAACTAGGAAGTCCCCTTCCAGATCATTAGAAAGTTCCTTGGGCTCTAGATCTACATCTCGATTTAAGAACGTCGCAAGCGACCGATTGACGGCTCGAGCATCTTCAATGCTACGAGGTACTGTCCCATTGACGACGGTTCGCCAGATGTTCAGAGGAGCGAAATTTCCACGAAACGTCTCAATGGCATCTTCGATCTTGTAAGAGAGCGCTCGCGTCTCATCGTCGATTCCCCAACGATCTTCCGCGCCTCCTGGATAAGTAAGACCATCACGACCACCCGAATTCCATCCTGTCTTCAGTTCAGCACTCAAGACAAAACTATCTGGAATCTTCTTTGTTCGTATGTCGACGTTTCCGCCGCCGAAAGCAGCTGTCAATTCAGGTGCAAAACCTTTGTGCACAGCAAGCGACTCAACTAGGTCTGCGGGAAAAATGTCTAGAGGCAGCACGTTGCGGGTTATGTCAGGTGAAGGAACAGCAGACCCGTTCAACTGAGCACTGGAATAGCGCTCTCCTAATCCGCGGACATAAACGTACTTGTCCTCGACCAATGTAAGACCGGGCAATCTTCGAAGCGCAGCGGCTACATCGCTATCGCCGACTCTGGAAATCGACTCGGAATCAACAAAATCCACAGGAACGTCGCGTTCCATTCGTTCGCTAACGACATCCTTTGCAGCGTCATAGAGCCTGCCAATGATGACAAGCTCTTCCATTGCACCGGGATCGGCCGTGCCGACAGCTACATGTTCCTCATCGTTACCGGATTCTTCATCAAGCACATTTTGAGCAGTTGTCGATGGTGCACCAAGTGTCAACGCGAAGCTGAAAGCAACAATGGAAGCCGTGCGGGCTCTCAAGTAGGTATTCATACTAGCTACTCGGTTACAGAGTTCTATCAATCCAAGAACCACAATCCGCAAGCATTCCTTTGCTGAGGAACAAGGCAAATCGTCCAGCCTGATGTCCAATCGTTGTCTTCCGAAACCGCGCCGATTGGCGTGCCATCGGTGGAAGTCATAGTGAATCCATTTCCATCGGCATCGATGAACTCGGTCAATGTATAAAAGCCCTTGGATCCACCAAGGATTTCTACGTTTACGTTCCCTGAATCCGTGAGAATCTGATTGTCCATGTTATTGGGGTACGTTGACGAATTTAGTACCCAGTCCGACACCGAGTCTCCATTAGGCAAACTGTCTTTAGTTGGTTCCTCGCATGCAATCAAGGAGCTCTTGATGCTGGAAGTCCCATCCTGAGCTAATTCACGAGTCTCCGCATCATCGAGCTCTAGACATTCGTTGCCGCTTTGTCCGAGAATCGTTCGAGCATAGCCGTCATAGATAATGCTGTCACGCAACTGTGTCGCCACTCCTCGACGCAATAAGACTCCCTCGGAGTCGCCATGCGTTCCACCTGTTGACTCGTCCGAACCCGAAGTGATGCAGGTCAGATGTGCTACTTGGGCATTTGTCAGGGGCGTGGCGTCAAAAGCTCCACCTTGATTGTCGGCCTCTATGCAACGATTGCCGTTTCCTTCTTGGTGAATGACCAAGGCATTGGTCACCGAACCCACCCATCCGTCGGCATAGTCGATGGAGTCATCACGGACGTAAAGAGCAACTAAGTTTCGAACTTCTACAGCTCCGCCAAAAAATTCGACTCCATCGTCATACGTGCTATAGACCTGAATGTTCTCGATTGTGGTGCCACTACCGACAGCATTGAGCGTCAGTCCGTTAAGTTCGTCGCCCGGAGCGGCTTCTGCTCCGGGATGTTTGATTACTACATACTTGAGTATTCCAGAGTCATCCTCATTGTTGTCTCCGCCGTAGTGAGACGGTTTTCCTTCAGACTGAATGTGGCATGAGTCAGTAGATCGTTGTTCGTCGTCACACTTGTTTGTAATTCCGCGACCATTGATTACCACGCCTCCCCATAGTTGGGTAGCGAACGGATCCGCCACTTCTAGCACAGCGTCGTCATACGCCGTAAGTGTGATCGGTGCGCCGACACGTCCTTCGGCGAGAATTTTTGAACCGCGATTTATGAGGAGGTAATCATCAGACGATTCCCATGCGATCGTGACCCCTGCTTCTATGGTAAGAGTGGGACCTTCACTGATTGATCCAAAATCAACGTCTTCGCCCACTTGAACCGTGTCCCAAAAAATATGAACACCATCGATTTCTGGAATTGTTAGGTCCGTCATCAGTGGATTGCTTGCTCCTACGAAATCTGCAAAGTACTCGCAGTTTCCACCTCTCTCTGTGCCTTGACGAAGCTCACCTGTGTCAGGATCTGTGTATGAAGCGCACGGATTGACCGGTTCGTCGTCCGAAGCTCCCGATATGTTAGTCGTACTGGACGTAGTGGTTGTAGAGTTGTCTTGCGCATCGATGAGAATATCGCCACCTCCGCATCCTCCTACGAAAAGCGCAGCAAGCAAGATACACGGAACTCCGAAAACTGGTAGCTGGGTACGGGTCACTTTTCCTCCTAGATTCTCCCTGTCCATAACGTTTTGTTAGTGAGCGTATCGACGGCTCGACAAGACATCGAGAATTTTTGGAAAATTCCGTAGCAGTATTGTTGAACTTATGTAGTCTTTCTATGTAGATTCCATAGCAGAAATATTGATTGCAGATTGCAGAATTGTGAAACTCGAGCGAGAATCTATACCAACGCACACCGCGGCTCATGTCAATTCGGTGACATCACCTAGATGGTAGAGAGGAAGTGTTACAGTCTGTCTAACAAGCTCCCGTAAGGCAGAAAGCGATTGCGCGAGTGACTCTTAATCCAGCTAGTGAGGTCGCTCGGATAAGCATTTCTCCTCTTCAGAACACGCACCAATGGAATAACCGGCGAATTTGCTCCACAGTCGAATCCAGAATATTCTTCCTCGCAAATTGTGAGGACCCTAATCCAGGCAACAATGGTCTCGGCGTCGATTGCATCGACAAATTTCTCCCACGACGAAGAACCAAGTAACAAGACTGCTCGTAGTTCAGCTTGATCGGTGTCTGATAGGCAGAGACCACCGCTCTCGTGCTGGACCGCGGCTCTCGACAATATGGCGCAATGCACATCGCCCAACGAATTCTTGGCTGGGTCCCACTGTTCTACGTCAGTCATATTGATCTATTCTCAGCCCATACTCGGATTAGCAAATAATACGCTTTACCCAACGCCACAAAGTCTCAGCTTGAATTAAGATCAGCGGAAGTCAAGACCCCTCATTCCCTACTTGAGCAGTTCCGCATTGGAGAGTATGTTCCAAGGGCTGTTTGCACCACATCGATCCATCCTATGGGCGATTCGCTGGAGACCGGCTTCTATTGCCGCGAGTCTGCTTATGCTCTCGAGACCCACCAAGCGTCACCTAACCGCGGAGCTAGATCACGGACCAAGATCTAGGCCAACGGAACCTCATGACACCCAAATCGATTCGGAGCCACCTGAGTTCAGGTATTAGTTAGCTGTTGCGATCCATTCAAAAGAAGTTCAATTTTCAAAGAGAAATTTCGTAGCGTTTTCAAACACTCCGGTCCATGCAATGACGCTTTGGGGCACGAAAATGCATGCTTCACGCCGATACTGTTCCGGAGTCTGTCCAAAACCGTATTTTGAGTTGCTTGTTTGTGCAACTTCCTCGGCAAGATCCTGATTCAGTCTAGAAATACTTACCTTACCTTCCAAAATGATGGGTTTTTCAGTGTCTTCGAGGTTGACCGCCGCTTGGCTGTTAGATGCTAGGTTGCGGCGCCATCTAGTACTTGGGTGGCCACCGAAATAGAGCGAGTTTCGAATCCAAACTCCGTCAATCGGTCGAGAAATCGGAACACAACTAGTAGTGACGGTTACTAGCCAATAGTGGGTGGCATCGACAAGCTTCTCTACAACTTCATTCCAATCCATCAGGGGCGAGTCCCCGGGTGCACCATAGATGGGTGGGAGATAGAGCGAAGTGGATCGTGGGTCGGAAACTATGATTCTGTACCTATAGTTACTACTTATGGGTTATGTCTAACTCCACACCGCTTGTCGCAGGTATGTCCTGATGAATTTCTACAAGATAGTCCAACACACGTCAAGTTGAATCGGAGATTCACTGACAACATTCTGTCTTGGCACTTTTTAGACTTTCGGTTCTACATCGAACCGAAACAAGGATAGCAACTTGACAGAGACTGAATCCTCATGCCATTGGTTTGGTATGCTCCACATCAACTCTTGAATCTGTGCCGGTGCAAAGCTGAAGAGTGCTTCTAACAACTAGGGACAAGCTGTACGCCCCCTCTTCTCTCAACAATTCCCAATTGCTCGAACGGATTTGGTATCGCCATGGCGGGCGATTTTTCCAGTGGCTTCGGCACTGATTGTCTAGGGGTAATTCCGTACATCCTTCATTGAGCGCGTTTATTGTTGTCTATGTAACAGCAGATCGATTGAGTCGTTTAGGCATTCGCAAAGATGTAGTAGGCGTTGCTGTATCTCAACTCTGAAGCTATTAACACATTGGATTGGTTTGCAAAACAAGTATTGGATTGGTCTAGGAATCATGGACGTTCCAACTTTCCTTGGCAGATCGACAAGTCTCCCTATCGTGTGTGGGTTTCGGAGATCATGCTTCAACAAACTCAAGCAAGTACTGTCATATCGCACTTCAGTCGATTCATAGAGGAGTTTCCAAACATAGAAGCACTGGCTTCCGCCACTGAGGACGATGTGCTCAGTTCCTGGATGGGACTCGGCTATTACCGTCGCGCCTTGAGATTACGTGAAGCAGCGCTGCAGCTCATGGAACGATATGGAGGCAATCTTCCTCGAACAGTACCCGAACTCTGTTCCCTACCCGGAATAGGGCGTTCCACTGCAGGTGCGATACTCTCCTGTGCATACAACCTGCCAGCACCCATTCTCGATGCCAACGTTCGACGCGTACTTTCAAGATTTCATGCGGTTAACGGACCAGAAGAGTCCAGGATCCCCGATTCCAAACTTTGGCAACTAGCTGAATCCCATACACCAATCGATGAAGTTGGAAGCTATACACAAGCGATCATGGATTTCGGATCGAAACAATGCATTCAGTCCAACCCACTGTGCGATGATTGCCCGCTTCGAGGAAGATGCATGGCATATCAGTCAAATTCTGTACTTCTATATCCCAAGACTCGAAAATCTCCTCAAGTGGTAGAAATCACGAGGCGTCCACTTGTGATCTTAGACTCTGAAGGAGCTTGTCTCTTAAAGCGTCTTGGAGATCGTGGGACCTATGCGAGACTATGGGAGACTCCTGATTTGCAACCCAATGCAAGTGCCGAGCAAACTCTCGCGCAATTGCAGCTGCCCCTCGATACTGCCACCATATACAAAGGAGGCGAAATTGCTCCTTACAACATATCTAATCAAAGAATTACCGAAAGTGTCACCGTTGTGAGGTACGACCTGCGATCATCAGTCATAGGTACGCCAACTGGAACATCGTGGTATTGCAATCACAAAGAAACACCCTTGGGAATATCTGTTAAGACTCAAAGACGGATAGACTTGGCGAGGAATTTTGGAGTTCAAGCATGACTCGAACAGTCTTGTGTCGCAAGTACAGAGAGCAACTACCCGGTCTCAAGGCACCGCCAATGCCGGGACCATTGGGAAAAGACATATATGAGAACGTTTCGATCAAGGCTTGGGAAGACTGGCAGGAATTGCAAACCATGCTCATCAACGAACACCACTTGTCTATGCAGGATTTCGAATCCCGTCGTTACTTGGTGGCACAAATGAAGAAGTTCTTCGCGAACGAGGAGGTTGATCGACCTTCAGGTTACGTAGCTCCCCCGGATGCAGGCGGAGGTAACAAAGCAGACTAGAATTCCTGCGGTTTAGTCAATCGCTGAAATAGGTCAAGGAGATGTAGTGTCAGAGTTCAAATACGACGGAGTAACAATTCACTATGAAGTCCACGGCGACGGATTTCCGATTCTCTTGTTTGCACCCGGAGGGATGCGATCAGCAATTTCCTTTTGGTCGGGAAGCGAATGGAATCCCATCGAAACACTAAGTTCCGCCTACCAAGTAATAGCAATGGATCAACGGAACGCAGGTTCTTCGCGTGCACCCGTGTCAGGTAGCGACGACTGGAGCGTGTATACAAGGGATCACATCGCACTAATGGACCATCTCGGAATAGAACGAACTCATTTGTTGGGTGGATGTATCGGCGGTCCGTACTGTTACGGTGTAATTCAATCTGCGCCAGATCGGGTAGCGGCGGCGGTGCTACAACAACCAATTGGCAACGAGAACAATCGCGACCTTTTCTTCGCAATGTTCGACACTTGGGCCGACACAATAAAGTCCGAACACTCGGAAGCCAACGAGTCGGATTGGCAGTCATTCCGCTCAAATATGTTTGACCGACCCTTTCTATACAACACAACGAGAGAATTTGTTTCACAATGCGAGACTCCAATTCTTGTGCTAATGGGTAGTGATCCTTACCATCCCGAAAGCGTGTCACGAGAGATTGCCAATCTCTCCCCAAACGCGCAATTGATTGAAGAGTGGAAGAATCCGAACTCTGACAACACAGTGGAGCAAGTTCGTGCGTTCCTGGAGCAACATACTCCTGGAGACTAGACTCGTCTAATTCTCCGGCTGACAAACCCATCCATGAAGCATTCTCTCGAAGAAAACATGACCCTAGTAGGAGTGAATCTTGGCGTCGAGCAAGTCGTCGGTAACTCTGTGTCAGGAATCTACAAGACGAGTACCGAGAAACCGACAAGAGTAGAACGTTTGGGGCTCGTCGGAGATGTAGTTAGCGACACAAGACACCATGGTGGAGCAGATCAAGCCATCTACGTCTATGGAGATGACGACTATAAGTGGTGGGAAGAGGAAATGTCGGAGACTCTCTCTCCTGGAACCTTCGGTGACAACCTCACAATTGCCAGCTTGTCGTGCCGACACGTCTTCATTGGCGATCGTTTTCACATTGGAAACGACGTGGTTATCGAGGCAACAGCTCCGCGAATTCCTTGCGCAACATTGGCTGCTCGAATGCGAGAGAAGCAATTTCCCGCGAAATTTAGACGGGCAGAGAGACCAGGATTCTATTGCCGTGTGTTGAATACCGGAAGCGTGGTTGCAGGAGACAATGTCGAGCATATTGCGTATGAGCAAACTCCCAGATTCTCCGTTGTCGATATCTTTCGCTTGTACTACCAACCGAATCCGAGTGTGGAAGTTCTCCAGCAAGTACTTGAGCAACCGGTGGCAATTCGCGAACGCAAGCGTTTAGAATCCATACTAACTCGCAGAGAGCATATGAAATGAGTGGGTACTCTTCGACAACCTCGATCATATTTATTGCATTTGGAGTTCTGTACGGAGCTGGTTTTCTGTTCGCAGCTTGGATTCTCGTACGCAAGTTACTCGAGAGACAAGAGAACGGCGATCAGAATGTGGTCGAAGGAGCACCGAACCCTACTGGTTTGATTGCAACTCCCGTTGTGGTGGGAGCGGCCACGCCCGACAAACCAAGTACCAACAAAGACTCCACGTCAAAAGACACCTCAGAACCTTCAAAACCAATTGACCTCGGAATCGACAGTCCCATTGACGGGGGAGGCTTCTAGTCCCCAACTTTGTGCCGATCCTAATTCAATTGCCTTTTGTGAGGCTGATCATTGACCGAGGAGGATCGCAAAGTTTGGAACCAACGCTATCTGGACGGAGCATACGCCGACCGCACGTATCCAAGTGAAATCCTTCAATCTTGGCTTCCGGTAATTACCAGCTCTAAGAGACGAGCTCTGGACGTCGCTTGCGGTACAGGAAGAAACGTACGGTTTCTAGCTGAGAGCGGTTTCGATTCTGTTCTAGGTCTCGACATTTCGGATATAGCTATTCAGAGGGCGAGGAACTCCGATCAAGCCAAAATCCTGCCTATTAGGTACCAAATTCATGACCTTGACAAAGGCTTGTCGAAGTTCGGAAAGTTCGATTTCATAGCAATGATTAGGTTTGTCGATAGAGAATTGATAACCAGGTTAGACCAAAACCTAAACGATGGAGGATGCGCTCTCTTCGAGTTGCACATGAAGTACCAAGGCAACGAGCAGCTTGCGGGTCCGCGAACGGATCGCTTTCGAGTCGAAGCGGGCGAAGTTCAGCAGCTCATTTCGCACATGGAGATTCTTCGTGAGACTGAGGGACTGATTACCGACCCGGATGGACGTAAATCCGCGGTAGTCCGAGTATTAGCTAGAAAGTCAACCGATGTAACCTAAGTAGCTGCGACTCGATCAAGCTCCCTAATCCAGATATTTCTAAACCGAACTGGATCTCCGTGATCCTGAAGCACAACCGGTCCTTTCGGGCCGTGAGGTGTCGAATAGCTTGCAAGTTCACGATGCTTGGTTGGACCTTGCATTACCTGCCGTAAGTGTGCAAGTACGCCGTTATGAAACAACGTCATGGACGCAGGACTCACAAGTTCACTCGATTGATATTCCGGAGCTTCGAAAACGATATCAAACACATTCCACTCGCCCGGCGGAGACATTGCATTCACAAGAGGAGGAAACTGCCCGTAGATCGCACCCGCATGTCCATCGGCATATGTGGGATTCTCATAGCTATCGAGTACCTGAATCTCGTATAAACCCATTAGGAATACCCCACTGTTTCCACGACCCTGACTGTCTGCCCTGATTTCAGTCGGCGCACTCCACTCGACATGCAATTGGCAAGAGCCAAACTCTTTACGAGAGCGAATGTCGCCGGTTCCGCCCTCAACTGAAACCGCGTTTCCTTCCGACAATCGCCATTTTGCATCGCCGCCTCGAACCGACTGCCACTCATCAAGTGACGATCCGTCAAACAGCACGAGTGCGTCGCCTGGAGGAGACCCGATCACCTGCTGGGATGCGGATGAGCCAGCTGCCACGATTGGAGGTACGGGTCTATCGATGTCGTGTATACGCCACTTTGAACCGGGCAAGTATGGTGTATCGGAATAGCCCTTCGGTAGTACTCGAATTGAATCCGGCATTCATCTAACTCCTATCGACGCAAAAACTTAATGATAGTTACCTCGCTTGTCAGGCAAACGATCACCCGCTTCAATTTCTCCCGAGTAAGTTGGATTTTTTCACATCGAGCGAGCTGTGAACTCTGTCGCATTTGATCGAGTTTCTAAAACGTGAACGCGCACTTGAGTACAGTAGTGACCACTCATTCAGAAGATCATCAGATCAACCTGTCGGAATTCTTCTCGAACTTGGTCAGGTGATGCTTCTCAGTGAGTTTCGTCATCGTTATGCGGTTGAAGTCACGGCTACGTTACTGTGCCTATGGCGAAGCCCAACACGCATTGCATCTGGCTCTGTTTTTGTGCTACCTTCATTCGAAGGTACAAATGACAACATCCATGAAACCCCTCAGCCGTTCGTTTTCCTTTGCCCTTGCCTTCCTCGTGCTGCAAGTTCAAGGAGAGGAGACCATCACAGTACAAGGTCGGATCAGTGCAGGCCACAACCCACCTGACGAGATGTGGATAGGAGTATTCACCACTCCGGTTAGACCCAGAGCCGAGGCAGTGAGTTGGAATTCAGTTGATTCAGCAGAATTTGAGCTTGCTGTTCCACATCAGGACGAAGTTCAACTTGTAGTGTTGAGTCGGGACTTCTTGCCTTTGATGCAAACAATCCATCCATTGTCATCGAATACGCAATTCGAGCTTCAACTTAAAACGGGGATTACGTTGGAAGGCACAGTTCTTTCTACCGACAAGATTTCGATACCGGATGCTGTCCTGACCATGGAAAGAAGGGATCTTCCAAACGTCCGAATTCCAGACCATCTTGACTTCTCTTGGGTAAGCAATGCCCACGGTAGTTTCAAGATCGGCGGATTAGCACCCAACATCAGATACTTGGTCGAAGTCGAGGTGCCAAACTCCAATATATCAAATGAGTCTTTTTCGATCCAAGTATCTGAGAGTGACAACCGTCGCAGACACCTGCAGCTCTCTAATGCGTATTTTGTTCTTGGTCGGGTGGTGGATGCTAATCAAGTTGGTGTTCAAGAAGCGATTGTAAGCTTCGAATTCATTGCAGAGAGATGGCGAGGATATTCATTGAATTCAACGACCACAAGCGATAGCTCCGGTGAGTTCAAGTTGGGTCCGTTCATCCGAAATAGAGAAGTGTGGGTCTGGGCGACGCATGAGAATTGGGGCTCATCGCAGAGAATTCGTGCAACTTCAGGATTACATGACACTGAACTGGTTCTAACAAGCTTGGTTCATGTAGTTGGGACCGTAGTTGATGAGATTTCAGGCAATCCAATCGGCGATTTCAAACTAGTGACAATTGGTCCCAAAGCCAGTCGCGAATATCCGCACTCTGGATCCAACGGCAAAATCTCCTGCTTTGTGGATCGGCAATCCACCAATCTTATTGTGGATTCGCCAAATTACAGTGTTCACTTCAAGCTGAATATAAACCTGAAATCGCTGGAGCAATACGACGTGGGATTGATCTCCCTCGAACGTGGAAGACAGCTTGCAGGCATAGTTTTTGATGAGTCAAGTGGAGAACCCATATCTGGTGCGACCGTTTTCCTACTAGCAATAAACTACGACACGCTGATGTCAGACTACCTTTCTTCAGGCATCAAGAGTCTTTACCTTAGCGAGTCAGTCCGATCAACCACCGACGAGAAGGGAGCATATGAGCTGGCGACGGTACCCCCTGATCCCGCCCTCATCGGTATCTATGCGGACGAGTATCTCCCAAAAGACCTACCAATTGACGCAATTGCCACACAACTCGATATACCGCTAACTAAGGACCGTGCGGAAAAGTCCACCAACAGGCGAATTATCGGTAGAGTCCTAACAAGCACAGGAGAACCAATAGGAGGAAAGGTGTTTTTTCTTCGAGGAGAGGCGGGCAGTGGTAGTACTAGTGTGCGTGACGACGGAACATTTGACTACTGGTTAAGAGCCGAGAGTTGCGACGTATACGCCATAACAGACCAGGGAAGATCAAATAGAGTTCGAGTTGAACTAGCTGACTATAACGGCCAAGAAATCACTTTGGTTGTCGATTCCACAGGACGTCTCAGGGGCGTCATCGAAGGACTAGCACTTGGTGAAACGGTTTCTCTAACAATAGTGGATGAGTCCGAGAGAATTGGTTCAAGAAACGTTAGGGGTCTCGGGAACGGCGACTTTGTCGTTGACGGTATTGGAATTGGCACATTCGACGTTACTGCAACGACGAACAAAAAACGTAGTCAAACCAAGTCTTTCGAACTGAGTGCAGAGAGCGATGAAGCAAGTGTCAATCTGTACTTTACCGGTCAGTCGCGTCTGTTTGGGTCATTGACATTTCAAGACGGCTCGGTACCCCAAGGAGAAGTCGAAGCGGTTTCGAAAGATAGTGGTAGAACCTCCGGATCGGGAAATATCAATGACGACGGGAACATCGAAATCCAGGAGCTGGAGGATGGCGAGTACACAGTTCTTGTCTATGAGTCGAGACAAGCCACCCTGATGACACCTGACGGAGGCTCGTCCGAAACATTCTCAAGGTACTTAGTAGAGAAACTGGATGTTGTTATCAGAGGAGACACCGAACTAAACATACAGCTCGTGTCTCCCGACAGTTCAGAGTGATTGCACTTAGACATCCAATTCTTGTCTAACTTCATTTGCACATGCAAGGACAGCATAGGTGAAGCTCTTCAAGTACTTATTTCCCTTGTTCCTAACTTTCTTCGTCTTGCAGGTTCAAGGCGAGGAAACCATCAAACTACAAGGTCGAATCAGTGCGGACGGGAACCCGCCCGACGAAGCGTGGGTTGGAATATTCAGCACACCTGTCAGACCCAGAGCCCAGGCATTGAGCTGGAATTCAGTTGACTCACTAGAGTTTGAGCTGGCCGTTCCAGATCTGGACGAAGTTCAACTTGTAGTGCTGACTAGGGACTTTCTGCCTGTGGTGCAAACAATCCATCCCGGGTCATCGATCAAGCAGTTCGGATTTCAACTCAAGAAAGGGGTTACGTTGGAGGGCACCGTCCTTTCCACGGACAAGATTCCCATCCCGGAAGCTGTCCTGACCTTGGAACGAAGCGACCTTCCAAACGTCCGAATTCCAGATCAAATCGATTTCTCGTGGAACAGCGACGCCGATGGAACGTTCAGGGTAGGAGGCTTAGCACCCAGCAACAGATATGTAGTCGAAGTTCATCTGCCGGACTCTTATGTGGAAAACGAGCGTTTTTCTGTAGAGATCTCGCAAGACGAAGTCCAAAGCAGGGATTTGCGTCTATCCAGTGCATATTTTGTTCTGGGCCGTGTGGTGGACCCCGATCAAGATCGGGTTATGGATGCAACTGTTAGGGGCCAGTCCACTGCAGAGCGTCGGAGAGGAGAATTTTGGAGAACAACGACATCCACCGATGCCGAAGGAGAGTTTCGGTTGGGTCCTTTTGTGCGAGGCGTAGAGATATGGCTTACTGCCACGCACGAGAATTGGGGCACGTCGCAACGGGTTCGAACGAATTCCGGTGTTCATGATGCCGAATTGGTTCTCGAAAGTTTGGTTCATGTATTTGGAACGGTGACTGATGAATCGACTGGCAAATTGATCGACGATTTCACACTGAAAGCTATTGCAGCAGAAGTCAGTCATGACTATCCACACTCTGGAGCGAAGGGTGAGATTGCCGCCATGGTGGATCGAAATACCACGGGTCTGATAGTGGATTCGGAAGAACATACTGCCTACTTCAAGCTAAATATAGAACTAGCGTCGGTCGACGAATATGACATGGGAGCGATCGCCCTGGAACGTGGAAGGCAGCTGACAGGCAAAGTCTATGACGAATCAAGTGGACAGCCTATAGTCGGTGCGACCGTACGTCTCCACGTGCACGACGACGACCAATTTGAAGCCGACCACTTTTGGAGCAGTATCAGAAGAAACTATCTGAGCCAATCAGTCCAGTCAACCTCAGATGACAACGGAATGTATGAGCTCGCACCCCTTCCGATTCACTTGACCCACATTATCGTTTCCGGATTCGAATATCTTCGAAACGAGTTGCAAGTTGACGAAGGTGTCACCCGAATCGACATACCACTAACCAAGGATCCCGCACTAAACACGAGAATTAGAGGAAGAATCGTCACAGATGTGGGAGAGCTTGCACAAGGTACGGTGGTTTTTCAAACCGATAACAGCAGTGCGGGTTACGGAGTCTATGGCGACGGATCGTTTGACCATGTGATGGAGGCAAATCACTACGACATATACGCGATAACAGATCACGGCAGATCAGACAAGGTAAGTGTCGCCCTCGCTGAGGGAGAAACTCAAGAAGTCACTTTGGTAGTCAGGTCCGAGGGGCGCATTACGGGCATCATTGAGGGCCTGGCAGATGGAGAGACAGCCTCTCTTTCAATACGTGCGGAGTCGGAAGGAATTGGCTCAAGGCAAGTTAGGGGACTCGGGAATGGCGATTTTGTTGTACAGGGAATCGGAATTGGCGAATTTTTCCTGACAGCAACAACGAATAGAAACCGGGAACAACAAAAGTCTTTCGAAGTGAGTGAGGCGGTCGGTGAAGCAAATGTTGAGCTGTACTTTACCGGTCAGTCGCGTTTGTATGGGTCGTTGATGTTCTCTGATGGATCAATACCAAAAGGCGAAGTCAAAGCGGTCGCGAAGGATAGTGGCAAGACCTCCGGTTCCAGCGACATCAATGACGATGGAACCATTGAAATCAACGGCCTAGAAGATGGTGAGTACACAATTGTTGTCATTGAGCATAAACAGGTCTCGTTTACGAACCCTGGAGGTGGAAGGTCCGGGAGAGGAACCTCCTCCCAGATCGATGAACGGGATATGGTCATCAGCGGGGACACGGAACTAAACATCCAACTCACGTCTCCCACCCACTAAGCATGAGTGCACTTGTAACTCAGACTAGTAGTTACAAGTGCATCGCTGAATAGTGCGGTTGACCACAATTATTGAACTGTACAACTACGTGGTTTGCCTGCGAGAAGACTAACTGACTGGATCTCGACTAAAAGCGCAAACGACAACTATCCCAACAGCGGAGCAGCGGTTAGAGTTCTGCCAAGAACCGAGCTTATGGGCCTTAGACTAGCCGTCGTAACCCATAATCGCTTTAACCTCTAGGAATTCCTCGAAGCCGTAAAGTCCCCACTCTCGGCCATTGCCCGATTGCTTGTAGCCTCCAAAGGGAGCCCTGTTGTTTACGGTTGCACCATTGAGGTGTACATTTCCTGTTCGAATCCGTCGTGCAATATTCCGAGCACGTTCTGGGTCTCCCCCGGAAACGTAGCCTGACAATCCGTATATGGTGTCGTTCGCAATTCTCACTGCATCTTCATCATCTTCGTAGCCGATCAAAGACAGCACGGGACCAAAGATTTCCTGTTGGGCGATTGTCATGTCGTTGGTTACGTGAGAAAAGACTGTGGGTCTGACGTAGTAACCTGCATTCATTCCGTCTGGTCGTCCCAATCCACCCGTTTCAAGCTTCGCGCCTTCTTCGATGCCTGTCTCTATCAAATTTTGAATCCGTTCGTATTGGACTGCCGAGACTACCGGACCAATTGTCGTAGACGGATCGTCGGGGTCGCCGACTTTGACATTCTCAGCCGCGGCCTTAGCAATTTGTGCTGCTTCATCCATGCGCGAAACTGGAACTAACATTCGGGTCGGTGCATTGCACGATTGACCTGAATTGGTGCACATCTGAAAGACGTCACGACTCACAGCGCTATTGAAGTCCGAATCGTCCAATATGATGTTGGCTGACTTGCCTCCGAGCTCCTGTGCAACGCGTTTCACTGTGGGTGCAGCATTCTTTGCCACTTCAATGCCAGCACGCGTTGATCCTGTGAAGGAAACCATGTCGACATCCGGATGTGAAGCGATGGCAACACCTACTGTCGGACCATCTCCATTCACCAAGTTGAAGACACCAGCGGGAACGCCTGCTTCGTCAAGGATCTCAGCAAAAGCAATAGCATTGAACGGCGCAACTTCCGAAGGCTTCAACACCATGGTGCATCCTGCAGCAAGTGCAGGCGCGACCTTGCAAGCAATCTGATTGATTGGCCAGTTCCAAGGAGTAATAAATCCGCAAACACCTGCGGGTTCCTTGATCACGCGAGTAGAACCGAACGACTCTTCAAAGTCGTAGTCTTGGAGTACTCTGAGAGTGGTCATAAAGTGACCTAAACCGGCTGGAGCTTGGGCGGCTTTGGCCAAACCCATTGGAGCACCCATTTCTTCACTGATGGTGGAAGCCACGTCGTCAATTCGTTTCTGGTAGCAGGCAATGATGTTTTGCAGCAACTCGACTCGTTCTTCTCGGGTAGTTTGAGAATAGGACTCAAACGCTTCAACTGCCGCCGCTACTGCTTTGTCAACGTCTTGTTGGGTGCCCATAGCAACGACACCAATTGATTGTTCTGTTGCGGGATTGACAACATCCAAAGTCGCGTCCGTACTCGGATCGACCCATTCGCCGCCAATATAGAACTTCGTACGATTACTCACTTGTTTTTCTCCAAGCTATTAAGTTTGAGTAGGGATTGCACCTCTCAACTAGCCCGATCCACACAGAGTGTTTCCGTACGCAACGGGCGAACCCCTCCGAACTAAGCCTATTCTCAAGGATTACGATCGCTAATCAAGGACTCAATGTAGGTGCAAGATGACTTCTTGCAATTTTACACTTTGACATTTGAGGCGAGCGTAGACCGGACCCCACAGCGCTTTTCAGTCGACAAGAGTCCGGAGTTGCGCAGGGATCTGGCTTCAGTGGCAAGGGCGATGCGTCAGAGTACTTTCTGCCAACCAAGAGAGTTTCTGCCAAGACGCTCTTTTCATCTGTTAGCACGAATTGTGTTGGCAAACTCTCGAATTAGGCATTGTTCCAAAAAGTGAATCTCAGTTGTATTGTCTTGAAATTTGTAATACTATTGGTTCAAATCTTTCCTCTAGGCTGAATTCGAGGTTAAAGCTATGAGAAGTGGCGAGCAAATGCTGCAGCAGATCGTTGAGAAGTCGGCGTTGGACGACGGATTTAGGCAAGCTCTATTGGCTGATCCGAAAGCGACCATCAGCAAGGAATTGGGTGTTACGATTCCTGAGGCAATGACGATTCAGATTCACGAAAGCGATATGCAGACGGTCCATCTAGCACTTCCTCCCAGTGCAAATATCACTGAGGAACAGATGGAAGCGATTTCTGCCGGCTTGTGTTGTTGCTGGTAAGACTCACTACGGGCGAATAGCCCACTCAGTTACGGATCGACCAATTCGCGGTTCGTCATGACAGTCACTTAGCCCATGCAAGGTGATCAGCGGGCTAGTGTTGTGTCTTGTAATCTATAGACTTAGTGCTCCGGAAAGTATTAGATAGATATAGGCTTTCGCGTGGACCATCCCTTCATTTGCCACTACGAGCTTAATGTGGTGAATGCCGCGCATCAAGACGAAGCGTCCCGACTTGGCAAACAACACTGTCGGTTTGGAAACCCAACGTCTCAGTTCCTTTAGTTTTTCAGGAAGGACGATTTCTTCCTGTTCCAAAGCGTTCAAGAAAGGGTCCCAGTCCGTGAGCCCATCGAGCCAGTATCGGGAGTCTTTCGTATAGCGTTGCTTCACGATGAGAACAAGACCTATCGAAGGACCAATTCCCGTTTCCCGGACATCGATGTTGATCCCTATCCTAGAGACGTCAGTGCGTTCCCTAAACCTCGAAATCACAGACTCCACGGCCAACGTCTTTCCTGGCCACTCTATTTCATTTAGATAATCCGCCACTTCGTCCTGGGTTTTGAAACCCATAATGGCTAATCGGATCGATCGTGTTCGCGACGGAAATACACCAAAAGAGTCAATGCGTGTGTCTTCGGGTTGCCTTAAATACACTCGATCTACATTCGCTCGTTCGGTTTCGTTTCGCGGCCAATCTACGCTAGCAACTAGAGCGTCTACGACAGTTCGCACGTCGTGTATTTGTCCAGTTGCTCCAATGATCGGACGTTCATTGGGTCGTAGGAACAATCCGGGTTCAGCTCGGGAGTCTTCCTCCGCAGATCCGATGTCATACTCAAGCATTAGCTTTCGTCCGACAATCTCTCGCAGAGTTGCATCGGGTGACTCCATTTGACGGAAGAGACGCTCTACGAACTCGGTAGTCCAGTTCGACTTGTCAATTCGTTGCTGCTCTTGAAAGAGCGATGCCGTTTTGGTCCCACTTGCAAACGAGACGCCCATGTCCGCTTCCGGCAAAGGCTCGTGCAATGGGAGTTCAAAACCGAACGGAAACGCCCCCATCTCAATTGGCAAAGTTGCTGCACGATTCAGTATGCGTAGCCACTGAGTAGGTCCTATAAGAACGGGTGAAATTCTGTCTCGAAAATTCTCCAATAACTCACTCAACTTCTCGCCTTCTTCGGAGAGGCGATCTTCAGTGATTGCGGTGGCTTTTTCAATATCCATAAGTCTGCATCACGCGATCACCGGGATGGGGTTCAAATCGGACTCGTGAAGAGGATTGTCGACTCTCCCAACATCAACTGGAACATCGAATAGGCGACCTGGGGCAAATCTAGCCCAGAAATGGCGCATTCCCGGAACAATGACTCTAACCACCGGCATGCCGACATCGGGCCTAGTCTGATCCAACACTAGGAACTCCATTCCTTTAGCTTCGACCATTGCTTGGCACTTCTCGACCTCCCGTTTCATGTCGTCGGATTCGTCCACGACATAGTCCGCCGCAAGACGCGTAGGATCGGTTCTACTTGGAGTCAGCCATGCACAATCGGCAAGTCGTGCATTCTTCCACCAAGACAATGCCATCGGATCATCGATCATCGGTAGACCAGGACGTCTTTCCCGCCCCGGTAACCAAGATAGACATTGATTCAACTCGCATACCGAACGTAAGGCTGCAATGCGGGAATCAGGATGCGTTCCGGCTCCGTAAATGATCTCTTCTCTCGGAGAGTTTGGCCGGTGTGAAATTGCGACAAATGAGGGAATTTCAATATCCGCGGTAATGTCGAGTATCCATACTTCTCGTTCCAGTCGGCTGTAGTAATCCGAAGCAGTAGAAAGGTATTCGTCGTCGAAGGATGCAAGGTCAACAGCGGGAACTTCGAGACGGTTGTACCACCAAATGGCGAATGCATCTCGTTCAACCAACTCGTAGAATCCTTGCAAAATTGCTTCTTCTAGTGAATTGCCCGATGCGCATCCATTGGAGTCCGCTACTAAGTCGAATGGACCTCTACTTTCGGCTGCCATAGTGTAGAGTAGGGAAGTGGGCAGATACCGGTGTCGCTGGTCCGACAAAGACCAAACTGGTGTCCAGTCAATTTCGGCATCTAGGTCAAGCTTCGGCGGTACGAAGTTGTAAGGGTGTCCTTGAGAGTTCAACTCTTCGGCGTTGTCTAGTTGTAAATCGCTAAACAACTGAACGTCGTTAGGGTGAATCGCACCATTGCCTTCACTCAAGTCGCTAAATCGACATTTTTTACGAATCTCACTACCTTGAACCGAACCGGAATAGCGCTCGATCGCCTCGCAAAGCGCGCTGACCTCCGATTGTTCTTTCGTGCTTCCTTTACCAGCACTCTTGCTACGCAAGCTACGTCGGAGAGAACTCAATGATCGACTTCTCATGCCGAAATTGCTTCCAGCCCAATAAACGTGCAACCACGGGTCGTTCTCTTGAGTCGTTCTCGAAAGCCAACTTACAACACCACTGATCGGACTGACCAAGTGGCGATACTTGGCTAAAGTGACATCAGGTGTTACGCTTCGTGAGCCCCCGCTGTTACGACACGTTACATTACGTTCGTTGAGGCAAATCGGAACAGGTGGCCTGTCCGGACTCTTCAGTTCTTTGTCTCCGCACTCCGAACACTGAGGTCGACGCATCACAAAGTGATGTGAAATTGCAAGAGTAGCCATGTTCATTGCAACTGCATGCCGATCGATTGGAGCTTTGTCTCCCAGCACAAGCCACTTGACAATTTCGCTCGAAGCAAGAGCGCAGATTCCTTGGAGTACCTGGTTTTCTGCAGCAAATGGTTTGTAAGTTGCCTGTTCGCCACCCATGTGACGCAAGAATTCGTGAACTTCTTGATGGCTACGGAGCCGATGGCTCAAACAAGCCCAACAGGGACCTGTGCCGTCGGCATGGAACACCGGTCCAAACAATGGTTCGATGCCCCAGGGTCGAACCAACATCCATGGCGTCTTCGACGCAAGTTGGCGACGATTAACTTCTGCAAGACTGTTCGAGAGATAGTCTTCACAGACAATTACAGTGAGATGCGGTTTTGAATCAACGATACCAACACCAGACTGTTCCAAATTACGCTTCAAAACGGTGCCATTTTCACTCACTGAAATACGCGATTGTTCGAGAGTCTGTTCTACCCAACGCGGTGTGGCTCCAAGCGAAGACCAATAAGCCGCGCGGCTTTGATCCAGTGAGTGGTCGGCAGAAATCACGTACCCCTTGGTGGACAGTGAGACGATGGCAGACAAAATATCGGCAAAACCATGAACCGAACCGCAAGCCCGAACTATGTCATCGAAGGTGTTGCTGCCATCCAGCAACGGGATCACATCGCTGTAGAGCTTTCCATGAAGAAGTGTGTTGAATGATTCGGAAACCAGCAATGTCTGATGGTCGCCAATATCTTGAAATCTTAGGTGAGGGGTGAGTACAGGAAGGTTGACGAGACCTAAGTCTTCTGTGGTTGTTCTTGACAAAATCCCTTGCGGTTTCGATGCTGCCTCTTCTGACATCTAGAGCTTCCGACTCGAATCGACAATCGCTCTCAAGCCTGATTGGCAATCAAGTCGATCTCACTTTCAACCGAGGATGCAATTTCGGCAAAATCCACTTTCAACGAATCGAAATCTTCGTAGCCGCAGACGCTTGCGATCAGTGAGCGCACTTTTGGACGTAGCTCCTCTAATTCCGAATCCTCCTCGCTGATGAGACTCACAACCCCATGCAACTCACGATACGTGGTTGCAGCTCTTGCTAGCACTTCTGCTTCACAAGACCTAAAAACGGTAGAAGCGGAAGAAGCAGATTCTTCTAAATCGAATCCGTTACCCTTCATCTGAATGAACCGTGCGGTTGCCTCCATCCTGTCAATCATTTCTTGTACGCTGGCACCGAGACCGACCCCTGATTCGACTTGCGATGTAGACCACTCGATCAGATCTGAAAGTTGCGGTTCATTCCCTCTCGCCTTCTTGTGAATATCTCGCCGAGTTTCTTCGAACCGATCGGCAACTTTTGAATCTCCATACTCAAAGATACAGGATGCTCTCGTAAGATCGAATGCTTGTAATGGCTGAGAGTCGCCAATATGGGCTGCAAGTTCAGAAACCTGCATTGAAAGAAAGAGCTTGTTGTCCTCCGAGATGGGTGAGAACAAAAGATTATCCCTAGCAAGAGGTTTGATAGCCTGCTGAACGCTATTCCACAGTCGTGTTGTAGCATTGGTCGCCCAGCCATCAAAGAGAAGAAGCAGCTCAACTTCAACGCCTGGATATGACTCTCGGCTCGCAAGATCCCCCAAAACAATGGCAGCCACGCCACCACTTTTCTGAGTGTGTGACCTTTCTACAAATTCTGCAACAGTAGCAGCAATTACAGCTCCGAGTGACGCTTCGGCTAGATTGGACAGAGCAATCATTGCTTCTGTTGGCGACAGATTCTGCCGAACCACATGCATTCCAACTTGAAAGGCTTTATCGTTAGACCAATTGCGCACGATTTCAGCCGTTTCGATGGCTGTTGTCGAAGGCAGTTCTTCAATTTGCTCACGCATTTCTTGAACGCTCATCTCATGCGTCCAATAGAGTCTCGCGAGTCCCCTTCTTGCTATAGATTCTTCTTCTTGGTTGGACAAGAATCCCTTCGGTAGATCGAGGTCCGTGAATTCTCTAACGTGCAGATTGTCTAGGAGTTCAGGGTTTCTTTCAATCCTGTGGGCAAGCCGAGGGGCTACACCGAATATCTCTATGATGGTCTCAAAGTCATCCGGTCGAACGGCGGAAAGCTTGCTGTCATACGGACTCCAATCTTCGATTTCTGGATAGAACTTCTTACGCCACTGATCGACGAGCGGATCCATTTTGTCAAACCATCGTCTCGGACGAAGTACTAGGTTCATCATGTCTCCGTATGTGCCCGGCAGTTCTGGAGACTCATCTGGACGATTCTGAAGCTGGGGATAAATGCGAGTTGCCATCGCATGATGGTCTGCATGGCGTTGCATCTTGAAGAACATCCAGTTTGTGAACTTCCAATCAGCGTTCCAAGAATGGCGCGGCGAGATCTTCTCCCAACGTCCATTGGGGAGAAGTACGCGACGCAATCCGTAGTGTTGAAAATAATTGCTTATTTTCATGGAAAAGACACAACCCAACCCCAGAAATGCATAGATCGGAATCGCCCATACACCGCCCATGGAAACCACCAATCCATACCAGAACGCCACAAAGAGTGCGTAACGCCAGAATGGATTACTGTAGTGCCAGCGGGACAATTGACGCCGAGCTAGCCGTTCGCTGGCTACTTGCCAAGAATTAGTGAGATTGCTAACAAGCTCACGCGGGAAATACTTCCAAAAGCTCTCGCCCTTGGGCGCAGACCCTACATCGTGCGGCGTACCGACTTTTGCATGATGTATGTAGACGTGCTCAGTGGCGTATTGTGGGTAGGACGCACATGCAAGCAGAAACTCACCAATCCGTCTCTCCCAAGTAGTGCGACGATGAACAAGTTCGTGCCCTATTACGAATACCGCCTGGGCTTCCATGGTCAGAAGAATAGCCAGTATCACATCTTCCCAGAGTGCAAACGCATCCACGACAAGGATTTGCCATAGACCGAAAATGAGTGTCGGAGGCCAAAGGAAAGCCCAAGTCCAAACCGGTATATTATACCAAACAAAAGACCTTTCGGAAACCCCTCGCGGATTCATGTTGAGACCATCTACCCCGAAGACCGGATCGAGGAACGATGCGAGACTCATAAAGAGAAACGGTCCCAACATCCACCAACCACCATAGAGAAGCGCCAAGAACAACAGTGGGAAAACGGCTAGAGGTGAGTAGTGTGGAAGTGCGTTTAGAAACGACGGTTCGATGAACTGTGTGCTCTCCGATTTGGATGAATTTACATCGACTCCAGCCATCATTTTCTCAATCAACGTAGCGTCCGGTTCGGACGGAGCATCTCAATCAAATAGCCTTATGTTAGCACTGATTCTGCTTGTTTGACGGCGTCTGTTCATGCATCGAGGGACGCTACAAGACGATTCAACGCCTCGATGCAATAGGCCGAAGTCACAGATTCAGAGCCGTGACCTATCTGGCCAACCGTTCCCCATTGCATCGATTGATCACCAAATGCTAGGAATTCTGGCCAGCTTCCATCTTCCCGTTGATTACCTATGAAATGATCTATAAGCAGACTTGCATCGATTCGATCCAAGTGACCAATGTTGTACAAAGCCGAAACTGCTTGAGCACTATGAAGGATGTTGCCAAATCCTCCAGATCCGTCGCGCGAGCTCATGATTCGTTCGACCAACACTGATTCCAAATTGCTAAGAGCAGGTGTTGCCCGCTTGATTGCTCTCGTAATCGCGTAGTAGATTGAGATTGAGTCGGGATACCATTTGGACGATCCATCGACATCGCCTTCCCGCAACAAGTGATCCAGCCACCGTTGTGCATTCCTTGTCTCTGGGTGGTCTCCAAGATGAGCGATGAGATTGGCATTGACCACGGGATCGGCTTCGATGCGAAACTTCGACACGACATCTGGTTCGCCCTCCTCCAACATCCAAGTCATGTAGCGACCATCTACATCTTGATTGCCTAGTATTCCAGGTATGTTTCGTCCTAGAAAAATCCACGGATGCGATTCAATTACAAGGGAACAGAGGGCAGTGCTGTCGAGATCTTTGGGCAGATGGCGGTAGTAACGCCAAAAACCAGGGTATTCCATTGTGTCCACCAAGTACTTTTTGGTACGAGCACAAAGAGTCTTGGCTTTGGTCTCGTTACAGCCCTCAATGGCTAGAACGCATAATGCGGACACAAACGGAGGCCGTTCATAGTGCCTCGGAATATCCGGGTCGGATAGATTGAATCGAATGCAGTGCCAAGCTCCGTTCTCATCCAAAGTTGATTCGACGAAATCCAAACCACGGCGGATGCTTTGCCTACCTTCCTCTATCAGTGATGCTGTAGAACGCGAATCTGCCGGTCCGTTTTTCGACGCGAATGCCTCGGGACGTCTTGGCGGAGCAGGATCGTACATGGTCTTCTTGAGAAACTCGAGTGACGACGCTCCTGTTCTTGCCTCCTCACGTTCACTAGCACTGTACTTGCTCTTTGGTCTAAGCACTAAATGCGAAATCGAATCGGACTCTTCATGCACGTGCAGTACATGCTCTTCGTCGATCACCCAACCGAATTCTTTCTTTAGTACCTTCTTCGGATCGGCTAGTAATCGTTTCCTGAATTCACAATCATCATCGGCTCGAGCAAGAATGAGTTCTCTCAGGTTTGTGCAGTCTTCCATCATCGAATTTGCGTTAGGCGATCTGTCTCTTCACGAGATCCCTGAACTCCCCACCTAAGTCCATGAGTTCCTCAAAAGTGCCGCTTTGAACAGTCTTCCCTGCTTTCAACACATAGATTCGGTCGGCTTGTTGCAATGTGGATAGTCGGTGTGCGATTACGATCCGAGTCGATGTAAGAAGAGCCAAGTTCTGCATGACTTCGGCCTGGCTTTCGTTGTCGAGCCAGTTTGTAGCCTCGTCCAACAACATAACGCGAGGACTTCCAAGCAGCGCGCGCGCGATGCTTACTCGTTGCCCTTCGCCACCCGAAACCACTGATCTCCCATCTCCCACCATGGTCATCATCCCCATTGGCATCGCTTTAATCTCCTGCTCGATGCTGGCTGCACGAGCTACCTGCCACACTTCATCGACAGCAGGCTCTTCGCGGTGAGCAACGATGTTGTCCCAAAGATCCTGAGGATGGAGTTGGACTGATTGAGGAACTGAACCGATTTGCCGACGCACTTGTTTTAGGTTGAGATGCCTAAGGTCTCGCCCGTCGTAGTAGACAGCACCCGCTGTGGGCCGCTCAAGTCCTAGAGCAAGTCTGAACAAAGTGCTCTTGCCAGCACCCGATTCACCTGCAATTGCAATGAACTCTCCGGGACGGGCGCGAATCGAAACATCATTGAGAATCAGAGGACCATCGGAATCGTACCTGAAAGATATTCGATCGAAAAGAATATCGCCTCGTAAGCTATCAACCGGTTCTCCCGATGTCTCATCTTCAGGTGTTGTCCTAAGCAACGGGCGCATCTGGTCAAATGCAGGCAATATTGCGACGACCGTGCCGAACGACTCCCCGAATCGCGCAATTGCACCTTGAAACACAATGAACACGACGTAGATAATCAAAAAATCACCTATCGGAAGCGTACTATCGCCGAGAGTCATCACAGCAAGTATGAGCAACCCCGCTGCGACAAAAGGAAGCGCTACTCCAAACGCACGTGCATGTCCCTCGAGTGTTCCCACTTCGATTTCTGCCTGTTTCAGCTCTCGATACTCTTGTGCCCACATCGCGAAAGCGGAACCCTCCGCATTCTCGACTCTAAGCTTGGAAATGCCTCCAATAATTTCGAAGAGCAAGCCGGCTACTTGACGCACGGCTCTGATCATCTTCCCATGTGGAGAAATCTGGCGAATTCCCAAGTAAATCGTTACCAGTAGCGAAACTAGACTAAACCCTAAGACGCAAACTCCAAGTGTGGAATCGTAGAAAAAGACCACACCAAATACAGGAAGGAGAAACAAAATCGACAAGAGACTATTGGCGATTACGCCCTGGACACCGTCTCGCAGATTCTGAAATGTCATTCCGGACATCGCTAGATCGCCACTTGGTTGGCTATGAAGTATTTCCGACGGAAGGCGCATTAGACGATCCCAAAAAGCGGCTTCAAGTCTGGATGCGGCTCGACCCTCGAACCTCATGAAGGAATTGCTTTGCATGATTTGGAGCAACGTAGCAATCACTCCAATCACAGCAAGAGCGATGGCTACCGCATAAAGCGCTTGGTAGCTTCCTCCTGTCACTAGGTGTGTAGCGACCAGCCCAAGTGCAAGTGCTGGAAGCAGACGTACCATGCCGCCCAGCAATCCCGTTAGCACCAACTTTAAGACGTCCGTTCCGGACGAGTGGAAAGCGGTCTTAAGCAGATCGGTTGGACCTACTGACCTCGAGGGCAAGGGCTGATAGAACATCCAGGCTTCGTCCTTGAGATTTAGTGCTCTCTCTCGTGTAAGCCTGACACTCTTCTGATTCACAGGATCGAATTGCCGGTAGCTCCCAAAGATTGTGGGTATCAGGGCTACCGGTCGATCATTTTCGCGGTGAAACCCCAACAGGGCAGTACTGTCTTTGCTCCACCACTTGTTTGAGACATCCAAATGAACTTTTCTTGCTCGAACACCGGAAGCATCGAGAACGTCAGACAATTCAATGCTAGAGTCTGGTGCCACCGGATTCGCGGAAGTATGGAACTGGATCCCATTGTGACGGCCTATGACTTTAAGCGCGTCAGCAAGTGCTGTATGTTCCGCTTGCCTCTCAAGTTCAGTGGATTGTTCATAGAGATTCAAAAGCCCTGATCGGGCAATTCGCTCTGCGAATCTACGACTTGTTGCTCGTTCTCGTTCGAGGTTGGCTTCGTCGACAACCGCAAGCCGACGATTGAGCCGTTCCATATGAAAGGTTGCGATGTGAAACGAAGTCAGTGCAGAGAACAACGCACCTTCCCTTAGAAGCGTTTCAGTGGATCTCGAAACAATGGTCACATCTTCGAGTACGGAAAGCCAACTCGTCCGCGTGAGTGGTACAACAGGTTCGTGTGAATCCAACGAAAGCTCCGTTTGATCGACCATGTCCATGAACAGACTCGAACCTTGTGACGGGGTGGACACCCACACTACTCCCCGTCGTACACTCAGAGTACAAGGGTGCATTGATTCTTGAGTGTCAGAATCAGCGAATGCGGTGGGACGAGGCGGACGAGTGACGAATCTAGAAAGGGCATCCGTCACATTTGCAATCCACGAATCTATCTGTTGAGCTATTTCTTGGGTTTTAGCGTGAGCTAGCGACTCCGTAGACAGTTGTTTAAGGTGGGCACTCGGAAGTCCCTTGCATATGAGGCTGAGAGACGTAGTCCCTTCTTCGTCTTTATATTCGTCGCGTTGTACGTTAGGTATCAGATTTCCTTTTCGGAGGCGTATCAGATGCTGAGGGGCAGCGCGATCCACACCGTCTCTCGACTCGATCATGAACAAATCGACAACGCCGTCTTGGACAAACCAAACACTATCGCTGTCATGAAGACTCACGGGACAATTTCCTGCACAAGGTACGGAGACACCCGAGTGCTCAGCAATGTCCCAGAGGGACATTTGTCCTGTGTTTCCGTTCTGCATCATCCCGACCTTACTAGCTTGTAGTAAGTGCCGTCGCGATCATCGATAAGCTCTTCATGGGTGCCCCGTTGTTCCACGATTCCGCTATTGAGAACGACAATCTCGTCGCAATCACGCACCGTACTCAATCTATGGGCGACGATAAGACACGTGACACCACGTCGTCTCAATCCATCATCTACTGTTTCTTCAGTAGCCGCATCTAGGGCACTGGTAGCCTCGTCCAAAATCAACATTGTTGGATTGCTTGCAAGGGCACGCGCGATTTCGAGGCGTTGTCGTTGCCCACCACTGAAATTCACGCCCCCTTCCGCCACGATGGTTGCATATCCTAGTGCCCGTACCAGAATCTCGTCATGGATGCATGCGTCCCGAGCAGCCTCAATGACAATGTCGTCAGGCACTGCTGAATTCCACAGTGTTATGTTGTCTCGCACCGTCGCTGAAAAGAGAATCGCTTGCTGATCCACCATAGAGATGGATCGACGTAGCACTTCAATTGGAATTTCGTTCCTTGGATGGCCGTCATAGAGGATGTCGCCCGACCACGGATAGCTGATTCCCGCCACCAGACGAGCTAGAGTTGACTTTCCAGACCCACTAGGACCTACAACAGCAACTCTTTGACCTGGTTTGATCGAGAGATTGAAGTCTTTGATCAAAGGAGGCCGACTCCTGTTGTAGCCGAAGGTTACATTGCACAATTCAATGTGTCCCGTCAGCTGAAGTTTGCCTTCGAATGTAGGAATGGAAGCCGAGTCACCATTCCGTCCCCTGAAAATGCGATCTTCAGGAGTCTTTTCGATGTCGTCGAATCGCTGCAGATCTGTTTCAATCGCTTGTCGCCGATCCGAAAACAATAGAAATCGTCCGATTGGTTCCAGAAACATTTCCGACAAGATCCAGAAACCCACCAGAGTTCCGAGCGTCATCTGACCATCTAGGACAAGGAAGCCTCCAAATGCCAAGACTGCAGCCGTCCTCAATCCTCCGATGAATTCCGGAAATGCGCTGCTAAGTGAATTTAGTTCCGATAGGAAATGGCGAGCTTGCAGTTCACGCGCTTGTTGCCCGCTCCAACGAGAAAAAAACCGATCGTCAGAACCCGTCATACGCAAGTTGTCGGCGTGGTTGAGCATCTGCATTCCTACGCCAATCAGAAGTCCTTGCTCTCGTCTCATAGTTTGAGTTCGAACAGCTCGTGGCCTTCGGATGAGAAGGTCAACCAGGAAATGCAGGACCGAGAGAAACAGTACAAAAAGGGTTAGCACAAGATTGAAGACAAACATCGCGACGAGCAGGACTACGCTCATTGCGACATCCACGAAGAGAACGAGAAACTGGGTAGTTAGGGTCTTGGCAATGCGATCAATGGATGAGACACGATCGGTCAGATCGCCTACCAGCCGGTGTTCAAAAAAGTCCACCGGCAACCGGAGCAGTTTTGATAACCCGCGATCGTAACCTTTCACTGAGGTTCGAATTGCCAATCTTCCAAGAAATCTATGCTTCAGTAGCGAAAGCAGATAGACAAGAACACCTGCGGTTAGCAAAGATACGATGACTGCGACCCAATTGCCCTGTTGCTCAACGATCCCGTCGACCAAAGTTCCCAGAGCAATTGGGATTACTAGAGCCAAGAACGCCAGGAGCAACCCACAGACCGCAACTCCTCCAAGTGTGTTCCAAGAACCGTCGAGTACCTTCTTCAACTGAGCGAAGAGACTGGGCAACTCGCCTCCAGTCTGGAAGTGCTCACCCCGCGAGAACTGCAGTGCAATTGAGCTGTACTGCTTGACAAATTCGTCAGAAGAAAGGGTTCGACGACCTGTAGCGGGGTCGTTGATATGAAAGTGGCTTTCGCTGTAGCCTTCTAGAACGACAAAGTGGCTAAATTGCCAGAACAGGATCAATGGCAAATCTAGCTTTTTTAGTTGTTCAGCTTGGAGACTGAGTCCTTTGCACTCAAGTCCGTAGTGACTGGCGGCTCGTTTTATGCTTCCTGCACTACTTCCATCACGGCTGACTTCGCACTTTTCGCGTAATTCAGTGAGCGGGACCCAGCGACCGAAGTAACCCAGAATGCTGCCAAGGCATGCTGCACCGCATTCAGACGCATGCATTTGCAAGACGACTGGGGTGGCAATCCTTCGTTTGTGCGGTTCCGATTTGCCACCAGACTGCGACCGGCTGGAAAAAACCGTCGGCATGCTATAGAAGCCTCGAGACGAAGAATTCCAAGGGTGATTGTCTGCCAAGCTCAACTACAACGGTGCAATGTCGTCCGATGAAAGCGGCAGAATCAGGTTTCTTGTCGAGGGTAATTTCAACCCAGTTTGCCGGGTTAGATCCTGGGAAAGTCTCGGCTTCTGGAACGACCAAAGCCATCAAGACCAATGCATGGACATCCCCTCTGACCGATTGGCTCCGTTCCCCTTCAACGTCAAATTTCACGACAGCCGACATTCCAGATCGAACTTTCGATCTAATGTCACTAGCCTCGCCGTAAAAACCCACGTTAAGAAAATACACATTGTTTTCGTTGTCCTGCCTAGAAACGATGCCCTCAATTGACGATGAGTGAACAACAACACCAAATACGAGCCAGGAACCCAAAGCCAGAATCAAAATCGTGAGAAGAGCTAGGAAAAGTCGTTCTCGAGGGGTGGAAATAGTCAGTAACTGATCGAGTTGCTCTCGTTCGTTCTTAGCTTCTGAAACCGTATTGTGAAAGGAATCAAATGGGTTGTTGAACACAATTGTGCGTACCAGTCCTCCCAAAAATCTGCGATATTGGGAAGAATCTCTTGGTTATGCCCCTCGTCATGAAATTTTAGTCACTTTCCATGAGTAAGTATGCACGAATTTCAGAAGAGGTGCTTGACCAATGTCAAGCAATCGCTTCCAGCGGCAATGGATGGATCTACTAGAGACTCAGTACGAGTTCTGTCATCGCCGTAATCGTGGAGATTGGAGTTGATACTGCATTATCGGCTGAGCAAAAAAGACCTTCCAAGTTCGGGCAACACCTTGTATTTTCGTTCGTACGTCTCTTACTGAATGGTGAGACAGGGAGCAGAGGCCCCTTCTGGTTCCTTCGCTCTCGTTTTTTGGCTATTCGCTGACGTCAATGTTATTGCTCGCAAACAGTGACGACCTATTTGATCCCTACTATTTCACCTTTCAGTTCTTCGATCACGTCCTTGAACTCCTCCCTGTTCGATTCATTGAGTGAGGACAAGGCTTCATGTGCCCGCAACAGCCACTTTTGTTGTGTCTCTGTATCCATACCTCCTGCCATCAGCAAATCCCTTTCGTTCGGTATTGGCAACGCCACTCCACTGATGCAGTCCAACACATCGCGCATACCTAATTCGACAAAGGTGTGATGAATTTCCGAGTCCGCATTTTGGATATGTAGATTGGCATCAAAATCCGAGCATATCGTCGCTGTCTCGTGCAGCGTTCCAAGCATTGCACTGTCGAGATACTCGCACTGCGTTAGATCGATGACTACGTCCTTCCCATTGGATGCTGCGTTCTTGACCGTATTAGGCAAGGATTGTCCATGTACCCACGTGACTCGACCGTGATATGTGAGGAAGAGGCTTTCTGAAGTTGTCGCATACTCAATTCTTGGTGCCTGGCTGCCTTTTACGTCAGTTTCGATCTTGTCCCTGAATATGTCGGTGGAAAGATGTTCAAAATTGTTTTCGCCATCGGTAACGTCAATGAGGAGCATCGTCACGTCGTCCCGATCGACATACTCTAGTCCATCGGTAATCCGACCCAGCAAGTCTCTTAGTGCTTCTTTGCCGTGAGGAATCTCATTGAGGTGCGATGCAACGTCCTCCAATGTAAATCGATCGTCGCCACCTAAGTTGAACAGTCCATCGGTGTACATTAGTACACGGTCACCTGATTCAAGCACGAGAGACTCTTCACTAAAGTGCGCGTCCGAATATAGTCCTAATGCTGGTCCCGAAGCTTCAATAGTTTCCACTTCTCCATATGCTCGTAACACAAGAAGCGGTGGATGTCCTGCACTCGCAACCGAGAACTTGCCACTATGTGTATCCAAAATACAGAACAGGGCTGTGACGAACATGCTAGAGCCGACAACATCCGAGATTAACTCCTCGTTGACTCGCGTAAAGACGGGTATTGCACTGTGACTTTGGACTGGCAGGCCCAAAGCCTCACTGGCACTGGGGGAAGGCTGGGTAGACCGATATGCGTCATCGTCCTGTTCAATGATGTCCAATCGATTCTTGAACAGAACGGTAAGCATCGCTGCACTTACACCGTGTCCCGTCGAATCGGCCAGAACCAAACCGATGTGACGTTCATCGATGCGGATGACGTCGTAGACATCTCCCCCTACATTTTTGCCAGGAATATAGAGACCACTGAAAGAAAAACCACTGACACTTGGAGGATTTCGAGGCAACAAGGATCTCTGAATGATCTCTGCCCTCTCGAGATCTCGGTCCATGAGTTCAGCATTACGTTCCAACGCAATCACGAGAGATCTAAGTTGATCCTTCGACTTTTCAAGTTCTTTAGTGCGTTGCCGAACGCTGTCCTCGAGATTCAACGTATGCTTTTCTACCGTTTCCGACATTGTGTTGAAGTCTTGCCCGAGTTCACCAATCTCGTCCTCACTCTCTACTTTAATCCGTGTTGAATAGTCGCCTTGAGTCATTTCTCGAGTTGCACGGGCAAGTCTTCTAATCCCTTGTAGTCTTCTTTGAACGACTGTTGTGGCAGCAACTCCCGAAATGAGAGCAAGAATCAGCCCAAAACAGGAGACGGCAAACAAAACACGTCGAATCGGGCGGAACGCTTCAGACTGATCCACCTGGGTGACTAAACCCCATCCTGCATAGCCCACTGGTCGGTATGCGGTAAGAACTCTTACACCTCGATTGTCAATTGCGTTGTCCATAAATCCAGATAGGCCATCGAGCGCATTCGACATCGCCTCATCCAATTGGGGTTGGATTGGATCCCGAAGAACGTCGTCGTAGGAGGAAAAGAGGTACTGAATTGTGCCGTCTATATCGCCTGCTGCACACCGCACCTGTATCGAATCATGGATGGACTTTGACGACTGCACTAGCTTATCCAATCGCGAAGTGTCGACATCCGCACTAGCAACACCAACCGCATTGCCCTGAGAATCTACGATTGGAATGCTCATCGAAAGCGAGTGTGCAACTTCGCTTCCATTCTTGAATTCAATGTAGGGACTCGTTGCGCCTTCTACAAAAAAGCGTTCGGTCAGGACTGACTTACCGATCTCGGATGCATCTGTCGATCCCACAATGATGCCGCCACTATCGACAATGAGCACTCGTCGGTAATCTGAGTTGTAGCGAACCGCGCCCTGCACCACCTCCGCGATGACTTCGCTAACTGCCTCATCACTGTCCAGTTCCGCATTTTGTTCCGACAGTAGATTTGCTACCGTCCGTGTCAGCGCGGACGAATGCAACAGGCGTTCCTCCATGTCTATGAAGCGAAGCAATTCCGCACTGAGGCTCTCGCCAAAAAGTTCCAGTTCGTAGCGAACTTCATCACGAATTACTGCCCTCATGTAACCGTAGTTAAGGCAGGTAAGACAGGTGATGGTTAACAGCAGAATGCCAACAACAAGCAGCGTTAGCTTGCCGCGTACAGTACGAAGGTAAGGAAGATCAGTGCGAGGCCGATTCTGATCGACAGACTCCACCTGTTTCCCTCATGAACCGTATCGACACAGAGTAAGGATTTGACTCACGGCGTTATGGTTGTGGTTGCAATATTCTACTGCTTATGGCGATTGAAACTACGCTCCTGAACTAGTGGTGGCAACAGTTTCGACAGCCATTGCATTCGAGAATTCCCAGAAGTCTGGCCGGTACTGAAGCTCAATGAGAGAGCATAAGCGGACTCCACGGACTAGCTCTTCAAAGTCTTTAGGTCAGATCGTGGAGGGTATCGATTTGTAGGGGTTACTGTTGTTGAGCCAACGCTCGCTTGAGCCGATCAGGCTGAACATAACCGGGAATTATCTGTCCGCTCTCCAACACGAGAGATGGCGTACCAGTGATTTGGAATCTCTTGCCAAGCTCGACATGGCTAGGAACTGCACTCTCGCACTGTTCGAGCTTAATCCGCTTGCCTTTTTTCAATTTTGTTAGGGCATCTTTAGGATCGGATGCACACCAAGCCGACACCATATTGACGTACGTTTCGGATTCCACTCCAGCTCGAGGATAGGCCAGATATCTAATTTCGATTCCGGCTTCTTTGTACCCTTCGATGTTTCTATGAAGCAACCGGCAATAGGAACAATCTACGTCTGTGAAAACGTAGACAACGTGATCCGTTTGCGCTTTTGGAGCGAAACTGGGAGTTTCGTCGAGGGGCAACTGAGCCAAAAGCTCTCGGCGGTCCTCATATCGTCGCTCTTCAGTTAGGTTTCTTGAATCCCTCCCATCGATGGAATGCAGTTCTCCCGTAAATACGTGCTTTCCGTCTTGAGTGACATAGAAGATACCTCCATCCGAAGTAGTAACCTCGAACACACCCGCTACCGGAGTTGAGTCAATATCCGACTGACTCGCACCCATTTTTTCCAACGTGGAAATTAAGTTAGCGGAGTACTTCTTGTCACTTTCTTCATTCGCAAGTGTTATTCCGCTGCCTGTTAGCAGAATAGTGAAGAGCACGACTTGAGCGGTCTCTTTCATCAGATTTCAAAATCCTGTTAGGAGCTGGGCAACAACATGGTAATACATCGGTAGCAGTCTTGATCGTTCCCAATTGCCCTTTCAATTCAGCACACGCAGTACTAAAACGCCATGTCCATCTCGGACGAGTCGATCCACATTAATTAAACTAGGCACTCTCAACGGATCCCAATCACGCATGAAATTTGGAATTTTCTACGAACACCAACTCCCCAGACCATGGACCGATGGCGAAGAGCACAAGTTGTTTCAAGACGCACTCGAGCAAGTCGAAGTAGCGGACCGACTTGGCATTGACTTCGCTTGGGAGGTAGAGCATCACTTTCTTGAGGAATACTCGCATTCTTCAGCTCCTGAGGTTTTTCTTGCCGCATGTTCACAACGAACACAGAACATTCGACTTGGTCACGGAATAAGACAAGTAATTCCTCAGTACAACCATCCTGCACGGACAGCTGAGGTCATCGCGACGTTGGACCTAGTCTCGAACGGGCGCGTGGAGTTTGGTACGGGAGAGTCTTCCGCTGAACTGGAACTTGGCGGTTTTCGAATTCCAGTCAACCGCAAACGCAAGATTTATCTTGAGGCGACAGAGCAAATCGCCAATATGCTGGCTATGGATCCATATCCTGGCTACAAAGGCCAATACTTCGAAATGCCTTGTAGGAACATTGTTCCCAAACCGGTTCAGCGTCCACATCCCCCTCTTTGGGTCGCCTGTTCTCAACGCGAAACCATTCGCATGGCGGCTCGACTGGGCATAGGAGCACTCACTTTTGCATTCGTTGATCCCGCCGAAGCTACTGAATGGGTCGAGGAGTACTACAGCATCATTAAGTCTGAAGCGTGTGTACCTATCGGCCATGCAATTAACCCAAACATATGTATGGTTTCAAGTTTCTCGTGCCACCATGATCGAGAATTAGCAGTCCGTCGAGGGTTGGACGGGTTCGAGTTCTTTGCGTTTGCTCTTGGAAGCCTCTACGCATTTGGAACTCACAAGCCAGGTCGAACAAACCTATGGAATCAGTACACACAGATGCGCGACGCGCAGCGAGCAGAGAATCCCGTAGACATTACGAACGCACTAAGTGGAAGTAGAGGCGGAATCGGCACGCCCGATGACCTTCGCGAACACCTCCTAAAGTTTGAAGCTTGCGATGTTGACCAAGTCACGTTTATCCAGCAAGCAGGAAACAACAAGCACGAAGACATCTGCGAGTCCTTGGAAATCTTTGCCAATGAAGTAATGGGTGAGTTCAAGGAACGCGAGCCAGAGCGTGAAAGGAAGAAGATGGAAGAGCTTCGGCCCTATCTCGAAGCAGCAATGGCCCGCAAGATTGAGATGGAACAGCTCCCTGATGACAAGATCCCAACCTTCATGTCGCTTGGTCGGCGCGTTAGCGAGGACTCCAAGAAGGAGAAATCCATCTACGAACAAGCCTAGTTCAGGGCTGAATTCCGAAGTTTGCAAATAGTTTGCTTCTTGGCACAGGTGCAGGACAAAACTTAGACAACGGCTTCAAGACAAGGCAGGCGAGGTGTTCTTTTTGGATAGGCTGAAATGGTCGGATCCGATGGTCCATACGCCCTTGTCAGCAGATGTTCCAGTGCATGGCACAGGTGTTCCTTCTATTGACAACGTCTGTGCTTGCCTATCCAGACTGTTATTCACTGAGGAGAATTCGATTGCTTTCTGTGACCTTTTTTCTAGTTCGACCATCTAAGTGTGTATGGCGAGTATCGGTGGCGTCCAAATTGCGGTAGAAGTTGTCGAGCAATTAAAGCAAGGCAACAGCATCGCACAGGAAGAAGTCTTTAAGGCGTTGTCTACGCCCGTGTACACGATGGCGATGCGAATTCTTGGTGATTCACATGCCGCCGAAGATGTCACTCAAGACACCTTCATAGACGTTTTGACCAAAGCGCACACGATTCGAGAGCCGTCCCACTTTGTGGGTTGGGTTCGGACGCTAGCAGTAAACCGATGTTATATGAGACTAAGAACTCCTTGGTACCGTAAACGCGTGAATTATGAACCGGAGGTTGTCGCTGAAGACGACCCAACGACCAACATGATCGACGTTGAGCGGGCTCTGGCAGAAATGGATCCAAAAACGCGCTTAGTAGTTTGGTTGTACTGCGTCGAGGGCTATACGCACGAAGAAATCGGCAAACTGCTGCATCGCAGCACAAGCTACTCCAAAGTGCTCATTTCGCGACTAAACAAGCCTAAGAAAGAAGAAGAGACTAAGTCAGCTGAGAAAACGGAACGAGGATCCACATCTCGCACGACTTTTACAGATCAATGGAACAGAATGACATGTCCGTAAATTCGATTGAAGATTTGGCATCAGGTTTGAGAAACCTGCCATCGGCAGATCCGCCTGAGAACATGCTCGAACAGGTTCGGGGGACCATCCGAAAGAGAAAAGCCGCTAAACAGCAGTTTATGCAGTTCGGAGGCGTCTCGTGTGTCGCCCTTGCCGTCATAGGCATCGTGATTTGGAATCAACCGGTCCTGGATGAGTTTGATTCCCGCATTGAGCAACTGCCTCCAGTCGCTCAGGAGGCAGAATCCGACGATTTGATCAATTTAGAGCGGGCTCTGCTGGAACAGTACTCTCCCGAAACCATCGCGCAATCTGCGATCATCGTACATCTGGCTGACGTGAATACCGAACTAGCCACGCTTGGTTCTGACGACACGCCACGACGCAACGAGTTGCTTGAAAGAAAAGATGCGCTCAAACGTTCATATCGCCTTGTGCGGCAACAAGCTTCTAACCAATCTCAAACTGTAAATGATGGTTATCTATAGGAAATTTCCGGAGGATTTGATGAAGACACTGACATCCACTATTGCCTGCGTACTTTTGCTCGTGGGTTCGTTATCAATTGCGGCTAAAGAACCACAGGAAACCGCCGAAGACACTGATCTTGCATCCAAGGATGAAGCATCGGGAGCTTCAAGCGTCGATGCCCAAGACCCCGAAGAGTCTCTAAGTGCTTATGAAAGAGCACTCCGAGCACAAGAGGAAGCAGAAAAAGCTCAAGATGAGGCCACTCGGGCTCAGGTGAAGGCGCAAAAGGCATTCGAAGAAGCACGAGAGTCAGAGGAATTGAAAGAGTGGCATGAAGCAGCACTTGAGCGATCTGAAGCGGCAAGTGTTCGCTTTAGAGATGCTCTAGATGCTCTGACCGCTTCAAAAGCGCGAATGCAGGAAATTTCTCGAGTCGCGCCATTGATTGCAGCAAGCCAACCAAGCGTTGATGCACTACGCAATGATCTGGCTATAACGCTGCGAAATCGTGCTGTAGCGACAACTGGTGGCTTTATTGGCATCAGGATGGGAGAGTCCACGTCTCGGGGAATCGTGATCGATGAAGTCGTTGAAAACAGCCCCGCAGAAAAGAGTGGACTCCTAGCAGGGGATGTGGTGTCCGCCATTGATGGTACCGACATTCAAGGATCAAAGAACCCATCTCAAGCTCTAACCGCTTTGATTCAATCTGTCGAGCCAGGATCTGAAGTTGAACTAGAAATTGTTAGAAACAAGAAAAAACTAACTCTATCCGTGGGGGTGGGAAGACGAGACCAAACCGCATGGACGGCTTACTCCCTCTCGCCCCGAGACAACTACAACTATAGTGTCTCGATACTTCGTCACGATCGTGAACTGGTACTTCTCGAGTTTGAAGATGAGCTTGGCCACTACTTTGGAATGGAGTTTGGAATTTTAGTGGTGGATACGCCGAAGGATAGCCAGCTTCAAGTTGGCGATCTACTCCTTCGTATAGACGACAATCCTGTGCGATCCATCTCACACGCTGAAAGATTCCTTCGTTCCGCCGAAGAAACCACCGAATTCACTGTGAAACGACGCGGAAAGACACAGAAGTTTGACATCGCGTCAGGAGGTCTTCGCATTAGTGATGTACGAGAAATGTAGGCACTCTGTACTTGATCCATACTAGAACAACACAGGCAAAAAAGAACAGGAGTCAAGAATGACATCCGCAGCAAGAATTGCATCGTGGCTGATGCTCGCGGCAACTTTGCCTCTAATTGGCGACACCGAACAAGAAGATCTGGAAAGAGATCTCAAGAATGCGATGCTTGAACTTGAAGCAGCAATAGAAGCATTTGCGGAAATCGAGAGCGAGTTGGTCGTCGAAAGTGTCTCTCCATTTTTCCAGCACCTGCAACCATTGACCGAGATGTTGCCGGAGGTGGTCACAGATGCCGTGAGCGTAGCTGGAGTCGCCCTTCAACTCGGAAGACTTGGAATTGCGGTCGCTTCACCAACGGAAGATGGAATTCCGGTTTACCACGTGCATCCGAAGAGTTCGGCTGCACAATCTGGACTACGACCCCATGACACGATTGTGTCCATCAACGGTGAGACGGTAGAAACAATACTCGATGATCCTGAGCAAGTCCAAATGCTGTGGCCCGGTGTCGACGAAAACGGAGATCCATTGATTTTTGTAGCAGTTCGTGATGGCAAGGAATTGGAAATCAAAGTGGACAAGAAGACCATTCCGAGCAGTTCCATATTTCTTCATAGGGGGAATGCGCCTGTTGTGACATTTGAGGCACCACCGCATGGACAAACATGGGCTACTTGGATCGAGAACAATCCAAGTATTGTGTCCTTCAATTTTTCAGGGCGGGTTTCCGTACTGGAGATCGAGGAGGAGATCGGCCATTACTTTGGTGTTGAGTTCGGCGTCCTTGTAGTGGATATTCCTGATGACCACGACCAACTAAAGCCGGGCGACATCGTGCTGCGAATCGACGGCAACCCGATCCGATCCTATTCACACGTCGAAAAGTACTCAGCGAAAGCGTCGTCCTCGGAAACGGTGAAAGTGAGAATTAAGAGACGGGGAAGAACCATGGACGTGGACTTTAGTCCTAAAGAGTGGTTCCTTGCCCCGGTCTACAAGTACGAATAGCCCATGTAGGGCTCCTTAAGCCGGTGGATGTCGATAGGTTTCTCCCAAGATCAACCGCCATACAATCTTTCCTCTATCGACATCCACTCGTTTTCTAACTCTTCGATCTGCTTTTTCTTGGCTCCATGCTGTCGCATCCAATTATTCAATTCGTTGCGATCGGCTCTCTCAAAGGTTTTTGGATTTACAAGAAGATCGTTCAAATCTTGAACCTCCCGTTCCAATTTCGCCAATAGACCTTCAACTTCTTCCTTGCGACGAAGATGAACTCGTTGTCTGTTTCGAACGTCCGCTCGTTCTCTTCTAACTTCTTTAGAGGACCGGCTTGTGGATTTCTTTGGCCCTTCGGATACGCGTTCCAGCGACTCTTCGTACTCTTCGAGATCCCCTTCGAAAGGGGATAACGTTCCGCCTTCAATGAGCCAAAACTCATTTACGCATTGGCGAAGCAAGTGTTGATCATGTGCAACCACTATCACTGCACCTTCAAAGGAATCGAGTGCGTGTGCCAAAGCAGCGCGCATGTCAATGTCCAAATGGTTTGTCGGTTCGTCAAGAACTAGCAATGCTGGTCGGTGCAAAGAAATCATCGCCAATACCAGTCGAGCCTTCTCTCCGCCGCTGAACTGGTCGACACGTCTGAAGATGTCGTTTCCACCAAATCCCCATGCACCGAGAAAATTGCGAACTTGCTGCTCAGACATTTCAACTAGACCCACAACATGATCCCGAGCACTTCGACGTCCGTCTAGGATCTCTAATTGATGCTGTGCAAAGTAACCAACAGAAGTATGTTCGCTCAGTTGAATAGTGCCATTCAACGGTGAGATTTCTGACGCCAGAGACTTGAGCAATGTCGATTTGCCAGCGCCGTTCAATCCCAGTACGCCAATACGATCTCCAGGATAGATGCGCTGAGTGAGATCACTAATCACCTCGATTCCGCCGTACCCGAGACTACAGTTATCAATCTGAGCCATCGGTTGATCTAACCGGCCTGGCGATTGAAACGAAAATCTGTAGGGAAGTTCAGTCCGGACAATTGCGACTTGCTGCATCCGCTCAAGTAATTTGATTCTGCTTTGTACCTGTCGTGCTTTTGTCGCCTTGTACCTAAACCGGTCTATGAATCTTCCAATGCGTTGCCGTTCCTTAATCTGGCGTTGGTGCAACACCTCTTGTTGGGTAAGCAGCGCCGCCCGTTGTTCTTCGAATGACGAATAGCCGCCCCGATAGGTCTTCGCTTGATATTGATCAATGTGAACGATCGTATCCACAGCACTATCCAAGAAGTCTCGGTCGTGAGCGATCATCAGAACTGTGCCATCGAACTTGGACAACCATCTTTGTAGCCAAACCGTCGCTTCCAAATCCAAGTGATTGGTTGGTTCGTCTAACAGCATCAACTCGGCGGGAGTCATTAGTGCTTGTGCGAGGTTTAGACGAATTCTCCATCCTCCCGAAAACTCTCGATAGGGTTTTGAGAATTCGGATGCTGTGAAACCCAGACCAACCAAAATTGTCGCGGCTCGATTTTCGTAGCGATATCCGTCCAGATCCTCGAATTCTGTGAGGGCATGGGCCAGTCGCTCGTCGTTTCCCTCCTTCTCCGCTCGCTCTATAGCCGTTTGGACCCGCCGTAAGCGACCGTCGCCATCCATTACAAATTCAATGGCAGTACGCACCGATGGCTCAATGTGCTGACGCAAGGAAGAAATGCGCCAAGCCGTGGGCAGTTCAACATTCCCTTCGTGCGGCGCGAGCTTACCTTGGATTAATTCAAACAGTGTGGTTTTTCCCGCACCGTTCCTGCCCACAATTCCTACTCTGTGGCCAGCATGCACCGTAAATGAGAGTTCCTCGAATAGAGGGTCGTCGCCAAACTTGAAGCAGACGTTGGTTAACTGAAGCAGAACGAGCTCCCGCTCACCTCACAGATCGAGGCCCAAGCCGAAACTGTTGAATCGCCAAGCCAATGAACACAACGAACGCAGACAAAGCAAGAAACGGGATCGCCTTGCTTCCTTCTGTGCAATCGATGGATCCCCTGAACAGAGCTTTGGTGAGATCTTTGAATGGAAAGTCGTTCTGCAGTAAGAAGTCAACTCCAGCAGTGCAGGAAGAACTGTCAAAAATCCCAAACATGAGACCTAGATGTCGCAATGCAAAGGCGATGCCGGCGAGATAGGCAAGAATTGACAACAAGGGCAAAATTCCAAGTCTTGAATCGATAGTCAAACTCAGAATGGCCACGAGGATGCCCAAAAACATAAAGTAGCGTTGCGTCAAGCACAATGCACACGGATATTGGTTGAACACATGCTCCAATGCCAGTGTTAGCGCAAGAGCACCGCCTCCACAAAACACAATCAGAGCAGCCCAAAAGTCACTGTGCTTGTAGTCAAAGTCAAAAACCGCGAGCAGCCCGCTAGACTTAGTCTTCATCATGTTTGCTCCACATACAATTCATCTAGCCCTACACTGTTGGGGCAAGTTGAAGTTCCGATTGTCGCCAAGAGTTTACCTGTTGCTCAAGTGCTGGGAAATAAACCTGAAAGTCATCGTGAAATAGTGCGATGTCTCTGGACACTACCTCAAGCCCATGCTCAAACTCTTCCTTGCCGAGACGCTTAAGGATTCCGCGCATAATTCGCAAAATGACATCTACGTCTGCGTAGCTTGACCACAGGTCTTTTTTCACCGTGTGAAAGTAGAGATCCATGGCCGAACTGGGAATGTTGTATTCGGCAATTGAACGATAACAATGTTCCGTGAAATCTGATAATTTGCCCTCACCGTATCGCTCCCAATGCGATGCCAAGATGTGATCTGCCACGAGATCGAGCAAAATCGGAGCGACTCGGCGTAAGTCAGGTCCGAATCTCCAGTAAGTGGACCGCATCTCGGCCAATTTGTTGCTAATAGAGTCGATGCGCCTGTGCAACCTTATACCTTCCTGCAAGTCCTTCGAAAGTGTCGCGGGAATTGGTCCTTTGACAAAGTCACCCAAGAAGGCTCCCGCGAGATGCGCTTCCTTGTCGCGAGCAAGCCAACTGTGAACCAGGAAATTCATTGATTCATGCTTAGATGCATGTAAGAACTTAGATGTTCCTCAAAAGATTGAGTTTCTGAATCCTCAAATTCTCTTTGTCGCGTTACAGACTCGATAGCCATGCGCTCAAATTCTTGAATTCGCTCAGGGCTTAGTGGATTGCTCAAGTACTGTTGCTGATGTTCATTAGCGAGAGCATCAATCAATCTGTAATAAGACTTCCTTTCATGGGTCATACGGGAAAGGATCTGTGCGGAAGGAGTTCTTGAAGGATCCAAGACCTTTTGCCTTTGAGTTTCCAATGCAGACCTGTAGTCACCTGAAGCACCACCAGAATCCATTGTCTCGCACACCTGCTCTACTTCATTAAGAAGTTCCATGGCCCAGTCACGAAGCCTACGCGGAGAACCTTCAAATCTTAGGAGTGCATTTGGATCTCGCCCATTCCCGACCGTCGTAGATTGGTTTTCCTGAATCTCCTTCCACGAAGATCGGGAGTCCTCATAGCCGGGCTTCAACCAAGCGAAAAGTAACAGAGCATCTAAGAAATGAGCTGTTTCACTGTCGATCCCTGTGCGCAAAAAAGGATTCAAGTCCAAACATCTCACTTCCAAATACTCGATTCCACCTGAGTTCAATTGTTCGAGAGGTCTCGGACCGCTATGCGCTTTAGGCTTGGGTCGAATGGATCCATAACACTCTGCCTCGATCTGCAAAAGCGATGTTGAGAGCTGTTTGTATTCTCCGTCTTCCGACTTCAATCCTATTTTCTCGTATGCGTCGAATGGTTGCGTGAGAGCGTCCACCATATGCGTCGAGTAATCACGAAGGGAGTTGTAGGAAATGTAGTGCGACGACTGAGCAACGCTCTGATAGCCCAAAGATCCTTGTCTCAACGAAGTTGCATGCGGCAGATAGAACGACTCACCATCCAACTCCTGCAAACCGTGATCCGCTGTGGTGGCTACGAAGGAACCACAAACGGCTGGGGAGGCTCCGAACAGATAAGTGGGAAGCCAAGCGATTCGTTGAAAATTGCGAATCAATGATAGATATGCGCTATTGCGAAACTCTTGCGAATCAGCAACATCTCGAACTTGCGCAAGCGACTTCCAAAGCTCATCTGATATGGAGAAGTTGTAGTGCAAACCCGATATGGACTGCATATAGCGTCCATAGCGATTCGCTAATCCGCGTCGATAGATGGTCTTTATTCGTCCGGAATTGGACGACCCATACAAAGCAATGGGTATGGAAGATTCGCTTCGCAACATGCAAGGCATACTTGCAGGCCACAGCCTTTCGCGTTCAATGACGGCATAGACGAATCGATGAATGTCGTCCAGTTCTAGAAGGCAGTCTTCTACGCTTGAGTGAACTTGAGTGACGAATTCCAATTGTGATTCTGAAAAATCAGTCGTGATGAATGGATGAGTCAGTGCCGCTCCAAGTTCAGAAGGATGGGGCTCGCGTGAGAGGTAGCCGTCGCGAGTAATGCGCAAGGCTTCCTTCTCAATGCCGTGATTGACTTGAATCGAACCGCTTTTCTCTAAAGCTAAATCCAAGGCACGAGTAAGCTCAGAGTTCAATTTCAGATTTCACCTTAGCTTGAGGCAACACCTTTGTGTTGCCATTAAGGGTAGTGCGACGAGTAAACCGTCTAACGAGGACCCGCGGAAATAGTGGCTTCGCTGACGTCAAATTGCGAGAAGTTCTTTTGAAACTTAGCAATCAGAGACCGGCGTCCAGCATCATATTCCGCCTCATTAGCCCAAGCATCTCTTGGGTTCGTGATAAGTGAATCCAATCCTTTGATTTTCTTGGGTATCGTGAGATTCAGCTGGGCCAAGTGTTCCTTGGGCACATCGAGTAACTCTCCCGATCGAGTCGCACGAATAATCTTGCGCGTCTCTGGTATTCCAATTCTTTCTCCTCTTCCGTAAGCACCACCGATCCAGCCTGTATTAACCAAATACACTTGCGAATTGAACGCTTTCAACCGCTGTACAAGCAATTCCGCATAGACTCGGGCTGGTCGCGGCAGGAAAGCCGCCCCAAAACCAGCAGAGAAGGTCGCTGAGTAGGGCTCGGAAGACCCAACTACCGTCGAACCAATCTGTGCGGTGTAGCCTGACAGGAAGTGGTACGCGGCGGCCTGTCTTGACAGAATCGAGACCGGAGGCAATACACCACTCACATCGCAAGTTAGGAAGATTATGGTGCTAGGTTCTCCAGCACGGTTCATCGGAACCCTCGCTTCCACATTGGAACGTGGATAACACGCCCGAGTGTTTTCCGTCAGAGATGAATCGGAATAGTCGGGTTCTCGCGTATCTTCATCAATGACAACATTTTCGATAATTGCGCCAAAACGGATGGCGTCGTAGATTACGGGTTCGTTCTGTCTGCTCAAGTTGATGCACTTCGCGTAGCATCCTCCCTCAAAGTTGAACACGGAACCTTCTCCCCACCCGTGTTCATCGTCGCCAATCAAAAGACAATCCGGATCTGAAGAAAGAGTGGTCTTACCAGTTCCCGACAAACCAAAGAAAAGTGCAACGTTACCAGATGAATCCACATTAGAAGAACAGTGCATCGGAAGGATTTCGTTTTCAGGCAACAGATAGTTCATTACTGAAAACATCGCCTTCTTCAACTCACCTGCGTATTGCACTCCTGCGATCAAGACCTTGCGTTCGAGTACGCTGATGATGATTGCAACTTCCGAATTCGTGCCATCTCTCTCCGGCACGCAACGGAAATCTGGAGCACTCAAGACCTGCCAAACAGGCTTGTTCCGCGGATTGAACTCTTCGGGCACGATAAAAAGTGATCGCGCAAACATTTGATGCCACGCGTATTGCGTACACACATGTACCGGCTGGTAATGCATCGGGTGTGCCCCCACGTGCATCACGCCGCCGTAGCTTTCGCCTTCGTCCAGATAGGAGCTAACACGTCGCCATAGGCGTGCAAACTCCGACGCACCAAAAGGCTGATTGACAGACCCCCAATCAACCTTGTCCGCTGTGGCCTGATCTCGTACGATGAAACGGTCCTTCGGTGACCTACCCGTACGAGTCCCGGTTTGAACGGATATAGCTCCGTTTGATGCAAGGATACCCTCGCCTCTTTGAACGACGTGTTCGGCAAGGGTTGCGGTTCCCAAACCGTTATATCGCATAGGTTCTTTTGCGGCTTCTATGGCTTTTCCTGTTGCTACTTGTTATTGGCTCTGAAAATGTTATTCGTCAGCGGCTATTCACAGTCACATCTTTGGATGAGACCACCGATGCCGCGAGTCAGTTCGCCCACCCTTTTTGCTTCAGTTGAGCGAGGCGTCTTCGATCCGTTCGACTTGGCTTGCCCCGAGGAGAAATTCTCCCTATATTTGCTGCCTTTCGTCTTTCCGCTTGCTCGGTTCGTAAATCCATTGATGCTTGCGTCTCTTCGTACAGGGTCTGGGCAATCGTCGCAGATCCGCGCTGATCTGCAACTCCTTTTACAACAACACTAACTCGATGCATCGGAAGAGTGATTGTCAACGAATCCCCTTCTCGGAGCGATCGGGCCGGTTTCACACGTTCCCCATTGACATGGACTTTCCCTCCCACCACCGCATCCTTGGCTTTCGAGCGAGTCTTAAAGAAACGAGCAGCCCACAACCACTTGTCTATTCGTACTTTGTTGATTTCGTCTGTTGAGTGCACTAGTTTCTAGACACTCCGAAAGCTAGACAAACTCAAGACTGCACTCAGTAGCCCAAACATATACTTACTCCCAACTAGCCAGCGGAAGTATCAGTGCTACCGAAAATTCAAAACTCACGTGTCGTTGCGCATAGTCGTCTATTCAGCATTGAAGAAATCGACTTGCGATTCTCCAACGGTGCTGAAAGAACTTTCGAGCGCATTCCTAAACGGGGTCGTGAGGGGGTCATAGTTTGTGCCATTAGTGACAAGCACGAGTGTATTTTAGTTCGCGAATACCAAGCTGGAACACATCGCTACGAACTCGTACTTCCAAAAGGCAGAGTGGACGACGATGAATCGTTTGAGGAAGCTGCCAATCGCGAACTTAAAGAGGAAGCTGGACTGGGAGCCAAATCGTTGCGCTACATGCGAGAGATGACGATAGCGCCCAGCCATATGGGATTTTCCATCCACGCTGTGTTAGCAACGGGCCTCTATTCAATGTCATTGATTGGAGACGAGCCCGAACCACTCGAAGTTGTGAAATGGCCAATGCATCAACTCGACGAATTGTTTGTTTCGGATCACCTGACAGAAGCCCGATCCATTGCAACTCTGACGCTTGCGAAGATCTTGTTAAAAGACTCGCATGATTGAAGAATTAGTACGAATAGCAGAAGTCGCCGCTCAAGAAATCCTAGACGTTTACAACTCCGATTTCGAAGTTAAGTCCAAATCCGATGAGTCACCTGTAACGCGAGCCGACTTTGCGGCACACAGGGCGATTGTGCAAGAACTTCGCCAGCTAGATCCATCCATTCCGATCCTCTCCGAAGAAGCCACTGTTCCAGATTTCAGCATACGCAAGTCGTGGCAACGCTATTGGCTCATTGATCCACTCGACGGTACGCTGAACTTTGTGGAACGAAACGATGAATTCACAGTGAACATCGCTCTAATTCAAGACGGGATTCCAGTTCTTGGAGTAGTGGGAATTCCAACCCTTGCTTGCGTTTACACCGGGGATGTAGCGGCTGGTAAGGCGATGAAGCGTGCACGCGGAACAATGCATTCAATTAGTACACGCAAGAGACAGGCAACACGTGCAACACTAGTAGAAAGTCGGCATAACACTACTCCAGCAAATGATGTCATTGCTGACTACCTAGTTGCTAAGCACCAAGTGTCCGTGGATCGCAGCCAAATGGGAAGTAGCCTGAAAATCTGTGTAATCGCGGAAGGACAGGCTGATCTCTATCTTCGAATGGGTCCGACGTCCGAATGGGACATTGCTGCCGCCAGCGCCATCTTGATTGCAGCAAATGGAGATCTTCGCATGCTCAGCGGAATTCCTATGAAGTACAACGAGAAAGAGAGCACTCTCAACTCTTCGTTCTTCGCATGTGGCGACGACCCAGATTACTGGACGAGAGTCATTGCCGACGCGTTACCTAACTTGGACTAGAGCACAAGTGAAAAATACCCTGTTTCTTGTTCAGTGGGTCATGGCGTTCAACGCTACTGGTATAAGCCAATGCGTTTTGTGATTTACGGAGCAGGAGGAATCGGTGGGACGATTGGTGCTCGATTGCACCAATCGGGATATGAGGTGGTGCTCATAGCCAGAGGCGAACACTATCAAAGTATTCGCAAACACGGACTTCGATTCGTATCGCCCAAACAGGATGTGAGATTGAATATTCCAACTGTTGAACATCCTGCTGAAATTGAATGGAAAGCAGACGATGTGGTCATGCTCTGCATGAAGGGGCAACACACATCGGATGCACTTGTCTCGCTGCAGAAAGTTGCCTCGAACACAACATCTGTAGTTTGTTGCCAGAACGGAGTTGCAAACGAGCGCATGGCATTGAGACGATTCTCCAATGTGTACGCAATGTGTGTTCTTGTGCCAGCCGAGCACTTGGAACCCGGAATTGTGGTCAGTTTTGCTGAAGGAACAGCAGGAGCTCTCGACGTAGGCAGATATCCTTCGGGTCTGGACCAAACATCTTTAGACATATCGAGCGCGATTCAAGAGTCGGGTTACAGCTCCGTGCCCGATGGCGAAGTAATGCGTCATAAGTATGCGAAACTGCTGGGAAACCTCAACAACGCCGTACAAGCAGCTTGCGGAGAAGCATCCACGGATCTCTCGAGAAAACTACGCACTGAAGCTCTCGCTTGTTATGAGGCTGCCAAGATTGAGTGCGCAAACCGCGAGGAAACGCGACGACGACGAATGGAAATTCGAGGAGGTCCGGTTCCTGGTTTTAGGAGACACGGTGGGTCGTCTCTTCAGAGTGTAATTCGGAATACGGGCGACATCGAGGTTGATTTCTTGAATGGAGAGATCGTTCAGCTTGGACTACTTCACGATATAGCAACTCCTGCCAATCTTGTCGTTCAACGCATTGGGCATGAAGCGGCACGTGCTGGGAAACCTGGATCGTATTGCTCGATCCACGACCTCAAAGATCTAGTTGCCGAGGAGTCGCATTGAAGTGCGGTGCTTCATCGGTGCCTTTCTACCTCGAGACACTCAACAAGCCATACATGAACTGCGCCCAGGTCTTCCCAACATTAGATGGACAAAGTCCGAGCGCTATCACATCACGATGAAGTTTGTCGATGATCTCGACCCGACGTGGGTTCCTGCGATGCTTGAGGAAACCAGTGTGATCTCGAAAGCAATGCCGATCTCGTGTCGAGCGACAATTCTGGACGGGTTTCCAAACCGTCGTCGGGCAAGGGTTGTGATTGTCAGGATTGACAGTGGTGGAATTCTGGAGTCGATGGTCGATGACTCTCGGTTTCAGCCCCATGTAACTGTCGGTTACGCTCGAAGAAACCGACAAACGGTGCCAAGAACCAGTATGGATGTCGTATTCGATTTAAGTGATGTGCGCCTCGTTGAGTCTCGAGACGGAGAGTACCGAACTATTCGGGGGTGAAATGAGTAAGGGATACGTCCTCACATGGCATACGTTGACTAAGCAACTCATACCCTCAAGACCCTCCGCTACCCATAGACTCGCGACGATCTACCCACCACTCCAGTCGAACGAACAGCTCGTTCGTTGTGTCTCTGATTGGTGACTTGAACTAAGCTTTCTCGCTTCGCTCCCAGCTGAGCGCAACTTCTTGAACTAGGACGGATCATTCTCCGATATTGACATTACTCATGCCTTCAATCGGATTTATTCTCTCGCATGTAACATCGTTACATGAGTGAAGATCTGTTTCGACTCAGAAACACCCAACCCTCAGTATAATATACTAATGTATAGTAAATTAGAGTTATGTAAGAGTTGTAGAAATGAATGATTCATCTGATATTCGACCCACGGGAGAGCTCGTCGTATACGAAGCAGACGATGGAAGTGTGCGTGTGGATGTACACATTGAGCAAGAGACCGTTTGGCTCTCGCAACGAGACATGGCAGCCGTGTTCGATACGTCAGTCCAAAATATTCAGTCGCATCTCCGCGGCATATTCGAAAGTGAAGAATTAGCTACGGAGGCAACTATCAAGAATTTCTTGATAGTTCAAATGGAAGGCCAACGAAGTATTCAACGCCGGGTCCGACACTACAATCTAGACGCAATTATCTCCGTGGGCTATCGTGTAAATACGATACGAGGAATAAGGTTTCGCCAGTGGGCTACTCACACATTGCGCGAGCACTTGGCGACAGGTTATACGCTCAACGAAAGAAGGCTCGCAAAACGCGGCCTCGAAGAGGCACGAGCAACGCTTGATCTACTGACCAAGACCCTAAGCAATCAAGCAATGGTCGAAGAGACCGGACAAGCCGTTGTAGATCTAATAGAAGGATACGCCGATACATGGAGAATCCTCCTTCAATATGATGAAGACCAGTTGGGAACGCCGCCCAACGTCAAGCCATCCACTTCGGTACTCGAACTAGAGCAGGCACTCAACGCCATAGACTCTCTCAAGAAAGTACTTTCCTCACGAGGCGAATCCACATCACTGTTTGGTAACCAAAGGGAAGATGGTCTAGTCGCGATTCTTGGTAATGTGGAACAGACAATGTTTGGTGAATCGCTCTACGGTAGCCGCGAGGAAAAAGCGGCCAATCTTCTCTACTTCGTAGTGAAGGATCATCCCTTCACAGACGGGAACAAACGCATCGGTGCGCTTCTGTTCCTGCTTTATCTAAGACAGGAAGGGATAGCACACCGGCTCAATCCTCGAACATTGACCGCACTTACTTTGTTGATCGCCGAGAGTGAGTCCCCCAACAAGGAACTAATGATCCGACTTGTGATGAATCTGCTAGCGACAGCTTCACCTTAAACGAGAATTTTTGTAAAGAGGATGATGTTCTCTACAGAATCTCGAGGAAGATTGAAGAGTAAGTGTATGGATAAATCAACAGGTTATATCCATTAGCAAGTTAGATCTGAAAGCAAACTACCGTGCCTGGATAATTGCGAAATCCAATCGCGACTTTCCTTACTTATTCCGCGTTGTGAGTAGATTGCGCATTTCGACCAAGCACAACAATCAATAATTCGGGACAGAGCTCTGCGACAAGATCCAATACGTTACTTTCTGCAAAAAAATTCTCGTAGAATTACATCCTCTAACTCTTCTGTGCGCTAATGAAAAAAAACTTTTGGGCTGCATTAGCAGTATTTCTTGTCGCGTCAATTACGGCTTTCTCGTCTGAGCTAGAACCGGACTCGGGAATAAGCTTCTTCGACGGAACCTTTGAGGAAGCACTCGATCACGCCAAACAATCAGATTTGCCACTATTTATAGACCTATCCATACCTGATTGTCCTCCCTGCGTGTTCATGGCGACACAAGTGTACGTTGATTCGGCCGTCGGTAAATTCATGAACGAGCGCTTTGTGAGTTTCAAACTCGATGCCTACGACAAAGAAGCCAACGGCCCAGCCATCACGAAACGCTACGGTGTGGGATCCTTTCCAACGTACCTAATTCTCGATCACGACGGAAAAGAGAAGCATCGTGCCACCAGCTCAATGAGTGCTGACAATTTCATTCGCTCGATCAGCTGGCTCATCGGCGAGACAGACTCTCCCATGGAAGACTACGATACAAAGTACGCTGCAGGTGTCCGTGATCCCGATTTCGTTCAGCAATACCTACTGCTTTCGACATTGGAGTTGTCCCTAATGCCAAAGGACACAGCGAACTGGCAAGCAAACATGGAAGCATACGGAAACGCGATTGACAAGTACACGGCCGTAACAAATGAATACCTAGACAGCAGACCTCCAAACGACTTGATCAATTCGACAGACCTCTCAATCATTGCCAGGTACAGCCGATATCGGAAGGACAAGGGCATCGCATTCGTTATTGATAATTTTGACGCGTATGTCGAGGCGACATCAATTGACGAGGTTAGCAAGATGTTGCTTGGACGCACCTCAGATGAGGCTTTTGTCAAAGCGATGGAAGGAGACTCCACATACGTCGATCTAATTGATTCATTGGAAGAAGAGCCGCTCAAACGTGCCGCTGCCTTCGAACGCAACCGCGATCCTGAGAGTCCACTGTTACCTGAGAATCAACGTGCTCACCTTGCAGAAACCTACTCGTCCGCCATCGAATCAAAGAGTTCGGACGCACAGGAATAGACGGCCAACTTGTAAATTGATGGTGAGTCATATAGCAATCGAAAGTTGTCCACGCTCAAACGCTACGTGGACTAGCCAACTTCACGCTGAATCCAGAAAATTTCGAAGCAATACGTCAAGTCTCAAACGGTTGTTGTTTCTACTTTCGGTACAAGTTAGGCTCGTTCCGTGATGTTCCCCTCAACTCGACAGGACTCCAGAAGCTAATCTACCTTCCCTATTCCGCTTCACCAATGTTGCGCCAACATGGACGATCGGTCTCTCTTCATGATCATAGACTGGCTTCCAGAAGAGCAGCTGGGTGCGGTTCTGTTGGCCGCCGAAGAAACTGATCTCCCCAAACCCTGCGCAAACTTTGATGAACGCCACGACCAATGTCAGGTCAATCAATGATCGCTTGTCGCACAGCGTTCTCAAAGTCATACATTGCACCCTGATGAGGTTGCTGCAACATTAGGACGCCGGCCAACTCCTCTGCCGGATCGGTCCACGAACGGGTTCCGAACGCGCCACCCCACCCAAAAGCTCCTGCACTTCGTCGACTGCCTGCAGCAATAGGGTCTAAGACTACGGCAACGGTATAACCGAAACCCTGTCCTTTCGCATTCTGAGTGAAGCCCTTGTAGAGGTCGCCCAAGTGATTGCTCCCCATCATCTCGACGGAGCGAGAACCGAGTAGACGTCGACCGAACAATTCACCACCATTCGCCAACATCTGCTCGAAATGTAGATAGTCGCGTGCGGTGCTCGATAAACCGTAGGATCCTGAAAAATAGGTGGTTTCTTCGCTCCAGCGCGACATGTCACGACCTTGAATGACGACCCGTCGAGACTCTTTCGATTCGGGAAGGTTGTAGTGTGTATCGGTCATTTCTAAGGGATCAAAAATGCGCGTCTGGACGAACTCGTCGTATGGCATCTCAGAAACAATCTCAATGATACGAGCGACGACATCCAGCCCGGTGCCACCGCTGTATACCCACCGACTGCCAGGTTGAAAATCCAACGCTGCTCCTCCGAGAGTAGGGATGTATTCCGCAAGCGTAGTGCGCTCAGCTCGTTCGGATACCACTGATCCCAAACCGCCGCTTGCCAATCCGGATGTGTGGGTTAGCAGGTGTTCAATTGTGATGGGTGTATTGGCGGGCACAAGTCGATGCTCCGGCGGATTGCGACGATCAACCCAAAACGGGCTGATATCTTCGTCCGCAGGTTCCTTTAACACCGCGACTTGCATGTCTTCGAATTCTGGTATGTATTTCGATACAGGGTCTTGTGGACGGATCAGTCCTTCCTCAATCATCATCATGGCAGCCACGCCAAGCACAGGTTTGGTAGACGACATCATTATGAAAATTGCGTCTTTTTCCATGGGGCGTTCCCCTTCCACATCCATTAGCCCGTGCGCCTTGAAATGAACCACTTTCCCTCTACGGGCTACGACGGTTACCGCTCCTTGGATGTTTCCGGCATGGATGTGACGCTGCATCGCCGCGTCGATGCGCAATAGTCGGTCCGTAGACATACCGACGGATTCGGCTTCGGCAACTGGAATCTCCGCTGCACACAGTGTGATTGCTGAGAGGGCCCAAAAGGTAACAAACCAATGGTGTAGACGCATAGTCGTTCTCCTGACGAAAGTATGTGTGTTGATTTTCGGGAAAGCGCTTCGAGGCGGCCGAAACTATTATGGTTGAATAGGTGCGGCCCTCGAATAGAGAGTGCTAGTGCTTCGTTGTTGCCTTATGCTTCCAAGATAACCGAGTTCACTCGCTCTCGAAGAGCAAAAGAAGCGTCGATTTAATGACTCTTGATGTCTCATTTGTCCATCGAAGACTGCGATTTACCTTTTAAACGAAACGCGATTACGTAGTCGCCCCGCCCTTGACCCTTAGTGAGATCTCCGCCTGCTGTTACGACGACATAGTCCATACCATCGAGCCGATATCCCATGGGAGTTGAATGCGCGCCGGCGGGCAATTCCCAATTCCAAATCTCCTTGCCCTGGCTGCCATCAAAAGCTCGGAGCATGTTGTCGTACGTCGTCGCCAAAAACACCACACCACCCTCTGAAACCATGGGCCCGCCTTTCGTTATGTAGCCCCACTTCGAAGCTTTCTCGCCAACATTGACCCACGGAGTTTCTCCTGCTGGACGTTCCCACACAACTTCGCCCAAGTCCAAGTCGACCGCAACAAGGGTGGACCAGGGACCTTCAAGGCAAGGTAGATAGTTGTGGACTAGGTCTGTGCGTGCCATTCCGTACGGGGTGCCGTTCTGTTCGGTGTGTTGTGCCTCTGCCCCATTCAGGGTACCTTCGCGTTCAGCTGCTCGAAATTTGTTGCGTGGGATAAGTTTGACGATTGTTGGCCAACGGCTTACCACCAAATATCCGATGCGCGAACCTCGATCGTAAGCCATCGAACCCCAATTGGTCCCGCCGGGGTTGCCCGGATAGAGCAATGTTCCTTCCAAGCTCGGTGGTGTAAACATACCTTCGTAGCGAACACCAGCCATAAGACTTTTGCACGCCGCGAGGTGCTCCTCACCGAAGTTCCAGAATTGAAGCGGCCTTGCATCGGTGTCGTGCAATCGTAATTTAGGAAATGGTTGCTTCTGGGCTGCTGCTTCTCCAGGGACAGAGCTCTGAGGAACCCTTCTATCTTCAATTGGGTGAAGGGTTTCGCCGGTGGTTCGATCCAGCACGAATACGAAACCTGTCTTGGTCGCCTGAGCGATGGCAGGTCGTCTTGTGCCATCCGAGGACCTATGCTCGAAAAGTAGTGGTTGAGAAGCCAAATCATAGTCCCACAGATCGTGCCGGACAGTCTGGTAACCCCAAACGAACTCTCCTGTAGAGGCCTTTAGGCTGACTACCGAATTCGCAAAAGCGTTGTCACCCAAACGCTCGCCACCGTAGAAATCTGGAGAGGGGGAAGTTGTGGGCAAGAAGACCAAGTCCCGTTCTGGGTCAGCTGACATAACACTCCACACGTTTGCTCCTCCGGTACGGTTACCCTTCGGCTTGGTCCAGCTCTTTGAGCCCGGATGATCCTGCGACCGAGGGATCGGATCCCATGCCCAGACCAGAGAGCCGTCACGTGCGTCATAGGCTCGTACGACTCCAGATTCGAGATGCGCCGCACCGTTGTCGCCAATGGCGGAGCCCACTATAACTAAGTTCCCGACCACTGTGGGAGGCGAAGTAACTGAATAGTCATGCTTTCTGTATCGACGAATTCCCGCCGACAAGTCAACCTCACCTCGCTTGCCAAAATCAGTACACAGTTCGCCTGTGTCCACATCTATAGCTAAGAGCCGAGCATCCAGAGTGCCCAAAAATACCCTTGCACGACATGGCCCATGTTTATCCGCATCTTCCTTCCACGCCGCCACACCCCGCGACGTGAACATCTCACTGTACTTCCTGGAGAAATCCACTTTTGGATCAAATGACCAGATCTCTTCTCCGGATTCAGGATCCAAAGCGAAGACTCGATTGAAGCCCGTGGACGCGATCAGTTTGCCGTCAAAGAGAATAGGCGTAGCTCGAAACCTCGATGGCGTCCCATCAAACTCTTCACCGTCGGAGGCGTCACCAGTTTGATAGATCCAAACAGGTTCAAGATCCTTGACGTTGCCGGGCGTGATTTCTGAAGGGGAGGCATATCGATCGCCTGAAAGCGAGCCTCCGTAGTGAGGCCATCCATCGGCCGATTCGCCTCGCAATCCATTTGGAGCACTGAACACCAATGCAACAGCGATCAATGTGGCAAGCCGACCAGATCTGCCTATTCGTGCTCGTGGCAAGGGAATTCTGCCGTATAGGTAGGAAAATCCAACGAATGCACCGCCTACATCATGAAACATGTCCGTCAATCGCTTTGGTAGATGCTCATGAATAGAGATTTCTCAGGACAGGGCCGGAAACTTTCTCTTAGCTCATGTGCTAACCAGACGCCACAGAGTTCCATGGACCGGTGATCGCGAACGTGATTCCCGGAGTTTGGATGTTTACAAAGAGCGTTGTGCCATCCGGCGAAAAAGTTGCGCCTGCCCATTCTGAACGACGGTAGTCACCGGGATTGATCGCTGGTCTCCCCTCGATGGGTTTGTCTATCACAATGTTGTTCTCTCCAACTTCTAACGCGTGTCCTTGCTTGTTTATGGCAATGAGCTTCGTTCCGCGGACGACTTCGCCAGACTCAGTGATTTGACCGCCGCCATCTTCACATGCCAGTACGAGTCCGTTTCCTAGTATTGTGATATTGTCGGGTGCGTCGACAACCGCCTCGTCAGGAGAGACATAGAAAGAACGGAGAAGTGACTCAGAAGGCTTGTAGATCCAGATAGCACCAGCACCCGCCTTACCACCTGCTGTATCCACCCAGTAGATCGAGTCACCGTGGAACCATGCGCCCTCCCCGCGAGCAAAGCGGGCGGCGCCTGCTTCCTCACCTTGCAAGTAGGGCCCGGACTTTCCGATACCCGCTATGTTTCCGCCAAAGTGATCTGGATGAAAACTCTCAGGGTCGTGGTCAGGCTCCTCAATGGATACCCATTCGACCTCGTATTCGTCGCCTCTCGAAGGTTGTCGGAGATCGGCGTTTGGCATTTCTCGAACACGTAACATCTCGAGGCGTCCACCTTCTTCCAATGCGCCGTGTTTAGGTTGCTTGTTCCGTGGAAGATAACGGTAGAAGCCAGAAATCGAACTGTTGTCTTCTGTCAAGTAGACAATACCCGTCTTGGGATCAAGCGCTGTAGCTTCGTGTCGGAACAGCCCCATATCAACAATCGGTTTTCCACTCGCTCGTCCTACCGCTGGAACTTCAAACACATACCCATGGTCCTTGGCACCTATTCGACTAGTACGGAGAACGATCTCCTCGCATGTCAACCAAGTTCCCCAAGTCGTAGGACCTCCTGCACAATTCATAGCCGTACCGGCAAGAAGTGGCCTGGTGACTGGTGGGCGGTTTGGTGCGTACGAAACGGATGTTACGCCGCCTCCGAAGCCTGGAAAACCGTCGGGAACCCCCTCCGTTCCAGCTGGAATCGTGAAGTCGTCATAGATGGGGACGTCTTTCCCGCCGATTCTCGTCCCAATGACTTCCTCATGGTTGCGGATCAACATCACGCCGTCTCCGTCAATCGGAAAAGACGCCATGCCATCGTGCTTCACCGGGGTCGTCGCTCCATCTGTCATGGAATCGCCCGACCACGAAAAGGATCGGTAGGTAAACCCCTTCGGTAACTTCAACAGGGGCAGACCAGTAACAGAATCCAAGGTTGGTGATAACGCACTCTCTGAGGCTGAATCTTGAGCCCACAATCGACCCAACGATGATGCGATAACGAACGCTCCGCTCGTTTTCAAGACTGATCTCCGACTAATTCCGCTCACAAAAATGCCGTCCATATCCAAAGGTGAAGGTATCTTACCAATGGGTTGATTCGATCATTGTTCGGACTCACTCAAACGGTCTCTTACAGAGAATTATCAGGGGATGGAATGAGTCGGCATTTCGCGACTAATTCGATCAAGAGTTCGTACAGACGAAGAGACTAGTCGCCCACCGATCCAGCAAAATACAGAACCGCTTTTTCGAAAGCGTCCACTCCCACCTTCCGTCCAATGATTCGACCTGGTATGTCGTCGTGTGGAGGATGTATACCGCCCCAGATTCGAGATAGCGAACACTGATCCGCGGCATCCTTGTACTTCGCCCATTGAAGAACCATCGGTCCACTGGGACCGCGTTCAAACTTGAGAAATTCGTCGGCCGGAATGTCAAAGGAGCTCATTCCTCCGGGAAAGTACTCGCTACCGGTAAGCCGAGTGAGCACCTCAGCGGCAGCACTGGAATATGTGGAATGACCTGACACGTATCCTGCAAAGGGCGGGGTTACAAACGAAGGACGTTGGTAAGGCCACCAGTTTTCCGCACGAATCCATCCAACACCTGCCACATCAATACTAGAATCTTCGATGTAATCCGGGCCTCTCCAAGCGAGGAGTTTGATCTTGCCAACATGCTCGTTAGACTCACCGGCCAAAGGATCTTCAGAATCTATTAGTTCGATAAAGCCCTCATGCAGCTCTAATCCCATAGTGCTATAGGAGACTTGATCTGGATCTGAACTTTGACCTTGATCGGACATCGCCCGAATTGCTGAAATAGGTCGAATGTAGTCATACCAGCCTTTGACTCCCCACGCGGCTATGGCTGCATCGTGCATGGCACCACCTAGGGAAAAGTACGCCTTGACGTCCCACTCAAGGTTGTCGAGCTCAGGTCCCGTCCCTCCTAGCCGCTTGCTCAATTCCGGGTGATCGGTCACCGAATTGAGAATGACGAACCAGTGTCCTGGGGGAGTCTCCGAATCGGGGCCGTCCGCCCAAAATTCTGCTAGAACTCGTGTGAAGTCACCCCGTTTCACAAGCTGTGGCGTGTAGCTCAGCCCCGTACTCGGATTGACCTCGTAACCAAGATTGAAATCCGGGGAGAGTCCATCTTTGTAGAAAGTCTGGTATTCGTCAAACGTTTCAGGGTACGCTGAAATGTTGCCGATGCTGGAAGGCGAAATGTCCACTTGGACATCGTCGCTAGGATCTAGTTGGGAAGACCAAACAGCTACTCTTTCGAAACCCCATCGATATTCATCGATTCGACTTCCATGGATGAACGGCGGTTCACCCGGATCGTGATAGACCCAGTACTCCTGCCCGTCTCGTTCGAATAGTGTCAGATCGTTTTCGTCCAACGCAAAGGACAAGACTGATCCCCATTCCGCGCCAATGAACGCAGGTTCCGATGAACTGGGATTGCCTGATTGATCGATAAACTCAACAAGGGACAACGGCTGCCATCTATTAAGATCAACAATGTTGGGATTTCCAGGTTCTTCGGGATGCAAAGCCCCGTTTACTGGTCGGTATTTGGCGTTTTCGTAGTCATACGGTTCATTAGCGCCGTCGATCATTCCCATTCTTGTGTAACAAGAGGCAATGTGATTTCCTAGAGCGGCAGGATCGTCCAAAGTGGCACCCTCGTTTGTCAGAGACTTGTCGTATCCGAGAAAACTCATCAGGACATCCGCATCGCGTACGATGGTTCCACGACTTGGAGAGCTGGAAAATCGATGGAGAATCAGACGGTAGGCAGCAAAACTAAGCGCTTCCTGTCGAGACTCATCAATATCGGCATCCGTAGTTCCTTTGGAGAACTTGCAGGTATATCCCCCTTGAGACGAGCCTAATAGCCAAAGCGCTTCAATCGACCCGAAGGCAGCCCAGGCGTCGTACATGGCAGCGGAAATGTGAAAGAGGTTTCGGGCGTGCACCGTGGGTCGCGCATAGTCGTTTCGAATGGACTCAAGCAGCACTTCATTCCACAATCGAGCAACGGATGAGTCCGGCCCCGTCGAAGTTACTGGGAGATAGTTCGCCGTAACTGTGACCGACCCGGCCGGCATGCTGAAGTAGGTTTGTTCTGACTTCCAGTCATCAAAAACCCCCTCGCCATTCGATGTCCAATGACTGAACACATAGCCATCGGGCGGAATTTCGGCTTCCAGAAAAACTCGATCAGTAGATTCATAGATTCCTGCACCAGCTCCATCCACCACGTTGAGAAAAATCTCTTCTCTAACAGGCTGTTCAAGCACGATCGTTTGATCCGCTGAAACATTCTCGATGGACGAAGTCGAACGGAACCGATCCGGCCAAATGACTTCAACTGACTCCACGCTCTCGTTACCACCTAGGCCAAAGTGAGCAATAGTCGGTCCTTGTGCGAGATAACCAGTTCCTAGCTGCACTTCGTGGGTTTGAGTCCCACTTGCTGAAGTGATTGTGACTCTTGCACCGATAGCCTGGGCATTGCCTGACAATCCAATCAGTTTCACCTTTAGGAAGTGATTCCCGTTGTCGTTGTCGTTGCGATAGACAGTAGGGGACTTTCGGTTGTTCGCAATTAGGATGTCGATGTTCCCATCGTCGTTATAGTCCAAGCAAAGAAGTCCGCGACCTTGGTCTCTATGGTCGATTCCCAATTTCTCGGCGGACTCAATGAAAGTACCGTTTCGATTTCCCATATACAAAACCGACTTGTCCTCTGGGAATAGGTCGGAGCCGTTGGTGTGAAAGAGATCCAACCAGCCATCGTTGTCAAAGTCCGCGAAGCAGCTTCCCCAGCCCCAGCCACCGTATCGAACGTTTGAAACTCGAGTGACATCTTCGTACGTTCCCTTTCCGTCAGAGTTTCGGTAGAGCCTGTTGCCATCGTAGAGATCTCCGTACAAGTCCGGGTCTCCCCAAATGCTCGTTACGAACCAATCCAAATCCCCATCCCGATCAAAATCGGCGACAGCCGCACCCATGCCATTCTTATCAGTGATGTGTTCATTTGTTATGTCTTCAAACCAACGCCCCGCTACATTGCGGAAGACTTGGCTGGATCCGAAGTCTCCTGCCATGAGCAAATCGGGGTAGCCGTCAGAGTCGATGTCCGCAAATGTGGGAGTGAACGCATTCTCGGATCCTTCGGTGGGAACTAACGGTAGATGCGGGCTCCGGTCTCGAAAGATTCCTGAACCGTCGTTAATCCATAGATATTCCGAGAGTGGTTTTTCTGTACGCCAGCCTGTGCCCCAATGTGCAAAGGCGAGATCTATGTCGCCGTCTATGTCGATATCTGAAGCTGCAACAGACAAAGTGGCACGGTGATGAAAAATTCGAGATGCTTCCGTACTCTCCTCAAAGAAGCCGTTTCCCTGATTCATGAACACTTCGACTCCACCAAGCTGGACCGAGATAAAGTCCACCCAAGAGTCTCCGTTCAAGTCAATGAAATAACCACCAAATTCCGCAGAACTTGGGGAGATGCCTCGGTTGCCCTCCAGACGCACAAAACCACCTCCTTCGTAAGAGAAGAGAGCACTCGAAATACCTCCACCGTGTGTCACGTACAGTTCGGGAGAACCATTGTTATCAATGTCCGCGAATGCAAGTCCTCCAGAGAAATCGAATAGATCACGTTCTGTTGTACTAGCCTCGTCGAAGACATGCACAGCTTCGTCGGTTTGATAGCACAATCCTAAGGATTCACCAGCCGAGGTGAAAAAGCCGCCATCTCTTCCGTCTTTACAGTGGCTTAGCTCGTCTGAGACTACTTGCTGCACTGTTGCAATCGGATTGTCTTCCGACTGTTCAACATCATCTGTGCTGATCCATGTTTCACCAAAGCCGCCGCAACCTTGAACAAGCCAAAGCGCGAGTGCCAAACACCACAGATTGGGCTTCTGTGGCTTCCTCCTAGTAGGTATCAGGTGTTGCCGATGCATCGGTTGAGGACAAATCTGTCAAAGAACAGACTCAATGACGTCTGTTTTAGCAGAAACACAGCATTACCGGAACGGGTTGGCAGAGGTCTGTGCGACGCCGATCAATTTGAAAGGATCCAGAATGTAGTGCATTCAAGACAAATATTTTTGAATTTGAAGGAATTCCAACTGTCCAATATTCTCCTGCAATTGCAAACCGGAGAAGCTACATCTTTGGGTCTGTATCGGACATTTGGAACTCTTGAGAGCTCAACAATCGTTGCAACAGCTCCTGCGAATCTATCAGGAAGCCCTTTCAATCCCATGGTCGCAACACCGGTCCTAGACAAACATAGTCGGAGAAATCTTCTATGAAAACCTCAATGAGAGCATTGGCTACTTTGATAGTCTCACTCATCGGTCTGAACGCGCTTCCGGATGAGAGCAAGGCGTACTGTACCGCAGAATTGGGACAGGTTCTCACAAATAGCACAGAGGTGTTTGACGGACCTTCACTGCGCGCCGCCGCAGGTTACAAGTTCACACGCAAGTTTGGGATCGAAGTCGCGTACGACCTCAGCCGAGGTGGAACTGCGAAGGACTACTTCTGGCGCGCTACCGAAGGCCCTACACGCTTTGACGATGTCCACACCCTTGGCATTTTCGGGCTTGTTGAGTGGGAAATAAACTCTAAACTTTCGTTTCTCTCTAAGTTTGGCGTGGCTCGAGGAAGAGTGGACTTCAGTGCTCTCGAGTTGTCGTCGTCACCAAGTGCTGGAACGATGACCGAAAACAACATTGTGGTTGTGTTGGGAGCCGCCGTCCCAATGAGTAGTTCCCATGACTTAACCATATCGGTCAAGCAACAAATGAGTGCAAATGTCTTTGGAATTGGGGATAGCCTCGACTCTACGACCGTGAGCATGGGTCTGAGAATACGGTTGTGAGCAACTCTATCTAGACAAACGAAGGTCTCGACAGAGACTAAAGTGAGTCGCAAGCAAGTCCCGCGAAGTTTCTACACAGGATGCCAAGTCAGTGAACGAATTTCGTTGAACTCTCGTTGAAATTTTTTCAATGAATGCCTCCGTCGGTACTTCGATAAACCTGACCGAGAATCGTGCTAGCGAAGAGCAAGTCCGGGTTTGACCTGTTTGTTGCGATATTCCAAATAGTCGAGTTGGTGGGGCTGGAAAGGACCGCATGTCTTGTAGTTCAAACCAATAGATTCTCAAATCGATGCGAAACAACCGCTTCGTTTTCCGTCTCTACAGTGGCTTAGCTCGTCCGTGAGCGTTTGTGGAACCGTTGAATTCGGGATGCCTTCCGACTATTTGACCTCGACTATGTCGATCTGAGTGCCATCTCCGCCATCGCATCCTTGCATCAACAAGAAGAAGCGTAGACAACACCAAGAGAGAGAAATCGTTCTTCTGGTTGGAGGTGGGTTGTGCACACACATTAAAGAAAATCTTGCCCGCCGCAAAGCGGACAGTTGCTTAATATTTGATCTAGCAGAATCTCAAACTACTCAATACTTAATCACCGAAAGCCCACAACCTCACACACACCGGAAGATCCTTGCTCATTCAGCAAGTTAGATGGTATGGATGCCTTCCTGCTACCAAGCATGGTAGCGTATTGTTTTTGCTAACAAGGAAGGAAGACATCCATGAAGAACATTGTAAGAACCGTGGGCTTGGATCTGGCGAAGAGCTCGTTTCACGTGCACTGCGCCGACGCCGAGGGGAATCGGATCGAGTCGAAGTCGTTGCGACGCAACCAGGTGCTGTCGTATTTCGAGAAACTCCCGCGGTGCACCGTAGCGATGGAGACGTGCACCGGGGCGAACTGGTGGTGTCGTCAGTTTAGAGAGCAAGGTCACGACGCCCGGCTGATTCCACCCCTGTACGTGAAGCCGTTCGTGAAGAGCCAGAAGAACGACGCCTTGGACGCGGAGGCGATCTGCGAGGCGGCCCAGCGACCGAACATGAGATACGCTCCGTTGAAGAGCGAGGAGTCCTCGGCGGCGCTGATCCTTCATCGCACGCGTCGACAGTTGATTAAGCAGCGCACAATGAACGTCAACCGCATTCGAGCGGCCTGTGCGGAGTTCGGAGTGGTCGCGGTTTTGGGGACGAAGGGATTGTCCCATCTGAAGGAGCGTTTGAGCGACGAAGGCGATCTCCCATTGTCGCTGCGGGTGAGTCAGCGACCGGTTCTGGAGATTGTGGGTCAGCTGAACGAGTCCATAGCAGACCTCGAGAAACACATTCGGGAATGGCACAAGGCTTCCGAAGCAAGTTGCCGGCTGGCGGAGATTCCCGGGGTGGGCGTGCACACCGCCACCTATCTGACGGCCGTGCTGGGAGATGGTTCAGCCTATCGCAATGGACGCCAGTTCGCGGCGAGTCTGGGTCTGGTCCCACGACAACGATCCACCGGAGGAAGACAGACCCTGGGCGGCATCACCAAGAAGGGGGATCCCCAGCTGCGCGCTTTGCTTTTCGAAGGCGCGTTCGCCTTGCTCTGTCGGCGGGTGCGCGACGGGAATTTCCCCGGAACCGCAAGACGCGTCGCCGAGAAGTCGCTACGCGTGGTGGCGGTGGAGATGGCCAATCGCAACGCCCGAAAGGCGTGGGCGATAATCAAAAAGGGCGAAAGCTACGATCCCGGACACGAGAGCTCGTGGCAAGTCGCGACGGGGTGACCGACGGAAAATTGCAACGCATGTTGATGGAGAAAAAGGATTGATTCCAGGACCGGGAGAACCCGCGGGAACTACGGAGCATCAAGCTCGCAAGTTAGATTGGGACCCGGTCCTCGAATACCATCAGGGCCAGAGTGGCGTCGCCATCTCGCAAACAGGTCGAATAGAAGAACGCGAAATCCGCCTTCCATGACTCATCGTTGTTCAACAAAGAAAAGTAATTTCGTCATTTAGGAAAGAGTGAAAATCTGAAGGAGATCAAGACACTATGATCTAGACTTTGCAATCGGAAGGTATCCATAGAAGAGTTCATATTGCGTATCTACCAACCGCTAGCTGACTTAGTGAAGATGGCTCTTGCCTATGGTGTTGAGAGGTCTTTTGGTCGCGGCTGGTGTAGTTGAAGATGGACAACGCGATGAGTCGTCTTCTTCAGCGTGCCAGTAATCAAAACTCAGAATAGTTGATGTCGTACAGACGAGTACATTCTGTTGAACCTTAGGCAGTAAGAGCTGTCCACTACTGTGTAGTAGTGGTGAACTGGTGATGTCGATTCTGACTGGTCAACGCATGTCGCCGCCGAACTTCGGCATTCTTGACGATCGTTGCGACAGTTCCTTCTGCAAGAATTCAAGGAAACCCTCATCGGATCCCTCTTGAAATCGCAATACTCGTCCCACATCTTGATTCGTGCAGCTGTCCTATTCAATCGTCATTCCCCATTCTTCTCGTTGACGATGCTATGCCTTGCATTAGCAATATCAATGATTCATCACAACTTCTTCACAGAGAGTTTTCAATTGAGACTCTTCCTCCATAGCTACGTAGGAGACAATGTTCATGTCAACCACAACGAAAATCTTGGCCGCGCTGCTGCTCACGCTTACCGGCTTTACCATGCTCGCAGACGAGAGCAAACCGTACTGTACCGTAGAACTGGGAAAGGTTTTCCATGCTTATACGGATTTGTTTGACGGCGCTTCATTTCGAGCGGCCGCCGGCTATAAACTCACTCGCAATCTCGGTTTAGAAGCTGCCTACGAGAATAGCCCAGGTGGAACGGATGGGGACAACTTCTGGCGGGATATCGACGGACCTACGAGCTTCGAAAATGTCCACATGGTTAGTCTTCTGGGTACTGCCGAATGGAACGTAGACTCACGGTTTTCTCTGTTCACGAAATTCGGCTTTGCTCGAGGAAAGGTGGACTACGAAGCCCTTGACGCGACCGCTTCACCAAATGCTGGAACACTGACGGAAACTAACGTCGTAGTTACACTAGGAGTCGCCGTGCCAGTAAGGGATGCCCTAGACTTTACGATATCAGTCAAGGAACAAATGAGTGCAAATTTCTTTGGACTTGGAGACAGCTTTGACTCTACAACAGTGGGTGTCGGTCTGCGTATGCATTGGTGAGTCGCCTAATCATCTATAGATGCGATCTCGGCAGTTTGGCATGTATGTACGACACTGAGAATGAAACTACTCTATACGGGATGCCACGTAAGTGAACGAATTTCATTGAATTCTCGTGGCAACTTCATCCATCGAAAGCCTCCATCGCTGCTATGAAAGACTTGCCCAAGAATTGTGCTTGCAAAAAGCAAATCTGGATTCGCACTATTAGTTGCGATGTTCCAAACAGTCGAGTTGGTCAAGCTGGGAAGTTCAACCGCTTCCCAGCTACTTCCTGAGTCATGACTACGAAGAAGACGACCCGTAGTTCCCGGAGGTCCATCTCCGTTGCCCAAGAAAACAGTCCCGCTTCCATCAGCCTTTAGCTCTATTCCACGAGTGTATTGCCATGGCGAGTCCAATTTGTTCCATTCCCAGACCTGACCATCATTGCTGGAACAGTACAACCCGACTGCGGTTGCGGCTAGGAGCTTCCGCTTGCCTTCCTCGACGACTATCACCATGTCGTGAATGTCAGGAAACTTGAACCCGTTGTCGAGTTTGTCCCAACTCTCTCCGTTGTCGTGTGAAACATGGACGGCATCGATTTCCACTGAAACCCACACAGTACCTTCCACAAGCGGGTCGACTCTAATTCTGGTGACGCGAGTCAATCCTATGTCGCACTTTGTAGCTATGCCAACCGGAAGTTCATCCCATGAATTTCCTCCGTCTGTAGTTCGATAAATACTTCCCGGACGAGTGCCGACAAACATAGTCTTGTGGTCCGCTGCCGACTGAGCTATTGCCCATACTTGCTGGTCCGAAAACGGTGAGGAGACGCGGTTAGTTGCTTCGCCGCTGATCAGCTGGGCTAGGCCTTGTTCTGTTCCCGCCCACACCACGTCCGGTTCGTTGACGTGCCAACACAACGACCATACGCGCTTAATTGAGTTGTCTTCATTGAAACAAGATCTCCAATTTTCTCCGAGGTCATCGCTAGACCAGACTCCGGATCCAATTGTTCCAACATACACTCTTGATCCCATAACACATCCGTACCGATGAATTTACTCAGGTTAGATCGATAAGCATCGGGCGGGTGAGATGCTCTTTTTTCTGTCTCTCCAACTAGTGGGCAGACACAACTCGGGTAAACTCGTTACACGCTCTCTTCAACGATATTGAACCAAAAATCCTGTCAATTTGACAAAGCAATCTTGGTGGGCTTACATGTGTCTTGTTTCGTTACAAACTCACAGGCAACACCAATCCTCTAACACCTTCTTTTCTGGGAGCTAGCGTCCTGTGCCCATCCTTCATCGTGTCTTCACAACCCTTGTTCTAAGTTACCTCGCCACATGCATTGGTCTATTTTTTGCCCAGGACAAGATACTGTTCTACCCCGACGAGGAAACCAACAAACTCTACGCTGACCATGAAGAGTTTGAACTACCCGTAAACCAATCAGGAAAGATCTCAGTACGAGGCTATGTCGTGAATAGGGACGCTCCTGGACCAGTCGTTGTGTTCTTTACAGGAAATCTCGGAGAGGCACGCACTTATGTTGATCGACTTGAGGATTTTGGTGTTCCAGCAGTGATCAATAACTATCGAGGATTCGGCAAGAGCGATGGGCGTCCACGAGAGAAAACAATGATAAAAGACGCCAAGCTGCTGGTTGCCTGGGTGAGAACAGAGTTTCCGGACCGTCCTCTGATCTTGATGGGTAACAGTATGGGTTCTGGTGTCGCAATTCTTGCCTCAGACGAAAATGTCGACGGTCTAATTCTCGCTGCCCCATATCGATCTCTAGTTCATGTAGGAAGGAAAACACCTGGACGGTTCTTTCCATTGCGACTGTTAATGAGAACCAAGTTCGACGTACGACACCGGTTGGATTCTCTACCCGACAAAGTACTTGTGGTCTACTCCAAAGATGACACTCTGATACGGGCAGAAGAAACTCTCCATGTGCTCGATCACGTTCCGCAGGCTGATGTTGTGGTGGCTCGAGGACATCACAACAACTTGCTCTGGCACTCCTACATGCTGGCATCAATTGAGAAATGGATAAAGACGAACTTCTCGGAAACCATCAAGGGCAATCCATAGCTCCTCTGCAAGGCGACTAGATAGGAAGACCCAACCGCAAATAGGCGTTTGCTCTCCGAGTCCGCGAGCCATGGTGACGGCACAAGAGTTCATTCCACGATCCATGACAGTCCAAAGATCTTCTGTTAAGCGAACACTCATGCGAATCGCCATCTACGGTATCGCTTCGTATGTCGCAATTTGTGCGTTGTTGTTTGCAATTCAGGATCGATTTGTTTACTTCCCTACGACAAGCAACGCGGCATTGCGCGTGCCCGTGGAAGAATATGAACTCTCGCCCTCAAGTACCGAAGATGTTGCATTGCACGGCTACGTTGTGAATTCAGATACTAAAGGACCTGTGGTAGTTTTCTTTACAGGCAACGCAGGCGATGCTAGAAGCTATGTGAACTTCTTGGCTCAGCTTGAGTTCACAGTCGTATTGACTAACTATCGAGGTTACGGCAGGAGTAGCGGCAAACCTTCGGAAAAAACAATTTTGTCCGATGCAAAAGTCATCATTGAATGGACGAGATCGCATTATCCAAGACGCCAGATCTTCCTGATGGGATTTAGTTTGGGAAGTGGTGTCGCGCTGCTCTCTAGCGACGACTCGGTTGACGGACTAATTCTCGTGAGCCCATTTCGTTCGCTAGTTCATGTAGCGAATCGAACCGCGATGCGAATCTTTCCGCTTCGCCTCTTGATGAGAAATAAGTTCGATTCCCAGCCGATGCTGGACTCGTTGCCCGAAAATGTGCTTGTGGTCTACTCCACGGTGGACACTTTGATTCCAACAAAGGAAACAGTCAGCTTGCTGAAACACATCCCACAGGCAACTGTCTTGACCGACGATGTACACCACAACAGAATGTTGTCGCGGTCCGAAAATGTACAAGCCATTCGTGATTGGCTCAAACTACAGTATGGGGATGTCTCGATTAGTGATGATTGAGGTCCGAAGTCTTCCATACGAAGGAATATCGCAGTCCTAATTGTTGGTGCTGGCTTCATTGCCACACCAAGACCTCATCACTCGAGGATTAGTTGGAATCTCCGATAACAATAGAGGTCTTACATGCTCGAAGTCGAATCAAATTAGCCGCTGCGACAAAATTGATTTCTATACAATTGCGGCGGCTCGCACTGCGATTTAACGAATTGTTAAGGCCAGGTAGCTCAGTCGGTAGAGCAGTGGACTGAAAATCCTCGTGTCGGCAGTTCAATTCTGCCCCTGGCCACCACACTTAGGCTAGTTTGTAATTTCAAAACGGCATCCCAAGGCCAATTTGGTACTTGACCCTTCCTCCCATACCTCTGGAGCTAGTGAAGCTAGAGAGCACCTTTAGTTGATATAGAAAATCGTCGCCCCCGACTCGATAGCCTGCCCGTTGTCAATGGGCACGTCAACGATAGTGCCGATTCTCTCCGACTTGACTTCATTCATCATTTTCATGCTTTCGATGATGCAAAGCACATCGCCGATCTCCACACGCTGTCCAACTTCAACAAACGGCTGCAATTCTGGCGCAGGAGATCGGTAAAACGTTCCTGCCATGGGAGACCTAATTGGCAATGCGTTTGAAGGTACGTTCCGAGATGCTTGTACGGGTGACGGAGTTGAATTCGCACCTGCAGCTTGACCGATGACATTGGAGGACTCTTGATTCATGGAGGCGACTACGCGAATCAGCGACTCTCCCTCTCGTACCTCTAGTTCCGAAATTCCTGTTTCCTTAACGATGTCGATGAGGCGTTTGACCTCGTCAATGTCCATGTCTCAATCACTCCCCTTGTCTTCGAGATATTGAATTGCCGCATCGAGAGCCAAGCTGTAGCTGTACGCCCCGAACCCCACTATCACACCCTCAGCAACGTCTGCGAGCAGCGAGCGATGTCGAAATGACTCTCGAGAGTAAACATTTGACATGTGGATCTCAATGAAGGGAGTCGCAATAGCTAGTAATGCATCTCGGATTGCGATGCTTGAGTGGGAATAAGCACCGGCGTTGAGCAAAATGAAGGACACGGTATCTCGTGATTGCTGAATGGCATCCACGAGTACACCCTCAAAGTTGGATTGTGTTGCCGACAGATTGAATCCTCGCTTTGCCGCATGCTCTTTCAGTTCTGCCACGATCCCGTCAAGTGTTCTCGATCCGTAAATGTCAGGTTCTCGTAGTCCAACCATGTTCAAATTTGGACCGTTGATCAATAGCAACGACTTCGTGGCCAAGTTTTCTGAATCCTCTGTGTTCACCAAAACAGGTTGCTTTTCTGGAGTTTTCTATTCTATTGTCTCACCTGAATTAGCTACTGTGAAGGTATAGAGAAGTGGGTTTCGACTAATACAAGAATGAAGAATCAATCAGCTCGAATACGCACCATTGGAGTGTTGCTACTCATTGCAGTAGCTGTATGCCTATTGGTTTTCGCAATCGGTAGAAAGCCCTCTCAGAAGCTAGTAATTGAGGACGCTTGGATTAGGGCTCCAGTCGCATCAAGCTCAATGACGGCCGGATACTGTGCGTTTACGAACCACAGCGAGCAAGACATCACGGTAGTCTCAGCCCAATCGCCTTCTTTTGGAAAGATCGAGTTTCACGAATCGCGGTACGAAGACGAAATGCACCGAATGATTCATCTAACTAGCCTTGTGATTCCTGCAAAGGGCACGTTGCGTCTGGAACCTGGGGGCAAGCACCTGATGCTTTTCAATCTGGTGGACGAAGAGGCTTCCGTCACCAATATTGAGTTCACACTTTCGACGGGAGAATTGTTCGAGTACTCGTTTGACGTCGAAGATCCATAGAGACCGCGAGTTCAAATTGCGATACCTCTTTATCATATGAACCCGCAAGGGCATCCCGCCTACAACACTTGAAGTACACGTCTTGGGAGAAGCAATGGACCAAACTCTGATTCCACCGATTCTTGGGATAGTTGGATTGATCGCGGCGGGAGTCGTGTACCTGTTGGTTAAACGCTATCCGGATGGAAAGGAGACCGTCAAGGAGATAGCAGAACAGATTCATCGGGGCGCAATGGTGTTCATGCGCAGGGAATACACGCTCCTAGCGGCTTTTGCACTCGTCCTGTTCATTCTTCTCTTGCTGGAGACTGAACACCTCGGTATTCAAACCGCTGTTGCATTCGTTGCTGGAGCCCTTGCATCTGCAGGTGCCGGGTGGATCGGGATGTACACAGCCACAAAGGCCAACGTTCGTACAACTACCGCAGCAGAAGAGAAAGGTGCGGCCGCTGCTCTTTCCGTAGCCTTCTTCGGCGGGTCCATCATGGGACTAGCCGTTGCATCTCTTGGATTGTGTGGGCTCGGTTTGATCTACTACTTATTTGGCGGTGATCCTGAGACTGCCCACCACATACACGGATTTGGAATGGGAGCTTCAACAGTGGCACTGTTTTCTCGAGTAGGTGGTGGAATCTATACGAAGAGCGCAGATGTTGGTGCGGACCTTGTCGGCAAGACAGAAGAGAACATTCCTGAAGACGATCCCCGCAATCCGGGAGTAATTGCAGACAACGTTGGGGACAACGTTGGAGATGTTGCAGGAATGGGTTCGGACATCTTCGAGTCCTACTGCGGCTCTATGATTGCCAGCATCGCAATCGCTTCAACGCTCAGCGCCGCCGGAATTGCTGAGTTGTTTGCCGACGGTGCAAACGCGGATCGAGGAGTGCTAATGTTCCTGCCGCTTTCGCTCGCGTCGGCCGGGCTTGTGTGCTCGATTCTGGGAATCATGCTGGTGAGAACTCAGTCGAACCGCAATCCTGCGCTTGCATTGCGTCTTGGCATGACAGTGACACCGATACTATTCATCGCAATCGCGTATTTCCTCGTTTCAAGTGTGGCGCAACTGAGCCTAGACATTTGGTTCTGTGTACTTGCTGGCGCGGTTGGAGGGATCATCATTGGATTGATAACGGAGTTCTACACTTCAGGACGCCCGATACGAACTATTGCCGAACAAGGAAAGACGGGAGCTGCTACGGTCTTGATTACGGGTCTGGCAACCGGTATGCAATCGGTAGTGATTCCGATATTGAGCATTTGCGCGATTATCTTCGTTTCCACGTCACTTGCCGGTCTCTACGGTGTAGCGATTGCGGCCGTTGGACTACTAGCTACGGTTGGAATGACTATGGCTGTTGACGCCTATGGTCCAGTAGCCGACAACGCAGGCGGTATCGCAGAAATGGGAGGACTGGGAGAAGATGTTCGAAAAATCACCGACTCGTTGGACGAACTTGGAAACACAACTGCGGCCATGGGCAAGGGATTTGCGATCGGTGCAGCAGCACTCGCGGCATTGGCGATTATTGCGGCGTATGTGGAGGCAAGGACTTACTACTCAGGTGAGGAGTTCATACTCCACATTGGCAATCCCCGTGTTCTAATTGGCCTGTTCATTGGAGGACTCACCGCTTTCCTGATTGCATCCATCACAATGCAAGCTGTAGGAACCGCGGCTGAGAAAATGATCGAGGAAATTCGACGTCAGTTTCGCGAGATCTCAGGACTACGAGAGGGTACGGCGAAGCCCGACAATGACAAATGCATACAAATTGCAACCAACGCAGCTCTCACCCGCATGGTCTTGCCAGGTGCTATAGCAGTGTTTCTTCCTCCACTGGTTGGCTGGCTCCTGGGACCGCAAGCGCTTGGAGGACTGCTCGGTGGTGGCTTGGTCGGATGTGTGCTACTTGCTTTGACAATGGCCAATGCTGGAGGTGCTTGGGATAACGCCAAAAAGCACGTAGAAAAAGGATCGTTGGGCGAAGGTCACCTAAAGGGATCTGACACCCATGCCGCAACAGTGGTCGGCGATACTGTTGGAGATCCTTTCAAGGACACTTCAGGACCGAGCATGAACATCCTTATCAACGTAATGGCAATAGTTAGCCTGGTAATAGCACCGGTAATCCCCGATGTACCCTTACTTTGATCAGAAAAGTGAGTTTTTCTCAGGGTAGGATGTACTTGGGTAGCCGCTTCTCCACAAGTCTGCGTGCAAGTTCGGCATAGGACGGAAGTCCATCTTTGTACGGTGGATATGCTTCGCCCTGAATGAGGGGTTCAAGGTAGCGTCGTGCTCTCGCAGTAATTCCGAATCCGTTCTTGGTGATAAATGATCGCGGAACCTTACGCTCCTGATTTGCCACCTTGTCGATCGAAGTCGTGCGGGTTATCCATTGATATGGAGAATCTGAATTACGCTTGATTACAACCATGACCCCGGACTCCCCTTCAACAGCTGAATTTACTGCTGCCTCTCCCACAGCGTACGCCTGTTCGAGGTCAGTTTTTGAGGCTATGTGACGTGCCGATCTCTGCAAGTAGTCGGCTATAGCAAAGTGATATTTGTATCCGAGTTTGTCCGCAACCATTGTGGACAGAGCCGCTCCAACACCGCCCAATTGGACGTGCCCAAAAGCATCTTTCGTTCCCGCATCGGAAAGAAACTCACCATCTGCATAGCGCGAACCTTCCGATGCAACAACTACACAGTAGCCAAGTGACTTCACCGTCCTATCCACTTTATCCAAGAACATCTCGAGATTAAAAGGTATTTCTGGAAAAAGAATGATGTGAGGCGGGTCTCTAGGAACTCTTCCCGCAAGACCTCCCGCAGCCGCTATCCATCCGGCATGACGACCCATGACCTCGAGAATGAACACCTTGGTGGACGTTTCGCACATGGACTTCACATCGAGTGCAGCTTCACGAGTTGAAACCGCAACATATTTCGCTACAGACCCAAATCCCGGACAAGTGTCTGTTTGGCTAAGGTCGTTGTCGACCGTCTTGGGAATCCCTATGCACTGAATGGGATATGCAAACTTTTGGCTCAGAGACGAAATCTTCTTGCAGGTATCCTGAGAGTCACCGCCGCCGTTGTAGAACACATACCCAATGTCGTGGGCCCTGAACACTTCAAACAGTCTTTGTGCGACCGGGTCGCCGATGTCGTCCGAACCGATCTTGAATCGGCACGAGCCGAATGCGCCTCCTGGTGTGTGTTTGAGTGCATTAATCGCAGTTTTGGACTCCGCTCCCGTGTCGAACATCTCCTCGCGCAAAATTCCAACAATTCCATCCTTGGCCGCGTATACGTTCTTGATTACACGAGGATGTTTACCCGCCGTCCGAATTACGGCACTCGCAGTCGCATTAATGACTGAAGTAACTCCACCCGACTGAGCGTATACAGCATTTCTTGGCGTCACTGCAAGAGGTTCCTCAATTACTTAGTGCAACGTGCATCATACGTCAGCAGTTAACAGGGACAAGCCAAGGAATCGTGTAGACCGCCTTTTCCTTTATTCGAGAACAACGAGCTCTTTGCACGTGAACACAGCCTACTAACGAAAACATCGTTCTCTTCGGGTTGTATGAGAAAATCTTGAAATGATCAATGCCTTCGCACAATTTTGGAACATTTGCATTTTTCGGGGTAGTCCAGTCCATGTTCCCTCCGACAACAATGCGCTAGTCGTCCTAGTGCTAATCATTGTCGGGTTCTCTGTTCTCGAAGCCTTAGTGCTCGGAGCGGGGAATGTATGGACATTTTTTGCGGCATCCATGATTGTCACGGTCATTGTGCTATCCGCAATATTCTTTGCCTTACACCTAAGGGGGTTCGCAGCCCGTTTTCGAAAGACCTTCGCGGCATACCTAGGTACGCTCGCAATCACAAATGCCTTGACCATGATTGTTGTTTGGTTGTCCGCCAACAACGAAATTTCGGGATTTCTCATTGCGGCGTTCACACTCTGGCGTTTTGCAGTCATCGGATTCATCCTCAAGCACTCAATGGAGATTTCAGTGATTGCAGGTGCGCTTATTGCTTTTGGGTGCTTCATATTCGCATCGCTCGTGGTGATAGCACTCTTCCCAGCGGCACTCGCACCCGTACCCTCGTAGGGACCACAAGACAGAGGCGCTTGTCTTGACTCGACATTCCGCTGAATCACCCCGTGTGTACTTCTTGGGCATTGGTGGGACGCTCATGGGTAACTTGGCTATTCTTGCGAAGCAAGCGGGGTATGTAGTTGGTGGATTCGACAGCAAGATTTATCCGCCAATGAGCGACCAGCTCGCGGCTGCTGACATTAATGCGTACGATCACTTTGATCCCACCCATCTCGAACCCCCTCCGGAAGCAGTTGTTGTTGGAAACGCTTCAATGCCTCGGGGCAATCCAGCATTGGAGTACACGCTCAACAAAGGACTCAATTACCAATCAGGTGCAGAGTGGCTGGCCGACACAATTTTGCGGGATCGACACGTTGTTGCAGTTTCGGGTACGCATGGAAAAACTACGACCACCGCAATGGTCGCCTGGATTCTCCATTGCTCAGGAAACAATCCGGGCTACCTCATTGGTGGTGCATCAAGAAATTTCGATCACTCTGCAGCCCTAGGCTCACCTCCATTTTTTGTCGTAGAAGCCGATGAGTACGACACTTCGTACTTCGATCGACGCTCCAAGTTCAGGCACTATCGACCCAAGACATTGGTAATTGGAAACCTTGAATTCGATCACGCTGACATCTTCAAAGACCTTGACGAGATCAAGTACCAGTTCCACCACTTAATTCGTGAGATTCCGTCCAACGGAAGCATCATCGTTCCGTCGAACCACACGGAGATTGAGTCGCTGCTCGATAAAGGTTGTTGGAGCCCCATAGAGCGATTCACGCTAGAACTCAATGCTGAGAAAACGAAAACTGAAAGCACAAAGACGATGTATTCGGCATCGAATATTGCAAACGACGGTACATCGTTCGACGTCATGAAAGAAGGAATGCTCATAGGCTCAGTACGATGGTCTCAGTTTGGCTTGCACAATGTAGCCAACGCAATGGCCGCCATTCTTGCCGCAAATCATTGCGGTATCGATCCAAAGGACTCCTCTCAGTACCTTGCCGACTTCCGAGGTGTCAAACGTCGCATGGAAGTGATCGCACAGGCCGGCACAACCACTGTCTACAGCGACTTTGCTCACCATCCCACTGCAATTCAAGGAACCCTCGACGCACTTAGGCAACATGTGGGTGGGGACCGTATTCTCGCCGTCATCGAACCAAGAACACACACCATGTCACTGGGTATGCACCGCGAGAGGTTGAAGTCTTGTTGCTCGTCAGCCGATGAGGTCGTCTGGTATCGGCCCAAATCGATAAAGTGGGACTTGGACAAATTGGCTCGTGATTGCATCGCTCCGTCCAGCGTTCATTCGAGAATTGAGGATGTTGTTGACATCATTTGCAAGCCAACAAAGAACCGTACCCATGTTGTAATAATGAGCAATGGTGGGTTCGACGGAATATTTGCGCACGTGACTGGCAGAATGCAACGTTAGTAAACGCGTTCGTGTGCTATACCCCGCCTTAGTAACCAAATCGAGGTTCGATATGAAGCGCATCGCCTACGCACTTATTCTTCTTACATCTGTAGCAGCTCTTGCCGAGGAGGACGATTGGTATCCGTCCAAGTACGGATCAGACGACACTCTAGGTGCCATCAACAACTTGTCGCCCGAAATCGTTGTTGAAGCGGCAAAGCTAGTTAAGCTGGGAAAGACTTATCCCCTAGGAGTCGTAACTGGTCGTGAAACTCCAGCGTACCCACCCAGGACCTTTTCCATCACCGTACTGCAGGGCGGAGATGGAACAGGAAAGCCCATTGGCGCGAATCGAGCTACCGGTAACGACGATCTGATGTTTACCTGGGTAGGTATTGGAAGCCAAATCGACGGATTGGGACATATGGGCATCGACCACGTTTACTACAACGGATTGAAGGCCGAAGACATTGTTGCTCCCACAGGATTAAAGGAATTATCGACCGATAGACTGCCACCAATCGTTTCTCGTGGAGTTCTGATCGACATGACGCGCTACTTTGAAACCGCCATGCTTGAAGAGGGTACTGCCTACAACAGTAAGGAGATTGAAGAACAAGCAACAGATCAGGGGATCGAGATTAGAAAAGGAGATGTTGTGCTCTTCTATACGGGTTGGATCAACCTTACAGGTGTCGACAACGAGCGGCTAATGTCCGGAGCTCCAGGATTGGGCATGGATGGTGCCCAATATCTTGCTGACAAAGGTGTAGTTGCGATTGGCTCGGACACATGGGGACTAGAGGTTGTACCGGCGGAAAATCCTACAGAGGTCTTTCCCGTCCACCCCTATCTCTTAGCAAAGCAAGGTATCTATATTCTGGAGAACATGGACGTTCGCGATCTAGCCAAGGATGAAGGTTGGGAGTTTATGTTTGTATTGGGTCAACCTCGATTCGAGGGGTCCGTTCAAGCAGTCATCAATCCAGTCGCAATTCGCTAATACAGGCGAAATGGCATCTCTGCTGATTTAGTGTCGAGCTAGCGAATTCGTAAACTTAACCATCTGCGTCAACTAGGTACTCGTAAGGAAGAATGGCAAAAGGTAGTCACATTGATGTCAGTGTCGAAACTCAGTTTCTGTGGCATGAATCGGACCCGTCTGATCTGAGGTATGTGTTCGCATACACAATCACAATTGAGAACAGAGGATATTCCAAGTCTCGACTGTTGAATCGACATTGGTTGATCACCAACGGCGACGGTTATCAAGAGACGGTAGAAGGACCGGGAGTAATTGGAAAAATGCCGACTCTCCGACCCGGCGACTGCTTTGAGTACACGAGCGGCACCATCCTCGAGACCTCTTTTGGAACTATGGAAGGTCACTACGAGTTCGAAGACGACCATGGACGAAGATTCAAGGTGCCAATCCCTGCATTCATACTCTCAGTTCCGGACGACGTTGAGAATTAGATTCTTCAATCCAAAGGCAAAATCTCAATGAAAGACAGCAGAAGGCCTGTGGCGCGTGTTGTATTTCAATTCCTCTTAATTGCTGCTCTCTTCGGCTGTAGCTTCGGGTCAACTCAGGAAGCTGAGCAAGCAGCAACTTTCGTTAAGGGTCCAAAGGTCAATTGGGATTTCTCGATATGGGGTGCTCCTCGTCCAGGCACGAAGACTATTGATTCGCTAGCCGAGCATGTCAAGAAGCATACAGACGGCAACTGGACAATCACAGTGCACTACGGAGAAGCACTGTCAAAGACTAGAGAAAATCTGGATGGAATCTCGATAGGTGCTTTCGAATCCGCTTTAGTCTGCAACTTCTACCATCCTAGAAAAAACCCCGGTTTAATGGTTCTCTCGTTGCCGTTTCTACCTATCAAGAGCTGGGAGGATGGTCTCGCAGTACGCGAGGCCGTCTATGCGCACGATCAAATCAAGAAGGAAATGAAAAGGTGGGGAGCAATGATTTATAGCTCGACATACATACCGAGCTACGAAATCATGGGTAAAGGAAAGCCGCCACTCACGCTTGAAGATTGGAAAGGTCTAAACGTCCGAGCAGGAGGTGGTTTGGGAGATCTTCTCACCAAAATCGGTGCCGTTCCCACTAGTACGACAGCAACCGAGGTTTATACCGGCATCCAGTTAGGGACGATGGACGCCGCAGCGTTTCCGTTTACTTACGCTCACGTTTCCTATCGACTGCATGAAGTCTCGGATTGGTTCACAAGCAATATGTCTCCCGGAACAGCTGACTGTCCTCTCGTGTTTTCGATTTCCGCATATGAGAGACTACCTCAGCAATACAAGGACCTGCTCGACGAGGTCAAGGATTCCATCGCAGAAGATCAGCGGATCGCATACGAAGAGATCGACCGGGTGAACCTCCCCCTGCTCAAGGAAAACCTACAGGAAATTCGTTATACGGAAGAGGACCTCGAAGAGTTCAGAACGCAATACGCAACTTTGGTCATCGAAGACTGGATACGAAAAAACGAACGTTCGTTTGATGCGCGTGGATTGGTCAAAACTGTGTTTTCTGCAGTTGGCCAAGAGTATCCCTAACTCCTAGACTTGCTATGTCGCCTCCCGAGCTTGTTCGCCAAGACCGGTGGGGTCGTGTTCTGCAGATCCTTGATTCAGTTCTAGGAAGGGTCGAAAACGCGACCAATCTTGTAGCCGGGATTCTTGTATTTGGTTTGATGCTGCTAGGCGTTGCCCAAGTTGTCGCTCGGAACCTCTTCTCCGCTCCAATTTTTGGCTATATCGATATCGTCGAAGTCTTTATGGTGGGCTTCACGATTCTTTCGATTGCATATGTTCAGAGATTGGGAGGGCACGTACGCATGGAGGTGCTTCTCTCCGCCCTGAAAGGCAGAAGCCTCTGGCTGTTCGAGTTAACCTCCTGCGCATTGACTTCGGCCATTGTTGCTGTGCTCATCCCAGGTTCGTATTCCCACTTCAGTCGCGCATTTGAATTTGGGGACAGCACCATGGACGTGGAACTGGTTATCTGGCCCGCAAAGCTCGTCGTGCCCATAGCTCTGGCGTTATTGCTAATCAGACTGCTATTGCAGATGGCGGGATACGCCCGAATGTTGAAGAACCCATCGTTGCCCCGCGTAGCAATTCCTACCACCGGAAGTTCTGCCGATCGTGCGAAGGAAGAAATCGCAATGGTTCAAGACACCGTGAAATAGTGCTTTTGTGAGATCTCCGTGATAGGTGTAGACGAACTAACGATTGGAATTTTGGGAGTAGTACTCCTTATTCTCCTCGTGCTAGTCGGCATGCGCATCTATGCAGCAGCTGCACTAACTGGATTCGTTGGACTGGTTTGCTTGAGGGGCTGGGACGTTGCAGTTGCCATTGTCGGAACCATTCCCCATTCCAAGACGGTGTTCTATTCACTATCGGTTCTTCCGCTATTCATCCTGATCGGATTCTTCGCATTTCATGCCGGATTGACTGCAAAGCTCTTTGAAACTGCAAAACGTTGGGTGGGCTGGGCTCCTGGAGGTCTAGCTGTAGCCACTGTGTTCGCCAGTGCAGGCTTTGCTGCTGTGTCGGGCGCATCGACAGCTACTGCTGCTGTATTTTCAAGAGTCGCTGTTCCTCACATGTCGGAATTCGGTTACAAGCCAAGACTGACCGCGGGAGTCATCGCAGCGGGCGGCACACTGGCATCGTTGATACCACCATCCGCGATCCTAGTCGTTTACGCGATCATCGTGGAGCAATCAGTTGGAAAGTTGCTCCTTGCTGGATTGGTACCAGGAGTCGTTTCGGTACTGATCTACGTGCTGCTAATCGTGACGATGTGCAAGGTTCAGCCGAGTCTAGGCAAATCCATCAAAGGCTTCTCTTGGCGTGAACGCTTTGAGAGCGTCCCAGGATCTCTGCCCATCATTCTGGTCGTGACAATCATCTTCGGGGCACTGTACACCGGAACTGCAACTCCCACAGAAGCCGGAGCCGTAGGTGCCGCGGTCATATTCGTTGTCTACGTGATCAGAGCTCTACGTGAACGATCTGTCCTCAAGTATGCCAAGAACTTTCGCATTGCTCTGATGGAAACCGCAAGGCTCTCGGTGATGATTTTCACACTCATTTGGGGCGTTTTTGTTTTTGTCCGCTTCCTGGGATACGCCCAACTACCCATGGCTTTCTCGGATTGGATCGTGACACTGGATGTCGAACCGATTTTCATCATGATCTGCATCTTGCTTGCCTACGCGGTGCTTGGAATGTTTATGGATGCAATCGGTATGCTGATCTTGACGTTGCCAGTTGTGTTTCCCGCTGTTATCGCGCTCGGGTACGATCCCATTTGGTTTGGCGTGCTCGTTGTCAAGATGGCCGAGATCTGTCTTATCACCCCACCGATTGGGTTGAATTGCTTCGTGGTCGCTGGAGTCTCGCAGGAATTGACCTCAAAGACAGGAGAGTCACTAGCCATACCACTTCAAGACGTTTTTCGTGGAATTGCACCTTTCTTTGTGGCTGATGTCGTGACGGTTGCTTTTTTGCTTCTGTTCCCCGATATCGTGATGTGGCTTCCCAACACAATGCAAGGTTCCCCCACGTGATCTTGAATTTGAGGAGTTTGTCTAATTTGCTGGCATTTGAAATAGCATAATTGGTCGGGAGTTCGATCCGGTAGCATGGATTTTGGGTAGAAGGGAAGGTCTTTTGTGGCTGCGATAAATTCGCTCGACGAATTTGACGACATTCGTCCCTACACGGACGAAGAACTGCCTGAGCGTCTCGCGACGCTCGTGAGAGATCCGGATCTTGTCCAAATGGCGTGCCGGATTCAGGCTCCCGTTCTATACCGCTTAATGCCCTTACCTGCCCGATGGATTGTGGGCTCGGCTTTGAGACGTCGTTCGCGAAGCATTGGAAACTTAAAGGATCTTCAGAGCTTTCTTGCCAGTTATGTCGAGCGGATGATCAGGTCAACCACGGATGGCTTTTCGCATTCTGGAGCTGAACACCTACCGAAGAATGAACCATGCCTTTACGTGTCCAACCATCGAGACATCGTCTTGGACTCGATTCTTGTGAACTATGCGCTTTGGCTGAATGGAGTACCGCTAACTCAAAATGCTGTGGGAGACAACTTGCTTCAAGGCGGATTAGGCAATGAATTGATGCGCCTCAATCGATCTTTCACAGTTATTCGCGGGGCTGAAACGCGTCGAGCTCAGTACCACGCATTACTTAAGACATCAAGGTACATTCGGAGAACACTTGAGCATGGTGAATCCATCTGGATTGCGCAGCGTCAGGGTCGATCCAAGGATGGATTTGATCGTACCGATCCCGCAATTCTCAAGATGTTTCAGTTGGCCTACCGAAGTGACCAAATGAACTTCGAGGAGTGGTTGAGTCGGGTGAATGTTGTTCCAGTATCTCTTTCCTACGAGATAGATCCCTGTGCACCCATGAAAGCACATGAGCTCTTTGTGACGGAAGAGACCGGAAGCTATACGAAGGACTTGCGAGAGGACTTCCGTAGCATCGCACAGGGTATCAAGGGATTCAAGGGACGTGTTCATGTGTCATTCTCAACTCGGGTACAACCTCTTTACTCCACTGCTGACGAACTTGCTGCCCAGATTGACCAACAAATTTGCTCATGCAAGAAGATTTTTGAAACTTATCGCGAAGCGAATCGATTGCTTGAAACTAACAGCGAGCCATCTCTACTAGCGCCCGGTCGTATCAGGCAGGAGTTTGAACAACAGCTTTCCAACACGCCGGAAGAAGAGCGAAGTCACTTGCTAGTCCAATACGCAAATCAATTGGCGCAAGACAAGTAGACGAACGTACAGCTATAGTTCGTTCCAACCGTAACTCCGAATGAGTGTTTTTTCCCGACTCCTGGCCAATGGCGACTAAGGTATCTGGTCGCTCATATTGCTTCCATCGCAGTAGGTAATCTCAAGCCCGCTCTTACGTGTTCGATAAGGTTGACGAACTCTCGGACTTACCACGAAATTCTTCCCAATCGGATAGTGCTTTCTAAATTCCTCGAAAGTGCTAGCGGACGCTCTGTCAACGTCAATCTTGCATTCTACGATGTGGTGTGTGTCTCGTTTGGTTCTGACAACAAAATCGATTTCTCTGGCGGATCTATCCTTCCAGTACAAGATACTCGCTGGTGGAAACTTTGTACACAGAGTATCGAGAACCAAGTGTTCCCAGAGCAGTCCTCTATCTTCGGGTCGTAACACGTCCCAACCCTTCTCGTAGGTGACGAAACCAGTGTCGAAGGCGTAGCATTTCGGTTGCTTGACTATTTCCCTTTTGCTACTACCATGCAATGGACGAACAATGCGCATTAGATATGCGAACTGCAGTGATTCTAGGTAGCTGTTGACCGTTGGTCGCGACAATCCAGATTCTCGGGCAAGTTTCGTAACGTCGAGCTGACCGCCGCTCTGCCGCAAGAGTATCCCAATGAGGCTTAGGAAACCAGTTCGATTTCTTACGCGGAACAGCTCTTGAATGTCTCGGGCATACACGCTGTCTATCCACTCAGAAAAGAATTCAGAGTCTTTGTTAGACGCAAGCAGTGCTTCTGGAAGTCCGCCGTGAAGCAATCGCCTATCTAGATCTTGAATTTCAAATATGGATTGACACTCTTGCCACAAAACAGGCGTGAGGTGTACAACATGCTTTCGCCCGGTAAGCGAATCCCGAAATTTGCGAGACGCAGCAAGTGTTGAAGATCCGGTTGCCACTATTTTGAGACTAGGAAACTCGTCTGAGGCGATTTTGAGTACCAAGCTCGGATCATCTAGACGATGCACTTCATCAAGGACAATGACCCCGTCAGAGGGCAACGAATCTAGAAAAAATTCTGGGTCCTCTATCTCTCTGCGAACAGACGGAAGATCACAGTTCTTGTAAATCAGGTTGATAGGACTGAGCATTCTGGCGAGTGTTGTTTTTCCTACTCGACGCACACCTGAGAGCCAGACGATAGAACGCCGAGTCCAGGCGGTCTCAATCTTCCGCAACCAAAATGGCCTTGAAATCATAAGTTAATTTTACATTTAGACGACCAAATGTAAATTATGTTTTACATCTAGACGGCTCCGATCAATAATTTGTGGCGAACAGTGCTTTTTTGGCTACATCTGGATTACACCTTAAGGATTTGACGAGAACCTGGTCTAGCAACTCGTCAAGAATCTTGTGAGACAAATTGCATTGCTTGAGTTCCAAATTACTCAGTCATTCGATGGGACAGGATGTTCGGACTATCCCTACGGGGATTGTCGCCGTCTGCCAACTCGAAGAAACTCTGTCAATTCATGCACAGTTGTAGAAGGATTGCCAAACGGTGTGCGTTCTTCCAGTCTTCGAGCGAGTAATGTGCGCGCTCGGTTCACCGCTTCATTGTGCTGGTACTCTATTGCTGCCTCGTCGGTGAATCTCTTCCTGTGTTCGAAGCTTGGAAACCACGTGCGGAGCTTCCGTCGGCATTCTTCACGCGTGGTCGGTCCATCTTGAAACTCGTAGTGTAGGACAGCCCAAAGTTCGAATGACGGGTTAGAAATGGCTATGTGAATTTTCTGGGTCCTAGCTAATTGGACAGCTTCCTGAAAGCGTGCGTGCTCATCCCGGTCAAACATCGCCCAGAACGAGTCAAACTCGGCATCAGGGTCGCGTCTTGACATCTCTCGCTCCAAAACCGCACGCTCGACCACCCGTCGCGGATCTTGCCCTAAGGGAATAGGATGTAAGACCGATTTCTCAGATCCATGTATTCGACAAAACAAACTGAGGTAGATGGGTTCTGTAGACGTGCCTTCCGTAACCACAACCACTCTGGGCTTGAGTTGTCTCGTCGGAGGTCGCCTTCGATATCTCTTCACGGTTTAGGCTGTTAAGTCAAGATAGAACTGGTGCAAGTCTGGCGAGCCACCGACTCTTCCATTCCGATAAGCTCTTTCGAAGTCGCCTCGTAGTTTGTAGTCTGACAAAGGTGTGAACGTCGATACTCCGTCGTAGCCTTTGTCCGCAAGCCAAACTGCGTCCTTAGAAAGTAGACCAGATCCTAGAAGCGTTACGTCGTGTGTGGAGCAGATGAGCTGTGCACCGTTGGGATTGGACTCCGGCCGCAGAAACAACGAAACGAAGGCCTCAGCCAAACGAGGATGAATGCTGGAGTCTAGTTCGTCGATCACGAGAACACCTCCTGTTGATAACGTGTCCAGTGCGGGTAGAACAAGCGTCAAAAACATTCTCGTTCCTCGGCTCTCCGACCCGTAGTCCAACGGCAATAGGCTACCGCTGGTCTGGTGTAGCAAATGCAGTTGCATGCGAGCCTCGTCAACCCCCTCGTCCGCAAATTCTTGAAGTTCAAGACCCTCTTCGCCTGGCGCGCGATCCACAATTGAGGACGCTAAATCGTGCACATGATTCAGGGATCGTTCAACGAATTCTCGCTTTCTGATTTCAATCCCGCCCACCCCCGCTTCTGCTTGTTGCAAGAGTTCCTCCAACCATTGGAGGTTTTGGTAGTCGGCGATTGCCATAGCCGCAGAGGATTCGGAAATTGGTCTAACCGACAACAGATAACTCCAATTGGTTGCAAACCACCTATGAATTTCCGTGAGTTGTGGATGGTTATTCTGTGCAGCTGCGGAGAGAAACAAACTATTGGGTCGCGTGAGATTCGCCGTGATCTGGTTCTCTCCTTGCAATTGAGCACCGAACGTGATGTGTGCTTTGCCGTCTTGGTTCCAACGGGTGTAGAGCGTGTGTGTGCTGCGTCGCTCGTGGCGTACTGTACGACGTAGCCGTTCGCGACATATCTCATAGTCCTTAAACTCGATGTCCAAGTCGTATACAAGCGCTCTATCGGACCCTGCCTCCAATGTGAAGCTACATTCGAATAGTGTCGAATTACTTGCACTACAGGCATCGAGCCGAAACGGTGCCCGCCGAATTCGGTCCGTTTCGTCATAGTTCTTGTGAGATCCCACAATTAACTGGCACATGTCGTACATGGCTTCGAGTAGATTCGACTTTCCCGATGCATTCGCACCGAAAAGCACCGCGGTGGGAACCACAGATGCGTCAACGACCGAAACAGGCATCGTCATCCAGTCGGGCGAATGAATACCGGTCAACAGAATTTCCTGATAGTCCCGAATTGAACGATAGTTGGCAACACCGAAGCGTAAAAGCATTGGATAGTTCTCTATTAAGGCAGTATTTATGCAATATGTTACCAATAATTGCCCTTATCTATAATGATATTTAACATATAAACATACCAACATGTGGTGCATTGTCGTTCGCCCAAGTCCATTAATTGGCCTGATTACGACTTTCTCAGATTGAATTTGCTTGGTCCGTAGTAGGACTTGCGCTATAGACACAAAAGTCAAGATTTAGTCAAGTCTGGTTCTCACAACGAAATTCTATTGACTCATAACATTCTATTGTCCTTATAAATCAATGCCTTACTATGATCACTATGAAGCCTACAATCTGTTTCCATCAAACCAACATCGTTCGAGTTTTTGGAGGACTCATCCGATATCAAGCGGACAGTGACATTGCGAATCCCCGACTTCTCAATAACCGGCCTAATGCTTCCGCCCGAAGATTTCCACAGTAACTCCCAGTAGGATCTAGGAATTGGAGCCTAATGTGTGATTTGGATTTCCATCCGTGCAGACTGCTCTCGGTCCTCGTCAGTCAAGTACTCTCTTAACTTGGCTTCGTCACTTTGTGAGAGGTTCTTTCGATTACGCCCATACTCAATGATCCACATAGCAACACGAGACTGTAGTTCTGAACTTGGCAGATCTTCGATGCGCGCAAGATCCTTCTGTAGATCGAGAGTTCTCCAATGAAGGATCGCTTCGTCGTAGAAACTTGGGCGTTGTGAATTTGGTAATCGACTTCCAAATTTCCACACAGTGTCCCATTGATTACGCAGTCCCGCCCGTGCAATTTGCTTGAAGGTCGCCTCTCTTGTCTTGTCGTTACGAATACGTGGCAGAGACTCGATGGCTGCATCAATGTCCGATTCGACCAGATGTGCGATGATATCGGCCTCAAGACCTAGTTCTCTCTCATTCAGTGGATCACGCAGTATTCTCTTTAGTGCCAACTTGGCATTGATTGGGGTTAAGTTGTCCAACAGTTGATCCGCTAGGTACTTCCTATCTCTATTGGGCTCGGAATTTTCCAAGACCCAATCTAATGCATCATCAAACGCATAGTTCTTCCAGTTTTGCAATATTGCAGACAGATTGAAGTAGTGGCCGCTTTCAGATATTTCCGTTGCCAACTGAGTGACTTCCTCCGCCGAAAAGTCGCGAATTTCTTGATAGGCTTCAAATTGGGCCTTGGTGTGGAAGTCGGTTGGGAACAGCTCAAGATTGTGGAGGACCTCCCTGGGCGCGTACTTTGCCCAGAAAGAAATCGCATTTCGATAGAGTTCCTTCTGAAATCTGTTTGGTTCAAGTTGCGAGATTGCGTTTATCGCATTCTCCGGCTCGCGCTCAATCCAATGCTCTAGTGCTTCATTAACCAAGTGTAGGTCGGTTTCCCTAAAGGAATTCAATGCAAATTCGAATGTTGACTTGGGATCCCTGCGTGCTGCCCACCTAATGGATTCTCGCAAAACACCTCGACGTATTCTCCAGTCTGTCAGCGATTCACCAAAAAATTCAATTGCATTTAGTCCCTCTTGATCGATCCTTCTCCATGCCAACCTAGTAAGTGCGGAGTACTTGAGATTAAAGGGTCGATTGCTGTTCAACGTCTTGTTCCAAATCTCGTCATGACCCTCCAACGCTGCAATATCATGCTTGTTGATGAGGTCCTGAATTACGAAGTCTGACTGTTCAAGATGGCGGCCTATTCTTTCTCGCTCACTGTCAGGGAGATCCTCTCTGACTTCTAGCATGGCACCCAACGCAGTTTCCCGCAAAAAGAAAGGATACAGAGTGCTCGCGTGGTCTATTGCTGAATCAAGATCGTTACCGGCCCACTCTTGGAAGACAGCTTCTACCACAAGTTCCTGACCAAGTCTTGGTTCCTGTTCGAGCAGAGCCAGTGCTTGAACAGGGTCAGTACTCGCAATGCGTCGAAGAATCTCTGCTTGTACGGATTCGCGAATATTCAAAGAAGAAATCGAGCTAGACTCGACGTAAAGTTCTCTCAAAAGGCTTGTGTCCGCCTCCGCCAGAACGTCGTCTAACTCCAATGAGCGTTCAAAACTGTTTTTCTTCCCAGTCAGACTTGCAAGTTTCTGTGAGTCAATCAACCCTTCAAAGGTTGGGAGTTCGGATTCTCGAGCGGGGGATACCGTCGCCGTCCATCCACCTTCCTCTACGTTCGTCTTCACTGATTCTCTCGTAAACGACAACCAGACGATGAGAAATCCCACAGAGAGAATTAGAAACGTAACTGCAAAGCTTGTTACGAACTGAAGACCTCGTCTGCCAAATGGATTCATTTGAGAATTCACCTTCATCACGGATACGAATGGACAGTTGTACTCGGGTCTTGTTGACTGTCAGGTTTCCCACCGCTCAATGACTTGACATGATCGAGTTGCTCTTCGTTCAAAGAATTTTTGTATTTGACTAACGCATTAGCTGCGAGACGCTTGGTTTCTTGGTCCGGAAAGTTGTCGAGCCAATTAAATAGCCCTTGAGCATCGTTGTATGCCCATGCGTTCACCAAGCGTTCACGATAAGCCTTGTGTTGTGACGTGCTTAGTGATTCTGCCAAGCCTAAAGCACGGTCCACGTCTTTGTTGACTATCAGATTGATCCCAACCCGGACGAATGCCTCGAATTGGCTGTTGCCTTCTCGCATTCGAGGCAACAATGAAAGAGACTCATCAATCCTGTTATCCCGAACCAGAGCATTGATAAGCCGATACTCCAAGTTGCGACGCGAGGAATCCATTGGCTGGTCGAGAGCAAATTGCATTGCAGCCTCAGGATCCTTTAGTACGAGTTCATTCAACACCACACGAATGAGACTCTTTTGATAGTCGCGAACAATGGGATCGTTCTGAATCCAATCTATCGCTTCATTCTCGCTTCTTAGAGACCACCAATAGACCAGATGTTTGGCAGAATTCTCAACCTCGTTCGAAGGAATTAGCGAGAGAGTTGCGATTGCATCTTGAGGAGAGGTCTTGGCAATTTCGCCAATCGCAAGACTTCGTCCTCTACTCTGTGCCGTTTTTGGAAAACTCTCAATGTTTCGTAGTAGTTCCTCTGGATTGGCTTGAGCCCACCTAGTGGCAATGGTCTCCAGCATTTCCATGCGCAAAGCTTCGCTATCCAAACTCGATACGGCTTGCAAGGCCGAATGTGGGTCGTTGGCGGCCCACCGAAACACTGTTGTGTGAAAAATAGATCCATCCGTTTGTTCGTAGAGAGCTCTGGCATAGTCGAACGCGCCGGGCGCATCTTCGGCTGACATATTGTCCAGCAGATTTCGAATGACCTCGGTTCGTGTCAAATGATTTGGAAGCTGCTCGGCAATTTGAAAGAGCACATCTGGTCCCTCCGCGTTCATCCAAGCATCGGCAACACCTACGAGAGACCAGATCTGACTGTAGTCTCTCCATGGATCTTCAAGGAGCTGATTCCAAGAGTCCTTGGGAGTGATTCTCGCCGACGAGACGATCATGTCTTGCTTGACGCGTGTAGCCATACCACCGTACCCAAGGTCGCGAGCAATCTCACTCAAAGAAGAGCTAGAGAGGTCGTCTCTCGCTCGAGAAATCGTCTTTAGAACTGTCAATCGCTCTGCCTCATCAAATGTTCTGGCATGTACAAGAGCATCGTTCAAATTGGCGCGGGACCACTCTTCGAAAACGACTTCAATGAAGTGCAATCTACTGCGCTCTTCAATATCACGGGCATAAGTAAGAGTGAGTACCGGATCTATCGCTGCTAGCTTTCGGATGATTTCTCTTTGAAGCCGCAGCCTTAAATTGGGATACCTAACAGCCTCTGTTTGGCCGAGCAGATCTAGCGCGCCCTGTTCATCCAAATCCGCAAGCATCTGGCGAAAGGTCACCATTCTCAGGTACTCGCTTTCAATCTCGACAATTTCTTCAATTCGTGCCAGATTGGAATTGGAAAGCCTGTCTGTGCTTTCGATGAGCAATACCGATTGACCAGAGTCACTTTGCTTCATTCGACTAGCTTCATCCGAGGTCTGCGCAGAAGCGGAATCGGCTTGCCTTGACAGTTGCACGAAGGTCAAAGCTGCAACTGCAAATATCACACACGCGGTTGCGAATCCAGCTAGAGCTGGTACAGCTGTATTCAGTGTTTGAATGAAGCGACCAAACATCTCAGTGTTTAGGTTCTATGAAGTATGTCTAAAGTGTCGAAACTCAATTATGTACTCTGGGTCGAAAGCGTCAACGCAAAGTTCTCAAGTGATGCCTTTCATCGAATCGCCCGGCGAAGACTCTTTGGGAGTGAGATCTACGGCATCACTAAGGTGCTCAATCACAAAGAACTCTTGGTGCCAGTTTGTAGCGGATTTACTTGGCAGTAATGATTTTGAGCGTGATGTTGTCCCCGTATTCGATATCGTCTTCTAGGAGGAACTTCCTAAGCTCGGTCTCTTCTTCCCAGGAGAGGTCTTTGTAGGCGCGTCCCCATTCGATCGTCCACATGGCTGCTCGAGACCGTAGTTCTGAAGATGGAAGACTCTCGATTCGAGCAAGGTACCCTCGTGAACCGGTATACAGCCACCTCTCGATTACGTCGTCATAAAAACTGGTGCGTTCTGATTTCGTCAAACCACTACCAAATTCCCAAGCGTCGTTCCATTGGTGATACAGACCCAACCGGTAAGCGCTCTGTTGAATGGCTTTGTCTCTTGTCTTTTCGTTACGAAGTCGAGGAAGGGCTTTGATCGCTGCATCAACGTTCGAAGTGGCTAGATGAGCGACGACGTATGCCTCAAAACCTACTTCTTGCGCGTCCAAGGCTTCAATTAGAGACTTTTCTAGTGCCAGCTCAACATTTTCCGATGTCATGCCACTCAAGAGCTCTTACGCAAGGCGATCTCCTGAGTCTTCGGGATCAAAGTTCTTCAAGACCCAATCTAACGCGTCGAAAGCGAAAAGCAGACTCTTTAATGACAAATTTGCTGCAAGTTCCAAGACATTTCAATTTCGAGTCCGAGGACCAAAATCATCTTGCTGCCCTGCCGCTATAACGAAGTCGTCTCATTCTTGTGCCGCTTGGTTCGAAAGAGCACTTTCAATGGGAGAAATCACATATTCCCATGCTGCGATATCAGTGCTATCCCATTCTTCTTCCAGCTCCTGGGCAAGTCGCTTGGATTCTGCTACCCAATGTCGAGCTCTCTCGAAATTGCTGCTCTTCTGATGACATTGGGCAAGGTGAGCGGCATCAAAACATGCAAGGTCTGGATCGCGCTCGATTTCTGTGTTGAATGCTTCTTCGCCGTATTGTGCGCAGTCCGACCACTGCTCGAGGAGTCTATATGCTTGTGCTATCAAGTGCTTGTAGCCTACGACTTTCGCCTCTCTCGGGTCTAGCTCAACAGCCTCTTTGAGATGTCGTATCTGGGTTTTATAATCTTCGTCCCAAAACGCTGCGTTCGATAGGCCGATGACACTCAAAACCATCGTACGCCGTGTTCCTGCGTTCTGTTCCGGTGTCAAATCCATGTCAAGCAGCGGAGCCAATTCTTGCTTCGCGCATTCATACTTCTGTTCCCGGTAGCATTCCCACGATCGGGTCCAGTACTCTACGTAAGCCTCGTCGTATCTCCAGTCTTTCACCTCGTCTGAATTGGTGGAAGTTTCGTTCGTGGTAGTTTCTTCCATGGATGTCTCGTTCGCGAAAGTCGCTGTATGGAAGAGCGAGCTAGCAACAATGGCCAATACCAAAAAATTTTTGATGCAGGTGAGGCGCATTCAGGCGCAATGCCTCGCTCTGAATCACAATCGATGCAATATCTTAACGAAACGGGTCTTGTGGAAACCAGATGTCCTCGACTGTTCTAGACGTCTAGGGAAAACGCCTCGAGATAGGGCCGAACCACAGTTGCTACTCGACCGCGATCAGCATAGCGAGCAATTTCTGCAGGGAACGCCTTTCGTTTGCGAATCGCTTCCTCCAGCCCCTTCAGCGCAAATTGCAGACCAACAGACTGACGGTGACGAAAACAGTCTGCAATTGTCTTCGCAACGCCGAAGACCTTCACTGGTACATTTTCAATGAGCACGGTCTGAACACTATCCGTGAGAAGTTCGTCTGTAAATCGCACGAAACGCAGTGTTGGCCCACTTTCTTTCGGAATCCAGTCTTTAGTGCCAATCGCCAACCATACAGAACGCGGAATTTGGTCAGTCAGATCGTGGTAAGCCAGTGCCGATACTAGGCACACCACTCCCTTTGGAACACGTTTCGCAGCTTCGGCCAAACTGTGGTTTGCTTCAAGCGGCGCGTCCGGTAGTTGGTAGAGTCCACGCACGAGACGGGTAACCTCACCAGCATGGACCATACGGCTGATCGTAGCCGCAGTGATTCCAGCATCCTTGAATTCGGAGAGACGTACCATTCCCTGCGCCTGAAGAAGGGCAATTGCTTGAGTTCGTTGCGATTCCATTTTCGTCAATGATATTAAATCACGGAATATAAGAACTATATTACAAGTATTTATATCACTCTGTACGTATTTCATAGTGTGAGAGCAACCATTTAGAATGCCGCTTTCGCCCAAACTCTTCCGGGGACCAATACGGGGTTGCCACCAACAAGATCACTCGTCGTAACTAGCAATCAACGGATTTGGAGACGTATTCGTGCCATTTGCTAGATAATCTTCCTTGAGATGGATGGCTCATCAAATCAAGACAACAAGAAAACGCTTTACGCACGGAGCAATCGGGAGACGGTCTAGCTCTTGCGCAATCAAACGAAGACCCAAAGTGAGTACATCGCTAGTCCCGGCCATTCTTGTTCAACAGTCTGTTTGGGACCGAGACTAGAAGTCTCTCTATTCCGACCATTTCCACTCAACTGAAACATTACCAACATTTCTTCAATGAGAAATCACGTACTTCTGCAAGCTCTTACAACGCTTAAAACGATGATATTTCTTGATTTGAGGCACTTGTTTCGGCGAGCCTCAACATCTGTAGTGCTTCTGGTCCTTGCACTCATCCTTCTCGGGTTCGTGCTCACCTTAGGATCCTTTCACCAAATGGTTTCAGTGTATGCACCGTTCCATGGTATTTCGAACCCGAAGTACGGACTTGGTGGATACGAACCTTTACTTTTTTATCTGTGCGTACTGGTCCCGTTGGTCTTTGCTACTCGACTACCGAACTATCTCGAAGACACCGACGAAAGTGTTGTGGTCACGTTCCGTCCTCCAAGCAACTTTCTACTGTCTTTGTCGCGAGTGCTAACTCCCACGTTATTAGTTGCCCTATTTCTTGTCCTCATTTCCCTTGGCTATCAAGGAATTGCGTCCTTTACCCGGTTCGGATTCATGGAACTGATTGAGCCGTGGTCGCTTGTGTTTGTATTGATCAACTTGAGCATGGCCCTGTTCTTTTGGACCAGTTTGGCAGTCCTGATTGCTCAAGTCTTCAAGAGCGGCGCAGTGGGATTCATCGGCACAACCATCATCTTGATGGTTCAAGCAATCGTTAGTCCCCTCCTGCCATGGGATTTGAGCTCCTTCACTTTTGGATACAGTGCTGCGAGCCTGTATGTTTCGGACATTGCTCCCGATTACTTCCAAGTAAAGCACTTCATCTACTGGATCTCAGTTCTTTGCATCTCGGTTGCTTTAGTTGTGCAATCCTCGGTACTGCTAGGTAGAACGGATCAATCGAAACGAACGGTTTACGTGCCAGTGGTAATTTCCTTAACTTTAGTGTGCCTCGTATGCCAGGCTATTGTTCATGTGAAAACATTCTCTGAGGCTAACCAGCGACAAGCTTGGGTTCAAGCGTACAAAGATGCATCACAACTGCAAACCCTTCATTCTGTCGTCACGGCCATTCACGGGGAGGTGCGGATTGCGCCTGGTTCAAACGTCGACATAGATCTCACGTACAAGATCAACTTCGCGGATGCACAAACCCAGAATTCTCCTAGCAACTCTGTTGTAAAGGCTTTTCTGGCACTTAATCCAGGAATGCAAGTTGAAGAGATCTTGTGTGACGGTACAAACCTTAGCTACGCGCACAAGAATGGGATCCTCGAGGTCGATTTAGCACCGTGCAACTACTCAAGCGCTGGGGGTCTCTTGCTTTCGTTCGAAGCGTCGGGCCGACCTGATCCACACTACTTGGTTGGCCACCTACCTAGTAGTTCTCGGTCAGACATCAATCCCGAATTGGTTCGACTAGTGGGGCAGCGTTCCAGCATCTTTACATCGGACTACGTTGCGCTGACTCCAATGAGTCATTGGTACCCACAACCCGTGCAACCAGCAACGACCAAAGACGACGAACACGTAACAGTCCCAATAGACGTGAACGTAGGTGTCGAATTAGAGCGCAAATCGTGGACGTTAGTGAGCTCGCGAGGTGAACTGCTCAGACCAGAAAATTCTGAACAAAGGAGCTCTTCCATCCGAGGTAAGTACCGATCTTTGGGACTGATTGCCTCAGATTTTCGCGTCGAGCGAAACACACTTGAAGACCTGAAGGTAAACGTACTGATCCACCGGCGACATGCACATAAGTTCGAAGGAGAACACTGGCTGAAGAATGGAATAGTGAGGTACGTAAATCAAGCGATTTCAAGACTCAAGTCATACGGCATTGCATATCCCTATAGCACTTTTTCAATAGTTGAAGCTCCAACGACTCTATCGCTCTTGAACGAAGAAAGAGGCACGGACTTGGGAATGGACTCGATCCTCATGTACCGAGAATCTGAAGCGCCATTCTCGCGATTCGATCTCTATGTCGACTGGCTCAAACGTAGAGATCCCGACCACTTCGAATTTGCGCAGGACCAAATCGAGTACATGATTTGGTCCTACTGGACAAATTCCATTTTCAGCCAAACGTACGAAGACTCGGTAATCGGCGGAGTGTTGTCAAGGTACGGATTAGCACAAGGCAACCAATCGCGACTTTCCAATCTCCTCATGGGGCAGTTGCTACTCGCCGTCTTAGAAGAAGTGGATTGGATGCCTAACTATCGCTTCGATTTCGATCTTGCAAACACCCTTTCACGCAAGTCTCAATTGAACATGCGATACATTGCAAGTCGCCTGTGAGGCATGATTACACCGTTCAATCTTCAAGATTCTCAGGAAACTCACCTCAATTCGCACGCGTTCTGGGAATCAATCGAAGAGTCGTTTTCGCAAGCACAAACAGACAGAGCACACTCTGCTCCGACAAAGTCAGAACAATACATGCGGGAACAACGGTTTCGTGTCCGCAAATTGGTTGAGATTATCGAAGCTTCACTCGATCAAGAAACTATCGCTTCAACTGTCGCAGACATATTTGCCAAAGCCAAGTCTCGTCCCATTGATTTGAAGATGATCTCAACCGAGTTTCTTTCAGACAATCTGGACGTCCAACCACTGGTTGAAAGTACACTGCTTAGTAACAAGCTTCCTGGCGTCTATTTTTCTGTCTTGCGACATGCTCCCTTGGACGAACCAGATGATCAGGGCTATCGTTATGTGAGTGCTATCGATATACGGAGTGGTGAGGACGTGGGAGCCCAAATGTTGCTCCGGGTCGAGGAATCTGAAGGGAATCAGGAGTACGAGACTTGGGCTGGCGAAACGACGTTGGGTCCCTTCAATCTCCCTGGAAAGACTTCCTACACCTTGGTCTTCCGAACGATGAATAGGGTCACAGAATTGCATGCAAATACGTTCCTGTCGCTTAATCGAGGAGAGTTTGGAGTTCCAGTTCAAAGTATGCAAACGCTACCAGCAGCGGATCTTTTAGAGTTCGAAGGGACCGAATCATACTCGTTAGTTCCTTCCGACTGGCATCCAAACGGCGACCAAAATACCATCATTGTTGACGACTTGGACCCTGGATTTGAAGCAGCAAGTCCAACTAACCGACGCAACCAAAGTTGGTTGGCGCGCAACTCAGGACTGTTCCGTAGCTATCGTCCCAGAGAGAGTGGTCTAGATAACGGCCTTCCGATCGCATCCTACCCCAACACCCATACTGACAATTGGGCACGAAGCAGTTGGGGAACGTGTTGGGGTCGTTATCGTCATACCTACGTTTTCAGCGATACAAGCAAGAAGCCCAAACAGGACGTTTCCTTTAATACCGAACTATCACTTACAGGAAGATGGATGCTTTCGTACCATTTTCTTTCCTCCCCTTGGCATGGCGAATACGACATAAGAGTCACAGTTGGTTCACAGGAGTGGGACCTTAGCGCGGACACCCAAGAGTGGCATGAGGGCTGGAACGTACTCGGCAACCTTCACATTGACAAACCTGGACATGCGCGAGTAACCCTTAGCAACGATTCTGATGCTGCTTATGTATTTGCCGACGCCATCAAGTGGACATACTTGGATTCTGATTAATGTTCTTCTGACAGCGCCGGGATTGAACTAGAACTGCAGCGAGACCCGAACGAGCTCAAATGGATTCACCTATCCTGTGGGTTACACAGAGGATGTGTCGTTGTACTGTCGGCGACTCCAGATTGGGAATGTGGACATCCTAGCTCTGCAATTTAGCTCTATGATCGGTCGAAGTCTCGTAAAGAATCGCAGTCGGTGGCTCGAGTAAAGTGAATTTTGGTGATCCGAAGCGAACTTAGACGAAGCATGTATACCGCACTTAAACTTAACGCTTGTCAAGGGAAGGGATCAGAAAACCCGGTTGTGTATGTTGAGTAACACTCTATTTGCATCATTTACTTGAAGTGGCCGCATCTACAGAGCAGTCCACGGATTGACGATTTCAACGTCCAATCCTTCAAAATCTCTGACATTCCGAGTTGCTACGATAAGGTCTCGAGCTTGTGCAATTGCTGCAATTTGGCAATCCATCTGTGAGATCGAACGTCCGACTTTTCGGCGCTTTGCGACAAGGTTTGCATATGCTCGCGCCGCGTCGCTGTCGAATGGCAGAATTCGATTTAGAAAGGTGTGGGATAGCATTCTCTCAATGTCAGCCATCAAGGTCGCTCTACGACGGCCAATTGGCAGAATTGCAGCTCCGTAGCGTAATTCCGCCTCTCCTATTGATGAGAAGTAGACCCGGTCCTCAGAATGATCCGTCGCCCACTTCAAGACAGCTTTGGAAGGGGAACTGCGCATCAACTCAGATACCACATTGGTATCCAGTAGTAGGCACATGGACTATTGCTTATTCGAAAGTCGGAGGTTCGCGAACGGGACCGCGCGGCGGCAATTCAAGATCCACGCCATTCTTAGGTCCGAAATGCGAACGAATCGCATCCGCCAAATTCTGTGAAGTCGATGTAGACATAAGAGCATCACGCAAGATCAGTCGAGCTTCCTCTTCCATCGAGCGATCGTTGAGAGCTGCTCGTACGCGAAGGCGCTTCTTGACTTCATCATCGAGTTTGCGAATTGTGATACTCGTCATGGTCACTGTAGGATTCTCCTAATACACTGCATTATAGGCATTGATAGCAATGCAATCAATGCCTATAATGCACAGAGCCCACTTGGCAAATGTAGTCCAACTTCCTACCACAAAATCTTCAGTACACAAGTGGAGACGATATATTGCGCGTTAGTGAATCGATTGACGTCATCAAGACGACCTACTGAGGGAACCATGCTCTTTGCTTCTATTCAGACAGCCTTAAACGTGACGTTATGTACTGGTGGACGCGCGAACGAATGAGTTCGAAGCTGCTATGTCTATGTGTTAAACGGAATTTTGTACTTTCGTTATAGGAACTGTGCCGCTATCGACATGCCTAGCGGCTAATACCACAAGTTACTCTTCAACACATCAGACAGCTGGAAAAAAGCCACGTATTGATAGACGCTTACACCAAGTGCCGAGAAAAATGACTAGCTTAAGTACTCGGGGTTCACGCAATTTTCCAAACGTCCGTCTCGAAGAAACCTGGCCGCAGTGCGCGCGGCAAATGCACGAATGTCGCGAACGCTCTCCGGGGTGAAGAACGCCGAGTGAGGTGTGAGGACCAGTCGATGTTTCATTCCGTCTTCGTCTTCGAGCCACGCTTTGATCAATGGACGTTCCACTTTGGCTGGTTCTTCGGGAAGCACGTCCAGACCAGCAGCCAGGACGGTTCCGTTCTTCATTGCCTCATACAGTGCATCGATGTCGATGATCGGTCCGCGAGCTGTGTTTATGACGATACAACCTTTCTTTGCTACTTCGAAGACTTTGGCATTCAGCAAGCCCTTTGTCTCTTCATTAAGGGGCGTGTGGACACTGATGATGTCCGACTCGCCGACTAGATCCTCCAATGTGTCAGAACGGCGGATTCCCAGTGCAAGCTCCACCCCATTGGGTTGGTAGGGGTCAAAAAACGTCACATCCATGTCGAAGGCTTGTGCTCTTCGCGCCGTCGCCGTGCCAATACGACCAAGTCCTACAACTCCAAACGTACAGTCGGACATCCTCCTCCCATATGGGTTTAGTGCCGGTCGCCAATTCCGTATCGGATCAGCCCGCAAAGATTCGTCGTGAAATGCGATGCTTTTCGTCAAAGTCATCATGAGTGCAATGGCGTGGTCAGCTACTTCCCGTGTCCCATAGTCGGGAACGTTGCACACCGGTATGTTCCGGGACGACCAATATTCGATATCAACATCATCGTAACCAACTGCTGTCTTAACGAATATCCTGCACTTCTCAAGTTTTTCCAAGCAGTCCTTTGGCGGTTGTTGACCGCAAACGATTCCATCGCAAGAAGCCCATAGATCGTCTGACACGTTTCTCATACCGCCACCAAAAACGGCAGTGACTCCTTCTCCGATCGCTTCGAGCTCAACTGAGTTGTCTCGTTCTTCTCGATGATGGGGGAACAAGACATGTATGCTCATTCAATACCTCGAACTTGGTATGAAGTTGATGCTAGAAGCCGGAAACGCGTACCAGATTCTGTACGAGGTCCACAAGTGGCGTGGGATAAATTCCCAATGCCAAGGTAGCGACACCAAGGACAGCCACAGCACTAATTCCCGTCCATGAACCCCGCTCGACTGAGTCAAGCCCTCCCTCGGGTTTGGCTGTCATGGCGAAGATGATCCTCAGGTAGTAGAAAATGCCAATCGCACTGCCCAATACGAGAAGTCCGACTAGGGTCCACATCTCGCCTTCAATGCCAGCCGCGAACAGGTAGAACTTTGCAATGAATCCCATGGTTAACGGAATGCCGGCAAGTGAAAGCGCGGACACGACCAGAGTGGCTGCAGGAATGGGCCTGCGCCATAGCAATCCTTGAATGTCGTCGATGCTGGCCAACTCAGAGTCAGAACCCTGAGAAATCACGGTGATCACGCCGAAGGCGGCCAGCGTCATGACGAAGTAGCCAGCCAGATAAACAATTGCTGTCTCAAATCCAATTGACGGCTGAGTCGCGACTAAAAAGAGTGCAATAATGAGATAGCCCATATGAGCTATGGACGAGTATGCGAGCAGCCGCTTCAGGTTTCTTTGTTGCAACGCAAGCAAGTTTCCAACGACCATGGATACTGCTGCGATTAGAAAAATGGCTTGAGTAATCGCTTCCGAACTAAATACATCGCTCTCCATTACGTAACGCATCACAACAACAAACGCTCCGCCTTTTGAGACGGTTGCGATGAAGCCGGTCACGATTGAGGGCGCACCCTGATATACATCAGGGGTCCAAATATGAAAAGGCACGAGCGAGAGCTTGAACGCAATTCCGCTCCAAAAGAATACGTGCCCCAACAAGTAGAAAACATCGCCCTCCGTACTTCCCGAAACAGGAGTCAATTGCGCAAACTCCATGGATCCTGAAGCGGCATAGATCAATGCCATTCCAAAAAGGATCGACGAGGTGCTAGCTACCGACAGGATCATGTACTTGAGACCCGCTTCGAGAGGACCTCGAACTTTCTCGGGATACGCAACCATGGCATAAAGTGAAATCGACACGATTTCCAAGCCCAAGAGCAACGAAACGAAATGGGTTGCAGCTGGGAGCGTGAGGCTTCCGAAGGTTGCCGCAAGCAGCAAGAGATAGAACTCTTCGCGGAATCGCAGCTTTTCATCGACATATTGATATGCGATGACTGCCGTACATATCGCTGCGAGTACGAACAGCGAATTGAAAAGGTACGAGACTCCATCGATGTGAATTAGCATCGTCACGCTGATGCCTTCTCCTAGCGCTTCGTAACCCAGAAGGTGGCTTGCCAAAGTAGCAATCAACGTAACCATCGTGAGCGACCAAGCGACAAAGTGCGTTCGTCGAATGCAGATGCCCAACATCACGACCAGCAAACCGCCAGCCAAGACTATGTAAGGAAGGCTCGCCATCAATGTAGTCTGGGTGTTCATGGCACCACACCTAGCAACGGGAGGATTGCATCGGTCATGCCTAGTACATGCTGAGGATATATCCCGACCCAAACCAGACCAACCATGAGCACCACCATCACGCTCATTTCCCGAAATGCGAAGTCTTTCATTTCCGGCACATCAGGATTGGGCGTTCCCTGAAACGACCTCTGCATAAGAGACAGCCCGTACACCGCCGCAACGACAATGCCAAGTGCGGCCAAGACAGTCAGAAGTACGTTTTTCTGAAACGCTCCCAGAAGAACTAGAAACTCGCCAATGAAATTTCCTAAACCTGGCATTCCGACTGAAGCTATGACAAAAAACATTGTTACAGCTCCCATCCGAGGCGCACGTACCCACAGACCTCCCATCTTTGACATCTCTCGTGTGTGCAAGCGCTCCTGCAAAGCACCTGCCATCATGAACAATGCCGCGGTGGAAAAACCGTGAGCGATCATGGTCACGATCGCTCCTTGAATGCCCAGTTCGTTGAACGAGTAGACTCCAACAAGCACAAAGCCCATGTGTGCGATGGAACTGTAGGCCACAAGCCGCTTGAAGTCGGACTGGCTGTAGGCCATGTATCCTCCGTAGAGAATGCTAATGACCCCGAGTCCCATTCCGTAGACCCAAAACTCTTGCGATGCCTCTGGAAACAGGGTGATTACGAATCGTATGAGACCGTAAGCACCTGTTTTCAGCAAGATTCCCGCCAATATCACAGAACCTGCCGTTGGAGCTTGAGTGTGCGCGTCGGGCAACCATGTATGCACCGGAACACTTGGAAGCTTGGTGATAAATGCAATGAAGAACCCGAGCATGAGTAGACGCGCGACCGAACTGTCCAACTCGGTCTCAAGAAGCGTGTCGTAGTCAAACGTAATAACTCCGTGGATGTCGTAGTGGACCCAGACCAACGCTACGATGGCCACTAACATCAGAAGTCCACTGATTTGGGTGAACAGGAAGAACTTCATGGAGGCATAAGACTTGTCTTCGTGACCCCAAATGGCTATCAGGAAGTACATCGGGATGAGCATGACTTCCCAGAAAAAGAAGAACAGGAATAGGTCGAAAGCCGAAAAGACTCCGACAACTCCAGCCATTACCCAAAGGATGTTGAATTGAAAGAAACCTTGTCTAGTCTGTGTCTCGGTCCACGAAGACACTACTGCGACCGCCCCGAGCAGCGTCGTGAGACCAATCAGCATCAACGACAGTCCGTCGACTCGGAGCGTGAGGCTTATCCCAAATCGAGGGATCCATTCATAAGACTGATCAGCATAGATTCCGCCTTCTGACGGGCCGTTTAGCCAAACAAGCACAATCCACAATGTGGCTAAAAGAAATGAGACCAACGCCACCCAATTTGGCAGGCTCCTATGGACTCTCTCCGACCCCCATGCGACTAGGCCGGCAGCCAAGAGAAGTCCGATGAGTTGCGCGACGTTCACAGCTAGATCAATGCCACCACGATAAGCACTAAGAGCAGTCCGCTAAACATGGTGAGGGCGTACCAACGCAATCGACCGTTTTGAGAAACGGTCAATAGGTTGTGAAAGATGCGCGCCACAAGAGTCGTGAATCTGAATAGATAGTCAACCGCATCGCTTTTGTTGACACGCGCCAACCATCGAAAGGGATTCACTATCAGAGTGTCATAGACCTTATCGAAGCCCCAACCAATGAACCAAAATCGACCTACTGCCTTGCCTAGAGCTGAGTCGGAAATCTTCCTACGGTCGAAGACCTTTGTTGCGAAGAGTAGGTAGCCAACTAAGACTCCCAAGAGCGGAACGCACATGGTGGCGATCGCTACCAATTCCTTCAAGTGCAGCTCAAAATGCACGCCCTTGTCGCCAAACAGGGACTCCAAAACGGTGAATCCCAACCAACCCCCACCAATTGACAGCGCTGAAAGAACAAGAAGCGGGAGCCACATGTTGGCTTTGCTCTTGTCATGGGGCTCGGTCTTAGTTTCCCCGAAGAATGTGAGATACATCATTCGCAGGGTGTAGAGCGAAGTCATAAATGCGGCTGCCACTGCCACGCCCCAGAAGGTCATGCCCAATGTCTCGGAATGCGCCGCGGTAAGCAGAATTGCGTCTTTGCTGACAAATCCTGACGTGAAAGGCAAAGCCGCCAGCGCCGCGGAGCCAATGAACATGGACCAGAAGGGAATGGGTAGCTTTCTCCAGAGTCCGCCCATCTTGTACATGTCTTGTTCGTGATGCAACGCCAAGATCACGGAGCCGCTCGCAAGGAACAAGAGAGCTTTGAAGAAAGCGTGAGTCATCAGGTGAAAAATTGCGGCCGACCACGCACCCACCCCTAGCGCAAAAAACATATAGCCGATTTGGCTCATGGTTGAGAAAGCCAATACTCGCTTGATGTCGGACTGCACCAAAGCGGTGAACGAGGCAATAAACAAAGTAACCAGTCCCACGACAGCCACGCACAGGGTTGCCGTCTCCGATAGCAGGTACAAGTCCTGCATTCGAGCGATCAAGTACACGCCTGCAGTGACCATCGTCGCGGCGTGAATCAATGCCGAAACGGGGGTTGGACCAGCCATAGCGTCCGGCAGCCAAGTCTGCAAGGGCACCTGAGCCGACTTACCAATTGCTCCGCCAAGCAAAAGCAACGCGATCGCTGTATTCATGACGGATCCATCAGGCCATATATTCCGTGCACCGTCCAAAGACTGCTGGATGTCCAGCGTCCCTACTTCGCGGAACAGAAGGAAGAGCCCCAAGATGAGGGCTGTATCACCGACTCGAGTAACAACGAAAGCCTTTCGAGCGGCATATCCGTTGGCTGGATCCGTGTGAAAGAAGCCAATCAACAAGTAACTGCACAGTCCTACGCCTTCCCATCCCAAGAACAACAAGAGAAGGCTGTCGCCTAGTACGAGCAGTAGCATCGCAAACACAAACAAGTTCATATATGCGAAAAATCTGCTGTATCCCTCCTCTTCCCACATGTAGCCCGTGGCATACAGATGGATGAGAAAACCCACTCCGGTAATGACCCCGACCATGACCAGCGCCAAGTAGTCGAGATACAGTGAGATAGATACGTTGAAGTCGCCAACTACCATCCAAGTCCAAAGGACCTGCGAATACGACGTCGAGTCGCTGGTTACAAACTCCCACCCTACTAGAGTTGCGACTATTGCCGAGAGACCTACACTACCCGCACCAATGCATGCTGTTACGACCTTGGGCAATTTGCCTTCGGTCGCACACAGAATCAGAAATCCCGCCAGCGGAAGAGTTGGAATCAACCAGAGCAGGTTCATCAACCGGTCATCTCGCTTGCGGCATCAATGTCTAGCGTCTTGAACCGACGCGATAGTTGGATGACCAAACCCAGTGCCACGGCGACTTCAGCTGCGGCCAGAGCAAGTATGAACATGAACATCACTTGACCATCTGCTTGACCGTGAAATGCTCCTGCGGCGATAAACACAACCGCGGCAGCATTCATCATTAGCTCAAGCGAGAGCAGAATGAAAATCACGTTGCGACGGATAAGAATGCCAACCACTCCGATAAGGAATAGAGTGGTCGCAAACCAAATTACGTGTTCGAGAGGAATGCCACCAGCTGCATCCATCATCTTTCTCTTCTCTCGTCCAGGTAACGACGACCTAGGTGATACGCGCCGACCAAACCAGCCAGCAACAAGACTCCAGCCAATTCGACCGCAAGAACATAGGGCCCAACCAATGCAGCGCCTACTCGACGAGGTCCGATCATCTCACCATCGATCACTGCTTGATTCTCCGCACCAATCAAGGCTAGCCCCAGAATGACAAACAGCGCTCCCGCAAGAATCGAGGGTATGACCCAAATTCCAGGCAGCAGCCACTGACGCTCTCGTTCAACGGACCTGCGACCCAAGTTCAACATCATCACGACGAAGAGGAACAAAACCACAATTGCTCCTGCATAGATGACAATCTGAAGTGCTGCTGCGAAAGGCGCGCCGAGCAAGAAGAAAATCACCGCCAAAGACAAGAGCGTGATTACGAGGTAGATCAAGGCGTGCGAAGCATTCAAGCGTGTTATGGCCATGATCGCGGAAGCGATAGCAATTCCACAGGACGCTAGAAACAGCAAGTAAAGCACTATCGGGAATCCTTCACAGACCTACGGCAACAAGCTACGGACATCGGTTGGTTCGCGTTCCTTTTCAGCTTCACCTTTGTCTTTTCCTTCGATTGTCTTGCCTGCGACATTCCAGAAGCTGTAATCGGGGTACTTGCCGGTTCCACTAATTAGCAGGTGCTCTTTTTCGTAAACCATGTTGTTGCGATCAAACTCACAGAGTTCGAAGTCGGGCGTCAGCTGTATCGCATAGGTTGGACACGCCTCCTCGCACATCCCACACATGATGCAACGTGAGAAATTTATGCGGAAGAACTCCGGATACCATCGACCGTCTTCTTCCTTCTCGGTTTTCTGCAAGGCAATACAGTCAACGGGGCAAGCAACCGCACAAAGATTGCACGCCACGCATCTTTCCTCTCCATCCGGATCCCTCGTCAAGACGATTCGTCCACGATAGCGTGGAGCTTGATATGGCATTTCTTCGGGATACTTGACGGTTTCATTGCGCCTGAACAAGTGAATCATCACAGTCCATAGCGTCTTAATCTGGCTAATCATCCAATCACCCTACGTCGCCATCCAAAGAACGACTGCACCGGTTACCAATATGTTGAGAAGCGAGAGCGGAAGGAGAATCTTCCAACCCAAAGACATCAGTTGATCGTAGCGAGGACGCGGAATTGCGGCACGCACCAGTATGAAGAAGTTGATCACTACCACTACCTTGATACCGAACCATACAAAACCGGGCAAGAAACCTGGCCCAAGCCAGCCGCCAAAAAACAAGAGGACGATCAGTGCGGAGACCAAAATTAATGCCAAGTACTCACCAGCCATGATGAGCCCGAACTTCATACCGGAGTACTCGGTGTGAAATCCAGCAGTTAGCTCGTGCTCAGCTTCCGGCAAGTCGAACGGTAGCCGATGAGTCTCTGCAAGACCTGCGATCACGAAAATCACGAGTCCGACACACTGGGGAATGCAGAACCACATATCTTCCTGTGCCGCTACAACTTCCCTTAGGCTAAAGGATCCCGTCAGCATGACCACGCCCAAGAGCGACAGTCCCATGAACACCTCGTAGGTGACCATTTGGGCAGCCGCCCGCAATCCACCAAGAAGGGCGTACTTGTTGTTGCTGGCTAGTCCACCCAGCAACACGCCGTAGACGGCGAGGGACGACATCGCAAGAAACCACAAGAGAGCAATGTTTGTGTCGGCGATGAACAGGTGCGCATCAAGGGGTATCACAACAAAGGCCATGAGCATTGCACCAGCCACGACAATTGGAGCTAGTACGAAAAGGACTCTGTCGCCAAAAGGCGGAATCCAATCGTCCTTCGTTAAGAGTTTGATTGCGTCCGCCAAGGCCTGCAATACACCGAACCACCCCACTCGATTGGGCCCGAGGCGATCCTGAAGCCACCCAAGGACGCGACGTTCCCACCAAACCAGGAACAAAGCGCCGACAAGTGCCCCCACGGCCACAGGGACAATGAGGACGTAAGACCAATTGAGATCAAACAACGTAATCAGCCCTTCGCGATCACGTCGGAATCGTCGCTGCGGGCGACGTAGTCTGGGTCCCGCGTTACTTCTACCCTTGACGCAAGAGACTCAGAGCCTCTTACGAGTCCGCGCGGAATTCCGATCAATCCAGGCCTCATTCGGGAATCGATTCGCACTTCTAGACTCTCTTCCAATCCCTCCACGCTTACACCCATGCCCGATTGAAAAGCGAGCTCGTCGGCATCCTGCTTGCTGAACACTGCATAGGGAGCTGACATTCGCTTTCGTATTGGCCATGAGAGGTTCGACAACTCGTCCGAACCAAACACGTCGTTCAAGGGCACTACCTCAAGACCACTTCCTGAGTTTTCCCCTTCAGATGACGAATCTGATTGTTCCTTCGCAGAACCGTTAGTTACAGGGTCAGTAGACACGTCAAGCAACCTCACACCGGGGTCTCCACCTGCAAGCTCGCCACCAACCTCCTGCTGAAACTTGAACACGGATTGGTTTGAATTCCATCCTGGAGACCAAGCGTATGGGATAACCGCACCATCTTGATCAGGCGAGACTTGGCCCTCCATGGAATAAGAAAACGGAGTTTCCGAATCGACAGTGGACTTCGGCTCGTGGATGTTGTCATTTGCAAGCATCGCTGTACGTCCGCTGTAGCGATGGGTTTGGCGAGGAATTCTCGACCCACCTGTCAAGCGAAAATCGGCACTTGGTGCAACATTGCGAAGTTCCTCGAAGGTCGAATCTGCGCAGTTGCTAGCAAGAGCCTCAAAAGACTCCCAAGCCGCCTCGTCTCGGCCACTCACAGTCGCAAGCTGACTGAGCCACTTCCATGAAGGCTGTATTTCTTCCAAAGGTTCAAAAACTTGAAAGAACCTTTGCGCTCGGGTCTCATAATTGACGAAGGTCCCTGTTTGTTCCGCATAGGTCGCAGCGGGAAACGCAAATCTCGACTTGCCAATCGTCGGATTCTCAATGCTGTCTAGCGAGATGCATTTGCCATTTTCTAGGGCCTTATCTACGACTTCTGAGTTGCCTCTTCGATAGAGGTCATTCTCAAGCAGAATGGCTGTTGTTCCCGAGGACATTCGTTCGAGTGCTTGGGTCATCGACAATCCTCCACCGAGCAATGCGACTCCCATAGTGTTGGCTTCTCTCGGAACCATAATGAGATGACTGTCTTTACCACCACGATTCAGTGACTGCGCAATACGTACAGCTGATCGAAATAGTGCGACGCTTCCTAGTGAGCAACCCGCAATCACCAAAGGACGCTCGGCTGAACTTAGTGCTTTTGCGACGGAAGCAGCAAATCCACTCGCTGTCTCTTGGTTCTCGAGTGCTCGCTCAATCGATCTTCCAATTTCTACGAGGGCGCTGACGGACCCACTCGCAACTTCGGTCGCGATTTCGTCCAATCGCGTGGACGCAGGAGTTGCGATAAACAAGGGATTCCTGGAGTGCTGCGCATGACCGCGCACACCAGCGTCCTGCCATGTAGGAATCGCAGCTCCGGCAGCCAACTCAAACGACACAAGCCTGGAAGCTTGTCGAACAGCCAGCGCTATTCGAGGAGCAGAATTGGGTATGTCCTCACCCAGTACGAACACGGCATCTGCTTGCTCCACCTGATCAAGCGAAGGTACCGAAAATCCACCGTCGCGCATGACTTCGATGGATGTGTTCACTAGCTCGATTTCAGAGTCATGAATTCCAACACAGAAATTCTCGGACCCCACAAGCTCACGCAACGCAAAATTCGACTCTAGACTCGCTCGAGGAGATCCAATTCCAATGGTGTTGCTGTCAATCGCCTTTGCTGCTTCTTCAACAACCTTTTTTGAGTCTCCATATTCGAACACCCCGTCTTCACCCATCAGAGCTGCATTCCGTATACGGTCATCGCGATTAACAAAATGCGATCCGAACCGTCCACGATCACAGATGAAGTAACGATTGAGTTGTCCGTGGTAGCGGTTAGTTAGCCGTTTGAGCTTTCCGTATCGCTCAGAGGCGAAAGTGTTACAACCGACCGAACATCCCGGACAGATGGAGGGTGCGCTTTGCAGGTCCCACTTTCTTGTGTAGTGGCTGGCGAAAGGTTTGTCGGTAAAGACACCTGTCGGACACACTTCAACCAAGTTTCCGGCAAACTCACTCTCCAAAGTACCATCGTCGTATCGACCAAAAAACATCCGATCCCGCGACCCGAATGCGCCAAGGTCCTTGCCGCCTGCATACTCACCATAGAAACGTACACACCGGTAACACGTGATGCAGCGGTTCATTTCGTGTCCGATAAACGGACCTAAGTCTTGGTTGCGCCATGTTCGTTTGCTGCCCCGATACCTACGAACAGAATGCCCAGTCATGACTGTCATGTCTTGAAGATGACACTCTCCTCCCTCCTCGCAAACGGGACAGTCATGCGGGTGATTCTCCATTAGCCACTCGATGACAAGAGTTCGAAAGTCCGCGGCATGCTGGGCGTCAATCGATATACGCATGCCATCGCTCACGTTGGTCATGCAAGCCATCTGCAATCGACCGCGTTCATCTTCGGGGTTCATGTACTGGATTACGGCGCACTGTCTGCACGCACCTACGGAACCTAGAGACGGGTGCCAGCAAAAGTAGGGTAAGTCCAGACGTTCAGATAAAACGGCGTGAAGAAGATTCGTACCTTCCTCCGCGTGATACTCGATGCCGTCTATGGTGATGGTTGCCATCAAATGATCATCCGCTAGTCACTATTTGCTCTTGAGTCCGCTCGAGACTTATACGGACACTTGCCTTGTTTAATGTGCTGTTCAAAGTCCTCCCGAAAATACTTCAGAGCCGATTGCAACGGCTCCATCGCACCGGGAGCATGCAGGCAAAATGTGTTGCTAGGACCTCCTATATAGGCTGCATGTTGATCGAGAATTTCAAGATCGCCCGGCTGTCCTTTTCCATTTTCAATGTCCGTCAACAAAGACTCCACCCACGGAATTCCTTCTCGACACGGGGTGCAGAATCCGCATGACTCCTGAGCAAAGAAGTGCTCCAAATTTCGACACATATCGACAGGGCAAATCGAGTCGTCCATCAAGATCATCGTACCGGTGCCCATCCTACTTCCCGCGGACTGAATCGTTGCGTAGTCCATCGCAAGATCAAAGTGCTCTTCGACAAGAAAGTCAGTCGATGCCCCACCCGGAAGCAATCCTCGGAGCTTATAGCCGTCACGCATCCCTTCGGCATGTACATCAACGATTTCACGAATCGTTGTGCCCATGGGTAACTCCCAAAGTCCGGGTTTGTTCACTCGACCTGATACTCCGTACAACTTCGTTCCTGCGTCCTCAGTTAAACCAAGATCCTGATACCAATGCGCACCATTTCGGAGGATTGCTGGAACGTTGCAGAACGTCTCTACGTTGTTCACGATCGTCGGCCTTCCCCAGGCACCGCTTGCAGGGGGAAAAGGAGGCTTCGACCGGGGTTGAGCTCGTTTGCCTTCCAGAGCGTTCAACAACGCGGTTTCTTCTCCGCATATGTAGCGTCCTCCCGACAAGTGAACTCGCAGGTCGAGATTGAAATCTGTGCCGAGGATAGAAGTGCCGAGATACCCTTTATCCGTAGCCTCTCCAATGGCTTTCATTAGTTGGTCATACGGTTGGTGGTATTCACCGCGCAGGAATATGTAGGCGATTTCGGCCTGAATCGCAAACGCGCCAATGATCATTCCCTCAATGAGAATGTGAGGGTTGTACTCCATCAAATAGCGATCTTTGAATGTCCCTGGTTCCATTTCATCGGCATTGCAAACCAAATACTTGGGTCCTGGGGTTGGGGGTTCACCCTTTGCGAAATTCCACTTGTTTCCAGTGGGAAATCCTGCTCCGCCCCGACCTTTGAGACCCGCATCCTTTACAAGGTCAATCACTTCATCCGGCGACATCTGTGTAAGTGCACTGCGTGCTCCGGAATAGCCACTACCAGACTCGTAGTCCGCGATGGCGACACGATCACCCACCTCCTCGACGCGTCCTATCAATGGCTTGGTGTCAAGGAGCGACACTACTCGTACCCCGCGAAGACATCTTGAAGCGAGGAGGCGTCGACCGGACCAATGAGATCCTTGTCGATCATGATGGTCGGAGCCCTGTCACATGCGCCCAAACAGACAATGGGCAGTAGAGTGAATCGTCCATCTTCCGTGGTCTCACCAAACTTTATGCCAAGCGTGTCCTGAACCTGTGTTGCCAATTGATCCGCACCCATGACATAGCACGAGACGCTGTCGCACACCATTACGACGTGCCGACCAACAGGCTGTCTAAAAATTAGGTTGTAGAAGGTGGCAATGCTGTCAAGCTCAGCTGACGACATCTCCAATAACTGAGCAAGCGCGTAGAGGCTCTCGTCCGATACCCAACCACGATGCCTCTGAACAATCATCAGTGCATCGATGGCGGCGGACTCTCGGTCGGGCAAGTGGGAAATCTCTTCTTCGATCTCAGCGATCTCATCAGCGCTAAGTGCCGATACCAACTCCTTCTCACTCATCGATCAACGTCTGCCATAACGAAATCAATACTGGCGATGATCGCAATCAAGTCAGAAACTAGGAAACCGTTGCTGATAAAGGGGATTTGTTGCAATGCCGGAAAGGACGGAGTTCTCACGCGAGTTCTATATGCCATGGTTCCACCATCAGATATCGAGTAGAAGCTGTTCCAGCCCTTTGTTGCCTCGATAGTCGTAGCGGATTCACAGGGTTGTACGACGGGGCCCCAACTGACGTTCAAGAAGTGGTGAATCAGAGTCTCTATGTCCTGCATCGTACGTGCTTTCGGAGGAGGCGTTGCCAATCGATGATCGGCCATATAGGGTCCTTCCGGCATGTTGTCCGCGCATTGGCGAATGATTCTCAGGCTCTGCCGAATCTCCTCGACTCTCACGACGCATCGGTCGTAACAGTCACCATTTGTTGCTGTAGGAATGTCGAAATCAAACTGATCGTAAGAACTGTAGGGACGCTTCTTGCGTAGATCCCAGTCGCTACCGGTTGCACGCAATGACGGGCCCGTAATTCCCCAATCCAACCCTTCCTCGGTGTTGTATGCACCAATCCCAACTGAACGACGCTTTAGGATCTTGTTTTGCAACGCCATAGTGTCGTAGTGATCCATACGCTTGGGCATGTAATCACAAAAATCTACGACCATCTCGTGCCAGCCGTCGGGCAGATCCTGGCACACACCGCCGATGCGAAACCAACTGGGATGCATGCGTCCGCCCGTTATGGCTTCGATGATCGAGAAGAGGCGTTCCCGGTCAACGAACATATAGAGCACGGGAGACATCTGCCCCACGTCTTGAGCAAACGTGCCGTAGAACAAGAGGTGGCTCGCAATTCGAAACATTTCGCACAGCATGACACGGATCACCTGAGCGCGATCAGGAACCTGTATGCCACACATATTCTCGACATTGAGAACATACGGCAGGTTGTTCATTACCCCACCGAGATAGTCGATCCTGTCTGTGTAAGGCAGATAGGTGTGCCATGACTGTCGTTCCGCCATCTTTTCCTGCCCGCGATGGTGATAGCCAATGTCGGGCACCGCTTGGACCACGACCTCGCCGTCCAACTGGAGCGCTATTCGAAATACACCGTGGACACTTGGATGGTTCGGACCCAAATTCAAGAACATGAAGTCGGTGTGAGCGGCATCACGACTCATTCCCCATTCTTCGGGGACGAACTTCAGAGCTTCCTGCTGCTCGTCCTTGAATTCGTCGGACATGCTGTAGGGGTCCATCTCTGTTGCGCGTGCAGGGTGCTCTTTGCGCAGTGGATGGCCTTCCCATAAGGGAGGTGTCAGAATTCTTCGCAGGTTCGGGTGTCCCACGAAATCAATTCCGAACATGTCATATGCTTCGCGCTCATACCAATTTGCAACCGGGTAGATCGACTCAACACTGGAAATTGAAGAGTCCTCATCTTGTAGCGGAACTTTGATGCGCAAGTCCTTATCTCCGGAGAGCGACATCAAGTGGTAAAACAAAGTGAAATCTGATTCTGGCTGACCGTCGCGGTTTGTTCTTAGCCGTTCGTCAATGGCCGAGAGATCGAACATCAATTCATAGGGTTGCTCAATCTCATTCTTCAGGTACCTCAAGACATCCGGTACGTCTTCGCGCGATATCCATACATTGGGAATTCCATCGGCGGTTTCTTGATAAGTGCAGCCTTCGCCAAAGCGCGAAATTAGATTGCCTGCCACTTCTGGCAACAATTGATCAGTTGGATTCTCTAGCGTTGCGTGGTCAGTCACGAGCCGCGCTTCTTACCTAACATGTCTTTCGACAACGGCGCGTCTCCTACCGACGTTGGTTCGGCAAGTTTCGTTACCCGTACACGTTCCTCAGTACGTTTGTCGCGTTGGCTTGGTTGGTATTTCTGTACGTCCCCAGATTCCGAAATTGCCCACGACAACGGTCGATGAGTATTTTTGACGGACTCCTGCAACAGAGTGAGTCCTTGCATAAACGCCTCCGGTCGCGGAGGACACCCAGGCACGTAGACATCAACAGGCAGAAACTTGTCCACGCCCTGAACAACGCTATATATGTCGAACATGCCGCCCGAATTCGCGCACGAACCCATCGAAACGACCCAACGTGGTTCAAGCAGTTGCTCGTAGAGATGTTGCAGCACAGGTGCCATCTTTCGAAAAACCGTTCCCGAAACCACAATCATGTCTGCCTGTCTCGGGCTCGCCCGTATAACTTCCGCACCAAACCTTGCAATGTCGTGTCGTGATGTCAAGGCGGTTGCCATTTCGACGTAGCAACAAGAAAGGCCAAAATTGAACGGCCAGATTGAATTGGAACGCCCCCACGCGATCAAGTCTTCTAAGCGGGCGACAAGAAAACTCTTGGATGCTTCCTCGTTGTACGCGCTCTCGGCGTCGACCATCGGCTCGTCGGGAGCTGTCTTGACCAAACGCCACTGCATTAGGCTACTTCCTGTCTCGAGTAAGCGTCAGGAGTGGTGTGACGCGACTTGATGCCCCAGTCCAATGCACCTGTTCGCCATTCATAAAGCAATGCGATCAAGAGAATCCCGATGAATATTGAAATTGCAATGTAGCCGATCCAACCGGCATCTTTGGCAACGACTGCCCAAGCAACGATAAAAATCGTTTCAAGATCGAAAATAACGAAGAAAATCGCGACAAGATAAAACTCGACGGACAGTCGCAGATCTTCAGCATCACCGACAGGAACGATTCCGGATTCGTAAGGGATTTCTTTAGCTCGGCCGTGTCTTGACCTAGAGCCGGCAAACCAAGAAACAATCAAAGTGACTGCTAGAACGACACCGACACACAAGGCGTATAGCAGGAATGGCAAGATGTCAACGTGGTCCGACATGTTTCCTTAGTGACTATACGCACAGGTCTCACACCCTTCTCCGTAGGAGATACACTTAGGGTGGAGGTCGAGCGGACTATACGATACAGGAATCAATTACATAGTTCAAGCAAAACTGGAAGCAGAAAGGGCTGAGCCAAGGGAAATCGAAAGAAGAATCAGCCGTAGGTTGCAATCGAAAGTGCACCGAGAAAGTTCGGCTAACATAGATTTCCTTCAACCGCTGAGTTAACAAACTGCGGCATTGACGCCGAAGGAAATCAAATCGACACGTCCGCAAACATATCGCAGGTGATGGATCGGCCGATTACGGTATCCGTTGCATCTTTGCTGCTTTTCTTGAACGTACTTGTGCTAATCGGTTGGTGGCTGATTGCGCCGAGCGATATCGAGAGTAACGGTGCACAGGTTTTCTTCACAATCCTCTGGTTTTCAGTGGGAATCTCCGTTTTTCGAGGATATGGTTGGGTACGCTGGGCGATACTCGCGTTCTTGACCGTATTCCTCGTCGAAATCCTCAATACTGGTCAGCCGATTGGAGCGATGCAACAAATGTCTTTTGGAGACCAGGCAAGCAAGTGCATGGCTTTGGTCGCTCTTATTCTGCTTTTTCTTCCTCAGTCACATCAGTGGTACAAGCAGATCAAAGCGTACGCAAAGGCACTTGAGGCGGAAGAATCCGGTAGAAACAAGTGAAGTTTCGTACAAGCTCTGCTAGCTGAGCTCCTACTATTCGGAAAGTTGCAACAGGATTCCACACGCCGACTTCGGATGGACAAACACCTGAGGACCACCTTCTCCGATCAGGCGTGCACCTCCCTCTTTCATCGCTTCGCAGGTTGCTCTCAAATCGTCAACTCGAAAGGCTATAGTGTGCATACCCTCGCCGCGACCTTCAAGCGCTTTCCCGACAGCGGAGTCTGAGCTCGTTGGGGCGACAATTTCGATGAATCCGCCACCTGGTAGATTGAAGAAAGCTTGCTTTATTCCCAGAGCGTCACTCTGATCTGTGCGATCCAGTTCCAGACCCAACGTATCTCTATAAGTCTTGATCCCTTCCTCGAGGTCAGCGACGCGAACCACTAAGTGATCATATGCCTGAATTCCCATATGTTTCCTCATTTATTGCCAAGCACGAACTCTCCAGAATAATATCAACAGCATCAGGTCGTCCGAAGGGCGTTACAGAATGGCAGAGGAAAAAAATCTCACAAATCACGAAATAACCATCGCGTTGCAAGGAGGTGCTGTATTGGGTCCTTTTCGCGCAACGTGGAGTACCGAAATCCTCAGCGATGTGCGCACTCTGACGAGAGACTACGACACATACCTTCAAGGTGGAAAGCAAACTCGTTTCAAATATCACTTACACGATCAGGACGCAAATGTCTCGCATTCTCTGGTAATTTCGTTTGAACACATTACAGCAATCTACGATCGAGTCAAACTCAGGAGCCACGCATAATGGTCGGCGGAATTCGCCGTATTGGACTCATCGCTCTTTGCGCGGTCCTGACTCCGTTCCCGCTCGACATTGTTTGGAATTTGCTACCCCTCGCTAACATCGAAGCTCCTGGGTTTGTCTATTCCTTTCTTTGCTTCATCATCTTTGTGTTCATCGTGGGTCTGCTCAATCTTGCCTGTACGACACTGACTGGGACTATCGACGCACAACACGCTCTCTTGTTTACCTTAATGGCAATGATCGCAATGCGCATAAATCACTTGATTGTTGATCATCCTCAAGCGATCGAATTGAACCAAGCACTGGCGATGACGTTCGCCTGCTTGCTAGTCTTCAGTTTCCATTTATTACGGAATCGCAAGCCCCTCTGGGGCAAAAGAAAGACAACAAAGGACTAACAGATAGCTGAATGGATCACAAGAAAATATCTTCCAGATACTCTTCCCTTCGAGAGTCACATAATTGATGTGCACAGTGTTGGTAGCGATGAGGAGAGACATATGACCGACCCGGTTCGTATCGGCTTGATTGGATGCGGAACGATTAGCCCTGCATACTTGCGGGCATCAGAGACCTTCAAAATTCTGGACTTCATCTCCTGCGCAGACATAAACCCGGAAGCGGCCGCCACAACCAATAAGCGATTCGACATTCCCAATGTCACCGTGGATCAATTGCTTGCCAATGATGAAGTCGAGGTAGTTCTCAATCTGACCGTTCCCGCCGTCCATGCAGAGATCAACGAAAACGCACTAGCAAGCGGCAAGCATGCGTACTGTGAGAAACCTTTCGGTCTACAAGTTGATGAAGGCCTGCGGGTTCTCGACTTAGCCAAGGAAAGGGACTTGAGAGTTGGCTGCGCGCCAGACACGTTTCTAGGAGGCGGGCATCAAACCGTTCGCCATCTCATCGATGGTGGAGCAATTGGAGAACCGGTCGCAGCAACAGCATTCATGATGAGTCATGGAGTCGAAACTTGGCACCCGTCGCCGGTGTTTTACTACAAGCGCGGAGGCGGACCCGTATTTGACATGGCTCCGTACTACTTGACTGCACTTGTGAACTGCTTGGGTTCCATTTCACGCGTAAGCGCAATAACGGGGCGAGCATTCGAGGAACGAACCGTTACTTCCCAGCCTTTGGCTGGAGAGGTAATTCAAGTGGAAGTCGCCACACATGCTAGCGCGTCTCTTGAATTCGAAAGTGGAACTATTGCAACGCTATGTATGAGTTTCGATGTGTGGGCGCACCGACATCCGAATATCGAAATCCACGGAACGAAGTCATCGATGATCGTACCGGACCCCAACGGGTTCGGCGGAAAGGTGCTCGTTGCGGAAATTGGCCGTGGCTGGAATGAGCGTGACCACACTCACGGCTACACCGGCAACATGCGGAGCATCGGCTTGGCTGACATGTGCAGGGGAATCAGGACTGGGCGTCCCCACCGTGCAAACGGCGAATTAGCGTTCCATGTCTTGGAGGTCATGGCAGCATTGGACACTTCTAGCTCAAGCGGAGAGCATGTAACCATTGAATCCAAAGTAACTAGACCCGCACCGCTCCCCGTGGGTCTTGAACACGGAGAACTCGATTGAAATGAATGACGAAAAGACGAACAACCAATCAACCAAGAATGCGTTCATTACTTGGGGTGGATGGAATGGTCATGAACCACAACAGACTGCTGGAATATTTGGGGATGTCCTTCGCGATTCCGGTTATCAGGTCACCATTGAAGATTCGCTGGAGCTGTTGGCAGACTCATCGTTCATGGAGTCATTGGACCTTGTCGTTCCGGTTTGGACTATGTCCAGCATAGGGCGCGAGCAAGAAATGGGTCTACTGAATGCAATCCGCAATGGTACGGGTTGTGCGGGCTGGCACGGTGGTATGGGAGACTCGTTCCGCAACAACGTCGACTACCAGTTCATGGTTGGTGGCCAGTTCATATGCCATCCCGGAGGAATCATAGACTACGACGTGAATATCGAAGCAGATGATCCAATTGTCAATGGTCTGCAGGACTTTTCTATGAAGTCGGAACAGTATTTCATGCACATTGACCCTTCCATTGAAGTATTGGCCACAACTACCTTCTCAGGTTCCCATTGGGGTATCGATTGGGTCAAAGGAGTCAAGATGCCGGTTTGCTGGAAGAAAACGTATGGAAATGGCAAAGTGTTCTACAGTTCGCTTGGTCATGTAGCGTCTGATTTCGATGTTCCAGAAGCAAAGGAAATCATGAAACGAGGCATGATTTGGGCCACTAGGTAACTTCTTTGACTCTTAAGAACCACATGTAGGACTTGGTACAATAACAACTCGCTACGGATCAGAGTAGCGACTAACAAGAGAAACCACTCTGTGCTCATTTAGTTCAAATTTAGCCGAGCACAGAGCAACTAGAAAAAAGAGACTTTATGACTCAACTGTTGCTTCGCGGTGCGTTGGGCAATCAGCCTTCGCCTAAAGAAACTACCACCCCGCCCAAGAGTTCTTTCCTCAAATGGTTGTTGCAAAAGACGAGTGGCAAAACCATTTATGTTTACGACGAACCTTACTTGACCCGTTACTACCTTCTCGGAAACGGCTCTGGAAAGTCGTTTGAAGTTTACGTTCATCAAATGCACAAGATTGATGAATTTAGATGGTTGCACAATCACCCATGGCGTTGGTTCCTCTCCATTGTCCTATCAGGATCTTATTGGCAGGAAACGCTGAATTGTCGCAATGGCAGACACCAACGAGAGCACATACGTAGATTGAATCTGTTTCGAAAATTCGACCGCTACCATGCGATTCGTGAACTTCCCAAAGGAACCGCCTGGACGTTAGTAGTTGTGCCTCCGAAGCAACACGATTATCAATGGGGGTACTGGGATTCTCAAAACTCTTGCCACATAGCCGACGAAAGCATCGGCCACGAATCTGCTCGCACAGTTACGTTTGGCAAGAAAGTTCTCAAAGACTAGCCCGATAGTTCGGAAATAATTGCTTCAGTTGAACGGCGAGGTGCAACCTAATCGCTCGTCCCAAACACCGAGACGAGAATTTCTCTCCACCCTTTAGATGGCTTCAGACTCAGACTCTTGACGAAGGCTTTCGCCACCATCTCCCGGCTCAACCATGAAGTCAAACTCACCCTCTTTGGTGTCAACAATCACGTTGCTCCCAGGTACGAAATCACCAGCTAGAAGTTTCTTGGCCAACGGATTCTCAAGACGTTGCTGAATAGTTCGCTTTAGCATCCTAGCTCCGTAGACCGCATCGAATCCCGCGTTGCATAGCAGATCCAGTGCGGATGGCCGAATTTCGAGAGTGAGACCCTGAGCTTCGACGCGCTGTGCCAAGTATCGGGACTGAATGTCTGCAATTTCACGGATGTGTTCTCTTTGAAGCGTATGGAAGACAACCACTTCATCGATCCTATTGATGAATTCTGGACGAAAGTGTCCTTGAACAATTCGCATGACCTTGTTCTTCATCGAATCAAAGTCACTACCAACGCTTTCCTGGATCACATCTGAACCCAAATTAGATGTCATGACCACAACGGTGTTTCTAAAGTCTACAGTGCGGCCCTGACCATCAGTAAGACGACCATCTTCGAGTACTTGGAGCAATATGTTGAACACATCAGGATGTGCTTTCTCGACTTCATCCAATAAGAGGACAGAGTACGGTTTTCTCCGCACTCGTTCTGTCAAGTAGCCACCTTCGTCGTAGCCAACGTAACCGGGAGGAGCACCGATCAATCGAGCAACAGAGTGCTTCTCCATGAACTCAGACATATCGAGCCGCACCAAAGCGGACTCGGAGTCGAAGAGAAACTCGGCCAGAGCCTTGCACAGTTCAGTCTTACCGACGCCGGTTGGTCCCAAGAACAAGAAAGAACCGTTTGGTCGAGATTCTTCGGCTAGACCTGCCCTGCTACGCCGAATGGCATCGGAAACCACGGACACAGCCTCAGTCTGACCCACAACGCGTTCATGCAAGACTTCCTCGAGTCGAAGTAACTTTTCACGTTCACTTTGAAGCATTCGTGCTACAGGGATACCTGTCCATGCAGAGACTACTTCTGCAATCTCATCCTCCGTCACTTTGGTCCGAAGAATTTGGAACGTTTCCGCGGGTAATTTCTCACTGTCGGAAGACGCGGCGGCTTTCTCCAATTCTGGAATACGGCCGTAACGAAGTTCCGACATGCGCGCTAAATCGCCCCTACGCTCCGCGGCTTCATATTCCAATCGGGCAGCCTCAAGCTGTTCTTTGACGTGATGTGTACTTTCAACTGAGTGTTTCTCAGATTGCAGAGTCTTGTTCAGAGTCTCCAATTCCCCTTCTGTTTCCTTAATGGAGGAATTCAGATCCTGCAACCTTTGGGTGGATGCTTCGTCCTTCTCGTTCTTGAGCGACTCTCGCTCCATCTTCATTTGGATGAGTCTTCGATCCAGACGATCAATAGCCTCCGGTTTGGAATCGATCTCCATGCGGATTCTGCTTGCTGCCTCGTCGATCAGGTCAATAGCCTTGTCTGGCAACTGCCTATCTGATATGTATCGGTGCGACAACGTGGCAGCTGCCACCAAGGCTGGATCTGTAATTTCAACGCCATGATGAACTTCATATCGCTCGTTGAGACCCCGCAAGATTGCGATCGTATCTTCGACCGACGGTTCATCAAGTTGAACTCTCTGAAATCTCCGTTCCAATGCCGCATCCTTCTCGATGTACTTGCGATACTCATCGAGCGTGGTAGCTCCTACGCATCGCAATTCGCCGCGAGCGAGAGCAGGCTTGAGCATGTTGCCTGCATCCAAGGAACCTTCTGCTGCCCCAGCACCCACGACAGTATGGAGTTCGTCTACGAAAAGAATGACCTTGCGCTCTTCATGTGCAAGATCGTCGAGCAACGACTTCATCCGTTCCTCGAATTCCCCTCGGAATTTGGCACCAGCGACCATAGCTCCCATGTCTAAAGCAAGAACTCGCATGTCCTTCATGCTTTCTGGAACAGTCTTGTTGACAATTCTTTGGGCCAATCCCTCCACCACAGCTGTTTTTCCAACACCTGGTTCACCAATCAAAACAGGATTGTTCTTGGTGCGACGCTGCAGCACTTGCAATGTACGACGAATCTCGTCGTCCCGTCCAATGACTGGGTCAAGTTTTCCACTCTCAGCTCGTTCCGTCAGATCAATGGTGTATTTCGATAAAGCTCCTCGATTTTCTTCCGCACCGGGGTCTTCAACTGGAGCACCTTTGCGGACTCTTTCTACTGTTGCTTCTAACGACTCGCGCGTGACGCCACTCTCGGTCAGGACTTTAGAGAGTGGGTCTCGAACTTTAAACAAGGCAAGTACAAATAGCTCACTTGCAATATAAGAATCGCCCTTTTCTTGAGCAAGCCTGTCCGTCGCATTAAGTGCTACTTGAAGATCGCGACTTTGCATGAGTTGCCCGGATCCACCTGTAACTTGGGGGAGCTCATCTAGTTTTTGATTGAGATTGAGTTGGATCTTCTCGACACTTCCACCAGCGGCAGCAAGTATGTTGGGAACCGTTCCATCCGCCTGGTCGATCATTGCGGAAAGCATGTGTACCGGTTCGACAACAGAATGCTCTCGATGGAGAGCGAGACTGTGCGCGTCTTGTAGCGCAGTCTGAAAACCGGTAGTCAGTTGATCAAAGCGCATTCTCTTGAGCCTATGTAACGGTACTTTCTAAATTAGGGTCAATTGAGGAAATTGCAAGTCAAGCATCACTTGAGAACTACAAACTCGAAGTCGAGAATCAGCGTGGAAAGTCAGGCCAATTCAGTTGCGTTAGGAGGACCCACGCCGATTGTGTTTCCAGTTCCTAGGACTTAGTCAACTAGGCAATGTTCCACGTGAAACCATATCCCAACCGAATAGGCAACCACTAGATGTACGGCCGCTAAATTTTTTTCAATATGTACAGATATTCAGTACTTCAATGTACTCCTCAAAGCCTGAGGAACGCCCTGACTTCTAAGTATTGTGTAACCGCATCTCTAGTTATGACAGCAGCTTTCAGCGAGCTGGTCTTGATTGTATCGACAGGCAGTTGCCGCAAGTCTATTGGACTGTGCCTCTAATCGGACTCATCCAGCAAGTAAGAATCAAGCGTCTTGATCTGCCCCGGTGTCAATATTTCGCCGAGGCCAGCCTTTACCAATCGTGCAGCGAACGCCCGAAGTTCTGGTGTTGGGTACTCGTGAATTCGATAATAGAGTTTGTGCAATTTTCCTGCCAAAATCCATCCGATCATGAGGGATCGCATATTTTGATGACGATCCTCTTCAGCCTCGAGATGGCTTGTCAGCCCCATTGCTTTGTCGAGGCTCTCTTCGTCGCCATCTCGCAAGAATCGTGAACCAATCGACAGTAACGCTAATCTCTTGGTTTCTTCATTGCGTGCAAACTGCAACAACTGAAGTGCCCGGTCGGCATCCTTTTTGGCAATTTCTCGGAGAATCTTGGCCTCCAGTCCGACACCGGAGTCATCGGTCGGTGTGGCCAGCGCGGTCTCCATGGCTAAATCTGGGTCCGTGCGCATGGCTCCCACTAGCATTCTTTCCATTAGTTTGAATCGTTTGTCTTCAATCGAGGGCTCGGAATTCACCCAGGCAAACGCAGCGGTCAAATCGTTCTTCGCCCACGTTTCGGCGACTAGGTTTTCGAGACGGTCCCTAGAGGCTTCATCCTGGACTTCTAACAACCGTTCAACAGCATATTCAGGAGAGAGTTTCGTCATTTCTTGGATGGCATATTCCCGTGCCAATGTTCTAGCGTTCTCTGGAAGTGAAGGGACAATATCAAAGAGTGTTTGAGGTTCGACCGAACTTGCCCAAACTCGAAGAACGGTCTCTTGCAATGATGTCCGCTTTCTATGATTCGCAATTGCGGACACAGTTTCTAAAGCACGCAGCGGATCGGATTTAGCCCACCTATAGACCACGCCATTCAGCATTGCAGTTTCGTCTCTCTTGAGCTCAGACGTGAATTGAAAGGCACTTGCGGGATCGGTTTCTGCCAAGCGATGGGCCACTAATGGCAAGACCCTCATCCTGTCTTCAAAGTTTCTAACAGTTTCATTGACAAGTTCGAATGCGTCAACACCAAGTTCATCGACGAGTTTTCGGACAATGGTTTCCATCAAGAGCCGATCCTCATGCGAAAGCGATGAAATGCTGTTAGCGTTTGCCACATAGAACGAATGCCAAGCATCTGCAGCATCTCCAATCGGTACAGCTCTCATTGCTTTGGCGACGATTGAATCGGCTGTATGCTCGATTCCCAACCGTCGCGCGATGGAGAGTTTTTGCGTGCTCTCAAGGTCGCTGCGAGAGAGCATGATGATCTCGAAAACGTAATGCTTCTTATAAGCGCTCCATTTGCTGGCGTGTTCCACGGCAGCCTCGAGGTCAGACTGCGACCACTCACTGAAGACGATCTCTAGCATTTTTCGGACGCGGAGTTCCGGGAGATTCTCTACTCTCTCGAGTGCAGCCGAGGGATCGATTGCTGCCCACTTCTCAATGATCAAGGATTCGGCTTCGGACTTAGGCTGGCTTGAGTCCACTCCATCCAAGACATCGAGGTAGCTGCCTAGCGTCTCTCCATCGGCATCCGCAAGAATTTTGTAGAGGGCGAGTTTTCTTTCGAAGCGACTGGGCAGTTTCCCAATACGAACAAGCTCTGCTTCGGAGAACTCAACCGCGTAGGCCACGCTACCCCACGTGGATCCAATGTGCGGCCCGAAAGGTACCAACCAATGTGCCGAAAGGAAAGTTAAGACGACAGCAACTGCTATTGGTTTCATTCCGCTTGCCTGAATCCAGCTATAGCGGGACTTTAGGGTAAAGTTCCGACACTTGAGTAGCGTGTTGGCGATTCTTTCCTGTCGCGTATTTCTGAACGAGAGCGGCAAGCCATGTGCGTCGATTGTCTCCGAGTTACTCATCTGATGACTGGATTCAGAACCCTTCAATTTACCCTTCCTCTACTGCCTCATGAGATTGATGTATTCAGAGTCCCTTGAATACAGAAAAAAATCCGATAACTCCTTATCCAGATCGCGAGAGCTGAGACTGTAGGATCGCAATTTTTCTTGTTCGTCAATGTTGAAAGTCAAATTTTGAAACGGATTAAGAAGCTCATTCGCAGCATGAGACTTGACCCTATCGGTCGGCAGATCCGGGATTAGCTCGTAGAGCTCTCTAGGGGCGTGCGATATCCACGGTCCTATCAAGCGCATGAAATAGTCTGCACGATCCGATTGAGGAAGGAGTTCTGCTATCTCCTTCGCTCCTACCGAGTCTCCGTCCTGAATGAGAGTCTCTCCGACCGCTCGGGCTGCATGCAATTTCGTTTGTTCGTTTCGGGTTCTTGGCAGCATGGAAATCGCCAATTCTGTGTCGAATTTTGCGATCTCTTCGAGAACCCGAGCTTCTGAGCCGACCCTATCGCGTTGATCTGGAATTTCGAGGGCTGCTTGGAACGCCAAGAGTGGATCTTCGTAAACCAACTCCTTCATTGCAATTGGCAGCAAGATCTGTCGGTAGCCTTGGGTATTTTCCTGAGCGTTAATCCAGTCTAGAGCTGAACGTGCATCTTGTTGTGCCCAAATCCTGACAACTCTCTCTGCGACTCTCAATCGGTACGCAGAGTCGTCGATGCGATCGAGATATTGAACAGCGGACTCCGGAGATTTGCCCGCAAGTGCAGTCAACGACCTAGAGACCAAATTCTCATCTGCGTCTTCTAGGGAACTGCCTAATGCTTCTAGAATCTGTACTGGTATCTGGATGGGAGCTGGCGATAGACTTAGGCTGGAGAGTATCCGGTCCCTCAGTTTCTTGTCTTGGACTGACATCGATGACTTGAGCGCTCTAACGGGGTCTGTATCTGCCCAGCCCAATATGCGAACTGACGCAAGTATCTCATCGTCCTTCTGTCGCATTCCCATGGCCAACTGGAACGCCAGGTCTGGCTCTTCCTTTGCAACTTCATCGAAGAATACGACGAGAATTCGATGACGACTTGGATGACCACGCATCTTCCGATCCACGATTCGGAGTGCAGCTTCTGTGCCGTGTTTATCCAAGAGTGCACGCGAGATATGCTCAAAAAGGTATACCTGCGATCCGCCAATGTGTAAGTCATCCTCATTGTCTTTCAAGTACTCGTCAAGTGCCTCATCAGGGTTATCTACCACCAATCCTGCGAGTGCCTCATCCATAAGGTCATTGACCAATTCCAGGCAGTCTAGCTGCGCGGCGATCTCCAGCCGCTGATCGGGAGTCAGATCGATTCGCGACTCCCAGATGCCTTCAAAAGCTGCCTCTCGACTTAGCTCGTCTAAGCCCTTGGCATGCGCCACCGCTTGATTGAGGTTCGACAGCGACCACTCTTGATAGATCACTCGAGTTAATCCAATCTGCTGATCCTCTGGCAAGCTCTCAATTTGCGAGAGTGCACTCTTGGGATCGAGAGAGGAAAGTCGTAGCAGGACAATCTCCTGTACGTCTTTTTGAAGTCTCTTCGCAACAATGGATACTGAGTAACTCAATAGAGCATTCAGGGTAGGTGTATTTGCGGTCGAGACAAATTGGAACAACGCTGATTGACGGTCAAATCGCGTTGGAAGCGCCAGGATGGATTCAAGCTGTTGGATTGCTTCCGAGTTTTCCTCTCCTGATGGTGTTTCTTCTCCATTCACACCCCGTGACGCTAACGAGACACAAAGTGCTGTCACGAGACAGACCGAAAAGAAAAACAAGTGCGGTATATGGGCTAAACGACCTTTCATCCGATGACTCCAGGTGGAATGTGCTCGAGTGCAGCGGAGTCTAGGAATTCTTTATATGGATGGATGGTCAGCGTCTCATCGAAACCTTCAAAGCGCAAGGCAAGCCCCAGCCAGCCTTCTCTCTTGTTAGCTCTTCTATTGGAGTTCAGACGACTGCTCATTGAGCGTTTCCTCCGTTTCGTTTACAAGGTAAGAATTGAGCTTTTCTAACTGGTTGTCAGTGAATTGATCGCTTTCGTTGGTTATTAGCATTTGCGCGGCATGCCGCTTGAGCTCTTTAGTGGGAAACTGATCGATGCGTCTGTAGAGCTCTTGCTCTCGCCCATAGGCTGTCCAGCCGAGAACCAGAGACCGCAGGTAGCGATGTTGGTCCTCGTCGGACTCGAGAAGTTCAGACAAGTTCCAAGCTTTCTCAAAGTTCTCCTCACCGCCCATTCGCAAGAATTTGGTGCCGACAGAGAGCATTCCACGCAGTTTTGTTTGCTCGTTGCGCATCTTCTTTAGGAGTTCCTGCGCAACATCGGGAGAACGCGGCAGCGACACAAATCCACGAATGACAGAAGCTTCGAGTCCAACGCCGTATTCGTCGACTGGCTCCGCCAAAGCCGTTTCCAGGGCCAAGTCTATATTCTTGCTCGCTAGAGTGCTCAGGATATCGGCCATTAGTCGAGTTTTCTTGTACTCAACTGTAGGTTCCGAGCGCACCCAGGCCAATGCTGCAGACACGTCCTTTTCCGCCCATGCATCCACTATGGTGTTCTCGAGTCGATTCTTGACCGTGGCATCTTGTAGCGCTTGTGTCCGTATGAGCGCTTCTGCGGGAAGAGTCCTCGCAAGAGACTCGATAGCGTTCTCCTGAACCATGCTCCAAACATCCTCTGGAAACTCGTTCAGTTTCTCCAGTAGTTCGCGCGGGTCGCCGCTTCGGGTCCACTGATAGATCACGGACTCCTGCAATCCAAGACGCTTGCTAGGGTTCCTGATTCCGGTTACTGCTTCAAATGCGGCTTGGGGGTCGGCTCTTGCCCACTTCGAGACAATTCCATGCAGCATTAGGGTTTCGTCTCTCTTACGATCGACGACCAAGTCAAAGGCCGCACGTGGATCAGCTGATGCGATGCGCGAGGCAACTAACGGGAGAATCCTGTTTTTGTCATCAATGTTCTTGGCGGTTTCGTCCACCAGGTGAAAAGCTTCAGCACCCATTTCCGCGACCAAACTTTGCGCAACGTTGTTCAACTGATCTCCTCTCAAGTCCGAGAAGGCGTTCTTGTGTTCAGCATGAAAGACTCTCCAGTACTCTTTGGCATCAATGATGGGGGCGGTTTCCATTTGCTCATGAAGTAGTGAGCTTGCGAAGTACTCAATGTCAAGCTGTCTACCTATTTCTAGTTTGTCTTCTATACCCAGATCGCTTCGAGGGAGAACAGCGCTCTGAAATACCATTTGTTTCTTGTGATGACTCCATTGACTGGCGAAGTCGATGGCGTCGCTACGGTCGGTGTCAATCCACTCATCGAAGATCACCTCGACTAGGGCCCGAAAGCGGAGTTCGGGGAAATCTGCAATCTTGGCTAGTGCGGCACGAGGATCGATCGTCGACCATTTCTCGGCAATGAGTGTTTCGACCTCAAGCTGAAGACTTGTTGGACTGAGGTGCTCGGAGAGTTCGAACATATTGCTTAGGCTGCTCTCGTCCGCATCCTCCAGGATCCTGTAGAGGGCTAACCTTCGCTCAAAGCGACTGTTGAGATGGTGAAGCTGGGTGAGATCGGACACTTGTTGTTCAGAGGACTCGCTAGCATAAGCAACGCCTTCACCAATCCCTCCGATTGCTGAAGCACCGGTCAGGTAGCAGATGCACCCGACTGCTGAAATTACTGCCATCGAGCACGCAAAGCTCAGTACTCTCCAAGAACATGTCTGTACGGGAAGCACTCTCATCTTCTGCGACCGATCTTGTTGTTTGTTGAAGGAATTCATGAAAACGTCCTGTGTCCATAGACGTCAGTCAAAGCCCGGACTAAGCTCGTCCCGAAGGTTCTAATACAGAACATATTCCCAGTCTTGCAGTGCATCTAGTGAGGAATGAACTTCTTCCGACAGATTCTCGGGAAGGAGAGACAGAACCTCCTCCTCTTGCGCTTCAGTCAGCCGGAACCCATTGTTCGATCGATGACTCATGAGCAGTGATTGTGCAGCTGATCCTCTTAGCTTTGCATTGGGAAGCTGGCGGAGAGACTCACACAATCCACTTGCATCAGACCCAGCCCATGTCCCCAATAGATTCTCAAAGTAGGCATGCTGGCTTGACTCGGACAGTTCCTTCGCAATCTTCGTTGCTCGCGCTGAGTCACCGTCTCGTATGAGTGCTCTGCCGATAGCCTGAGCAGCGGAGAGCTTTGTCTCATCGTTGCGTGCGCTCCGCAGCAAGCCTATCGCCATGTCGATGTCGATCTTTGTCAGCTCCTCCATGACGGCGGCTTCGGGACCAATCTCGAGAGCAGGTGTCTCCAGCTCAAGCGCGGAACTCAGCGCCAGCTGGGGGTCCTCGTAGACAAGCTCTCTAATGGCGATGGGGATCAGCCTCTTACGAAGATCTTGGACTTCGTCGCTCGTGTTGATCCAGTTCAAGGCGGAACGGACATCCGAACGCGACCACGTCTGGGCAACGTCCTTAGCCAGTTCCAGTCGTTCTGCTTCGTCCTGCATAAGATCCAAACTCCGCGCGGCCTTTTCCGGTGATTTTCTTGCCAGTGCTCGAACAGCCCTCCAGACAATTTGATCGGTGCCTTCTATCTGATAATTTTCAAGAGTTGCAAGTACTTGCTCGGGAATTTCTTCTGCAGCTCCAGAGAGCGCAAACGCCTGTAGTAAATATTCTTCTCGTTGCTCGACGTCCTGGACTGACAAAGCAGCTCTAAGCGCGCCCAGCGGATCATAGTAAGCCCATCCGAGTACGACGCTCCCTGCCACAAACTCGTTGGCACCGTGGCTCATTTCGACAGCCAATTGCACTGCCAACTCCGGATCATCCTTTCGCAATTCAACAAAGAATACGTTGTACATGCGACTAGGAAGTGGGCTGCTCTCAATAGCTCGTCCAGCCCGCCGAAGCGCTTCCCGAGGTCCATATTTGTTGATTAGAGAGCGCGAAATGTGCTCGAACAAGCGGATTTGAGCATCTTCGTGTAGCTCACCTCCGTACTTCGACAGGAATGTCTGAAGCGCTTCGTCGGGATCTTCGATAGCCACGCGGGCCATCGATTCGGCTCTGATATTGTTGGCTATTTCTTGATTCACTAGCTTAAAGGCGATAGCGTTCCATTGATCCTTGGTCAAGTCTTCGTGTGAATCAGATATGCCCTTCAGAGCAGCCGTTCTACCAAGCGTATCTAGTCCTTGTGCGGATGCAATCGAGCCATCCAAGTCCAAGAGTGATCTTTCCTGAAAGACCAGTTTCATCAATGAACTGCGCCGATCGTCCTCCATGCCCTCGAACTGCGCGATCGTATCCATCTCATCGAGTGATGCGAGTTTCAGAACTACAACCTCTTGCACTTCTTCTCGAAGTTGCCTGTTGTCTATTTCCTCCGACTGTTTCAACAGGTCACGCAATGCGGGAGCGTCGGAAGTAGCGACAAAGCGATGCATTGCAGAACGTCTGTAGAAACGGGATGGCATTTCCAATATTTCCGAGAGAGGCTGAAGCGCAGGGGAAGACTCAGGTTCGTCTTTGCTGCTTGACTCAGCTAAACTCGAGGATTGATTGTTAGTCTTCAGTTCATCTTCAGAATCTTGAAGGACCATTAAGTAGCCGATACCTATGAACGCGGAAACTACCAGAAACGCGCCTAGAGATGTGTTTCGGACATTCTTGATTCGACGCTTATCGTGTTCAACAGATTCAAATATCCGATCCCTTACACGATCATGAGGAGACAACTCAGAAAGTCTTGACATTTCTTCAGAGATCTGAGCTTCGTGTTCTTTCGTTGTGTCTTGCATCACCTTATCCCCGTTGCGGAGCTAGTTGAGTGGGTCTTCGCTATGTGGTTACCGTGCTTAGATTCACGAAGTTTGGCTAACGCGCGGCTTACTTGCGACTTTGAGTAGCTTGGCGATTTCTCAAAGAGCTCTCCAATTTCACCATGCGTGTAGCCTTCGACTATGTACAACCAAACAATCATTCGTGTAGTTGGTGCCAACTCTTGCAAAGCGTGTTCTACGTCTATGGCACTTTCGTGATCTATCGATTCAGGTTTCTCCGTCAGAGTTTGGAGGTTTTCGGAGAGTAGATTGCTGTAGGAACTGGAACGCAACACCATCAAGCATCGATTTACTGCGATCTTTCTGATCCAACCGTTGAATGATGAGTGGTTTTTGAGTTTTGATGTCTTTCTAAAGACATCGATAAACGTATCGTGAGTTACATCTTCGGCAAGCTGTATGTCTCGAAGTATTTGGAATGCCATGTTGTATACGGGCTTGGAAAAGTCCCTATAGATAGCCTCTTGAGCGGTTCGTCTTCCTTTAGCGAGGTCACGCACCACGTCAGGTTGAGCAAGTACTCGAGCAAATCCAGCCATATACAGAAGATGCACAGCCAGTGTAAAGGGTCGCAATGCCAGTGAAGCCTTCCACACGAAGGAACTTCGACATGTCTCAGCACTACTGACACCTATCTTAGTGTGGGCTGTTGGACAGGCGCGCTATCCCTAGCGCTTTGAGTGTTAAGCCGTGGTGACGTGGCCTGCGTTTAGTCTGTTAGTAGCGGCTGAATAGTCAGAAAAGATTGTCGTATACCGACTGAAGACAAGCAGCATCTTGATATCTCGATCAAGAAAGCAGCTCTACCAGTGGGTCAAGACGCTCCGGTCGCGGGAGTCAATCACCATATGCTTCCCCATCGGTTCTCTAGCCGTTTCTCTGCTTCTGGACTCATGCTGAGTACATGTCACATGAATGTATATTTGTGCAAATATACAGTGCACAAGTGGGAATGGGGTAGCTTCCCGTAATGCGTTATGCGACACTCTCGACGTCTATGGTTTGCGGAGTTCCCCCAACAATTCGAACCTTGGTTCCCTTTTGAATATCCACATTGGATCGAACTGTCCAAAGCGTGTCGCCGATGCGGGTCTTCGTCTCACTATTCGCTGTCAGCGTATCGTCAAGCGTAAATTGTTGACCGACCATGGTCGCCACCTTGTCGTGCAAATCGACTCCCGGTCGAGGATCCGTAGAACGGAAGAACTTAAAGTAAATGAAGGTGGCACCTGTTGCCGCAATTGCAAAGATGATGACTTGCGGGACCACTTCCAATCCCGGAAAAATCCATGTGGCCAATGCCATAGCGATTGCCGCAACAGCTGCCCCAATCAGGAATCCACTAGCCCCTAGAACTTCAATAATTCCAAGTACTACACCGATACCCAGCCATATGAGTGCAGGAGTCAGTTCCACAATTACCTCCTCGGACCAGTCGAGTCCTTTCCAACAAAGTCCTTGGCAATTTCTCCAATACCTGCAATGGATCCAATAACACTAGATGCTTCCAAAGGAATCATCATGACTTTGTTGTTGGTTGACTCCGCCAGTTGTCCTAGTGCTTCAACGTACTTCTGTGCGACAAAGTAATTGATCGCGCGGCTGTCGCCCTCAGCGATTGCATTGGAAACCATTTTTGTCGCCTCAGCTTCCGCTTGCGCCAGACGTTCCCGAGCTTCCGCTTCACGAATCGAAGCTTGAAGTTCGCCCTCCGCTCTCAGAATCTCGGCTTGTTTTTGGCCTTCGGCAACTTGTATCGCAGCTTCTCTCGCGCCCTCTGCCTCGAGAATTTGAGCTCTCTTTTCGCGCTCCGCTTTCATCTGCTGAGCCATGGCGTTCACAAGATCCTGCGGTGGCGTTACATCTCGGATCTCGATTCGAGTTACTTTCGTACCCCACGGATCAGTGGCCAAATCAACCTTTTTCAACAATTCAATATTAATCCTGTCTCGATTTGAGAGGATTTCATCAAGTTCCATCGAACCGAGCACCGCACGAATATTGGTCATTACCAAGTTTCTTGTTGCCAATTGAAGATCGTTGATCTGATAGGCGGCTTTCGCAGCGTCCAGTACTTGGAAGTAGCAAATCGCGTCGCATTGCACCAATGCGTTATCGGCGGAAATCACGTCTTGGGCTGGAATGTCCAGCACCTGTTCCATCATGTTGAACTTCTGTCCGACGGCTTCAACAATCGGTGTCAGAAAATTCAAGCCAGGAGTAATAGTTCGTGTGTACTTGCCGAATCGCTCCACCGTCCAGTGAAATCCTTGAGGCACTACGCGTATCGATCGAAGTATTACGACCAATGCCAACAGAAGAATTACTCCGGCAATAATGAGAGTCAAGTAGTCCATATGAAGTGTGCTCGGTTGAATCCATGAGATATTAATCCAAAACGGTTTGTCCGCTTGCGGTTCGGACATTGCCACGACTTGAATCGACAGTTCCGTTTCTACAAAGCTGCGGCGACTGGCTGTGCTGGTTTTCGATTCTTTGGTTGCTTTGACACACGGTCAAACTTCTTTATGAACCTGCAGATCTTCATGGCTGCGGCCACGGCATCCTGAATCTCTTCGATACTGGAAACCAAGAATCCTTTCCAGTGGTCCAAGTAAGCCAAGTTTTGACCAAGATCATGCCCGATGCCAAATTCCAAACCCAATAGGTAACTGGCTATCTCGGCTCGCAATTCCTCTCGTGCACGGCATGATGTGTCCCAGGACACCTCCCTAAGCTCTCTATCCAGTCTTGAAGAGTGACCTGTCCAATGGGCAAGTTCATGCAACACAACTCGATAGTACGATCCGGAATCGCAAAAGCGATCACGATCTGGAACGATTATCAGGTCGTCGTAGAAGTCGTAGTGGGGTACATCAAGACTCTTGTCATGCATGATTTGAGCACCTGAGCGCTTGATCGTGTCTTCGGCCCTAGTATTGGGGTCCCATAGATGCATTGGTGTTGGCATTCGCTCGAAACCTGTCGTCTGAACAACGCTGTAGACGCAGTAACACTTCTGAAAACGATGAACTCCATCGGAATAGGTGATCACGTTTGGGATAGCGTCGCTGTTGATTTTGACTCCCAATTTCTTCGCTTGGAGCTCCGTCAAGAATCCGCCATCGGTCGTTTTTAGTGCTCTCATCGTCAACATAAGGACAAATACGTTGAACCATCCGCCATAGCTTCGGTTGGTGGCGGCATTGTGAGGAAAAGGTCTCACGAATGATCTCTCAAATCCAGGCTTCCAAGGAGGCACTGTCTTGGTTAGTTCGTCCAACAAGAAGTCCGCAATTTCTTGTGGATTAGTTCTGAGTTTGTTGTGATCTGGATTCACCATATTCTGTCTCCTTTGCTTAAACACTGTTGTTGCCCTTTCGTCGCAGCTGTGCCGTGGTTTGTCAAGCGAAATCTGTGCTTTTGTTCGAGATTTCCCGCCAAAAAAGGGCGATTTGTGAAAACGAAGGACCATATATTAGACAGTATATCACAATAAATAAATTTATGTCAACACTTTTAGGGATGTTTTTTTCAAGACATGCGCGCACGGCTTGAGGTCCGTTGCTTGAAATTGGAAATGCCAGAGCGACGATGAAGAAGCATTAGAGGGTCAGCTCTAAGAAAAGAATGTGGATTTGCGCTGTTCGAGCAACCTGACCTATTCGCAGGAAAGTCCTGTGCCAGTATCAGTCCAAAAGTGTAGGACGACTATTCTTGACTGAGCGAGAAATACAAATGTGTCGCGTGTTTGAGGTAGAGGGAGTCTTCTCGTTTTGGGTTCGACCAAGCACTCGGCAAGTCCGATGTTTCACCGTTGCCATGGGCAAAGAACTGGCGCACTGCCCCGTTTCGAATAGAGCAGTCCAGCTTCCGTCGCGCTGCTAGTTCTTGGTCCAACGAATTGCATCTGCGAAGATCGTCCTGCGACGTGATGATCCGACTACATCTACCTTGGCCTTGCCAGCGTGCAAATGGAACTCACCCAGTACATTCCAACCGATTTCTTGAGTCTCTCCTGCCAATTCAACATCCCAAGTTTCCTTACCATTGTCTACTACAAGTTGGTAGTCTGGAGCATCTTGCGGCCGGTACCATTGCGTAGGCATGTGATACTCGAGCCGCCACAATGCCGTTTCAGGGATAACGGCTTCGAACCTTGCGGTATGGATGGAATTTGGATCTCTGACCCATAGCGAGGTCGTAGTGCGCCGGAACTTGCCGTATGCACGGGAGTCAGGTCTACGATTCCACAAACCTGAAGTGGACGAATGATATTGGTCCTGTCCCAGGGTGGGTATTCCACCCTCCAGTTCGACTTCCAGTCGATGTTCTCTAAACCAATCGAAGGGACCAATGTTCGCAGACGGCCTCACATCTGGCGTAGGCTGAAATACGGTAAATCCAGGATCTAAATCGTCTACCACAATCCCCTCTTCCTTTGGTGTCCAGTCGCTTTGTTGTTCAACGGGAACAGATTCTGCATTGGATTGTTCTTGTACGGAACCGGTATTCGACGCTACTGAGAAAGGCAAATGGTTGAGTGAGAGATGGGGCATAACGAAAAGAGAATCCCACATGGACGAAGTCGTAACAGTCACCGTTTTTGCAGAATCCGCCTCTATGTGAATGCCGTTTGATCGACCTTCACCACCGTACCGCACTCGAATGAATCCCGGCACCGATCCGACATTCCTCACTGTGATCGAACTTTGGTAACGCGGATTTCCTTGTTCGTCGTCGGAAATCCTTACAACTGTTACGGGAGACGTAACAAAGGCTGGCAGACGGGTTTCGTGTAGCCAATCTGTCAAGAAAGGATGAATCGCGATATTGTGCTCTTCTGCCGAGACGATCAGGTCGTCATAGGTATAGTTCTGACCAGCGAACTTATGCCGGAAATCGGAGAGCCAACTCGCAATTTCCTCCCAATCGTTAGCCGAGAGTAGTCCGGTCGCAATAAGTGAACTCTTCAAAAGCATCAATTCAAGATCTCGTCGAACACCATGCGAGGACGGAAGACCGGAGAGTCCGTTGCTTTCCATGTGCCGCCAAAGAGATGGTCGTACACCATATCTAATCTCCTCTTCTCGAGTCTCAAACTGCGAAGGTGTCCATCCATCCGGATCAGAACCATACATAAGTGTGTAGGGACTAACAGCAGTCGTATTGGCGACGTGGAACGTCGAATAGATAGAAAAGAATCCCGATGGAGTCTTGGTCGTGGACGCAAGCAGTTTGAGAACTACTTGGTCGAGAGCTACAGCATATTGACCACTCGCTGCCGTTGTATGAGACCACATCTGCTCGGCAACAGTAGTCCATAGATTGTCTGAGCCCAAACCCATCGCAAAGTACTGCGACAGCAATTCCACATGCCATGCGGCCACTTCTTCCGGTGATCTGTCGCGCCCGGCAAACTCGAGCGCAAGATTGAACTGGGTTCGAGGGAAGCCTTGTGCCTTCATCAGCACGACTCCAGGCAGTGCGCTCAACGTGTCCATCCGCCAGCCACCTCCAACGGTCCGCAATCGATTCGGCACTTCTACTAGGGCAATTTCATCGTGCGGAAACTTCAGGCCATACTTCGTAAACGGTTCTAGCCAGATTTGTATCTGGGACTTGAGCTCGTCGCCTAATCCGTCAAGCAGGTTTAGGTTCTTGGTATGCCGTTTGTGCAGATACATCGAAAACACCATGTCCCCCACTTCAATTGATGCTTTCTTGTAGTCCGCTGCAAACAAAGCCAACTCAGGTACTGGACCAGACGAAACAACCTTGTACCCATCGTCCGTTTTGGAACTCGCGCCTGTGGCGACTAGTTGCAGGTTCTTGGAGGAAATATGGACGGACAGATCCACCAAGAAGAAATCGTCTTGGCTTTGCGTCGCATGAAAGTCTCCCCGAACCGGTCCGGGAACTGGATACCAATAAGCACCGGGCATCAAAGCGACGAAATTAGATTCAAAAACCGACCCATCCTTTCCAAACAACCTGACCGACCTGGTTTGTACATGGGCATCTGTAAGGAAATCTACCGCACTGTCGAAGTATGCGAACCGTGGGTTGGGTATTCCGTGAGCTACAACTCTCAATGTGTGCTCAGAATCCAACTCTAGAACTGTCGGGGGTCTAATTTGGAGCAGTCCGTCGTCGAAGGCATGACTCACCGATTGACCACCAATTTCCACAGTGTCTATGGTCATGCCTGGGTTGAGAGTGAACACCAAGTGTTTCGCGGCAGCGGCGTCGACCGACAATGTAACCTCAAGATCGATCTCGAGACGCCTGCCGGGATCAATTTGAACAGTTCCCTCCATCAACTGTACATCGATAGATCCACTCCAATCAAGGGAACGATGAGCTTCCTGCCATTCTTGAGGTGCATCAAATTGACGAATGTTGTCCCAGAAGCTCAATGTGTAGCTACCAGCGCACACTGCAAGGGCGACCGACGCCGCCGCTGCAACCATCTTGGCGGAAGCCCCATCCCTTCTACGCATCGCAAGTGCGCCTGCAGCTACAAGAGCTAACGCACCTACGAGCGTCGAGAGCCGCACGACCAAGGTCTGCCAATGAGGAAATTCCGGTACCAAGTCGGATACGAAGAGCGAGTCGTTGGATGAAGCCGACACGACAGAGAGTAAGGAATAAGGAACATTGAGAACCAGAAAGAACCAAGCGAACATCGCTGCAATTGCTAAAACTACCGTCAGAACGCGAATTCGAAGAGTAGCGCTCAAGAAAACAACGAACGAACTCCAGAACAGCAACGTCGCAGGCGCATCTAGAAGCAGAAGGTTCAGTATCGAATGCAGCTGAATCGGTTCGGCATAACGAAAGCCTATCGCATTGGACACAAGTCCAACGCACTCCATCGCAAGGACATTCAGAACGACTACGAGCCAAAGCAACAATGAGATGCCAAGCACGCGTCCAGCAAGGTACTCAAAATTTGTCACTGGTTTCGAATCTAGGACTTCGCCGATCCGATTTCTTTCTTGCTTTTGAGACGCGTCGAAGAGTAAGAGCACGGCCGCCAATTGAAAAGCGAGAAAAAACGTTGGATCTATTCCTCCCAGCAGGTATAGAGGAGTTGAAGCACCAATCGATGGAGAATACGGAGCCGTGTATCCTAAGATCAGGCAGGATAAGAGATACCCAAAGAGCGAAAAGACCGAGAGCGCGGCAACAGCAGTCCAGAACCTAGCCAGCTTGCGAGAGGTGCGAAGCTCTGCTGCCATGACATATGCAATTTTTGACGGGCTCAAATTCAAGGAAGACTACCTTTAGCGCACGACGTCAGCTCAAATTTACATGCAATTAAAGTGCCACTTACCACTTGCACATGGGCTTCTGTGTCCTACATGCGCCAGAGCTACAAGACACTTGCTCTAGATTCCGCTGCGGGTCCCACTTCTCAAAGCTGCTCGTCTGGTAGATCTCTATTTTGTATTTCAATCGCGATAGCCTCATCGGATCCATATTGGATGAGCACATTAGACTAGGACATCAGGTCGATTGAGTGACGATCTTGGGTGTCTATCGGTCGATCTGCCACATGACGCTATGCTCTGGTTCGCACGAGACTCGAACAAAAAGGATCAGCCATATTGCCCGTCCCACATATTGTCCAGAAACATTCTGTATGGCACCACGTCCACACCATTTTCGTGCCTCCAAGGTCGAGACTCCATACAAACACATAAGTAATTGCGAAACGTTTCTTCCTGTTGAAGTGCAAGGAGAGAACGTAGATCACGAGTGCCAACGTTAGGTTTGGCTTTTACTTCGATGGCCGTGTGGTCGCCGAGTAGGAAATCCACTTCATAGCCAGATCGTGATTTCCAATAGTGAAGAGTCTCGTCACGGGCGTTGTAGTCAATCCAGCTTCGCAATTCGTGAAGCAACCAGGTTTCGAAAGAAAAGCCCTCACTGCGGCTGTAGCGACGGGTACCCCGGTTTTGTATCTCTGTGGCAACACCAATGTCAAAAAAATAATATTTTGAACCTACAACAGGTTTACGTTTACTGAACTTCCGCCAAGCCGGCAGCTCGGTCACAAGCAAGGTATCCTTGAGGATGTCAAAGTAGTTATGGACAGTTGTACGCCGAACTTGTGAGTCACTGGCGAGACTTGTGAAATTCACAATGGTGGCATTGCAGTGGGCAGCAAGATCAAGGAATCGTGCGAAGGCAGGCAGACTTCTAGCTAAGCCTTCAGCTGCGACTTCTTCTTGAAGATAGGTCCCCACATAGTTTGCCAATACAAGACGAGGTTCTTCAGATAAGTACACAGAAGGTAACGTTCCATATCTCAACGCTCTCCGTATGCTGAAATCATCTCCCAACTCTCGTGCCAACAAAGGATGGAAGTGAATCGTGCCAGCACGACCACCCAATAGATTGACACCACCTCGTCGCAATTTGCGGGCACTGGATCCAGTGAGCAAGAATCGAATACCTCTTGTTTCAATGAGACGGTGCACTTCGTCCAGCAACTGAGGAGCTTTTTGAATTTCATCGATGACCACTATCTCTGTGTCGGGTGGAATGGTACGCCCGAGGAAAGATGGACTTTCAAGTAGGGGAAGAAAATCCTCGCTGTTTAGGAGATCGAACACTAAAGCGTCCGGAAGTGTCTCCCGAATCAGCGTAGACTTGCCGGTCATTCGAGGACCAAGAAGGAAACTTGAATGCGACTTTAGTGCTGCCGCCAAATTTAGTCCACGCGGATAGATTCTCTGTGCCACTTTAGTTGTCATATTTCATGCAATATGACAATTGTAACGTCATATTGCAGAATTATGGGCCGAACTGTGCGGTATGGCACCAAGTGTGGATTCTTCGACCTTTAGATCCTGTATCTTGATGCCGATACTTGGTCTTAAGCACTTCTGGCACTACGTCGCTAGGCACAGCAATCTGTGGAGTCCGGTCCACAGCATGCATTCAATGAAGAAGTGCATGAATTGCGGAGATCTCTTGCTAGTTCCCAGATCGGCCAGATATATACAGTCTAGCCTGGCTGATCCAGCACCTGGCCGAGCTTAACAATTGCGCAGCAAGTCCAAGAGCTAGGGTCTAGTTATTCGACCCTGTTGGGACCTCGTTGAACGGTACGCCTTTGTCAACTCGAATGTCTTGTGGGAGACCCAGGACCCGTTCGGCCAGTATGTTCAGCATGATCTCATCTGAACCACCAGCAATTCTTCCTCCGGGCGCGTTCATGTACGTACCTGAATAGACTCCACCTTCCGCCCACGTTTCTCGATCTTCCATTACACCGGACATTTCAAGGAGGTCGATTGCAAACGAAGCCATATCCTGAGACTTTGACGCACCCACCAACTTACCAATTGAATTCTCAGGACCTGGCGTTTCGCCTCGAGACATCGCAGTTAGCGACCTGTAGCCGGTATAGCGCAGGCCCGATTCCTGGCAGTACCAGTTGGCTAGAGCGGCTCGAACTTGCCCGTTCTCAATGGCTGGACGATCATCAATATTCATTTTCTGTGCAAGCTGATAGACCCGATCAAATCCTAGTCCGCCGCCTCCTCCAATCGCTGCTCGTTCGTTCATAAGCGTGGTCAGGGAGACCTGCCAGCCCTGTCCAACCGCTCCCAATCGCTGCTCATCGGGAATCCTGACGTCGGTAAAGAACACCTCGTTGAAGTTTGCTCCACCCGAAATTTGTTTGATTGGTTTCACCTCAACGCCCGGAGACTTCATATCGAGGAAAAAGTAGGTCAGACCCTTGTGCTTAGGCACTGTCGGGTCGGTGCGAACTACCAAAATCCCATAGTCGCTGTAATGTGCACCGGACGTCCAGATTTTCTGTCCGTTAATAATCCAATCGCTACCGTCCCGTTCCGCTCGAGTTCGAACTGCTGCTAAGTCGGAACCGGCGGACGGCTCGCTAAACAGCTGACACCATATATGTTCACCCGATGCGAGAGGTGGCAGATGAAATCGCTTCTGTTCTTCGTTAGCCCACCCCATCATTGTAGGAGCGGCCATTCCCTGGCCGATGGCGAAAACGCCCGCAGGAACTGGATACTTTGACTCTTCCTGATTCCAGATTACACTCTGAATCGTAGAGGCGTCCCTGCCTCCATATTCTTTGGGCCAGCGTATACAGGCCCAACCAGCATCGTACTTGCGCTTTTGCCAAAGCTTGCAGCGCTGGATTTCGTCTAATCCTTCCAGCTCATCCCTAGACGGCACATTTTGTTTCAGCCATTCAGCAGCTTCTGCTCGGAATTCGGCTTCTTGTGGAGTGTCGTTGAAGTCCATACTTTATTCGTCCTTATTAAGCCGCTACAGGTTGGTTTCCTTGTTCATATGCGGAGATCAGTCGATCCTGCCACCACATCTCGCTGCCAAGACTTACCGATAGCAACTTTGCGCGACGATAGTACATTTGGCAGTCAAATTCCCAAGTGAATCCCATTCCACCGTGAGTCTGAATGTTCTCTTTTGATGCGAAGTAGTAGGCTTGCGTTGCGCTCACACGTGCCGTTGCAGCAGCTAGTGGGAGCTCAGATTCATTGCCGGCAAGTGCCCACCCTCCAAAATAGCAGTTAGAGCGCGCGAGCGTGTTCTTTACGTAGACGTTCGCTAGCTTGTGTTTGATTGCTTGAAATCCTGCGATGGGGCGGCCAAACGCATAGCGACCCATTGCATATTCCTTAGCTTGTTCCAATGCTGCTTGTGAGCCACCAACCTGTTCCCAAGCCACCAGAATTGCAGCCCGGTTAAGGAGTTGGTTCACCAAGCCCCATCCGTTTCCTTCAGATCCAAGCAATTCTGCTTGGCAATCCTGGAACTCCAATTTAGCATGCGATCTAGTGGGATCGATTCCGTTGACTTTTCTTCGCGTAACGTCCCGGAGCTCGACCAGATAGACACTAGCACCGTCGCCAGTGTCACTTCTAGCCACGACAATGGCAAAATCTGCGATATCACCATCAGGAACTGCGATTTTGGTTCCACTTAACGAATTGCCTGATACAGTGGTCGTGAGATTCGTCGGCGACGGACGCCCCGCTTGCTCGGCGAACGCAAATGTCCCGATCGCCTCTCCAATTGCGAGTTTCGGCAACCATCTTTGCCTCTGGGCAGCGCTGCCCGCGAGAAGCAATGCTTCTGTCGCTAGGTACACTGAGCTTGAGAAAGGAACTGGTGCAATAGCGCGCCCCAATTCCTCCGCAATTACCGACAATTCGTAGTAACTTAACCCGAGACCTCCGAATTCTTCAGGTATGGCGGTAGCCATCCAACCGAGCTGCGCCATATCTTTCCACAATTTGGCATCGTAAGAATCGGAACCTTCCAAAATCTTTCGAACACTCGCTGTAGAGCAGTTCTCATCCAAAAATCCGCGCGCTTGCTCTCTTAACAGTTCTTGTTCTTGTGAAAACTCAAAGTTCAATTCTCTTCTCAGCAGGTTTCGTGTGAAAGTTCAAGACAGCGATTTTACTCTGTGGTATAGACTTGACCCATGGACTATCGAGAAATCGGAATAATCCGCGTCGGAGCGGTTGCGCCCGTAGTCAATTTGGCTAATCCGCAAGCAAATGCAGAGCACATTTTGTCGGTTTACGAGAGGCTGATCGAACGCGGATGTTCCGCCGTAGTCACTCCCGAACTGTCGCTGACCGGCTACAGTTGCGAGGACCTGTTCTTTTCAAGTGACTTGCTGGACTCAAGTGATCAAGCGCTGTTGTCGTTGGCAGAAAGTACCAATGATGCGGCATTGGTTGTCGGCGCACCCGTTCGTCTTCAAAACGGCAAGATGTACAACTGTGCGGTCGTGTGCGCCAACGGGAAAGTGATTGGAGCGGTTCCAAAAAGTGCTATCCCAAACCACTACGAATACTACGAGGACCGATGGTTTGATTCCGGCGCTGCCATTCGAGGGGTTGTCCAGATGGATCAGCACGAGTTCCGTTTGGACCGCAATCAAGGCTTTCTGCTTGGGCATGTGCCTTTTGCCATCGAAGTGTGTGAAGACTTGTGGATATCCAATCCTCCGTCCAGTGACCATTGTTTGAACGGCGCATTGATCGTTTTCAATTTGTCTGCAAGCAACGAGCTGGTCTCAAAACTCTCTTACCGAAAATCGCTGGTCAGCATGCAAAGCGCAAAGTGCATATGTGCGTATGTCTATGCAAGTGCCGGAGCGCACGAATCGACAAAAGACGCTGTATACGGCGGCCATATGATCGCTTCGGAAAATGGGATGACTTTGGATGAATCTAGTCGTTTTTCTTTACAAGACACAGAGCTAATCGTCGATATAGATATTGACAAGCTTCAGTTTGAACGCCGTCGTACTTCCACGTATCGTTCTTCAGAACCAACATCGCATTGGAGTGAGACCCCGTGCTGTTCCATAAACGCTCTCGACTCGACATTGCGACATTACTCCTCACGACCATTCGTTCCTTCCGGAGGAGACGAGCTATCTTCGCGCACGAGCGAAGTACTCGAAATCCAAAGCACCGGACTGGCTCGTAGGATGACTTCCGCTGGTACCAAGAGCTTGGTCATTGGACTTTCCGGCGGTTTGGACTCGACCCTTGCCTACTTGGTGTGTATGGACGCATTACAGAAACTAAATCTCCCACTGTCCCATCTCCTACCGATAACCATGCCTGGATTAGGTACGTCTGACCACACACTCCAATCAGTTCGCAGTTTGGCTAGGGCCACACAAACCAAACTTCTTCTGCTGGATATTTCAAAGCAGGTTACGGAACATCTTGAACAAATCGGGCACGATGGATCCCTTGACTTGACCTACGAGAATGCTCAAGCTCGAGAAAGAACAAAAATCTTGTTTAACTTGGCCAACCTGCACAACGGATTGGTTGTTGGCACCGGGGATCTGTCGGAGCTGGCTTTAGGCTGGTCTACGTTTAATGGCGATCACATGAGTTCGTACAACGTTAACGCTAGCGTTCCGAAAACACTGGTTTCCCATGTAGTTCGATGGTACTCTGCGAATCGTGCCTCAACCGAGCTTACAAGGGTTCTCACCCGTATTGTTGATACTCCAATTTCGCCTGAACTCATTCCATCCGATTCAGATACTGTCGGGCAGCAAACGGAATCAATACTTGGACCCTTTGAAGTCCACGACTTCTTCTTGTACCACTTTCTAAGGACGGGTGCGTCTGCTCGTAAGCTGTTTGCTATATCGCGCATCGCTTTCAAGGATCAGTACAACGATGAGGAACTCAAGCAATTCCTTTCAACTTTCTGGGAACGGTTTACCGCAAATCAGTTCAAACGAACAGTCCTGCCGGCGGGACCCAAGGTTGGAACGGTGAGTCTCTCTCCCCGAGGAGACTGGCGAATGCCCGATGAGGTTGAAGCACAGAGAATCCTTGAGTCAATTCGTGAGTTCTAAGATGGCAAGAAACTTTCTCATTTCCTTAGTGATTACGGGTCTCACGATGACCTGTGTCACTAGTAACACGCAAACTGTACCGAAGAGATTTTGCGGAGAAGAGGGCGTTTGGGTTCAAGTGCTTGGATCCGGGGATCTCGATCTGCAAAACGATAGAGGAGCTGAAAGCTACCTAGTTTGGAACGATGATCGCGCAATCCTACTTGTCAATGCAGGTGCAGGTACATCTGTTCTGTTCGATCAAAGCAACGCTAGCTTCAGTGATTTGGGAGCGATTGTCTTTAGTCGGACTTCTTTGGAACAAACCTCAGATCTTGCAGCGTTGCTGGTGGCTTCGCGCCGATCCTATCGAGAAGAGCCTCTCACAATCCTCGGTCCAACGGGAGACGATGAGAATTTGTCCACATCAGAGTTTGTCACTCGGCTGCTCAGTTCTGAAGGACCCTATCCATCTCTTGCTCCACTACTTACGACGCGAACCCCAAACGGCTATACATTGCGAACGCGAGACATCCAGGCAAAAGGCATAAAGCGCTGGGCTGGTTTTGGCAACGAGGAGTTCATTCTCTCCGCGATCCCGATCTATCACGACGGTGCACCGGCATTGGCTTGGCGAATCGACATCGGAGAACAGGCAATCGTCTTCGCTCTGGGTTTCAACAATCAAAAGGACCTTGTCACGGACTTTTCGAAAGATGCGGATGCGATTGTTTTTACGCACGCATTACCCGTCGGTACGGTCGGAACACCCACTAAGAAAAACTTGCTTCCTAAGCAAATTGGCCGTATTGCAGAACGTGCCGATGTCCGGTTTGTAATTCTCGGTGGACGGGGATGGCGCACTTTGGGTCGTGAATCGCGATCTCTTAACGAGATCGAGACGGAATTCGACGGAACTATAATATTTCCCGATGACTTGGAGTGCTGGGGACTCTAGTACGACGTGTCAAGCAGTAATTTAGTTGACAGGAGCTCGATTTGGGAAAAGGAGACATCCGAACACGTAGAGGAAAGATTGTTAGAGGAACAAACGGCAGAACTCGTCCAAAGAAACGAAAGAAGAGAGACCAAAAAAGTCAATCCTGAGGCTTAAGTTCCATATTCAGATTCATTGCTCTCTACGAGCCAATATAGTGCAACTTATCACAAAGAATTTAGTGCGAAACCAAGTGCCCCACGTTAGTCTCGCCTAAATTAGGCAAACTATTGCGGGCGAACTTGCTCATTTCGACTACTCAAACCGAGACGAATTCAGGTCGTCTCAGTGGGCATAGGAAATACTAGATCCAATAGGATCAAACTGGCGGCACTTTGCTACCGTGTACTTTTCGTTCTTGTAGAAGAGACTACCGAATCAATCGGTTGAACCTAACTAAGGCAAGTCAGGTCAAGTGATAATCTCGAGAGCCGTGTCGGCGAATAACGCCTTCTTTGAGTAACGCAGACAACGTACTACTTATGGCTTGTTTTTCGCTATCCGTCGTAACGCCCATACGATCGCAGATTCCAGCACGACGGATTCCAGGAGTCGCACGAATCGCGTCGATTACGCCTTCACGCCTAGCAGCACCAACTCTTCCTCTTCCATGCCGAGCAGCTTCATAAGCTTTGAATGCAGCTAATTCACGATCCAGTTCAGCATCTTGTGCTCGGAGTGCTGCGATTTGTCTCTCGATATCTCGTTTCTTCTCGCTAATGCGCATTCGGTCGCGGGCAATGTACTCGGAGAAGTCTTCCATGGGTGATTTCCTTAATCAAAATATCATACTGGAGCACGAAACATAGATTCACACTATCAATGGCATCCAATAGAGATGTCATTTGATTCTAAGTCCCGCTTCTTATCGAATAGTAACAAAAATCTGTTAGTTTTCATGAAACTGTAGATGAACTATATTGAGTGTGTAAGTCTGAGTTTCGATGTCTCTCCGGCTTCATCTCGCACCTTGTGCATACCGTCAATGTAGGAAGTTAGCCATTTAGAAAAGAGCTCAACTGAAGCTAAGTGTGCAAATTTTTCTCCAGAGGGCTTGAACAAAATCCGACACTCAACCAGCGAAGGCTTGCGAACGGCTTGAATCTATCGGAGATACCTTGGCATGCATCGGGTCGAGACGCCCCACACCTAATCGTTGAACCTCGAATTCAAGTGGGCGTGAATGGCACTTACCGTAGCGCGGCTATACCTACTTTGGTGCAATGGAGCTGGATCGTCACCAAGCAGTCTCCCGTGCGTTTTCTCTTTAGCCTCCGCAATCCCAGAATGAGCGTTTGCATATCCATCGACTCCCGAACTACCGTAGGTTGACCGTTGTCAAACTGACTGGAATCGCCGTGAAGATTGTATTGGTTGAATGTGCATAAGTAAGGAAAAGGGGTCGACTAGGACGATGCGTACAGGAACCTAAGGAATCGAATAGCAAAGATCATGAAGAACCGATCAATCGGAGTTTGCTTGTTAGCAACGCTAGGGCTTACAGCCTGCGGCGGCGGCGATCGTCCACCCCCAGACCCACCCGTAAATCTATCCCCAAGCGATCCTCCCGCTGTGACACCGCCGTCACAACCGTCCGGGGAATTAACAACTGAAGCACAAGATTGTGTCAATGGAAGCGCAGGAGATTTCGCTTGCGCTGGCATTGCTTTGCTTAGTCGAGTGCCTCTAGAAACAATGGAAGGCAATTCCGGCAATGACCTCTGGGGATGGGTTGACTCGCTGACTGGTCGTGAATATGCCCTGATGGGCATGGACAACGGGACTGCGTTCGTCGATATATCTGAACCCGAGAGTCCAGTGTTCTTGGGTCGATTGCCTACGGAAACACAAACCTCGGCGTGGCGCGACATCAAGGTCTACGAAGACCATGCGTTTGTCGTCGCCGACAACGCTGGATCGCATGGAATGCAAGTCTTTGATCTAACCCGCTTACGCGACCAGACTGTGTCCCAAACGTTTTTTGCCGATCACGTTTACGTTGAGTTTGGAAACGCACACAATCTTGCGATTAACGAGTCGTCAGGTTTCGCGTACGTGGTAGGCAGCAATACGTGCGGTGGCGGACTGCACATGATTGACCTGAGTATGCCAACCAATCCACTATTCATGGGGTGCCATGATGCCAGCCATACTCACGACACGCAGTGTGTAACTTACGACGGACCAGATGAACGTTACCAAGGCAAAGAGATTTGCTTCAGCTCAAACTACGAAGAGCTTGAAATAGTGGATATCAGCAGCAAATCATCGCCTAGCACGCTCAGCACCTCCACATATGCTGATCTAGGCATCGTTCATCAAGGTTGGTTAACGGAGGATCATCGCTACTTTCTCTTGGGCGACGAATTTGACGAAAGCATCTATGGGATCAACACACGAACTCACGTGTTTGATGTCAGTGACCTCGAAGTTCCACGTTACGTATATGCGTTCGAGCATGACACAGAGGCTACAGATCACAACTTGTATGTCTTGGGCAATCAAGCATTCGAAGCGAACTACAGTGTTGGCCTTCAGATATTGGAATTTTCCGATCTGTCGAAACAAGATCTACAAACAGTTGCGTCATTCGACACCTATCCTGATCACGACAACTCTGCGCTTATTGGTGCCTGGAGTGTTTATCCATACCTGGATTCAGGATTGATCTTAGTCAGCGACATCGACAATGGACTGTTTGTGCTCGAGTTTGAGTGATGGCTCTTGGTACGTCGAAGTAGACGGCGAGTAGATTCTGCAAATTGTCTTCTGCGACAAGGGAAAACGACTTGCAAAGCTCTTGTTTTCGCAGTGGAATGAACGCACTCCCGAACGTATGGGTGTTCGAGTGCTACCAGCGATCGGAGAGGTTTGGGTGCCGACGCTGTCAATCTAAAACGTATCACTTGTGTCAACTCAGCGGAAATGAGAAGCCGACCACTTCTATTTGTACTAATGCAATCGAGCGAGCGGCTCAGTACTGTTGTGAGAACGATTCCAAAACAGAGGAAAGCCATGACGAGGAGGCGAATAAAAGCCGAGCATTTGACAGAGCTCACAGGAACGAAGTTCAAGAGCTATACCTGGGTTTGAACGTGCAGCTGCAGGATGTCTCATTGAACTCTTGAACAGTATGGCCGATGGTACAGTTGCGACTGAGTGTGGAGAACTTCACTTTTAGGCTTGAACTAGATCTTGCATTCGCAAGGTATACGGACGGTCCAATCCACTTAAGATCTCCCGCAGACACATGATCGAAAATAATCTCCATAGCTTGTTGACGAAGGATTGCGGATGCGTGTGCGATGTTCAACCTGGTCTGGTTGACACCACGATTCAGTGATCGACGGGGTTATTGCAACGAGTATCAATAAATGAATTCTGCGTTATAAATCAATCTCTTATAGTCAATTGGGGAGATCCAATCCCTCTTCCATACTCATCTAAAATTGAGCCTGGAAAAATCTTGATTTTCAATTTGATTTCGAGAATCCCAACCGATCTCTAGGCTTGTTTAGCTCTTTGTTCATCTCTTGAAGTCCACAGTAGTTGGCCTCTCATATCGGTCTTACGGAGTCGAACTAGAATGTACAAAGACGCTTTCTACGATGAGCAGATCGTCTCCAGACGAACTGCGCTTGTTTTTCTCGTAACCAACGATGACTTGACTCCGTCGTTACGAACTCGGTCGGAGGTAAAAAAACTGGAGATGCCCTATGAAGCTTGATTTGAAGATGTGCGACGAGTTGCTTGGAACAACGCGATCTGTGAGAAAAAGGCTCGATTTGACGCGAAAGGTGCCTAGAAGTGTTGTGGAAGAGTGTTTAGAACTAGCGGTCCAAGCACCGACAGGATCGAATTCTCAATCATGGCGATGGGTAGTTGTTGAAGACCCGCAGATTCGAAATGAGCTCGCCAATATGTACAAACAGCATGCATATCCTTACCTGCATGGTGCGGTTGAACGTGCAGAAGAAGGTCAGACTAAACGTGTCTTCGAATCGGCGATCTACTTGATGGAACACCTACAGGAAGTGCCCATTCATGTCATTCCATGCATTAAGGGAATTGTGCCTAAAGGCGCCATCGGGGCTGGATTGTTTGCATCCATTTACCCTGCAGTGTGGAACTTCCAACTCGCATTGAGAGCTCGCGGCCTTGGGTCTTGTCTGACCACGCTCCACCTTGGTTCATCTAAAAAGGCTGCTCAGTTGTTGAACATTCCTGAAGATGTCACACAGGTCGCCTTGGTTCCTGTTGCTTGGACGATCGGCACACACTTCAAACGAGCTATGCGACCACCCATCGACTCGGTGACCTCTTGGAATAGGTACGACGGTTAGCGGCGGCTGAACGAGCTCGGGTGCTTCCAATTTTCAGACTTGAGCAATGGCACGGGATATGCAAGAACTTTGCGCATTGACTGCACGACAAATGCTTGCATTGTTGCGCGAAGGCGAAATCTCCTGTTTGGAACTGCTGGAGGCTCATATCTCTCGCATTGAGGAATGCAACCCGAAAATCAACGCAATCGTCACCCAGACTCTTGAATTGGCCACGCAGAAAGCGCGTGAACTCGATGCAAGTTCGGAACGGGAATTGCCCTTGTTTGGACTACCCATCGCACACAAAGACCTACTGGCTACGAAAGGCGTACGTACCACTTTCGGTTTTCCCGCTTATCGGGACTTCATTCCACCGAACGATGCTTGGATCGTATCCCGTATGAGAGATGCCGGTGCAGTAATGGTGGGAAAGACCAATGTTCCAGAATTTGGAGCGGGGTCACACACTTTCAATCGAGTCTTCGGCGCTACCCGGAATCCCTATGACCTTTCAAGAACTGTTGGAGGAAGCAGTGGAGGTGCGGCAGCCGCGCTTTGCTCAAGAATGGTGCCTCTTGCCGATGGAAGCGATACTGGAGGGTCTCTCCGAAATCCCGCGGCATTCTGCAACGTTGTGGGTTTTCGACCATCCCCCGGTCGTGTTCCCGCTGGACCAAATGGAGATTCCTGGACCGACTTGAGCCAACACGGACCTATGGCTCGAACTATTGACGATGTGGCATTGTTGTTCTCCGTTCTAGCGGGATCGGACGAACGAGCATTCCGAATGCTCGAGACATCGGGGTCAGAGTTCAGTGCAATAGAGCCCTCTGATCTGAAGGGACTAAGAGTCGCGTTTACAACCGATTTCGGGTGTCTTCCGGTGGAACCGCCAATAAAGGAAGTTCTGCTGAGATTCGCTACGGGAATTGAGCAAGAAGGAGCAATCATCGAATCAGCTACACCAAGTCTCGAGGGAGCTCGAAGGGTTTTTGGTGTGCTCCGAAGCATTGGATTCAGAAGACGATTTGGTAAGACCGTTGAGAACGAATACAACGAACTCAAGGACACGATTCAGTGGGAAATTGAACGTGGCAAAGCCCTTTCATTGAAAGATGTCGAACAAGCATTTGAAGTACGATCGAAGCTAGTTCGAAATGCGTTGGCATTCTTTCAAGACTACGATGTCTTATTAGGTCCTTCGACACAAGTCATGCAATTTCCCATCGAAGTAGACTGGGTGCGCGAAATCAATGGAATAAGAATGTCGACGTACATTGAATGGATGGAAGCTTGCAGCTTGATCTCAACGATCGGTTTTCCGTCGTTATCGCTGCCTGCAGGATTCCACGGTGCCCTACCTGTTGGCGTGCAAGTTATAGCCCCAATTCGACAGGACCTCAAGCTTTTGCAAATGGCTAGAGCAATGGAAGCGGCAACCGACTTTCAATCGCAGGTCCCTCCCTTATCAATTGTTAGAGGTGAGCGCATTTCATGATTTTTGACACGCTCAAGTTTGCCACGCGAGGAGTGAAATTCCACTATTCGGCACAAAGAGATTCGAAGAGCCTACTCTCGGAACTCAAAAAGCTATCGTTTCTACGAGCAGTATTTGGTAAGACGAACCGCATCGTCGGTTTTGTCTACAAGAATAACGCTGTCCTCTTTCGCATGCGTTTCCCGTTCATTCACTTGGGTAAACCAGTGCTGTATGTGTCTATCAATGACGATGACCGGAATGCCGAAGTCAAGGGTTCGTTTACATTCGCAATCTATGCAAGAGTTCTCTTTTGGCTCCTGATCTTGTTTTCTGTGGCTTTTTTCTCTGTTTCCTCCTTCAGACTTTACACAGCGATTCAAGAAGATGCCACCGCACTGTACTTCATTGCAGTTATTTTTCGAATGCTGTTAGGACCACTTGTTGCATACATTACATTTTCGTGGTTTCACTGGACTTGGAAAAACTGCTATTCAGACATGGCCACAATAGCAGAAGGTCTTGAACAAGCTTCTTTAGCGAAGAGTTAACTCAGTTGACGGTGTCTATAAACGTCGAACTAACCGGTTCCTGCCAAAACGGAGGGCTTAATCGGGTACTGGTAAGTCGAAGTCTTCGTCCTCCAACTTGAAAGTTATCGTACTTTGAAGCCCTTCAGTCGCAACGGGCTTGCCCTTCTGGTATGCAGGCCTAAATCTCCACTCGCTTACAAACCGCAACGCTTCAGCATCGAATAGGTCGGCAGGATCAGAACTAACAACGCTTAGGTTCTTCACCATGCCGTCTACACCAATGTCGTATTCCACAACCACTGACCCTAAGGTATACCCGGCTTCTTTGGCTTCTTGTGGAAACTCATAGGATCCAGAGTGAACCAAGCTCCAGGGCTGATTACTGACACCAATGCATCCGCTCGGAAGTACAAACCCTATCGCAAGTGCGGCAATTAGAATGACTCGTCTCACAAATCGAATGGTAGCACCATTCAGGCAAGCATATGGGGTCTGGTAGTACACGCCAGAAAGTCTTGGTTCTCTACCTTGCAAATTCGTCGCTGGATGCGTCGGTGAAGGCTTGGGCTATTTACGACGGAACGGGAAAACAACGACATATGCCGGGAGATTCGCAAGAACCTCCGTATTCAAATGGTTTAGCAGCACTCTTGGATGGATGGCGATTGATTCAGGCTTCACCCTTAATCAACCACTCGCATGGCGAAGAGTTTCGGCTAGGCTACTTAAAGTACGAATTTTTCTTCGAGAAATTGGAACACAGTGACTGATTCGATACTCCTTTCCACCAAGCAAGTCGCTTTCTTCGCTGCGAACGGCTATGTCGAACTTCAAGCCGCAGTTCCATCGAGTATCAATGAAAGATTCCTCGACGCTATAGATGCAAGTGATCGTCGCGAAGACGGATCTCCCCAAAACTTGGAAAAGCTGTCTCGCCTAGGTGGATTAATGGCAAAGAGCGAAATTCCCGCCGTCGCCGCAGGAACACCGCTCTATGAGGCGTTGGAAGAATCAACGTCTCTCGGTGACCTAATTCGCCTTCCCTCGGTACTCGGAGCAATCCAAAGTCTTGTCGGAGCAAACTGCCTGCTGGATCATCACTTCATTCACGTTGCAAACGGTCCGCTCGCCTACGGAAATCGACGACAAGTTTCGCAACATCTACACCAGGATTCCACGATTGATCCGAGAGAATCAGCTTTCGACATTCAGATTTTCTATTTTCCTCACGATGTCACACCTGATATGGGAGGCACAAGGTTTGTTCCGGGAACGCACCTACGAGTAGTAAGCGAGTCCGCTGTTGCCCGCTATCAAAATATGCTGGGTCAACGGCACATCGAATGCCCTGCCGGTACATTGTTCTTTATGCATCACGGAATCTGGCATGGAGGCGGGGTCAATAGCACCAACCTCACACGCTTTCTCTACAAGCTCCGGCTAAATCCGACCGAACCTCAAGTGAGACTCTGGGACACTTCGGATCTAGAACCAGATGACTCGCGTCAACGACCTATCTTCTTCGTAAAGGAGCGATATGACCCAGAATCTGTCGCATCGATACTTACTCGGCCAATGCCGTGGTTTGAGAACGACACCGGACGTATCGAGTACATCCAACGTATACGATTCTGGCGAAAGCTTATCGGAGATGAATCGTTTGATGCAGACTACTGGGCAACTCGGCTGGAGTGCGAACCGAAAGTTCTTTCTTCGTAGTTTCCTTGCAAACGTTATCTTGGTGTTGACTTGTGCAATTCGAGCTACACCGAACTACTCAATGTAGTGATGATTTTCACCAGTTCGTCGTGAATCTTCGAGAAATGCCGGTACAAACTGAACTGTTGTCGTGCTCGTAGAAGATTAGCTCCTGGCCGATCCACCTTAAAGTAGACGTCTCCTGCGAGGTGATCAGTTAGATAACGTACTCCCAGCATGAAGCTCATATAGGCAGGAGCACCCGCAAAGCAAGTGACTGCGGACTGCTCTCCCAGTCGATATGCTCTAAAGAAGCCACGACATAGGTCGTACACCCGTGTCTGAATCCGTGTGGCATCGACATCGAACTCCATCCCGGTTGTCAAAGAGCGAACCAAGTCGCCAAAGTCCCAGGAGGGGGAACCATGCATCAGAGTATCCAAGTCGACAATCTTTAGTACACGGGGATGTACGGGATCGAATAGCAAGTTTCCTATCTTGCAGTCTCCATGGATTACTTGAACTGACACGCTGACATCTAGGATCTCTTCGAGTACTTTATCGACATAGAAGCACTCCCGCAACTGCGCGTTTCCTTGGCGCACTTGGTTCAACTTCTCGATATAGCTGTCAAGTCGGTGAAATTCTGGAATAGAAGGACGCAGTTCGATGGGGCAATCCTTCAGACGTTCGAGAAGGTGTCCGTAGGATTCTCCAGCAACTTGACAAAGAGAGTCCGGAAGCTGCCTGAAGCTACGTGACGGGTAGAACGGGAAAGCTCTCCACACGCTTCCGGTCGCATCCACCACGGAATCGTGACCGTCCTTCGTTTGCAGGATGCCAGGAATCAAATTGCAGATATAGGGTGAGACTTGACGATAGTTGGCGATGACGTTAATTGGATTAGCGAAGACGCTCGAATTGATGCGCTGAACTATTACTTTGTCGCCAACCTTGTAGGTGTCATTGATCTTGCCAAGACCGAGTTCATCGACGGTGTTGGGTAGGTCCCATCGGGCAAGAACTGTTTCAGGAATCATTGCCCGAGTGAACAAATGCAAAAGCAATGGGTAGCAAATATTCCCCGAAAGGTCCCCCCAGTTCCTTGCTGGACAATGCGTGACCGTCAGCAACATCTGCGAGTGTACGAAGCGCTTCGGAGGCTTCGCGCAACTCATTTAGTTCAGGAAAATGCCCGCACACTCTGTCCAGTTCTTTGTGCTGGTCCCTCCAACGGCTTGCCCAAACCGAAAGGTCTCGACCCTCAACTATATCTGATCGACACCTTCTCACAGCGGGACTATCAGGGGGCAATCTGTCCACAATTCGATCCAGCGCGGATTGAGCGTTATAAGGCCGTTCGTTATTCTCGATGGATTCTCCTTGGGCACGCGCCTCGGTACCACTGGTGGTAAGCATTCGTGCATACCACTTGACGGGTTCCAGCATTTCAAGCAATGGTTGAAGTTCTTGGCATTCGTGTATGGGAGGCGATGCGACGATGTCTGGATAGCCCAAGGACTCCAGGCGAGAGAGGGATACATCCAGACGCTCAGAGATTGTGCGCTCTCCCCTAGTGGAAGGATCAATCCAAAACCGCTCGGCAATACTCGGCATGCGTGTCCAAACCCGGCGCAAAAGATGCTCGTCAGTCACTAACTCGGACCACATGCATGCTTCCCCTCCCAAAATGTGCCCTCCATCTCGCTTTGGAATGTGGGGAAACTCGCCGAATGACTGATGCCACTTAATCCCATCCCTAACGTGTTCAAGCACATCGTCGTTTTCCATTCGTTCAGCCTGACTCTTCCATTCAGAAGCGGACATGGATGGCCAAAATCCGTAGTGTGTCTCTGCGTGATAATTCAGATCGAGGTAGTACGGCGACGAGACTATCGTAGGATACCCACCTGCAACGGCTAAGTCTCGAGCTGGCATTCCCCTCCAGGCTTGGACTACTACTGACCGTGGGAGCGTTTCATGTAACGCCTCATCCCAAACGACAACCCTCTTTTTTTGACTTTCGATGAACTTGACAATGCTCAGAGTGAAGTCCGCTTGAATGTCGCGTACGCTATGCAAACCTCTCGAGGCAGCCCAAGCTTGCACGGCTCTCGATCTACTCCACCAAAGTGGATCTACTTCGTCCCCTCCTATGTGAACGTATTGGTCGGGAAATGTATCAATTACCTCTCCTAGTATTGCTCGTACCGCATCAATCACAGAGTCTTTAGAAGGATCTAAACATGCCTTTAAAGCTCCGAAATCTCTTTGTGTCGAAGGATCCACAGGCTCGGAACCCCATTCAGGATGTGCAACCAACCAGCTTGTGGCATGTCCTGGAATATCGATTTCAGGTACGACTCGAATCGCGTGGTCCGCTGCGTACTTGATCAATTCCTTCAAGTCACTCTTGGAGTAAGACCGAGTGCTTGCAAGTTCCGGAAAAGCTTCGCTCTGAAATCGAAACGCCTGATCGTCGGTTAAATGAAGGTGCAGTACATTAAGCTTGAAGTGCTGCATGAGTCTAATCACTAAACGAAGCGTGTTCAGCTCCATATAGTGGCGACTAACATCGACCAATAGTCCGCGCCAAGGATGTCGAGGACGATCCCTTATCGTGCAATGCGGTAACGAGCCGGTTGCAGACAGTTGAGCCAAGGTACTGCAACCGGACAACGCACCTGGTTCCGATTCCGCGCTCAGCTCTACAGTTGCAGGTCCAATCTCCATTGTGTAGGAATAGTCGTCATCGAATTTGGGCAACGCATCCACTGCTGGATTCCGAATGACGCACGAGAAATCGGTCCCGCCAAGTTCTAATTTGGAAACAAGCTGTCTAACCCTGGATGAATTGCATGCCTCGATATTGCAATTCCCGGTTGTTAGCGGCGAACGCTCTGACCGCAAAACAAGACTCTGAGGTAATGGAAGTAGCTCTTCCTCCATAAAACGTCTTTTAGGCAGGAGTCTGTATGCCGATGCGAAACACGGTAGATTTAGTGAAAGTCGACATTGTCGTATTCAAATGGAGGTTCTATGTTTCGGTACCAATCGATCATCTCAATCGCAGCAACAGCTGCCTCTATTCCCTTGTTGAACTGGTCGTCCTCGGAACGATCCATTGCGTGTTGGATATCCAAGACGGGGAGGATTTCGTTAATGATGACTATCGCACTCTCGCACGAAACCTGAGAAAGCTGACGAGTAGTCGCATCAACGATTGCCTCGAAATGGCGTGTTTCGCCTTTGACCACAACACTTAGACAGATAATTCCTTCTAGCTCGAAGTCGTTCTCAGCAAGAGTCTGTGCAGCGAACGGAAATTCGAAAGTTCCCGGCAATAAGTGCGACGTAACTCTTGCCCCCCGAGCAAGTAGTATTTCTCGGCACTTGTCGTGCATCGGTTCAACACACTCCGGATACCACTTCGACAATAAGATAGCGACCGAAGCATCTTGAATCATTGGCAAGTTTTGAACGTCTATAGTCTTTCGCGCCATGTAATTTGTTATTCCCTCTCCAAGTGCAGCCAATGATGATTTTCTTGATCATGACCAAAACCTAGTCTCTCCAACAGCGGAACTGTATAGCCCCAGTTCACGTGAACTGTACGACCGCCCTTCGACTCAATGAGTCCCAAAGCATGCAGTAGCATCCAATGACCAATTCCTTGACCTCGATATTGCGGACTTACAGAAAGAGACAAAATTGAAAAATTGAATGTGTCGATCTTTGCGATGTGATAGGCGGCAACAATCGTCGCTCCATTCTTTGCAATGCGGACCCAATCAAGCTCTTCTTTGGTTTGAAATGAACATCCCAGCAATTCCTCTGGACGCTCGTCCCATCGAGGGCGATATACCGGATACTCTCTTGGGTGTTTAGGCCGTTCGCAGCTCACGATACGTGCCTTTCAAGCGAAACGACGGATTTGAAAATGAAACTTCCTAGACACCACTTATCGTGTGTCACCCCTCAAGCTTGCAACGGAATTCTTGATTCCATCAATTGAGAGGTTGTCCGTGGTAATTGCGTCCGCAATGACCACTTCGATTCTTGACCACAGTCGCAGAGATCCCTTCCATAGTCCTTTTCCACTATGTGTAAAGAACGATCCCCAGAGTCCTTTCAACGCAGACGGGATTACAGGTACGGGGTAGTCTTCAAGAATCTTGAGTACACCACTCTTGAACTCACCCAATTCTCCGTCGTGCGTTAACACTCCTTCGGGAAAGATGCAGAGCAAATCGCCGTCCTCGAGAGCTTCCCGGATTTCAACAAAAGCATTCTCATATGCAGCCTCGTCCTTGTGTTTGGGGTAAATTGGAATTGTGCGTGCTGTACGGAAGAGATAGTTCAGAACTGGTGCGTCGTAGATGTCCTTGGCCATGATGAACCGGATGGGACGTTTTACGGCACCCGCTAGAACCAAGGCATCGATGTAGCTGACATGGTTACACACGATTAGAGCAGCGCCCCTATCGGGTACCTTTTCGATGCCTGTATGCCGGATTCGATAGAGAGAGTGAGACAGCATCCAAACTACGAATCGTAGCGTAAATTCCGGAACTTGAACAAATATGTATATGCACACACCGATGTTTATGAGAACCATAATCAAGAGCAGCGTGGGAATGCTGAAGTTAAACACCGTAAGCCAAACGATCGAGAGTAAGGATCCGAGCACGATGCAAAGAGCGTTGACTACGTTGTTCGCGGCGATGACGCGAGCTCTCCGATCGAGAGGAGTTCGCGCTTGAATCAAAGTCTTTAATGGAACCACGTACAGACCAAGAAAGAATCCAATGAACGCCATGTCGACCAATACTCGATAAGAGCCCGCTACCGACAAAAACTCAATCAAGCCACGTGTCTCTGATGCTGTTATAGATTCGACCGCGAAGAAAAAATCGATACCAAAGACGCTCACGCCAAAAGCACCGACGGGAACCAAACCAATCTCAATGCGCCTACCTGATAGCCACTCGCAAGTAATCGAACCTAACGCAATAGATATAGTGACGATTCCAAGCAGCACGGGCACCACGAGGGGTGCTCCCATCAAATGCTCCTCGGTCAGTTTGGCGAACTGTGCGATGTAGACAGCTCCTAGCGTCCAAAACCAGGAAACGCCCAAGATGGACCTCATAACAGCTTTGCGTTCCGATGCAAGCTTGATGAGCCCGATGGTCTCTTTGATTGGATTCCATCCGGGATTGCCTGAGTACACAGAGACCGCTTCGGGTATAGCGAGCGAAGCACTATATCCGATCAAAGCGGCAGCAATAATCATCACAGTCAGAGCAAGAGCAATGGATGATTGATCATCCATGCCGGCCACAACGCTCCCAATAATGGTGCCTACGAGGATAGCGACGAACGTACCCATCTCCACAACTCCGTTCCCTCCAATCAACTCGGACTCACGCAGATGTTGAGGCAAGATAGAGAACTTCAGCGGACTAAAGAACGCAGACTGAGTCCCGAGAAGGAACAACACTACAAGCAGCAACCAAACCTGCCGCGTGTACAACGCAACAGAAATCAAGCACGCAATCCCGATTTCTGCGATTTTCACGTAACGAATTAGTCTCGACTTCTCGTAATGGTCTGCAAGTGTTCCCGCCGTGGCGGAGAACAAGAACAATGGAAGGATTAGTAGTGCGGTTGCAAGATTGACATAGAGATCTTCATGCTCGTCAGGCACGAGCAAACTGAACACGAAAATCACCGTCAATGCGGATTTGAAAATGTTGTCGTTGAACGCGCCGAAGAACTGAGTGACGAAAAGTGGTAGCAGTCGCTTCTTTGTAAGAAGCCCAAACTGTGAAGTCTCGCTCACCGCATCATTCCTTCTAGTAGTGTTGAACCAGAAAGCACAATTCTTGGAAATGCACCATGACGAAGATTCGACGGAAACGCGTCAAATTCCCGTAACAGAGAGTACGACAAGCAAGACTACTGGATCGGAGTTTCACTAAAGATACATCAAACCAGAGTAGCTACCGCACTGCCACGGAAAAAAGATCCGTGCTCATCAAGCGACAGGGAGACTCTCATGCCGTCCTGCATGGCAACGGAATGACGACTTTCTGGTGCAATATTGAGCATTGAATTGTCGAATGTGGCTAGCATTGAATTGGAATAATCCAGAGAGAGGAAGAGGGGAAGCTGGAATTTTCTCAAGAACGGGACATGTCCGCTCATGTACTTCGGTTTCGTAAGAGTACTCTTTTCTTCGGAACCGCTTCATTGATAGCAGGCACCGGTGAAACAAAACGAATCCGATGCAGCACTCATGTTGAAAGTGCAGGAAGGAAATGCAGAAGCATTTGAGGAACTAATGCACCGTCATGTACGGCAACTTCATGCCTACGCATTCAGGCTTTGTCAGAACACGTCTGAATCCGAGGAGATTGTTCAAGAGGCATTCATGCGAGTTTGGTCTCGTGCCAAGACCTGGATGCCCAAACGCGTGAAGTTCACAACTTGGCTATTCCAGATTGCAAGGAATCTATGCATTGACCGTTTTAGAAAACAGACCGCAAAACTCGATTCGAGCATCGATTGGGATCTGATCCCCGATGAATCGACAGACCGCAACAAGGAGCTTGTTTTGGCTTTACACCAAGCTGTACAAGAATTGCCCGAGCGACAGCGAACTGCCTTAATGTTGTGTCAGATCGAGGGTTGGTCGCAATCTGAAGTGGCTGATGTCATGAAAGCGTCTGTTGAAGCAGTCGAGTCACTGATTGCAAGAGCGCGACGCACGCTACGAACTAAACTCCAGGAATCGCCTACACGAAATTAGAACCATCATGAACCAAGAGTCTTTTCAATCTTTCGTTGACCGGCACGGTATCGACGAATCGCAATGGCCCAATACAAAGGAAGGCAAGGAGGCACGACAACTTCTCGAGCAATCGGACTTGGCGAGACAAATCCTGAATGAAAACAAGAAGCTGTTTCGATTGCTAGAGTTTGCAATGTCCGTCCCCCACCCGGTGGGCTTGGAGCAAAGAATCCTTCAACGTGTGACAACTCCGCCTGAAAGAAATTGGACTCACTTCCTCGCATCGTGGCTTCTGAAACCGGCTTTGGTTGCGTTACCACTTGTAATGGGATTCGTGCTAGGTCTGACTTCCACTGACTCTTCAGTATTTGTGGAAAACGAAATCACTGCAACTCAATTTGACGATCACAGCGATCTCTTGGCTATCTCCGATGAATAAGCGAAAAATCTTGGCTATCGCACTCGGCGTTTCTGTTTTTGCAAATCTGCTTTTGTTCGGCTATATCGTAGGTCACGAGACCAATACATTGTCGTCCGAACCGTCCATGGACCCAAGCTATGGATTTCCTCGTTTGCTTATAGCACTTCCAGAAGAGCGCAAGTCTGAGCTCATGTCGAGCATTAGCGAACACAGGAGAGATCTGGGGGGAGAATACCGAGAAGTTGGTCGAGCCCAAGCCTCAATGTTCCGAGACTTTCTCGCGGAGCCTTTCGACATAGAAAAGCTACGTGAGTCATCCGCACTTTATGGAGATTCCTTGTGCAGAGCGCGTGCAAGTACTGACACTGTATTCTTGCATATTGTTGAGCAATTGACACATGAGGAACGAAAGGTCCTTCTAGATTCCGCTAAACACGAATGGCGTAGGGTAAACCGCGATTCTCAGGAACGTAAACGTGCCAACGATCAAACTGATCAAGATTCGAACGACGAATGAAGGAACTTGGTGCATTTGTCGAAGCGACTCTTCAAATGTATCCAACACTCTGGAGCGTCTACGACTCGAATTGGCGTTCACCGTGCGAAGTCGGCGATCCTGTCGAACACAATGGAGCGCTTGCAGTGCCTTGGCGTCCCTCGGAGAGATTTGGTGCAGATGACTTCAATGGTCTGGAGCGAGCATTCGAAGCTGAGATTCACCCATCTGTCAAAGACTTCTACGGCATGTATTGGTCAGGATGTCTGGAAGCGGAAGCAGAAGAAGGTCACGTAAGTCTAATTCTCTTGTGGAATCCAGAAGATCGCGACCGTCTGCTGGAAAACCTCATCGGTCACGCACTAACTCAAAAACGAACTCGTGTACCTCTGAGTATTTTCTTTGCCTGTACTGAGCCCGAATCCAATCTCTACTTAGCGGTCAACAATTCGTCCGGCGAGGTTCAGCTGGAGCGTCCAGGTTATAGGCCACTGCGAACCGTTGAAGAAAGCCTTGCGGATTTTCTCAGCCGTTTGGAACCAGCAGCGCCCTATCTTCATCCTGAACGATCTGGTCTAAGGTCATTGTTCGAACACTAATCCGACTCGTCGGCCTCTATCGAGTCAATTCTCCGCCTGTGAGAATCGGGATTGAAGAACACCGTAACACCTGCGGCCAATATCAATAGACCTGCCATCATCAGAAAACCGTGTTCAACCGGCACTTTTTCAGGCACGAGGGCGTACAGAAACGCGCCAATAGATCGGCTTAAGTTAGCCAATGACATGTAGACCGAAAACTGCGAAGCGGCAATTCTCGTCATGCAAATGGTCATGAATATCGCTATGGTGGCGACAAAAATGCACTGACCAATAATGGACATAACGACATAGAGGTATGTAAGAGTCTCGAGATTGAAGTCAAAGTAGACTATGCCTACCCAACCAACAATTCGAATTGCAGCACCCGCAAGGAGCACCAAAATGAGCAAGCGTTTGGATCCGAACTTGTCGATGAAGGGACCAATTACTAACCCAACAACCGCAGCCAAAATTCCAACCAGTCCCACGACACGAGCGTATTCGGCGGAATCCACACCGAGAATCTCCACCGCGTAGTAAGGAATCAACGCGAGCGCGATTCCGTCGTTCGCACGATTCAAGAATTCCATGAGCACGAGCACAATGCTCATGGGCAATATGAGCACACGAACGAGGTCGTACCCAATCTCGAACAGAGATGCGTCACTCCGGTGTTCTACTTCTGCCGGTTTCCCCTCCGTCCACGGGAGCATTTTCTCGCCGGGTCTCTCTCGCATTACGATGGCGATGAACCAGATTACGCCCACAATTGCCGCAGCAATGAGTGCCGTAACACGCATGTCGTAAGCAATTAAGAGGTAGCCGCTGAACGCTCCAAAACTCGAGAAACCGAGAGCTTGACCGCATGCCATAAAAGCGTTCGCCCGTCCTCGTTCGTCCTCTCTGAGAATGTCGATTGCCATACCATCAGTGGCGACATCTTGTGACGCGGAAAACACGTTGCTTGCAAATCCAAAGGCGGTTAAGACAGCAATGGTTGGTGTTCCCCACGTACTTGCTACTGCCAACGCAATCAGGGACAGGACCAAGCCCGTTTGTGCAACGATGACCCATGGTCGCCGAAATCCCATAGGGAAATACGTGAACCGATCCATCACCGGTCCCGCGATCAGCTTGTAAGCCCACGGCAATCCGACTATACCTCCGAAAGTAGCGAGTTCTGCAAGCGATGCTCCCTGTGCTGTGAGGAAAGCTGGAATCGCGATAGAGAACAGTCCAATCGGTATGCCTTGAGCAAAATAGAACGCAGTGAAGGTTCCAAACCTCAACCACTGGCGTGTACTTAGGACGAGTTCCGTCATAGATGACTCAACGTAATTGTTCTAGATTGAGGAGGAACTCTTTGGTGTTCAGTCCGCCTCCAAATCCTGTCAACGTTCCATTGCTGCCAATTACACGGTGGCAGGGAATCACGATCGCTATCGGATTTCTGTGATTGGCTTGACCGACTGCGCGATAGGCTTTGGGTCGGCCAATTCGTTCCGCGATGGTCCTGTAGGAGCAAGTCTCGCCGTACGGAATTTTGCGCAGCTGATTCCAAACCCGTCTACTGAAATCGGGCTTGTTAGTGCCAATGTCCAACGGAATGTCAAACTCCTTTCGTACACCTCGAAAATATTCTCGAAGCTGAGCAGCAATGTGTTTGAATCCTGAGTCGTCTCGAGTCCAATCGGTCGGAATTGATAGGGGGGACTCTCTACCCTCAAGGAACGAGAGCCTGTTTAACCTCTCATGTTTTCCGGCCAGCAGCAATTGCCCAACGGGGCTCTCCACGACGGTGTAGAACATAGCCAAACTCCGACGACCTTTTCAAGAGAGCACATTGTATGCGTGGCTAACAATTGAACACCCCGTGAACTTCGTGGACGTAACAAAGACAGTCAGGACTCCCGGCGAAGAGAAATCTGAGAGTAGCAACCGACTCGGAATATCAGCTACAAACCCATTCGAAAGCTATTGGTCGGGCTTTTTTCTTGGCGGTTGATGTTTTCTAGAAATAACAATATGCTTACTTCGATTTTTCTCGTCTTGACCAGTGGCACCGGGTGGCACTTTCACGATTTCCTCACCCTTTTCGAGAAAAACCTTCATATCACGCTCTAGTTCCTCACGCGTCTTGCGCATTGACGCGGCAGTAGCTGTGGGCTTTCGGGGCATATAATGGAGTTAAACTAAGTAATTGGAGTATGATACCAAGATTTTGATCACGATTCTACATGTACAAACATATAGAATCCAATGTGTTCTTAGTTCTCCGACCTCGCGGTCCAGTCGAGGACAACAACGGAACTTTACGACTGCTAACCAATAGGTAACAATAAACGAGTCCGATCTTGTTTCCTTTGAAAATCAACGATTACCAGTGTATTAGTTACGACCAAGAAACCGGCTCACAAAGTAAACAAATGGGAATTGCAAGTACGATTGAAGGTAACTACAGAGAACAGCAACAAGTACACAACTGTTGGGGGATCTAGCCATGACAGACTCCATAGAGCCTACCAAAGACAAACTTACTCTCGGACGAATCGCGTCAAGAATAAAGACTGCGTCTTCCCAAATTCCAAGACTGCTTATTGAGCTGGCAGTCGTGTTTATCGGCGTCTATCTCGCTTTTTTGTTGACTGATTATCAAGAGGAACTGGAGAAAAAGGATATACGAACTAAGTTCTACGAAAGTCTCATATTTGAATTTAGCACAGTGATCTTTCACCTCGGTACAGAGGAACGGAATATGTTGCCGCATTTGAGTGCTGTGGAGGAACTTAGCCAGGGTAAGCAGCCGAGAATTCCGACTCGTTCGCTCTATTATCCTGTGCCTGGTCTCGTTGTGGCGGCGGCATTCGATAGCCGCAATTTTGAGTCGCTAAATACGGAAACCATTGAGGTTATTGTCGAAGCCACACCTTATATGGAATCGTTCAAGCAAAAAATCAATACATTTAATGATCTATTGGTCTTGTTGCTCTCTGCCCAGCAATCCGACTCCAACTGCTGCTATAACGACGAAGGCAAACTTCTCGAACAATACAGCTGGTACCCGGAGCTAGTTTCGGAGATACACGAACTGAACCGACTAATTAGGGAGACCATCGTCGAAAAAGCACTGCCCGACTTACAAGAACTCAAGGATTCATAGTTACTACGGTCTGATACCTCGAGAAACTGCGCGACGCGATCAGAGGGTAACGCATGAAGCAATGGGTTCTGAGAGAATCCAGTCGCTAATGGAGCATTAATGCCGCAGACGCTCATCGCATGAACGACAGTGCGTAAAATCGTGGAATGGACTTCGAAACCAGTGAGCCAAGATACTCCTTCGAGTCGATATCTACCCTTCGGCTTTGTATTCTTCTACTTACTACTCTTTTTGTAACCGCTTGCAGCGGCGACCCCTCAAAGACCTACACGTTCACCGTGGAGTACGTTCGCATCGAGCAGGACGTCGAAGGAATTGAAGAATCAACCGCTTTTGAATCCGGTACGGTTTCCATCTATCGTGTCGAGGCTGGGGAATCGATGGAAGAGGAGTTGGCCTTGCTGCATTCCTCGCCTTTTCATAATGGAAAAGTGAAGCTACGTGGGAATCTTGAAAGTCCAATGTGGGTGGAAGCACAGGTTTCATCAGCGGAATCCTCGGAACTGTTAACTTCCAGATCGTATGTCGAGCCCGGGGAGACCATATCACTTGCGGTCTTAGATTACACAGGATATTGGCAGGACGAACTCGTGCATATAGGAATGCTTACAAATGTTCAGGATCCGGCCAAGAGGTTTGTCCTATCGGCAGATTTGAGCCCTTTGAATGCTGACTTGACGAGTACCCTCGCAACGGTTCATATCACAAATTGGACCGAGAAAGGACTACGCTATTTCAATCTCGCCACCGTCATGCTTCAGGATGACAAATTTACTTTGGAAATCGAAATCGAAGAGCCCACAGTTGCCTTCTTGGAGGCCATCGACAGGGACAGGCACTTCAACCTATGGACCGAGATTATTGTCGAACCCGGGGTCACGATCCATGCTCATCCCCGTGGAAGTAGTTCTCACGCTACAGCAACCTTGCCAACTGGCTGGTTTCAGACAGGCCAAGACGATGTAGAACGCTTGCGCTCCTACGGGCTAGTGGCGGTGGCCGGAAGGGGTAAACATGCAAAGCTTGTCGAAAGTTGGCAGCAGAGCTACACGTTTCAATTGCGCCTGGAAGAGCTTGACAAAGAATCCGAAGAGCAACGAAACACAATGAACGCTACAAGTGCCGTCATCGAGGAAACTGACGAATCCAGTGCTTCCGAAGAGTCGCCAGATTCCCAAGACGACCCAGGGCTGAACATTGAGCCTTCCGAAGGGTGTGAGCACGTGGATCTCTCCAATGTGCTTCCTACATACTGGGAACAACCCTATGCGCACATGGCTTCGAAAGTGAGTGAGTTGTGGAATGAACTGAAGCAAATACGCTTCAATGTTCTAGACGACATCGCTCGGCACGCCGTAGATCCAATGGACAGGTTGCTTGCGTTAGAACTACATGCCCTGGATTTACCTGAAGAACGTGTCGAAAAGCTAGAGATTTACGAGAACTTGGCACAAAGCCTCTCAGTCGATGTCGCAAGAGCAAGAGTAACCCCTGCTCGAGACTATTGGACGGCCATACTTGAGTCGGTAGAAAGTCAAGAACGAATGGTACCCGGTCAGCGAGTGCCTGACTTTGAGTTGCCCAATCTCAAAGGAACACCCGTAAGTCTTTACTCAGTACTCAACGAATACCAACTGGTGCTCTTGGAATTCTTAGAACCATCGATTGGATTGAGTTCGTGGACTACGGATGCGCACAAGGAACTTCGCGACCTATACGCAGATGAGGACTTTCAAATCGTCCAGGTACTGGTTGGCGAAGAGAGAGAACAAAGGGAGGATCTGTCAGAGATCGAGAGCTACAGTTGGATTATGCTACGCGAGTCAAACGCGGCTACCAGATCGAATTTGGCACGATCTTACGCTGCTGTTCACAAGGCCGCATCCTACTTTCTAGACTCAAGAGGCTGCATCATCCAACGAGACCTAGAACGAGAAGTGGCGAGAGATTTCTTGAGCTCATACCTCGACAATCCAGCTTCCCAACACTAAGTCGCGGCGATGCCCGGGGATTGGTAGTTCGTACAACAAAGACACGCTAAGCGTGACGCTTGAAATCAAAAACTACCGTCGCTAACATAAGCTGTTTGGGTTCCCGAAAGCTACAAAATTGGCAAATTCAGCATCAAAGATTTCGATTAGGGGAGCCCGCACCCACAACCTTCAAGACATCGACCTTGACATACCCCGCGACCAACTCGTCGTTGTCACAGGTCTGTCAGGATCGGGCAAGTCGTCGCTAGCTTTTGACACTCTCTATGCGGAAGGACAACGACGCTATGTCGAGTCGCTGTCTGCCTACGCAAGACAGTTTCTTTCAATGATGGACAAACCCGATGTAGATCTCATTGAGGGGTTGTCGCCAGCGATATCGATTGAACAAAAATCCACTTCGCGCAATCCACGCTCCACGGTAGGAACCATCACAGAGATCTACGACTACCTCCGTCTACTCTTCGCTCGCGTAGGAGAACCCCGCTGCCCCGACCATGGGATTCCCCTTGCGGCACAAACAGTCAGCGACATGGTCGATTCCGTGATGGGGTTGCCTGAAGAGAGCCGAATCCTGTTGCTCTCTCCCGTGATTGTTCAGCGAAAAGGCGAGCATCTTCACATCTTTGCAGATCTCGTCGCTAACGGTTTCATTCGAGCCCGAGTCGATGGAATTGTTACGGAGCTAGAACATCCTCCGGAACTGGACAAGAACAAGAAACACACCATCGAAGCCGTTGTGGACAGGCTCGTCGTCAGACCCGACATCGAACAACGTCTAGCAGAATCGTTTGAAACTGCGTTGCAGTTGTCCGAAGGTCTTGCAATCGTCGCGTCGATGACCGGCGGTTTCGCAGAGCTCACATTTTCTTCCAAGTTTGGCTGCACAAAGTGCGACTACAGCATCGCCGAGCTCGAGCCGAGAATGTTCTCCTTCAATAATCCCGCTGGAGCTTGTCCCTCATGCGACGGATTGGGAACTGAGCACAAATTTGATCCGTCACTTGTCGTGGTGGATTCATCTCTGAGCTTGTCCGAAGGTGCAATTCCAGGGTGGGATCAGTCCACACGGTGGCAATTCACGATGATTCGTGCAGTCGCCAAGCACTTGAACTTCGACGTCAGTACTCCTTTCCGAAGATTGCCCAAGAAGTGTCGGGACGCAATCCTCTACGGCCTTCCAGACCCCATATCTGTTACTTGGAGCTACGGAAAGAACAAGATCTCGCGCAAGCTCAAGTACAACGGCATCATTCCGTTGCTCGAACGACGCTACCGCAAGACATCCTCACCACAAGTACGCGAACAGTTGCATGTGTTCATGAGCGACAAGAATTGCGATGACTGTGATGGTGCACGACTAAAGCAAGAGTCACGGAACGTGTTTGTTGCGGACTCATCACTTTCCAGTCTTACCTCGATGTCAATTGAGCAAGCGCTGGATTACTTCCTGAAATTGGACCTGTCCGGTAAAGACGCGATTATTGCCGAGAAGCTCCTCAAGGAAATACAGGCCCGACTACGTTTTCTTGTGAATGTGGGGCTCAACTATCTAACGCTAGACCGTAGCGCCGGAACTCTTTCAGGGGGCGAAGCCCAGCGAATTCGTCTTGCGAGCCAAATAGGTGCCGGTCTTGTGGGAGTCATGTACATTCTCGACGAGCCATCCATCGGCTTGCACCAACGAGACAACGGCCGCCTGCTGTCGACACTCACGCACCTAAAAGACTTGGGAAACACCGTCATTGTGGTGGAACACGATGAAGAGGCCATTCGAACCGCCGACCATGTGATTGACATTGGACCAGGACCAGGTGTCCATGGAGGCAAGGTTGTCACGCAGGGACCACTTCGTCGCGTACTGAACTCCGAACAGTCTCTAACCGCACAGTACCTATCGGGGAAGCGATCGATCGAGATACCGCACAACCGAACCTCAATCGATCCAACAAAACAGATTGTGTTGAAAGGTGCATCCGGGAACAACCTGAAGAACATCGATGTATCAATCCCTGTTGGTCTGTTCACATGCATTACGGGTGTATCGGGCTCGGGAAAGTCCACGTTGATCAATCACACTCTGTATCCAGTGGCAGCCCGGTCATTGAATAGCGCTACAAGCGTCGTACCTTTTCCTCACCAACGAATAACTGGATTGAACCACCTGCAAAAAGTTGTAGACATCGATCAAAGCCCAATTGGGCGCACTCCTAGGTCCAATCCCGCCACTTATACCGGACTATTCACGCCTATCCGTGAATTGTTCGCTCGGACACAGGAAGCTCGAATTCGAGGGTACAAACCAGGACGATTCAGCTTCAACGTCAAAGGAGGACGATGCGAAGCATGCAAAGGCGATGGACTAATCAAGGTCGAAATGCACTTCCTTCCCGATGTCTACGTGAACTGCGATACATGCAAAGGCACTCGCTATAACCGTGAGACTTTGCAGGTCAAGTACAAGGACAAGAACATTCACGAAGTCCTCGACATGACAGTGGAGGAAGCTTATGGCTTCTTTCATGCGATTCCGCCCTTGAAGCAGAAACTACAGACATTGATGGATGTGGGACTGTCCTACATCCGTTTGGGGCAAAGTGCGACGACGCTCTCCGGAGGAGAGGCGCAACGCGTGAAACTGTCCCGGGAATTGTCAAAGAAGGACACTGGTCGAAACCTCTACATCCTTGACGAACCGACAACCGGTTTGCATTTTCACGATATTGAAATGCTTCTCGGAGTGTTGTCGCGTCTACGGGACAATGGAAATACGGTAGTCGTCATAGAGCACAATCTCGATGTAATCAAGACAGCTGACTGGATTATCGACATGGGACCTGAGGGAGGTGGAGCCGGCGGAGAAATTGTTGCATTTGGGACTCCGGAACACATCGCGAAGCTCAAGGACTCCCACACGGGGATTTACTTGAAGAAGACACTCACCAAAGATTCGGTGGTAGACGAACCCCTCAAGACCGCGGCAGGTTGACCTTTCAAACTAGGATGAGCTTACTTCGCTGTCTTGGACGGGGAAATGGGTTTAGTCTGAAATCGCTAGGATTCGCTTTCTGCTTCACTATCTGATTCGTCGTCAGGATCCGAGTCGTCGTTGAGATCGTGCCCTGGTCGATCCACGAGTTCGACAAAGCAAACCATTGCCGAATCTCCGCTGCGGTAGCCCGCTTTCAGAATGCGTGTATACCCACCCGGTCGCTCCTGAAATCGAGGACCCAATTCACTGAACAGCTTACCCACTGCGGACTTGTTCCGCAGATAGGCGAAGGCTCGCCGACGATTTGCGACGGAGTCAATTGCCGCGCGGGTGATCAGTGGTTCGATTGCACGTCGTAGTTCCTTGGCTTTGGGAACTGTCGTTCGGATCATTTCATGTTCGATAAGCGAGGAGCACATGTTCGACAACATTCGCTTTCGATGCGGAGAATTTCTGTTGAGCTGTCTACCGCTCTTCATGTGTCTCATAGTCGTGTGTCCTCTTAGAGCAAATTGCCTACGTGTAGCGACCTAGTCAATTGCCGGCCTGCTGATCCTCCCAACCGCTAATCGTCATCCCCAGGTGGAGACCGCGCAGTGCCAAGGCCTCCTTAATCTCTTCCAACGACTTTTTGCCTAAGTTTGGCGTAGCCATGAGATCCTTCTCGGTCTTGTGCACAAGCTCTCCAATCGACGCAACGTTCTCGCCTTTTAGGCAATTTTTGGATCGAACAGGAAGGTTGAGCGACTCAATCGATTCGAACAGGAAAGGATCAATGGCATGTGCCTGCATCTCTTTCTCGACTTCCTCCAGAAGCTTCAAGTCAACAAACGGGGCCAACTGCTGAGTGAGGATCGTTGCAGCACGTCGAACGGCTTCCACGGGGCTAATCGTCCCGTTGGATTCAAGCGTAATGATCAACTTATCCATGTCGGTCCGTTGCTCTACGCGAGTGTTCTCGACCGTATAGTCGACACTTCGCATAGGGCTATAGGAAGCATCAAGGCGCAAACGCCCAATAGTGCGTTCGTGATCGGCGACAAGTTGCTGATCGGCAGGTTGGTAGCCGCGTCCACGCGTCACAATCGCCTCCAAATAGATTGAACCATCGTCGTTCAACGTGCAAATCGGATGGTCCGGGTTGGCGATCTCAACCTCCTGAGTTGTTATAAAGTCTTTCGCAGACACCTCTCCAGGTCCGTTTGCGCTCAAACGCATCGTGCTCTCGTCTCCTGCGGTGAGACGCACCGCCACACCCTTCAAGTTCAAGCAAATGTTGAGCAAGTCCTCACGAACGCCCGGAAGCGTTGCGTATTCATGCAGAGCTCCATCGATGGAGACTTCGGAAATGGCAGCTCCTGGCATTGACGATAGAAGTATTCGACGCAATGCGTTGCCCACGGTGTGGCCGTATCCTCTCTCCAGAGGAGTGAGTACGACACGGGCACGGGTATCGCTGAGGTTCTCGACCTCTACAGGAGTGACTTGCAATAGATCAGTATCTACGCTACTCATACGTTAGTTTCCCTCTGTTGCCAACCAAGTTCTTGGTTGCTACTACTTGGAATACAGTTCGACTATTAGGTTTTCTTGGATTTCCATCGGCAATTCCTCTCGATCTGGCAATCGAGTGAACACCGAAGCCCTATTTTCCGAATCGACTTCAATCCACTCAACGAACCCGCGTTGATCGGCAAGTTCAAGCGCCATGCCGATGCGAGCCTGAGACTTTTGTCGATCTCCAATGCTGATTTGGTCGCCTGGTCGAACATGGAACGAAGGAATGTTCACGTTCTGTCCATTGACCCTTACGGCTTTATGTGACACCAGCTGCCGGGATTCGGCTCGCGTAGAGCCAAATCCTGACCTATATACGACATTGTCAAGTCGGCTCTCCAAGAGCTGTAGGAGATTAACTCCGGTAGCTCCTTGCTGGCGGTCGGCTTTCTTGTAGTAATTGCGAAACTGCTTCTCCAAGATGCCATAGAGACGTCGAACCTTCTGCTTCTCTCTCAGCTGTATCGCGAAGTCGCTCTTTCGCGCCGGAGCTCTCCGAGTGCCAGGTTCACCGGGCAATCTGCCTTCCTTGCACTTCTCTTCCAGAGTCCGCGTGCCGCTCTTCAGGTATAGGTCTGTACCTTCGCGACGCGACAGCTTCAGTTTGGGTCCCAAGTAACGAGCCATGTATTGATCCTCTAGGGTCTGCGTCTCTTCGGCGGACGGCAACCGTTGTGAGGGATGGGCGTCACATCCGAAATGCTGTTCACGCGAAGTCCACCTGCATTGAGAGCACGTACCGCTGAGTCGCGCCCAGGTCCTGGACCTTTGACGAAGACATCTACGCTTTTCAATCCATGGTTCTCTATGACGCGAGCCGTAACGTTTTCTGCCGCGGTTTGCGCCGCGTAAGCTGTACTCTTGCGCGCTCCACTAAATCCCGAACCGCCCGCAGTAGCCCATCCAAGAGTTCTTCCATGGCGGTCGGTAATCGTAATGATCGTATTGTTGTACGACGCGTGTACATGAGCCAATCCATCCGTTACGACTCTCCTGCCGCGTCGACGACTTGACCCATCTCCGCCTCGTGTACGACGTCCAGGCATTGCTATTTCCTAATGATCCGGCGAGGACCCTTTCGGGTTCGGGCGTTCGTCTGTGTTCTTTGCCCTCGTACGGGTAGCCCTCTACGATGTCGCAGCCCACGATAGCATCGCAGGTCCATGAGTCTCTTGATGTTCATTGAACTTATTCGGCGAAGATCTCCTTCCACAGCGAGAGTTCCAATTTGCGCTCGAATCTTGTCCATTTGGTCTTCAGACAAGTCCTGAATCTTCACATTGGGATCGACATTGGCGGCTTCGCACACCTTCGTCGCTGTCGTTCGGCCAATTCCAAATATGTAGGTAAGCGAAACTCCAGCATGCTTGTTGTCTGGAACCATAACGCCTGCAATTCGTGCCATGTATCTATCCCTGTCTTTGCTTATGCCGTGGTTCGGTCTTGCAGATCACGTAAACGGTTCTCTTCCTTCGAACGATCTTGCAATTCCTGCACATCTTCTTCACCGACGCTCGTACTTTCATTCGCAATTCCTCTCTGAACTTGATTCCCTACCGCGGTCGGCGGCTATAGTTCCTCAAGTTGGACTGTTCCATTAGCTTGGAGTACTGGCTCGACATCAAATGTGCTTGCACTTGAGCCATGAAGTCCATTGAGACTACGACCACGATCAATAACGCAGTGCCTCCCAACTGAAACGTCACGTTAAAAAGAACAATCATGAATTCGGGAAGTAGACATACGCTCGTAACGTACGCGGAGCCGAAGATCGTAAGTTTGGTCGTTACGTCGTCAAGGTAGTCCGCTGTCTGTTTGCCTGGTCGAATACCCGGAATGTATGCGCCCTGACGTTTGAGATTGTCGGCCATTTCACCCGGATCGCGCACGATGGCGGTGTAGAAAAAGCTGAAAAACACAATCCCCGCAGCGAACATCATTATGTAAAGAGGTTGTCCGGGGCTCAGCACCAGCGCTATTTCCTCCAACCAGCCTAAACCAGGACTTTGGCCAAACCATTGAGCCATTGAAGCCGGAGCCAACAAGAGACTCGACGCGAAGATTGCTGGAATTACACCAGCCATATTGACCTTGAGCGGCAAGTGGCTGGACTGGGCCTGAACCATTCTGCGACCCTGCTGCCGCTTCGCATAATTGATTGTTATCCGTCGTTCGCCACGTTCGATGAAGACGACAAAACCCACAACTCCAATTGCCACTACTCCAATCAGCAGCAAGAAGGCAAGATTGATATCACCTTGCCGCGCTGCCTCGAAGGACTGCCCGATTGCTCCTGGGAAGCCCGACACGATGCCCGCGAAGATCAACAGTGAGATTCCGTTTCCGACGCCGTGCTCTGTAATCTTCTCGCCTAGCCACATCATGAACAATGCGCCGGTAACAAGCGTCACAACAGATATGAAAAAGAACCCAAATCCCGGTACGAAAGGAAGTCCTTGGGCGACGAGAGTCCCCGTAAGCGCTGTTCCTTGAACCAAGGAGATCAGCAATGTTCCGTAGCGGGTGTATTTTGTGATCTTCCGCCGTCCCGCTTCGCCTTCCTTGCGCAGCTGGTTCAACCGTGGATACATCATCGTGACAAGATTCATGATGATGCTTGATGTAATGTAGGGCATGACACCGAGCGCAAGAATGCTCATCCTTTCCAGCGCACCGCCCGAGAACATGTTGAATAAGTCGAGAATGCCGCCCTGGTTCTGGTCGAACAGGTTCTGCAAAGCGTCCGGATTGATGCCGGGCACCGGTATGTGAGTACCGATGCGGTACACGAGCAACGCGAACAATACGAAGAGTAGTCGGTTCCTCAGTTCCGACAATCCTGTTTGTACCCCAGCTAGAGCCGGCGCAGCCGTTGCCATTACGTTTCTATTCCTCGACTCTTCCGCCAGCCGCTTCAATTGCCGTGCGGGCACCGCGGGTGGCCTTTAGTCCTTTCACAGTCACGGCTCTTTGAATAGTGCCAGACTGAATGATTCGAACTCGTTTAATGTTGGAGGTAATCAATCCCGCTTTTCTGACACTTTCGATGTCAACGGTATCTCCTTCCGTCAAATTGAGTTCATGGAGACGGATTTCGTCCGTAACTCGTCCAATGCGGGACCGAAATCCAAAGGTCGGGATACGCTGCTGTAATGGCAATTGCCCACCTTCGAAACCTGGCGCAATGGATCCTCCAGAGCGTGATTTCTGTCCTTTGTGACCACGACCGCAAGTCTTTCCCTGTCCCGCAGAAGTACCTCGACCAACGCGCTTTCGAGTTCGGCGACTCCCCGGATTGGTTTGTAGTTCGTTCAGCTTCACGATGTCGACCTTTCTTCCACCTCGACCATGTAGCTTATTTTGTCGATCATTCCACGTACTGATGGCGTGTCCTCAATTTCGACCACCTGTCCAACTTTCCGTAGACCGAGACCGCGCGCACACGCTCGGTGCTTTTGCAATCGACCAAAAGCACTCTTAACCTGTCGAATCCGAATCATTTCGGATTTCTTCTTTCTAGCCAAAACCGCGAACCTCCGCTTCGGTCTTGTCTCGTTTCAACGCCACCGCCCTTGGCGAGCGCATGTTGACCAATCCCTTGACGGTCGCTCGTACAACGTTGGTCGGATTCGTTGATCCATAGCACTTGGCGAGAACGTCTCGGACTCCTGCGGCTTCAAGTACTGCGCGCATTGTTCCTCCGGCAATCACTCCAGTTCCCTCCGAAGCAGGCTGCATGTAGATGCGCGATGCGCCGTGCTTCTCGGAAATTGGATGCCAAAGCTTTGGTCCATTAAGTTCGATCTCGAACATGTTTCGACGTGCTATTTCGCCTGACTTCTCAATTGCTTGAACACGTTCACGAGCTTTTCCTCGTCCAAACCCAAATCGTCCAGCCCCGTCACCCACTACGGACAATGCAGTCCATGAAATCTGACGTCCGCCTTTGACGGTTTTCGCGACACGAGTTGAAGAAACGAGTTTCTCAACAATTCCTTCCTGTTTAATTTCTTCCGAATATGCCATTACTAAAACTCCATGCCAGCTTCGCGAGCTGCATCGGCGAGCGCTTTGACTCGACCGTGAAATTTGAACCCGGACCGATCAAACGCCACTTTGGTCACACCGACATCCTTTGCTCGAGCTGCAACTAGCTCTCCCACCTTCTTAGCTGCTTCCACATTGCCTGTCGGACCAGCTCGAAGTGAGTCCTCAAGTGTCGAAGCTTGCGTGAGCACTTTCTCACCCTCTGGAGAGATTAGCTGGGCGTATATGTGCTTTGACGATCTGTGTACCGTCAATCGCACAATGCGAAGCTCGCGCATCTTCCGTCTGCCTCGCTTGGCTCTTCGAAGTCTTGATTCTCGCTTGCTGATCATCGTCAAACCATCGCTACTTCTTCGATTCCTTCCGCTTTACGTATTCGCCGACATATCGGACTCCTTTACCTTTATACGGTTCCGGAGGTCGCTTGCTCCGTATGTCGGCCGCAACTTGACCCACAAGTTGCCTGTCCACTCCCGAGACCACAATTTCGGTCGGAGTTGGAGTCGCAAGCTCTATGCTGTCTGGTGGCGTAAATTCAACGGGGTGGGAAAACCCCAACTGAAGCACAAGCTTCTTTCCTTGAAGTTGGGCACGATAGCCGACGCCTTGAAGTTCAAGTCTCTTTTCCCACTTGGTGGATACTCCAGCCATCATATTTCGCAACAACGCTTGCATGGTGCCGGTCATTGCCCTTGCATGCCGAGTTTCACCAATAGTCCTAATCGAGACCTCCTCTCCATTGCGGGCCACTTCGACTCCATCGGCACGTACCTGTGTGAGTTGACCATTCGGTCCCTTTACCGATATTTCGATGTCTGTGATCTGGACATCTACGCCTTTGGGAATTGCAAGTGATCGTTCGGTAAGTCGGGACATCTCAGCTTCCTTAAAACACAGTGCAGAGCACTTCGCCGCCCAATCCCAGCCTGCGTGCTGAATGATCCGACATGAGCCCTTGATTCGTGCTGACAATTGCTATGCCCAATCCGCCTCGTACTCGTGGCAGTTCCTGCTGTTTCTGATAGACGCGCAATCCAGGACGGCTCACTCTACGCAATTCCTCTATCACCGGGACCCCTTCGGCATACTTGAGCTGGATAGTTAGCGATGGCTTCACAGCTTCGTCAACAGAGAATCCACGAATGTAGCCTTCGTCTTCCAATACGCGACAAATCGCAACCTTGAGCTTTGAACTCGGCATCGACACGGACAGCATCGAAACGGCGCAAGCGTTTCGAATGCGAGTCAAGAAATCAGCTACGGGGTCCTGCATGCTCATGGCACTACCAACTCGACTTCTTGAGGCCGGGAATGTCACCGCGCATGGCTGCCTCTCTGAGCTTCGATCTCCCAAGACCGAATCGTCGATACACGCCGCGAGGTCGACCAGTTAGACAACATCGCCTTCGCAAACGAATTGGGTTTGCGTTTCTCGGCAACGCTTGTAGCTTAAGCTGCGCGTCCCAGCGTTCCTCGTCGGAGAGCGTGCGATTGTTGATGATCGCCTTCAATTCTGCGCGTCTCACTTTGTACTTTGCGACTGTTTTTTCGCGTTTCTTCTCGCGTTCCAGAAGCGACTGCCTAGTCAATGTCTAACTCCTAAAGGGAAAGTTGAAGGCTCGAAGCAAGTCCAGACCCTCTTCATCGTTTCGAGCTGTGGTGGTTATGGCGATATCAAGACCTCGAATCGAATCGATTTCGTCGTAATTGATTTCCGGAAAAATTATCTGCTCCGTAACACCTATCGAGTAATTGCCGCGTCCATCGAACGCTCGAGGACTAAGACCGCGAAAATCACGTACCCTCGGAATGGCAATCCCAATCAGCCTTTCGACGAACTCATACATGATGGTTCTACGAAGCGTTACCATGCATCCGATTGCATAGCCAGTCCGGATTTTGAAGACCGCTTCCGACTTTCGCGCACGGGTAATCTTCGGTCGCTGACCCGCAATTTTCATTAGATCTTCAAATGCACTATCCAAGAGTTTGCGATCGCCTACCGCTTGTCCAACACCCATGTTCAACGTGACCTTTTCAAGTCTTGGAACCCGCATTACCGAGGAAAAACCGTATTGCGACATCAACTGAGGCCGAATCTCGCTGAGATACTTTTCCTGAAGTGTGTTCATAGCACTAGCCATCAACTTCTTATGCGTCTATTCGCTCGCCCGTTGATCGAAAAAAACGAATCTTTTCTCCGTCTTCTTCACGAATTCCCACTTTGTCGGGCTTTTCCGTGTTGGGATTGAAAATTGCCACATTGGACATGTGCAATGCTGCTTCCTGCGAAAAAATTCCTTGTCGTGCACCCGGTTGAGTCGCCCTGAGGTGTTTGCGTACCATATTGACGTTTCCAACGACCACTCGATCGCCACCTACAAAACGCACGACGTTTCCGGTTCGTCCTCGGTCCTTACCGGCAAGGACTACAACCTCGTCGTCAATGCGCAACCGCCTCATCTCTACAGTACCTCAGGTGCCAAAGAAACGATTCGCATGTAGCGGCGCGTGCGCAATTCACGCGTGACGGGACCGAAGATGCGGGTACCAATAGGTTCTTGGCTCTCATTGACGAGAACTGCAGCGTTTTGGTCAAACTTGATGAGCGATCCGTCCTGACGTCGTACGCCCTTTTTCGTTCGAACCACGACCGCACGCATTATTTGCCCCTTTCTGACTCGGCTTCTAGGTGCGGCTTCCTTGACGGTGACACGTATTGTGTCCCCAATTCCCGCATATCTTCGGCGGGACCCGCCTAGCACCTTGATGCACTGAACGCGCCGTGCGCCACTATTGTCGGCGACATCGAGCACAGATTCGCTCTGAATCATCGACTCCTACTCCTATGCTTTCTCATCAATCGAGGACAGACGCCAAGACTTTGTCTTGGAAATCGGACGACACTCCTCGATGGTTACCCGATCTCCGACCTTTGCTTCATTGTTCTCGTCATGAGCTTGAAGTTTTGATCGTCGACCGATGATCTTCTTGTACAGAGGATGGCGAACGCGTCGATCAATACGAACCGCTATCGTCTTGTCGGCACTGTCAGATACAACAATGCCATTCATTCGTCGTGTCAACGTCGCAGTGTTATCAGACATCGCGTCGTTCCCGAATAATGGTCTTGATTCGCGCAATCTCACGTCGACTGTCGGTCAATAAGTGCGTCTGGGGAAGCTGATCCGTCGCTCGCTGAAAACGCATGTTGAATTGCTCCTTCAAGGCACGTTCCAATTCTTGCTTCAACTCTTCGTCAGTTAGGTCTCGAAGCTCGCTCGCATCCATCACACCGTCCTTCGGGCAACCATGGATGTCGCAAAAGGCAACTTGCTCGATGCAAGTCTGAACGCGTGTCTAGCATCGTCTTCGCTCACACCAGCAACCTCATACAACATTCGCCCAGGTTGAATTTGAGCAACCCAATACTCGACTGAACCCTTTCCTTTTCCTTGACGAACTTCCAGAGGCTTCTTTGTAATGGGTTTGTCGGGAAATACCCGAATCCACACCTTGCCACCACGCTTCATCTGACGGGTCATGGCTCGTCGTGCCGCCTCGATCTGGCGGGACGTCATTCGACCTCGCCCAGTCGCCTTGAGTCCGAACTGACCAAAACATACGCGGTTCGACCTCTGGGCCAGACCACGATTACGACCTTTCTGTTGTTTGCGAAACTTTGTTCTCGTCGGTTGTAGCATTTGGATTTACAGTCCCGCTGGACTTGCACCTCCATCCTGTCCTTCTATGACCTCGCCTCGGAAAATCCAAACCTTTACTCCCAAGACACCATAGGTTGTGTATGCTTCCGCCACTGCGTAGTCAATATCTGCTCGTAATGTGTGCAACGGCACTCGTCCTTCAGAATAGACTTCGGATCGCGCCAACTCGATTCCCATCAAGCGGCCGGACACGCGAACCTTGATACCTTCCGCACCCAATCGCATTGCGTTCTGCAAGACGCGCCGTACTGCGCGTCGGTACTGAACTCGCCGCTCCAACTGTTGAGCTACGTTTTGAGCGACCAGGAAGGCGTCCAATTCCGGTTTTCGAATCTCCTCAACATTCACGACAACAGTCGTGCCCACTAGTTCTTTTAGTTCACCTCGCAGCCTCTCGACATCCACACCACGCTGACCAATGACCATCCCCGGCCGTGCCGTATGAATAGTTATGCGAGCGTCGGTGGATGGGCGTTCGATATCGATTCTGCTGACGAACGCTTGTGATAGTCGCTTCGAGAGATACTCACGGATTTCCAGGTCGTTCTGAAGGTACTCGACGTACTTCTGCTTACCTGTGTACCAGACCGACGTGTGGTCTCGGACAATACCCAGCCGAAATCCGTTTGGATTTACTTTTTGTCCCATGTACTTCCCGTCGCTAAGCGTCTATTCATGTCGAAGTCTCATCCATCCTTCTAATCGGCTACTGTGATCGTCACGTGGCATGTGCGTTTTGTGATTCGAGCACCTCGTCCTCGGGCGCGAGCACGGAAACGCTTGAGACGAACTCCTTCGTTCACATAGACCTCTGCCACTTTAAGTTCGTCCACGTCCGCTCCCCAATTTGTCTCGGCGTTTGCCACAGCAGAATCCAGAACCTTGCGTACGAGAGGCGCACCTTTCTGTACGCCGTATTGAAGAATGTCAAACGCTTGTTCGACATTCTTGCCTCTAATCTGATCCGCAATAAGCCTCACCTTTTGGGGCGACACTCGCAATCTCTTGGCAACCGCACGTACTCTCATATCCAAATCCGCTACGTTCTACACGCGTGCCGTTCTGCGATCACCCGCATGGCCCTTGAAAGTGCGTGTCGGTGCAAATTCTCCGAGCTTGTGTCCCACCAATTCCTCAGTTATGAAAACCGGTACATGCTGGCGTCCGTTATGGACCATGATGGTCAATCCAACCATCTCAGGAACGATCATGGAACGTCGCGACCATGTTCGAATAGGTCGACGATCGCTGGTCTGCTGAGCCTTTTCCACCTTTGCAAGCAAGTGAGTATCTACAAACGGACCTTTGCGCAACGCTCGTGGCATATCTACTTACCTCTTCCCCGTCGACGAATAATCATCGCATCGCTCGCTTTCTTTCGTCTTGTGCGATGTCCCTTGGTTGGAATTCCAGTCGGCGAAACAGGATCTCGACCACCCGAGGACTTTCCTTCCCCGCCTCCATGTGGATGGTCGACAGGATTCATCGCCACTCCACGAACGGTTGGTCTGATTCCTCTCCACCGCTTGGCACCTGCTTTTCCAAGAGATCTCAAGTTATGCTCACTGTTTCCCACTTCTCCCAGCACTGCTTTACATTCGCTCAACACTCTACGCATCTCGCCTGATCGAAGACGCAATGTTGCATGCGCTCCTTCGCGAGCCAACAGCTTTGCCGAGGTTCCCGCACTGCGTGCCAGCTGGGCACCTTTGCCAGGTTTCATTTCAATGCAGTGAATCAGACTACCTAAGGGAATATTGCGTAACGGCATCGCATTACCTACTCGGATGGGTGCTGTAGACCCAGACCGAATTTCATCTCCAACTCTTAGCCCGCGCGGCGCAATAATGTAGCGTCGCTCTCCGTCCCTGTATTTCAATAGTGCGATGTGCGAACTTCGATTGGGATCGTATTCCAGTCGCTCAACGCTGGCAGGAACGCCATCTTTGTTTCGTTTGAAGTCGATAATGCGGTAGTGTTGCTTATGTCCACCACCACGATGGCGCGTTGTAATTCGACCTTTATTGTTGCGTCCCGCAGTCTTCGACTTCGGTTCCACCAAAGGCTTGTAGGGAGATCCCTTGTGCAAAGAGGGATCGACAACCTTGGCGACGAATCGTCGTCCTGGTGAAGTAGGCTTCAATCGAACTACCGGCATCACTTGATCTCCAGTGTGAAGTCGATGCGATCATCAGGTTGAAGTCGCACGTAGGCCTTTTTCCATTCTTTTTGCTTTCCGGAAGAAATGACACGAGCAAATCGACGAACACTTTGTCCCTTAACTCGCAGAGTGGTAACGTTTTCAACTTTCACGTCGTAGATCGTTTCCACCGCCTCACGGATTTCTTTCTTCGTGGCGGAGACATCCACCTTGAACGCATATTGGTTTGACGAATCTGCAATGCCAGTAACCTTCTCAGTGACGTGAGGCTCTCTGAGGATTCCGTACAGGCGTTCCAGTTTCACGACAACGATTCCCCTAGTTTCCGGAGCACTTCGGAGTCCATAAGAACGTTCTCGAAGTGAAGAAGGTCGACGGGATTCAGTCGCGTCGAAGAGAGCAATTCAACTTGCTTTAGATTGGAAGCCGCTCTCTGAATATTTTGGGAAGGACTTGAAAGAACAATTAGACAGTTAGAAAGATTAAGGTTAGAGAGGGAAGTTTTTAGTTTGGAGGTCTTAGGGGCGTCAATATCAAAATCGGTGGTCGCAACTAGTCGGTTCTGTCGGATCAACTCTGAGAGGATACAACTCATGGCCTTCCGATACATCTTGCGATTCACCTTCACATGTCTATGTGTCGGTCGAGCCGCAAACGTCACTCCGCCACCCCGCCAAATCGGGCTCCGCGAAGTTCCAGCACGAGCACGACCCGTACCCTTCTGACGCCACGGCTTATGTCCCCCACCTTGAACATCTGATCTAGATTTGTGCGCCTTTGTTCCAATGTGTCCGTTTGACAGGTATGCCTGAACGACTTGGCTGACGAGCGGAACATTAAACTCCGCACTGAACACGGAGTCATCTAGTTCCATCGACTCACCATTGGACAGCGCAAAGTCCATGGCTAGCCACTCTCCTGAGTTTCAATTTCAGGAGGCGTCTGATCGCTCATCTTCGCCGCAGGTCGCACGACGACCTGACGTCCTGCTGGACCCGGAACGGCGCCCTTCACCAAAATCAGATTTCGATCTTCCACTAGGCGGACGATCTTGAGGTTTTGCACGGTGACACGGGCATTGCCCATGTGTCCCGCCATCTTCTTTCCTTTGAACACTTTGCCAGGGGTTTGACACTGACCGATAGAACCGGGGGCTCTATGTGCCAGAGAGTTTCCATGGGACATGTCCTGACGCTGGAAATTCCAACGCTTGATGACGCCGGCATATCCCTTCCCCTTAGAAGTCCCAACTACATCCACCACTTGACCTTCAAAAAATTGGTTGACGGATAGTTCGTCACCTTGTGCCAGATCCTTTGACTCGTCGCCTGTATCAAGACCATTCATGCGAAACTCGCGAACGCAGTCACCGGGGGTAACGCTACTCTTGTCGAAATGTCCCTGCATGGGTCTTGAAGTCTTTTGCTCCTTCACCGAACCATGAACTAGCTGAACAGCATCGTAGTTGTCCGATTCTTCACGCTTGACTTGCGAGACTCGATTCGGTTCAGCGTGTATCACCGTCACGGGAACAGACACACCATCGGAGTCGAACACCCGAGTCATTCCCTGCTTTATTCCAATGATTCCGATCGCCATGATTTCTTCACTTTAAGCACGAAACCCCTACGAAATTAGGGTTACAGCAACCCCTTACTCCCTCTTGTATGACAATTGGGTTTCAAGAATTGCGGCTTACCATTACCGCTTATTTCAATCCTAATTAGTGCTGTTTATTGACCACATCAAGATAGCGTGGCATGCACTAGTACTTGGTTGCTGTTGTTATCGTGTGTCTATCTTCAGATCTACGTCTACTCCCGCCGCAAGCTCGAGTTTCATCAACGCGTCGATCGTGCGTTCAGGCGGATCGACGATATATAGCAGACGCTTATGCGTACGAATTTCGTACTGGTCTCGAGCGTCCTTGTTCACATGAGGCGAAATCAATACCGTGTATCTTTCATACTTCGTCGGTAATGGAATGGGACCGAGCACACGTGCGCCCGTCTGTTTTGTGGCCGACATGATTTCCTCGGCGGATTGATCAATCAACCGATGGTCGTACGCCTTCAGGCGTATTTGTATACGATTCTCTTCGGCCACTTAGCCGCTTGCCTCAATGTTCGAAATTCTGGGCTTGTGCACACCGCACCCGAACGCCTTTATGTTGGAGGCATTCAAACCCAGCACAAGAATGAAGGATTGTACTTATCCTAATCCTGTGTGTAAAGATAAGTCGGCGAATTCAAGCCGATTCTTGGACTGACCGAACCTCAACAAACCCATGGCTTTATGCACTAGCCTCGAATTTCTCGCCTCGGTCAGAGAGGGGAAGTTCGATCAAGGTTCAATGTCGAAACGTGATCTCTAGCAGCGTAGCCCGACTTACACTGTGATGCCGAGCTACACCGCTCTATCGTCCGTATAGAGCGGTGTAGCTCTCAATTAAATCTATGCTCTAGCGAGCCACTACGCAGAAGCACCTTCAAGTACATGGATTCCACACGCACTTCCCAGCCCAATGACGTGAGTGAGCCCAATCTTCGCGCCTTCTACCTGACGCTCTCCAGCTTCCCCTCGCAAATGCGTGGAGACTTCGTAGATGTTGGCAATACCTGTCGCTCCAAGCGGATGTCCTTTCGAGAGAAGTCCGCCCGACACATTCACCGGAACGCGTCCACCCAGCTCTACTTCACCATCGTCAATTATTCGTCCTGCCTCCCCGTCTTCACAAAGACCGAGATTCTCGTAGTGCAATATTTCCGCTGTCGCAAAGCAATCATGCAATTCCACAAGATCGATGTCATCGGGACCCAATCCTGCCATTTCATAAGCAGCACTCGCTGCCTTTCGTGTACATGTGTTTACATCTGGCATTACAAGATCTCGCTCTTGCCAGGGGTCGGATGTCAAGACCGAAGCTCGTACTTTGACCGCTCGTGACATCAATCCAAGTTCTCGAGTCTTCTTCTCCGATGCAATGACAGCCGCGGCAGCTCCGTCGACATTGACTGAACACATGAGCTTCGTGTTGGGGTAAGAAATCATCTCTGAGTTCATTACTGTTTCGAGCGGTGTCTCAATCTGATACATCGCCTTGGGATTCATTGTCGAGTGGTGATGGTTCTTAACGCTCACTTTCGCAAACTGCTCGAACGTTGTGCCATATAGACGCGTGTGCTCCAGACCTGCCTCCGCGAAGACTGAAGGCATCGTTCCGGATCCCATCAGTCCTTCCTTGGAGATGCCACGTCCGCCTCCACCACCGAGGAGACCTCGACCCATTTGCTCAACTCCAACTGCAAGCACGACATCGTAGAGTTCCGCCTTTACCGAAGCCCACGCTTCGCGAAAAGCGGTAGCTCCTGTTGCACAAGCATTGGACACGTTTACCACCGGAATTCCGGTTTGACCAATTTGCTGCAGGATGCGCTGGCCTACCATGCCACTGGCTTGGTTTAGATTCCCGCAATAGAGAGCTTGCATGTCTTGAATAGGCAATCCGCAGTCGTCTAACGCAAGTAGCGCGGCTTCTGCTCCAAGTTGTGGAACGCTCTTCTCGGGAAAGCGACCAAACTTGATCATGTCTACACCGATGATGTATGCGTCCATATTTTCATTCCTCCTAATTCGATTCACTTGCAGGACGAAAGAAAAAAGCGATGTAACTATTCCCGTCGCTGTCTCTTCGTCCTAGTGCGTCGTCAAAATACACTTCCACGGGCATATCGAACTCAATCCCACTTGGATCAGGTTCGACACCAACGAGATTCCCCTTCACAGTTCCACCACCCTCAAGGTCGACGATTGCGGATACGTAGGGCACGTCGATGCCGGGAAACGATCGGTGAACGATGGAATACGAATAGAGCTTGCCCTTGTTTGACAACCGAGTGGTCTTCATACTGTTGCGTGCGCCACACCTCGAGCAATGATCGCGTGCACCCACGAAGACAGCACCGCACCGTTCGCACTGGTGACCCTCAAGATACGGCTCGCCGTCCTCCGGAAGCTTCAAGTACTCGACTACTGGCAATGCCTTACTGGACAAAGCAATCTCCTTATTCCAATCTCACTTCGTCCCGCTAAGTATACGACCCTCACGTACTAAGCCCTTATGCATCGTCGACTCTCTATGACGATGGGGGATCGAACACGACGAGGTTGCGACCAACCGACACGACAATTCGTCCATCCGACAACCTTACTGCCGCGCGCGATGGAGCACGAATAAAGCTCAACAGTCGTGCACGACCACCGTCTTCCAATTCGAACACTCCCGTGGCCTCCTCGCAATCAGTCTTCTCATGGCAGTTTTCCCATGTGCCACTTACCACAGCCACTGTCTTCGCACATTCAGAATCTGTCACTAAGCCCTCTCCATCACTTTCGCATTCGGAGTCAGGAAATCTAAACCATCCTATGACGTTGGAAAATCCCACGACATCAACCAACAAGCTCAAGTCCCAGGAATCGATCCGAGCATCGGTATTCTCGTCGCTCAAGACGATCCGTTTGTAAGTACGATCCATGCCTACAGTAAATTCAGCATCTGGATTAGATCTTTGGGGATGCCAAACACAATTCCAATAGCTCCCTCCACGCATTCCCCACAAGTTCCTTGATCCCGTGCTACAGGTCGCATATGCGTAACGCCACCACTCGTTACTCGAATAGGCCTGATCTGCTCCCACTTCCTTTGGCTTGAGTGGTTTTTGGAGTTTGTCACGACGATCCTCGGAAAGCACTTCAAACATTTGGCTGGGAGTCTTTGCGCCAAATCTCTGGCCGGTCCCAACATCGAATCCAACCCATGGAGGTACGTGACGTACGGAAGCTGCATAGAGATAGTCGTGCAGTGGATCGGCAAAGCGTCGCCCACGCAAGTCGGAGCAGTTCTTGCATGGCCAAGCAAATTTTGGTTCAGAGTCGCCCAACGGCATCGCATGCACGTCAAAGTTCATGTTGTGCAGCACCCCAAACATCCAGCTCCACCATTCGTAGCCTGCGAACCACAGCCCGTCGGGTCCTTGAATGAGTCCAAACCCGTAGTACTTGTGCTTGAATTTCACCTTTCGTTCAAACTTTAAATCGCGGTCGAAATATGCCATGTGAGTGTCAGTAATGGCAAGAAGTCCGCCAGACTCTCGCTCGACTAGAAGAACGTTTAGCGACTGCATCGAGTCGGAGACTGGTTCGTCAGAATGAACTGGACGCAATTTCGCCAAGTCCAAAGATGTCGTTGAGCTAATGCACCCTGAGAGCAGCGGCAAGACGACAATTGCCGCAATAGCTTTGAGCAGATGTGCTAGTGCTGTCACCGTACGGAACGCTCGTAGATTTGCATTCATTGCAGTTACCTGACACAGTCTTGGTCAGACAAAAAAGAGCCTTGGCATGCTAGCACGCCAAGGCTCTCTTGCAACCGTTATTTCTAGGCAGTTACTCGATAACGCTAGTAACCACTCCCGCGCCGACAGTTCTGCCACCCTCTCGAATAGCAAAGCGCAAACCTTCGTCCATAGCGATGGGGCTGATCAAGTCGACATTGAGTTCGACGTTGTCGCCTGGCATGACCATCTCCACACCTTCGTTCAGGGTGACTTCGCCAGTCACGTCGGTAGTACGGAAGTAGAACTGCGGACGGTAGTGGCTTTGGAACGGCGAGTGTCGTCCACCTTCGTCCTTGGACAGTACATAGACTTGAGCCGAGAACTTAGTATGAGGCGTGATCGAACCGGGTAATGCAAGAACCTGTCCTCGTTCGACTTCTTGTCGTTTAATGCCGCGTAGCAAGACTCCAATGTTCTCACCTGCACGACCTTCATCGAGCAATTTACGGAACATCTCGACACCCGTGCACGTCGTCTTTTGCGTCTCCTTAATTCCCACAATCTCGACTTCGTCACCGACTCTCACGATCCCTCGATCAACTCGACCGGTCACTACAGTGCCTCGTCCAGAAATTGAGAACACATCCTCAATCGGCATCAAGAACGGCGCATCGATCGGTCGTTCCGGTTCCGGTATGAACTCGTCAAGTTCCTTGATGAGTTCTCTTACGCTACCAGCACCGTCGTCGCCCGCGTCGCCATCCATTGCCTTCAATGCGCTTCCGACAACTATGGGGGATTCTGGGTCGAAGTCGTAAGACTCGAGCAGTTCTTGAATGTCCATCGTGACCAGCTCTACAAAATCGTCTCGTTCGTCCTCATCCAGCTGATCCACCTTGTTGAGGTAAATGATGATTCGAGGTACACCTACTTGGCGCGCAAGCAGGATATGTTCTCGAGTCTGAGGCATCGGACCGTCAACGGCCGATACCACCAAGATTGCGCCATCCATTTGAGCCGCACCCGTGATCATGTTTTTTACGTAGTCCGCATGACCAGGACAGTCGACATGAGCGTAATGCCTGTTGGGAGATTCATACTCCACATGTGTTGTCGCAATGGTGATGCCTCGCTCCCTCTCTTCAGGCGCATTGTCAATCTCATCAAAGTTCTTGATGTCGCCCGTTCCGGAATCAGCAGCGCAGATCATTGTCATGGCGGCCGTAAGTGTCGTCTTGCCGTGATCCACGTGTCCGATCGTTCCTACGTTCACGTGCGGCTTTGTACGCTCAAATTTTTGCTTAGCCATTAGAAAGTTTCTCCATACAGTTTCACGATTCCGATGCGGACGTGCATCGGCTTGCATCTATGCAATTGGTTAGCGAGGCTTGATTGCCTCTGCGATGTTTTCCGGCACTTCCTCATACCGATCAAACTCCATCGAAAAAGTTGCTCGACCTTGTGTTGCGGAACGTAAGTCCGTTGCATAGCCGAACATCTCTCCGAGAGGTATCGAAGCATGGACAATTTTACCCGCCGGATTTTCGTCCATTCCATCAATCAGTCCACGTCTTCGGTTCAAGTCACCTACAACGTCTCCAAGAAAGTCCTCCGGAGTGACGACTTCAACTGACATTACGGGTTCAAGCAACACGGGATCCGCCCTCCGAGCACCTTCTCGCATTGCCGATGATCCCGCGATCTTGAAGGCGATTTCGCTTGAGTCAACTTCATGAAAAGATCCGTCGTACAACGTGGCTTTCACGTTAATCAGCGGATACCCTGCGACAACACCGTTGCTCATTTGTTCCTGAATTCCTTGATCCACTGCAGGAATGTATTCGCGTGGAATGGCTCCACCGACAATTTTGTTTACGAATTCGTATCCGTTAGTTCCATCCTCGAGAGGTTCAAATCGAACTGCAACATGTGCGAATTGTCCGCGACCACCAGTCTGGCGCACATGTCGTGCTTCCATCTCGATGGGAGAACGAATTGTCTCGCGATAGGCAACTTGGGGTTTGCCAATGTTGGCCTCGACGTTGAACTCACGTCGCATACGGTCAACAATGATGTCAAGGTGCAACTCCCCCATTCCTGCGATGATGGTTTGCCCACTCTCCTCATCGCTGGATACTTGGAACGACGGATCTTCTTGCGCCAGTTTGCTCAATGCAATCGACATCTTGTCCTGGTCGGCCACAGATCTAGGCTCAACCGCAACGTGAATGACAGGCACCGGGAAATCCATGCGCTCCAAGGTCACGATCTCACGTTCGCTGCACAGAGTGTCACCCGTTGTGACATCCTTCAAGCCAATGGCGGCAGCGATATCTCCAGCGAAGACTTCGGATATTTCCTTTCGACTGGCAGAGTGCATTTGAACCATCCGTCCGATGCGTTCTCGCCGTGATCTTGTTGCGTTGTAGACGCGATCACCTGTTGCCAGACTCCCTGAATACACCCTAAAGAAAGTCAGCGTTCCTACATAGGGATCAGTTGCGATCTTGAAGGCTAGAGCGGCAAAGGGTTCGTCATCTCTCGATTCTCGAGATGCTGTCGTGACTCCATCCTGGAGAACACCTTCAATCGCTTTGACTTCAGTTGGTGCCGGAAGGTAGTCGATAACCGCGTCAAGCACCGGCTGTATTCCCTTGTTGCGGAACGCGGTTCCACACAGAGCCGGAACGATCTCGTTCGCCAACGTACGTTGGCGCAGTCCTTGGCGAATCTCGTCTTCCGTAATTTGTGATCCTTCAAGGTATTTCTCGGTCAACTCCTCATTGGCTTCAACAGCCGTTTCAATCAGCGACTCGCGCATTGTCTTCGCTTGTTCCACCAATTCATTGGGGATATCCGCGACTGTCGTTGAGACACCAAGATCTGACATCGACCAATAGAGTGCCCTCATCGAAACCAAGTCGACCACCCCTTTGAAGTTCTCTTCAGAGCCAATGGCGAGCTGAAGTGGAACCGGAGTGGCTCCCAACCGTTCCTCGATCTGCTCGACCACTCGCAGAAAGTCTGCACCTGCCCGGTCCATCTTGTTGATAAAGACAACTCGAGGAACCATGTAGCGATCCGCTTGGCGCCAAACTGTTTCAGATTGAGGTTCTACGCCCGATGTTCCGCAAAAGACAACAACAGCTCCATCAAGCACCCGAAGACTTCGTTCGACCTCAATCGTGAAGTCAACGTGTCCCGGAGTGTCAATAATGTTGATGCGATGCTCAGGATACTGTTCGCTCGTACCTGACCAAAAGCAAGTAGTTGCGGCGGACGTTATGGTGATCCCGCGTTCTTGCTCCTGCTCCATCCAATCCATGACGGCAGCTCCGTCATGAACCTCTCCAATCTTGTGGGAGATTCCGGTATAGAAAAGCACACGTTCAGTCGTGGTCGTCTTTCCCGCATCAACGTGCGCGACAATGCCTATGTTCCTGTAGCGACCTATAGGTGTGCTACGAGCCATTCTCAAACTCCGAACGTGAGTGTTTGCGAAAGTTCGTTAAGTCCTACTTCTAGGAATGAACTATCTTGGTTGACCTAGTATCTGTAATGTGCGAAAGCTCTGTTGGCTTCCGCTTGGCGGTGCATATCTGTACGCTTGCGGATAGCTCCGCCTCTTCCGTTTGCTGCATCCATGAGCTCGCCGGCCAGTCTTGCCGCCATCGTCTTTTCGCCTCGCGATCTAGCCGAATCTACAATCCACCGCATGGCCAATGCAGTTCTGCGAGATGGTCGAACTTCAATCGGAACAGGCAAATTGGCACTACCAACGCGACGTGACTTCACTTCTGTCGTCGGCGCAACGTCTTCCAGTGCTTTGTCAAAAATCTCAACAGGATCCGTGTGTTCGCGGTTCTCAACAATTTCTAAAGCACCATAAACGATACGCTCCGCAACCGACTTCTTCCCGTTGACCATGACGTGATTGATGAACTTTGCCACCATCTCATTCTGGTACTTGGGATCCGGCAGGATGACTCGCTTAGTACTTATGCGTCTGCGCGACATTGTGGGATGCTCCTTATCCTAATGAGTGCTAACTTGGACGTTTTGTTCCGTACTTGGATCTGCCCTGCCTACGATCTTCAACTCCAGTCGCATCAAGCGTGCCTCGAATCGTGTGATAACGAACTCCTGGCAAGTCCTTGACCCTTCCACCGCGTATCAGTACTGTGCTGTGCTCCTGCAGAGTATGACCGCGCCCTGGAATGTACGCATTAACTTCGTATCCATTCATGAGTCGTACACGGCAAACTTTGCGCATAGCAGAGTTCGGCTTTCTTGGAGTCGTCGTATAAACACGGATGCAAACGCCACGCTTCTGCGGATTGCCTTCTAGAGCTATGGAAGGACTCTTCTTTACGCGTCGTTGTCGCGGTTTACGAATCAACTGATTTACGGTTGCCAACTGTAAGACCTCCAAGTCTTCGTTAGGTTCAGCCCACGATCTGCGGTCAATGGGCGTCGAATTGTATGCATTCCAAGCTCATGAAACAAGCGGGAGCGGTCCGAGCATCTGCTCGGACCGCTCTATGGAAATGACTTATGTTTGGCTCTTATGCTCGATCCTGTTCCGAAAGCATTTCAGCCAACGAGCGTTCGATTTCCTCCGGTGTGGCTTCTCGGCTCTTGGCTTCGCGTACAGTAAGCTCCTCATCACGTCGTTGCCGACGGCTTCGGTGATAGCTCAGTCCCGTGCCTGCAGGAATCAATCTTCCCACAACCACGTTCTCCTTCAATCCTCGAAGTGAATCGCGTTTTCCGGTAACCGCAGCTTCAGTGAGCACACGGGTGGTTTCCTGGAAAGACGCGGCAGAAATGAAGGAATCGGTCGCGAGAGAACCTCTCGTGATTCCGAGCAAGATTCGATTGAACATTGCTGGTTGCTTTCCTTCGTCCTCAAGTCGCTTGTTCTCCTCGAGGATTTCGGTGTATTCAACTTGCTCTCCGCGAACAAGACTCGAATCACCGCTTGCCACCACCTCCGCCTTACGCAACATCTGACGCACGATGACCTCGATGTGTTTGTCGTTTATTACGACGCCTTGAAGTCGGTAGACATCCTGGATTCCATTGATGATGTACTCCGCCAGCTCTTCAATTCCCTTGAGTCGAAGAATGTCGTGGGGATCGAATGATCCGTCACAGATCACATCCCCTTTGCTAACTTCCTCACCAGCCACAACCGAAATGTTGCGAGCTTTCGGAATCAACATTTCGACTTCTTCGTTCTCTAGTTCAGAATCTCCGTCCTTAGGTTCGATTACCAACCGGATCTTCGTAGGTGTCTCTTTTCCGTACTTGACAGTTCCGGTTGCTTCAGCGAGCACCGCGTTTTCCTTGGGCTTTCGCGCCTCGAACAATTCGATCACCCGAGGCAGACCACCAACAATGTCGTCGGTCTTCTTGCTTTCCTGAGGAACCTTGGCGATGACCTCGCCCTCCGTTACGCGAGCTCCTTCCTCCAGCAAGACACTGGCTCCTGCCGGTAGTGAATAGTTCACCAACACATCCTTGAGTCGAACCTTAGTCCTAGTCACCAAGATTCCGGGGCGAAGCTGCATGCCCGCCTCAGGCCGTTCCGACTCGGGAATTACGCTGAGGATTGACAATCCAGTTTCCTCATCAGCTTGCGTCCGAACGGACCTTCCCTCTTCCATCTCCACATACCGAACATATCCATTGACTTCCGAAATGATGGGGTGGTAGTGAGGATCCCAAGTTGCAATTACTTGCCCGGGCTCGACCGAATCGCCGTCCTCTACGGTCAAGACAGCTCCGTAAGGTATGGGATAACGCTCGCGTTCTCGACCAGTCTCGTCGAAGACCTCGATCTTTCCGGAACGCGTGACGGCAACCAGATTTCCTGCAGAGTTCTTGACTCGATTGAAGTTGCGGAATCGAACCACTCCGCCGCTCTTTACTTGGATGCTGTCGTCCGCGGTTGCTCGCGATGCAGCACCACCAATATGAAAAGTCCGGAGAGTCAATTGAGTGCCGGGCTCACCAATGGATTGAGCGGCAATTACGCCGACTGCTTCACCCACGTTCACCAGCTGTCCTCGAGCCAAGTCGCGACCGTAGCACTTGGCGCAAATTCCGAACCGTGTTTCACACATTATTGGAGATCTCACAACCACGTGATCAACTCCCAAGTTATCCAGATCCTGGACTCGGTCTTCATCCAGCATCGTGCCTGCTTCAATCGCCACTTCACCGTCGTCGTTGATTACGCTTTCGGCTAGAACGCGACCGAGTACACGTGTCGATAGAGGTTCAACGACTTCAACTCCCTTGATCTGTGCCGTTACATGAAGCCCCTGCTGGGTTCCGCAGTCCTCTTCTGTGACCACCAGATCTTGAGAGACGTCAACGAGTCGTCGCGTCAAGTAACCGGCGTTCGCCGTCTTTAGTGCGGTATCTGCCAGACCCTTCCGAGATCCATGCGTCGAGATGAAGTACTCGTTCACCGAGAGCCCCTCTCTGAAGTTGGATATGATCGGTGTCTCGATAATCGTGCCATCCGGGCGAGCCATCAGTCCACGCATTCCGGCGAGCTGACGAATTTGAGCTGGGGATCCCCGAGCCTTGGAGTCTGCATATACGAACACCGAGTTGAAAGAATCCTGCTCTTCTTCAGAGCCTTCCCGATTTGTGACGCGCTCCTTGGAGATTCCGTCGATCATGCGCGAACCGATCAGTTCGCTGGATCGAGTCCAAATGTCGACCGCCTTGTTGTATTTTTCCGTCGGCGAGAGGAGATTGTCGCGAAACTGTCTTTCGAGTTCCGTAATTTCGGCAAAAGCATCGCTGATGATGTCCGACTTCTCTTCCGGAATTGCAAAGTCATCCACACCGATCGAACAACCCGAGAGCGTCGAATACTTGAAACCGGCATACATCAATTGATCTGCAAATACGACGGTTTCCTTCAATCCCACTCGCCGGTAGCAAACGTCAACAAGTTCCGATATTTCGTTTCTCTTCAGAACTCTATTCACGTAGGAGAATTGCAATCCCTGCGGAAGAATGTCTGCCAACATAGCTCGACCAACCGTCGTATCTACGATGTCCGTTGTGAAGTTGCCGGATTGGTCCTGTTCCGTCAGACGCAGCCGGATTTTGGCGTGGAGATCCACACTCTCATCGAAGTAAGCTCGTTCAACTTCGGCGACATCCAAGAAACACATACCCTCGCCCTTGGCGTTGATTCGGTCTCTAGTCAAGTAGTACAGACCGAGCACGACGTCCTGGTTGGGAACAATAATGGGGTCTCCGCTTGCAGGAGAGAGAATGTTGTTGGTCGACATCATCAGAGCTCGCGACTCGAGCTGCGCTTCTAACGTCAGCGGGACGTGCACCGCCATCTGGTCTCCATCGAAATCCGCGTTGTACGCAACACACACCAGCGGATGCAATTGAATTGCCTTACCTTCGACCAACACCGGTTCGAACGCTTGTATCCCCAAGCGATGCAGTGTCGGTGCTCTGTTGAGAAGCACGGGATGCTCGCGAATCACGTCGGCCAAGATGTCCCACACTTGGGGATGCTCTTCGTCCACCATGCGTTTCGCATGCTTTATGGTCTCTGCGAGGTCCTCTCTTTGCAGCCGACCCAAGATGAACGGTCGGAACAATTCCAATGCCATCTTCTTTGGCAAGCCGCATTCATGCAATTTAAGAGTCGGACCTACAACGATTACTGACCGACCCGAGAAGTCGACACGTTTCCCAAGCAAGTTTTGGCGAAAACGACCTTGCTTTCCCTTGATCATGTCGGAAAGCGACTTAAGTGGTCGCTTGTTTGTTCCAGTAATTGCGCGACCACGTCTGCCATTGTCAAGAAGAGCGTCAACAGCCTCCTGCAACATCCGCATCTCGTTGTGAATGATGAGATCAGGAGCTCTGAGCTCGTTGAGTTTGCGCAATCGATTGTTGCGATTGATTACTCGCCGATAGAGATCATTTAGGTCGGAGGTCGCAAATCTTCCGCCTTCCATGGGAACCAACGGGCGTAGGTCCGGCGGCAGTACGGGCAAGTTGCGCAAGATCATCCATCCGGGCTTGTTGCCAGACTTCAAGAACGCGTCGACAAGCTTGAGTCGCTTGGAGAGTTTCTTGATCTTCGTCTCGGAATTCGTGCCATCGATTTCCTCTCGGAGCTTTATGGACTCTTCCTCAAGATCGATCTCTTCCAAGATCTCCAAAATGGCTTCTGCCCCCATCTTGGCGACGAATCCGGTACCGTACTGTTCTCTCGCCTCTGCGTATTCCTCTCGTGTGAGAAGATCGCAAGTGTTCAATTCAGTTCGACCGGGGTCGACAACGATGTAAGAGTCGAAGTAGAGAACACGTTCGATCTCGCGCAAGGTCATGTCAAGCATCAACCCGATACGCGAAGGCAATGACTTCAAGAACCAAATGTGCGCCACGGGTGCAGCAAGTTCGATATGTCCCATGCGTTCACGACGCACTTTCTTGGCTGTGACTTCTACGCCACACTTTTCGCAGACAACGCCTCTATGCTTCATGCGTTTGTACTTTCCGCAAAGACACTCGTTGTCCTTCATCGGTCCAAAGATCTTTGCACAGAACAATCCATCTCGTTCAGGCTTGAGAGTCCGATAATTGATCGTTTCCGGTTTCTTGACTTCGCCGTGCGACCACGAACGTATGAGTTCAGGGGAAGCCAGCCCAATCTGCAACCAGTCGAAGTCCTCCACGGAGGAGGTGCTTAGTCGTCGATGTCGAAAGAAATCCACCATAGTTCAGTTCCTCCTAATCCGTTCCCAGTGACAAGTCGATTCCGAGAGACTTAACCTCCCGAGACAAGACATTGAATGATTCGGGCATGCCGGGATCGATTCGATAGTCGCCATCCACAATGTTCTTGAAGACCTTTGCTCTTCCTTCGACATCATCGGACTTGACAGTGAGCATCTCTTGGAGTGTGTAGGCCGCGCCGTACGCCTCCAAAGCCCATACTTCCATTTCACCAAACCTCTGACCACCCAACTGAGCCTTCCCGCCCAGCGGCTGCTGTGTCACAAGGCTGTACGATCCAGTGGATCGCGCATGCATTTTCTCGTCTACCAGATGGTTGAGTTTCAGCATGTACATGTAGCCCATCGTCACAGGTCGGTCGAACCTGCGTCCGGTTCGCCCGTCATAGAGATAGGTTTGACCGCTCTCTGGGAGACCTGCAAGACTCAGAAGTCTCTTGATGTCGGTTTCTCGCGCACCGTCAAAAACGGGCGTCGAGACTGGTATACCGTCGCAATACGAACGTGCCAAGGCCATGAACTCAGGATCCTTAAGCAAGTCCAAGTCGACTTCCTTGCCTTCCATTTGTCCATAGACGTCCATCAGATATGAGCGGACTTCCTCAGACTTTGCGTGACGCTCGAACAATTCGGTCAATTTATCCCCAATGCCTTTGGCCGCCCAACCCAAATGGGTCTCGAGCACTTGTCCAATATTCATGCGAGACGGAACGCCGAGAGGGTTGAGTACGATGTCGACCGGTTCTCCGTTCTCGTCATATGGCATGTCTTCAACAGGCATTACGACGGAAATTACGCCTTTATTGCCATGGCGTCCCGCCATCTTGTCACCAGGCTGTATTCGTCGCTTGGTCGCGACATAAACCTTGACATGCTTTAGCACTCCTGGTGCAAGATCGTGAGGACGCTTGATTTTTTCCTCTTCGCGTTCGAATTCCTTGTCCAGACTGGCTTGCCTCTCGTCAAGTGTCTTGAAGGTTTGTTCAAGAGTGCGATTAAGAGAGTCGTCGTCTACTCGGATATTCCGCCACTCCGATCGCTCTAATCCTCGGAGATACGACACTGTTAGCTTCGCACCCGCTTCCAGTCCGGGTGCACGCTTGATTTCCTTGCCTCTCAGATGGGTAAGCAATTGCTCATAAGTGGCATTCTCAAAAATCCGATACTGATCGTTCAAATCCTGACGTATGGAATCCAGCTCATCCTGTTCGATGGCCAAAGTTCTCTCGTCTTTCTCCTTACCCTGTCGGGTGAACACTCGAACATCAACAACTGTACCTTGGACGTCGGATTTCACTCGAAGAGAAGTGTCCTTCACGTCGGATGCCTTTTCGCCAAAAATCGCTCTAAGCAGCTTTTCTTCAGGCGTGAGCTGAGTCTCGCCCTTGGGCGTTACCTTTCCGACAAGGATGTCGCCGGCTGCAACTTCCGCACCGATGTAGACGATGCCCGATGCATCCAGTTTGGATAGCGCCGATTCACTAACGTTAGGAATGTCAGCGGTAATCTCTTCGGGACCCATCTTGGTCTCCCGCGCCGTGCACTCCAATTCCTTGAGATGCACACTTGTGAACCGATCCTCGCGCACAACTCTTTCGGATACGAGAATCGAATCCTCGTAGTTGTAGCCGTTCCACACCATGAATGCGATTCGAATGTTTTGGCCAAGAGCAAGTTCACCCTGGTCGATGGACGGACCATCCGCCAAGATGTCCCCTTCTTGAATCTTGTCGCCGGGACGAACGATCGGACGTTGGTTGATGCATGTGTCTTGATTGGACCGAGTGAACTTTGTCAGGTTGTAAATATCGATTCCCGCGTCTTCTTCCGATCGCTTCGACAGCGAGGTGCGCACTACCACTCGACGCGCATCTACAAGTTCAACTGTTCCCGCGCGTTTCGCGATCAAACACGCTCCGGAATCACGCGCTACCTGATGTTCCACTCCAGTGCCAACCAATGGAGCCTCTGTACGTATCGTAGGTACCGCCTGACGCTGCATATTGGATCCCATCAGACCGCGATTTGCTTCGTCGTGCTCAAGGAAAGGAATCAAGGCTGCCGAGATCGAAACAATCTGTTTCGGAGAGATATCCATGAACTGAACGTCTCGCGGGTCCGCCTTGGTAAATTCATTGTTGTGGCGGACATCGACGATCTCGTCGGCGAATTCACTTGCGTCCGTCAAATTGGAACTGGCTTGTGCAACTTTGTACTCGCCCTCATCGATTGCGGAAAGGTACTCAATCTTGTCGGTAACCTTGCCATCCTTTACTTTTCGATACGGGGTCTCGATGAAACCGTATTCGTTGATTCGGGCGTAGGTAGCGATACTGTTGATAAGTCCAATTGTTGGACCTTCAGGTGTCTCAATGGGACAGATGCGCCCGTAGTGCGTCGGATGAACGTCGCGCACTTCGAATCCCGCGTGTTCCCGTGTGAGTCCACCAGGACCCAAAGCTGAAACTCTTCGTTTGTTCGTAACTTCTGACAACGGATTGTCGTCATCCATCATTTGAGAGAGTTGATGCGAGCCAAAGAATTCGCGTACTGCCGAAACAATTGGTTTGGCATTGATCATGTCCTGCGGCATGAGTCCTTCGCTCTCTGCCAGTGAAAGACGATCACGAACAGCGCGATCAACTCGGGAGAGACCAATACGAAACTGATTCTCCGCCATTTCCCCAACCGAACGAACGCGGCGATTTCCAAGGTTGTCGATATCGTCAACGTTGTCTCCTCCGTTGCGAATTTCGATTAGTTTCTTGAGCACGGCAACAATGTCGTCGGGATGCAAAATGTTCGATTCGGAATTGTCGTCACGCTTCAGACGCTTGTTGAATTTCATGCGTCCAACAGCGGACAGGTCATAGCGGTCGGTCTCAAAGAAGAGACCTTTAAAGTATCTCCTGCAGTTATCTTCGGTGAGGGCTTCTCCGGGTCGCATGACGTTGTAGATCTCGTAAAGCGAACGAATACGTGTCGTCGATTGGTCCTTCCGGAGAGTATCCGACATGAACGCGCCTTGATCCAGCTCGTTAGTGAAGATCGTGGACAGTGACCCAACGTCCGAATTGATGATGCGTTCCACCATGTCCTGAGTGAGCGAAGTGTTGCATGGAACAAGAACTTCCCCAGTCTCAGGATCCACAACATCCTTGGACACTGTCTTGTCGATCAAGTACTCGGGCGGAACTTCGAGGTACTTGCTTCGAGAATCGTCAAGCTGACGAGCATGACGCTGGGTAATTAGATCCCCTTGCTTTGCAATTATTCGACCACCCATTTCAATGTCGAACAATGCGTGCTCGCCTATGAGACGATTGGGAACCATTTCCCAACGAATCTTGCGATTCTTCAATAGCGTAAAGTCGTTGGTCTCGAAGAAAGTCGCGAGAATTGCTTCGTCTGTGAACTGATACTCTTCATCGACATACTCCAAAGCTCGCAAAAACTGCGTAACCGGGAGTTTCTTCTTGCGGTCGATTCTTACGTAGATGTACTCTTTTTGTTCTTTGGACTCATAGCCAAATTCAAAGTCAAGCCAAGATCCTCGATACGGAATTACTCGTGCGTTGTAGAGCAATCGACCGGATGAATGGCCCTTGCCCTTGTCATGGCTGAACAGCACGCCCGGAGAGCGATGAAGCTGAGAAACCACTACTCGTTCTGATCCATTAATGATGAAACTGCCCGACGGTGTCATTAATGGAACGTCTCCAAGAAAGACTTCCTGCTCCTTGACGAGCTTGATCTGATTCGTTTCTCGGCTGTAGATGATGAGCCGTACTGTCATGTGCAACGGCGCAGCGTACGTTGTGCCTCGGGTGATGCAGTCCTTAACGTCGAACGTCGATTCGTCTATTCGATAGTCGACATACTCCAAGTAAGCAGTCTGGGAGGCATTCTCAATCGGAAAAACAGATTGAAAGGCAGCATGCAAACCAATTTCTTCCCGCTCATCGGAAGGGACGTCCGCTTGCAGGAATTTTCGGTAGGAATCACGTTGGATTGCCAAGAGGTTGTGAAGTTCTATGGGATCCGAAAGACGGCTAAAGTCTTTTCGAATACGTTTTTTCTCAGTGAATGAGTACGGCATCTATTTCGTCCATGCAGAATTGGCGGCCTGGTTCGTTCCAGGTCGCGGCGAATGAAGTTTGAACGCGTTCTTGACTAGAACGCGATTTGGGAGCGGCGGCAACCCTATTTGACTTCTACCGTTCCACCCGCGTCTTCGATCTTGGCCTTGATCTCGTCGGCTTCCTCCTTCGAGACTTGCGTCTTGACATCGGAAGGCATTTCGTCTACTAGTGCTTTGGCTTCTTTGAGACCAAGTCCAGTTATTTCACGTACAGCCTTGATGACTGTCAATTTCTTTTCAGGAACACCGACAAGCTTGACGTCGAATTCCGTTTGTTCATCCTCGGTGGCTGAGTCCGCACCGGCATCTCCTGCTCCAACCACGGTTACAGGAGCCGCTGCCGCCGCGGTCACACCGAATTTTTCTTCCATTGCATCGACAAGGTCGACCACTTCCATGACCGACATTTCGGCAATGGCATCGAGGATTTCGTCTTTTGACAAGCTCATACGAGTTTCTCCTAAATTAATCGAAATTTCTCAAAAAACGACGAAACTACTCGTCGTTTTGCATAGATTGCCGTACAGCCGCAAGCGTCCGTACGAGTTTTGTAGGTACTGCATCGAGTACCTGGGCAAGTTTCGCTACAGGCCCGAGCATCACGGACATGAGTCTTGCCAATGCTTCGTCCCGTGTTGGCAATGATGCGACCTTGTCTAGGTCATCACCTGTCTGCAGAGTGCCAGCCACTGATATCGCTCGAACATCCAAAGACACACCTGATCGCTTGATCGCTCGCACAAGCCGAGCACCGGCACCAGGGTCTTCATTTGAATAAGCAATGATCGAAGGACCTTTTAGAGACGACTGTAGGCACTCGTGAACAGTACCCTCAAATGCCAAACGCGCCAACGTGTTGCGAACAACTTGAAGCTGAACCCCGGCCTCTCGGGCTTGCTTTCGCATATCGGTGAGCTCAGTTACGGTAATTCCACGAAAATCGGCAACAAGAGCTGAAACGGCAGCTTCTGCCGTGACACGCGTTTCTTCGACCTTTTGTTTCTTTTCTTCTAGAGCAAGCGTCATTTGTGTGTCTGGTCTCTAACTAGCACTCTCTCAACTTTCCAACGAAGTCTGTTCGATGGCAACTCCCGGACCCATTGTTGTAGAGAGTGTGATTTTCTTGAGATACGTGCCTTTCGCAGATGCTGGTTTGGCTTTTCTAAGGTCATCGAGCAGAGCAGCGATGTTTTCTTTGACTTGCTCCCCGCTTTGTCCAACTTGCCCAACGCAACCGTGGATGACTCCGCCCCGATCAGCACGAAACTGTACTTGCCCCGACTTGGCGTTCTTCACAGCAGTGGCCATGTCGTTCGTCACGGTTCCAGACTTTGGATTAGGCATCAGTCCGCGCGGTCCCAAGATTCGGCCTAGAGGACCTAGAACTCGCATACTCTGTGGCGTTGCAAGCACGACGTCAAAATCGTAATTACCTGCCTTAACGCTCTCTGCCAAGTCTTCAAGTCCTACAACATCTGCACCAGCTGCTTGTGCTGCTTCAGCCTCATCGCCGGAAGCAAAGACTGCAACTTTGATGTCCTTTCCGACTCCGTGCGGCAATGTGGTTGAACCGCGAACCATTTGATCTTGTTTCTTCGTGTCGATCCCTAGATTGACCGCGACGTCCAGAGATTCCTTGAACTTGGTGCGTTGAGCCAATTCCGTCAGAATCTTGACAGCCTCTTGAACATCGTAGTGATGACTAGGGTCAATCTTTTCCTGAACAGCTTTCTGTCTCTTCGAGAGTCTTCCCATTAGATGCCTTCCACTTCAATACCCGCACTCCTAGCACTTCCCGCTAGAGTTCGAACTGCAGCGTCCATATCGGCAGCGGTGAGATCGGGTTCTTTTACCTTTGCGATTTCTTCCAACTGGGTTCGCGTGACCTTACCCACCTTTTCCGTGTTGGGAGTGCCACTACCTTTCGCAACTCCAGCTGCCTTTCGAATTAGCACGGATGCGGGTGGGCTCTTCGTTATGTAGCTAAAACTTCGATCCGCATAAACCGTGATGATGCACGGTATCGGCAAGCCGGGCTCGATCGATTGAGTCTGGGCGTTGAACGACTTCGTAAATTCAACGATGTTGATGCCGTGTTGACCCAATGCTGGACCGACAGGCGGCGCCGGTGTGGCTTGGCCAGCGGGCACTTGCAATTTGATGTAGGTCAGTACCTTTTTCGCCATGAGTGTTCAGTGCGTTGAAACACCACGCATGTCGAAACTCGCCTCAGTACGAGCTTCAATTTTGCGTTTGTGCTTCGTTATCCTTTCTCGACCTGAGAAAAGTCAAGTTCAACTGGTGTGGAACGTCCAAAAATCGTGACCGATACGACAAGGCGACTTTTCTCGTAGTTGACCTCTTCAACGATACCGTTGAAATCCACAAATGGACCGTCAATTACGCGAACAAGCTCCCCAGCCCCAAACAATGTTTTAGGCGTATCCGTGTCGTTTCCTTCCCGGACTCGGTCAAGTATGAGCTGCGCTTCTTCATCCGATATGGGAACCGGATTGTTTATTGTACCACCGATGAACCCAATCACTCGAGGTGTCGCCTTAACAACTTGCCAAGTGTGTTCGTTCATCGCCATATGCACAAAGATGTAACCGGGAAAGAACTTTCGCTCACTCCTTCTCTTTTGACCGCCGCGCATCTCGACCACTTCCTCGGAAGGAACCACGACTTCCCCGAAGTGACTCTTGAACTCTGACAATTCGATTCTCTCTTCGATTGCCTGTGCAACTTTCTTCTCGTGACCTGAGTAAGCATTAACGACGTACCAACTCTTTGTCGGCGAGATGTCGGTTTGAGTCTGCGTTGTTTCTTCCAATTTCACTCACCCTATTAGCATTTGCACAATCCAAGTCAGCAATGAATCCAATGCCCAGAGAATCAGTGCAAAAACCAATATCAACACGATGACGATAAGTGTCGTTTGCAACGTCTCTTGCCGCGTAGGCCAAATGACTCTGCGAACTTCAGATCGAGCGTCGCGCATCAGCACCCAAAGGTTTCTTCCTTTTTCTGTTTGAAAGAGAATGAAGCCGGCCAAGACAGCCATTGCGACGAGCGCAAGCGCTCGATAAAAGACATTGATCTCGCCGAACCACCAATTGCCCACAATCCCGCCCACGACAAGAGCAATTACGGCGAACCACTTGGCACGATCGGCCATTGACGTCTCGGTGCTGGGCTGTTTTCCTGCTTGAGTAGCCATCTTTGACAGAATCCTCGATCTAACTCGCAGTCCTACACATGCCGGTTGAAAGTCTTTCGGTGGCAGGCCAGGAGGGCATCGAACCCCCAACCTGCGGTTTTGGAGACCGCCGCTCTGCCAATTGAGCTACTGGCCTAGTTGCTTTCATTTATCGGCGGAACTAACTCTCACTCAGTTCCGATGTTTACGACTGAGGTGTTGTCTCGTTGCTATTTTCCTTGTGCTAGGACTGTTTGTTGGTAAATCGCACTTCGTGATCCTCACACGCACTTCTGCGCTACTTCGATCCACTCTTGCGCTGCTTGAATGGTGCTCACAATCGGATTTGAACCGATGACCTCTTCCTTACCAAGGAAGCGCTCTACCGACTGAGCTATGTGAGCTTGCCCAGACGCATGACCCTTTAGTTTATCCAATTCTGCATCGGAGCAATGGTGCGGGCAGCGGGAATCGAACCCGCGCCATCAGCTTGGAAGGCTGAGGTTCTACCACTAAACAATGCCCGCACGGCCTTTCTGTATTGCTTTCCTGTTCGACCAATATGGTGGAGGGGGTAGGATTCGAACCTACGAAGTCGACGACATCAGATTTACAGTCTGGTCCCTTTGGCCACTCGGGAACCCCTCCAAAGCTTTACTTCGTCGCTCAGACCCTAAAAGGGGACTATTGTCGTTGCTAAGACAGGCGTTGTCAATCAAAGTTTCGGGAATAAGTAGAGCTACATGCACTCTACCCTTGGAATGACCTGAATGGGAACGCATAAGGAAGTTACGGAACTAATGTCAAATTCTTGCTACTAATTAAGAGCTTTACTCGCTCGTGAGAGATGCCAAAAGTATCAAGTCTGGCTCTAGGCAAAGCACCCTCTTAGACTGCTTCTCTTGGTCACTAGCCGTTCAGAACGCCACTGTCAGCCCCCCCGCCGGCAAACTCACGCATACTTCATACTTGCTGAATAGTCAAGTAGTTGGAGTTTCCCCAACCGGTCATCAAGTTCTCAGACTCTGGTAGATCCTATTACACGTGTCTGAGATTCAATGGAGGATTAGAAATTGAAAAACAAGAAAATTGCGGTCATTGCAGTCATTTTCATGTGCGCAGTAGTTGTTGCGACACTTGGCATGTCATTCTTTACCGAAAGACAAATTGCACAGAGCAAAGTTGCACAAGTAGAGAAAGTCCTTGAACGATCACTATCAACAAACGCGGCTGCAAGTCTAGATGGTTCACGCACTGTCGTGTTGAAGTCCAGAAGTGCGGGTAAGCGTTCACGCAAATCTACATTCATACTTCAAGATACATCAGCTGGGATTAACGGTATTACGGATACCCTTTCGAAACAGATTGCAACAACCCGTGAAAGTGTCAGTTCGGCGGCCAAGGAAATAGGACACAAGGATGCGCCTTCGCTCCACTGGATAGATCCCGTCAATTCGATCCGAAAGATCGTGGCGACTGGCGAGGAGCAAGATCGTAAATGGGTATACGGATGGCTTCAACTTCAATCAGGATTCGACCGAACTTCGCTAGAAGAAAGCCTCGTGCGTCACAGGACCACTTTGCTGGGATTTTCCGGGTTGTACGCAAGAGCACGCATCCCAACTGATGAATCAACCTTGAAAGAACTCGCTGCCGATCCGCTCGTTGCTGGTTTTGGTACACAACCTTCATCGCAAAAAATCGATGCAAGACTTAGAGAGCGTTACTCAGGCATTGGCAATGGAGAAGAGTTGCCAGTCTTCATCACGGTCCTAACCAACAACGATAAAGCGTCTCTCAGACAGTCCTTGACGGAAATGGGAGTGACGGTTGGACAGTGGTTTGCCGACATTAGGACCTATTCCGCCAATCTTCCCGTAGAAGCTGTAGACGCTGTGCTTCAACGCGACGACGTGGAGGAGATAACGGGCAATGGAGTCGTTGCGTCGCTACTTGACTCAGCAAATTCAGTAGTTGGAATCGACGGATTTCGGCAGTACAACAGTTCAACAGAATCATTCGAAGGATCGACAGGCAATGGAATCGCGGTTGGAGTGATGGACACTGGTCTGAATATTGAACATGTGGACTTTTCGCTGAAAGACGTGTGTGGTGCGAATTTCCTGTCGAATTCCGCATCCGACGAGGACGATCTCTTTTACGACGAACATGGGCATGGTAGCCATGTCACCGGAATCATCGCGGGAGAAGGTAAGAGCGAACCCAACTACGCCGGAGTCGCACCGGGCGTAAGGCAAATCAGAATTGCAAAGGTTCTTGACACAAACGGCAGGGGTTCGCACCTCGACATTTTTAATGCCGTCAAGTTCCTGCGAGAAGAAAATCCTTGTGATAGTGACGAACCCTCCATAACACCTTCATTGGTCAATGTCAGTCTAGGAGGATCCACCGATGCTTCGGATGGCAATTCCCTGTTTAATCGAAAAATCGATGTAACTGTCTACGACTACAACCAATCGTATGTGCTTGCAGCTGGCAACGACGGACTAAGTGGAATTTCAGACTTGGGCTCATCCAAGAACGCAATCACTGTTGGGGCCGTTTTCGACAATGGCGTCGCTACCGACTTTAGCAGCCATGGACCAACTTCGGACGGTCGTCTGTCGCCGCATGTCGCAGCACCCGGAGGGCTTGTAACCTCCATAGAAGGAGCAGGAAAACGAAGAGACTATGTGGAATATAGCGGCACTAGCATGGCCGCACCCGCTGTCGCTGGACTTTCCGCGGTCCTGTTGGAGAACAATGATTGGGATCCGGCCTTGCTTAGAGCTGTCTTGATGGCTACCGCCGTCAGACCCGAACCGTTCGTCGGGATCAAAGATGGATTCCCGACGAACAACACGGATGGCCCTGGACGGCTCCAAGAAGAATATGGAATGGGACTCGTAACCGCAAGTCAAAATTGGGTAGCTGGAGACCAATATTCTCGAGAACTGTCCTCGGGAGAGGACTTCTCGGTCACCATCACCATTCCTGAGGGTGTTGCTCGACTGGATGTTGTACTCACATGGATAGAACCTCCTTCAACACGCTTTTCCGATACTGTCATCTCGAATTTCGATCTCTACCTCGACGAAGACGCGAACTGCGGCGAAGGTGCATGTGGCGAACACTCCTCCACATCTTCGATCGACAACAACGAATGGATCCTTCTCAAGGATCCCAAGGCCGGGGAATACACGATAAAGGTAGTGCCCGCCAATGACTTCACAGAGCCGGCAAAGGTTGGATTAGCGTGGCGCGCTATCGAAAAGGATTCGCCTCAACTTACAGTAGAGGCATCGACTTCCCTAGTGTCGATTAGACCAAACGAAAGCTTCGAATTTGAACTGGAGGTGTCTGTTGATGGGTTTGTCGCTGCTGGCACGACGGTTCATCTAGCCTGCGAAGATTCAATTGCCTGTTCGGACTACGATTCCCGTTCTCTGTGGCATCCCTCAAGCCACGCAATCCATAGTGACGGTACGTACCAACTCTTGACCAACGAACCCAACGTCCCCATCGCAATCGGAGAGGTCACTGGCGACTCAAGCCGCAAAGTAAGCATAAGAGTTCCTCGAGGTGTTGCTAGAGAAAGTCATACACTCTACTTTGTGGCAAGTTCGTTCAACGCGCAATCGGCCTTAACGGCAATTGACGTTGAAGTGGACGACGCGGCGTCTCCCGATGAGATTTCGCCTCCGAGCAACGACATGATGCGTCACGCCATCACACTGACCGGAACTGCTGGCGATTTCGATGTGAATTTGCGGCTTGCATCGCGAGAACCAGGCGAGAGAATTGTCCAGGAAATCAATTCTGGTTCATCTCTCACAAAGTTCTACCAAGATCCTGTCGATATCGCGTCGCTTGAAGAATTTTCAACAAATTCGCGACACAGCAGCGCATGGTATGAGCTCAACACACCGTCCGGCATTGCAGTTCTAACGGTCACTGGTCTACCTCGCGGAGCCGAAATGACAGTCTTTGAATCGACATCAGACGGTCTAACGTCCGTTTACGAACACCGTGAATCCCTCTCCTCCGGTGCCTTGGGAAATTCATTCAGCACTCGTGTCGAAGAATCCAGCCGTTATCTTCTACAACTAATTAATCCTTCGTACAACGCTGGAACCGCAAACGCTGGCTGGTCTCTTCGAGAAGACGTTCCGCCTGCAAACGATGACTTTGTGGATGCTGAGCAAATTTCTGGGGTTTCCGGTAGTGTAGCGAGAACCAACTTCAACTCAAACTTGGAAGGGTTCGAGTTCTATGACGAGGATCACAACGAGTCAACTTGGTTCAAATGGACAGCACCGCATTCGGAGACTTACGAATTTAATGCCCATCCAGGCTTCGCACTCGTCTTCAGCGGCACTGATGCAGCCAACCTAACGCGAATTTCCAGTATTCCTGCATCTAATCGAAGCAATATCGTTCAAACGGAGGCCGACGTACTGTACTACATAGCCATCATAAGCTCCTCCGATGGGGGTTCAGTCAATGACTACGAACTGAGCTGGTCGTCTACAACCAACACGCAATTAATGGACAACGACAATTACCGAGCGGCCTCAGCATTGAGCGGATCATCTGGAGAATTCAACGAGGACATCAGGCGAAAACGGACACTTGAACCGAACGAACCCCATGAAGTCGGACTGGGTACTTTGTGGTGGACGTGGACACCCAGCGCAAGCGGAACCTATACATTCAAGCTCAACGATCCAGACTTAGAACGCCTCTCGATGTGGACGGGCAGTAGTCTGGACAACCTCTCGGAAGTAGCGATCGGAACCATACTATCGGTTGATGCTACTGCCGACGAAACCTACTACCTAGCCTACGGCACCGACCACAAATTCCCTTTCAACGACTTGCAGAGTCGTTATTCGCGCCGGGTATCCGTGACATGGGGTCCCGCACCATCCAACGACCTAAGAGTCAAGGCAATCGAACTCGCAGGCACCAGTGGGTCCACGACATTCACACACCAGCACGCAACCGAATCGAGTGATGATCCTCGAGGAATAGCGGGAACTCACTCCTTGTGGTGGAGATGGACTGCACCCTCAGACGGCTGGATCAAGTTCGAACTCGACGTTGAAGGCGACGATCCGTACCAACGACAAGTCGACAATGTGCTCGGAATACTCAAGGCAGACGACGATTCTCGATTCATAGCCAACACCGACAGATCCTATGTCCTGAATGGCAAACCGGAAACCATGATCTACGCCGCCGCTGGTGAGGAGTACACCATACAGGTCTCTCTACGAACCAGTACGTCCCAAGACCCATTTGCCGATTCAGGCTTCAGTTGGAGCGCAGCAAATGCACCGCCGTGGCTCAAGTACCAAGAACACTTGACAAGTGGCGCGCTCCCTGGAATGTCGAACGAAGTGGATTCGTTGATTGCTCCTCGAAGTATTGCAATCGATCCCTCTACCGACACGCTGTACATCATAGCGGAGACCGGTCTAATCGTTCTAACAACCGATGCGGAGAGCGGCAGTGCTCAGTTTTCAAAGCTCGTCGAATTTGTCGACCTACAGGAAAACATCGTCAGAAACATGGACCGAGCCATTCTGGCATGGGATAGCAAAAACTCCAATCTCTACGCATTCAACCCAAAGGGTCTCTACCTCTTTCAGGACTTGGACACTGATTCCGCCTATCTCGAGGAATGCATTGACCACCCTGGTGGGTCTCTCAATTCTGCATCCCAACTGCTAATAGACGATGAGTCCAAGTACTTCCACGCGATTAATTCCTCGTCCGGCATGAAAATCGAGACCTACGAACGGACGGATTCGTGTGAATTCACGGCAATTCAGACGCTCGATGATGATGACATTAGAGAACTTCAAGAAGGCACCGCTGCATTGATTGGGCCCGATCAAGCTTATTTCTATGTGTCTGCCGACGATGGTCTGGTGACTTTCTCGCGAGATACAGCGACCGGAGAGCTTCAGCTGATTTCCATGGCTCCTACATCCGATCGGGAAGACGGCTACAGTTACCGATGGGATGATAGTTCTCTGATTGCTTCAGGTGCGAGAAATCAGTTGTTCGTGATGGGAAGGTATGCGCCTTATATTGCAGCTTACGACATCGAAAGTGATCCCCAGAACCCAACTTTGATCTCGAGTGTGGTGGAGTTCTATGTCGAGAACCGAGAATTTGACAACTATGGATTTGTGACCAAAGAGACTCTTCCCACTAACGCATACAATTGTGCGACACTGGTGGCGCAGTCCGATTCCGAACTTGCGGATATCTTGTGCGACGATGCAATGTTCTCGGTGTCGTCGGAAGATGGCCAGTTGTACGTGCAGGACATGTTGGTCGCAAACGAGGACGACAGATTCGGCAAGGAACTGAAGAATGTCGCAATCAAGCGCACCAGTCTCAAACAAGCTGTAACAAACGGGAAAGATACTCGAGTGTACGTAATCGTGCACGATCGCTACAGCTACAAAGACTTCCTATTGATGTTCGAACGTGCCTCGCACATCGGGATGGACCCCTACTGATTCTAGGTTGAACTGTGAGCATCTCGTAGAAGCGCAAGCGTGGTCAGGAAGGAGAAAAGCAGGACCACACCAATTGGTAGTAGCCCTAGCGTGGAGAACATTGTGCTTCCCGTACGAGTGTGTACTTTGTCTCTCAATACACCAGGAGTGTGAGTTGGCAATATGCTGGGCACATGTCCATTAGGTGACAAAATCGCTGTGGGACCTACATTCGATACGCGCAGGAGAAACATTCCGGTTTCTCTTGAGCGCATTCGAGCAACTTGAAGCTGTTGCCAGGGGCCGATTGATTGGCCAAACCAAGCATCAGCATTTAGTGCAACCATAAGATCAACGTCCGCGATGCGCCGATTGACTAGTTGGGGGTACGCGATTTCGTAGCAAATGGTGACCTTAGTTGTCGCGTGTTCCGTACGTAAGAGTGACTCGCTTCTTGACCCAGGCGAAACATAGGCAGTTGGATAGTCAATAAGCTCCATCAACGGAGTCAGTAGCCACAAATCTGGGGTGTATTCTCCGAAGGGCACGAGTTGCTGTTTGCGATAGATCGATCCATGAGTTCCTGCGTGCACAGCCACGTTGAATACCCGACCAATTGACCCCGATCCTTCTCGCTCGAACGCTCCAAATATCAGAGATCCTTGTATCTTCTGGACAATTTCCACTGTCTCAGCCTCCACCGCATCCAGAGTGGTTGGAATCGCAGACTCGGGCCAGACGTAGAGATCCGCCGAAGAATTAGTCAGCGTAAGGTTCTTGTGTTGATCCCATATTTCAAGAACTTCAAAAGCCTTCAATTGTTCGCTGGAGCTTGTGTTGGCTTGTACTAGTGCCACAGATAGCTCGTGCCCATCCTGAGTCCAACTCAAACTGTCAAGTGGCATACTTGCAAGCCAAAGACAGATGGCAATCACTATAGGCGTATAAGCCTTCTGAACTGCAAAGCATATTGCCGCTGCACTAAACAGAGCCACATATCCGACTAACCAGACGCCACCAACCGGAGCATAGGCTGCAATCGGTGTGTCTATGAAGGCATAACCGGTATGCAGGAAGGGAAAACTAAACCAGATAGGGAAACTGATTAAGACTTCGTAGGTGCACATAGCCGCGGCAAGAAGAAGCGATGACACCGTCTTGCTTCTCAGTCGCAATGCGAATCCGCAGGCGAAACAAAAGAGAGTCGACAGAACAACCACTAGTACTAAGAACAAAAGTACTGCAGCCAGTTGATTGGAACCGGCATGATGAATCAAAGCATCGAGCAGCCATACCGTCCCAACAGCGAATTTGCCAAACCCAAACAACCACCCTCGAAGTAGTTTCTCGCGGGTCGATTTGGCTGCATAGAGAGCATGGAACAAGAAGGCGAGACTGACCAATGCAAGTGGCCAAAAGCTGAATGGGGCAAACGAGAGACTGCAAAGCGCTCCACATAGCAGCGAAGCCACGCGCAAAGTGACGCTGGACTGGATGAACCGAGACCAGTTCGAGTTGTTTGTATCCAACGTACGTGTCAAGAGATAGGTCAGCTATCGATGATGACTCTCGCCCTACACCGAAGAATGTCTGAAATTGGCGATCTAGATCCTTGGACTAAGTCGAGAGAGCTTGATCTAGCTCCTCGCATAAGTCTCTCGGATCTTCCAATCCCACTGCGAGTCTGAAGATTCCCTCACCCGCTAACGATCTATAGCGTCGTTCCAGCTCTTCGTCCAACAAGTAAGCGGTGGATAGCATTTCGTCGGTTGGCAACCAGTAAATCAAACTTCGGTAGCTGCCTAGTGAGACAGCATAGTGAATGACGTTCAATGCCTTCGGCAAGCGTTTTGCCAGTTCTGGTCCATCGGAAACACAGAACGAGAGCAGACTCGAATAGCAATCCATCTGCGTCTTCGCAAGCTCATGACCAGGATGGTTGGGAAGACCCGGATATAGCACTCTAGAAACTCTCGGATGGTGCTCTAGAAACTTCGCCACCTTCATGGCATTGCTCGAATGCGCCATCATTCGGACAGGTAATGTTGTGGCCCCTCTTGCGATCAGCCAAGCGTTGAACGGACTCAAGATTCCACCTGTGTGAACCCGCTCACTCGTTCGAAGATGTTCAACTAGTTCTCGTGAGCCAGCTACCGCACCTCCGATTGCATCTCCGTGCCCACCTATGTACTTCGAAAGTGAGTGCACGACCAGGTCGACTCCCAACTCGATTGGACGTGTAGCGATGGGAGTCGCCACCGTTGAATCCACGACAAGACGAGCTTGACACTTGGTCGCTAGGTCCGCAAGTGCACGAAGATCCGTGATTTTGAGTAGAGGATTGGACGGCGTTTCAGCCCATATCAGTTTCGTTTTCCCCGGTCGTATGGCGTCCTCGACCATATTCAGATCAGAAGTATCGACACGGGACGAATCGACATTGATCGATCCCTTGAGACTACGGATGAGTTCGGATGCTCCTGCGTAGTGGACATCGCTCGCGACAATGTGATCACCCGACGACAACAATCCATGCAACACGGCCGCCGTAGCCGCCATCCCCGATCCGAAACACGCGCAGTCTTCGGCGTTTTCTAACGATGCCAACTTGCCTTCCAACACTTGAACCGTGGGATTGTCCCATCGGGTATAGATGTAGGGTCGTTCTTCATCGAAGGAATTGATGGAAAATCCCTGCGGTTCGGACACCACAAAACTGTTTGACATCACTATGTTGGGTGTCGAAGCGCCCGTTATGGGATCAACCACTTCTCCTGCCAAGACAGCTTTGGTCTGTTGCCGATAGTTTGGGCTGGGGGTGTTGCGGGTCAACGGACCGGTTTTCCTAGTTGGAAGGGATACGTAGAGTTGTGGATCAACTCAAGACTCATGCTTGTCCTTGTATTCTATCGACACAAAATTCCATAAGACTTGTGGTTTCAGCCCATTGTTAAAGCAGATGTCGAGATTCCAGTGATTAGCGCTGGTTCCCCAACAAAACATCGTTCTTCTCCGCGATGAGCGATATCGAACTCGACATCGCCGTTATTGGTGGCGGAATCGTTGGTGCGGCGTGCGCCTACTACTTGTCCCGTCGTGGAGCCTCATGCGCGATCATCGACGCTGAAGAAATAGGATCTAAAGCTTCAGGACTGGCTTATGGCGGGCTCAACAGTGTGTCGGGACACGAAATTCCCGGTTTGATGTGGGAACTGAGTCAGTACTCGACAGGTCTGCATGCATCGCTCGCCTCCACGATCCGCGAAGACTCGAGCATCGACTGCAAGTATCGAAGGAGGGACACTCTAAACGTCGCCTTCTCGGCCAAGGAGTTGCGTGGGCTCCGAACACGTGCGCACTGGATCGAAAGTGACACACCGCTGGAATCGACAGTTCTCAGACCTTCGGAGATCTTCGAAATTGAACCCAGGGTGAGTGGATTGATCGTTGGCGGAACACTCATTCAAGGAACCATGGAAGTGGATTCGCATAACTTAACGGTAGCAATGGCTCGAGCGTCCGGATGCGATCACATTCGAACGAACGTAGCATCAATGGAGCTTTCGGGCTGCCGTGGAATTCTGCATCTAAAGAACGAAACTGAGTTAGTGGCTCGCACGGTTGTCTGTGCAAACGGCACTTGGATTTCCCCGCTATTGAAGTCAGCAGGAATACGACTAGACATTCCGCCTCTTAAAGGGGAGATCCTTCGGTTGGAAACGAAGGGACCTCCGTTGCTTCAATCCATTGGATGGAAGGGCAACTATTGCACCACCAAGACTGACGGTCTCACATGGGCTGGCACGACGGAATCCCAATCACAGTATGACGAGTCCACAACCATTCAAGGAGAGCTCTCGATTCTGTCGAACTTGAGAACAGTGCTACCTAACTTGGTTGTTGACAATATCGCACGACAGACCGCTTGTCTTCGCCCAACGACTGCGGATGGACTCCCTGTAGTGGGACGACTGGAAGGCTCGTCTAATCTCTTGGTTGCAACCGGTGGGGGCAGAAAAGGAATTCTGTACGGACCAGGAATGGGAAAGATCATCGCCGACTTACTCACAGGTAACAAACCTGAGGTCGATATCACTCCATTCAATGTCAGCCGGCTGGTTTCAACGAATTGACTTCTACTTCTAGGTGGTGCCGCCACGAGGAATCGAACCCCGGACCTTCTCATTACAAATGAGCTGCTCTACCTGCTGAGCTATGGCGGCTTAGTCAGTGGCGAAATTCTATTGTTGAGACCTGTCTTTGCAAAGAGAGGGAGATGCCCATTGGACAAGACGACGCTTTTCGAGTTTCTTCCACTCCGCAATATTTCGGAGGGAGAATAGTCGTGCATATGGCTCGTAAAGAGTATGCCTCCGACAGACCGGTCGAGCGTAGATCAGTGCAACTCGAAACGGACCCGAGGTAAAGAGTGGGAAGCTCTTAAGTCCATGAACCGTTTGAGACCTGCGTTTGCAAGAAAATTTGTACCTTGACTTGTGATTAAGACCATCGCAAAAATCCAAAGCCTGAAGCACTCATTCTCTTTGGTGCTAGAACAAGAAACTTGGAATGTCGATAGCATGTAATGTGAGAACATTTACAGCAAGACATCGAAGTACTCCGGGTTTGTGTTGAAAATCCCTGTCACATCTCAGAAGAACGAGCACTCAAGAGACGAACGCAATGTATAAGAACCGAGGAGACAATTGGCTGCATGTCGTAGCCGCTCTCTTGGCGATGACTACAGCTTCTTGTGTAATCGCACATGGCGATCATTCCGAATCTGGACCGAATCCTCTCTACCACTCGGACCCGCACTTCTTCGTTCCCAAAGGCATGTTCTCCCTGCACGTGGAAACCCAAGATCAGATAACCAAGTGGGAGCAAGCTTTAGAGCTCTGCACGCCAGTTCAGCCATTGAATCCTCTAGAGTCCTCTTGTATAGCTGCTTTGTCTAAGTATTTCATGGATGCGCCCGTATGGGACTACGGGGCTCTCTATTACGTCGAGTTTTTCAGCTTTGGTCGAGCAGACCCCTTTCCTATAAATCCTAGACCTGCCCTTCTACCATACGAGCCCGCAGACTACGAACTTCAGGACGTCCCCCGTTGGCACGACATATTCGACGGAAAGATCCGGCAGCGAAAGGACACTTTCTTTCAGGTTGTGGAAGACCCAGAGTGCATAGCACGCTTGCATGGAGGAATTCGGGAAGACATGCGGGAGCACTGTCACGCACGAGAGATGTATAAGTACGCGGCCTACCTTGATGCGTGCACAACCGCGATGCGACGTCTCAAAGTCCTGAACAGAGTTGCAGGTAGACTCGAGTACAAGGGTTTAAGCACGTACGACATGACCATGCGAGTCGTCGAAGATAAGATTGAGGACTTTGTTCAACAAGACATGATCAAGCAAAGAGTGGAAAAGGGCTATCTGCATGCCTCGTGGGTGGCGCACCAATGTGAGCCACACGGACTTGCGCTGCTTCCTCTTACGGAGGAACAGAATCGAAATCCTGGTGGAGGATTCGCTGAAGTTGTTGAGGTCGGTTCCGATCGTGCTACTCGTTGGGTTGTCGGACACTCACAATCCGTCGCGTTGACTATATCTTCACGCAGCGGGGACGAATGGGCAGTGCGAAGTTTTCCAATGACGCCACTCGATGATCCCAAGTACCTTCACGATGTGTATGAAAAGTATCCGACTTTGTACCACCGACACTTAGGCTCTACGACGTTTGGAGGATACTTGTCGAGAGACGAACAACGACGCCATCAAGCCCAAGCATATCTGCTCTTGAAACAGTCGTTCGGTTCGAAAGTAGCTCAGCTAAGCTACGACGCGATTGACCTCAAGGAAGAGATTGACTATGTACAAAAAGGCGGAGAATTGACGATGTTCCTGCCAGAGAAAGAGACTCCAAGTGAGTCTGGCAGTGAGTCAAGTCAAGAATCGGAAGATGGAAAGACGAACGGGAAGGCGATCGAGTGACCTGGTCAAATCTAAGATCAAGACAATTAGACCCTAGCTGTACCGTCTGAAGCTACATCAAAGTGGGTCATCAATAACGAACTTCGCTAACTAGACCTGAAGTCCCGCTTCATCCGATCCCCAGTCTCGCTAAGTTGAAATGCGGCCAAAAGCTGGTTGTTGAGAACGTGTTGCTAAGAGTTCTCTTGCTACGCTCGGTCCATCAGACTACGCAAACTTGAAAAAATGAGTCGTCCGAGTCGATTGCAACACGCAATCCTCTCAGTTGTGCCAAAGCAAAGATTGCAAGCCGAATCTTGATTGTCTGTGTCTTCAGGCGTGGAACGCAAAGTTCAACCAACCACGATCCGAACAACACCGGAATCGCAATCGGCCACAGAATAATGATCGGAATGCAAACCGGAATCCGCTGATTTTTCTTCCAAGAAAAGAGTACGAGGCTAGGAATCATGTACCGAACCGATCAATCGCCTCGTCGACAGAAATGTTCCCCTCAGATACTTGATCCAGAATCTTTTCGTACTGTAGCGGATCCATCTGCTTGTCATCAAGCTCGTCAATGGGGTCAAGCTGCGACGAGATCCTAGCAAGGCGATTCTTCACGGTGGGATAGCTGACTCCAAAGAACCTCTCCATCTGCTTTATCGACCCATGGCTGTGTACAAAAGCCGTTACGAACAACTGGTCTTCCGGAGCCAGTCTCGTCAGTGCGGGCAACTCAAACACAGCTTCTACTCGGATATTGCACTCTTCGCAGACCAAGCGCGTCACGGTCATGTCCTTGGAACAGTTGGGACACTTGGCTTTACCAATATTCATCCTTAGTTGAACCTCGAACAACTGGTTCTTTGCTTCGTGTCAATTCTAATACGCTGTTGCAAGACTAGCCACACATCAGCAGTGTCAAGGAAGATCCACTCTCTCAAAGGTGCGTATACTTCAGTAGTTGGGGGTAGAGCAAGCGTTTAGCCATGTCATACGACGTAGTCATCCGTGGAGGAACAGTTGTGGATGGGACCGGTCGAGATCCTTTCACGGCCGATGTGGTGATCCATGAAGGGCGTATCGAGAGTATCGGCAAGTCCGATTCAACAGGCAAGCAGGAGATCGACGCTGACGGTCTTACAGTGACACCGGGGTTTATCGACCTACACACGCATCTCGATGCCCAAGTGGGTTGGGATCAAAATCTCTCACCTGTTTCCTGGCACGGTGTCACCACAGCACTAATGGGAAACTGTGGCGTGACATTCGCACCTTGCAAGAAAGACGATCGTAGTCTGTTGGCTCACATGATGGAGACAGTCGAAGACATTCCTCGCCAGACAATCATGCAGGGATTGCCGTGGGACTGGGAGGAGTATGGAGACTATCTAGATTCCATTGATCGGCTAGGTCCGGGAATAAACTTGGCTGGAATGGTTGGGCACGCTGCCGTTCGTTTCTACGTAATGGGACAGCGAGCCGTTGAGGAACAGTCCAATTCGGAAGAACGCAAGCAAATGGCTGAGATTGTCGCTCGTGCGATAGATAGAGGTGCTGTTGGATTCTCAACCAACCGATACTCCCAGCACAAGCTTCCCGATGGACGTGCAATACCCGGCACGTTCGCGGATGTAGAAGAGCTAGAAATTATCGGTCGCGAAGTCAGTCAACGAAATGCACTGTTTCAAGCAGTTGGAATTGACTGGAAGCACATGCGCCACGTCGCGGACACCGCAGGTCCTCGTATGTTGTTCAACTCAACCTTGTCCGGAGTACGAGACGATGAGTCCGGAATTCGCCGTAGAAAAGCTGTGGATGAGCTCTCCGTGGGAAGAGACATTTCGGGAGTCGCACAGGTTCGAGGTTCTGGAGCACTCATTGGATTGCAGGCACTCATTCCGTTTAGGGGAGAAAGCTGGTCGAAACTTAGAGGGATGGAACTTGAAGCAAAAGTTGCAGCCATTAAGGATGCTCAGTTTAGGAGCCAACTCCTTTCAGAATTCAAGGAAAGCCAATCGAGATGGCCCGATCCGAACTGGGTCTACTCTCTAGGAAACGGTGAATCGCCCGATCACACAATGGGAGACCACAATCAAGTGCTCAAGATGGCGGAAGCTGCCAATGAACATTGGATCGAGACGTTTCTACGACTATCGGCTGAATCCAACGGACGAATACTCTTCAACGTAATTGGCGAAAACCAGAACCTCAAGGCGTTGCGCGACATGTTCGATGGTGGAAGAGTCTTCCCGGGTGTCGGGGACGCTGGGGCTCACGTCACAATGGTCATGGATGCAGGTTGGGCCACATTTGTTCTCGCTCATTGGGTGCGAGAGGAAGGCTTGTTCAGCATGACAGAGGCTGTGCGCCGAATGTCCAGCGCATCCGCTCGTATTTTGGGTATTACCGATCGAGGAACGCTTACTCCAGGAATGAAAGCAGATGTCAACATATTCGACGCAGACCAGGTAAGCGAAGCCTACCCTTACAGAGTCTATGACTTTCCGGGCGGTGCACCACGATTGACGCAACGCTCGATCGGCTACAAGGCAACAATTGTCAACGGAAAGTTCAACGTCATTGATGGTGAACACACTGGCTTACATGCCGGGCAGGTCCTTCGCCACGTGACGGGCAACTGAAGGGAGCTTTAGTCGAAAGCGTTCGACTAAACGAGGAAACCCATCGGTGCTTCGCCACCGCTTGGTGAATAGAAGTTGTGAATCGCAGGTAGAACCTCGTCAAGGTTTCCGCGCCCCACACCAAACCAAAGCGCTAGCTCGGCAAAATACTGCTCCACAGCCGTTGTGGGAATGTAGACTCCACGACCTACGTCCAAGGGACTGTCCTCAGAAAGTTCCGGATATGTCCCGTATATTTCGCCACCCTTCACAGCTCCGCCCATGACCATGTGATGGCCTCCCCATCCATGGTCGGAGCCCTTTCCGTTCGATGTCAGTGTCCGAGCAAAGTCCGAAATCGTGAACGTAGTGACGTTGCCGAAATCGCCAAGTTCCTCCATGGCTGAACGAAACTCGTCGAGTCCCTTGCTCACAATCGGAAGCATCGCTGCCTGGTAGTTGAGAACACCGTCGTGATGGTCCCACCCACCGTACTGAACAAAAAACGTCTGTCGACTTTGTCCGAGAGTATCGCGGGCTCCAATGACTCGAGCAATCTGTTTGAGCATTCCTGAAAAGTAGTTTTCCGAGAATTCCGTCTCAAATTCTGGTGCGGATCGTATGGCATTGACAAACGTATCGCGATTGTCCATGGCCCCTTTGAGTCTTCGAGAATACTCTCGGCGGAGCATGTTGTCGTGTTCGACGCCGATCAAGTCTCGAACCACGGTGTGCGCGTTGATCCCGTTCGACCAAAACTGTGGAAAAGACCATACGGTGTTTGCACCGTCGCCCTGGTAGTAAATCGTATAGGGCCTAACGTAGTTGCCAGTTTGAAACAGATTTGAGCCGCTTAGCGAAATGTTCATGGACAATCCGTTTGCAGGGTCGGGATCAAGAAGATCCGCCATTCTTCCTCCCCAACCGTACGAAGATGAACGGTTGTAGGAAACAACAGACTGCCACTGAGCTATTTGGTCAGAATGCGAAAAGAGCCCTAGCGGCACTTTTGCCCTTCCTTCTTGAATCGCAGCCGCATCCACCGGCTCGAGTAGCGTTCCGACATTTGCTACAAATGCAAGATCTCCTCTCTCGTAAATCTGCCGTATTTCGTCAATTCCTGGGTGTACCGCGTAGCTACGGCCTGATTCGGACTCATTGGAAAGTGGAAGCAGTGAGTCGTAATCGAGTGCAAGATCAGATCGAATATTGGTGTATTCGTCATACTGATCCTGGTCATGCGGCAAGAGCATGTTGTAAGAATCGTTGCCACCTGCCAGCAATATGCAAACTAGTGCTTTGTAGCCATCTACCGTAGATGCCGCAACACTACGGGTCAACCCCAAGGTTAAAGCCGTTGTTGAAGCTGTGGCCGCTGCGACACCGAGTCCGCAACTGTGTGTCATAAAACGTCTGCGACTAATCATGACTCAATCCTCTATCGAATAGTCTGACGAAATCAAAATCAGATAGATGGCAAGCATGGCTCGCTCTTTGTGATCTTCAACTCTGTCCAATACTTCAATCACTATGTCTCGTGTCGTTTGGCTCAGTTTCCCCTGAGTGAGGACAATGTCCAGTCTGTCGACTAGGTCCCCTGAATTCGCCGCCAGTTCTTCATAATCTGTCAAATCGATGCGGGGAGTCTCAAAATGAGGATGCCACGTATGAAAGGCTTGATTCTCATAGAAGATTGCAAGTCCAATCTGATTGGTTACACCAACTACCGTTGTTGCGGTAGTGATTTGAAATTCGGGAGCAACCATTTGGTTGTCCGCTATTTCACCTACGGGTGAATAGTTGGGCTGATAGAAATTGAACACGCTGGGAGAAGACAGTGGATGCTGCTCCGTCAGGTATTCCAATCGATAGCCAGTGTTGTAGTACTCACCCGAGTCCGATGTGTAGTTGAAGATGCGCGCAAGCGAAACAACGCGTACGGCGGGTTCCTTCAGTCGGCCGAATGACGAGGTGTTTCCCAACAGTTCCGCTTCCGTGTCGAAAAATATTGCCTCGAGAACTGTCTTCATGTCACCGCGAGGACTTCCAGTTTCACCATTGAAAGCTCTGGCGACACGCTCGACATATGCCGGTGACGGATTCGAGGTGACAAGACGTTGAATGAGTTGCTTGCAGAAGAACGGACCGACATTGGGATGGTAGAACAAGTTGTCAATCGCCGACTCCACATCCTGCATCCCTGTCTGTCCTGCTGGTACGACCCATCCGTTCAAGAGTTTCTTTTCACCCTCTTCGTGATAGTTGTCGTACATGATCATGGGCAAGCTGAATACATCGGTATCTGCGTAATGGAACCAATTGCGGCCCCAGTAATGCCCCTCGCCCGCATAGGTCAATCCCGTGAACACTTTCGCCATTTCACGGATGTCGTCGTTGTCGTACGTTGGGATGGGATTTCCTTCGGGACCAATTTTGACGCTGCCATCTATGTTCAACTCGTAGAGTCCGATGGAAAATAGCTGCATGACTTCCCTAGCAAAGTTCTCGTCGGGGAATATGTTTCGCTCGGGATTGGCTTTGCTGTTGTTGGCGTGGCTCAGATACAACCCCATCGCAGGAGACAGCGCAACCTCTTTCAGAAGATCTCGAAAATTACCGAATGCATGCTCCAAGAGTACGTCGTAGTAAGAAGTCAAGGAGTAGGGGTTGATTCGAAGAACCTCGACCTTGTCAGACACGACGAAGAACTGACTGAGAGCATAGGCCACTCGCTGCCTGACCACATCTTCCGCGGTCATTGTTTGCTGCCACCACGCAAACCTATGGATTACGTTGCGAAGCTTGAAAGGATTGTCAACGAACTCTTGCCATTCACCTTCGTCTTGTCGTGTGATCAGATCTTCTGCAATTGGTTTATGGAATGTTGGTGGAAGTTCGAACTGCTGATCTAGCCAACGATCGCGCCCGGACTTCGCAATCTCCTCGATTTCTTCGTAGGGTAAGCCAAAGGTAGATTGACTGGCGAAGCGCGAAGCATCGTTGAGCTCGCTTACTGTGACAGTGACACCAAAGTCTGATCCCGGGTCGCCTCCAGTATCGTCGTCACCAATTCCGTTGATTGCGACGCCTGCAAACAACACACCTCCAACGCAGAGATGCCTTACCAGATGGAGCACTTTCATAACAAACCCAACGATCGAATGGGTGTTGGCGATTCAATCCATCGTGGAAACTGCATTGCCAACTTTCGAATTCTTACACTGCCTCACCCTGATTTTAAGTCATGGCTTGGGATTTTCTCAACACCTCTCTTGATTCAAAAAGCTCGTGCAAATCACATTACATATTCATAGCGATTGCCCAAACGCGTGAGAATTTCGTAAGGAATAGTCCCGGCAATTCGAGCGACCTCGTCCACTGAGATCGTGTCACCAAAAAATTGCACATAGTCTCCTTCGACTAGCTCCGGGCAATTGGTGCAGTCTATCTGCGTGGCATCCATGGAAACGTGCCCGACAATCGGCATTCGGAAACGATTGAAGACACACTCTCCTTGATTGGACAGCTTGCGGGGAATGCCATCTGCATAACCCAAACCCACCGTGGCAACACGCAGGTTGTCGCGCGCCTCGAAAGATGCGGAGTACCCCACAGGCATACCCTCAGGTACTTCTCTAATCTGCAAGACATTGCCTTCACAGGTAACCACCGAACGCAGCGGATTTTGTAGGTCTTGCCACGGATTTCCGCCGTAGAGTCCTATTCCGGGACGAGAGACGTCGCCTTGGAATTCCTCGCCGTTTAGGATCCCCGCGGAGTTTCCGATGCTTGTTGGAACTCCGCGAAAGAAGGGCAAGACTGTCGAGAATTCCCGGATTTGCTTGCGATTTGCCGGGTGTTCCGGTTCATCAGCGCACGCCAGATGAGTCATGACCAGACAGAGATTGAACGAGTCAACCGCGAGATTGGGGCAATCTTCAACAGCCACGCCAAGTCGCTGCATACCTGTATCGACATGTAGCGCACATGCTTTGTCTTTGTACGGCTCCCACAGTTCAATTTGCGCGTTTGAATTGAGTACCGGAACAAAACCGTTCGAAGCAAGCAATTCTGCATCTTCGCGGTTCTTGGGTCCGGACAGGACGTAAATAGCACCCGTTGCGTCTGCTTTGATGGCTTCGGCTTCCTCTGTCACAGCGACAAAAAAATGCCTGCAACCTGATCCGCTAAGCAAACTTGCGGCCCTTGAGGATCCTGTTCCGTAAGCGTTCGCTTTGACGACAGCACCGGCATCCCCTTTGGACCTTGATCGAAAGTACTCGTAATTCGCGAGAAACGCATGCTGGTCAAAGAGAATGCGACCGAACGACATAGGGGAACTTAGGTCAACAAGAACTCGAAGATCAGGCCATCAGCATCATCAATTCTGGGCTTTGAACGTCGTGAAGTATCGCGATTCAAGCGTCCTCTGATTCTCGTAGATAGAGCCCTGGTACTTTGCAATGGGCAATGGCATTCGGACCGGGACGTCTTCCATTCTCGGCTGGAGAGTCGGTTGACCGTGGACGACCCGGCTGTTGAATTCCTCCATGTTGGCCACGTTCTCGATGCCCCCCAACGGCCATGCATCCGCGGCGGCGTACTCGTACAAGAGTATTCGACGTTGCCGACCAGATGTATTGAGCGCAGAGCCGTGAATCAATCGAGCGTGGTGAACGGTCATCGATCCGGCACTTGCGTGAACCTCAACGGCGCCTGCTACATCGAGCCCAGAAGATTCCACATCAATTGCTCCGCAAAAGGCTCCATCACTGTGGTGATCGTATATGGGTCCCCTGTGCGACCCGGGCAGAAACATGAGTGGCCCATTGTCGTGGTCCATGTCGTCCAGCAGGATTCCCACCGCTAGCACGTCCTGATTTGTGTGTGGATAGAACGCCCAATCCTGATGCCACTCCACGGGAGATCCATAGCCTGCGGCTTTCATGTTGATTTTTCCTGCTGGTCGCAATCTTATGTTCGGTCCAATGAGGAGTTCGAGCTTCGAAGTGATCGCTTCATTGCGTGCAAGATCGTTGTAGAACGCATGAGCCAAGTGAGGTCTCTTTATCCGTCGAACACGCGGACATTCAGGAGTGTGAGATTCTTCAAGATCCAAAATGTCGGTATGGTCTTCCAAACCGTGTGCAGACTCGACGATTCGCTCGGTGACGTTTCGGAGATTCTCGAGCGTCTCTCCAACGAAGACCTCAGGCACGACAACGTAGCCCTCGCTTCGGTAATGTTCAATTTGCCTGCTCGTCAGAGGACTATTCTTCAAGAGCCGTTGATCTCCAATGTCAATGACTTCAGATTTCTACGGTAATGCAATTTCCAATCCATCTAGAACTAGCTCGTCTTCTAGACAACAATCAAAGTCTAAGAAACTCATCAAGGACTTACCGCTCCCACCCGTCAGAAATGTCGTTGGCACTGCACCACACATCTCTTCAGCGAGAGACCTGGTCTGTCTGACCCAAGCAACTACCATTGACAATACACCGTTATTTACCGCTTGAACAGTGTATGTACCAGGTCCACAGTTCAGTTGCCATTGCTTGTCCAGCTTAACATGCACATCTACCGTGTCGCTTGCGAGCGACATACACATGGATTCGAGCCCCGGAACTATGTAGCCTCCTAAGTGACGGCCGGTGCCGTCGAGAATGTCGATAGTTATCGCGGTGCCTGCGTCTACAACCATTGTCGAAGCTTGAACTCGATTCCAAGCCGCGACCATAGCGAGCCACCGGTCCACGCCCAATTCTTCAGGATCGGAGTACGAGTTCGATACACCTGCCAATGTCTTGGTGCTCTTTGCAAATTCAGGCTCGACACCATAGGTGCGAAAGATCTCGCTTCGAAGACTCTCGCGAGAAATAGAGACGCTAGAGACTCTAACTCGATCAAGAGTTTGATCCAACCGCGGAATGCGTTCACACGCAACAATCCCTCGATCCATATTGCAGCGCCACTTCGTTCGTGAGTTGCCGCAATCGAGATCGAGAACGGAGGTCACGCCACCTCCCTCAGAGAAACATCTCCGCCGATGATCTTGCGTCGTGTGCCGCCATCCGTCTGAATGAGCAACTCCCCGTTAGATCCCAACCCAATCGCTTTGCCGTGCACACGCTCACTCGGGCTAGTGATGACGACATCGCGGTTTCTGAAAGCGTCCAGTTGCATCCACCGTTCTCTTAGGGAAGCAAAACCACTCTTTTCTAAAAGCCGGCAATTCCGCAATACATGATTGATGAGCTCTGCGACAAGTCGATTGCGTACAGGACCTTCCACGTAGTCGCAAACATCCGCAACAGGATAGTCTACGATTTGACGAATAAACGATGCACTGCCTACGTTGACTCCGATGCCAACTACCACTTCTACGGGTTTGGTCGGGACTACAAGCTCCGTCAAGATGCCTCCAACCTTTCCTTCATTAACTAGCACATCATTCGGCCATTTGAGTTTCACATCCGCTACACCGACAGATAGCAAGGCATCCGCCACAGCGACACCTACAACAAGACTCAAACACGAAACCGCTGACGCTGGCATGTCGATGCTGACTCCCAGAGATAGGGCAACGGTCCTGCCAAATGGAGTTTCCCACTTTCGACCGCGTCGACCCCGGCCAGCTGTCTGAACTTCGGCCATCATGATGTGTCCATCTATGCTCATTTCTTTAGATCGCTCTTGCAAGCGATCATTGGTACTGTCGGTGCAGGGGAGAATTTCGATGTTCCGCAGGGTTCCCTGGAGATCGTCGGACAAGTGAATTGAAATTTGGTCCGCGTCGAGGAGTTCAGCACGTTCTCCCAAGCTCGCATGGTCACCCGTGATTTCGAAGCCAAATCGCTTCAGAATGTTCAGCTCACTTTCATCTTGACACGCGTATGACTTGCTGGATGAAATCTCCTTGTACGCCTTTATCAAGACTTCCTGTGCAATGGGGTCGGAAGTAGCCACGAGTTTGCTTGGATTTCTCTGGGGATAGTCGCAAATTCTAACCCTCGGCGAGATAAGAGGGAGTAATATTGCAATATTGAAAAAGAACCCTATATAGAGGACCTGCCAATGGACAGTCGCCCTAGTTTTGCAGTGGGACACATTCAGTTGCGCGTCAACGATGTCGGAGCCGAAATGGCGTTTTACTTAGACCACGGTTTACGGGAAATCGTGAACCGAAAGGATTTTGGAATTCTTGAATTGAGAGGTGGAACACATCTCGTACTAAATCCGGTCAATGAGTCGGAACCCGCAACAACCCAAGCACCTTTTGACTTGATGGCCGACGACATCGACGCGGCACATGCACGATTTGTCAAGCGCGGAGACCAAGCTTCGGACATAGAGCATGGGAACATCCATTCGTCGTTCACGGTCCAAGGTCCGTCGGGCTATTCGCTACGTGTTACCTCGTCGCATGTGGCGGGACCGGTTTAGTCAAACTTCTCGATATTCAATTCAATTTTGGAGAATGAAACAGTGAGACGCTTTCAGCTCATGTTGGTTGCCTTCTTGGCAACAACCCTTTTAATCAACCAAGTCGCACTCGCCCAAGTAAGAACAAACCACTCACAAGTTGGTCTTGTCGCTGAAGTCACATCTATTGCACCAGGTCAGACTTTCGACGTAGCACTGTACCTCAATCCCGATCCGGGATGGCATATTTATTGGATAAATGCCGGAGACGCCGGGTTTCCACCCGACGTCGAATGGGACCTACCTGAAGGGTTTGAAGTCGGAGACTTTCAGTTTCCGGCTCCACACTTTGTTCCCTTTATGAACCTGATGTCGTACGGGTACGACGGACCAACATTCTTCATTGCGCAAGTCACTGCATCTGCAGACTTGGACGACGAAATCGTACTTGCCGGTGAAGCCGAATGGCTAGCTTGCGACGATCAAATATGCGTACCTGAGGATGCGGTTGTCGAGTTAAGAATTCCAAAAGGAGACGGCGAGGAATTCTCAGTGTGGCGGAAGGACTTCGCTAATACTCGTGCACAGCATCCGATCAAGATGGATTGGAATACTTCATTTACTTCAACGGCTGACAAAGTTGTCTTCGATGTTGAACTGCCCCAAGGATTTCCCGAACTCAGCAATCTCTGGCTCTTCCCCGGGGTCCAAAAGCTCATCGATCATGCAGCACCGCAAACCATAAGTGTCTCGGATCAGCGTCTTCGGTTTGAAATGGTTGGTGGAGCCAGAAGCGATCAATATGACGAAGCACTTGCAGTGGTTGTCGCTGGCCCCGACGCCGAAAACATGCAAGCGTTTGAACTGGTGGCCAAACGCGTGGATTCCTTGAGTCCCGCTGAATTCGAGCAGACGGCTTCGGTTAAACCCGGCGAGTCTTTTGCGCCGGGTGAAGATAACGACGCTTCGGCCGCACCTGTAGGAGCAGGATCTAGTGGCTCTCCTCCAGGTACAGGCGGATTCGTCGAGTTTCTTAAGAATCTCGGCTTCGCGTTCTTGGGAGGATTGATCCTGAACGTCATGCCGTGCGTACTCCCCATTCTGAGTCTCAAGGCATTGGCGGTTGCAGAGTTGACCGGGCAAGACGCTAAGGCCGCCCGCATGGCTGGACTGGCCTACTTTGCAGGTGTGCTCGTTTGTTTCGCTGCGCTTGCCAGCATTGTTCTCGCATTGCGTGCTGGAGGTGACTTGGTCGGATGGGCTTTCCATCTTCAAAATCCGACCATCATTGTGATACTTGCGTTGCTAATTACGGCAGTTGGTTTGAACTTCTCCGGACTCTTTGAGATTCGGGGCACTTTCGCGAACTTGGGTGGTTTAACAGAGCGCCTCACGAGCGGTGGAAGTTCTGAGTTCTTTACCGGACTTCTCGCAGTAATCATCGCATCGCCCTGCACGGTTCCCTTTATGGGTGTAGCACTTGGCTATGCGCTCGTTCAGCCGCTCTTCGTCGCCCTCTCCGTATTTGCAGGACTTGCTGTGGGTTTTGCGCTGCCTTATTTGCTTGTCACAATGTTTCCGCCGCTTCGAAACCTTTTGCCTCGACCCGGTGCTTGGATGGAGACAATGCGGCGCATTCTTGCGTTCCCAATGTATGCAACGGCCATTTGGTTGGTTTGGGTACTGGGACGCCAAACGGGTGTCAACGAGGTTGCTATCGTCTTGCTTGTCGTATTGCTTCTTGCTTTCACTTTGTGGTGCTGGGGTCAAGCGAACGAGTCTGGTCGAACTAGATGGCGAGTTGTCTCTGCACTTGGAGCTCTATCGCTTGTTGCCATTTTGGTCTGGCCCCACACCGAACCCGACGCACAAGCGGATTCAGTGGTGGAGGTCGATTGGTCGCAGGCAACACTTGAACAATACCACGACGAAGGTGATGCGATCTTTGCCTATTTCACTGCCGATTGGTGCATTTCGTGCAAATGGAACGAAAGGATTGCCCTTCAGTCAGGTACAGTCCAAGATTACTTTATTGACAACGACATACAGGTGCTCGTTGGAGACTGGACGATGCGAGGTCCCGAAATTGCCGCTGAGTTGCAGAAGCATGGACGCGCTGGAGTACCGATGTATCTATATTACGAACCCAACGGGAATATCGACAAACCTGTGATCCTTCCAGCTGCCTTGACACCCGGCATCGTCATCGACCACATAAAGGGAGCGTAGACGATAGTCGCAAGGAACAAACTCAAAGAGATCTACACAAGAAAATGCCGATGGCTCACAGGGAAGCCATCGGCATTGATTATCAAAATTAGGAAGAACTAGCCGCCCATTTCGTCCGTTGCGGCATCGACACTTTCACTCTCTGAGTCTTCTTCTGCTTCTTCAGGTACTGGCGCTTCTCCGTATCTAGCAACCAGCAACTCATCAAGTTTGTCAGTGTGAAGATCCTTCTTGATGATGCATCCTTCCGAATCTAGCAGATATCCCTTAGGTATGAACTGAACCCCGTACGCAGCGGCAGTGGGCCCGTCCCATCCTTCGATCTCGCCAAGATTGATCCAAGGAATCTCATGCTCCTCAGATGCTGTTACCCAATCCTCGTCAGTGGAGTCGATCGATATCGCTACTATCTCGAATCCATCGTCGTTGTACGCTGCGTACATACGTTTCAATTCAGGAAATGTCGCAATGCAAGGACCGCACCAGGACGCCCAAAAATCGACTAGTACAAGCTCCTTCTCTTGAAGGATGCCTTCCAGAGTGACCTCTGTACCGCTCAAGTCTGCCAATGCGAATTCTGGAGCCTTCTGTCCCTGTACCAAAGACTTGTCGTTCTCTTCCGTTTCAATTTGTAGGACTAGATTGTCGCGTCTTGGAGCCACACGTCTTGCCACTAGGTCCTCATCAAGCTCACTCTCTAGCTTGCCGTATATCTCCACGGCTTCCGATCGGTTATCGAACCAGGGCATGTACGCGCCCGCTTCCATAGCGAGGAGGGAATCGAGAGGATCAGCGGCGTTCTTGGCCAGCTCTTGCAACGCTTCAGACTTGATCGATTCCATCTTGTTGCTAAGCTGTCTCCATTCGGGTTCATCTTCACCACCGCTGCCCATCATGTCTGATAGAGTTCGAATCTCTTGATCAATGACAACGTGCTCGCAGCCTTCCGCTCGATCTGGATATGCCGCCAGTTGTTCCTCAGTCAGACCTTCTGGCTCAGCTGGGACTTCTTCCTCGGCAACGGCAGCAACCTCTTCGGATTCGCTGGTTGCTTCGTCGGAATCCGTGGAATCGCTAGCTTCTTCCGTATCTGATGCCTGCGCTTCTCTTTTGGCGTTCCACTCCTCAATGTACTCAGCGTAGGCTACGTCATAAGCTACAAGGGTTGTTAGGTAGTCTTCGGACTGTTGCCAACTCTCCAAAATCTTTCTGTGACGGTCATTGTCCGACCTGGCCAGAATTGTCTCCGAGTCCTCTAACCATTCGAGATTCACCGCTGACCCAGGTTCTACAACGGCCGTCGTACTCTGAAAGAAATTTTTGCTAGGATCTGGATCGTATGACGAAACATAGATGTTCACGAGCTGAGGTTCGTCAGTGTCAGCTTCTATGGTGAACGAACCATCTTTGAAGGCAACGCTTCCATGCGTGAGCACAATCATTTCTCCGTCCTTGCTGGATTGACTGGACACGCTCACCATGCTGTTCGTTAAATCCTTGGGACCTCCACTCAAGTCACCACTAACGATAAACTTGCTGCTCGGGTCTTGACTCCTTTTGGATGTACCGATCAACGCCAGTGAATCGCCTGGATAGTCGGATTCGCGGTCGAACAGGACAAACGAAACATCTTCGCCATCAGGCACAACCAATGCTGTTGTGCTCAGATTGGCATCGTCGTTGTCCGCGACCGAAATCTTGACCTCAGTGGCTTCTCTTATCTCACCAGAAATAGTCACGGCACCGTCGACAAAGCTACCTGACGCCAATTCGACGGTTTCTTCTTCGCCGTTCTTATTGGTGGTCGTTTGAGTCACAGTGATCTTCGCTGTTGACAAGTCAACTGCTTCAACTGCTTCTTCCGAGGAATCGCTGGCCGATTCTGCTTCAGTTACATCGGTGCTCGAGACAGATTCTGATTCGGCGTCCGTTTCAGGAGATGCGGCCTCTACCGCAATGTACTCTCCATTGATCGTGAAAGTCTTGAGAGGTGCAGTATTGCACCCTACCAGCATTGCGAAAATGCAAATCACGCCGGTCAAACATAGACCTTTTTTCATGGTTGTAACAACCTCCGTTTGTTGTTTGCTCGCAGCGTTTCAATAACAGTTTGTAGGCGAGCCTGGACCCTACGCAACAGAGAATCTGTTCCGTAATGGGTAGTTTTCGTGCATGGGAAGCAGTCCTGCAACGGACGATCCCTCGTACTGCGCACGTATCCTATAGGGACTACGGATTGTACAGCAAATCAATTCGCAAGATTCGTCGCTCCTAAGCTGAGCTCCAGAAAATCACCAGCGCAACGCAACCTGCAATGCAGCTGCTCTTTGCTTCGCCCGTTAGATCGCTAGGGGCCAATCGCTACTACATAAAGAACTTTGAGAGCTCCTCGTCTAATTGCAGTCCACGCAGATTCTTCTTGACGATCTCTCCAGTCTCGGCGTTGAAGAGTAGGTTGTAGGGAACTCCAGTAACACTGTATTTGGTTGCCGCCTCAGAATCGCGGCCAATTCCAAGATTTGGCCACGGAAGGGACTCCTCCTCTGATGCGAGCTCCCAAGCTTCCTGAGAATCATCGATCGTGTAGGACACAATTTCAAAACCTTGTTCTTTAAACTTGCCGTAGGCCTCCTTGAGATGAGGAATTTCGGTTCTACACGGACCGCACCACGATGCCCAGAACTCGAGCAAAACCAGCTTCGAGCCTTGTTGGATGTCGCTTAGCTTGACTGGCGATCCATCGAGATCAACGGCGTCAAAATCTACGATGGGAGTACCAACCGCAATTTTGTCGCGTTTCGCGGCCAACTCCTGACGTTTCTTGTCTTGCTCAATTTGTTGGGATACCCATGGATCATTCGGTGCCATTTCTTTGAGTTCGGCTAACGCCTCTGACATCCAATTGCCCATGACTAGCCAAGTGGTCTCGAGAGTAAGCCTACGCGCTAGTGGGTCGGGATCGTTCAAAGCAACCGACATGCGCCCATCCGATTCGATTTTCAGAATCTTCTCAAACTGAAGACGCCTAGCTTCGGCTTGTGCTTTGCGTCCTTCATCCGTCTCCGCTTCCGGTTCCTTGAACATGGCCTTATAGGCTCGTTCTGCTTCAACATATTCCTTACTCGTTTTCCACGAATTGAATACAGCATCGTTGTACTTGCCGCCTTCTACAACAAACCGAGCTCGCTCATCCAGTGTGAGAGTTAGTTCGCCGGGTTCTACGATGAACTGTTGGCCCTTGACCGGAGCCATTCTCATACCGGATGGTGAAATCGAATCCAAGACGTAAAAATATACGGCACGAATCTCATCCAACTCATAGGTGATCGAGAACTTGCCGTCCACAATAGGAACTTCGACCAACACATTGGTGCTTGATCCACTCGAAGAAGACATCGACGTCGACGCCACGCTACTCGACTTACCAGCACTCATGCTTACCGGTGTCGCCATGGCGCTGCCGACCTTAACCGACTGGCCACTTGTACTTGATGCTTGACTCGACTCTTCGCCGTTACTCTTGTCTTGGGTGGTTGGTGCGGCTGCAATCGAAACAACTCCGGTAGGTTTGTCTTCAGCCGGAACAAAAATCTGAATCCGACCGTTGGTGTAGACCGCAGACGTGTCCCCTTCCAATTTCATGGTGCCAATCTTGGCAGGTTCCGCTTCAACGTCGGTTTTCCCGACGTCTGCACTGGTTGACGCAGAAATCGCCAGTGCAACAAGAAAGAAGAGGCCATTTAGTAGAGTTTTATTCATGCAAGGTTCTCCGTTAAGTGTTTTATGGGGTTAGACCTGAATCCGATTGGCTAGTGCGGTAAACAGACGAAAACGCCGGGCTTGCAAGAAAGATGCATGCCCGGCGTATCGTTGATCAAGTGCTGTTCTACAGCGGCAAATTGAACGAGAGATTGTACATTTGACCGTACAGCGGCGATCGACTGGTACTCGTATCGCTTATCACCTCGCCATTGGCGTTTGTGGTCAGAGACTTTCCGAAGCGATCAAACAGATTGTTCACGACAAACGATATTCTTCCACCATCCACCACATCAGGAAGGTCGATCAAACCTCCAGGTCCAATCGAGTAGCCAATGGTCAAGTCAAATGTCGTTGGAGGAGAGTATTGGCTCGTTACTCCCGCAAGAATGGACTGAGTCTTGGATCTGTTCGAAAAGTCCACGCTCACCTCGAGACCGCGATTCCCATAGGTAAACGTTCCATTCATGGACTTCTTGGATACAACGCCGACGGCAGTCGATCCTCTTGTTACGCCTACAACACTCACCATCTCGTCGTTTTCGGGATCGGAAGGATCGATGATGTAGTCGAAATTATTGACAATCGATCGCTTGAATTTCACGTCGAAATCACCCAGATCCGTTGAGGTTCCCCACAATAGCTCATAGTCAGTTCCGGACCGTTCAACGGACGATACGTTGATCCAACGACGTTCCTGCACATATATGCGCTCCACATTATCAAAGAACGTGTCGCTTGGAAGGTTGTTGGGATCCACAATGAAGTTCGAGAGACGATTGATCCGGTTCATGTAATCGACTTCGCTGTAGGTAGCGTTGAGTTGCAATGAAGGCAAGAACTCTGGAGTGATCTCGAAACCAATTGAAACCGTGTCGGCGGTCTCAGGAAGGAGGTCTGCGTTTCCACCCTCGATGACCAACACATCTTGGTACTGCAAGCTGCCGTCGGGTTGTTGCAAGAAAATACCCCGGAACGGATCATTTGGATTAGTCTCGGTTGTCAGCAGCAATTGATTTAGTTGGGGTGCTACAAAAGCGGTTTGCTTGTTGTACTTAACACGTACGCTTTGCGATGGTGTCCAGACAATTCCCAAGCCCCAAGTATTTTCCTCACCAGGTTCCATTAAGTCCTGCGGAGATTCGTTTCCGGTTTGATCATTGATATAGGTCACTTCCGGCGCATCGTAGTTGTCGTTTCGGAACGAACCTGTAGCTGTCAATCCTTCAACCCAAGGCATTGCGTTGTCATCACTGACAATCGGTACATTTACTTCCGCGAAATACGCCAGACTGGATCGCTCAGCTTCGGTATTAAAATTGGCAACATTGCTAACTGGAGACTGTTCAATTGCTCCCACGGCAAACTGGGTTGAGCTTTCCAAACCAGTTGTGTCGATCGCCACTCCCACGAGACCTCGAATCGTTCCGCCCCAGAACTCGTACAACTCACCTCGTACCAAGCCTTCGAGCCGAAACTGAGTATTCATGCTATCAGCTGCTAACGGCGTGGTGGAAATGAACTCTGACAAGTCGCCAAACGGATTCACTGCTGGAGGCGGCGGTCTCGAAACTCGACATAGCCCGAAGAAGAATGTGCCTCCTAATTCAGCGCAAGATTCCGCGGTCTCGCCCGACAAGAAGGATGTAATGGGAGTCACTCCATCCGAATTCATGCCAGCACGAAGACTTGCCCGATCCATATCGAAGTGTCTCAGAGTCTCAGATTCTTCCGTAGTCTGTCCAATACTAAGCTTGTAATCGACGCGCGAAGTAACATCGCCTTCGAAGTTAAAGCTGAAGTCTACGGTTGTCGTATCCGTCTCATTGAATGGCTGCTCATAGTCTCGCCTTTGACCTCTCACGTGAACGGTTCGTCCAAAGGGGTTAAACGGACTTCTACCAGTTAAGGATTCTCCTGTCAGCGTGATGTACCCTCTTAAGTTGAGCGTGTTTCTAGCCTCGACACGAACCTGAGCGTCCACCGAAAGCACTGGACTTATGTCGCTTTGCACACCTGCCAGGAAGCTGTCACGGGTGGACTCTGGCAGTATGCTGTAGCCCTCCTGAGTCTGGGGACCCCAACTGGGTTCCATCCACTGCGTAATTTGGTCTATAGAACTCGATTCATTGAATCCCACGGGCAATATTGCGTGGGTTAAGACCTGGGCCCTTTCCTTGTCTGCCGCTGACAATCCGTTGTATTCCGAAAGAGTTAGGATGTCACCATCTAGGCGATAGGCGATAGGAAGGGACGTTCCGTCGGCAAGGCAGCAAAAACGAATGTCGAATTGAGGTCCGGGAAATATGGACTGCTGAAAAAGCGTGACCTCGCGGTCAGATGCGTCCATTCCTGAGTGTGTCGAGCGCTGAAAAGCTCCCCGAAGATTCAGACCACCAAGTGAATGGTTCGCGTTGATCCCCACGCGATACTCGCTGAAACCTTCGGTTCCTGGCCAGTCATATCCAATATTGACTTCGACACGCTCAAAATCCTTCTTCGTAATGATGTTCACCACACCGCCAACGGCATCGGACCCGTAGACTGCCGATGCTCCGTCAAGTATGAGCTCAATACGCTCGACCATTGCAAGCGGAATCGAGGAAACGTCGGTTACGCCACCCAGAATGCCGTTGTAACCAATTCTCTTTCCGTCAACCAAAATTAGCGTGGACTCACTGCCGAGGCCTCGCAAATTTACGGTAGAGCTTCCCGAAAAGTTCTGGACGTTGTTCAGATTGCTTCCAAATTGCTCTGTAGTAGGATTCAAGTTCTGAGGTAACTGTCGGAGAACTCGTTCCAGAGTGACCTCTCCACTAGCCCGAATATCGGCCTCGTCGATCACAATCAGCTGCCCGGCAACCTCGCCAGGATTCTGGCTCAAACGAGTCCCGGTCACTACCATCTCTTCGATCTCTTCAGCCGGAATTTCGTCTTCGTCTTCTGATTCGTCTTCGTCTTCCTCTTGAGCCCAAGATACATTGGTCGCCAAGAGTAGGGCTAGAACTGATAACGTCAGCGCTAGCCATCGTGAACGTATCGAAAACAAATCTTCGCCTTTGCGAGTCGTTCTTTTTGGTCGCATGATTTCCTCGTTCGCCTAAAGCTTCACTCGCACATTTTACAACCTACCTAGGTGAACACACTATTTAACGTAATTGAAAACTGTGCACATCTAGCGCACAACTTTCGAAGTGAATTGGGATTCCACCAGTACAGATCTAAGTTATTGCAATGGAGGTATGAGGAACAAGCTAACTTCAGCTCTCAACTCACGATGTGATCATGGTGCCTCGAGCAAGGCGTGGGGATCATAATTCGAGGGCTTTGTCGAATTTAGGGAGCCAAATGGCCGAGAAACCCAAAATCGAGATGTAAGCTAATCACAAAAAAATGTGCCCCTCGAGAGGGGCACATTCCTTTTCAATGGCGTGCGCTTGCGAACGTCGTTCGTCCGGCTTGCGCAGCTACATAACCTACTGTTGATGCATCATGTAGCGAACACTAAGTGAGAAGATTTGACCTCTTCCATTCCAGCGTGACGGATCGTAGGGCAGACCTGATCGAACTGTCAAGGGTGAAAATCTGTCAAATACATTCAGACCTGAGAGCTGAACCTCAAAGTTGTTATCGAATCGATACTTGAAGGTTGCATCCACTATGGTGAGGGATGCTACTTCCAGTGCCAGCCAAGAGGTAAAGTCGAACAGAGCGAAATCTGCACAACGACCGACTTGGTTGAGCTTCTGCTGGATCGAACAATAGTGTGCGAACTCATTCAAGTAGCCCGGTGTGTACCGAGCAATCATGCTTGCACTCATCTTGTTTCGGTCCCAAAACATTTGCAATGTCGTTCGATATCTATCCGGTGAGATAGCAGTTCCTAGCGAGGAAAACACCAATCCGGGGAACGGTTCGTTGAAGTCCTCCAACTTTCGATGATAGTGCAATCGAGTCTCGAGTGTCCCAAGTCTTTGGGTTCCAAATCGATACAAGAAATGAGTGTCAACAGTTGTACTCTGTCGAACTTCGGCATTGAAGTAGTCGAAATTGAGAGCAATCAGGTCGCCCCTTTCATTGCGGACGGCAATCGCGTCGGATTGAAGCGACAACGGTTCGCGGAAATATGAGGCAGTGTGCTCAATCTGACCCTTAAACGACGTTGACACATACGACACTTCCATCTCAAGCCCGCTGAGGAATTGCGGCCACCACTTCACCCGGAGCGAGTGGCTTTCGCCCACTGAAGCCTCGAGATCTGGATTTGCATACGAGTACCGATAAGGCACAATCTCATGAAAAGTTGGCCCGTCTGGATCATAGAGATCCAGAATGTCATACGTCTGCCATTCGAAGTCCTCATAGGTATCGAACAATTCCGAAATCAACGGTTGCTGAATGGTACGCGAATAGTTTGCGGTGATTCGCATGTCGGATCTCGGATAGTAAACAACACCGACATTAGGCACATCGTCGGCCTCTTTGTACTGTTCCATCGGAACATCCTCGGCCGCATCGAAGCCATAGTTGTAGCCTATTCCCTCGTTGTTCCAATCCGTTGTTTCGACATCCCAAACTTCTACTTCTGTTTCAAGTTCAAAGTCTACGTCAATACCACCACCAACAGCACCCCATGAAGAATCGATCGTCCTAATATTCTTCAATGTCAGGTGAACTGATTGGCCCCACCATCCTGCGTGTTGTTCGGTCATGATTGGGATCCAAACTTCACCGAAGTAGCTTTCGTTGCGATAGGCGGGTTGCGATGTCCCGTTCCAAACTGCGTTGTAGTCAAACTCGTAATTGAAGACACCGGTACTGATCGCGAAACGGTTTTCATACCTTCGAACTCTTCGGGTGTGCCCTATTACGTAACTAATCTCGTCACCACGAAACTCGAACAAAAAGCCCTTAATGTTGAATCCGTATTCGGTTGTTTGATTCAATCCAATGGTTTTCGATGTCTCGCCAAGGAAGTTGCCAAAGGAATTGGTTTGATGGGAACCGTTGCCAAAGAAGTTGAATGCTTCTTCAGGATCGGGGCTCGCCAACCTCCTATAGAACTCCTCAGTACCGTCTGCGTATCTTTCTTTTCGAAGCGAAACTGTAAAGTTGCGTCGATTTGTCTCAGTACGACTCTCTCGGATGTATGCTTCCAATGTTTGCTGGGATCTGAAATTCCATTCGAGTCCAACCGTGGCAGTATTGTTTTCCGTAACTATATCGGAGTAAGGCGTGGGTAGTAACCCAGTGTCCTGCTCCACACCCGGTGCATACGATACGTGCATTGGTACATCAAACGGGTTGTAAGCATTTGATGCCGGCACTACTATGGATATGCGCGGCAGTGAATTCAGTCGTTTTGAATAGGACTTTGAGTAAAGTCCATCCACGAACACTTTGAAACCTTGAAAGATTTCGTGCTGGAGATTGATCGTGGAACCGTCCCTTCCAGTATGGGCTCCGTTTTCGCGCGGTATACGGTCATAGGGATTGATGTGTTCTGGCTGTGACCAAAATCCACCTACCGGTCCAGAATTGAAATCTGAGATTTCTGCTCCCAGTCCGTTGTGATCGGGTGGAAGTTGCCACGAAACCAATTTCTCCTCGTCGGTCGTAAATGTGCCGTCACAGTACCAATTGCTGGAGTATGGCCCCGGAAACACATTGCTGCAGTTCCAGTGACGCACGATTCCTGGTTGTCCCACGCCGTAGTTACGATAATCGAACTCGGGACCCATCGTGTCCCGATAGTCTCGCGTGGTGTAGCCAGTCTTCGCATTAAGTATCGGTTCCTGTTCGTTCTGACTAAATGTAAGGGTTGCATTTCCCCTACCCCAAGTCAAGCCAAACGTCATGCCAGCGTTGAAGAGGTCACTACCAGTTCCGCTACGTTCATCTTTGACATCTAACGTCATTCCGCGATAGTTTTTCTTGGTGATGAAGTTCACAACACCCGAAATTGCGTCGGAGCCGTACACAGCAGAACCACCATCCAACTGAATCTCGACTCGCTCGATCGCTTCCATCGGGATGCCGAGAATGTTGACGATGTCGCGTTCGGATCCACCGTAGCCAGCAACCCGTCGTCCATTCAGTAGCACCAAAGTATTACTCGAACCGAGTCCTTGAAGGTTGATTGACGCTAGGTCATAGGCACCGTAGATGCCTCCAGAATCGCCAGCCAGATCGTCTCCAGTTCGAAACATGTTGGCAGTCTGTGGATTAGTTGAATTGAATTGCCATGGCACCGTTCGGAAGAAATCGTCAAGCGTTGACGCTCCCGTTAGCGCAATATCTTCGGCGGTGTAGGAATGAACCAATGCCGTCGGGTCTGCAACCGGCAACCGCGTACCGGTGACCTCCAATGTTTCCATCGGACTGTCATCGGCTTCAGCTTCCTCAGCGACTTCCGAGGCATCGTCATCGGATGCTTCATCCGTAGCTACTTCCTCAGAGTCACTATCTGCATCGCCATCTTCGGATTCGCTGTTCGCTTCATCTTCGCTCGCGATCTCTTCTGTTTCTTCAACTTCGCTTTGGTCCGTCGCAACCTCCGTTGACGTGTCCTCTTCCTGAGCGGACAAAGTTCCTACTGAAAAAACCAAACCGACAATTGCCAACACCGCGGGAATTCCGAAGTGAAGCAACTGTGGCCTTGTTGATTGTGTTAATCGGTCTTGCACTGAATGTTCCTCCCTTAAAGTACTTAATCAGTATCCGCCATATAGCTCTGCAAACCCATTTCTGAATTCGACAGAGCAGTGCGTTTCAACTAAGTGTCAAAAACGCACGCAATGATTATAGGCACAAAATGGAAAAAATAGCAAGAGAATTTGGAGAAAATTCGTGTAGAGACAGGCAGCTCTTGAAGGTACCTTTTTGGGCTGATTTGCTGAATGGTTTTGTCGGTGCGTCGCCCTTTTATTGCGACTGGGTGTTCTTGTAGCTGAGGTGTCGATTACTTGAAGCTTCCTTTCAGATGTCAGCATTTCTCCACGTACTTTCACAGAATACTAATTCAGGGTGCAAACTTCTTGCCGTTCATCACTGATGCAAGATACAAGACTACAAACCAAAAAAATAACGAGGCGGTTTACTTCCGTAATCCCGCTGGGTATGACAGTTGCGTCTTCGAAGCAATCTCGCCGACGATGTCGAGGACGTAGGTCAGGAGAATTACTTCAACAGAAGTACAAGTCACCAATCATGACCCAAGACTGAGCGGACCAAGCGCTCTGGCTTGGCTTGAATAGGCAACTAGCGGAATTCCTGAAGCGAGCTTAGGCTACCGAACAGGATTATGCCGTTGTGGCGTTCCCAAGTAAGTTGTTTGTTCTACTACTTATGACTGCGACCTTAATTTCGGCAATCTGAGGTCTTGAAAGGCAATGTTCCTTTAACCGGTTGTAATGAAATTCTGCTCAACGTTCCAAGAAACAGAGCCATGTTCTACTTCGTTCAGGCTTTGCTGATTGTTCCGGTCAATTCGAGCTATCCTCCAATCAAAAGTTCCCGCGCCTCGGGAACTCCTTTGCATTGTTGGCCTCGCCAATGCTTCCATGGGTTGCGACAACATAAGCTCTCGACAAATCGAACTCCTGCGGAGCGGACTCTTGGTTTTCCATTTCTACTGTTGTTCCAACTGAATCCTCGCCTTCCGATTCGTGCAAAGCTTACACCGTCTCTACGGCCATGTACTCCCACAAAGTCTTGAGGGTCGCCGATCACTCTCGGATGCTACGCAACTACGTCAAGAAGTCCCAAGATTCTTACTGTTTGTAGTCTTAATCACCTTACTCTTTTGTAGTAGGCAGACTCAACTTGAGCTATTGTTGCCCCCCAAAAAAAAATCGGGCGAATGTTCACATTCGCCCGATCAATAACAGCCATTGCCGACCAACCTGCCCAGATCCAATTTCTGGGCGCTAGTCAGTAGTCGGTTTGTCTTGTGTTAGCCGCCCATTTCGTCTGTGCCAGAATCGACGGTGTCGGAATCTGTCTCGGCTGCATCGGCTTCAACTTCGGGTATCTCACCGAAGCGTTGAACAAGTGCTTCCTCTAACATGTCCGTACGAACGTTTTTCTTCAATACACATCCGTTCGGATCAACCAAGAAGGCTTTGGGGATGAATCCAACGCCATAGGAAACCGCAACCGGTCCTTCCCAGTCCTTGAGCTCGCCTACGTCGATCCAAGGCAATTCCTGCTCTATCGCAGCATTGTTCCAATCTTCGTAGTTGTCGTCAATGGATACGCCGATAATCTCGAAGCCATGATCTTTATAGGCAGCGTACAACCTCTTCAGTTCTGGAAACGATGCGATGCATGGACCACACCAGGATGCCCAAAAGTCGATGAGTGTGACCTGCCGCTCGGCAAGAACGTCGTAGAGCACGACATCTTCGCCTTCAGCGTTGGCGAGTGTGAATTCCGGAACTTTCTGACCTTGAAGGAGCGTGCTGTCGTTTTGTTCTCTCTCGATCACAGCGACTAGTCTGTCGCGCGCCGGAGTAACTCGTTGTGCAACTATTTCAGGGTCAAGCAGTTCTGCCAGCTTGTCGTATATCGGGAAAGCGTCTTCTCGATTTTCATCGTAGGATGGGATTGCGCCTAATTCCATGGTCAACAAGACGTTGATTGGATTGTCCCAGTCGTTCAGAAAGTTCTGCGTCGCCGATTCCCGAATTTGTGTCAATTCTCTGCGCAGCACTACGTACTCTGGATCGTCTTCACTCGGTTCGTCCGACGCGAACATTGCGGACATAGGACGATGAGTCTGATCGATAACAACATGCTCACAACCTTCCGCGGGTTCCATCCCTGCCACTTGAGGCGCACTGGGTTGCTCCTCGGTTTCTTCCACAATTGCAGTATCTGTCTCGGTGTCAGTTTCGGTCTCAGTCTCTTGAACGGCTTCTGGTTCTGTTCCGGGAACTCCTTCGTTTGCTGCAGCTGCGGCGGCTTCCTGTTTGGCTGCCTCTCGCTTTGCTTCCTGTTCAGCCATGTAAGCAACGTATGACGCTTCGTAAGCATCAAACTTTGATTGATACTCATCAGATTGTTCCCAGCTCTCGATTAGCTCGGCGTGTTTTCCTACTCCTGAAGTAACGGAAAGAACATCCGTTGCATGCAATTTCACTTCGAAATTGGCATTTGGCTCTGCAATGATTTGTGCACTTGCGTACACATACTCAGAGTAATCTTGGGTATAAGGGGAGGAAAGATAGACCGACACAACCTGAGCACCGGCAGCATCCGCTTCAAGCAAGAACTTTCCGTCCTTCAGCATGACCGAACCGAGCGAAGCACTGACCATCTCTCCATCCTTGAGTACTCGCCCGAATGCCCCAAATTCGTACATGCTCACGTCTTTTTCCAGATCGCTCAAGTCTCCACTGATCGAGAATTTCTGCGATGGATCTTGACTCTGACGAGACTCACCCAACACATACAACGAATCCCGCGGATATTCATTCATGTCATCCACCAGCACCATGGAGATCTCCGCTCCGTTTGGTACAAGCAACGCAGTTGCAGTAAGTTCTTCCTCTCCAACGCTTGCTGTGACTGTCACTTCGGTGGCTTCCGTGATATCGCCTGTGATTACGAATTTGCCATCAACAAGGTCCGCTGACGCTAGTTCCACGGTTTCAGTCTCGCCATTCGTGCCTTCTGTCTCATGTGTAACAGAGACAGTTGCTGTGGACCAGTCCACTGGCTCTTCAACTTCCTCCTCTACAGCGTCGGAAGCTTCGTCCGATTCATCGATTGCAACAGCATCGGCTTCTGTTTCTTCCGCAGGCGGAGGTTCGACAGCAATTAGTTCACCGTTGATGGTGAAGGTATACGATGGACTCGTACTGCATGCAGCCAAGAAAGCCGCAATGCTTAGCAAGCCCATGAATGTAAGTAGTTTCCTCATTGAGTGGGTGCCTCCTTGAAAGTCACCGGAGTTAATAGTCGGAATCAGAGATCGTGCTCAAACAATGCAATTGAGCAACCTGTTAAAGTGCCAAAATCGAAGGACGCAAAACGTCCCGTTGCAATGAATGTCCAATCCGACGGATTGCTATCTCTGGACAGTTGTTGTCCTCTTAGACTTCTTGGGAAGTCTGCTATGCGCTCTGATCCAATCGCTCCATTTTGCACATTTTTCTTTGACTACGCCAGAAAAGACTGAATTTCCGCCACAATCTCACTCAGTTCAAATAGTCCAGACCTAGAAATGTGCGCGATACACAAGCAATTGGTTCAAACTAAACGCCAAGTAACCTCTTTCCTTCGAATATGGATCTGGATTGCTGTTGTCTCTATTTACTGTGTTCAAGGTGTTACAGAGGTAGTTGTGGACTTCAAGTCAGTCTCGCACAAGAATCACCTTGTGTTCGATGCTGAATTTGCAAATTTGGATGCAGAAGGCAACCATGAGCTGATATTGATCGAGAATGGCTACAACGGATCGCTGCACGTTGCTGTTTCGATCAGCCAGATTTCTAGGAGTTCACGCGAAGTCTTGTGGCGCGGGAAGCGATTGGCGGGTTTGAGCTACAAAATCCTTGTTGGCAATATCGACAGCGATGAACGTGACGAGGTGATTGTTCATCGAGCTGACAACAGACTTGATGACACAATTAGCCCCGATACGGCACGAGTGATCGAATTCGAAAATGGTCAATACCAAGAGAGGCTCTACACTTCTCTAGCAGGACAGTATGGAGCACTGATTGACATCGACAACGATGCAAAATCGGAATTGGTCTTGATTGAGGATGCGATTCCTGATTTCGGCGCGGACGAAGCCCGTAGTCCATCACGCATCCGCATCTACTCCTTTGACGACCACCAGTTCAACCAACTTGCAGAACTCGACGTGGAAAACACGATTCAGTGCATTGCCACAGGCGACGTGGATGGAGACGGCCAGCAAGAGATTGTTGCTCAGGAGAAATCCAACGACGCGAAGATTCGTCACCAAATGAGCGTTTACAGCGTTGCTGCGGACGGAGAAATTTCGCATCTGTTTTCGAAGAACAGAGTCATAGCGTCCTTGAGGTTTTCCACTCGCGTGCGAGAGATGCGCGTCTTTACCGATGGTTTCTCGAATACATATGTGTCTGCATACAAGTATCGCGCGCCCAGATCCGTGAATGCAAGGTGGAGTGTGGACGACCAACCGCCGCGCGGCGACGACATGCTCTTGCGTGTCTACCACAACAATGGAATAGAAGACATCAGAGAGGTAGAAGCCGATTTCGAGCTCAGGACAGAAGCGGTTCGCCACAGACTTCCCACGGACGGCAAGCTCTATGGTTTGATCGAAAATCGGCAACCGAGACTAACCCTTTACGAGAGAGAGGATTTGGGTGAAGTAGTGAGGAACAACGATCGACGGTGACGAGAAAGACTACTTGCTGGCAAGTGTCCGCATTCATCACAATATACGGACAATCGGACAAGAAATGACAAACCCTACTATTTATATAGGACCATAAGTGCAAAAAAAGCCCCTTGCGAGGAATCGCAAGGGGCTGGACTAAATGCCTGACAACGTCCTACTCTCACATGGGGAAACCCCACACTACCATCGGCGCTGAGCCGTTTCACTTCTGAGTTCGAAATGGATTCAGGTGGTACCAACTCGCTATGATCGTCAGGCAAACTCGTTTGGCGCACTTCCACGCCAATTTACCTGGAAATCAAGAATCAACCACTCAAGCGTCGTACATTGGTCGACCGCGCGTGATTCACGCAGTCGCTCGTCCGGTTATATGGCCAAGCCTCACGGGCAATTAGTACGGGTTAGCTTAACGCCTTGCAACGCTTCCACATCCCGCCTATCAACCTCGTAGTCTACGAGGGCCCTACAGAAATCTTGAAGATTTGGTGAGAACTCATCTCGAGGTGGGCTTCCCGCTTAGATGCTTTCAGCGGTTATCCCTTCCGAACTTAGCTACCCGGCGATGCCACTGGCGTGACAACCGGAACACCAGAGGTTCGTCCACTCCGGTCCTCTCGTACTAGGAGCAGCTCCTCTCAATTCTCAAACGCCCACGGCAGATAGGGACCGAACTGTCTCACGACGTTCTAAACCCAGCTCGCGTACCACTTTAAATGGCGAACAGCCATACCCTTGGGAACTGCTCCGCCCCCAGGATGTGATGAGCCGACATCGAGGTGCCAAACACCGCCGTCGATGTGAACTCTTGGGCGGTATCAGCCTGTTATCCCCGGAGTACCTTTTATCCGTTAAGCTATGGCCCTTCCATACAGAACCACAGGATCACTAAGACCGTCTTTCGACCCTGCTCGACACGTCTGTCTCGCAGTCAAGCGCACTTCTGCCTTTACACACAATGCATGATTTCCGACCATGCTGAGTGCACCTTCGTGCTCCTCCGTTACTCTTTGGGAGGAGACCACCCCAGTCAAACTACCCACCACACACTGTTCTCGACCCAGTTGATGGGCCTGAGTTAGGACTCCAACGTGGCAAGGGTGGTATTTCAATGGCGACTCCACGTAAGCTAGCGCTCACGCTTCAAAGTCTCCCACCTATGCTACACAAACCAAATCAAAGTCCAGTGTGAAGCTGTAGTAAAGGTTCACGGGGTCTTTCCGTCTAGCCGCGGGAACACGGCATCTTCACCGCGATTTCAATTTCACTGAGTCCCGGGTGGAGACAGTGTAGCCATCGTTACGCCATTCGTGCAGGTCGGAACTTACCCGACAAGGAATTTCGCTACTTTAAGACCGTTATAGTTACGGCCGCCGTTTACCGGGGCTTCGATCACAGGCTTCGCTCCGAAGAGCTAACTTGATCAATTAACCTTCTGGCACTGGGCAGGCGTCACACCCTATACGTCCTCTTGCGAGTTTGCAGAGTGCTGTGTTTTTAGTAAACAGTCGCAGCTACCTGGTAACTTCGACCGCCTCCAGCTCCGGGAGCAAGTCCCTTCACCAGCTGCGGCGCACCTTCTCCCGAAGTTACGGTGCTAATTTGCCTAGTTCCTTCACCCGAGTTCTCTCAAGCGCCTTGGTATTCTCTACCCGACCACCTGTGTCGGTTTGGGGTACGGTCGCCGTTTGATTAATGCTTAGAGGTTTTTCTTGGAAGCATGGCATTAGCGACTTCATGGATACGATAGATCCATTGCGTCATCACACCTCAGCCTTAAGGAACTCCGGATTGTCCTAGAGTTCCAGCCTACATGCTTAAACCTGGAAAACCAACTCCAGGATCGCCTAGCCTTCTCCGTCACCCCATTGCCACAAACGCCGGTGCTGGAATATTAACCAGCTTCCCATCGACTACGCCTTTCGGCCTGGCCTTAGGGACCGACTCACCCTGCGTCGATGAACGTTGCACAGGAACCCTTGGTCTTTCGGCGAGGAGGATTCTCACCCCCTTTATCGTTACTTATGTCAGCATTCTCACTTCTGATGCCTCCAACCTGCCTCGCGGCAAGCCTTCAACGGCTTACAGAACGCTCCTCTACCGTTCGCGCCGGTAAACCGGCACGAACTCGCAGCTTCGGTACGTGGTTTAAGACCCGGTACATCTTCCGCGCGGGCCGACTTGACCAGTGAGCTGTTACGCTTTCTTTAAAGGATGGCTGCTTCCAAGCCAACCTCCTGGGTGTCTGTGCCTTCCCACATCGTTTCCCACTTAACCACGGTTTGGGGACCTTAGCTGGCGATCTGGGCTGTTTCCCTTTCGACGACGGACCTTAGCACCCGCCGTCTGTCTCCCTTGCCGCACTCACCGGTATTCGGAGTTTGCATGGGGTTGGTAAGTCTAGGTGACCCCCTAGCCCAAACAGTGCTCTACCCCCGGTGGTGATACAAGAGGCACTACCTAAATAGTTTTCGAGGAGAACCAGCTATCTCCGGGCTTGATTAGCCTTTCACTCCTAGCCACAGGTCATCCCCCCATTTTTCAACATAGGTGGGTTCGGGCCTCCAGTCAGTGTTACCTGACGTTCGCCCTGCCCATGGCTAGATCGCCCGGTTTCGGGTCTACTCCTGCAGACTATGGCGCCCTATTAAGACTCGGTTTCCCTACGGCTCCCCTAGACGGTTAACCTTGCCAGCAAGAGTAAGTCGCTGACCCATTATACAAAAGGTACGCGGTCACCTATCGGTGCGGTGCGCTCCGAAGAACGCGGTGCATCAACATGGCTCCCACTGCTTGTACGCATCCGGTTTCAGGTACTTTTTCACTCCCCTAACAGGGGTTCTTTTCACCTTTCCCTCACGGTACTGGTTCACTATCGGTCAGCTGAGAGTATTTAGCCTTGGAGGATGGTCCCCCCATGTTCAGACAGGGTTTCACGTGCCCCGCCCTACTCGATTTCATGATTCAAAGGCTTTCGCATACGGGGCTATCACCCACTCTGGCGGTACTTTCCAGTACCTTCTGCTAACCTTCGAATCACTTAAGGGCTAGTCCCCTTTCGCTCGTCGCTACTAAGGGAATCTCGGTTGATTTCTGTTCCTCCGGTTACTTAGATATTTCAGTTCGCCGGGTTAGCTTTACGAACCTATGGATTCAGTTCGCAACGACACCTTGCGGTATCGGGTTTCCCCATTCGGAAATCCCCGGATCAGAGCCTGTTTGCCGGCTCCCCGAGGCTTATCGCAGGCTGCAACGTCCTTCATCGCCTTCAGCTGCCAAGGCATTCACCAGATGCGCTTGTTCACTTGACCATATAACCGGACGGTCGACAGAGTCGCCTCCGTTTATACGTTTTCGAACATTCGCCAATATACCAACCGATCCGTTCGCACGGATCGGACACGTCTCTCGTCGTTAGACGGGACGCGTTTTCGCTTGTATGCGGTGATTCTTGATTATTCCAAATTGCTAAAGAACGTTGATCTTCGGTTCGATACGATCCTTCTCGTGGTGCCGAAATTTCGAGAAGAAGATTCTGGTGGAGCCGAGGAGGATCGAACTCCTGACCTACTGCGTGCAAGGCAGTCGCTCTCCCAGCTGAGCTACGGCCCCAAAATTTAAGCGCTGGCACCGGCGCCTTGGTGGGTCTGGGTGGATTTGAACCACCGACCTCGCCCTTATCAGGGGCGCGCTCTAACCTACTGAGCTACAAACCCAGTACGGCGTACCGAATACGAAACAAGCCATTCGTGTGGACGCAAGGTGATCGGGCAATCTAGCCCGGCACCTTCTTGCACTCGAGGTGCAAGTCGAACTCGCGCCGAAGTTCGAGCAATGGATTGGTTCTTCGCGCGATCGCCGTACAAGACAGCTCGCTGCCGAATTCCAATCAAGTAAGGTTAAGGAGGTGATCCAGCCACAGGTTCCCCTACGGCTACCTTGTTACGACTTAGTCCCAGTCATGAATCACACCGTGGTGACCGTCCCCCCGAAGGTTAGACTAGCCACTTCTGGTACAACCCACTCCCATGACTTGACGGGCGGTGTGTACAAAGCCCGGGAACGTATTCACCGCGACATGCTGATTCGCGATTACTAGCGATTCCGACTTCAAGGAGTCGAGTTGCAGACTCCTATCCGGACTACGAGAGGTTTTGAGGATTAGCTCCGCCTTGCGACTTAGCGACCCATTGTACCCCCCATTGTAGCACGTTTGTAGCCCACCTCTATAAGGGCCATGATGACTTGACCTCATCCCCGCCTTCCTCCGGTTTATCACCGGCAGTCTCCTTATAGTTCCCGGCCTAGCCGCTGGCAAATAAGGACAAGGGTTGCGCTCGTTACGGGACTTAACCCAACATCTCACGACACGAGCTGACGACAGCCATGCAACACCTGTCACACGGTTCCCGAGGGCACCCCAACATTTCTGAAGGGTTCCGTGGATGTCAAGAGGTGGTAAGGTTTTTCGCGTTGCGTCGAATTAAACAACATGCTCCACCGCTTGTGCGGGCTCCCGTCAATTCATTTGAGTTTTAACCTTGCGGCCGTACTCCCCAGGCGGAGAACTTAGTGCGTTAGCTGCGCCACCAAGCCCCGAAAGGCCCAACGGCTAGTTCTCATCGTTTACGGCGTGGACTACCAGGGTATCTAATCCTGTTTGCTCCCCACGCTTTCGCACCTCAGCGTCAGTGTTGGTCCAGGAGGCCGCCTTCGCCACTGGTGTTCCTCCCTATATCTACGCATTTCACCGCTCCACAGGAAATTCCACCTCCCTCTACCACACTCTAGCGTGCCAGTTTGAAATGCAGTTCCCAGGTTGAGCCCGGGTATTTCACATCCCACTTAGCACACCACCTACGCGCGCTTTACGCCCAGTAATTCCGATTAACGTTCGCACCCCCCGTATTACCGCGGCTGCTGGCACGGAGTTAGCCGGTGCTTCTTCTGTAGCTAATGTCATGACCTCTCACTATTTGCAAGAGGCTTTTCCTCACTACTGAAAGTGCTTTACAACCCAAAGGCCTTCTTCACACACGCGGCATGGCAACGTCAGGCTTTCGCCCATTGCGTAATATTCTCTACTGCTGCCTTCCGTAGAAGTCTGGACCGTGTCTCAGTTCCAGTGTGGCTGATCATCCTCTCAGACCAGCTATGGATCGCGGCCTTGGTAGGCCTTTACCCTACCAACAAGCTAATCCAACGCAGGCTCCTCTAATAGCGCGAGGTCCGAAGATCCCCCGCTTTCACCCTTGGGTCGTATGCGGTATTAGCCCGAGTTTCCTCGGGTTATTCCACACTACTAGGTAGATTCCTACGCGTTACTCACCCGTCCGCCACTGGGATTTCCGGCCGAAGCCGGTACCCCGTTCGACTTGCATGTATGAGACCTGCCGCCAACGTTCAATCTGAGCCATGATCAGACTCTTCATTTCAAAGTACTGTTTCCCGCATACGCACACTAAAGTGCACGTCGCGGAAATGATTTGGTCTGCTCGTGGCTCCAACTCGATTTCAAGCGCCCACACGAATGGCTTGTTCTGTTCTTAAAGATCGTGCCGATCAACGTCATAGAAAGTACACGAAACCGCACACTCTCATAGCCGAATTTCGGCAAAGGGAAAGTGATTATAGGAATAGATAAGCAATTTACAACCGCATTAAGTGAAAAAGTTTGCGTAGACCCATTACGCGTTCTCTCGAACGGGTCAATCCGCGACGTTTGGCCTCCAAACCTTGGGCTAGCAAACCAACTAGTAAGTAGAAAGCCCTAGTTTGCCTCTACATCAATATGACGAGCCACACACCAAGCCTTACGACCTCGACGAATCAAATGAAATTGGCCAAATAGTGCGTGTGAACGCGAAATTACCGCGTCTTCATCAGCAATGCGTTCACCATTCAGAGCAATTCCGTGGCTTCGTATAAGGCGACGCGCAGCACTTCGAGATGGAGCTAAACCTGAGTCGCTCACCGCAGCCGCTAGAGGAGTAGATTCGACAACTTCAAGACGATCCAAACCGTCTTGCCACAATTGCTCAATCTCGTTCAATGCAAGATTCTCGATGTTTCCGTGAAACAGCGACTGTGTGATGCTTTCAGCAGAGCGCAATTCCTCGTCTCCGTGAACCCACTTCGTCAAACTTCGGGCTAGAGCTACTTGTGCTTTTCGTTCTTGTGGATTGTTCGTTGTCGATTCCTGTAACTCCTCTCGCTCATCGCGAGAGAGAAGTGTGAAAGTGTTCAACAGTTGACCCGCTTCGGAATCCGCCACATTCAACCAATATTGATAGAAGCTATAGGGCGAGGTTAGCTCGGCATCCAACCAAACTGCACCCGAAGCAGTCTTGCCATACTTCGTGCCATCGCTTTTCGTCAACAGATCGAAGGTCAATGCGAAAACTTGGCGTTCCAGGATCCGCCGAACTAAGTCAATTCCACTGACAATGTTGCCCCATTGATCGGATCCTCCTAATTGCAACGTGCAGTCGTAGCGTCGAGCTAATTCCAGATAGTCGTTCGCTTGCAGCAGCATGTAAGCGAATTCCGTAAAGGAAATTCCGCTGCCAGCGCGATCCAAACGCAACTTCACGCTGTCCCGCTGAATCATGGCGTTGACAGAGAAGTGTTTGCCAACGTCTCGCAGAAAACCTATGAGTCCAAGTGGTTCGGTCCATTCCATGTTGTTGACAACTCGAGCCGCACAATCACCCGAGTCGTCCAAGAACTGTGAAAGTTGTCCGGAGATTTTTTGCACCCATTCTTCGACGATCGAGTTGTCAGTGAGGTTGCGTTCAGTATCTCGACCTGAGGGGTCACCAATCAGACCCGTAGCCCCTCCCACAAGCGCTATTGGCTTATGTCCTGCCAATTGAAATCTGCGAAGGGTCAGCAATGGAACCAAGTTTCCAACATGCAGACTGGGTGCAGAGGGATCAAATCCTGCATACACAACACGCCCTTTTGATTTCAAGTGCTGGTGCAATGCCTCTTGATCGGACACTTGAGCGAGAACGTTTCGTTCTTCAAGATCTTTGAGAATCGATGTCATGGGTTACTTCCGTTAGCGGGTGCTCCCGGAAAATTTCGGAGTTTGCGCAGGAATTCTAAGCAATATGTCGACCTGCACGACACAAACATCACAGCTGCAAAGCGGTTCCTTCGGGCGTTATCCACGTTGCATCACTCTGAACAAGACACAACACGACAGATTGGACCGGGAAATTTCGCAATGTCTGTTGAAATTTCACTAATAGCCACTCAGACGAGTTGAACAAGAACATGCAAGAACTCGCAGCATCCATGCGTAGTCGAGTGTAGCGAGAAACGACTATTCGTACAAGAACTGATTCCATAGGTGAAATTCGTCAACTTAGTGGTGAACTGTGCATACCTGCGTATAATTCCGCACTTGTGTAATTTTCTTTTCACGCAATTGCGTGAAGGAAGGCATGGATTGGGACAGGGACTCTTGGATGCCCTGTGCTCTGCGAGCTACCTTCATGGATGTCGAATCTTGGTATTACAGCAGGAGGCTGTTGCCTTACATTGGCTTAGACAATGCGTAAACTCCCCATCAAACATATATTCACCTGCTCGCTACTAATTGCGGGACTAATCGCTTGCTTTGTCCTGTTCACGGACAGCCCGGTCGCACTTAACGTCGAGGAGTTCAGTACCTTTGACGATGAATTCGCAAGTTCCTCGACGGCTCGGAGTACTGTGGATACGTACTTGGAGAACACACCTTCGGTGGAAGGACTAGCGAATCGGCTCGATGCAATTGATACTCAACAAGACTCGTTTACACAAGAAACAACTAGCGTAAAGATTAAAAACGGCGACACGTTGTCGGCTATCTTTGATCGACTAGACATTGAACGCGCGGACCTTGCAGCCATCCAAGAAGCAAGTCCCCGATATTGGAAGTCTTTGTCACTGCGCGCGGGTAGGAGCTTGGAGTACAGACTTGACGACTCCGGTTCACTTGAGTATTTCGAATACTCTCCCGAGGATCTTGTTGACTATTCCTTCACTAGGACTGGCGACACGATGACGTTCGAATCAAGAACTCGCAAAGTGGTGTCGAACGAGACCTATCGGTGGGTCACGATCAAGCAAGGAGACTCCGTGATCAGTGCGGGACTTGCCGCAGGGATCCGACAGGAAAAGACTCTTTGGAGAATCCCAAAACTGCTGCAATGGGACATCGACTTCTATCACGATATCCATCCAGGTGACTCATTCCAGATTCTCTACTACGAAAGATTTGTAGACGGCGAATACTACGAAGACGGCGAGATAATCGCATTGCAGTTCATGAGCGGCAACCGGCCATACAACCTCTTTCGATATGAAGACGAGGGAATATTCAAAGGGTACTTCACTCGAGAAGGATACGCTGCAAGGAAGAGATTCTTGCGTACTCCCGTTGAATATACGCGGATCTCAGACGGCTTCAATCTTAAGCGTTTGCATCCCATACATAACGTCGTGAAGCCGCATCTTGGAATTGACTACGCAGCCCCCACTGGCACACCGGTCTACGCCACAGGTGACGGAGTTGTGTCGAAATTTGGCTACACCAGCGCAAATGGAAATTATGTGTTCCTTGAACACGACCGAGTCTATAAGACGAAGTACTTGCACCTCTACAAGATCGATCCCGCCATCAAGAAGGGGGCCACGGTAAAACAAGGTCAACGAATCGGCAGCGTCGGCATGACCGGACACGCAACCGGTCCACACTTGCACTATGAGTTTCTGGTTAACGGAGAGCATCAAGACCCCGCGACAATCCATCTGCCCGAAGGAAAGCCTCTGTCGGAAGACGAGATCGAACGATTTCAAGCACACGCCGATGAGCTCTTCGGTCGAATGAATGCGCTCATGTCCGAGTATCCCGAGGCGAGGCCTAAACTCGTCAATCGTTAGATTGTTCACTCGAGCGAACTGACGGATGCCTCTTTTCGTCGGCGCTATCTCCGGTACAAGCATTGATGGTCTCGACTTAGCACTAGTCGAAATCGAAGATGATCAAAGCCAGCTTGTAAGTGCAGAGACTGTCAAATTCCCTGTGCAACTCAAGAACCGATTGCAAGAGCTTGCTAGCTCACAAGGCGACGTTGTAGACATTGGTCGCACCGACTCGGCACTGGGATCATTCATCGGAAAAGCAATCAATCAGTTCCTCAAGAATTCGAGTGTCAGTCCGCGAGACATCCGAGCTATTGGAAGTCACGGACAAACCATACATCACTTCCCGCGAACGGCGGAAGCGTTTTCAATGCAGATCGGAGATGGAGCAAGAATTGCGGAACTCTCCGGGATTGACACCATAGTGGATTTTCGCTCTCGAGACATTGCAGCAAGTGGAGAAGGCGCTCCTCTAGTGCCGTTATTCCATCAGAGAGTGTTTCAATCTAATGAGTCTAATCGAGTCGTGCTAAACATTGGAGGAATTGCCAACGTCACTTATCTGCCCAAGGGAGCAAGTAGCGGCCAAAGAGGATTTGACACGGGTCCAGGAAACGCATTGATTGATGCGTACGTCCTACGAGTGTTGAACATGGACTACGACAAAGATGGTGCGATTGCTGCAACTGGAGTTTTTGACGCCCAATTGTTTGACAGACTATATTTGGACCCGTGGTTGAAACGCCCGCCACCCAAGAGTACGGGAAGAGAGCACTTCAATTTCGAATATATCGAAAGAGCGATTCATTCATTAGGACGAGCCCCGGACCCATCGGATGCAATCGCCACACTCACGGAATTCACCGCTCGGACGATCGCTGACGCGATAATTCAGTGGTGCTGCAACTCTGGAGAGCTGATAGTTTGTGGTGGGGGTCGCCTGAATTCGCATGCTATGAGGCTACTGAGTAACAACCTCCCAAACTTCAATGTCACCACTAGCGATTCTTTGGGGATCGATGGAGATTTTGTCGAGGCAGCAACTTTCGCGTACTTGGCGCACCTCTTTGTGAATCGTCTACCTGGCAACGATCCCCAAGCAACCGGAGCCTCAGGGGCGAGAGTCTTAGGTTGTCTTTATCCTGCCTAATCGTTCTATTGAATGAGATTGTTAGCTGAAGCCGCGGCTAGCAGGTCTCACGACTTTAGCTGCAAGACCTCGACACGTCTTAAAGGAGCTTCAACAATTGGCTAAAGTCTCACTGGCGTATCTGCTAGATAGCGAAAGAGTTTCCGCAACCACAGGTGCTTGAAGCGTTCGGATTTGTGACAAGAAATTGTGCTCCCTGAAGGTCTTCCTTGTAGTCGATTTCTGAACCAACCAAGTAAGGGTAGCTCAGTGAATCAACGAGCATAGTGACGCCGTCGCGTTCAATCACTGCATCGTCTTCGGCAACGCTCTCATCAAAGGTGAACCCATACGAAAACCCGCTACATCCTCCTCCTGTGACGAACACTCGAAGCTTTAGATCGGATATCCCTTCTTCTTGCACAAGTGTCGCAACCTTTGCGGCGGCTCGGCTCGAAAAGCTAATTTCTGCATCCAACATAACACCAGAATTATAGGCGTTTGGTACGGGAACCAAATTTTATTGGTACGTGTGTCTCAGGAAAACTCGGTCTCTTGGAACATTCACTCATCTAATCGCGATACGAGATTGGTCGCAAGTGAAGGCAAGCCCAAATCGATTCTGTATTCTGAACCACAACGTTAGTTACTGAATCCGCGTGTTCCCAAAGCGTCAAGACTTCTCATTCGACGGCATTGAAAACCTACCGCTGTTAGCCGTTATTGCAGCCTTTGTAGGTCTCTTGGTGGGATTCGTTGTAATCGGTTTTCGAGCATGCATTGAATTCGGTACCAAGTTCCTGCTGCGAGTTGAGTCGGATCACTTCGAGAGATTGGAGCCTCTGTGGCACTTTCTACTACCAATCGCAGGTTCCATCGTTGCAGTCGCGTTGTTCTTTGTGTTAAGGAGAGAGAGTCGCATTGTCGGAATCGTTCACGTATTGGAACGATTCAATTCAGCTGATGTAAAGATGCCCATAAGAAATGCTGCATATCAATTTATTGGAGGAGCACTTGCATTAATTCTCGGCGTTTCCGGTGGACGGGAGGGTCCCGCGATTCACCTAGGCGCATGGACAAGCAGCTTCGTCGCTCACCAATTCCGACTGACACACAACTCGGTCCGCGTGATAGTCGCTTGTGGAATCACCGCCGGAATCGCCGCGTCGTTCAACATTCCCATTGCCGCTGTTGTATTTACCATGGAGGTCGTAATGTTGGAATTCACCATTGCGACCTTTCTCCCGCTAATGTTGGCGGCCTTTGCCGCCGCAGCACTGGTCAGACTGATCTATCCGACAAGTCCAATCTTCGAGCTCTCACCTGGAATGGAACTTCTCGACTGGAACACTCTGATGGTTGTGGGTACGGGAATCGCAGTTGGAATCTTTGCGTCGTTGTTCAAGTATGAGATCGAGTTCTTTTCCGATCTCAAAATCGGACGAGTTTGGCAACGCATGCTTGCAGCGGGAATACTCACAGGAGCCATAGCTCTAATTCTCCCTCAGGTCTTAGGAATGGGTTGGGATACGGCGGTTGCACTAGTTGCCGGTGAGAGTGAAGCGAACTTCACGATTGCCTTTCTACTGACTCTAATCTTGGCAAAGCTGCTTGCGACAAGCGCTTGTATCGGATCTGGACTTCCAGTTGGAATGATCGGTCCATCCATTGTCCTGGGTGTGATGATTGGAACGCTTTGCGGAATGGTTGAAAGCTCCGTGTTGGGGTCTGGATCGAACACACCCACAGTTGTATACGGATTGCTAGGCGCAGTGGCAATGCTCGGCGCAACGTTGAACGCTCCGCTTGCGGCATTGCTGACGGTTGTAGAACTGAGTGGTGAATTGGATCTTGTACTACCTGGATTGCTGGTAATCGTCGCGGCCAACCTCACCACTTACGGTCTCTTTGGACGACGGTCCATATTCGTTTCGCGAATGCACTCGTTGGGAATTCAGTATCCGCCTCATCCTTCAGTTCTGTATTTGCGACGTAGTAGCGTGAGAGCTTGTATGGACTCTCGAGTCAAATTGATGGATCGTTCTCCATCCGTGACAGATCGAGCGGAATCCTCAAGAGACAAAGACATTGCTTGGCTAGTTCATCCACAATCGGACGATCAATTTCTCGTTCACGGCACTCGAGAATCGAATAGCCAATTCGCATCGGCCAGAGCTTCTCTCCTGAGCTCACAGAGCTCGCTGGAAGAAGCACTTACAGAAATGGACACAAAGAAGGTAGATGTTGTTTGCGCAACACAATCTAGAACGTCTCATAAGATAATTGGCGTCCTTACCCGTGAGTACATCCAAAGAATGCAAACGCAGTTACCGGACGACACTCCACAATCGAGGGAATAACGATTTGATTTTGTATCTCAAAGTCTTGCACCTTACGTTTGCGTTCACATGGTTCGCCGCACTCTTTTATCTCCCACGGCTTTTTGTATATCACTCGCAGTCCAACGACGCAATCAGCATTTCGAGATTCAAAACCATGGAGCGCAAGCTCTACCGCGGAATCATGACGCCCTCCGCACTATTGACGTTAGTTTTCGGATTGTGGATTACAGCTCTCTCTTGGGTTGATTTCGTGGCGAGTACTTGGTTTTGGTGCAAGGTGGGTTGTGTACTCTTTCTTTTTGGATATCACGGATTTTGTGGACGTATGGTCAGAACGTTTTCCAACGACCAAAATACTCGCACCCATAAGTTCTACCGGGTCTTCAACGAAGTTCCGATCGTGTTTCTTCTGATAATTTTGACGCTGGTTATCGTCAAGCCGTTTTAGTCAATACTGTCGATTCTTTTCACCGGCAAGCAACAATCATGGATCAGGATCTCTCGCAACAACTCTTCAAGCGTGCGCAAGACGTAATACCTGGCGGAGTAAATTCGCCTGTTCGTGCATTCAAAAACGTGGGCGGAACTCCAATTTTCTTCTTGTCTGGGATCGGTCCGTACCTTGCAGATGTGGACGGTAACCACTACATAGACTATGTCGCCTCGTGGGGCCCAATGCTCCGTGGCTATAGTTGTGAGCCTGTCGTGTATGCACTGCGAGATCAATCCATTCGCGCAACAAGCTTCGGAGCTCCCACTCTTCAAGAAATTGAAATGGCAGAGTTGGTTGTTGACAGAGTAGCGTCGGTTGAAAAGGTGCGAATGGTCAATTCCGGAACCGAGGCGACGATGTCGGCAATTCGCCTCGCCCGAGGATTTACGGGTCGAGATCGAATTGTGAAGTTCGAAGGTTGCTTTCATGGGCATGCAGACTCGCTACTTGTGAAAGCTGGATCAGGAGTCATGACCCTAGGTTTGCCTGACTCTCCTGGAGTCCCCGCAGACCTCGCCAAGCACACCTTGACGCTCCCATTCAATGATTGTCAAGCGATTGAAGAGACCTTTGCAAGCATGGGAGATGACATCGCGTGCGTGATCGTCGAACCCATCGCCGGAAATATGGGTGTCGTTCCTCCCATAGATGGATTCCTGGAATCGTTGCGCAAAGTTACGCTGCAACATGGATCACTATTGATCTTCGACGAAGTCATGACTGGATTTCGTGTCGCTCCTGGTGGTGCCCAGGAGCTCTATGGCGTCACGCCCGACATTACAACCTTGGGAAAAGTCATAGGAGGGGGTCTACCGGTAGGCGCATTCGGTGGAAGGGCAGACATCATGGATCAATTGGCTCCCACGGGTCCTATCTATCAGTCCGGAACACTTTCGGGTAACCCACTTGCGATGGCTGCTGGCCTTGCCTTGCTAAAGACACTTGACGACGAGTTCTATAGCAATCTCGAAGAGTGCACAACGACTCTGGTTGAAGGCTTGTTAAAGGAGGCGCGTGCTACCGGCATTGATCTTCAGATTAATTCCGTCTGTGGAATGTTCAGTCTATTTTTTACAAGACAACAAGACGTACTGTCCTACGAACACGTAACGCAATGCGACGCTGAACGCTACCGAAAGTTCTTTCGTGAGATGCTCAACAACGGAGTGTACTTCGCGCCATCTCCTTATGAGTCTGCATTTGTGGGAGGCAGTCACACAAAGGTGGAAATCACCCGGACTATCGAACACGCAAGTCGAGCACTTCAAAGTCTCGTATGACACCATACGACATCTATGGCATCGGTAATGCGTTGTTGGATTCAGAGTACGCCGCCTCTGAGGCATTTCTGACCAAACACAACATCGAAAAGGGAAGAATGACCCTTATCGATAGCGAACGTAGAGCCACTTTATTGAATGCAGTCTCAGGATCTCCCAACAGTGTTGGTGCTGGCGGATCTGCAGCGAATTCTGTTTTTGCGGCGCAAGGATTTGGTTGTCGTAATTACTTTGCTGGTGTCGTTCGCAACGACCAGGTCGGTCTCTCATTTCTAAACGAACTCTCTCGAGCGGGAATAGACTCCCTCGACGCAATCGACGACGCAAATTCTCATTCGGGACAGTGCCTCATTTTCGTGACTGAAGATGGGCAACGAAGTATGAACTCATTTCTTGGAATCTCCGAGACACTAGATGAGCATCACGTCGAAGAGCGGATCGTTGCTCGATCCCAGTGGGCTTACATCGAAGGATACTTGGCGAGTTCGAGTACAGGAAGTGCGGCGGCAAGGAAAACCCGTGAGGTGGCCCTCCGCCACGGTGTGCATACCAGTCTTACGCTAGCTGATGTTTCTATAGTTCGAGCATTCAGAGAAACCTTGAAAGAAGTGATTGGCGAAAGGCTTGATTTGGTCTTTTGCAACATCGAGGAAGCATTGGAATGGTGTGAGACAGATCGATTGGAAGCTGCAGCGAAGGGCATACTCGACATCGCTCGTCACGCGGTCATAACCGTATCAGAGAACGGGTGCTACTTGACGGGACCCAACGGGCTTGTACATGTGGAGGGATTTCCGTGTCAACCCGTTGATAGCAATGGTGCCGGCGACATGTTTGCGGGAGCGTTCCTAGCTTCTCTCCAACAAGCGTCGACTCTTGAGGAGGCCGCTAGGTTCGCGAATTTTGCGGCTTCTCATATCGTACGCCGGTACGGCCCACGTCTGGAATCCATCGAGAAGTACGCGTCAATTGCAAAAACGTATGGCTAGTTGGGGAGCTGAAACGGAATCTCCGAATCCAGTTTCCAATCGCTTGGCGATATGTTCCATCGAAAAGCGAGCACTTCGACTCCAGAACTCATAGCTTTCCGAACAGCAACCTCATACCCGGGATCGATGTCCTTCGCAATAGTCAAGTAGTCGATTCCCGAATGCGGGATACAAAAAAACAGTATCGCTCGAAGTCCTCGCTTGGCACATTGCTCAAGTGCTTGCACGTGCCTTGTCGCCCTGATGCTCTCCGCATCCGGAAACACACCGACACCCTCTCGCAGCCATGAAACCATCTTGACTTCCAACATGACGTTGTCCGAACCGAAATCGAAACGACCTCGTTCGCCCGGAATTGAAACTTCTCGCGACCACTCCGAGTGATTCGCCACTTGTCGGATCTGCTTGGATAGCAATGCCTCATGAACAAGTTGGTTGGCTCTCGCTGTATTGACGCAAACGTCGTATCCCTGAAGCGTATGAACGATCTCAAGCGAACTTGGAAGCTTCCTATTGCGATTTTTACTGGTAGAATACCAAACTCTGGATCCTTCTTCCGCACAGCCGTGCATTGCACCAGTATTGGCACAGTGCATCGTTAATACCTGCTTGCCGACCTTGACATCTGCTAGAAACCGTTTATACCGGCGTAGGAGAATTCCTTCGCGTAACGCTGGGTCAAACCTCACAGCAAACTACAGTCAAGAAATTCTGCATCTAATCTAGCAATCGGGGGAGTTTTTTGGTATGTTTGCACGATTCTCAGACACGAGCTTTACTCTCATTTTCTCATATGACACTGCAAGCAGACTCACAAAATGCATCCAGCGAACCAGAGACGAAGCCCGATGTCTCACCGGTAGGCGGATCAAAGAAACAATCGAAGAACCAGAAAAAGAAATCCAAGGCTGCTAACACGAAGGCCAAGAATCCTTCCAGAGCAAAAACCTCCAAACCTGCAGCAAAGTCGACGGGGAAAGCATCCAAGAAACCCAAGTCCGCCAAGACTGCTGCGAAAGCACCAAAGATCACGGCTAAGGCTGTGAGATCCAAGAAGCCAAAGGCAACAGCAAAATCGGCGGCCAAGAAAGCCACCGCCGACAAGAAGAAGGCAAGAGCTACATCCAAAGCCACAAAAAGCAAGGCAACCGCCAAGAAAGAACCTTCCGCTAAAACCACAAGAACAAAGAAAACGGCTACTAGTAAAGCCGCAACAAAAGCCACTCCGCGAAGAGCGGCGACCAAAAAGGTAGCTGCCAAGGCTAGATCAGAAGTGCGAAAGGCAACAACCAAACGGCGACCCACAGCTCGTTCAGTCGTGGCCGCGATCGACAGAGCCTCTAAAGCACTGGATTTGCTCAAAGACTATGTGCTAGCTTCTGAGGAGGAAGCTAAAGCTGCAAAGACTGCACCAGCGGCTTCGTCGAAGAAAACGACGGCAAGAAAGACTCCATCCAGAGCAAAGACTTCAGCACGGGCTACCAAGCCAAGCGCTCCAAGAACCGCTGCAAAGGCCACCACAAAGAAACCTTCAGCGAAAACTAAGGCAAAGAAATCGACTGCGTCGATCCAAGCTACCTCATCTAGGAAGAAACCTTCAGGCTCGACAAGGTCAAGTCGGGCATCGAAAACGCCTTCGAGGACAACGGTAGCTCCAAAGACCACAAGAAAGTCCACGGCACAGAACGCGCCGGCCAAGAAGACCGCTGCAAAGACTTCCACTAGGAAAACCTCTGCCAAGAAGCCTGCAACAAAATCTCCTGCAAAAAAGGCACCCGCAAAATCGGCTGACAAGTCTCCGAAAGCAGGAGCGGTCAAGAAGTCCAAAGCTAGCACATCAAAGGCGAGCCCTAAGCGTACAGCTACAACCAAAGTTTCTGCATCGAAAGCCAGTCCAAAGAAAACCAGCAAAGCCAAGACAACCTCGTCGGGCAAATCAAAGTCAAAGTCCAGCGCTTCGGCAAAGTCGGCCGAAGATCCCAGTTCTAGGGAGCCGACTAGGTCGGCTCCCAAAGTACACCAGTCAGAAAAAATCAGCAGACTGGCGGCCATTTCTTCCGCCACTGCACGCAAAGCAGGTGCTGCGACCAGACCTCGAACGCCAAGGCCGGATCGAGAACCCATCATTAGCCCCGAAGCAGCGAATACTGGATTCCTTCGGAATCTTGGAATTGAACCGTACAAGCCTCGAGTCAATGAGCCTTATATGGCCAAGAATCAGCACGGGCACTTTCACGAAATTCTTGTTCGCTGGCGAGACAAACTCATGGAAGACGTAGACCGGACGGTCAACAATATGCAGGGCGAAGTCTCAAACTTGCCCGATCCCGTAGACCAAGGAACAAATGAGGGAATCTTTGAAGGCGAACTGCGTACCAGAGATCGCGAGCGTCAGCTAATTAACAAAATCGCAAAAGCACTTGAGAAGTTGGAAACTGAGGACTATGGCTACTGTGACGACTGCGGAATTGAAATCGGTTTGCGTCGACTGGAAGCCAGACCTATCGCCACAAAGTGCGTAGACTGCAAGGAACGCGATGAGGTTCGCGAAAAGCAGCAACGTGGCAGCTAAATCGGAACGATTCACTCACAAGACTACGTAGGACGCTTTGCGCCAACAAACTCCGGGGCACTGCATCTGGGATCTTTGCTTGTTGCAGTTGCGAGTTTTCTTGACGCACGATCTCGTGGAGGTAAATGGCTATTAAGAATTGATGACCTCGATGCGTCACGAGTGAGCAAAGAGGCCGAAAGAGACATTTTGACGTCTCTAGAGTGCCACGGATTGCACTGGGATGGAAAACCCGTTTATCAACAGGAACACATCCATCACTACCAGAAAGCCTTAGAGAACCTTGCCGACCAAGGACACACATTTCCATGCACGTGTAGTCGCAAGGACATTGACCGCTACGCAGGCTGTGTTCGCGGTTGTGGTTCAGCCAAAGCCAAGAAACAAGAACCATATTCGATTAGGATGCGAGTGTCACTGGTCGACACAATAGTTCGCGATGAAATTCAAGGACAATTGAGTGATGGCGCATGTAGCGAAACGAAGAACGTCGCCATTTGGAGGCGAGATGGAATTCCGAGCTATCCGCTCTCCGTTGTGGTCGATGACAGTATCATGGGAGTGTCGCACATCGTACGCGGGTCCGACCTTGCCGACAATACTGTGTTGCAAGTTTTCCTATTGGATAAGCTAGGACTTGAACGCCCGTGGTACGCACACATCCCTGTGGTCAAAGATCGAAATGGCGAAAAGTTGTCGAAACGAGACGAAGCCACGACCATTGACAACCGGCATCCCATACAAAATGTAACGTGGTCAATGCAGTTACTTGGAATGGATCCGCCTCAAGGCATGGCTCTTGAAGAATTGTTGGACTGGGGCACTGAGCACTGGTCACTAGAAGACATTCCTTGCGAACCGAGCCTTTCAAGTGTGGTGAGTATCTAAGGTAAATTTTTGAAGCTAATTCACATTTCGACGAGCTCTAGTTGGCGAACGTGCTGAACATGATTCTTTGCAGCGTACTTGACGATGGCCCAGTGAGATCTTTGGTTCACGAATGCATGTCAGAGTGCGATTACCAAGTATTGGATCACTCCGCTGACGAGTTGGCCAATGGAACGCCACAGAACACATTCCACGCAATACTAGCTCCATCGAGACTCGTCGATCAGGCGGCGACTTTGAGACAACTCTCAACATACGCTCCAGTGATCATCGTCGACGACATTCCGACATTCGGCAAAGCTGTGAGTGCAATACGCAACGGAGCTTATGACTACATTCCCGTCGGTACACAGCAAGAATTGACTGATGCAATTCTCAGTTCAGTCCTTGATTCCGATATGGCAAGTGGCTTGTTCAACCTAGAACGAGAAATTCTGGGTATCTGCGATGAAATTAGAGAAATAAGAAACTTGGTACGGAAAGTCGCCCCCACCGACGGATCCGTTTTGCTGCACGGTGCCACAGGAACCGGCAAGAATTTGGTTGCCAAGTGCATTCATTCCACAAGCAATAGGTCCGAAGGTCCTTTTGTAAAGTTGGACTGTGATCGAGTTCCACCAGATAGAGTCATGGCCGAACTGTTTGGAAATGGGCAAGGTGAGACACATACAGGTCGTGTCCTCGCCTCTAACGGCGGAACCTTGTTTCTTAACGAAGTTGGAAGTCTACCCAGCGAGGCACAAGCGGCCCTCTTGCATCTACTTGATTACAACGAAATTCAGCAATTCGGGCAGGACCTACCCATTGCTGTCGACACACGAATCATCGTAGCCAGCGTATTTCCTCTCGACACCTTGGCGGATCTGGGCAGAATCGGGAGAGGTCTCTGTACACGACTGAGCCAATTTAGATTGATTTTGCCGCCGCTATCTGAACGAGGCGACGATGTAGTGCTGTTGGCGGAGGACAAGTTGAGAAAGCACAGCTCCACTCTGGGGAAGACCGGAATGGAGTTTCACGTTTCAACTGTGTCCCGAATGTTGCAATATGACTGGCCCGGCAACGTTCGTGAACTCGACCAAGCCGTCGAGAGAGCCGTTCTAGTAAGCGAGTCAAACTCAATACTGCCGGAAGATCTCGGAATTGATACCATTCCGCCTCCTCAGCATCCAGTAGACCAGTCCAGCGGCGAGTTCACAACTTTAGAGGATTATTTCATCGAGTTTGTCCGCGCCAACGAAGAACGCTACACGGAGACAGAACTTGCCGAAAAGCTAGGTATATCCAGAAAAAGCCTATGGGAACGACGCAATAAGCTTGGTATCCCCAGGCGGCGAGCCAAGGTCAAACGGCTACATACTTAGAAAACCCAGCAAGCTCTCTCACGTCATACTAGTCTCGACTTTGATGATGGCAGGTGACGTTTGTCCGCCAGTTGACGCGTTACTGGCAAGACTAAATCCACAAAACTTGATCTTGCGATTCTCTATAAGACACCCAAACTGCGTTCAATGAACCAGTGCTTAAGTTTGTCGTTCTCGAAGACGAACTCGCCCGACACCTGGTCACCTGCCAGTACGTAAGGCAGCCAATACCGATCATCTTCCCACATTCTGTCGTACGGCACGGAGTCTCTTGAACACCAAAACGGGTCTGCTTCGGCAGTACCGCTCGGACTCCCTTCGAATTCATCCACGAGAAACACGTACCCTTCAAGAGAGAACTCGGTCTTCAAGTCGAGGAACTTGAGCAGGGCACAACGGCGAGTAGCCGATACTCGAAGCCCCACTTCTTCTCGCAATTCGCGAATCGCGCCAGCTTCTGCGGACTCTCCTGCTTCTAGCTTCCCACCGGGTGCATTTACCTTGCCCTGACCATGTCCTCTGAGTTTATTAATCAGCAAAACTGATTGATTTCTAAGTACATAAATAAGCGTTGCGCGATGTTGTGGAGTCCAGTCTTCGGGAATCAGTACACTCAAACTAGCTCTCCGCCGTGCATGAGCGCTTTCCACAATTCCAAGGTGCAAACTGCTACTTGCAATAAAATTGGCTTAAATCCCGTCAAATGCATCTTTGCACGGTTTGCCACGTCCCCAACGACACAAGAATCTGCTTTCCCTCGACCAGATTCCTCACCCGATTCGAAATATCGTAGCAACTCTCGTCGAACACGGTTACGATGCAAAGGTAGTCGGCGGCTGCATCCGCGATTTGTTATTGGGTATACAACCCAAGGACTTTGACGTAGTAACCGATGCCAAACCCCATGAAATCAAAGCCTTGTTTTCACGTGCCTTCGTAATCGGACGGAGATTCAAGCTCGTTCACGTCCAACACGGGAGAGAGATCACAGAAGTTTCGACTTTTCGCCGGTTGGCGAAAAGGAAATCGTCCCGAAGCAAGAATCAGCTCAATCTCTTCGGTTCTATCGAAGACGACCATTACCTGCGCGATTTCACGATCAATGCACTCTACTTCGACATGGAATCCGAGGAGATCATCGACTATTGCGGCGGACTACAGGACGTGTACAAGCGTCAATTGCGTTGTATCGGAGATCCCAATCGAAGATTCACCGAAGACCCGTGTCGCGTCCTTAGAGCTGTGAGATTCATTTCTAAACTGCCACTGAAGCTCGAGTCCCGACTACGGAAATCCATGAGGAAACATGCTGAATCGTTGAAGAGTGTAAAACCAGCAAGACTAGAAAACGAACTCCAGAAGATGTTCTTGAATGGAGCGGCGGCTAGTGCATATCTAAATTTGGAGCGTCTTGACTTGCTAGAGATCCTCTTTCCTTCCGTGGAAAGTGATAACTCACTCGCTCTTCGAGCCATGCAAAATACCGATGAACGAGTTGCTGACGACAAAAACGTAACCTTGGCTTTTCTGCTGGCTGCAATGCACTGGGACCAGTTCAAGACTCTCGGGAACTACGATCCAACTGGTCGAATGTCCATTGCCAAGTCCATCGCTGCCGCTGAATCGATACTCAAACGCCAGCGGGAAATACTGAGAGTAACGAAGCAAGCAAGAGACTTCATTGTTGAGACTTGGACTCTGCAAACTCGGCTGGAACGGGAACGTCCCACGCGAGTCAGGGAGGTGCTGTCGCACAATCGTTTTCGGGCTGCGTACGACCTCCTTGTGCTCCGAGAGTCAGTTGGAGAAGCTAGCACTCACATGGCACAATGGTGGACGGACTTGCAAGGAATGGATGAAGAGGAACAGTCTTCCGCAATTCAGCAGATGAAGCCCAAACAACGGAGTAAGCGTCGCAAACGCAAACAAGCAGTTGAAGCTATTGCAACTACAACGTCATAACGCAAGCAGTGAATCCCAGTACAAATCAACTTGACAATTAAGGCAACATGAGCAGTCAATCTCGAAGTTCACCTATCTCGATAAATACTCTCGCAAATCGCAAACGCGATGGACAGAAATTCGCCTGTCTGACCTCATACGATGCTCTTTTTTCGGAATTAATCAGTTCTGTCGGTATCGAAGTCATGCTAGTGGGGGACTCGTTGGGAATGGTATTGCAGGGTCACGACAGCACTCTGCCTGTAACGCTGGACGACATGGTCTATCACATGAATTGTGTGCGCCGAGGTAATCAAGGAAGTCTGATCATGGCGGATCTACCGTTCATGAGCTATGCGTCCGCAAGTCAATCTTTAGAAAGTGCCGCAGCTCTCATGCGATGCGGCGCACACATGGTGAAACTCGAAGGGGGTGCATGGTTGGCGGAAAGTACCCGTCTACTTCACGAAAGAGGGATACCAGTCTGTGCACACATGGGTCTCACCCCTCAATCAATAAACAGGTTTGGAGGCTTTCGAGTTCAAGGCCGAAACCCTGAACAAGCGTCGTTAATGCTGGACGAAGCGCTTATCCTTGAAGACTCGGGAGCATCGGTGCTCCTACTCGAGTGCGTTCCGACAGAGCTAGGTCGAACGATAACAGAACGATTGCAGGTTCCAGTGATTGGAATTGGAGCCGGTCCCCACACTGATGGCCAAATTATGGTCTTGCACGACATGCTTGGAATTACCCCATCTTCCATCAAGACGCCAAAGTTCGTCAAGAACTTTCTACTAGAAAGCAAAGAAGGCATTCGCGGTGCTCTCCAGGCATACGCTGACGCCGTGCGAGAAGGGACCTTTCCAGCACCGGAACACTGCTTCAATTGAGACAACGTGGAATTCGTCACCACGAAAGCCCAATTGCGGAAGGCAAGAAACGCAGTCGATTCTACGAGCAAGGTAGGCTTGGTCCCCACCATGGGGGGTCTTCACGAAGGACACCTAGCTCTTGTCGACACCGCTCGTTCTCGGTGTTCGCAGGTCATTGCTACGATCTTCGTAAATCCTTTGCAATTCGGACCCAACGAGGACTTTGAGAGTTATCCGCGAGTACTGGAGAGAGATTCGGAATTACTCGAAAACAAAGGCGTGGACTTGTTGTTCGCGCCTTCTGTGCATGAAATGTACCCGAATGGAAGAGACGATCATACGGTCATTGCCCTGCCTCACCTGACAAACGTTCTTTGTGGAACAAGCAGACCGGGGCACTTTGACGGAGTGGCAACGGTCGTAAGCAAACTCTTCCATCTAGTGCAACCACACGTCTCGTATTTCGGAGAAAAGGACTGGCAGCAAGTAACTCTCATCCAAGCAATGGTGTGTGACCTCGACTTTCCGATCGATATCGACGTAGTTCCTACGTTTCGCGACAGTCGAGGATTGGCTCTGTCAAGCCGAAATAGTTACTTGAACCAAGAACAGGCTGCAAAAGCACCATTGCTCTATTTGGCCCTGGTTCGAGTGCGAGACCAAGTTCTGCGTGGAGAGAACAATTACTCGCTACTGGAATCCGATGCCACTCAATCTTTGGCCGATGCTGGATTCACTCCGGAGTACATATCGGTTCGGGAAGGTCGAACGTTGCGAGTCGCGGATTCTCAAAGCAGTGACCGCCGTGTATTTGGTGCCGCCCGACTAGGCGAAACCCGCCTGATCGACAACCTTGCGATAGATACGTGACGAAGAGTCGCACGCCAGCAAATGCGGACCTCCGAAAGCTGGCTAAGCAGAGGATCGAACGAGAGGCCGTCCGCATCAGCAAGATTGCCCCTGCAAACCTCGTTCAAGCTCGCGATAAAACCGATCAGTTTCGCCGGCACACTCTGGGAATCCTCTTCGACTGGTCCAAGCAACGTATCGACTTCCAAGCCCTGTTGGCGTTGGAACACCTCGCCGAGACATGGGAACTTGACAAATTCCTGGCGTCAGTTGCCAATGGCGATGCTGTAAATAGCACCGAGAACCGAAGTGCACAGCACATGGCTCTTCGCGAACCACTTACTACAGCCAATTCATCGCAAGCCGAACCGCACTTTGCCTCGATTCGAAGGGAATTCTTGAATTTTGCAGATTCCGTGAGGAACGGAACGATTAGAGGATTCAATGGTGATGTCTTCACCGACTTTGTGCACATAGGGATTGGCGGCTCGCACTTGGGACCCGCCTTGGTGTGCGAGGCACTAACCGGGGACAGTCGAATGCGGGCACACTTTTGCTCAAATGCGGATCGCCGAGCTTTGCATGGGCTACTTCAAAAGGTTTCCCCAAATCGAACCATTTTCATTGTTGCCTCCAAGTCATACTCGACACACGAGACTCTAGAGAATGCAAGAAGTGTAAGAAGCTGGATGCACGAGCGGATCGAGCCATCCATGGATATTGCACAACACTTTGTTCACATTACAAGCAAAGCAAGTCTGGATGTAGGAAACGAGAAGGTCTTTCTCATACCGGAGACGGTGGGCGGCAGATTTAGCCTTTGGTCTGCGATGGGATTGCCCATTGCTCTTGCAATCGGCTCGGCGAGTTTCTTGGATCTGCTCAAAGGCGCATACGAAATGGATCGCCATGTCCTAGAGTGCGAATTGCCCCAAAATGTGGCTGCTCGTACTGCATTGCTCGCATTGTGGAATGCAAACTATTTGGGGGCAGCAACACACCTTGTTCTTCCCTATGATTCAAGGCTCCGATTGCTTCCCGCATACTGCCAACAGTTAGAAATGGAGAGCAACGGAAAGAGCGTTGGAATTGACAATGCACCCGTCCTCCAAAGCACGTCGCCCGTCGTTTGGGGCGGAATGGAAACCGACGGGCAGCATGCATGGCATCAGTTTCTTCATCAGGGCACCCAGAACTACAGTGCTGACATCATTGCCACGTTAGACTCTCTTCCTTCCACCCTTGATCAGGAAATTCACCAATGGATCTTGGCCAATGCTATTGGCCAAGGCTCTGTCATGCTGAAGGGTAGTGGGACGAGCACTACCGAACTCTACAAGTCAATCGAAGGGAATCACGGATCCACACTGTTCCTCCTCGAGAAGCTTGACGCCCGAACGTTAGGAGTACTGCTTGCAATGTACGAACACAAGGTTGCATACTTGGGACACCTTTGGGGGGTGAATTCGTTCGACCAGTGGGGAGTGGAAGAAGGCAAGAGGATTGCCGGGCTTCTCAATGCTGCATTGCAGGGCGCAAACGACCGAGAAATCGATGACTCCACAGTAGAACTGGTTCGTACAATACGAGAGAGGTTCGGAACTCGCTAGTCCAACGGAGGTTGCGCCAATGTCGGATGTATATCCCGTACCGGTTGACTTTGCCAAGAAGTGTCACATCGACCGCGAACAGTACGAAACACTCTATCGGCAATCATTGGACGATCCTCAGGGATTTTGGGGCGATCAGGCGCGAAAAAATCTCTCGTGGACACACCCTTTCGATCGGGTGTACGAAGCCTCTTTCGAGGATGGTCGGTTCGACTGGTTCAAAAACGGCAAACTCAACGCTTCTTATCAATGCATCGATCGCCACCTTGAAGCTCACGGTGATCGTACGGCCATCATCTGGGAGGGAGACGATACCTCCCTGCAGAAGCATATCTCCTACAACGAACTTCACAGGCAAGTCTGCAGACTTGCCAACGCACTAAGAGAGCGCAATGTGCGACGTGGGGACCGCGTTTGCATCTACATGCCAATGATTCCTGAAGCCGCTTATGCAATGCTGGCATGCGCACGAATCGGAGCAATCCATAGTGTCGTTTTCGGCGGTTTCTCTTCGAACTCCCTTCGTGACCGCATCTTGGATTCGGACTGTCGAACAGTAATTACCGCCGACGAAGGCATTCGAGGCGGAAGGACAGTCCCACTAAAGACAAACACCAACGTTGCGCTTGAAGAGTGTCCAAACGTCCACACCGTTCTTACGGTTCGAAGAACTGGTGCAGACATTGAAATGGTTCCCAACCGAGATCTCTGGTACCACGAAGTCGTCGACCGCCAGAGCGATGATTGCGAACCAGAACCCATGGATTCCGAGAGTCCGCTCTTCATTCTCTACACCTCGGGTAGCACCGGTAAACCCAAAGGCGTGCAACACGGAACCGCTGGGTACATGCTTCACGCAATGCTGACCCACAAGTTCATTTTCGACTACCACAAAGAAGATATCTACTGGTGCACCGCCGATGTGGGCTGGATCACAGGACATTCGTACATCGTTTACGGACCTCTCGCAAATTGCGCTACCACATTGATGTTCGAAGGCGTTCCAACCTTCCCAGATGCGTCCCGGTTCTGGCAAGTTGTTGACAAGTATTCGGTAAATATCTTCTACACCGCTCCCACCGCCATCCGCCAACTTATGGCACTCGGCGACGACTATGTCCAAAACACCTCAAGGAGTTCGCTTCGACTGCTCGGAACTGTTGGTGAACCAATCAATCCTGAGGCATGGGAGTGGTATCACGGCGTAGTGGGCGATCGCCGATGCCCGATTGTTGACACTTGGTGGCAAACCGAGACCGGTGGAATCATGATTTCGCCGTTACCTGGGGCCACCGATCTCAAGCCGGGATCTGTAACTCGACCCTTCTTTGGCGTGAAGCCCGAACTCATGGATGACAACGGAACGGTCATTCAAGACACCGAAGCGACTGGAAACTTGGTCTTGACCCAACCCTGGCCAGGTCAAATTCGTTCTGTTTACGGAGACCACCAGCGAGTAATCGACACTTATTACTCTCGGTTTCCCGGTGTTTACTTCACCGGAGACGGAGCCCGTCGCGACAAAGAGGGATACTTGTGGATAACGGGCCGGGTCGATGATGTCATCAATGTCTCGGGTCACCGGCTAGGCACAGCGGAAATCGAAAGTGCGCTAGTCCTTCACGAGTGCGTCGCTGAAGCCGCAGTGGTTGGATCGCCACACGAAATAAAAGGTGAGTCGATCTATGCGTTCGTAACTACCATGACTAGCGTTCAGCCGACCGAGGAACTAAGGCAGGAGCTTCTCCAACTCGTAAGAAGTGAGATCGGTCCCATTGCACGACCTGATGCGATTCAATGGGCACCAGGATTGCCGAAGACTCGCTCAGGCAAGATCATGCGCAGAATTTTGCGCAAGATCGCTGCAAACGACGTCGAGGACTTGGGTGATACGTCAACTCTCGCAGATCCTTCGGTTGTAGATGACCTAGTGACCAACCGAATGTCCAATTAAGAAAAGGAACTGTACTACTCGCTAAGACCCTCATCTGCAACGGATTGATCCGAGCGAGGGGTCGTCGGTTTCGGTTGAAGGTTCCAGATTGCGTATGTGCTGAAATCGAAAACCAGTCAGCTACACAAGCCTCCACTCTGCAACAAAAAGCCCACTAACGATATGCGTGGCGTTCTCTCGGCTCTGCGGCACCAAGTCTTATTAGGACTCCTCCTATGAGAACCGTTGAGAGAAACAACGAAACAAACCAACTAGTAAGCCAAATTGCCCCAATGTAGTCGTCATCATTTCCGTAAGTTGGCATAAGCACAACCAAGAAAGTAGATGTAACAAAACCCAAGATTGCCGCAGCTAAGCATGCTCCCATCACAAGAGTTCCACATTTCGCAGCTCTATTCTTCGCAGTTAGAACGACCAGAGTGATGAACACTATCGAGAATGCCACCGCAACTGAACCCAGAGAAAGACCAAGTTCCGCTAAGTCTCTCCCTATTTTCAAGTCACTTGTGCTTGTGACTACAGTGATTACACCTGTCGCCATACCGATTAGAGCACCTATGATGACAAGTGTGATTCCAGTCGCCTTCATTGTCAGATCCGGAAAGCTAGAGCCATACAACTATCCTCAGACTGTGTCTATTCTTCTTCAATAACTGCAAAAGTGCAACAGCCTTGGGACGAAAGCAAGCCACGAGATGGCTTGATGTTGGTTCTGAGAAGACTTGTGTGGAAAAAGTTCGTTAGCTCCAAAAGACATGAGCGGCACCTCATCATGCGTATATGAAGGCACAGGGATGTTTCAAGGAAATGCGTCGGTGGGGGAACCTGTGCAATTTCGTTGGTAATAGCATGGATTCATTGGAGTCACCCTGATCTCAAGTACGGTCTTATGAAACGCGTCAGCAAGCCTCATGTAAGCTATGGTTTCTAGTTGGTGCAAACCAGTAAGACAAGATCGTGACGGTCCGCGAATTGGATATTGGGTGTAGAACCATGAACACAGTGACAAGTCTGGCATATCAGCTGTAATGGAACAGGGACGACGCGCACCCGTACTCGTCGGAGCAGCGATATTCAATTTTGTCGGAGTATTCTCAATGGCCATCAGCGCAATTGCGCTCAGATACGGAGAGAATTCGGCACTGTTCGGGTTGGGGCTAGGTTGTATCGAGCTAGTAATTGCGATGGTGTCCATCGCCACCGTAGCTCAAGTTGGCAATCCTAGTCTCAAGACTCAAGGAATGTTGTTAGTCGGGAGTTCAATATCGGGAGCTTGTATTGTGATAGCGTGTTTGGTCGGAGCCTTCCTTGCCCGCTCGTCTGATTGGGTCTATGAATCAATTATTGAGATCACTGGCTATGCATTCGTCGGGTTCCTAATTCTCTTGTTCTTCGTCGGCATCGCTACTATTCGAGATGCCAAGGAACGGATCCTTTAGTCGCTTCGGTTCTCGAGATGACTCTGCACTTTTTGAAGTCGTAGACGTACGTTGTAAATAGCCTGGCAAAAGTAATAACCCTCAAACAGCTCTCCTACGCCAATGTAGCAAAGTCTGTCACTTCAGCAACTCGTCTCGTGGTGACGATTTGAGAGGAGAAGATTGGCTACCCGAGATAGACCTGCTCGTTGTGCCACGATAGGGACTCTATAGAGGGTCTGCTCTTTAGCTCGCTAGGAACGTAGAGTTCGCGTCCGCCGAGCTGATAGTACTCCCGACCGTTCTCAAACTCCTCTCGGATGCGCCTGCTCACGACAAGCTTCAATTTCGGATCTACCGTAACGTAGCCGAGGTCAAATAATCTGTGAATGTCTCGTCTTAGTAGTAGACCGTTGGATAGCTCGTTTTCTCCACCCTGCTTATAGGGCTTTATATGCGCTGCCTCCAGTGCAGGCAAAGTACGTTCGCGGGTGACAACACACCTTCGTCGATAGTTCTCAACTACATCGCTTCGGAACACGCCTTGACCGACTCTTGGGTAGACCAACTGCGGTTTTCCTGTCTTTATCACATTTGAGACTTCAGTGGCTACTCGTTGACTTTGTAAACGTTGAATTAACTGGTCCCAAATATGCCGTCCATCCGCATGCTTTGTGTCATAGGTCTTAAGACTTTGGATGCCTCTGGACCAATTTGGTATGTCTATTGGAGCACTTGGAAAAAAGAATGGAGAGTTCAGGACAATACAACCAATAGCAGTATTTGGACCCCTAAACCAATCATATTGGCCCATTCTCCCGAGCATCTCGTACTCAGACGTTGCACCATTTCCGGTACCGAACAATTGCCACGCCAAGAAGCACTCCATTCTGCGCCATCTTGAGAAGATTCCACCTCCTACAACCCCACGGCTTCCTGTTTTTGCTTTAAACAGAAAGAAACCCCCAGAGGACAGCGCTCTAAACTTCTGAGTTGCCGAGCGCCAAAAATTGATCTCGTCGTGAGTCTGGTTGTTGTTGAGAAAGTTGAACCAAAGCGAGTCGGTAGGAGCTACAGCAATCTTCATTCCTACTCCTTACTCCGCTAATTCGATCGGTGGACTCGTACCGTATTTTCCAACTCGAATGCCTTGGTTAGTTTGCGGCGTTAACGTCCTTCATCGAAAGAGACACGCGTCCGCCCTGCTGGATCTCCAACACAACAACATCCACTTCCTGCCCTTCCTTGAGGTAGTCCGATACTCTCTCGACGCGACCTTGCGCAATCTTGGAAATGTGAACCAGCCCGTCTTTGCCAGGAAGAATGTTCACGAACGCCCCGAAATCCTTGATGGTCTTTACTTCGCCTCTATAGACCTTGCCAACTTCAGGCTCTTCCGTGAGAGAGGCAATCATTCGTTTCGCGATTGTGGCAGACTCTGAAGACTCCGCATATATCTTGACGACGCCATCGTCGTCGATCTCAATCTCAGCACCTGACTCTTCTTGGATGGAGCGAATTGTCGCGCCGCCTTTTCCTATCACATCGCGCACCTTGGTCGGATGAACTTTGACCGTTTCTATTGCAGGAGCAAAAGGGGAAATCTCGGATCGTGGCTGCTCGATGACCTCTTGCATTGCCTGGAGAATGTGCATTCGGGCTTCCTTCGCTTGCGCAAGTGCCACCTCCATGATTTCTTCAGTAATCCCTTCGATCTTGATGTCCATTTGAAGAGCAGTAACACCCTTCGCCGACCCTGCCACCTTGAAGTCCATGTCACCAAGATGATCTTCGTCCCCCAATATGTCCGTGAGAACGGCATAGCGATCATCCTCTTTGACAAGCCCCATTGCAACACCTGCCACAGCTGACTTGATGGGTACTCCACCATCCATCAGGGCGAGCGATGTTCCGCAGACACTTGCCATCGAGCTGGAGCCGTTGCTCTCAGTTATCTCCGATACCACTCGGATCGTGTAGGGAAAGTCGTCCTGGCTGGGCAATACGGTTTCCACAGCGCGCCGAGCCAGCCGTCCGTGTCCAATTTCCCGTCTTCCGGGTCCCCGAAGTCGCCCCGCCTCCCCAACGCTATAGGGAGGGAAGTTGTAATGGAGCATGAAGTAGTCGCGAGTGTTCCCACTAAGCGCGTCAATCATCGCAGCGTCGCGTGAAACTCCTAAAGTGGCAGCAACAATCGCCTGAGTCTCCCCTCTTTGAAACAGTGCTGAGCCATGGGCTCGCGGCAGCAGTCCGACCTCGATATCCAAATCCCGAACTTCGTCCTTTTGCCGACCGTCAATCCTCGCTTCGCCATTCAAGATGCGCTCTCGGACGATGTTCTTCTCCAAGGCAGAAAAGCACTCAAGAGCTTCCGCCCCATTTTCGACGGGCTCGTCGCCCGAGGAGAGTTCTTCGATGAGCTTCTCTCGAAGCAGACGAATTTTTTCAAGTCGATCAAGTTTGCTGGTCTCGAGATAGGCATCCCCCAGTTCGTTTCCAACGGACTGTTCAACCTTGGCCTTCAGTTCGCTATTGGTTTCAGGCGGCGAGTAGTTCCACTTTTCATTGCCCGCCACTTCGGCTAATTGTTTGATCGCCTGGATCTGAACCTGCATTTGTTGGTGAGCGAACAACACCGCTCCAAGCATTTGGTCTTCTGACAGTTCCTTGGCTTCGCTCTCCACCATCAGAACCGCCGATTCCGTACCCGCCACGACCATATTCAGATCCGAGTCCTCGAGGGTCGACAAACGGGGATTCAGCAGATAGGTGTTGTTTTGGAATCCCACTCGATTGGCGCCGATCGGACCCGCAAAGGGCACACCCGAGATTGCCAGAGCAGCGGAAGTTCCGATCATCGAAATTATGTCCGGATCAACGTCACGATCGACCGACATTACCGTCGGGATGACATGCACCTCGTTTCTGAATCCCTTTGGAAACAAAGGTCGTATGGGTCTGTCGATGAGTCGGCAGGTCAGCGTTTCCTTTTCGCTCGGTCGACCTTCACGTCGAAAGAACCCACCAGGTATTCGACCTGCGGCGTACATGCGTTCTTGATAGTCCACTGTCAGTGGAAAGAAAGACTGATCGGGCATGGCTTCGGTGGCTGCGGTCACGGTACATAGCACGGACGTGTCGTCCATGTGTGCCATGACTGCGCCCGTCGCTTGCCGAGCGATCCTGCCGGTTTCGAGACGTACCTGATGGTCGCCTAGTGTAAATTCAACTTTTCTTGGTTTCAAACCATTCCCCTTATTTCGCGTCTAGCGTCTAATGTCAAGTCGTGAAATGAGGAACCTGTATCGATCTACATCTTTCGACCGTAAGTAGTCCAAGAGCTTACGGCGACGGGCAACCATGATCTGCAATCCACGTCTCGAGTGGTTGTCTCCTGAATGCGCCTGCAAGTGTTCTTGCACAGAGTTAATGTTTTTGGTCAGCAGTGCTACTTGAACTTCCGGCGATCCCGTATCGCCCTCTCCTCGTCCAAACTCCTTTAGCACTTCATACTTTGTCTCGGCACTTAATGCCATATCTAGCCCTCCTAGATTCTGTCTTCACTTTCAGTTGCAAAACACTTCATGCAATCATTCGGCGTGGTGCAACCCTTCCGTCTACAAGCACCTCTCCAACTCCAAGAAATCTCTCTTCGGAGCCACCGACTGTCTCGCACAATCGAACCCAGCCTTCGAGTGGTGCTTCCCTTACTCGTACCGGTTGACCATGTTTCACACTATATGCGTTTGATCCTGCAACATATACTGCAGGCCATTCTCGAACTGCGCTCCATGTGGGTAGAAGTAGTTCGTCCGCGCGGTTTTCTTGGCAAGCAGTTTCTATTTGATCTATTGTCAGAAGACGACTCTCATCGAAGGAACCTACACGGGTTCTCCGCAATCTCGTGACGTGCGCCCCACAGTTCAAGTCTTCTCCAATGTCAGATACAAGTGTGCGGACATAGGTGCCCTTGCTGCAATGGACGTCCAACCTAAAGTTAGGCGGACAAAACGCCGTCAATTCATTCGTAAAAATTGTGATGGTACGGGGATCTCTAGGCACATCCAGTCCTTGGCGTGCTAGGCGATACAACGGCTGGCCATTACTCTTGACAGCCGAGAACATCGATGGTACTTGCTCAATTTCACCTCGATAACGAGACAACAGGTTTTCCAAATCGCTTTGCTCAACATGTTCCCAGCTACGTTCGCTGCAAACCTCGCCTTCCGCATCCCCACTGTCCGTAGAAACTCCGAGAACCGCTTCCACTTGATAACGCTTATCCGCATTCAACAGGAACTGGGAGAACTTGGTGGCCTCCCCAAAGCAAAGGGGCAAGGCTCCAGTCGCCAACGGATCTAGACTTCCGGTGTGACCAACCTTCTTGGCACCAAATAGACGTTTAACCTGTTGCAACGCTGCGTTGGAGGTGATTCCTGCAGGCTTGTCAAGAACTAGGATTCCGTGAACATCGCGTCCACGTGATTTGCGTCTATTCAAGAGGTACTCGTTCGGACAGAGATTCTCGAGCCATCGCCTTGTCTATCAAAGTGTCCATTCGATGTCCGACCTCCTCCATGTCGTCATAGTGAAAACGCAATTGCGGTGTATTGCGCATCGCAAGGCGCTGAGCCAATTCCGAACGCAAAAAACCTGCCGCCTTTTCAAAAACCTCGATAAGTTTTTCCTTTTCGGTGGATTCACTCAAGTCTGCATGTCGAACATAGACATCCGCAAATGAAATGTCCTTCGTAACTAGCACCTCGGTAATGGAGATTTCGGTCGAAGAAACGCGAGGATCGCGCATCTTCCTTCGGATGACATCGATGAGTTCCTTTCGAATATGCTCGGCTACTCGAAGCTCTCGACCGAATGAATCCGATCGGTGAAGCACACGTACACGAGGCATTACAACGCACGCGCAACTTCGCGCGACTCAAAGACTTCAATGCGGTCGCCCTCTCTTACATCGTTGTAGTTGCGAACTCCAATTCCGCATTCAAATCCGTTTCGGACTTCAACCACATCGTCTTTGAATCGTCGAAGAGACTCAAGCTCTCCCTCGTATATCACTGTGCTATCACGCAATACCCGAATCTTCTTGTTTCGGGAAACCAAACCTTCTACCACCATGCATCCGGCAATGTTGCCAAACCGAGGAGAATGAAAGACATCTCGAACTTCCGCCGTGCCAAGTATCTCCTCGCGCAACTCGGGAACCAACATGTCCTCAAGGATTCGCTTGATATCGTCCAACAGTTCGTAAATGATGCTGTAGTAACGGACATCCAACGAATTCTGTTCGACAATGCGCTTCGCAGCATTGTCCAGTCGAACATTGAAACCGAAGATCATTGCATCGTAGGCAATCGACATGTTCACATCGGACTCGGTGATTCCTCCCACGCCCGACCCAAGCACTTGAACTGCGACTTCGTCGTTTCCAATGTCTGCACAGGCTTGTGTAATTGCCTCAAGAGAACCGCGCACATCGGTCTTGAGAACGATATTTAGTATTCGTTTCTCTCCTCGTCCCAAGTTTGCGAACATGGATTCCAAGCGAGATGTCTGCCGAAGTACAGTTTGCTTTTGCTGATTCTTCGCCAAGCGAGAACTCGCCAGTTGGCGAGCTTGGCGCTCATCCAACGTTACATTGAAGTCGTCCCCTGCAGATGGTGCGCCATTCAGCCCCAAGACCTCAACCGGTATCGAAGGTGCGGCTTCGGCGACCACTTTACCTTGATCGTCGACTAGGGATCTAACCCTTCCATAGCACTCGCCAGCGAGCACAATGTCGCCTTTTCGCAGCGTTCCGTTTTGAACAAGAAGCGTGGCAACGGGACCGCGTCCGCGGTCCAATTTAGATTCGATGACTACGCCTTTGGCGATTGAATCGGGATATGCCTTGAACTCATGCACTTCCGCCAAGAGCGAAACTGCGGTGAGAAGATCTTCGATTCCCTCGCCCGTTTCAGCGGAGACATCAACGAATTGAGTTTCTCCACCCCATTCGTCGGGCGTCACGCCAATGGCATTTAGTTCGTTTCTGACGCGAGCTGGGTCTACTCCAGGCAGGTCAATCTTGTTGACCGCAACGATCATTGGCACTTTGGCCGCCAACGCATGTTGCACCGCTTCTTCAGTTTGTGGCATGACACCATCGTCTGCAGCACAAACTAGAACTACGATGTCCGTCGCACTTGCGCCCCGTGCTCTCATCGCAGAAAATGCAGCGTGACCTGGGGTGTCCAAGAAAGTCATTGAACCGTGTGGAGTAGCTATGTGGTATGCACCGATATGTTGCGTGATTCCACCCTGTTCTTCACTTACCACCCGAGACTTTCTTATGTAGTCAAGCAAGGAGGTCTTGCCATGATCGACGTGACCCATGACGACGATAACGGGTGAACGGCCTTCCGATGTTCCTTCAGTTTGTTGCGCTGAGACAAGCTCTTCCTCCATAGGGTCGCTCGAAACAATGTGCGCCTTATGGCCCATTTCTTCGACTACAAGCGAAGCAGTATCGGTATCGATGGTTTGGTTAATCGTGACCATTTCACCCAATTTCATGAGAGTCGTGATGACTTCCGCAGACTTCACCGACATCTTGCGCGCAAGTTCACCTACCGTGATTGCTTCGGATATCTCAACGTCGTGAACGACCCTCTCAACGGGTTTGGAGAACTCCCCTCCCGTCTTGGTTACTTCGAACGATCGTTTCTTGTTGCGTTCGCGCAGCGTTCGCCTGCGACTTGAGGCAACGCGTTTCGAGCCAGTACCACGCAAATCCAAAGGTTCGCCAATACCGGCTCGTCCGCCTCGTTGCTTTCGTTCGTCCCTGCGCTTTCCGCCACGTTCGACCGTAATGGCTGCAGCTTCAGCCCGCGCAGCGGCATCCGCAGCCTCGCGCTGCTTCCGCACTTCTTCCTCACGTGCTTGTACAAGCGCTTTCTCACGATCGATCCTTGCTCGTTCCAATTCCTCGGTTCGAAGTCGCTCGGCTTCTTGACGTTGGCGAGACTCTTCCGATCGCTCCTGTTGCTTGCGTCTAATTTCCTCTTCCGCTGCGACACGTTTCGCTTCTTCCTGGCGAATCCGTTCCTTCTCCAACTCCAGCTGAGAAAGTTCTTCTCCTGAGGGTGTCGTCGCCGGTTGAGTCGCTTCTGGAGTAGCTTTGGCCTCCTGGAGCTGTTCCCCGGCGGCTTGGGCTCCGGAATCACGCATTGCGGTTGCGCTTTCGGTGGCTTCAGATTCGGCCGCTGTCGGTGTTGGCTCAATAGAAGTTGGAGTCGACGTCTCCGGAGTTGGTGCGTCTTTTCGAACAATTCGACGCCGTCGAACCTTTGCCACTCGAACAGTACTTGCAGATCTCTGCAATCCCAATGTCGTCGGTCGGGATCGTGTGAGCGTACCCACGCCACCAGTGCTGTCCCGGCGTGCAGTGGAGCCTGCCATAGTTGCGGGTTGTCTATCAGTCTGGCGAGAATCCTCGGTCGCTGCTGCAGCCGACTGCTGCTTTCTCATGTAGTCAACAAGCACAGCTACATCCTGACTGGAAATTGAGTCAGTCGACTCCTTTTGAGGCAACCCCGCCAGCGCGATATTGTCCAGCAACTTCTGAACGTCGATATTCTGACGTTCTGCAATATCAGCGACTGTATCGTTGACAACCGAGCTCATTAAGTTGGATTTCCTTCCTCGTGATTAAATTGCTTTGGTATCCAGAACTAACTGTCTGAAGACTCGAACATTGGTTGACGCGCGGACATTATGAGTTTTCCGGCAGTCTCCGCATCGATCCCAATCTCCATGTCCAAAATGTCCGGTATGGCTAAATCCGCGAGATCCGGTACGGTACGGATTCCTTGGGATGCCAATCGCCATGCCACCATGTCCGTCATACCATCCATGTTGAGCAACTCAACAGATGGAGACTCGGTCTGAGTCGGGTCTTCGTCGCCATCGTCATTTTCTTGAAGCGCAAGTTCGGCTCGCTCGCGCAACGCCTGAACGATTTCCTCTGTGAATCCCTCAATATCCAACATTTCGTTGATGTCCACGTAAGCGACTTCTTCGAGAGAAGTGAAGCTCTCTTCGACGAGCACTTGGGCAAGGTCCTCATCCACTTCGAGACGGTTCATGAACATTTCTACCAGACGTTGCTCCTTCTCCTCTTGCTCTCTAATCGCGTCGTCGTAGCGGCGAATGTTGAGTTTCCATCCGCAGAGTTCGCTTGCTAGACGAACGTTTTCTCCGTTCGAACCAATTGCAATGGCATGTTGTTCCTGTCGGACCAGAATGTCCATCGAATGTAAGTCATCGTCCCGGACTATTTGTTCAATAGTCACTGGGCTCATTGCATTGATAACCAATTGCACTGGATCGGCATCCCACTGAACAACATCAATTCGTTCGTTGTCCAATGCTCCGGACACCGCTTGTACGCGAGAACCTCTCATCCCCACACACGCGCCCACTGCATCGATGCGGCGGTCGTTTGTCGTGACCGCGACTTTCGCCCGCTGACCGGGTATGCGAGCCGCTCCTCGAATCTCGATAACCTCCTCGGCGATTTCTGGAACTTCAACACGAAACAACTCGATGAGCATTTCCGTGCAAGTACGAGACAGAATGAGCTGTGGACCCTTGTTCTCGGAGTCGATTCTTAGTAAGTAGGCTCTTACTCGATCCTCTACACGTAGCTGTTCTCGCGGAATGATGTGCTCGCGATACAGTGCACCTTCCACATTGTTGCCGAGATCAAGAATCACTGCAGAGTCTCTGCTAGATCGCTTGACTGTTCCGCTAATCAATTGTCCAACCTTGGTTCGGTATTCCGACGCGACTCTCTCGCGTTCAGCCTCTCGAACTTTTTGAAAAATGACCTGGCGAGCAATTTGTGCCATGATTCGGCCAAAATCCACGTTTGGCCACGGCTCTTCCCAAGTGTCTCCAACTACCAGATCGGGATCCTTCTCTTTTGCTTGGTCGAGTGTCAAGTGGGCGTCGGGATTAAATGCTTGGAGTTCCCAGCTAACTTTCTCTTCCTCACCTGTATTTAGCTGCCACGTCTGTGAGGGCTCTGGATCGTCAACCATCTTGTCACGATCGACTACTGTCCAAACCCGATAGGTGTTGCACGTGTCCTCAATCCAATCTATAGACACGCGAAACTCAGCGTTTTCACGCATTCGACGTTTGGTTGCGGTCGCCAATGCGGCTTCGATCGCTCCAAAAACGATTTCCTGAGAGATGCCCTTCTCGTTCGAAACCGATTCCACTGCATTGCTGATTTCTTTGAAGTTCATTTTTCTTCGATTTCTAGTTAAACGAAGGCACAATTCGCGCTCGACGCACTTGGTCAAATCCGAGCTCAAGCTGTCCTTCGTCCATATCAACACTAAACCGCTCAGCGCTGCTCGAACGCAAGCGTCCACGAATGTGCGAGCGGCCCATTTTTGGCCACAAAAGACGCACGTCGATCACCTCGCCAACGTAAGCTTCAAATTGCTCTGGTTTGAACAAGACTCTGTCCATTCCAGGCGAAGATACCTGTATTCGCAGGTCTTCCGGGAGAATTTTCTCAATATCCAAAACTGCTTCAATCTGGTCGCTGACTCTCGCGCAATCATCGACGGTCACGCCTTTCTTTGAGTCTATGAAGACCCAAAGGTTTCCTCGTCTGTTGCGTTGCGAATATTCGATGCCCCACAGACTAAAACCCATGGCTTCCACAGTAGGAGCCAGCAAGCCTTCAAGTCTGGTCGAGCTTCCGTCCATTCCTATGCTCACGCAGCACAATACAACTCTCGCTTCAACACAAAGCGAAAGCCGTGTCCTATTCGGGAGACCACGATTCGTCCAGGTCTTGGTTCGAGTCGTACCAACACCCAACGACCGTCAGAAGCCACAAGTGCTTGCGTCTCCCATCGTCCGATGCGAGCGACAAACACAAGATAGTCAACAAGCAAGGCTATCCGCGCTTCAGCGGTAGCGATTACTCTACTATCGTGGTAGCGGGGGAAGGATTCGAACCTCCGACCTATGGGTTATGAGCCCATCGAGCTACCAACTGCTCCACCCCGCATCAGCAACGGTCGCAATTATAGGAGTGTACAACCCGTTAAGCAAGTGAATCGGGCAATAGAACTCCTGTGTACAGCTGAGCGACGAAATTTCCTCACCTGTACAAGAAAATGTGGTGCCGAAGAGAGGACTCGAACCTCCACGGGCATGAACCCACTACCCCCTCAAGGTAGCGTGTCTACCAATTCCACCACTTCGGCGGCAATCTGTAATTGGAGAATCCAGATTATGCGTTTACATGATCACTAGAAATCCGGCAATTCTTCGGTATCTTCGTCGCTGGTATTCGACGAATCCTCACTGCCCTGAGCACCTTCCATCGAGGGTGTCTGCAAATCGGGCATGTCGTCACCTTCCAGAGGAAGTTGAACGTCTTGGGTATCTTGTTCTTCGGTAGTCGTGACAGCACCCTCGTCCGACGGAATTTCGTCTCCGTCCTGGACCATTGCAGGCAAACTCTCAATCTCGTAAGACCTCAAACTGTCGGCTCGTTCCTTTGCTGTGTAAGCCAAACCAAAAGCAATCAAGAAATAACCTATAGCTAGCGCAGCGGTGAATTTGACAATGAAAGAAGTGGCTCCTGACGAACCGAAGAGGGTGTTTGCCGCACCACTGCCAAACGCCGCACCGATATCTGCACCCTTGCTCTGTTGGATCAATACTAACCCACCGAGAGACACCGATACCACTACTAGCAATATTAGAAGAACTGTTTCAAATAATTCCATAACTTAGTCACCTGATGCAATCTGACAAATTCGCTGAAAGTCATCCACTTCGAGCGATGCGCCACCCACCAAAAAACCATCGACATTTTGTTGTGCGACAAGAGCGGGGGCACTCTCAGTCTTGACACTGCCCCCATATAGGATGCGAATTTGCTCCGCATCCAAGTCCGTCATATTGGAAATCATACTACGAACGTGGTATTGCATGTCTTCTGCGTCCTCGGGATTTGCCACTACACCGGTTCCAATCGCCCAGATGGGCTCGTATGCAAACACGACATGCTGGGGCATGAACGAGTCGCACTTAGACAAAACTGAATTCACTTGATCCCATACTACGCTTTCTGCAACTCCACTTTCTCGCTCCTTCAAAGACTCGCCCACACAAACTACGGGAATGACTCCTGCAAGGACACATGCCTTGCACTTTTGCGCCACAATCTGGTCGGTCTCAGCGAATTGCGCACGTCGTTCGGAATGTCCAACGATGGCAAAACTTGCTCCGATATCCGAGAGCATATTCGGAGCCAATTCACCGGTATATGCTCCCTTCTGTTCCCAATGTACGTCTTGCACACCAATATTGATGGGCACTCGAACCGAATCGATCAATCGTTGAGTGTAAAGGGCTGGCGGAGCGACCCATACATCGACGCCAGGCGGCGCACTCAGTTTGAGTGCGTAATCTTTGCACAGTTCCAAGGAACCGTGCATTTTCCAGTTTGCAACAACAAGGGGCTTTCGCAAGCGATTGACCAGCTAGCACGGGACCTAAATAGTATATTTGGCGGCGTAGTGCCGAAAGTGTTGAAGAGTCTATTCACTTTGAGACTAGTTCACTATTGGCTTCGATCTCAGAGGTTCAAGCAACTCCCGATCAACTAGCCGTCTGGAAAATCAAACGATTCTGGAAATTGCTTGGGCGCAGTGTCGCGCAATTCTGTCCACCGAACCTGGATTCTCTCCTTCGACTAGAACGCGAACCACAGACTCTGTACCTGACGGTCTGACAACGATGCGGTGCCGATCGAGTTCTGAAGGTGCCAAGAGCGCAAGAGATCTATTGACAGCGGAACACGCGGCTGCTTTCAACGAATCCACTACGCTCACATTTACCAACTTCTGTGGAAACAGTTTCAGGTCGCGAACAATGTCTCTAAGTGACCATCCGTTTTCTTGGCAAGCCAACAATACCTGTAGTGCTGAGACAATACCGTCTCCGGTGGTAGTTTCTTGATGGCACACAATGTGGCCGGAATTTTCGCCTCCCAATTGCCATCCGAGTTCAGTCATTTTGTTGTGAACGTTTCGATCACCAACATCGGCACGACAAAACGGAATCCCTAGTTCATCTAATGCAATCTCGAGTCCAAGATTTGTCATGACGGTTCCCACGACACCACCGAAGTCTGTCTTGGTGAGATGCCTTGCTTTGGCAAGACAGTACAAAATGTGATCCCCGTCCAAGAGTTCACCTGTTTCATCGACCAGTACTACTCGGTCCCCGTCTCCATCAAATGCAATCCCCAACGCAGCGTCACTGCTAGCGACCTCTTGCCGCAACCTTTCCGAATGTGTTGAACCACAATTGTGGTTAATGTTTAATCCGTCGGGTTCGGTACCTATAGTTTCGACCTTAGCGCCAAGTTCTCCAAATACTTCGGGGGCAATCGAATACGTAGCCCCGTGCGCACAATCTAGAACGACTTGAGTTCCATTGATGTCGAGTCTCCCACGTACCGACTCGGTGCAGAAATTGATGTATTCGTTGCGAGCGTTCCCGGGGCGTGATGCCTTGCCCAGTTCGCTTGCATCTACAGTCTCTAGATCTCCGCCCATCATTCGTTCAATTTGGGCTTCAGTGCTATCAGAGAGTTTCAACCCCTCGTGGTCGAAGAACTTAATTCCATTGTCTTGATACGGGTTGTGAGAAGCACTGATTGCAACACCAAGATCAGCATCCATTGATCGCGTAAGAAAAGCTACGCCCGGTGTCGGCATGACTCCCAAGAGAACTACATCAATTCCGGCGGAAATGAATCCTGCTTCAAGAACTGACTCCAGCAGGTAACCCGAAATCCTAGTGTCTTTACCGATTAAGACTCGCCGACCGCCTCGTTCCTTTATGAATCGACCTACCAACCAGGCGATCTGGAGGCATGTCTCAGGAGTAACTGGATATTGCCCTACACGTCCTCGAATGCCGTCCGTTCCGAAAAGATTGCAGTATTCAGAATCTGAACGCTCGGAGGACGGAGGCGCGGATGTCACCTCAGAGGTCGCTACGAATCTTCGGCTGGCGAAGCAAACGGTGGCGGATCGCGATCTTCGGTGGCCGCGTCGGTCGCTCCGTCAGTGGCAGTGCTCTCTTGGGTTGTAGCTGGTTCCTTCGGAGGCTCGGGCGCGCGGGGTTTTCCGCCCGCCATGATGTCTCCAACCTGATCGGGCGAGAGCGTCTCATACTCAATCAAGGCATTGGCCATGACATGGAGTTTTTCCATGTTTTCTTCGAGGATTCCTTTTGCTCGTTCATACATTCGATGAACGATATCGCGTATTTCCTCGTCGATCTTGCGAGCCGTATTGTCGGAAAGTGTTGGATTCGGCGTACCAGCCGACATTCCTAGAAATACCTCGCCTTCTGGGTCGTCGTATTGCAATGGCCCCAGTGCTTCGGAGAAGCCCCACTTTGTGACCATATTTCGCGCAAGTTGCGTTGCGCGCTCCAAGTCGTTTGCGGCTCCGGTAGTTATTCCTTCAATGCCATTAACCAGTTCTTCCGCAATACGTCCGCCATAGAGGGTGCAAATCTGTGACTCAACGGCTGTTCGACTCAAGCTGTACTTGTCTTCCTCCGGAAGAAACATCGTTACACCAAGTGCGCGTCCACGTGGAACAACTGTTATTTTATACAGCATGTCATGTTCCGGCATGCAGTATCCGACAATTGCGTGGCCCGCTTCATGATACGCCGTCACGCGCTTTTCTTTGGCAGACATGACCATGGACTTCCGTTCGGCACCCATCATGATCTTGTCTTTGGCCTTCTCGAACTCATCCATACCGACCAAACGGCGCCCCGCTCGAGCCGCAAACAACGCTGCTTCATTGACGATGTTTTCGAGATCTGCACCTGAAAATCCGGGAGTGCCTCGGGCGATGGTCAACGACTCCACGTCTTCAGCAAGAGGAACGCGGCGCATATGCACCTTGAGTATCTGTTCTCTTCCGCGTATGTCGGGTAGCGGAACAACTATCTGGCGGTCGAAGCGACCGGGCCTTGTAAGTGCAGGATCAAGGACATCAGGTCTATTGGTCGCGGCAATCACAATGACTCCGTCGTTGGGCTCAAATCCACCCATTTCCACCAATAGCTGGTTTAATGTCTGTTCACGTTCGTCGTGACCATTTCCTAAACCCGCACCGCGATGTCGACCTACAGCGTCGATTTCGTCGATAAACACAATGCACGGCGCGTGCTTCTTGGCTTGCTCGAACATGTCGCGGACTCGAGACGCACCGACACCAACGAACATTTCCACAAAGTCGGAACCAGAAATCGAAAAGAACGGTACCTTCGCTTCACCCGCAATGGCTTTCGCCAACAACGTCTTGCCTGTCCCTGGCGGACCCACCATGAGCGTACCGCGAGGAATCCGTCCTCCAAGCTTCTGGTACTTACCCGGATCTCGCAGAAATTCGACCAGTTCCTGCACATCTTCCTTCGCTTCTTCGACTCCCGCTACATCAGCAAACGTTGTCTTCACATTTTCGTCTGTCAGCATTTTGGCTTTGCTCTTGCCAAATGCCAATGGTCCGCCCCGTCCTCCAACACCTTGAACTTGGCGCATGAGCAACATGAAAACAGCAACAATGATTAAGATCGGCAAGACGGCAAAAAATAGCTGCATCCAAAAGCTGTTGCCGGAATCCTGGGTTCCACGGACCTCAATGGTGTTTTGCTCCAACAGCTCGAGGAGCTTTGGATCGGAAATGGGGAGTTGTACAACCTTGAACTTGGTGTTGTTGCGACGCTCGCCTATGATGACATCTTGCTTGAATGTCACTCTTGCGACATTATCTTGGGCAATCTCCGTCCGAAAAGCCGAATAGCTCAGCTCCTCAGGCTCGGCTCGGCCTACAAAATTGTTGAATAGTGTGAGGAGAACCAAGGCTACGATCACCCATAGCAACAGGTTCTTCGCCATCGTGCTCAAATCACAATCCCTCTCGCCGCCGACGCGACGAATCTAACACAGTATACAAATGTCCGCATATTTACTTCACACTTTTCGTTCTAGGTCTGTAATTAAGATTTAGTGTCGCATCCAGTGTTTTCAAGTCCGTTGGCCAGAACTCAACCTGCAACCTCTACGTTTTAGACAGATTCATTCCCCGAAAATTTCACTAGGGTTGTTAGTTGGACAAACTATCAATTTAGGACCTCAAACGGAGTAAACCTATTAACCAATTAGTTGGACTTCAATCAAGATGCACTGGGAGCGTATCTGGTCACGAATTCGCACTCTCGATACAGCTCAGCAGAGGCTGGTCCAAGCAGTTCAAGTCGGCCTCAGATATGTTCGACGCGCTTGATTATGTATTCCTTTCGCATCGATTCCTCTCCAACAGAAAAGCTGTCGTCTTGTTTCATTCCGATCATTGCTCTAGCTAACGGAGCCGTATTGGAAATTGTTCCTGACTTAATGTCGGCTTCATCTTCCCCGACGATGCGATATTCCACATCCGTCCCCGTCTCCGCGTCCTGAAGCGTAACGGTTGACCCGAAGATTACGGTGCCTGTATTTGAGATCTTGGAGACATCAATGATGCGAGCGTTCGAAAGTTGCGTTTCGAGATAGCGAATTCGAGCTTCCATCATGCCTTGGCGTTCCTTTGCGGCGTGATAGTCAGCGTTTTCTCTCAGGTCGCCCAATTTGCGAGCTTCCCCGATAGCTCGAGAAGCTTCCGCTCGACCATTTTTGAGTTGATTCAATTCCTGGCGTAGCTGCCGTTCTCCCTCGACGGTCATTGGATTAGGCACGAGTTTTCACCCCTTTACAGTTCTTGCAATCGTCTAACAATGTTGGATCGACCGTATGGTATTGCATGACAGATCGCAGCTCCCCCAGCGAGCGTCGTTGTGTATGTCACGCTATTCTGTAGTCCGAGACGTCTGATTACAGCCGAGTCCGCGATTGACTGCCGTCCTTCGGTGGAATTCACAATGAGTTTCACATCACGATTCTTCATTAAATCTGTTACATCGGGCCGTCCTTCTGTGACTTTGTTTACGACCTCAGATGAGATGCCATGACTTCTAAGCACCGCCGAGGTGCCTCTTGTAGCAACGAGTTCAAATCCCAGATCGACGAGCTCCTGGGCAACTTCAGCTACGTGCGGTCGGTCCGATTCCTTGACGCTGATAAATGCCAGTCCCTCGGTGGGAAGCGTTGTGCCAGACGCCAACGTGGCTTTCGAAAACGCTTCGGCGAAGGAATCGCCAATCCCCATGACTTCGCCAGTGGACTTCATCTCGGGTCCCAGAATGGGATCCACGCCCGGGAACTTGGCGAATGGAAATACCGACTCCTTGACAAATATATGTGCAGGCCTGACCTCTTCGGTGAATCCTTGAGACTCCAATGACACACCCGCCATACATCGAGCTGCAACTTTCGCGAGAGAGAATCCGATGCATTTAGACACAAACGGTACTGTACGTGAAGCTCTGGGGTTCACTTCGAGCACGAAAATGTTGCCTGCTTGCACGGCCATCTGCACGTTCATCAATCCGATCACATTGAGTTCGTACGCAAGTGCACGAACTTGCTTTCGAATCTCATCTTGAATCGCGGAGCTAAGACTGTGGGGAGGAAGCGAACATGCCGAGTCCCCAGAGTGAATGCCTGCTTGCTCGATGTGTTCCATGATTGCGCCAATCAAGACGTCGTGACCATCAGAAACCAAATCGACATCCACCTCAACAGCTTGATCTAAGAATTGGTCAAGCAAGACAGGAGCGGTGTTAGATTCGGGGATCGCGCTCGCAAGATAGCGTGAGAGTTCAGTCTCATTGAAGACAACCTCCATGGCTCGTCCGCCAAGAACGTATGAAGGACGCACGATTAGAGGGAATCCGATCTGTCTGGCAGCCTCAATTCCCTGTTGTATAGAGTTCACAGTGCGATTCAAGGGCTGATGCAATCCCGCTTGATCGATCACATTCTGAAATCTCTCTCGGTCTTCCGCACGATCGATCGCATCCGCACTTGTACCAATAATTGGTACACCGAGCTCCGTAAGTTTGTCAACCAGCTTCAATGGTGTCTGTCCGCCAAACTGGACGATCACCCCAGCTGGATTCTCCACGTCGATAATTGCGAGCACGTCTTCCAGAGTGACAGGTTCGAAATAGAGACGATCTGATGTGTCGTAATCGGTCGAGACTGTTTCAGGGTTGCAATTGACCATGATCGTCTCGTAGCCATCTTCGCGCATCGCCAATGCGGCATGCACGCAGCAGTAGTCAAACTCAATCCCTTGACCAATACGATTTGGTCCCCCGCCGAGAACCATAACTTTTTTCTCGTCGCTAGAGTCTGCCTCGCAGAAGTCCTCATAGGTGGAGTAGAGGTAAGCGGTGCTGGCGGGAAACTCCGCCGCGCATGTATCTACTCGTTTGTAAACAGGTCGAATGCCCCAAGACTTTCTCAGCACACGCACGTTGTCTTCGTGGCAATTCAACAGTTCGGCTAGCCTCAAGTCGGAAAAGCCATCTCGCTTCAACGTACGCATTTCCTCAGGTTGAACGTCCCTAATCGTCCTTCCTTTCAGTGACTGCTCGGATTCAACAAGTTCATAGATCTGCGCAAGAAACCACAGGTCTATCCGCGTTGCTTCGTACATTTCTTCCAAAGACACGTTGTGTCGAAAACCATCAGCTACATAGAGGATTCGGTCCGCTCCTGGCTGACGCAGCTCAGCGAACAAGTCTCGTCTGTAGTCGCCGTTTTGAACTTCGATCTTCGAGTTCAACCCACTTATTCCCGTTTCCAAACTCCGCAGCGCTTTTTGGAACGACTCCTTGAACGTGCGTCCGATAGACATCGCCTCGCCCACGGACTTCATCTGTGTCGTCAACCGATTCTCCGCTTGCGAGAATTTCTCGAAAGTGAATCGTGGAATCTTGGTTACAACGTAGTCGAGCGTCGGTTCGAAAGAGGCAGGAGTTACTCCAGTGATGTCGTTGATCAACTCGTCCAACATGTAGCCTAATGCGAGTTTTGCGGCAACTTTGGCGATTGGGAATCCGGTTGCTTTGGAAGCCAACGCAGAGGACCGCGACACTCTCGGATTCATTTCTACAACGATCATTCGACCTGAATTGGGATCGACCGCAAACTGAACGTTCGAACCTCCAGTCTCCACACCTATCTCGCGCAACACGGCGATCGAAGCATCCCGCATCAGCTGGTACTCCTTGTCCGTTAGAGTCTGAGCCGGAGCAACCGTAATGGAGTCTCCCGTGTGAATGCCCATTGGATCGACGTTCTCGATCGAGCAAATGATGATGCAGTTGTCTTGCTTGTCGCGTACCACCTCCATTTCGTACTCTTTCCAACCAAGCAAGGATTCGTCAATGAGCAATTCGTTTGTAGGCGACAACTGCAATCCACGATTGCAAATCTCGACGAATTCCTCACGGTTATACGCGATTCCTCCACCAGAACCACCAAGAGTGAACGAGGGACGAACGATGCATGGATAACCCAAGTCGTTTTGCACACGCAGGGCGTCTTCAAGAGAGTGTGCAATTCCAGATCGAGCGGTTTCCAAGCCAATGCTGTGCATCGACTTGTCAAAGAGTTCACGGTCTTCTGCTTTGTCTATTGATTCGCGGCTCGCTCCAATCAATTCAACTCCGTACTCAGCTAGCACACCTTCCCGGACGAGATCCAAAGCGCAATTCAGGCCTGTTTGGCCACCCATTGTTGAGAGCAATGCATCGGGTCGTTCGCGCTGAATGATTTGGGACACCGTTTGCCACTCAACAGGCTCTATATAGGTCGCGCTCGCCATGGAGGGGTCGGTCATGATTGTTGCTGGATTGGAGTTGACCAAGATCACGCGCAATCCTTCTTCCATGAGCGCTTTGCAAGCTTGAGCACCCGAATAGTCGAACTCGCACGCCTGCCCAATCACGATTGGACCTGCGCCTAGAATGAGCACCGAATCGATGTCTGTTCGTTTCGGCATCCCTAACTACCTCGAACTCTCCATCAAGTCGACGAAACGATCAAAGAGATAACGACAATCCTGAGGTCCCGGACTTGCTTCTGGGTGCCCTTGGAATCCAAACGCGGGCCGATCTAAGTGAGCTAGGCCCTGCGGAGTGCCGTCGAAAAGTGACTTGTGGGTCAATTCCACCGACGTCGGAATGGTCGATTCGTCTACACAAAACCCGTGATTCTGACTGGTGATGATCACCTGACCGGACTTTAGATCCTTAACAGGATGGTTTGCGCCGTGGTGACCATGCTTCATCTTGATAGTCTTGGCTCCAAGGGCCAATGCCAGCAACTGCATTCCAAGACATATTCCAAACAACGGAATTTGTGCATCCAGAAAGCTCCGAATTGAATCAATGGCATAGGTGCAGGGATCCGGGTCACCCGGACCGTTTGACAGGAAGATCCCATCAGGTTTGTGCGAAAGAGCTTGGGCAGCAGTCGTGTGAGCAGGTACAACCACAATTTCACAACTGCGATCCACAAGCAGCCGCAATATATTTCTCTTGACTCCGAAGTCGTAAGCAACGACTCGATAATTGCAATTCGCTCCCTTTCGATAGCCCTCGCCCAGTTGCCAACCTCCTTCTGACCAACCATCTTCAGTTTGTCGGGTAACTTTCTTAGCTAGATCCATCCCTTCCAGTCCTGGAAAGTCCTGTGCAAACTGAATCGCATGCTCTTCCCGGTGGCTCGTCCCCGCGATGATGCAACCAGACATTGCGCCTTTTTCTCGAAGTAGGCTTGTCAGCCGACGTGTGTCTATGTCTGCTATAGCAACCACATTCTCTCTGCGGAGAAAGTCCGACACGGACTGTTGCGAGCGAAAATTACTTAGAACTTGCGGAACGTTACGAACAACAAGACCCTGCGCCCAAACGGAGTCCGACTCGTAGTCTTCGGCATTAGTACCAGTGTTTCCAATGTGAGGATAAGTCAAGGTGACTATTTGACTGGCATAGGAAGGATCCGTCAGAATCTCTTGATATCCCGTCATGGAAGTGTTGAATACAACTTCGCCAGTTGCCGTCCCAAACGCCCCGATAGAAATGCCGCGAAAGACAGTCCCATCTGCCAACGCGAGCAATGCGGGTATTGGTTGGGTCACGGGTTGAGCATCACATCAGGTGTAGTCAACAAATATTGAAATCTAGTGCGCGAGGCAGTCAAAATCCTGCCTAGTTTACCGCTACGACAAACCTAACACGTCGTCCATACCATAAAGTCCAGAGGATCCTAGCTGTAATTTCTCCTCAACAAACAGACTTGCTCGTGTCGCACCGTTCGCAAAGATCGCTCTATCGGTCGCTCGGTGGCTGATTTCAACCCGTTCGCCTTGCCCTAAGAAGAACACTGTGTGTTCACCAACGACGTCTCCTCCCCTTGCTGAATGAAATCCGATCGCTCCTAGACTTCTCTGACCGGTCATTCCTTCCCTACCATGAACCGCGACGTCGTTTAGCTCCACGTTACGCGTATCCGCTATCAGTTCACCGATCCGGACAGCGGTCCCTGACGGAGCATCCACTTTGTTTCGGTGGTGAGTCTCGAGAATTTCGACGTCAATTTTTGAGTCCAAAGCTCGGGTCGCCAGCTCAACCATTTTCAAGGTCACGTTTACTCCGACACTCATGTTCGGAGCTAGCACGATAGGAATAGTTCGCGCAGCTTCTTCGATACTGTTTCGTTGACTTGTGCTGTGGCCTGTCGTACCTATGACCATACCAACTCCGAGCCGGACGCACACTCGAGTTAAGTCTTGCACGACTTCTGTGACGCTGAAGTCAATCAACACCCTTGATCCAGTCAATACGGTTTCCATCTCACACGAGACGGCAACTCCTAGCTCTCCACAGTTCGCCAATGAACCGGCATCGGACTCAAGAAAACTGGATTCTCTTGATGCAAGTGCACCCATCAAAGAAAGGCCAGGATGCTGGTGTATGGCCGCAATCAACATGCGACCCATCCTTCCGGTTGCGCCACAAATTGCAACTGGGATCATTGAAAACTGTCTAGTTCGATGTCAGGCTGTCGATGAAGTCGCGGACTTTCGCGCCAAAAGACTTTCCGTGAGGCGTGTGCCGACTATCGGTTCCCTCCAACGTGGTTTCCAGCTCTTCAAGTAAGTCACGTTGCTTCGAAGACAGATTAATTGGCGTTTCCACAACTACTCTGCAAAGTAGGTCGCCTTTGTTTCGTTCCCGCAACGAAGGTACACCACGGCCCCTTAATCGAAAAAGTTTGCCGGTTTGGGTTTCAGACGGAATTCGTAACTTCACACTTCCCTCCAAGGTGGGAATGTCAATCTCGGAACCCAATGCCGCTTGGGTAAATGTGACTGGCACTTCGCACATCAAGTTCTGATTCTGTCGTTCAAAGACAGGGTGTGGACGCACATCAAACACAATGTATAGATCACCCTGGGGACCACCTCGAACACCACTCTCACCTTCTCCTGAAACTCGAAGTCTGGTACCTCGGTCTACTCCGGGCGGAACCGTGATGGAAAGTGTCTTTTCACGCGATACTCGACCTTGGCCGTGACAACTTCGACAAGGATTCTGAATGGTCTTGCCCGCACCTCGACATCGTGGACAAGTCTGTTGCATGAAGAACATTTGCTGACGAATGGATATGCGACCGGTTCCATCGCAATCAGGGCAGTTCGTCGGAGATGTTCCTCGTTCTGCCCCCGATCCATTGCACTCGTCGCATGTGCGAAGAGCGGGAATTCGAACTTCCATTTTGTCGCCGGAGACAGCTTGTTCTAAGTCAATAGTCAGTTCGTAGCTTAAGTCTGAACCCCGCTGTTGTTGCGAACGAGTTCGACCTCGGTGCGATCCCATGAACATGTCACCGAAAACATTCTCGAGGTTGCTGAAGATGTCGTCAAGACCCGCTCCATTGGCAAAGTTGCTAAACCCGCCACCCGCCATTCCCTCAATACCCTGATGTCCGAAGCGATCATACGCGCTTCTCTTTTCCTGATCGGACAGTACTTCAAAGGCTTCCGTTGCTTCCTTGAACCGATCTTCAGCATCGGGCTGGTCGGGATTTCGATCAGGGTGATATTTCATCGCCAAACGACGAAACGCACGCTTCAGCTCATCGTTGTCCGCTGAGCGTGAAACTCCCAATACTTCGTAATAGTCGCGTTTCGCCATCAAGCCGTTTCTAAGTCAAGAGTGTCCACCAACCCGCATCAAATTGTGCAGCAAGAGTTCCGCAGGCCGGAGGTAGTGAGTTTACTTGTCCTTGTCGTCGTCCTTGACCTCTTCGAATTCAGCATCCATGGCATCGTCCTGCCTGTCAGATGGTCCGCCGTCAGTAGACGGATCGGGACCTGGAGCTTCAGGTCCCTGTGCAGACGCGTCCTGATACATTCTCTGAACTACCGGTTCTGCAACTTTGCTTAATGCATCGAGTTTTGACTGAATTTGGTCCTTGTCGTCAGTTTTGGAAGCTTCCTCCAATTCTGTGATTGCAGCTTCGATAGAAGACTTTTCACTTTCCGAGACTTTGTCTCCCAAGTCCTCGACCATTTTTCTCGTCGAGTGCACCATGGAATCAGACTGATTGCGCAATGTCACCAACTCCTCAAATTTTGCGTCTTCCTCGGAGTGAGATTCGGCATCCTTGACCATGCGGTCAATCTCTTCGTCGGAGAGACCGCTTGAAGCCTTGATCACAATCGACTGTTCTTTGTTCGTAGCTTTGTCCTTGGCGGCTACGTTCAAGATTCCATTCGAGTCAATGTCGAAACTTACCTCGATTTGAGGTACACCTCGCGGAGCGGGCGGAATATCGGATAGATCGAACTGGCCCAACGACTTGTTTTGCCCTGCCTGTTTGCGTTCACCTTGAAGAACATGGATTGTCACTCGAGTCTGATTGTTTTCTGCAGTAGAGAAAACTTGCTGTTTCCGTACGGGAATTGTTGTGTTCTTTTCGATCAAGGGACTCATGACGCCACCAAGCGTCTCGATTCCTAGCGATAGTGGTGTTACGTCAAGTAGCAGCACATCATGAATGTCTCGGGACAAAACAGCACCTTGAATGGCTGCACCCATGGCGACTGCTTCGTCAGGATTGACATCCTTGCGCGGTTCGCGTCCGAAGAACAACCGAACTCGTTCCTGCACTAAAGGCATTCGTGTTTGTCCGCCTACCAAAATGACATCGTCGATTTCATTGACTGAGATTCCCGCATCCTGGATCGCTGTGCGACATGGATCAATCGTACGGTCGACCAAGTCTTCAACAAGCGATTCCAGTTTGGCTCGTGTTACTTTCACGACCAAGTGCTTAGGCCCCGTGTTGTCCGCCGTAATGTAAGGCAAATTGACATCCGTCTCCTGACTGGAGGAAAGTTCCACCTTCGCCTTCTCTGCCGCCTCTTTTAGACGTTGAAGAGCTAGTGGATCGTTGTGAAGGTCGATTCCGTTCTGGTTTTTGAACTCGTCCGCCAAGTAGTCGATGATTCGAAGGTCGAAGTCTTCACCTCCCAAGAACGTGTCGCCATTCGTAGAGAGCACTTCGAACTGGTGAGAACCGTCCACGTCTGCAATTTCAATGATTGAAATGTCGAATGTTCCGCCGCCCAAGTCATAGACCGCAATTTTTGCATCGCCCCGACCCCGATCCAATCCATATGCCAAAGCTGCCGCAGTTGGCTCGTTGATGATCCGCCTGACTTCAAGACCTGCAATTTTTCCTGCATCCTTGGTCGCTTGACGTTGTGAATCGTTGAAGTAAGCGGGAACTGTAATTACAGCTTCAGTAGCTGGTTCGCCAAGGTAATCCTCAGCTGTCTTCTTCATTTTCTTGAGCACTTCAGCCGACACTTGGGGTGGAGCTTTGGCTTCCCCGTTCGCCTCAACCCACGCATCTCCGTTGTTGGCCTCGACAATCTTGTAAGGAACCATCTTGGTGTCTCGCTGAACCACATCATCCTTGAATCTGCGACCAATAAGTCGTTTCACGGCAAACAGCGTGTTGTCCGGGTTTGTGACGGCCTGACGTTTCGCACTCTGACCCACAAGGGTCTCGCCCTTGTCGGTAAATGCAACAACTGACGGAGTTGTACGATCGCCCTCCGAGTTTTCGATAACCCGAGGTTCCGATCCTTCAATCAGGGCAACGCATGAGTTTGTGGTGCCTAGGTCAATACCAATTATTTTTGCCATTTGTATTCCTTTGCTTCAAGAACATCGCAAGTGATCTTGTTTCTTGCAGTACATGGTCTAGAAAGAGAAGTGGGGATGAATGAGCTCGATTTCAAGCAGTATGGGGTTCAGGAGTTCGAAGATTCTCCGGCCTCATCAGAACTTGGAGCCTTGGCAACTATTACCTCAGCTTCGCGCAGCAATCTGTCGTGAATGAGGTAGCCCTTGCGGAACACCTCTACGACGGTGCCAGGTTCTGCATCGGGATGTTCAATCGATGTCATTGCCATGTGTCGTTCCGGATCGAAGACCTCTCCAATAGGATCGAATTCGCTTATCCCATTTTTCGACATGGCATCGACTAGCGTCTTGACCGAGAGTTCGATTCCCTGAAGCACACTATCAGCGATCTCTTGATCCCTTGCAGTTGTGATTGCTGTAGCAAAATTGTCCAATGCCGGAAGCAATTCCTTCGCGAAGCTCTCCAGAGCGAACTTTCTCACCTGCTCGTACTCCCTAGCACTTCTTCTTCGAACATTCTCAGCTTCAGCTCGAGCGCGCAGCTCTCGATCTTTTGCGTCATCGGCGGCTGCCTTCAACTGTTCAATTCGCAGTTCAAGTTCTTGCATCGCAGAAGCTTGATCATTCAATCCGATGGCTGACTCTTCACATTCGTCGGAAGCGTGCGCTTCTGCAGCTTCACTCGCTGTCGTTGAGCCATCGCTGTCTTTGCTCTCCTTAGCCGAGGACTGTTTGGATTCCTCAACTTGCTCTGAAGGTGACTCTAGGCGGTCTTCGGGTGAATCGGGCGACATCGATACTCCTTGTTCAAACTAGGCCTCTTAAGCCATATAGGGCCTAAACGGTGAATTTCAAGAATCGGAGTGTTCCAGTGCGTTGCCTAAGTGGCGTGCTGTTGCGTCCACAAGTGGAATAACCATCTTGTAGTGCATGCGAGTAGGACCCACAATTCCAACAACCCCAGCAAACGTCCCTTCAATCTCGTACTTGGCTGTAATGAGGCTGTAGTCGTCAAGAGGGGCAAATCCTGGTTCGCCACCTATATGTAGCTGAACACCATCCGATGAGATGCACTGATCCAACAAGTGAACGATACTACTCTTGCTCTTGAGAGCATCCAACAGCTCCTGAGCTTCTTCTGAAGACGACAGCAACCCAACCAGATTGGTTTCTCCGGTAACGACATAGTCGTGGTCCTCTTCGTCGTTCTGTTCAAAAGTCTTGGATGCAACATCGAGGGCTGTTTGCATGAGATTGTTCATTTTCGATTGGTCTTCTCGCATGCTCTCGAGAATCTTGCCTCGAATCTCAGACAAAGTGTGGCCGCCAAACTCGTGGTTAATGTAATTGGCTGCTTGAAGTAGTTCGTTGTCCGTGTATTGCCGTTCAGTCTCGACGACACGATTTTGAACTTCACGTTCATTCACTACCAAGACTGCAAGTACACGCTGCCCTGAAAGGGTCAGAAAGTGAATTTGCCTCAGCTGAGTCTGTTCGGGGCGCGGCGTGGTAACTAAACCCACAAGGCTGGACGATTCGGCCAGCAGTTGCGAAGCGCTCTCTACAAGTTCATTGGGGGATAGACCGTGTTGCAACGAAGTTCTAAGTCGTGAATCATCAGATTGATTCAGTGGTTCAAGCGAGATTAGGTGATCCACAAAGAAACGCAGTCCCCGATTTGTGGGCACCTTTCCTGCAGAGGTGTGAGGAGAGGAGACCAGACCTTTCCCTTCCAAGTCAACCATCACATTTCGGACCGTCGCGGAACTGACTCGTACTCTCGCTCGGTCGGCAATGTGCCTTGATCCGATCGGGGTACCCATCTGAAGGTACTCTTCCACCAGAAGTCTGAAAAGCTCAAGTGCGCGGTCGTCGAATGCAGAGACTATCGACGAATGAACGATGCCAGTACTGCTTGAGTCCCTCATAATGTATAGAGAATACTTCTAGGCACGAAGCAATAAGCTAACACAGCGGAAGGCGTATTTCATTTCATGCTTGTCAATTTGTCAGTGCGAAATTTTGCATTGGTAAGAGAACTCGACCTTTCTTTCGACCCTGGACTGACAGTAATTACTGGTGAGTCCGGTGCGGGAAAGTCAATCCTTCTCGAAGCTCTCTCGTTGGTTTTGGGTAGCCGAGCCCGGCGCGAACAAACGCGACCCGGTGAACAACAATGCGAGGTCACCGCCGAATTCAACGTTGAAACTTCTCCCCATGCACAGACATTTCTCCAAGAAAACGATCTGGCCGACTCGTCTGATTCCTCTCGTTGCCTCGTTCGACGAATCGCACGGATCGATGGTCGCTCACGAGCTTGGATCAACGGAACTCAAGTCAACGTCGACACGCTGAGAACTCTTTGTGCTCCACTCGTCGCACTACATGGTCAGTTCGAACAAACACAGCTGGTCGATCCACTCGTTCAACTTGACTGGTTTGACGATTTCTCGATCGACTCCAAATTTCGTGCACGGGTGGGCGTGAAGTACTCGGCTTGGCACCGTGCCAACACAGAGTTTGAACGGGCAAGACAGGAGGCTGGTGCTCAATTCAATCAATTGGATCTCCTGCGCTATCAAGTGGAGGAACTGGATGCTTTGAATCTTCAAAAGGGTGAATTCGAGCAACTTCGTCAATCGCACAAGCGCATTACAAGCTCCCAGGAAATCCGACTACTTCTGCATGAGTCGATGGATTTGCTTAGGTCGAGCATTCATACGGATCTCTCGGCTCTGTCCAAGACGCTAGATCGCATCAATGATGACGCTGACACACTCAATCAAGCGAAGAAGCTGCTCGACTCAACGAGAATCCAAATCGAAGAGTGTGAACTCTATCTAAACCAATACGCAGGCCACATTGAGAGCGACGAGGAAGACTTCGAGAAACTCGAAACTCGACTGAACTTGATCTATGAGATCTCACGTAAGCACAAAGTCACGCCAAACCAGCTCTACGAACAGGCAATCAACATACGCAATCGACTTGACGCGTTGAATTCTGCTAAAGAGAAAATTGACGCGCTCCGCAAGTCCACTGAAAGTCTTCGTGCTGAATTCTTGACGGAAAGCAAAAAACTCAGCATGCAACGCCAAGAATGCTCTCCTAAGTTTTGCCATGAAGTGGTCCAAGTGCTTGCTCATTTGGCACTGGAAAACGTCAAATTCGAAGTGGCGTTTGGAGAAGCTGAGAATTCCCGCGGAATCGATTCCCTCGAGTATCTCGTCTCGACGAACTCAAACTACGAACCCATGCCTTTGGGTCGTATTGCTTCCGGTGGAGAGTTGTCAAGAATTGCCTTGGCAATCCTGGTAGTCGTCACAAATCGATCCAATCTTCCATGCTTGGTTCTAGATGAGGCTGATGTTGGGATTGGAGGAGTCACTGCAGATATGGTGGGTAGAATGCTTCGAACTCTCGCACGAAACAACCAAGTCCTTTGCGTCACACATGCGCCTCAGGTTGCCGCATTAGGTGGGTCGCATATGCACGTCCACAAGACCGAGGGTCAGGAGATTCAAGTCGCTCCACTAACCGCAGACGATCGAGTAGACGAAATTGCACGTATGGTCGCTAGTAGAGCAGTCGACGAAGAAAGTAGAAAATATGCGAGAACTCTTATTGCAAATGCACAGTCCTAATAGATGTTTAGAAATGTAACTGAGAGCGCTAACTTGAACACAGAATTTGCCATGAAGTCAATTTTCCTGAAGATCAAACCCAGACCATGCCTCGTGGTTGTTTTGATTGCATCCATCTTAATTCTTGCCAGTTCGTGCTCAGTTCCAGGAATGCATCGGCCATCGCTTCAGCAGGGAAACTTGCTGACTCAAGACATGGTGGACGAGCTCGAACCTGGGATGACCAAGGAACAGGTCGAATTCGTCCTAGGTCGACCGGTCCATCTCAATACCTTTAACGTAGACCACTGGGATTATGTCTACACGCTTGAAGACCGACGAGGGAATAAGACACGAAGACACTTGTCAGTCAAGTTTGAAGATGATGTGCTTATCGAAATCGGTGGAGACTACAAACCGAGCGAAGAATCCGAAGACGAAGAACCGAATTTGGATATTGAATCGGAACAGACCGAGTCTATCGATGAAGATCCCTTTCAGTCTCCGACGCAAGAGGATCACGAAGCTGAATAAGCAATTTCTCAACGTTTAGCATTGATCCGACGCAGTTGCATCGGATCGTGCTTCAGCTTCCTTAGTATCTCTAGTCTGTCACCGTCGGACAACAGATGACTTTTGTCAACCACTTTGCCCCAAACTGAATATCCATCCGCACAGCTTATTGATATATTCCTGAATTCATCAAGTTCAGACGCCATCTCAATGGCCTGTGCGACCGTACACTCGTCCTCACAATCAATGTATGCGCACCATGAGCGTGATGAAACCGCGTAAACGACTTCTATACGCATGGCGTACACGTCTGGCGGGCTCGCAGCGTAAAGGCTGACATAACGCGATCGATTGCCATGTCAATTGCGCGCGGACCGACAATTCGCAGCAAGGCTCCCTCGAATTCGAAGCTAAGACTCAGTGTCGCCTTGCATCCAATATGCAAGTCAACGAATTTCCATTCTCCATCGAAACTGGAAAACGGACCACGAATCAGATGCAACCCGATTCTCGTGAATGGATCGTGTTCGTTTCGCGTGACAATTTCGGAATGGTGCCCCGCCGTAACAACTCGTAACTTTGCAACTACGTCGTTTCTCTCCCTTTCGAGAACGTCGGCTGTGCGACACCACGGCAAGAATTCCGGATAGCTCTCGATGTCCTCTACTAGTTTGAAGACTTCTTCAAGTGCGAAAGGTAGAAGTACGCTTCGCGCAATGTGGTGTAACTTCAACCGATCACCGGGACAATGGTCTCACGAGACAAAGTGCTGAACGATGGTGAGAACAAACACCACGGCAATTGAGACTGGAGCAATAACGCAGATCAGCGCCTTCCAGAGGATTTGAGCCCACGAGGAATTGATTTCGAGCGCACTCCAAACCCTGTCCTTAGGCAAGAAGTAGCCCACAAGTATTGCTATGGCGAGTCCGCCCAATGGCAGAAAGAACCATTGCGTGATCTTGTCGAGGAAATCAAAAATGGTCCACCCAAACAACGGTGTGAATCCGCTGAGCAAGTTGAAGGAAAACACTGATCCCAATCCAAGAAGCCACGTGATGACACCAATGACGATTGCAACCATAACCCTGCTCGCGTTGTACTTTTCAACGAAGTAGGCAAGTGCAGGTTCCGTAAGAGAAATTGCTGAAGTGAAGGCAGCAAATGCTACAAACAGAAAGAAGAGACCTCCAAAAATGGATCCAAAGGGTAGGTCTCCAAACGCTAAGGGGACGGTTACAAACAAGAGACCAGGACCCTGAGCCGGAGAAAGACCATCTGCAAAGACAATCGAGAATATCGCTAGTCCGGCAACAAGCGCTACTACGGTGTCTACAACGACAATAATCCACACCGCTGACTTCAATGACTCGCCTTGTGGCATGTAAGCGCCATACGCCATGATCGCACCCATTCCAATCGACAACGTGAAGAATGCGTGTCCCATCGCTACCAACAAACCATTGAGTTTGAGTTTGCTGAAGTCAACATGAAACATGAACTTGAACCCTTCCCAGAATCCTCCCTGTGCAACTCCGTAGACGAGCAGGACGATAAGGAGCACGAAGATCAGGGGCATGCATATCCGGATTGCTAGCTCGAGACCCTTGTTCACTCCCCGTGCGACGACAAAAACGGTCACGGCCATGAAGATGGTGAACCATAGGAATACCTGCCATGGATCCTTAAGAAATAACTCAAATGCTCCACCAACCACTTCGGCATCTTTGTTGACAAACTCACCCGAAAACAATCGGAAAATGTAGAACGTGATCCAACCTGCAACGACAGCGTAGAAAGAGAGGATGATGATTCCCCCTACCATTCCCGCCCACCCAATCAACGACCATTTCGATGAACGATTGCTTTCTCTGGCCAGCTTCAGCAATGAGTTTATGGGACTCATTCGACCTTCGCGTCCGAGCATGATTTCGGCCATCATCACGGGAAATCCAATCAGACAAATGCAAATGAGGTAGACGAGCAGGAATGCTCCACCTCCATTGTCACCGGTGATGTATGGAAACTTCCAGATATTTCCAAGACCAACGGCTGATCCCACAGCTGCTAGAACGAAGAGCGTTCCGCTGGACCACATTCCGTGTTGCGATCGGTTCTGATTTTCCGCCATTCCGCTTATGTCCTCCCTGCAAGACATCGACGAAGACTAGTCTGTCCCGTGGGCTACGATTCTATCAGTCAAATTCAGGAATTGAACCCGCCGTGAAGGAGTTGTTAGACACACTCCCTATAGTGGTTGTCGATGCCGCCCTCACAGGTCTGCAATCCACTCGAATACAACCTCTTCGAACATATCCGTCTGGAAAAAACTCTTGAGTGGTAGTCACAGAATACGGGAGACCTGTTTTGGACAACAAGCCCGAGACCCAGCTCAGTGCGGAGTGTGAGCTTCTTCAGTCCGCTGCCCGGGGTCAGGTAGCAGCTGAGTTGTAGTTTGGCGGTTGCTCGTTCTCATCAATAGGTGCTCCTTCCGATACAGCATCCCAGTGACGCGGGTGTGTCGCATGATGCGGGGCTGAGAATAGTCATAGGGTCTCACTCGAGTTGCGTGCAATTGAAGATTGAAAACTTCTTGAAGGCGAGCGAGTGACATACACTAGACTCGCCGATCTGGGTTTAGTGCAAAAGTGTTGTTGTTTTTCAAAGATCTATGGATCTCCGTCTAGAACAAGTTGATGCTCACGGCATAAAGCTAGCCTATTTCGAATCTACCAAGAACACGCCTAGCGATAGAACGTTGCTTCTAGTTCATGGATTGGGTTGCCATGCAAGGAGCTGGGATGCAACACTAGAGTTGCTGAATACATCGCACCGAACTATTGTCGTGGAGCTGCGTGGCCACGGTAGATCGGAGAAAAGAAAACCCTATCGGTGGGATCAATTTGGCAAGGATCTATGTTCGTTCATTGAAGTATTGGATTTACATTCGGTCGTTGCAGTGGGACACTCGCTGGGTGGGCATGCTTTGTTGCAAGCGGCTGCATTGTTGACACGTAGATTTGAGGGACTGGTGCTACTTGAACCCGCAGTTTTCAACCCAATCGCCTATTCGGATGCAACCTACCCTTCGTCATTCAGTTCACCTGAGGAACACCCATACGCAAGACGTAGATTTCTGTGGGACTCTGCTGAGGAATGGATGGAGTTCTTAAAAGATCGGACTCCGTTTAAGTTGTGGGATTTCGCGGTGCTCCATGATCACTGCAAATACGGTCTCGAACCGGCCGACAATCACCAGTTCAAGTTGTGCTGTCCACCTCTAGTCGAGGCTGAAGCATCGATACACACAGTCGACACCAATATCCACCCATTGCTGCCCTCTGTGGATGTCCCGACGACTGTAGTTAGAGCGAAGTCCGCACCCGGGGTTCGTCATCCAAAGGACACTATTCACTCGATAACGTGGCCGCAACTCGCTGAGAATCTTCCTTTTGGTACAGACAAGCAACTGAACGAAGTCTCGCACTTCATTCCGATGCAACGACCAGATCTTGTTGTACGCGAGTTGAGCGTCTACTTGGATGACCAAGAGTTCACGTAGCCAAAACTGGCCTGTCGGTTGGTCAAAAGATAGTGTAGCAACGGATCGGGGACATGATCTGATTCACGCCCCGCAAGTCTACCGTTTTAGCTGTTACAAACAAATACGAAACAGCGTCACTCAGATTCTTGAAGTTGGCAAGTGGTTTGACGAGTATTTCGTGGATGAATTCCTTCGCCATTGCATTCACAAATCCTATAGCGTCCATCGACGAAACTTCCTTCTCACTGAAATCCACGTCGAATTGGGATTCGCGTTCAGGACCCAACCATGCCCGGCAGTGTCTCGACGCGTTCCGGGAACGCTATAACCGCGTGCGTCCGCATTGGGCCCTGAGACCGGACGAGCGGGTCGACCCGCTCACGCCCGCCGACGTCTACGAGGACGGCCTGGCGGTGATCATTCCCAAATGGCAGGGATGGGCGCGGGCGGCTCTCAGCAAGTTGGAGGAAGCGGATCGGGAACCCGAGGCCGCATAGCCATGAACGACGAAATTTCTCTAAAAAGAAAAATTCCCACTATTTGCGATAGCAAGACACAGACCTATCGACAGATTGTGGCTACGAATTAAGACACCCACCCAACTGTGAAGCGCGGGTGATCGAGTCTGTAAGGGCATTCACAGGTCAAGTGGACTTTGACGTTCTTCCGTTCCCAACCAGAATCATAGGTGCGGACCTGCTACTTCCAATCACCTATCTGCCTACAGTGGATTTTTGCGACATGCTAAGTGTCGACTTTGACTTCATACCAGACACTACACATTACATACAAATTGAAAGACCACGAGAGTGCGCTGAGTATGTTCGGGCGTTCGTGTCAAGCTTGCATGATGGATAGCGGTTGATCCGGTTTCTCGCTCGTCATAGCAAATTAGTAAGTAACATACCGAAGGATTGGTGGACTTCCAATCGAGTTCAAGTGCACTCTTTGGCATTCAACAACACAAGCTCTTCAACAGCTATGTCAAGCAAGTCAATCGGTCGCATTCCACATAGAAAGAGCAAGTTAGTCGCATTTGTTGTCTTAGTGCTATTTGGCTTGTCTCTTGTTTCAATGGTGTGTGCGGCTGGAGACAAAGATGATGATCTCAAGATCTCCGCCGAGCAAGGAGAGCACAATTTTCCACCTTCAGCTTGGGACTATGCGCAGCTGGTAGAACCCATCCTGGGCGTCCACCAAAGGTTGATCTTGGCGAAGCGATCGAGATGCCGATGTACATCGACGGTGAGCAAGTTCACGGTTTGTTTGAAGATTGCGACAATCCCAGCAGACTGGGACGCAAGGGCTGCATGTCAGGCTCGGTTGTACAAAGATATGAAGGCCAGCGAGCAGACGGAACGCCACTGCCGGACGTTGTGTGGGTTGCGTTTGGGCGTAATGCATCGGGATTCAACATAGGCATACTCGGTTCCGTGCAAATGATTGGCTATCACAGAGTCACCGGTGCAACGGCCTTTTTCGAGAGCAGCGATAGGATTGAACCATGGGCTTACTTGGATGAAGAAACCCAACGACTGAAAGGAGAAATGCCTTGGATCGACGATCCCGAGGAATTCAACCGAGCGTACAAGACACCTAGAACGGTACAGTGCGTCAGTTGCCACCAGAACGATCCTTTCATCCATAACTCCTTTATCGATTCAGCCAGGATGCCAGACACAGGTCGCCCTGTGGTCCCTGTCGTGCGTACTCGAGATATGGAATTCGAGACCGAACTGCCTTACTACGTGATTGGAGGTGAGGAATGGGACATGCGCACGATTTATATTGAGGGAAATCGCTGCGTTGGTTGCCATCGGATCGGAATGGGTACTCTCAACCTGTTTATGCAAGCTGAATGGAATCCACATGAAGAGATGCCACCTGGTAGTCCTGGAAAGTACCGTACCGACTTCGAGGAGTTAATGGACTGTTGGACAAATACCCCTGAGAAAACTCCGGATTGTCACTGGATCATTCCACCTAGCGACTCCATACCGGGACAAATAGTCGGCGACGACTATCCGTTCAAGGCCAACTTCAACACGCCAAGATTGGCTAGTGAGATGGCAAATGAAGAATTAGAAGTCGAAGGCAAACTTCGTGATTTGGAAGCGGAACTTGAGAAAACTGAACAAGCCCTGAGAGATGGTTCGATTTCGTCCGAAGAGGCGGCTGAACAGAAGAAAGCACTTGAATATTGGATTGCCGTTCTACGTGACGTTCAGTCAGGAAAGGATGGCAAAGAGAGTTTTTCGTCTGATAGCAAGACTCGCCACCTTGACGAAGCGACTCAAGACAAAGATCGTAAAGGTCACACGCTCGATAAAGGATCGAAGTAACGTTCGAGTGATCTTGGCGCACCAACTTCTCAAGGGCGGAACGATGTGCTTGCTCATCGGTTAACGTCCATCCTCAACGCTCTGCAATAGCTCAACCCCTATAGAAGTCCGAATAGACAATGGCATCGTCCTCATCCCAAGTTCGAGTGATCGCACGAAATCGTCGCGCGCGCTTCGACTTTACTATTGAGCGCTTGTTTGAAGCGGGACTGGTGCTGGAGGGATGGGAAGTGAAAAGCATTCGTGCGGGCAACGCCAGCATCGCTGATTCTTACGTGACGATGAGAGATGGAGAAGCTTTTGTATCGGGGTTGAGAATCCAGCCTCTACTCAGTGCGTCGAGTCATGTGGTCGCCGACGCAACGCGTGACAAGAAGCTGCTACTACATGCTCGTGAATTGGCACAAATCTATGCTGGAATCCAGACGCGCGGTCGAACGTGCGTTGCGCTCTCGCTGTATTGGAGCGGTAAACATGTAAAGTGCGAGATTGGATTGGCGGTCGGGCGCAAAAAATACGATAAGCGTGCAGCAATGCGCGAACGTGATCTCCAGCGAGAGAAAGATCGCGAGGCTCGAGAGTCCTAGTAGCGAGTGTCGATTAACCCCTCCCTGAATAGGGCATTTTGGATGCGATGACAGTCAAAAATTGCACGTTGGCATCCAGTGGCAAACTGTCCATGTAAAGAACTGCACGAGCGACACCATCTACATCAAATGTTGGTTCAGGTTTACGCGAACCGTCAGGTTGCAGAGCCCCATCTCCCATCTTTGAAGTCATTTCAGTACCAGCGTTGCCAATGTCAATTTGACCGCAGACAATATCGAACTCCCTGCCGTCCAATGAAGTGGACTTGGTCAGTCCGGTAAGTGCGTGCTTTGTCGCCGTGTAAGGTGCGGAAAACGGCCGGGGAACTTGAGCTGAAATCGAACCATTGTTGATTATTCGGCCGCCCTTCGGTGTCTGATATTTCATTATTTTCATGGCTGCACGAGTACAGAGAAAAGCTCCTGTGAGATTCGTTGCAACGACACGATCCCACTGAGACAATGTGAGCTCTTCCATAGGTACGGGAGCTGCGCCCGTGCCAGCATTGTTAAAAAGCAAATCGACACGTCCAAACGCTGATAAAGTGACATCGAAGAGGCGGATGACATCATTCTCGCTGCCGACGTCTGTACGAATGGTCACTAATCGGTTTCCCGCATCGGCCTCCTGTTCAAGTGCTTCGAGTTTTGCTGTGCGTCGACCCGTTGCAACGACGGAATAGCCAGAAGCAAGCAGTGCCAATGATGTGTGCTTCCCAATTCCGGTTCCTGCACCAGTTACGACAGCAATCTTTTCCATTCTTAACTCCTTCTGCTTAAAGCCGAGAAACCTTGTCCGCGAGTCCGCACTCGCCCTGCAGTCCTCTGGGCTGCTGGACTACAGTTCTAACGCAATGGAAAAATCCGTTATCCCTTCCCAACGACCGGGGTTTGAGTTGCGCATTTTTACGATAGTTCGAAGCACTTCGGGATTTGCTAGACCGTGAGGAGGCTTCCCCTGTAACACTCGGATCACATTCTCTGCTTGTCGTATAGGACACTCGGTAAGAAAACGTGGCGAGATTCCGGCAATGTGTGGCGTGAGAACTATGTTCGGTAGTTTTAGTAATGGATCATCGGTTGGAATTGGTTCTATCTCCGTCACATCCAACGCTGCGGCTTCAAGCTGACCAGCACTGAGAGCATCAGCCAATGCTGCACCATCCACGATAGACCCCCGTGCTGTATTTACGAGCAACGCATTGCTCTTCATCTTTGCTAAGGACTCCGCATTGATCATGTGTCGATTAGCTTTGGTAGCGGAACAATGAATCGTTATGAAGTCCGAAGAAGCCAGTAACTCATCGAATTCAACCATCCGCACGCCATAAAGGTCACCTGTCAGCTGGTCCACGTACGGGTCGTATGCTATGGTTTGTGCAGGACCAAATCCTCGAATTCGTTGAGCAAACGCCCGACCAATATTTCCAAATCCAATGATTCCCATTGTGTGACCAGCAATGCATCTAGGTGCACCGAGACGTAAGCCGCGACCCCATACTCCTTCTTTAGTCGAATTTGCGCAATCCACAACTCGACGTGTTAGCGCGAGTAGCAAACTCAGTGCATGATCGGCAACTTCGACCGTGTTAACTCCTGGGACATTGCAGGCGAGAATGCCCAATTCTGTGGCTGCATCGAGATCGATCGAGTCGACACCGACACCCATTCGACTGACGACCTTTAGCTTTGGACAGGATTCCAGGACTTCGCGGCTGGTCAACGGCTGTATGTTGACCAACGCTCCGTCCGCATCTCGTAGCAGGTCGATCATGTCTTGTGTAGACCGTACTTGACCTTCGAGAACCTCCAGTCCGGCATCTTCAAACAAATCCGCTCGATTGTGTGAGTTTGGCATTAGCGCGACTTTCAAGTTTCCTCCTGTTTGATTTTCGTTCGCGTCACATGATTTTGCATGCGAAGCTAAATTGCTTGCTGGCGAAGCTCACTCTCGACTTTCCATCGAGTTCGAATGCACAATGTTACTAGTCATTCCAAATGGTTCTTTGAACCAATCTGAGTACTTACGTATTTAAGACAAAAACACTATGTCGCCACTTGAAGTCTCAACCGTAATGTTCGATCTGGGCGATACATTGTTTGAGCCTTTGAGTTCCACATTCATCAAGAAGAACCTCGAAGATGTCGCCCATACCGTCAATCTCAACAATGAAACGCACGAATTGCTGTCAGAATTTCGCATCACAAGAAATCGAATCGAGCATGAGCTCTCTGCATCCAACTTGACTTTCTACCTCCACCGCGAGTTCATTGGCAAAGTTCTGATCTCAATGTGCGAGTCCTTTGGCTTCTCGATCGGAGACGAGGTCGTTGAGCAGTTTTGCGATGCGCAACGCGACGCCGTTATTGCCAACCTACATCCCCGTACGGATTGTGTGCCAACACTAGCGCGCCTCCGAGCGCTTGGCTACAAGCTCGCGATTGTCTCCAATATTGACGACGAGTGGCTCGGACCCATTGCAGAGCGTTGGAATCTCGGTCGTATCGTCGATGGGATTTTGAGTTCGGAGGAGGCTAGGTCCTGCAAACCCGATTCTTCAATCTTTTTGCAGGCGTGTCGCATGATTGATGTGCTTCCACAACAAGTGATATTTGTTGGAGACTCCTTTGTCAACGATGTAACCGGTTCCCGAAACGTTGGTATGAACCCGATTTGGTTCGATACAGGTGGAACAGATCCGGGTCACGAATCGACTCCAACAATCACCGAACTGAGCGAACTCGAAGACATCCTCGACGAGGAAGCAATCCGTTGAGAATTGAAACTAAGTGACAACTAACGCCGCAATCCGGCGAGTTCGACAATTTCAGACAAAGTTTCCACTAGCTTCGGGGGTCCACCGGGCCGCCATCCCAAGGACATCAAACCGCTTGAGCTCATTGTGTTTCTTGGTTTCTCCACAGGCGGCAAATCATCTGTTGGTGGGTTCGGACCTTCATTCACAATTCTTTGAGCTAGTTCCAATACGCGCCGCTCGCTTGTAACTATGTCCGAGCAGTTGAAAGACTTGCCTCGAACGTCGATGGCGGGCGAATTTAGCAGAATCGAAACTGCACTAGCGACATCTGATCCATGAACTTCTGTTCGACTTGATCGGTCAACGGCAATGTCACCGGCCTCATTGATGTGATTGGTCAACAACTTCCACCATTTAGTTTTCGAGGTTGGGACCGTTACTCCGTAGATTCCGGTCGGTCGAAGTGAACAAATACCGATGCTGTCATAGAGTTCAGCCAGCTGTTCACTTGATGCCTTTAACAAGCCATAGTGCGTTGTTGGTCGTGGTAATTCGTGATCGCCGATTTCCTCTGACTGATACTCCAGACCATCAAAGACCGCTCGGGAAGAGAGCAGTACAACCCGATGGACTCCTGCCTGTCTCGCTCGTTCAATGAGGCTTACGGTTCCAATAAAGTTTGCTCTCCAAAAGTCAACTGGGTCGTCGCCTTCTCCGCCGCGAAAACGACCTGGCAAATGCGAAAAAGCTGTGTGAACTACCGCATCTCGATCGAATACCAAAGAGTCAATCGACTGGGTGTCCTGCATGTCGCCAAGGCAAAAGTCAATTAGGTTCTGTCGTGCCCCAAAACTCTCTTTCCCAGCATGAGATCGAGCCAGTACACGAACATCGTGCCCGTTGTCGAGTAGATCGCCTACAACGAAACGACCCACTAGACCTGTACCACCCGTTACAGCGACCCTCATTTGAGACTTAACTGTGGGTCAAGTTTTTCAGGTATGGGACCCCCTTCCAAAATGGAGTACCAAAGGTCTATTAGAGGTTTCAGTTCGCGAGTTCTTGGATGGTCCTTTTCCCAAGGTTTCTCATACTGATAGTGAACTACGCGAATTGACTCCCACCTCCAAAGTTCAGGGAGATTGAAGTAAATGTATTGAAGAGCGTTGAATACATAAGGTAGGCCGTGCCAATCGGGAAAATACGCCTCAAGAAACGTCTGATCCGTTCGCCGCCAAAACTTTCCTGGTATGTCTAGACTCTCCACCATCGTTGCAAAAGTGCGCTTTGATGGCTCTGCAACAAACACTCCAGAATTCAACCTATGCATATCGTTCAATGTCTCATACAGATTGGGAGCAGCCGCGAACTCGGGATAGCTAAACAACTTGGTGATGTCCTTGACAACAATGATGTCGGCATCCAAGAACACTATTCGCTCGAATTCCTCGAACTCCCACAGTCGAAGCTTGCAGAAGTTATCGAGTGGATCGTGAAATTTGGGTTTCAGCCCTTTGGTATACGGTGCGGCTGCATGCAATGCGGAGCGGGCGTGCCGCTGTTCAAAATCGTCTGACACCGGGATGCGTTGCACAAAACGTACATCACAACCGACGCGTTCTAAGGATTCGAGGTCGACGTCGGTCCTAGTGGCCATCACGACAAGTCGTTGATCTGGATTTGACAACCGTATTGAACGAGCGAGTGCTAACGCACCGAGGACGTAGTCTTCGTTCGTAACTAGTGTCACGAACGCTTCAGACATGGTTCACGCCTTGCGAGATGCTTTACCTAGGTCAATGATCGAGGAGATCTGACTCTGGAGCTCCGGAGTCCAAGCCGATTGGGCCGGTATTTTGGATTGATCAATGCGATGCGCAAATTTCCGAGCCACATCCACAAGTTCCTCTAACATTCCGACCTTCAACGTTGTTGGTTTCAGTCCCAATTCCAAAAATTGTTTATTGGACACCTTGAGATCGTTTTCAGCTGCTTCTTTGCGGGGATTCGGCACATGGAGAATCTCCGCGCCGCTCATCTCAGCAACAAGCTTCGCCAAGTCCCGAATACGAAACGTTTCAGTCATTTGATTGAAGATCTTGGGTCGCTCCCCGCGTTCAGGAGGATTGTTTAAAGCGATCTCTATGCAACGTACAGAATCTTGAATGTGAATGAAAGCTCTCGTCTGACCACCAGTACCGTGAACAGTTAGAGGATGTCCAATCGCCGCCTCAATCAAAAAGCGGTTCAATACCGTTCCGTAGTCACCATCGTAGTCGAACCGATTGACCAACTGGTCGTGGAGTCGGGTTTGGCTTGTGTGCGTACCCCACACCACTCCTTGATGCAGGTCAGTAATTCGAAGCGAGTCGTTTTTCGCATAGAACGCAAACATCAGCTGATCCAGACACTTTGTCATGTGATAGACGCTACCGGGGTTTGCTGGGTAGAGGATTTCTTTCGAAAGCAGATTACCGAGATCGTCCTGAATACCCACATCTAGGTAGCCCTCGGGAATGGTGGCTCCTATGTCGCTATACCCGTAGACTCCCATAGTTCCCATGTGGACAAAATGCGCATCCATCTTGAGGTCAACCAGAGCGTTCAGCAGATTGTGAGTCGCATTGACATTGTTGTTGACCGTATAAGTCTTATGCCAATCACTTTTCATCGAATACGGAGCAGCACGTTGCTGTGCTAGATGAATGATGGCATCCGGTCGGTAACCGTCTAACCAATGCCGAGTACGAAAGTAGTCATCCGCAATGTCCAGCAGTTCAAATCGAATCGTGCGTCCAGTAACCTGTTTCCAGATTCGAAGACGTTCCTGAATGGAGTCCATGGGAGTCAGGGATTGGACTCCTAACTCTACGTCGATGCGCCTCCTGCTAAGGTTGTCAACGATCGAAATGTCGTGTCCGAGACTCGATAGATGCACGCATGTGGGCCATCCAATGAACCCATCTCCTCCAAAGACAGCGATGCGCATCAGTTATCTCTCCTCAACTTCCAATCCACAATAAGCGAGTCTGGACTTGCGGGCTTGCGGTTGTTTAGAGCGAATAGACGCAATCTGACACCCTCTAGAAAGGTCGTTTTGAACCCGTAGATTGTAATGGCTTCAAGTCATTCCACCACTATTCCACCTTTTCAAAACACCTTGGTTCGAGCTCAGGCATACCCCCAATCTCGTTGATTGAAACCTGAATTTGTAATGCGAATTTACTTCAGACCGTAAAGAGTCTGGAAGTGAGAATTGAGAGACTCCGCCAAGACACAAAGCAAGAGTGACGTTTCGAGGTCTATGAAATCTGAGTTTCTCGGCCGTTACAGCAGATGTGGACACCTAATTGACGCCTCGATGACTTGCAATGAACAAATGCCGGTCAAACCAAGGCTGTCAAAGGCATAGAAAGTTAGGAAACTCTGTTAGTCATTGAATTACTTAGGTTTTTATCCGTATCATCGATTCATCATGACGACCACAACTGGGTTTGTCAAGGAGTTAGATCGTACACTTGCGTTTGCAATTGTCTTCAAATCAATGTAAACTGCCTTCTGCCTCCCGATTTGTTTGCTTTGTGAGACTCTTGCACGTCTGGGTCGTGCGCTGTGCTGCAACGCTCCTCCTAACGTCCGATGCGACACTCGCCGAATCTCCCGTAACCGCGATGTCCGATTCCGATCCCGGAATTCTTGTGCATCGAGTGGAAAGCAACCCAGACATCGCAATCGATGGAATTCTCAACGAACCAATATGGGAATTGGTCGAAGTCCATGACGAATTTGTCGTAACTAACCCAGAGACTCTCGAACCTGCGCCTCTAGTGACAGAGGTGCGCATGTTCTGTGACAATCGCGGACTCTATGTTTCGGCAAATATGCACCAAGATACGGATTCGTTGATTCAACGACTTTCTGCTCCCGACCAGGGCTTTCTGACTCGTGACTACATCATGCTTGGTCTTGACACGTCTGGCGAAGGGAGATACGGGAATTGGTTCCAACTCAACCTAGGCGGGAGTCGAGCAGATGGAACTGTTCAACCAGAGAGACAGTTCAGTTCAAATTGGGATGGTGCGTGGCGAGGGGCCACTGCAAGAACCGAGAACGGATGGTCAGCCGAGTTCTTCATACCTTGGTCCATCGTTAGCATGCCCCAGACCGACGGAGTTCGAAAAATGGGAATCTACGCATCGCGAAGGGTGGCCTACATGGACGGGCGGTTTGCCTGGCCTGGACTGACAAGCTCGAGTTCGAAGTTCCTTTCTAGTTTCCAACCCATTGTCCTTGAACGGGTTAATCCTAGGCAGCAGTTGAGTTTCTTCCCATATGCGGCTTCTGCGCATAGGCACTTTGTGGACACACCTGGAATGCAGAACAACTATAACGTCGGAGCGGACGTTTTTTGGCGTCCCTCGACAAATTTTCAAGTGACTGCATCGCTAAATCCTGACTTCGGCACTGTCGAGCCAGATGATGTAGTTATCAATCTAACAGCAGTCGAAACATTCTTTCCCGAGAAGAGATTGTTCTTTCTCGAGGGTCAGGAGATCTTTGTCCCCACGGCAAGAGCAAGCTCCTGGTCATCCAATCCGTCCGTCATGCTGCTCCATACCCGGCGAATAGGTCAAAGACCGATCTTTCCACAATTGCCCAGCGAAGCCACATTTGATCACTTTCAGTTTCAACAGCCGTCTGAATTAGTCGGAGCGGCGAAATTTACAGGTCATGCTGGTTCATTACGCTACGGAGTATTGACCGCTTCGGAGAGAGATTCTCGATTTTTTGGCGAAGACGACCACGGCAACGAGATTTCTGTTGGTCAATCCGGCAGGAATTTTGCCGTTAGCAGAGTGCTCTTCGAGCGATCTAACGGAGACTATCGAGCAATTGGGCTTCTGGCTACAGCTCTAGACCACCCCGATCTCGAGTCATACACCCAAGGAATGGACTTCCACTACGGTAACGAATCCGGAAAACTGAGAGTAGACGGACAGCTACTTCGATCCGACACTGAAAGCGGGATCGGCGCCGGCGGATTTGTGGACATTAACTACTATCAGGACCGTCGAATTTCCCATGAGTTTGTGGTTGAGAGTTTTGACCGCTCTTTGAATCTCAACGATATGGGCTACCTAGGTCGCAACGACCAAAATGCCTTGCGCTACCGATTCCGCATGCGGCAGCAGGAGTGGGACCTATTTCGAGAGGTTTCAACACGAGTCTCCGTGGGTACAGGTTGGAATTCGAGAGGTGAGACTACGAGTCGTGGCGTAAACGTCTCCTGGGAGTTGGAATTTCACAACCTCACAGAATTCCGTATTCAAGCAGAATACCACCCGGAAACCATTGACGATCGGAATAGCTACGGCAACGGTTCGTTCACGATCAGCTCTCGAAAAGACATTGGTATTCGCTATCAATCGGACTCATCGAAACCGTTTTACTACAGCCTTCGCTCAGCATGGCAGACAGACTACGCCGACGGAAACCGATACTCGGCGAGTGGATCGATCATCTTCCGGCCATCTGATAGGTTTTCGTCCTACCTAAACTTAAGCTTCAATTCGCGTGATGGATGGTTGCTATTTCGTGGGAATCGCAGGTTCGTTGTCTACTCATCCGATTTCTGGACACCACAACTGGTTGTTAACTTCTTCCTCAGCGCAAGGCAATATCTTCGCTTTGACATGCAATGGAGTGCAGTGAAAGCATACGCTCACACCTCCTTGCACTTGCCAGAAACGGGCACGAAGCTTAGAGACATTGGTACAACTGTTAGCAAGTCTGACGATTTTGCAATTTCTCTCCTCAATTTACAGTTTCGCTACCACTGGTCCTTGGCTCCGATGTCTGACCTATTCTTGGTATATACACGTAACGCCTCACTGCCAAATCCTATTGATCAAAGTTTCGCAGAGATCTTTCAGGACACTTTCAGCAGACCTAACTCCGAGCAAGTCGCATTCAAGATTCGACACCACCTCGGAGTCAACTGAGTAATCTCTAGAATTGGAGACCTGCTACAGTCTTTCCGTCTATCCAAAGCTAGTTCAGAGAAGTGATACTAAATCCGGGCGTATGGTCAATAAGCGGCTCTTGGCGCGCTACAACGGACTCGAACTTGGTTCATTTCACGGGCGAGTGCGTCCTCAGTGATCAACAGGAGGATCGTTATGCATTGGATATTGACGCCAAGACCGAGACTTCGGCTCGATACGAGTTTGGTGTTTGGCTAGCTCGCAACGAAACGGGCCTCTATGACATGACCATCATGGGATCTGAGATTGACTTTATCGGCACGGCCAAACTAGACAGCATTCCTCACTTGGCACTCCTAGGTGACCGAGACGGTACCTCCCAAGTCGCTGCGACTCTCTTCACCATGCCCGAAGTTCTCGGAGTGAGAGGATTCCTGCGACATGGGTTGGAGATGTTCACCTTCGAAATTGCGATCAAACCGCAACAGGTCGAGGTCAAAGCCGACAACATAGTCCAGTTCAGAAGACGAACGAACTCTTAACGGAAATTCTTGCTTCCTACAGACCCGCGATTGCTTTCTTGTGCGGGCACAATCTAAACATATAGCACAAATTCGGATCCGAGAAGGCAAGCGACCTGTTAGAATCCCTAAATGGGGCGCGGGCACTACTCTTTGGATTGCCCCACACCAAATCATCTAGTGCCGTTCTTATAGTTTGGCGCAACAGCCCCACAGTACAGTTTCGTGACAATAGTCTTCAAGGCACTTGCAGGGCGCATACTCAATGCGTTGCGTGACTTAGCCCCCATCATTGCTGTCATTGCGTTCTTCCAGATCGTGGTTCTACAGCAACCCTTTCCAAATCTTGGCGACACGCTTGTAGGTCTAGTTTGCGTTGTACTAGGGCTTGCTCTCTTCATTCATGGTCTCGAAAGTGGCTTGTTTCCTCTTGGAGAAGCAATCGCACAGGCATTTGCAAAGAAGAGTAGTGTTATGGCTCTGTTGAGTTTTGCGTTTTGCCTCGGATTTGGCACCACCGTCGCTGAACCCGCGCTCATAGCAGTAGCAGCTGAAGCTGCAGAAGTCGTTGCCCAAGCCGGTCACATCGCCGATAGTGAGAGTGTGCGCGCATCCTATGCTTTGAGCCTTCGAATCGTTGTCGCACTGTCCGTAGGAACGGCAGTAGTCATCGGCGTTATCCGCATTCTCAAGGGATGGCCCATTCATCTAATGATCATTTCGGGGTACGCAATCGTGACATGCCTTACTTTTTTAGCGCCCCGCGAAATCATCGGTATTGCCTACGACTCTGGGGGTGTAACGACAAGCACCATTACCGTACCTTTGCTCACAGCGCTCGGTGTTGGCTTGGCCACCAGCATCAGAGGGCGCAATCCCATGGTTGATGGATTTGGACTCATCGCGTTCGCTAGCGTTACCCCGATGATCTTCGTGCTCGTATACGGCATGGTCAGCTGACATGGGTCTTCTGCTTGAACTGGCAAATTCGTTATTTTCGACGCTTAGGGATGTTGCGCCGATTGTCGTGATACTTGTCGTATTCCAAGTTCTGGTGTTGCGGCAACGTCTACCACGACTCAAACAAATTGTCACCGGTTTCGTTCTAGTCGTCTTAGGTCTTTCGCTTTTCCTAGTTGGATTGAACGACGCACTCTTCCCCATTGGCGAAACTATGGCGGCACAATTGACTTCATCCAATGCTGGCACCAGTGCCCAGCAGGTCCAATGGATGGACTACATGATTGTCTACGCATTTGCAGCAGCGATCGGTTTCTCTACAGCTGTAGCGGAACCCGCCTTGATCGCAGTGTCGATGAAAGCTCAGACCGCATCCGGCGGCACGATCAATGCATGGGGATTGAGAATTGCCGTGGCCACGGGAGCCGCAATCGGGGTCTCGTTGGGATGCTTTCGAATCGTAACAGGTACGCCATTACAGTGGTATATCATGGCAATCTATGTTGTTGTAATGATTCTGACGATCTTTTCCAACCGAACGATTATGCCGCTTGCGTATGACAGCGGCGGAGTCACCACATCAACCGTAACCGTTCCCGTAGTCGCAGCATTAGGATTGGGACTGGCAAGCAATGTTCCGGGTCGAAGTCCTCTAGTTGATGGATTCGGACTAATCGCGTTTACGTGTGCTTTTCCCATTATGACTGTACTGGGCTACTCATTGATCGTTTCAAGAGTGACCAAGCGAAAAGACACCCAATCTAGAACCGAGGAATGATTCCATGCTCAAGTTAATCATTGCTTTCGTGTCGGTTGACAAGTCCGACGAAATCATCGAGGCGGCTCGAAAGGCGGGCGCAACGGGAGCCACGGTTCTCAATGATGTTCGAGGCGAAGGATTGAAGGCCACCAAGACCTTCTTTGGACTGGACCTTGCACTTGTTCGTACTGCCCTATTGTTCGTTGCGTCAGAGAACTGTTCTCAGCATATTTTGGATTGCATAAGCGAAATCGGAGGTTTTGACGAAGAGCCTGGATCGGGAATTGCCATCCAACTTGCTATCGAGGACGCGGTGGGTTTGCAGTCTCAAATGCCCTATATTCTTGAATCAATGGACGACGACACATGACAGACGACAACGTCCCTAGAGTCGAGGACTACATGTCCAAGACTTTTCACTCGCTACATCGAGATGCGACCGTACATGAAGCCATTTCGCTCTTGAAGCAACACGACATCAATGCACTAATTGTGGATCGCCAAGACGAAGATGATGAAATCGGATTGGTAACGGTTACCGACGTTGCACGAGAGGTCATTGGAAAGCACAAAGCTCCAGACAGAACTTACGTGTTTGAAATCATGACCAAACCCATCGTCTCGCTTCCAGCGGGTATGAAGGTGGTATATGCAACACGGCTGCTGGCAAGTCTAGATCTATCCCAAGCAGTTGTTACGAATGAGTCGCGCGACCCAATTGGAATCGTGAATCGGAGGGATCTGATATTTGCCTGTTTGGACGATTAGTGGCCTGCGCCTTGCATAATCGTGACATACCGAGCCCCGATGGCACAGTTGGATAGCGCGGCCGCCTCCTAAGCGGCAGGTCGAAGGTTCGAGTCCTTCTCGGGGCGCCAGCCTACTCTCTCGTCAAGATTTCACTAGCTACGACTAGGTTGTAACGGTCCACAAGTCTTATCTGTATTCGTACAAGCTCCAAGTCTAGAGAAACTGACGGTCAACGAACAACCGAACGAGGCGTAGGAACAATTCGTTGAACACTTACTGATGAAGTATCCATTAGTTCAGAAACTCGCGGCTGGATCTCGTTGCGCCATTTCTCACTGCCATATACGTCCCGATAAAGCCGTTCACGTTCTGCTTCCGAGTCAAATCGGCGCATCCAAACGTATACAGTGTCGTCTGTCTCTCCTCGAAAACTTCCGGCGATTACCATTCCTTTCGCGACTTGCAAAGGGATGATTTCTTCTTCCATGAGAGTAACCCACTCATCCATCTTTCCAGGCTGAATCTTGTACTGTCTCAATTCATAGAACATTGTTTCCCTCCTCATCTAAACCTGCGAGAGCCATTCATTGAGTCTCCAATTCGCCAGACAAATTCTAGATAGTCCGAAAGTCTTGTGGTTCCCTGGTTGCTCGAATCGAATTCCATCTGTGATAGTCAGTCTCATCGTCAATATCCCACAAACGTGGAAGAAGCTCGACTCGTAACTGCTCGTGGCGAGCCTTCGCCAGAGTTTGTTCAAGCACTTGAGAGGAACTCCACGCAATGCCTTGAAAGAGTTCGTGAAGAGGTTGTCTCATCGCAATCAAGCAATAGCCACCATCTTCGGTGGGACCCAAAACTACATCGGCTGTTGACAGCAGGTCAACGGCTTGATCCACATAGTGGCTTGAAATTAGGGGAATGTCGGATCCGATGACGAGATCAACACCATCGCAAAACGCAGCGAACATTCGGGTTCCTAGGTCACCATCGGACTGTTGCTTTAGACACAGACATCGCTCAATCCAGGAAGGACACGGATGTCCCTCATACCAAAGCTCAAGCTTTTGATTCGACGCCGCTTCAATGGCAATTTCCAGCGTTTCGATATAGCAATCAAGGGCTCGAGCTACCCCAATTTGTGAAGCGAGCCGAGTCTTGACTTGTCCGAGTCTTGGTTGACGCGCAAACACCGCTACGCGCTTGTTCATTTAGTTCTTCCTCTACCGTAATAGTCCTGATACAAGACGCTAGGATGGGTACCCAGAAAGTATCGAAGCCGGTAATTCCACATCCTGATGATGGTTGCGAGAACGCCTTCTCGCTCCCACTTTCGGACCGAAGTCGCCAATTGAGCTCGAATCCGGAGTGGTTTCTCTATCTTCCGTAGCTGTTTGCTAAGTTCGATGTCTTCCATGAGAGACTGTTCTGGAAATCCACCAACCTCGTTCAGCAAAGAGCGCTGAACGAACATGCCCTGGTCTCCTGTGCAAATGCTCGTCATGGCAGACCGTTCGTTCATCATCCGTTCTACTACTCGGTAGGAAGGTCGATCTCCTGCAAGACGAACGTCGAAACGTCCCCACCTGCATCGAGTAATGGCACTTGCCAGTTCTTCGACATTTGTTGGACTAACTCTGGAGTCCGCGTGCAATATCCATATCCAAGATCGGTTAGTCTTCCGCACTCCGAAAGCAATTTGCGCTCCTCGACCCTTTTGGTCTGAGTCAATCAGCTGAACTCCCTCGCCAATGCCTTGCGGCTTGTCGACACTCGCTGAGTCGACAGCAACGATCTCTAACTGTGGAAACGGTCGAAGATCTTCGAACAGTCGTTCTAGGTGATCGAAGTCATCGTGAATGGGCACAATGACTGTTACGTCCTCGAGACCAAATTTCTCCGAATTCTGTGAGCTAATTTTTGTGCAGAACTCTTCGAGCTTAGTGTGGCTAGTGGTTGTGGCCTGCGTGAGGGTCGGGATTCTCGATGAAAGAATGAGGAATCGAATAGTCAATGTGTGCGTTCATTTCTTCTCGTGTCATGACCCATCCGTAGTCACGGTTGGAAAACATCTCATAATTGCCCGTAGAGGTCGAAACCGTAGCAAAAGCTCGATCGTCGCTCAACGTCAATGTGAACGGAAAATTCTTGCCATCGTCTGTCACTTTGCCCTTTAGGGTAGGAGCTAACGGCGTTCCACTTACCTCTGAGACTTGTCCCACCAGAACAATGTCTCGTTGCGGAATCGGGAACTGAACTCGATGACCTTCCGTTGTGGTCCACACACTAGAGTTCATCCTCACAAGCGCTCGATTCGCTATAACCCGAGGAAAGTCAGGTACCTCGGCTTCGTCTACGCTCTCTTCGTCAACGTGTTCCCACATGACGCTTGGATCCGAAAGTAACGACTTTGATGCCTTGGATTCTTCGCTAGTCGGGTTGCTGATTGATGTTGATTCACTTTCAGAACTGGTGCCGCCGGTCAAAGTAGATCCAGACGTATCCGATGCGCTGTGGTGATCGTGGTCGTGGTCATGACTGGCCGTCTGCATCACAGTCTCATCGGTAGCTTGGCTACTTACCGACTCTGTTTCATAGCCTCTGTCACGTTGTGCTATGAATGCACCGGCAAACAACAGGCAGACCGATACAACGAGGACAAAGATACCGCCAATCAATATCCAACGAGAAACACTGGACTCTCGAGCCTCATTTGAAGCCGCAGGCTTTTCAGGCATAACAATCCTCACACACCAGGTTTGTACTCTCTGAACACTTCATCAGGGTTGGAACAGGAAGAAAAGCAAAAGTTTCGCAAATGTACGCACGTACGAAATCTGGTCGAGGACCGTTCTACTCCCAATGTGCATACACAATCATAGTACCCCAAATTTCATACTAGCGTCTTTAACCATTAGAAGCCGAGGTCCGCAAAATTCAGTCGGATCAATTAGGCTTGTTCTTGAAAGGACCAAGACCCTTAAACATGGCTAAAATCCAAGCAAATTCACTCTTCCCCCAAAATTATGGTTGACTTCGCCGCCTTGAACTGGTGGGCAATTCTAGTTGCCACCGTCGGTTCCTTCGTGCTCGGCTACTTGTGGTATGGTCCAGTATTCGGCAATGCTTGGCTCGCAGCACAAAACAAGACCGCCGATGACATTAAACCTTCTCCAACTCCATTCATCATTACTTTCTTCACGACGCTCGCCACATGCATTGCAATGGCAGTCATACTGGAAATGCTCGAGGTATCCAGTATCGCAGGCGGTGCTTTGCTTGGGCTCATGGTTGGTTTGGCCTTCATTACGTGTTCAAACATCTCGGATGGTGCGTATTGCGGATGGTCGTGGAAACTTGTGGCCATCCAAAGTGGCTACCGCACAGTCTACTGCGTGCTCATGGGTATTGTTCTTGCAGTGTGGTAGGACAACAATCTAGTCTTAGACTGCGTTCCGTTCGGCGAGCTCATAGCGAATCTGAGTTCCTCGTAGCAAGAGATTGCGATCCTCCTTCAAGACGAATCGCCTTTCGACGAGCTGATCGATGGACGCCTTTACTTCTCTAAAGTACATTGACTTGGTATCCCGCGAGATCAAAGTCTTGTCAAATAACGAAAAGCCAGCAAAGGTCGCCAGCTGATCCGATCCACCCTCTTCTTCGTGCCTCAGATTCCATCCTGTATGAACCCCTAGAGGAACAGCCAGGTCGGGCAATCGAATTCCTGCCACTTCATTAAGGTCATCTCCCACGTCACAAACCAGTGCTGGGTAGTCTCGAATTTGCTTAGCAGGAAAGTCGCAAATTCCTTGTGAAGCTTGCGGACCGAGGTCCATGACATGTAGCCGAGGCATAGCAGCGATATCGGGTAGGCGATCTATTCCTCGAGCACTCTCGAATTTACTTAATACGGTCTCGCGATCTACAAGTGTTCCGTCGGCAACCCGCGGGATTTGCGACAGTGGTGGGTTGGAAGTGCCTTCAATCCACTCCAGCAAGTTGAGCAGCGCAGCTCGAATCAACGGCGTATACGAAACCGTGTTCATGGGGTAGCGCACTGTAGCTCCAGAGTGTGCCAGCTTGTTGGAAACTGGCAACACTGCATTAATGTGGTGTGTACCTGCAAATAGGTAAATGCGTTCTTGAGGTACAGGTTCGACATCGATGTCGCCGCTGGTTGAAACATGTGCCAATGCAGCGTCTCCTCGCCAGTACTCCCAAGAGGTATTGGTTTGAAAAATCCTAGGCAAGTCCCTTTTGTCGCGAAACAGACCTCCTCTCTGACCCGTGAAAGAGTCAGCCGTCGTTCTTCCTGCGAAAGGAAAGAGCTGCCCGCAAGCAGGTACTCCGATACTTGAAGGTTGCGCAAATCGATGATTGAAATCACCCCGTTGTGCACCTGCAATGTGAGGCATCACTCCGTCGAGGACCAGATCGTCTTCTTCATTCACGTAGAGACCTTCATACAGCATGTGGCGCAATACACGTCCGGTCTGAGAAGCACCAAAAGCAATGACACAACGAGGAGGAGCCGTGCGACCTGGATACTTCCCAGATCGAAAGAAAGCTCCAGCATCTCGAAGCGCCAAGAGTCCCAGACCTACGACCGGTGCACCACAAGCGTTATAGACCAAAGTGTAAAGTCTGCCGGCAGAAAATCCATGGCGCGAACTGATGTGCTCGTCGCTCGGTTCCAGCGACTCGTCGTTGATTCGCCCAAACGACCAGTTCGAAGGGTCGAGCTCAATCTTTGCAGCATTGGGATGAACCTGCTCGTACAAGCGGGCTAGGTCTACTGTTTCCTGGTCTAGGCGATAAGAAGCTGGGCCCAACTGTCCTACGAACAAGCTCTTGGTCGCGCGCGAAGGTTGAATCCGACAGATCACATCGCCTCTCAGCGGACGCCCGTCTTGCGTTGCGTCAGGCACCCGCAGCTGCATACCCGGAGCATCGAATTGCCACCCAACCGAAAGTAACGCAAAGCCGTGCTGGAAAATGAAACCATCGCCAAGAGCACAGGGATCATGTAAGAGGTCTTCCATGTTGGCACGATTAAACATTCGAAACGAAAGTCGGTTTCCGCGATTGGGTACTTCAAGCAGAAGGGCTCGTGGCGTTCGACTCGTAGGTGCGATCAGTGTGAAATCTCCCGAAAAACGCACGTTTCCAGCATTGTCTTTCGGCGCAAGGTCAATGTCGACGATGTTCGAGTTGTGAACATCGTTTGGATCCACCGCGTAGTGAAGCACCCCGTCGATGCGTTCGAAAGTTCCATAGTTCCCTAGGCTTTCATTGTTGGCGTAGGGTGACTGGCTCTGAATTTCTACGTTGATTACGGCCATATGAACTTACTTGGATCACAAGAACTTCAATGAATTCTCCGTCCATTTAAGCAGACGCCATGGAGCACAGCGTTCTTTCCTATAGTGCATTTGTTGCAACCACATTTGATACTGCCCGGCATGTTCTGCTACTAGCACATCATGCCAGCCCGTTGTGCCCCATTCCTGCACGACAAGAGGTGGACCTCGTCCAATAAACCCTGAGGTGCTATCGAGATGCTACGTCTCTGACTGGGAACCAAACGATCGTCCAAACTGCTTGTCATAGAATTAGCGGTAGAACTTAGGATCCACGAGATGCCATCAGAATCCAATCCGACCGCACATGAACTAGCCCAAAAGGAATACAAGGCCGGTTTTGTGACCAACATCGAGTCGGACACTATCCCACCAGGCTTGTCTGAACAGGTCGTTCGCCAGATTTCTAGCATCAAGTCAGAGCCTGATTGGCTGACTGAGTGGCGAGTTGACGCCTTTAACAGGTGGTGTTCCATGAAGGAACCGCAATGGGCACACGTCAAATTCCCGCCCATTGACTATCAGGCAATTTCCTATTTTTCCGCGCCCAAAGGAGATAAGCCCAAGAGTTTGGACGAAGTTGATCCGGAGCTGCTTAGAACCTACGAAAAGTTGGGCATTCCGCTCCACGAACAAAAGGTCCTGGCGGGAGTGGAGGAAGATCCCAATCTCTCCCAAGTTGCTGTCGACGCTGTCTTCGACAGCGTGTCGATCACAACGACTTTCCAAGAGTCACTCAAAGAGCATGGTGTAGTTTTTTGTTCGTTTTCGGAAGCCGTTCAGTCTCATCCTGAACTCGTGCGCAAGTACTTGGGTTCGGTGGTTCCGAAGTCCGACAATTTCTATGCAGCGCTGAATTCCGCGGTTTTCAGCGACGGCACTTTCGTCTATGTTCCTGAAGGAGTTCGATGCCCGATGGAACTGTTGACGTACTTCAGGATCAATGCACAGAACACGGGTCAGTTCGAGCGCACCTTGATTATTGCCGACAAGGGATCCTATGTAAGCTATCTCGAGGGCTGCACTGCACCTATGCGAGATGAAAACCAACTGCATGCCGCGGTCGTCGAACTTGTTGCTCTCGACGATGCACACATAAAGTACTCCACAGTTCAAAACTGGTATCCAGGCGACGAGAACGGATTGGGGGGCATCTACAACTTTGTGACGAAACGAGGCACATGCCGCGGCAAGCGTTCTCACATAAGTTGGACACAAGTCGAAACAGGGTCAGCGATAACGTGGAAGTATCCCAGTGTGATACTCCGAGGTGACGACTCCAAAGGCGAGTTCTACTCGGTTGCCTTGACGAATAACAGCCAACAAGCTGATACAGGAACCAAGATGACTCATATCGGGCGGAATACAACAAGCACCATTGTTTCAAAGGGCATAAGTGCTGGACAGAGTTCCAATGCTTATCGCGGGCTAGTTCGGATGAATCCGGGGGCTCGGGGATCGCGAAATCACACACAATGTGACTCCCTTCTCATCGGTTCCAAGTGCGCGGCCCACACCTTCCCCTACATCGAGTCGCGTCGGCAAGATGCCATCGTGGAACATGAAGCCACGACCACTAAAGTAAGTGACGATCAGTTGTTTCTCTGCCAGCAACGAGGCATCTCGCCCGAAAAAGCAGTCTCCATGATCGTCAATGGATTCTGTCGCGAAGTGTTTCGAGAACTTCCTATGGAATTTGCCGTGGAAGCATCGAAATTGCTCGAAGTAAGCCTGGAAGGGGCTGTCGGTTGAGCCTTCTTGAAGTCCGCAATCTCGTTGTAAGTGTTGACGATAGAGAAATCCTGAAAGGAGTAGATCTTGACGTAAATGCTGGCGAAGTGCACGCCATCATGGGTCCCAATGGATCGGGCAAGAGTACCTTGGCTAATGCATTGGCTGGCCGGGAAGGCTACAAAATCGAGTCAGGAACCATTCAGTTGGACTCAACCGACGTCACAGTGCTTGAACCGGAAGAGCGCTCGCATCGAGGGCTCTTCTTGGCTTTTCAATACCCCGTGGAAATACCCGGGGTCACCAATATCGAATTTCTCAAGACGGCAGTCGAGAGCCATCGCGCAGCACACGGTTGTAGCGAGATTAGTGCGGTGGAGTTCATGCGCAACCTCCGTGGTCTTACGGCTCGCCTAGAACTGAATCCTGACTTTCTCAAGCGTGGAGTCAACGAGTCTTTTTCTGGCGGCGAGAAAAAAAGAAATGAAATCCTTCAGATGCTGTGCCTAAAACCGCGATTGGCTCTTCTTGACGAGACTGATTCCGGTCTAGACATCGATGCGTTGCAGGTTGTGGCACGGGGAATCAATGAATATAGGAATTCGGCAAACGCAATCGTGTTGGTGACCCACTACCAACGACTCCTCAATCACATCGCTCCTGATCGTGTCCATGTCTTAGTGGACGGACGAGTTGCGAAATCTGGGGATGCTTCCCTAGCTCTTGAATTGGAAGAGCGAGGCTACGGTTGGTTGGAGGGGTCCTAGTCACCTATCGGTAGCCTCGTTGGGACCGCCATGGACAACCGCTATACCTCTTCGGACACGACCGTTTCGCCTCGATTGGACAGAGATAAGGCTGTCGCCACGATAGACGAACTTGGTCTCCCGAAGTATCGAACAGAGCATTGGAAGTACACCAATCCTCAACCAATAATCGAGGAACTAGAGCGGAGTCCAAATGCTCTTCCCGTCCCACCGACGCGGATAGAAGGCGATGTGGACATCCTGCCTTTCGATTCTTCTGAAGCAGATAAAGCTATCAGTGAATACGTCGGATCAATAGCGGTCGGCGGTACCACTTCAATGCCCTCTCTCAACCTCTTGAACCTAACTGCTGGCTACGTGATTCGCAGCGCCGATTCAAAGGGAGGTGTTCCTGCGGTAAGAATTCATCCGAATCCAACGCATTGTGAACGGATTCTCATTCTGGTGGACGAAGGAGCAAGTCTCCGAGTCGTTGAATCATCTATGGGCGGAAACAGGGTGATTGAGTGCATCGTGCGGGAGAACGCAAGACTCGTACATACGCGATTGCAAGAAGCCACCAATTCCGTGGAATATGGGGCGTTAACGGTTCAAGTGAATTCGAACGCCTCGTACGAGCTCGATCAGTATTCGACCGGTACGAGCTTGCGCAGGAACGAAATTAGCATCGATGTCTTGGGTGAAGAGTCAAGCGTGGAGATCAAAGGAGGCTGGAATCTCGAAGGCAAGTCGCACTTGGACTCCCAGGTTTCCGTAAGTCATCTCGTTCCTCGTTCACGAAGTCAGGTGAAGTTTCACGGCGTCGCAGGAGACGATTCGCGGTCAGTCTTCAACGGAAGGATTTACATTGCGCGAGATGCACAGCACACCTCCGCGCACTTGACCAACAAAAACATTCTGACAAGCGAGAATGCTGAAATCTATACGAAACCTGAGCTCGAAATCTACGCTGATGACGTAGTTTGCTCGCATGGAGCTACGTCGGGCCAATTGGATGAAGACCAAGTGTTCTATTTGCGCACTCGTGGTTTAGCAAACGATAGAGCACGCGAATTATTGCTGAATGGTTTCTTGCAGGAAGTCATTGACGACGAACTAGGATCGGAAATTCTGGGTCTCAAGCCCTTGAACTTGGTATGAAGACTGACTTCGTCCCTCCGCGCCACGATTTTCCTCTCATCGGCAACCGCGAGCCACTCGCCTATCTCGACAATGCCGCCACCACGCAAAAACCGCAGATTGTCCTTGATGCTCTTTCGGACTACTACGGGAATTTCAACTCTAATGTACATCGGAGTGCACACACACTCAGCGACGAAGCAACGCAAAGGTTCGAGAACGCACGCCAGTCCATAGCTGAGTTTATTGGAGCGCAGTGTCGAGAGGAAATCGTTTGGACTCGTGGTACAACAGAATCCATCAACCTGGTCGCGCACTCCTATGGCTCGTTGGTTCTCGCACCCAAGGCTCATGTCGTAGTTACTCAATTGGAGCATCACTCCAACATCGTTCCATGGCAGCTAGCATGCATGCGAACCGGCGCGCAACTCCTTGCCGTTAAGGTTAACTCCAACGGAACGTTGGATCTAGACCACTATCGAGAGCTGTTAAACCGCAATGTACAAATTGTCGCTCTCGGCCACATCTCCAATGCGTTGGGAACCATCAATCCCGTAAAGGAAATGATTGAAATGGCTCATGACGCAGGCGCGCGGGTGGTTGTCGATGGCGCTCAGGCAGCCGCGCATACAGACATAGACGTATCAGAACTGGACTGCGACTTTTACGCGTTTTCCGGTCACAAGGTCTATGGGCCCACAGGTATAGGAGTGTTGTACGGAAAGCTGGACTTGCTCGATGCGATGCCTCCTTGGCAAGGAGGTGGCGAGATGATCGAAACAGTCTCGATGGAACGAACTACCTACCAAAGTTCTCCCTATCGCTTTGAAGCCGGAACGCCGGACATCTCTGGTCCTATAGGGCTGGAAACTGCCCTCGAGTACTACTCGAAAAGAAGGCAAGAAGGACTTCACGAGTTCGAGCAAGACCTACTTCGTTATGCAACTTCCTCCCTCAAGCAAATAGAGGGATTGAGGATCATTGGAGAGGGACCCTGTAAGTGTCCAATCGTGTCCTTCTTGGTAGACGGAACTCATCCAAACGACGTCGCAACGCTACTTGATCAGCAAGACGTTGCGGTGCGCTCTGGACATCATTGCGCAATGCCTTTAATGGAGGTTTTGGGCATTCCGGGCACGATTCGAGCTTCTTTCGGTCTATATAATTCGATGGAAGAAGTCGATAAGCTCACGAAAGCCGTTCAGGCGGCAGTACGAATACTAAACTACTAAAGATCAATAGCATGAGAACGGAATCGTTCGATCCTACCCAGCTCTCGCTGACCGACAGGGCACGGGTACATGTTCGTCAACAGTTGAAGAGTGAACAAGCCTATGGACTGGTTCTTGGGGTTTCCGAGACCGGCTGCAACGGCTACATGTACGAGCTAGATTTTCTCAAGGACCGGGACGACATCGATGATGCACGGGTCTTCGATTTTGGAGACGATATTTCAATTCTCGTATCAAACAAGGACTGGGAGTTACTCAGGGGCACACAAATCGACTATGTGACGGAAGGATTGAATTCTGCATTGAAATTCAACAACCCGAACGCTGACACCCTGTGCGGTTGCGGGGAGAGCTTCTCAATCCGTGGAACGTAAGCTCATACCTGTCGCTCGAGAAGTAGAGGCGAGGCTAGTACCTACAGGCGATCGCATCACCATACCGGGCGGAGTGTTCGTTACTTTGACCCAAAGTCTAGGCGGTACCTTTACCGTTGTCTTCAATGGCAACATGGCACGTATCGAAGCAGAAAATGCGGATGCGCTTGGATTCGAACCCGAAGTGCTCACGCTCGACGCCCCCGAGGATGGGAACGTGTCGACCGACCAAGTCTGGCAAGTTCTGCGCACAATCCACGACCCAGAAATTCCAGTGAACATCGTCGACTTAGGGCTTGTTTACAACGTGGACATTAGTAACCAAAAAGTTGCGGTAACCATGACGCTGACCGCCCCAGGTTGCGGTATGGGTCCGGTGCTGGTTCGGGACGTTGAGCAACGAGTCCTCAAAGTGCCCTACGTCGAGAACGTAGCTGTGGAGCTGGTGTTCGATCCCCCTTGGTCACGGGACTTGATGAGCGAAGAAGCACAGCTCGAACTCGGCTTGTTTTGACACCATGGTTGATCTCGACGAGATCAAGACTTCGTTTGAATTCTTTGACGACTGGGAGGACAAGTACCGGTTCATTCTCGATATGGGAAAGACCGTACCGTTGCTTCCCTCTAGCAAACGAACTAACCAGAATATAGTTCGTGGATGCCAGAGCCAAGTTTGGCTCATCTCGAATTACGACTCAACTACCAACTCACTGGAACTCGAGATCGACAGCGATGCGCACATTGTTCGTGGACTCATTGCCATTATTCAGTCGGCCTACAAAAACTTGTCCCCAAGTGAGATTCTTCAATTTGACATAGAAGAACTATTCGAAGAACTCAAGCTGTTCTCCCACTTGAGTGCAACCCGTGGGAACGGGCTGCGCGCTATGGTGCAACGAATTCGTGCGGAGGCACGGACCCATCAAAGCGCGGAGGAGTAATTCCGTTGCAATGACAGTAGTCAGGCGACTTGCAGGTGTTCTAGCAGGAATCTTCCGGTATGGGAGCGCTTATTGGCAGCTACAGCCTCGGGTGTTCCACATGCAATGACTTCGCCGCCACCCCTGCCGCCTTCCGGTCCAAGATCGATCACATGATCGGCAGTCTTAATCACATCCAAATGATGTTCGATTACTAATACCGTATTTCCTGCTTCCACCAGTCGATCCAAACAGTCTAAAAGCTTTGAAATGTCGGCTAAATGCAATCCGGTAGTTGGTTCGTCAAGAATATAGAGAGAATGTCCTCGTCGTTGCATTTTTGACAGTTCGCCAGCGAGCTTGACCCGTTGAGCCTCGCCACCTGAAAGCGTGGTCGCGGATTGACCTAGAGTCAGATAGCCCAAACCAAGTTCATTGAGAACCGAGATTTTGCGCGCAATGCTCGGTTCGCCCTCAAAGAACTCCACAGCTTCCTCAATCGACATTTCTAAGACATCTGAAATATTCTTTCCTCGGTAGGTAATTTCTAGTGTCTCGTCGTTGAATCGTCGTCCTTTGCAGGTTGCACACATGACCTCTACATCGGGCATGAAATAGAGCTTTGTGGCAATTACGCCTTCACCTTGGCACTCCTCGCATCTTCCGCCCTTTACGTTGAAACTGAACCTACCTGGTTTGTACCCTCTTTTCTTCGATTCTTCTGTCTTGGAGAACAGTGTGCGTATCAGGTCGTACACACCAATATAGGTGGATGGATTTGATCGGCTGTTGCGCCCAATCGGCGTCTGATCAATGTTTATGACTCGTGTGAGGTGTTCCGTTCCTTCCAACGACTCGTGAGATCCAGATAGCGATCGAGTATCTACCAACTGCTTCCACAATTCCTTGTACAGGATTTCGTTTACCAGCGTCGACTTTCCTGAGCCGGACGCGCCGCTCACGCAAACGAAGAGTCCCAAGGGAATCTCCACATCGATATTCTTGAGGTTGTTCTCGGATGCGCCCCGAATTGTCAAGGACTTCTCGTTTACCTCACGTCGAGACTGAGGGGTATCGATACGCTTGGCTCCTGAGAAATACTGCCCCGTAGGCGATCTCCTGCAATCCAGAATGTTCTTGAGCGAACCAGTGGCCACAACTTCTCCACCGTGGATTCCCGGTCCTGGACCAAGTTCGACGATGTGGTCCGCAGAACGAATCGTCTCCTCATCGTGCTCGACAACAATTACCGTATTGCCCAAGTCCCGCAAGGATCGCAACGTGTTGATCATCTTGACATTGTCCTTCGGGTGCAACCCAATGGATGGCTCATCCAGCACGTAGAGCATTCCCATGAGTCCGGATCCGATTTGCGTCGATAGACGAATCCTCTGGGCTTCACCACCCGACAATGATCCCGACGTTCTATTGAAGTTCAAGTAATCCAACCCAATGCCCAAGAGGAGGTCCAGACGCTTTCTAATCTCCGCAAGTACCTGTAGACCCGCTTGGGCATGAGGCCCGGTCGGATCGATGGTAGAAAGAAATGGTGCCAGCTCGTCAAAATTCATCTGACCAAGATCATAAATCGAACATCCGTTAATTCGAAAGAGCATTCGAGTGCTTCTAAGGCGTGATCCTTTGCAATCGGCACATTCATACTCGACCATTACACGATCGAGGTAGTCCTCCATTCCGGAACTCGGAACTCCTCGTTGTCTATACCATCGGTAGTGTTGTTCGATCTGTCCGGCAACCCCCTGAAAATTGGAGGGCCATCGCAACCAACGTTCTTTAGGATCTTTGGCTTCCGGAGGAATTTTGAGTTGTAGCAACTCACCCTTTGTTCCGTACATCACTAGATCCTGTTGTTCCTTGCTCAACTCGGACCATGGTGTATCAAGCGAGAATCCATACTTGTCAGCAATCGAGTACAAGACGTAGCCCGCATGATTGTCCGGCTTGTAGCTGTACGCATCACGCAAAAAGCATCCTGCTCGAATGCTTCGTTCGGGATTAGTAACCAGGAGTTCAGGATGAGTCTGCTTGTCTCGCCCCACTCCTCCACAAGTACGACATGCGCTCTCCGGGTTGTTGAACATGAAGAAATCTGGAACGATATCTCCGTACACAAGGCCGTGCGTCCTGCTGCCAAACTCTCGCAGGAACTTCTGTGAGTCGCGTTTGTTCATTCCAGAGACAATTCGAAGAGTCATCAAGGAATCACCAACCCTTAACGCATGTTCCACTGCGGCTTTGAGCTGCTTTTCGATTCCGGCAACAACTGTGAATCGATCCACTACAGCCATCAATTCCTGATCGCTGCCCAACGCTTGTGGCACTTCCTGTGTGAGATCCACTCGCTCACCGTCAATCAGAACCGTTCGGCATCCCAATTTGCGTACTTCGTTGAACAGGAACTTCGGCTCTTCACCGTAAACTTGGAAGATCGGTGCTAGCAGCTCAAATTCGATATCGAACGGCAGCGCAAGAATCGATTCGACAATGTTTCCGGAGGTTTTTACGGGAACGGGTTCTGCTGTATAGGGGCATGAAGCATCTGCAATCGTCGCGAACAGCAAATTGAGATAGCTCGATACATCAGTCAGAGTGCCCACAGTGGACCGGGGATTCCGGGCAATCGTCTTCTGTTCTATCGATATGACTGGAGATAAACCGTGTACGAAGTCCACGTCGGGCTTTTCAACCTGAGCGATGAATCTCTTCGCGTACGTGGACAGTGACTCCATGTAGCGTCTTTGACCCTCCGCATAAATGGTGTCAAACGCAAGGGATGACTTGCCCGAGCCGGACAGACCCGTGATTACGACAAGCTTGTCACGCGGAATCTCAACTGAAACGTCCTTTAGGTTGTGGACTCTCGTCCCCTGAACGGCAATTGTGGTCCTAAACGAAGGAGGAGCGTCTTGCAACGATTCAGTAATGGTTTGAGTCTGGGCCATGGTTGATTCGTCTCCTCAGAACACCGGTTAACTCAAGTAGAGGAACGCCACTTCGTCAACCTGGACTTGGCTCCGAGTCGTGAGTTTGACGGGAGTAGATGCTTTTTCTATCCGACCAATGTCAGATAACCATTCACACGCCGTGGTGATGCCGTGAATGCCGAAATTTCTATGGAAGTAGTGGTCTATCTGGGTCGCCGATCGTGGCTCGCCAAAAGCGCTTCTCAAGTATTCGAGAACGGGTCCGAACAGCAAGTCGGCTTTGTCTTCAAGGTAGTCATCGATCACGTCGATGCTCTTCTCCAGTTTTTCGCGTGTGACCGGTTGTTCGAAAAGATCTGAGTAGATGGGTTTAAACACACCAGGATTTAGCTCCAAAGCCCGAGCTAGAGCTTCCCGGTCCACGATTTCTCCAGCAAGGCTGACTTCAACCTCCGCCAGCGGGAGCGCTGTTTGAATAACCCACCGAGCGGTGTAATGGAGATCGTCCTTGATCTCAATCCATTTCCTCGCCTTATATAGAACGAATAGGGCATGTTGTGCGACGCCCATCAGTTGCACCTGTGTGTCGTGTTCGCCCAACTTGGACAATTCCTGAAACAGTTCCTCTATAGACGGATCCTTGCTATAGAGCAGTCTGCCTCGGGCGTACATTGAATGTTCAAAAGTGTTGCGAACGGAAGATTCGAGTGAACGCCTAAACTCCAGTCTGGGCTGAACTGTCACATGAATGTTGATGTCATCTTCAACCAGCGAGACAAAGTGAGTGTTGGTTTTCTTGTCATCGGTGCAGACCAATACAAGATCGATGTCGGATTTGTCCCAAACGACATCGTAGGAGAGGCTCCCACACAGAATCGCGGCAAGAACATGGTCATCTTCCTTGACGCGTTCAACGAGTGATTCCAAAGCCTCTTCAAATCGCTGTTTTTGCGAAACGTACATCAGTTACCCATTTCGAGAGAGTCTTTGAGGTTGTCTGAAGATAGCAACCGAGACTACGCCGCCTGAGATTGTACGCCAACCCATTGGGAAACCCTGTTCCGCCTCACTGGTGCATGGTGGCTCCACTCGGTATAGCCGAGAATTCAGCAATCTCGTTGAATATCCAAGGTATTAAAGTTAAAATTGCTGACAGCGACAGAGAAAACTCGATTTTGGGTCGAGTGCAGTGTGGCAGTGTGCCCCTACGTTTGGCGGCCACATGAGCACGCAAACTTGACAATCGTTTTCAAATCAACTCCGATTGGAAATCCAATCGAAGTCCGCTACATGAAAGGGGGAATAACCATGTTGCAAGCGCTTCGCCGCTTTCTGCCATTTGCAATGATGGCGATCATCGTTTCGTTCGCACCGAACACCACTCTAGCTCAGAACGAGGAATCGGCTGATGCCGACGAGGACATTGAAGAACTCGTGGTTATCGGTACGCGCAACATCGCGCCCCGAACCGTGGAAGATTCCACTGCGCCGATCGACTTTATTGGAACTGACGACATCTCCGCGATCGGCAACGCAGCGGACATCACCGACATATTGAGATCCCTGGTGCCGTACTTCAATGCATCAATGGCATCTGGCGACGGTGACACTTTTGTTCGACCGACTTCACTCCGAGGACTTGCGCCAGATCAGTCTCTGGTCATGATCAACGGCAAACGCAGGCATCGCGCAGCTCTCATTGCTGAATTTGTCCCGGCAGCCGGGAAAGGTGCACATGGTCCGAACATCGGAATGATCCCTTCAATTGCCATAGAAAACGTTCAAGTTCTTCGAGATGGAGCCTCGGCCCAGTATGGCTCGGACGCCATTTCGGGAGTGATCAACTTTCAAATGAAGGACAGCGACGAAGGCGGGATGCTTCGCAGCCAATTTGGACGGTTCTACGATGGCGAGCAAAGCTTTAAGCTCGATGGAAACATTGGGCTGCGCCTTGGTTCTGACGGTTTTGCAAACTTCAGTTTTGAAAGAACCTATAACCAAGCTCTGTCTCGCGGCAAGCAACGCCCAGACGCACAAGCATTAATCGAGCGAGGAGTGTCAAGCGTTGGCCAAGATTCTCCTTTCACTGACAAGCCCTTTGCACAGACATGGGGACGACCTCGGAGCGATGGTCTTCGGCTTTTCATGAATGCCGGTCACCCAGTTTCCGATACCACGGATGTTTACGTGCAAAGCAACTACGCAAGTGTTCAAGGAAGGTACCGCTTCTTCTATCGAGCTCCTGGGCATGTAACGCTGCGCACGTTGGCCGATCTGGGATTTACGGGTCTGCCGGGTGGATTCACGCCCTACTTTGACGGCGAAACGATCGACTATTCGGTCGTCTCCGGCTGGCGAGGAACAATGCCAAATGGCATGTACATTGATGCCAGCGTAGGTGTTGGCAACAATGAAATCGACTTCACGTTGTTCAACACGATCAACCAGTCGCTCGGACTAAACTCCAATGGAGAACCACTTCAACGCGATTTTGATGTAGGAGCACTTGAACAAACCGAATTTACCGCCAATGTCGATCTCAGCAAGCAAGTTTCCGATACATGGCACATAGCTGGAGGAATGGAGTGGAGGCGGGAAATCTTTGCTGTTAAGGCTGGCGTTCCTACATCTTATGAAGGCGCAGGATCGAGTGGTTTCAAGGGATTTGAACCCCGTAATTCAGGGTCGTTTTCTCGACAAAACGTGTCCAGCTATGTCGAACTCGAACGAGAAGAGGGTGGCTTGATCACCCAGTATGCGGCACGCTACGAAGGGTATTCGGATTTTGGTGGCACTTTAAACGGAAAGATTGCTCTGCGCTATCACTTTGACGAACGAATTACCGGGCGTGGAGCGATTTCAACAGGTTTTCATGCGCCAACGCCAGGACAGGCCAATATTCAAAAGGTCACCACAACGTTTGACGCGAATGTAGGCGATCAAGTGGAACAGGGATTGGTACCGGCTGATCATCCGTTGGCTATTGCCGCGGGAGGCGCTCCATTGACGGAAGAGACTTCGCTCAACGTTAGCGTCGGATTCAGTGTCGACGCAGATGAAGTATTCGAAGGTGCAGTTCTTACCTTCGACGTATATGACATCGAAATCAAAGACCGAATCTACAAGACCCAAACCGTACCGTCAATTGACCCGAATACTGGCATTGGAACCAATGTCTCTTTCTACACAAACGCACTTGACATTGAATCTAAGGGATTCGATATCGTTCTCACTCTTCCTCTGATAATCCGCGACATTACAAGTGACATTAGCGTCGCACTAAACCGTAACGCAGTCAGTGTGAAGGATCAAAACTTGGTCAACGGCATTTCACCCGTTTCTGTTGCGGATGTCGAAGACATCGAGAATAGCTATCCCAAACTCAAGATCGTCGCATCAACGACAACATTTCTCTCTGACGCTGCAACCGTGATGATACGAGCAAACTATTTCGGTGAGCACTATGACGAGCGCGGACGCATCGGTGGAAATCCTCCAACCAAACTGCTTGATCCAACGCTCTTTTTCGACGTGGAACTTCGGTACGATGTGACAGAGGACTTTCGCATGACGCTTGGTTTTGTAAACGTGTTCGATTCTTATGTCGATGAAATTTCCGCCCCCTATGCAAATCGACAGAACGTTGGACTTCCGTACGCACGGAGAACTGCTGCGAACTTCGAAGGTGGGTCGGCTTACTTGACTCTGGACTTTTCGTTCTAATCTAAGGAGCTGAGCACTTAGTAAAAGTAAGAAACTGGTCGGATCAACTGGCGGTTGGATCGACACTTTAGGCCGCGGACAGGTTCGCCTGTCCGCGGTTTTGTTTTGCCGTCCATCCAATTCTGCGCTGTATTTAAGTCTCCTTAGACCTCAGCTCTTCCCCTTGACGGTTTGCCAGGCGAACAGTTCAACTGCCTTGCAAATCGTCCGTTTGGTTGGAAGCTAGATCGTGCCCGAACTCATAGAAATTCCTGATCCCAATGTGTACATCGCGTACGGGGTCTACTTTCTGAAGTCCAAGCACAAGTTCGTCCAGAGGCTGAAACGAAACAACCACCTACCCGAAGCACATGGCTACCGGACGTGGCAAAGTAGCTTTCTGTTGATGGATTACCTTGAACATAATCCACCGAAAAAGAAATCCAATGTCATGGATATTGGATGTGGATGGGCGCCGGTGGGAGTATTTTGCGCTCGTCGATTTCAGGCTAGAGTCACCGGCGTGGACATCGATGAGCACGTTTTTCCCTACATGGAATTGCTCGCTGCACTCAACGACGTCAAAGTTTCTCGTCTCAAGACCACCTTCGACAAATTGACAACCAACAGATTGTCCGCTGAGAACTTAATCGTCGGTTCCGACATCTGTTTTTGGGACGAAATGGTCAAGCCTCTTTACAACCTGATCAATCGCGCCTTAAAGGCGGGTGTGCCTCGCATTGTTCTGTCCGATCCTGGAAGACCCACATTTTTCGATCTGGCTAGTAAGTGTGAGTCGAAGTGGGGATCCGAACTGATTCGATGGTATGCGCTCGAACCAAAACGCCACAACGGCGAAATTCTAGAGATTGTCAATCCAATATAGAGACCATGCATACGCAAGTACCACCTGCGTTGAATCAATAGTCAAGCTCGTATCGCCAATCCCAGCGGTCAATGCAAGTGATCCAACTGAACAATCTCAACTGTTGGGCCAGATGCATTGCTCAATTTATTGCTTATCCCTCTTCTCTTCTGATAGCGCGTAGTCTGATGCTGGCAGCTATTTCCCCAACATTCATTTGAGTCAACCTATAGAAGACTGAAATTAAGAACGACGGGGCAACAATCCGCCGTCTCCACAAGTGTGCTAGTCGGGATGGTATTGCTTCAACTTAGTAATCTGCTCTGGAGTGAGAGCGTGTTTCTTGCCTTCATACCTACTTAGCACCAGACTAGCAGTCCTAGACCTAGTCTCATAGGAGGAAAGATTATCCAAATTGTCAGCTAGAACTCCGGGATCGTATGTCAATAGCGATGGCGTAAGGGATTCCATATACTTGCTCCGACTCTCAAGCGGCAACTGGTTGCTCAGTTCAATTGCTTGGAGAGACTCGCCATCTCTCACTAAGTACACACCCATCAATCCGATTGTGTGCTCTTTTGTACTCCCATTGCGTACTCTTGAAAGTAACTCCATGGCTTTGTCGAGATTTTTTTGCACAACCGATGCAATCACTGAAGATTCGGGCCCTACATTTGCCGTGTTTACATCTTCGTCTAGTGCGTATCGAAACGCGGTTTCCGGATCCGACTCAGCGAGAACATCCAATGCACTTCCCAGCAAGCTGTGTCGCATCGTGTCGTTGGAAATTTGCTGGCTGGTCCGCACCCAGTTCAGTACAGCCTGAAAATTTGTTTTTGCCCAGTTGGAGACAATGGCTTCCGCAACACTCAATCTGTCTCCATAGTTCTCAATGGTGTCCAAAAGCTTGGAAGCCTTCTCGGGAGAATGAAACGCAATCGTAGTCATTGCACGTCTATGAATCAGGGCACGGAGACTATCCGGTACCCGTTCGATCTCGTCTACAACTTCAAAAGGATCGATGTCAACCCAAGTGAACAGTGCTGCTGCCTGCAGTGAAGAGCGTATTCCCGTAGCCTGTATGAGTCCTATCGCTGCCATTGCGGATTGTGGATCGGATTGAGCCCATGCGGAAACAATTCGTGCTGCGAGGTATTGAAATCCGTTCGGCTTTAGTTCTAAGACTACTTCGAGTGCCCTAGATGGGTCTTTACTTGCTATTCTGTCGAAGACCGAAGCAATGACACCTTGTTGTATCGAGCTGGGTATGTCTTGCTGTATCCTGTCGAATACGTCTGTCCCAATAACTTCTTCAAGTGCGCCTGCGATGTTTGCTAGTTGAACAACATGCAATGTGGGCAACTGCGAGAGACTGTCCTTATACTGAGAAATGAACTGGTTCCACGCCGCTTCGGGATCAGAAATGGCTTCGTCGAGGAACAATTCGTCTACACGAAAGTTCGAGTAATCTTCGCCGAGAATTTCCTTTGCCAACTCCTGCCGGGCCACTTCGAGTAGATCATCTCGTGCCCTTAAGATGCCCTCGACCGCCGAAAGTCTCTTGACTCCCGTGAGATCGCTAGCAAACTGAGTTGCTTGATCCAAGTTAGCAATCGACCAAACCTGAAACACCACCTGTACCAACAGTTTCTGGGTTTCAGAAGAGAAACCATCAGTGCTATCCAGTGCTCGCTCGGGATCGATCAACGCCAGTTCCTCAATGACTATGCTTTGCACTTCTTGCTGAAGTTGTTCTGATGGAAGGTTTCTTGATTGCAATAGAAACTCTTGCAGAGACGACTCAGTTAATTTTCCGAGATGCAGTCGCAAGGCTAGGGCACGAGTAGACGCCGCCTTAAATCGAAGAAGCTTCGAAAAATCGATTGAATTTCCCGCAGTCAAGTTGTGTACAGGAGCACTTGCGAGGCTCTGGCTATCTTCTGATTGTGAATCCAAGTCGGTGCCTTGATCGACGCAGCCAACAAGAAAACAACCCAAAGAGAAAATGAGCAATCGTGACTTCAGAGAGAACTGAAGGTCACATGATTTCTTTTTGGTTGGTCTCGCGGGACTTGGCTTTTTCATCCGATCGTTCAAGAGGGGTTGGTGACAAGTAGTGCGAAAGACAGATGTGTTGTGTAGCGGAAATGTCGCCTCACGTTTCAGGCTGAGCTGGCTGTAACCCTATTCGGTCTTTCCAGATAGTGCATGAGGCTGTTAGCGAGAGATTATGCGTTTTTGCACCTAGACGGCAAGAACTCCACTTGGGTTACCAAGCGACTTGAAGCAATCTAGTAGTGCGTTAATTGAAGGGCGAGCGCTTATCTAGTCACATACAAAATGCCCGCACAGGAAGTTTCAGACTCAGAAGGAGCTAGCAGTTCTTGCTAGCAGGAGTGTGTGAGAAGATGGTTAAGTTTAGCCTACCTAGACGAGTTCTCTACTCTAGCTTCCTACAAGAAATCGGGAGTGCACCCATCTACTCATCCGCTGAAGGTCCAGCGATGAATTGCTTGAGCTGTTTGGACATGTGCGTACATGCATGGGCTTGCGTGCGTGCAATGAACGGAATCGGAATGATTATCGCAGGCACAAAGCTCATGCCTTTAGCTTCGGAACTGACCTTTCCAGCAGTAACACTTCGCCGTATGTCCCAAACGATTGCCTCGTAGTTGGATTCAGCTTCCCAAGACAAGAACCCAAAACATGCAGGGACGCCTCCAGTAGCCACAGCACAGTTGAGCGTTCCTCCCTGTTCGGCGCGCTCGGTAGTTCCTTCAATCCAAACGATGTAGCGAACATCTTTATCGTCGAGCCTTTGTGCAATTGTCTCGTTCTTGACGAGATTCTTCATGTCCGCAATATCGAGTGGTGCTGTTCGTGGTTCAAACCAGGGGAACAAATGGTCTACGAACTCCTCATGGGGAATAACCTTAAGAGAATTAGCACCCGAGGATGATTTATCCGCGACACAGTCGAGGAAACCGGACTCCGTCTCGTCACGCGAAAGAAACTTGCGTCCCAAGACCGCGATTGCTTCGCCGGACTCAATTCCGGTGTCCGCATCGCGTACCTGCTGCATCGTTGTACTGACACAGCCGGGCATCAGCGCGACTCCAACGAACACGCATGCCGCAACCAGAGTCGTGAAAGCTTTTCTTGAATTTTTCATGACTTGTCCATCTCTTCTATATCTCTCTCAGCCAGTCACGTATTTCGGGCTGTCGGGCGAACTCAAATGTAATCTGCGTTGCTGCATCACGTATTGCGTTGTTCCTTGCCTTTTCCAATGCCTGTTTGGGTCGGTCCAAAGGATTGGAAAAGTTGTGACGATTCGCTCTTCCATATGCGGGTACGATCCAATCCGTGATCTCTTCGCCATCAGAACCAACAATTCTAATTGAATATTGAATCCACACCTCATAGAAATCTCCAGGAGTTTGATGTGGAATTGAAATATCGGCGTCAATTATCCGGGGCACTATGATGCCCGCGATATCTGGGGGAGGCTCGGTCAAGGACTGCACAGGAACCACTTCGGAAAATAATGCGCTGAATACTTGATTGAACAAGTGCTTTTGGGACTCGCCCAGTTCAATCGTGAATTTTCCATGCTGAACAATCTTTTCTTCATGAAAAGCCTCACCAAGTTCCTTGGTGATATGCAATCCCACAGAAATCGGAACAGAATCAACCAGCGGCTTGGGCACTTTGATCTCGGAAGTTACTTTAGCGCCGGAGGCACAACCTCCTAATGTCATTGCAGAGACAATCAGAAATGCAATACCGATTGAAGCGCGAATATTTGCAGTCACAGGAAGACCCATCGGTAGCGTGCTCGTGACTAGATTACTCCAAATCGGGCAATCCAACAAACGTACCGCAGTTCCGTACAGTTAGTTGCCGCATTAGCAGACCGTATTGAAATGTTTGTAGCGAAATATTGCCTGGCAACGTCAGGTAGACCGGGAATCCCACTCCGTGAATCCGAACTCGACAATTTCCTTCGTCGTCCTTGCGATTCACCAACTCTATTCGGTCAACAACGTACTCTACATCGGTTCCAGCAAAATCGTCACCGAACACGTAGAGGCTAATCTTCTTGTTCGGATCGTAGTACGTATTAATCGCCTCTTCGATACCTTCTACTGGGCTGGAATTGGAAAATATGCTCCAATTGCGCAAACGACTCATTATGGTTCGTCTTCGTGCCAGTGAGTCTTCGAGCCACTTTCCTTGGGACTGAGGAAACATATAGTCGCCCATGTCATTCATGACTTGAATTCCCTTTACATCGGGGTAAATGTTCAAGACTTCTTGCAGCTTCTTCACTGTCGACCGCCATGCCAGCGTATGCATACTTCCGGAAGTGTCGATAATAAAAATTATGTATTCACTGTCGACTGGAATTCCTCCAATGGTGTCGGTAGAACGTCTAAATCCAGTTCCCAACAGTCGAATCATTTCTTCTGTCAGAGACTGTTGCGCAAGTGTGAGATCAGCACGCTGGATCTCTTGTTCTTCAGTAATTTGAAGAAGGGATTGGTAGCGACTGGTCAGCTCGAGCAGTTCTTCCTGAAGTTCTACCAGTCGAATCAACTCGACATCCAAATTTGCCTCGGTTTCGACTCGAGTTCTCTCTAGCTCCTCTGTTTCTCCGATGATCTTTTCGATCTCCTCCTGACGCTGTGCGATCAAAGCTGCGATCTCTTCGATCGAGACTTCCAAGATCTCAGGCAGACTAACTTTTGTGATCATCAGAAGGAGAATGATTGCCCCAAAACCACAACAAATCACGTCGAGAAATGCCAAACTGAGTTCATTTCCCTCTCGGCGTTTTCTCATGGCCAATCCTCGGACGGGGTCATGAATGTGCCCGATGTAATGTACGCAAGTCTCCAGTACCAACCCGCCGCATTGGGGTCTCCCTCAAGCGGAAGAAGAATTACGTTCACCGGAATTCCCGATGGCAAAGAGGGAATCGCATTATTGAAAATGCGGCGCCGTTGAATGGGACTAACCTTGGTACGGCGTGAATTTCGATTTTCTAGAGTTGGCAGACCATCGGTGATGAGGAAGATGTTGTCAGGAAGCGGCGACATTTCGGAGACCATGACGAACAAGGCTTCCAAGTTGGTTCCGTTGCTTGGCGGCACCTCGCGAAGACCAGCAATTGCCTGATCAACGGCATCTCCGTCTGTTGCCAGATGCCACTCTCCTGTTCCCACAATGAGACGGGATTGGTCGTTGAACGTAGCTATCTGCAAATTGCTGTCGAGTGGGATATTGGCAGCAAGCCACTCGACAGTGTCTACAGCTTGAATCCATTTGGGCGACTCCAGTTGTTTTTCGACTGCCATGTTGCGTTTTCGCAAGACATTCACGATCGACGAGTCCAACATGCTTCCCGAATTGTCTAACGCAACTAGAACATGCTTCCCGCCCATGTAGAGCCCAGTGAGATATTGGCGATCACCTTCACCTTCGATTTCGATGACATCACGTTGTTGGGACGCTCGTCTCTCGAGAAGCTTGACTTCATCCTCAGTGCTTTCGACATCTGAAAGCATCTTTTCGATGGAGTCGCTTTGATCGAGCGCAACTTTCTCGATGACCTCCACATCTTCCTGCTTCTCTTCGATCTGCTCGATCAACTCTTCCGTCTTTTCTTTCTGTTCCGCAATGCGAAGCGCAAGCTGACCCACAACCTCTCGGAGTTCGGCCAAATTTTCGGCTCCAGTGCGAGCCAGATAGTCGACCCGTCTCAATTCGGCAAGTTGATCACGATTCGTGGTATTGATGGTGTCTTCGGTCTGATGGTTGATGATCAAGAAAATCATCACCACGGCACCGAACCCGCCGGCCATCACATCAAGGAAGGACAACGTAAAGACGTTGAGAGGACGTCTTCGCGATTTAGCCATCAGACTGGACCGCAATCAACTCGTATTCAACTGCAGATGCCACAATCGAGTCACCGATCTTGACTGACACCGGACTCGAAACTCTTTGGCCGTTGACCTCCACAATCGCACCATCGACAGGCACCACTTCCCATCCTCCGGCATTGGTGTTTATTTGAAAGTCGAGCGTAGCTCCTCCCAAGTCACCGGATGTGAAACTCTTGCCAATTGGATACGCAATGGATTGTCGTAGAACATGGGTAGGCGCTGGGAGAGAAACGGCTTCTTCAGAAACACTAGAACGTTCTCGTTCTACATGGGGGACTTCCACATGAAGAGATCGAGAATCCGCCTGCACATCCGAAGCTTCCAACCTGCCGATTGCATCTGCCAAATCCGAAAGGTCACGATCAACACAGGAACTACCTGCTGAATTCAAGAATTCGACCAGTCCCGGCAGTATGGACGAATCGCTTGACAGCAATACGGGGCAGCCTTGATCGATGTAAGTCAGGACTCCGCGATAGTGTTCGTGAGCCGCTGCAGCTAATTCCGTTCGAGACAATTCAACCTGTCGGACATTTCCAAGATGTTCTACATGAACGATGTTCGTCTCTTCGTCGGATGCTACAAAGTGCCACAATTGATCGAACACCTGTTGCTCTGTACTAGCGAATTTTCTTGGATCGAATCGTGCACTGTCCAAGAATCGATCGGTCGCATGTCGAATCCAAGCATTCAACAAAGGGAGCAATCCCAACCGAGACACGACCGAAACACGTACCTTGCTCACTACGTCCTCGACTGAGAGTTGAGTGACAACGGTACGATGAAGTCCAATATCCAAAAACACACACGTTCCGTTCACTTCAGAGGTCGCAGCCGCGGCTACACCTCTATCCACAAAGTCGGCAATGCGAAGCTCAGCTTGAACCGCTATTCCATATAGCAATGCTATTTGTGCGTTGGACAAGTTGCCAGGAACCGTAACCCACACAGGGTCGTCACTCTGCAAATCGCTTTGCTCACACATTTCTGAAATTTGTCGAAATATGAGATCAGCTTGGGTCTCCGCGGCAAAACCACTCGGATGAACGGGACTCTGATCCAGCTTTTGCCAATATTGGCTTTGTTCCTGATCAGGTTGCAGTTTTATCTTCGCAAGTGCATCTCCTCCAAAGGAGAGTTGCTTTGGTTCGACAAGTGCGATGCCAGGCTCTGCGTAGAGAATTTCTCCGTCGTTGATTAGCCTGACGTTTGTGTCAACAAGATCGAGAATCCACATCCTAACGAACCTGCAAATGACGCAATAAGTTCTCGTCGCACCAAGACTCTACGGCGATCACGACTTCCTCCTGATACCTCTGCAACTGATAGACGAAGAACATAATCACAATACTGATCACGAGAGCCACAAATGTCGAGTTGAACGCTACCCCCAAGCTCTCCGTGACTCCTGCGATGTCTCCCTGAACAGCCAAGTAGGCTTGGCCCAATGCTTCTCCGATACCACGAACGGTGCCAATGAATCCAATGGATGGAATAGCCCAGGCGATGTAGCGGATCATGGCTAGTTCGCTATCGAGGCGATCGGCTTCAGCTTCGCATGACGTGCGCACGGCATCGGAAGCGTTTTGAACTGCTTGGGTCGTCTCGAATCTCTGTAGAGCCACCAATACAGTTCGCGAGAGCAGTCGACCACGTGTTTTCTCGGGCAAGGATTGAACTGGCCTCATGTAGCGCCGAGCGTCCTCTGGCAATACGCTAACGCCTTCGTCAATCCGAATTAGGTCGTTTTCCAGCAGTTTGCGCTCGGACATTGCACTCCACACCTTGGTTCCCATGATGGAGAACGCCCAAAACATCAAGATAAAACAGGTTTCCTGTTCATAATCGCGCAGTGTCACGTATAACGACCGTTCTGGGACAAACGCCTCCTCATTCTTAAGTCGCTCCGCCCGCTCTTCGAGCGTTGCATTTGCATTGGGTCGAATGACGCTGGCATACACCAAGTGAACGACAAGGATTGATACCAACAATGCAAGCAATTGCGTGAGCAAAGTTGAGGTGACACGTCCTTTCATAGTTAATTCCTAAATATCCACTGGAAAATCTACGCCATAGTCTTCAGAGATTTCCTCGGATGGATCGAAAAAATCTGGTGTTTCAAGAGACTCTGAGTCTTCAGCTTCCTCGTCGGAGGTCGTTTCTTCTGAGCTGTTCAGGTCTTCAGAAACCGCTTGAGAATCTTCACTTGGCTCGTCGTCCACTGCAACCGGTGTAGGCAAATTCTCGTCTTCTTCAATGCTTGATCCTTCTTCGCTCTCCACAAAGTCGGGATCTGATGTTTCGTCTTGTTCGTTCTGAGCATGAACAAGCAACGAAACATAGGCCAAGGTGGCGACTACGGCGATCGCTACCATGCGAAATTGCTTAAGAGAGCGTCTATTCGGCATAGCGTGCAACTCTAAAACCAACGTCAGATCTCCCGTCTATCCCGTAATCGCGGAACGACAGTCTTACGTCTGTGATGGTTCCATGGAGATAACTCGAGCCCCGGATGACGTGGTACTCACCATCTGTAGGACCCAAAACATCAACCGTACTGTGAGACTCTGGAATAGCGTAGAAGTCATGGGTCCATTCAGCAACATTTCCCCCGATATCGAAGAGTCCCTTTGAATTTCTTGGAAACGTTCCGACGGGTGCACTGACTGAGTGGTTGTCATTGAAGTCATACAGAATTCGACTCACAATGTGTTGAGCCGCTCTGTCGGCATAGTTACCATGTCGGTCTGGAGGTGGCAAGTCCTCTCCCCATGGGAAATGCAATAACTCTTCCTCGTCGTTTACATGCCGAGCTACCCATGACCATTCGGCTTCAGTAGGCAATCGGTAACCTAGTGAGTTTCTATTAATGCCTACGACTCTGGCTCCTTCCACTCTGTAAAACGGTTCATGTCCTTCGCGTTCAGAGAGTGAGTTGCAATACAAAGCGGCTTCGTTCCAAGAAACATTGACGACAGGCTGATCGTCCTTATCCAGCGGCATCCCCTGGTACTCACCTGAATTGTGTCCTGTGGCGAACACGCGGAATTGTGCATTGGTAACTTCGTGCGCCGAGATGTAGAACATTCGTCCTAGTTCCGCCGTGCGGAACACTTCGTTGGCGCGTCGACCTGGCTGACGCCGAGACGCTCCCATCAGGATCGTAGTTGGTTCAAACAGCAGTAGAGCTTGACCGTCAATGGTTGAGCGCACTTCCTCTAGTTTCTTTATTCGCGCTTCTTCCAACGTCAGGAGTTCTACTCTCAGGTTTTGTTTTAGTCCAGGTTGAATGATCAAATCATTGCTATAACCTGCGTGGCCTTCCATCTTTAGCTCGACTGAATGTCGCACTGCGTGCAGGACAAACGTGTCATTGCTTCTGCCGATCATGTGACCGTTTACCCAAACTTCGGCACCTTCGGGCCGCGTTGTAACAGTCAAGCTTCCAGTCGCTTCTTCAAGCTCGAAGGCGATACTTAGATTTTGGCCAGATGGAACAGTAACGTTGCGCAACCCTCGTTCGTATCCGACAAGTAATGCCTCGACCACATGTTCTTCGTCGGGTTCAACTTCCACACTAATCGGCGTTACTCCGTGATATTGGGCGTCTATATTCACGGTCGCGCCCGTCGGTTCGGATGTAATCGACAACACTCCGTCCAATGGCTCTAACACCACTGCGTCCAACGACCGCCGCTCCCCGGCCGTAACAAACACGATATCGGACCACTCAGCAAAACCGGGTTTCTTGAGTGTTATCTTGTGTTCTCCCGCAAGAATCTCGACCGGTCCTGGGGTCACAAAACCGGAATCGACATCATCGAGATAAACAGTGGCTGCTTCGGGTGACGTAGGAATCTCAACATTTGCCCAATTGGGGGCTAGATCCAGATGTACTACCTGCACTTTGCGCTTGCCTTCAATGACGACACTAGTCGCTCCATCTATGTGGCGAGGCGCACTAAACTCAAACGTTGCTTCCCCCGCTGAAACCGGAATTTGCAAGGGAGTTCTGCCAAGAACCTCGCCGTTCATGGCCACCTCAGCACCAGTAGGAGAAGAGCTGAACTCGACATCACCTGGAAGTTTTTTGAGCTCAATCGGAAAAGTTTGATCGCCATCACGGGTGACTTCGATAGAAAGTGTTAATTCAAAGTAGCCTTCAGCCTCTGCTTGCACATCGTAGTTTCCAGGACGCATCAAATAGGTATCGCCCGTAGGTATGACAATCCCACCCGTGATTGCGAGAGTGCCATCGGAAACATTTGACTCAAATCGCACGGACTTCGCTGTAAAAAGAAACCAGAGAATTACTGCTGCAACTAAGACAACTAGAACGGTCGTGAGTTGCAGCCAAGGAACAAACCACCTCCTACGTGGCGGTCGAAGAGGAGTTGGCTCAAAAGGTTCTGGTCTAAGGACTTGGTCTGCGCCGTTGGTCATGACTTAACGCAGGTTAGATTTCGTGTTCGCAAATGATCGAGACAGGATCCATGCCCTGCTCTACGAATATCGTCTTACGTACATCCAAGCGACCATCTCTACTTCCTATGAGTTGATAGCGTCCTGGCCGCAACTGCAGCTCGTGCCGCTCAAATGCACCGAGTGCCCCTTTTGTACTTAGAGTTACCTCGGTTTCATTGTCAGAGACAAGAACGACGGGAATGTACTGCGAAGCGAGTTCAACGACTCCGATGAGTTCTTGTAGAGCGATATCAAACTCAGTACTGTGATTGCTGTACTTCTTGGCATCTGTGAGAACTTGCTGCGCATTTTCGAACGCTTCGTCTGCTGCTAACACACCTGGATCACTCAAAACAGCGTTGATTTGTTGGGTCAGTGTGAGAATCTCGCGTACACGGTCTCTTCCCTCAATCGCAAACTCGAGTGTCGAATCGATTTCAAGCGCTTGTTCATAAGTCGCTAGTGCAGACGACAAATCCAATACGTCCTCTTGTTCGAGCGCACTGCGCTGTAGGTCTGAAATGTGAGCGACTGTCCTAGATACTTGAGTCTCCTGAAGTCCCGTTTCGGCGGCTGAATTTCCTGGCTGTCGACGCAACACCTCATTGAACAAACGCTCCGCCTCTTCAAAGTCGTCTTGGTTCAACGCTTGATGACCCGATGTAAGCAAATCGTTTAACTCTTCCTTCGCACGCTCTGACAAAATGCCGTCCCTGCGTTCATTCAATCCAGGTGTCAATCCATCCAACTCTGCAGCGTCGTCAAGAAGCGACAAGGCTTCGTCCCAGTTTCCTCGCAGGCGTGCACGTTCACTCTCGCGAAGTAGTTCATTGATTCTTGGCAACCTTGCTACTCGCTGAAGGGCAGTTTGTGCAGACTGCTCCAACGGCTTGATTTCCGATGCATTGGTGAACGCCTCTCGTGAACTCTGAGTGTCCCGTTCATCCAATGCCTTAAACCCAGCTTTCATGGAATCATCAAACTCGGTATTGATCGTTGCAATTAACTGTCGCAAGTCGTCGAGCGCACCCTCAAACTTCTCTTGTGCCGAGTCGAATTCCCGTTGGCCGAACAGAATGTCACCTTCATTTGCTCGATCAATGATCTCGTTATAACGTGTCGAATGCTGTTCAGACCCAAGTTGGTTTTGTACGAAGTGATCCTGTAGCGCGCTGAAGTCATTAAGCGTGATCTGAGCTTGCTCTCTTGCACGTTCCAGTTGCGAATCCAAGAAAGGAAACTCTTGGTTCTCTGAATCGGGTGGACGAGCTATGGACTCTTCCTGGTCGTCTAAGGGATCTTCAGTTGCAGTTGGAAGGTGGTCTCGCTGTGGTACCCAGACGAAAATAGCGACTGCACATACAACGAACACCAACACCGCAACGATTTGCACGTGTCGTGCAGAAATCTGAAATCGAGAGTCTGTTCTGCGACGTTTGGGGTCGGAGGTTAGTCGCGGTTCTACCGGCTGAATTTGAACCGGCTGTGATGCCTCACGCGTCGTCTTGGAAGAATTCTTCAGTGACTTTCTCCCCAGACGCTTGGTTGTGGGTATCGGATTCTTGAGCTTGATCGTCGTCCTCTACGGGCAAACCCAGATCCTGGAAATAGAGTTCCCTTAGAAAGGTCTTAAGTTGACTAAGTTGCTCTTTTGCCGTTCCTTGAAGGGAAATTGTCGAATTTTCAAGCTCTATGGTATGAGGGGAGATTTCGCGTGCCGCAGCAACGCCAAACTCATGCAATGCGGAAGCGTGCATCCTCACGTTTTCGAGGTTCTGTATGCCACCCAATATTTCCGTAGCTCCACCGATGACACTTGAGTAGCCTCCGTACTCCGTCGGTGTGTGGCTGCTACGTTGCATGATGGCACCGCCCAAAACCATCATAGCTCCTGCAATGAGGCGTGTGCGAGACTTGTTTCGATTCTCTCGCAAAGCCAGTGCATCGGAATAGGTCGCTTTCCTCCAGCTGTTGTATGGTCGCTCCATGTTAGCTGCGAAGTTGGAGTAATGCTCGTCCAAAGTATCGACGAACAACAGGTAGCGCTCGAGTACTTGGAGTACTCGACGCATGTTCGGATCGTCAGAGGTCGGTAGACGTGTCAGCTCATACTTGCCTGAAGTATCAACCGAAACATAGTTCCCAAAGGCATCAGGGTTCAGTTCGCGCGCGTGGCGCATCAAAGTAGTGTTCCGGATGTGCTGAATTTCCTCGTTCGAGAGAGATTCCATGAAGTCGAGCATGTCATTAGCGATCAACCTGTATGTCTTTCGAAACGGATCGCTTCGGTTCTGCTGATCCTCGTCGTAGTTGTACTTGCTCGCTAGAGTCTCGTACCAAGTCTCGATCCACACTTCGCCACGGGAATCCACGACCCTGACAGCCAACACTTGACGTTCCCCGTCAGAATGCAAGATTCCGCCTTCAATAAGAACGTCCACAACCTGTGCAGCTTCAGGAAGCACTCGGACCGCACCCCAATTGCCTGTTGACTGCAAGAAATCTTTTGCGTAGTTGGCAATGAAATTTGCTTCGGCCCTCCGTACTTCAGGTGTGATGTTCTCCGTGACGATGTCGTCATAAGCTTGGGGTATGTTCGAATCAAACACCGCAACGCCCACATCCAGCAAATTCTCTTCGTCTAGTGTGTGCCCCAGGCTACGGGGCGGTGCGACATCGACTTCCCGAAAAGTCGTGTTGACACAACCAGCGACAAGTAGGCTTGCGCCGGTCAACAGGCAAAGTTCGCGTACGAACTTCACTTGTTCCCCTCAACGTACTTTCTATGCTCTTCCCAAAGTTCTTCCTTGAGTTCAGGGTCCGTTTCAGCCATCGCCGCTTCTCGCAACTGACGAGCAATGATGTCTTCGTCGCGAGCATCCGGACCATCCCCAACAGCACGTACTGTCGGCGGCAAATTCGGTCTTCCGTCACCTGCACTCTGGCCAATGAGATCGGCATCATCTGCCGCAGCGCCACTTTCCAATCCTTCACTCGAATCGTCAAGTATCCCACCTTCGGACTCGAGATCGTCCAGAATCCCAGCGGATGCTGCTGCCTGATCATTCGCGCGGGTCCTGCCTTCCAATCGCTCATCCATGATTTCACCGTCCATGGTCTCAAGCGCTTGTTGCAGTTCTCCGTCTACACCGGAACCACTGCCTCCGCCTCCCTGTTCAAATTCACCGGGTAGATCTCCAACACCTCCTTGCTCTTCAGTGTCTGAAGTTGCGCCTCCGGGAAAAGGCAATTGATTGCTTACTTCCCAGCCAGAATCACTGCCAGAGTCTTCGGTTCCAGGCAATAGAGATCCTGGAATTGATGCGTTGTCGCCTCCTTCATCCTGTTGACTTGAAGAAACATCCTCCGGGTCTCCTTCCGGAAACTCTCCACCAGTCTCTAAGTTCCCGTCTGCGGAAGCGTCCGAACCAGCATCTGATCCTTCACCACCTTCAGCCGAGTCGTCACCATTCTGACCTTCATTGGGCATGCCCGGCAGACTAGGATCCAACGATCCATCCGGAAGCGTTGGCAATGAAGGCAAACTAGGCATGGGATTCGGAATGGGGTTGGGAATTCCAACGGTGGGAGGACGAGGCAACGGCGAACTAGATCCTGGCGAGGGGAATGGATTTTGTTGTTGGCCACCTTGTTGTCCTGAAGGAGTACTTTGTGGTGATCCTTGACTTCCACCAGAAGAGGACTGAGGCGACGGTATCGCTGGTTGCGACGCCGTCGGCGAGCCTTGAGGCTTGGGAAAAGTGGATGGAACACTAGAAATACACCCGCTGAGTCCCACAATCGCTACCGCAATTATGGCTGTGCTAAAGCAGGGAACCGGAGACCAATGACATGCGAGACGCCGAAGCCTACAAGACCTTATAACGCCTTTTGACTTTGCATAGAGTTTCATCACTTTCATACCCAGAGCCCCAAGATTGCCCCACTCAACTTACTGACAACGAGAACCCTCAAAGGTTCTCGAAAGTACCTAAATTATCACATGTCGATCCGACACAATCAGACTATCCAATCTAACAAGTGCTTTTTCTCAATCACGTGTTAAATCAGGAAAGAACAGAAATGTGTGCGTCAATGTTACCCCGTCCTTAGGCTTTGGCACTCCTTCGTCTATCACTGGACGATATCGAGCGCGTTCCATCCAGTCGAAAAATTCATCCTGATAGCGACCATCGGGTTCGATACGCACGACCTCAAGGTTGGCCACTTCTCCCGTATTGGTTACATCGAATGAAAACTCTATGGTGCCTTCAACGGGTTCCTGTAGGCGCGTGGTGGGTTGAGATCCTGTACTTCTCCCCAGAGGGTAATACAACGCATTGGGTTCGACAAACTCCTTCTGAACAAAAAGTGCGTTCGGATCGTCAGCAAACATTTTCCAAATGTCCCGGTAGACCACTTCTGCAAGTTGATGCTTCTGAAATAGCAGGAACCAATCGGCAAGATCAAGTTTCGCATAGGCCAATGACTCGCGTGTACTTCCCTCACGCTCTTGTTCAATCTTCACAAGTTCCTTTAGGGCTTCCTCCCCAGGTGCAAAGTCATTTATTCTTGCTTCGTAACGCAATGAGCTCTCTTCTGGAAGTCTTGATGTCAACAGTACTTCCTCGGGCACTTCAAACTCTGCTGGAGGCGTAAACCGTTCTAGCCGGTAGGACCTGGCCAAACCCTTTAGCGCACGAATGTTCCTTGGGTCCGTTCGTTCCAGATGAGTCTTCGAGATCTCTACTGCATTGTGAAAAAGACCGCGTGCGGCAAAAATGTTCCTGGTCGCTATATACCAGTCTGCAAGCGCGAACAACCCAGGCAGGAGTTCTACGGAGTCCTCTTCAAATGAACGGAGGAAAATGCTGAACGCGTACTCGTGCCTTTGGCTTGCTCTTGTGATCTGGCCGAGCTCGTGATAGGTGTCCGCTTCGCGGTAGAGCACATCGATTTGATTTAAGGAGTGAAGACCATTGACCAATCGAGAGACATTTCGGGCGCGATCATAAGATTCAAGTGCATCTACGTATTGGCCAAGCTGGCGCTGCCCATCGCCCAGAAGCGTAAGAGGTTCCACAAGCGACTCGTCAAATCGAGAGTAATTCTCTTCAATTTCCTCGATTAGGAGATTGGCGAGTTCTACTGCATCGTCAGCTTCAGCAGCAAACAAACGGGATCGGATGGCGTCGATTTGATCCCTGGTCAGGTCCGTGCCAACTCGATCAGATTCGTCATTGAGGGAATCGCCTTCCTGGCCGCTTACTAGGCATCCCAGTGCAACCAAGACAATCACAAAGTAGACTTGGTACAACACAGCCGGGATCGGTCTCGTTCGCGAGTGTCGCTTCGCCGCTATGTCCATAAAATTGGTTTCTACCACAAACAGTTAGGCAGTCAAGCCTCAACTCCGTCGAAGGTATAAACTTCCTCTTTCACATTCCACGATTCTCCACTAGACCAGACAAGACAAACTGTGGACGGCCCATGAACGAGGATACTTCCGAACACTACGACCATAAGCTCGACACGTGCGGATTGAACTGTCCGGAACCACTAATGATTGTTCGTAACAAGGTGCGCGAAATGAAAGCAGGCGAACGTCTATTGATTCTAGCCACAGATCCAACCACACACCGAGACTTCGCCAATTTCTGTCGATTCATGGGACACTCCCTGGAACAGGCAGAAACAGACCCTTCAATCAAGAAGTACATCATACGCAAAGGATGACCTAATTGTCTCGGAATGTGCGACATTATTTTGCCTATGGCAGCAATATGAATGCCGTTCGCGTAGCAGAACGCCGACTTCAGTATGACCAAGTATCAAGTGCTCGACTAGACGGATTTGCACTCAGATTTAATAAGCGTTCACGCAAGTCCCCAGTCTCTGGGCGGGCAAACATTGTGCAGGAAGCAGGTTCAACTGTATTCGGAGTGCTTTACCGATTGGTACAACCCAATGAGATCGTCAAGATGGATCGATTCGAGCATGCACCTATTGACTACCGTCGACTAATTGTTGAGGTGGTGGCAAATGATCATGCAGTCGCAAGTTGGACATACTTCGCGAACGATCGAGTTGTGGACAATTCACTGGTGCCTCAAAGGTCTTACTTGATTCACCTGCTTGCTGGTAGAGAATACCTCCCAGAGGAGTATGTCTTCGACCTCGAGTCGGTTGTTTGTTCGGACAACTGAGACGGACATCCACGAACTGAACATTTGCATCACCAAACAACAGTGTTTAGATGAGCGAGTCTTGCGACGTAGTTGTAATTGGTGCGGGAATCATTGGCCTAGCCGTGGCTCGCGCTCTCGCAATGGATGGTCGAGAAGTCCTAATCTTGGAAAAACAAGATGCAATAGGGACAGAGACCTCCAGCCGCAACTCCGAAGTGATTCATGCCGGAATCTACTATCCGAAGGGATCGCTCAAAGCCAAAATGTGCGTCCAGGGAAAGCATTTGCTATACCAGTACTGCAAAGAACGGAATATTTCCCATTGCCGCATCGGAAAGGTTATCGTTGCTACATCCCAGGCACAGGAATCCGTCCTGGAGCACTACCAAATTCGATCAATTGAAAACGGGGCAGGCGAACTTCAGTGGCTCAGCCGAGACGAGGTGCACACACTAGAGCCTCACGTCGAGTGTTGCTCAGGTGTGTTCTCTCCTACAACAGGGATTATCGACAGTCATGAATACATGACCAGCCTGTTGGGCGATGTCGAAGCGCACCGAGGTATGGTTGCCTTCAACTCCACGGTCGAATCAGTCAGTCACGATGACAGTTTATTTGTTGAAAGCAGTGGATTGACGCTCAATCCTAGGACCTTAATAAACGCAGCGGGACTTTGGGCTCCATCGCTTTCTCGACAACTTGGGGGTCAATACCAAGACCACTTTGCAAAGGGTCACTACTACACACTGAGTGGAGATTCGCCTTTCAATCACTTGGTCTATCCGGTTGCAGAGACTGGAGGACTCGGAGTGCATGTCACCCTCGACATAGGAGGACAAGCTCGATTTGGACCAGATGTCGTGTGGGTGGATCGAGTCGATTACACCTTTTGCCAATCCAACAAGCAAGACTTCATAGACTCCGTTCGTCGCTACTATCCCGGTCTCGACGAAGCCCGTCTCGTTCCCGGCTATACCGGCATTCGACCCAAGCTTGTGCCAAAGGGGGGTGCTCCGGGAGATTTCGTCATTAATGGACCGCGTGAAACAGGCGTTCCGAACTATGTCGAGTTATTGGGAATCGAATCTCCCGGACTTACGGCTTCCCTTGCCATCGCAAATCACGTCCTTCAACTTATAAGTTAGAGCTATTTCCAGCCCTGCGGGCGACAATGCGAAGTTCTTGTCACTTACTGCCTTGAGTTGACAAGGCATGCCCATTTGGGTTTCAATTCAACGACAGAAGCTGCATCTAACGAATCGTACTCGTGCCAAGAGCGCAGAAAGTAACGTCATACAGGACATTAGTATGAGTGACTCTCACAAGACAGAAGAAGATTGGAAATCCGAACTGACGCCGCAGGAGTATCAGGTATTGCGAAAGTCAGGTACCGAATTTGCTTTTGCGGGTGAGTACTGGGACACAAAGACGCCTGGAACTTACTTGTGTCGAGCCTGTGGGCAGCCTTTGTTCAAGTCAGAGACGAAGTATGACTCCGGTAGTGGCTGGCCCAGCTTCTACGAACCGATCAGCGAAGAAGCCGTTCGAACTCGAGAAGACCGAAGCAACTTTATGATTCGCACTGAAGTGCTCTGTTCCGCTTGTGGTTCGCACCTAGGCCATGTATTTCCGGATGGTCCAAAGCCCACAGGTCTGAGATTCTGCATGAATTCTCTGTCGCTTCGGTTGAAGAAACGTAACGAATCCGAAGAATAGACTAGAAACCTGCTGCAAAACCTTCTTTGCGGTGATCGGATGCACCGCAGTAGCCGTCGTCAAGACAAGCTATTAGTTGTGCTCCTCCAAATAGGTCTGCTGTTCTTGCGTCTCGCACCGAATGCCCGAGACTTGTCAATTCCTCCTTTGTCGTTTGAGAGAACCCCTCTTCCAGAATCAGTTCATACTCGGGAGTAACGTACCAGCGAGGAGCATCCGAAGCAGCTTGGGGATTCTCGCTGTGATCAAAGATTCGAGACACCATTTGCACATGACCTTGATGCTGCATATGTCCGCCCATAACACCAAACGCAAGTTCAGGGCGATTGTTTCGAGTGACGAATCCTGGAATGATTGTGTGAAAGGGTCTCTTGCCGGGACCCACTTGATTGGGGTGCCCGGCTTCCAATGTAAATCCCGCACCTCGATTCTGTAATCCAATTCCGGTTCCATCAATCACCACGCCGGACCCAAAACCCATATAGTTGGATTGAATGTAGGAAACCATATTTCCGTCCGAGTCGCCAGTACAGAGATATACCGTATCCGCGCCCACCTGCAGGTCTGGAGGAGGTACATTGGCAGAGCTTCGCGAAATCGAGTCTGCCACTCGCTTCAAAGTACTTGGATCAAGCAGGCTCTCGGGCTCTATGTGCATCGTAGTGGGATCTGCGAAGTGCTCGAATGCAGCCCGAATCGCAACCTTCATAGATTCAACCTGAAGGTGTGTCCAATCCGTCGATCCAGGTTCGAAATCTCGTGCACCAAGTAGATCTAACAAGCCCAAAGCAATCAATGCAGCCAGTCCTTGACCATTCGGCGGAATCTCATGGATGTCGACATCCCCATACCGTAATGTGAGCGGGTCGCACCACTCAACGTGATGGGCGGCTAAGTCCTCAAGCCGTATCAGTCCCCCTTCCTCTTTCGCTTGAGACACAATCAGATTGGCAAGATTGCCGCGATAGAAAGACTCACCGTGTGTCGAAGCGATTTCCACCAGAGTTCTTGCCAGATCTGCGCTACGGAAAAGTTCCCCTGTAGATGGAGCCCTGCCGTGTGGAAGAAAATGTTTGCGGAAGGACGAGAACTCCTGAAAGCGTGTTTCCGACCGTTTCCAGTGGTAAGCAGTTCGTCTTCCAACATGAAAGCCGTTCTCAGCGTATTGAATTGCAGCATCGAACAGCCTCGGGAAGGGAATTTTGCCGAAGCGATCTGACAACTCCGTCCAAGCGCTTACCGCGCCCGGTACCGTTACTGATTGCCAACCGCGATCGGGCATCAGCTTACAGTCACTAAAGACTTCGGAATTCCAAAGACGCGGTGACTTGCCAGATGCATTTAGACCAAAGAGGGAATTGTCAAACCACACCATGGCAAATGCATCGCTACCAATTCCGTTTGAGCATGGCTCAACAACACTCAGAGTAATTGCAGCGGTTAAGGCAGCATCGATTGCGTTGCCGCCTTCTCGCAGAGCACGGATACCTGCTTGTGTTGCGAGAGGTTGAGACGTGGCTACAACGTTTCGTGCAAGTACGGGGTCTCGTTGGGATGCATAAGGAAGATCCCAGTTCAGTTCATCTGGCTGCATCTACCCTAGAGAAATTCCCATCGGCAATTCCCCATTGCCTGTGGTGCAGTTGTGCTCGAAGACTGAGCACTCACTGTTTGGGCTAGCGGCCCTTCCAATTGGGCGGTCGTTTCTCGGAAAAAGCGCGGGGCCCTTCGATAAAGTCTTCACTCTTGGACAAAGCTCCCACCGAATCGTAGCGGACTGCCATCGACTCCTCCAAAGAACCCATCGAGAGACTTCGGTAAACAACGTCCTTGCTTGCTCGAATCGACAGAGGGGCGCATTCCAAGATCTGTGCAACCCACTTATGAGTCGCTTCCATCAACTCTTCGTGAGGAACCACATCGTTTACAAAACCAAGCTCTTTCCCTTCTTGTGGTGAAACATGTCGTCCTGTCAAAATCATGCCCAATGCCCTCTTCACTCCAATTTGGCGCGGTAGTCGTTGTAGACCACCAGCCAATGCAGCGAGTCCAACTTTCGGTTCGGGCAATGCAAATAGTGCATTCTCGGAGGCGATGATCAGATCGCAAGCCAAGCAAATCTCAAAACCTCCGCCCATTGCCACACCGTTTACCGCGGCAACTACAGGCTTGCTCAAGTCGAAGCGAGAGGTCAGCCCCCCGAATCCTTTGGGATTCGGAACTCGCTCACCGCCTTCAGCTTGATAGCGAAGATCGTTTCCCGCACAAAAACCTCGACCTTCACCCGTAATGATCGCCACCCATAGATCATCATCCGCGGCAAATGCATCGAACACTTCTCCAAGCTCCGCATTACCAGGCGGGTGTAGCGCATTGAGCCGTTCTGGACGATTGATTGTTACCGTCAGAATGTGGTCTTTCGAGTCAACTTTGCAGAATTGTGTCACTCAATTACTCCCTAAGAAATCGCGACTGATTAAGTCAATGCTGTTAGTCCTACTTCTATGGTACTTATGATCCCTAGTTCATTAGAAGCGGTGAGACGACGAAGTCGAGAAGACTCAAATGGTCTAGCCTGCAAACTCGGACCCGCTATAGAGCTTTGCTTTAAATATTGAGAAGACGGACTACGATGAGCGATCCATAGTCAACGACGCGAGAAAGGCGTTTTGCGGAATTTCCACTTTTCCGATCTGTTTCATTCGCTTTTTGCCCTTCTTTTGTTTTTCTAAGAGTTTTTTCTTGCGAGTTACATCGCCACCATAGCACTTTGCAGTAACGTTTTTCCTTAATGCCTTTACTGTTGTTCGTGCCAACACTTTGCGACCTATCGCTGCTTGAATCGCCACGTCAAACATCTGTCTCGGAATCTCTTCTTTTAACCTGACCGCCAATTGCCTTCCTCGAGATTGGGCCAGATCACGATGAACGATGACCGCAAGACTGTCGACCCTAGCTTCATTGATGAGAATGTCGAGACGAACCAGAGGTGCAACTTCGAATCGATCAAAGGAGTAGTCCAGCGAAGCATAGCCGCGACTCACGGACTTTAGTCGATCGAAGAAGTCCACAACCACCTCACCCATTGGAATGTCGTATGTCAGCGAGACCTGCGAGCTAGTCATCTGCATATTCCTTTGAACTCCACGACGGTCAATGCACAACTCCATTACATTGCCTAGAAACTGTTGCGGTACCAAAACATTTACCTGGGCAATGGGTTCTCGAATTTCCACCAGGTCCAAGATTTCGTCAAGTTGTGACGGATTGTGTATCTGAAGCGTTGATCCATCACGTCGTAACACTTCGTAGACTACGGAAGGCGCAGTTACGACAACGTCAAGTTCATATTCCCGTTCAATTCGCTCTTGCACGATTTCCATGTGTAGCATCCCAAGGAATCCACAGCGGTAACCGAATCCCAGTGCGTCAGAGTTCTCCGTCTCATAGTGAAGAGATGCGTCGTTGAGACCCAGTTTTTCCAATGCCCTGCCCAGTGGTTCGTAGTCGTCCGGGTCGCTGGGATAGAGCCCCGCATAAACCTGCGGCTTGAGTCTTTCAAATCCTGGCAAAGGCTGAGCGGTGTCCTTAGCCGAAGTCAATGTGTCCCCAACTGGAGCACCATGTATGTCCTTAATACCCGCCACGACGTAGCCCACGTCCCCTGCATGCAACGTCTCACGAGGTTCTCGGCGCGGTGTAAACACACCTAATTGCTCCACATTGTGTTCCTTCCCCACCGAATGCGAAACGATGCGGTCGCCAACATTGATCGCTCCCTCGAATACTCGAACCAAGGAAACTACGCCAGCATACCGGTCAAACCACGAATCCATGATCAATGCCCGTAGCTTGTCCGATTCCATCGCATTAGGTGGAGGGATTTCATTAACGATTAGTTCGAGGAGATCGTCGATTCCATCGCCTTTCTTCGCACTGATTTTGAGAATGTTTTCTGTGGTCAATCCAATTAGTGATTCGATTTCAGTTGATGCACGCTCAGCATCTGCCTGTGGCAAATCCATCTTGTTCAATACGGGAATGACCTCTAACCCTTGCTCGATGGCGGCGTAGCAGTTGGCAACCGACTGAGCCTCGACCCCCTGTGCGGCGTCAACAATGAGCAATGCTCCCTCGCAACCCGCTAATGAGCGGGAAACTTCGTAGCTAAAGTCGACGTGTCCCGGCGTGTCAATAAAGTTCAGTCGGTATGTAAGTCCATCACGAGCTTCATAGTGAAGTGCCACACTTTGAGACTTAATCGTTATCCCTCGTTCACGTTCTAAATCCATCGAATCCAGAACCTGATCGGCCATTTCTCGGTCTGACAGCCCCCCACATCGTTGGATCAAGCGATCGGCAACTGTGGACTTGCCGTGATCTATGTGCGCAATGATGGAAAAGTTGCGAGTGAGTGAAATCCTCGACTCAGTTGAATCGGTCACATCAGGAACCGTGAATCTAGCTCCCAGAACCGTAACGAGAGGTGACGTGTGCAATAAATGCGTCGCAACTCAGAGGGCTTCCTGTGACGGTCTCAATCAATTCGAAACTGGGAATTAGTTGCCCGCGAGAATGTACGTTGGTTCGCTGCCAATCAAGAGATCTTTCAAACCTACCGGCCACAAAGTCGTCTTCGATATCGCCTATCTCTCGGACCATTGCCTGATAAAGCTGTGCCGCGGTTAGCGCTCCAAGCGAGTAGCACGGAAAGTAACCAATCAAACCGGCAAACCAATGTACATCTTGCATGCAACCATTGCGATAGTCGTCACGCAGTTCAATTCCAAATGAATCCAACATCCGCTGATTCCACACGTCTGGAATGTCCTCGACGGCTAACTCGCCACGCAAAAGAGCTTTCTCGATCCCATAACGCAGAACTATGTGCAAAGGATATGTAGTTTCGTCCGACTCAACTCGGATTTTGCCGCGTTCCACACGCCTCACAGCACTGGATAGCGTGTCCATATTCCATGGTGTTCCATTTCCACGAACATTTAGTGTTTCTTCTATAACGGGCTTTGCAAACTGAAGAAAGGAATCGCCTCTACAAACTTGCATTTCCATGAATAGAGACTGGCTCTCGTGAATCATCATGCCCAAGGAATGGCTTACAGGCTGATCAGACATGCATTGAGGAAGACCTTGTTGATACAGGGCATGTCCTGTCTCGTGCAGAACCGCATACATGGATTCAAGAAAATCGTCCGCACCGAATCGAGTTGTGATTCTTGTATCGGTGAAGTTCCCACAAGAAAAGGGATGGTGACTCGTATCGATACGTCCTCGTGAAAAGTTGAAACCGAGGGGTTTCATGAGTCGGGTTGCGAGTTCCATCTGTCGTTCCGGAGAGAAGTCTCCCAGAAATTTCGCAGGCGGTCCTTGTTTCTTAAGTAGGTCATCTACAAATCCTGGAAGAAACTCAACCAAGCGAGTAAACAATGGATCGATGAACTGCTGTTTGAGTCCGGGCTCGTATTCGTCCAAGAGTGCGTCATAGGGGTCGAGTGCGAGAGCTTCTCCAAGAGAAACGGCTCGTTCTCTTGTGAGCCTAACAACCTCTTCTAGCAAAGGTACAACTGAGTTCCAATCATTCTCGGCGCGCTTCTCGCGCCACTCTTGTTCGCAGGCGGAAGAGGCCTTCGAAAGTGCGACGACCAAGTCGGGAGGTACGGCTGTCGAACGTTCTCGCTGATGTTCAATGACGCGCAAATTGGCCACCTTCCATTCATCGGTTGGGTTCTGTTCCTTGGCTGCTTCAATGAGTTCGCCCACTTCAGAACTCGTGATCATTTCATGAACGATTAGACGCAGCGTCGCAAGCGAATCTGCACGCGCCAAACCTCCTCCTCTCGGCATCATGACAGCTTCATCCCAAGAGAGATATTGGGATGCATGATTGAGATTGTGAATCACGCGAAACTTATCGTGTAAGGCTTCTTGAGCAGACATGGAAAGAGTTCTATTGGTCGAAGGGAATTGCGTCGAAATTATAGGAAGCTCAGCTTGGAAGAAATGACCTCCAGTTCACAGGTCACATCCAATAAAGTTGCAGCAACAGCGATCCGAATCTTCTACCAGATTTGAAGAGCGTCTATGTGTCTTAGGTCGCGAATGAAGAACTCGCCCATTTGAGACGAGTGTCGAAGGTTATCTACGCCTTCTTTCTGGAATCCGCAATTCGTTGAACCAGGTTTCCCGTGATGGGACCATATTTTGGTTTTCCCTCAACTCGGAGCCAGACTCCGTGGGCAACACGTAGCTCGTCGGGTTTTCGCGTTGTTCCCAGTTTGAAATTAGGTCCTGTGCCTGTCTTTGAATCATCTCAACTTCGCGCAAAGTTGACTCAACTGAGAGCGTGGAATCTCCTGCTGAATCGGACGAAGAAACGAGATCTTCTTCCGGTTCTATGGGCAGATCCTCTTCCTCGGCAACTGAAGCAGCACCGCCTTCCAGTTCTATGGGCAGATCCTCTTCCTCAACAGGTGAAGGTGTAGTGACATCCGGTTCTAAAGTATCGGTCTCAATCTCCGCAACAACCTGAGGTTCATCGGGTTCCGTCGGGGTGGTTGTGGGCGGAGCCAGAGTATGATCCGCACTATCGCCATCATCTGAAAACAGGGGTCTAACTACCAATGAGACTGGAGCTACTGTATCTGCTTCCATAGGAACCTGCGGATTGTTGGATAGTGAGCCGTTGGAAACCCATGAATCGTCCGACGAGGACAAGTACCAAACGTCCCAATCCTTATCCATCGCATCCAACATCAAGTATTCCCCACTTTCGGAGTCGACTTTGGCTACGACCCGGTACCAGTCTCGGTCAAAAACCCTCGCTTGCTTGACTATGGCATTCACATCCAGTGACTCTGCTGTGCGAACAGCCTCTGTCCGTGCGCGCCACTCCAATTGCCAGCTGCTATATATCACGAAGCCTTCTGCGAGTACTGCTCCAGAGAGAAACAGCACTAGAACGAGGAGGCTAGATCTCAGCCAACTATCAAACATTGCAACGACCCTTTCTCGCCAATTCAACTCGTCGCCGAGCGGATAATTTCGAAACTAAGCGATCACTACCAGCAATCGAAAAGCCTCTTAGTTTACACAACGTTACGCACATGTGGCACTAACAAAACCCTAAATTTTTCGGTACGACAACACGCCAGAGCCAAGAGGACACTCAAAAACGCAACTCCTGCAGTGATCATCCAAGAGCCAGAGAAGTAGTAAGCAGCTCCGGCCGCAATTATCGGCATGCCCATCGTAATTGACGTACCAACTACCAATGCAACAGATGAGGTTTCAATTTCTACCTTGGTTCCAACTTGAAGCTGTTCGTCAAGCCAGAGCTCAGAATCTCCCTTGGTAAAGCGCATGCAGGCACCTGGGCAACCAACACACTTCTCGCGCGTTACGCGAACCAAGCTACGGTTTGAGGCGGTAGCGACAACGGTTCCACATCCAAGCAGCACTGTTGTAATGGAGTAGAACGGGAGGGGAGGAAACTAGGGATCGAACTTGACGCCGCGGGCGATACGCCACACGGTTTGTTTGGGCAAGTCTCCAACAACTGTAACTAACTTTGACTGGCCGCGGTGGTCTTGAATCGTATGCGAAACGACTACAGTCGAACCCGAAACTGATTCCATCGCGACACCTTCATGCGACTTGGGTGCTGGCTCGACAAACACGGAAACAGCGACAATACCGTCCGAATACATTACGTTGTGCGACGAATCGCGACCAAGACTCAAGTCTTGATTATTCGTTCCCGACAGTTCAAATCCCTTGGGGACCCAGTCGAGATGCCAATGGACATCTTCGTCGTCTTCGTGTTCCTCCAGTGATGGCTTCGACTTAATGTCCAAAGTAACGCTAGAGTTCGATCCGTTGGCAAAGGCATGCTGACCTAAGTCTTCTTCTATTAATTCAAACTCGGTGAATTGCCAGATGCTTACGGGTCGGTTGTTGTGGTCGCGCATTTCCCAAGCCAGGAGTATGCTCGTCTGCTTGTCGATCCATAGATGAATCTGATAGCGGTCCTGATCCTTGGGTGTCATGGACAGGCAAACCGCAGATCGATTCGCGATACGTCCGTGACCTTCCACTGCGATGTCGTACGTCTCTCCTAGCGAATCAAACTTTGGATTAAAGTTGGTTGAAATTCCGCCCGCCTCGATCTTCTCTTGCATTTGAACCAGTTCGTCATCCCTATCCAATTCCAGTGAAACGCTGGGTCCTTCCCGAATGAACTTTCTAGAAGGTCCGTTCAAGGGTGTCACATGTTGATGCACTTCGCCTTGAACAACCATGTGTCGATAGTCCAGGGTAGTAAGCTCGTCACCGTTGAAATAGCTCAACGTCCCCACATAGTTCAGTTCTTGCTGCGCAGCGTTCATTGCTCTCAACCACTCTTCCGCACTTCGTTCCTCGGCCATGGAAGAACCAATGCCAAAAAAAGTGCAACAGAGAAATAGGGCTGTGATGTGGTGGGGTTTGGAGGGGAGGAAGGTCATTCTGGACTTGAGACCTTGCGAGTTACAACCTGCGGAATGGTGATGGGAGTGCTGCCTGAGACAAATGCATTTGCGTCATGGACAACTAGCTTCTCCAGGTGTTGCTGCTGAATATCCAACGGCAAGTTAACCACGGTTCCTGAAGTTGTCGTGGCTTGTACTTCGGAACTCGCACTCTCATTCAAAATCTGGTCATCTGATACAGCCAACGTTTCACCACTTGGTGTGTCGTCGTCCGGATTGAGCACGAATACGCCAATGACAAGTGTGGCTGCCATGGCCAATATGGCTGTGGCACCTCCTACCATGGATCTTCGATTGACGCGTCGCTTCCCTTGCAGCGCAACAATGTTGTGGTCATCCGGGATTCTTTCCGTCAACTCGTCCCAGTTGCGCGGACTTTCTAGCGATGAGAGTTTCTCGCCTCGAAGAACTGCTGAGATGGAACTGTAACAACGCCAGTCACTGCGCAAATCTTCGCTTGAGTTTGACTCATCAAGAACCCGACGTAGCTCGTCTCTTTGTGCTTCACCATCGAAACACGCCGACAACGTTTCGTTCAACGCCTGCGCCATAATGACTCTTACTTGCTACCCATAGAACATTTAACCCCTCATAGGCTTCCTGCCGCAAGATTGACAGATTGTACACGTCATCGACTGGATTCCTACCTTAATTCATCACCGCGCGAACGCATCTGAGAAGCGATCGCTTCGCGTGCTCTGAAGATCCGAGACCTAACCGTTCCCACGGGACAATCCATAATCTCGGCAATTTGCTCGTAACTCAAACCAGCATATTCCCTTAGTGTGACAGCACTTTTCAATTCTGGTTCCAATTCTTGGATTGCTTTTTTGATGATTTGTTCCAACTCGGCACTTTCCAGAATGTTTTCCGGATTGTCGGTTTCGTGCAAACTCGTTAATTCATTTACCGTAATGTCATCTTCGACATCTACGTCGGATCTAGTTGGTCTTCTCGAACGAGCCGCAAGAAAGTTTTTCGCCGTGTTTGCTGCGATCCGATATAGCCAAGTGTAAAACTGACTTTCCCCCCGAAAGCGAGGGAGAGCCTTGTACGCCTTGAGAAAAGACTCTTGCACGACTTCTTCGCAGTCCTCGTAACTGTCGACAAATCTTCCGACCAAGGAATGGATTCTGTGCTTGTAGCGCTCAAAGAGCAGGTCGAAGGCGCGTGAGTCTCCACCTTGAACCCGCTTGACCAGCTCAGCATCGGTATCGACGGGCAAATTGGCTCCTCAAGATTAAGTTGGGGTTGCTCACTAATCCGCATAATTGCGAATGTTGTATTTTAAGTGTGCATGAAAGGGGTATTTATATTCGGACCATGACGAACTTGGACCTTCGAACAGAGGTAGATGTCTTGGTAATAGGCGCAGGAGCTGCAGGGCTTAGTGCGGCACTACGCTTAGCCTCCACATTCAAAGTCCTTGTGCTATCGAAAGAGAGCATTCGAAGTAGTTCCACCAATCGCGCCCAGGGTGGCGTTGCAGCGGTGACTGACCCCGATGATTCACTTGAATCTCATGTGCGAGACACCGTCAAAGCAGGTGTTGGTTTGTGTAACCGTTCCACCGTGGAGCTAGTGGTAGCTAAAGCGGGCGCCGTAGTTGAACATCTCGCAAAGTTGGGCGTTCAATTCGACATGGAAAACGGAAGTCCTCATCTTGCAAAGGAAGGGGCTCACAGTTTTCGCCGTGTGCTGCACGTAGCAGATGCAACCGGGCATGCGATCGCGACAAAGTTAATCTCGCGCGCGTTCAAACATCCAAATATCGAAATCAGGACAGATCGGGTCGCAATCGACGTTGTGACCAATCGAGAATCGGGCACACAGAATCGCCGAGTTCTTGGGGCATACATCTACGATAGGAAATCGGGTTGTGTGGAAACAGTTCGGGCGCGCTCCATCATTCTTGCGACTGGAGGAGCTTCCAAAGTCTACAAGTACACGAGCAATCCCGATGGAGCAACGGGCGACGGAATCGCGATCGCCTACCGTGCAGGATGCCGCGTGTCCAACATGGAATTCAATCAGTTTCATCCAACCTGCCTCTACCACGCTGAAGCCCGATCATTCCTCATTTCCGAAGCAGTTCGCGGAGAAGGCGGAAAACTCATTCTTCCGAACGGAGAGAGCTTTGTACAACGTTTCGACTCACGAGGAGAACTTGCGCCCAGAGATGTCGTGGCGCGTGCAATCGATTTTGAGATGAAGAAGTCGGGGCTGGATTGTGTCTTTTTGGATGTCACTCACATGTCACGCATTCAGATTGAAGAGCGCTTTCCTCAAATCTGCAACAAACTGGATTCGATTGGGATTGACATGAGCACCGAACCAATACCGATCGTTCCAGCAGCCCATTACACATGCGGAGGTGTCTTGGTGAATCACCACGGAGCCACTGATGTCAAGGGGCTCTATGCGATTGGCGAGACGGCTTGCACGGGAATGCATGGCGCAAATCGACTAGCGAGTAATTCCTTGCTCGAGTGCTTGGTGTATGCAATGACCACCGCCGACCACATACTCAAACGTAAAGAGAACGACAGAAGCGTTCGCGAAGACATTTCCGATTGGGACGAGAGTCAAGTCACAAACTCGGACGAAGACGTGGTGCTCACACAGAATTGGTCAGAACTACGGAGATTCATGTGGAATTACGTTGGAATTGTGCGCACCAACAAGAGATTGGAACGAGCTGCTCGTCGCATTGAACTTCTAAAGAACGAAGTTCATGACTACTACTCCAACTATCGCGTCAATGGTGACCTGCTCGAACTTCGCAATCTCATACTTGTTGCGGATCTCATAGTGCAATCTGCCCGTTGGCGGAAGGAGAGTCGTGGTCTCCACTTCACTCTGGACTATCCGCAGACCAATGTCCGAGCAGAGCCAAGTGTTGTGCATCCAAGGCTCGACCCACTAGACGTGTTCCATCCACTCCCCGTTGCAGCGAAACTCTAGTCTCGACTTTGGCCGAATGACTGCTTCCCCTGGTGGTGATTCAGAATTGCTTGTACTACTTCCTTGAATTTCCCGGAACTGGGTGGCCGACGAATCATGGCCAATAGCACAACGTCATCAAGATTGAGCATTTCGTGAAGAGATTGCTTCTGGGCATCCGTCAAACAGTCATAGCATTTCTCTACGAAGGGCTGGAGCATGATGTCTAATTCCAGCAATCCCCTTCTGGATCTCCATGCCGCTTTTTGTTTTTCGTACACAGTGAACTCAGTATCGTTCGAACGCAGTGTAAGCCATAGTCGTATGGTCAAGTTGTCACTGAATTGGCCTTATTGGTTCAAGTGCTCTGCTACACTCGAAACATGGACAGTCTAGGGATACTGACTATTGAAGGTGTGGATGCAGTAGCCTTCTTGCAGGGATACGTGACTTCCGACCTTGATGAAATCGAAACTCGGTTCGGGGCTCCCACGGCACTCACCGACATCAAGGGAAGAGTTTTGGCAAATGGATGGCACTACGGGTCCAAAGAGAAAGTCTCACTAGTAATTCACTCCTCTCTACTTGATTCTACCGCCCAGCACTTGGGTCGTTACATGGTCTTCTCCAAGTCTTCACTGAGACGGGACTCCGTGGACATGGATATCTCGGAGGCAAGCTCTTCACAAAGTATTGTGCTTAATCCGATGGGTTGGCATCTACATCCTCGAGATTCTCGAGATTCCAATTGGCCAAGGTTGACACTCGAAGCAAAGTTTCCAATAGTTACCCATCAAACTAGTGGCAGTTTCCTACCGCAGATGCTATCGCTGACAGAACATGGCGCTGTGAGTTTTACAAAAGGCTGCTACCTCGGACAAGAGATCGTTGCTCGTGCAGAACACAGAGGTGTAGTTAAGAGACGCCTATCCGTGTATTCGATAAATGATGAAACGATAGCGGTGGGAGCGAAGGTCTTTGCTGGAAAGCGCAATGCGGGAGTCGTGGTCACAACTTATTTGGATAGGGCTCTGGCCGTCACAAGTAGCAACTCAGAGAGCCTTCAATCAGAGGATGGATCGGAACTAACCCCGCTCGCGGATTAGGGTTGAAAAGTGGAGGTCTGATGCTAATCAGTTGCTTCCGCCGGAATTTCCTGAACCACTGGGCGTACCTACTGAACTGTTGCTGATCCCCATATCTTGTTGACTGGAATTTCCCACGAGTTGCGTTCCTCCTGCATCTGGCGACTCGGAACCTATGACATAAGTGTCAATTCCAGTCCCAAACGGACCAGAAGTCTCTGCAAACGCTGTACTCATCCACTCTTGAAGCATTGCATCGCGCAGTGTGAATTCGTTCTTGAAGTTACATGTCAGAGTTGAGATGTGGGTCCCTGCGATTCTGGTGTGGATACAACTCATGCCCGTAGCGTCCGTCCCGTACTTTTCGATAAACGCATCGACGACTTCTTGAACTTCATCCTTCAGATCCTCTGGAATCGCTCTCATGATCCTCTTGAAGTAGTTCTTTATCTGAGGGTCTGAGCGAGGTTCTGCTGCCACTCCGATCCACCCAATGGCGGTCGGCAGGCTTTTCTTTACACCTCCCAAACCACCTAGATAGATGTAGCCAAGGCGGGCTTGAGCCATTTTGAATCCGCGCTTCGCGGAAGCGAGCAAGTAGGGAAACGCTTTCTTGTATTGACGGGTTAGGTAGTAGTGCTCGCCAGTTCGATTGACTTCGTGGAAGTCGTCAAACTGAAATGCATGAAGCACTTCTTCTTGAATTCCTTCAACAATGACCTCCTCAAGATTTGATTCAATCTCGGCCGTCTGCGAACTATCCTCGCTAGCAGGTTGAAGCTCTGTCGATTGCTCTTGAGGAGAAATCCCAATGGTGCAAAGAAGGACGACGAGTAAACCTATAGCTGGCTTTGAAACGTCGATGCGCTTAATGAACCAATTCATGGAATCAGGAAGAACTAGCCGATTCTTGGAGATTCTATACGTGAAGTTCTTAGAGGAGTGCAAGCACCCATTTAAAAACTCTTAGCGCATGGCTGAAAGACTGAGAATCGACGATCTCAAGTTGGAGTCTATCCACCCCCAGCTGGTGCGCCGCTCGCCCCGCTCGAAGGTTGAGAGAGTGAATCCGCACCTTCACCAGGACCCGTGGAATATGGACTGACGGCATCAAACCCTGTACTCAGCCAATCTTGAAACAGAGCATCTCGATGTTCGAATTCTCCTTTGAAGTTGCACTTCAAGTCGGACACGTGTGTACCGGCTCGGCGAACGTGGATGCAACTCATGCCAGTAGCCTTCGGTCCATAGGTGTCGATGAAAGACTGTACTAGCTCTTCGACTTTGGGCTTTAGCTCGTCAGGCACAGTCTTCAACAAGTTCTTGTAGTAATTCTTGATCTCCGGATCAGATCGTGGAGAAGCAGCGACACCCAACCATGCAAGAGCAGTAGCTTTGCTCGGCTTGACGACACCTTGTCCTGTCAAGTAAATGTAGCCGACCTGGGCTTGCGCAATCTTGAAGCCACGTTTTGCTGATGCCAGGAGATACGGAAATGCATCCTTGTATCGTCCTATCCGATAGTAGTACTCAGCACGGTCCTTCACTGTATGAAAATCGTTGTACGAAAAGGCGTTCTCGATTTGATCGCGAACTTCCGATACCACCATTTCCTCCATGGTTGTGCTCTCGAACTGTTCTCCCTCACGCACACTCTCGGCAGTTGCTTCTTCAAGAGTCTTTTCGAAAATTTGGGGTGATAAAGAAGAACAAACTAGAAGCGCTGCGGACACAGCTACAACCGACTTGATGGAAGATTTCTTGTGTCTCATGGTTTCTATGTGAGTTATGTGTTGCGTGTTGCGAAACTTCATTCAGCGAAACGATTGCAACTGATGTAAAAAGCCAGTGACTTGCACTTAATCGAGGGTTTCAATTCAACAGTTGGCTGAAGAATTATTCTGCGCTCGGGGGTGTCGTGCCACCCGTCAAGTTACCGGTCACTCCTGTGGGAACCGCACCTGTACTATTGCCCTGAAGCAACGAGTTCACATCCTGAAGAGCGAATTCCAGTTTGAAATTGCACGCCAATCTGGCGATGTGAGAACCTGCAGGTCTAGACATAATGCATTCCATTCCTGTGGCATCTGGGCCGTATCGCTTTACGAATTCTGCTACAACGCCGTCTACTGCAGGCATGAGTTCCTCGGGTATCTTTCGAAGAATCTTTCTATAGTAGTTGCGTATTGTTGGGTCTGTGTCCCCGTGCGCAGCAACTCCAAGCCATCCTACCGCACGCCACCCGTCTCGTTGGACCTCGCCCAATCCTTGTTGGTATATGAACCCTAGACGAGCTTGCGCCATCTTGAAGCCTTGTCTGGCGGATGCAAGCAAGTATGGAAATGCCTTCTTGTACTGCCTCGTTCGATAGTAGTATTCTCCGCGGGAATGCACCATGTGGCGATCTGCAAACGTCTGGACATTGGGAAACTCCATCGGTCTGTCCCGCACAATCACCTCTTCCATTACCTCGACGGGGATGGCAGAACTCTGCTCATCTCCGACATTGCCTTCAAGAGTCCTTTCAACTAGTCCTATCCCGTCAGATTCATCGCTCGTGGGCGAAGAGTCTGCTTCCTGGGCCCATAAACCGGACGCAACCATACCGGCGACGCTGATTGCTGTCGCACGAATCAATAGATTTAAATTCATGACCACATCACTTCACCTGCAATGCAACAAACGTAGGAATCACGGAAAGTTCAGACACCATGAGTCTGGCTCAGTTCCTCCACACACTCATTGTAAGCGCAATTGAAACCTACTAATTCATCCATCGTAATCTCGTTGTCTACAATCTCGGTCTCTCCTCCAATAGCAAGTACGAAGATGAATCGACTCATAGAGTTCGCGCCCGCTGCGGTCTTCTTTGTAGTCTACTTTCTTACTGACATCTATATAGCTACAGCCGCGCTTATGGTGACCGTAGTGATCCAATTCCTTGCATGTTGGATTTTCAAGTGGCCAATCACAAAACTCATGTGGCTAATACTGATTTCGGCGTTTGTGACGGGTACTCTAACCATAGCCTTGCAAAATCCGATTTTCGTCAAGTGGAAGCCTACAGTTGTGTCTTGGATTCTTGGATCTATTCTGTTGGCCAACCAATTCATTGGGAAGCGAAACGTTCTCGACTGGCTCATGGGCGACCATTTACACCTGAATGAGCAAATGTGGCGTCATCAGTCACTAATCCTAGGAGTTGGCATGTGGGTGTCCGGTTCGGCCAACTTGGTCGTCGCCTACTCGTTCAGCGAACCCATCTGGGTGTCATACCGATTTGCCTCCGTGTTTATTTGGCCTGTCCTCTTCGCTATCGCGATGGCCATCTACTTTGCGATCTGGAGCAAGTTGAAGAATACCGATCCGAACTGATAGGTATAGGTGCACAGGAATGAAGTGCCGATACATTCGTGCCCCATGGGTAATAACGCTGATTGTTGCCTCTAGTCTATGGTGCCAATTGGGCCATCCACAAGAGCAAGCAGCAAACATTGGCGTCACTGAAGAGTACGAAGAGATAGTCAGTCTGAATGAGCGATTGCGCGACGAACTGAGTGAATTGAATTCAGACTTCGACAGAATGCGAACTCTGCAGCGTTGGACGTTTGCTCTAGTCGGGATCGGCGCGCTAAGTCTCGGATTTGTGCTTGGTTATTTGGGAAGACACTTAAAGGACACAGCAAAGGCATCGTGACGACAAAACTGTCGGTAAATGTCAATAAGATTGCGTGGTTGCGCAACGCACGCGAAGGAACGCGTCCCGACCTTGTGCACTGTTGTCAGATCATTGTCAACGCCGGTGCACATGGCATTACGGTACATCCACGTTCGGATCAACGTCACATTCGCCCCTCTGACGTGTACGCGATTCATGAATTAGTCTCGCAATCCGCTATCGAATACAACATTGAAGGCAATCCAAGTGTCGGTGCACTTCCAAATGGATATCCTGGTTTTGTAGACCTAGTCGAAAATACGTGCCCAACACAGTGCACGTTAGTTCCTGACAGTCCAACTCAATCGACATCCGACCACGGTTGGGAATTAAACGAGGAGCTTCATTTCGAGAGTGTCCGAACCTACATTCGCCGTATTCATGCAATTGGACCTCGTGTGAGCCTGTTTCTTGAACCAAGTATCGAAATGGTCAAACGAGCGCGCGATTGTGGAGCGGATCGTATCGAACTCTACACCGGTCCGTGGTGTGAGTTGGTGACTCAACACGGAATCGACAGTGACTTCTCAAAGCATAGTCTTGAGAAGTTTCAACAAGCAGCAGAATTTGCTCGTTCCGTTGGACTCAACGTCAACGCAGGTCATGATCTCGATCTCAACAACGTCGGGCGATTCTGTGCAGAAGTGGATGTAGATGAAGTTTCGATTGGGCACGCCCTGGTATCCGATGCTTTGGACTACGGACTAAAAGACACCGTTGATCGTTACCTCTCCGCTATAAGCAAAAGCTTCTAGGATCAACATGGTTTCGCTCGAGAACAGTAGCGCGGTCTGTAACGGGTTCTGCGGAGAAGAACAATAGACCACAATATCAAGTAGTCGTCCCTAGGACTTACATTACTGCGTTGTTCAATCTTGGTTTACACTGCTCTTGGAGTGTGCAGGAAGCAGCTAAACGACTCCACTAACTGCGTGCACTCGAACGAAATGTATCCACTTTGAGGTACACCTTGCAAACAGGGCTCCAAGAAAAACTTCAGCTGTTCTTGGTTGTCATTTCTGCGGTCTTGATTGTTGCCACAACAAATCCTGAAGACATCAATTCCGGGACTGCTCGAAGTGAGGTAGTAGGAGAAAAAATCGAAGGTCAGGCAAACACGCTAGACACCTCCCAATCGAGAACTCCTAAAGTTCTTCAGGATCCCGTCGCGGAATGGGACAAGTTCATTGCAACACACTCAAAAGACATTCGCCAACTCAACAAGGAGCAGCAAGATTTGCTCCATCGCATTTCAGTCGCTCGAGTGGAGAAACAAGGAATTGAAGCGTTTCGTTCGATCAGTGAATCACTGAGAGACGCAGAGGTACGAATCCGGGTGCTCGGCAATTTATTCGAGCAGATTGTTCAAAGCGAGCCTGAATTAGCGTTTGATGCAGCGGTCGACTTACGACGCGATGCAGGTCGAACATTCCTTCGTCAAGTTGCGATGGATTGGTCTCTCTCTGATCCAAAGGCAGTGTTGAAGCGTACCGATACCGCTGATTGGGACGAGCTAGAACTTAGGCAATTGCAAAAAGCTGTGGTTCGGGATTGGGCTGCTCGGGAACCTGAGTCACTTCTTGCTGTAAGCGAGCAGATTCCCCAAGAACTTCAGTCTTTTGCCCGGCTTCAGGCACTACTGAGCTGGGCTACACAGGAACCAGGATCCGCTGCAGTCCATATCGGCGAAGTTCAAAACAGGGGAAACAGGCGAACGCTGGCTAGGGATATCGCACGCAACTGGTTGGAGAAAGACGTCACAGAGGCTATAGAGTGGGTTCAAACAAGCCCCGAAATTGAAGAATTTCGGCGAGAGGTTCTTGTTGACGTGCTAAACGAACTTGCCGCTAGCGATCCGACAACCGCGTTTGAGATCGCGCTCGAACAACCTGTTGAAGACTTTCATGTTGGATTGGAAGTTTCAGTGATCAGAAAATTGGTGGTCAACGATCTGGATCACGCAATGAAACTGCTACCGCAGGTACGCGAAGGCACATCAAAGTTGGCAGCTATCTCTTCTGTTGGCACAGCCTTTGCGGACAGTGGCAACATGGATAAGGCCTTGGAATTGGCGAACCGACTTCCGGTGGGTTCAAGAGACATGTATTTGAGCAACGCAGTCGCCATGTGGGGCATAGCCAATCCAAAGATTGTCTTTGAAGAAATTGACAAATTGCCAACTTCCAAGCTTAGGTCGCGAGCTGCCATGATGGCGCTGACTGGAAATAACAAAAAAGAGGTCCTGTCCAAGGAACAGGAAGAAGTACTGAAGACTTACCTGACAGAGGGATCTCCGGAGGTCTTTGTGCCACTTCAACACGAGGTACCTCCCTCAGACTAGCTCTAGAGCGTTGACCGTTCGTCTTGGGGCTCTCACTCACCAAGGTGCACTGAAAGGGCGTGCCCCAACTGTGCAAGCTAGGAATAGTTCAACTGCCACGACACCCCAAAACGATCTTCAATCCAGGTGAATTTCTCGCTGAACCCATAGGAATCCAATGGCATTAGCACCTTGCCGTCAACTTCAAGCGCGCTGCCAATGGTTTGGATCTCTTCTTCCGAATCGCACTCCACAAACAATGAGAAAGCAGGTGTGAAGTCGAAATGGTGTTCGATGGGGCTGTCGCTAAATCGAACGCTCTGACCACCTATGGAAACTGTTGCGACCATGATCCACTCGGCGAAGTCAGGGTTAGCGTCGCCGTAGCGTTGAATACTCTCCACATGACTATTGGGTATCAGGTCCACATAGAATTCGATTGCTTCTTCCGCCTTTTTGCGCTGAAACATCAGAAAAGGTAAAACTGAATTCGTCATTGCACTAGCTTCCGGCATGGAATTGTCCCAGTATGGTACCGATTAGGCTGAAATCCATGCGTGGCTTACTCAGCTCTACTGAACGATGATCGCAGGTGTGCGCTTTTTCGCTAACGTAATAAATCATGAAGAAAATTCGTTTGCTAGACAACGTCCTCATCGCGGTTGGTTCGCTCGCACTGCTCATTGCACTACTACTGGTAGTCACGTCGTACTCAATCATTAGCGTCGTAGTGACCTTCGCTTTCGTCGCATGGATTGTCACTATTCCACTTGTGTTTTATTGGAATGAGAAATTGGAGGCCTGATGGCCGTGGATGAAAAGTACGAGGTTTGTTATTGCCTATCGAACTGTACTTGTTGCCGCAATAGCGTTATCTGTGATTGTCATGCTGAGTGATTGACAGTATTGAGCTCGCAGCATTGAGATGCATTGACTGAAATCAAGATTCCCGACGGTGTGGACAAAACTGAGCCAGCGTATACTTTGCGGTTAATCAAGTGAGGAATTCCAATGAAATCAATACCTAAACTAATCGGTGGGCTAGTTGCAATCGTTTTAGCAACCTTCGGACAAGTGAACGCCCAAGATACAAAAGAAAAAGCTACTCTCTCCGTCGGAGACACCGCACCAGACTTTGATCTTCCGTCAAGTGACGGCAAGAACTACAAGCTTTCGGACGTACTGAAAGATGGTCCAGTCGTTCTTGCGTGGTTCCCAAAGGCCGACACGCCAGGATGCACGGCTCAGTGTAAGTCCATGGCAAAGAACGGACCCAAGATTCGAGAGTTCCAGGTCAGTTACTTCATGATCAGCGTCGACTCGGTCGAGGACAACACGAAATTTGCAGAAAAATACAGTGCGGACTTTCCAATTCTTTCGGATACCTCCAAAGAGACCGCAAAGGCTTACGGCGTGATGAGCGATTATGGTTTCCCAAACCGCCACACTTTCTACATCGGAACGGATCGAAAGATCTTGAAGATTGATCGTAAGATACAAGTTGCGACCGCAGCGGAAGATACCGTTACCGCCCTTGAAGAGCTCAAGGTTGATCGAGCTGAAGCGACATAGGACAATCTGACGTCGCTCCGATGTGACACGCCGCAATAATCTAACGGATGACGGTTATCCGCCGGGTCTAGTTAGTCACGATGGAATGCGTTTATTAAGTCGACGCACGCGCGTTCTAGCCTACACGCTAACCGTTTTGTGGCTAGTACCTTGCGATGCCTCTCAACATGGGTCCGATAACAAAGCGGAATCGGACCTGGACAACGATGAAATTGAGGAAGTAATTGTTGTCTCTGACCCGAGGAGCTTGATTCAACGAACCGCTCATGGCAGTTCGTCTTCCGTTGATGCAGAGACGATTTCCCTAGTCAGTGCAAGTCACCCAAATGAGATATTCTCCCGCTTCCCCGGAGTATGGGTAGTACGAGGATCCGGTCAAGAACACCTCACGGGGATTCGGTCCGCCGTACTTGCTGGTGCTGGAGCGTGCGGGGCGTTCTTATTCTTGGAAGACAACGTCCCAGTTAGACCTGTGGGATTCTGCAATGTAAATGGGCTCTTTGAGCTCAATACCGAACAAGCAGACGAAATTGAAGTTCTTCGCGGACCGGCAAGTCCGCTCTTTGGGGGAAATGCTCTTCACGGAGTGATCAATGTTCGATCATTCCTAGACGCAAACACTGCTTCGCACTTGGGGATGGAGGGCGGTCCTTACGACTACTTGAAAATTCACGCGGACTACCAGCAAGGTGGCTACCGAGTCAAGTTTCTATCCAAGTCCACCAATGGTTATCGCGATGCCACAGGATTTAGCCAACAGAAATTCAACGGTCAGTCCCGTTACCAGCTTGGAAGTTGGGATGTAGCACATGCATTGTCGCTGACGTTGCTGAATCAAGAGACCGGAGGCTATGTACGCGGATTCAAATCCTACGAACAATCCGATCTTCGTAGGTCGAACCCGAACCCGGAAGCATTCCGAGATGCGAAGTCTCTTCGCGCAACTAGCCACTGGACCACCACAACGGACATAGGCGATCTCTATGTGAGCCCGTATGTGCGGCGATCTATGATGAAGTTTCGACAGCACTTCTTGCCGGGTCAACCGTTCGAAAAGAACTCCCAGACCAGTTTTGGTGCGGTAATGCACTGGTCAAGAGAAGTTGGCTCTATGTCTCTTACGTTTGGTACGCAGCTGGAAAGAATGAGTGCACAACTGTTGCAAGTCCAAGAAAACGAGACGCAGGGGTCGGCGTTCCTTGTGGCGACAAGACCCAAGGGAGTCCACTACAACTACGATGTCACTTCCTCGACTCGCGCCCTTTTCAATAGTCTTACTTACTCGCCAAGCTCCAGTGGCGAGTTTAGTCAGAGCTTGCGCATTGAATTGGTCAACTACGACTACACCAACCGACACTTGGTAGGTAACACCAAAGACGACGGGTCACCATGTGGATTTGGTGGATGCTTGTATTCACGTCCGGCAGACCGGACAGACGACTTTACGAATATCGCCACACGCGTTGGCTACAGACATCGTGTCGCGGAACATACCACCATTTGGGGATTGATTGGATGGGGATATCGCCCACCTCAAACCACGGAACTGTATCGACTACAAAGCGGGCAATCTGTCGCCGACCTGGATAGCGAGAAACTTAGGTCTTTGGAGTTGGGAATCCAATTTCAGAACCACCCGTTCAATGCGAGCATTGCCGTGTACAACGAGACTAACCGGGACCTAATCTTTCGAGATGCCGAGGGATTAAACGTTAGCGACGGAAGAATAGAGTCGCAAGGCACGGAGTTCGACCTATCTTGGGCCTTGAACGAGAAAAGTGAGGTGGGTCTGACGGGTAGTGTGGCTTCACACAAGTACGCGTTTACGCGAAATCTCTCACGAGGAGAGCGAATTGTGGACGGTGCAGAAGTGGACTCCGCACCTTCTTTAATGGCAAATGCTAGATGGAGTTACCGTCCATTACGCTCTGCTTTGTTTGAGTTGGAAGTAAATCACGTAGGTTCACACTACATTGATGCGGCAAACTCCGCAAAATACGACGGACACATTCTTGTGAATGCCCGCCTAGACTGGACTCTAAGCGCGAGATGGCGCGCTTCGATGAAGCTCATCAATGCATTGGATGTAGCGTATGCAGACAGAGCCGACTATGCGTTCGGCAGCTATCGCTACTTTCCTGGTCACCCGCGACAGGTGTTCCTAGGTATGGTCTACTCTCTACCGTAGCGTGGATCTTGAGTAACAGACTCGACTCACGGTTTGCAACCGCGAGGACCCAACAACTACTGAATGAAGGCTATTCGCCAGGCGCTCTGTAAGCGACGTTTTTGCGAATTGCCTCGTCGATTGTTTCGGGAGAAACTAAGACTCTCATCGTTACATCAAGCGCACCAGCTGCTCCAATAAACATCGACAGAGCAACGGCTGAAGATTCATCGGGAAGATCCACAACCATGAGCAAGTCTACGTCTCCGAATGCGTAGTACATCCCTTCTAAAGAACCGCCCAAGCCTTCGATCGTTTCGCTGAGGGCGTCTCTTCTGCTACTCCCGCCTTCCTTTAAAAGTCCTTTTACTCCGGCTTGCGTATAGCTCGCCTGAAACAAGTATTTCGACATGTGCAATCCATAGAAACTAACGAAGTGAGTATAAGGTATCTCAATGTTCGATGGTTGTGAAAACCATTCACAAACCATTCAAATGCGTAATTGCTCTCTGTCCTAATCCATCGGACTCCTTGGCTTGAGGTGACCAACACCCTTGATCTTGTGCTCCCAGCACACAATCCAAGAAAAGACTCCCTTCAAGAGCAAGTAAATTCGTCAATTTGACTAGATGCTTCCGACTCTTTAGTGCAAAGAAGTATCCATCCCGCATTTCAATTCCGACGGCACAAAAATTGCTTCACGTTTAGCAGGTAGCAGCCCCCTTACGACCAGACATCAACGTGAATCCCTCAAGAATCCTGAATGTCGCTCTACTTGAAGTGCGCAATGCGAGACGACTGGTCAGGTTCTGGGTTTTCGCTTTCGTTCTGGTCTTGTTCTCACTCGTGGGCTACGTACTTTCGTGTTTCTATCTCGGGTCTGTTGCACCAGTGTCTCCTTCCCACGGTGCTGGAGCTCCTCTATATCTGCTAGGCAACATCGAGCCCACTTTCTGGTTAATGTATCAAGCAGCGATACTGTTCTTGATCTTCGATGCGACCCACCAGCATTCGCGTAATCGCATCGACGAAGTACTCAATTCCAAACCCGTATCCAACCTCGAGTGCCTAACTGGCCGAGTGTTGGGCATTGCGGGCTTGATCTGGCTCATCGTGGCCTTCAACTTGGTTGTCATGCAGCTCTTTGGGCTAGTGGCAAATGCAACAGATTTTGACTTTGGGGATAGGCTGCAACTTCACTCGCTCATCAATCTCTTGTTCTTGGACGCACCAACAACGCTGGTATTTTGGGGTGCGTTTATCGTCTTTCTCACTCAGGTATTGCGCTTTCGCCTACTCATTGTCCCTGTGGGAATGGCAGCTCTGCTCGGCTGGTACACACTAGTGCTTGAGGTCCCCTACTCATTGTTGGGTGTGGTTTCGCCATCGTCTAACGACACTCTGTTCGTGTCAGACCTCATACCTGAACTCGCTTCATGGTCTTCTGTAGCAATTCGCCTCGCAACAGTTTTTCTTGCTGGAACTCTCGTATTGCTGGTTTCCGTCTTGTTAAACAGGCAGGACTCAATCACTTTCCCCGTTAGTCTCTCGGCGGCGAGTGTCTTGCTCCTTGCGAGTGTTGCATCGTTTACATTCGGTGCTCTTCATGTTGAAGGTCATTTCAAAGCTCCTCAGAAATGGAAAGAGATTCACGCGGACTACGAATGGAATCATCAAATCGACATCACGAGTATTGAGGGCAATGTCGACATCAATCCGGGAACACGGTTGGAACTTGATCTCACTATCCATTTCAACATTGATGGCGACGTTCCTCATACATTCGTCTTCACGCTCAATCCGGCGATGAACATCACGCTGCAAACGCTCGACGATCACTCGACGAAGTATTCGTTCAAGAACGGAATACTTGAAATAGAGAATCCAAGTCAGTCGTCGAGACGAGATTCCCACTCTTTGAGGGTTGTGGCATTTGGTGTACCCGATCCTAGATTCGCGTATTTCGATAGCCCGATCGAATACATGACCGATCCGGGCATCCAACCCCAAGCTGTATCGATGTTTGGCAAGGACGGATCGGTGTTTCACTCCAACTACGTTGCGTTGATGCCCGGCGCACACTGGTATCCACAGCCTGGTGTGCAAGACAGGAAGTATGCCCAGGCAAACAGGGGTGCAGACTACTTCGATGTGGACCTACAAGTAGTCTTGAAGCGACCAAATTGGACGGTTGTGGGAACGGGTGCGCCCCTTGCGGACAATGGGAATTCGACCTTCCGTCTAGAACCTGACAATCCCGTATCAGAAATTGGTCTGCTTGCATCAGATTTTCGGACCGATTCCTTCAAGATTGGGGGGATTGAATGCTCTCTACATCTGCACAGACTTCACTCTCGAAACTTGCCATTGCTATCGATAATCAGGGACGCGCTTCAATCCGAAGAGAACGATCTCTTTGACACCTTGAATCGGCAAGATCTTGAGATTGTCCATGGGTCTTTGGCATTTGTTGAAGTACCTAGACGTCTACGCACGATCTCGGGCGGATGGCGTATGGATTCCGCGAACAACCTGCCGGGAATAGTTCTCCTCAAGGAACACACTTTTCCAACCGCCAGACTGAGTCAACTCTTCGACCGTATTGACAAGGTAGACACCGAAGAAAGCCAACTCCATGAAGTTCAATTGGAAATCCTCGCTCAGTACTTTCAGATGGGACTAGCAACCGACAATGCATGGACTAGCCTCCCAAATCGACTGTGGTCCGACGCAACTTCCGCCACCGGAGAGCTCTCTCCTGCCCTCGACCAAGTTATGTTGTCACTGATTTCGATGACTACGCGAGACGATCTCCATCCCTTTTCAATTTACTGGGCACTAAACGTAGTCGACATGGCCCAACTCAGCCTGTTTGGAGCGGCAATGGGGCTTGAGGGTGTAGTTGAAGCAGATGACCAGTTGAACCAAGGACTATGGAGGACGCTTCAGCGACTCGAAGACGACTACGTGGCAAGGATATCTACTTGGAACAACGTTACAGACACTGCACTTTCCGATCTTCCAACCACCAACGGCAACCAACAGGATTTTGAACTCTTGATGCTGAAGTGTTCGGCTATTGCTAGAGCACTATTGGATGCAAATGGAATAGACAAGATCGTGGCTTGGCTTGGTTCTATCAGGAAGACTTTTTTTGGGACCAACTTCACCTACTCAGATCTGTTGGACAAAGCCCAACAGCACGGATTAGTCGTTGATCCATTCCTTACAGAATGGATTCACACGTCAAAATTGCCCGGTTACTCGTTCTCACATATCGCTATTGCTCGAATGGAGGACGATGCAAATGGCTCTCCACAGTATCAAACGAGCGTTCACATTCGTAACACAGAAGATGTCGCGGGCTATGTGAGACTTCGTTATCCCAATGAACGAACAAGCGATTGGCGGTATCCCATTCTGACCGATACTCCGTTGATCAAAGTGGAATCACAGACAGCCAAAAGGATCAATCTTGTCACACCCTACGAACCACGCATGGTGTACCTTGACCCGGGACTCTCCTTAAACAGGAATGAAATCGCCCTAACTCGTTCGTCTCCATCAATTGAAGAGCGATTGGATTCCACTGTCGATCCATTTGAAGAGGAAAGTTCTTGGCTACCTGCAATAGATATCGGAATCATTGTCGATGACCTGGATCCAGGATTCGTTGTATTCCAGTCCAATCCCAATTTGAACCGCAAGACGCGAGTCGGACCCGTGGGTTGGATACGGGAACCGAGGCTGGCAGGTGAGCTAGACAATGGGCTTCCTTCGTATAGCGGGAACTTCTACATGTTTGAGTATCGTTGGACCCCAGGGCTATGGCATCGACAAACCATTGAAGGAGGACATGGGAACTATCGCACGACTACAGCACAAATTTGGGTCCGACGAGGACTCGAACTGCCAAAGGCTGTGTTCGGCGCACATGTGCCAGAATCGGGGCTGTGGAATCTCGACTATCACTTTCCTCATTCAACCCAAGACAACTGGATGCAGGAGGGTGTTTACGAGCTAAATGTAAAGGATGAATCCACCTCGAGTCCTGTTTTCGTCAAAGTGTCGGACCTTCGTCGAGGATGGAACAAGATTGGTGAGTTCAATCTGAATGCTGGAACGGTTCATGTGGAGTTCGTCGGTGCATCCAATATTTGGCGAGCGACTGCGGACGCCATAAGGTGGACCAAAGCCGAGCAACACTGACCTGTTTCGGTTTCGGCCACAGTCAAGTCTTTGAAGTCTGTTGGCAGCGCTATTGCAATAGCTGCTATAGACCCTTAGTTCGTTCGATGGATACTCTGCGTAGCAATAAAACTACCCCACACCTAAGAGTGTTGGCAATCGTTGAAACCAAAGCCACAAAGTAAGCATCTCTTGCTAAGATACCTTAAGCTGCTGGGATATCTCGAGGTTTGCTATGAAGAACACACTACATCTCACACTTTTCGTTTGCACACTGGCGTGGTGTACAAGTGCGTGGTGCGAAGAGAACAAGCTCGACCCTGGAGTCATCAATGGTTGGATGCGTTCTACAGTAACGACAGATTCCGACAAGTCCGAAGTCAAGCGTGTTGTTCACAGTACAACGATGGATAGATGGACACGCAGTCAGGTTTCATTCCACGTACGATACGAAGTAACGAATTCCGATTGTCACAGGACACTGACGATCTTCACGACCGATGAACATGGTCAATCTTGGGTCAAAGACTGGGTCACCCTAATCAAACACGACGCAAAGCTTGAATCAACGCAACTTGAGAATCCGATGGTTTTTGTCAAGTCTTACTCTTCTGAGTATGAGTCCCCAGTAATGGATTTGAATGTCGAGTATCGAATACATGAAGGGCTACCAGCGTTGGTAGTTTCGGATCAACGAGATGTGGTTCGTACTCTACGTGCATTCAAGAAGGGCAAGACCGCAAGATTTCGTGTGAGTGCTTTTGAACTTGATCAAGAATATCAAGTAGATCTGAACGGATTCGCTGACAAGGTAGGATGGTCCAACGAGCACTGTCCACTCGACGCTACCGAAAGTAGCAGTAAGAAAGAAGTGCCTGCGTCTTGAAGGGTTAAACCCAATCGAGGGATCAAAGACATATCGACAGAAGTCGGATTAGATCTGCAAGTGAATAGCGATGGCGGCGTCAATTGAGCCCTCATCTGAAAGTATTCCATTCTTGACTCTCTTAACAAGATTCCTTTAGCTACAACTTAGAACATTTGGAGATTGCTATGAAGAACACCGTTTGCCTCTCACTGTTCGTTTGCACATTGACATGGTGTACAAGCGGATTGTGCGAAGAGAAGCAGCTAGAACCTGGAGTCGTAAACGATTGGATGCGTACGACAGAAACGTCTGAGTCCGATGATGCCGAACTTAAACGCATTGTTTCCATCGAAACGATGAATGACTGGCAGAAGAGTCTGACTTCCTACCATGTCAGATACGAAGTCGACAATTCCACGTGCAGTCGATCTCTTACGTTCTACTTGACCGACGAACACGGTCAGTCCTACCATTCTGACTGGATAAAGCGCATTCAAGACGATGGAGAACGAGAATCAATGCCACTCAAGAATCCCAGAGTTCTCATCAATACGTATAGATATCACGTACCGATATCCGAAAACTCAATTATGGACTTGAATGTCTCATACCAAATTCGCAATGATTTGCCTGTATTGGTTGCTTCGCAGCCACGCGATGTAATGCGGACTCTGCGCAAATTTTCAGCGGATGACTACGCACGTGTTCGTCTCATTGCATTCGAAACTCAGGTTACATTCAGACTGAATCTAAAGGGATTCGCCGACAAGGCGGAATGGTCGAATGAGCACTGTCCGCTCCACAGTACCGAGAGCAACAGCAAGAAGGAAGTTCCTGCATCTTGAAGGAATGACTTCAAACGAAGTATATAAGGCTGATCGTCAATGGGCGGTTAACCAATAGAGACCAAAGAGGCTACTTCAGCGACATTTTTGCGGAACGCCGTCATGCAGTCTTAGCCGATCTCGAGGGCAGCACAGAGACGAGACCCATGTGCTGCAGGCGTACCAACCCATGAAGAGACAGCTGATGAGAGGAAATCGACTTTGAATCTGTCAGGTGGACCACGCCCGTCTCTCCCTCAAGTTGACAGAAGTAAGACACATTCAGTTCACTCTGACACACGGATCGTAGCCGCTCGCCTCATTAGCGCCCCGAGGGACCTCGCCAGTCTCGTTCCAGACCGTCGCGCCATTTCTTACGCCTACAACTATGCCCCATCCGAAAGGTCCTCTACCTTCCCCATCCAACAGAGGATCGAAACTACAATCCACGCCCAACTTTATCCAGTTTAGATATGCATCTACGCAACACGGAGTTCAGGCTGATTGGCCGCTGGCCTATACAGCTCGCACATGCGAGCGGTCGAAGTCTCGATGCCGAACGTGGCTTACTCATGGTGCCTTCGTGCCGCAAGCACGAAGAGAGTCTGGCCATCGCGTTGTCGTTCGTACGTGTTCAAGCGCGCCGGAACCTTGGTTTAGCACCGCTTGTAGTGTTGGCTGGCGGACCTGGCGCACCTGCCATCGGTTCGTTCGAGACCGGATTTTTCGAACACGTCGAACGGTTTTCTAAGATCTGCGACGTGGTCACCTTCGACCAGCGCGGCGCTAATAGTGCACTGCCAAATCTCGCCAACTCGGCACCTCCACGCTATGACTTCAACGATGTACTCACCCGCGAAACATTCCTGGATGCCCAGTGTGCAAGTGCTCGCGTATTGTCGACCTATTGGCGCGAACGTGGCGTCGATCTAAACGACTACAACACCATCGAAAGCGCACACGACGTTAATGACCTTCGCCGAGCGCTGGATGTGCCCCAGATCAACTTACACGGTGCAAGCTACGGCTCACACCTTGGTCTAACTGTCCTCAAGCAGCACGGAGAGCACATCGAGCGTGCGATTCTGTGCATAGTCGAGGGGCTCGACGACACTCACAAGCTCCCCGCCAATACCGACCGGCACTTCCGCCACATAGGCGAACTTGCACGGTCGGATCGCAACCTCAAGGGTGAATTCCCTGACCTCGTGGGCGAAATCGCAGAAGTTCTCGACACTTTCGAACGCAATCCACGGACGGTAAAGTTTGCCAACCAAGACACGCGTACACCTGCAGGTAAGTTCGCTCTGCAGCTCGTGTTTGGGAACGCACTCGGCAGCATTCGAGCTATCCGTGAACTGCCATCTTTCGTCCGACAATTGGCCAAAGGAGATGTTGCCACATTGTCCCGTCGCGTTGAGCGCTGGTTGACGGGTCCCGGAATCCACGGCATGCAATTGGCCATGGACTACGCCTCCGGCGCGAGTGCCGAGCGGACACGACTCATCGAGATACAACGCAGAGAAGCACTTCTGGACGACAGCTTCAACCTACCGTTTCCATTCGTCGGAGATGCCCTCGGAGTGGACGACTTAGGCGACGACTTCCGCGCGCCCGTGCAAAGCGACGTTCCGACCCTGTTTTGCGCCGGCACACTCGACGGGCGCACTCCGGTCGCCAACGCAGAAGCCGTAGGACAAAGGTTCCCAAACTCGCATCTGTTGGTTGTGGACGGCGCAACCCATGAGACGCCCACTCAGCTCCTCGATCTTCAAACCTCCTTCCTGTGCGGCGAGGACCCACGTGTCGATCGACTGGCACGACCGTTTGCTTTCAATCCGTTTCGCGACGCGTAATCGACTACGAAGCGGCTGCTCTACTTGGCGTCGAATGCCTTGTAAGCGATTCAGAGGCGAAAATTCCAATGTTGCTTGACGAGAGTTAGTCGTTAATCGATCGGGCGAGTGGCACCCGAAGGCGCGAGGGAGATGTGGCATCGATATGTACGTAGTCTCCACCAGCCCATTCCGCCAACCGGCGCAATCCCAGTCCGATCGCCCGCACGAGATCAGCGTTTCGCGTGCTAGCAGGGCACTCCAGCCACAAGTGAAGGACAATCAGTGTGCGGGAAGCCCGGTCGATCCGCAGGTCCGCCCGACCTACTAATAAATCACCATGCAAGATGGGCATTACGTAGTAGCCCCATCGCCGTTTGTCAGCGGGTTTGTACACCTCCCAGATGTAGTCGAACTCAAACCATTTCGAAGCCCGACCGCGTGCCGTGACGAACTCTAGCGGCGGCAGAAAGGTGGCCTCGGTCAGCGTATCTGCCCGTGGAGTGTGCCAGGCTCGAGGTATCGTTCCGCTCTGAACGGCTTCCAGCAGGTTGGTCCGCTCCTTGAGTAAGTAGTGAGCGGGTCCTTCACCGATCTGCGTTTGAACCACTAGGTCTGATGTCAGGAGCTCATGCAGTCTGCGGCGCTCCCCATCCGGATCCGAGCGGAGATGGGCGAGGTGCCGGAATCGACGAGCCCAGTCACGAGCTGTTGCAAGACCAAGCAATGCAAGCGCTTTACGGGCGAAGAAATCGTCTGCCTCGTCTTCTGTCGAAGTGCGCTGCACCTCGACCGGTGCGACGTTACGCCAAAACGTGTAGAGCCGCTCGAATCCCTCGCGCTTGAATGTCATCAGTTCGCCGGTCAACCAAAGATGTCGAAGGGCGCGAGCCATAGCCTTGTTGGAACGGAACGTCCTCCGACGTCCTTCCCCGGCAAAGTCCCGGCTTCTTACTGGTCCTCGTGACGAGATGTCCTCCCGCAGTACATCCAAGAGCTGCTTATGCTCTAGTGCGAACGCGTGCGACTTTTCCTCGGTCGCACGACGCGCCATATGGACCCGCCAATAAGGGAGTTCGCTCATGGGCAATACGTACAACGTCCCACCGTAGTCGAAGAACTCACGTCTTTTGTAGAGTAGGTGGTCGAGGTGCTCAAGTTGGTAGTCCCACACACGGGCGTGCAACGCGAGATCGTGGCTCCGGCCAACCACATTCAACGGATCGACTTGTACTAGACCTGCCTGGTGCAGAGCCTTACGGACGCCGGGTCGCCCAATCGTCTGGCGGCCGGGCCAGAGTCCTTGACAACCGAGGATAAACCGCCGGCCAGTCTGCAACGAGACCGCGGGCGGGTTCAACTATCCATTCCCAAATCGTTGCCAATCCTTTGAGCTACTTCCGTCACCGAGCGACATCGAATTTCCCGATCAAAGCGACGCGAGAATTGCCAATTCTCTTCCACCGGTGACACGTTCCTACCTTTCTGTCGCCCACCTTCGCTGCTGCGCGGTCCGGCGTATTGGTCAGATCGTCGTAGCATGTGGCTAGCACCTAATGGGTCCTGGCGTTTTGGCAACTCCAACGACCCAATACCCAACAACTGAACCGAGAAAAAGTATTTTGTTCGATAGGTTTCTGAACAAGTATGGTGGAGGCGGCGGGAATCGAACCCGCGTCCGACAGTACTCCATCCTTGGCTCTACATGCTTATTCTTGTCTTTGCTTTAACCTGACAGTGTCCCGACAAGACAGGGTTCCGCCAAGCGAGTCCTAGACTTTAACCGCAGCACGTTCGGACCAACGTCCTGTGCGATCCCGTAAGTATGATCCCGTCCACCCTATACGGGCATTCAGATGGACAGGACTAGCGTGCTCTTAAGCCGCTAGAGCGTAGTTGTCGTCGTTGGCAACTATTTAAAAATTGAAACAATTGATTTACGAGAGCTGTTTCTCTCTCGGCATGCACCTGAGACTTTGTATCCGCCGTCGAATCCATTTCGCCCCCAATGCGATCAAGTGTTTGAGACTCAAAGGTCATCTTGTTGTTCCACTTTATCGTACACGAAATCGAGTTCAAGGCGGTTGTACTCTTGCTCAACTGAAGCGAGCGTTCCAATCGGATTAAGCGGAATTCAACAAGACACGCGAAAAGGGCCTTGTATCTTTGTGAATTGGTTGACTAAGACTTGACGGACGACGTCTAGGCGGTACGATTGACGCTCAAGTCTGCGATTTCCGCCAAAATGGAGTCTTCAAGCCTCAACTCTTCAAGCACGGCCAAGACTTCTTTCAGGATTGTGTTTGCCTTTTCCTTTGCGCCAAGGATGCCCAAATAACTGACGAAATTTCGCTTGCCCGCGACCGAATCCGCACCAGCAGGTTTACCCAAACCCTCCGTACTGCCAGTAGCGTCTAGGACATCGTCGGCTATCTGAAAGGCGGCACCAAGACGACGTCCAAATTTGCTCATCAGACAAAAGACACTAGAGTCTTGTTTGTAACCAGCAATCGTTGCTCCTAATTCCGTACATGCGCGAAACAAAGCACCTGTCTTTGCGTCATTGAGAGTCGCCAACACTGCGGCATCTTCTATTGCCTTTCCCTCAGACTCTATGTCCATGGCCTGGCCCCCAACCATGCAGTTCCAACCACTTGCTTCGCCTAGAATCGCGACGCAAGCTACTCGTTGCCATTCGGACAACTCCTCGCACCCGGCAATCGCAGAAAAAGCCAAAGGTTGCAGTGCATCTCCAACCAGTATGGCAATAGCGGATCCAAAGGACACATGGCAACTGGGCTTGCCACGTCGTGTGTCTGCGTCGTCCATGTCGGGAAGATCGTCGTGAACCAACGAATAAGCATGTATGTACTCTACCGCGGCCGCGGTGGCCAAAGACTGTTGAAGCGTTGAGCCAAGACTTGTAGCGGTCGCACAGACCAAACATCCACGCAATCGCTTGCCTCCGCCAAGCACCGAGTAACGCATCGCTTCGACGAGTCTTGGAGAATGAATGGACTCCAACTCCAATTCTGATTCGATGTATTCGTTCAACCTCGAACGAATTTCGATTAAGCCGCTCACAATATGAAACGCTACGAGTCGAGCGCGTTGTCCTCGGTGAGTTGCGCGATGCGCTCTTCAGCCCGCCGCAGGGCTTCCTTGCATGTTCGAGCAAGAGCCACACCTCTCTCGAATGCTACGAGAGACTCCTCCAAGGTCAATTCTCCAGATTCCATCTCTTCCACGAGGCTTTCTAATTGACTCAAAGATTCCTCAAAATTAACGGCTGAGTCTCGATTCTCTTCGCCCTCTTGTTTCGTCGTCTCTTCGTCACTTGCCATATTCAAAGTCCTCGATTAAGTGTTCACCACAATTTTCCAAATCGCAAACGCAATCACACATGCCATTCCACCCGCAACCAAATCGTCTAACAAAATTCCTAGCCCCGACTTCACCGATTTGTCGAGCCAGCCAATCGGAAAGGGCTTCCAAATATCGAACACACGAAATAGTACAAAGGCAAGAACATAGACCCAATAGACTTGAGGTAGTAGCAACAGTGCAATCGTGACGCCAGCAATCTCATCAATGACTACTTGTCGAGCATCAATGTAACCGTACTTGCGAACAAAGAGCTGCAAAACCAACAGTGCGAGTAGACAAACCACTACAGTAATGGCAATCTGAACCATATAGGATGTGGGCGACACAAGCAACCAATACAAGAAGCCAGCTGCTAACGACGCTAGGGTTCCCGGAGCTGGAGAGACCCATCCGATACCAAAACCAGATGCAACGAGCATGACCGGATCGCTAAACCGATTCGCACGAATTCGAGCAACGCTCTCCTGTTCTTGTTCCGGTTTTGATGTGAGCATTCGTGCTGTCGCTTAGAAGTGAGAGTAACCCCCACCAACTTCAATCTCGGCTTCGTCTTCGCGAACGTGCACACCGTTCCCCTCTTGAACTAATCCAATTCTTGCGACCGGAGTCTCAGTTCGTTTTGCGGCAGAGACTACTTGAGTCCGTTTTTCAGAGTGTGCAGTGAACAATAGCTCGTAACTGTCATCGGATTGAATGGCTTCCCGTGGGTTCGCACCACACCACACAGGAACTGATTCGACATCCATCCGCATACAGTTGCCACTCTTTCGGGACAACTGATTCAGTTCGCAAACCAATCCATCGCTCACGTCAGTAGCGGAAGAAGCAAGACGAGAGAGTTGTGATGCGAAATCTACTCGAGGTATTGGAAGGAAATACCTCGCCAACGCACTCTCATTTCGCCGTTCAAGCAATTCCTCCAACGAGTCTTCCAGAGGTTCCCGAAGGTTCTGTAATGCAATGACAGTTGCACCTAGGGTGCCCGTCAGCCAAATGTCGTCTCCAACTTCTGCACCGGACCGAGTCACGGATTGACTGCGAAGAACGCTTCCGAGGGCAGTTACCGCAATCGACTTGGGACCTCGAGCCAAGTTGCCTCCTATGACGATGGAACCAGTCTCCAAGCAGCAAGCCCGAACGCCATCTGCAAATGCCAAGAGCCAGGATTCTTCAATGGAATCGGCGGTCAGTGCAATCGTGAGATAACGGGGTTGTGCACCCATGCTCGACAAGTCGGAGATATTCACTGCAACGCTGCGATAGCCGACCAAGTCCCCACGAGATCCTTCGGGAAAGTGCCTCCTTTCTACAAGCACATCTGAAGTTACAACGGTTTCCTCTTCGGAGTCGAAACGAACAACGGCACTATCGTCTCCCGGACCAATCACCACTCCTTTCCCAGTTGCAGCTGGGCCAAGGCGTTTGACGATCAGATCGATCGCCTCGATTTCGTTCACTCTTCGCGTTCCCGGGCGGTTCGTGCAACTGCGTCAAGTACGGCGTTTATATAACGATAACTGTCCTGCGCACCGAAGAGTTTTGCTAGGTCGACCCACTCGTTGATGATTACTTTGAAAGGAACATCTTCTCGTTCAATGAGTTCATAGCAACCCGCACGCAAACATGAACGCTCCACCGGATTGAGCTCAGACAGTGTTCGATCCAAGTAAGGTTCAAACGCTCGATCGAGATCCTTCACGCCACGCATGACACCGTGAAGACAGTCGTGGAAGTACCGCTTGTCCGCTTTGTCCAAAGATCCTTCGTCAGTGAAAAACTGCACCATGTCTTTTTCTGTGGAGCCTGCCATGTCCCATTGGTATATGGCCTGTAGCAAGACACGTCGACTCTGTCGTCGGTGTCGAGGCGTGGATTGAGCAACACTGTCATTTGGTTTGTTCATCGGTTTGAGTTGACCAAGACTCGCAAATCTCCCACAAGAAATAGGTCGGCGGGAGTTTCCCAACAAAGACTACAAAGAAGCATAGACTGGAAACCGTCTACACAGCTCAAGTACTTTCAGCCGAACGGTCGCGACCATGTTTTGGTTTTCCAGGTCGTCCAAGACATCGCACATCCAATGGGACAAAGTCTCGCATTCACTCACACCGAAGCCTCGCCGAGTGACGGCTGGCGTTCCTATCCGCAAACCACTAGTCACAAAAGGAGAGCGTGGATCATTGGGAACCGTGTTTTTGTTAACAGTGATGTTGGCGCTGTCCAACGCCGCATCGGCATCTTTGCCGGTCATACCTTTGTCGATTAAATCGAGAAGGAACAAGTGATTGTCCGTTCCACCAGAAACTACCTTGTAGCCTCTTTCTTGAAAAGTACCGGCCATAGTTCTGGCGTTGGCTAGCACACACTTTTGGTATTCGACAAATTCTGGTGTCAACGCCTCAAGAAAGCACACAGCCTTGGCAGCAATAATGTGCATCAGTGGTCCACCTTGTGAACCTGGAAAGAGAGAAGAATTGAGCTTCTTCTCAATATCGGGATTGGAACGAGCAAGTATCACGCCTCCGCGGGGACCGGCCAGTGTCTTGTGGGTTGTTGATGTCGTCACATCGGCAATTGCAACAGGATTGGGATATAGACCTGCTGCCACCAGTCCTGCGACATGTGCCATGTCTACGAGCAAATAGGCGCCCACCGAGTCCGCAATGTCACGAAACTTGGACCAGTCGATGCTGCGACTGTAGGCAGAAAAGCCTGCGACCACAAGTTTCGGATGATGCTCATTCGCGAGTTCTTGAACCGCTTCGAAATCTATTTGCCCGTTCTCTGGATCTACTCCGTATTGCACTGCTTTATAGAGTTTTCCCGAGAAATTGACGGGTGAGCCGTGTGTCAGGTGTCCACCGTCTGACAGTCCCATGCCCAATACTACGTCGCCTGGTTTGAGCAAGGCCAGGTACGCGGCTGCATTTGCCTGACTGCCTGAGTGGGGTTGGACATTTGCATAGTCCGCACCAAACAATTGCTTTACTCGCTCGGCAGCAAGCGTTTCAACCTCATCTACGTGGCTACAGCCTCCGTAGTAACGCTTTCCAGGATATCCCTCCGCGTATTTGTTGGTCATGATGCAACCCTGAGCTTCCAAAACAGCCGGAGAAGCGTAGTTTTCAGATGCAATGAGTTCTATATGTTCTTCTTGTCGAGTGGTTTCGGACGCAATGGCATTCCACACTGAAGCGTCGGTCTCACGCAGTCGGTCAAAACCTTTGAACATAGTGCTAGCGGGGACGAGTGATCTGAGAGCGCATATTCTATTTTCTCAGTACGAATACCGGCTCAAATTCGCAATAAGCGAACACTATTGAAAATTCCTAGCCGGATGAGTGAGAAGGTCTATTCAACGATGTTGCTGAGAGTATCGAGTGCTTCGCTTAACGTCTTGACATAAGCAACTTCGACTCCCGCGATTGGTCGTTTCGCCCTATTTGCGATGGGTGCCACAACTCGCGTAAACCCATGTTTCTGCACTTCACGAATCCGTTCTTGTCCATTGGGCACAGGGCGTATTTCTCCAGTGAGTCCTAGCTCACCAAATACGACGAGATCTCGTGGCAAGGGTCGGTTTCGAAAGCTTGAGTAAACCGCAACAAGCAAAGCTAGATCAACTGCAGTCTCCCCTACGCGAACTCCACCGGTCACATTTGCAAAAACATCCTGGTCCGCGAGCGAAATTCCGCAATGTCTGTGCATGATCGCCAGATGCATGGCTAGTCTCTGAGCATCCAAACCGACGGACACCCGTCGAGGATATCCGCCTTGAACATCATCCACCAAGGCTTGAATTTCCACCAGTAATGGGCGCGTTCCCTCCCAGGTCACGGTTACGACGCTACCTGCTGCAGGGTCATCTGAACGCTCCAAGAAAATGGCGGACGGATTGAGCACTTCGCGTAATCCCTTGTCCGTCATTGCAAACACGCCTAATTCGTTGACGGCTCCAAACCGATTCTTGACTCCTCGAAGAGTGCGATACCGACTCCCAGGAGGTGAGTCAAGCATCACGAAGCAGTCAATGATGTGCTCGAGCACCTTGGGACCAGCGAGATTTCCTTCTTTCGTAACGTGTCCCACCAACACAAATGTGCAGTCCTGCTGTTTTGCCAACCGAGTGAGACGGGCTGCACACTCGCGGACCTGTGTCACGCTCCCTGGAACGCTTTCAACATCGTCCGCATGCATAACCTGAATCGAGTCGATAACGACAATGTCAGGACGTTCTCGTAGTACAACTTCCGCAACTTGACTCACAGAAGTCAACGATGCCAAGTTGATCTCACTGTCCGCAATTCCTAGGCGCACTGCTCGACCAGCTATTTGTTGTATGGATTCCTCTCCGCTGACGTATAGACAGGGAGATTTGCGTGAGAGGTTTCCTGCCATCTGAAGAAGCATCGTAGATTTTCCAGCACCCGGATCACCACCCATAAGCACTACTGATCCCAAGACCAATCCGCCACCCAACACGCGATCAAACTCAGCCATTCCGGTCGACGTACGGTGGCTTGCTTGAGCCTTGACTTCGGATAAGCGCGTAATTGCGGTTAGTCCGCCACTATATCCTTCCCCGAAGCTCGTGGAAGATTGTGCGGCCTTGCGAGGAATATCTGCTTCTTCAAGACAGTTCCATTCTCCGCAGTTTGCACATTGGCCCTGCCACTTGGGGTGAGTAGCACCACACTTGTTGCAAACGAATATTGTTTTAGTCTTCATGATCAACTGAACACAAGATGAACGAACTGAGTTCTTCTAGATCAAACTGGAATGGTTCAGCATGTCGGAATTGTCTAATAGCTTAAATAACTGTGGATTTGTACATAATAGCAAAATTGGACCGATTGCAGCCTTATCTCTCCCAAGTGAAGTTTGTTGAGTCCCTCTAAGGAGCGGAGTATGTTCAGTCTGCCATGGTGTTCCTCACTAGACCTTCGAACTGTCTCATGAATCGGTTCGTTTTCATCGCCCTGGTCCTATCAATATGCCTGTGCACTATCGAACACGCGGCAGAAACAACTGTTCGCACTCTGAACATTCGTCACGAAAACAGAGGAGACCCCAGCGAGCTGAAGTGGCAAGATCGAAAGAACTTTGTTGCTTCCATGATCCATCAAGAGCACCACGATTCCTTGGGTCAGCAGGTCTCAGCGCAGAGAAGCGCTGACCTAATCAGTCTTCAAGAAGTCAAACAAAGACAATTGCGGGATCTGGTCCACCTGCTTGGGGAGAGCTATGAGTTCGTGGGTGAAGGCAGAGATGGCGGAACTCGCGGAGAATACAACCCAATTCTGATACGCAAGCAACGCTATGACTTACTACATAGCGATACGAGATGGCTTGCTCCTGGAACTCCCAACAGACCAAAGAAAGCATTCGGCGCAAAATTGCGGCGGATTGTCACCTATGTGTATCTACACGATAAGGAAACCGGATCTCGTGTATGGATATTCAACACACACCTGTCTCACACTGGTTATCGCGTAAGTGTCCAGCAAGCTGATGTGCTGTTTGCTCTCATCAAGAATCTGTCCAGGACCTATCAACCAACCAGAGTGACCTATCGAAATGGCAAAGAAGTAGTGCTGCAGGATAGACAATTGGTTCCTTTCAGTGAGCCAGTAATTGTGACCGGAGACTTCAATGCAACTCTCGACAGTGTCGTTGCAAGAGAAATGCTAGCAACCCCACGCTCTGAACCCATCGGAATGCTGATGGAAGAGAGCAATTGGTCCAAGAAGCTTAACTTTCCTCAATGGTCAGATCCCATCGGCGATCCAAGGCTTGTCGCGAAGATCGCAGGCTGCGGTTCTAGGATCCAGTGCCCCATTCTTAGAGAATTCGGTCGTTTGTGGAGTGCTCTTGGCGGGTTGTGGACACACGATTCTGCCTCACCTAGAGCACCACGTGAAGACTCGGGAATAGCGGAAGCATCCTCATCCAACATGATCGACTGGATTCTTCACAGTGCCGAGTTCGTTCCCGCAGAAACTCGCATTACACGGTATGACGTGAATCGAGATATGTGGTTGTCCGACGTTCACGACATGCTGACAGTGACTTTCGATCAGTCGCGTTCACAACAGGAAAGTAAACCGACGTCGTTCTCGATTGAATCCACAAATTGTTGCGAGTACAAGGTCAATCGCGTCGATTTGCACTAGCGCAAAGACAGCAGTCAATAGGGAATTGAGAAATCTAAGTCACCGACAATCCAATCAGTGCAAGACTGTTCGACGTTTTGAATACTACTGTGGAACGTTTCCTTGAACGACAATCCGGTGCATGATTCGCTGTTCCTTGTAGTCGGCGATGGCGTAGTGCATCACAGACCGGTTATCCCAAAGCACTAAGTCATTGACATTCCACTTGTGCCGGTATGTGAACTCGGGCCGAACATGATGCGAGAAAATCCGGAACAACAATGACTCACTCTCATCAGCAGGCATCCCGACGATGTACTTCGTAAAGTTCGGATTTACGTACAGCGCTTTCTCTCCTGTCTCATCATGAGTTCGAACGACAGGATGAATTGAATCTTCCACATCAGGTCCGAATACTTTGCCCGTATGAAACGCACTCTTGTCCGCAATGTCTTCCTTGAGCTCACCTGGCAGAGTGTCGTATGCGAGATGCTGATTGGAGAAAATCGTGTCTCCTCCAAAACTCGGCAGCCTCTTGGCGAGCAATCCCGTGTACTTGGGTGGAGTGGAGTGCCAAGTCATGTCCGAGTGCCACCCGCCACCAGCTGGATGGCTGCCGGGGAAGAACTTGAACTTTCTTCCTTCTCCTGAACTACCAATCCACTGAACGTACTGCGTGTCTCGGTGTTTCGTTGCCGGATGTGTAAGCAAAGATCCCCAGCGTCTTCCAAACGCTTCCAACTCAAGCGCACTAAGCTGTTGATCGGGCAGTACAAGTAGGTGATGCTTTAGCATCAAATCACGTAACAAGTCAATCGATTCTTGTGATTGATCCTCACCTACATCTAGGCCTTCGACTCGAGCACCCATCGCAACGCTTACTGGGTCTACTCGATAGCCGGTTTGGATTTCAGATTCTGATTCTTTGAGCTGGGCTTTCACAACTAGCCTCTGGGACTGATTTACACGCAATCATACAAAAACCGTGGCGGACAATCGATGCATGGACTGCACCGCAGTCGACTTAGAAGGGTTCCTCCTCGTCTTCCGCATTCGAGTAACCTGCTGCGTCCGTCTTGTTGAAGTTCACATCAGGCTGATTTCGTTCTGTGTAATCAGTAGCACCTGAAGCCTCACGAAAATCCTCTCCTGTCACGTCAAACTTCATTAGAGGTTCGACAAATCTGAGCTTGATGGAACCTCTAGGTCCATTCCTATGTTTTGCGAGAATGATCTCCGCCTTACCCTTCTCGGCACTCTCTCTGTCATAGACCTCGTCACGGTAAATAAACAGAATCAGGTCCGCATCCTGTTCGATTTCGCCACTGTCGCGCAAGTCTGACATCTTCGGTCGCTTGTCGTGTCTATCCTCCAACCTGCGATTCAATTGTGAGAGTGCCACGACGGGAACATTGAACTCCTTGGCTAACGCCTTGAGTGAGCGTGTGATGTCTCCCATTTCCTGCACTCGATTGTCGTGCCTCCGAGAGGGCCTCATGAGTTGAATGTAGTCCACTACGATTAGTGCAAGACTATTGCTTCCGAGTCCTTCACCACTTCTTTCAGCCGACTTGACCTCACGATTTATTCGTCTAGCGTACGATCGCATTTCTTCGACTGACAGATTTGGCCGATCGACCAAGAAAAGTGGTTTGTCCGACAAGCAGCCAGTTGCGCTTTCAAGTTGCTTCCACTGTTGTGTAGAGAGCTCAGCGGTCACCAAATTCCTGTAGGGAACGGATGACTGTGCAGCAAGTAGTCGAAGAACCAACTGGCTATGATCCTGCTCCAAAGAAAAGAAAAGTACAGGTTTCGTTTCCTGTCCAAGAATGACCTGTTCGCAAATGTTCAAGGCGAATGCCGTCTTTCCCATGGAAGGGCGGCCAGCAATGATGATGAGATCGTTGTTGTGAAAACCGCCAGTCAGGTCGTCTAGATCCCAAAATCCCGATGGAAGTCCCGGAAGCTTTCCGTCAGCTGATCGAAGTTCTTCAATGCGACTTACCGCAGGAGAGAGGATGTCACCCAAAAAGTGCTGGTACTGCTCACCGGTGGTGCCTTTAGATATTCCAAGTATGCGTTCCTCGGACTCGGAAATGACTTGCTCAGACGTCCGGTCTTCCGGAGTGTGCGCAATGTTCTTGATATAGGTTGATGCCCCGATCAATTCACGACGCAACGCGGCGCCCCGCACCATCTTGGCATATGCTTCGACGTTACGTGAATCGTGGACAGTTTCCTCGATTTCGAAGAGGTAGGGATAGCCCCCGACTTCCTCAAGCAGACCGGCGTTTGTCAACGCATCACAGACCGTGAGGTTATCCATGGGACTTCCTTGGTTCGCCAGCGTTCTGATCGTCTCAAAGATCTTCCGGTTCTTTGGCTCGAAGAACTCCTTGGATTCAAGGAGACCAGTTAGCCGGTCCCACGCAGAGGGGTCACCCATCACACAAGCTAGAACGGCCCGTTCAGCTTCCGTGCTGTGTGGCATGCGACTGAGCGTTTGGCTTGATGAATCGCTTGCTAGATATTCCTGTATTTCTGTGTCGTAGTCGTCTGACATGGAGGTATGTATGAGTTCATCCGTGACACTCTTAATGTCCATGTTAGTAAACGGATAGTCAAGTGCACAAGTACAAATTTGTGCGCTTCAAAAGCCGAACTGAACGATTTTGCCCCCATGGCAAACATGCCGGCTGAACAACTCTGTGGATAAGTTGTGTTTAGGACTTGGAGTATCTACTCGGCGTCCACGATGACTCGTACCACACGAGATACATCTGCGTGCACGCGGATCTCAACTTCGAACTCGCCTACCTCGCGAATCGCACCGCTCGTCATCTTGACTTCGCTCTTGTTCACTTCGATTCCAAGATCGGAGATTTCTCGAGCAATTTCGACAGGCCCTACGGAACCGTAGAGACGACTTGCATCCACAGTTCGAGCCAGGAGAGTAATTTCCAGATCATCCAACAGCGCCGCACGTTTCTCGGCACCTTCCAAACGCTCGACCGCCAAAGCCTTGAGTTCTTGCTCCCGTTCAGCAAATACCTTTCGGTTTTCATCAGTGGCCTTTAAGGCTAGTCCGCGCGGAATCAAGAAATTTCGGGCAAAGCCCGGTTTCACCCGCACCTCGTCGCCAAGATCGCCCAGATTGGTTATTCGATCAAGAAGTAACACGTTCATTACACTTTTCCTCTAGGATCGATGCTGGTCGGTATAGGGAAGTAACGACAGATATCGAGCTCTTTTGATAGCACGAGCCAACTGTCTTTGATACTTCGAACTGGTGCCCATCATCCGTGCAGGCACGATCTTGCCAGTCTCAGTTATGTATTGGCGCAACGTCTCAAGATCTTTGTAGTCGATCTCCTTGATGCCCTGTTCCGTAAAGCGACAGGTTCTACTTCTTCTGAATGTTCGCGCCATGACTAACTACTCCTCATCCGTATTTTCAGCTACAACTTCTTCAGTTGCATCAGGTTGTGATGACTCAGGGGGTTCTTGATCTGGCATGTCCCCTTCCCCTTCTTCGAAGTCTCGATCCTCTGACACATCGTCCGATGCTTGGTCAGCACGAGCTCTAGATTCCTCTCGCGCCTTGCGTCTTGCCTCCATCTCTTCCTCTCGGCGACGTTCCTTCTCACGCTCCCGTTCTTGGTCACGAAGCTCCTCTTCGTAAATCTTTGAGGTTTCAGTCTCGGCGAATTTTCGCTTGAGGATCATGTTGCGCAATACCGCATCGTTGAATCGAAATGCGCTCTCAAGTTCTTCCAAAACGCTTGGTGGGGCCTCGATGTTCATCAAAACATAGTGGCCCTTATGTATTTTTGAGATGGGATACGCAAGTTGGCGACGACCCCAGTCCTCACATCGGTGAATGGACCCTCCCTCGCGTTCGATCATTGCACGATATCGATCAATCATCCCAGGAACCTGCTCCGACTGATCGGGATGCACGATGAACACTATCTCGTAGTGGCGCATAAAGTCTCCCTTTGGAATTCGCCCTCGGCATTCCCTGCTGAATCCGAGAACAAGGAGTAGAAATTAGTAATGGGAAAATCCCGAGCACTATTTTAGCGTTAATGTGGGTTGCACTCGGTGCTTTGTCCGGGAATTCTTCGCATACTTGGGCTGGATAGCGGATTCGAGACAACCAACAGCAGGAAATCTACGATACGAAATCTCAACGTTCGGGGAGAGTCTTCACCGTGTAAAGGCGACACTTCAATCCGCGGAATCTCATGTCTCAGTCGTAGCACCACGTTGGCGGCGAACTTCGTAAAGCAGAATCCCTGCAGCAACGGCCACATTCAAGCTCTCGACCGTCCCATACATGGGAATCGAAACCAACAAGTCGCACTTGGTTCGAGTCAATTGACGCAGACCCTTCTCCTCGCCTCCCACAACCAAAACGGTTGGAGAGGTAAAGTCTGCTTGCAGATAGCTTGATGAGTCGCCGAGTTGCGATCCAGTAACCCAGCAGCCCTGTTCTTTCAACCAATCCAATCGCCTCGCCAAGTTGGAAACCTGGACAAGAAAGACGGATTCGAGAGCACCCGTGGATGTGCGGTGAACTACATCTGACAGAGGTGCGCTGCGATTCTTGCCTATTAGAACTGCGTCTACGCCCGCTCCTTCGGCAACTCGCAAGCAAGCACCCAGATTTCGCGGGTCCAAAACACCATCCAAAGCCAAAATCAGAGGATTTTTCCAGTTCTCAAACGCCTGCTCGAAGTCTTGCTCGGATTTTGCCTCGGCGACAACGGTCTCAAGGACAACTCCTTGGTGAGTCGCTCCTCTAGCCAGCCGATCGAGAGTCGAACGCGGAACAGTGCTAACCCTTACTTTCAAGCGTAATGCTTCTTCGCGAATCCGTTGCAGTCTGTTGCCATGAAACCCTTCAGCCAAGAGAACTCGATGAATACGTCGAGGCGATCCCCGAAGCATCGACATTGCACTGTGAATGCCGTAAACACGGCGGTCATTGGACTCGGAAGTATTCATCGTCGTTTACGTCGTTCGCGGCGAAACACGAGCTTTCCCTTCCGGTATTCGTGACCTACTTCACTCGCATTAGCATCCACGAGATCCAATCTCTGTTGTTCCACGTCGACGGAAGTAAGTCGAACTCTCATCGACTCACCAATCTTGTATGTCTTGCCGGTCGCCACACCAACTAGCTCTGTGATTCTGTTCTCGTAGTAGTCGTCCTCGAGATCAGACACGTGTACAAGACCCGAAATCAGGTAGCGATCAAGTTCGACAAACAGACCAAACTCCTCAATTTTGACGATATGTCCTTGGAAGATCTTGCCAGTTTCCTTTTTCAAAAGCGAACACTTCAACCAAGCGTCTACCTTTCGAGTGACTTCAACAGCGCGTCGCTCACATAGTGAAAGTTCGTTCCCTATGTTCCTGCTAGTTTCGATCTCTGTTCTTGACTCGCGTTCGCCATTGAGCAAGTTCTTGATCAGTCGATGGACGAACAAGTCCGAATAACGACGTATCGGAGACGTGAAATGCACATAGTTCTCTAATGCAAGTCCGAAGTGACCTGAATTGTCAAATGAATACATGGCCTGCTTCATCGATCGCAAGACCAGCAACTCCCAAATCCAAGGTGTTCTGGTACTCGACCTAATCTTGTCAAGCAATCGCTTAATGAATATCGGCTTTTCGCCACTAAGTCTTTCCGACGGAAGAAAACATCCCGTTAGGTCGCGACGAAGTTCGCTCAGAGACTTTGAGTCGGGACCTTCATGAACACGAAACAGAGCAGGACAATCGTGTTCGAGAAGGAATCGTGCGGCACAAACGTTGGCTGAAATCATAGCCTCTTCAATCATGCTGTGTGCTTCATTGCGATCATGTAGCATCACGTCGACTGGGTCTCCATGCTCGACTAGCACGGAAGATTCTCGAGTGGTGAAATCCAATGCACCCCGTAGCTCTCGCGCCTTCCCAAGAACTTTGGAGACTTCATACAGTTCACTAAGCGAATGAACTACCGAACTTGGCCGCGAAGATGGCTCACCTTTGCAAACCTGGAATGCTTCGGTATATGTAAGTCTGGCGGCTGATCGAATGACTGCCTCATAGAACGAGTAAGACTTAACCACACCATCTTGCGTTATCGACATATCGCAAACGATGACTAGTCGATCTTCACTCGGTCTCAGCGAACAGATGCCACTTGAAAGTTCATGAGGAAGCATCGATACAACTCGATCCGGGAGATACACGGAGTTGCCGCGTTCTTGGGCTCTTACATCAAGGGCGTCACCTGGTTTGACGTAATGTGCTACATCCGCAATCGCAACCCTCAATCGCCAAATTCCTTGCTTCTCCAGGTTCGCCAACACAGCATCGTCGAAGTCTTTGGCCGATTCTCCATCAATCGTGATGAACGGCAGGTTTCGCAAGTCTTCCCGGCCTGCCATAGACTCAGACTCGACTCGATTGGGAATGGAGCCCTGTTCAGTGATTTCACACTCTTCGTGTGGAACTTCGTAAGCACTAAGAAACGCCAAAGCTGCGCGATCAGATTCGCTGTCTGTGTGTATGACTCGTTGAACTGACGCTTTTCTCGAATTGCTGCCTAGGTCGTGCAGTCTGACGGTGGCTAAATCCCCATCCCTCAAATTGGGCACGGGATCAAGTGGAATCCTTCTAGATCCATCTTGCACTAGTGGTTGAAAAAACCAGCGGTGAGACTCCTTTGTGACAATACCTGTCATGAATCTCCGTTCCGGTTCAACGCGGCTGGCGGAGTTTCGGCTCAGGTAGCGGCCGTTTGAGTCCTTTGAAACTTCACCTTGTTGCACCATGGATTGAAGCAATTCCGAGATGCCGGGTGCATTGCGCAAGAGCCCAATTAACTTTCCATAGGAAGTGGGACCGTGCTTCCTGAGCACTTTCTTGATTCGCGACTTGGTTGCAGGTCTCAAAACTACGCTTCCAGACTGGTCGATGAAGTTCCTGTACTTGACATGCAATGCCTGCATAAGCTTCGAATCATGCCGAAGACACCGTCTCTTCGAAGCGTACAAAACTCGGTTCTTCCATATGTATGCTTTTGGGGATCTGGCAGACGTGGGAAATTCTCACAATCCAAAGATTCTCGTCGCCTGAAGAACATGCAGACAATATTCACGGGAAACGCGTATTTGGATCTGTGTCTAACTGGATACAATGCGTTGAAATAGGGGTGATTTGTGGTGATTCTTGCCCGCTTTAGGCAAAGTCCCCAGGCCCAACTCCGCTTTGAGTTACCAAGATTGCGTTTATCAAAGGTGGTCGCCAACGGTACCTCAGAGTTTGTCCAACGCATAGAGATCTTCTTTGAAGTTCTTGGCAATGCTCGGATTGGAAGAAACGCCGAGATGGTGAAATTGGTAGACACGCCAGCTTCAGGTGCTGGTGGGGGCAACCCCGTGGAGGTTCGAGTCCTCTTCTCGGCACCAATCTATGGCGATGCCCTAAATCCGTCCTTAATGCCCTTGGTGACCATGCATACTGCGTTGTGCGCATGCAAGCTTTCAAAGTGTTCCACCCGGACCAAGAAATCCTCAACTTCGGACTCTTCGGTCAAACACGATTTGAGACGACGCCCAGCATCTTCGCAGAACATAGGATTCTGACCGTTTAGCAATGCGAACTCCTGTTCGTCCACTCGCTTGACAGCAGTTTGGACCGGAGTCGCTAATGCACCTTCTACCTTGTCGATCAGGTGCGTTAACGGAAAAGCTTCTAGCTCAGACTTTAACCTCACGACAACGCTAGCGGAGCTTCGCTGACCGTGAGGTGTGGCAACGATGCCTTGATCCGTACCCAGCCAATGCCGTACCCGAGTCGCGCTCACGGTTCCGACTGAACCGAAGTCCTGGTCAAACTGGTGTTGAATGGACTGACGAGCTAGCGCAGCGGACGCTGGACATGTGCTTGAGTAATGAACTGTAAACTTCATGTCTACATGGGTAGAACCATTCACGTGTTCTCCGCGAACGGAGACAGGGTAGTTGTTCCATCCTGAATGGTCCGAGACCAGTGCGTTCCGACGCAAGTGTTGTTCCAACGAGAACTCAACCAACGCATGCGACGAAAAATCTCGATGGGAATCGAGCATTTGCTGCAAGAATCCTGCAATGGAGACAGGGGACAGCGGTCGGTTGGCGGCCTTCTCGTCAAGCAATACATAAAGGCGCGACATGTGGATCCCTTTGGCTTTCGGGTCTTTTAGGTTGACGTAGAGCTGAACGATGCTTGGTGCTGAACGAACCTCTTCTGTGTCGCAAAATTGCATCGGGAGTCGAATGTCGCTCATTCCAACCCAATCCAAAGGATCTTGTTCGTCCTTCAATACTCTCATTGCCACGTCGGGCATGACTTGATCTGTTATCGAATAGAGATTTTTCACTTGGTTGAGTCTATTTGGATGTATTCAAAGATGGTGCGAGGCAGTTCCTACGTGCAACGAGGATTGTTAGTAATCTCGAGTCTTCTATCCGGCAGCATTCGATTCCTCCTCGTCCGTTAGCTTTCGTGCTTCCGAAACAACCATGACTGGAATTCCATCTCGAACAGGATAAGCCAATCCCGCCTCGTTCGACCAAAGCTCATTGGTCGACTCGTTGTAAATCAGTTTTGATTTGGTCAGAGGACAAACCAACAGATCGAGAAGTTTTGGATCGATCATGCGTGCATTTTACGTTTCGTATTGCTCCAGTCAGGAATACACCTCGTTGTCGATGCTCACGATCGACTTCCGATCTGCCCCCGTTGAGACACCGCCAATGGGGACTTCCAGAATTTTTTCCAGACTTCCCACGTAGTTTCGAGCGTTCTTGGGAAGATCACTGAGCAAACGCGCATCCTTGGTTGATGAATTCCAGCCTTCGAACACTTCATACACTGGTCGAACTTGCGACAGGTACTCCGCATCGTGAGATCGGACTATCGCACGATTGCAGGGGCGTTCATCATAGTCTACGCACACTTTGATCGTGTCGAATTCATCTAGGACGTCGAACTTGGTCAGGAACACACTTGAAATGCCGTTTATGCGGATCGCGTGCTTCAACGCCACCGCGTCTAGCCAACCACACCGTCTCGGTCTTCCAGTAGTTGCCCCAAACTCATCGCCTGAACGAGCCAATGCATCCCCCTGAGCATCATTCAGCTCCGTAGGAAACGGTCCCTCGCCCACTCGTGTCGTGTATGCCTTGACAACCCCAACAACATGGTCTATGCAATTGGGTCCAAGACCTGTTCCAGTCGTGACTCCACCGGCAACAGTGTTGGAAGAAGTGACATAGGGGTAACTACCCATGTCCACATCCAACATCGCGCCTTGAGCTCCTTCGCAAATGATTGTTCCGTCTCTCGTTCTAAGTTGATGAAGCAGTTCCACCGTGTCACACGCAATTGGTTGCGAGAACTGAGCGAAGTTGGCTAGCTGGTCCTTGACCTCTTCTGGATCTTCTGGCTTCGCACGGTAATAGCGAGTTAGTACGAAGTTATGAAAGTCATAGAGTTCGTCGATCTTGTGTTCGCAACGTGAAGCATCAAACACATCCGCGAGTCGGATGCTGCGGCGAGCAACTTTGTCCTCGTAAGACGGACCGATCCCTCGCAGCGTCGTCCCAATCTTGCCAGCCCCGTGGCACTGTTCTCGTGCAGCATCCAGTGCCACGTGGCACGAGAGTACTAGAGGACACTCCATACTTAAGCGCAATCGCTCCTGTACGGAAATATGGCTCTTCTCGAGGACGCGACACTCCGACATCAAAGCATGGGGAGACACGACTACACCATGCCCAATCACACTCAATGTGTTTTGGCGGAGTATGCCGGAAGGTATCAGGTGCAAAACGGTCTTCTTTCCGTTTACAACCAATGTGTGGCCAGCGTTGTGACCACCTTGAAACCGGACGACTGCGAGGGCATCTTGAGCTAGGAGATCGACTACCTTCCCCTTGCCCTCGTCACCCCATTGGGCTCCGACCACAACAATCGTTCGAGCCATCTTGAACTAGAACACCTATTGCCAGAAAAACTACGGTCGCACACCCACGAGGACCCTTCTCAATGTGGTTGGGAGGGGCACTTTGTATCGTGCATCGCACCGTAGAGTTGGTGCGATGCATGACCATTTAATCGAAGAATCTGAGTAGAGAGACCCGCTTAATCTCCAGTGTCGCTCTTCAGGTACTTGAAAAACTCGCTTGTTGGATCAAGCACAAGTAACGAACGTCCGTCCTCAAATACAGTGACATATGCATTGATGCTTCGATAGAACTCGTAGAACTCAGCGTCCTGACCATACGCTTCAGCATAGATCTTGGTCGCCTGAGCATCTCCGTCGCCACGTATTCGTTCCGCGTCGCGCTGTGCTTCGGCGCCAATGACCGTCACCTCGCGATCAGCGGCGGCCTCAATCCCGATCGCCTGCTCATTTCCAGTGGCTCGATACTGTCGCGCTTCCACTTCCCGTTCGGAATTCATCCTTTCGAAAACGGCACTGGATACCTCGTCCGGTAGATCAATTCGCTTGACTCGCACGTCGATGATGGATATTCCGAACTCCTCGGTCATAGTGACGTTCAAGTTATTCGTGAGTTCCTGCATCAGTTGGTCTCGCTCGCCGGAAATTACCTCGTGCATGGTGCGTCTACCGATCTGGTCACGTAGTCCCTGATTGACTCGAGCCTGAAGCCGTGCGCTGGCTGTCTCTTCAATCCCAGAGGTTGCCGTGTAGTAGACCCTAGGATTGTTGACTCGCCACTTTGCGAACCAATCGACGATCAAGGGTTTTTGCTCGATGGTCAAGTAGCGCTCCGGTGTGGCATCCTTCGTTAACACCCGGGCGTCGAAGTACTTGACTTGGTCTGCCAGAGGAAACTTGAAGTGAAGCCCTGGCTGTTCGCCTTCCTCTGACGACTTAACATCGCCGAAGCGAAGCAAGATGGCTCGTTGCCTTTCATCCACGATGTAGAAGGAATCTAGCGCGAGCGCTCCAAGTAGGAGCACCACAACAACGATAACAATGTTTCTAACACTCATTCTTAATTCCCCCTATTGTCCCGATCTCGAATTCGACCGAAGGCTTCCTGGAAAGGTCGTCGAAGGAGAGTTTGATGACGTTACGCTGTCCGACATACCTGTAGAGGACGTGCCGCCTCTGAGCATCTGGTCAAGGGGCAACAACAACAGATTGTTGCCACCGGAAACGTCCACCATGACAATGGAAGTCGACTTCAAGACGGTTTCAATTGCCGTGATGTACAGTCGATCCTTTGTGACTTCTTTGGCTGCTTGATACTCAATGAGCAATTTTGTGAATCGATCGGCTTCCCCTTGGGCTAGAGCGATGACCTGGTCGCGATATGCGTTTGCGCTCTCAATGATTCGAGACGCCTCACCTCTTGCTTCGGGAACTATCTGCTCCGCGAGGGCATTAGCCTCATTGATGAACTTTACCTGGTCTTCCTTCGCCTTCTGAACGTCGTCAAAGGCTGCTTGAACCTCCTGTGGAGGCTCAACCGCCTCAATGTTGACTCCCACAACTTCGATGCCTGTCTCGTATCGATTCAGATAGGTCTGCAACCTGTCCTTCACATCATCTCCAAGCACTTCCCGTCCCGTTGTGATCACAGCCTCCATAGTCGATCCACCAACAACATGGCGCAGGGCACTCTCGGCAGCATGCTTAAGACTCTCCTCCGGTTCTCGGATGTCCACGACGTACTTAATAGGTTCGGACACACGAAACTGAACAACTAAATCGACTTTAACAATGTTGTCGTCCTCGGTGAGCATCTGCTGGGAGTGTTCGCTGGAATTGATCCTCGTCGTATTGACCTTGATCACTTCATCGATGAACTTTGGATTCCAATTCAAGCCCGGTTCCTTGAAGGTCTCCTGGACTTTGCCTAATCGCAAGACTACGCCACGCTCTTGTTCATCGACCTGGTACCAGCCGAACGCGAACCAAACGATCGCCAAGATCACTACGACTATCAGTATCAAACCGGGAGATAAGCGGAATCCTTTCTTACCGGATGAGCCGGATCCAGAACCGCCTCCCCCTCCAAACATTCCAGAAAGTTGACCACGCAACTTCCGGAATGCATCGTCTAGGTCAGGTGGACCTTGTTCGCCACCCCGGTTTCCCCAAGGATCCCGGTTTTGACCTTCGTTGTCACTCCAAGCCATTTTCACTCCATTTCCGCAAGCGTTGTGATTGTAGTTTGTGTTGATTAGCCGTGCAAGCTAATACCGTGCCTAGCTTCGAGTTCGTGCGCTTGATCACGCGCTAGGTTAACTTTGAATACTGCGCGGCCGTCACTCGTATATGTTTCTTTCTCGACCACTCGCATTTGATATAGCAACGAACGTACCTTTCCATCCGTCGTTTTCAATTCGATGCTGTAAGGTCTAGATACGCCTCGCAGTCGCCCTGCGATGTAACGCTTGAGGTCACGCAAGCCTAGTTCCTTTGTGGCGCTGACGTAGTTGGCGTCATTGCGAATTCCTGCTTCAGTTCCATTGATGTCAATCTTGTTGAATACCGAAATGGTGGGGATCGAATCAGCTCCTATTTCGTGCAGTGTTTCGCTTACGGAATCTTGAATCTCTTCCAGATTTGGTGCCGAAGCATCCATTACATGTAGCAACAAGTCTGCGTTTGTCACTTCCTCTAATGTCGCCTTGAATGCAGCGACAAGATCGACGGGAAGATGTTTGATGAAACCGACGGTGTCGGCCAGAAGAATCTTGAAGTCTTCCGTTGCGTACATACTCCTGACTGTTGGATCCAACGTAGCGAATAGTCGGTCATCCGAGTAGATTTCGGATTGGGTGAGGGCGTTGAACAACGTCGATTTACCCGCGTTCGTGTAGCCAACCAAAGCTACTAAGGGAATTCGAGAACGCAAACGCTTGCGACGTTGCTGCGACCGTTGTCGCCTGACTTTGTCAAGACGACCCTGTGTTGTGTGAATACGCCGTTGCAAGAGGTACTTGTCGATCGCAATTTGCTTCTCTCCCACGCCTCGCAGATTGACTGCACCTCGTTGACGATCAAGGTGGGTCCAGCCTCGAACGAGATGGGATTGCGCATGGGACAACGTAGCTAGCTCAACCTGAAGCTTTCCTTCGTATGAACGAGCTCTCTCCTCGAAAATGCGGAGGATTAGTTCCGTTCGAGTCATGACTCGAACCTTCAGGTGATCTTCTAAATTTTTCTGCTGGGTAGCCGTCAACTCTTGGTCCACGAGTAGAAGATCCAAATCAAGCTCGCCAATTTCGCCAGCGAGCTCTTCGACTTTACCTTGACCAATGCAAGTTGCCGGATGAGGAGATTGTCTCTCAACCGACAATGTTCGCTCGACTTCCAATCCGGCCGATTGTGCGAGGTCTTCGGTTTCTCTGACCTCGAATCGTGGAAATCCAGGCCCCTTGTATCGTATGGAAAGAAGAAGCGTCCTTAAACCCTTCTCCGGTCGATCAAAAAACATTAATGGGCTTTGGAATGTTGTGGGTGCGAATTTCCCTCTCGACCTTATTGTATTACCGACTGGTTGCTGTCGTAATCCAGAATTACAGCAATCTCAGTCAGTTTGCGTTCGCTCGAGGTACGCTGCAGTTCTGTAGAACGTTCTTGACGCAGTCGTATGCATTCGATGACTGTACTGGAACATGCTGTACGCCGGCATTCCAATTGCGCAACCAAGTTAGCTGTCTTCTCGCTAGCTGCCGTGTTCCGGCAACAATCGCACTTATCGTTGAAGTGTCAATCGCGGCATCCGCATCGCAAGCCAATCGTTTCCAAAGTTGCCGGTAGCCAACGGCTCGCATGGACATCGCCTGAAGGGAGAGGTTCGGACGCTGCATCAGCGTCCTGACTTCTTCAGCAAAACCCAAGTCGAGCATGCTGTGAACTCGTTTTTCGATTCGATCGTGAAGCATTGCTCGCGACAGATTCACCAAAGAGAATTCCCGATAATCGCACTGAAGCCGATCGACAACAGTTGTGCTGGAACGTGTTTCTAGGAGTTGCGACATTGCCGTCCCCGTCTCCTGGTACACCTCCAAAGCTCTCTCAATTCTCGTGTAATTGTTGGGGTGAATGCGACGAGCACTTATCGGATCAACCCGTTGTAGTTCTCGAAAAAGCTCTCCTGTACCTCCTTCATCCGCGCGTCGACGAAGTTGTGACCGAATCTCCGAATTGCGTCCTGGAAGTTTGGCAACTCCATCTCTAAAACGCTTGAAATAGAGCATGGACCCACCCACGAGGAGCGGCGACTTGCCCGACTTGAACGCGTCGGTCACAGCTTCGTCGGCTTGAGCAATGAATTCACCGACCGAGTAGTCATCCTCCGGTTCAAGAATGTTCACAAGGGCATGAGGGTATTTCTGCAACGTACTTGCGTTCGGTTTTGCGGTACCAATGTCCATGCCTCGATACGCCATCGCGGAGTCGACACTGACCAGAGCGATGTTGAATTCGTCTGCTAGACGCATTGCCAACTCGCTTTTTCCGCTAGCAGTCGGACCCATGAGAGCAAAAACCGTGCGTGGCGGTTGACGGTTCATCGGTCTAGATTGATGGACAGTGTTAGCGTCCGCGCAGAAAGACGCTATCCAGGGACTTCAAGCTCTGAACACGATAAGTGGGACGGCCGTGATTGCACTGACCTGCATTCTCCGTTACTTCCATTTCTCGCAACAATGCATTCATTTCTTCAATTGATAGACGGCGATTGAATCGAATGGCATCGTGACATGCAAACGAGGCAAGCAACTGGTTTTCGCGATCTCGTATGGTCTCCGTAGTCCCGTGTTCAGCGACTTCATCGAGAACATCCATAACGAGTTGGCTAATGTCGGTGGACTGCAACATAGCTGGCACTTCGCGAACAGTTATCGTATTTTTATCGGAAATTTCAATTTTCAAGCCCAATTCTGCTAGCAATTCCCGAGACAAACGGGCAGTTTGCACCTCACTTTCACTTGCATTGATTTCAACAGGAACGAGCAAGCGCTGCGAGGCTAGTTTTCGATTGTCGCGAGCCTTTTTCATCTTTTCGTACACAACTCGCTCATGAGCCGCATGCATATCGACGATTACCAGACCGTCGGCATTCTCTGCAAGAATGTAAGCTCCGTGCAACTGGGCCAACGCGTATCCCATCGGCGGAATTTGTCCACGATCCGTGCTCAATGGACGTGATTCGTCACTCGGTGCAGAGGATGTTCCGCTTGATTGCCAACTTGGTTGAGGTAGCGTTTCGCCGTGTCCAAGCGGCAATGGTCGCTCCACGTATGAATCCACTTCGAGTTGGAATGGATTGGCCGGTTGATCCTGATGCGGATCAATTTCGATTGTCGCCGGATTCTTGGTTCCGACACCACTCAGTTCGTGATAGAGACCAGACATGATGAAATCGTGGACGCGTCGTGCGTCGCGAAACCGTACATCCCTCTTGGTTGGGTGTACGTTTACATCTACATCCCGAGCGTTCATCGACAGATTTAAGACAAACACAGGATGTCGTCCGTGAAACATTACATCCCGGTATCCCTGCTTAACACCGTGTGCGATCAATCGGTCGTTTACGTGCCTACCGTTGACAAAAAAGTACTGGCGATTTGCAGAACTTCGAGTGAGAGTGGGAAGCCCGACCCATCCCCTCAATCTCAAGTCTTCACGTTGTAGGTCAATTTCGATGCACTGGTCAGCAAAGCCAGTGCCAAGTACGCGCGCCACTCTCTCGAAGGCAGAATCCTCTACATCCATCTTCTCGACGACTCGACCATCGTTCATAAGGGTAAACGCGCAATGAGGATTGGCAACCGCCAAAATGCGAACGCAATCCGCGACGTGGCCCATTTCCGTTCGTGAACGCTTGAGAAACTTCCTGCGCACAGGAGTGCTAAAAAAGAGATCGGTGACTTCAACCCGTGTGCCTCTAGTTGCTGCAACAGGTTCGAATGACATCTCTGTTCCACCCTCCACGCGCAAGGACCAACCTGTCTTGGATTCTTCGGTACGCGAGGTGATGTCCAATTTGGAGACGGCCGCGATGCTTGCCAATGCCTCGCCCCGAAATCCCATGGTCGTGACATCGACCAGATCGTCCGCTGAACGAATCTTGCTCGTCGCGTGCCGCTGAACGGACAGCCGCATGTCGTCCGGTTCTATTCCGTTGCCATCGTCCGAGACCCGAATTCGTCGAAGAGCACCGGACTCAACTTGAATGAGAACGTTCTGCGCTTGAGCATCCAGACTGTTTTCAATCAACTCTTTGACGATGGAGGCGGGTCGTTCAACGACCTCCCCTGCAGCAATTTGATTGGCAACGCGTTCGTCGAGTCGATGAATGCGTGATACGGTCATTAGTTCCGACGTGGACGGATAGGTATTGTTAATAGTTGATCAGTATAGATTCTGTCGCTATTTAATTTGTTTGCCTGCAATAACGAAGACACCGATACATTGTTTGCCAAGGCGATTTCACCAAGCGTATCACCACTCTTGACGATATATGTCTTAAAGGATCGGTTGTATGGGCATTCGACTTCGCCTCGACCTAAATCGGTGTGCCAAGGCGGATTGTCACAAAAGTAACTCAATACGCCAAATGCAATTGCCTCTCCTACCGCCCTTTGATGGGAGGACGTTGCGAGCAGTCGAGCTTCAGTAGGATTCGACAAGTAACCCGTCTCGACAAGTATGGAAGGCACATGTGTTGACTTGAGTACTACATAACCGGCATCTGTCACACGAAAGTCGTCCCGAGCCTTGGTCAATGCACGAGGATGCAATCCCGCAACCGAGGACATTTCCTGCAACACTCTTTTCCCAACGGCGACAGAACTGTCTAGGACGAAGTCACGGGGCATCTCATTCAGAAAGCGATATTGGTTTGGTTCATCAAAACACTCCGAATTTACCCAGGACGCAACACCACCTACCCAATCGGACCGGTTTTCGTTCTTCACATTCCACTTGTTTAATTCGGAGACAGCCTTACCGTTGTCTAGTACAAAAACACTTCCTCCTCTGGGTCCGGGACGATTGACGGAATCCGCATGCACCGAGACAAACACATGGGCTCTTTCCCTCATTGCGATATTTCTACGAGTATTGAGAGGGACTTCGTAGTCTCCGTCTCTAGTCATGATGACTTTGAATCCTGGTGCATCCTCCAGCACTTCACGGACTATGTTTGCAATCGCCAAGTTCACATGCTTCTCAAATAGTCCAGTTACGGCAATAGCACCCGGATCCTCGCCTCCGTGCCCAGCATCCACTACAACGACAACATCTTTGTGCGGTTCGTTGTTGGTGGAGCAATCGTCGAGCGTTACCTCACTTGGCAAGTCAATTACCAATCTGTGACCATAGGGGTTATAGGGGTCGAGTTTGAATACGTTCGGTTCAACCTTTTTTGTGAGATCTAGCACTACACGGTACATCCCATTGGATCCAACCGCATGTCGTATGGACTTTAGAACCCGACTGTCAATGTCTCTGATCTTAATGATGCCTTTAGGCGAAGTGTTCTTAAGATCAATGTACACACGGGTGGGATTGTCAAGCTGCCCGTATTTGTAGTCCGCCGGATCGCTGAGATCGAGGACAATTCGGGTGTTGTGAGGACTCTCGTTCCAGCGAATTCCAAGTATTTCGTTGGCGTGAACTTGTCCGGCAGCTGCCAACGTTAGGACCAAGAACCCCAAGCTGCGCAAAGCGACTTTACGACATTGCAATCTGGTCATTGAAATAGCCTATATTTGCTGTGCGTCCATCGCCCTTCTTCGCCAATCTAATAACGACGTCAGGCTCCGGGAGCACTTCACTTCCCTGTTCAGGCCACTCGACTAGCTGCAAGTGGCTCAATTCCAGCTGTTCCAATAGTCCAATATAGTCTAATTCCTCAATATTTTCAATACGGTAAAGATCGATGTGCAATATGTCGATCCCCTTCAATTGGTAAGGTTCAATCAAAGTGTATGTGGGACTCGTAACAGGTCCCTTGCGTCCCAATGCTCTCAACCAACCACGGACAATCGTTGTCTTTCCCGTTCCCAATTCGCCCTGCAGAAACACCAAGCCGCGTTCAACTCTCCGTGCAAGTGACCTTCCTAATTCAAGAGTCTCTTCTTCGGATGCCAATTCGATCAACTGACATTTCACAAAGACGCTTCCCAAGGACAAATGCTGTGGATCAAGTCTCTGGCAACGATTGATCTATTTCCTGCTTCTGCAACAGAACCGGCGCCTGCTCTGCAGTGCAACACAGAGGCAGTCATAGCGGTTTCCGTAGGGCTCTCAGTTACGGCACGGACCGCCGCTACGATCCCTGTTAGCACGTCTCCGCTTCCAGCTGTGGCTAGCGCTGGATTAGTACAGCGTAAGAGCCCAATTGGTTCTCCCATAGATGCAACTAAACTTCCTGCTCCTTTAAGAATTGCGGTACATCGGAGCGATTGGGTGAGGTTGCTGATCGCCGCGACCCGGTCTCTCTGGACTTCTTGCGACGATATATCGAGCATGTCCCCAGCCTCACCAGGATGAGGCGTAATGATGCAGCCGGAAGGCAGCTTGCGTTCGCGTAACAATCGAAGTGCGCCGGCGTCGACCACCAATTTCCCCGGACTTCCACTTAAGACGCGCGCAACCATGGATTCACTCCAGTCGCTGGCAGTGAGACCTGGACCCACTGCGACAACATCAGCCTTGGATAGGAGAGGCGAGATGTCGTCTCCCTCTCTTACACCGTGAACCATCACTTCAGGACATCGAGCCAAAAATGCACCCACATGTTCCGGTCGTGAGATAGCTGTGACCAATCCCACACCGGTTCGGAGTGCGGCTTCAGCAGTCAAGATCGCAGCACCGCCGCTTCCTAGATCTCCTCCAACAACCAGAACGCTTCCCGCCTGACCCTTGTGCGCCGTTGCCATACGTCTCGGTAAGTAATGACCCGACTCTTCCGGGTCAATAAGTTCAAGTCCAGACACTCGATCGAAAACATCACTCGGAATATCTAGGTTCGAGAGTTCCACCTTTCCTGCGAAATCGGGTCCAATACCCGTGAACAAGCCAATTTTTGCGCCGACAAATGTGCATGTTAGGTCCGCTCTGATGGGTTCATCACAAAGAACCGATCCTGTGCCGGAATCGAGACCACTGGGTAGATCAAGAGCAAGAGTCTTGCATCGCGCACGGTTAATGTCGGCAATCGCTGCTTGATAAGGCTCTCGTACCGACCCCTGAACTCCAGTGCCAAGAAGGCCATCTACGACTACGTCTGGAGTGTCGCTTAGGTCATTGCTGTCATCCAGGCCTTGGTCCTTCATCCAATTCCAAGCTCGTTTTGCATCACCTCGCAATCGAACTGGATCTCCTACTTGGACAAGAGCCACTTCAAGCCCTGCGCGATGAGCCATGCCTGCAACCACGTAGCCATCACCTGCGTTATTTCCGGAACCTGCTACTACCCTGATCCGCTTGGTGTTCGGAAAATTCGCCAGCAGCCTATTGAAGGCGAATTCCCCTGCTCGCTTCATAAGCTCGAATCCAGAAATCCCACGTTCCTCAATGGCAATTCGGTCCAGCTCGCGACACTCGGATACGGTGTACACTCGTTCTATTGGGTTCATGCTTCCAATTCTATAAATGGATCTTCATGCTTTAGCCAAGGACATTCGAACCTGGGCATTGGACTTGGGCTTCGATGAGATTGGAATCACTGACGTCGACCTCTCAGCCTCGTCTCGTGAATATCGCCAATGGTTGAGTCAGCGTTTTCACGGTGAAATGCACTACATGGAGCGAAATGTAGAGAAGCGGATAGCTCCTGCCGAGCTTGTTCCTGGCACTGTTCGCATCGTCAGCGCACGAATGAACTACGCTCCCCCTTCTCCACCGCACCATCTTCAAGAACCAGCTTTGGCCTACATATCACGATATGCCACGGGCCGCGACTATCACAAAGTTCTGCGACGCAAACTTGCCAAGATCGCGAAGAAAATGACTGATGTAGCAGGTGGTTCGTACCGGGCGTTCGTCGATTCAGCTCCAGTGCTCGAAAAACCCATTGCGGAGAAAGCGGGGCTAGGATGGATTGGCAAGCATACGTTGGCCATCCATCCTGAAGTTGGTTCTTACTTTTTTCTGGGCGAGATCTTCACTGACTTACCGCTACCGACCACCAACCGAAAAATTGAGCCGCAATGTGGATCCTGCAAAGCGTGCATTAATGTTTGTCCCACCAATGCTATTGTGGGACCTGGCAAGTTAGACGCTAGAAAATGCATCTCGTACCTCACCATTGAACTGAAGGGCTCGATACCCGAAGATCTGCGTCCACACGTCGGCAATCGTGTGTTTGGTTGCGACGACTGCCAGTTGATCTGTCCCTGGAATCGCTATGCTCCGACAACTCAAGAAAAAGACTTCGCTGTGCGACACGATCTTGATCGTAGATCGATTGCTGAACTACTAGGGTGGAGCGAGGAACAGTTTCTCGAGAAAACACAAGGTATGGCGATCCGACGGGTCAATTACAGCCAATGGACAAGAAATCTGTCAGTGGCCGCGGGCAATGCTCCCGCTGACGAAGTACTAACGCAAGCTCTTGTTCGAAAACGAAGAGAAATGGTCGATAGATCGGACGACATGTGCGTAGAACACATTGATTGGGCAATTTCCCGGCTCAGCGATAGTCAGAAGCTACAAACTTGTTCCGATACAACTTCAACTCAGCAATCGACTCCTTGACATCGTACAGAGCGCGATGTTCTTCCGACTTACTCAATTCCTTGTAAATCTCGGGAGCCCATCTCCGAACCAATTCCTTTATGGAACTCACATCGATAATTCTGTAGTGAAAGTAGCCTTCTAGAGTCGGCATATAGCGCTTCAGGAATCTGCGATCCTGCCATACTGAGTTCCCGCAAAGTGGGGATTCCCCTCGCTGTGAGTGCCGAGAGACTAGATCGAGGGTCACTGCTTCAGCTTCCTCCAAGTTGCTCTGTGAACTCCTCACTCGGTCAAGCAAACCTGAGGAAGTGTGTTGGTTCAAGTTCCAGTCGTCCATTTGAGCAAGCACGTCCTCCGGTTGATGAACCGCAATGGAAAGACCCTCGTCGATTTCATCTAGGTGTGAGTCGGTTATGATCGTAGCGATTTCAAGGATGGAGTCTTGTTCTGGGTCTAGACCTGTCATTTCCATGTCAATCCAAATCAAATTTGAATGCATGCAGTACTCCAACAGCTTAGTTGAGACATTGCAAATTCATTATTAACGCTCAATTGGCAACAACAGAAATTTCACTATGCATTGGCAGCGGGAAATGTCATCACTTGGCTCAGGTTGTCAAAACCCAAGGCTAATGAAATTAGGCGGTCCAAGCCGATGGAAACACCGGAGCACTGTGGCAATCCGTGACGCATAGCCGACAAGAGCCTTTCGTCTGGAACAACGAAACTCTTTGATGCCTGCTCTCGTTTTCGATTGTCTTGCGAAATTCGAAGTTCAAGCTCTTTGGGATCCAACAGTTCGTTGTAACCATTTGCCAGTTCGACCCGCGAAACAACCAATTCGAAGCGATCGGCGACTCTGCCAGACTTTGAAGTCGTGATCTGCGACAACGCAGCCGACTCCGCGGGAAAATCAACGACAAAATAGCGTGGACAGTCGTACGACTCCATTGCGTAGGAATAGAGAAAGTCGCATGTCTCATTGACATCGTCCAACCCGGAGTAGCCATAGCGTTCCGCGACAAGCAGCAGCTCATTCGGGCTTGCGTCAAACACGTCGACTCCAATTTCTTCACCTATCAAGCTCTGATAGGTAACCGTATCGTACGAGTCGGAGCCAAGTGCCAAATCAACGAGTTCCTTGACCTCATCTCTCAGTTGTTGTGAGTCAAAACCAATCCGATACCACTCCAGCATTACAAACTCCGGGTTGTGCCATGCTCCAACCTCTCCATCTCTGAAGACAGGGCCGATTTGATAGCACGAGGGCACTCCGCTGGCCAAGAGTCGCTTCATGAAGAATTCGGGAGAGGTCTGAAGAAAGTCGGATTGAACAGCTATCGAATCAATATGTACGTCAGAAACAGTCCGTGAACCGAGAACGGGAGTGTGAACTTCAATGACTCCTCGATTGTTAAAAAATTCTCGGATACTCCAAATAATTGAAGAACGGTCACAAAGCGTCTGCACTGCTGCGGCAGGTCGCCATGGGGAAGTCAAGATTGCTTGCTGCGGCCTACGTATTCGCCAGTCCGAGTATCGACGCGAACAACTTCTCCCACCCCAATAAACAATGGCACCCGGATGGTCGTCCCTGTCGACAAAGTAGCGGGTTTGCTACCCCCTGCAACGGTATCGCCTCTAATGTTTGGTTCGGTATCCGTGACTCGCAGCTCAACGAAGTTTGGCGGTACAACGGAAATGGGATTTCCTTCCCATAGAGTCACCGTACATTTATCTTGCTCGCTCAGCCATCGTTCAGCATCTCCGACGATATCTGAGCTTGCGCTAACTTGCTCGAAAGTGTCGTCCATACGCATGAAGTGCCAATCAGTCCCATCAGAGTAGAGGTATTCCATATCCAATTCGACAACGTCCGCCGATTCCATGGTCTCCCCACTCCGCAACGTACGATCCCATACGCGCCCCGAGATTAAGTTGCGAAATCTTGCTCGAGTAAACGCCTGACCTTTGCCAGGTTTTACAAATTCAGCCTCAAGAACGACACAAGGTTCGCCCTCCAGCATCACCTTAAGTCCATTTCGAAACTCGTTCGTAGAATAGCTAGCCATGACCGAAAGTCCTTTTTGAACGACAAATGATACTTTCCAAAACATTGTCGTGGGATGAGGACGAGTGGAGATCGATCCTTCAGGAATCCATTAGGGACGCGAAAACTCTCCGCAGTGCGCTAGGTCTGAAACTGGACGAAACGAAGTGGCTTGACAAGCCAACGTTCGAGATCTTTGTACCCCGACCTTTCCTCGCCCGAATAGAGCCGAAAAACCCCAAAGACCCGCTTCTACTTCAAGTAGCAGCTTCCGTGCAAGAACAAACAGAAGCCGCCGGATACAGCGCCGATCCCCTCAAGGAGGGCGAATCGGTGATAGCACCTGGGGTTCTTCGCAAGTACCAAGGGCGAGTCTTGTACATCGTTGCTTCCGCTTGTCCGATCCATTGCCGTTACTGCTTTCGTAGGCACTTTCCGTATCGCGAACATCGAACCGCATCTATAGAGCCCCTACTCGAGGTCTTGAACACAGACAGTTCAATTTTCGAGGTCATTCTTTCAGGCGGAGACCCACTGATACTGCCGAATGACCAATTGGAACAGTTGATCGCAGAAATCAGTTCGGTTCCACATATCAGATGTATCAGGATTCACACCCGATTTAGCGTCGTATTGCCCCAGCGGATTACTACTGGGTTGCTTGGCGTTTTGGCAGTCCGACGCCCTAAGATCGTGGTGGTAACGCACATCAATCATCCAAGCGAAATCGACAACAACGTTAAGTTGGCCAGCGACGCTCTCAATTCTGTCGGATTAACGATGCTGAATCAGAGTGTGCTACTTAAGGGAGTCAATGACTCATCGGGAGTCTTGGAAGAGCTCTCTTGGAAGCTGTTTGACATAGGAGTACTTCCTTACTACCTTCACCTCTTGGATCGAGTCGCGGGGACATCACACTTCGACTTGCCCGAAGATAGGGCTCTTCAGATCTACCAAGAACTGCAGTCCAGGGTGCCCGGCTACCTTGCTCCGCGTCTGGTTCGGGAGATACCTGATCGGAACGCCAAGACCATCATTGCCCAAGAGAGAGGCACATAGTCTGAAAGATAGCGACCAATTCAGTCTTCCACCGCTGAAGGTGCACATCCACGGAGCAGAAGAACCATTTTTCTATTTTTTCTCTAGGCGTTCTGCGGTGAGAAGTGTAACGATTCTTGATTCCCTCTTCAAAATCCACCTTAGCCACGGATTTAGCGGTCCAATTTCATCTTTAGTCCAGAGGGGATCAAGTAGGAACAATTGTCGTCCCAAGTAAACCACCAAGAAGACGTTCCCTGACAATCTCAGGGAACAGAGGAATGGATTGCTTGAATTAGTGCCCGATTGCCAGTTAGAGTCTCGTTTACGATAGTTGTTAGATCTTCGGTCGTCTGTGCATAAGCCCCAATGTAGCCAGACCGCAAGAGATCCAGAAACCCCTCTTGGCGAAGATACCGTCCTTCCAGCGATTCATAGCTGATTCGGAAAGCTCCCCTCGGACCTTTGGAAGCAGGATCCATACGCAGGTTCTCATAGTGATCAATTGGTATTGTTATGGGACTCTTTCCCAATCCCACTCGCCTTTTAACAAACCTTAGATAGCAAACTTGAGAATTTAGCCGAAACTCGAACGGTTGTGGTGAATGGGAGCGATTGAAGAGCTTCATTTTCTTCATTTGATTTTCCAACTGTTGATCCGGGCGGTAGATCCAGTTGGTGGCGCTGCCGGACTCTTCTGGTTCCAGCATCTTATATTGAATCATGACTAAGTTCTGCTTAATGGCGTTCAAGTAAATAAGGTCCACGCCAAGAACTTCTTCGAGCGGGCTCCTGTTCGCCGTAATAACTTCTAGCATCTCCCCACCCTTTCTGAACATGGCGCGTCCGGTGAGGTAACTATTTGAGAGCGAGAACCCTGGTATGGTTCTCGCGTCATGCGCAATAACCAAATCTTCACGAATGTGAGTTTCTTCAAGCACGGAGTCCCGCTTCTCTTCGATTTGTAGTTGATCAGCTGGAGCCGCAGAAGATAATCCGAAGGCTTTTAAGGCGAGAGAAACTGCGTCCCTTTGCACGCTCCTGTTTATGGAACCGGTTGTAGGAGAAATAAGAGCCGCAGCTAAGTCGAACATTGCTGGACGGTTTAGTTTCTGCTGGGCCAATTCTTGAATCAAGTAAACACTTAAAGTCGGGGAAAGTTTTACGACTGAATGTTCGGAGTCAACACGAGAGCGAAAAATATGCTTTAAGTATTTGGCGTCAACCAAATCCAAGAGCCCTTTCTCTGTAGACGGTTCTACACTTTGCGCGTTCGAAATACTCAAACGACTTTGAATGGTTGTTATAGGTGCTTGGGACTCAAGCAATCCGATATGTACGTTGCGGTATACCCCAGACTCGCTAGTGGTCAGAAAACACACTGTAGGCACTCTAACGCTTCTCAGAGACTCGCGGTTGGCAGCAAACGTGAATCGGCCAGTCCATTGCTTGCGCTCCGATATTCGCTCCCAATCTTCCTCGGAAAAGCGGAAGAGAACAATTGGACGCTTATGAACTGTCGAACTGAGACCCTTTAGCCAATCGTCATTCGTCATCTGTGATTGTCTTAGTAATCTACAAGATTATGTGGGTTGTGAATGTACTAGTCTTGATGACATTCACAAAGTGTTTAGCAGCAACTCTTTTTGTGGCTCAGTGTGTTCGCTTTAGAGATTCCGTACCTTTCGGAGTTCTAGTAATTCAAGCAAATGTGGAAATTTCAGACCTCGATGATCGAAAGCATCGTTGAGTTCACTTGTGAGACTTAGGCCGAGCGCATTTCTTGAAACGTCGTACAGCACAGTCTTCAAGCGATTACCCAAACGGCAAAACTCGAGGAGTGTTGAAACTCGAAAATTGTCTGGAGGGTTGGCCTCCGAGCTAACTTTCACTAGTGGCCCGACAAACAGAGGCATGACTTCGTTCGAATCAGTATTAGAGTCTACCCACTGAAGGTGATCGAACATCTGCCCAATATCCTTCTTGTTATATGTTGAGGTCGTCTTCTTATCTGTCTTTGCATCGATGCACAACGTAGGCCCATCCTCACACACCCACAATACATCGGGCCCTGTGCCAACGTCATTGTCTGGTCGAGTAGCAACCAGTCCAAGGTACTTGCCCAAGGCTCGCAACGCTTCTTCGGTCTGGTTTGAGGTACCACTTCCGTCCAAGTAGAGTAATTCTGTATCAATAGACTTAGGCAAAGACACTCTACCGTCAGAAGAAATTCTGAACTCTTTTGAGATTCTCAAGACTTGTGGCGAACACTCCTTGGTTTCTACATGTTGGTGCTGCCGTCGGATGGGAGGGATGTTCGTTTGGTTTGAGTTTGCCTGTCTGTAGAGTTCTGCCGCAGCATCACGGTCACCCAAGCGTTCTTGCGCATAACCTAACCAAAGTGTGTGCCAAGCACCGTTCTCAGTACTTAGAGAGTACGCTTGATCCTTTGTTTTGGAAATGGCTTGAGCCGCACCTTCGAAGTCCTGTTTCCACGCATGCTCTGCGTACGATACTTCGGCTTTGGCTAACGTAAGCAAATTGTCCATTTCCTGGATCGGTTTCTGGGCACTATCTTGATGCATGTATTCTTCATATGCATATAGCCAATCCTGCTCGCGCATAAAACAAGCATCTATTGCATCGTGAACATCCTGAACGTTGCTCAATTGACCTGAGACTTGGTAGCCTAGTGAGATCTGCTTCTGAAGGATGGATGGTAAAGTGCATGTATTGCTAGGATCTAGCAACCACTCTAATAGACGTTTCCCGGTGAGAAGTACAACGCCATGATCAGTCATTCCTCTCGAAATTCGTCCAAAACTCTGAATGAGCCGAGATGCTATGGTACTTCGCAACGAGTCGTTCATACCTAACGACTCCCATAGATAACGCTCAAGCGGTCCCGCGCCCATCGGCAGATCGTCTATCACCATCAAACGACACGACTCCCCTGGCAGGTCGACACCGTCATATCGAGATGTCAACAGCAACTTTGGCGTAGCATCGTCTAGCTTGAAAGTCTTTACATGTTCCGAAACATGTTCACGAGGTGGTGGCGTAGCTATATCACTCCATTCCTCAGCACGTGAATAGGTGGGTACAGAAATCAAAGCTTTTCGTTGATCAATCACCTCCTTTGCGGACGCTAAACTCTCCCTCGAGTCATCAATGAATGAAGGAATAAGTACTAGACGTTCACACTCTCCCGCTGGAGTAGTAGGCGTTACAAGTGGGCTTGGTACTCTGCCGAAGGTGCGGGCAAACGCATCGGAAGCCTCCAGAGTTGCGGAAAGATACACGCGACGTACAGTGTTAGAAAAGTACGATAAAGTCGTGATTGGGACGAATGGAGGCGTGATTGTGATTTCTGTTGCCGATACGATGACGCAGCATTGGTTAACGTGATCCTTAATGTGTTCCCAGGAAAATAATGTGGCAGAGCTGCTCTGCACTCCCCCAACGTGAAGTATGTGTATTAATTCTTCGTGTTTGGAGAGTACCTCACTAGGATGAACAAAGAGCAACTGGTTTCCAGTTCCGTCTGTGATCTCGCGAAGCGAAGCACTCTTTCCTATGTTTACAAAGTAATCGGTGAAGAGTTCGAGAACTTCACCATAAAGAGACTGTAAAGATGACTTTGCGATGTTCAGAGAAAAGCTGTCCCGCAACAGCTGCTCAGCTGTATGGGCGTCGTCAAAAATTACTGCAGAGATTTCTTGATCGAAGAAAACTGATCGACCATTAAACAAAGCGTGGTACGTAGTGATGCAGGGACCGACGCGCCTCGTGAACGAATCACTTGAAAAAACGCTTTTTACATATGTTGATGGTTCGAAACCGTATCCAGTGGCCTTTTCAGCTGTCTGTTCTACCAGCTGTATAGAACTGCATGCATATAACACCTTCCCTTTAGTTTCGTTGACCAGCGACTGAGCAATCAACAGACCTACGAGTGTCTTGCCTGCACCTGTGTTTAGAACTATTCCGACATCGTTGCCTTGCCTTTTCTCGTGCCATTTCCTCAGCGCGTCACCTTGGCCAAGCCAAAGGTTTTTGATTTCAGGATCACTAACTTTCAATTGCTGAAAGAGTTCGATTGGGTCAACTGAACGGGTATCTCGAGGAGGAGGACTAATTTTTGAGAAATCGACCACTATTGTTCGCACCAAATTCCGCAATCGAGCAACCATCGCTGCAATGCCAACACGTACGTCAGATTAAAGACGTCCAGGAAGATCAATAGATACTCCGAAAATAGCCGTGAACAAGTGCTACCTGTACTATCGCGCAACGAAGCATCTCGCGAAAAAAGTTCCACCAAGGCGGACAACAAGATTTTGGTAAAACTCTCGTTGCAAAGTGATCGCTCCCTAAGCCTTGAATTTTCTATTGGAGATCATCTGTAGGACGTTTAATCCAAGCGGTTTTGTAGGGACGATTCCAATCTCAAGAAGCGTTATGTGGACACGTTGCTCAAGCGCACTTGGATGCTCACACAACGGTTTCGCAAACAAATGATCTTGGAATGCACTCCCTGAATGTAGAAGACAGATGCCAGTGGACACTGTCTGAGATTGTTTGATGTCTCTTAACCCCCGTGATGATGTTGCCTTTGTTGTCTCTAGCGCTAAAGACAATACCATCCCCTGCGGGACACTGTTTCACATAGCCCATAGTTCCTTGACTCTGCTCATTCGCGCCATGGCTGGCAAATTCCGCCACGCGATCACAGCTTATGTTAAGGGCAATGGCAATCTGGTCATAGTCCCAACCATCTGCGGACAGCGCAATTGAGCAATCGTTCACTTGTCGTTCGTTCATAGCCTTTTCTCGTATTCTAAATTTCGTTGCCCACCTACGTGCTGTAACAATCTAAGAGGAACGAGAGACTGGCGAAGTTCATGCAGAAGTCGTAGCGGGGACTTCCAAAGTGATTACCGAGGATTTTGTACGTGAGAACGTCGAGGAGGGGTCAACTCTCTACACTGACGAAGCACCCGTATACGACAATATAGCCGAATTCAAGCATGAGGCAGTCAATCACTCAGCAGGGGAGTACTTGAGAGACAAGGCTCACACATACAGCATCGAGTCATTCTGGTCGATGTTCAATCGTGGCTATATTGGGACGTACCACAGAATGTCACAGAAGCACCTGAAAAGATACGTTGCTGAGTTCGCAGGACGAAACAACATGCGCCAGGAGAACACTAAAGACCAGATGAAGTCTCTTCCTCGCAATATGTCAGAAACACATCTCCCTTACGAGGAACTAATCAGAGACGTGTAAACACTGTAAACATTGACTAATTGTGTGGATCAATGTTATAAATGTGTACAATACGCAAAGAAGCACACGTTACAACTCACTGGGGAACCGCCATCAAACTGCTTGACAGCTTCGGCAAAGGAACTGCACAAGCGGAAAAAAGACAGCACGGACGCTATTCTTGGAGGGCACAAGTACATGGATGTAAGTACGCATACGAAGTATGCAGAAGCTGCCGCACTTCGACCAACCGAATCAATATCGAACCGCTTAGTTGATTCTCGCTAAGCTATCTCACTTGATAACTACCTAAATACGGCATTACGTAATGCTGTCTATGAAGCGGAGGCCGAGAAGGGAATCGAACCCTTTAATCGCATCTTTGCGGGAGTACGTGCAGATCCGTCTGCTACTCGGCCTCTTCGGCGGACGGGGAGGGATTCGAACCCTCGGGGCTAAACGCCCGGCAGTTTTAAAGACTGCAGCGATAAACCGGCTCTGCCACCCGTCCATTTTTCGGTCGCTACTCCGTCTGCAAACGGAGTAGCGACTTCTATGGTGATTATAAGCTACATTGGCACTCTCGCCACTAGAGTGCTAGGATTTATTCGCATTGCGTTCTCCCAAGTTGCGTTGCGACCTGTTATTGTATCGTAAAGTTCACAAGAACTCGACAATTCAAATGCGGCTGAGATTCTGTCCTCGTCTTCCAACGTATGGCCAGGGAATATTGGACCTTGTCTACGACTAGAAGGGCCGGCACATCATTTGTTGCAACAATGCAGCTCTTTGTGATCATTCCTTACGTGTCATGTGACAAGTCTGTTGGATCGTCTCGCAAGTGGAAGATCCAACATTGACACCATCAATTGACTGTGGGCACTTTCACTCCCCAATGTCCAAACAGAAGCGGGACGCCCTCGTCGGCCGGAGGAGTGTTGGACTAAACTGGTTGAAGAGACACGGTCTATCGCTTTGAAACAGACGTTTTTCTTGAAGTTTCGCTGAAAGTTTCCCTTGTCTAAACGGGAGTTCCATACGGTTTCGTACACTGAACGGAGTTGAGCAACAGTGAAGACCGGGGCAAGGAACTTCGCTCCTAGAGTTGTATATTCGAGCTTGGAGCGAACGCGTTCCAAAGCATCCTCAAGAATCTGGCTGTGATCGAAGGCAAGGTCACTCAGCTCAACGCTCGAGATGGGCTTCGCATGAACCGACATCGCATCGCCACCTTCGTGCAACCGAGGCAGGTCTGCACACACCACAACATAGGCTACGGTTACAACACGCATGCGTGGATCGCGAGTGATATCTCCATAAGACCCCAGTTGCTCAATGTACCAGCGGTCGTCTGCCTTAAGTCCTGTTTCCTCTTCAAGCTCGCGAAAGGCTGCTTGGAGCAAATCCTCATCTTTGCGTACGAATCCGCCCGGTAACGCCCAATCTCCAAGAAACGGATTTTCGCCACGTTGAACAACTACGACGTGCAGTTTCCGATACTGTATAAGAAACACAACGACATCTACTGTTACGGCAAACGGGGGATACGCACTCGGATCATAGTTCATAGTATTTGTGGCTGTACGACTAACGAGTCGATTATATTGTCATATCGACAAAAATAGTTTAAAATTGTCTCTTTGACAAAAAATGGTGCGCCATGAACAACAATTGGCAACGCCGGGTCTTCTTCTCTGGTGATGGTTTCTTCCTGAACGATGTCGGCGATCTAATCCAGACAACATATATCGACCTTAGAGATCCGGCGAAACGAACGCCGTTCAAAACACTAGTCAAGGGGTGCCCCAGGAAGCACGCGATCGACCTTGAGTGTACAACGATTCATCTTTCCAAGCCATCTGGTTACCAGACGTCGGGCGATGGCATGATCAAAGATCCAGGAGAAGGGCTCGCAGAGCATGTCGTAACAGAACGTACCGATGATCCTGACGATCTTAGACGTGCTCAGACGATTAACGACGAGACCAACAAGGTGTTTGAACTAAGTGGTTTTTCCATGAAACAGCAAACCCAGTCTCTTACGGTACGGGAGACGCAAAAGCTCACATATGGAAACAATTGGTGGGTTTACTCGACCGCTATCGCGCCCACTTCGGAACAGGAGATGGAGGGCCTTCGTAACAGTCTTAGTTCAACGTACAACCACTTTACGAGGATTCATCGCCCCATCACGTTTGCCCAATCGCTGGGGAGCATGGTTGCGGAGCAACTAGGTCCTCAATGTAAAGAGGGAACGATGACACACAAATTAGACCATGTTGGAGAATTCCAGACCAGACCCAAGATCCAGTGGATTATGCATGGTCCGGTGTGGTACGTCGACGACACCTATGAAACGATAGCACTCATACAGTCAACAATGAAAGGATTGGAAGTTCCCGCGCAGATCTTCGTCAAGAACAAGCACTACTCCGACCAACGAGAATACCGTTTTGCTGTCCTCACGGAGAATAGCGAAACCAACGAGTCCATCGTAATGTCAGTTTCTCCAGCCATGCGAGGCGCGCTGGTAGAGATGTCCGCTATGTTGCGACCTGACACATCGATGCGGTCCTTTAGTCAACCGAAGGAAGGTTCAAGAATCTGTGACCAGGACAATAAGACAAACACTAAAGAATTCGAAGCATCAAATGTGGATTTGCACTCGGTTCCCTTCGCTGCCAACACAAAGAATATTCCAGTCACGCCAAGAGAGATTAGTCCATTGGCCGAAAACGAACCTAGCGAAGGTCGACGGAGGGCTCAAGTAACGCTCGAGGCACTCCGCCACGCCGTGTGGTCAGTGCCTCAAGATTGCCGAGTTTCAGCGGCCAGTTCCGCTTGGTGGGCGGAATCTTTCATTTGCGAACTATGTCGATACTTCAAGAAACCAGTCGACACAGTGTGTGTTGTAGCGAATGAGCACATACAAGTGAAGCTTAACTTCCCACAATCGGGTGGTGCGTCATCGGGCACTTTCACCGTAGGACCCAATGGAATCTATGCACTTAGTCTGAAGACGCCCAAACATCAAGGCGTATCTTCGGGACAAGTAGTTCCTTTTGTGGGTTCGATAGTCCTTTTGGAGACACACATACTGGACTTGGAGCAAGCTGGCTTGGTGAGGCTCGATAACTCCAACACTCCGAAGGAGGAGCCACCTCCACTCCCCGAACATGTCGAATAAGACTGAAATCTCGAGTATTTCTGGAGATTTTAGATCTGGAATGCACTTATAGGTCGCTCGAATACAAGTCATGACGACGAAAAATCGTCGATGGCATGAAACTGCTAGTGGCTCCGATTCTTTCCAGCTCTCACTCTCGTTCAGGAAGACGCCCGCGAGATGTACGCGGGAACTCGCATGATGCGTCTGGGACGTGGCTCCACGAAAATCTACTGCCTAATTCGGCTTACGAGTATGCACAAGAAAACTCGGAGCAAAAATACCGAGTTTGCCTGCTTCCACAAGCGAGTCTGCAGCCGTGTTTAGAAATTTGGCTGTTTCCGTCATACCCGCTGGAATCAATTTCAGTCGTTCCAATAGACCGCTTGATTGAGCAGTAATGGCTCTCCCCAGAGGGGTGCGTGCCGCGGAAGAGAATGAAAAGTCGCGCCTTTATAGAGCCATATACCAAGGAGTGGAGAGATTCCCTTCGACTGCTTGTTGGTCTTTCGCTTCAATCACTTCAAAGCCGGCAGATTCCACAATTTCGACGTATTGACTAGTTATTAGTACGCCTGATGTTGCATTATTGCGTTTAGTTCTTTCTCGAATCTCATTATGTCGGCAATTCGAGGAGTAGAACGAATCTGTAAATTTCCAGTCCACAATTGCTGCTTCCCCACCGGGTTTAAGCAGTCGAAAGAGTTCTCGGAATGCCAACCCTCTATCAGGCGCATGGCAAATTGCTTCGAATGAGTACATCGCATCGAATGTACTGTCTTTCAGCGGAACATTCATGTAGTTTGCGTACAGAAATGAGCATGATTTGTCCAACCCAGACTCACGGACCCGGTCTCCCTGCCCATGTAATATTGGATGATTGCTGTTCGTCCAGTAATCGAGTAAATTCGGCTCGGCTACAAGGACAGAGAACTGTGCAGTAGGACTCGAAGGATGCACAGTACTAAAACTAATTCCCTTCGAATCCCGTAATTAATGCAGTCTATAAACATCAATCTACCTTCATACACCGACAAGTTTGATGTACCGAATTTATCAAACATATCAACTCAACTTGTGTGACACTAACAGCGTACAGAATTTGGCACGTTCAGCAAACGGATGTTAGAATGCTTCCATCGGACGGGGAAAGCGCTGGTGTCGGTCAGGGAGGAGATGTACGTGAAGGGGTAGACTACTTGAAAGATCTTCTCTTGTGCCAAGTGCTCAATACCACTATCATCACAAGTGCAAATTCCCACGACCCTATCTATCTGGGCGGGTGCACCAACTAAACGGCTAACGCTTCGAACACATCCGAAGGAGAGCTTTATCTGATGGCGGAAATCTCTCAGGTTGCAAGATTCGTTTGAATTTAAGATCCAATTCGATGAACCGCTACCCATTTACCAACCACCCCGAAGGTTGGTATTTTGTTGCGCGTTCAGAGGATGTGAAAGCGGGAAAGCTCTCGAGTCTGCGCTGGCTCGGCAAGGAAATTGTGGCGTGGAGAAGTGGTCCTGACGATATCGTGTCCGTAGCTGCTGCTTCTTGTCCCCACAAGGGCGCAAGTTTAGCCCCTGAACATGGCGGAAGACTCATTGATGGGCTGCTTGTATGTCCGTTTCATGGCTTTAGCTACGATGGATCAGGTAGTTGCGTTGCAGTGCAGGACAGAAGCAGAGTACCTCAAAGGAACTGCAAATTGGACAAGATTCCGACTTGCGAAGTCAACGACATGATCCTGGGATATCACGGCGACATTCCACGTTTCCATATTCCAAAGCTAGATGATGATGGGTGGACCAAAAAGGCATGGGGAAGCCTGTCGTTGCGTACTCATATTCAGGAAGTTGTTGAGAACGTAGTTGATCTCAACCATTTCCTCTATGTTCATGGATACAAGCGAATAGGTCCTGTCGAGCCGCCAACTGTTGACGGATGCCACTTCACTACGGGCATGACAGTTACGGGTCGATTGAATGTGCCGTTGTTAAAAAACGCACACTACAACTCCGACATAGAGTTCCACTTATGGGGACTCGGATATTTCTTCTGGGAAACGTCGTCCGACTATGGCGTACAGACACGGAATTGGTTAATTTGTGTACCCGACAATGACGACTTGACACTACACTATGCGGTCGCCATTGGAGCGAATGAAGGTGCCAATACCGGTGCAATGAGATTTCTACCAATGAACTTGCTTAGAAGGTTAATCCGGAGCCTGGTACTGTATGAGACTGGGGTCACATTGAAACAGGATAGGGATATTTGGAACGGAAAATCGTATCTTGAGAAGCCACAGCTCATATCCACTGACGGGGCATTCTTCAAGTATCGAGAATATTGCCAGCAGTTCTACGAAGTTCACTCTAGTCTGCCAATCGACCAAAGCAACACACCAAAAGAAAACCGTTTTGGGCTAGAGACCCGCTAGCTTGGACCATCCCGTGCAAAATTGGGCGTCTTCTGTTTTCTCCTTTACAGGCACTCCGATCAAGTAGAGCTATACCAAGAGTCAACTGTTTGCATGAAAGGCGATAGGAGACTTCTTCGAGAATGTACTGCCTAAATCGGTTTTCGAAGATGCACAAGAAAACTCGGAGCAAAAATCCCCAGTTTGCCTGCTTCCACGAGCGAGTCTGCGGCCGTGTTTAGGAATTTGGCTGTTTCCGTCGTACCTGATGGAATCAATTTCAGTCGTTCCAAGAGACTACTTGATTGAGCAGTCATGGCTCGCCCCAGAGGGGTGCGTGCCGCGGAAGAGAATGAAAAGTCCCGCCCTTGTAGGGCCATATACCAAGGGGTGGACGGATTCCCTTCGACTGCTTGTTGGTCTTTCGCTTCAATCACTTCAAAGCCGGCAGATTCCACAACTTCGTCGTATTGGCTAGCTCCTAGCAAGCCTGGAGTTGCGTTGTTACGTTCAATCCTTTCTCGAATCTCATTGTGTCGGCAATTCGAGGAGTCGAACGAATCTGTAAATATCCAGTCCACAATTGCTGCTTCCCCACCGGGTTTAAGCAATCGAAAGAGTTCTCGAAATGCCAACCCTCTATCAGGCGCATGGCAGATTGCTTCGAATGAATACATCGCATGAAATGTACCGTCTTTCAACGGAACACTCATGTAGTTTGCGTACAGAAACGAGCATGATTTCTCCAACCCAGCCTTACGGACTCGATCTCTCCCCCGACGAATCTGGTGCTGACTGAAGTTGATACCAACGATGTTAGCCCCTGATGCTTTACCAATACTGACGAGCGGACCACCAACACCACACCCTATATCCGCGACCTCCATGCCTGGACCGAGCCGAAGAAGTTGCGCGATTTCTTCGTCGTGGCGCTTCTGAGACGATTTCAAGCTCTCACCTGGGCGTCGCGGTGAGAAATGAAATGTTGTACCCCAAGCCCATTCGTAAAAAGATGTTACGGCATCTTAAAAACGGCTAACAAGTCGTGGCTGTTCGGAGATTCGGAGAGAGTCATCGGGAGAAAGTTCTCCAACTTCACGAAGCCCTCGAAAGTCTTGCAAGGCCTGATTCAATCTGTCTCGGTTCATACGGTTCGCTCTGACCAAATTTGCGTACAAGAGTGATTTTAGAAGGTTCTTTAGATTAGTTCCTGTGCCGCTAACGTGAAACACACTGGAGAGTCAGAATTCCACATCAATTGCCGTGCCCTGTTCCGATTAGATAGATCTATGTGTACGAACCAATCTTCGTCCTACATACGAATTGCCTTTATGAACTTGCTAATTTGGTATGGGTTCGACTGAATTGGAAGACAACAGTGATTTCGCTGTGGTCTATTCGGGTTGATCCATGTGCCAGACGGGAAACAGCCTCGTATCTACTGATACCACTTCGCATGCCTTTTCTCTCGGCAACCCGTACCATCACATCGTTAAGCCAATATCCGTTTGACCACTTTCAAATGAAAAGATCAGTGCACCGAACAGGTCGTGTCGCGAGGTAGCGTTATGTAAGTGATTTACTTGACGAGCGTTCGCCGGACGGGTATGACCACGTTAGCAAGTCCGATCCGATCCCTTATCCCTTTAACTAGATTGCCACAGCCCTGCACATCGGTTCTCTACTCGAATGATGAAGGCGAACCAGCCCAAGAAAAACGAGTCAAGATTGATGAATTGGGCAGTTTCGATTAGTTTCTTCTGAATGCTCCCGAGAGTGCCAACCGTAACAGGACCCTCGTTTAGAAGCTTTGATCAGGAAACAAGCATGGCTCAAGTATCCAACTCTCGCCTCTGTTCAGCTACGAGAAACTGAAGTTTCTTGCTGGGTTTCATTGACGGGAACGGTCTAGTCCGATTCTTGTAGTTCTTCGGGTGAACCTTGAGTGTGAAATAGCGAGCCACCATAAGCAAGTTTGTAGCCAGCTGCAGTTCCATCATTCGATTGCCAAGGCACGTATGTGTACCGAGTCCATACGGAGCGAACCCACGACCAAGATGTTCGTTCCGAGGGGGCGAGTACCGATCAATGTCAAATGTGAAAGGTTCGGGGAAAACATCGTCCATGAAGTGGGGTGCTGATTGACAAATGACTAGCCGAGAATTCACAGGAAGGACGAATCCTTCCACCACACATGGATTCATCACATCGCGGAAAGCAGCCGGGACAATTGGATACATTCGATGGCATTCAAGAATGAATCGTTGGGTGATATCGATTGCGTCACCTCGAATGGCACTCCCAACGGGGTCCCCCTTTTCGAAGAGAGCATCCGCCTCTTGCCGAATTTGTTCGCAAATTTCTGGTTGTGATGCCATTGAGTAGAGCGCATAGCTGAAGCTGTCCCCTAAGTACACGCTGGCGATTAACGCTGCAGTCAATTGAAATCGCAGATTTGTCGCAGGAACCAATTGTGGATCGCTTGCGTGCAGGCTCAACCAATCGTCGGCAAGATCCCGAGGGCATCCTGCTCGTTGGGCAGGTGTGTGAACGCTTTGAATCCGCTCCAACAAGACATCGACAGCCTTTGCCTTTCGCTTCATTCCTGGCGTATTGAGCATGAACTTGGGCAGCACCTTGACCATGTGTGTGGAGAGTGCACGTTCCTTGTACTTTGCTAGGTCGTCAAAAAGATCCTGTGTATCAACTGCGAGGAATAATTGCGAAACTTGCGCATTTATCATGCGCCTACACAATTCAGTTGCTTGATACGCCTCTCCAGTCTTCCATTCCCCCATAAATCTGCGGGCCTCAATGAGTACCGTTTGGATCTGATCCTCCAACCGTTTTCGAGAGTATCCAGCCGACATAGCTTTACGTAAGCGGAAATGGTCAGCTCCATCGAGCGAAGGCATGACTCCCGCTGCGCCATAGATCGATTCGAAGTCATTGAAGTAATCTCGAGATCTCAAGTAACTTCGTCCATGGCGGTGCACCCAGTGATTCGTCTCAGGTCCGGCGAGAAAAATCATCGATGACATTGGCATGCGAAAGACCGGACCAAATTTCTCAGCAAGTTCACAAAACAATGCAGGCAGATTGCCACTTCCTAGATGGGGACTGGACAACAACTTGCCCATAGAAACCGTAGGTATCTTCTTACTTAGGCCTGGGTGCTGAAGTAGAGGGCCCGCAAGATTGTGCGAGACCGCTTCGGCGATGCAACGCCCGATCAAATCCATCTGACAGATGTGATTGATACGTTCCTCGGACTCCTCGTCAAGTTGGTATATGAACCGAAAAACATCGCATGTGTTGACAAGGCAAACTAGAAGAATGTCACGCACATCGGGAATCTCATCTGTGAAGATTGCTCGTTCGATGCGCGACTTTACGAACTCACTTTGTAAGACTGGTGCCGAACGAGCTTCCTCGTCCAACCAAGTGCTCGCACGTACAAAAGTCCAGAAATCCCCGTCGTGATGCTCCAAAATCCTCAACTCAACCAATCGGTCTAATGTCGTATCAATAATTGACTCGCCCAAGTGTGCAAATCGTTCGATCCAATAGCTTGTGTTTCGAGTCTTGGATTCTGACGCTATTTCTTTCAGGATTGGGTCGAGGACCGTATCACCAGTTTCCGTCGAATCTAAAACCATCAACGATTCCATGTCAGTGTCGATTCTTAATTGAAGAGACAATTCGGCGAGTACAGCCCCAGCTAAGGCACAGTTCAAATTCCATCCTGGAATTTGGTGGAAGAAACCAGAGTCCTCATCAAGGAGCATCAACACAAGCTCGTCAGTCAACGTTAGCGAGCCGTGTTTTTCGGTTAGTTCCGTTGCTCCTTCAACGATATCCAAGGTTTTTGCCATCAGTCTACACCTCTCCGCTTTGCGACTTCCATGCCGGGCGAATTTTCAAAATTTTCACGGGGTTACAAAACTTGCAAAGCTAGCGTGCCCGTCTTAGTGCTGTCTGAGTGAAGTCATTCTCTTCGAGATTGGACTCAAAGTCGAAGTTCGACCACTGCAGCGTGGTGCTCTTTCCAGTGAGATGGTTCGACATAGTGAGCTTTGTTCCGCGCCAAAACTGTTCAAGAAACTTCTCAAAGTCCTCAACCACTAAAGTCTTGAGATGCTGGCCACCACGGTCGAAGTACTGTACTTGCACTGTACGAAGTTCCTCTGTGTCAATCCAGACCAATTGACGCGAATAACCAGAATCTGAATCGAGCGGAATGCGCTCGGAGACAGTACACTCAAGTTCGCCGTATGCCTCATCCCGCAACAATCGATGAGTAAACTTGGCGACCTCAATTGCACCCAAGTCCTCGTAAGAGAATTCGCTACCCATGAATGATCCGGACTGTTTTGAGGAACTTATGCGCTTCACTCGATTCAGAGCAGGGAGAAAGAGCCACTGATCGTCTGGCTCGTCAATGTGTGCATGAACGAGAAAGGCTGTTCCCCGAACATCGCGAGGTCGATCAAACACGAACAACGTCCGATCTCCGTCGCCGTCCATTTCGAGGACCTTCAGTGAGACTTCGCGTTCACTCTCTCGACCTTCCTTATTGCGCAACACCATTTTCAGGTCTGCGGTGAACTGCCCAAAACCTTTCTGTCTCTCGCGAGCTTCTTCGGCGATCCGAAGCCCTGCTTCCTCGGCAGGATCCTCTGCTTGCACTGGAGTATCCCCAATCCAAGCTATGACTGCACATAGCAGACCAAAGTGGGCAATGTGCAAACCAGAAATTGAATCTTGTCGCGATTGAGTCATCGCTGCTACACATACAAAAAATAAACATTCAATTGTAGCACTTCTCTATATTGAGAATACTGTACAAAAAACCTGATATGCAATCAGTTTCTACGAAAAATTTCCATACCGACCACCAAAATAATCTTTGTTTCTGGAGGGGTTGAAATGTCGAAATAAGAACTTTCTTTAGGCTTTTTAGCTGCATCTGCACTCCAAAGATAGATGCAAATCTATCAACATGCTAAAACCAGCTTTCAAGCCCTCTGCTTAGAAGTTGTAATTCAGTTTGAACTTGACGAAACTGTCGCGACGCACTTCGAAGAGAATGTCGTCTTCCTCGACGCTGGAGTAGACAAATGCCTCGAATTGAAACGACCAATAATCCGAAATTCGACGCGTCAACTCGCCGTTCAAGATGCGGGCACTTGTGTCGAGAGAGTTCACGACGCTGAGGAAGAACTCCGTACTCTGTTCGTCGTTGAGGCCAATGCGAATGGCCGTAAGGAAGTCGTTCTCGAAAGCATTTGTGGCCCATTCGCCCCTTCCGTCGCGAGACCACTCACAAACAAGAGTTAGGTCAATGTTGGATCCCCAAACACCACTGAATGCATATTCGCCGCCAGCGATGAAAGCTCCATAGTTCTCTTCTTCATAGCGTAGGTCTTGAAGAATTCTTCGGTTCTGAGAGCCAGTTCGATAAATTGCTTCCAACTTCAGTAGCAGTGAGCCCGCTATCGACTGAATATCTACTCCAATCTGACGAATCAATTCGTAGTACGGTGCAAGAACTAGCCCGGAAGTACTGTAAGCAGGCAAGAGAGAAGGATCCCTGCTCGTTCCGTCAAACAGACTGAGACCAATGTCGAAAGATCCTATGCTTGTTGTATAGCGACCCGCAAGATCAATGTTCCATTCCTCCGAAGACGATTCGTATGCGGTAAGGTCCTGGTCAACGATGAAGTCTGAGCGAAAACGCCCCTGTAGGCCGGGAAAGGTACGTTGACGGTGCCAAGTCATTCCAAACAATTCCAGGGCTCCCCAATCTCCCGACCATGTCAAGTGAGCCATGAGTTGTCCCATTCTTGTCTTCTCGTTGGGGTGTTCGATGAAGTCGATTTGGTTAACTATGTCCACAAGAGGACGGGACTCAACAACACCCCAATAGACCTTGTCAATCCCAAGACGCAGTTCCCACTCGTTGTTTCCCAAACTGCCGTAAAGCAGCAGATAGGCTTCTCGGAGGTCGAGACGAGTTCGGTTGGAATCACTCGCATCGTAGCGCAGAAACGGTGTAACGGTAAAGCTTCTACCGTGTTCATCCTCAATGTACGCAGTTGCCTCTGCTGACAAGCCGCTGGCATGTGAGCGTTGACCGGAGTATGCACCATCGTCCCTAAACAGAAGGGATTCCACAGAGAGCGTTCCAAAGATCTCGAGCTGATCCCATGTTTCGGCGCGGGCTTGTGATTCAAATCCAAGCGCGGTCAGAACCAAGGTCCCTAAGATGGACAAATAACCAGCTTTCCCAATCATAGATTCGTGCTTCAAGAGCTCAAGTACTTGATTGTTGCAGTCGCTCTCGAATCTGTTCAGATGTTTCTTTGGTCTTGTCAAGAGCCATGAGTAAAGGTGGCAAGAAAACAAAGTCAGCCAGCAGAGCGATGACCACGGTCATTCCCACAAGTATGCCGAGCGCTTGGTTGCTTGTCAGACCTGACGCACCGAATACCATGAACCCCAATGCGAACACGACAGTTGTCACAAATAGGGCTCGACCGACAGTCCGAATGGACAGCTGAACCGATTCCGAAGGAAGCATTCCTTCTTTGCGTGCACGTACATATTTGGTCATGAGATGGATCGTATCGTCAACAATGATGCCGAACGCAATTGCTGTGACGACAGATGCTGCAACGCCAACCTCCGTGATAAAGTGTCCCCACAGTCCCAGTGCCATAGCAGCAGGAATGAAATTTGGTAACAAACTCACGAAGCCCAAACGAAAGCTTCGAAATACCACCAACAGCAGGATCGACACGATCGCCATTGCAACGGCCGTTCCAATCAACATGCCGTGGATATTTCGCTGAATCGAGTAGGCACCGACCACTGCTACTCCCGTTGCAGTAGTCTTCAGATCTGGCGCGTTTTCATCCAACCAGGCCTGAGCTCGTTGATCGATCGCAACTTTCTCTTTTGTGCTCAGACTCTTGAGCACAACCGTCATTCGTGATGCCGACCGTTCGACATTGATGAGGTTGTTGAGGTCGCGTCCCACGGGTAGTGAGAATTCGTAGAGCAACAGATACTGTGCGGCAAGGTTTGAATCTGTAGGAAGAACGTAAAAATCTGGATTATCGGCGTTCAAATTCTCGTTCAACCGTTTGATGATGTCGGAGAGCGCAAATACATGAGCTACTTCTGACTGTTCTCGATACCAATCTGCGAACGAGTCGACCTTATTCAGATACTCGACATTTGTAACACCACCTTCCACTCCGGAATCGAGTGAGTACTCGTACGTTTCCACACCAGTAAATCTCTCGCTGATGAAGTCAGTGGACTTCCGGAATTCAAACCTCTCGGTGAGAAGCTCAAGCCAATTCTCTTGAAGTTGGATTCGCGGAACTCCCGCTATTGCCACAATAATCACAACTACGGACGACCAGAAGAGCGGTGTCCTATGCAAGACTATAAATCTCCCGATTACATCAAAGAGATCCTTTCTATCACTGCGCACTTTCGGGCTTCTAATAGGCACGATCGACAAGAACACCGGTAACAAGGTCACGGAGAAAACAAACGCAGCCAATGCGCCGAAGGAAACGATATTTCCCAGGACTTGGAAGGGAGGCATCCCAGAGAAGTTCAGGCTCAGAAAGCCAATCGATGTTGTGAGTGATGTAAGGAAAACTGGCCACAGGTTATTCGTTATAGAGAGTATGGCGGCTTGCTTCCGATCAAGGTTCTGGCGTAACCCGGCAAACATTCCTTCGATGAGGTGAACTGAGTGGGCCACGGTGAGTGCCATCAATACGAACACAGCAGCACCGCTCTCGCCATAAAGCCGCATACCGGTCCAACCGGCAAATCCCATGGCGGATGAGATGACCACGACCAACATAACAACGATAGCAACCGTACCCCAAAAAGAACGCAACAGGACGATGGCTACTAATAGCATTGTTCCCAGCGCAATGGGAGCTAAGATGCTCATTTCATCGTTTATTGCATCCCGCATGGCACGATTGAGAATTAATTCACCTGTCAGGTGGTACTCAATGTTGGGATTGGCTTCTCGCACGTCCGCGGTCATACTGGCGAGATAGTCGGTAACCTCCAATCTGGCAAGAGGTCGGTCCACATCGGGAAGTGCAACGCTTAGCATGAGCCCTGCAACTCGACCATCGCGGGAAACAAACCGACCAGTGATTTCCTCGGTAGTGAGCGCAATTGACTCGATTCGGTTTAGGTCTTCGTCGCTCAGTGAACTCGCATCTTCTAGCAGGGGTTCAACAACCAGCTCGTCTTCGAATCCCTCACTGTGCGAGTAGTTCGTAATCGAATCGACGCGAGTCACGTAAGGCACCCGCCAGAGTTCGTCAGTTAGCTCTTCAATCGCTATGAGAGTTTCACGATTGAAAATGGTCCCGTTTTTCGGAGAGACCGCAACAAGCGCTGAATCTGAGAGTGCATAAGTGTTTTCTAGCTGTTCGATCGCGATGATGTGCGGATCATCTTTTCCAAAGTGATTCCGAACATCGACATCTACTTGAACAAGGTACAGTGTGCCGGCTGCGAGAAGAAGAAATCCACACATCGTAAGTAGAACAGTCAGCCATCTGCGGCTCATTACCAACGATGTGTAGGATTCGGGACTCACAGTGTTCTTAACGTACTAGGCAGATTGCTAGAATCGAGTTTATCACTTTGCTTGACTATACGTTGGAACAACAGCGTCTTCCAGATCGAGTCATGCTGCACCAAGTGCGAGGAGATCAGGAAGGACTCTGAGAACGCTAACGGTGGATTCTGGGACAAAGTGACTCGGCGCATCCCGAGGTTTGATCGAACCGGTCTTGAGTTGGCGAACAATCCGTTTCAACCCCCATCCGCAGAACATCCTCAGGAGGAACGAGATGAAGCCGATTGCGAGCGCTTCGAAGCGAAATGATCTACTCTACCTTAACGCCGTTTCATATTTCCGTCCATCGGTAGTTGGGCATACTTACCGTTTCACATCCGTTGTGACGAAATAAATCCAAGTAATCTCTTTTCTTCACCAGGACATACGTGAGCTACCAGCACAAATCTTCTTGTACACCCTTGCAAGATCATTCTTGGAAGTCTGCATCTTTAGATTCCGTGATGTGAATCTCGGAGTTGCACTTGTTAGACAGTCTTTTCCCATTGGAACGTGTGCGATGCGGAACAACCGTACGCAGCAGTTTGGTGGTTCGTCGTAAAACCAGCAAAATGTGAAGATTCGGATTGACAAACAGTGTTACGTTTTGATGAAATCTCGAAGTGATAGATTTGAATTGGTTCAATCGAGAAACACACTGAATTCTCTCTCCTACTCATGAAGTCCGCCGCAGTTGATCGTTTCCCGTTCTCGCCTTTTCCAATTGGGTGGTATTGGGTAGATTTCAGTAAGAATGTCAAGAGCGGAAAGCTGTATTCCAAACAGTGGTTAGGACAGAACGTCGTCTTTTGGCGCGATTCCAACGACAAGGTTTGTGTTGCAGATTCGACTTGCCCCCATCTAGGGGCGAACCTGTCGCCGAATAGAGGTGGCCGTCTAAGAGAAGGTTTCCTAGTATGTCCGTTTCACGGATTTTGCTACGACTCGAGTGGAACCTGCGTGAAGACACCATCAGGTCCTCCCACGCAAACACTCTCCTTAAACACTTATTCCGTACGCGAAACCGGCGGCGTGATCTATAGTTGGTGGCATCCTGACAAGTCTAACCCCCAATGGGAAATTCCCGATTTCGATAAAGGAAATTGGTCCAGCCTCGTTCACGACTCTCGCGTAATACACACCCACCCACAAGAGACCGCTGAGAACGGAGTTGACCTTACTCATCTTCCATACGTTCACGGGTATTCCAAAGTAGAGAGTCTAGGCCCATTGGAGGTCGAAGGACCGCTTCTTCAAAATCGGTTCACGTTGACTCGTCTACTCGGACCGTCGCGGAATCTTAGTGTGACGCTAAATGTATCTGCTGTCGTGTCAATGTGGGGTTTGGGTGTTTCAACCATTGAACCTACTATGGAAGAAGCAGGTCTCTATATCCGGCAACTAGCACTCTGCACACCCATCGACGGTTCGCGAGTGAACTTTGTTATGGCAATGCAGATGAAAGACATAGAACGCCCCAACGCTTTGGCACCGGGACTGGGTTTGGTACCAAAGCGAGCATTAAATGCTGGGTTACTGAGAATATTCTTCAACGTCTACCGCAAAGACATCTCTCAAGACTTTGAAATTTGGGAGAACAAGAAGTATCTCATCTACCCAAGGGTTAGTCCGGAAGAGAGACCGATCGTTCGATTTCGCCGATATTGTCAGCAGTTCTACGTAGACTCAGACAAGGTTCAAGGACCTACACCCTAGCGTACATCTATCACGTCAGTTCAACTGACCCCCATATTGAGCTAGAGAGTACTGTCTAATACCCGCTAGGCACTGCTTGCTGTTTTCGACTGATTGAACCGACCAAGAACCACACAACGACGGCACCCACAAAGACCGTAACCGTTCGAATTCTGTCCTTGTTCATCCAAGATCCTCATGAAAGCAGGATCGAGAGCGCTCCCAGCATGGAGGGCATGCCTAGTGCTCCTATTAGTGACGCTACTGTTAGGTTTTCTCATGGCATCCTAGAAAGTTCTTAATTGGAATATGGAACGCGCTTTTCGGTTCGAACTTGTACTCATTCGAATAAGTGTCAGGAACTCATTACATTGTTCTTTAAGTACACTTTGAAGCCCGTGCCAAGGGTCAGAGCAATACCGAAGAGTCGATGAAGCCAAACCAAATTCTTCGATCTGCAAGCAATGAGCAAATTCGCGCTTGTCTCGAACACGCCCACGTTCCTGCGCTCTTGTGCGTTCTGGTTCACTTGACAGGGGACATCGACTTGCTGCGCGGGGAGATTCGACCGCATGTCGTGCCTATGGGCAATCCCAATCAATCAATTTCCGAAGAGGCCAAGTCGAAGATAGTCGACGTTGCCCTCGATGTGATCGCTAGGTATCGAGATGGAGAAGTCACTGGTCAATCGTTCGATTCGCAATTTATTCCCGAAATGACAAACTTCATTACTGGGGAAAAGCTGTCAGACGAGTACTCAGAATTCGCACTCGCCGAACTTGCAATCAACGGAACGGGAGCGTACGAAGTTGAAGGCTTTTCATCGATTCCTCAAGTTACGCGGGATCGGTTCAAGGTTGCGATTGTCGGAGCTGGCATGTCGGGGATTCTCGCTGCAATTCGACTGAAGCAAGCGGGTATTCCATTTGTCGTGCTTGAGAAGAATGCGGATGTTGGAGGAACTTGGTTTGAAAACCGGTATCCGGGTTGTCGAGTCGACAGTCCAAACCACGTCTACTCCTACTCCTTCGCGCCTAAGGATTGGCCCCAGCACTTCTCGGATCAATCAGTTCTTCTAGATTACTTCCGGAACGTGACTGAAGAGTACGATCTTAGAGCACGAATACGATTCAAGACCGAAGTCACGGAAATGCACTATTGCAACGATACGGCTCGATGGACATTGAATCTCGATTCTGAAACAGGATCGGATCAAGTATCGGCAAACGCTGTCATCGTCGCTGTAGGACAGTTGAATCGGCCAAAGATGCCGGACATTACGGGACAAGAACACTTTCATGGTCCCAGCTTTCACTCAGCTCGATGGGATCGATCTGTAGATCTGACAGGCAAACGAGTGGCAATCATTGGAACCGGTGCTTCCGCGTTCCAATTTACGCCACATGTTGTTAAGCAATCCAAGTCTGTTGATGTCTACCTTAGAACTCCGCCTTGGGTTGCCATCAATCCCCTATATCAGGCATACATCAGTGATCAACAGCACTGGTTGCTGAACAACATTCCTTTCTATGCAACTTGGTTTCGGTTTTCCATGTTTTGGACATCGGGCGAAGGACTTCTGTCGATGGCTCGCTGCGACCCTTCCTGGGATCGAAGCCAAAACTCGATCAGTGAACCTAACGACAGGTTACGTCAAATGCTGACTCATGGAATTGAGACGCAACTGAAAGAGCGACCCGACTTGATCGACAAACTCATTCCTAACTACCCGCCGGCCGCCAAACGCATGCTTATCGACGATGGCGATTGGTATCGTGCGCTTAAGAAATCCAATGTCAGAGTCATCGAAACGAAGATTGAGTCAATTACAGAATCGGGAGTTCAACTTGCGGACGGATCAACGGCCGACTACGACGTCATTTTGTACGGAACGGGATTTCAGGCAAACCAGATTCTCTATCCCATGAAAATCTACGGAGTAGGCGGCAAAGAGTTGCGCGAACGTTGGGGCGATGATCCCCGAGCCTATCTTGGCATAACAATGCCTAACTATCCGAACATGTACACGCTGTACGGTCCGAACACCAACATTGTGGTCAATAGCAGCATCATTTTCTTTTCTGAATGCGAAATGCTCTACATCATGCAGAGCATTCGCCACCTTCTCAGCAACAACTATGCTTCGATGGACTGCGACCCTGAATTTCACGATTCGTACAACGAACGAATCGATCGTGAAAATCTTGAAATGGCGTGGGGGGCTTCAAGCGTCAACACCTGGTACAAGAACGCACACGGCCGAGTGACGCAGTGCTGGCCCGGAACGCTAGTCGAATTCTGGAAACAATGCAGAGACTTCGATCCCCGAGCCTATCGATGGAGCCAGTCGCCCAAGTCAGCCACCAAACAACCGATCACTTGAATGTCTACTATGCTTGTCATTCGAAAGCGACGTGCATCTGTCTGCAATCTCCAATCCTTCGAATTGGCTAAGTACCATAGTGGGCTATTGAACGTCGTAGCTGCGAATGCGTTGGTAGCTCGGGCTTGAACTACTTTGGCCAAACCACCAGAAACTTGGTAATTGCACAGTGTTCATTTCGATGGTTCTCTACAAAAGAGGCTAGACACCATCGACTAACCCGGATTCTCGGCAATCGAAGAGAAGAGTCTCGATAGAGGTATATGCGTGGGTAAATTCTTGAAAGAACTAAAGGAAGCGTTTCGAGAGGGAGAGGTCCACCGTCGCATGAGAGACTTCGAGGATTCGAGTAACCAATCGATATCTCAGTCCAGCGACTCGAATATGCATGACCACGCCCAAACCGTAGATCGCTACTACGACGTAAGTACCGGAATCATGGTATTGGGGTGGGGAGAATCTTTGCATTTCGCTCCTTTGACGCCACACGAAACCTTGGAAGAATCCAAAGTCCGACATCAGCGACTAATGATTTCAAAGTTAGAGCTGCAAGAGGACATGTATGTTGCGGATATTGGGTGCGGGATCGGTGGTCCCATGCGTCGTGTCTTGCAGGAGAGCGGAGTTCGGATGGTTGGTATCAACATTAATGAACTTCAGCTGGAGAGAGCCAAGAGGTTAATAACGGAAGCTGGGCTCGAAGACAAAGTAGACTTCCAGCAGTGCAGTTTCATGGACATGAGCCACATCAACGACAGAACTTTCGATCGAGGCTATGCAATCGAATCAACGTGTCACGCACCGGATAGACTTCAAGCTTACAAGGAGATATTTCGAGTCTTAAAACCTGGTGCACTATTCTGGGGACAGGAGATGTGCATGACCGATAGCTTCGACCCCAAGGACACCCAACACAATGCAATCAAACGTGATCTCATGAAAGGTATTGCACTTAAGGACATCGTGTCTTTTGAAGAAGTCAATCGAAGCCTTGAATCTGCGGGATTCGAAGTTATCGAGGGTATGGATCGTGACCAACAGGAAGAGCCATCCACACCGTGGTATCAACCCATGCAGAATCGCCAAGGGACACTTGGAAGCTTCTTGCGAAGAGTGCCTTTAGGTCGAAAGGCAATCTTTGCGGGATTAAGACTTGCTGAGGTATTCAAGCAGTTTCCGAGGGGCTCAGCGGAGGTCGTCCGATTTCTCGACGAAACCGCAGAAGCATATGTCGCTGGCGGTGAGAGCGGTATTTTTACGCCTCTGTACTGCTTTCTAGCACGCAAACCACAGTAGCTTCGGGCGAAGTTGGATTTACAGAAGAACTATCAGATCGGGCGCACTGGATTCAGTTGTGAAAAGCCTCGTATTACCGCAAGACCCGGTCAGGCTACGAGTGGAACCACACCTCTGCCAAAGGCTTCAATTTGTCCCCAGTCACGCTATACCCAGTGTAGAAACGTTGGTGTAGCCCCTAGGTAGCATGCGACCACGATTGGCACGACGACCTTCATACTCTTGAAGCTTTTTGGGTGTCAAGGTCATTGTTCTCTTTCCAGACGTAATCTCCACTGAGTCACTTGGACCAATCCCCAAGACGTGAATCAGTTTGTCTGATTCTGCCTGTCCCCGAGTTGACAGCCCAATCAGACCGACTCCGGTGCCACGTGAGCGAAACGGAACAGACTCGCCATCTACAACGAGTATTCGACCCCGATTTGAAACTAGCACTAAGCGCCCATCTTGAGGAATGGGCGTAGGTGGCAAGAGCTCACTCCCTTCCTGCAACACCACAACGGTCTTTCCTGCCTTCACTTTTACCGGGTTTTTCGGCAATGCCATTGTGAATCCCTTTCCGAAGTTGCTAGCAACGATCAACTTTGCATCGGCAGTACATGCAACTCCTACAAATCTCGCTTTAGGAGGAGGAGCCAGTATGCTGGTCAGAGGCTCACCTTGTCCTCGAGCAGACGGCAAACTGATTACGGGTAAGGAGTAGATCCGTCCCGTGGAGTCGAACAAGACGCATTGGTCGTTGGTCCTAGCTCGAACCTTGCAAAGGAATCCATCGCCCTCTCGATAGCTCAACGAGAACGGGTCGATTTCATGTCCCTTAGCTGACCTTATCCAACCCTTTTGTGAAAGCACAATCGTGACGGGTTCGTTAGGTACCAATTCATTTGCAGTGAAGGCAGACGCCTCGATTGCCTGTTCTTTGATGACTGTACGCCGCGGATCCCCATACTCCTCAACGATCGATTCAAGCTCCTTCCGGATCAACGTATTCATTCGCTGGTTTGAATTGAGGATCTTGGTGAGTTCGTCTCGCTCTTCAAGCAATGTATCTCGTTCGGTCTCAAGTTTCTCGTGTTCGAGTCGAGTTAGCTGACGCACACGAAGATCCAAGATGGAGGTCGCTTGCAGATCCGTTAGCTCAAAGCGACTCATGAGTTTTGACTTTGGATCGTCTTCCTCACGCACTACCTTGATGACTTCATCGATATTTAGGTGTGCAATGAGCAATCCTTCGATTATCTCCAGTCGACGTACTATCTGTCCGACTCGATGCTCCGTCCGACGACGAACCGTTAGTTTTCGAAAACGCAACCACTGATTCAGCATCTCCGCAAGAGACATGACCTTGGGACGACGATCTAGCCCAATCACGTTGAAATTGATTCGGTAGCTCTTCTCAAGGTCGGTCGTGGCGAACAAGTGACTCATCAGGCGATCGACATCCACTCGGGAAGAACGTGGAACCAAGACTAGCCTGATGGGGTTCTCATGGTCTGATTCGTCGCGCAAATCCACCAACATCGGGAGTTTCTTTGCGGTCATCTGTTGCGCGATTTGTTCGAGGACTCGTGACGGTGAACTCTGAAACGGTAGTTCGGAGACGACAATATCGCCGTTCTCTCGCTCATAGCGTGCTCTGCACCGAATGACTCCGCGTCCACTCTTGTATGCGCTAAGAATCTCCTCTGTTGATGAAGTGATCTCTCCGCCCGTGGGAAAGTCGGGTCCCATAACGATAGACATCAAGTCTTCGATTGTTGTGCGTGGCGCTCGCAGCAACTGGATGCAAGCTTGAGCAATTTCGCCCAAGTTGTGCGGTAGAACATCCGTGGCCATGCCTACCGCGATACCTGTACTCCCATTAAGTAACAGGAAGGGCACCTTGGCCGGCAGGAATACGGGTTCCGTCAATGTCGCATCAAAATTTGGTACGAAGTCGACGGTACCTTGCCCAAGCTCGGCGTAGAGCAACGAAGCTTCTCGAGTTAATCGCGCTTCGGTGTAGCGTTGCGCAGCGAAGGACTTCGGTTCGTCGGGAGCTCCCCAATTTCCCTGACCATCAACCAAGGGGTACCGGAAAGAAAACGGCTGGGCCATTAGCACCATGGATTCGTAGGATGCAGCTTCCCCATGAGGGTGGAACTTGCCGATCACATCTCCAACTGTTCGAGCGGATTTTGCGTGTTTTGCTTGATGCGTGATGCCCAATTGCTGCATCGCGTAGATGATTCGGCGCTGAACTGGTTTGAGTCCGTCTCCAACGAACGGTAAAGCCCGATCGTTTATGACGTACATTGAGTAGTCGAGGTACGCCCTTTCGGTATATTCGTCGAGAGCAATAGCCTCGTCGTCGAAAAGATCTAGTCCCACTCTAGGTTCCGTTTACAAGATTGGCCGACAGCGTTGAGTTCTCTGATTCCGCACCAGATACGTTCTTGAGGATTTCGGCCTGATCTCCTTTGACTTCTAACCAATGTCTTCGATCTGCAGCGCGTTTCTTTGCAAGCATCATGTCCATGACGTTGTGCGTTCTGTCCTGTCCGCGAATGAAGAGGCGAACAAGCTTTCGTGTCGCAGGAGCCATCGTCGTTTCGCGCAACTGCAACGGATCCATCTCACCGAGGCCCTTGAATCTCTGGACCATAGGCGTTGCCCTCGAGTTTTCCGCAACCAAACGATCTAGTACGCCCTGCCTCTCTGCGTCATCGATAGCGTAGTAGACCTTCTTACCAACGTCTATTCGATACAGCGGAGGCATGGCCACATACACGAACCCCGCATCGACTAGATCAGGAAAGTGTCGAAGAAATAGTGCACACAGGAGCGTCGCAATGTGTGCGCCATCGGAGTCCGCATCGGCCAAGATGCATATCTTGTGGTAGCGTAAATTGCTAAGGTCTGGGCTTCCCGGTTCAACGGCAATCGCGTGTGCAATGTCCATGACTGTCTGCGATGCCAAAACGGATCCCGTATCAACTTCCCAAGTATTAAGGATCTTTCCTCTAAGCGGTAGTACGGCCTGAAAGTCACGATCTCTTGCTTGCTTTGCGGAGCCTCCCGCGGAGTCTCCTTCCACCAGAAAGAGTTCGGATCGTTCCGCCTCCTGCGAAGTACAGTCAGCTAGTTTCCCAGGCAGAGCCGGACCGGATACCAAAGTTTTCCGCTTGACTTTCTTGCTAGCCTGCAAACGCCTTTGAGCGGAGTCAATTGCAAATTCCGCGATGACTTCGCCTTCGTGAGGATGCTCGTTGAGCCACAAACTGAACGCTGCCTTGGCTACTCCCCCTATAAATGGAGTTGCCTCTCGAGAAGACAGCCTTTCCTTAGTCTGTCCACTGAACTGAGGGTCCTCTAGTTTGGCCGACAAAATGAATGAACATTTTTCAAGCACGTCGTCCGCTGTGAGCTTGACCCCACGCGGAAGCAACTTTCTGAAGTCGCAGAATTCTCGCATGGCGTCTGTAAGTCCGGCTCGAAGCCCATTGATGTGCGTTCCTCCTTGTGGAGTCGGAATGAGGTTTACATAACTCTCAATCGTTTGCTCATCTGGTTCTCGAGTCCATGTTGCCGCCCATTCAACTGACTCGTGCTCGCCTGAGGCTTGGTGCCGGAAGGGCTCGAAGGGTGTTCGTTCACCCTTGATGTTCTCGGAGAGGTAGCCAGCTAAGCCATTCTCGTAGATCCAGCTCTCCTCCTGTTTCTTTCCGTCGCCATCAAACATGACCAGATTCATTCTCAAGCCACTACAAAGAATGGACTTGGCACGCAATACATGACGCAGGCGAGACACAGACACTTGTCCGGAATCGAAAAAACTCGCATCGGGCAAAAAAGTTATCGTTGTACCCGTTGTCTTCTTGCCAACTGAAGATGTGATCGCAAGTGGGCCTTGGCTGATACCGTTCTCGAATCGCTGAAAGTAAACGTTGCCGTTCTGACGCACTTCTACCTCAAGCCAGAGTGAGAGCGCATTGACGACCGATACACCGACGCCGTGCAACCCGCCGGCAAAACGGTACGACTCACTGTCAAACTTCGCACCAGCATGCAGAGTGGTCATGATGAGTTCAACACCACAGATCTTGTGAACAGGATGAACGTCCACGGGCATTCCACGTCCTTGATCGGAAACAGATATCGTTCCGTCAGGCTGCAACTCGACATCAATCTGAGAGCCAAAACCCTCCAACACTTCGTCGACACTGTTATCCACGACTTCTTGAATCAAGTGATTGGGCCGCGTTAGGTCGGTGTACATCCCCGGTCGCCGCCGAACAGGATCCAAACCCTCCAGCACGACTATAGATTCGGTTGTGTATTTCTTCTTCAATGTCTCGTCCTCAAGATCCAAGCTCATTGGAGCCTGCACACTTCCGTGTGAATAGTTCCGTCGTCATGCAACTCGAGCCATCTCCAACCCGGCGGAGAGTCGTCGAATCCGAAAGAATCGGAGTCTGGAGCGAATTGCCAGCACGTAGAAGGAGTTGCCAAGTATCGAATTCCATTGTGAATTCGGTCGTACTCCTGGTGAATGTGTCCGCACAGGTATGCTCTCGAAGCAGGACAGCTCTCGAGTAACCCGACGACGGCTTCTCCATTTACCACGCGATGAGCATCGAGCCACGCACACCCAATGTCGGTTAGAGGGTGATGCCCCACAACCAACAAGTGGTCGTGATCCTCTTGGAGCTGCTCAGAGAGAGCATCGAGGTCTTCGGAACTGACATTTCCGGCGACCTCATGATCCACATGCGTATCCAGAGCGACAATACTCCATGAGTCCATTGCAAGACACTTTCTCGGGAACACCTTTCTCATAGCTTCTCCGATATCGTGGTTGCCGGGAACCGCCAATATTGGTCCGCCATAGCGCTCTCGCACAAGTTCAGCAAATAGCGAGTACGTCTTCGGAATCGGTTCCTGAGCCAGGTCTCCTGTAGCGAGGACAAGATCCGGAGTACGGCCGTTCAACGCTATATCTAACACCGACTTTAGTGAACTAGTAGGGTAGATGCCGTTCTTGACTACCGAAGCGTCAGCAAACAAATGCGTATCAGTAATTTGCAGCAGGAGCAAACTACTCATGATGTCCTTTTGAGTCCGATGCCGAATCCATGGCTCGTGGTTATATTCCGTTCAGTTGATGAACGGCAGTTCTTTCTTGTCTTGCTTGGATCGCGAGGTGCGACCTCTCTTGAGACAAAGAGTCAAGAGTTCTCCTAAGAGGCGATTGACTTGCGCCTTCTCGTCCGGAGCACGCATTTTGTCCTTGGGATACACCAATTTCTCGGCGAACTGCCGTTGTCCCTGAAAGCTTATTACCTCGGCGCATTGCACGTCATGATATGCCCTTACGACGAGCATTAGGTCTCGTATACCTGCTGGCATTTGTTGGGCAATTGTGATCGTCGTGGTGTAGCGGGAACTTTCAGATATGGCGAACCGAATCGTTTCGCTAAAGGAGTTCACGAGCACCGACACGTCACGAAACTCTCCCGTCTTGAGATCTTGCATAAGTCTGCACAGGCGCATGTAGTTCGCGTCGCATTCCGCAAGGTGCGCCAAGAGGTCAAACCTGTAACGTCTAGGTAACAACGTCTTCTCTGCAAGTTCCTGAATGAACAAGATTGTATACGCTTCTCATGTACCGAAGGCTAAGTCTTCGCCTAGTATACCCACCCACTAACACATCGCTTCATTCAGCTTCGAAAGATGGGAATTGACCTGATGAGTCTCGCCATTCCTAGAGTCCCACAAGATTGATCATTGTACATAAAGCCAGTATCTTACAGTTCGCAAGAAAACTACAAAGTGTCTCCTTCCTTCTGTCGGTGGGAAGCACCCTTGGTAATCCAACGCACGCGAAGAATCAGCAATATGGAAGCGCAAGCAAGTCCGACAACGAGACCCCACCAAAATCCGACCACTCCTACGCCATCGAAGGTGAAAGCTCCATACGCAAGAAATGCACCCAAGGGCATTCCAACGAGCCAATATGAAAGCGTCACAAGACAGAGAGGAACCATTGCATCCTTGAAACCCCTTAACGAACCAATGGCAGTTACCTGACTTGCATCGAATAGTTGGAAGACGGCACACATTAACAACAAGAACGATGCCAACTCGAGCACACCCACATCTTCACTGTAGAGCATCACAATGGAATTGCGGCCCACCAGTAGCACCATAGCAATGCAAACGCCAACGAGAAGAGATATTCCAATGGAGACTGCGACGGTTCGCCGGGCGACGCGAAAATTCGAAGCCCCAACGGAAGCTCCGACACGAATGGTTGTCGCGAGACTCAGTGCTAGCGGAATCATGAAACCGATGCTTCCGACACTCATCGCAATTTGGTGAGCGGCAATTGCTTCCACGCCGAGACGACCAATGAACAGCGTCACACACGAGAAGAACGAAACCTCGATGAAGATAGTTCCTCCCATGGGCAGCCCAAGTCGAACCAATCGGCTCAAGACTGTGAAATTGGGCCATTCAATTCCGCGAAAGACGCCCGACTTGGAGGCTCTGGTCACTTTGACGGCCACAATTGCACCGAGCAGTTGCAACCACATGGTGACCGCAGTGGACCAGCCGCAACCGACTCCGCCAAGACCTTCAAATTCCCCGACACCGAAGACAAAGAAGTACGTTAGGGGAATCTTGAATGTGAAGGCGCAAAGCACAATCACCATCGTGGGTACAGTCAACCCAAGTCCTTCAGTGAGATTCCTCAAGACGAGGTAACCGAGCATCCCATATATGCCATAGCTCTGTGCTCGGAGAAACCCGACCGAAATGGGTATGGCTTCAGGATCGACCTCCAGGAACCGATATACGGGCTCCATGTTTTGTAGAACCCAGAACACAATGGTTCCTAGAACCAGACCCAACATCATCGCTTGTCTAGCTACCGCGCCGGTTTCCGACACTCGTCCCGCTCCGTAGAGTTGAGCGATTGTCGGAGTGAGCGCAAGTAACGTACCGGTAAGCAACAGCATGGTCGGCCAATAGATGCTTGCACCCAATCCCACGCCGGCCAGATCTACGGCTCCGTATCGACCCGCCATGACCACGTCAATTACGGACATTCCCATTTGAGAGACTTGAGCTACCATCAGCGGTGCGGCGAGAACGGACAGGAACTTCGCCTCGCGAAGGTAGATAAGCACCGAACGCTTCATTGATCTTGCTCAGAAGTGAGAATCTGAATAGAGGCGCTAAGTGGAGTTCTTAGACCGGTATACAGAAGTTGGAGAATGGCAGGTCAAAGCCGTCCTCGACCGCGAAGTGGAGTGCTTCAAGACCTCTGTTCTGCCTTGAAGATTCTCATTGATCACAAAACGCCGGCGACGTTTCGAGGCCATCCTGCTATGCATTCTATAGATCGACCCGAAGAGCGGAGATGGGAGTTTCTAGAGAACGCCTCTACCAAGTATGATTGCGGTCGCGAGGACATGAAACGATGACGACATTACTACGTCTCTACAGTGACGAGATCGGATTTCATACTCCGTATCTGGCCATGCTTGCAAAGGACGCGGCAGAGGGATTTGCGGAAGCCCGTGGGAGGTTCGTCCGAGTTCCTCGTTTCAAGAACGCGAAGCTTGACACGATGACGCTCATCGACGCGCTAGAAGTCAGTGCATTCGAGCATGGGTTCGACGATTGGCAATCCATGGAATTGAAACTGCGCGACTTGCAGTCAGGGAGGTCTTACGAACGCTCGATCGACTTCTTCCACAAGGTAGAAGGCGGGGATCTAGATGCGGTAGCTAGTCACTTGGATGCTGAACCAAATTTGGTCAATGCGGTTGCGTCAACTCAGAAGTCTGCACTACATAGCGTTGGTTCGGCCGCGATGGCGAGACTTCTGATAGAGCGTGGTGCAGATCCAACCATCGAAACCATGTTGCCCGGAGGCACTGCTCTAGTGCACGCGATCATATGGGGTTGGCCCAACGTTGCTAGTGTCATCGGCGAACAAAATCGTTCGCCCAAAAACCTACGTGTCGCCGCGGGTCTAAACGATATCGAAGCGATTAACGCTTTTTTCGATTCCACTGGTGCACTAAAGCCATCGGCCAAGGCCCACCGTGCGTATTACCGCCCGAACTACGGCTGGTTTCCGTGGGCGACAGGCGATACCGACCAGGAGGCTTTGGACGAAGCGCTGATTCTGGCAGCGACCAATGGGCACCTAGAGGCTGCTGAAGCTTTGGTGGTGAGGGGCGCGAGAATCGATGGAAGAGTCTACGAGACCACGCCTTTGCTCAGAGCAACATTCCGCAATCGAGTGGAAATGGTCGACTGGCTCCTCGATCGGGGAGCTGACCCCAACGGGACAGGGTGGCTTGGAGGGCACGCGAAAGGTGTGACGGCGTTTCATCTCGCAGCCGCCGATGGGTTGCATGAGATCATCGAACGACTGAGAGCATCGGGAGCGGATCCCCGCGCTACAGATGATCTCTACAACGGTACTCCTGCGACATGGGCACAATTCCATGGTCACCAACACTTGGCGGACGAACTACAAAAGCTCGTCTAGAGCGTCGCGACACATCGGTTGAGATCTCGAATTCATTCGCTGGTGCCTCAATCGGACTCATCAAACTTCAGGCAAACCGTAGTTTCGGTCTTGGGAGGCTAGTTAGCTTTGCTCAATAAATCAAACTGTCCTCGTCTCAAATGCGTCTCTAGGTGAAACCGGCCCTCATCTGCGAAGGGGTCTCAAGTCAAACACCTACAAGAACAGCGACTCTCCGATTCTCGTCAAAATATGACCACTCTTAGGTGATTTCGAGGTGGTCATCTCGGGTTGTCCATCTAAAATATGTACGCGCGAATTGGTTGCATTCGTCGAAGCGGGTAGCCGAGTGTTCACTACCTTAAAATGGTAGGAATATTGGGCCACAAAGAGGCCAAAACGGCTAAAAGGACTCCATCAGACGATGCACAACGTTTCAATCGTATAGACAAGACATCGCTTTTGTACGGACTGATTGGCTGTGACGGAAACGACAGTTTCGCGCGATCCTTTGCCTGGATGAGCTTAGAAAGTTCAAGCGTGAGAGTAGGAGAATTATCTAATGAGTGAAGAAAGCAAATGCCCGGTCGCACATGGCTTAGGTAAGAAAGCTGCGAGCGACGGTACGACAAATCGAGACTGGTGGCCAAACCAACTCAATATCAACGTGTTGCACCAACATTCGTCCGAATCCAAACCCACAAATGGGTTCGATTACGCAGAAGAATTCGCGAAGCTTGACTATCAAGCCTTGAAGGATGATCTTTTTGAGCTTATGACCACATCACAGGATTGGTGGCCGGCAGACTACGGTCATTATGGACCGCTGTTTATTCGTATGGCTTGGCATGCGGCGGGAACCTATCGCATCGGCGACGGACGCGGAGGAGCAGGAACTGGAAACTTGCGCTTCCCACCTATCAACAGTTGGCCGGACAATGGAAACCTCGACAAAGCAGTTCGATTGCTGTGGCCCATAAAGCAGAAATACGGCAAGCAGATTTCATGGGGCGATCTACTTATTTTGACTGGCAATTGCGCGTTGGAGTCCATGGGATTCAAGACGTTTGGATTCGGTGGCGGACGAGAAGATGTATGGCAGTCCGAGGAAGACATTTACTGGGGTTCCGAGACCGAGTGGCTTGGCGACAATCGCTATACAGGCGTGCGCGACCTAGAAAAACCTCTCGGCGCTGTTCAAATGGGACTGATCTATGTCAATCCCCAAGGTCCGAACGGGAATCCCGACCCGGTTGCCTCCGGAGTCGATATACGTGAGACATTCGCTCGTATGGCGATGAATGACGAGGAGACTGTAGCGCTCACTGCCGGCGGTCATACGTTTGGAAAGTGTCACGGGGCAGCTCTTGAATCGAATGTAGCTTCGGAACCTGAAGGTGCTCCCGTCGAACAACAAGGCCTCGGATGGAAGAACAGCAATGGATCAGGAGTTGCTGGTGATGCCATAACAAGTGGACTGGAAGGCGCGTGGACCAATAATCCGACGACATGGGACAACGGATATTTTGACAATCTGTTCGGCTATGAGTGGGAACTGACCAAGAGCCCCGCGGGAGCGCACCAGTGGATACCGCAGAATGGTGCAGCTGCTGATGCCGTACCGGATGCGCATGATCCTGAAGTACGACACGCACCGATCATGACCACCGCCGATATGGCAATGAGAACGGATTCGATTTACGAACCGATTTCGAGACGTTTCCATGAAAATCCCGAAGAGTTTGCGGATGCGTTCGCACGTGCTTGGTTCAAGCTAACTCATCGTGACATGGGTCCGCGAGTTCGATACCTCGGTCCGGAAGTACCCGCCGAAGAATTGATTTGGCAAGATCCGGTTCCAGCAGTCAATCATGAGTTGGTTGATGAACAAGACGTAGCATCGCTAAAGGCTAAGATCCTGAATTCAGGACTCTCAACGTCGAAACTCGTTGCGACTGCGTGGGCATCGGCGTCCACGTTCCGTGGATCTGATAAGCGCGGTGGCGCGAATGGCGCGCGTGTTGGTCTCGAACCCCAAAAAGATTGGGAAGTAAACGATCCTTCTCAATTGGCAGCTGTTCTAGGCACACTTGAAGGAATACAACGGGAATTCAATGACTCGGCATCTGGCGGTAAAGCCATTTCACTTGCGGACCTTATCGTATTGGCGGGATGTGCAGGAGTTGAGCAAGCTGCTAAGGTCGCAGGTCATGACATTGTCGTACCGTTTACACCTGGTCGGACGGACGCTTCGGCCGAACAAACCGACTCTGATTCATTTGCAATACTTGAACCGCGGGCGGATGGATTCCGAAATTACTTCCAAGAGGGGCACATCGCTTCGCAAGAGCAATTGTTGATCGACCGTGCCCAACTGCTGACAATCTCTGCGCCTGAATTGACAGTGCTGATTGGCGGACTGAGAGTAATGAACGTCAATTCGGGTGGTTCCCAGAACGGTGTCTTCACCAAACGGCCAGGCGTTCTTTCCAATGACTTTTTCGTGAACTTGCTCGATATGAGCACGGATTGGGTTCCGACCTCCGATGCATGTGAGTTGTTTGAGGGCCGTGACCGCTCCACAGGTGAAGTCAAGTGGACGGGGACACGCGTAGACCTCATCTTCGGTTCGAACTCGCAGCTGCGTGCGCTTTCCGAATACTACGGCTGCTCCGATTCGGAGCAGCAGTTTGTGCAGGACTTTGTCGCTGCATGGAACAAAGTCATGAATCTAGACAGGTTCGATATCGCCTAATCCCGTCATGACAATCCGCGTCTCGTGCTTCTGCGAGACGCCTTTTGTATTTTCAATCTCTAGTGTGTAACCGGCACGCTGCAGGACGGTACACCAGAAATTTGATCGTGGTTTCGATGCTTGCTGGAGTTCATCGAGGAACTGCAGAAGATCCACTAATGGAATGCGACCTCGATCAAGCGAGCCAACTCCGTCTTTTGTGAGCACAATTCGGGAATTGCTGTCACTACAAACTACGTCGTTAAACTGCTTCACCAAGGTAGCGTTAAGATTGCTAACTGTTCAGTTGCTTGGTCATTGAAGAACGCTAGATGCCCCTTGACGATCACTGCCGTTCCTGGATAACCCAATGGGACGCGTCAGATCAGCACCGAACCGGTACCGCGGGCGATAGGCGCACATCCGATTGGTTGCTCAAGGAAGCCTCACGCTTGGGAGCAAAGGCGAAACTGTATGAATTTCCCTTCATCCGAAAGGACGTACACACCGCGCTCCTAAAGACAACTCACAAGAACTACGATGGGTTTCCCATGTTTGACGGAGGAACCACGTTGGATCGAGACAGCTCTGGAGTAATGAGCACCACTTCCGACAAGGATTCCATTCTTGTGTTGGACGAGTTCAATTCGGACACTTCGCTCGAGAGTGCACGACGAAGTCAAGAGTTGAAAGGCGTTGTAGTTGTCTCGAATTTGCGCATACCTGGACTCGCTCTACTCAACGCCGACAGTTACGGGCGACCATACGGTCCTCCCGTCCTGCAACTACCTTCGGAGTTTAGGCGGGAGCTACTCGATGCCGCGGATTCAAACCAACATGCGTCCCTTTCAATTGTTCTAGACGATCAAAGCACGGATGCATCGAATGTCGAAGCAACAATTCGTGGCACTAGAACCGACCTCGCTCCAGTAGTAATCATGACGCCCAAGAGCTCTTGGTACACCAGTACGGCCGAGAGAATTGGCGGGATTGTCTGCTGGCTCGAATGCATTCGCCATTTTGTCGAGCATCCGCCAACCCGCGACGTAATTTTCACAGCCAACACTGGTCATGAACTTGGTCACGTTGGTTTAGCTAGCTTCTTGGAAACCAGTCCTCAACTAACTAAGGGTGCCCACCTATGGGTTCACTTTGGAGCCAATTTTGGTGCGACTGATTCCAACGTACGACTTCAGTCGTCTTCGGAGAACCACTTGAGCACAATGCGTTCCATATTGCGGAAGCACAATGTATCTGTGAGCAGCGAAGCCAATCCGGGCTTTAGACCGGGCGGAGAAGCGCGAAACATTTTTGATGGCGGAGGAGAATATGCCTCAATCCTAGGTTCCAATAGACTGTTCCACCACCCCAACGATCGATTCAACACAAACGTTGATCTGCCACGACTACTCTGTATTCGATCAGCCATGCTCGAGTGTGTTCAACATTGGGCTACGAGTGTTTGAAATCCTCTTTCAAGACGAGAATTGTTTGGTCATCGAAAAGCCCAGCGGGATTAGTGTCTTACGAGACCGAGATGGGTCACCTAATGTCTTCGACACAATTCGTGAGGAATTCCGCGAAGCAAAGCTCGTACACCGTCTGGACAAGGGAACCAGTGGCGTGATGGTAGTTGCCCTCACAAAGCAATTCCAAGCGTTCGCATCCCGACAGTTTGCTAAGAGGCACATTCGAAAGTTTTACATTGCCGTGATTTCCGGCCACGTTGCAAAGGGTCGAACTCTGACCGTAGACTTACCGTTAAACCCTGGTCGCAAGGGCCGATATCGTGTTGCTGGATTACGAGAGGAGATTCGCACTCAACGCGAAGGATGGTCTATAGATTCCAGTGACGGCCATCCAAGCACTACACGGGTCCGAGCTCTGGAATTAGGTCGAAATCGAACCTCGGTAATGCTTCAACCTTTGTCGGGTCGCACACATCAGCTTCGTGTACATATGGCGTGGATCGGTCACTCCATAGTCGGAGATGGACTCTATGGTGTACCTAAGTCATCGGAACAATCATGGAAGCGGTTGCTGTTGCATAGCACACGAGTGTGTATAGATTCGAAATACTCGTTTACCAGCAGACCACCCAAGGAATTTCAAGAGGCGTTGAGGCTCTAGAACTAGCCTGTGACAGCGAATCGCGCTAGATTGGATCGCTTCGGGAAGTTAATTTTCGAGCGAGTGCAAATCCGGCAATGGCCAAACCAGGAGACCGCGTAAGTGCGAGTGTAGCCGCCGCAACTCCACCACTGATCAGAAACGATACTAGCTGAGGACTTCGACCTCTTCCAGTTGTGGCTCGAGAGATCGTGTGTTCGCAGTTGTTCGTGAACAGGTTGTAGTTTCTATCCGAATCTTCTCGGCTGTAACGCAAAGCCTCCAAGTGTTCCAAAGAATCCATTTCGTGCACGAACATGCGTTTGTTCTTTCGAAATTCGTTCATCGAAGAGACGTGCTCGCCCTGGAACGGTGTGTTGTGGAACACTTGACCATCTTCAAGCACGATTCCGCGATGCATAACAAGGCCTTTACGACGCGACACAACATCGCCGGGTCTATATTCCATACGAACCTCAGATGTGATCAAGAACTCTTTACCAAACGTCACCTATGAATGTAGCACAAACTGTGCCAACTCATCGCTAAATTAAATGGACAGACCTTAACTATTCAGGTTCATTCTCATCGGGATCATCTTCGACTGCCTTGAGCATAAAGTCGATTGCGTCTTCCAGTTCTTCATCGGTACAACCTGTGCACGCGCCTTTTTTTGGCATTGCTGGTGGGATACCCTCTATGGTGTTGGTCAAGAGAGTTTCCCTACCTTTCTCGATTCGCGGTGCCCAAGCTTCTTTGTCTCCGAAGAGGGGTGAACCGGCTACCCCACCCTGGTGGCAGGTGCGACAATACTTCCGATAGATTTTCTGTCCTGGATGTTCCTCAGTCTGAGCCGGAGTTCCTCCGCCACCACCACAACCGGCAAGGAAGCAGCCTAGGAAGAAAAAGAGACTTATGCTTCGGGCGTGCATATGCTTAGATCTCTACTTCAATCTCGTGCATGGCGTTAACAACCTGAGCATTTTAGGAACCAGAATGCTTGAACTGCCTTCACACTCCCCTCTTGCTACGATATGCACCTGTGAGATCGTATTGTCACGGTTGAGTCAAGCTTCAAATCGTCTCATATCACTCACAAACCAATTCAACAAATGCCATAAAGCTTCCCATGCCTGACTATCGTGTAGCAGACATTTCGTTAGCCGATTTCGGTAATCGAGAGATTGACCTAGCTGAAGCGGAAATGCCCGCTCTCATGGCTTTAAGGAGCAAATATGCCGAAGAGCAGCCGTTGAAAGGTGCCAAGATTATCGGCTGCATTCACATGACGATTCAAACCGCGGTTCTTATTCGTACCTTGCGTGCACTAGGAGCGGATGTGCGCTGGTCGTCATGCAACATCTTTTCCACTCAGGATCATGCGGCCGCCGCGATGGCCGCAGACGGTGTGCCTGTCTTCGCATGGAAGGGAGAGACAGAAGAAGAATACGAGTGGTGCATTGAACAAACCGTATTGATCAATGGAGAACCTTGGGAAGCGAATGTACTTCTTGACGATGGAGGAGACCTAACTCAACTAATTCACGAGCGATATCCCAGAATGCTGGATCGAATTCACGGTATTAGCGAAGAAACCACAACTGGCGTGCATCGACTACGAGAAATGTTGGACGACGGGTCACTAAGAGTTCCCGCGATTGATGTCAACGCGTCAATCACAAAGAGCAAAAATGACAACCGCTACGGATGTCGACACAGTCTCAACGATGCCGTCAAGCGCGCAACGGATGTCTTGCTATCTGGTAAGAAGGCTCTGGTGATCGGATACGGTGACGTTGGCAAAGGTTCAACGGCAAGCCTTCGCGCAGAATCCATGATCGTACGTGTTGTGGAAATCGATCCAATTTGCGCCATGCAGGCATGCATGGACGGATACGAGGTAGTTTCACCCTACAAAGGAGGGCAGAACACCGGATGTGTAGAAGATATCAACGAACGTGTGTTAGCGGAAACAGACTTACTTGTGACGTGTACGGGCAACACCAACGTTTGCGATAGTGCAATGCTGCAACGTCTGAAGCCCGGCTGCATTGTTTGCAATATTGGTCACTTCGACAACGAAATCGACACGCACTACATGCGAAAGCACTGGCGTTGGAACGAAGTGAAAGAGCAAGTTCACCAGGTCTACAGGAGTGAGAAACCTGGTGACTACTTGATTCTTTTGTCCGAAGGAAGGCTTGTCAATCTGGGCAATGCGATGGGTCATCCTTCTCGTGTTATGGACGGATCGTTTGCCAACCAAGTACTAGCTCAGATGTACCTCTATGAGCAACGATGGGCTGATCAGCCCGAGAATCAGCGACCACCTGTGAGCATTGAAGTGATGCCACGAAAACAAGATGAGGAAGTAGCCCAACTCATGGTTGAAGGGTTCGGTGGCACGGTTACGCGTCTCACCGACGAACAAGCGGATTACATATCAGTCAGCAGAGACGGACCATTCAAGTCTAAGGACTACCATTTCTAGGTTGCTAAGTGCGCACCAACTCGGTGAGCCAAGACACGAGGTTGGGCTACAGCCTTGTCCTAAATATCCATGTAGAACTCAAACCCTTCCTTACGGACTTTAAGTTAGACTCTGTTAAGTTACGTTTCGGAGATAAGTCATGGAAACCCGTGCGGCTGTCGCTTACCGCGCCGATGAGCCCCTTGAGATCACAAGTGTTGAGCTCGCCGGTCCACAAGAAGGGGAAGTTCTTGTAGAGATACACGCTACAGGTGTGTGCCATACCGATGCATACACGCTTTCCGGAAGTGACCCTGAGGGCCTCTTTCCATCGATACTCGGTCATGAGGGCGCAGGCGTGGTTGTGGAGGTTGGACCTGGCGTTCAAAGCGTAAGTGTCGGCGACCACGTGATTCCCCTCTACACTCCAGAGTGCCGACAGTGCAAGTTCTGTCGGTCTGGTAAGACAAATCTCTGTCAAGCGATTAGAGAGACTCAAGGACAAGGCGTCATGCCCGATGGAACTTCTCGTTTCTCGGCCGGTGGAGAGACCCTCTTTCACTATATGGGTACTTCGACGTTCTCCAACTTCACTGTTTTGCCGGAGATTGCCGTCGCCAAAATTCGCGAAGACGCACCCTTCGACAAGGTTTGCTACATAGGTTGCGGTGTAACAACAGGCTTGGGCGCAGTCATGAACACCGCGAAGGTTGAGCCCGGATCCAATGTCGCAGTGTTTGGACTGGGCGGAATTGGGCTCAACGTGATTCAAGGAGCGAGAATTGTCGGAGCCGATCGAATCATAGGCGTCGATATCAACGCGGCAAAACAACCGTTGGCAGAAAAATTTGGCATGACCGACTTCATAAATCCAGAAAGCTCGGCGGATGTTGTCGCAGAGATCGTCGACATGACTGACGGCGGCGTCGACTATTCGTTTGAGTGTATCGGCAACGTCGAAGTCATGCGACAAGCATTGGAGTGTTGCCACAAAGGATGGGGAGAGAGCGTGATTATTGGCGTTGCTGGCGCTGGACAAGAAATCAGTACCAGACCATTTCAACTAGTGACTGGCCGAGTCTGGCGTGGTACCGCATTCGGCGGGGCGAAGGGTCGTACCGAAGTCCCAAAGATCGTTGATTGGTACATGAATGGGAAGATCAATATTGACGACTTGATCACCCATACGATGCCTCTAGGAGAGATTAACGAGGCATTTGATCTCATGCACTCAGGAGAATCGATCCGTTCAGTAGTTACGTTCTAGTGAAGTGCTTGACCTCTGTGAGTCTTGACTCAAACGGGGAACTTTAGGAGAACAAACGGTCGAACCCTAAGCAGGTAGGCCAGAACTAGCCTGTTCGTACATTCAACCGTTAGGAGATAATTGTCTTCTTGACGTAGGTATTACTCCGTGCAAAGCTGTACGGATGGGAGGAAAAACATGAAGAAATTTCTTACAGCTGTCTTGTCGTTCATCGTCCTTTTTGCACTGACTGTTCCCGCTGTTTCCCAACAAGCTCAACGAGTAGGAGCACCGAGCATGTCGTCCGATCAAATGATGGAACGTCTCAAGCAGGGCATGGAGGAACGATTCGACGAGATGGATGAAGACGAGGATGGCTCGTTATCCATAGAAGAGTTCAAGAAAATGAACACTCAAGAACGAGTCAGCTCACGCACTGGAAGCACTACACGTCAAAGAACCGGGACGAGCAGCACAACCTCTACCCGTGCGTCCACTTCACGAACTTCAGGTTCGACGCAACGTACACCAGCAATGGACGAAGAAGCCAAACGCGAACGAGAAAAGGAACTTGAAGCGCAGTTCGAAAAATTCGACGAAAACGAGGATGGAAAGCTCACTAAAGAGGAATATCTAGAAGCCGAAGAGAAGTCAATGCGCGAGAGAATGGAACAACGTGCTCAACAGCAAAGAGGTGGAGGAGAGCGTCAAGGTCAAAGGCAAGGTCGTTCCATGCCTTCACAACGAGGACCATAGCGGATCCTCACCAGATGGACAATCCAGTCTAACTACCAATCCTCGAGGTAAAGGGTTGCACGAATACACTAACTCGTGCAACCCTTTTTTCTATATATACAAGGCTACAAATGAACCGCAATGAATGGTTGAGTCAGGTGACCGAGGAGACTCTAGAACCTGATCTTGAAATATGCGATCCTCACCATCACCTTTGGGATTACCCCGAAAACCGGTACTTGCTCGAAGAATTGCTCGAGGACACCACCAGCGGGCACAACGTCGTCTCAACCGTGTTCATGGAATGCGGCTCGATGTATCGATCCGGCGGGTTGGAGTCCCTGCAACCAATTGGCGAAACGGAGTTCGTCAACGGAATCGCTGCAATGAGTGCAAGTGGCCAATACGGACCGTCGAGAGCCTGTGCTGGCATTGTAGGATTTGCCGATTTGACACTCGGTGCAGCCGTCGGTGATGTCTTGGACAGACACATGTCAGTTAGCGAACGATTTCGAGGCATTCGCCATGCAGCAGGATGGGACCCAAGTGAAGAAGTGCGCAATTCGCACACGAATCCTACGCAACACCTTTATCTGGACCAAACTTTTCAGGAGGGATTCACAGAGCTGGGTAAACGCAATCTAACTTTTGATGCTTGGCTGTATCACCCACAAATCGGAGACTTGACTCAGCTGGCACGAGCGTTTCCCGACCAAGTCATAGTCTTTGATCACTTTGGAGGTCCACTAGGGATCCACGCATATGCTGGCAAGCGGAGTGAGATCTTCGATTACTGGAGAGAGGCAGTAGTGGAGTTGGCTACTTGTGCTAACGTCGTGGCAAAACTGGGCGGGCTAGTGATGCCGATCAACGGATTTGGATTTCACAAGCGCGAAGCACCTGCGACATCGATTGAATTGGTCGAAGCCACGCGACCGTACTACATGCATATGATCGAGCTCTTTGGAGTGGAACGCTGCATGTTTGAGAGCAATTTTCCCGTCGACAAAGCCAGTTGCTCGTATAACGTCCTGTGGAATTCGTTCAAGAGATTAGCTGAAGGTTTTAGTTCGTCAGAGAAAGCGAGCTTATTCCATGACACGGCGACTCGGGTCTATTCGATCTAAATTCATGCTCATTCTTCGATATTTGAGCGAGAGTTGCACTTAGACTGACGAAACCTGATGAATAGCCCACTCTTGCGGCGAGAAAGTTCGATGCCTAACGAACAAAATTGCTCGCTCCCAAAACACTAAGGTGTAAAATCGGTGAGAGGCTGTAGGTCCATTTGGTCATTTACGTGGTGCATTGTGCACCACAGCAGGTAGAGCAATTGGACCAACATATATGGAGACTGAAGGAGAGTCGAAATGCAAAAGCTAAAGTTCGTGGCAGCGCTAATCATGCTATTTGCGTCTGCAACAGTGTTCGCGAAGATTGCAGGTACTTACGTGTTAGAAATGGAGGGAAGGCAGGGCCAAGGCGGTGAAACGACTCTTACCTTCGCCGTTGACGACGAAGGTACCTATTCCGCAACCATGGCTTCAGATTGGGGAGAAAACGAAGGATCCGATGTAAAAGTCGATGGCAACGAGTTCTCATTTACGGTCACAATGGAAACACAACGTGGCGACTTCGCGCTGTCTTACTCCGGAAAAGTGGAAGACGGCGAGTTGAGCGGTACGATGTCTAGCGATCAATTTGAAATGTCCTTCACTGGTAAGCTCAAAGAGGAAGAAGAGGAAGAAGAAGGCGAAGATGCCGAAGCCTCCGACGCGGACGAGCCAGAAGCGTAATCCACACCACTAGCTGATCTCGAGCCGGTCATTTGCTTGGCAATCCCGACCGGCTTCGGGACTCTACATCTATCGCGGTTGAGTTTGGAACAACTCGACTGTCTAACTTAAGCTTGAGTTAGGTTCCTAAGAGCATGAAGCGGCAGGCGCTATGCGTGCATCTGTTGTTCGAGATAGTTGTTAATACCGATACGATTCACTAGATCTAGTTGAGTTTCCAGCCAGTCCACGTGGTCTTCCTCGGATTCTAGGATTTGCTCCAGAATCTCTCTCGATACGTAGTCGCTGACCGACTCGCAAAACCCAATGGCTTCCCGCAGATCGGGGATAGCCTCCTCTTCCAGTGCGAGATCGCACGTCAGCATTTCAAGAGGATCCTCGCCAATCCGAAGTTTCCCCAATTCTTGCAGGTTTGGCAACCCCTCCAGCATGATGATTCGTTCAATAAGAGTGTCGGCATGCTTCATCTCGTCTATGGATTGCTCATGCTCGGACTCGGACAGTCGATTCAACCCGAAATTCTTCAACATCCTGGAATGTAGAAAATACTGATTAATCGCAGTCAGTTCGTTCTTTAATATCCGGTTAAGTTCATGAATTACTTTGATATCTTGGGCTTGCACGTATTCTCACCAATCTACAACTAGACTTCTCTAACATTATATTCTGGATTTCGACAGTTCTGGGTGCAACTGCGCCAATCTCACAAGCACCCGGTGAATGATTGGCGTTATATCTACAACACCCAACCGAAAAAGTGAGCGGCCCTAGGTCGCCCATGACCCGCTAAGTTCAGCAATGTTGATCTCTTTAATTGAAGATTTTCAAATGCTATTGCAATTGCTACTCATTATCATTTACAATTGCATTATGTACGTATGTATTTGTAACGCCGTAACTGAGACAGAGATTGTCTCGTCAGTTCAGAAAGGCAACGACAACTTGGATTCCGTGTCTGTAAAACTCGGAGTCGGAATGTATTGCGGCTCATGCGTTCAGGTAGCCAAAGCACTCATTGAAGTTGCTAAGGGAGACGAACACAAGAGCTCTCGTACGCAACTTGCCCACAGTCTCACCGACTAATCTACAAAGTCCTTACTTTTCTGTCTTGGAGCGCTACGCACTTCGCGACAAGGATCGTACGCAAGAGATTGAATTGTTCGAAGCCCAGTTCAGGTGTGAACTCTCTCCTCTAAGTCACTTGTAGTGAATACATGATGGTGTCGGACAGGGAACAAGCCCAACAACCCATTCCGCAGTATGGCGGAGAGGGAGGGATTCGAACCCTCGATGGGTTTCACCCCATACTCCCTTAGCAGGGGAGCGCCTTCAGCCGCTCGGCCACCTCTCCAAATCAAATAGACCGCTTCTTTCTATTTGGCGCGCCTGACAGGATTCGAACCTGTAATCGCCAGTTTCGTAGACTGGTGCCTTATCCAGTTTGGCCACAGGCGCAACAATTCAAGTACGAATTCAGCCTAGGATAATTAGTGTGTCGGCAAGATACCTCTAGGATTCTGAAGCCCCGCTCTCTCCATCTTGAGGTCTCTTGTCTTGTATGACTTCCTTGCGATGTATGAGGACTTCGCGCGGTGCTTGAATTCCTATGCGAACTTGATTTCCGCGTGTCTGAAGAACTGTGATTTCGATTTTGTCATCGATAATCAATGTCTCGTTCACGCGTCGAGTGAGAATGAGCACCATAACCTCCTTGTCGCAATTGGTCTCCAGCTTCGTGCAACGGTTTTTGCCAATTCTGTAAAGAAGCGTAAAAAATCATAACACAGCAAATCTAGTTGGCCAAAGGATTCACGACATCCAACTTGAACGCCGAGTGAAGTGCACGAACCGCCAGTTCGCAGAAATCCTCGTGAATTATCACGGATATTTTGATCTCAGATGTAGAAATCATCTGGATGTTTATGCCGTACTGGGCTAGGGTTTCAAACATGGTTGTTGCAACACCGGCGTGAGATCTCATTCCAACACCAACGACAGTTACTTTTGCAATTGAGTCGTCACCGACGACATTCATAAGTTGAACTTGATCCTCAGAGAGTTCATTGGATAACTCAGCAATACTTTCGCGAAGGATTTCCTGACTCTGTTGATAGTCCTCGCGTTTGACTGTGAATGTCATGTCTGTGAGAGATTCTTCCCCCACGTTTTGGACAATCATGTCCACAGAAATTCCTGCCTCGCCAATCGGTCCCAGGAGCTTGTAGGCCAGACCCGGTTTGTCAGGAACCCTTGTGACTGTCAATTTGGCTTCATTTCTGTCATGTGTGACAGCCGAGACATCAGGTCGTTCCATTTCGTCTTTTTCCCCCTCCTCACAAATCAGAGTTCCAGTACCTGGCACAAAACTCGACAGCACACGAAGTGATACCGAGTATCTGTGGGCATACTCCACGCAGCGCGTGTGTAATACCTTGGCTCCCAAAGCCGCCATCTCCAGCATTTCCTCGCACACCACTCGATCCAACTTCTGTGCATGCTCCACAATTCGAGGATCTGCTGTATATACCCCTTCGACATCAGTGTAGATTCGGCACTCGTCTGCATCCAACGCGGCCGCCACAGCAACAGCAGTTGTGTCCGAACCTCCGCGACCAATAGTAGTAATGTCCCCATCTACGCCAATTCCTTGAAAACCCGCAATAACCGGAATCACACCGGCTGCCACATTTTCTTGAAGTCTCTTAACCTCAACGGACTGGATCTTGGCCTTCATGTGACTCCCCTCCGTTCGCATTCGAATTTGGTTTGCCAGAAGTGATCGGGCTTTGAGCCCTCTCTCTTGAATCGCCATGGCAAGCAGCGCAACCGATACTTGTTCGCCCGATGCCAACAAGACGTCCATTTCACGAGGATCAGGTTGCTGGACGACGGTGGATCCCATCTCGACCAGCCGATCCGTATCGCCAGCCATTGCAGAAACGACTACGACCACATCGTGCCCCTCTTCTTTACAGGATTCAACGTGTCCGGCAACAACTCGGATTCGCTCCAGATCGGCGACAGAAGTGCCACCAAACTTTGCTACAACAAGACTCATGGCCCTTCGACTAATTGCCGCTTTCGAACCCAGTCCTCAACGGACTCCAAGGCTTTGGGCAAGTTCGCAATATTCGTTCCGCCGCCAGCTCGGGCCATTTCTGGCTTCCCACCTCCACGTGCACCGACTTGCGATCCAACATGCTCAATGAGTTCACCAGCCTTCATCTCTTGGACAAGATCCTTTGAAATTCCGCTCACGAGATGAATTCGTTCATCGACTACTACAGCTAGCACAATCACGTAGCTCTTCAGTCGAGATCTAATGTCGTCATATACAGACATCAAAGACTTAACATCGCCGTCGACGCGTGTCGCGACCACTTGAATTCCGGCTACTGTGGTCGATTCCTTGGCGACTGACTCTCCGATACTCAGTGCTTTCTGTTTCTTGGATTCCTCCAAACTTTGAGCAAGTGTGAAGTTCTCGTTCAGCAATGCTTCAAGTCGGTCCTCAAGAGTTGATCGACCCGTTCGCAGGCGGTCTTCGAGATTCCTTAAGACTCGATCATCGCGGCGCGACTGCAATTGTGCTGCCCGACCTGTCAAAGCTTCAATCCTACGCACCCCTGACGCTATCCCCGATTGGGAAATAATTCGCAGCGAACCGATCTCGCCTGTGAAAGCAACATGGGTCCCTCCACAGAACTCAACAGAAAAACCATTTCCCACATTGAGAACGCGAACGATTTCTCCGTACTTTTCGCCAAACAAGGCTACAGCGCCCATTTTTAGCGCTTCATCGTATGGAACGACTTGTGTCTCCACCTGGGTGTTTAGCGCGATTTGCTCGTTTACCGAATCTTCGATTCTTTCAATCTCTTCCTGTGCCAACGGAACGTCGTGAGAGAAATCGAAACGCAATCTATCCGGAGCAACAAGAGATCCTCGTTGGCTCACATGAGACCCAAGCACGTTTCTCAAAGCCGCATGAAGTAGATGAGTGGCAGTGTGGTTGCGTGCAATGTCCTGACGTCGAACAGAATCAACCTTTGTGGATACTTGGTCGCCTTTGCATAGTCGGCCCTTCTCAATCTCACCGAAGTGCACGAACTGTCTGTCCGTTCTTTGTGTATCGCTGACCGCAAAAAACGCAGAGTCCGACTTAATAAATCCCGTGTCGCCAACTTGTCCACCCGCCTCACCGTAGAATCCTGTCCGATCCAGCACCAACAGACCTTTCTCACCCATCTCAAGACTATCAACAGATTCACTTTGATCTTGATCGGACTCGCTCTTAAAGAGTTCAATCACAACCGCGGTGCCGTCAAGACTTCGGTAGCCTTCGAATTCAACCTCCGTGTCAAATCGAAGAGACTGGCCTTGGTTGCTTTCGAACTGGCCAGAGCTACGAGCTCTTTCTTTTTGTTCGTTCATCAGGGTTTCAAAACCCTTTGAATCCACCTCAAGACCACGTTCTTTCGCGATGTCTGTCGTGAGGTCTACGGGAAAACCGTAGGTGTCGTAGAGTTTGAAAACAAGGTCACCTTGAAGTACAGGTTTTGATAGATCCTCGATTTCGCGTTCCAGCACGGACATGCCAAAACGCAAAGTGCTTGCGAATTTCTCTTCCTCGATGAGCAGCACTTCCTCGATGCGAGACTGGGCTCTTGCGAAGCTTGGATAGGCGTCACCCATCGAATCAACCAGCGGGCCTACCAAACGATGAAAAAACACCTCGCTGAAACCGAGTTTGTGTCCATGCCTCAGGGCACGACGTATGACTCGTCGCAAAACGTATCCACGACCTTCATTTGAAGGTAGGACTCCATCTCCAACAAGAAACGCGCAAGACCGAATGTGATCAGCAATCACGCGAACCGATGGTGAACTGATAGCCTCCGATTTGCTTCCGACTTGAACGAAACGACATATGGCTTCTATCAAATCTTGAAACAGGTCGATTTCGTAGTTGCTTGCTACGCCTTGCACTAACGCTGCGGTACGTTCCAGGCCTAATCCCGTATCAACACCTGGAGCGCTAAGCGGAACTAGCTCTCCGTCAGGTTGACGATCGAACTGTGGGAAAACTAGGTTCCAAAACTCAAGAAACCGGTCTCCGTCTTCGTCGTCCGACCCTGGTGGACCACCCTGGAAAGCAGAGCCCTGGTCGTAGAAAATTTCTGTGTTCGGACCACAAGGACCTGTGTTCCCCATCTCCCAAAAATTGTCTTCATGGGTTACTACACGCTCAGGTCGTATTCCAATTTTCTCCACCCAAATCTTGCGAGCTTCCTCATCCGATGGGTGAGTTGTGATCCAAATCAGCTCTCTATCGAACCTGAGGATTTCGATGACAAAATTCCAAGCCCATTCGATGGCGTCTTCCTTGAAGTAGTCTCCAAAGCTGAAATTTCCCAACATTTCGAACAACGTGTTGTGGCGGGCTGTATAGCCAACGTTGTCTAGATCGTTGTGCTTGCCCCCAGCCCTCATGCACACCTGACACGAAGCCGCACGAGGAACTTCTGGAGTTGTTACACCCAGCAATGCATCCTTGAATTGGACCATGCCTGCAACTGTAAACAACAGGCTTGGATCATTGGCAGGAACTAAAGGTGCGGAAGCATAAACCTTGTGATCAAGTTCTTCAAAAAACTCGAGATAGGTGCGCCGCAATTCCTCGGTGCGCATGACTTTCGTCGGTGGGGTGGGCAAAATCGCTCCGAATTATAGAAATCGTAGGAATGGCGTTTGACAAGGAAATTGGTGTGTTGTTCGTTAAAGCGGTGAGTTCAACACACGAGAAATCACATTGGCTGGATATCCCCTGTTGCTGAGATATCTCGCACGTACTTGTAGCACTTCCTGATCGCCAGCACTTTCTTCTTCAATTTGATTTCGTGTGCGACACTTGGTGTCGGCCTCCAAAGCTCTCTTGAACCAATAGTCGTCATTGCTCGACAGGTGCTCCGAAATCTTCGAGTTCTGAACTCCGTGACTTTGCAAGTACGCCCGAATCTTAAGTGGTCCGTGTCCTTTTCTCAGACGTGACCGGACACAAATCTCGGTATATCGATCGTCAGATTGAAGTCCATTGGTCGCTAGCGTTTCGAGAACGGATTCGACCTCACGGCCTGACACTCCGCGTTGACGAAGTTTCCCACGAAGCTCGTGGCGAGAGTGTTCTCGTCGAGCCAAAAGGCGCACGGCAATTTCGTACGCCTCGTTTACACTCGAATCTAACGGCACCGGAATTTAACGTCAAGGAAAAGAGCTAACCGTCGACAATTGCAGTTCCGTCCGCCATTTCTTCCTCGTCAACCGGCACGGTATCTGGAAGCAAAGCACCGCGGATCGCTGATTCGATCTTCCGTGCAGATTCCGGATTCTCAGCCAACCAAATCTCAGCTTGTCTACGTCCTTGTCCAATACGCTCACTCTCGAGTGAGTACCAAGAGCCGGACTTGTCAATAAAGCCTTGATCAACGCCCAAGTCCAAAATCTCTCCCATACGGTTGATTCCAGTGGCGTAGAGAATCTGAAACTCAGCTTGCTTAAAGGGAGGCGCAACCTTGTTTTTCTGAACCCGAACCCGTGTTTGATTGCCCACGACTTCGTCACCATCCTTAATCGCACCAATGCGGCGAATATCAAGCCTGACCGTTGCATAGAACTTCAATGCATTCCCCCCAGTGGTTGTTTCTGGAGATCCAAACATGACTCCTATCTTCGATCGAATCTGGTTGATAAATATGACAAGCGTGTTCGAATTCTTGATACTTGAAGTCATCTTTCTCAGAGCTTGACTCATGAGCCTAGCTTGCAAACCAACGTGCGAGTCACCCATCTCGCCTTCGATTTCCGCCTTTGGCGTTAACGCTGCGACGGAATCAATTACTACGACATCCACTGCGCCCGACCTCACGATCATGTCGCAAATTTCCAGTGCTTGTTCGCCGGTATCCGGCTGCGACACCAGCAAGTCGTCAGTGTTCACTCCAAGCGTTTTCGCATAGATGGGATCCATCGCATGCTCTGCATCCACAAACGCACATGTCCCGCCGTGCCGCTGTGCCTGAGCGATCACATGTAATGTGAGCGATGTCTTGCCCGAAGATTCGGGACCATAAATTTCAACGACTCGACCTCGCGGCAATCCGCCCACACCCAACGCTATGTCGAGCGTCAGCGAACCTGTCGATATAGCAGGAACAGCTTGCTGCTCATGGTCGCCAAGACGCATCATCGACCCCTTGCCGAATTGCTTCTCGATCTGGGAAAGCGCGACCTTGAGAGCTCGATCTCTATTGTCTTTCGACATACTAACTACTCCGATCTCTTTAATTGGTGTACTGTATATAAAATCAGTATAAATTGCAATACTAACTCTCAAAATAATCGTAATTCGGAGCAGATTCTTTACTCGTTACAACAAACTTCGGCGTTTCAACGCGGTGGAAACACGTCGCCGCGAACGCAAAATCGAATTAAAAGGTGTGCAATTAGAATGCACAAAGATCTAGCTATTCCGTCACACTAGTTTGAACGCCAAGAGCTGTCCTTGTAATTACCAATGCACTTGTTTCAAACACATGCAACTGTTCTCAATCACGACTCGTAATTACAAATGAGCGCTTCCAACTACCCGCCCATGATCCAGCAGTATCTGGCGATCAAGGCGCAACACCCTGACGATCTTCTTTTCTATCGAATGGGCGATTTCTACGAGCTTTTCTTCGACGATGCCGTAGTCGCAGCCGAGCTTCTAGAAATCACTTTGACTTCCCGAGGACGCAAGTCAGGCAATCCCATCCCGATGTGCGGTGTTCCCTTTCATGCGGTAGACAACTACCTGAACCGATTGGTTTCGATGGGGAGATCAGTTGTGATATGCGAGCAGGTTGGTGACCCAAACGCAACGAGGGGACCTGTTGAACGTAAAGTTCAGCGCATTGTTACGCCCGGCACCCTCACAGAAGATGCTCTTCTTGATTCAGACCGAGAGAGTGTTCTCGCAGCCATTTCTGCGACAGGGGCTCGTTTTCGAACCGCAGGGATTGCGTGGATAAATCTGTCCACAGGTTCTTTTGTATGCACTGAAATCACATCTAACGCTGAGCTTGTCGCTTTATTGGAGTCAGTCAACCCATCAGAAGTCTTGACGCCTGAGGGCTGCACAGAAGTGTGGAGTGATCCACCTCAACGTGAGCTAGACCCTTTGAGATTTGATCACGCACTAGGAAAAACTGCACTTACCAAGCACTTTGGAACGCAGGATCTCAATGGATTTGGTTTGTCAGACAAGCCTCACGCCATCGGGGCTGCGGCAGCCGCTCTATCGTACGCACAAGATGCTTGCCGCCAATCATTGGACTTCATTGATGGCATTCAACTTCACGCCAATCAGTGCACGGTGCGCATGGATGCGCAAACTCGACGCAATCTTGAAATCAATCGAAGAATAAGCAGCTCTGAATCCAAAGGTACTCTGTTCGACGTGCTGGACTTTACAGCAACACCCATGGGATCACGGCTACTTCGACAATGGCTCAATGAACCTAGTGCGATCGTTGAGGAAGTGCAGGATCGACATGACCTAGTCGAAGCAATTCTTTCAACTAAGTCATCGGACAGTTTTACAAGAGAACTACGACCCATTGGGGACATGCATCGCACAGTAACGCGAGTCGCATTGAAATCGGCATCTCCTCGAGACTTGCAACGGATCAAAGTGGCAGCACAGTGCCATGTCGAAGTAAGGGAGTTGATTACGGATCTAGGAATTCAAACTGAAATCGTCAAATTCGAGCATCTTCCAGATCTGAGCGACGTATGCAATCTGATTGAACGCGCCATTGTTGAGGAACCTCCAGCATTTGTCCGGGATGGCGGGATGATTGCCAGCGGATTTGATGCTGAACTGGATGAACTCCGAGCCATTCGGTC